>NZ_CM155256.1:0-3341546 GCF_056679915.1 Arthrobacter sp. PTI12 | reverse complement strand
TTCATCAAAGAAGTTCGAAGACCAGGAAAAGGTTGGACATAACCGGTGGCATCCGGAAATCCCTCCCGTAGCCACAGTGAAGCCCGGTGATTCATTCAGGGTGCACTGCCGCGAGTGGTTCGACGGCGCGATTGTCAACGATGACTCTGCGGATGACATTCTGAACGCTCCGTTGCTCACCGTCCACAAGCTCAGCGGGCCCTTCGCCGTCGAAGGAGTCAAGCCGGGAGACCTGCTCATCGTCGATATCCTCGACGTGGGCCCAATCCCGCAGGAAGATTCAGGCCCGCTGGCCGGGCAGGGATGGGGCTACACGGGTATCTTCGCCCGAAACAACGGCGGAGGCTTCCTGACCGAGCAGTTTCCTGACGCCTACAAGGCGATTTGGGACTTCACAGGTCAGATGGCGACGTCGCGGCACGTACCGGAAGTGTCCTATGCGGGACTCATCCACCCCGGTCTCATGGGTACGGCTCCCTCTGCAGAGTTGCTGGCGAAGTGGAACAAGCGCGAGGGCGACCTCATCGCCACGGACCCCAACCGTGTGCCGCCCCTGGCTCTGCCGCCCGAAGCGGAGCATGCCGTTCTCGGAAGCCTAGCCGCGTCGGAGTTCGACCGCGTAGCGGGCGAGGCGGCGCGCACCGCTCCACCCCGGGAAAACGGCGGTAACCAGGACATCAAGAATCTCTCCAAGGGTTCACGGATCTTCTATCCGGTCTTCGTGGACGGCGCCAACCTGTCACTGGGCGATCTCCACTTCTCACAGGGCGACGGCGAAATCACCTTCTGCGGTGCCATTGAGATGGGCGGGTTCATAGACCTCAGGGTTGATGTCATCAAGGGCGGCATGGAGACCTATGGCGTCAGTGAGAATGCGATTTTCATGCCCGGCATTGTGGAGCCGCGCTATAGCGAGTGGATCGCTTTCTCCGGCACCTCTGTGACCCTGGACGGCAAACAGCATTATCTTGACTCGCACTTGTCCTACCAGCGAGCGTGCCTGCATGCAATCGACTACCTGACGAAGTTCGGCTACAGCCCGGAGCAGGCTTACCTGTTGCTGGGATCCGCGCCGATTGAGGGGAGGTTGTCCGGGGTGGTGGATATTCCCAACTCCTGTTCAACCGTCTACCTCCCGACTGCGATGTTCGAGTTCGACGTCCGTCCCTCTGCGGCTGGGCCGCACAAGATCAACGCCGGCATAGGGGCGCCGAAGTCGAACAATACGTAGGAGGGCTGTGGCCGGTCGTTCCTTGGGGAGTGCCGGACCTACTAACTAGCACCCGCACCTTCCTCGGTTCAGCGCGCTCAAGGGCGGGCCGGATTCCCCGGGTACCGGGCCAGCACATCCGGTTCCGGCGGCGTGTTGCGTTGTGACACGCCGTGTCGGCGTCAGGAGTTGGGGGATACGGTGCGGGGCCGCGACCGGGATGCCGAACGAGTTCCGGCGCGCGTCCGGACGGCCACACCGGCACAGAGAACGACGGCGAGGCCTCCGACAATGGTCGGCCACGTCAGGTGCTCCCCGAGCAGGAGCGCAGCCCACGCGATAGTCAGGACGGGCTGCACCAGCTGTATCTGGCTGACCCGGGTCATCGGACCGATTGCCAGTCCGCGGTACCAGGCGAAGAAGCCGAGGAACATACTGACCACTCCGAGGTAGGCGAAGGCGGCCCACTGTACCGCTGAGGCTGCCGGCGGCTCCTCAATCATGGCGATGGAGGTCAGCAGAACCATGAGGGGAGCGGCCACAACGAGGGCCCAGGAGATGACCTGCCAGGAACCCAGGTCGCGGGCCAGCAGGCCGCCCTCGGCGTAGCCGATAGCGCCGGCCACTACAGCACCGAGCAGAAGAAGGTCCGGCCAGCTGAAGCCGCCAAGCCCGCCGGAGGTGAAAGCGGCGAAGGCAACCGTGACCGCTGCGCCGATGCCGCTCATGATCCAGAAAACCAGCGGCGGACGTTCATGCCCGCGCAGGACGGCCGCCGTCGCAGTCGCCGCCGGCAGCAGGGCGGTGACGACGGCGGCATGACTCGCCGGCACAGCGGTGAGTGCGTAGGAGGTCAGGACGGGGAAGCCCACTACGACGCCACCAGCGATGATGGCGAGCCGCGCCCACTGGATACCGCAGGGGAGCCGCTGCCGCATGATGCCCAGCGCAAGGGCTGCGAGAAGCGCGGCCAGCACCGCTCGGCCGGAACCGATGAACAGCGGCGACATCCCTTCCACGGCCACCTTGGTGAACGGAACGGTGAAGGAAAATGCCGCTACGCCGAGAAGCCCCCACCAGATGCCGGCTGGCCGGTGGGATAGCGGTTCAGTTCGCACAAGAGTAGCGCTACTATTGCTGTACATGAACAACGATAGCAGTTCCCGTATCGCTGCTGCACTGAATGACTGGATTTCCGGGGCGGCTCCAGGGTCGCGGCTGCCGACCACCCGGGCGCTGGTCGCCGAGCACCGGGTCAGCCCGGTAACGGTGCAGAAAGCATTGCAGCTACTGACTGCCCGCGGGCTGGTGGAGAGCCGTCCCGGATCGGGAACGTTTGTGCGGTCAGTCCGGACCGCCCGGCCCGCTGACTATGGGTGGCAGACCGCCGCGTTGCGGTCCCCCAAAGCGCCCCGGCATGGCCTGCCGACCACCTTGCGGGACACTGCAAACGACACGATTGCCTTCCACTCCGGCTATCCGGACTCCGAGCTGCTGCCGGTCCGTGCGGTCCGGGCAGCCCTGGCGCGGGCGTCACGCAGCGACGCCGCGCTGGCCCGTCCGCCTGCTGCAGGGCTTCCCGAACTGCGATCGTGGTTCGCCCAGGAACTGCGCGCAGCCACACCGGCGAGTATCACTCCACCGACGCCGAGTGACGTTCTGGTGTTGCCAGGCAGTCAGAGTGGATTGAGCGCCATCTTCCGCGCGTTGGCCGGCAGCGGGCAGCCCGTTCTGATGGAGTCACCCACCTATTGGGGCGCCATTCTGGCCGCAACGCAGGCCGGTGCCACCATCATCCCGGTTCCGACGGGCGCTGACGGACCGGATCCCGAAGCGCTGGCGCGGGCCTTCGAGGAGACCGGTGCCCGCCTGTTCTACGCCCAGCCCAACTACGCCAACCCCACGGGTGCCCAGTGGGACGCCGAGCGCCGCGAGCAGGTGCTGGACATCGTCCGCGCGCACGGCGCCTTCCTTGTGGAGGATGACTGGGCCCACGACTTCGGGATCAACACCAGTCCGGCTCCCGTCGCGGCGCAGGACGACTCCGGCCACGTGGTCTACCTGCGCTCGCTGACCAAGAGCGTTTCCCCGTCCATCCGGGTTGCTGCCGTCATTGCCCGAGGTCCGGCACGTGAACGGATTCTCGCTGACCAGGGGGCGGAATCAATGTATGTCAGTGGCCTGCTCCAGGCTGCGGCGCTGGATGTCGTCACCCAACCGGCGTGGCAGACCCACCTCCGCGGGCTCCGGCACCAGCTCCAATCCCGCCGTGATCTGTTGCTCACCAGCCTGCGCCGGCACGCGCCCTCCGCGCATATCGACCACGTGCCCAAGGGCGGGCTGAACCTGTGGGCACGCCTGCCTGACGGTACCGACGTCGAGCAGTTGGCTCGCGACTGCGAGGCCAACGGCGTCGTTATTGCTGCCGGGAATGAATGGTTCCCGGCGGAGCCGGTGGGCCCCTTCATCCGGCTGAACTACGCGGGACCCAACCCGAGTGCCTTCCCTGAGGGCGCGCGGATTCTCGGCGGAATGCTCGAGGACCAGGTCCGGGAGGGCGCCGTCACGGCGTAGGCGCCGCGGGGGTCTGCGTCGCCGTGGTCCCAGGCTGCTGCGCGGCAGGCGTCTCGGCGGCGGCCTGCGCGTAGGATGCCGAGACGCGCCGGTAGACCGGAGTCAGGAAAGCCAGCAGCGCGGCGGCGATGATGACGATCCCGGCGATCAGGAACACCAGCGCGATTCCGCGGGAAGTTCCCTCTCCCAGCAGTGGCGCCAATTGCGCAGCGCCTTCTGTTGAACGGGCGTAGGGGATGATCCAGATTTCGGCGATGGGCGCGATGAGGAACGCAGTGATCGGGGCCGCCCCCGCCTCGAATGCCATGGCGAGTCCGAAGACGCGCCCCTGACGCGGCAGCGGCACCACCCGTTGGATGACCGTCTGCTCTGCAGCCTCGATGAACGGGATGAGCACCAGATAGAGCCAGATACCGGCGATGTAGAGCCAGGCCCACTCGCGGATGGTGAAGACCGCGCCGATGATCCCCATGATGACGACGGCGGTGAGCATGGTTCGCAGCGGATTGGCCCCGAGGCCGAACTTGCCGATCAGGGCGCCGCCGACGAGGAACCCGGTCGAACCGAGTGCAAAGTACACTCCCCACAGCTCCACGGGAAACAGTTCCAGGCCGTACGGGTCCATCAACGCCATATAGACGCCGCCCACAAAGTTGTTGAACGTGGAGAACAGGATCAGCGCGAACAAACCGGTGATCGCCAGAACGGCGGCCCAGGAGCCGCGCAGGTCAAAGCTCCCATGGGCATCCGTGGCGGCGGCGCGCACTTCCTCGGGCATGCGCAGGGTGAGCAGGTGCGCATAGGCAAGCGCTGTCAGCACCAGGGCGACGACGATCGTCCAGCCCATCCCGAGCAGCCCGACCGACAAACCGGAGAGAACGGACGTGATGATGAACATCAACCCCTGCACCATCCCCACCAGGCCGTTGGCGTTGGCCCGGCGGTCCGGCTCAATGAGGATGGTGACGGTCGTGGACAGGGCGATGTTGCGCAGATTCTCCACAACCGCGCCGATCAGGATGATCAGCGTGAAGACCCAGAACCAGGGCTGCGTCAGATCCAGCAGGCTGGACCCGGGCGTGTAGAGGAACATGACGCCGGCCAGCAGGAACATGCCCAGGGTGAAAGCTCCGGCGAACCGCATCACCGAGAGCTTGCGGTAGCGGTCCACAAACGTGCCGAAGCTGATGCTCGAGAGCGCGATCAACAGCATGTAGGCACCGCCGATCACCCCGGTGGCGATCACGTTTCGCGTCTCCAGGTAGGCCCAGAATGTCAGGGCAAACCAGAGGTAACTGGTGGTGATGTTTGCAACGCCGGTGTTGAGGAGGATGCCCCAAAACGTACGGGACCGTTCCTCCGGACTGCGTAGCGAGGTGTCGACGGCGTCGCTGTCCGTGACATCGCGGCTGTCCGTCGCGTCGTCGTTCTGGGTAACCGCAGCGGCCCGTTCCGGGGCCGGATCCTGCCCGGTCATGCGCCCCAGTTTACTCGCAGCGACTGACTCGGCTAGTAGCTTCCGGAGGCTCCGCCGCCGGTAAAGCCGCCGCCGCCGTTGAAGGAGGAACCCGAGGTGGTTCCACTGCTTCCGCCTGAGTAGAGCGCAGGGTTGGCGATGTACAGGGGCAGCCAGAGGGCGGGGTTCGTGACGGCGTCGTCCTTGCGATGGTTGTACCGGTACTTACGGTAGGCCTCACGCTGCTCGTCGGTGAGGTGCAGGTCCGGATCGGCTTCCTCCGCGGCGCGGATTTCCTCGTCAGCAAGACGACGACGACGGCGGCTGTCCCGCACGATGACAGCCACCACAATGCCGAAAAAGGCCACCATAGCGCCGACGATTGAGGCTGGCAGAACCCAGGCGAAGGGATCGCTGGGCGGCTCCTGCCCGTCTGCGTACAGGTAGATCTGCTCGACGGCCTCGGTGAGGCCCTGCGCGTACTCCTCGTCGGCGAAGGCAGGTTCGAGGACATCCTCGACCACGTCTTCCGCCTCGTCGTCGGAGAACTGTTCCCGTACGCCGTCGGCTGTTTCGATGCGGAGTTCCCGTTCTGCGGTGTCGGCGACAATGAGCACTCCGTTGTTGGCGCCGTCGTCTCCTACTTTCCACTCGGTGGCGACAGTGCGCGCATAGTCCTCGATGGATCCGCTGGCGTTCTCGACGGTCAGGACGGCGACCCGCGCGGCGTCGGTGCTGCGGTTTCGATCGTCGATGAGTGTGTTGAGCTCCTGCTCCTGCTGGTCGGTGAGCACCTCGGCGGCGTCCAGGACGTTGCCCTGGGTTGGCGGTGCCGGCGCTGTTGCGGATTCGCTGCCGCAGCCGGTCAGAACAAGCAATAGCGTTGCTGCCGCCGCTGCGCCAATACCTTGTGTTCGAGTGCCCCTCACGAATTCCCCCTGTTGCATGTTCCACCTGTGCACTGGATGCGTTCCATGGTCTCAACACATCGAGTTCACATTCGACCGTCAAAGGGATGATTTCGGGCGTTCCGCGCCCAGTTCCGCCAAACCCTTGTAGGCCCGAGGGCCCCGACATAGCATCCAGTCATGGAGATCGTCGAGTATAGGCCGTCGCGTGACCAGCTCGTCTATACCTTCGGCGGTGCTCCCCCTGTCATGACGGTGAAGCCGGGAACGGTCCTCAAGCTCTGGTCGGAGGACGCCTTCAACCACGCGCTCACCTCCGTCGAGGATCTGTCCAGCGAGAAGGTGGACCTGCGCTTCGTCAATCCGCAGACCGGGCCCTTCTATGTTCAGGGTGCTGAACCGGGAGACACACTCGTCCTCCACATCGTCGACCTGACGCCGGCCAGGACCTGGGGTGCTTCCGCCACCATCCCGTTCTTCGGAGGCCTGACCAGCACCGACCGCACCGCCCTCCTGCAGGATCCATTGCCCGACACCACCTGGATCTACCACGTCGACTCCCAGCGCAATACGGTCGGGTTCGAATCCCGGTTCGGCGATTTCCAGGTTCAATTGCCATTGGAGCCGATGCTCGGCACGGTTGGCGTTGCCCCGCCCGGAGGAGAAGTGCGTTCCTCCCTGGTCCCCGAGCGGTTCGGCGGGAACATGGATTCGCCGGAGGTCAAGGCGGGCTCAACCATCTACCTCGGAGTAAACGTCGAGGGCGCGCTCTTCTCGATCGGCGACGGCCACTACCGGCAGGGTGAGGGCGAGGCGTGCGGCACCGCCGTCGAGGGCGCCATGGACTCTACGATCATCGTGGAGCTGATCAAGGGTGGGGCCCCGGCCTGGCCGCGCATCGAGACGGATAGCCACTGGATGGCAGTCGGCTCGTCCCGACCGATGGAGGATTCCTGGCGGATCAGCCAGCTCGAAATGGTGCGCTGGTTCGTCGAACTCTTCGGGCTGCACGCCATGGACGCCTATCAGCTCCTCACCCAGACGGCGCAGGCACCGATCGCCAACGCCGTGGACGCCAACTACAGCGTGGTTGTGAAGGCTGCCAAGTCGCTGTTCCCGACAGCCAGCGCCTACGACGGCGTCCACACCGACCTGCGGAACCGTAGCGCCGGAATCTAGGCACCGAGGAAGGACTACAGATGGATCTGCAGCTCAACGGGCTGACCGCCCTTGTGACCGGAGGAACGAAGGGAATCGGCCGCGCGATTGTGGAGACGTTCGCGGCGGAGGGGGCCAATGTCGCGTTCTGCGCCAGGACCGCTGCCGACGTCGAAGCCACGCGGGAAGCGGTGGGCAGGGATCTTGGGGGCGGCTTAGGCGCTGGGTCTGGCTTGGACACTGTGGTGGGCACCGCCGTCGACGTCGGTGATGGCGGCGCAGTGGCGCGCTGGGTGAGCGATACGGCGACCAGGTTCGGAGGCATCGACATGGTGATCAGCAATGTCAGCGCACTGGCGATCCCCGATACCGAGGAAAACTGGGAAGCCTCCCTCAACGTCGATCTCATGGGCACCGTCCGCCTGGTCAAGGCCGCGATGCCGCACCTTGAGCAGAGCAAGTCGCCGTCAATTACCGCCATCTCGAGTGTCTCCGGCAGGGAGGTGGACTTCGCCTCAGGGCCTTATGGCACAGTGAAGTCAGCGATCATCGCGTACATGGCCGGCCTTGCCTTCCAGCTTGCCGAACAGGGCATCCGCGCCAACACAGTCTCACCCGGGAACACCTATCATCCCGGCGGTGTCTGGGAGCAGATCGAGCAGGGCAACCCCGAACTGTTCAGCATGGCGATGGGCCTGAACCCCACCCACCGGATGGGCACGCCGCAGGAGATCGCGGACACGGTGGTGTTCATCGCCAGCCCGAAGTCGAGCCGGACCACGGGCGCCAACGTGCTTGTGGACGGTGGACTGAGCCACGGGATCCAGTTCTAGGGCGCTTGGACCGTTGGGTGCCGGGCCGGATTCCCCAACTCTTGCCGGGAAAGCTGCGTTTCATCCGCGTGTTGAACGGCGACACGCGGGATGGGAGCTAGTAGTTGGGGAATCCGGTCCGCTACACCGGGCAACGCCCCAGGGTTTCCTCCGGACCATGAGCGGCGTAGAGTCGCGCGCATGGCTGGCACACTGACACGTCCCCGTAACGGCAAACTCATCGCAGGAGTCTGCGCGGCTCTCGCATCCGGTTTCGGTCTGCCCAAGTGGTTGGTCCGGCTCGGATTCATTATCTTTGGGCTGGTGGGCATCGGCGAGCTGGTCTACATCATTCTGTGGATTGTGCTGCCCAAGTCCGACCGCTGATTACGGTTGCCGCTTAACGGTTCACACTTGAGAGGCACGCTGGCCGCTGTCGGTTGCGCGCATGGCCGTGGCATCCAATTTGGCTGCGCGCCAGAGGTTGATCGCCAGCAGGATGGTCACCGGCGTCCAGATGGCGCGCTCTACCCGTGAAGGCGAGGCCGCGTTCAGTATGGTTCCCACCGCCATTAGGGCACTCGTGCCGTACATGAACCGGGAGCGGATCGATGTAGGTGCCAGGCGTGTTCCCGCGACGCCTGCCAGTCCCGTATAGATCGCAGCAGCGACGGCGCTGCTGATGCGGAGATTTTGCGGCAGGACGCCCGAATGGGCACCTCCGTATGCTGCTCTGCCCCACGGCGCGCCCGCAGCCAAGAGTGTCTGGAAGCAGCCGACAACCACCAGCAGAGCCGCTGCGAGTTTGCCTGGTCGGCTGGCGGGACGATGTTCTACTTTGCTGCGGATCATGGGAGTTCCTTACGTAGTGGCAAGCACATCCGGTTATTCAGAGTGCGACTGGCGCAAGTGGGATGGTTGAGGCATCCGCCCCCTTGATGGGCAGATACAGCACCATTATGGCTGGATCTTCCGCTGGTAGATCACCGCTAGAACCCAGGAAGTAAGGCCCGGCGCAGGGTATCCAGCCCCACCGATCCCAGGTTCAGTGCTTCGGTGTGGAACGCTTTCAGGTTGAAGGCCTCGCCGTCGGTCCGCTCGCGGGTGGCGCGGATCTCCTCCCACAGCCGCTGACCGACTTTGTACGAGGAAGCCTGGCCCGGCCACCCGAGGTAGCGGGTGAACTCGAACTCGAGGGCACCCTCGGAAATATCGAGGTGCCGGGTGAGGAACTCGTAGCCTTTCTCTGGGGTCCAGGTCCCGCTGCCCCACTGCTCGGGAACGTCCAGCTCGAGGTGCACCCCGAGATCGAAGACAACCCGGGCTGCGCGCATCCGCTGCATGTCCAGCATCCCCATCTGGTCACCGGGATCAGCGAGATAGCCCAGCTCCAGCATCAACCGTTCGGCATACAGTGCCCAGCCCTCGCCGTGGCCGGGGACCCAACAGGCGTGGCGCCGCCAGTTGTTCAGCAGCTCCCTCTGGTAGGTCGCCGTTCCGTACTGCAGGTGATGCCCGGGCACCCCCTCGTGGTAAACGGTGCTGGTTTCGGCCCAGGTGGTGAACTCGTCCTCGCCGGGCGGGATGGACCACCACATACGCCCGGGGCGGCTGAAGTCATCGGAGGGAACGGAGTAGTAGATCACGCCCTCCTGGGTGGGCGCGATCATGCATTCCAGGCGGTCCATGGGTGCCGGAATGTCGAAGTGCACCCCGGCGAGGTCAGCCAGGGCCTGGTCCGCTGTAGCCTGCATCCATTGCTTCAGGGCAGCGGAGCCCTTGAGCTGACGGGCGGGTTCCGCGTTCAGGATCTCCTTGGCTTCCTCGATCGTGGCGCCGGGCTTGATCCGGCCGGCCACCTCCACCTGTTCGGCAATCAGCCGGTCGAGCTCAGCCACTGCCCAGGCATAGGTTTCGTCGAGGTTGACGGCGGCGCCCAGGAAGCGCCGCGAGCACAGCTCGTAGTAGGCGCGCCCGACGGCGTCTTTCTCCGGCGCTGTCGGCAGCAGTTCGGTTTCGAGGAAATCCGCGAAATCTACGTACGCTGCTGCGGCGCCTGCTGCGCCGCGTTCGAGCCGGCTCCGGGTCCCGGCGTCGAGTTCGTTGTCCTTGATCTCCGCCTCCGCTGCCAGGGACTTGAAGTAGCCGTTGTCTTTGGCATGCTCGCGCGATTGCCAGACGACGGCGTTGATTTGCCGGGCAGCCGCGACGTGGCCTTCATCGCGGCTCTTTCGCAGTGAGGCAATATACCCGTCCAGGGCGCCACTCACATTTTCGAGTCTTTCGGCGATGCGCTCCCAGTCTTCGGCCGTCTCTGTGGGCATGAGATCGAAGACGTTCCGGATCAGCTGGGACGGGCACTCAATGTTGTTCAGTTCGGTGATACCGGTGGCGAGGAACTCCAGTTCCAGACCCAACCGCTCACGCATCGTGTCCAGGGTGACCATATCGACGTCGTCAACTGGGTTGAAACCATCCAGCTTGGCAAGTGTTTCCTGGATGGCTTGGGCGTAGTCCTGTTGGCCGGCGGGGGAGTAGTCGAAGAACCCGCTCCCGTAGCCGGGGATTCCGAGGGAAGTAGCCAGCTCCGGCTTGAACTCCAGCAGCCTCAGGAAGAAGGCGTCCGCGACGTCGTCAATAGCGGTCCGGGCGCGGCGAACGGGGGCCAGGGCATCGGTCATGAGCCCACAGTAGCCGAGTTCCAGCACTTATTTGTACAGTACGGTAATTAGATTGTTTCAGCTATCAACTGTGCTCCTTGTAGGCGTTCCAGGAAAGGTTCCTTTGCAGATCCGAACAGTTTTCCCCCATAGCGTCGCTGTTATGGAGGACGTCCTGATCCCGCTCAGTGACGGCACCCGGCTGGCGGCCACCGTCTGGTTGCCGGAGGACGCCATCAGTAATCCGGTTCCCGCCCTATTGGAGTACCTGCCGTATCGCCGCGGCGACTGGACAGCGCCGCGCGATGCCCAGCGCCACCCCTGGTACGCCGGTCATGGGTACGCTTCCGTCCGTGTGGACATCCGCGGGTGCGGTGACTCCGGCGGCATCATGCTTGATGAGTACCACCCGCAGGAACAAGCCGACGGCGTGGAGGTTATCGAGTGGCTGGCGGCGCAGCCCTGGTGCACGGGCAAGGTGGGAATGTTCGGTATCTCGTGGGGCGGCTTCAACAGTCTGCAGATCGCCGCCGAACAACCCGAGGCACTCAAAGCCGTGGTCACCGTCTGCTCCACTGATGACCGCTATGCCGATGATGTTCACTACTTCGGCGGCGCCATGCTGGGAATCGACATGCTCTCCTGGGCCGGAACCATGCTGGCCTTCCAGTGCCGGCCACCGGCACCCTGGCGGGTGGGCGACCAGTGGGAAAGCATGTGGAAGGAACGGCTGGAGGGTCTTCAGCCGTTCGCGGAAACCTGGATGGGCCATCAGGAGCGCGACGAGTACTGGCGTCGCGGATCTGTTTGCGAGGACTATTCCAGGGTCACGGCTGCTGTCATGGCTGTCGGAGGCTGGGCAGATCCCTACCGGAGCGCTGTGCTGCGCCTGGTTGCGGGCTCGGACGGGCCGGTGCAGGGCCTGATCGGCCCGTGGTCCCACCAATACCCCGACATCGCACGGACCCCCGGCCCCAACATCGGCTTCCTCCAGGAGACCCTGCGCTGGTGGGACTACTGGCTCAAGGGGATCGATACCGGCATCATGGCCGAGCCCGCGCTGCGAGCACTCCACCAGGATTCCGTACGTCCGGCCACCCACTACCCGGTGCGTACCGGTACCTGGGTGGGGCTTGAGTCCTGGCCGTCAAAAAGCGTGGACACGGCAACATTCAACCTTGCCGGTGACCTCCGCAGCACTGCGACCAATGCCGCGCAGCTGGCCGTTGTGGCTACTCCGCAGCACACCGGCATTGACGCCGCGCGGTGGTTTCCCTATGGGAACCTTTCGGACCTGCCTCCGGATCAGCGGTCCGAGGACGGGCGTTCCGTCGTGTTCGAAACCCCCGAGCTGACGGAAAACCTGAACATTTTTGGTTTCCCCAGGTTGCGCCTGCGCGTGAGCAGTACCGCGCGGCGGAGCAATCTGTTCGCGAGATTGTGCGATGTGGCACCGGATGGTTCCAGCACCCTGATCACCCGGGGAGCAATCAACCTGTGCAAACGCAACGGAATGGACCACGCGGAGGACGTCGTTCCGGGCGAGTTCGTAGAGGCCGAGATTGAACTGCGGGCAATCTCGTGGCAACTGCCGGCAGGGCACAAGCTGCGGCTGGCGCTCTCGAACACCTACTGGCCGTGGATCTGGCCGCATGGGGAGCAGGGCGCCCTGACTATCGATGCTCCAGGCTCCGAACTGAGCCTGGACGTACTGGATCCGGCGGTCATCGCTGCAGGTGGAGTCTCCTTCGAGGAGGCCGAACAGTCAGCACCTCTGGACATCAAGCCCGGACCGGTTCTTGAACCGCGTCCGGAACGTGAAGTCCGTTATGAGCCCGCGACGGGCTCCTGGACACTGACCGTGGATCCGAACTTCGGCGGCAACCGGATCTACCCCGACGGGCTGCACTACGGGGAGGAAGCAGTGGAGATCTACCGGATCGAGGAAGACGATCCACTGTCAGCCTCTGCCGAATCACGGTGGAAGATCAGCATGGAGCGCGAGGATTGGTCCGTTCGGATTGAGACCAGCGCTACGGTGACCGCAACTGCGGAACACTATGTGCTGCGCCATTCGGTCACCACCTATAAGGGTGACGAAGTGTTTTTCGAGAAAACTTTCGACAAGCAGATCGCGCGGACGTCCGCGTAACTTCGGACGTCCGCGTGGCAAGGAAGCGAGCACGAGTGATGGCACTGAGCACGCAGGAACCTGCCGGCCGGCCACGGGCCAAGACAGTCGGTGAACGTCAGCGCCACCCCACCGAGGTGAGGCGGCAGCTGGTGATCGATGCCGCCCGTGACGTGATCGCTGACAAGGGCCTGTTCAACGTGGGAATCCGGGATATCTCCCAGGCATGCGGCGTTTCCCCCGGTACCATCACCTATCACTTCAAGGGCCTTGACGAGGTGTTGATGGAGGTGGTCAAGGCCGAGACGGCAAGCTTTTACCTCCCGCTGCGGGAGGCCGCACAAGGCTCGGAGGATCCGGGCAGGGAACTGCTGTTCTTCCTTGACGGGCTGTTCGGGTCCGATGAGGAGACACGGCGCCACTGGCTCATCTGGCTGGACTTCTGGGCTGCGGCTGCCCGCGATGACAGCTACGGCAGCTGGATGAACGAGCACTATGACGCGTGGCGGGCTGCACTGCAGGGAATTGCCGAGCGCGGGGTCGCCGAAGGCGCTTTCTCCTGCGAGGACCCCGCGGTTTTCGCAGCAACGACGGCAGCCATGGTGGATGGTCTCGTCGTCCAGTGCTATTCGCGCCGGACATCCATATCAGTGGACCGGGCACGGGAACTGCTGACCGCGTTCGTGAAGCGCGAGCTTCAGATCACGTGAAGCGGTGGAGCCGTCTCAGCAAGCCGGGACGGTTTCCTCAGAGCAGCCTGCGCAATAGCTTCCGTTTGAGCGCACCGAACGGCGGGTAGGCGAGCCTGAGGGTATCCACCGCCGTCGGCTTGGAAAAGACCGGCTGCAGGTGGCTGAACGTGTCGAAGGACTGGCGGCCGTGGTAGCTGCCGGTCCCGCTCGCGCCCACACCGCCGAAGGGCAGCCCGGGCACCGCAAGTTGGATGGTGCAAACGTTGTGCGCGATGCCGCCGGCCTGCACCTGCTCAGTGAAAGCGTCGAGGTGCTCGTCCCGGTCGCTGAACAGGTAGGCGGCGAGCGGGTGGGGGCGCTCGCCGATGAAGCGGATTGCGTCGTCGAGGTCTTCCACTTCGAGGATGGGCAGCAGCGGACCGAAAATTTCCTCCTGCATGAGCGGGGAGGCGGGGTCGACGTCGCGCAGGATGGTCGGTTCTATGTACCGCTCGGACCGGTTGTGCTTTCCGCCGGCGACCACGGTCCCGTCGTCCAGGAGCGTCACCAACCGGTCAAAGTGGTGGTCGTTAATGATTCGCCCATAGTCACCGGAGGTCTGCGGATCGCTGCCGTAGAACTCCCGGACTGCCTCCGAAAGTGCCAGCGCCAGCGCGGGGGCGGCAGCCGGCGTCGTCAATATGTAGTCCGGTGCCACGCACGTCTGGGCGGCGTTCATGAACTTGCCGTAGGCAATGCGGCGGGCGGCGGCCTTGAGATCACCACAGACGACGACGGCGGGAGACTTCCCTCCCAGCTCCAGCGTCACCGGGGTGAGGTGCTCGGCGGCCGCTTTCATGACGATCTTGCCGACGCGCTCGCCGCCGGTGTAGAAGATGTGATCGAAGGGCTGGGCGAGGAGGTCGGTGCTCACGTCCACGCCGCCTTCGACGACGGTCACGGCGGATCGGTCAAGGTACTGGGGAACGAGTTCGGCGAGCACGCTGGAGGTGGCCAGTGCCAGTTCGCTGGGTTTGAGGACCGCTGTGTTGCCGGCCGCGAGCGCACCGACCAGCGGAGCCAGGACCAGCTGCAGCGGGTAGTTCCACGGGCCGATGATGAGCACGGTGCCCAGCGGCCGGGGTTGGGTCCAGGCCTTCGCCGGTTGCAGGCCGAGCGGCACGCTGACCTTCGCGGGCGCCATCCAGCGGTCAAGGTGCTTCAGTGCGTAGTCGGTCTCCGCGCGGACCACCGCCACCTCGGAGATGAAGGCCTCGGTGCGGCTCTTTCCGAGGTCCTTTTCGAGGGCGTCGGTGAGTGTGTCTTCGCGTTCGGTGAGCAGACGCAGGAGGGCCTGGAGCTGTTCCTTGCGCCACTCAGCGAGGCGTGTGGCGCCCGTGTGGAAGTAGCGTTTGTGGTCTTGCAGGATTGCGGCGGCGCTCATCGGCTGTTGTCCTTTGTGGTTGCGGGCGTGGGCCGGCCGGTGAAGTGGTCCATTGAGCTGTAGACCTTGAACACACGGTCGGCGACGAAGTCCCAGGCTGCTTGCGGCAGGACGTTACGGAGGGTGCCGGCGAGCTGGACCGTCCACGGCAGCTGGACGCGGGCCTTTCCGGCCAGCGTTGCGCGCCAGGCTTTGTCCACCACGTAGTCCGGTTCCATGAGCGGGGTCAGCAGCGGTCCGCGGGCTCCTTCGAACATGCCGGTTTTGAGGTAGCTGGGGATGAGTGTGGTGACGGCGATGGGGTGGTGAGTGGATTTCAGCTCGAGGCGAAGGGAGTCGCTCCAGCCGATGACCGCCCATTTCGACGCCGCGTACACGCTCATGCGGGGAACCGAGAGTGTGCCGGAAGCGGAGGCTACGTTGAGGATTCGCGCGGGTGTTCCGCGTTCCATCATTGCCGGCAGGAACGCACGGGTGACGTGCATTGGGCCGCCGGTGTTGATCTGGAGCGTGAGGTCAATGTCCGCGTGGTGGTCGTGGTCCCAGAAGTATTTGCCACGGACAATTCCGGCGTTGTTGATGAGGACATCCGGGGCGCCGAAGTCGTTCAGGACGGACTCCGCGGCTGTGGTGATCGACTCCACCGAGGCGACGTCGACCGCATGCGTATGAACCGCCGTCGTACTTGAGGCAAGGCCGGCCGCGACGTTCTGGAGGGCGGTTTCGTCAATATCCCACAGCACGACGGCGGCTGCCCCTTCGCGCACGGCGCGTTCGGCATAGAGCTTTCCCATGCCCATTCCGGCGCCGGTAATCAGGACGGTGCGTCCGCGGACGGTGAATGCCAAGGCGCGTTCCTCTCGCGTGGTGACCGGGGGCCAGCGTGCAGCGGTTGTGGATCAGTAGTGGTCGCGGGCCTGCAACACGACGATATACGTATCAGTCACGAGGTAGACCAGGCGATGTGCCTCATCGATTCGTCTGGACCAGGCTCCCGACAGGATGTGCTTGAGTGGCTCGGGTTTGCCAGTGCCGGTGAACGGGTCGCGCAAGACATCCTGAATCAGCAGATTGATTCGCTTCAGCGTCTTTCTGTCCTGGCCTTGCCAGTAGGTGTAGTCTTCCCGCCCGTCCCGGTCGAATGCGAGCTGTCGGCTCACGCGTCGTGGAGTTCGTGAGTCTCGAACTCCCCGCGTCGGGCACGTTCCAGGGAGGCGAGCAGCCGCTCAGCACCTTTCGTATGCCGCAACAGGTAAGCAGTTTCAGTGATCGCGTCGTAATCGTCTTTGGACATGATGACGGCGTTACCGTGCTTAGACACGACTTCGACCGGAGCGTGGTCCTCATTCACCTGCTGGATGAGTCCGAACAGGTTTCGTCGAGCATCGGTTGCTGTGATCGCGGACATTGGTCGGCTCCTTGCGAGTGGTACATGAAAGCGTACCATTTCTTCGAGGGGAATGAGGCGTGCACAACTTTTCCAGATGCACATAGCACCGACCGTCATCTCCTGACTAATTGTCATATTTGATAAGATGTTTGCATGGCTAATGACCATGCAAACCACTCGCGTGGCAATCCAAACGATGCTGGCCAGTCCCGCGAGCAGGACCACAGAGAGCCGTCCTTAGGTTCGTCTCCTGTGCGTGGCGACCTGCATCCCGATCTTCAGAAGGTCCTCGAGTCAGCAGCCAAGCTCCAGCAGCTTGTCCCCGATGCGGTGCTTGTTGGCGGCAGCGCCGCCGCCGTATACGCCGGACACCGTGCTTCCTACGACCACGATCATGTCCTCGCCGGGCTGCGCGAGAATTTCGACGTCGTCCTCGACGCGCTGGAGACCGACGAGGGCTGGGCGACTAACCGGGTCACCTACGGAAAGATCATCCTGGGGGAGCTTGGGGGCATCGAAACCGGTCTTCGGCAGCTGATCCGGATCCGCCCACTTGAAGTGACAGAGGTGCAGCTCGCGTCCGGCGCCTCGGTGAGGGTCCCTACCCGGGATGAAACCCTACGGATCAAAGCGTTCCTCATCACCCGCAGAAACCAGACAAGGGACTATCTGGACGTGGCGGCACTGGCCGAAACGGTGGGGGTTGAGCATGCAGCCGGGGTTCTCAACGGCATGGATGAGTACTACGCCGATCAGAACCGGGACGGTGCGGCAGTGAGGTCGCAGGTGGTTCGCCAGCTATCCGCGCCCTCACCCAAAGATTCCCGGACCACTAAGCAGCTTGGCTCCTACAAGGGTCTGGTGAGCCGGTGGCAGGACTGGGGCGCCACGGTGGAAACCTGCCAGATAGTCGCAGAACAGATGGTCCTTGGAGAGGAGGCGTGATGCTGAAGTTTCGCAATCTGAATATCGATCCCGAGGCACCCGTCGATCAGTGGGGGTTCGAGGGTCTGCTCGCAGCGGTCGAACGTGGCGACATCCGGGACTGGCGCCGGATCGCCGAAGCCGTCACAGCGAGCCCTCGCGGGAAAGTGGCAGCGGAACTCAAGGAAGTACTGGCAGTAACGGAGAGTCCGGCCATGTCTGCGCTGTTTTCGCGCATCCTCCGGCATTCAGTGCGGGACGCCGAGGATGCCGAGCGCCAGGAGGTCACGCAGGACCTTGCCGCGTACTTGACGCGCAGCGGTCTGACTCGGGCGGAGTTCGCTCAGCAACTCGGCACGTCGCCTTCGAGGTTGTCCACCTATCTCACCGGGAAAGTGGTGCCGTCGGCAGTGATGATGGTCAGGGCCCGGAGGCTGGTTGAGCGCCGCTAGACACCCGGTCGCCCCAACAACCGAGCGTGTTCCTCTGGGGTGATCGCCAGAAGCGATCCGTGGCGCGCACGTGGCGGCAGGACGGCGTCGTGCAGGTGCTTCCATTGGCGCAGCTCCGGGTCAGCGGCTTCGAACAGGTGATAACCGCTGAGGCCGAATTCGTCGATCAGCAGCAGTGGGGCTGAACCATCGGAAGGCAGGACGACGGCGGGACCCTCACCCTGCCTGATGTCACCCTTTCCAGCGGCTACTACCCAGGGCTCAAAGTCTGGGTCGAGCAGGCTGCGGCCGCGTTCGATGAAGACGAATGCGTCCTGCTCCGGGCTGCCGGCGGGCCGAGAGGTCGCGGAGAAGCGGTACCACCAGTCGCCCAGCTGCAGGAACATCACGTCGATCACGGATTTGCCGAGGTCCAGGTACAGCACGGGTGCGCTGAAGCTGGTGAAGTCGGCCGTCTCCGTGACGAACATGCGCTGGTAGTCGCTTTCTTCCTCACCGGTGCTCGGAAGCGATGACGCGAAGAACACCAGCCAAGCGCTGCGTTCGTCGGACCAGAAGGCTTTCGGCGCCCAGGCGTTGCCGGCGTCCTCCCGTGCGATGGGGACTAGCCGCGGGCCCGACCACGTGATCAGGTCATCGGACTCCCACACGAGGATTGACCTGCTGCCGCGGTGCTCGGCACGGTCCCAGTCGCCGTCGCTTGCGACCCGCAGATCGGTGGCGAGGACCACGAACTTGTCGCGGGTGTGGTCGCGGAAGATGAACGGGTCTCGGGCGCCGCGCTCGCCGACGTCGCTGGTCAGGATCGGGGCGCCGTCATTCAGGGCGGTCCACCTCTTGGCATTCGGGCCGGCATTCACGGCGAAGCGGACCTGCTCGCCGTCCTCCTCCGTCTCGGGTGTGAAGTAGGCGAAGAGCCAGTGCTGGGAGGCGCCGTCGTCGTCATGGGCTGTGTTAGCGGAAGCGGGGCGAGGTGAAGTCACGCGGAACAGTCTTTCAGACGCTGATCAGTATGCCGCGGGAACTGCTCACCGGTTGGGCAGCGATCCTGAAGGCGAGGTACTAACCCCTGAGGACCCAGGCCGCGGCGTCGGGCGGGAGGAGCCCCTCCGCGGTCAGGGGTGACGAGGCCAGCACCACGTTTCCGTCCGGAAGGCGGCACGCCTCTTCCCCCATGGCGACGGCAAGCAGAAACTGCTCTCCGCGCTCGCAGATCAGTAAGCCACCGTCTTCGACCCGCCAGGTGCCGCCGTCGTCGGCCGAGAGGATTTCTTTCTCGCGCAGCTGCTTCCGCAATTCGAGGGCAGTAGTGACGAGGTGCAGGGTAGATCCGCTGTCGTTCAGGTGCGCCTCGACGGACCGCTCACCCCAGTCCACCGGCGTCGGCAGCCAGGGCTCCGCAGCCCGGGAGGGAGAGAAGCCGAACGCATTGTCCGCATCAATCGTCCAGGGCAGCGGGACGCGGGCGCCGTCGCGAGACACCCCGCCCCGGTGCCACATCGGATCCACACGGGCATGCAGCGGAACATCGACCTCGGGCAGGTTGAGTTCCTGGCCTTGGTAGATGTACGCGCCGCCGGGAAGCCCGAGGACGGCGAGCAGGCCGGCACGTGCTCGCAGTGCTCCGCGCTCACCTCCGCCGAACCGTGTGACCGAGCGAACGATGTCGTGGTTCTCTAGCGCCCAGGTTGGAGCTGCCCCGTGCTCCCTGCGGGCTGCCTCAAGTTCGGTACCCACGGCTGCCCAAGCAGCGGCATCCCAGCCCAGCTTCACGAAAGCGAACGCGAATGCCTGGTGCATCTCGTCGTGCCGCGTGTAACGGGCAGCGCGGTCGGGGTCAAGATTCACCTCGCCGACGAGCACCCGCTCCGCGGAGTAGGAGTCGGCGACTCTGCGCCATCGCCGGTAGACGTCGTGTACTTCCTCCTGGTCGGAGACCTGGGGGTTGGAGCGCAGGCCGTCGACCACGGAGTTGGCGTTGGCTGCGTTCGGGAGTCCGTCAGCCTTGAAGAGGGCGTGTGCGACGTCGATGCGGAGCCCGTCCACGCCCTTGTCGAACCAGAACCGGAGTACGCCTTCGAAGTACTCGCCCACCGCCGGGTTGCGCCAGTTCCAGTCCGGTTGCTGTGGGGAGAAGAGGTGCAGGTACCACTCCTGGTCGGTGTCGGAGCCGGGGTTCACGCGGTTCCAGGCGTTGCCGCCGAAGACGCTTTGCCAGTTGTTCGGTGGTGTGTCCATGCCGGGACCGTTTGCGAAGTGGAACATCGCCCGCTCCGGGGAGCCGGGTTCGGCGGCGACGGCGGCCTGGAAGAGGGGATGCTCAGACGAGCAGTGGTTGGGCACCACGTCGAGGAAGATCCGGAGGCCGAGCGCGTGGGCGGCTTCGAGCAGCTGGTCGAACTGTTCCATGGTGCCGAACATCGGGTCGACGCCGCGGTAGTCGCTGACGTCGTACCCCTGGTCCACCTGCGGGGACGGCTGGAACGGTGTCATCCAGATCCCGTCCACGCCGAGCGATGCGATGTACGGCAGGCGGGTCAGTAGGCCCGAGAGGTCACCCACACCGTCGCCGTCGCCGTCCGCGAAGGAGCGCGGGTAGACCTGATAGATGACGGCATCCTGCCACCAGAGGGGGCTCTGCGCGTCCGCTGTCGATGCATTCACTGGGCGGCTCTCGCAGCATGATGCGCCGGGAAGCCCCGTAAATCCTTGGTTGTGCGCATCTTTGCCCTTCTGCAGATGGGCGCCGAATGGGATTGAGTTCGGATTCGCGCCACGCGTACCCTGCTATCTACTAGCGCGATGCCATCGCAAGTCGTTCCCGCTCGGCAGCAACGACCATCCGCGCAATTTCGACTTCCGACACGTCGACAGCGTCAGGAGCTTGTTTTGCGATGACACTGTCGCGGGCGAACTCATCGAAGAGTTGCATTTTGACCTCAAGAATATCGCGGATGCGCTGATCAACACTGTCTTCAGTAAGTAGCCGGTGTACCTGCACGGTGTTGGTTTGACCCATGCGGTGAGCCCTTGCGATTGCTTGCGATTCCATTGTGGGCTTGATCTGCGGTTCGCAGATCACCACGACGGACGCCGACTGGATATTGAGACCGACGCCGCCTGCAGTGATTTGTGCAACGAGAACCGCGCCATGCCCAGCTTGGGAGAAGCGATCGACAAGTTCCTGCCGATCCGCCGCCGGGACAGAGCCGGTAAGCGGGCCGAATACCTGCCCGGGTAGGAGCCGGGCAACTTCGCTTAACACCTCGCGAAAATATGAAAAAACAATCACGCGCCGTCCATTGGCTTCAGCCTCCTCGACGATCTGTAGGAGCCGGTCGATCTTCATTGATTGTTCCGACAACATAGCAGCGCGTCGCATCAGCATGAATTGGCCCTCCGCTACGGCCTGGCGGTAAACCTGTTCGTCAGCTGCCGACATTCCCATCCACTCATCAACCTCAACTATCTCGGGAAGCTCGGTGAGCACATCCTCCTGGTTGCGGCGGAGGTAAGCAGGTGCCACGTGCTTTCGAAAAGCTGTCGCAAAGTATTCTGGTGCATCTTCCGAGAGGTCGGGACGGATGTAACCGATCAGATTGCGGAACTCGGAGACGCTATTTTCCAAAGGCGTGCCAGTCATCAAGATCGCGTAATCGATCGAATCGATGATCTCTGCCGCGGCAAGCGAACGTTTTGCCCTGGGATTCTTGATGTAGTGGGCCTCGTCGAATATGGCGCACCCCAGATCCACCTCGCTGAGGTGCGCCTTTGCCCAGGGCAAAAGATCGTATGTGGTGATGGCGACACCTCCATTTCTAATCCAAGTCTTCGCCGCATAGGTTCGCTCCCACAGCGACCCGTGCAGGCGCGAAGTTTTCAACTTTGTATGCTTGGCCGTCTCGCGAATCCAGTTGCTGACGACTGCCGCAGGGCATACGACGAGGAAATGAGACTGACCGCGTGCACGAAGGTGGGCGAGTACAGCGAGTGCTTCTACAGTTTTGCCCAATCCCATTTCGTCACCGATGACCACTTTCTCTTGCACGAGAGCGAACCGGGCACCAAAGCTTTGATAGGTACGGAGAGAAGCGGTCAGATAGTCCCGCTTCAGTTCCTTGGCGCGAACGGCTTCCACGATCTCTTCTGGGAGGTCGCCGTGCATACTTTTTTCGTCCTCGGTCATGAACCCGAGTTCGGTTAGCATGCCGAAGTAGTCAGCCGGTCGTGACAGGAAATCGGTCCAAATATCGTCGGTGCTCGGAGGAGGGGCGGTACGTTCCAACGCGTCCGTGAGGACCTCCGAGACAGAGGGTCGCCCTTCGGAATCTTCGCCTTCAACTACAGCGAGGACACGCCCGGCCACAAGACTGAATTTCTTCTTTGTAAGTTTTGAAAGACCGGCTGCCACCGCGACTTCGTCTTCGGTTGGACTGAATTTCCGTGCATTGCTCCAGCCACGGAGCGACTCCAACAACGCCGCGGTCGCCTCGCTCTTTCGTTTTACATCGATGCGGACGGGGGTCTCTTCTCGCACAGCATCAAAGAGACGGAGAGTTGCCTGTGTGATCGCACGTGCCGAGGCCTCACCGAGACCGGGCAAGGAATCCAAGTAGTACGCATCCTGAAATTGCAGGACATCCCAAACATTATGCAGGTCATACGCTTGGAGGGATGACGTGCGAATTTTAGCCTGCGGGGCTGCTTTCCGCAGGACATCTAGGTCCATCGCTCGAAGCGCTTCGGCTACATCCACAGCACGAGCTTCGTCGGCGGCTGCACGCGCTTTGGCTGCTGCCTCCTTTGCGACGCCCTCTGCATTGATGATGAGCGGCAGCTTGCTGCGCGCTCGCCTGGTGAGGCTGCCAGGCAGCAATTCGTCGAGTTTGTATGAAGGTGGCAAATAGGTGATCAGGCCGAGGGAGGGGTCGAGTAGCTGATCTAAATCCGTTGACATATCGTCGGTGTCTGCGCTGAGCCGAGTAAGTTGTGATTCGACTGACTCTGCCGCGTCGAAGGCAATCGAAATGACCTCATGACCACTCTTACAATCCGCGTCCCGCCTGCACTCCCAATTCGTATCGAAATCCGACCTGACAGTTGAGATGACCCGTTGGGCCAAGGCTGCAGCATCGCTCAGAAACTCGTTGTCCTTGGACGTAAGCGAGGCATCACGAAGTATGCAGAGGCTGGCGACCAATGCTTCGCTGCTTTTACGCAAAGGAAGCAGCCTCATTGCCGTGCGGTTGATCTTGATGGACGTGGAGTCCTGAGTGAGCCGTTCGACCTCTGCCTTTACGTTGGCTAAGGCGTCTAGTCGCGTGCCGCGGATGCGTGTTATCCGCTTCGGCCATTTCAAGACCTCTTGGTGGAACATCGCTAACTCTTCACGCTCAGTGACGAGCTGCCCTTGAAGGCGCGTGCGCGCCGCAACGACTGTTTGCCCAGCTTCCGACTCGAGGAGCCTTAGATACGCCTCATGCAGCGAAGATGCTGCTTCATGAGCGTCACCGCAGCGGTCTGACTGGCACCGGATCGGATGGAGCAGCTCTGTTGCATGAGCACTGTACTCATCGAAGATTTGTCGAATGGTCGTTGCAGCATTTTTTTCGGCGTCGGAAACGGCTCCTGTTCTGGTGAGGGGCAAGTGCTCCGCATCTTCTAGTACCCGGGTTGCTGCTTCCTGCCAGTGACCTACATTCTCTATAGCGACTCGAAGTTGTTGGCGCTCGCTCACCCGCATAGATGAGAGCCTTTCGGCAGCGGCGAGTAATAGCTGGCCGCCTTCGCGCTCGTCGAGCCGCGAGTGGACAGCCGCCAATCGCGCGGTCGATTCGTGAAACGAAATACACTGTCCGGCCTCACACAACAGCGTTGTATCGGAGACCCGGGCGTACTCGAGATCCGCGGAGGAAACCTGCTTGAGAGAGTGGAGTGCAGCCGCCTCGGAATCGGATAGGACGTCCGCGCGGGTAAGCGGCAAATGCTCAGTATCGAACTCGGTTTGCGTCGCCGCCGCGTACCAAACTGTTAGGTCATCCAAAATCTTGGTCATTCGGAAGCGTTCCCAGGACAGCTGGGCTGTCACGCGGTTGGCCGCAATAGTCAGGCGTTCAAACATTCCAACCTGCTGCCCTCGGGCGTGCGCCTGGGCAAGCACATTCGCGGCGGCGTGTGCTTTGGAACAAGGGGTCTCGGTGCACGTTGACCTGTCGAGAAGCTTCATCGCTTCATCATGCTGCTCGTCAAGGAGCTGGAGAAGAGCTTCTCCATCAGCGCGTTCGGCGTCTCCTAACGCGCCTTCTCGCGTGATCGGCAGATGGGAGGCGGCACGAAGCATCTTTGATGCACTACGTCCTGCGGCGTGCATTGCGCTGGTGACGTTGTACAGTTCGTCCCGCTCGGTGACCATCCGAGTTGCGACTTCTTGATGGAGCGATTCAAGACGTTGGGGGCCTCCGATTGAGTGGTACCAATCGCGGAATAGGCCGAGTCGCGCAGCGGCCTCATATGCTGGCTGGAGTTTCTTTCTTCCCTCGAACCAAGTTGGTTGTGTCAATCGCACGGCTTCGTCGAGGTCACCCGATGCCGCCGCTTGGTCCGCTTTGACCAGGAGATCGTGATCGCCCGAGGCGAAGCCAACGGACGCCGACAGTGGGAGATGACCAGCAAGCCATCGGATTTCCTGGCCCGTATGGACCCAGGCACTCACTTCTTCAATGATTGCGCCCAGGTGTTGGCGCTCGGCGCGCTTCATTGAGCCCCCTTGGCAGTACTCTCAAGTTATTCGAGGTCCGACACGCAGTCGACAGTTTGGATAGAATCGTACGCGAAAGTGGGGGGACCAAATGAAGCTAGAGGAGCTCGTTTCGGGCCTGCAACTTACCGGCGTCGTACCGCACGAAGTTGTGCAGGTCATTTTCGGACAGCCCCACGGTCCGGACGCGGTTGAGTTGACGTACAAGACGTCCTCCGGCGAGCTCGGGCAACGGGTCGTTTTTCGTCGCGACGAGGACTCGCTTGCCATATCGACGTCGGGGAGTCGCCCTTTTGACGCCTCTTCGATCGACTTCAAAACGGTGGCCGAAGCTCAGAGAATCAAGCTTGCTGGTTTGTATGACCCGATGCTCGCGGTTGCAACGAGTAATGTTCAGCCTCTCCCGCACCAGATCCGCGCTGTATATGGCGAGTTGTTGCCGAGAACTCCGCTGCGCTTTTTGCTTGCGGATGATCCTGGGGCGGGTAAGACGATCATGGCCGGCTTGTTCATTAAGGAACTAATCCTTCGTGAGGACGTTCAACGCTGCCTTGTCGTGGCGCCTGGTGGTCTGGTCGAGCAATGGCAAGACGAGCTGTTCTTCAAGTTCGGTCTTTCGTTCGAAATTTTGACCACGCAGATGATCGATACGACGCTCAACCACAACATTTTTGAAAACCATCAGCTGCTCATCGCCCGCATGGATCAGCTCGCCCGAAATGAGGACCTCCAGCAACAGTTGCGGGACAGTCACTGGGATTTGGCGATTGTTGACGAAGCACATCGTATGGGAGCCCACTATTTTGGCAACAAACTCGAGAAGACGAAGCGTTTTCAACTCGGCGAGATGATTGGGGATATTGCCCGTCATTTCCTCCTGATGACGGCTACACCGCATTCCGGCAAGGAGGAGGATTTCCAGCTCTTCTTGAGCCTGCTCGATAGGGACCGATTCGCGGGGAAAAGCTTCTCCTCGGTCGACACCAGTGACGTGATGCGTCGGATGGTTAAGGAAGACCTCCTTACCTTTGAAGGTCGTAAGCTTTTTCCGGAACGCATCGCGGAGTCAATTCCATATGAGCTGACCGAGCTGGAAAACGAGCTTTACCAGCAGGTAACCGACTATGTCCGCAACGGCATGAATCGTGCAGCGCAGCTCGATGGAAAGCGGCGCAATACGGTCGGGTTTGCGTTGACGGTCCTGCAGCGGCGGCTCGCGTCCAGTCCGGAGGCCATTCATCGCAGCCTTGTTCGCCGGGCAGAACGCTTAGCACTGACCAAACGGGGCATCGAAAATGCGACTTATCGGGACGATCGCGACGTCCTGCGCCCGGATCCCTACAAGTACATGCCTTCCGAAATCGACGACGACGAGATTTCCGCTGAGGATCTTGAGGAACTTGAGGAAAATGTGGTCGACGCTGCTACGGCCGCAGAAACGATCGCCGAGCTCGAGACGGAGATCGTCGAACTCAACGCGCTAGCGGAGGTCGCGCGGAGAGTACGCGACCGAGGTGACGATAAGAAGTGGGCAGAACTAAGCCTGATACTTCAGGACAACGTCATTCCGCTCGATTCCAATGGCAAGCCGCGCAAGCTCATTATTTTCACCGAGCACCGCGACACGTTGAACTATCTCATGGGGCGCATCAGCCAGCTCGTTGGACGAGCTGGTGCTGTCGTCGCAATTCATGGTGGCGTGCGTAGGAATGAACGGCGCGCCGTAACCGAGGAGTTCACCAAGAACCCCGATTGCCAAATCATGTTGGCGACGGATGCTGCGGGTGAGGGTTTGAATCTCCAGGCCGCCCATCTGATGGTCAACTACGACCTGCCATGGAATCCCAACCGCATTGAGCAGCGATTCGGCCGTATTCACCGTATCGGGCAGACAGAGGTGTGCCGCTTGTGGAACCTCGTAGCCGCAAATACCCGCGAGGGCGAAGTCTTCACCGCGTTGCTCAATAAGATCGAGGAGCAGCGCAAAGCATACGGTGGCAACGTGTTCGACGTCCTGGGTTCGGCGTTTTCCGACACGCCATTGCGCGAGTTGCTGATCGAGGCGATTCGCTACGGCGAATTGCCTGAGACTAAGGCGCGTATGCATCGAGTGATTGACCAGAGCGTTTCCGAGGGGTTGGACGAGCTCCTCGCTGAACGTGCTTTAGCCACGGAGCACTTATCCGACGCGGATCTCGCGAAGCTCCGAGCAGCAATGGATGAAGCTCGCGCCAGACGTCTCCAACCGCACTATATCGAGTTGGCGTTCAAGGAGGCGTTCACACGATTCGGGGGGAAGATCGTAAGGCGTGAAAAGGGGCGGTATGAGATTAGCTACGTTCCGCCCGTGCTGCGTAACGGCAAATATGGCCCCACGGCCAGCCGATATGAGCGCGTCACTTTCGATCTTGATCGAGTACATGCTGACGAGAGAGCAAACGCCGATTTACTTGCGCCGGGGCACCCTCTCCATGATTCAGTGATGGAACATACTGTCACGACCCTGGCGGGCATTCTCAACCGTGGCACCGTACTCGTTTCAGGAACCATCGAAGATCCCCGCCTGCTGGTGGGCGTCATCGAAGAGGTCGTGGATTCGTTAGGTGCTTCGGTCGCGCGAAGATTCGGGTATGCCTATGTTGGTGAGGACGGCTCCGTTGTCGACGCCGGTCCAGCGCCTTACCTCGACTGCACCGCTGCTCCGGAATCCGCCGCTGTCCAGCAGGCGAAGTCTCTTCCCTGGTTGCATAACGCGGAATCCCGAGCTGTCAGCTGGATTATTGAGAACGAACTACCGGATTACCTCGCGGAAGTGCAGCCTCGTCGGAGGAACGAGCTTGAGAAGCAGCGAGCCCTGGTCGAATCGCGCCTCAAGCACGAGATTGAACGCATCCTCTCAGACGCGGTGGCAGCTTCCGAAAGGGAAAACCTGGGTGAGAAGCCGAAGGAGTCATCTGAGAGTTTGACCCGCAAAGCCAACGACCTTCATGCGCGCCTCGACCGCCGGCTCGAACTCATCGACCAGCAGGCAAAGATGTCCACCAAGCCGCCGCTCATCGTCGCGGCTGCGCTGGTACTGCCTGCTGCGATGCTCGACTCCGAGTTGCCAGACGGTACGCCAGCGCGAGGCGTGGAATCTTCCTCCATTCAGCGTCGCAGCATCGAACTTGTGCTCTCTCGTGAGCGCGCCATTGGGCGGCTCCCCGAGGTGCAGGCGTCCGCCACGCCCGGTTACGACATTCTGTCGATCGACTCAGCTACAGGGGAGACGTACCGCATCAAGGTCGCCGCGCGCCTTACCGGAGCGACTGACTTCTGGGTCACCCATAACGAGGTCATTACCGGGAAAAATGCTAGACCGCGGTATCGTCTCGCGCTTGTCCAGGTAGATCCCGATGCGACGGCTGCGGACGAAGTTCGCTATCTCGAAGACCCATTCGGAACCGTGGACATGGATGACTTCCAAGCCACGGGGCATAAGGGAGACTGGAAACGCTTTTGGGCGCGCGGCAGGGCGCCCTTCTGAGTTATACCGCCGACGCGTGGAATCCGTTCGGAGAGAACCGCCGCGGGTAACAGCATTTACAGTCCCTGCCCAGCGGTGGGATCCGTTCTAACTAAGGGGAAGAATTGTCTGATTTAGATACGCCGAAGAACAATACTTGGGCTCGCATTTACGCAGCGCTGAAGCTTCTGGAACAGAATCGCGCCGGTATCCCAAACGTCAACAGCGAGGATGGGATCTTCCCACGCGTCCGTGAGATCGTACCCCTTAGCGACCACGAAATGGGGCAACTCTCGGGTGGAACACTCCGCGGTGACGCTGCCTTCTCTTTCGAGAGCAGCAGTCTGGTGAGGGCGGGGTGGATCACCAAAAAGGATGGCGTTTGGCGCATTACGGAAGCCGGCATCGCTGCTCTAGACACTTTTCCCGACTCGGCTGAGCTGCGTCGAGAGTTACGCCGCATTCTCACTGCTGAGCGAAAGACGCGTCTCGCGGACCGTGCTGAAGCGCTTCGAACAACGATCGTTTCGCGTAGCCCGGACGAGGACCGCATCCGGGAGGTCGCGCAACTCTTCGTGGAACGTGGCTTGCGCGAGAACGAGTCTGTATTCACTCCGGGGCGTTCGGTGTGGGTGAAGGAGTGCTTCGAGGAACTGAAACGCGCGTTCATTGATACGCCTGATGAGACAGACAAGCTCTTCAAAGAGAAATTGCCGGAACAGATGGAAGCAGTGTCCGACGACGCGCGCCTCCTCATGGCTGAGATCATCACCTGGCAGTTCCTACCATTGGCACGGGCGATCGGCAAGCGGGCTAAAGATGAACGTGTGACGACTGCGCTCAACACTATGCGACACCCTGTGCAGGTTCCGGCCGAGATAGCGTCGGCGTTCAGCGCGGGTGTCGCCAACCCGGGTCGGACCATGGTGAACGATCAGTACTGGACAGTTGTACTGCTCCTGAACCTGCTTGGCAGTTGGCTGGAGAAGGATCCGGAGGAGCAGGATGAATTGCTGATGGACCCTTGGGCATGGAAGCGCTTCGTGCTTTCCATTCCCGGTAAAAATATCCCCACTCAGCGCAGCGCCTTGCTGTACCTCGTTCATCCAGAGTCGTTCATCAATGTCTTCTCTGCGGTAAAGAAACAGCAGATTCGGGATACGTTCATAGGAGAAATTTCAGGAACGAGCGGGGACATAGATCGGGATCTCTTTGCGATCACAATTGCTCTCCAGCAGAAAACTGACGCCCATGTCGACTACTACGACGAGCAATACCGGACAAAGTGGGACCCGACATTCAGCGTATCGGGTAGTGATGAGTCGAACCGAGGTGACAGCGAGGAAGAAGAGGACGAACTTCCGGTGGCTCCGGAACTGAGCCGACGCCCCTTCCCCGCAGCTTCGCAAACACTCGCCGAGAAAGTGCACATCCCGGTCCCATGGCTTCAGAAACAACTGGAGTTACTGGAGCGGCGTCGGCAGGTGATTTACTACGGTCCTCCCGGCACAGGCAAAACGTACCTCGCAATGGCTATCGCCGACTACGTCACGGGAAACGAGAGATACACTCGCCTCGTCCAGTTCCACCCGAGCTACAGCTACGAGGACTTCTTTGAGGGCTATCGCCCTGTCACCGACGAACACGGGCAACTTAGCTACAAGCTCACCCACGGCCCCCTCCGTCGCATGGTCGACGAGGCTCTAGAACATCCCGAGTACAACTACGTGCTCGTCATCGACGAGATCAACCGCGGAAACCTGGCGAAAATATTCGGCGAACTCTACTTTCTCCTTGAGTACCGTCGTCGACAGATCAACCTCCAGTACAGCTCCGAGCCGTTCGAGCTACCAGAGAACTTGTTCATCATCGGGACAATGAACACGTCCGACCGATCTATCGCGCTCATGGACGCCGCAATGCGCCGAAGGTTCGCTTTCGTCGAGCTCCATCCAGATATCGAGCCTGTCTCCGGTGTACTTCCCCGTTGGCTGGCTGCGAATCAGCAGAATCAAGAAGCTGCCCCGCTGTTGAAGCAACTCAATTTGATGATCGAGGACCCGGATTTCCGTATCGGTCCGTCATACCTGATGCCCAAGGACAAGCGGTTGGATGAGGACACTCTGCGCCAAGTATGGGAACACGAGATTATGCCGCTATTGGAAGAGCATCATTATGGTCAACGGCTGGACCTCAGCAAAAAGTATGGGCTTCCTGCACTACGAGCCGTCCTGAAACAACGGGCGCAGGCGACAGAGGGAGACGCAGGTGTGGTGAACGCACAGGAGCGGGAAACGCTGGAGCCGGATGCGCAGACATTCTAATGGAACGAATTGTCCTTCAAGAGACACAGCAGCCGCAGGTTCTGTGCCTGCCAGCTGATGTCGCCATCACATTGGCCGGTCTCGATGTAGCCACCTTTAAACCGCAGCCCGACGGTTCCTGGCGTGTCGAGCGCGTTCGAAAGGTGGGCATTGTCCAGATCGCTGGCCTGCAAATTGAGATCCGGCCGAAGGTGCCGGTAGGGCGGCTGTTCTTCATGATGGGGTATGCGCTCGATCGGGAGTTCTGGCTGGACCATGCGGTGGCCGTGGATGAAGACAAGTCGCTACTACCGGCACTCGTCCGGGCCTTCCTAATCCACAGCGAATCGGCTATCAGCCGAGGACTAATCAGGGGATACCAGACCCGTGAGGAATCATCGTCGATGGTTCGCGGCCGGCTCGATCTATCGGCACAGATCACCCGGCGTGGAGGGCTCGTCCTGCCGGCCGAAATCATCGTCGATGAATATACGGAAGACATCCCAGAAAACAGGATGCTGCGATCGGCGGCGCGGATACTCCTGTCACTACCTGCGATCGGCATGTCCGAGCGGCGACGGTTGCGGCACCTGCTCAACCGATTCGACGGCGTGAGCAGCCTCGCTGGGGGAAGTGCAGTTCCGAAAGTGCACTTCACTCGGCTGAACAGGCACTATCGAAACGCTCTGGGCCTCGCTTCCCTGATTCTTCGATACGCATCGGTGGAACACCGCGCGGGTGACACAGCAGCAACTGCCTACCTTTTCGACATGTGGCAGATCTTCGAGGACTTCCTTGGAGCGACGCTGAAGGCTTCTTTGGAGGGGCGCGGGGGAGTGGTGGAGCTGCAGCGGACCGGGGAATGTTTGGATGAGGGTAGTCTTCTCGCTCTCCGCCCGGACATTGTCTGGTCCCAGAGCGGCGGAGTGAGAGCCGTACTCGACGCCAAATACAAGGCGGTGCGCTTCGAGCAGTATCCGAACCCTGACGTGTATCAGATGCTTGCCTACTGCGTCCGCTACGGACTGTCGGATGGGCATCTGATCTATGCGAGCGGCGAGGAGAAACCGCGCATTCATCAGATCATGGGGATGGGTACGCGGATTCACTGCCATGCCGTTGATCTTGATCGGAGCCCTGAGGAGATGCTGGCTTCGATCAAATCGTTGGCGCAGTTGATCTAGTCGAGGCAAGTTCCTTCGCTACGGCGTCAAGGGTGTCAGCGTCCTTCTGCAGCTCGATCCACCACGTAAACCTGACGGAGCGGTATGCGGTTCTGCCATTCCGAGCTGAGCCGCTCGTAGTGTTCGAGCGTGAGCTTCACGACGTCTGCACCTGTGAGAAGGCGCAGGCTTTGGCGTTCTCGTTCGTACCCCACTGCATCCTTACTGAAACTTCCGAGACACACGAACAATGCAAGTTCACCGTGAGCCAGAGTGCCGCTCAGACGCTGAACATCCGGCCGGGACTGCTGTGCGCTGCTGTGTTTGCACTGAACCTTGATCACGGGAGGTTCCAAGCCGAGCGGGTCGCGATGCGCGATAACGTCGACCCCGCCGTCGGAGGAGTAAGGGGTCACCCGGGCCTGGTAGCCCATCGCGCGTAGAAGGTCAGCCGTGAAGTACTCGAATTCCTCGTGAGAGAGATCCTGCAGAAGTGTTTTCAGTATGAAGTCGTGGGTGAACTGATCCAGGCGAGCAGCGCTGGGTTCGGTCTCAACCCAATCATCGGCTCGCTCGACAGAGGTTTCGTCCGGCTCTTCCACAGCAACGTCTGAGGCACCAGATTCCAGGAAGCCTTGGAATATGGCAGTGTTCTTCTTGACTCGGAATAACGTCATGGCCGAGCCGATTTCGTACAGTGCCTTCTGCGGGAACAGCCCGCGGGATACGCCTGTCTTTATCCAGCGGACAGTTCGGCGATGTGGGTGCACTTGGAGACCGGCGTAATACTCGTAGTCGCCGGTGACGACGCCGAAATTCAGAGTGCTGTCCGCTTTGTGCGGGGCGATGACCATATCGCCTTTCTGCATCTCGAAAGCAAAGCGTCGCAGGATCCCTGCCCATACTGGGATGGCGCCGGCTTTCGCTTCCGGGTACGCACGCTCAAGCGTCAGTTTCAGGAGCTCGCGGTCGTTCCCGATGGAGCGGATATCCGGGATAGCGTCCCATCCGATGCTGACGAATCCTTCTTCTACGAGCTCACTCGACAAAGCGTCGTTATGAATACCCCACATGTTCACCACGTTGCGCCCCCGGGCCTCTGTTCAAGCTGCAAATTGCATTGCTGGCCAGCCTATCGTCCTAGCACGCTTGTCACGCGCCGAACCAAGGTCTGGCTCCCGGCTTATCGACGTGCGGCTCTGCGGCTTTGAACAAACAGAACTAGTCTGCTCACCATGCGGAAGCTCAAGCACGGCGAAATCACGAAGTCGGTCGAAACGTTCCTTAGGCACAGTGAAGGGGTCCCGACTCGAACCTACGGCCGAGAACGTAGCTGGGACTTCTGCTTCAACCATTTTCAAAGCAGTCTGACCCCTTCGAGAAACCTTGAGTTGAGTTGCCTTCAGCTTGGCTACTATCTGGCGAGTTGGGGGATGCTGAGAGGGTCCTCCTACCTGTTTCGGGAGACGAATGCTCGCCACTATGCCGACGCCGTCGACGTCATCGAGCGATATAACGCCGAGATGCGAGCACTCACACCGCAGCACTATCCCGAGCCGGACACGCAAGAACTGATACTTCGGGCGTACTCGGATCTCCGAACTGCACTCCTTCCTGACGGCGGCTCCTCCAGAACGCTGGTCACCAAAGTGATGATGGGCACTTGGGGAGTGCTGCCTTCCTTCGATTCGTACTTCGTGAAGGGATTTCGTTCGCTGGCCGATACGAAGTCAGACAAGGCCGCATTCCGCGCCGTCGGGACACGGTCTTTGACTCAGCTCGGTGAGTTCTACGCGGAACACCAGGGCGAGATCGACACGCTGTCCGAGCGGTTCACCACTCTTGACTTCCAGGGGGAGCTCACCGACCGTTGCTTACCTAAAGCGAAGGTCATCGACATGTTCGGCTTCCAGAGAGGTTTCAGCAGCTAGCACTCAGCGCTTCTGCGACCTTGGCCGTCGATCTGGGGTACCTCGGCGGTACCATGACACCAAGCGCAATACAGAACCACCGGGGGACACAGCCGTGCCATCAGCAGCACCCAACAACTACGCCAACTTCATCTGGAACATCGCGGACCTCCTCAGAGGCTCCTACCGCCCGCACCAGTACGGCTCCATCGTCCTGCCGTTCACGGTCCTGCGCCGCATCGACGCGGTCCTGGCCGAGACCAAGAGCCAAGTTCTCGACGAGTACAACGCCAAAAAGGACGGCGCCATCCCGCTGACCGTCCTCCTGCCGCGCAAGTCCGGTCACGCGTTCTACAACACCTCCCGCTACGACTTCGCCAAGCTCACCGGCGACGCCGACAACATCCGCGACAACCTCCTCGATTACGTCCGCGGCTTCTCGGACAACGTCCGCGACATCTTCGAGAAGTACAAGCTCGAGGAGCGCATCGAGGAACTCCACGACCACAATCTGCTCTTCCTCATCGTCCAGCAATTCGCCGGCGTAGACCTCCACCCCAACAACGTCTCCAACGCCGAGATGGGCCTCATCTTCGAGGAACTCATCCGCAAGTTCGCGGAAACCTCCAACGAGACCGCAGGGGAGCACTTCACCCCGCGCGAGGTCATCCACCTCATGGTGGACCTGCTGTTTGCGCCCGACGACGAGGACCTCCACCAGCCCAACATCGTACGCTCGGTCTACGACCCAACAGCCGGCACCGGCGGCATGCTCTCCGTCTCCGAGGAACGGATCCGCGACGGCAACCCGGACGCCACCCTCATGCTCGCCGGCCAGGAAATCAACCCCGAGTCCTACGCCATCTGCAAAGCGGACATGGTCATCAAAGGCCAAGACGTCGACGCCATCGTCCTCGGCGACACCCTCATCGAAGATGGCCACCTCGGCAAGACCTTCAACTACTGCCTCTCCAACCCGCCCTTCGGTGTCGACTGGAAGAAAGCTCAACCCATCGTCGAGAAGGAGCACCGCGAACAGGGCTACGACGGTCGCTTCGGCCCCGGCCTGCCCCGCGTCTCGGACGGTTCGCTACTGTTCCTGCTGCACCTGATCAAGAAGATGCGACCGGCGCGTGACGGCGGCGGCCGCGCAGCGATCGTCCTCAATGGCTCACCCCTGTTCACCGGCGGCGCCGGCTCAGGCGAGTCCGAGATCCGCCGCTACGTCCTGGAGCATGACCTCCTCGAAGCCATCATCGCACTGCCCACGGACATGTTCTACAACACCGGCATCGCCACCTACGTCTGGGTCCTCACCAACCGCAAGGCCGCCGAGCGCAAGGGCACCGTACAGCTCATCGACGGCACTAGCTTCTTCGAGAAAATGCGCAAGAGCCTCGGTTCCAAGCGCAAGCAGTTGGGCACGGCGGATATCGACCGCATGGTGAAGCTGTATGGAAATGACGACGACGACGGCAGCCACAGCAAGATCTTCCGGAACCAGGACTTCGGATACCGGACCATCACAGTCGAGCGGCCCCTGCGCCTGAACTTTGCCGTCACCGAAGACCGGATCGGCGAAACCCTCGCCGTCAAGGCGATCGCGAAGCTGGGAGAGGGACAGGTCGCCACGCTGCGGGAAGCACTTGTCGCCATGGACCAGGAGAAGGTCTGGACCAGCCGCGAGGACTTCACTGCCGAGCTGCGGAAAGCGGTGCGCGACGCCGGACTTTCGCTCACTCCCGCGCAGTACAAGGCTTTGGCCATGGGCCTGTCCGCGCGTGATGAGAGTGCTGGCGTCTGCACCGATGCCAAGGGCCGCGCCGAAGCGGACCCGGACCTGCGCGACACCGAAAACGTGCCCCTCAATGAGGACATCCACGAATACTTCCAGCGGGAAGTGAAACCATTCGCCTCCGACGCCTGGATCGACGAAACGAAGACCAGAGTCGGCTACGAGATCCCCTTCACCCGACACTTCTACAAGTACCAAGAGCCGCGCAGCCTCGAAGAGATAGACGCCGACCTCGACGCCGTCCTCGGTCGCATCCGAGCCCGCCTCGAAAAGGTCCACGTATGAAGGCCTTCAGAACGGTCCCAGCGAAACGCATGCTTCGCCCGGTGCGGGCTTCCACGGGGATGATCAAAGGGGAAGCAAGCCAGACCGAAGGTCGGGGGCTCGTGCCAGGATACAGCGCCTCTGGGCAGGACGTTTGGGTGCCGGAGAGCAGGACCGGCGCGGCTGGGAGCGGTATCGTGCTCAGCGCTGTAGGCGCCAGATGCGGCAAGGTTTTCCTCGCGGATCACAGCCGATGGGGAACCGTGGCCAATACGTCAGCATGGGCCATAGCACCCAACTGGTCTCCTAAGTTTGTCCATTACATTTTGAACAACGAGGAGTTTTGGTTGAAGGGCGGCGCCGCTCAGCCGTACGTTCAAGTTCCTGAATCTTTGAGGCAGCCGGTGCCAGCCCCTGACCTTTCTGATCAAAGGGCGATTGCTTCCTTTCTCGACCATGAGACGGCCGAGATCGACGCGTTTATTGCGGATCAGCTGGAGCTCACCGGGCTGTTGAACGAGCGACGCGCCGCCACAATCACCCAGGCCGTCACCAAGGGCCTCGACCCCAACGTCCCCATGAAAGACAGCGGCGTCGAATGGCTCGGCCACGTTCCCGCAGGCTGGGCTGTCTCAAGAATTAAGCATGTGGGCACAACTCATATCGGTTTGACCTATTCGCCCAGTGACATCGTTGATGCAAAGCAGGATGGAGTCTTGGTACTGCGATCGGGAAACGTTCAGGACGGACGCTTGCATTATGCGGACAGTGTGTACGTAAATACCACCATTCCACCGTCTATTCGGACGAGGGAAGGAGATATCTTGATCTGCGCACGAAACGGAAGTCGAGCCCTGATCGGGAAGAACGCGGTCATTACTCAAGAAGCAGCGGGGCAGACGTTTGGTGCGTTCATGACGGTTCTGCGCTCCCCGGCCAACCGATTCATTTCGTGGGTTCTAAATTCTTCGATATTTCAGGCACAGATGGGGCTCTTCGTTACGGCAACGATCAATCAGCTCACCAATTCAACTCTCAACAACTTCGAACTGCCCTTCCCGCCGGTGAAAGAGCAGCACGCGATCGCCGATTATCTCGACCGAGAGACTGCCGGAATCGACGCCGCTATCGCCGATGCCAAGGAAGCCATTGAACTGTCGAAGGAACGCAGGGCTGCATTGATCTCGGCGGCGGTGACGGGGAAGATCGACGTTCGGGATCACCCGGTTGCGAAAGGGGCTGCATAGCCATGGCGATCTACAACGAAGCCGAATTTGAGCGCGAGCTCTGCGAGTACCTCGGTGCCCATGGTTGGCTCTACACCAAGGGTGACAAGGGCTATGACAAGGAGCTCGCCCTCTACCCCGCGGACGTCCGTGCCTGGTTGGAGGAAGCCCAGCCGGAGCAGTTCCGGAAGATCGTTAATCCCACCCACAGCCCGGATTTGCAGGCGAAGTCTTTCAAGCGCATCCTCGAACGTCTCACCAAGGTCCTCGACACCCCGCTGGAAAACGGTGGCGGAACCCTGGCGGTGCTGCGCAACGGATTCAAGGTGACGCCGTCGTCGTTTTCCATGTGTCAGTTCAAACCGGCTGACAATCTGAACCCGAAAACCGTGGCCGACTACTCGGACGTCCGGCTCCGCGTGGTCCGCCAGGTGTTCTACTCGGCGGACAACAAGAAGAGCCTGGACCTGGTGTTCTTTGTCAACGGGCTGCCCGTGGCCACCATGGAACTCAAGACGGACTTCACTCAGACGGTGCAGGACGCCATCGACCAGTACAAGACCGCTCGCCTGCCCGTGGATCCGGAGACCCGTCGGGCGGAGCCGCTGCTCTCCTTTGGGCATCGGGCGTTGGTGCACTTCGCCGTCTCCAACAGCGAAGCCTTCATGACCACCAACCTGCAGGGCGCGCAAACCCGGTTCCTGCCGTTCAACATGGGGAATAACGGGCACAAGGGCAACCCCGACAACCCTCATGGCTCGGCCACCAGCTATCTCTGGGAGCGCGTACTGCAACGCGACTCCTGGCTAACCATCCTGGGCAAGTTCATGCACCTGCAGGTGGAGAAAAAGGCCGACCCGATCACGGGCAAGAAGACGGTCAACAAGTCGTTGCTCTTCCCTCGCTTCCACCAGTGGGAGGCAGTGAACCAGCTCGCCGATACCGCTGCCGCCGAAGGCCCTGGCCACCGGTACCTGATCCAGCACTCGGCCGGGTCGGGCAAGACCAACTCCATCGCCTGGACGGCTCATAGGTTGAACTCGCTGCACACGGAGGCGGGGGAGAAGGTCTTCGATTCGGTGATCGTCATCAGCGATCGCAAGGTCCTCGACGGCCAGCTCCGCGACGCCGTGCAGCAGCTCGAGAAAACGCAGGGGGTGTTCGAGGCAATCACTTCCGCCGGTGGTTCGAAGTCCTCTGCCTTGTCGGAAGCCCTGCTCGCCGGCCGACAGATCATCGGCGTCACGCTGCAGACCTTCCCGTTCGCGCTGCAGGCGATCGAGCAGAACGCCGGACTGGCTGGGCGTAGCTACGCGGTCATCGCCGACGAAGCCCACAGTTCCCAGACCGGTGAGGCCGCCAAGACTTTGAAGAAAGTCCTCACCGCCACAGGTGAGGAGAGTGCGGAAGCCGATGACGACGTCGTCATCACTGCTGAGGATATTCTTGCCGCGGAGATGACCAGCCGCGCAGAGAGCAGGAACATTTCCTTTTTCGCGTTCACGGCGACGCCGAAGGCGAAGACGCTGGAGCTGTTCGGGCGCAAGGACGCTAGCGGGCTTCCGCGGCCATTCCATGTGTATTCGATGCAGCAGGCGATTGAGGAGGGGTTCATCCTCGATGTGCTGAAGAACTACACGCCGTACAAGCTCGCGTTCAAGCTGGCGCACAACGGGGTGGATTATGACCAGGACGGTGCGGTCATTGAGAAGTCGGAGGCCGTCAAGGAGCTGATGCGGTGGGTGAAGCTGCACCCGTACAACATCAGCCAGAAGGTTGCGATCATCGTGGAGCATTTCCGCTCCAATGTGCGCCACCACCTGGCGGGGCGGGCGAAGGCGATGGTGGTGACTGGGTCGCGCAAGGAAGCCGTACGGTACAAGCGGGCGATCGACAAATACATTGCCGAGAAGGGCTACAGGGACCTCGCCGCGCTGGTGGCGTTCTCCGGGGAGGTGAATGATCCGGAGTGCGGACCTTCTGGGTTTACCGAGACAAACATCAACCCGAGGCTGAAGGGTAGGGAGCTGCCGCAGGCGTTTGCGACGGATGAGTTCCAGATCATGCTGGTGGCCAATAAGTTCCAGACCGGGTTCGACCAGCCGCTGCTGGTGGCCATGTATGTGGACAAGAAGCTGTCCGGGATTTCGGCGGTGCAGACGCTGTCCCGGCTGAACCGGGTGACCGAGGGCAAGGACCAGACGTATGTGCTGGACTTCGTGAACGAGCCGGAGGAGATCCTCGCAGCGTTCAAGCAGTACCACACGGAGGCAGAGCTCTCTGGGGTGACGGATCGGGATATCGTGCATGACCTGCAAACGAAGCTCGACGGTAGTGGGATCTACGACTCCAGCGATGTCGAGCGCGCGGTTGCGGCGTGGGTTGGGAAGGTCAGTCACGAGGAGCTCAACGCTTCCGTTGCTCCTGCGCGGTCGGTGTTTCGCGAAAGGTACCGGGCTGCCGTGGAGGCGGGGGACAAGGCCGCCCAGGATGCGCTCGACATGTTCCGCAAGGATCTGGGGAGCTTCATCCGGGCGTACGACTTCCTCTCGCAGATCATCGACTACCAGGACACGGATCTGGAGAAGCGGTCCATTTTCTACCGGTTGTTGATCCGGGTGATTCGGGCGGACAACCAGAACCGCGACCGCATCGACCTTTCTGAGGTGGTGATGACCCACTACAAGCTTCAGAAGCTGCAGAAGGCCGACCTGCGGTTGGCCGAGGGGGAGGCTGAGCTGCTCGATCCCGTTCGCGAGGTTGGGTCTGGGACCGCGCATGATCCACAGAAGGTGCGCTGGGCCGAGATCATCGAGCAGGTCAACGGGTTCTTTGAAGGCTCGGGGCTGTCTGATGCGGACCAGTTGTCGGTTGCTGAAACGGTACTGAACAAGGCACTGGAGAACGATGTCTTGCGCGGCCAAGCGAATGCGAATCTGAAGACCGACTTTTACTCTTCGCCGAAGATTATCCGGACTGTCGAGGACACCATCATCGAGGCCGGCGAGCAGCACGCGAAGGGTATCGGCTGGTTGTTGTCCTCAGACAAGCTGCCGGAGTTCATTGAGGTGCTTCGGACGATGGGAATGTACGAGAAGTTTCGTGGGGAGGAAGTGGCATAGTCAGCACCTGCCATCCCTCGACGTGCGGCCATGTGCACCAATTGCATAGAAACAATTATCAGTCCTGAAGGAGACATATCAATGATTCCACGAGCGTTCATAAGTTTCGAGATGGAAGATAGATGGGCGCGGGATTTTCTCGTGCAGCATGCGAAAGACGAGCGTAACGGCGTCCAATTTGTTGACTATTCAGTTCAGAATCCGTGGGATACATCGTGGAAGACCCAATGTGCTGAGCGAATTGCGCGAACAAAAGGAACGATTGTTCTGATCGGTCCTACGACACATAAATCAGAAGCTGTACTGTGGGAAATCGAGGAAACTCTCAACCAAGGTCATTCTCTTTTTGGGATTCAAGCCTACTCCGACAAAACGTATGCCGTTCCCGCCGGAATTCCTGCAGGGGACGTAATTTGCTGGGATTTCCACCAAATCGCCACTAGGCTTAGTACGTGGGAATGACTTATCTTGATCGCCTTGCGACTCGTATACGCGCACACGTCGCGACGTCGGATCTGCCGGAGGAGGATGCCGTTGATCTGTTTCGAATATATGCCGTTCTCCTTCTAGCGAAGGGGCAGGCGGTAGGTGCGAGCGATGTACATAATGCCTGGGTCGCGTGGATGGTCACGCGCGATCCCTCCCACAAGGCGCTCGTCCCCTACGAGGAGTTACCACCCGCTGTAGCTGCACACGACCTCCCGTACGTAGACGCCATTCGCGCGCTCGCGCAAGAGGCCGAGCTGTGAACGAGGAAAATCCTCTAGATCAGGACCTCTTTCCGCATGGTCTCCCGAAACGGATAAAGAGTACGGATCCTGCCTTTGAGCTTTACAGGATGATGGTGGATAGCTCCGAGAAATTGGTAGCGAGGCGCCAAGGCGTCAATACCTTTTTCTTGACTATAAATGGAGCAATTCTGACAGCATTGGGCATCATTTTGAACGATGGTCCCGACCAGCAACTGCAGGCCGTAGCTCTAATGATCCTCACGATCACCGGCGGGTTGCTAGCTCTAGCCTGGCGCAGTTTGATCATCTCATTCGGACAACTCAATACCGGTAAGTTCAAAGTCATAAATAGAATTGAGCAGTTTCTTCCGGTTGCGATATACAGAGCAGAGTGGAAGGCTCTTGGCGAGGGCCGGGATCCTAAGCTTTACCGTAGTTTTACGTCGAGAGAGGTATGGGCGCCATGGGCCTTCATCATCGTCTACGGGGTCTTTACGGTGGTCGAGCTTCTTGTGGTGCTAGACCTCCTCGTACTGCAATAAGTATTCGGTAGATGCAGTTAACCCATTGCAGCCCTCAAGACCCCACCTGAGGCTTCACTGCAGCGGTTTGCGCAGACGACTTCGGGACGGGTGCAGCCTATATCCCGGCGCCGTTGGTGAGAGCAAAGCCGCCCGATATCTCGGCGTGTTCCGAGGCATGCAAGCTCCTAGGGAAGGAAAGGGAAGTCGAAGTCATCGCACGCTTGGGTTACTTCCTCAACGTAGAGGCGCCGGTCGCGAAGCTCTGGATTATCGGCAATGCAGGGCCAAGCTCGTGTGCGCGCCGCCCGAGTCAGCGTCACTGTGTCCCGTGTCCTCACCAGCCGCGGCGGCCCGCTCCGCCGATTGCCGTCCCAACATTCGAATCCTCACAAGGTCTTTGACCCCCGGACGGCAAGTTGCTTCCCAGCCCTGTGATGATTTCTGTGGAGTGGGTATGCTCGGGAGGGCTTTTAGCCGACCGGTACGGACTAGTGGGGGAAATGATTTCAAAGGACTATGGTGCTCCGCATCAATCGCTTCAGAATGCTGCTCAATCAGGCAAGCCTGGCGGTTCAAGCAATCTTTCGAAACGAGAAAAGGTCATGTCGTTTATTGTCATCACGGTGGTTGCGGCAATCGTCTGGCTAGTCGACTTCTTCATGATTATTGAAGGTGGTGAAGGCGGAAGCGCTGCAGCGAACGCCCTCGGCGCGACTCTGACAGGAGCTGGAGGCATCCTCATAATGCTGGCAAGCACCACTGCTATTGGCTGGACTGAACGTAAGTGGCGACCTAATACTCTCGCGGTAGGAGGTCTCCTTGTGGGAACCGGCGGGGTCCTCGTCGCACTCAGCGCCTGGCAAAACCTCGTCTGAAGTTCCTTTCATCTGGAGCCTAATCGAATCGTCTCTGGCGCCCAACCAGCTGTGGATGTTCCGCACTTGCGCTTGCCATTTAGTGCTTAAACCTCACCAAATTGGCACGACTGCTTCAACGATCGGTGAAATCGTTGAACGGCCTTGCATGTCTGCAGAATGGCCAACATGACGAGGACAGCCTTCCTGTCCTCACTGTTTTACCAGGGATATGCCGACGTTGGGTGTACGAGGAACCGGAAGTCACAGCCCTCGTCCGCTTGGGTTACTTCTTGCACGTAGAGACGCCGGTAGCCGCGTTCGGGAACTGAAGGAGCAGCAGGACCGAGCTCTTCTGCACGCCGCTCGAGCTCCTCCTCGGAGACCTCTAGCTGCACCAGTCGCTGGCTCACACTGAGCGTGACCGTGTCCCCAGTCCGCACCAGCCGCAGCGGCCCGCCCACCGCAGACTCCGGCGTCACATGCAACACCACCGCTCCGGCCGCTGTGCCGGACATGCGCCCGTCCGAAATCCGCACCATGTCCTTCACACCCTGCGCGGCGAGCTTCTTCGGGATGGGCAGGTAACCGGCCTCCGGCATACCGGGATTACCCACCGGCCCAATGTTCTTCAGGACCAGCACCGAATCGGCGGTGACGTCCAGCGCAGGATCATCGATCCGAGCAGCCAGGTCAGCCGCGCTCTCGAACACCACCGCCGGTCCGGAATGCTCGAGCAACGAAGGCGACACCGCCGCCTGCTTGATGATCGCCCCACCCGGAGCCAGATTCCCAAGCAACACAGCAAGACTTCCCTGCGGATAGATGGGGTCCTGCAGCGGCCGGATGATGTCCTGCGGGAAGCCGGGACCGGCGTCGTCGATCTCTTCACCCAACGTCCGCCCGGTCACGGTCAGCACATCGCGGTTGATCAGTGAACCCAGCTCACGCAGTACGGCAGGAACACCACCGGCACGGTGGAAGTCCTCCATGTAGTACTTGCCCGAAGGCTTTAGATCCACCAGCACAGGTGTCTCGGCACTCATCCGGTCCAACTCGTCCAGTGACAGCTTGATGCCGAGCCTCCCGGCCACAGCGGTCAGGTGAATGATCGCGTTCGTCGAGCCGCCGATCGCCAGCAGCATCCGCAGCCCGTTCTGGAATGCTTCCGGCGTCAGGATCGAGGACGGCGCAACACCAGCCGTAGCCAGTGCAACAGCCTGCGTCCCGGTCCGCTCGGCGATCCGTACCCGGTCCGCAGTCACGGCCGGCGCGGAAGCCGACCCAGGCAGCGCAATCCCCATCGCCTCGGCGATGCACGCCATGGTGCTCGCCGTTCCCATTACCGAGCAGGTGCCGACGCTGCCCACCAGGCGCGAGTTCACGTCGTCGATCTCTGGTTTTGAAATTTCCTGCGCCCGGAACTTGCCCCAGAACGCCCGGCAGTCCGTGCACGCTCCAACCCGCTCGCCGCGGTACCCACCGGTCAGCATGGACCCGGTCACCAGCGAAATCGCCGGCACACCGGCCGACGCCGCACCCATCAGCTGCGCCGGTACCGTCTTGTCGCACCCGCCGATGAGTACGACGGCGTCCATCGGCTGCGCGCGGATCATCTCCTCCGTGTCCATCGACATCAGGTTCCGCAGGAACATGCTGGTGGGGGAGGAGAAGCTCTCGTGCACCGAAATGGTCGGGAACTCCACCGGCAGCCCGCCGGCCAGCATCACGCCGCGCTTCACGGCCTCCACCAGCGCCGGCATGTTGCCGTGGCACGGGTTGTAGCCGCTGCCGGTGTTCACGATCCCGACGACGGTCCTATCCAGCGCATCATCCGAATACCCGGCACCCTTGATGAATGCCTTGCGGAGGAACAGCGAGAACTCGGCGTCCCCGTAGCTGGTGAGGCCGCGGCGGAGGCCGGTGGGTTCAGGCGAGGAGGAGGAGCCGCTCATCGGAACGCAGGCGTCCCCGTGATGTGGTTGCCCAGGATCAGGGTGTGCACCTCGTCGGTGCCCTCGTACGTACGCACACTCTCCAGGTTGTTCGCATGCCGCAGCGGCGAGTAGTCCAGCGTGACGCCGTTGCCACCGAGCATCGCCCGGGCGTCCCGACAGATCTCGATCGCTTCGCGGCAGTTGTTCAGTTTGCCCACGGAGATCTGGTACGGCTCCAGCGTCCCGGCATCCTTCAGCCGGCCCACCTGCAGCGCCAGCAGCATCCCCTTGTTGATCTCCAACGCCATGTTCACCAGCTTCTGCTGGGTCAGCTGGTACCCGGACAGCGGCTTGCCGAACTGCAGGCGCTCCTTCGAGTAGTTCAGCGCCGCCTCGTAGCTGTCCCGCGCAGCACCCATCGCACCCCAGATGATGCCGTACCGCGCCTCGTTCAGGCACTCGAACGGCCCGCGCAGCCCCTTGGCTTTCGGCAGCATCGCCGACTCCGGCAACCGCACGTCCTCAAGCGAAATGTCGCACTGGATCGACGCCCGCATCGACAGCTTCTGCGTGATCGGGGTGGCCGTGAACCCCGGCGTGTCGGTCGGCACCACGAAGCCGCGGACGCCGTCGTCGGTCATGGCCCAGATGATCGCAACCTGCGCCACCGACGCCAGCCCGATCCAGCGCTTGGCACCGGAGATAACCCAGTCAGATCCATCACGGCGAGCAAAGGTAGCCATCGATCCCGGGTCCGATCCCGCCGTCGGCTCCGTCAGCCCAAAGCAGCCGATAGCTTCACCGGCAGCCATCTTCGGCAGCCACTCGTTCTTCTGCTCCTCGGAGCCGTGCTTGGCGATGGCGCTCATCGCCAGGGACCCCTGCACGCTCACGAACGTGCGCAGGCCGGAATCGCCCGCCTCGAGTTCCAGCGCGGCCAACCCGTACTCCACCGAACTGCGGCCCGGGCAGCCGTACCCCTTGATGTGCATCCCGAGGAGCCCCAGCTCAGCCATCTTCGGCACGATCTCCAGCGGGAATACCGCGTTGTCATACCACTCGGCGATGTTCGGCTTGATCTCGTTATCCACAAAGGAACGGACTGTGGAGCGGAGGTCAATCTCCTCCTGTGACAGGAGCGAGTCGATGGACAGAAGGTCAACAGTCATGGTTCTACGTACTTTCAGTGAGAGGTAGTGGTGGTCGAGAGCGCCGCGAAGGTCGCATCGTTGTGTTCGCCGAGCAGCGGCGGCAGGCGCCGGTAACTGGCAGGGGTCTCGGACAGGTGGATCGGGTTGGCGACCTGGTGGCTGGTGCGCGGGCCGGCGTCGTCGGCCATTTCGACGGCGGGATCAAGTCCCAGCTCCTCAGCCAGCTGGAGCGCCTCCACAATGGAGTTCACTTTCCCGGCCGGGACGCCCTCCTTCGACAGGACAGCGGACCACTCCGCCGCGGGACGCTTGGCGAGCTGCTCCTCGAGACGCGACTTCAGCTCGTCGCGGTGGGCAACGCGCTGGGTATTGGTTTCAAATCGCGGATCGGACGACATTTCAGGCACCCCGAGAACCCGCACCAGCGACGCGAACTGTCGGTCCGTCCCGACGGCCACGGCCAGCGGCCCGTCCGCGGTGGCCAGCGTCTCATACGGTGCGATTGACGGGTGAGCGTTCCCCATCCGCTGGGGCGCCTCACCGGTGGCCAGCGTGCTCGACGCCTGGTTCACCAGCCCCGCCAGCAGCGACGACAGCAGGTTCACGTCAATCCGCTGGCCCTGCCCGGTCACGTCCTTGTGCCGCAGCGCCGCGAGGATCCCGAGCGCCGCGTTCTGCCCGGTGACCACGTCGACCAGCGCCACGCCCACCTTGCTCGGCTCCGAATCCAGCGACCCGGTCACGCTCATCAGCCCACCGACGGCCTGCACCAGGAGGTCATATCCCGGAAGGTGGGCTCCCGCCGTTGAACCGAATCCGGTGATGGAGCAGTAGATGAGGTCAGGATTGAGAGCGTGCAGCGTCTCATAGTCCAGGCCGAACTTCTTCATCACGCCGGGCCGGAAGTTCTCGATGATCACATCCGAGCTCAGCGCCAGCTCCTTCGCGCGCGCCAGCCCGTCCTCAGTCCGCAGGTCACACACCACTGAGCGTTTGTTCCGGTTCACGCTCGAGAAGTACGTGCCTACGCCGTGCTCGTCGACGGGCGGCGTCCAGGACCGGGTGTCATCCCCGGCAGGGCTCTCCACCTTGATGACGTCCGCTCCGAAATCGGCGAGCATCATCGACGCATACGGTCCCGCGAGAACACGGGAGAAGTCGGCTACCCGAACACCCTCGAGAGGGCCAGATCCAGACGTGCCCATCGTCATCTCCTTACTTTTGGTGCATCGAGTGGGCGCTGGCTACGTGCTTCCTGCCGGAAATCCGTTCTCAGCGCCCCCTCGATGGTGGTGCTCTTGTAACTCAGGTTCCTTGCGTCACGGGGTTGGTGAGGACGCCCACGCGTGCCACCCGGGCCTCCGCAACGTCCCCGGGCTTGATGTGGATCGCGCCCGGCGTACCGGTGGAGATGATGTCGCCCGGGAACAGCGGCATCACCTTCGAGTGGAAACTGATCAGGTACTCGGGGCTGTACCGCATGTGCGCCACGGTATTGGTCCGCAGCACCTCACCGTTCACCACCGTAGACACCTCCATGTCCGCGAGCATCCCGTCACCCACAGCCTCGGCCAGCGGCACAATCCGCGGCCCGAACGAGAAGAACCCCGGAAAGTTCTTGGACCGCGTCAGGAACCGCGGATTCCGCTGCAGGATGTCCTCGGCCGTCTGGTCCAGCACTGGCACGACGCCGGCCACATAGTCCAGCGCTTCCTCCACCTCCACATTGCGGCAGTACCGCCCGATGACGACGGCGACCTCCCCCTCGGCGGTGGTTCGCTCGCTCTGCGACGGGATGGGGATGTCCTCCCCGGGCCCGATGATCGTGTGATCGCCCTTGATGAACGACGCCGGTTCCTCCGGCACACCCTCGGACAGGTCCGAGGCGTGCTCCACGTAGTTCAGCCCGATGCCCCACAGCATCCGCGGGTGCCGGTAGGGCGCGCCATAGGTGACGCTCTCCGGGTCCCGGAAGACGTCGTCGTTCGCTTCATTTGCCGCGGCCTCAAGCTGATCGAGCAGTTCCTCGACCAGGACGTCCCGAATATCGCCGGTGAAGCTGGGCATCAGGTCCCGGACCAGCGCAAGACCGCGCTGCGGGTGCACCACGGCAGGAATCTCCTCCTGGCCCTCAGTGACAGAGCAGAGGTGCAGTGTGTGGTTCATCATCAGTAGCTCCTTACCAGTCCGCCGTCGCAGCGGATCTGTTCACCGGTCACGTAGCCGGCCGGCTCACTTGCCAGGAAGGCGACGACTGCGCCGAATTCCTCCGGCTTGCCGTACCTTCCGGCGGGGATGGTGGCCTCGGACGAGGCCCGGGCCTCCTCGGGCGTCTTGCCCGTTCGCTTCGCGGCGCCCGCGTCCAGTGATGCCACGCGGTCGGTATCAATCCGGCCGGGCAGCACCATGTTCACGGTGACACCGTCCTTCGCCACCTCACCCGCGAGGGTCTTCAGGTACCCGGCGAGCCCGGCACGACCGATGTTGGACAGCGCCAGATTAGGCAGCGGACTCTGCACACCGGAGGAGCCGACGGCGACAATCCGCCCCCAGCCCCGCTCCCGCATCCCGGGCAGCACCAGGTTGGTCAGCCGGATGTGCTGCAGCAGCAGCTGGTTCACGGCGGCCAGCGTCTGCTCATCCGACACATCAGCGGCGCCACCGGGCGGCGGCCCGCCGCTGTTCAGAATCAGCACGTCGACGGGCCCGAACGCCTTCTCCGCCGCGGCAACCAGCTGCTCCGGCGCGCCATCGAGCGTCAAATCAATCCCGATCCCGACGGCGGACGGCAGCTTTCCTGCCTCGGCCTGCACCACGTCCTCGCGGCGGGCGGCGAGTACCACGTTGGCGCCCTCCGCGGCCAGCGCCTGAGCGATGGCGAGCCCGATCCCGGAGCTTGACCCCGGCACCAGTACGTTCTTCCCGTTGAGACCCATTTCCATCTAGGCAAGCTCCTTCACAGCATCGAGGTGTGCGTCGATCATGTCGGCCAGTTCGGCAGGCAGCGTGGGCGCCGGCGGGCGGACCAGTGCTTCGGCGATGATGCCGCGCCGCTTGAGAATTTCCTTGCGCAGGGCCAGCCCAATTCCGGGCTGACCCTCAAAGTTCGCCAGCGGCAACCACGGCGCAAAGACGTCGCGGGCGGCACGGAAGCCGCCGTCGTCGTTGGCTGTAATGGCAAGCTGCAGCGCTTCCGGGTGGGAGAAGCCGGTCATCGCGCCCGCGGCGCCGGCAGCGAGCTCGTCGATCAGGCCGACACCGCCAAGCCCACCGAACACGGGGACATCGGTCACCCGGGTCAGCTGCGCAATCGCCGCGGCCGTAGGCGGTGCCTCGGACTTGATGGAAGAGATGAATGGGCAACGCTCGACGACGGCCAGAATCTGCGCGGTGCTGATCTTCACTCCTGAGGCCACGGGGTAGTCCTGGAGCACGATGTCCGCGCCGGTTGCCTCGTGGATTGCGGTGAAGTGTGCGGTCAGCAGGTCCGGGTTCGGCGTATTCGCCTGCACCATGAGAGAGGCGAGGTTCGAGCCCGCAGACTCCACCGCGGTCCGCGCCTGCTCAATCGCGACGCTGGTGCTCCGCGCCGACAACCCAACAATCAGCGGGGTCTCCTCAGCGGCTTCAGCAACCGTCGAGACCGTCAGGGCCTGCTCACGGGTATCCAGCGTGCCGCCCTCACCGAACACGCCGAGCACCACCATGCCGGTGGCCGGAATGTGGGTGTAGAGCTCCACCTCCCGCTTCAGCGACTCGGTGTCGACGTCGAACGACGGCCCGGTGAACGGCGTAGCCAGCACACCCCAGAGCCCCTTCTTCAAGTGCGTCATGCAACTTCCTTACTGTTGGAATCAAGGACGATCGAAACAATGTGCTCGGCAATGGCGAGCGAGGAGGTCGCGGCCGGCGAGGGCGCATTCCGCACCGCCAGCACCGATCCATGGTGGGAAATGCGGAAGTCGTCCACCAGCGAACCGTCGCGGTCCAGTGCCTGGGCGCGGATGCCGCTCGGCCCGGGAACGACGTCGTCGACGGTCAGCTCCGGCACGTACTTGCGTGCCTCGTTCACGAAGCGGCGCTTGCTCAGCGAACCCACCATTTCGACGGCGCCCGTCTTCCAGTGCTGCTTCGCGAAGGCCCGGAAACCGGGGTAACCCACGGCGTCGCCGAGGTCGCGCGGGGACACGGTGCCCCAGCCGTAGGCCTCACGGGCCAGGGCCAGCACGGCGTTGGGACCGACCATGACCTCGCCGTCCGTCCGCGGAGTCAGGTGCACACCCAGGAACGGGTAGCGCGGATCCGGAACCGGGTACACCAGCCCGCGCACCAGTGACCGCTTCGAGGGCTTGAGCAGGTAGTACTCACCGCGGAACGGCACAATCTTCGGGTCCTCACGGTCACCGGCCAGCCCAGCCACGCGGTCCGCCTGGAGCCCGGCGCAAATGATGACCGAGTCGAAGATCTCCCAGGTGTCCGTGCCGTTGTGGGTCCCGGTCACCAGCGTCTCTTTCCCGCGCTGGGTGATGCCGGTGACCTCAAACCCGGTGTGCACGGTGCCTCCGGCCGCAACCACGTCTTCCGCGAAGGAACGGGTCACCGCGCCGTAGTCCACAATCGCTGTGTGCGGGGAGTGCAGCCCGCCCACTCCCTCAACGTGCGGCTCAAGTTCGCGCAGCTCTGCGCGGTTGATGATCCGCACGCCCGGGACGCCGTTGGCCTGGGCGCGGGTCATGATGTCACCCAGCCGCGATTCCTCCACCGCGTTCCGGGCGACAAGCACCTTCCCGATCTCGTCATAGGCGAGGTTACGCTCGCCGCAGTACTCCTTCAACAGTTCCACGCCGCGTCGGCACAGTTTCGCCTTCAGGGACCCGGGCGTGTAATACAGCCCGGCATGGACCACGCCCGAGTTCCGCCCGGTCTGGTGGGCGGCAAGCGAATCTTCCTTCTCGAGCACGGTCACCGAAGCGTCCGGCTGCTGCTGGAGCAGCCGGCGCGCGACGGCGGTCCCCAGAATCCCGCCGCCGATCACCGCATAGCGTGTGGCTGTCATGAAGTCTCCTTTACAGGGTTCGAGGATGGGCGCCGCAACGTGAAGACCGGCACGCCGCGTGCCCGGCGGATGATTCTCCGCCCGATGCGGAACGTAATGGCAGCAGCCAGCGCAACGACGCCGGCCACCACCCAGGCAGTGGAATAGGACGTCGCGCTCACCAGCAGGCCGAACAGCAGCGGCCCGCCGGCCGCGCCGAGCGAGAGCCCGGTCTGGACGACGCCCGTCGCCGATGCGGCTGCCAGCCGGTTATCCCGCACGACGGCGAAGTGCAGCAGCCCCGGCCAGGTCCAGCCTGCGCTGTAGGCGAGGAGTGTGCCGGTCACCATCAGGGCGGTGGAGCCGACACTGAGCATGAGATAGCCGACGACGCCGGCCACCAGCAGATTGGCGATCAGTACGTAGGGGCTGCGGGTGGGCATCTTGTCCATGAGCGCACCGAGGAGGATTCGGATGCTGAGGCCCACCACCGCGGCGCCCGCGAAGATAAACCCGGCGGTGCTGGGTTCAATGCCTGACTGCACCATCGAGTCCACAAGGAACACACCGAGTGAGGTGGCGGCCGCGGCAGCGAGGCCGGCGCCGATCGTGAGGACAACCAGCCCGGCGCGCGGGGTGCCGCGGTCTTCCGGGTGGCCGGCCGCCGTCGTCGTTGTCAGTGCTGCCTGCCCGCGGAAGAAGGCCCAGACAGCGAGGCCCAGTGCGAGGCCGGCACCGAAGAAGAACGCATACCGCCAGCCGAGCACCAGCGCAATGCCCGGAACGGCAAGGCCGCCCAGCAGTGACGCCATTGGGATGGACGACTGCTTCACACCGAACGCCAGGCCCAGCCGGTTGCTGCCGATGCTGCGGGAAATGCCGAGGTTTGCCGAGGGCTGGGCCATGGCGTTGGCAAGGCCACCGATGAACAGCGCCGCCACCAAAACGGGAAATGACGGTGCTGCACCGGCGCCTGCCAACGCCACGGTCGCGAGAATGGCCGAGAAGACCATGCCCCGCCCTGCTCCCACCCGCTGGACAACTCCTCCGAGCGGGCGGGCGAGGGTTCCGGAGACCGCAAACAGCGTTGCTGCTGCGATGCCCATCTGCGCCGGCCCCAGGTCGAGGTCGTCGCGGATCTGCACCGCCAGCGCGCCCAGAAGGAACGCCGGCAGTACCCCGGTGGTAGTGACCGAGACGGCCTGCAACAGGGTGGTTACAGGCCGCCCGGAGGACGGTAGGTTCACGAGGTCGATTCAGCCGTCCGTGAGCGGTCGGTTCCTGAGCGGTCGGTTCCTGAACGTTCCGGCGTGGTCGAATCGTCATGCGGGTGCCGCTTCATCCGGACCACATGCATCACCAGGCCGAGGGCGATCAGCGCGCCGCCGACGATCAGGTACATCGGTTCCATCACGAGCATCGGCAGGGAGCCGACTCCGATCAGCAGGCGCTCAAGCCAGTTGGCCGGGCCCATGATCCAGCCGCCGGTTGCCACGGCCAGGGCCGCTACGGCGATGGTCGAGACCACCAGGGCCATGAGCACGGTCCCGAATCCGCCCTGCATCAGCAGGCCGATACCCGGGCCGGTGAGCACGAAGATGAACGGAACCAGGAAAGCGGAGAGCGTGTACCGCCAGGTGAGCCACATCGTCTTGATCGGCTTGCCGCCGGTAATGGCCGACGCCGCGAACGGGGAGAGCGCGGTCGGAGGGGACACTTCGCTGAGTACGGAGTAGTAGAAGATGAACATCGCGGCGGCGAAGGCTGGAACGCCGACATCCTGCAGCGCCGGGCCAATGATGACCCAAGAGATGATGAAGCTCGCCGTCACCGGAACCGCGAGGCCCAGCAGGATCACCGAGATCGCCGAGAACAACGCCGTCAGGAACAGGCTGCCGCCGGCGAAGTCCACAATGATGTTCGCGAGCTTCAGGCCCAGCCCGGTGAGCGTCATGATGCCCACGATCAGGCCGGCCGCCGCCATCACCGGGATGACCGAGAGGGCGCCGGTGGCGCCGGTGGCCAGCGCATCCCAGATGCGCTTGGGGGTCATCCACGACTGGCGGTCCAGGAAACTGAGCAGGAACGCAAGGATTGTCGCGTAGACCACCGCACGGAACGGAGTCATTCCGGTAGCCATGAACACCACGATCGCGATCAGCGAGCTGAAGTGGTAGCCGAAGCGCAGCAGCAGTTTGCCGGCCTTCTGGGTTTCCATGTCCACCGGCTGGGTCTTGAACCTCCGGGCATCCATCTCGATAGCGAGGATGATGCCGAGGTAGTAGAGGAGGGTCGGGATGGTCGCCCAGATCAACACCTCGAGGTAGGAGACGTTCAGCAGGGCGGCAATGATGAACGCCGCAGCGCCCAGGGTCGGGGGAGACATGATTGCGCCGATGCCGGCAGCAGCCAGGACTGCACCACCGTGTTCCTTGGGGTAGCCGGCCTTTTTCAGCAGCGGCCAGGAAATACCACCGAGGGTCACTGTGGTGGCAACACCCGAGCCGGAGACCGTACCGAGGAGGAAGCCCGCCAGCGTGACAGTACGTCCCGGGCCGGACTTGGACTGGCCGAACGCCGAGAAGGACAGGTCGATGAAGAACTTCGTGGCTCCCGACGCCGTCAGCACGGCGCCGTAGATAGTGAACAGGATGATGTACGTCGCCGCCACATCCGTTGGAACACCGAAAATGCCCTGCGTTCCCATCACGTTGTGGCCCACCAGGCGAATCCACCCGAACGACGACGTCTGGAACGGATCCGGAATATACGGACCGAAGTAGGCGTAGGCGAAGAACCCGGCCACGACGATCGGCACCAGGATGCCCACCGTCCGCCGGCAGGCTTCCAGCACCACGAGGATGGCGATGGTGCCCATGATGAGGTCGAGGTAGGTGGGGATGATCGCCCGGCGGAAGAAGGCATCCCAGTCGGAAATGATGTAGGCAAACGGGACGACGGCGATGATCGCCAGCGCCCAGTCCAGAATGTGCGGGTTGTCGCTCTTGCCGGCCGCCTTGTCTTTGTCCGACCGGCCCCAGCCGCGGTAGACGAGGAACGTCATCGACAGGCCGATCATCAGGAACGCCGGCAGGTAGAACTGGGTGGCCATGGGATTGAACACCCAGTACAGGCCGAAGACGGACAGCGCGACGCCCACTGCCTTGATGATGGCTGCCGGTGTACCGGTGAGGTGCCGGGCGGGCTTCTCCGCCTCGAACTCGGCAATCAGCGCTTCTTCGTCGAACTTGCCGTCCGTGTCCTTGTAAGGATCGGGGGAGCCGTTGAACTTTTCGTCGGCAACCCTGCTGTGGACAGCCCGGTGGGAGCCTTTGCCGTGTTTCTCCCCATGGCCGTGCTTCTCGCCGGGCGGCTGATCCTCGGACGGTGGTGACTTATGCGCAGCTACGGCTCCGTTGCCGTCAGGTCGCTCGGTCATTGGGTCTCCTTGATATCTAGCACAACAAACGGATTGGCGTTCCCCACCAGCGGCCACAGTTCCAGCGGCGGCTCTCCGGGGACGTGGAGGGTGCGCTGCCCCAGATCGGTGGCAGCGATTGAGAGGGTGTCAAAGACCACCGGACGCTCAGGGTTCGGCGGTACAACGTAGTTCCGTCGGTCGGACGGACCGGCGGCTGTAGGGGCATCGGGGACGCCGTAGTACTCCTCGAGGACAGCGAGCTGGTCAGCCGCTATCTGCACCAGGCGGTAGGAACCGTCCGGCTGCACCTCGTAGCGTTCCTCGGCGAGGGTCTGGTAGATCGAATTGCGGTAGCTCACCGCGAAGGTGCCCCCGTCAAGGGGCACACGGGCAAGCTCGCCGTCGTCGTTCGTCACTGTCAGGAAACGCTGGGTGGGGCCAGCATTTCCGGCGGTCACGCCGGCCAGTGTGCCAAGGCACACCAACACGGCAACGACGACGGCGAGCTTACGCATGTCCGGTCAGCCTCAGCCGGCCTGGTCGTAGTACGCCTGGGCGCCTGGGCAGGTCTCGACGAAGGGCACGTCACCGGCGGTGGCGGCGTCCATCTCTTCCGCGGCGGGGTGCACCTGGATGAGCTGGTCCTTGTTTTCGAAGAGGGCGGTGGTGATGTCCTCCTGGAGCTGCTCATCCATGCTGGACGGAGCAACAAGGATGTTCGGCGAGGCGATCACGGAGATCGGCTCGGTCTGTCCCTCGTAGGTTTCGGCGGGGATTTCCTGCTCGACGTAGTACTCGCCGTATTCCTCGGCCATCGGAGCTGCGTACTCTCCGATGGGCACGATCACCATGTCGCCGTCGGCCGCGAGGTCGATCAGCGCACCGGTGGGCAGGCCGCCTGACCAGAAACCGGCGTCGATGGTGCCGTCACGCAGGGCTGCCACTGTTTCGGCAACCCCGAGCTGGCGGCGGTCGATGTCAGCTTCGGGATCCAGTCCGGCTGCCTCCAGGGTACGGATTGCGGCAACCTCGGTAGCCGAACCCGGTGCTCCCACGGAGACGACCTTGCCCTTCATGTCCTCGACACTCTGGATTCCGGTGCCCTCAACCGTGACGGGCTGCAGGAAGTTGTTGTAGACGTTGCCGAGCGAGCAGATCTCCTGGGCCTTGCCCTCGAAGTCATTGACGCCTTCAACGGCATCCGCAACGACGTCACCCACGGCAAGGGCAAGGTCAGCGGCCCCGCTTTCGAGCAGCAGGATGTTGTCTACGGACGCGTTGGTCTCCTGGACCGTGGCGTCGTAACCCTCAACGTTCTCGCGGATGACGGTCGCGAAACCGCCGCCCAGCGGGTAGTAGACGCCGCCGGTGCCGCCGGTTGCGATGGACAGGGTGCCGCCTTCGCCGCTGTCCGCGCCGCCGCCGTCACCCCCTCCGCTGGGTGCCGGGCTTCCGCAGGCGCTCAGGAACAGTGCCGGTGCAAGGAGTGCGGCGGCAGCGATGCGCGATCCGCGGACCTTGTTCGAGGTGCTGGTCATGGATATCTCCCTTGATATGTGTTGGGTTTTTGGTGCGGTGTTGATTTTCATGGGTGTGATCTTCACTGCTGGTGCCCCTCCTCTGGAGCGGTGTCAGCCGGGGCTGGGACGTCAGCCACGGCAAGCAGTCCGGCGAGGGTGCGGTAGTACCCTACGAGGACTGAAATTTCGGTGAGCCCGCTGTGCCCGAAGTGCTTCTGTGCGGTGGCGCGGATGGTTTCATTCACTCCGGCTTCCGTCACCAGTTCGCGGGTGAGCTCGAGGGCGGCAGCCTCGCTGTCGGAGACGCTCGCCGGGACGCTGCCTGCTTGCAGTTGGCTCAGTTCCTCCGCTGAAACGCCGACGACGACGGCCGCCCGGCTGTGCGCGTACCACTCATACTCGGAATTGAGGGCTGCCGCGACAGCGCAGATCACCAGTTCCCGGGTGCGGTCGGGGAGTTCGCCGCCGAATCGAAGCGCGGCGCCGAGTTCCTGGACCGCGTTGCCGATTGCCGGTGCGAATAGGAGGGCGTTGAACGGGCCGGCGAGGGTGCCGTCGTCGTGCATGATCCGGAACGGACCGTTGGCGCGCGGGCCGGCAGTGATCTTCTCGTAGAGGTCCTGCTGGTCCGGTGACAGGTCCGCGGGCTTCAGGAGGGGGAAGTGGTTAGACAAGGGTCCGCCCTCCGTCCACGTAGAGGACATGCCCGGTGACAAAGGAGGCCTGCTCGGAGGCGAGGAAGAGCACGGGGCCGGTGAGGTCATCGACACTGCCGAGCCGCCCGGCGGGAACCAGCGAGGTGTAGTGTTCGCGGACGCCCGGCTTGTCCAGGTGGGTGCGGGTGAGATCCGTTTCGGTGTATCCGGGCGCTATGGCGTTCACGGTCACGCCGCTGGAGGCCCATTCGCGGGCCATGACGCGCATCATCTGATTGATGCCGCCCTTGCTGGCCGCGTAAGAGGCGTGATCGGGATGGGCGAGGAGGCCCGAGACTGAAGAGCAGTAGATCTGGCGGCCCCAGCCTGCGCTGACCATGTGCTTGCCCGCGGATTTGCCGAGGCGGAAGGCGCTCGAGAGGTTGATGTCGAGGGTGCGCTGCCAGTCCTCGTCCGCAGTGTCGAGGACCGGGACCCGCTGGTTCATGCCGACCGCGTGGAGGAGGATGTCGATGCCGCCGAGTACTTCGACCGTTGCCTGTACAGCGTTCTCGCAGCCTTCGGCGGTGGAGAAGTCTGCGGTGAGGCCGTTCTCGTGGGCCGTCAGGCGTGACTCGTCAATATCGGCGACGACCACGCGGGCGCCAGCCTCGGTGAAGGCAGCCGCGCAGGCTTCACCAATGCCGCCGGCTCCTGCAATCAGCACGCGCCGATCGGTGAGTCCTAGCCAGTTCTCCACGAAATGCGATCCCTTTGCGTCGTCGTTGTTGGTGTCATCGAAATAAGCGCTATTGGAGATTGTATACAAAAACGGGACGGAATGTAACCCCGGTCACACAGGAGAAGTTATCAGAGGTAACTTCGTTGCGGGAGGGGTTCGGAGGAGTGTTACGAGAGTGTGACATGTTACTGAGCCGGGGCCGTTTTGGCCCCACGAACACTCGCGTATCCGGCCCGGATTCTTACTTTGCGTCGAGGAACTTCCGGAGCGCGTTGACGGCGTGGTCGCGGTGATCATCCAGGTGTTTGACCAGCCGGTCGGCATCCCGGTCAGCGAAAGCATCGATGATGAGGTTGTGCTCTTCCTCGACGAGGTGGCGGTTGGTCGGAACGCCGTAGTAGACAAACCGGTAGGTATCAGTGGCGTCCCAGAGGACCTGGATGAGCCGGTCGAGCCGCGGCATCCCCGAGGCGGAAAGCAGCACAAAGTGAAACCGGCGGTTGGCTTCGGTCATCGGCAGGATGTCCGCTGCAGCGCTGGCTGCCTCGACTTCGCGCGCCGCGTCTTTCATCGCCTGCAGCACCGAGCCGTCGGCGCGCTTCACTGCGGCGTACGCAGCTTCAGTCTCAAGGAGCTGCCGGATGCGGTACGTCTCAAGGAGGTCCGCGAGGGAGAGCCGGGCAACCTTGAACCCGCGGTGTGGTTCGTAAACGATCTGCCCCTCGCCCTCGAGGATCTTGAACGCCTCGCGCAGCGGAACCCTGCTGACGCCAAGCCGTTCGGCGAGGGCGTCCTGCCGCAGCGGCTCGCCGGGCTGGACCTCACCGGCGATGATCATGCGGCGCAGCTCGGCGAGGGCGAAGGCCTGCGCGGTGGGGGGCCGCTTGGGCGATGTGCCGGCCATCTACGCGTCCTCCCTCTGCTCCCGCTGACTTCACTACAGCTTCACGTCGCCGCATTCCTGACGACTCTAGTTCAACACAGCAGCAGGTCCGGATTGCTCTGGATCTGACCATTCTTGAGGAAAGCTTCGGCCAAAAGGGCATAGTGGCTTGATCTGGATGGGTCACAGTGGAGGCAGACTCCTCCGGACCGGACCGTTCGCCGGCCCGGAGGTCGACTTCTTTGACGGGTTGGGAGCAAGTGCTGCGGTGGCCTGGCTGAAGAACAAACGAACCTCGGCAGTATCCGCCGTGCCCACACAGACCGGGGCGGCATCGACTGAAGCACTTGAGAACTGTGTTCCCGCAAACCTGCCGGTGCACCGTCCCGAGGTCATCACACAACTGGGTGAGGAACTGGCGACCCTCGCCGATGCCCTCCGCTACCGGGACAACTTTGCCCGGCTCCTGCCCAAGCGCATCCGGGACCTTGAGGCGGATCTTCGGTCAAAGAGCTCCAAGAACCTCGAAGACGCCGAGGGTACGCTCCTGAGCCTCAACGTTGGCGCCACCATGGTCGGAGCACCGAGACTGCAGTACGTCGCGGACCGGTGCTTGTCCGACTTCCGCGGCGGCCGCGAAATGAGCTGCCTGCCGGCACTCGCGGGTGAAGCCGAGCGGTTCCTCATGTTGCTGTCAGGGCCGGAGGACGCGCCACCCGCACCAGGTGCTACTCCACCGGGATCATTCGGTAGCCCACGCCCCGAACAGTCTTGATGAACCGGGGCTCGCGGGTGTCCTCGCCGAGCTTCTTCCGGAGGTTCCGGATGTGCACTTCTACGAGGTGATGATCGTCCGTCCACCCCTCACCCCACACACGCTCAAGCAGGGTCTCCCGGGTCCACACCCGGCGGGATCCGGTGATGAGCGTTGCGAGCAGATCGAACTCAATCTTGGTCAGCGGCAGCTCCTCACCCCCAAGCCGAGCCACCCTTCCCTCAACATCGACCGAGAGACTTCCATGAACGACGACGCCGTCAACTGCGCTGCCCGCTGCGGCTTCAGTTCCAGCCGCGTCCCGTGACACCGCGTCGCGTGACACAGCCTCCCGTGACCCCGACCCGCCGTCAACGAAGGACCGCGGACGGCGGAACATCGCCGCAACCCTCGCCCGCACCTCGCGCGGACTGAACGGCTTGATAATGAAGTCGTCTGCCCCGATCTCCAGGCCCAATACCCGCTCAATTTCTTCGACGCGGGCCGTAATCATCACAATGTAGGCATCGGTCTCCGGCCGCAGCTGGCGGCAGACCTCCATGCCGTCAAGATCCGGCAGGTTCAGGTCCAGGGTCACCAGGTCCGGTTTATGTTCCCGCACCAGGGCGAGTGCTTCTCTTCCACTCGCAGTTTCGATGATGTTGAACCCCACCATCGAAAGCGTGAGCACCAGGAGCTCGCGGATGTCGGGATCATCCTCCACCACCACGGCCGTGCGTTCGAAGGAGTCAGTACCCATGGGATGAACCTTTCATGATCGCGGCAACTCGATGACCACCGTGGTTCCTTCGCCCAGCTCGGACTGGATGACCAGCGATCCGCCGTGCCGTTCCACCGCTTCGGCAGCTATCGACAGGCCCAGCCCAGTACCGGGAATCTCTGTGGCCACCGAGTTGGTCGCGCGGTAGAAGCGGGTCAGCAGCTGGGGGAGCTCGTCTGCTGGAATACCCATGCCTGCGTCTTCGACCGTCACCTGCACTGCCCCGTTCTCGGTTGCGAGGCTCACGGTGACCTTCCCGCCGTCGGGACTGAATTTCACGGCGTTGGACAGCACATTCACAAAAGCGCGCTCGAGCAGCGCCCACATGCCGTTCACATACAGCGCCTGATCAGTAGGCAGGACCTGAATCGAGACGTTCTTTCTGGTAGCGAGCGGCAGCAGGTCGGCGGTGACCGTCTCAAGCAGATGAACCAGGCCAATCGACGCGTCGCCGAGCTCAGTACCGGCGTCGAGCACTGACAGCGCAAGGACGTTCTCCACCAGGCTGCTCAGGCGCTGACCGTTGCGCTCGATGATCTCCAGCATCTTCCCCGCCGGCGCGGGCAGCTCACCGCCGTCGCCGTCCTGCAGTAGCTCAACGTACCCGAGGATCGAGGAGAGAGGAGTTCGCAGCTCGTGGTGCACCGTAGCCACGAAACCGTTCTTGGCCGCGTCGAGTTCGCGCAGCCTGTCCACCACCTGCTGCTGGCCGACGATCAGCTGGCCCTGGATCATCCCGTGGGCAAGGTTTCCGAGCAGGTGTTGCAGCAGGGCGATCTCGGCGCCCGACCACTTGCGCGCACCGCGGTCAGCGACGATCCACACGACGCCGAACGGCGTAGCGCCCTCGCCGATCGGCAGCAGCAGGCCGCTGCTGTCGAAACCCTCCATTCTGGCGTGAATTTTGGGCAGCGTCTCCGGAACCTCAGTGAGCTGCCCGGCGATCACTGCGAGGGAACCCGAGGTACGCCACAGCTCAGTCCCGAGCACCCACAGTTCATCCAGTAATTCACTGACGTCATTCGGTTGAGCGCTTCCGACACCGCGCTGCCAGCGGGCACCACCGTAGGAAACCCGGGCGTCGTCAAAGGTATGAAGGGTCACGTCCTCAGCGCCGAGTGCTTCACCGATTCCCTGCAAGGCCAGTTCAACCATGTCCGCTGGTTCGTTGGTCTGGCGGATGTCGTCGGAGATGCGCCGCACCCGGTCCCGCAGGAACGCCGATTCATTCCGCCGTTCTTCGCGAAGCCGGTTACGGTGGATCGCGGTATTGACCCGGTGCAGCAGCTCCTCGGAGGCAATCGGCAGCAGCAGGTAATCGCTGGAGCGCATCGCCAGCTCGGGATGGGACGTCACCTGCTCGGCCGACTTCGCTGTCAGCACCACCGGGATATTCCGCGGCAGCAGGTGGTCGGCTTCCTTGGCGATGGTCGCCAGATACTCCAGTGCAATGTCCGCACCGACGACGGCGACATCAGCCGTGAGCTCCCGCGCCGCCTCGATGGCCGGGTTGACTGTGTTGTGCGCGGCGACGGTGAAACCGGCGCTGCGCAGGCCGCCGGCAATCTGGTTGAGCAGGTCGATGTCCGAGTCAACCACCAGGGCAGTGCCCCCGGCAGTAGTGATCTCGCTGGTTGCGCGCAAGACTCGTCCCCTTGTGTTCAAAATTGCAGACCGTTGGTACAGCAGGTTCTGCCGAGTCTAGCGATGTGCCGGTTGTCCCGCTGACGGGGAACGGTAGGATCGTGCATCAGCCGCCCTGACGAAAGGCCTGATCGTGCGCCGTGGCACCAATCTTCCCCGCATGGGGGACTTCAACCAGAGTGTCATTCTCGATGCCGTCCGCCGGTCCAGCGAGGGCCTGAGCAGGGTTGAGCTGGTGGAGCTGATCGGGCTGTCTCCGCAGGCCGTCTCCAACATCACCCGGCGCCTGCTCTCCGAGGAACTGATCGTAGAGGCCGGCAAATCCGGCAGCGGACCGGGCAAGCCGCGGACCATCCTGCGCATCAATCCCTCCGGCCGGTACGCCGTCGGCGTGCACCTGGACCCTGCGCTGATGACGGTGGTGCTGATGGACCTGATGGGGGTGGTGCTGCACCGCCGGGTTCGAGATACGCCGCTTGGCACCGAGCCGGGCCAGATCATCGACGCGATTGCCGGTGAGGTACGCGCCCTGCTCGCCGAATCATCCGTGGACCAGACCCGCATCGAGGGAATCGGGGTGGCACCTCCGGGGCCGATCGATCAGCCGGCGGGCGCCGTCGTCGACCCTCCCCTCCTGATGGGCTGGCACCGTGTTCCGCTGCGGGATGCGCTCGCGGAGGCCACCGAGATGCCGGTCTTCGTCGAGAAGGATGTGACGGCGGCAGCGGTTGCGGAGATCTGGGGCGGCGGCCACGGGAGCACGCAGAGCTTCGTCTTCGTCTATATCGGCACGGGTATCGGCAGCGGCATAGTGGTGGACGGTGAGGTGCTGCGCGGAACCTCAGGCAATGCCGGGGAGATCGGGCACATCGTCACGGACCCCAACGGCCCCGAGTGCGCCTGCGGGATGCGCGGCTGCATTGCGGTGACGTGTGATCCGCAGTCGCTCGTGCGCGAAGCCGAGCGTGCCGGCGTGCTGAGCACGGAGCGGCACCGCAGCGGCGATGTGGCAGACGGGCTCGTGCGGTTGTGTGCAGCGGCGGAGGCGGGGGACAGGATCGCCTGCGACATCATCACCACTGCTGCCGTGCGCACGGCCCGCGCTGTGTCGGTCCTCGCCAACGTGCTCGACGTCGACCGCGTGGTCTTCGGCGGGCCGTTCTGGGCGCCGTTGGCGAACCGGTACCTGGAGGTGGTGCCGTCGTCGTTATTGGACTTCCGGGCTGCGCGGAGTATCCATCCGGTGGAGGTGGTTTCCACCGGGATCGGCGACGACGTTGCGGCCGTCGGAGCCGCCTGCCTCATGCTTGAGCGGACGCTGGGTCCACGGGCCGAGCGGTTGATGCTGGCGCGCTAGTTCCCCCTTGATTTTTGCGCACCTCCGGCGACTTCGCATGCCGTGGAAGTCGCCGTAGGTGCGCAAAACTTCCGGGGTTGACAGATACCCCCTGGGGGTATACTTTACTGGTACCGGAGTCAGGAAGTCCGAGCCCGCTTACCGGGCCGCATACTCCTTGAAGGTCATTCGATGCGGCCGTCGCCACGTTCGGTTCATGTGCAGCGGCAGGCCAAACATTCCTCCATCAACGCCTGACTTTCCAGGTCCCTCGGAAGGCTTTTCTCGAGGGCCAAAGGGAATCATCATGAAACACCAGACTTCAGGTCACGCAGACTCGCAGGTCGCGGACCACGAAATGCCGGAAAACCAGACACATTCCTCCCACGCCGATTCCGAAGTGCATACGCATGGCCAGCATGCCGGGCACTCCACCGCTATGTTCAAGAACCGGTTCTGGATCAGCCTGATCCTGGCCGTTCCCGTTGTCCTGTTCAGCCACATGTTCGCCGAGATCGTCGGCTACACGCTCCCTGACTTCCCTGGCGCCCTATGGATTTCGCCGATCCTGGGCACGGTCATCTTCTTTTACGGCGGCGCACCGTTCCTCAAGGGTGGTATTTCCGAGCTGAAGTCCCGTCAGCCCGGCATGATGCTGCTGATTGCCATGGCCATCAGCGTTGCCTTCATCGCGTCCTGGATCACCACGCTTGGGATCGGTAACTTCAACCTCGATTTCTGGTGGGAACTCGCTCTGCTGGTGGTGATCATGCTGCTGGGGCACTGGATGGAAATGCGTGCCCTCGGCTCAGCCGCCGGCGCCCTCGACGCTCTGGCAGCACTCCTGCCGGATGAGGCGGACAAAGTGACCGACACCGGTATCGAGACTGTGCCGGTCAGCTCGCTCGCTAACGGCGATATAGTCCTGGTCCGCTCCGGTGCCCGCGTTCCGGCCGACGGCGACATCGTCGACGGCGCCGCCGAGTTCGATGAGTCGATGATCACCGGCGAGTCGCGCACGGTCTCCCGCGCCGTCGGCGAGACGGTGGTTGCCGGCACGGTCGCAACGGACAACGCCGTGCGGGTGCGGGTCACCGCCGTCGGCTCGGACACCACGCTGGCCGGGATCCAGCGCCTGGTCGCAGAGGCGCAGGCGTCCTCCTCCAAGGCGCAGGCACTCGCGGACCGTGCGGCGGCGCTGCTGTTCTACTTCGCGCTGATCGCGGGCATCCTCACGTTCATCGCCTGGCTGCTGCTCGGCAGCCCGAATGACGCGGTGATCCGGACCGTGACCGTGCTGGTGATCGCCTGCCCGCACGCCCTCGGCCTGGCGATTCCGCTGGTCATTGCCATCTCCACGGAGCGCGCGGCCAAGAGCGGTGTACTGATCAAGAACCGGATGGCGCTGGAGCGGATGCGGACCATCGACGTCGTGCTGTTCGACAAGACGGGCACGCTCACTGAAGGCCGTCACGCGGTGACCGCTGCCGCCGCCACCGGCGGTGTTGCAGAGGCCGAACTGCTGGCCCTGGCAGGCGCTGCCGAATCCGACAGCGAGCACCCGGTGGCCCGTGCCATTGTGCAGGCGGCGGCGGACAATCCTGACGCCGTAGCCTTCGGTTTCCGCGGCGCCGGGTTCTCGTCAATGACGGGACGGGGAGTGCAGGCGGTAGTCAACGGTTACCAGATCGCTGTCGGCGGCCCCAACCTGCTCCGGGAACTCTCCCTCGAGACGCCGCCGGACCTGAGCGGCGCCGTCTCCGAATGGATGGGCCGCGGCGCTTCGGTGCTGCACGTGGTCCGGGACGGTGCCATCATTGGTGCGCTCCGGCTTGAGGATCGGGTACGGGATGAGTCCCGGGCGGCCGTGAAGGCGCTGCAGGATCGCGGAGTCAAGGTTGCAATGATCACCGGAGACGCGCGCCAGGTGGCTGAGGCCGTCGGTGCCGAGTTGGGCATCGATGAGGTCTTCGCTGACGTGCTGCCGCAGGATAAAGACTCCAAGGTAGCCGAGCTGCAGTCACGCGGGCTCAAGGTGGCCATGGTCGGCGACGGCGTGAATGACGCTCCTGCGCTGGCCCGTTCGGAAGTGGGGATTGCGATCGGTGCGGGCACCGACGTCGCAATGGAATCTGCCGGCGTCGTGCTGGCGGGAAATGATCCCCGCTCGGTGCTGGCGATGATCGACCTGTCCCGGGCCAGCTACCGGAAAATGATTCAGAACCTCGTCTGGGCCACCGGCTACAACGTCCTCGCCGTTCCGCTGGCTGCGGGAGTGCTCGCCTTTGCGGGCATCGTGCTCTCGCCCGCCGCCGGGGCCGTGCTGATGAGCGTCTCCACCATTGTGGTTGCGCTGAATGCGCAGCTGCTGCGCAGGATCGACCTCAACCCAGACCGCATCACCCAATGAACCAGAAGGATCAGACCATCATGAAGCGTTACCTATCCCTTACAGCGCTCGGTGTTGCCGCCGTCGTCATGCTTGTCGGCTGTGGGGCTGCCGATCCGGGTGAATCGGCAGCCGGCTCATCCGGCAGTGAGGTGTCCGGGGAGCATAACGACGCCGACGTCATGTTCGCGCAGATGATGATTCCCCACCATGAGCAGGCGGTTCAGATGAGCGACGTCGTTCTCGCCAAGGACGGCCTCAGCCCCGAGATCACCGAGCTGGCCACCCAGGTCAAGGACGCCCAGGCGCCCGAAATCGAGACGATGACAGGCTGGCTCGATGCCTGGGGAGAGCCGGTTGAGGGCCACCACATGGAATCTGCTGACGGCGAGGACGGCATGGACGGCATGCTGAGCGAGGACCAGATGGGCGAGCTTGAGGCCGCCGAGGGCGAGGAGGCAGCGCGCATGTTCCTCGAGTCCATGACCGATCACCACAACGGAGCCGTGGACATGGCACAGGAGGAAATCGAGAACGGCGAGAACCCTGAGGCCATTGCGCTCGCCGAAGACATCGTCGAAACGCAGGAGGCGGAAATCGAGGAGATGAAGGAGTTGCTCGCGGAACTGTAGGCGGCAGGCTCTAGGCTGGTTTCCACCACCGTTGATTTGGCAGGACACACCCTGATTGGTTGGCCATGAGGGGCGTGTCCTGCTCATTCAACCGGGGGATTGTGGGTTAAATCCACTCGATGTACTATTTCCGGTATCGGAAGTCTCCCGATGCCTAAGTTTCAAAGGAGAAACCATGCGCGGCGCCTCTCGAACCCTCCCAGCAGCGGCGGTTGCCGCGCTCCTCGTCCTCAGCGGCTGCGCAGGCGGCGGCGGAGAGGAGGAGGCCACGGACAACACCCTGCGGATCATCTATCAGAAGGCCGGCGAGGCCTCTCCGCTGGACACCCTCATGCAGACCACCAAGGAACAGTTCGAGGCCGCCAATGAGGGCGTCACCGTGGAACTTGAGCCGGTCGAGGGCACTGATGAGGACTACAACACCCGCCTTGCGCTCTCGCAGCGCTCGCCTGACACCGCTCCGGACGTCTTCTATGAGGACACCTTTCGCCTCCGCTCCGATGTTGAGGCCGGGTACCTGCTCAATCTCGACGAACACCTAGCCGGCTGGGATGAGTGGGATGCCTTCAATGAGCGCGCAAAGGAAGCAGGAAAGGCGGACGACGGCGGCACCTACGCGGTGCCGCTTGGCACCGACACCCGGGTCATCTGGTACAACAAGCAGGTGCTCCAGGACGCCGGGATCGAGGTTCCCTGGCAGCCCGAATCATGGGATGACCTCCTCGAGATGGCTCGTACCGTCAAGGAAGCGCAGCCTGATTCACGGCCGTTCAGCATGTACGCGGGAACGGGCACCGGTGAGGGCACCGTCATGCAGAGCTTCTACGAGCTGCTCTACGGCACTGAAAGCGGCGGTCTCTATGATGACGAGTCGTCGAAGTGGATTGCCGGATCCCAGGGCTTCGTCGATTCGCTGGCGTTCCTGAAGACTCTCTATGACGAGGAATACGCCGTTACCCCGGCCGAGGCCCTCGATCCCAACGTGTGGCAGGTAGTCCTCGGCACCATGCTGCCGGAAAACCAGATGGCAGCCACAGTGGAAGGTTCCTATGCGCCGTCGTTCTGGCAGGAAGGCGGCATGTTCGAGTGGCCGGAATACGCGGACGTGATGGGCGTTGCGCCGTTCCCCACCCAGAACGGCCAGGAGCCCGGCGCCACGAGCATGTCCGGCGGCTGGACCCTGGCAGTCGGTGCGGGTGCGGAGAATCCGGACCTGGCGTTCGAGTTCCTCACCACCGCCATGAGCCAGGAAAACCTCCTGCAGTACACGGTGGACAGCTCGCAGATCGCTGTGCGTACGGATATCGCCGAAGCGCCCGAGTACCTTGACGCGAACCCGTTCGTGGCGGATGTCTCGGCGGTGCTTGATGTTACGAACTACCGGCCTGCAACCTCGAATTATGCCGAGATTTCGACCGCGGTTCAGGAAGCCACCGAAGCCGTCATCACCGGAGGAGCCACTCCCGAGGAAGCGGCAGCAACGTACGACGAGGCTCTGAAGGCCATCGTCGGCGAAGAGAACGTCGTCGAGGAGTAGCCATCTCCTCCACGGTCACTTCCCGCGGTTCGTCCTCCGGCGCCGCGCGCCGCGGCGGCAGCGGGAACAACAGCCAGGAGCGGGAGCGTAACGGACGGGCCTCCCGCTCCCTGGCGTCGGCGTTGAAGCTCATACCCCTCGCGCCGGCAATCATCCTCATCGGGGTCTTCCTGGCGGGGCCGATCATCTGGTCCTTCTACGGGTCCTTCACCAACGCCGCCCTGACCGGCCCCAACGCGAAGAACCCCGAGTGGATCGGCCTGGAGAACTACACCACCCTCTTTGCCGACCCGCTCTTTCCGCAGTCACTGCTGCTCACCGTTGTCTTTGTGTTGGTGTCGGCCGTGATCGGGCAGAACTTCCTTGGACTCGGCCTCGCGCTGCTCATGCAGCGGGCACACAAGGCGGTTGCCGCCGTCGTCGGCGTGTGTGTGGTGGCAGCGTGGGTACTGCCGGAAATTGTGGCAGCGTTCGTTGCGTACGCGTTCTTCTTCCGGGACGGGACGCTGAATCAAATCACCGGCTTTGCGAGCTTGCCGGCGGTGGACTGGCTCTTTGAGCATCCGATGCTCGCCATTATTCTCGCCAACATCTGGCGGGGGACCGCGTTCTCGATGATGGTCTACCAGGCGGCGCTCAATGACGTGCCGAAGGAGATTACGGAGGCCGCGGAGATCGACGGCGCGAGCGGCGCCAAGTCGCTGGTCTTCGTCACGGTGCCGATGATCCGGCGCAGCATCGCCACCAACCTGATGCTGATTACGCTGCAGACCCTCGCCGTGTTCACGCTGATCTACGTGATGACCGCCGGCGGGCCCACCAACCGGAGCACCACCCTGCCGATCATGGCGTACGAGGAAGCCTTCCGTTACAGCGACATCGGCTACGGCACGGCGATCGCGGTGGTCATGCTGATCATCGGCGCCGCGTTCTCCCTCGCGTACATCCGCCTGCTGCGCGAGAGGAAACCCTCATGAGCGGGCCGGTTTCCAGTACGACGACGACGGCGGCGCCCCCGGATTCGCAGCGGTCCCGCAGCGTCCGCCAGGGTGCCCGCAGCCTGCGCCGCGGGGCGCCCAGCTGGAGCGCCAGTGTTGTTCTGGCCGTAATCGCCCTGTGTTTCGTGGTGCCGCTGAGCTGGCTGGTGCTGGCGTCATTCGATGCTGAAGCGACGTACGAGACTGCCCTGCCGGCGTCCTTCTCGCTGGCCAATTTCACCGCCATTCTGACGCCGGAACAGACGTTTGTGCCGCTGTGGAACAGCTTCATCCTGTCCGGTGGATCGGCGGCGCTGACCGTGATCGCCGCAGTGTTGGCCGCCTACCCGCTGTCCCGCTTCAACACCCGGTTCAACCGACCGTTCCTCTACACGGTGCTCTTTGGTACCTGCCTGCCGATCACGGCCATCATGGTCCCGGTGTACAGCCTGTTTGTGCAGCTGAACCTGCTGGATTCACTCGCCGCGACCACGTTTTTCCTCGCCGCGACGTCCCTGCCGATGGCCATCTGGATGACCAAGAACTTCATGGATTCAGTGCCGGTGTCACTCGAGGAAGCGGCGTGGGTAGATGGCGCGTCCGCCATGAAAGCGCTGTGGCACATTGTGGTGCCGCTGATGCGGCCGGGACTCGGCGTCGTGTTCATCTTCGTGTTCATTCAGGCGTGGGGGAACTTTTTTGTGCCGTTCATCCTGCTGTTCTCGCAGGAAAACCAGCCCGCAGCGGTAAGTATTTTCCGGTTCTTCGGGCAGTTCGGGACGGTCGCGTACGGGCAGCTGGCCGCATTCTCGATCCTCTATGCACTGCCCGTGATTGTCCTGTACATCCTCGTTTCGCGTGTGTTCGGTGGCTCCTTTGCCATGTCCGGCGCCCTGAAAGGTTAGCTTCATGCATGACAATCGACTCCTGGTCGAGGCGCGAATCGCCCGGTTCCTTGCCGAGCGGCTGACCCCTGCGGTCTGGCCGGTCTCGGTGCCGCTCGAGGTCTCCGCGTGGCAGGCGCCGGGGGAGCCGGTGCCGTTTTCTTCCGTCGTCGCCGAGCAGTTCGAGCCGTTCGTTGTGGGCTCCATGTGGGGGCGACCGTGGGGGACCACCTGGTTCCGCTTCACCGCGACCGTGCCGGAGGAGTGGTCTGTCTCTTCCGGGCAACAGCTTGAGGCCGTGATTGACCTCGGATTCTCGACGATCATGCCGGGCTTTCAGGCCGAGGGGCTGGTGTACGCGCCGGACGGCCGGGTGATCAAGGCACTGGAGCCGCTGAACATGTGGGTTCCGCTGGACGCGGCGCCGGGCACCGCCGTCGAGTTCTATGTTGAGGCGGCGTCCAACCCCAACGTCATTGACGGGTTCACTTACCAGCCCACGCCGTTGGGGTCGCTGTCCACCGCAGGTTCGGATCCGCTATACACGTTCCGCCGGGCGGAGGTGGCGCTGTTCGACCGCGAGGCATGGGAGCTGGGCCAGGATGTCTGGACGCTGAACGGACTCATGCATGAGCTGGCGGTTGACCTGCCGCGCCGGCACGAAATCCTGCGCGCACTGGAGAAGGCGGTCAACGCCGTCGACCCAACGGATATCTCCGGGACAGCATCGGCGGGCCGCGCGTGTCTGGCTGCGGTGCTGGCTGCGCCTGCGCACGCGAGTGCGCACCGGCTGCACGCGGTGGGCCATGCGCATATCGACAGCGCCTGGCTCTGGCCGGTCCGGGAGACAGTGCGCAAGGTGGCGCGGACGTTCTCCAACGTGCTTGAGCTGATGGACCACAATCCGGACTTCGTGTTTGCCGCCTCCTCGGCGCAGCAGTACGCGTGGCTCAAGTCGTCCTACCCAGACCTGTTCGAGCGGGTCGCGGAGAAGGTCCTGTCCGGGCAGTTTGCGCCGGCCGGCGGCATGTGGGTGGAGTCGGATACCAATATGCCGGGCGGTGAGGCGCTTGCGCGGCAGTTTGTTGCCGGTAAGCGTTTCTTCCTCGAAAACTTTGGCGTGGAGCCGCTGGAGGTGTGGTTGCCGGATTCCTTCGGGTACTCGGCTGCGCTGCCGCAGATTGTCCGCGCGGCGGGGTCGCAGTACTTCCTCACCCAGAAGATTTCGTGGAACGAGACGAACCTGTTCCCGCATTCGTCCTTCAACTGGGAGGGCATTGACGGCACGAGGGTCTTCACGCACTTCCCGCCGGTGGACACCTACAACTCGGATCTCAGCGGACCCGATCTTGCCCGCGCCCAGCGGAACTACCGGGAGAAGGGCGCCGCCAACGCCTCGCTGGTCCCGTTCGGCTGGGGCGACGGCGGTGGCGGACCCACCCGGGAGATGCTCGCCGCTGCTGCCCGCGCCGCTTCCCTCGAGGGGTCGCCGACTGTGACGCTGTCTTCTCCTGCACGGTTCTTCTCGGAGGCAGCCGCCGAGTATCCGGATGCACCGGTATGGTCCGGTGAGCTGTACCTTGAGTTCCACCGCGGCACGTACACCTCGCAGGCGCGGACCAAGCGAGGCAACCGTCGCTGTGAACACCTGCTGCGTGAGGCTGAGCTGTGGTGCACGCTTGCTGCGGTCCGTTCAGGTTTTGCGTATCCCTACGACGAGCTGGAAACCGCCTGGCATACGGTGCTGTTGCAACAGTTCCACGACATCCTGCCGGGATCCTCGATTGCCTGGGTCCATGAGGAGGCCGAGCGGAACTATGCGGCGGTCACGGCTTCGCTGGAGTCGCTGATTGCCGCGGCGTTGGAGGCGCTGCTGGGCGACGGATCAGCGACAGCCGCGCTGAATGCTGGCCCCTATCGCGTGGAGGGTGTGCCTGCGCTGGGAGGTGCAGCGCCGTCGTCGTCGGCTGTTTATGAACCGGCACGCGAGGGGTCCTCGTGGGTGTTGGAAAGCGAATCCCTGCGGCTGACGGTTGATGAGAACGGGTTGTTCACCTCCTTGGTGGTTGACGGCTTGAGTGCGTCCGGCGGGCGGGAAGTCATCCCCGCGGGCACGAGCGCCAACGTGTTCCAGCTGTTCCGGGATACGCCGAATCAGTGGGACGCCTGGGATATCGATGAGCATTACAAGTTCAATATCACCGAGCTGACCGAGGCGGCGTCCGTTGATGCGGTCGGTTCCGTGTTGCGGGTGGAGCGGGTGTTCGGGAAGTCGCGGCTGGTTCAGCGGATTTCGTTGAGTGCTGACGGCACCGCGGTGAACCTGTCGATCGAGGTTGACTGGCATGAGCAGCAAAAGCTCCTCAAACTCGCGTTCCCGGTGGATGTGCTGGCTGATCGTGCGGCGTCGGAGATCCAGTTCGGGCATATCCAGCGACCGACGGCCACGAACACGTCCTGGGATGCTGCGCGGTTTGAGACGGTGGCGCACCGCTGGGTCCACGTGGGGGAGCCCGAGTTTGGGGTGTCGCTGGCGAATGATTCGACGTACGGCTATGACGTCACCCGGGCGGAGTCGCCGTCCGGTGTTCCACATACACTGGTGCGTGCATCACTGCTGAGGGGGCCGCTGTTTCCGGACCCGCAGGCTGACCAGGGAGCGCATACCTTCCAATTTTCGCTGCGGCCCTCGTCCGGAATTGCTGAGGCGGTTGCGGAGGGCTATCGATTGAATCTGCCGGTGCGTACGGTGGCCGGCGTGGGGTCTTCAACTGTTGAGCCGGTAATGACTGTGTCCAATCCAGCGGTGGTCGTGGAGGCGGTGAAACTTGCCGAGGACCGGAGCGGTGATGTTGTGGTGCGGCTGTATGAGGCGTTCGGAGGGCGGGCTTCGGTGGTGCTTTCGGCCGGCTTTGAGTATTCGTCCGTGGAGGTCACGGACCTGTTGGAGCGTCCGGTTTCGGCGGACTTCCTGAACACCGACGACGGCGGTGTTGCTCTCTCGCTGCGACCCTTCCAGTTGGTGACGCTGCGGTTTCGGCGGTAGGCCTGTATTGGGGGCTGACGAGGGCGTCGTGCATTCTCCGCTAGAACGGTGGCGGTAGTTCGGGCGGTTCGACGTAGGTCTCACCACCGAGCGACGTGACGTTGAGTGTGCCGGAGTCGTCCTGCCCGATAGACCAGAGGCCCTCGGTTTTCATCATGTGGTGTCGTTTACACCGAGGCCCGAGATTAGTCAGCGACGTTTGCCCGCCGTGTGCCCAGGGGATGATGTGGTCGATTTCGCAGGACCACGACGACCGGTTGCACCCCGGATGAATACAGGTCGGGTTGGTGATTCTCACCCAATCCTGAAGGTGTTTCGGTGGCCGGTATCTGTCTCTGCCGACGCTGAGCACCGCGCCCGTTTCAGGGTGGACGAGGATTCTGGTGAAACTCGGTGCGTGCGCGGCGAGGTTCCGGGCCGTTTCGGGGTCAATGGGCCCGTATCCATCGAGGTAGCCGTTCTCACAGCCCTCGAGATCCGGGGCGGCGCCCTCGATGGCGAGCGCGCCGGCAACGCGTGGCGCTCCTGCATGGGCTTCTTGCGTAACAGCCTCCACAGCGTCAGCGGGTAAGTTCACCGCCGCGCTTTCATCGAAGTCGGTGCCGCGTGCGCCGGAAAGATCCTGCCAGTCAGCGCGAGTGTGACCGAGCAGTGTCATCACGGGAACTGTGACAAACACTGTGGCTCCTACACCGCGGAAGCCTGTGCCCTTCTTCGGGTCTCCGGCGCAAGTATGGGTCAGGACATCAGCGAACACATCCGCACGCAACTGTGACAGAGTGCGGGCCTCGTCGCGACCCTGCAAGGAGCGGGCCGCGGCGTCCACACGGTTGAAGATCCCGTGTGCCTGCTCCGCGGGAAGATAGGCGCTGAGCCAGGCCATACCGTCCTGCTCAGGCTCCACTGCAACGCGGCGATCTTTCACCTCACGGGTTTTCCGTTCGATGATCGACTCGGGATGCAGTTTCTCGCGGAGCTGCCTGCAGCGCCGGACGAGCTTGGGGCGCGTCAGCGCGCCGGCCGTTTCCAGGACCGCATCCTCAAACCCGGCCGTGGCCTCTGCCGGAATGCATTGCGATTCCTGAACGATGACCTGCGCCTGAGTGGGGCTGATGGTGCCGTCGTCAAGCGCCTCCCACGTTCCCGGTAGGTCTTCCCTCAAACGCAGCGCTTCACCGAGCATTTGTTGCGCTGCCCTTCCCGGCACCCGCAGCAACGGGGCGATTTCCTCAGCCGCCATGGTGAAGCTCAGATCCGGAGAGGTGCCACCCTCCCCGGGCTTCCCCAAAGCGGTGCCGTCAATTGCGCGAATATGGTCGAAGACATCAGCGATCAGTACGGCCTGTCTGGCTGCGGCCCAGGACGCCAACCGCTGTGCTGCCCGGAGTAGGTCGAGACTGTCAGCGATGGACCGCGACCGCCGGGACTCTGACGACCGAATGTTCTGCAACCGGCCAACCAGTTGGTACGCCGATGCTGAGTCCACGGCGGCGCGGGAACGGGCCTCGGATTCGCCGTCGTCGAATTCATCATCCCAATCCAGCGAAAAGGACTGGCCGGGATGCAGGTCCCACCAGCGCTGGTCCGCCTCAGCGTAGGCGGCATCGAGAACGCGCTCGTACGCTTCTTCGCGAGTCAGCCCATCGGCTTCCTCGAGCGTCTCCCACATCCTGATTCCCATAGAAAACAGCTAATCATCCGGCTCTGACATTCTTGGATCGATGCCTAAAGAGCCGGAAGAAGCCGCCCTTCACCGTGCTTTCACACGCAGCGATCCGGGATGCGAAGACTTACGTTCCCGCCTGTCTGCCGTCCACATGACGTAGCCTGCCGACGCGATCGCGAGCTGGAACGGAACGGCAAACAGGACTGCTGAGGTCTGTTCGTTTGCCACCAGCAGCAGTGCGCTGCTCACCACAAGGAAGACGCCGATCCACCGCGGCAGCACTCCTGAGCGGAGGGTGAAGATGCCGATCAGCACAAACCCGATAATGAGCGCCACCATGCCGACGACGACGAAGTAGGGCATGCCGGAAAAGTCACCATCGAAGAACGCGGCCTGGAGAAAGACCGCTGCAAGCAGCACCAGAAAGCCCAGGGCGGCGGATCCCAGCCCGATGTGCATGAGCCTCGGCGGACGTCCGGATAGACGTGCCCTGAAGGTCAACCCAATGATCCCAATGAGAACGAGGATGGCCGCAACAGAACCAAGACCGGTAACAAGACCGGACGCAGTCCGCATCGATTGAGCGCCGCACTCACTTCCGACGCAGCCGCTCGGTTGGAGGGAGTGGAGGACTATCGCGAGTGAGCCCAAGGCTCCGCCGGCCAGAGCGGAGGGCCCGGCCAGGCGAGAGCTCCAGTGCGTTTGGAGAAAGTCCCAGGACATGAATGACCGCCATCAATAAGGAGACCCAGGAGAAATGATGCTTTATGGTCACCCGGCGGCAAGTTCGGCGTCAAGAGTAGTCTGAACGACCGGGGTGCAGGCTGTGCCCGGTCCAAGGCACCCTAATCGCCCGTCATAGTCAGCTCGCGAAGAAAGACGACTTCATCTTCGAAATTTCACCAGCAGATGGCGTCATCGTGCTGGAGAGTATAGGTACGCGTTGCCTCCACCAAGGAAGGTGCATCATGACCAAGTGGCGAGTCCGCGACTTTCACACCACCGATCTGGACGGAATACTGCACCTCTGGGAGTCTGCCAAAGCTGCAAGCGCCGAATCCGTCTATGCGCTTTCGGAAGTGTTGGCATCGTGCGAGAAGGATTATGCCGTTGTCGCGGTGGAGGGCGATCAAGTGATCGGCGCCGCCGTCGGGAGGGCAGCGCATGATCAGGGGTGGATCGTTTTTCTGGCCGTCCTGCCTGAGTATCGCAGCAGCGGAATCGGAACGGCGCTGCTCGCCGGCGTCGAAACCCGTATGGCGCCACACGGCTTGAACAAGCTGTCGGCGCTGATGCCGGAAGCTGAAACTCGGGTGGGAGCATTCCTTGCCCGGGGTTTCAGCCTGAAACAGAACCTGCGCTATCTCGAGCGGAAAATTCCGGTTCAGCGGCAGGAGCTCGAACCGCTGAGTTCACTGGGAGGCAGGGTACTTGCACGCGGCCTGTGGGAGAACGTTTCCGGGATGCGCAAGGAGAAGGAACTGTTGGAGCGGCGCCTGGTGTTGCCCCTGGCGAAAGCGGATCTGGCTGACGAATTCGGGGTAGTGCCTCCACGCGCCGTCGTTCTCTTTGGTCCGCCGGGCACCGGCAAGACGACTTTCGCGAAAGCAATTTCCTCACGGCTTGAATGGCCTTTCGTGGAGATATTCCCCTCGCGGCTGGCTTCCGATTCCAAGGGACTCGCGGGAGCCTTGCGAGAAACGTTCTTGGAGGTCGCGGAGCTTGAGCACGCGGTCGTTTTCATCGATGAGGTCGAGGAAATTGCCTCGCATCGGTCGGGTGAGCCGCCGTCTCCGCTGCAGGGCGTCACCAACGAGTTGTTGAAGATCATTCCGGCCTTCCGTGAACAGCCCGGCAGGCTTCTCATCTGTGCCACGAACTTCATCCGCACCCTGGACTCCGCGTTCCTGCGCCACGGACGCTTCGACTACGTCATCCCCATCGGACTTCCGGATCAGCAGGCGCGCGAGGCAATGTGGCAGCGTTTCATTCCTACCTCAGTGGTGAACGACGTCGATGTGCCCCTCCTGGTGCGGCGCACCGATGGGTTCACTCCAGCAGACATTGAATACGCCGCGCGGAGCGCTTCCCAACGGGCGCTGGAGAAGGCGGTCTATGGCAACGGTGGAGGTGGAGCCACGGAGGGAGCCACCAAGGGTCCGGCCACCCAGGACTACCTGGACGCGATCGAGGACACGCGGACCACCGTGAGCGAAGAGGTGCACCGGCAATTCCTGGAGGATATCGACGTCCTCGGGCGGGTGTGAGGAACGACGACGACCGAGCCTGCGCTCTACTGTTCCACCGCTGTGCGCAGAACGGCAGCGACCTCTTCGAAGCCCAGAGAAGTGGCTTGCTGCAAAGGCGTCTGACCATCACCCTGGGAGGGAGACCTCACATCGGCACCGCCGTCGACGAGCAGCTGCACGGTCTCCACGTATCGGGGCGAGCCATCGCCGAAGATAATCGCCTCGTTCAATGCGGTCCAGCCCAGGTTATTGACGTGGTTAACGTCCACATCGGTCTCCAGCAGCCTACGCACCACGTCCGCGTGGCCACGCTCCGCGGCGCGGATCAGAGCGGTGCCGTTGAAACTGTCGAGCGCGTGGACGTCCGCACCGTTGCTCAAGGTCAGCTCCAGCAGCTCGAGGTAGCCCTCACTCGCTGCGATGAGGAAAGCGCTCTGTTGAGTCTCGTCCTCGTAGTTGACGTCAGCACCGGCCTCGATGAGTCGGCTGGCTTCGGCGACGTTGTTGTCCCAGGCGGCGTTGATCAGGTTCTGATTGAGCGCGATCAATTCTTCGGGAGTGAGCGACTTAGGAGTAGCCGGTGGGCTGCTCGGCGGTACCTCAGGAGCAGACGCCACGGCTCCCGGTGACGTGCTCGACGTGCTCGGTGAACTCGACGGGCTGGGTGAAGACGCGGACCCGGAAGGCGTCTGTTGCGTCTGACCGGTCACTTCGCCGCCGTTGCCGGTGCAGCCGGTCAGCAGTAGCAGGAGGCCCAGAACAGTGGCCGGCACGGAGGCCCTCACCGGGAAGCCTTCCGTGAGGTCACCGAGGGGTTACGCCAGAACTTCGTGGGGACCATTCCCATGCGCTCTAGCATACTCGCGCCATGATCCGGACGTCACTCAAGTGCCCCGGCAAAAACTGCCCGTAGGTGCAGGGTCGCCGCTTCGAACCGGCGGGCTTGCGCCTGCGGGCAGTTTTTGGGCTCGGGCCGGCCGTTTCTGGGGGTATCGGGTGCGGAAGGCTCACACCGGGTCACGCGGAAGGAACCGAACCGCCGGCAACAGCCACAGCCCAATCCCGAGCCCGTCGCCGCGGAAGACCACCGAGCAGGTCCGACGGAAGCGAAACGCTCTCAAACCCCGAGCGTGAAGCCATCACCAATACCGATGCCGAAGTATGCTCACGGACGTACACCAGCACATCGCCCTGCGCATACACCCACCACAGTCCTCCGGAAGCCAAGGCCGGCACATCCCGACGCAACCGGCCAAGGTGAGCAACGGCGTCGTATCGTCGCTTGGGCTCCGAACTGCTAGTCGACACGTCCGCGGTAGACGTCCTTGCGATGGCCAAGAGTGACGACGACGATCAACAGGATGTCATCCTCAATGGTGTAGATAATGCGGTAGTCGCCTACTCTTACGCGCATGCCGGGCCTTCCCTGAAGCGCCCGGGCGGCAGGAGGCCGGGGGTCTTCGCTGAGAAGGGCGATGGCTCCCTGTATTCGGCCGCGGTCCTTATGGTCCACGCGGCGGAGGGCTTTTACAGCGGCGGGACGTAACTCGACGCGGTAACGGGTCATGTCCAGCCGAGGTCGGCCTTGACCTGGTCCCAGGGAATGTTCTCCCCTTCCTCAGCCATTGCAGCGTCGAACGCCTCAATGTCTTCGCTGTCCTCGAGCGCTTCCACCATGCGCTCATAGTGTTGTGGGCTGATCATCACTGCTTCAAGCTTCCCGCGTCGTTCAAGGAAAACGGCGCCGTTTTGCGCGTCCTCGATCAGTTCGGGGAGATGCGCTCGTGCGTTCGTCACGCTGACGGTGGTCATAATCTAAATGTACGTTTCGAGATCAGCGATGTACATATTAGCGCCCAACTCTCTCAGCGCCTGAGATTGGCGAAGGGCAGTTGCCCATGGATTAGGAAGAACTCATCCAGAAGAAGCTCGTCTTCGACAGTCGAGGCCGGTCGGTCGGATACGGGCAACCACGAGATGAGAAGATTCGTCGAGTTAGAAAGCTGCCAGATGTAACGACCACCCCGATGGCCTACCGGTTCACCATGCCCAAACCGGGCCAACTCAATTTGTCTTGCACAATCATGCTCCAATCAGTTGCAACAGATAGTCTTCGCTCACCACCGGAATGCCATAGTCTCGCGCTTTGCGCGCTTTGCCCGACAGGCTGTCAGGATCAGCAGCGACGACGAGCTTCACCTTCTTCGTCACTCCGGAGTGAGGCGTGTAGCCTGCGTCGATAATCAGCTGTTCCAACTCGGCGCGATCACGTTGCATCTGGCCCGTCAGAACGATGGTGTCTCCAAGTTCGAGCCCATTCCGTCGCTCGAAAATTGCAGCAGGAGCTGATGGGCGGGTGTCGAGTCCTTCTGCGACGATTTCCTGAGGGACGTCCAAAAGCTTGGCAACCAGTCCGAGGTCGTGTTCTTCGTCCTCGGTGATGACTCCGTCACCCCAAGCTGCTTCGACGAGAGTATGAACGTAGTGTCGGTGCAGGTCGCGTACGGTTTCACGGGCGACTCCGAGTTCATGGGCGAGGTCGACCAGAGCGCTTCCTTCCGTTGCTGACAGATGCCGGTCCAGCAGTGCGCGGTCGAGGAGGGCCAAGTACTGTTCGTGTTCGTGCGGACCGCTGTATTCAGGCAGACGCTGGGAGATTCGGGCGAGGAAGTGAGGTTCCACGAAGTCGATGGGTCGACGCAGTACGGGCGCAATCGGAGGGAAGGTGCCGTACGACTGCCATTTCAGGCTGGCACCGGTATGGAGGTGGTCGTCCCACAGCTGTAACTCGCGGTCGAGATCGATGTAACGGCCAAGTAGCTGAGCTGCCGCAAAGGCATCGTCGCCCGCGCTGTGTGATCTACCTGTTTCGATGCCGAATGAGTCACAGCAATCGCGGAGTGCACGGCCGGCGCCCGGAAGGTAGGTGTGTGCCAGCCGCATGGTGCATAGTCCGCTCAAGTAGCCGGTAGGGAGAGGTGTACCTGCGGATGCGAACTCGTGCGCAAGAAAGCGGGAGTCGAAGGAGAGGTTGTGAGCGACGAGGACGCTTCCGGCGAGAACATGGGTAAGAGTCGGGATGAGCTCGTCAAACGAGGGCGCTGCAAGAACGACATCCCTGGTGGCGGCCGTCCCACGGTGACACTCGTCGAAGGGCAGGACTTCAACACCACACGTTGCGGAGCCTGGCAGAAGCAATAGGGCGGATCGGCGCCATAATGGTCAGATGGGGATGCGACTCCGAATGTCTCACCACACACTGACCCGGCGGTCAGCGGCGATGCTCGCGGCCGGCTTGATCGGCGCGGGTATCGCCCTGACTGGGTGCAGCACTTTCGGCCCCGGCGCTCCGCCCTGCATGCCGCCCACACATTCGGTGAGCCCGTCAACCGTCGAAATCGGCGAAACGGTGACGGTCCACGCGCAGGATGCTGAGTGCGATCCCCGCTACGGAGGGAGCGCCGAAATTCAGGTAATCGTCACAGACTCGCTTGGCAACAGGGTCATCGACACAACCGCGCCCATGAACGACGCCGGCGGCTTCAGCTATTCGTTCGAGGTCCCGGAAGAGGCCGCGACAGGGAAAGCCGCGGTTGAGGCTTACCCGCATAACGTTGACTGGTGTGATGACACCGGCCGGAATAATCGTGTGTCCGAGGCTGACGTGTCACTCCAACGGGTGTCCTGCGCAGCCCGGATTGAACCGCTCACGATCACCGGCTGAGCGCTTCGCCGGGTCAACCGCTTGGCCCCCGGGGGGATCCGACATCGGAATGTCGACCACAGGCAAAATCAGCTCGACCCTTGTCTTTGCCGGACGCGACGCATACTCTTCGAGAGCTGGCACCCCCCTCACAGGCATCCAGAATCATCGCGTCGCCTATCTGGCGGGAAATCGAGCAGGGTGAAATGAGGTCTACCCGAAGTAGCCCTGGTCAGCAGCGATCGTCCCCGCTGGTCGCGGGGGCCTGTATCGCGTTCGCTGTCGCCGGTGCACTGGCCACACTTGGCTGTGTTCTCGCCCTCTACGTTGAATCATCAGGGCTGGGCTCTCCCCGGGATACCGGAATGCGTCCGGCCTACTCAGCTGTGCTGATTGGAGGTGCAGTCGCCGGCATCGCTCTCCCAGCGGCGGTGTGCTTCACAGTACTGCGCGGTTCGCGGCGAGTGGTGGTAGTTGTTGCTGTGCTCGCTGCCATAGCGGTGGCGCTCGCAGTACTGGGAATCACGGGCTGAAACCATACCCAACCCCCGGCAACTGCCACAGCCCAATCCCGAGCCCGTCGCCGCTGAAACCTACCGAATCGGCAGCCCACTCCGCCGAGATACTGCCCGTACTCCACAGTTCTGTAGGCTGACCGTCCAAAGGGACACCAATCAGGTCCAACGGAAGCTGAACCTCGTCAAACCCAGACCGTGAAGCCACAACCAACACCGAACCGGACACGTGCTCACGGAGGTAAACCAGCACATCGCCCTGCGCATACAACCACCGCAGTCCTCCGAAAGCCAAGGCAGGGACATCCCGACGCAACCTGCCAAGGTGGGCAACGGCGTCGCACAGGTTCCGTTGTTCCGTCGAGAGCGAGTCCCACGGCATCGGCGTCCGGGAATCCTCACCGTTGACGCCTTCAAGACCGAACTCGTCACCGGCAAAGAGCGTCGGAATCCCGGGCATCGAGAACAGAATGCCCAGCCCGATCAGCTGTCCACCAGGAACCATGACGGTCGAAGCACGGGCAGTGTCATGCGTGTTCAGCGCGATCATGTTCTGCGTCCGGACCTGCCACGGAAATGCCGCCGCAAACACTGCATGCAGCTCCACGAACTGCTCGGCCGGAATACGGTTGGGACCGGGCAGGGGAGTCCCGAAGAAGTTGACGTCCGAGGACCCAGCAAGCCATTGCCACAGCGGACGCGTGAAGTTCGAGTAAGTCATGGCCCCGTGCCAGGTGTCGCCGTCGAAATCTTGCGCTGCATCATTGGTCGATTCCGCAAGCAGCAGCGTGTCAGGATTAACAGACCGCATCGTCGAGCGTACGGCAGAAGCCACCGAATGGTTCAGGTCCACGTCCCCATGGCGGCCGGTCATATTCGCCACATCGATCCGCCACCCGTCCAGCTTGAACGGAGCCTCCAGGAACCGCGCGACGACGGACCCCGGCCCGCTCACGAATCGGTCCCGTAGCGCCGGGGAGAGCCAGTTCAGCTTGGGCAGGCTCGGCACACCAAACCACGACGCATACTCGGAACCGTCCTCGGAAAAGTAGTAGAAACCGGCCTCCTCGGAGGCAGGATCGGACGACGCCGTCCGGAACCACTCGTGCGCAGCTCCCGTGTGGTTGGTGGTGAGGTCACCGATCACCTTCAAGCCCCGCTCATGAGCCGCCGAAACGAGCCGGATCAGCGCCTCATCGCCGCCGAGCAACGGATCCACCATGGCGAACGTCGATGCGTCGTACCGGTGGTTGGAACGCGCCGGAAAGAACGGCGTCAGGTACACCACCGTGGCGCCGAGCGAGGCGATGTGATCGAGCCGCTCCGTAATCCCGTCGAGGTCGCCGCCATAGAACTGGTACGGCGTATCGGGGCCGGTTGGCTGAACCGGAGCATCCCAATCGCAGGGAACCGCCCAATCCGGGGCTTCGGATGCCGCCGACGTAGAACGCCCGAACCGGTCCGGGAAGATCTGGTAGATCACGCCGCTCCGCGCCCATGAAGGTGCAGGCTCATGGGTCACCATCCGGAAGTCGTGCACATCAGGCGTATCCCGGGTGAAGAACCCCTCGGCGTTCAGCCAGTGCCAGGATGAGCCCTCGGAAGCGCCAACCTCCAGCAGAAACCGGTACCGCGTCACAGGATTCACCAGCAGAACTGAGGCCTCCCACCAGTCCCACGCACCGTCCGTGCCGAGAAGGACCGCCTCGTCATAGTGTGGCTCCGCATCACGCAGCGACCGGACAAACACCCGCTCGACCGAACCGAACGCATGCGGCACCCGAAGACGGACCGGCAACGCAGCACCGAGATCGGGGGAGGACGGCACATACAGTGCCGATCCGTCGTGATGCGGAACCTGGAACATCGTTCCTTAGCCCTTGACCGATCCGGCCGCGAGCCCGTTCACGATGTACTTCTGCAGGTAAAGGAACAGCGCCATGACCGGCAGGGCAGCCAGCACAGCACCGGCGGCGAACACTCCCCAGTTCTCGGACCGTTGCTGACCCACGTAGGAGTACAGGCCAACGGCGAGGGTCTGGCTGTCCGGGTCATTGAGCACCACGCTGGCAATCACAAACTCACTGCTAAGACCGATAAACGCCAACAGCCCGACGACGGCCAGGATCGGCGTCACCAGCGGCAGGATGATCGTGAAAAATACCTGAACGTGGCTGGCGCCATCGATCCGCGCCGCCTCGTCCAGGGACGCCGGAATGGTGTTGAAGAACCCGTACATCAGGTAGGTATTCACACCGAGCGCGCCGCCGAGGTACACCATGATCAGCCCTAGCTGGCTGCCCAGTCCCAGCCACGGCACCACATCGGTGATGAAGTTCAGCAGCAGGAAAATTGCGACGACGGCAAGCAGCTGCGGAAACATCTGCAGTACCAGCAGGGACAGCAGGCTGACCCGGCGGCCCTTGAACCGCATGCGGCTGAATGCATAGGCGGCCAAAGCCCCGAGGAAGACCGTTGCCGCCGAGGTGACAACGCCGATCACCAGCGTGTTCATAAACCACTTGCCGAACGGGCGGTTGGGATTGCTGAACAGTTCCTCGAAGTTGCCGAAGTCAATCCGGCTGAAGAGCACGTTGGAACCGGCCATGGTGCCAGTGGAGTTCAGGGCAGCAGACAGAACGTACAGCAGCGGGAAGATCGCAAACGCCGTGGTGATGACCGCGACCACGTGCCGCCACCCCTTGTCACGGAACCACGCACCGAAGGATTGTTTGCGGCGTTCCGGCGGCGGCGTCGTCGTGCCGTGACTGGGCGTAGCGAGGAGCGGTGTGGGGGTTTCGGTAGCCATTAGTTGATCTCCTCGAGAGACTTTGTCTGCCGGAAGCTGATCACGGAGATCACGGCAACGATGAAGAAGATGATGATGGACAGCGCGCTTGCGAGGCCGTAGTCACGCCCCACGCCGCTGCCGAACGCAACCTCGTACACCATGGTGATCAGGATGTCCGTTGCGCCCACGTTGACCGTGGTGTCCGACAGCCGCGGGCCGCCGTCGGTAAGCATGTAGATCACGTTGAAGTTGTTGAAGTTGAACGCGAAGCTCGCAATGAGCAGCGGAGCAACCGAGACCAGCAGGAGCGGGAGCTTGATGGAGGTGAAGAGCTTCCACGGGCTGGCGCCGTCGAGCCGTGCGGCTTCGTTGACGTCCTCGGGCAGCGACTGCAGCGCACCGGTGCACACCAGGAACATGTAGGGGAATCCGAGCCACAGGTTCACCAGCAGCACGCTGAACTTCGCGAGCAATGGATCCGTGAGCCACGGGATGTTCGCGCCGCCGAAGAACGTGTTGTTGACGTAGCCGAATTCCGGATTGAGCAGACCGGACCAGACGAGGCCGGCAAGGAAGGCGGGAAACGCGTAGGGCAGGATCATCAGGATGCGGTAGATCTTCTTGCCGCGAAGGTTCGGGTGGTTGAAAGCGTTAGCCAGGAACAGGCCGAGCGCAAACGTGGACAGCACCGAGATCAGCGCAAAGGTGAACGTCCAGAGGGTCACCTGCAGGAGGGGTCCGCGGATGTCCTCATTGGAGAATGCCTTGACGAAGTTCGCAAAGCCGACGTCGATCTTCCAGCCGGTGTTGAGTTGCTGACCGTCCGCAGAGACAAAGGTTCCCTCGCCGGAGTCTGAGTAGACCGTTCCGGTTTCAGTGTCGGTGAAGGTGTCGGACGCGTCGTCGTAGACAAGGGTTGGGCTGAACACGTACGCAGTGGAGCCGTCGCTGGTGCGCAGGGTTCCGTCGTCGGGATCTTCAGAGAACGGGACGGTCAGCGCAAGGATCTCGGACTGGTTCGCGAGGATCTCGTCGAACTGCAGGGTGCGGTAGTCCTCGAGTTCGGTCGCCTTGCCGGTGCCGTCGGTGACGGCGTTGGAAACTTCTTCGAGCGGTTCTTCCGTGCTGCCGATGCTGATGTCGCCGTCGGGATCGGTGGTGAGGAAGTGGAAGTCGCCGCCCTGCTCAACGATGGTGACCCGGTAGGCGGGGGAGTCCGGTACCCGCTGCTGCGCCGCCAGCTGGATGGACGAGATGGCGTCTTCCTTGGTGCTGTTGTGGCCGTCACCGTAGTTGGTGAACGCAACGTAGCCGCTGAAGATCATGACGAACACCTGGAAGAGCAGGAGGAAGAAAATTCCCGGGGCCAGGTACTTGGCGGGCAGCCCGCCGCGCCGGAGGTAGATCCAGTTGATGAGTAGTGTGACCGCAGCGGCCAGCACCAGCACTATCCACTTTTCCTGCAGAAACAGGACAATCAGGACATAGACGGCAAAGGCGTCAACGAGTCCCAGCAGAATGATCTTTGCGAGGAGACCGGCAACGGAATCTGAAGGGCGAAGGGTCCGGGACCGCTTCGTGGACTCGGCGGGGGAGGCAGTGGTGGTGGGCATGCGGCGGAGCTTTCGTTGAGGGCACTTCGGCGAAGCGGGCCGGGCAGGTGGAAGGCAATGAGGCAGGTATGCAGGTAAAGCGAAGCCGCTGTGGGCCGGGGTCTGTCCGGCCCACAACGGCTTTCAAAGGGTGTAGCTATCCGGCAGCGATCTTCTGCTCGATGTTCTTCACCATTGCCGGCCAGGCCTCTTCCGGCTTGACGGCGCCCTTGATGAGAGCGAGTTCGGTTGCGCCCCAGTCGGCCCAGACTGCCTGCATCTCGGGTACGGCGGGCATCGGAACGCCGTTGGCGCCGATTTCACCGAATGCGGCAACTACGGGATCTGACGCTGCCTTGTCGAAGGACGCGGTCAGTGCCGGGGGACGGCCGCCGACGCTGAACATCGCGTCCTGCGCCTCTTCGGTGGTCAGGTAGTTCACTGCAAACTCGTTGGCTGCGAGAGCGTTGGAGCTCTGCGAGGAGATGAAGAAGCCGTTGACGCCGATGAACGGCTGGGCGGGCTCATCACCCACGGTGGGCAGCGGATCGATGGCCAGGTTGATGCCGGCCTCCTGTGCAGCAGGAACGTTCCACGGGCCGGTCAGGTAGTAGGGGGACTCGCCGGCGAGGAACTTCTCCTTGGCGATGTCTCCGGTGATGTTGGAGTTCAGGACGCCGGAACCGGTGTCGCCCCACTCAACAAGCTTCTTTGCGAACTCAACGCCGTTGGGCTCACCGAGCATCAGCTTCGAGGGATCGTAGCTGCCGTCCTCGTTCTGAGCGAAGACAGGAACGCCCATCGAGGTCTGGAACGGGTACATGTGGTACGGATCCGCCTGCTTGGGATCGAGGCCAACCAGGAACGGGAACTCGGCTTCGCCGGCGTCAACCGCTGCCTGGCCCTTCTCGATGACCTGATCGAAGGTCTCGGAAGCCTCGGAGACCATATCGGTGTTGCGCAGCAGCGCGATGTTCTCGACTGCGTACGGCACGCCGTACAGGCTGCCCTCGTAAGACATGGCCTGGAGTGCGGACTCCTGGAACTCTCCAGCCTTGTCTCCCAGTTCGATGGGAGCAACAACGCCGTTCTCCACAAAGGTACCGATCCAGTCATGCGGGCCGACGATCAGGTCTGGTCCGTTGCCGGTAGGCACCTGGGTGATGAAGTCATCGCGTACCGCTGCGAAGTCCTTCACCGCAAGGTCGATCGAGATGCCGGTATCTTCCTTGAAGTCGGCGGCGATCTGCTCAAGTGCCGGAGCGCGCTCCGCGTCCACCCACATGGTCAGGGTGGTCGATCCGCCTTCAGCGAGGTCGGTTGGCGCAGCGGATTCTCCCGCGGCGGTGTCGGTGGATCCGCCACCGCAGGCAGTGACGGCCAGCATCGCGACGGACAAAGCCGCGGTGGCCAGCGTCCGGCGATTCAGGAGTCTGGTTGTTTGCACCTTCATTGGTGAACCTTTCTGTGGCGCCGCGAGGCAGCCGATACTGAGGGTTTGCGCTGCATGGCGCGGTTGTAAATGGAAGACCTGTTTGGTTGCGCCGAACACGTCGGATCCGAAACGGAACCAGTGAGGCACAACACATCGTAAGCGCTTACGGCCAGTCTGCACAACAACACGGCTGGGATCGCCCAGTTTCTGCGGAAAACCGGCATTCGCAAGAGTGGGGGCAACTTCTCATTCATGTAAACGCTTCCATTTTTTCGGCAACCGGGGTTAGCATGTTCCCCATGCCCAACGCTGTTTCCCTGGCCCCTGCTGTGTCCGCGCAGGCTGTAGCGCCCACTTTCCACGAACCCCTTCACACCGCCCACAAGGACGACGCCTGGTGGCGCTCGTCCGTGATCTACCAGGTGTACCCGCGGTCTTTCCGGGACCTGAACGGCGACGGCCAGGGGGACCTCGCGGGGATCACCGCCGAGCTGCACCAGCTGGCCGACCTCAGCATTGACGCGATCTGGATTTCGCCGTTCTACACCTCCCCGCAGCGCGACGGCGGCTACGACGTCGCCGACTACTGCGACGTCGACCCGATGTTCGGCACGCTCGACGACTTCGACGGGCTGACTGCCCGCGCATCCGAGCTGGGCATCAAGGTGATCGTCGACCTCGTTCCCAACCACTGCTCCAGCGAGCACCCGCTCTTCAAGGCTGCCCTCACCGCCGGGCCGGGCTCGGACGAACGGGCCATGTTCATTTTCCGCGACGGCACCGGACCGGACGGCTCAAACCCGCCGAACAACTGGCAGTCCCACTTCGGCGGGTCCGCCTGGACGCGCACACTGAACGACGACGGCACGCCCGGCCAGTGGTACCTGCACCTCTTCGATTCCTCGCAGCCGGACTTCAACTGGGACAACCCTGCCGTCCACGCCGAGTTCGAGCGCATCCTGCGGTTCTGGCTGGACCGCAACGTCACCGGTTTCCGCGTTGACGTTGCGCACGCCCTGGTCAAGGCCGAGGGGCTCCCGGATTGGCACGGCCGCCCCGATGGCTGCTCCACCGACGGCTACCCGGGCCACGCTGCGCCGATGTTCGGCCAGAAAGAAATCCATGACATCTACCGCCGGTGGCGGTCAGTTCTTGCCGAGTACGACGGCGACCGCATCCTGTGTGCGGAAGCCAGCATCGATCCGCTGTCCCGTCTGGTCAACTGGGTCCGCCACGACCAGATGCACCAGGCCTTCAACTTCGCCTACCTGAACCACCCCTGGAATGCCGCTGAACTTCGCGGGATCATCACTGACTCATTGCAGGCGTTCGACAGCGTGGATGCGCCGACCACCTGGGTCCTGAGCAACCACGATGTCACCCGGCACGCTACGCGGTTAGGCGAAAACAATCCGGAGGTCGGGCTCGACCGTGCACGGGCGGCGTCGTTGGCCATGCTGGCACTCCCCGGTGGCGTCTACCTCTACCAGGGTGAGGAACTCGGGCTACCGGACCACCTGGAGATTCCGGACGAGCAGCGCCAGGATCCGACGTTCATCCGCACGGGCGGAGAACGCGTAGGCCGGGACGGGTGCCGGGTTCCGCTGCCATGGCGGGCTGACGAGCCGCACTACGGGTTCGGCTCCACCAGCGGCGGATGGCTGCCCCAGCCGGAAGACTGGTACACCCTGGCGCGCGACGTCCAGCAGTCCGATCCAGATTCCACCCTCAACCTGTACCGTTCGGCGCTCGCACTTCGCAAACAGCTCCGTCTCGGTGCCGGCTCGCTGAGTTGGGCTGCGGATTACATGGACACGGACATCATCGCGTTTCTCAACAATGACGTCATGGTGATCATGAACATGGGAGAATCTGATGCCTATGTACCATCGGGCACAGTCATCGCAGGGAGTCACGCGGATGCCGGTGCAGAGGGCGTCCTGGCGCCGAACCGGTGCGTATGGATAAAAATCAACTAAGAGGACCGCGCCCGTCCTTTGCTCTGAGGGAGGGCACCGTGGTTGGCATCAAGGATGTTGCAGCGCTCGCCGGCGTCTCAACTGCCACGGTATCCCGTGCCCTCAGCGGCAACGGCCAGGTGTCCGAGCGGGCACGGTTGAAGGTTCTTGAGGCTGCAAAGCAGCTGGACTTCGTGCCGTCCTTCTCGGCATCATCACTTGCCTCGGGCAGGAACCGCAATGTCGGCGTCGTTGTTCCATCAGTCAATCGCTGGTATTTTTCCCAGATTGTGGACAGCGTTGCGGCGTCACTTCTGGACGCTGGCTATGATCTGACGCTGTATAACGTGAGCGACGGCGCGGGCCACCGGGACCGCGTCTTCTCCGAGTTCCTGCTGCGCCAACGCTGCGACGGCGTCATCTCCGTTTCCCTGCAGCTGTCCGAAACTGAACTCGGACAGCTGCTGGCGGTGGGCAAGCCGATTGTCGGTATCGGTGGTCCCCTTCCCGGCGCTGACACCATCAGCGTCAACGAGTTCGCCATTGCCCAGTTGGCCACCGAACACCTGATCAGTCTGGGACACCGCGGGATCGCCTACATCGGCGGGCCTGAGGACGCTGCCAGGGACTTCAATATCTCGGAAGGCCGCCGCCGCGGCTACGAGGTAGCCATGGAAGCTGCCGGTCTGGAAATTCTTCCCTCATGGCTTGCCTATGCGGACTTCACGATTCCCGGTGGATATGCCAGCGCCAAACAGGTGCTCGGGTATCCCCGGAACCGTCCCACCGCAGTCTTCTGCGCCTCGGATGAGATGGCGATCGGCGCCATTGTTGCCGCACGGGAACTGGGAATCAGGGTTCCGGATGCCCTCTCGGTGATTGGCATTGACGGACATGACCTCGGCGAGGTTTTCGGGTTGACCACCATCGCGCAGTACCCGGCGTTGCAGGGAAGCCGTGCCGTGCAACGAATGCTTCAGCTCTTCGCCGGCCCCGCCGAGTCGGGAGAACGCTCCAACCACACGGCCCACACCGAGATGATTGTGCGTTCCAGTACCGCAGCGCCGGCAGAGTAGCGTGCGCTCTCAGTCCTGCGGGGCGTCCGCCGGCGGCAGTTCGTCCGAGTAGGGAGCGCGCGGACCGGATCCGTCGGCGCACAATTCGTTCGCAGCCATGGCCAGGAGGTCGCGTTCCAGTTTCGGCAACGAGATCAGGCTCTGCAGGTAGGCGTCCACCTCATACTCTCCGGCGGAACCGCCGATGCTGAAATAGCGAAGCCACAGCTCGCCCGTGGTGATGTCCGCTCGCGCCAGGACCTCGCTGAGACCCTGGCGCTGTTCAGGTTCGTAGCTTTCAAAGCCCACGATGAACCTCAGGTGTTGCGGGCCGTGGTTCCGGCCACCAGTTCAGCGCTGACGCCGCGAAGGGAGGTTCGCTCCTGCCTAGCGGTCTTCATCAGCTCCATCAATGCCTGCTCAGAGGTGAGGCCTTTCCGTTCAAGGAGTATTCCGCAGGCCTGGTTGATCAGGTCCCTGCTATGGAGCGCCGTCTGCAGGCCTTCGCTCATGCGCTCAACGGTTTCCCTGCTCTGGATATGGGACAGGAGCGTTGCCGCCGGGCTGACCAGAATATGCATCAGGGAGGTTGTCTCGATGGTGAAGACACCGGGTTCTCCTGCGTACGCTTTCAATGCGCCGATGGCGTGCCCTTCCACCATGAGCGGCACGCTCGCCACCGAGCGAATGGGGAGCTCCCGGACCGCCGCGCTCCACTCGGGCCACCGGCGATCAAGAGCGACATCGTTGACAAGCACCTGCTCCTCAGAGGCCCAGGCCGTGAGGCAGGGTCCCTGCCCCAGCTCATACTGGAAACGGTCTGCTTGCTGCACGACGGGGTCGGTGAAACCCGTGCTGGTCCTCTGCCCGCTGGAATCGAGGATGCTGACTCCCGCCCCCACGGCGCTGGGAATCGACTCTTTCACCGCCTGGGCCAGGTGGTGGACGGCGTCGTCCACTTTCTCTTGCGTCAGCAGCACCCCCAGAATGCGGCCGACGGCGGCGGACAGCTCATCCAGTGGCGGTTTCTTGATCATGGTGTGCCTTCGGCTTGACGGGCAGGGTGCAGTTCGGAGGGCTTACTCGTCGAAATCCGGAGCTTTGTCATGATCACCTGCTACCCGACCGATGATCCCTTCGGCCAGCGTCTGCATTTTGGTGTTGCGGTGGCTGCTGGCATCAACGAGGATCTGGAACGCCGTTTCTCGGGAACAACGGTTCTCGGCCATGATGATGCCAACTGCTGTAGCAATAGTCGTCCGGGATTCCAGCGCCGCACTGAGATTGTCCTTGAGCTCATTGAGCTGCGCAATCTTCAATGCAAGGTGAAGCGCCCTGGCTGCCTCTTCTGCAACGTCCTGCGCAGCAAGGATGCTGTCCTCCGAGAATCCGCGGACGCGCGGTGAGTAGAGGTTGAGGACTGCCTTGCCGGAGTTTCTGACGTCCATGGGCACTGAGAGAATGGACTGCACATCACAGGATTCCGCGGCACGCATATAGTCTGGCCAGCGGGTTTCGTTCTCCACCTCCGCAACGCTGATGATGGCGCCATCGCGGAGCGCGGTCAGGCACGGACCGTCGCCGTAGCTGTTCTGCACTTCATCGAGTGTTCTGGAACGCTCGTCGCTGCTGGCTACCGTCAGCGGTTTCTTCCGGCGAAGAACCGTCACTCCACAGGAGATGGGATTGTCCGGCAGGGAAAGCTGCTCGGAGGCCATCCGACTCAGCTCCGTTAGGAATTCCTGGACATCAGCATTGTCCGCGAGCAGATCCTGCAGCTGCATCACCAGTTCGGCACTCTCTGTACCGACCGGTTGGAGAAAGGCGCGACCCTGTACTTCCACGTCCGGCATCCTTTCTGATCGGAACCTCGAATCATCTTCCCGTGCTCGGCTCATTCTTGAAACCTTGCGCCTTCCTGCCTGTGCCGTACGAGTCAGCCTGGCTGATTCGCGGTGCGGCTGATCAGCGACGTCGCCCTGGCTTTCCCCAGAAGCTCACCAGCGATGCCCTGTACCCGCGTGTTGTGGTGCCGCGCAGCAACGTGCAGCATCAGCATTGCTGCTTCGCGACTGCAGCGGTTTTGAGCCATGACGAGCGCCACGGCTGCATCGACCACCGCGCGGGATCTCAGTACGTCATACAGGTCGTCAGGATAGTGTTCCGGTTCGTGGACGCGCAGAGCCAGCTGAAGAATGGTGGATAACGAAGCGGCGTGCTCTTCCACGGACTCAACCATCGCGGCGTCAAATGCAGCAATGTCCCTGGAGTAGCAGTTGAGCGCGCCGGCCGAGGCATGATCCATGAGGATCGGGACGGCAAGGATCGATTGAATGTGTTCGCCTGAAATTGCATCTGCGTATCGCTGCCAGCGTGGATCGTCCGTGAGTTGAGGGATCAGGACTGTATGACCCGTGCGCAGCGCGGTGAGGCAGGGGCCGTCGTCGAACGAATACTGCTGCTCGTCCAGGCGCTGGGCGAGGGCGCTGCTGCTGGCAACGGTGGTAGGCCCGCCGGTGCGCTCCACCGTGATGGCGCAGTGCATTGGGACGTCCTGGTTGAACAGCGAAGCGGAAATGGTGCTCAGACCGAGCAGGAATTCTGTGAATCCCGGGCTCTCAAGAAGCAGAGCCTGCAGCTTTTCACTGTCAGAGATGTCGCGGTCGGGGGCCATGCGGCCTCAATTCTGTACGAACGCCAGAGCAACTACCCCGACTGGCGGCAGGCTACTCGATGCGCACCCTGCCCGTAGGACGCCGGACCGCCATAGCGGAAGGCTTCCTACTATCGAGACTACGCTCCCTCAGCAACGCGGCGTCCGTTTGGTCGGTACTAACTGCCGGCCGCAGAACCAACTGCGGCCCGGGGCCAACTGCGAGGGGCGGTACCAACTGCAAAGGGCGGCGCCCGCCGTGCGCGGACACCGCCCCATGGGATGCAAAGAATGAACTGCGCGTTGATCAGAAAGACGCGCGGATGGTGCCTGCGTAGTCAGTGCTGTAACCCGCAACCGGTGCATGCGGGATCTCTTCCCAGACGTCCGGATCAACCTGCTGGACCTCACCGGTAGCCAGACCGGACAGCAGGGTTCTCATCGCAAGAACGTTCTGCTGAATGCTCTTGCCGCGGGCCTTCTGGCCGAGGCTGCCGTCGCTGGTATTGCCCGAAGTTTCAAAGAACACCACAGGATTGGAGTGCCCGGTGGGATTCATGCCCTGGTAGTCGAGCCCGAGCATCATCGCGGAAACAACACCGCCCTTGATGTCGATTTCCAGGTTCCCGCCTACCTGATAGCGGTCCATGGTGATATAGCCGTACTTCGACAGCTCCTGGAAAACGAACCCGTGCATCTGCCGAGTCAGCACGTCGTAGGCCCCACCTTGCAGCGTGGGCAGCGTGGGACCGCCGGGCGCCAGCGAAATTCCGAGGGAGAGGGTGACATCGTCACCGGTTCCATACTGCTTCTTCAGCCCCTGATGATGAATGTCGATGCCGTAGTCCGGCAACACCTGCGTCCAGTACTCATAGAACGCCAACGATTCATCCGCCTGGAATTTGTCAGCAACCCAGTCGCGGTTGAGGTCGATCCGCTGCTGTTGACCGGCGTCGTTCAGGAGTGGTTCGCCGGTTGCATCGTCATACAGGACGGTCTGGCGGATGTTCAGCTCGCTGCCGTCCGGATTGTACATCGGGATGAAGTGGATGGTGAAGGCGTCGCGGATCTGCTGGTACTCAGCGGAGCCGTTGGTGCCCAGGTCCTTCAGGAGAGTGAGGATGGACTCGGCACCGTAAGGCTCGTTGCCGTGGATGCGTCCCTGCACCCAGACGTCCTCGGGTCCGTTGCCTACAGTAGCGACGTAGAGGTCGCGGCCCTGCTCGCTCTTGTTGACGGCTGTGCCGGCTTCTTCGAGAGTGAAGACGTCTACGGGGAACCGGCTGTTGTTCTCGAGTTTGGTCAGCTCGGCGATGGTGTCGTCATAGGTGAGGATGCTGGCGGTGCTGGTCTTTCCTTCCGTGGACGGAAAGTTGGCATCGGCAACGGCGGGCGGGCCAACAAGGAGGGGCGCAGCGAGGGCAGCGGTGCCCAGGAGTGCGAGTCGTGCATAAAACGGGAAGGGCTTTCCCATGGTCGTGAACCTCCGGGGGTCTCAGAGAGGGGGGGAAATCACGACGTTACTTGGGGCAAGCAACTGATTGGCGAACTTGGCCAATATTGGGACCAATATCGCCCTGGGATCTTGACGGAACGGTCCTGACACAATATGAGCCCCAGAAGTTTCAGGGGCTCATATTGCGCTGTACGTGGTGGCACGGCGCGGTGACCGGTACCTTGCGTTATGGCGCGATGGTCAAACCTGGATCGGCTTCCCGTGCAGGCTCTGTCCCGGTGATTCCGGGCGTTGGTGTAACGGAGACCGAAGCGCACAGTTCCGCAGCCGTGATCGGCTCCTTCGTCATCGGGTCAAGTACCGGGTCTTTGGTGATCGGGTCGACGATGATGGACTCCGGGTCGATTGCGGGATCGCAAGCCTCCAGTGGATCGGTCACCGAGACTGTCGGGGGAGTAGCAGGAGGTGGGGTGCCGGGGTCTGTAGACGGCGGCGGATCGGCGGGCGCCGGATCAGGGATGACAGGCGTTGGGTCCACGGGGGGTGTGGGATCCACCGGTGGAGTTGGGTCAGCGGGTGGAGTCGGATCAGGCGTCACCGGATCCACAGGTGGAGGCGTCGGCGTTACAGGATCCACGGGCGGCGTCGGAACGGGCGTGTTCGGCGGCGTTGGATCGAGAGTTCGGGGCAGCGTGCCGGGGTCGGTGGCCGGCGGCGTTCCAGGGTCTGTAGGCGGAGGAGTCGTCGTCGAAGGCGGCTGTGTACCCGGCTTGGTGGCTGACGGAGTCCCGGAAGGCGTCCCCGACGGCGTGCCCGGCTTGGAAGGCGCTGTTGACGTTCCGGGAAACGACGTACTTGGCGTATCCGAGGGCTGTGTAGCCTTCTTACTGCCCGAAGACGTGCTGCCCGAAGAAGCGCTGCTCGTAGACGTGCTGCCTGAGGACTTGCTACTCGAGGACTTGGTGCTGGAAAGTGCCTTGCCGCTCGCTCGCGGACCCTGAGCCGCCACTTCCGCATCCACACGGGCGGGTGACTTAAGCGCAACCGGCTCAATGGCCCCAGCGGTAGCGAGGTAGGCAACCCAGGCGGTGTCGTCGTCGTTCCCGTTGCCGGTCCCCGGGGTGAAGTTGACCAGGCTCGGCATCTCAACCGGGCCACTGCCGTCCAGCGGAATCAGCTTCCAGGCGTCGGGATCAGTGTGACCGCCGTCGAGGATGGTTTCGAAGTGCAGGTGGCACCCGGTGGACCAACCGGTGGTGCCTACCGTGGCGATGACCTGCCCGGCTCCCACGCGGTCTCCGGCCTTCACCCCGATCCCCTCCAGGTGGTTGTAAGTGGTGACGAGGCCGTTGCCGTGGTCAAGCTCCACGCGGTTACCGCCGCCCCAGGGATGCCAACCGGCGGCACGGACAACACCGGCATCCGCTGAAAAGACGCGGGTTCCGCAGGGTGCCGCGAAATCCTGGCCGGAGTGAAATTCATTGTGCTCCCCGGTGATGGGGCTGGTTCGAAGACCGAACGGCGAACTCGGGGTCAGGAACTGCAAGGGAGAGATCAGCATGCCCTTGCCAGGGCGCGGCGTGGAGCTGAGGGACTCAACCGATGACCTCTTGTCAGCGGTAGCCGTGGCCCGTGAAGACTCCTGCGCGCCGGGAACCTCACGCCCCGGTACCAGCGAATCCGTGGTGCCGAAAGGCAACGCTGTCCCTGGACCCACGAGCTGCTGCTCACCCACATACCCGGTCACCGGAACGATGGCGTCAGAGAAACTTCCTGCTCCCTGGGCGAGCACGGTGCCGGTTGCACCCGCACCGGAGGTCAACGGTGTGGATCCGGGATAGCCAAAGGAGTAGATGACAGCCAGAGCAAGGCAAACGCTCACACCAGACCGAACCGCACGACGACGGCTCCTCAGAACGCTGTGGCCCGATGCCGGCCTGACTTCACTCACTGGTAACTCCCCATATGTTTCCCCTGATGAAGGTCCGTTACGACCGAACCCCGGGGAGGAATCCGAACAATCAGCCTTCGCCAGGTGCCCGCGAGGGGCCCGAAATTGCTGGTGGCTGACAATCAGCCTACTGGGCTGTTTGCCATGGAGATAGAGTGCTCCGCCACTCTTGTGGAAACCTTGAGTGAACTTCGTGAGCGCTGCGGCAATACCCGGAGTTCAGTGCTGTTTGCTGCGGAGCAGGTGCTACTGAAAGGCGCATGCTACTGCGGGGCGATGACCTGCCAGGCGTCACATACGACATCCCACCGGCGGTGCGGGAACGGGCCCCACAATTCACCGTCATTGCTTACCCTGAATCCATTGCCGTCAACCGCGGTGATTTCAACAGTCTCCCCGCGCCCGATCCGCACATCAGTGCGCCGCGCATGGTCGCCGCTCTTGAGGCCGAGGGCGTACCCCACCCGTGCAGCGGAACCCACCGACTCCCAGAGCACGACGTCGACAAGCCCGTCATGCGGGTTGGCGTCCGGGATGAGACGGGCGCCTCCGCCGACGGTGCCGCCCAGGCCGAGGGCCACCATCAGCAGCGGCCTGGATCCGTCATGCAACAGTTCACCGTCCACCCTCACGCTAAGGTGCTGCCCGGGAGAGCTGAACCCCGCAGCGACGGCACCCAGCGGGTACCCGAGCTTCCCGGCCTTCACCTTTTTCAGCTTCTTCTTGAGGTCAGCGCCCTTGGCCGCGGCATCCGCGCCGATCCCCACGTGGACGGCATTGACGGCAACACGGTCTTCGCTGACCAGCAGCTCCATGGTGCGTGCCGGCCCGGACATCACACACTCGGCAGCCTGCAGCGGATCGAGCGGAATTCCCAGTGACCGTGCGAGGTCGTTTCCGGTACCCACGGGGATGATGCCGATGGGCCCGGCGGAGGCCAGTGTGCCGGTCTTGTGCAGGCACTGGATCGCGGCGTGGACCGAGCCGTCGCCGCCCAGCAGTACCAGCTGCCTGCCGTCCAGGCTTCCGAGGGCTGAATCCAACTCGTCCAGGTCCTGGGTGCGGGCAAGTTCAAAGGACGTGCCCCGCCGTGCGGAAGCGGAGGCAAGGAAGGAGGCAACGGCGTCGACACTGCGGCGGTATGCGGTTCCGGCGGACGCGTTCACGACCGCCAATATGCCCTGACTATGCACAGGTGCTCTCGTCTGCTGGGGATGGGGACAACTGAACCCACACTAGTACGGGCGGTCAAGCGGAGGCGAGGGCCGCCGTCGTACAGTCAGTTGCACGAAGGAGGTCAGCGGGCGCGAGCTCGATCTCAAATCCGCGGCGGCCACCCGAGACGAGGATCGTTTCGAAGGCAAGCGCGGATTCGTCGAGCACCAGCGGGCTGCGGTGCCGTTGTCCCAGTGGTGAGATTCCGCCGAGCACGTACCCTGTCCGCCGTTCAGCGGCAGCGCGGTCCGCCATGGCGGCGCGCTTGCTTCCACACGCGGCGCCCATTGCTTTGAGGTTCAGTTGGCGGTTGACGGGAACGACGGCGACGGCCAGTTGGGTGCCTGTGTCCACCATGAGCGTCTTGAAGACGCGTGCGGGGTCAACCGCCAGCTTCTCGGCGGCCTCGGTTCCGTAGTGTTCAGACGAAGGGTCATGCACGTAGCTCAGGGTGCGGTGCGGGATGCCCAGCCGGTTCAGCAGTGCGGTGGCAGGAGTGGCGGCGGAAGTTTTGCGTGAACCCACACTGTCACTTCCGTCCGGTAGGGCCCTGGACAGCCCGGTTCCGGCCCAGTGACTTGGCCTCGTAGAGGGCGGCATCCGCGGTTGCGAGGACTGCGGCAAGGTCTGTTGATTCCGAGTTGATCGCAGCGATGCCGTAACTGACGGTCGGCGGCTCGAATCCCTCCGCGAAGGTGGCACGTGCAAAGCGGGCGCTGAGCTGGTTCACGATCGCTTCGGCACGGTTCGAGTCCGCACCGGGCAGCAGGATGACAAATTCCTCCCCGCCGTGGCGGCCCACCAGGTCGGTGGAGCGCACCGTGGCCACACAGATATCCGCGAACGCCTGGAGGACTCCATCTCCTGCGGCGTGCCCGTGAGTGTCATTGACGGCCTTGAAGTGGTCGAGGTCTGCCAGCACCAGGGCGCCGGGAGTCCCGTTAGCGCGAATCCGGTTCAGCTCGTTCAACGCCAGATCCGCAAATCCGGAACGGTTGAGCAGGCCGGTAAGCCCGTCCCGGGTAGCGCGAAGGTGAAGGTCATGGGTCACCTGCTCGTTACTGAGCGCTGCCATGCTGAAGGAGACCACAACCAGAAGTACCAGGGTGATGAGGGTGGTGATCGCGGAATCGAAGTAGGTAGTGAAAGTGGGTCCGTCCGGTCCTTCCGCCAGGAAAACGAGCCATCGCCCCAGATAGTAAGCGGCGAGAAGGCCGGCGGCGAGCGCCAGGGACTTGGTGACCCTGCTGGAGGAGCGCTTGATACCCCAGAGCTCCACGGAAGCCAGGGCCAGCAACAGGCACATGAAGGCGAGGAACACAGGGCCGCCTGACCAGTCGTTCGTAGCCGGGCTGTCCAGTGCCGAGACCAGCAGGGTCACCGCCGGTCCGGCGAGAAGCTGCCACACGGGCGCAGGGCGGGCGCGCAGCGTTCTGGCGCTGGCCCAGACGCTGGCCACGCCGAGCACCAGCAGGGCGTTCCCGGTGGGGTTGGCCCAGACCTGGTGAGCCGTTCCATCCAGCAGGTAGGCCGCGGACCCGGTGAGGAACAGGGCGAGGGCAACGCACCACCAGGCGCTGTAGATCGAGCGCGTGCGCTGAAAGGTGACGAAGTAGAAGAGGCCCAGCAGCGTCACAGCAACCACAGCGAAGACAAAACGCACCGTGGTCGTGTCGAGAAATTCCATGAGCCCCCCGGCGGTAGCGAGATGGGCACTAGTATCCCATCCGGGGATGCTGCCCGCGACGAAGAGCTTCTGCCCGAGTATCTTTAGGCAACATCCATGCGAGAAGGAGCCAGAGTGCTCAAGCTTTTTGAGGGACCCAGCATTATCTATACGGTGCTCGGCATCATCGTCTTTGCTGCCGCGTTGCTTCCGCGCCTGCTGCGCCGTGTCCCGATCTCCATGCCGATGGTTTTTCTCTCCGCAGGGGTCCTGGCCTTCGCGCTGATCCCGTACCTGCCTACACCCGATCCGGTGAAGTATGAGGTGGTCACCACGCACTTCACCGAGGTGTGCGTCATCATCTCCCTGATGGGTGCGGGCCTGGCCCTCGACCGGCCTCCCGGCTGGCGGTCCTGGTCCACCACCTGGCGGCTCCTCGGAATCGTCATGCCGATCTGCATCCTCGTCTTCACAGTCCTTGGCTACGTGTTCCTGGGACTTGGGCTGGCCAGTGCAATCCTGGTGGCCGCCGCGCTGGCTCCGACTGACCCGGTCCTGGCCTCGGAAGTGCAGGTCGGAGAACCGGCAGACGGCGAAGAAGGGTTCGACCGCGAGGATGAGGTCCGCTTCGGGCTGACCAGCGAGGCCGGACTCAATGACGGCCTGGCCTTCCCGTTCGTCTATCTCGCCATCACCATCAGCCTCGTCGGGGCCGCACCCGGCGCCTGGTTCCCGCAGTGGTTCCTCGTCGACGTCCTGTGGCGCATCGGGTTCGGTGTGCTGCTCGGTTACGGAACGGGCAAGCTCCTGGGCCGACTCTTCTTTTCCTCCCGCGCGGAATCGTTCCGGCTGTCCACCCACTCCGAGGGGTTCGTTGCGCTCGCTGCGACGTTCCTGGCATACGGCGTGACCGAAACGTTCGAGGGGTACGGCTTCATCGCCGTCTTCGTTTGCGCCATCACCATCCGCTCGGCGGAGCGCAACCACGGGTACCACCGGGTGCTGCACAGCTACGTGGAACAGCTCGAACGGCTGCTGTCCGTGGTCATCCTGGTGCTGCTCGGCGGGGCTATCGCGAGGGGGCTTCTCGAAACCATCGGCTGGACCGACGTCGTTCTTGCGCTCGCGTTCCTGATCCTTGTCCGGCCTCTGGCAGGATTCCTTGGACTCCTCGGCGGCCAGACGGGTACGCGGGAGAAAGTGGCGCTCGCGTTCTTCGGAGTCCGCGGTATTGGTTCCCTCTACTACCTCGGGTACGGCTTGAGCAACGGTGATTTCGACGCCGAAGCGAACGAAGTCTGGGGTTTCGTCGGCCTTGTCGTGGCGCTTTCCGTTGTGCTGCACGGAATCACGGCAACGCCCGTCATGACAGCGCTCGATCGCCTCCGCCGGCGAAAGGCCCAGGTTGATGGCCGGGGAGACATGCCGATAACCCATGTTTGATCTCTTCGCCCCTCCTCCGCGGTGGCCGGAGCCCCCGCCACTGCCTACGCCCGCGGTCATGGACCAGTTCTGGGGCCATGCCGTCTTCCTCCACTGGCGCATTACATCCTCCGCGGCGGCCCGCTTCATGCCCGCGGGAACAGATCCGGACGAGCACGACGGCGACTCCTGGGTGGGGCTCATCGGCTTCCGCATGCGCGGAGCAGGTTTTGGACGCGGGGTGCCGGTGCCGTATTTCGGTACGTTCACGGAAGTGAATGTACGGCTCTACTCGCGGGACCGGAACGGCGTGCGCGGCGTCGTTTTCCTCACCCTCGACGCGTCCCGGCTGGCCGTGGTGCTTGGCGCCCGGGCGGCAGGTATCCCGTACGTCTGGTCCCGCTGCCGTGCCTGGCACGGCCCCGACGGCACCGGCTACTCAGTGGACAGGCTCCGGGGCGCGTCGTCGTCCTTCTCCGTACTGCCCACCGGGAGCGTTGCCGCCGATCCGCTGTCCGTCCACCTGACCGCGCGGTTTGGCCTGCACTCGCGGTTCGCCGGCCGGACCCTCTACATCCCCAACACCCATACGCCGTGGCCGCTTCAGAGCGCGGTACTACAGCACTGGGATGACTCCCTGGTGCAGGCTGCAGGCCTGGCAGCGGAGGGTCCTCCGGAATCGGTGCTTTATTCGCCGGGCGTGCAGACCCAGTTCGGGATGCCCCGCAGGCTTGAAGGGTGACCGCCGCTAGTCCGTGACGAAGCCTGTGAGTCCGCTGGCGCCGTCGTCGTGCAGGTCCGCTTCCACCTTCTCAACGCGGCCGGGAGCATCCGCGGAGCGCAGCCACTTCAGCAGCTGTTCAACGGCTGACGACGGTCCGGCCGCAACAACCAGCACCGAACCGTCCGGCCGGTTGGTGGCCGAACCGACCAGCCCGAGCTGCTCCGCCTGCTGCCGGGTGCGGTAGCGGAAGCCGACGCCCTGGACCTCGCCCGTCACCGTCGCGGTGAGCCGAACCGTGCTCATGCCATTCCCGAGGGACGGATATTGAGCGACTCCACTGCCGAATCACGCGAGGCGTCAACTGCAAGACGCACTGCCTTGGCCACCTGGGCCGGCTGGATCCAGGCACCGGGGGAATACTCCTTGCCCTCGAAGTCGTGAAGTTCGGCCTGCATGTCCGTCGCCACCCGTCCGGGGTGGATCGAGGACACCCGGACGCCGTTGGGCCGCTCCTCTTCCCGAAGGGCGTCAGTGAGCGCGCGGAGGGCAAACTTGGTGCTGCTGTAGACAGCCGAGCCCGCGCCGGAGCTGTAGCCCGAACCCGAGTTGATCGCGATGACCTGCCCGCGGGCCTCGCGGAGGGCAGGCAGCAGGAGCCGGGTCAGCTTTGCGACGGCGAAGACGTTGATGTCGAAGCTCGTTCGCCACGTCTCGTCATCGAGATCAGCAACCGCGCCCATCTGCAGGACCCCGGCGGAGTGCACCAGGACATCCAGGCGGTCGATGCCGGCGACATCGGTTTCCGTCACTTCCCGCACATCCACGGCGAAGGGCTTCGCGGACGGGTAGGACGCCGCGAGGGCGTCCAAGGCCGTGCGGTCACGACCGCCCAGCAGTAGGTGATGGGTGGGCGCGAGCTCATCGGCAATGGCGCGGCCGATGCCCCGGGAGGCTCCGGTAATAAGCGCCACGGGCAGCGGGTTTGAAGAAGTCATGGGTGAAATCCTAGGCGCCGGGGAACTTTTGCGCAGATCCGGCGGGCCCGCCAGCGCTCCAAGTCACCGGAGGTGCACAAAAGTTACCCCCTAGCGCACGCGCGCCGAGCTTGGCAGGATGGAAAGCGGATTCCCGCACGTTCATCCCGAGAGGAACTTTTCCTGATGCAGTACACCCACCTTGGCCGCTCCGGCCTGTCTGTTTCCCGCCTGTGCCTCGGCACCATGAACTTCGGGCCCAAGACCGAAGAAGCGGACTCACACTCCATCATGGATTCGGCCCATGCCTCCGGGATCAACTTCTTCGACACCGCCAACGTGTACGGGTGGGGCGTGAACAAGGGCCGCACCGAAGCGATTGTGGGGCGCTGGTTCGCAAAGGGTGGGGGACGCCGTGAGAAGACGGTGCTGGCCACGAAGCTCTACGGTGACATGGATGAGTGGCCCAACAACGGCAAACTGTCCGCACTGAATATCCGCCGCGCGCTCGACGCCAGCCTGAAGCGTCTCCAGACCGACTACATCGACCTATACCAGTTCCACCACGTCGACCGGAACACGCCCTGGGACGAGATCTGGCAGGCCGTCGAGGTTGCCGTCCAGCAGGGCAAGATCCTGTACTCCGGCAGCAGCAACTTCGCCGGCTGGCACATTGCCCAGGCGCAGGGGGCCGCTGCTCGCCGCAACTACACGGGCCTCATCAGCGAACAGTCCATCTACAACCTGCTCACCCGCACCGTGGAGCTCGAAGTTCTACCTGCCGCCCAGGAATACGGGCTTGGCATCATCCCCTGGTCGCCGCTGCATGGCGGGCTGCTGAGCGGTGTCCTGAAGAAGGAGAATGAAGGCGTCCGCCGTCTCGAGGGCCGCGCCGCCGACACCCTTGAAAAGCATCGGGATCAGATTCAGCGCTACGAGGATCTGGCTGAGAAGCTCGGCCACTCGCCGGCGGACCTGGGCCTTGCCTGGCTCCTTGCGCAGCCTGCCGTCACGGCGCCGATCATCGGCCCACGAACCCAGGAACAGCTCGACGGCGGCCTGCGTGCCCTTGAGATAAAGCTCGACGACGACACCCTGTCCACGCTCGATGACATCTTCCCGGGCCACAAGACCGCGCCCGAGGATTACGCGTGGTGAGGTCCGCGTGAAGATTCTCTGTATCGGCGGGACCGGCGTCATCAGCACCGCCGTCGTCGACCGGGCGCTCGCGCAGGGCTACTCTGTCACCGTCCTGAACCGGGGAACCACCACCGAGCGCCCGGTGGCATCGCGAGCGGAAGTGTTGACCGCCGATATCCGGAAGCCGGACGAAGTCCGTGCTGCGCTCGGTAACCGCACGTTCGACGTCGTCGTCGACTTCGTGGCTTTCACCCCCGACCACATCGCTGCCGATATTGAACTGTTCACCGGGCGAACCGGCCAGTACGTGTTCATCAGTTCGGCCTCGGCATACCAAAAACCGCCGGCAGCCCTTCCCATTCGTGAGTCCACTCCGCTGCGCAACCCGTTCTGGCAGTACTCGCGGGAGAAAATTGCCTGCGAGGACCTGCTGGTGGCTGAGTACCGGGAGCGCGGCTTCCCCGTTACCATCGTGCGGCCGTCACATACGTACGACCACACGAAGATCGCCATCGCAGGCGGCTGGACGGACATCGCACGGATGCGGGCGGGACGGCCGGTGTTGGTCCACGGTGACGGCACCTCTCTGTGGACGCTGACGCACAGCACTGACTTCGCGAAGGCATTTGTCGGGCTGCTTGGACTGCCGCAGGCGATCGGGGACAGCTTTACCATCACCTCTGACGAGTTTTTGACCTGGAACCGGATCTACCAGTTGTTCGCGGAGGCCGCGGGAGCGCCGGAACCGGAGCTGGTCCATGTCGCGTCCGAGACTATCGCCGCGTACCTTCCGGACCTCGGTTCCCAGCTGCTCGGCGACAAGTCACACTCTGTGATCTTTGACAACTCCAAGATCAAGGCATTGGTGCCGGACTTCATCTGCACAACCCCGTTCGCCCTCGGCGCGCGTGAGATTGTCGCCTGGTATGACGCCGATCCCAACCGTCAGCAGGTTGACTTCGAACTTGATGCAGCATTCGATCGAATCATTGCCGCAGCCCAGTCTTGACCGGTACAGGACTTTTACCGGTAGCTGAACTGCTTGCAGGGGTGCTGAACGTGGAACTACGGTGAAGTTACAGCCCACTGTCGAGGAGATATACGCATGGAAGTGCCCACACTTGTCTGGATTCTGACGATCGCAGGAATTGTGGGGCTGCTTCTCTTCGATTTCTTCTTCCACGTGCGCAAGGCGCACACCCCGTCCCTGAAGGAAGCCAGCGTCTGGTCCGCCATCTATGTGGGCATCGCGGTGCTGTTCGGCGTGGGAGTGCTGATCTTTGCCGGTCCCCAGTACGGCACGGAATATTTCGCCGGGTACATCACGGAGAAGGCACTCTCCGTGGACAACCTGTTTGTCTTCCTCATCATCATGACCACGTTCAAGGTGCCGCGGGCGGACCAGCAGAAGGTGCTCCTGTTCGGCATCGTCTTTTCGCTGATCGCACGGACCGGGTTCATTTTCCTCGGTGCCGCGCTGATCAACTCCTTTGCCTGGGTGTTCTACATCTTCGGCCTCATCCTGCTGATCACGGCCGGCAACATCCTCAAGCCGAAAAACGTGGAGGAGGAAGAAACTTTCATTGTCCGGATGGCGCGCAAGTTCCTGCCAGCCACGGAACATTACGACGGCGACAAACTCTTCACGGTTGAGAACGGCAAGAAGGTCCTTACCCCGATGCTGCTGGTGATGGTGGCCATCGGCGCTACGGACATCCTGTTTGCGCTTGATTCCATCCCCGCCATCTTCGGTCTGACGCAGAGCGTCTTCATCGTCTTCACCGCCACCGCTTTCTCCCTGATGGGGTTGCGCCAGTTGTACTTCCTTCTTGATGGGCTGTTGGACCGGTTGGTTTACCTCTCCTACGGCCTCGCCGCGATCCTCGGTCTCATCGGGGTGAAGCTGATGCTGCACGCGCTGCACGAGAACAACGTCCCGTTCATCAACGATGGACAGCCGGTCAACGTGGTGGAAATTTCCACCGGGCTTTCCCTCAGCCTGATCCTCGGCATTTTGTTGGTGACGGTCATTGCTTCCCTGGTGAGCCCGAAGGGAAAGGCCAAGACCCTCATCTCCGGTGCCCGGCGCCACGCCATCGAGTACCTCGACCTCAACTACGAGACAGACATCAACGAGCGGGAGCGTATCTTCGAGAAGATGTGCGCCGAAGAGGCAATGCTCAAGAAGCAGCCGGAAAAGTACAAGCGCTATATCCGGAACGAGACCGAGTTCAAGGCACTCCTTACCCGTGCCCACGAGGTGCATGAAGCCGCACTCGAACGCGAGCCAACGCGCTAAAACGCGCACGCCCGAGCCAAAAGCGCCGGGGAGTGGCAGATTCGTGGGGACGTCCCCACGATCGTGCCACTCCCCGGCGCTTTTGGGGTCCAGGCGGGAGGCGCGAGGTGGAATAGCCCCTTCGAGAGAGAGGTTGCACCGAACATGACTACGTCGGAAGCTCCAAAGATCTACGCCCTGCACGAGAACCCCGAGTGGTTTCCTCCGTTTGCCCGTGCCTTCGAGCAGGAGGGGCTCCAGTTCGAGGAGTGGCTGCTGACCGACGGCGTGCTGGACCTCGACTCGACGCCCCCGGAAGGTATTTTCTGGTCGCGGATCAGCGCTTCAGCGCATACGCGGAACCATGATTTGTCCAAGGACTATGCGCGGGCAGTGCTGTCCTGGCTCGAAGCTCACGGCCGGCGGACCATCAATGGCAGGCGGGTCCTTGAGCTTGAGATGAGCAAGGTAGACCAGTTGACGGCGTTGAAAGCGGCGGGCATCGACACGCCCCGGACGGTCGCGGCCATTGGACGCGATCGAATCCTGGACGCGGCGGAGGGTTTCCAGGCCCCCTTCATCACCAAACACAATCAGGGCGGGAAGGGCCTGGGAGTCCGCAAATTCGAGAGCCACGCCGAACTGGCCGAGTATGTGGTGTCGGATGAATTCGAGGAGCCGCAGGACGGCATCACGCTGATCCAGGAATTCATCCAGGCAGCCGAACCGATCATCACGCGTGTGGAGATTGTGGGCGGCGAGTTCATCTACGCGATTCAGGCGGATACAGCCCGCGGCGGTTTCCAGCTCTGCCCGGCGGACGCCTGCGCCATCGATCCCGCCACGGGAAAGCCGATCATGCCACCGGGGGCCACCATTGAACCTGTTGCCGGCCAGCAGCTCTTCAGCCTCCGCCGTGACTTCGACCATCCGATCATAGAGAAGTACGTCGAATTTGCCCGACGGAACAACATCGAGGTGTGCGGAATCGAATTTATGGAAACCGCAGAGGGGCGCGTACTGACCTATGACGTGAACACCAACACCAACTACAACGCACTGGTGGAGGCTGAAGCGCCGCGCTCAGCGCCAGATGCGCTCGCCAAGTACCTGGCGGAGGTAGCAGCCGGGCCGGCAGGGTCGTTCGTGTAAAAGCCGGCGCTCAGCGGTAGCCTCGAAAGTGCGAGCCCCACCCGCCATGGAAGGAGCGAAAAGCAATGCCGAAGGTAACGAAGTCAGGCAAGGTCAAGACAAACGAGCTGCCCAGCACTCTGCAGCGGTCGGACAAGTTGGCACAGGAAACCTATGCCCGGACGCTCGATTCCGCGGAGGAACAGTACGGTGACGGCGAACGGGCGCACCGCACTGCGTACAGCGCCCTGAAACACACCCATGAGAAGGTCGGCGACCACTGGGAGCAGAAGGACGCCAAGGGACCCTCCGATGAGCAGGCGGAAGGCGGTCGCGGAACGGCGAAGGAAACCGCCGGCGGGGTGAACGCCAATGCCACCAAGGAGCACCTCTACGAGGTTGCGAAAAAGCTTGAGATTCCCAAGCGCTCAACCATGACCAAGAAGGAACTGGTCGACGCCATCCAGAAGGCCAATGAGCGGGAGACCCGTAAAGCCCGGAACTAGGGGCCAGGCGCCTATTACGCAACACAAACATTTCGTAATAGCACCAAGCGTAGGCTAGCCTTACTTTCGTAACCATTCCGACGGTCCGTTCACGCCGTCTCGAAAGTCAAGGAGCCCTCATGGCCCCCACCCGTGTGCGCGGTCTGATAGCCGCAGCAGCCATCGCGGTACTGTCCCTCTCCGCATGCTCAACCGGTCCGGCAGGCGGCGGCTCGGAAGCAGCCGGAGCCAATGAGGCCGGCTCTGCTGATGCCTTCCCCGTCACCATCGAGCACGCTTTTGGTGAGACCGTTCTCGAGGAAAAGCCTGAACGCGTTGCAACGGTGTCCTGGGTCAATGATGATATTGCGTTGGCGCTCGGCGTGGTGCCCGTTGGAATGCCGGTCAATGAGTACGGCGGAAACGAGCAGGGCTCCGTCCCGTGGAAGGACGCCAAGCTGGAAGAGCTCGGTGCTGCCATCGGCACCGAGAACGCGCCCGTCCAGTACTCCGAGGCTGATGGAATTGCGTTCGACGAGATCGCTGCCACCAACCCCGATGTCATCCTCGCGGCCTATTCCGGTCTCACCGAAGAGGATTACAACACCCTGAGCGAGATTGCCCCCGTTGTTGCCTACCCCGAGGTTGCCTACGGCACCGCGTGGCAGGATTCCACCGCAATGATCGGTAAGGCGCTTGGCCTGACTGAAGAGGCTGAACAGCTGGTCAGCGAGACCGAAGACAAGATCGCCGAGGCCGCGGCCGAGTACCCAGCCATCGCCGGCAAGACGTTCATCTTCGGCAATCTGGAGCCGGCCAACTCCGAGGGCGTGAATATTTACACGGCCAGCGACAACCGCCCCCGTTTCCTCACCCAGATTGGAATGGAGATGGCCAGCGTCGTTGAAGAGAACGCCACCGGAGAGGAATTCTTCATTCCCTGGTCAGCCGAGCGTGCCGATGAGCTTGAGTCCGACATCTTCGTGACCTGGGTTCCGGACGAGGCCACCAAGGAAGCAATCTTCGCAGACCCGCTGCTGAGCCAGATTCCGGCTGTGGAGTCAGGCGCGCTCGTCGCGGATGCCGACAACACCCTCACCCTGTCCATCTCCGCCGCCAGCCCACTGTCCCTGGTCTGGGCGCTGGACAAGTGGCTTCCGATGATCAACGAAGCAGCAGAAGCCGCCGAAGCAGCCTAACGCTCAAGGCAACACCAGTAGGGCAGGCAACACCAGTACGACGGCGGCACGCGCCGGCGGAAGGGCGTTCCACTTCGGTGGGGCGCCCTTTCCGTAGGTCCAGCGAGAGCTCCATCGTTGCCTTTCTGAGCCTCATGCACTGGAATGGTCAGGGTACTTCTCATCGAAGCTCGGAGGCATCATGGACAACCTGGAACTGGAAGAACTGCAGGCCGCCACGGCATGGGATGCCAGCGGAGAAAAACTCGGGAACGTCACCCAGGTGCATCTCGACGGGCCCTCGAACGAGCCGGCCTGGGTGACTGTTGGTCTCGGTCTGTTGAACACGCGGGAGCACTTCGTACCGCTCGCAGGCGCCCGGATTGATGGCGAGAACCTTTATGTCGCAGTGTCCAAGGATGCCATCAAGGATTCACCGGACTTCACGGTAGAGGAAGGCCTGACCGCTGACCAGGAGGCTTCCCTGCGGGACTACTACCGGGTCTGAGATTGCAACAGTGAAGCGGCCGTCCCCCATGGGTTTCGGCCGCTTCACTGTGGAATAGAGCGCCTGACCGAACAGGTTTAGTCGAACAGCCCGACGATGTAACCGACAAAGAACAGCAGGCCGAGCAAAACGAAGATACCGATCAGCACCAGCCAGATGCGGGACGCGGCCTTCCCGGGTGCACCTTCCTCGTGACCCTGCGGCCCACCGGTGCTCGCCTCTGCCGGAGGAGTCTCACCCGGCGGAACGCCGCCGCCCGGCTCCAGTCCGGTGACCTTGTCTTTCTCCGGATCCGGATTCTGGCTGCTCATCCGAGCTCCTGCCCGGGCTGTTCCGGCGATGCGGATGATGCCGACGCCCTTGGGGTCCAGGACATCGTGATGTTTGCACCCTCCTCGGTTTCACTGAGGTACAGGTGCAGGTCTTCCCCGTAGAGGTTCTCGTCTTCTACGACATCCCCGGCCTCGTGGGCCAACTCCACCAGACGGCTGATTGCCACGGCCATGGCCCGGCCCCAGTCCTGTGGGTGCTTGCTGTCCGACTCCTCGGTAACTGAAAACTTCTTCTCCGCGCTGCCCATGGCTACTCCTGACTGCCCTCGTGACGATGCTGCGGCTTTCTGCCGGTGCCCGTTGATAAGCAAGCTTTGTAGTGATGCTCGTCCCACAGTAGCAGTCGGGTCACCAGGAGTCTTTCCCTGCTCCCCGCACCGCCTTGCGTGCAGCGTGGCCAATGATTGAGCTGTAGGTAGGGTAGGCGAACTTCACGCGGGCCAGCGTGGCGACATCAGTACCGGCCGCCATTGCGGACGCAACGGCCTGAATGACCTCGACCGCATTCTCGCCTACGGCGTGCGCCCCGAGGATCAGCTCGCGGTGCCTGTCGGTGACCAGTTTCAGGAACCCCTGCTCCCGGTCATCAATGATGGGACGCTCCACGGAGCCATAGGGAACAACGACGACGGCGCACTGGGCGTCCCGCTCCCTGGCCATCGCCTCGGTGAGTCCCACCCCCGCGTAATCCGGATCCGTGAAACCTCCCTCAGGGAGCAGATGGTGCGGTGTGGTGCGGTGTGCGCCCAGGACCGCGTTCTCCGCAGCTGTTTCACCCTCGAAGACTGCCGCCTGCACCAGCATGGAGGTTGCGTTAGCGTCACCGGCAACAAAGACGTGCGGCACATTTGACCGAAGGTAGTTGTCCACCGGTATGGCTCCCCGGGCGGTGGCGACGCCCGCAGCCTCCAGCCCGAGACCAGAGATGTTCGCGGGCCAGCCGGCTGCCATGATGACCGCTCCCACGCGTGCTGACTGTGCGCCGCCGGTTCCCTGCCAGCGGATTTCCAGGGCGCCGTCGTCATGCTTTTTGATGCCGTCCACACCGCCGATGCCGACATCCACGGTCACGCCGCGGGAACGGAAGCCGTCCGTGACGGCGGTGGAGACGTCGTGGTCCTCGGTGGTGAGGATGCGCGGCGCAAGGTCCAGCAGGGTGACCCTTGAGCCGAGGGCATCAAAGATGGTGGCCAATTGCGCGCCGGTATGACCGCCGCCGATGATCGCGACTGAGTCCGGCAGTTCGGGGAGGTCGAGGACATCGGAGGGAAGCACCGCGTGCTCAGCCCCCGGGATGGGAAGTCGTCGTGCACTTCCGCCCACGCACAGGATGACAGAGGCGGCGCTGACCGGGCGCCCGTCAATCGACACCTCATGCGGTGAGGTGAAGGACGCCTCACCCTTCAGCAGCGTGATGTCCAGCTGCTGCATGGCCTCGCCGTAGCCCTTGGCATCCAGAACGCGGTCCACGGTGGTTCGGACCCGGCGAATCAGTTGCTGCCAGTCCACGGCGGGCTCATGCACCACAATCCCGTAGTCCCGCGCAGTGCGTACTTCCCGGTACAGGCGGGCGGTTTTCGCGAGCACCCGCGTGGGCACGCAGCCCGAGTTCACGCAGGTTCCGCCCAGCCGCGCACGCTCGACGACGGCGGTACGTGCTCCCAGCTCTGCCGCCCGTGTTGCTGCCGCCATGCCCGCGGGGCCGGCCCCGATCACCAGTACATCGAAATCCATAACGACCTCTTCCTGACCGCAACTTTTCGCGCAGACAATCCCTCAGGTGGACGGAACGCCCGGAATGCGGTTTTCCCGGAACGCATCGACGAAGAGCGCGTGATCATCACGGACCGTCCGCGCATAGTCGAGGGAGAACGTCAGGATGTCCTCGATAAATTCCTCACGGCGCCCCTCGATTACCTGCATGATGGCCCGTTCCGTCTGGAAGTCCACCAGGTCCTGGTCGCTGTCCTCGTCCGAGGCGCAGTGCACCTTGGCGGTGGCCCTGCCCAAACCCACGAGCACTGGCTCAATCTCGTCCGGCTCGGTGAGGTTATCCCAACGCAGGTCCGCCTTGTAGGGGGAGAGCTCATCAACCACAAACCCGACGCCGTCCACGGTGGTATAGCCGAGGAACGTGTCGGTGTGGACCTGTAGGGCCCGCTGGCTGATGACAGTGCGGTGGCCGTCATGCTCGAAGTACGAGCGCACCCGATCATCCGTGACGATGCGGCTGGGCGCGGCCTTGTTTCCCTGTTTCATCGAGATGATGATGTCGTTTTCCAAGGCCTCGTTGAAACCCTCGATGAGTACGTTGTACGCAGGCAAACCTGCGCTGCCGATGCCGAAACCCGAGCTGCCGACGATGTCCTTGACGTTGTAGAAGATTTCCCTGTGGGACCGCTTGTCTTCGGGAATGGTGCTGAGGTATTCCTCGAACGCCTTCGCCACCATGGCGTGCTCCGCTTCCTCGAGCCTGCGGGTCTTGCGGTTGTTCTGGAAGTGGCGCTCGTGGTCTTCCACGAAGGTCATCGCGTCGAGCAGATCGGTGCGCCGCGAAGCGCGCGCCGTAAGCAGCACCGAGTGAATAGTGCCCGAGGTGTTGCCGAGGTGAAGCGCGAAATCATCCTGCCCGGCGTCGTCGTAATGTTTCACCTGGTCGAGGTAGGCGGAAAGGTACGTGCGGGCCAGGGAGCGCACGGCTTCCTCCGGAAGCGCCTTCTGCCAGCACATCAGCGCCAGCGAGGTTGTGAACCGGCGCAGGTCCCAGGAGAAGTGACCGAGGTAGGCCTCGTCGAAGTCGTTGATGTCGAAGGTGAGCTGGCCCGTACTGCTCATGTAGGTGCCGAAGTTCTCCGCGTGAAGGTCCCCGTGAATCCAGATTCGGCTGGTGTTGTCATCAGCCCACTCATCCGTCATCTCGCGCATGTCCGCGTAAAACAGGCAGGCGCTGCCGCGGTAGAACGCGAACGGATCAGCCGCCATCTTGCGGAACTTGGTCCGGAAGCCGTGCGGGTCCGCTTCCATCAACGGTTTGAACGCCTCGACCAGGGTGTCGGCGATGAGCGATTCGCGTTCGCTGTTCTCTACCATTTCGACAGTCTAGGGGTGCGCCCTGACAGCGGGGCAAGGCGTAAGCTCAAACCATGATCACCACGGCGAGCCTTGACGCGCGCCCCCGGGTACTTCCTGTCGTCGCAGCCGCGCTCGTATCCGCATCCGGCTTCCTCATCTTCGCGCTCGAGCAGAGGATTCCCGGCTATCTGATACTTGCTGCAGCGCTGGCAACTGCCTACTTCAGCGGCAAAGCACAGCATGGCAAGAGCCTTTTCAGGGATCTGCTGCTGCTGGCCATCGGTCTCGTCATCATCAGCGCCGTCCCCATCACCACCGACATCAGCTTCAGCCACATGGCCGTCATGGGTACGGCCATGATCCTGGCCGTCGCGGTGCCCTACCTGCTGTCCCGCTTCGTGTTCAGGGACCACGCCATCCGCTTCCCGGTCCTGACGGGCCAAAAATGGAACCGGACGGAACGCTGGTACCTGCTTGCCGTCGTCGTTATCGGGTATGTGCTCCTGCCGGTCTATATGATCCCAACCGGTGTCTACGCGAACTGGCCGGCGGCCTCAGACCCGGGAACCATAGCGCGGTTGTTCCTCGGCACCAACGTCCTGGGGATCTGGGATGAACTGTTCTTCATCTGCACCGCGTTCACGCTGCTGCGCCGTCATCTTCCCGACTGGCAGGCCAACCTCCTGCAGGCGGTCCTGTTCACCTCGTTCCTGTGGGAGTTGGGCTTCCACTCGTGGGGCCCGTTCCTCATCTATCCGTTCGCCCTCATTCAGGCGTGGATCTTCTCGAAGACGAAGTCGCTGAGCTACATCGTGAGCGTGCACCTGCTGTTCGATTTCGTGCTCTTCCTCGTACTGCTGCACGCGCACAACCGGGAGTGGTTTGCGATCTTCCTCTACTAGGTACCGACCAGTCCTCAACAGCCCGTCCGGTCCTCAACAGGTGGAAGCGGGATTGGACTGACCCCCGGGGACATCTGAGACGGTAGGGGAATGGATTTTCTCGAGGTGCTCACCCCATTCCTGGCCGTGGCGGGCGCGGTACTTGCCGCCGTCGTACTGGGGTGGATCCTGCGCCGGGTGGCAACACGTTCCCTTCGGAAAGTGCCGCAGATCCAGGAGGTCACCCGGAAATCGCGTGCTCCGCTGCAGGCTGTACTCGCGGTTCTCGGCGTCCGCATTGCCCTCGGCGCCACCGCCCGGGACACCGCCTGGTACCCGCCCGTGGACTACGCGCTGGTGCTGGCGCTCATCGTGTCCCTCGCGTGGCTGCTGGTCACGGTGCTCTCGATCGTCGAGACGGTGGTGTTGCGCCACTACGAAAACTCCAGCCGCGATAACCGGCGTGCCCGGCGGCTCAAGACGCAGATCATGCTCGCCCGGCGGGTTGCAGTTGCCGTCATCATCACCCTCACGCTCGCCACTGTGCTCCTGACCATCGACGAGGTCCGCGCGCTGGGAGCCGGAATTCTGGCCTCTGCCGGTCTCATCTCGATCGTCGCAGGGCTCGCCGTCCAGAGCTCCCTGAGCAACGTGTTCGCCGGAGTGCAGTTGGCCTTCACGGACGCGATCCGCGTGGAGGATGTGGTTCTTGTGGAAGGCGAGATGGGGACAATCGAGGAGATCACCATGACCTACGTGGTGGTCCAGTCCTGGGATGAACGCCGCCTCATTCTTCCCTCCACCTATTTCACCTCCACACCGTTCGAGAACTGGACGCGCCGGCGCTCCGAGCTGCTGGGAACAGTTGAGCTGGACCTCGACTGGCGCGTGCCGATCGAGAATATGCGTGTCCGGTTGCGCGAGATCCTCGACGCATCCGAGCTGTGGGACAACCGCACCGGCACCCTTCAGATCACCAAGGCCACGGACGGCATGGTCCGCGCCCGGATCCTGGTGAGCGCGGCAGACAGCGGAGCTTTGTGGGACCTGCAGTGCCTGGTCCGTGAGCAGATGGTCGGCTTCCTCCAGAGCCGGTTCCCCGACGCGCTGCCGCGCCAGCGCTGGGAGGCGGTGTCGCCGTCGTCATCGGCTGCGCCAACCAGCAACCGCGCAACCAACGACGACGCCGGCAAGCACCCCAGCGACGGCCGCCTCTTCACCGGCTCCCCGGAGGCAGAGAAGAGACGAGCGGACTTCAGCGGACCGGGCGAGGATGTGCTCGACGAGCGGGAGGCACGCACAGGATCCTGACGCAGCCGTGTGAGGTGGGATACATTTGCCTCCGGAGCAGCTGAGCGCGGGAGGGGTTGAACGGAGTGGAGTCTGGCCGCCGTTTCACCCTTGCCCTCGAGAACGGCTGTGTCCGCGTGGAGTGGAACGAGGGCATCACGGTCACCGAGCAGGATGCACTGGATCTGGTTCATCGGCTGGAGGAAGTGAACCCGGGGCGCTGCGATCCGATGCTAGCGATCCTGAACTCAATGGTTTCGGTGGAGGCCGCAGGGCAGACTGTCTTTGCTGAGCACCTGAACGTGGAGGCGCTGGCACTGGTTGGACCAACAGCGGTAGACCGGCTGATTGCCGCGTTCTTCGACGGCGTTCACCGTCCGCGATACCCCACGCGTTATTTCTCTGACCCGGAAGCCGCGCTTGACTGGCTGCTGACACCGGGACACTACACATCTGAAATGTAAATGCTGGGGGACAGTGAATGCTGGGGGACAACCGAATCATGGCACCGATTTCCAACGACAATCTGCGCGACGCCGGCCTGCGCTTCGAGCTGACGGACGAGGGCGCGTTCCTTCGGCTGTGCTGGAACCCCGGAATAGTCATGGAACTGCGGGACGTGCAGGCGAGCGTGACGGCCGTGGAGGCAGTCTCGCCCTCCTGCAGGCGTCCGCTGCTTGTGCACATTGACCTCGTCGACGGGATAAGCGCGCCGGCCCGGAACCTCCTGCTGGAGGAAACGTGCTCCAGCCGTACGGCGGTCCTCGGAACGGATGAGGTGGCGCGTGTGATGACCGCTTTCAACTATCGCGCTGCCACGCCCAGCCAGTACTTCACCGATGAGGCGGAGGCGATCGAGTGGCTCACCTCCGAGGGTGAGGACGGCTTCGGCGCTGGCGGAGGATAAGGCCCGTCAGCCACCGGGACGCAGGCTGGGGGAGCCGTGCACTCCCACGCCACCTGCCAGACCGTCAATCACCTCGCGCATCGCCGCAACCGAGGACCGCGAAGGCTCCCAGCCGAGCAGCGTGCGCGCCCGGTCAGTGTTCATGACCGGAGCCTGCGAGGCCATGTCGATCCACCCGGGATCAGTCGCCTGGATGTGCAGCGCCCAGGACGCCGCCACCACCGCACGCAGCACGGGGACCGGCAGATCGAACACGCGCTTCGCGCCCAGCAGGCCGCCCAGCAGACGCGGCGTCAGGATAGGATCCGCAGCAATGTTGAAGGGCCCCGAAGCCCGCTGGTCAACAATCCGCCAGTAGGCGTCGGCCATATCCGCCGCGTGCACCGCCTGGAACACAAGCTCCGAGGGAATCGGCAACACCGGCAGGCTCAGCTTGTTGAGTATGGCTTTCGGGATGAGCGGCCCCAGGAAGTACCGCCCGATTTCCTCGCCGGCGTCGGCCTGGAAAATGAGGCCGGGACGCACCCTCGCCACAGGAATCTCCGGAAAGTCCCGTTCGAACGCGTCCAGCAGGGCCTCCTGCTCGGCCTTGTGCCGGCTGTAGTGGGACGTTGCGATACCGCCGGTGGGCCAATCTTCAGTCACCACCTGATCCTTGCGCGCAGGGCTGTACGCCCCCACCGAGGATGCGCAGACGAAGTGCCGTACGCCGGCATCCGCGGCTGCATGCAGCGCGTTTTCCGTGCCGGTCACATTGGTGCGGTGCATCGCCTCCTCATCCCGGTTGGGCTGGATGGCCCAGGCAAGATGTACGACGGCGTCAGTCCCCTTCAGCGCGTCGATAAGCCTTGCGCGCCCGGCGTCAGTGCCGACGTCGGCCGTGTGCCACTCGACGCCGCCGTAGGGCGCATGGTCCTGCGAAGGCTTCCTCCGGGAGATGCCAACCAGCTCAATGTCCGGGTTTTCCAGCCGGGCCTGCTGAAGGCGGCGGAGGAGCGCCGTCCCTACGTTGCCGGTTGCCCCGATAACAGCGATGCGCATGTGGAACCCTTCAATCGATGTGCGGCCTGAAACCCACACTAAAGGGTCGACCACTTATTGCAATAGTAAGTATCCTTATGGTTCGGTTGGTGTAGGCAATTCTGAACCGGAGGTAGAAACGTGACCACTAAAGATCCCGCGAAAGCGGATTCGGCGGAGGAAGCCACGCAAGCCAAGGCAGCCTCGAGCCCCCACCCTGATGACTCGCGAAAACCGGACGCACCGACTGACCTTGCCAAGCCGGCCTGGGGTTACGTTTTCAAACGGACCGTCAGCGAGTTCGGCAAGGACCAGTGCACGGACCTAGCCGCTGCACTGACGTATTACGCAGTCCTGGCGATCTTCCCGGCATTGCTGGCGCTGGTTTCCATTCTTGGGTTCTTCGGACAGGCCGGCACCACCACGGACACCGTGCTCAACATTCTCGGGAACGTCTCGTCGCAGGCCGAAACCACGCTTGAACCCGTCATTACGCAGTTGGCCTCGTCGGAGACCGCGGGCCTGACGTTCGTCATCGGCCTTCTTGGCGCCCTGTGGTCGGCTTCGGGATTTGTCAACGCATTCTCGCGGGCAATGAACCGGGTCTACGAGGTTGAGGAAGGGCGCCCGTTCTGGAAGCTGCGTCCGGTCATGCTGCTGATCACCGTCGTCGTACTGCTGCTGGTGGTCCTGATGGCGCTGCTGCTGATCCTCTCCGGGCCGGTGGCCGAAGCAATCGGCGGCGCAATCGGTCTCGGCTCAACAGCCCTGACTATCTGGAACATCGCCAAGTGGCCGGTCATGGTGTTTTTCGCAGTGCTGATGATCGCGGTGCTGTACTACGCGACGCCAAACTTGCAGCAGCCCAAATTCAAATGGGTGAGTATCGGGTCACTCATCGCGCTTCTGGTGCTTGCTCTCACAACGCTGGCTTTCTCTTTCTACGTGTCCAACTTCGGCAGCTATCAGGAGACTTACGGCGCCATTGCCGGCGTCATCATCTTCCTGCTGTGGCTGTGGTTGGCGAACCTCTCCTTGCTCTTCGGAGCGGAGTTCGATGCCGAACTGGAGCGCGGCCGCGAACTGCAGGCGGGAATCGAGGCAGAAGAAACAGTGCAACTTCCTCCACGGGACACCAAGGCCGCAGAGAAGAAGCGCGACAAGCAGATCGAACTGGTAGACAAGGGTCGCGAACTGCGCCAGAAGTACGGACGCGATCGCGATGCCCGGACAAGGAGCTAGCCATGACGCACATTGCAGACATGATCATCGCCCACCCGCACCCCTCCGGGCATCTGGAGGCCGGAGACCTCGCAATCGCCATTGAGGCATGCCTGGACTGTGTGGCATCCTGCGGCAGCTGTGCAGACGCGTGTCTCGGCGAGGAGGGTATTGCTGACCTTCGGCACTGCATCCGAACGGACCAGGATTGCGCTGACATCTGCCTGGCCACTGCCCGGATGCTCCAGCGCCAGGGTGGCCACCATCCCGCCGTGCTGGCGCCGCTGCTCGAGGCGTGCCTGCAGGCCTGCCGGAACTGCGCCGAGGAATGCGAGCGGCACGCCTCCATGCACGATCACTGCAAGATCTGCGCGGAGGCTTGCCGCCGCTGCGAAGCTGCCTGCTCGACGCTGCTCGAGAAACTGCGCTCCAGCGGCGAATCCAGCCACTAGGGTGGCACCATGAGCGAATCCGAACACAGCACGAAGGGCGCGTACGTGGACTCCGGCAAGGAATTCAAGCGGGATACGGCCTACATCGAAACGCGGATCACACGGGACGGTGCCGACGGTTTTGCGGTGGAACCAGGCCGTTACCGGCTCATCGCCGCCCGCGCCTGCCCCTGGGCCAACCGGGCAATCATCGTGCGCCGGCTCCTCGGGCTCGAGGAAGCTATCTCGCTTGGAACGCCCGGGCCTACGCATGACAAACGCTCCTGGACGTTCGATCTTGATCCGGACGGCAAGGATCCGGTGCTCGGGATCGAGCGGCTCCAGGAGGCGTACTTCAAACGGGACCCGGATTACCCGCGCGGCATTACCGTGCCCGCGATTGTCGATGTCCCTACCGGCGCCGTGGTCACCAATAACTTCCCGCAGATCACCCTGGACTTCTCTACTGAGTGGAAGGAATACCACCGCGAGGGAGCTCCGGAGCTCTACCCGGAGGAGCTGCGTGAAGAGATCGACACCGTCAACAAGCGGGTGTTCACCGAGGTCAACAACGGCGTGTACCGGTGCGGTTTCGCCGGCTCGCAGGAGGCGTATAACGATGCCTATGACCGTCTCTTCGCGGCGCTGGACTGGCTTGAGGAGCGTCTGACCAACCAGCGCTACCTCGTCGGCGATTCAATCACCGAAGCCGATGTGCGGCTCTTCACCACCCTGGTGCGCTTCGACCCTGTCTATCACGGGCACTTCAAGTGCAACCGGAACAAACTGACCGAGATGTCCGCATTGTGGGGATACGCGCGGGACCTCTTCCAGACGCCGGGCTTCGGAGACACCATCGACTTCGAGCAGATCAAGAAGCACTATTACATCGTGCATGAGGACATCAATCCCACGCAGATCGTGCCGAAGGGTCCCTCCCTGGAGAACTGGCACAGCGAGCACCAGCGCGAACGCCTGGGCGGCAGCCCGTTCGGGCGCGGAACCGCGCCGACCGCTGCTCCCTGACAGGAAATTTTGTGCAGCTCTGGTGAGTCCGGCAGCCGTTGGGCTCACCGGAGCTGCACAAAATTTCCGGGTTATGTTTCCAGAAATAGGGAACATAACCGTTTCCTAATCCAGCCATGCATAGGCTAGCCTTACTTAAGTCCGTTCCGGTGATCGTCCGGCGAATTCAGGTGTTGGCTCAAGGAGGCATGCATGGCACTCGATGCGCCTGCCTCCTCGGCCGTTCTCCGCCCGCAGCGCACATCAGCACGTGGCCCGAAGCTCATCGCTGCCATTGTCCTCCTCGTCGTCGCCAGTGCTGCGTCCCTGGCGATCGGAGCCCGGCCGATCAGCATGGAAACCCTGGTCCAGGCACTCACCGCCTTCGACCCTGCCAACGGAGACCACGCCGTGGTGGCCTCCCGCATCCCGCGGACCATCGTGGGCCTGCTCGCCGGAGCCGCGCTCGGACTGGCCGGTGCAGCCATGCAGGGCGTTGCCCGAAACCCCCTCGCTGATCCCGGTATCCTCGGCGTCAACTCCGGCGCAGCGCTCGCCGTCGTGCTCGGCATTTTCGTCTTCGGCGTCACCAACTTCACCGGCTACATCTGGTTCGCCTTCCTCGGCGCCGCAGTTGCCGCGGTCCTCGTCTACGCGATCGCGAGCCTGGGACGCGACGGCGCCACTCCCGTGAAACTGGCCCTCGCCGGTGCAGCGCTCTCCGCGGGCATGGTCTCTCTGCTCAATGCAGTGCTGGTCTCCAGCCAGCAGACCTTCGATACGTTCCGGTTCTGGCAGGTGGGTTCCGTTGCCGGCCGAGGCTGGGACGTTATCGTTCCGGTGCTGCCGTTCCTCGCGTTTGGATTCATACTCACCCTGCTCACCGGCAAGGTCCTGAACAGCCTGTCCCTCGGCGATGACATTGCCCGCGGACTCGGCCAGAACGTCACCCTAGCCCGCGCTCTCACGGCACTCGGCGTCGTCGTACTCTGTGGAGCCGCTACCGCGGCTGCCGGCCCGATCGGCTTCATCGGGCTGGTCATCCCGCACATGGTGCGCTCGTTCTCGGGTCCTGACTACCGGTGGATCCTGCCCTTCTCAATGATGCTGGCGCCGGTTCTGCTGTTGTCCGCGGATATCCTTGGCCGCGTCATCCTTCCTCCCGGCGAGGTGCAGGTTGGCATCCTCACGGCTGTCATCGGCGCTCCGGTGTTCATCTGGCTGGTGCGGCGCCGGAAGATGGCCGAGCTATGAGCCTCGCCACCCGCCGCACCCCCACCGCTGAACGTACGGGTAACGAGACTTTGGTTCTCCCGAATCGCCGCCACCTGCGCATCCGGCGCATGGTGAAAATCGGTGCACTGGCATTCCTTGTCGTTGCGCTCAGCGCCGTCACGCTCCTGCTGGGCCGCTACACCGTAACCATCCCCGACTTCTTCCGCATCGTGGCAGGCGCCGACATCCCGGGCGCCAGCTTCATCGTGATGGAGAACCGGATCCCGCGTGTTTTGATCGGCATCATGATCGGCGGCGCCTTCGGGGTGGCCGGTGCGGTGTTCCAGACAATGCTGCGCAACCCGCTCGCCAGCCCGGACATCATCGGGATCAGTTACGGAGCCAGCGCGTCAGCTGTCTTCGCAATCGCGTTCCTCGGTGCTTCCGGCCTGGTGCTGTCCGGTTTCGCGATGGCCGGAGCACTCGCTGTTGCCCTGGCCATCTACTTCCTGTCCCGGCGCGGCGCGGTGGCCGGCTATCGGCTCATTCTGGTGGGTATCGGGTTCTCAGCGGTCCTGCAGTCAGTGGTCAGCTTCCTGCTGACGCGCACCGACATCAGGGTTGCATCAGATGCACTCACGTGGCTCAATGGCTCGCTCAACTCGAGCAACTGGGACCGGGTGACCATACTGTTCCTTGCGTTGGCGGTCCTGACGCCCGCCGTCGTCGTACTGTCCCGTTCGCTGCGCGGGCTGGAACTGGGGGATGACACCGCAGCCGGCCTGGGCGTGAACGTGGAGCGCTCACGGCTGGCCCTCATTGTCACCGGCGTACTTCTGGCGGCGGTTGCGACGGCGGCAGCCGGACCGGTTGCCTTCATCGCGTTCCTCTCCGGGCCGATCGCGCGGCGTTTCCTCGGCGGCTACCGCCCGCTGGTGACTGCCGCGCTGGTCGGGGCCGTGCTTGTCCTCGCGGGAGATTTTCTGGGTGCCAACCTGATTCCGGGTGTCTCCCTGCCGGTCGGAGTAATTACGGGCGTCCTCGGCGCCCCGTTCCTCCTCTGGCTGCTCGCTACATCCAACCGCTCAGGCCAGGGAGGCTGACATGAGGTTGAACGCTGAAAATCTGACCCTTGCGTATGACAACCGCCGGGTAGTTGAAGACCTGACGGTGGAACTGCCGGCAGGGAAGGTCACCGTCATCGTCGGGGCGAACGCATGCGGCAAGTCCACGCTCCTGCGCGGCCTGGCGCGGCTGCTCAAGCCGGCGGCCGGCACTGTGCTGCTGGACGGCAAGGACATCCATTCGCTCTCCACCCGTTCAGTGGCGAAGACCCTTGGCCTGCTTCCACAGACGCCGATCGCGCCGGACGGCATCGCCGTAGTGGATCTGGTGGGCCGCGGCCGCTACCCCCACCAGGGCTGGTTCCGCCAATGGAACACGGACGACGACGCCGCGGTCGCCTCCGCGCTGCGCGTCACCGACACTATTGAACTGGCTGACCGCAACGTCGACGAGCTGTCCGGCGGTCAACGCCAGCGTGTCTGGATTGCGATGGCGCTGGCGCAGCAGACCGACATCCTGCTGCTTGACGAGCCCACCACCTTCCTCGACGTGGCGCATCAGGTGGAAGTCCTCGACCTCATCACTGACCTGAACCGCAGTGCCGGCACAACGGTCGCCATTGTGCTGCATGACCTCAACCTCGCTGCACGGTACGCGGATCACCTCATCGCAATGAAGGACGGCCGGATTGTTGCCGAGGGACCGCCGTCAGAGGTTGTTACGGAGGCGACCGTGGCGGACGTCTTCGGTCTGGAATCCCGCGTCATTCCTGATCCCGTCTCGGGTACTCCCATGGTGGTGCCCCTGGGGCGGCACCACTCAGCACCGAAAAACGTAACCACAGAAACCACCCGGGATGGCATCGCGGGTTTTTTAGCGAACCCGCAGGACGGGCTACCCGCACTGACAATGGAGGCAGCATCGTGACAGAAGTCAGTACCCGCCGTAACCGCAGCGCGGCGGCACCGTCAAAGACTTCCGCCGGGAATCAGGCGGTCATCCCGGCTGTCCGCGCCTTCAACGTGGTGGTGAACCGCGTGGAGCGCATCAGTTCGAACTTCCGGCGCATCACCTTCGGCGGGGCTTGCCTGTCGGATTTCGGTGTGCAGGGTTCTACCCTGGACCTGCGTATCAAGGTAATGATTCCGCCGGCCAACGGCGCGTGTGCCGATCTGGGGGCCCTGATGGACGGCGAGGGCAGCGGCTGGTACCAGCAGTGGCTGTCCCTTGAGCCGTCAGAACGCGGTGACATGCGCACCTACACGGTCCGTGATTCCCGCTGTGATCAGGAGACTCCCGAGCTGGACGTCGACTTCGTGATGCACTTCGATGCAGCCGGCAACGGCGGACCGGCTTCCCAGTGGGCCGCTGCGGCTGAACCGGGGGACCGGGTGTGGCTGATCGGGCCGAACATCCATGCCGCAAGCTGCTCCACTGCCGGCGCCTACGGAGGTATCGAGTGGCGTCCGGGGCTGGCCCAGAATGTATTGCTTGCAGGCGATGAGACCGCTGTCCCGGCGATCAGCGCCATCCTCGAGTCGCTGCCGAAGGACATCAAGGGTCACGCTTTCCTGGAGGTTCCGCATGGCTCGGACTGCCAGGACATCCAGACCAGGTCCGGGGTAGGCATCAGCTGGCTGGTGCGTGGCGGCCGGCCGCACGGTGAACTGCTCGACGCCGCCGTCCGGCAGGCCGTCAGGGTTCCGGGCTGGGTATCCCTGTCCGCGCCGTTCCGCGTCAGCCTCGGAAGTGACACCCCGTCCGGCCAGGCGCTCGCTGCAGCAGCCGGCAGGGCGGGCGGACCGGAGCGTGCAGCCGGGCCGGAACCGGAGGACATCGACGTCGACAAGACCATCCTGTGGGAGACCCCGCAACTCCTGGACGCAGCTGCCCTTGGCGGCTCCCTCAACCCGGACAAGCCCTCCGGCGCATTGCCCTTTTACGCGTGGATCGCGGGCGAAGCAGCGGTGGTGCGCGGCCTGCGCCGTTACCTGGTGCGCGACGTCGGCATCGACCGCAAGCAGGTCGCGTTCATGGGCTACTGGCGCCAGGGCAAAGCCGAGGGCTAGTACACACGGGCGCTACCCAAGCCGAGGGCTAAAGCGCCCTACGGCGTCGGATCGGCGAGGATCGCCGGGTCCTTCTTCCCGTAGGGCATCCGCAGCCTCAGGGAATTCGGCTCCACCCGGAAAGCCATGTGTGTGCCCTTGCCCAGGGAGTCTCCGTCCAGCTCGATTTCCAGCGGGGTCTCAGACTCCACCTCGGCAGTTTTGCACTGGAAGTACTCGAGTGAGGGGTCCTTGCCCTTTCCACGCGCAAGGAGCTTGCCGAGTACAGCAAACCAGCCTAACTTTCCGCTCGGCGCAATGGTCATGATGTCCAGCAGTCCGTCATTGAGTTTCGCGCCCGGGAAGATTTCCAGCCCGCCCATGATCTTGCCGCAGTTTCCGCCCATGACGCTGCGCAGGCGGCGGGTGACACGCTTGCCGCCGTCAATTGAGATGGAAACCTTGGACGGCTTTCCGGGAAGGTTCCGGATGCCGGCGTCGACATAGGCAAGCCAGCCCACCTTGTCCTTCAGGTCATCCCGGGTATCCGCCATCACCGCCGCGTCAAAGCCCAGCCCGGCCATGACCAGAAAAACGTGCGCGTCCTGAGCCCTATCGACGTTCACATGCACAACGTCGATCATCCGCTCCGTACCTCCGAGCGCAGCTTCGACGGCTCCACGGGGATCATCGACGTCGATATCGAGGTTGCGTGCAAGGAGGTTGCCGGTGCCCAGCGGCAGCAGGCCAAGTGCCGTCGCGGTGCCTGCCAGCTCTTCCGCCACGCACCGGACGGTGCCATCGCCGCCGGCTGCAATAACGACGTCGACTCCCGCCTTCAGCGCTTCCTGCGCCTGGCCGTGGCCCGGGTCATCCTCGGTGGTCTCCAGGAACAGGGGTTCCGCCCAGCCCTGTTCGAGGCTCAGCTCGGTGACAATCGCCCGGATATCCTCGTCGGTGGGCTTGACTGGATTGAGAATCAGGGCTGCGCGCCTGATCCGGGATTCCGGCTGGCCTTCGGCTTCAGGAGTGCGCTGCTGTTCAGACTCGGTATCCGGCAAGGAAGTCATAGGTTTTCTCCTGACGAGGGGTTTGTTCCCGAGCTTAGCGTCTGCGGCTGTCACGTGTACGCGTGGCCGCGCGGGACTATGCTGGGTGGGCAAAACAGAAGGAGGAGCCATGACTCAGGACCAGTCCAGCGCAGGCGAAGCCAGGGAACAGGAGAACGGCGGGCAGGAGGGCAACCCCTTCGGCGGGTCTCCCACCTTCCCTGACCCTTCGAATACACGCCCTACGGGCAGCACCACCGGCTTCAACGGCGCCTATGGGGAGACCGAGCACCACACCCAGCACGAGTACGACGCCGAGCACCAGCAGAAGAACTCGGACAATGATTCCGGAAGCGATTCCATGACAAGCGACTCCAGGAAAGAGGACTAAGAGAATTGGGCGAAGAAACCACCCCTTTTACCCACCGGTATATCGCACTCGGGGACTCGTTCACTGAAGGCGTGGGGGACTGGGACCCACGCAGTCCCAATGGCGTGCGGGGATGGGCTGACCGCGTCGCCGAGCAGCTGATTCTCGCCGACCCGTTCTGGGGCTACGCCAACCTCGCCATCCGCGGCCGCAAGATGCGGCAGATCCTCGGTGAGCAGGTGGATGCGGCGCTTGCGCTCAAGCCCACGCTGGTGACCATCTACGCCGGCGCCAATGACATCCTGCGGCCCTCCATTGATCTCGACGCACTGTTGGCAGAGTACGACGCCGGAATCGCCCGCCTGCGCGCCAGCGGTGCCGCGGTGGTGCTGTTCACGGGGTTCGACTCGTCGAAATCAGCAGTCTTCGCCAAGACCCGGGGCCGGACTGCGATCTACAACGAACTCGTCCGTGAAATCGCTGACCGGCATGATGCCGAGATCGTGGACTACTGGCGGATGCGGGAATTCCAGAACTGGGGGTACTGGGACGTGGACCGAATGCACATGGCCGCAGCCGGCCACACGCTGATGGCAGCCCGGGTTCTGGAAGTCCTGAAAGCCGCACACAGCATCGAGGTTCCCGAGCTTGAAGCGCGGCCTGCAGCAACCCGCCTCGCCCAGCTCCGGACGGACGCGCTCTGGGCCCGCGATTACCTGGGGCCCTGGGTGGGCAGGCGGCTGCGCGGGCAGTCTTCCGGAGACACTGTGACCGTGAAGTATCCCGAGCTGACCCATCCGGTGTGGACAAAGGAAACCACGTCCCCGTGACGGCGGCGCTTCTGAAAGAATGGGAACCATGACAGGCGCGCGCTGGTTGAATCCCGCGGAAAGACAGGCATGGCTTGCCCTCTACGGGGTGGCTACGCTGTTGCCGGGCACGCTGGACGCAGACCTAAACCGCCGTGCCCGGGTGACTCTGTTCGACTATCACGTCCTTGCCATGCTGTCCGAGGCTGAGGAGCGCACACTTCCCATGAGCGAACTCGCGGGCCGTTCCAATGCCTCGCTGTCACGGTTGAGTCATGTGGTCACCAAACTGGAGAACCGCGGTTGGGTGCAGCGGAGCCAAAGCACCCGTGACCTCCGGGTCACCACAGCCACCATCACGGCCGAGGGGCTCACCAACCTGCAGGAACTGGCGCTCGAGCACGTCGAGCACGTCCGCCGGCTGGTCTTCGACGGGCTTGATGAGCGGGATATCGCGGATCTCGAGCGGGTGGGCAAGAAGATCCTCGCGCGGCTCGTTGAGACGCATTGGATCCTCAAGCAATCGCAGCCCGTGGGATCGGCATGACGGAGCCGTCTGTCCTGGCCATCATCCTCGCCGGCGGTACCGGCGGGAGGTTGGGTGCGCTGACGGACGGCAAGGCCAAGCCCGTGGTTCCGGTGGGCGGAACCTATCGGCTGATCGACATCCCGCTGTCCAACCTCCACCACAGTCACATCTCGGATGTCTGGGTGGTGGAGCAATACCAGCCGAAGTCCATCAACGACCACCTCGCGAACGGCCGCCCCTGGGACCTCGACCGCACCAACGGCGGTCTGCGGGTGTTACCGCCCTTTCAGGGGGACCACGGCGAGGGGTTCGCAGCGGGCAATGCGGACGGCCTCTACCGGCAGGCGGAATTCATCCGCGAATTCAATCCGGATCTGGTGCTTGTACTCAGTGCAGACCACCTCTACCAGCTCGACTACCGCGACGTGGTGAAAACCCATCAGGAGACCGGTGCTGTCCTCACGATGGTCACCACGCAGTTCGACGGCGATGCCTCCCAACATGGTGTAGCGGAGGTGGAGAACGGCAGGGTCACAGGATTCCAGTACAAGCCCGAGGAACCCCGCACCGATGTGGTGGCGGCGGAGATCTTCCTCTATTCCACGGACGTGCTGCTGGACACGCTGGCCGAACTGCACCAGCGCGACGGCGAGCTGAAGGACTACGGTGACCAGCTCATCCCGCATCTGGTGGAGCACTTCACCGTCGCCGAGCATCGCCTCGAGTCCTATTGGCTGGACCTCGGCACACCGAAGAACTACCACCGTGCACACATGGACCTGCTCGCTGGGGACGGTCTGGCATTCGATGATCCCGCGTGGCCGATCCTGAGCGCCAGCCCGCGCCGCCTGCCTGCTTTCATCACTGATACCGCGCAGGTGGGATCAAGCCTCATCTCCCCGGGTGCCACTATCTCCGGAAACGTCCGGCACAGCGTGATCGGGCCGGACGCAGTGGTGGAGGAGGGCGCCGTCGTCGAGCATTCGGTGGTGCTGAATGGTGCCCACATTGCCGCCGGTGCGGTGCTGCGCTGGACCATTGTCGATGCCAACGCCCAGGTTGCTCACGGCCAGGAGCTCGGGGAATCGGACGCGATCACCGTCGTTGACGTCGATGGAAACGCGACGCGCCCGGACGAGTCGGACGGCAGCTGAGGCTCCCGCGATTGGTCTTAATGCCTGCTCCCTCCTAGAATAGAAGGGCATCAGGTGGCGGAGCGTGCGCAATTGCTCCGGCTGGCGGGAGATTTCTTCTTCCGAAGGCCGGTAGTTAGGGGCTCAGGTTGCGCTCTTATCGCGAACATCCGGCGGTCTTTTGACCGTCATGACGGTGACGTCCCTGAACGCATTCCACGGCAGGTGGAACTGTCTGTTCACCTGCTTTATTCAACATTTGGAGGATCGTCATGGCAGCTCACTGCCAAGTGACTGGGGCCGAGCCGGGCTTCGGGCACAGCATCTCGCACTCGCACCGGCGCACCAAGCGCAGGTTCGACCCGAACATTCAGAAGAAGCGCTACTGGGTTCCGTCCCTGCGCCGCAACGTAACGCTGCAGGTTTCAGCCCGTGGCATCAAGACCATCGACGTGCGCGGTATTGACGCCGTCGTCGCCGAGATCCAGGCGCGGGGAGTGAAGCTCTAATGGCAAAGGACAAAGACGTACGTCCGATCATCAAGCTGAAGTCCACGGCCGGCACCGGGTACACCTATGTGACCCGCAAGAACCGCCGTAACGACCCGGACCGCATGGTTCTGATGAAGTATGACCCCAAGATCCGCAAGCACGTTGAATTCCGAGAGGAGCGCTAAACATGGCTAAGAAGTCAAAGATTGCTCGTAACGAGCAGCGCAAGGTCATTGTTGAGCGCTACGCTGCCAAGCGCCTCGAGCTCAAGAAGACCCTTGTTGATGAAAACGCAACGGACGAGGCACGTGAGGCCGCACGCCTCGGCCTGCAGAAGCTGCCCCGCAACGCTTCGCCGGTTCGCCTGCGTAACCGCGACCAGATTGACGGACGCCCCCGCGGCACCCTCCAGAAGTTCGGCATCTCGCGTGTTCGCTTCCGTGACATGGCGCACCGCGGCGAACTGCCCGGTGTAACCAAGTCCAGCTGGTAAGCAGCCAGGGCTGAGACTGCCCCGTTGAAGTACAACTCAGGACGGCGACTCCGGTCGCTGTCCTGAGTGCTTTAAGCGGACCGGTCCATCCTCAGAGGCCGTCTCGGTGCGTGGAATTGGCCTGAATAAGGCCAAAAACCGGGCAAAAGTCCCCTAATCTGCGGGACTTTGCGATTGAAGCTGGTAGGTTTTCCTCCAGAAGCTTCGCCAGAACGGTGAGGTTCTGAATAATCCGTACGAGGTCCAGGAGGACATACATTGGCTAAGAAAGAGACCAAGAACCGCAGCGAACTGGTGGCCGAGGTAGCAGCGAAGGCTGACACCAGCCAGACTGCCGTGAACAGCGTGCTGGATGCCCTGTTCGACGTTCTCGCTTCCTCCGCCAAGAACGACGTCAAGGTCACCATCCCGGGCTGGTTGGCAGTCGAGCGCACCGAGCGTGCAGCACGCACCGGCCGCAACCCCCAGACGGGTGAAACCATCGAGATTGCAGCAGGCAGCAGCGTCAAGCTCACCGCCGGCTCCAAGCTCAAGGCTGCCGTCAAGTAGTCAGTCGGCTGATTCGAGGGCTGTCACCAACCGGTGGCAGCCCTCGCTTCGTTTAACCCAGGGAACAGCCAGTTTCACCGTCCGTGCGCCAAACCACCTTAGTTGGCCGTTGTTCTACTGCGGGTAGACAATGGGAAGCGTGGCCACAACAACGAACCAGTCGAAGCACGGCAGCGCCGGTGCCACCGGTGAGCGAGGCGTCAAGCCGGGCTGGGTGATCGCCGCAGGAGTAACAGTTCTTCTCGCGGTGATGCTTGCGCTCGCGTTCTCCGGAGCAGCAGCACCACGCCAGCTGAGCGACCCGGGCGTACTCACACGGTGGGGCCTGCCTGTGTCAAAGGCACTCCACAACGTCTCCGTCGCCGCGGTCATCGGCTCCCTTGTCTTCGCAGTGGTGATCCTGCCGCGTCACGTCCGCCGGGGCAGCGGATCCAGCCGCTCCAGCCGTGCGGGCGACCCCCGCGGAAATGATCCCAGCCCGGACGCTGACGAGACTCCCGCTTTCGCCAGGGTCATGGCGCTCGCGTCCTGGGCAGCTGTCGCCTGGACTCTTTCGGCGCTGGCAGTCCTGGTGCTGACCTACTCGGATGCTGCGGGGCTGCCCCTCAGCAGCGATCCCGCGTACACCCAGGGCCTGGCCTCCTACCTGACGGACTTCGACACCGGGCGGGCCTGGCTGTCCACCACCATGATCGCGGCAGTGGTTGCCACCATGACCTTCGGCGCGCGGTCAAGCCTATGGCTTGCACTCACGCTCGTGCTGTCGATCGGCGGCCTGGTTCCCATGGCCCTGATCGGCCACTCAGCGGGCGGCGATGACCACTATGCCGCGATCAACTCCATCGCGCTGCACCTCGTGGGCGTTTGCCTGTGGGTAGGCGGGATCATTGTCCTTGCCGCGATCGGCGGCAAGCTTGGACCCCAGACGACGACGGTGCTGAAGCGCTTCTCCTCGCTTGCCGGCTTCGCCTTCGCGCTGGTCTTCCTCTCGGGCATCATCAACGCGAGCCTGCGCATCGGCAGCCTCTCCCAGCTCGGCTCCGAATGGGGGCTGCTGGTGACCTTCAAGGCGATCGCCACCATTCTCCTCGGTGGTATCGGACTGATGCACCGGCAGTGGATCATTCCGCAGCTGGATACCAACATGTCAGCCCGACGCGTGCTGTGGCAGCTCATCGCCGTCGAGCTTGTGATTATGGGTGCCGTTTCCGGTGTTGCCGTTGCGCTGGCGAGGACGGCGCCGCCGCGCTCCGAAGAATTGCAGCCTGACGCCACCCCTGCGCGCATCCTCACCGGCTACGAGCTGCCTCCGGAGCCGACGCCGATGCGCTGGCTCACCGAGTGGCGCCCCGACTGGCTGTGGATCGCCTTCACCGTCACTGTTGCTGTTGCCTACATTCTGGGCGTGATGAAACTGCACCGCCGCGGTGATTCCTGGCCGGTGCTCCGGCTCGTTTCCTGGTTCATCGGGCTGATCGCGCTGACGTACTTCACCTCCGGAGCTCCCGCCGTGTACGGCATGGTGCTCTTCAGCGCTCACATGATCGACCACATGGCGCTCACCATGGTGGTTCCGCTGTTCCTGGTGATCGGCGCACCCGTCACGCTTGCACTGAAGGCGCTCACACCCCGCGGAGACGGCAGCAGGGGCATCCGTGAATGGATCCTCGTGATCGTCCACTCGAAGTTCTCGGCGCTCGTCACCCATCCGCTGTTCGCAGCGGCGAACTTCGCCGGGTCCATCGTGATCTTCTACTATTCGCCGCTGTTCGGCTTTGCCCTGCGCGAGCATGTGGGCCATGAACTCATGAACCTGCACTTCCTGCTCACCGGGTACATCTTCGTGCTGACGATGATCGGCACAGACCCGATCCCACGCCGTGCACCCTACCCGCTGCGGCTGGTACTCCTTTTCGCCACCATGGCTTTCCACGCTTTCTTCGGTGTTGCACTCACCGGCGGCACCTCGCTGCTGCAGGCGTCCTGGTTCGGAAACATGGGCAGGGAATGGGGGCCGTCGGCGCTTGCGGACCAGCAGATCGGCGGTGCAGTGACCTGGGGCATCGGTGAAATCCCGACTCTCCTCCTGGCGATCGGCGTGGCCGTGATGTGGTCCCGGAGCGATGCTAAGGAGTCGCGGCGCACGGACCGGGCCGCTGATCGGAATAACAATGCCGAGCTGTCGGCTTATAACAACATGTTCGCCTCACTGGCAGAGCGGGACCGCACCGGGTCCTCGAGAGCCAGTGGGCCACACGACCCTCCCGCAGGACAGCGCACAACCCCCACAGGAGACCCTGAATGACCGAAACTTCGCTTCGCGTCGACTACCGCGTTCGCGCTTCAGAACTCGTCGGCCGGAACTGGCTAAACACCGGGGGCAAACAGCTCAAGCTTGAGGATCTGCGCGGGAAGATTGTCCTGCTGGATTTCTGGACCTTCTGCTGCATCAACTGCCTCCATGTGCTCGATGAGCTTCGGCCGCTCGAGGAAAAGTACTCGGATGTTTTCGTCACCGTGGGCGTCCACTCGCCCAAGTTTGAGCATGAGGCGGATCCCGTTGCCCTCGCGGCGGCAGTCGAGCGCTACGAGATTCACCACCCGGTCCTCGATGACCCGGAACTGGACACCTGGCAGGCCTACACCGCCCGCGCCTGGCCCACTCTGGTGGTCATCGATCCGGAAGGTTATATCGTTGCCCACCTGTCCGGCGAGGGGCACGCGGCGGGACTGGAGTCCCTCGTTGAGGAACTGGTGGCCGAGCACGAGGCGAAGGGCACCCTGCACCGCGGCGACGGTCCGTACGTGCCCGCTGAACCGACCGCCGGCAATCTCCGCTTCCCGGGCAAGGTACTTGCACTGCCTGCTACCAACACCTTCCTGGTGGGGGACAGCGGCCACCACCGGCTGGTGGAACTTGAGGCTGATCTCGAGACCGTGCGGCGCACCATCGGCTCCGGCACACGCGGTTTTGCAGACGGCGGTCCGGGCGATGCCCAGTTCAATGAACCGCAGGGCCTTGCCCTCCTTCCGGCACCGATCGCGCGGAAGGTGGGTTACGACGTCGTAATTGCGGACACCGTGAACCACCGGCTGCGCGCGGTGTCGCTTCAAACCGGTACGGTGACCACTATCGCGGGCAACGGTGTCCAGCGACTGCTCGATGCCGGCAACCAGGTCAAGGCCCGCCCGGCGGAGCTGCAGGAGGTCTCCCATGATCTCGGTGGTGACGCCGCTGACATACCGGAGGACGCCGCGCCGCGGCTGGAGGACACGTTCCTCGGTACGGACGCCCTCGCAGTCTCGTTGTCTTCGCCGTGGGATGTCATCTGGTCCACCACCCTGGAACGGGTTGTCGTGGCCATGGCGGGCACCCACCAGATTTTCGCGTTCGATCCGCTCACCCACGCTGTGGACATCCTCGCGGGCACCGGGCTTGAGGGCCTGCTGGACGGTGATTCGTCTGCTGCCTGGTTTGCCCAGTCCTCCGGGCTGGCTGAAGATGCGCACGGAAACATCTGGGTCGCTGATTCGGAAACCTCCGCACTGCGGGTCCTGAGCTTCCTGACGGTCAACGGCAGGAGCCGGACGCAGGTGCAGTCGGCCATCGGTACCGGGTTGTTCGACTTCGGGTTCCGCGACGGTGAGGCCGGGCAGGCCCGCCTCCAGCACCCGCTCGGTGTCACCGCCCTTCCGGACGGGTCGGTTGCTATTGCCGACACCTACAACGGGGCTATCCGCCGGTATGATCCGGCAACCCGTGAGGTTTCCACGCTCATGCGCGGATTGGCCGAGCCCTCTGACGTACTTGTTGACCAGGCGCCGCTGGAATCAGGCGGTGAACCGCTGCTCATTGTTGTCGAGGCGAACAAGCACCAGCTCGTGCGGCTTCCGATTCCCAGGGAGGCTCTTGCGGTGGATGAGGGTGCCTCGCAGACGCAGCGGCCCAAAACGGCCGTGGCTGCAGGGGACTTCGGCGTAACAGTCCGGTTCAGTGCGCCGAAGGGCCAGAAGCTCGACGACCGGTGGGGAGATCCGACGCAGCTCAAGATCTCCTCGTCGCCGGAGTCCCTCCTGGTGTCAGGTGCGGGGACCGGAGTGGGCCTGACACGTCGTCTGGTGCTCTCCGGTGATGTTCCCGAGGGCGTCCTGCACATCACCGCGCGTGCTGCGGCCTGTGACGGTGAGCCCGGCGGCGACATACCGGACCATGCCGCGTGCCACCTCTACCAGCAGGACTGGGGAATCCCGGTGACCTTCGATTCCACCGGTGAAACCGAACTGACGCTCGATCTGCGGGGGCTGGACTAGTACTCCACCACGGGGGTCACGGTGATGTCCTCGTCGGTAACGGCGAGGCGCGCGGTGAAGCCGAACTCCTGCGGCACGCTGACGGGTTCAATGATGCCCGTAAAGAGGTCCTGCAGGCTCGTCTCCAGCAGCACAGTGCCGGTGAGCGGAGAAATCACCCAGTCGCCGTTGAAGGGTTCAATGCGTACTTCCGGGTATTCCGTGATGGACCAGGTGATGGGCCCGGCTACCCGGTTCCCGGTTTCGAAACCAAACGGGCAGTTGGCCGGTTGGAACACGGTCTGCTTGGCGCACGTGTCGAGGAACGTCTTCAGCTGGGCGGTCACAGCCTCGGTCAGTGCCGGCGTTGCTGCCGTGGCGAGATTCAGGGTGACCGGCGTCTGCTGACGGCCGGTGACGGCGGCTGTCTGGGCCGGCGCAGCGAAGTGTTCGCTTGTGTAGTGGGCTTCCACTTCGGTGGGGTAGAAGGCCGCAAACCGGTTGCGTCCTTCGGGCATCAGCACCCGCGTGCCGTTGAGTGTGGCCTCGTTCTGGTTGATGACCGACACTTCCAGTGTGGGCAGGGTTGAGGGGACAAACTCCCACCGGTTGAAGAACAGCCACTCAGTGCCGGTCTTCTCAAGGAGGAACGTGGTGGTGTGCGCGGTGTCATTGACGGTGTAGGAGACGCCAATTTCAACGCGGTTTTCGCCCGCCGGTTGCGGCGTACCCACCTCGACATTCTCTACACCCTGCGTAGCTCGCTGCAGGGCAGGCCCGTCAAGGAGCGCCGCATTTGCGTCAGGAGCAGTCGCATTCAACAGCCCCAGTGCCCGTTCTCCCTCGCCCTGGCGGAGCGCCTCGAGGTAGCTTTCCACCTGCTGGTGCGGGCCGAACATGTGGGTGTTGACCAGGGTCACCGTGACGATCGCCGCGGCGACCGCGAGCATGAGCCCGAGCAGCCAGGCGGCCAGGACTCGGATCAGGCGGGGCGAATGCACCCTCTTACGTTACCCAATGGCGGTGCCGGACCTACCAACGACGACGGCGGCGCCTCCGTTGCGTAGCAAAAAGCCCGCGAACCAGTTCAACACCGATGGTGCCCGCAGTCTTGAGCGCGAAGTCCATCATTTCGTTCTTTTCCTGCTGCTTTTGCCCGGCGGGCGCAGCAGGAGGATGAGCCCGGCCGTTCTCAGGAGCCGGTTGCTCCCGGCGGGTGGTCGGCGGACGGCTACTGGGCCGGCCTAGGATGTCTTCCTCGATCCGGCGTGCCTCGGCATCAATCTCAGCTTGGGAGGGGCGGCCGCGAGGCGGAGTACCGACCGGAGGGGGAGCCGCCGTCGTCCGCGGTTCTGCAGTTCCCGGTTCTGTTGTTCCCGATTCTGCAGGAATGTTTGTGGACGCCGGTTCGGATGCAGAGAGCTTCTCGAAGGCGGAATGGCTGTCGATGGGTGTGCCGTAGTCCGCCAGGAGCGGCGAGGCTGTCACTATGCCCTCGACTACTCCTGCCGGGGATGGCCCCATGGTGGACTGCGGCGAGAACATCCTCGTCCAAGCTACTGGTGTGGGAGCGCCCTTCTCATTCATGACGGTGACCACAGCCTCGCCGATGCCGGCTGATGTGAGAACTTCTTCGAGGTCGTAAGGGCTGATGGGGAAGGTGGAAACCGTGGATTTGAGGGCCTTCGCGTCATCGGGCGTGAAAGCGCGAAGCGCGTGCTGCACCCGGTTGGCAAGCTGGCCCAGCACCTCCGCAGGCACGTCACGCGGTGTCTGGGTGACGAAGAAGATACCGACGCCTTTGGATCGGATCAACCGGACGGTGGTCTGGATGGATTGCAGGAAAGCCTTCGAGGCGCCGTTGAAGAGAAGGTGTGCCTCGTCGAGGAAGAAGACGAGCTTCGGCTTGTCGATGTCCCCAACCTCGGGGAGGTCCGCGAAGAGATCTGCGACCAGCCACATGAGGAAGGTGGAGAACAGTTGCGGTTTCTGCTGCAGCGTGGGCAGTTCCAGGCAACTGATGATTCCGCGCCCTTCGGCATCCGAGCGGAGGAGATCGGCCGTGTCGAATTCCGGCTCACCGAAGAACCGGTCCATGCCCTGGGCTTCAAGGGTGATGAGCTCGCGCAGAATCACTCCCGCGGTCGCTTTCGAGAGACCGCCGAGGTTCTCCAGTGCGTCCTTACCGTCGTCGGAGACGAGGAAGGAGATGACCGCGCGCAGGTCAGCGAGGTTGAACAGCTCGAGGTCTGCCTTGTCGGCGTAATGGAATACGAGCTGCAGACTGGACTCCTGCGTCTCGTTCAGGTCCAGTACCCTGGCCAGGAGCAAGGGGCCGAAGTCGGAGATTGTCGCCCGGATGGGAACACCCACGCCGTCTCCGCCAAGCGAGAAGTACTCTACCGGGAAGCTTTGGGCAGCCCAGGATTGACCAACTGACTGGGTGCGTTTGAGCAGCTTCTCGGCGCCAGTGCCCGGGGTCGATAGCCCGGTGAGATCTCCCTTGATGTCAGCGAGGAAGACCGGAACGCCGTGGGCGCTCAGCTGTTCGGCGATGACCTGCAGTGTGATGGTCTTGCCGGTCCCGGTGGCGCCGGATACCAGCCCGTGGCGATTCATCATGGCCAACGGCAGCCGGACGGCGGCTTCCGCATGCACATCGCTGTCGACGATTGCCGCACCCAGTTGGATGGACGGCTCATCGAACGTGTAGCCGGCCCTAATCTGTTCGAGGTGCTGGGCCGGGGTGTGCTTCGCCTCTTTGCTCGCCATGATGCTCAGCGTACAACCCGCCGCGGGCCAGGGAGGCCGTGCGGCGGGTTGTCTTCAGTCGGTGTCGGTGTCGGTGTCAATCGGTTCCGTGTCGATGCCGGGTTGCGCGTCAGTCCCCGTATCAGCTCGCAGCCGCGTGGCTGCCGCCGCTCCTTCCGGTGACAGCGCTCTGCTCGTGCTGGGCGCTCTCGGCCTGACGGGCATTCTCGATCTCTTCGGCCCGCTCCTCACTCGCTTCCGCGGTCAGCGCTGCTCCCGCCTCGGCATCGCGGGTCAGATTCTCGCCGGTCTCAGCGTCAAACAGATGCAGCTTGCGGGTATCCAACCAGATTTCCGACTCGCGGCCGCCACGGATGCGGCTTGCGGCGTCGAGGGTGACCACAACCTGCGGCCGCAGCTCGTCGGCATCCATCTCGCGTGCGAGGTTATTCAGGAGTTCGCGTACTTCGGGGGCGGGATCGAAATTGATGTAGCCATACTGCTCATTACCGAGCCACTCCGTATGGGTGAGAGTTGCCGTGAACGTGGAACCGTGCGGCTTCTTCGCCTCATCCACGAGCTTGGCGTCCTCAAAGAACTCCGGACGGACGCCCACAAGGACCACCTTGCGGCCTTCTGCCTTCGCTGCGCGGTCCGCAGGAATATCCAACGCACCGAGCGCGGTCTGGAGTTTGCCGCCTTCGATGGTGGCCGGAAGGAAGTTCATCGATGGGGAGCCAATGAACCCTGCAACAAAGAGATTGACGGGCTGTTCGTACAGTTCCCGAGGCGAGGCGATCTGCTGGAGCTCACCCTTCTTCAGGACAGCCACGCGGTCCCCGAGGGTCATGGCTTCGGTCTGGTCATGGGTGACGTAGACCGATGTGGTTCCCAGCCGCCGCTGCATCTGCGAAATCTCGGAGCGCATCTGCCCGCGAAGCTTGGCGTCGAGGTTGGAGAGCGGCTCGTCGAACAGGAACGCATCTGCCTGCCGGACGATGGCCCTGCCCATGGCGACGCGCTGCCGCTGGCCGCCGGAGAGGTTGGCGGGCTTGCGCTGCAGATGATCGGTCAGTTCGAGGGTTTCGGCTGCCCCGGTCACCAGACGGTCCACCTCTTCCTCGCTGTGCTTGCCCTTGGCGAGGCGCAGCGGGAAAGCGATGTTCTCATACACCGTCAGGTGCGGATAGAGCGCGTAGTTCTGGAACACCATGGCCAGGTTCCGGTCACGGGGAGCCTTCGAATTGACCCGTTCGTCATTGATGTAGAGATCGCCGGACGTGATGTCCTCGAGCCCTACGATCATGCGCAGCAGGGTTGACTTGCCGCAGCCCGAAGGGCCAACGAGGATGATGAATTCGCCGTCCTCGATGTCGATACTGATGTCATTGACGGCGGGAAACCCGTCCCCATACTTCTTGACGAGGTTCTTCAGCCTTATCGAAGCCATGTTCTGGTTCCTCTTCTTTCAGTTGCTCAAGATGTGTTTGGTACTCAACCCTTGACTGCGCCCTGGGTCAGGCCTGAGACGATCTGCCGCTGGAACAGCAGGACCAGCAGCACAACCGGAATGGTCACGATGATTGCCGCCGCGGAGATCGCGCCGGTGGGGGACTCGAACTGCGAGGCCCCGGTGAAAAACGCAAGCGCCGCGGGCACGGGGCGCGCTGCTTCCGTCGAGGTCAGCGATATGCCATACACGAAGTCGTTCCACGCGATGAAGAAGGCGATGATCGCCGTCGTAAAGACGCCGGGTGCGGCGAGCGGAACAATTGCCTTGCGGAACGCTTGCCAGGTCGTGGCGCCGTCCACCTGTGCGGCTTGCTCCAGTTCCCAGGGGATCTGGCGGAAGAAGGCCGCCAGCGTCCAGATGGAAATCGGGAGCGTGAGTGACAGGTAGGGGATGATCAGCCCGAGCCAGGTGTCATACAGACCGATGTTCCGCCACAGGTTGAACAGCGGGGTGACGATCGAGATGACCGGGAAGATTGAGACTGCCAGCGCCGTCGTCAGGATGAGTTTCTTGCCGGGGAAGTCAAGACGCGCAATGGCGTAGGCGCACAGTGTGGCCAGCACAACTGCGATGAAGGTTGCAATCAGCGAGATTCCGATCGAATTCCGCAGCGCGGAGAGGAAGAGGCCCTGAGCGTCTCCCACCAGAATCTGTTCGTAATTGTCCAGTGTGGCCAAGCCCGGCGTGGGAAGGAAGTTCCCGTTGGTCAGATCCCCGGGTGCCTTGAACGAGGTAGCGAAGATCGATGCCACGGGAAACAAGGCATAGATGAGAACTGCAATCGAGATAATCGTCCAGATGAGCTTTTCGCGGCCAGTCGACTTCATCGCTTTCCTCCTGTTGATCCGCTCAGGTCCACCTTGAATACCTTGATCGCAATGAAGCTGATCAGCAGGACACAGGCGAACAGGAGTACTGACACAGCTGATCCGAGGCCAATCTCCAACCTACTGATGGAGGTTCGGTAGGCGAGGAGGGAAAGCACCTCGGTTCCGTACTGGCCGTTTGTCATGATGAACACGTTGTCGAATATTCGGAACGCGTCCAGCGCCCGGAAGAGGACCGCAACCATGATGGCCGCCTTCATGTTCGGGATGATGACCTTGCGCATCTGCTCCCACCAGGTGGCGCCGTCAACTTTGGCGGCTTCCGTCAGTTCATCAGGCACCTGCGCCAGTCCGGCCAACAGGAGGAGGGAGATGAACGGTGTGGTCTTCCAGATCTCCGAGGCCATGATGACCGGCAGAGCCGTGCTGGCCTGTGCAAACCAGTTCAGGTCCTGATCGATGCCCGGTACCCAGTCAAACCACGAGTTCACATATCCGGAACTGATGTCGAATGCGTAGAACCACGCGTAGGCCGAGACCACGGTGATGATTCCGTAGGGCACCAGGATGGCGGTACGGAGCCAACCCCGGACGGCTTTCAGCGCCCGGTGCATCACCAGGGCAAGGGCAAAGCCGAGGACAAGTTCGACGGCGACCGTCACCACCGTGATCAGTGAGGTGACTGCCAGATCCCGCCACCACACGGGATCACCCAGGATGGTCACGTAGTTCTGCAGGAAGATGAACTCGCGCTCGTCGGGAGCCGTCAACCGGAAGGCATACAGCGAATCGAAGAACGCCTGGATGATCGGGTAGAGGGTGACCGCCAGCATGATGATGAAGGCAGGACCGGCGAGTAACCACCCCAGGCGTCGCTCAGCCTTTGCCCGGTCGCTGTAATCGTTGTGAGGGCCGTCGTCGGACTTCATGGCCCGCGGGTTCTTGGTGATTGCGCTGGTCACAGCAGCCTCTCCCCTCTCAGCACGGCGGTAATGAATTCCGCCGATTCCTCCGGAGTGGTTTCCGGCTCCACTTCATCCGGCGGTGTCCAGGTCTGCTGGAGGCCGGTGGAAATTTCGTTGTAGAACGGGGTCTGCGGCCGCGGTGCTGCGAGTTCCAGTGACTGGCGGATGGTCTCAGCCATGGGGAACTGTTCCTCGATCCGGGGATCCTCGTAGGATTCCGAGTTGGACGGCGGGTTGCCGTTGGTCAGGAAGTACTCGGTCTGGTTCTCGGGCTGAACGATGCATTCGATCGCCTTGTACGCCAGTTCAGGGTTGTCACTGTCCGCCCCGACGCCGAGGTTGATTCCGCCCAGCGGGGGAGCAGTTTCCTGGTCCTCGTAAACCCGTGGGTATAGCGCCCACCCGATGTCATCGAGCACTGCCTGATCAAGCGAGCCTCCCTCTACTGCGGACTGCGTGGCAGGCCAGACGAAGGGGTAGTTGACCATGAAGGAACCGGACTCGCCCTGGAAGAGGTTCAGTGAAGTGTTCTCGGTGGATGTTGCCAGCCCCGGTCCGCCCAGCTCCTGATCGCCGATTGTCCCGATGATGCGGGCAGCCTCACGCCCTGCCTCACTGACAAGGCCCAACTCAATCTCATCTGCGGGTGCTTCCGGAGTTTCGAGGATGGTTCCACCGGCTGACTCGATGAGGGAGTTGATCCATACGGTCATCGATTCGGCCTGTGAGCCCTGGACGCCAAGCTCGACGTCCAGCTCAGCGGCAACGTCCATCAGCTGGTCCCAGGTGACCGGCTGCGACATGTCGAGACCGGCTTCCTCAGCGACGGACTCGCGGTACCAGAGGATCTGCGTATTGGCCCAGAACGGAACCGTTACCAGCTCATCCTTGTACATTGCTCCCTGCAGTGCGCCTTCCAACGTGTTTTCGGTGGTGCGCTCAGCGACCCCTTCGGGTACGGGAGCGAGGAACGTTGCCAGCTCAGGGACGAACGGTGGGTCGATGCTCATGATGTCCAGGGAGTCATCATTCGCGGCCAGCCGGCGTGCCAGTTGCTCGCGCTGGGCAGCCGCATCATTGGGCAGTAGCGAGGTTTCGATCCGGTATTCACCGTTTGCCTGTTCAGTACAGCGCTCCGCAATCGCGGCCTGTCCGCCGGCGTCCGGGTTGATATACCAGGTGAGCGTGGGGACGCCTGATTCCGCTGGTCCGCATCCACTGAGGAGAAGTGAAGCAAGCCCGAGCGTGGTTGCCGCAACGGCACCCGAACGCCTCCGTATCCGCTTTTTCTGCTGCTTGATCCTGCGATTTCCCGGCATGCGTACCTCGCCTCCACCTCGAGTCTGGTCCGCTCCGATCCTGAGAACCTGTGCCGGTCAAAGGAAAGAAAGCAGCCTTGCCTTTCTGACACTAAGCCCTCAGGGACAAATTCGCTAGGATCCGTTGCCAAGCCGATATCGAAGCGTAAAAACAAAGGTGGTCCCGCAGATTCTGCGGGACCACTGGAAGCGCTTTGAGAAAGGAGACCTAGAGCAGCGCGGCGTTATTCAGGGCGAAGGGGGGTCGCTGCAAGCCCTCGGTAAGCCCTTCGGCAGGGTCATTGCCCAGTTCGATAATCCGGTTGGTTGTATCCACGTGCACGATGGTGGGCACATAGGAGTGTGCCTCTTCGGTGGTCATCGCTGCGTAAGTGATGAGAATAACCGTGTCCCCCTCATGCACCAGATGGGCCGCCGGCCCGTTGATACCGAGGACGCCGGAACCGCGTTCTCCGGCAATGGTGTAAGTCTCCAGACGTGCACCGTTGGTGACGTCCACAATGGACACCATCTCACCGGGCAGGATGTCTGCTGCTTCCAGCAGGTCAAGGTCAACAGTGACAGAACCCACGTAGTGAAGATCCGCGTGGGTGACCGTAGCGCGGTGGATCTTGGACTTGAACATTGTGCGATTCATCGCCTCAAGTCTACGCTGGCCCGCGTTTCGCTGCGATGTGGCCTTGAGCACGCTCAGCCGGCCCCGGGGCTGGCCCCGGGGCTGGCCCCGGGGCTGGCCCCGGCACTGGCCATGCGGCCGTGGTCAGGAGTCCGTCGGTTTACGCAGCGCACGGCCGAGGATGGCGGTGCTCAACGTCTCGACAAGCTCCTGGTTCGCCAGCGGGTTACTCAGCAGCGTGAAGTCCACGTCACCCAGCGGAGGCAGATCGAAGCGGTTGGTCACCTGGACGAGGTCATCGGGGATGAGGGACTGAGGAAAAACGGCCAGCCCGATTCCCGCGCGTGCGGCCGCCAGCACGCCGTTGATTTCCCGGGTATTGCACGTGATCCGCCAGGTCCTGCCCGCCTGCTCAAGTGCTTCGATCGCCATTTGCCGGCTGAGGCTGGGCGCCTGGTAGGCAATCAGCGGGACCGGGGCGCCGTCGTCGAGCGTTGTCTTGGCATGACCCGCCCACACAAGGCGGTCACGCTGCACCAGGGTGCCCTCACCCGTACCGGCCATGTACTTGATGAGGATCAGGTCCAGTTGACCGGCACGCAGGCGGCGCAGCAGCGGCGGGCTTTGCGACACCGTCAGTTCAAGGTTGATCTGTGGGTAGAGCTGACGGAAGTGCCGGAGGATCCGGGGAAGCTGGGTGATGGCGAGGTCATCGGCAACCCCAAAGCGCAGCCGTCCGCGCATGGCGGATCCAGAGAAGTAGGTGAGCGCCTGTTCCTGGGCCGCCAGTATGGTTCTCGCGAACCCGGCCATCGCATCGCCGTTGTCGGTGAGACGGACTTCCCGGGTATCCCGCACGATGAGCATCCGGCCGGCGGCCTTTTCAAGCTTCCGGACATGCTGGCTGACAGTCGGCTGGCTCAGCCCGAGCCGGGTTGCGGCTCCCGTGAAACTGCGGGTCTCGGCGACGGCCAGGAAGGATTTGAGTTGGATGGAGTCGTACACGGGCTACCCTTCGTCCAGCCATTACGTTTCCCAATAGTACTTATAAGCTCAATCACCATTCCTAATAGGAGGGTGGCTGGTTAGCGTTGAAGGGGTACTGACCGCTCCAATCCCTATCCCACCAAGTTCAGGAAAGTTCCCTTGGCACCCCCACCGCCCTCCGCACCGGCCGGAGATCCCACACTGACCGCCCCGATTCCCGTCACCTCGCAGCGCCCAGCCTGGCGCGACACGTTCATCTCGCTTCGCATCCCGAACTTCCGCCTGTTCGCACTCTCCCACCTCATCGCCGTCGTAGCTGTCTGGATGCAGCGCATCGCACAGGACTGGATGGTCCTCGAGCTGTCGGGATCCGTGGCAGCCGTTGGCGTGACCGTTGCGCTGCAGTTCGCTCCCATGCTGGTTCTCGGGCCTTGGGGAGGAGTGGTGGCGGACCGCTATTCCAAACGCACCCTCCTCATCATTTCGCAGAGTGTTGCGGCACTCATGGCGGCAGCCATGGCGGTGCTGGCGCTCTCGGGTCTGATCGAGGTGTGGCACGTCTACCTCATTGCCTTTGTCCTCGGCCTGGTGACTGTGGTGGACGCTCCCGCGCGTCAGGTCTTCGTCAATGACCTAGTTGGGCCAATCCACCTGCGAAATGCCATCAGCCTCAACTCGTCGATCTTCCAACTCGGCGCCATGGTGGGTCCGGCAATCAGTGGGTTGCTCATTGTTGCCGTTGGAGGCGGGTGGGCGTTCGCCATCAACGCGATTGCCTGCTGTTACACAGTGCTGACGCTGGCCCGGCTGCGTACTGACCAACTCAACGCGACGGCGCCGGCACCCCGCGCGAAGGGGCAGTTGCGTGCGGGTGCACGGTACCTCCTCGACAAGCCGGCTATTTTCTGGACCACGGTCTGCGCCGCCTTCGTGGCCGTCTTTGCGCTCAGCACACCGGTGCTTCTGGCAGCTTTTGCCGACAGCGTCTTCGAATCGGGGGCGGGCGGCTACGGCCTGCTCAATACCGCCCTGGCCAGCGGCTCGCTGGTCGGTGCTCTCGCGTCCACCCGCCGAACAACGCTGCGGCTGCGCGGGGTGCTTGGCGGAATGACGGCGTTTGGCGGGTTCATGGTGATCGCCGCGTATGTGCCTAGCCAACTCGTATTCACCATGCTGATGTTCTGTGCAGGAATCGGCTGCCTGTGGTTTGTCACGGGAGCCAACCAGCTGGTTCAGACATCCACCAACCTGGCCATCCGCGGACGCGTGATGAGCCTCTACATGATGGTGCTCATCGGCGGGCAGGCACTCGGTGGTCCCATGATCGGGTGGCTTGCGGAGAACATCGGTGCACAGCCCACCATGGTGATTGCCGGAGGTGTTCCCGTTCTGGCGGCGGGAGGCATCGCCGTCGTGCTTGCCCGTCGCGGCCAGTTGACTGTTCGCTTTCGCTGGACATCAGCGCACGATGAACGACGCCGGTTGGTTGCGATTGTGCCGAAGGTTTCGTAGCCGGACGGCTGGCTTGTGCGCGCGCCCAGAACGTGGCTGGGAAATAGCAGCGCAGGGAGACAACGTCGCAGGGACATTGCGGCGCAGCTAGATAGCAGAGCAGTAAATTGCAGCGCAGCGAAATAATGGGGTCATGAGCATCCTTCTCGTCATTGTCCTTTTTGCCGTCGCAGCGGTGGCCGAGATCGGGGGAGCGTGGCTCGTGTGGCGGAGCGTGCGGGAAGGCCAGCCGTGGTGGTGGGCAGGTTTGGGGGTCATGGCCCTCGGTGCTTACGGCTTCGTTGCGACTCTGCAGCCTGATGCTCACTTCGGCCGGATCCTTGCCGCGTATGGCGGCGTCTTCGTTGTGGGATCACTTGCGTGGGGTATGGCCTTTGACGGTTTCCGGCCTGACCTCTGGGATTTGATCGGAAGCGCCGTCTGCCTCGCGGGCGTTGCGGTAATCATGTTTGGGCCGCGCTCTACAAGCTGACCGTTGTACCTCGGAGGCGCGGGTCCAACCTTTGGAGCGGCCGGTTTCACGTGAAGAGCGTACGGTTTTACCTATGGAGCGGGCGACGGGAATCGAACCCGCGTATCGAGCTTGGGAAGCTAGCGCTCTACCATTGAGCTACGCCCGCATGCGGCCGAAACCGCTCCATAAACACTACAACATGTGCGGGATGCATTAGGCGCCCGCGCGGTTACCGGCGTCTTGGCGGACCTCAGCCGGGCGCCTGACCGGATTCCTGACCCGAGTCTTCTCCACGCTGGCTGGACGAGGCGTCTTTGACCCACTCCACCAGTTCCTTCCAGGGGCCTTCCACCGCGCTCTCGGCGACGGTCACTTCCCGGTAACCGATAGCGATGTGGTAGACGTAGCGATCGCGTTCAGCATCCTCGACTCCGCTGTTGTCCGCACCCTCCAGGAGGGGCAGCCAGCGTTCCTCCGCCTCGGTGGAGCTCACCTCCACACTCCACGTGCGGGTCAGCCCGGCGAATCCGCCCGAACGCGATACCTCAATCCGCGTCACAGCACGCCCACTTCCCGCCACGCATAACGGACCGCGTCCGCCTCCGATGACCCGTCCCCGAATCGGGCGATGGCGGCTTCAACGGTTACGGAAGCGAACAGCGAGAAATCGCAGTCCGTGGGAACGCGGCCACCGGTTGCGGCGTCATACCAGATCTGCCCACAGCCCTCCCACGCATTTCCGCCCAGCCGTGCAGCTGCGATGTAGAAGGCATGGTTCGGGATACCGGAATTGATGTGCACGCCGCCGTTGTCCGACGTGGTGTCCACGTAATCCGCCATGGTGGCGGGCTGTGGATCCTTGCCGAGGACGTCGTCGTCGTAAGCGGTTCCCGGCGCCTTCAGCGAGCGCAGCGCGCGCCCCTCCACCTCGTCAGTGAAGAGGCCTTCACCGACCAGCCAGCTCGCTGCATCTGCAGACTGGCCCAGCTGACGCTGCTCGACCAGCACGCCGAAGACATCCGAGATGGATTCGTTGAGCGCGCCCGACTGGCCCTGGTACCGCAGGTTGGAGGAGTACTGCGTGAATCCATGTGCCAGTTCGTGGCCGATCACCGTGAGCGACGCCGTGAAACGACCGAAGACCTCACCGTCACCGTCTCCGAACACCATCCGGGTGCCGTCCCAGAACGCGTTGTCATACTGCTGCCCGTAGTGAACCGTGGCATCCAGTGGCAGGCCCGAGTTGTCAATTGACGCTCTTTTGTACACCTCGCTGAACAGCTCATACGTCGCACCAAGGCCGGCATACGCTTCATCCACCGCTACATCGCCCATAGGCGGATCGCCTTCCCGGCGGACAATCTGTCCAGGCAGGGATTCGCTGCCGCCTGCGTCCGCTATGGTTCGGCGAAGGGCCAGGACGACGGCGGTACCAGCTCCCCGCGATGGATCCCTGGGAGCTGTGGCGCGGGCATGATGGATCGGGTCCAACTCCACCAGTGCGCGCCGGGCGGCGGCCGCGGCAGACTGATGTTCCGGAGCTTCGAGTCCAGCCAGCCGTGCCAATAGGTAGGGCGGAACAATGCTGCAGCGAACGTGGGACGGTGTGGGTGGGATCATGGCGCCTCCTCGGGTTCCCCCAACCTAGCGGCCGCCCCTGACAGTCTTCAATGGCAGTCTCCAAAGGCGCGATCGCGGTGGCGCAGTTCACTGGTGCGAAGAACTACGCTGGGAGGCATGAGCGTGGAGCGGAATACCAGAAACCTTGAAGCAGGCATCGAAAAGGATTTCTCGGGGAAGATGAGTTATGGGTCCTACCTCGCTCTGGACTCCATTCTTTCCGCGCAGCATCCGGTCAGTAGGCCGGAACACCATGATGAAATGCTGTTCATTATCCAGCACCAGACCTCCGAACTCTGGCTGAAGCTTGTCCTGCATGAGCTCGGTGCGGTCCGTACGCACCTGCAGGCGGATGATCTACGGGCAGCCATGAAGGGCATAGCGCGCATCAAGCATATTCAGCGCTCGCTGACCGAACAGTGGTCTGTTCTGGCGACGCTCACGCCGTCGGAATATGCGGAGTTCCGCGGTGCGCTCCAGGCAGCCAGCGGGTTCCAGTCCTACCAGTACCGTGCCGTCGAATTCCTGCTCGGCAACAAGAACGCGGGAATGCTGCAGGTGTTCGAAAGTGACGCTGAAGCTTTCGAGCTCCTGTCGCGGCTGCTTCGGGAAACCAGCATCTACGACGAGTTCATTGCCTACCTCTCGCGTCGCGGCTACTCCATCCCCACGGAACTGCTTGAACGGGACGTAACGCGCGCGCATGAGTTCAACCCCGGGCTGGTCCAGGTCTATAAGGAGGTGTATGAGGACGCTGCCGGTCACTGGGACGTCTACGAGGCGTGTGAAGAGCTCGTGGACCTGGAGGACAACTTCCAGCTATGGCGGTTCAGGCACCTGAAGACGGTGGAGAGAACCATCGGCCACAAGGCCGGAACCGGCGGGTCTAGCGGAGTCGGGTTCCTGCAGAAGGCGTTGGAACTGACATTCTTTCCCGAGCTGTTCGCAGTGCGTACCGAGATCGGCCAGGCCTGACCGGTGCGGTATTTTTAGACGGTGCTGATCTCCGACCGCGACATCCGAACCGAAATTGCCGCCGGGCGCATCGCCCTCGACCCCTATGAACCGGAGATGGTGCAGCCGTCGAGCGTCGATGTCCGCATCGACCGGTTTTTTCGGCTTTTCGATAACCACAAGTACGCGCACATCGACCCGGCCGAGAATCAGCCAGACCTGACCCGACTGGTGGAGGTCGCTCCGGATGAGCCGTTCATCCTCCACCCGGGCGAGTTCGTCCTCGGCTCCACGTATGAGAAGGTCACACTTCCTGACGACATCGCGGCGCGCCTCGAGGGCAAGTCCTCGCTTGGGCGTCTGGGTCTGCTCACCCACTCGACGGCAGGCTTCATCGATCCCGGTTTCTCGGGTCACGTCACCCTTGAGCTGTCCAACATGGCAACCCTACCGATCAAATTGTGGCCGGGTTCCAAAATCGGCCAGCTCTGCTTCTTCAAGCTCACCTCGCCCGCGGAGCACTCCTACGGTTCGGGACAGTACGGCAACCGCTATCAGGGCCAGCGGGGGCCGACGGCGTCGCGTAGCCATCTGAACTTCCACCGCACCGAAATCGCCGAAGAAACTGCTTCCCGCTGAGTTCCTGCTGAGCGGGCTTCGCAGCGCCGGACGTGCTTCGCAGCGCGGGACGTGCTGTGAAGCGCGGACGTGCGTCCGCGCTTCAAAACCAGCGGGGCTACGGAGCAGGAACGACGGCGGGAGTCACCTTTGCGGGCGGCTTCACCGGGAGCAGTACCAGCAGGCCGGCCAGCAACACCACCAGAATGCCGAGGATCCCGAACCGCTGTTCCCCGAAGATGCCGATGAAGAGGGAGAACAGTGCCGGAGCCAGGAAGCTCACCGCACGGCCGGTGGTGGCATACAGCCCGAACATCTCGCCCTCCTCACCCCGTGGTGACAGGCGTGCCAGGTAGGCGCGGGAAGAGGCCTGTGCCGGACCCACAAACAGGGTGAGCAGGAGCCCGAAGATCCAGAACGTCGTATCTCCGCTCCAGCTCAACCCGAACATCTGCTGATCTGCCGCTCCAAGGACCATCACGGCGGTGCCCGCGACCAGGAGACCGATCAGCGACACGATGATGACCATCTTGGGACCGACGCGGTCATCGAAGTAGCCGCCGATCACTGCACCGATTGCAGCGATGACATTACCCACGATGGCGAACAGAATAACTTCGCTGAGTTCGAAACCGAATGTTCCGGCAGCGATGATGCCGCCGAAAGTGAACACCGCCGCCAAACCGTCACGGAAGATGGCGCTCGCGAGCAGGAAGAAGATGGTGTGCGGGCTGGTCCGGTAAATCGCCTTGATGCGCCGGAAGAGTAATCCGTAGGAGGCGAGGAAACTCAGGCGGTCGGCCTGTCGCTGGCGGGGGACTTCAGGAACCGCGAACATCACCGGGAGTGCGAAGGCAAGAAACCAAAGAGCGGAGAACACAGCGACCAATCGGATGTTCAACGCTCCCTCGGTGCTGGACCCGAACCAGTCGAAAACCGGCTGGACAAAAGCGACCAGAACGATCACCAGGGCCACGATCCCGCCCACATATCCCATTGCCCACCCGAACCCGCTGACCCGTCCCACGCTGGACGGGGTGGAGATCTGGGCAAGCATGGCGTTGTAGTTGACGCCGGCGAACTCAAAGAAGATATTCGCGGCCGCGATCAGCGCAACGCCGAGGATCAGCAGTTCAGGCCGCGGAAAGACGAAGAAACACAGGGCGGTCAATGCCGCGACGGCCAGGCTGTTCACGCCCAGCCAGAGTTTGCGGCGACCGCCCACATCTGAGCGTTGACCCGTTACGGGCGCGAGGAGCGCAATGAGCAGGCCGGCAACTGCCAGGCCCCAACCGAGAACCTCCGACGCATAGGTTTCCCCACCGAAGGCGTCGGACGTGAGATAGACGGTGAAGACGAAGGTGGTCATGACTGCGTTGAAAGCCGCTGACCCCCAGTCCCATGAAGCCCACGCAAGCACGGGCTTGGAAAGGAGTCGTCCAGGGGGGTGTTGGGAGTCCGTGCTCATAGGCTGCATGCTATCCGCTGCGGACCAACAACTGGGTGAGGGCCGCTTTTATTCCCTTGCCGGCGACTTGTGCGCTGGGCAGAACCGGGAGGCAGCGTCGAGTATGCCACGGGTAGAATAGACACATGCCCTTGACCGTCAGCTGACCGTCTCACTCTGAGAGATCAGGAGATCATCGTGCTATCCGTGCTCATCGCCCTCTTCGCGGTGGCCGCAATAGCGCCCTTGATCTTCCGCCTGATGGGCCGCTCGGCCTTCTATCTCCTTGCTGCGGTACCTGCAGCGGGATTCGTGTGGCTGCTGGTGACCTTCGCCGATTACATCGACGCGGACCAGCTCAGCGGCAACGGCCAACCCAACGCACCGCCGTCCGTGGTCGTCCCCTGGATTCCCCAGCTTCAACTGGAACTGGCCTTCCGCATGGACGCGCTGGCCGCGGTGCTCAGCATCCTTGTTCTCGGCGTCGGGTCTCTGGTGCTGTTCTACTGTGCGCGCTACTTCAAGCAGGACGATGCCGACATCGGCCCGTTCGGTGCCCAGCTCCTTGCCTTCGCGGGGGCCATGTTCGGTCTGGTCATCGCCGATGACCTCATCCTCCTGTTCATCTTCTGGGAACTGACAACAGTTCTGTCCTACCTACTGATCGGATACTCGAGGCATCGCCTCTCCGCGAGGCGTGCTGCGCTGCAGGCGCTCATTGTGACCACGCTCGGCGGGCTGGCCATGCTCGTGGGCCTCATCGTTCTGGGGCAGTCAGCCGGGACCTACCGGCTCTCGGACATCCTTGCGCGTCCAGACTCGCTCACCGGCCCTGCAGTGGAGACGGCGATCGTCCTGATCCTGGTAGGTGCGCTCTCCAAATCCGCATTGGTGCCATTCCATTTCTGGCTTCCCAGCGCCATGGCAGCACCCACGCCGGTCAGTGCCTACCTGCATGCTGCCGCAATGGTGAAAGCCGGCATCTATCTCATTGCCCGGTTTGCGCCTGGGTTTTCCGACACACTGCTGTGGCCGCCGATCGTCCTCAGCCTCGGTCTCGCAACGATGATCTTCGGCGGGTGGCGCGCCCTGCGCCAGCATGACCTGAAGCTCCTTCTCGCCTACGGCACCGTGAGCCAGCTGGGTTTCCTGACCATCGTTGTTGGCCTGGGTGGCCAGGAAGCTGCGCTTGCCGGACTGGGGCTCCTGCTTGCCCACGGGTTCTTCAAGGCGACGCTCTTTCTCGTGGTCGGCATCATCGATCACCAGTCCGGTACCCGTGACATCCGGAAGTTGTGCGGGATCGGCCGGTCTGCGCCGGTGCTTGCCGTGATCGCTGTTCTCGCGGCCGCGTCAATGGCCGGAATACCTCCGCTCCTGGGGTTCGTGGCCAAGGAATCCGTCTTCGAGGCATTTGTCCACCGGGCGGAGGAGGGGCCGGTAGGCATGGTGATGCTCGTCGGAATTGTTCTGGGCTCCATGCTGACCTTCGCGTACAGCGCCCGCTTTATCTGGGGTGGTTTCGCCAGGAAGTCAGCGAACCCAACGCCATTCAAACGGGTTGAGCCGTCCTTCCTGTTCGCTCCGGCGCTGCTGGCCGGTGCATCGGTCGTCTTTGGGCTGTGGCCGACGCCGCTCGACTCGGCGATCCAGCCCTACCTCAGCACCTTTCCGGCGGGAGAGGAGACTCCCCACCTGCTGCTCTGGCACGGCGTCACGCCGGCGTTGTTCCTGTCCCTGCTGTCGATCGCGGGCGGCCTGACGCTCTTCCTGCTGCGTGATCGCTTCGAACGGCTTCAGACCAGGGTTGCCCCCGACATCGACGCCGAGCGGAACTACAAGGCCGTTATCGGTGTGCTCGATGACGTGGCGGTCTGGCTCACCGGCCGAACTCAGCGAGGTTCGCTGGCGTTCTACCTGTTTGTCATCCTCACGATGGCGATTATCACGCCGCTGAGCGCCCTGATCTTCTTTGATGCACCGGTTCCGCAGGACTGGTACCTGGCGGACTCGCCGGCCCAGCTCATTGCCGGCGTCGTTATCATCCTTGGCGCGATTGCTGCGCTTCGGGCGACCAAGCGATTCATGGCCGTGATCATGGTGGGTGTCACCGGTTACGGGATCGCACTGATCTTCGCGCTGCAGGGCGCTCCGGACCTGGCGCTGACCCAACTGCTGGTCGAGACGATCGTTCTGGTTGCATTCGTCCTCGCGTTGCGGTCCCTCCCAGCGCGCCTGTGGCAGCGGGCCCCTGGCCGCAAATACCGGCTCCTCCGCGCGGTCCTGGGCATCTCCTTCGGCTCGGTGATGGTGGCGATCGCGATGTCGGCAATGGCTTCCCGGGTGGCGGAACCCATCTCGCTGAGCTTTCCCTCGCTTGCTTACGACGACGGCGGAGGCGCCAACATCGTCAACGTCACTCTCGTGGACATCCGGGCATGGGACACCTTCGGCGAAATCAGTGTGCTCGCGATCGCTGCGACCGGAGTCGCGAGCCTGATTTTCATTCGTGGCCGTGGCGACGGAAGAGTGCGGGCGGACGGCGTCAAGAGCGGTACGGTCGGGCGGGGCAAGGAACCGATCGACGCGTACGGTAGGGAGGCCGCAGCCTTGGAACTGGCCAAGAAGTTCGCGAGCTCCGCGAACGACGCCTGGCTGGTTGCGGGCCGGACCCTTGCACCGGAACGACGCTCCATCATCTTCGAGGTGATTACCCGTCTGCTCTTCCACTCGGTGATCATTTTCTCGATCTACCTTCTGCTTGCCGGGCACAACCTTCCGGGCGGTGGGTTTGCCGGCGGACTGATGGCAGGGCTGGCCCTGACCATCCGCTACCTCGCCGGCGGCCGCTTTGAACTGGCTGAGGCTACGCCGATCAGTGCCGGCCTGCTCCTTGGCGGAGGTCTTGCAACGGCGGCGCTGACGGCTATCGTGCCGGTGTTCCTGGGCGGTGAGGTGTTTCAGAGCGCGATCATCGAGACAACCTGGCCCGTATTCGGGGACATCAAGTTCGTGACGTCGACCATCTTCGACATCGGGGTCTACCTGGTGGTGGTCGGACTGGTGCTTGACGTGCTGCGCAGCCTGGGCTCCGAGATCGACGAACGCAGCGAAGGCGTCACCGCAACCATCGATGCAGGAACGCCTGAACCGACGAAGACGCCTGAGGCGAAAACCTCCGAGGCAAAGACGTCGCAGACGAAGACCAGGGACCCGGAAGAAGGGGTGGCTCAGTGAGCGTCAACATCACGCTGCTTGTCATCATGGGTGCGCTCTTTGCTGCTGGGATCTATCTGCTGCTCGAGCGGAGCCTGACCCGGGTACTGCTTGGGCTGATCATGCTCACCAATGGAGCGAACATGCTGCTCCTGGCCGGCGGTGGAGCCGCGGGCAAGGCGCCGCTGTACTCGGCTGATATTCCGGCCGAGGAATATAGCGATCCCCTACCACAGGCCTTGATCCTTACCTCCATCGTGATTTCCTTCGCCGTCACCGCCTTCATGCTCGGCATCATCTACCGTTCGTGGGTCCTCGGACGCCAGGACGAAGTGCAGGATGACATTGAAGACCGGCGAGTGGCGTCGCAGAGCAGCTTTGACGCCGAAGACGACGCCGAGGTGCCCATCGAGACCACAGAATTTACGCCGGTTGAGGAAGCCGAAGAAGCACCGGGCGCCCAACGTACGGCAACCGCCAGAAGAGCAAACAAACCACGGACGGAGGGGCGATGAACATAGCAAATCTTGCGCCCCTGGCCGTCGTTCTTCCGTTTCTCGGAGCGGCACTGGCGTTCGTGCTTATCCGGCATTCGCGTTCCCAGCGGGCCGTCAGCATCACAACATTGTGTGTGACCCTCCTGATCGAGATCTTCCTGCTGATCGACACCAGCGGGAAAGGCACCACGGCGGTCTTCATCGGCAATTGGGCGGCGCCGTTCGGCATCACGATGGTTGTGGATCAGTTTTCTGCCCTGATGCTCGTGGTGTCCTCCGCAGTCAGCCTGGCAGTCCTGATCTATGCCACGGGCCAGGGAATGACAGACGGGGACGAAGACGGTCCCATCTCGATCTTCCATCCGACCTACCTGATTCTGGTGGCAGGGGTCTCCAATGCGTTCCTCGCAGGTGACCTGTTCAATCTGTACGTGGGATTCGAGATCCTGCTGACCGCAAGTTACGTGCTCATGACCCTCGGAGGCACCACGCCGCGCATCCGTGCGGGGGTGACCTACGTCGTCGTCAGTGTGGTGTCATCGATGCTGTTCCTCATCAGTATTGGAATGATCTATGCGGCTACCGGCACCATCAATATGGCGGACCTTGCGCTGAAGCTTGCGGACATTGATCACGGAACGCAGATGATCCTGCACCTGATGCTGCTGGTCGCTTTCGGCATCAAGGCTGCGATCTTCCCGTTGTCCTTTTGGCTCCCTGACTCCTATCCGACTGCCCCTGCGCCCGTCACCGCTGTGTTTGCGGGTTTGCTGACGAAGGTTGGCGTGTACGCCATGGTCCGGACCGAAACCCTTCTGTTTCCCGGAGACCGCATCAACACGCTGCTGATGGTGGTTGCGATGCTCACCATGATCGTCGGAATCCTTGGTGCGCTGGCGCAGTCGGATATCAAACGTATGCTCTCTTTCACGCTGGTCAGCCATATCGGTTACATGGTCTTCGGGCTCGCCATTTCGACGGTTATCGGTCTGGGAGCGACGGTGTACTACGTTGCGCACCACATCATTGTGCAGACCAGCCTGTTCCTCGTGACCGGGCTGATTGAACGTCGGGGTGGGACGGCCAACATGGACCGGCTGGGTGGACTCGCGAAAATCTCCCCGCTACTGGCTCTCTTGTTCTTTGTTCCGGGCATGAACCTGGCCGGCATTCCGCCGTTTTCCGGCTTCCTTGGCAAGCTGGGACTGCTGCAGGCCGGTGTGGAACTGGGAACGCCGTTGGCGTATGTGCTTGTGGGTGCGGGAGTGCTGACGAGCCTGCTGACGCTGCTGGTGATTGCACGGGTGTGGAACCGGGCCTTCTGGCGCCGGCCGGAGGATGCAACCCACCCCGATCCCATCCTGATGGCAACGTCAGCCGACGGCTCAGCCGTTCGAACCTCACGGAGGGTTTCAGGGCATAGCACCGGAAAATTTGCGGGCCGGACTGCCGTGAACCTGTTGCCCCGCAGCATGGTTGGCGCTACTGCCGGGCTGGTGCTGCTGGGCGTCAGCCTGACCCTGTTGGGAGGTCCGCTGTTTGCCCTCAGTGACCAGGCGGCACAGCAGATGCTTGAGCGGACACCCTATATTGACGCTGTCCTGGGCGAAGGCGCTACCGAAGCGGCCACCGAAGCGGCAGGAGCAACCCCATGATGTCCAGACAAAAGATCCCGCTCCGGGTCGAACTGCCGCTGCTGGTCTGGCTCGTCATCGTATGGGGAGCGCTCTGGCAGGACTTCAGCCTGGGAAACATGGTGTTCGGAGCGATCATCGCGTTTGCTGTCGCCAACCTGCTGTATCTCCCGCCAGTTGAGCTCAGTGGGCGGTTCAACGTGCTCTATGCCGTCGGATTCGCCGGACGGTTCCTGCACCAGTTGGTGCTGGCAAGCTTTCAGGTATTCTGGCTGGCACTCACCCGGGGCCCGAAGCTGCAGAACGCAGTTGTGGCTGTGCGCTTGCGCAGTCCGTCCGACCTGCTGGTCACCGCGACCGGGCATGTCCTTTCCCTGATTCCGGGATCCCTGGTGGTGGAGGTGGACCGCTCCACATCCACGCTGTATCTGCACTGCCTGAATGTCACTACCAGGGACGACGCCGAGAAGGTGCGCCAGAACGCCCGGCGTACCGAGGAATGGCTAATCCGGGTCATGGGCACCCGGGAGGACCTGGCGCTGCTCGGCACCGATGCGCCGCACCACCTCGACGGAAGGGGACACCCGTGAACGTGATTCTCGGAATCATCGCTGTAATCCTCGGAGTCTCGGCGTTGTGCGCCATTTACCGGGTGGCGCGTGGTCCTTCGATCCTCGACCGGGTGCTGGCCGTTGACGTTCTGCTCGCGATTGTAGGTGGCGCGCTCGCTGCTGACATGGTCTTCAACGGGCACACCAACAGCCTCGTGATCCTCGTGGCAACGTCCGTCGTCGGATTTATTGCTTCGGTGACGGTCGCCCGGTTCGTCACGGAAAAGAAGTGAGCCGCTGATGGATGCTGCCCTGGATGTCCTGACCGCCGTTTTGCTTCTCGGTGGAGCGCTCATGTCGCTGGCTGCAGCCGTCGGACTGTTGCGGTTTCCTGACCTGCTGAGCCGCATGCACGCGGCAACCAAACCCCAGGTGCTGGGACTGTTGTTGTTCCTGTTGGCCATCGCGGTGCAACAGCGCTCCTGGGCAGTTGTGCCCGTCCTGATCGTCTGCTGGATCTTCCAGTTGCTCACTGCGCCGGTGTCGGCACACATGGTGGGACGCGCCGGGTACCGCACCAAGCACCTGCGCAAGGACCTGCTCAGCATGGACGACCTTGATGATGTCGTGGAACACGCGGCCACCCGGCGCCGTGAGGCCGGGGACCGTGCGTCCGGCGAGTAGGCCCAGCCAGTAGGTTACTGGCTGCCGCAACACTGCCGCTGATCACGGTGGTGCCGTGTGGGTGCCGGCGCCGGCATCGGTGCCGGCATCGGTGCCGATGTGGGTGCGGGTGCTCCTGGACGCGTTGGAGCTCATGCCGGTGTCAGAGCGCGCGAGGTGGTTGTGGATGGCTTGTTCTACTTGCCAGTAGCGGTTGCGTTTGGGTGTTCGTTGCGGGTCGAGGTATGTCGGTGGTGTGAACCAGGGGATTCCGTGGACTGATTCGACTGTCCAGTTTCCTTCGTGGATCTGGTGGTGGTGTCGGGTGCAGAGCAGCACGCCGTCGTGGATGTTGGTGGTTCCGCCTGCAGCCCAGGGGATGATGTGGTGGGCTTCGCACCAGGTTGCGGGTGTGGTGCAGTCGGGGAACGCGCAGCCTTTGTCCCTGGCCACGAGCGCCCGTCGCAGGTGCGGTGGGAAGAGACGTTGGGTGCGGCCGATGTCCAAGACCTGACCCTTGCCGCCGAGAACGAGCGGGAGGATGTCGGCATCGCAGGCAAGCTTGCGGATGCTGCGGGCACTTATCTGTTGGGCGAAGACCGAATGCCCGTCATGTCCACCGTGCCCGTCGTGTCCGCTGTCTGCCAGGTCTTTGAGGAGGTCACGGTAGTTGATGGTGACCATTACCTGGGGTCGGTGTCCTCCGGTCGCTGGAAGACCATCACCTGTTAGCGCGATCCGGCATGCTGAAACCAGCCCGTCGAGCAGGTTCTGTTCACGGGTCGGCTCGTCGGGCGCTGAAACGGTGCCCTGAGTTCTGGGGTTGGCGGCGGTGTTCATGACGGTGATGAGGTGTTCGAACTGCTCATCGGTGGCGCCGATTTCCATGAAGTGCAGTCCGTGGCGCCTACCGCGCAGGAACACGCCCTGACGTGCACGCAGCGTTTTTTCGGTGGGCTCGGTGCCGTCCTGATCGATGATGTCTTCCCAGCGTTGGGCGAGGGCCCGTAGGACGTCTTCGTCGGACTCGACGGCCTGGCGGACCAGGTGCTCTTCCATGGCATCCAGCTCACGGCCGGTCGCGACGGTGGAGACCCGGTGTACGGCGTTGCGGATGATGGTGGCGGCACGGCTGCTGAGCGCACCGACCTTGGTCGCTTCAGCCAGCACACCCAGGGTAGGTGCGGCGGTGGCGCCTGGCCCGGGAACCTCGGGCAGGACGTCATGTCCGAGGCGTAACCGGCGGTTGGCTTCGGAGCGGCTGATACCGATTTTCGCCCGCAAATAGTCCGCAGTGTTCTTGTACGGGTCCCGGGCGTCAACGGTAGCGAGTTGGTGGTCCTCAGCGGCACGGGCAACCACAGTCTGCAAGTGATCGACCAGGTTGGAGAGCTGCTCAACCTCGACCAGGGTCACCGCGACTTCCTCAGGCCGAAGCGTCAGGTAGTTGGACTCGAGATCCCGCACGTAAGCCAGTAAGCCGGACCGCATCCCACCCAGGAGAGACGTGTCCTCCGGGCGGGGTTCGAGCAGTGCGACGGCCATACCCAAATTTTATCGAACACGTGTACTAACCGCGACCGAAAACCACCAATGTGCAGGACAAGTCAAACCGACTTATCCACAGGCCTGCAAAGGAGTGGCCTAGGTGAGGTGGCGGGTGCGCTCGTAGCGGTGGATGGCCCGCTGCGTGGTGCGGTTGGTGAGCACGCGGATGGTGGTGCTGACCGAACCCGAGATCACGGCGAACGCCAGCGCCGACCGGAGGCTGTTCTCCAGACCCTCTTTGTCCTTCGGTGGCTCGTTCCCGGTGGCACGCTTCCAGATGAAGTCCACCAGTTGCGTGCCCACGAGGCCCGCTCCGATGCCCAGTCCAACGCCCATCAGTTTGAAAATCGTGTTCATGGTGCCTCTTTCAGTCGGCTTGGCTTTGGTCCCAGCCTAGCGTTATAGCGGTGATCCATGGAGGGTCCGTGGGTCATCCAGGGACAACCACAATTACGACGACGGCCCCGGCACGGCCCCCGGTGTAGAGTTGGTATCGCTCAAACAACGACAGGGGAGCGCAACCACGTAGGTGGTGGGCGCTGAGAGTGCGGATCACCGCAGACCCTCGAACCTGATCCGGTTAGTACCGGCGAAGGGAGTCGAGTTCTCGAGGCTTCACGGCGTCCTGCCGGAAAGCCTTCCCCTCCTGTACCCAGGAGGATCAACAATCATGACTGCAACACAAAGCATTACCCCGTCCCAATCCCGGCGCCGCTATGAGTGGCGTGTCGTCGATATTGTGGTCGCCTCGGTCATCGCGGTGGCCGTGGGCGTCATCTTCTTCGCCTGGTCCGCCGGCTACAGCGGCATTGCCGCGGTAACAGCTGCCTTTCCGCCTCTCGCCGGGCTGTACTCAGGCGGCTGGCTCATTGCCGGGGTGCTGGGCGGACTCATCATTCGCAAGCCAGGCGCTGCCATCTACTGCGAGGTACTTGCGGCGGCCGTGTCTGCGCTGATCGGAACGCAGTTCGGCATGGCGGTCCTTCTCTCCGGGCTGGTCCAGGGCATTGGCGCGGAACTGATTTTCGCACTGTTCCTCTACAAACGCTGGAACCTCGGCGTAGCTCTGCTCGCAGGTCTGGGCGCCGGACTTGCCCTCGCCATCAGCGAAAACATCATGTACAACGTCGAGTGGACCTTGGACTACAAGTTGATGTACGGAGTCTTCGCCGCCATTTCCGGTGTTGTGCTCGCCGGTCTGCTGCCGTGGCTTGCCACGCGCGGCCTTGCAAAGACCGGTGCCCTGTCCGCGTTTGCCGCAGGCCGCACGGCAGACGTCTAGCATGACCGCCGTCGCGGAGCCCGTCCCGGCGTCGATCACAGCGAAGGGCTGGGGCTGGCGCCACCCCGGACGAACACGCTGGGCCGTCCGAAACATCGACCTGACGATCGAGCCGGGTCAGCGTGTCCTCCTCCTCGGCGCTTCCGGCGCCGGAAAGTCCACACTGCTGCATGGACTCGCCGGCGTCCTGGGAGATCAGGACGAGGGCGAGCAGGCCGGCGAACTCACTATCGACGGCGTCAGCCCGGCTGACTCACGAGGCCGCTCCGGGCTGGTGCTCCAGGACCCGGACAGCCAACTGGTGCTCGCCCGGGTCGGCGACGAAGTGGCGTTCGGTGCCGAAAATCTGGCCGTGCCGCGGAACGAAATCTGGCCACGCGTACGCCAGTCGCTGGACGACGTCGGCCTCGATGTCCCGCTGAATTCCTCCACCACCGCGCTGTCCGGCGGTCAGAAGCAGCGGCTGGCGCTTGCAGCAGTCCTCGCGATGCAACCCGGGTTGCTGCTCCTTGACGAGCCGACCGCCAACCTGGATCCTGCCGGAGTACTGGAAGTGCGTGATGCCGTTCTCCGCGTACTCAACCGAACCTCGGCGACGCTCGTTGTGGTGGAGCACCGAGTTGAGATCTGGGCTGACGTCGTTGATCGGGTAGTGGTGCTCGATTCGGACGGCGGCATCCTCGCCGATGGTGCTCCGGCTACAGTGCTCCGGCACGAATCCACGCGGGCCAGGCTTATTGAGGCAGGAGTCTGGGTGCCGGGTTACCGGCCGGAGACACCAACAGTTCGTACCGGCTCCGGAACGGACCTGCTGCAGGCGTCCGGGCTGTCCGTTGCGCGCACCAAGCGTGGACCGGCAGTTCTCAGCGGCGTCGACCTCACTCTGCGACAGCAGGAAGCAGTCAGCGTGTTGGGGCCCAACGGTGCCGGGAAATCAACGCTCGCGCTCACTCTCGCCGGGCTGCTCCGCCCCCGGGGAGGCGGACTGACAGCTCTGGAGCCGCTCGCCCGCGGCGCCGGCGCGACACCATATGAGTGGAAGTCCGCCGACCTGGTCAACCGGATCGGCACGGTTTTCCAGGAGCCCGAACACCAGTTCCTCACCAACACAGTGCGTGAGGAACTGGAGTTCGGCCCGCGCAGGGTGGCCCGGCTTACCGAGGAGGAGGTACGACGGCGGATTGACCCCATCGCCGAGCGGCTCCGGCTCACGGGGCTGCTGAAAGCGAATCCGTTCACGCTGTCCGGTGGTGAAAAGCGACGGCTGTCCGTTGCCACCATGCTCGCCACCAACCCGGACATCCTCATCCTGGACGAGCCGACCTTCGGCCAGGACGCCAACACCTGGGCGGAGCTGGTAACCCTGCTGGTTGAACTCATCCACGGGGGGACCTGCGTGGTTTCGGTGACGCATGACCGCGAGTACACGGCAGCGCTCGGAAGCCGCATTGCGGCCGTTGACGGTACGTCCGCAACGCTGGAGGCGGCGGCGTGAGCATGAACGTGGTGAATCCCACCGTCACCGGAACGGTGCTTCCGCGGGCCAATCCGCTCTCGAAGCTCTTCGCGGCTGTGGTGATCACCGTCGTCGTGATGCTGAGCGTGGACTGGGTGAGTGCCGGCGTCGTCCTTGGCAGTGAACTGCTGCTGCTCCCGCTGCTGGGCATCAGCGTGCGGAAGCTCTTCCTGAGGACGTGGCCGTTTGTTATCGCGGCGGTGGTCGCCGCGTACGGCACCGCGCTACTGGCTGAAAAGACCGGACGCGTTCTTCTCGAGTTCGGGCCCGTTCTATTCACGCAAGATTCAGTCAACGCCGGGCTCGCGATTGGCCTACGTGGGCTCGCAATCGCGCTGCCCGGGCTATTTCTCCTGACCACCACCGACCCGACGGACCTTGCCGATGCCCTGGCGCAGCGGCTGAAGGCGCCGCACCGGTTTGTGTTGGGAGCACTCGCCGGAATGCGGCTGGTCGGCTTGCTGTTCGACGAATGGCGCACATTGGGCCTCGCCAGGCACGCCCGCGGCGTAGGGCATGAGGGGAACCCGGCAGCGCGGTTCGGGCATTTTCTGGGGCAGGCGTTCGGGCTCATGGTCCAGGCCATCCGCAGGGCCACCCGGCTGGCTGTGGCCATGGAGGCTCGTGGTTTCGGAGCCGGTCCGCGCACCTGGGCCAGGGAAAGCACCTTCAGCCGAGTGGACGTCGTCGTTGTCCTGGTGGGTGTGCTGATCGCAGCGAGCGCCGTGACCGCGGCGGTCCTCGCCGGCACCTGGAACTTCATTTTCGGCTAGCAGGCCCCTGTTCCGGATGCGCTCCGGGGGTGCATCATGAAGGCAGCGTTTCGAAAAGCGCAGGCTTTTCCCAACGTTCCATCGTCTCAATGGGTAGGTACTGCGGTGTGATGTCGAACGTGGGGAACGAACATGGCCGATGGACAGGCTGACTGGCTGAGCGTGATCAGGGACAACCACCTGCGCCCGCTGAGGCGCTTCGTCCGTCGTCTGACAGCGGACGCCTTTCTGGCTGACGAGGTGGTCCAGCTCACCCTGTTGCGGGCGTGGGAGCATCCGGTGATGCGCGGTCACAGCGAGCTTGAAATCCGTGCCTGGCTCTTTGTCGTTGCCCGGAACATCCTGGTGGACTCGTTCCGCAGCGGTTTCCGCCGCCACGAGTTCGATGTGGACGAGGTTCCGGATACTCCTTCCGATGACGAGGTCGAGCAGTTGCTGACCTCGTGGCTGCTGACGGATGCACTGAATGAGCTGTCGCCTGAACACCGCGACGTGGTACTTCACTTCTACTTCCGCGGCGAGACAGCGGCGGAGATTTCACGGTCCCTGTCCATACCGGAAGGGACCGTGAAATCCCGTCTGCACTACGCTTTGCGCTCCCTCAAGAGTGCCCTGCTTGCCCGGGATGTGGCCTCGAGCGGTTAGCCGCGGCCGTTACCTTACTGGATCATCTCGCCGTCAGGGGCTACGACGTACCACACCTCGTTGACGCCCTGGCCGTTGGTGTCACCCGGAGCCTCATCTTCGGCGAAGTAGTAGATCGGCATGCCGTTGATCGTGACCTGCAGTTCACCCTCGGGTGTTTCAATGGTGCCCACTTCGCCCGTAACGCCTTCCACTTCGGGTGTCTCGCTGTCGCTGAGCACCGGCGGCCAGGCTTCAAGGCAGCCGCCCTCACAGGCGCTCACCCCGGAGTTCGCCTCGTCATTGGTGAAGTAATAGACCACCATGCCTTCGGAGTCGACGACGATCTCACCCAGGTCGGTCTCGGCGACACCGAGCGGCGTTCCGACGGTTCCGCCGGCCGCTGCTTCACCGGATGGTTCCTCGGAAGCCCCCTCCGTTGTCTCCGCCTCGGTGGGCTCAGCGCTTGTCGGTTCTTCTGCCGGCGTGGTTTCTGCGGCTGGGGGGCTGGTCTCGGTCTCGGTTGAGGTGGAGCCGCCACAGCCGGTCAACGCCAACAGGCAAACGGCGATGACGGCGAACAAGACACGCATTGCTTTACTCATGTTGATTCCTCCCGTAAACACCCCCTGGACACCCGGGGGATGGGAGTGGCCACTCGACCCCTCTGCTGGGAAGACGCACGAACTACCCCGGATGGTTCAATTTGCGGGAGAACTCACAGGTGAATCCCAGCTTCAGGTCGCCGCGCTACCCGACAGGGCTGTCGAAGACCGGGCGTGCGGCGGTGATGGGGTCGTTGGGATCCGGTTCACCCTGCAACAGGCCGACCCTGAACTGCAGCATCATGTCGTGGTCCTCATGGGGGAGGTTATGGCAGTGAACCATGTAGCGGCCTTTCTGGTGTTCGAACCGCATTATCGCCTGAACGGTCTCGTTCTCACCCACGTACATGACGTCCTTCGGGCCCTCCTCATAGCTGAAGGGGCGCTGTCCGTTCCGGCTGAGGATGTGGAAATCAACCAGGTGGATGTGCACGGGATGGAACCAGCCGCCCGACTTGTTTTCGATTTCCCAGATCTCGACGTCGTTGGCACCGGGATTGGCGATGACCTTCTGGAAGTTGCTCGCGATCACATCCGCCCAGCTCATACCGTTGATCTTCCACTCCCCGTTCTGGCGCTCCACCCGTAGCCGGCGGGTGGCCTTGGCCATCGCCCGGGTCAGCTGCATCGGACTGCTGTTAGCGAGGACTGTGGGAAGTGTCAGCGCAGTCGGATCATTGCGGTCGAAGGCGTCGTCCGTGACGTCAAAGGCCATGACCCGGCGGGTATTGCCGAACTCGATGTTGTTGGGGTTGGAAACGTTCTGCAACTCAATCCGCTGACCCGCCCTGTACTTTGAGAAATCGATCAGGACCTCATAGCGTTCCGAGTTGGCATGCCGGTACTGGGCCACCGGGATCGCGCGAGGCATGAGTCCGCCGTCGGTCGCCACGACTGTCAGCGGCTCCCCGGTGCTGAGCTTGAACCGGAATGATCTTGAGATGCCGCAGACCAGCACCCGGAAGCGGTAGATCCGGCGCTTGACCTTCATGAGCGGCCAGGGGACCCCGTTGACCAGGTTGATGTCACCCCAGAGGCCACTGTGGTTGTGGTCGTCATAGTTTGCGTTTCCGTCGGCGCGCAGCTGGATGTCGCTCACCATGAGCGGCACGTCGAATTCGCCCTGCGGTAGTAAGGCGCGCTCAGCCGGATCGTGGATCTGATACATGGCGACAAGGCCCGAGTATGCGTTCTGCGCCGTGTAATGGACGCCGTGGTCGTGATACCAGAGTGTGCGTGCGGGTTGGAAGTTGGGGTAGTGGTAGTCCTTCCGGAACCCGGGCAGCGTGGTGTCGGAGGCGTAGCCGTCGTATTGCGGCAGGGACGCTGAACCGTGCAGGTGGGTCGACGTTGCCATCGGAGTCCCGAAGTCGGGATGGGCTTTCGGCAACTGGTTCCGCATCGTCACAACGGCATGCGTGCCCTGATCGATGGAAATGGTGGGACCCGGGAAGATCCCGTTGTAGCCGAGGATGCGTGTCTTCAGTCCCGGAACAAGGGAGGCCGTCGCAGCCTTCTGGGTCACGTTGTAGAAGTTCTGCGGTTTCCCGTCCAACGGGTTGATTCCCGTCTTGTACGGCGCCAGGAACGGCGGACGGGTGAACGCGAGCTGATAGGGCTTGAGCTTTGAGCCGTCCAGGACCGGCGCGGACTTCGCGCTGATGGAGGCCAGGGGAGCGGTGAGGGTCGCGGCGGCCAGAGCACCGAAGCCGCCCATCGCCAGGAAATTGCGCCTGCTGACAGACATGGGAACATCCCTTCCAAAGGTGTTTCTTTTGGTGGGACGCGCATCGGGGTGCGTTGAAAACGCCCGCCCAGACTACGTACTCGATGTGTGCCTCAGCAGCAAGATTGCTCCTGCCTTCTTGGGGAAACCTTGGACGATCGTTTGGGTTACGGGGTGAGGCTACCCAGACATCAGGAAGTGAGTGCCTTGCCCAGATCAGTCTGCAGGTCGCTTACGTCTTCAAGGCCCACCGAGAGCCGGATGACGCCGTCGGTCAAGCCGATTGCGGCACGCCCTCCTGGACCCATGGCGCGGTGTGTGGTGGTAGCAGGGTGGGTGATCAGCGTCTTTGAATCGCCCAGGTTATTGGAGATATCGATGACTTTCAGGGCATCGAGCAGCGCAAAGGCGCGCTCCTTCGCCTTTCCCTCGGGTGCATCCAGTTCAAAGGTCACCACCGTGCCGCCGGCTGTCATCTGGGCGGCAGCGAGATCAAACTGCGGGTGCGATTCGAGCAACGGGTAACGGACCCAGTTCACAGCCGGTTGGGCTTCAAGCCAGCGGGCGAGGGTCAGCGCCGAGGACGAGGAGTGGTTCACCCGCAGGGAAAGGGTTTCCAGTCCCTTGAGGAGGGTCCAGGCATTGAATGACGACAGCGCGGGCCCGGTGTGCCGCATGAGTGTCTTCACCGGACCCTCGATGAACTCCCTGCGGCCGAGGATCGCGCCGCCCAGCACCCGGCCCTGCCCGTCGATGTGTTTGGTGCCGGAATAGACGACGACGTCGGCACCCAGTTCCGTACACCGCTGCAGCAGCGGTGTGGCGAAGACATTGTCGACGACGACCTGCGCACCGGCCGCGTGGCCGAGCTCAACGACCGCCCGGATATCGACGATCTCCTGCATCGGATTGGACGGCGACTCGAAGAAGACCGCCGTGGTGGGAATGCTCAGTGCTTCCTGCCACTGGCCGAGGTCCCAGCCGTCCACGAAGACAGTCTCCACACCCCAGCGCGGCAGAATCTCGTTGAGGATGACGAAGCACGAGCCGAAGAGGCTGCGTGAGGCAACAACGCGGTCGCCCGAGGCCAGGAGGGCACCGAGCGCGGTGAAGACGGCAGACATGCCGCTGGCTGTGGCGAAGCACGCCTCCGCACCCTCGAGCAGGCGAAGCCGCTCCTGGAACATGGCGACAGTCGGGTTGCCGTACCGGGAGTATACAAAGCGGTCGACGTCCCCGGTGAAGGCTGCCTCCGCCGCCGCAGCAGAGGAATACACAAAGCCCGAGTTCAGGAAGAGCGCCTCGGACGTCTCCTCGAAGTTGGACCGTGCCAGCCCCCCGCGTACCGCGAGGGTATCGGGTGACCAGGCAGCGCCGTCGTCATCCGGGCGTTGGATTCGGGGGTAGCCGCCGTTCCCCGCGATGGGCTCACGGCTGGCCGCCGGAGAGAACGACGACGGCGCGGGCTCACTTACTGGCGTGTGCTCATTCACGGGCGTCGCCACGGTCCGTTGCCGAACGGGCAGCGCCGGTCCGTTCTGTGATCGCGGTCTGTCCTGTGGTCGTTGCGTGATCTGTCGTATCCGTGCTCTCTGGGGCTTCTTCTGCATGCACTGTGGTGGCGAGGCCGCTGGAGCGCCAGCCGCCGTCGGCCTCAAATCCGTGCAGCACGTTGTAGGCAGTGTGACCGGCGGCGGTGGCATTCTGTGCTGCTGCCACAGAACGGACGCCGGAACGGCACAGGAAAAGCAGTTCGCGGCCCTTGAGCCCGTTCAGCTGGTTGAGGAAGGAGACGTTACGGCTGCCGTCGGAGCGCGTCCACTCGAGGAAGAGGGGGACGGTCCCGGCGTCGGTGAGGTCGGGAACGCCGACGCTCCGCCATTCCTCGACAGTGCGGACATCCACCAGCACGGCGCCCTTGCTGACGCGTTCCACCGCATCACGTGCGGTGATGTTGCCGGCATAGCCGTTGCCGGGCCGGGAATTCGCCGGGGGATGGGGGTTGGAATGCAGTGCCATTGTGTCTCCTCACGCTGTGCACGCTGGTGATCATGGGATGTGATCGTTGTGCCGAGTAGTCACCTGAGGCACCCCGCCGTGAAAGAGGGTTGCCGTCCAGCAAGTCAGGGCTTGGCGCTGGCACTCGTTACTCCGGAATGAACGTAGCACCGGCGGCGCCATGCCTGCCATGCCGGGCCGTAACGTGCGGTAACGCCCGTGGTACTCGGGCCAAAGGCGCCGGGGCGTGGCAGGTCCGAGCCAAAGGCGCCGGGGCGTGGCAGGTCCGAGCCAAAAGCGCCGATGCGTGGCAGGCCTGAGCCAAAAGTGCCGATGCGTGGCAGGTTCGTGGGGATGTCCCCACGATCCTGCGAATTCCCGGCACTTTTGCGGGTGGGGCAGGAGACGGACGAGTGGGCCAGGGAACGGGCGGTCGGGCTGGGGGACGGGCGCTCGGGCTAGGAAACGGACGCTACGAGACCGCTCAACTCCGCGGTCAACTCCGGTGAAACCGTCACCGGCTTTCCGTCGATGGACTCGACCTCGGCGAGCCGACGGACGCTCGAAATCAGCCAAACGCCGTCAGACGCGAACAGGTCTTCCGGCACGAGCGGTCCGTAACCCAATTCCCAACCTGCCTCGCGCGCCGCCGCAAACAGTGCGCCCTGCGAGGTGCCGGGGAGGATCCCGCTCTCAAGCTGAGGCGTGATGAGGTGCTTGACGCCGTCGATGACCCGCGCAATCAGGACCGTCGAGGTCGGGCCTTCGAGGACCTTGCCGTCAGACGAGGTGAAGATGACATCGTCGGCGCCGTGCGAGCGGGCGTAGCGGACCGCCGCCATGTTCACCGCGTAGGAAAGGGTCTTCGCGCCCATCAGCAGCCACGGAGCACGCTGGGCAACCGTGCTGTCATAGCCGCGGTCAAGCAGGAGGACCGACAGCCGCTGGCCGCGCAACCCGACCGGTACGGCGGACACCTGGACCCACGCGGTGGCTCCCGCCTCTGGTTCGCCCCGGGTGGCGACGACCTTGACCACGAGTTCGCCGTCGTCGTCGGCTGCCGCCAGCGCGGTGGTGATGGCGCGTTCCCACACGTCCGACGACGGAATCTTCAGTTCCAGCGCATCGGCGGACGTCGCCAGCCGGGCGAGGTGGGCCTGCAGCTTCCGGGGAGCGCCGTTGACCGCGAGCATTGTTTCGAAGATGCCGTCACCCCGCGTGATCCCGGTGTCGGTAACCATCAGCTGCGGCTGTGCTGCGTCAGCTATGCGGCCGTCGGGACGGGCGGGGTCGAGGAACACCAGAACAGTCATGCGATCAGCATAGTGACCGGGCAGGTCAGGAGCTCGTGTCGTTGTCCTCGTTCAGCCCGCGCTGGGCAAAGTCTGCTTCATCGGAAGCTTCCGCAGGGAGGGGATCGGCAGCGTCCGGAACCTGGTCCGGTGCGTAGTCGATGAGACCGGCGTCGACCCGTTCCTGCTCCGTTGCGGCCGCCAGGGCATCGTCATCGAGGCGTTCAGGCTGCCCCGCATGGCCCTGATGGATGCGCTTGGGAAGGAACTCGTTATCGGGCTCCGGAACGTCGTTCAGGTTGGGCGTGTTTTCATCGTTGGAGCTAGTCATGACCGTTCTCCTTCGTTGCACTTTCCTCGGGCGTCCCATGCTTCCACAGACGCCAAGTGGACGAAAGGCCCGCTCAGCGAACCGCTCGATCGCAGCGTCAGCTGGGGAAGCTCGAACCAAGCGCAGACAGCACCCCGAACGCCTTCGTCCGGACCTCGTCCCACTCCTCGGCGGGGTCGGAATCCGCAGTGATCGCGCCGCCCACTCCGAGTGTGAGGCGGGTGCCGCCGTCGTCGTCCTCCAGCACGAGAGTGCGGATGACGACGGCGAGATCCGCCGCCCCATCGAGGGAAAAGTAGCCGGCGGCGCCGGCGTAGACGCCGCGGGGTGCTTCCTCGAGCCGGTCCAGGATAGCCATGGTGCTGATCTTCGGCGCACCCGTCATTGAGCCGGCGGGAAATGCGGCCGCAACGGCTTCGGCACGGGAGGAACCGGGCCGGAGCCGGGCGTCGATGGTGCTCACCATCTGGTGAACGGTTGCATAGGTCTCGATGTCGCACAACCGGGTCACCGTCACGGTGCCGGGGACTGCAAGGTGGGAGAGGTCATTGCGGAGCAGGTCCACAATCATGATGTTCTCTGCCCGGTCCTTCGTGCTGGTGCGCAGATCCTCCTGGAGGGCGGCGTCTTGGGCTGGGTCCGGGGAGCGGCGCCGGGTTCCTTTGATTGGTTCGGCCCGCATTCCGCCGGTGGAGTCCAGCCGCAGGAATCGTTCGGGCGAGGTGCTCGCGACGGCGAAGCCCGGGAAGGTGAAGTAGTGCGCAAACGGGGCAGGATTGGCGCCTCGCAGGGCGAGGTAGATGCCGAATGGGTCGACGGGCGTTTCCTCGCGTGAGGTCAGGGCCGTCGTCAGGCACACCTCATACGAGTTGCCGTCCGTGATTTCCGCCTTGGCCGCACGGATTTTCTCCAGGTAGGGCTCGCGTGTGTCCCGCGCAGTGAAGCGGGGTGCACTCAGTGGGCGCGGTGCACCCACCGGACTTGTCACCGCCGGAGCAGCGCCCCCGGAAAGCATGACGGCGCGGGCACGTTCCAGCCACGCATCGGCGTCGGCGTCGCGGGAGCCGTCGCTCAAGGTCAGCAGGTAGGTGCGCTGTTCCCGGTGGTCAAGGACGACGGCACGCCCCGCGAAGAGCAGCGAAGCATCCGGAACCGAACTGGAACCGTGCGCAGGAGCGGAACCACCGGTTTCACGCTTCAGCTCGTAGCCAAGGTAGCCCAGCCAGCCGAGTGCGAACGGCCCCGGATAGTCCTCCGGCGACCGGACCGCGCGGCGACCCCACACGCCGTCGAGCCAGCGGAAAAATGGACCGGCAATCCGGGCAGTAACCGGGCCGCTGCTGACCATGGTGACGCCGGAGGTGTGCTGCGCAACCTGCCCGAACCGGCCGCCGTCGTCAGCCAGGATGGAGAAGCGGCTGCGGCCCTGCGGGTCCTGGGCCGCGGAGCTGTCCAGCCAGGCAGCGGCCTCAGCTCCGCCATACAGGGTGGAGAAAACGCCTGCGGCGTCCGGACACCCTGCGACGCTCTCAACCTGCAGCGTAAGACCCCGCCGTGCGGCACGCTCCATGGACATGAGCGATTCACACTGCGGCAGTCCGGCCAAGGCACGACGAAGCTGGTCCGGAACGGCGTTGCCGCGATGGCCCTGGACCAGCAGGTCAGCGTGGGGCGCGGGCCGGTCGGTTGCGAGCCACCGCTCTTCCTGTTCGGACCAACGCTGCCAGAACGGCGCATACGTATTGCCGTCCCGGACGAGTGCACTGGTCCGGCGGAGATTGTCGTCAGCGTGTATCCACACCACCACGTCGAGCAGTTCCCGGGCAGCTGCGCAGGCCGCACCCACGCCCTCGACCACCACAATGTCAGCGGGTTGGGTGAGATGGGTGGCGCCGTCGTCGTTCGTTGTCCAGTCCCACGCCGTCCACCGGGCGGGCAGTCCGGAAGTCAGCGGGGTGAGCACCGTGCGGACGTACCGCTCCATGCCGTCGGCCAGGCCGTCCCAACCGGGGTAGATGTCCTCGAGGTGGAACAGGCTGACGGTGTGGTGTTCGCGCAGCAGTGCAACAAGTTCCACGGCGAGGGTGGTTTTACCCGCTCCGGACCGGCCGTCCACGGCAATGATGAGCGGAGCGACGGCGTTCGCGGACTTGTGACCCATACGTCAGGCGAATGCCAGCAGCGCACCCACGGCCACGAACAGGGTGCCGAACGTGCGGTTGAGGACGCGTTGCCCGCGCGGGCCGCTGGTGAACCGGCTGAAGGAACGTGCAGCGGCGGCGAAGAACAGCCACATCACCAGAACATCAATAACGACGACGGTTCCCGCCAGCACCCCGTACTGGCCGAAAAGCTCCTGCTCGGGCCGGATGAATTGGGGGACGAACGCGAGGAAAAACACGATCGCTTTGGGATTGAGCAGGTTCACCCAGAGGCCGCGGCGAAACATTGACGCAGCGCCCTCGGCGTGGAGTGTGGCCGCCTGCTCGGCTGGCACCAGGGGCTCAAAGAACTTCCGGATGCCCAGGTAAACCAGGTAAGCGGCACCGGCGTAGCGGATGATGCTGAATGCCAGCGGGGACCCGGCGACCAGGAGGCCAACCCCTGCCGCGACGACGCCGATGTGTACCAGCAGTGCCAGCTGCTGGCCGAGGATGCCCCACATGGAGCGGCGAAAGCCGAGGGTGAGCGAGTTGCTCATAGTGTTGACGGCTCCGGCACCCGGGGTGAAACTGATGAGCGCCTGGGCGCCGACCAGCGCCAGCCAAATCGAAAGGGTCACTGGTTAATCTTAGGGGCCGCACGGAACCTTCAACGCCGCTTTCATTGCCGCGGAGGCATACAGGGTCTCGTCCATGCTGCTGATGATCTTGCGAGGCCTCGGTCGAGAGCGTATAGGGCTCTGCCGGGGGAGTAGGACTCCAGCCTCGTCAGCACTCAGCGGGCGGCGTGGCCCCGCGCCAGTTCCTCCAGTACGTACTGAACGATCCCGGGAACGGCGTCGTTAACCATTCGCCACGTGGCTTCGAAGTCTGCCTGATCTCCGTACCACGGGTCGTAAATTCCGAGCTCGGAAACCGGTGTCCCGGCAGCGGCCGGATCGAATTCGCGAAGCATGCGCACCCGGCTCCGGCTCTCGGCGTCGGGCGCTTCCAGGCGGAGGTCCTCGTAGTGGTCAACATCGAGCGCGAGAATGAGGTTGCGCTCGCTGTACCACTCCGGGTCGAACTTCCTCGCACGGTGCGTATCGCTGACAAGCCCGAGTTCGGTGAGCTTCGCGGCCGCCCGCTCATCGATCGGGTTACCTGCTTCCCAGCCGGTGGTGCCGGCGGAATCCACCAGGACGTCATCGGCCAGACCAGCCTCCTCAAAGGCGCGGTTCAGCATAATTTCGGCCATGGGGGAACGACAGATATTGCCGGTGCAGACAGTGACGATCCTGTACATGAATCAATCCTAGGTACTGAAGCGGGACGGTCGCAGGGGACGTGCCGAAATCCTCGGCTAATCCTCTTCCAGCAGCGCCATCGCGGCGCTGTAACCACCGAGTCCGCTCACGCCGCCGCCGCGCCGTGACCCCGCTCCGCACAGCAGGACGCGCGTGTGATCCGTTGCGACACCCCACCGGCGAGCGGGCGTGTCCAGGGGTTCGTCGTCGTCCGCAAAGGGCCACGACAGCGGTCCGTGAAAGATGTTCCCGCCCGTCAGGCCCAACGTTTCCTCGAGATCGAGGGTGGTCTTGGTTTCAATGCAGGGCTCACCCGAGGGTCCGGCGAGGATGCAGTCCTCGATCGGCTCGGCCAGCACGCTGTTCAGCGACGCCAGCACAGCCTGCTGCAGCGCAGCGCGGCGAGCATCGTGGTCCCCTGAAGCGAGCAGCCGGTGAGGGGTCTGCAGGGAAAAGACGGTGAGTGTGTGCGCCCCCGCCTCCCGCAACTCCGGCGACAGGATCGAAGGATCCGCCAGCGAGTGACAGTAGATCTCGATCGGCAACGGGTCGGGTACCCGGCCGGCGGCCGCCTCGTCATAGGCCTTCTCCAGCTGCGGGTACGTCTCGTTGATATGGAACGTCCCGCCGAATGCCTGCTCGGGTTTCACATTCGGGTCGCGGAGCTGCGGAAGCCTGGACAGCAGCATGTTCACCTTCACCTGGGCGCCTTCAGCAACAGGGTGCGACGCCGGTGGGAAGCGTGAGGCATCCGGCCCGCCCATCAGCCGGCCCAGAGCGGCCGGCGTGACATTCGCGAGGACAATTTCGCCGCTCACCCGCTGAGGACCACCGCCTTCGCTGTAATACACAACCGGTGTTCCGCCGACTGTAGCTGCCACAGCGGTCACTTCCGCTTCCGTGCGGATCACCACGCCTGCTTCGCGCGCCGCCCGCTCCAGCTCTCCCGAGACCGCGCCCATTCCACCGACGGGCACATCCCAGTTCCCGGTGCCACCGCCGATCACGTGGTACAGGAGGCACTTGTTCTGCTGCAGATCCTCGTCGTGTGCCTGGGCGAAAGTGCTGATGAGCCCATCGGTCAGTAAGACCCCGCGCACCAGATCGCTGTCCACGCAGCGTTCGATCACCTCACCGACCGGCCGCTCGATGAAGTCTTCCCACACCGAGTCGTCGCCGACCAACGCGCGCGCCTCAGCCCGGCGCAGCAGCGGCTGCGTCACCGTCGGCCACAACTTTTCGCCGAGTATCGAAGTGCTCCGGTGGAAGGACGCGAATCCGCCGGTGTCGTTTTCAGCACCGATGCGTTCGAAGCTGGCGCGGGTCGCCTCGTCATCGGAGATATCGATGAGTAGCCCCACGTCAAAGCCGGGCAGCGGCGTATAGGAGGAGTACCGCCGTCGTACCAGTTGCAGGTCAAGATCGAGGTCCTCGATGATCTGCTGCGGCAGGAGGCTCACCAGGTAGGAGTAGCGGGACAGCCGGGCACCGGTGCCTGGAAACGCTTCGGCCGAGACCGCTGCGCCGCCCACCCGGTCCAGCCGTTCAAGGACCACCACGGACCGGCCGGCACGGGCCAGGTACGCTGCCGCAACCAGGCCGTTGTGGCCGCCACCGACCACCACGATGTCGAAATGCTCAGGATCGGTTGGCAGGGTCCGGCTCATCATCGCCTCACCCTACAACTTCACACGCGAACCGAATCGACAACTGTTTCACACACGGATGATGAGCTCCCCGCACGGAATGAGGAACCAGCCGTCGGGCGATTCACCCCAGCGCCGCCAACCGGCAGCCATCCGTTCCAGCGCGGCGCTGTCCGCCAGACCGCGCTCAAGCGTCTGCTCCGCGAAGCCCGAGCTCAGCACGCGCTCCGCCCAGGTCTCCGCGTGCCAGCGGCGGCGCTCCTGCGTGGCATACAACCAGTTCGACGACGATACCTCCACCTCCGTCAGGCCCGCCTCGTGAGCCCAGGCAAGGAGGTGGCGGCCGGCGTCGGGCTCTGCCCTGTTGCTGCGGGCGAGCTGTTGGTAGGTTTCCATCCACTCGTCCAGCTCCGGAGCCGGCGGGTACCAGGCCATGGCGTGGAAGTCCGCATCACGGACGGCGATGATGCCGCCAGGGCGGGTGACGCGCTGCATCTCGCGTAGCGCCGCAACCGGGTCCGTGAGGTGCTGCAGCACCTGATGGGCGTGCACCACATCAACGGATTCGTCCTCAAGATCGAGGTCATACACATTGCCCGTGCGAAATGAGAGGTTCTCAATGCCGGCATAGGTGCGCGCCGCCAGAGCCACGACGTCCTCGGCCCGATCCATGCCGATCACCACTGCGGGGTCCAGCAGTGCAGCAAAATCGGCGGTAATGCTCCCCGGGCCGCAGCCGATATCGAGCAGGCGCATCCCGGAGGAAAGGTGCTCCAGCAAGTATCCGGCGGAATCCTGCGCCCGGCGCATTGCATGGGCGCTCGTCACGCTGGCGTGGTGGCCATGGGAGTAGACCTCATCATTCATGACCGACAGGTTACTCCGGCGCGTCCTCCGACGCCTGACGGCGCGCGTTCACGGTGGCGTCCGTGACCTTGCGCATCATGGTGCTGAACAACTCGAGTTCTTCGGGGGCGAACCCGGAGAGGGCCTGTTCCACTTCACGTGCCAGGGGGATGAATAGCCGGGACCCGGTTTCGAGTGCCTTCTCCGTCATCTCGAGGTGTACCTGCCGCCGATCCACAGAACTCCGGGAGCGGCGGACGTGCCCCGCTTCATCGAGCCGGTCTATCAGCGCCGTGGTTGCCGGTGAACTCAGGTTCAGGGCGTGGCGGAGCATCCCGGGTGTCACGGTGGCGCCGGCGCGCGCAGCACCCATCATGATCCCCAGTGCGTTCAGATCCGTGCGGTGCAGGGAATCGCGGACGCTGACCGTGTCCACGTAGCGGTCAGTCTCAACGGTGAACTGCTGAAGCAAAGCCAGTAGTTCACGTGATGCGGCGGCCATCTTCCTCCTGTTCATCTCCAAGATTAGAATACTGCGAATTATCTCGATCGTGGATATAGTAGGCAGCAGAGATACTCCAGGAAGGTTGCGCATGTTCAACAAGAAGTGGGTCCGGGTGTTCTTCCCGGCATTCATCGTGGTGCTGTGGTTCATCGGTGCCGGCTTCGGCGGTCCCACTTTCGGCAAGCTGGAGGAGGTTTCCAGTAACGATCAGGCGTCCTTCCTCCCGGCCAGCGCCGAATCGACGGAGGCCGGCGAGCTGCAGGCAGCGTTCACGGAATCCACCGCGGTGCCCGCGGTGATCGTGGTTGAGTCGGAGACCGAGATCCTTCCCCAGGAACTCCCGCTCTATGAGGAGTTGGCTGGTCAGCTGACTGAGGTGCCCGGCCTTGAGCCTGCCGCCGAGGGGCAGCCGGCTGTCATCGGTCCCATCCCCTCGGAGGATGGCCTTGCCATCCAATACATCGCCTCAGTGTCCGACGGCGCCGAGCTGGGTGAGGTGGTCATCGAACTCCGCGAGGTGCTTGAGGCGGAGCTTCCCGCGGGTACCGAGGGCTATGTCACCGGGCCGGCGGGCTTTACCGCTGACCTCGTCAGTGCATTCGGCGGAATTGACGGGATCCTCCTGGCTGTTGCCCTGGCAGCGGTGTTCGTGATCCTCCTGGCCGTGTACCGTGCGCTCATCCTGCCGTTCCTGGTGCTGTTCACCTCCGTCTTCGCGTTGGCAACCTCGATTCTGCTCGTCTACGCCTTCGCCCTGTGGGGCTGGATCGAGCTGAGCGGGCAGAGCCAGGGGATCCTGTCGATCCTGGTGATCGGCGCGGCAACGGACTACGCGCTGCTGCTGGTTGCCCGCTACCGTGAAGCACTCACCGAGTTCAGCTCTAAGTGGGATGCCATGAAAGTTGCTTACCGGGCCTCGGTCGAGCCGATCATCGCCTCCGGGGCCACGGTGATCCTCGCCCTGCTGTGCCTTCTCTTTTCCGATCTCAACTCGAACCGCAGCCTTGGTCCCATTGCCGCGATCGGCATTGTCTTCTCCCTGCTGGCCGCGCTGACCCTCCTGCCCGCCTTCCTCCTGCTTTTCGGGCGAAGCGCTTTCTGGCCGCTACGGCCGAAGGCCGGCACTCATCCGGCCGGTGTCCACGGCCGCAACGTCACCGGTCTGGAAGGACTGCGCGGCGTCTGGAAGCGGGTCGGTGGACTCATCTCACGGTCTTCCCGGCCTGTCTGGATCGTTTCCCTGCTGGTCCTCGTGGCAGGATCCCTCGGGCTGCTTCAACTTCAGGCTTCGGGTGTCCCGCAGTCCTCGCTGATCCTGACTCCGTCGAATGCGGTGGATGGTCAGGATGCACTGGCCCGCCACTTCAACGCCGGCGCCGGCAGCCCGGTGACCATCATCGCTCCCGAAGGGCAGGAAGACGGCGTGCTCGATGTCCTCGAAGCGCAGGAGGGCGTCGCTGAGGCGACCGTTGCCGCTGACCAGGCGGGCGACGTCGTCGTACGCGATGGAAATGTGCTGGTCAGGGCCACGCTTGACTACCAGGCTGACTCCGCAGAGGCCGAGGAGCTCGTCAAGCAGTTGCGCACCGATCTGGACACGGTGAGCGCGGACGTGCTGGTCGGTGGCGTGACCGCCGTCGCGCTGGATACCAACGAGACCGCCCAGGCAGACCTGACGAAGATCATCCCCATCGTCCTGGTGGTGATCCTGGTGGTCCTCATGCTGCTGCTGCGGTCCGTCCTGGCGCCGGTGCTGCTCATCGGTTCAGTGGTGTTGTCCTACGCCACTGCGCTCGGTGTCTCGGCGCTGGTGTTCAACAACCTGCTCGGGTTCGATGGCGCGGACGCGTCGGTTCCGCTGTTCGGCTTCGTGTTCCTGGTCGCGCTCGGCGTCGATTACAACATCTTCCTGATGACCCGGGTACGGGAAGAGTCACTGCGCATCGGAACACGGCCTGGAATTCTCCGCGGGCTGGGTGTGACGGGCGGGGTCATCACCTCCGCGGGCGTAGTGCTGGCTGCAACCTTCGCGGCCCTGGGCGTCATCCCGATCCTGTTCCTCGCGCAGATCGCCTTCATAGTGGCATTCGGCGTGCTGCTCGACACGGTGATTGTGCGTTCACTGCTGGTTCCGGCGCTCGCGTACGACATCGGACCGAAAATCTGGTGGCCTTCCAAGCTGGCACAGCACGACGGCGGCACCCACCCAGACCGGCAGTCTGAAACTGAGCAGGAAGGGCGGAAAGAGCCGGCTCACCGGGCGTAGCTGCGGCGGTTGGCGGGCGCAACCTGCACAAATTCTCACTGGTATTGCGGTTGCTACCGGCGAGTAGCTAGCGTCTGTGCGATGCCCGCTCCCGCCCGGGGAGCGTCGATGATACGAAGAGGTTTCACCATGCCGCACCGCCTGTCGACAATCTTTGCCACCGCCGCCCTGCTAGGCGGAAGCCTCGCCGGGGCAGCTCCCGCCGCTGCCGACACCGAGGACATTTCGCCGCCCGGTGCCAACAACTGGTCCTGCACGCCGAGCGAGGAGCACCCTCATCCCGTCATCCTGGTGCCGGGAACTTTCGAGAGCATGGTGAAGAACTGGTCCACGCTCTCCCCGGTGCTGGCCGGACAGGGGTACTGCGTATTCGCCCTTAACTACGGGACCACGAACGGTATTGACGCCACGGGCCCCGTGGCCGATTCCGCAGCGGAACTTGGCTCGTTCGTCGACGCCGTTCTCGCCGCCACCGGAGCCCGGAAAGTTGACCTGGTGGGACACAGCCAGGGCGGCATGATGCCGCGCTATTACATCGGCTTCCTGGGCGGGGCGAAGAAGGTCAACCACCTGGTGGGAATTGCGCCCTCGAACCATGGCACCGAGGGAGTCCTGGTGCCGGCAGGCGAGGACGCGCCCCTCACTACGTCGGATACCAGCTTTCTCTGCCAGGCCTGCGCAGATCAGGAGGCAGGTTCGCCGTTCCTCACCGAACTCAATTCGATTGGCGACACGGTCAGTGGGCCGTCCTATACGGTCATCAGCACCAGATATGACGAGGTCGTGACGCCCTACACGAGCCAATTCCTGGCGGGCCCTGCACGGCAGGTCACGAACATCACCATCCAGGACATGTGCGCCCTTGACCTGATCGAGCACGACCAGGCACCGAACGATCCGGTAGTGCACAGGCTCGTGACCCATGCCCTCGCCCAGGACGGCCCGGCGGACGCCAAGTTCCAGCCACGCTGCCTCTGACCGTTTGCAGCTGGCTGTAGATGCCCGAGACTGCAGTGCAGGATTCTAGTTGAGTGTTCCTGACTCAACTTCAAATTGACATCCGTGGCGAGCGGAGTACAGTTGAGTGCAGAACGCTCAATCTGGGCGGAATCCCGAATTTCTGGTTGATGGCCACAAGGCCGCCGACTCGCTGAAAGGAAATACGCATGTCACGTGCAGTAGGTATTGACCTCGGAACCACCAACTCCGTCGTTTCCGTGCTCGAAGGTGGCGAGCCCACCGTCATCGCCAACGCAGAAGGCGCCCGCACCACTCCGTCCATCGTCGCTTTCTCCAAGAGTGGAGAGGTCCTGGTCGGCGAGATCGCCAAGCGCCAGGCAGTCAACAACATCGACCGCACCATCGCCTCCGTCAAGCGCCACATGGGAACGGACTGGACCAAGCAGGTTGATGACAAGACTTACACTCCGCAGGAAATCTCCGCGCGCATTCTGCAGAAGCTGAAGACTGACGCCGAGAGCTACCTGGGCGAGAAGGTGACCGACGCCGTCGTCACCGTTCCGGCCTACTTCAATGACGCTGAGCGTCAGGCCACCAAGGAGGCCGGCGAGATCGCGGGCCTGAACGTCCTGCGCATCGTGAACGAGCCCACGGCTGCCGCGCTCGCCTACGGCCTGGACAAGGGCAAGGAAGATGAGCTCATCCTGGTCTTCGACCTCGGTGGCGGAACGTTCGACGTGTCCCTCCTCGAAGTCGGCAAGGACGAGGATGAGTTCTCGACCATCCAGGTGCGCGCAACTTCCGGTGACAACCGCCTCGGCGGCGATGACTGGGATCAGCGCGTCGTCGACTTCCTGCTTGCGCAGGCAAAGGCAAAGGGTGCAGACCTGTCCAAGGACAAGATCGCGCTGCAGCGCCTCAAGGAAGCCGCTGAGCAGGCCAAGAAGGAACTGTCATCCGCCAGCTCGACCAACATCTCCCTCCAGTACCTGTCCGTCACCCCTGACGGCCCGGTTCACCTGGACGAACACCTGAGCCGTGCCAAGTTCCAGGACCTCACCAAGGACCTGCTCGATCGCACCAAGAAGCCGTTCAACGACGTCATCAAGGAAGCCGGCATCAAGGTAGCCGACATCGATCACATCGTGCTTGTCGGTGGCTCCACCCGTATGCCTGCCGTTTCTGAACTGGTCAAGGAGCTTGCCGGAGGCAAGGAGCCCAACAAGGGCGTCAACCCGGACGAGGTTGTTGCAGTCGGCGCAGCACTGCAGGCAGGTGTGCTGAAGGGCGAGCGCAAGGACGTACTCCTTATTGACGTCACCCCGTTGTCCCTCGGCATCGAGACCAAGGGCGGCGTGATGACCCACCTGATTGAGCGCAACACGGCCATCCCCACCAAGCGAAGCGAGACCTTCACCACCGCGGATGACAACCAGCCGTCCGTGGCCATCCAGGTCTTCCAGGGCGAGCGCGAGTTCACCCGCGACAACAAGCCGCTGGGTACCTTCGAGCTCACCGGCATTGCCCCTGCGCCGCGGGGCGTACCGCAGGTCGAGGTGACCTTCGACATCGATGCCAACGGCATTGTGCACGTATCCGCCAAGGACAAGGGCACCGGCACTGAGCAGTCGATGACCATCACCGGTGGTTCCTCGCTCTCCAAGGAAGACATCGACCGCATGGTCCGTGACGCCGAGGAGCACGCTGCCGAAGACAAGCAGCGCCGTGCGGCAGCTGATACCCGTAACGGTGCCGAGCAGCTGGCCTACTCGACCGACAAGCTCATTGCCGATAACTCGGACAAGCTGCCGGAAGAGGTCAAGACGGAGGTTCAGGCTGACGTCGACGCCCTCAAGAAGGCCCTGGAAACCCAGGACAATGATGATGAGGTGAAGGCCGCCTTCGAGAAGCTCCAGGCATCGCAGAGCAAGCTGGGCGAAGCCATCTACGCCCAGGCACAGCAGGAAGGCGCCACCGGTCCCGGTGCTGCCCCAAGCGGTGAGCCGGGCGAAGACGGCACCAAGGCTGACGATGAGGACATCGTAGACGCCGAGGTTGTTGACGAAGACGAGAAGAAGTAGCCATGCCTCACCACGGAAACGAAGAAGAGCATCAGGAGCCGGTCAGCTTCCGGGACAACCGGAAGATCGACCCGGAAACCGGCCAGGTCCGTGGGCAGCAGGATGCCGGCGGGACCGCCGGCTCGGATGACACTGGTTCGGCGCCCTCAGCGGGTGCCGGTCAGGAGTCCGAAGCCCCGACCGACGGCCCTGCAGACGGCCAGGACGCATTGGCCCAGGCGGAAGTCATCCTCAACGAGGCCGGTGGCGGCGAAGAGGTTCCGGCTGCTTCCACCGATGTTGAGGCCGAGCTCCGGAACGACTTCCTGCGGCTGCAGGCGGAGTACGTCAACTACCGCAAGCGCGTGGAGCGTGACCGGGACGTCGCGCGGGACATGGCAGTGATCGGCGTGTTGAATTCGCTGATGCCGGTTCTCGACGACATTGACGCAGCCCGGCAGCACGGCGACCTCGCGGACGGTCCTTTCGCAGCAATCTCCACCAAGCTGGAGAACGCGCTGAAGACCTACGGTCTGTCCCGCATCGATGAGACCGGTGTGGAGTTCGACCCGAACATCCACGAAGCCCTCATCCAGCAGCCCAGCGCCGAGGTCCAGTTCGACAGCGTCAGCCAGATCCTGCGCGTGGGTTACAAGAAAAATGACCGCGTCCTGCGTGCCGCCCAGGTGATCGTCGCAGTTCCGGAGTAGCTGAGCGCGTCCTTTCCCTCCGACCGGGGGCAACGAAATTCCGAGACTCGCAGAGCTCGCTTCGGAATATTAAAGCCCCCTTCCTCGGAGGGAAAGGACGCAACGCTTCCACGAACAGGCAACTTAGAGAGTTATAGAGAGGAGGGGTCAGATGGCCAGTCAGGACTGGGTCGACAAGGACTTCTACAAGATTCTTGGTGTGCCCAAGGACGCCTCCGACGCCGACATCAAGAAGGCTTACCGGAAGCTCGCGCGGAAGCACCACCCGGACCAGAACCAAAGCACCGGGGGCTCTGACAAGATGTTCAAGGACATTTCCGAGGCCTACTCGGTGCTGTCCGACGCTGAGGAACGCCAGCAGTATGACGCGATCCGCGCCATGGGAAGCGGCGCCCGATTCACCGCAGGGGGCCCCGGCGGCCCAGCCGGCGGCGCAGGCTTCGATGACGTCTTCGGGAACCTCTTCGGCCAGTCCGCGGGGCGTCAACGCAGCGGCGGCTTCGGCGGCGGCAGTAACCTGCCACCGGAGTTCGCTGACCTGTTCGGGGGCGCAGGCGGCTACTCGTCCGGCGGCGGTTTTCCGGGCTACCAGACGCCGCCCCGCAAGGGCGCGGACCGCACCGCCAGCACCAGCATCTCCTTCGCAGGGTCAATCCGCGGGACCACCATCGGCCTGCGTGAACCATCGGGCGAAGTCATCGACGTGCGCATTCCAGCCGGCATCCGCGACGGCCAGAAAGTGCGTGTGCGCGGCAAGGGTCAGCCGGGAGCCGCAGGCAACGGGGACCTCATGGTCACCGTCAATGTGAAACCGCATTCCTTCTTCCAGCGCGACGGCGACAACATCCGTGTACACGTGCCGGTCACGTTCCCGGAAGCGACCCTCGGAGCGCAGGTGGAGGTGCCCACCCTGGACGGCGAGAAGGTCACGGTGAAAGTCCCGGCAGGCACTCCCTCGGGAAGGACCCTGCGCGTGAAGGGCCGCGGAGTAAAGACGTCGAAGGCAACCGGCGACCTCCTGGTGACAATTGACATCGTTGTTCCACAAAATCTGAACAAAGACGCCGCAGCCGCAGTGGACGCCTTCTCGAACGCCACGAAAGACGCTGATCCACGGGTCAATCTTGCCGAGAAGGCGCGGCTCTAAGGTGTGGGAGAGCTAGCCAGCGAAAGGGGAGCGACACATGCCTGTTGACATCAATATGCCCATCTATGTCATCTCCGTTGCGGCGGAGTTGGCGGACATGCATCCCCAGACGCTGCGTCAATACGACAGGTTGGGCCTCGTGATTCCCAGCAGGGCGCCGGGGCGTGCCCGGCGCTACTCACAGCGTGACGTCAATGTCCTGCGTGAGGTGCAGCGGCTCTCCCAGGAAGGCGTTTCGCTCGAGGGCATCAGGCGCATCCTGGAGTTGGAGAACCAGGTCCTGGCACTCCAGCACCGGGTGAGTGAACTCACGGACGAACTCGCCCAGCGCCGGAAGTCCGAGGCCACCCGTGTTTTCGCTGCCGGTCTCGCGGGCGACGTGGTTACCCTCGCCCGCGGGCAGCGTCCCCGCCCGCGCAGCCAGGCACTGATGATCTGGCGCGGCGAGCCAACCCGCTGACCGCTCCGGTGCTTCCCACGTGGCGCAACCTGCAATTCCACGGCACACTTAGATACATGCCTGAATCAGAGTTCGTTGACGCCGCGGAATTCCTGCTGGAGGGTGTTCTCCAGCTTCTCCTCTTCGGGGGTGCCGTCCTGGGAATCCTCGCGATTGGCGCTGCAACCGGAACCTGGTTGATTGTGCGCCGCATCCGTCGCTCAGTAATTCTCCGTCGCCGGATCGAGCGCGGCTCCAGCCGGCTGCGTTCCTTTTCCACGGACGCTTCGGCGCGGGAGCTCGCAAGGCTCCGGCTCCAGCTGGAGCGTTCCACTGGCGCCACGCGCCGTTCAGTTGCCGCCGCCATCGCGCAAGGGTCTCCGACGGGTGATCTGGCGGCAACGGCGGATGACCTCACGCGCGCCGAGGCAGTACTCTGCGAACGCATAGCACTTGCTGAGCGTGAACCTAACCGCGCGCTGCGCGAGGACCTCGCGAACAGCATCGGAGAGCAGGTCAACTCCCTGTGCGAACTGTCGGCCCAGCTGCGCCGTACCTTGCTGGAGGTACACCAGGAAACCGGCAGCAGGCAGCTGGAGCGGGCCACCTCCCGCCTCACCATGGAGATCGGCGCGCTGAGGACCTGGAACGCCGCCTACGGCACCGGCACCCGGCGGGCCTAGCGCCAGTGTCCGTCCGACGCCGCATCTCACGCATCATCGCCTCACGCCGAAACGCCCTTGAACCGGGCGATCCCATCACCGCCCTCGGCGAATCGCAGCGCCAACAGGAAGAGAACCTCGACCGCGCGCGCCGCAGCGTCGCTGACCTCGCCGCAGTCCGCCATCGCGTGGATACCCTTGCCCGGCAAGCAGCTGCAGATCTCGATGCGTGCAACCGGGAAGCGGAACGGGCGGTCGCGAACAACAATGACGACGCCGCCCGGTCAGCCCTGCGCCGCGCCCTGGAAATCCAGAAGAGACTCGAGACACTGACCCGCCAACGCGACGACGTCGATCAGCAGTTCCGCTCGCTGGAGTCAGACCTGTACTGGCTTGAAACCTCCCTGCAGGACAACGCGGTGCGCTACGAATCCCTGAAGGCTCAGCACGGTGCAACCCAGGCAGCGCTGGACGTTCGGGGAGCAGTCTCGTCCTCCGCAGGCAACAGTATGGAAACCGCCCGCGCTGCCCGCGAGGCGGAGCAGGAAGCCCGGCGGCTGAGGCACCTGCAGGCTGCGCAGGAAGAACTCGCCTGGTCAGACCCAACTTCCGGGAAGCTCGAAGACGCCTTCGGTGAGCTGGAAGCACGCGAAGCTGCCGAGCAGGAACTCCGCCAGCTGAAGGGTCGGGTGCAGGGAAACCGTCCAAGTTCCGCCTGACAGCCCGGGCACTTCAGGGGGAACCGTCAGGGCCGGTTGTTAGGCTCAGGCAATGGATGATCTCAATGGCAACGGAATCAGCGGCAAACAGTTCCTGGTGGTCGGCGCAACGGGTGAGCTCGGCTCGCGCATCGCGGGGGAGCTGAGCTCCAGGGGAGCTGAACTGACGCTCAGCGGCAGGGACCAGGAGAAACTCGGTGCGCTCGCTGGCCGGCTTGGCGCTCAGTCCATCGCCGCTGACCTCACGCTGCCGGGCGGTCCGGCCGGCATCGTCGATGCGCTTGACGGCCAACCGCTGGACGGCGTGGTGTACGCCGCCGGTGTGGTTGCGTTCGGCGCCTTGGCGGAGCTCGACGACGACACCCTGGATGAGCTGCTCCTCACCAACTTCGTAGGCTATGCCCGGCTTCTGCGGGCAGTGCTTCCGCGCCTGGAGAAGGGCGGGCAGGTGGTTCAGATCAGCGCCGTCGTCGCCGATAGTCCCACCGCAGGAATGGCGGCGTACTCGGCCAGCAAAGCAGCCCTGAGTGCCTTCGGGAAGGCAGCCGCTCTCGAACTGCGCCGCAGCGGTGTCCGTGTGCTGGACGTGCGGCCACCCCATACCGAGACCGGCCTCGCTACCCGTCCAATCGATGGCCAGGCACCCCGCCTGCCGCAGGGCAAGGACCCGGATGCGGTTGCGCGGCGGATTGTGGATGCGATGGCTGCGGGGGAGCGGGACCTGCCGTCGTCGTCGTTCGACTGAGCGGAGGGACAGGAACGCGAAGGGGTCAGCGGAAGCGGCGGCCCTGATCGCGCCGCGCAGCCCAGAGCGCTGCCGCTCCCAGTACCAGCAGCCACGCCAGCAGGCAGACGACGGTGGTCGAGTGCAGCCCCTCACCGGTGAGCGCGAAGACGGACAGGTCCCGTGCGGCACGCGAGGGGAGGAACAGCGAAAGCGTGTTGAGCCACTCAGGGAACATCAGCGGTGGGAGCATCATGCCGCCCGCAAAGGCCAGTGGGAAGAACACCACCTGCGTCACCGCAACGGCTACCTTCGAGGTGCACAGGTGCCCGATGAACAGCCCAAGCGCCAGGAACGGCAGCCCGCACAGCAGCCACACCGCTACAGCGAAGGGAACGCGCCACCAGGGCAGGTCGCCGCTGGTGAAGGCGTCCGGTGCGGAGGTGAGCAAGGCGCCCAGAATCAGGACCGGCAGCAGCGACATGAACGCAAACAGCATTCCGGTCACCGCTCTCCCCAGGATTCCAGGCAGCGCTCCCACCGGGAGTGAGCGGACATAGCTGCTCCACGGGTTGGCGCGGTCCTCCGCCACTCCGACTCCGTAGTTGAACAGGAACGCGCTCATCACACCGAACACGCCAAGCTGCGCTATCGATTCCAGCGAGGCCATCGGATCGGCAGTCACCGCCGGCTGCGGCACCACGAAAAACATCAGCACCAGTGCCGGAAATACCACCGAGGAGATCACCGCGACCGGAATGCGCAGCTGCTCAAGGAGCTGTGCTTTCGTATGCGTGCGGATCAGTGAAAGCTGGGACGGCGCAGTGTGTGCCGTCGCGGTGTTGTGACGAGCCGCGGCGTCAGGTCCTGTGACGGTGCTCATTGCTGCTCCTTGGCGGTGAGGGAAAGGAAGGCTTCTTCGAGGGTTGCCCCATGGACCTCAAGCTGTGAGAACGGCAACCCGTCCTGAACCAGCTGCCGGACTGTGGCGTCGGCGTCCTGGGTTACCACGGTGGTGCGTCCGGTGTCAGCGACCGTGACGTCCACCGTGCCCGGGAGGCACAGGAACGACGACGCGGGCAGGTCCGTTAGGAAGGACACCTTGCTGACTGCCACCCGGCTGCGGATATCATCCACCGTTCCGTCAGCAATGACCGTGCCCCGGTCGATCACCACTACCCGGCTGGAGAGGGCCTGAATCTCCTCGAGGTAATGGCTGGTGATGAGCAGCGTGCCGCCGGAACTGCGGTAAGTGCGAAGTTGGCTCCACAGCGTCTCGCGTGCGTCCACGTCCAGACCGGTGGTTGGTTCATCGAGGATGACCAATTCCGGCCTTCCCACAAGTGCCAGCGCTACCAGCAGGCGCCGCTGCTGGCCGCCGGAGAGGCCGCCGCACTGCTTCCGTTCCGCCTCCACCAGCCCAAAATCCTTCAGCAGCTGTGCGGACGGAATGGGGTCCGGGTAATGTCGTGCGACAAACTGCACGGCTTCATGGACTGTCAGGTTCTGCGGAACCGCAGTGGCCTGCGGAGTGATGCCGAGCCGTAAGCGCGTGCGGGGATGGGAAGGGTTCTCTCCGAATAGCCGGACGGTTCCCGAGTCAGGCCGCCGGAGCCCTGACAGCAGCCCGATCAGGGTTGACTTGCCGGCACCGTTCGGGCCAAGAAGCCCCACAGATTCGCCAGGGTGGATCTGCAGGCTCACTCCGGTGAGCGCAGCGGTCCTTCCGAAGGATTTGGTGACTGCCTCCGCAGAGGCGAGCGGCGCCGTCGTAGTCGGATGGCGCTGTACCAGTGCTGCTGGTGAGGTCATGACTTCTCCGTAAGTTCGGTGGTGAGGAGTTGATGTAGTGCCAGGCGGTAGGCGGCGTAGGCGGCGGTCCCCGCCGGGGTGATGGCCACGTAGGTTGCCGGGGTGCGGCCCTCGATGGTCTTGGAAACGGTGATATAGCCGGCGTCTTCGAGCTTGCGCAGATGGGTTGAGAGATTGCCGGCCGTCATGTCGAGGATCTTCTGCAGCTTGGTGAAGGCGATGCGGTTGCGCTCGCCGACTTCGTTCAGCGTGGTGATGGCCCGCAACCGCGACTCGGCATGGATCACGGGGTCGAGCTCAGGCATGCGTCGGCCTCCGGCGCTGACGGAGCGCCTGTACTACGGCCCCCACAAAGAAGCCGCCGGAACCGAAAATGAAGAACACGGTGAGGAAATGTTCCGGTCCTGCGATGATCGACGCGATATCCACCACGAGGAACCAGACGCCCATGACCACCTGCACCACGTCGTTGAAGGTGGTGCCACCCGTGATGTACAGCAGGCCGACAATCAGGATGGCGATGCCATTGATGAGCATCCCCCGGAGCCAGAAGTCGTCCACTGCCATCCCGATCGTGCCGCTCAATGCCCCCATGACTATGAACCCCAAAATCCAGGCGAGCGCATAGAAGCCTCCCGTGAAGCGTGAGTGCCCGCGGATACCCCGGCCTTGACGGCCGAAAATCACGATGGTCACCGCTACACCGGCGGCAACGAGCAAGCCGAAGAGCGTGAGCGCGGTTTCGGGCTCGAGAGGAATCCAGCCGTTGCGGGATCCATGCAGGGTGCCGAACCCGCTGAGCCAGGTGAGGGCCCACAGGAGATACACCCACGCACCGTTGCCACGCAGTTCCCGTCGTGCACGCCTTTCTGCGGCCTCAACTACGTTGAGCGCGGCGTTCAGGTCCAGAGGGCGTTCGTCGTCGGCCTGATGTGCGCCGTCACTGAGCTTCTTTCGCGAGTTCACGCAAACTACTTTGCGGCACAAACCTGTTTGTCGCAAGAGGCAAGGTGCAATTCACCGTCACAGGATGCAGGCGAAGGGGTAGGTCTGGATACGCTTCCTCCTATGGCGATTGAACCGGATACCAAAGACTGGACCTGGGTGCTCGAGCGTCCCTGCCCCCAGTGCGGCTTCGACGCGTCGGACTATCCGTCCGAAAGCATCGCGGGAAAACACAGGCTGGACCTGCCGCGGTGGCGGAAGGCGCTTGGCAGGGCTGACGTGCGGGACCGCCCGGATGAGGGCACCTGGTCAATGCTTGAGTATGCTGCTCACGTCCGGGATGTCTACGTCCTGTTCAGGGAGCGCACCGAGCTGATGCTGGCGCAGGAAGATCCCATTTTCGAGGACTGGGACCAGGACCGCACTGCCCGGGAGAAGAACTATGCGGCGGAGGATCCGGGCCGCGTAGCGGGCGAGCTGGCGGCAGCGGGGGAGGCCTACGCAGCCCTGTTGGAGTCAGTTCGTGAATGGGACCGGGTTGGACGCCGCAGCAACGGCTCGCGCTTCACCGTGGAAACCCTTGCCCAGTACGGGCTGCACGACGTCGTCCATCACCTTTCCGACGTCCGCGCCTGACGCAGCGCTACCGGACCCGGCGGTACGCCAGGTCGAAGATCGAGCGGCCAGCGTCGTGGGCCTTGTTCTCGAAGCTCGTCAGGATGCGGCCATCGAACCGCGGCGCCCAGCCGCCGATCGAGTCTTCGCCTTCCTGGGCGGAAGCCGTCCCGGCTGGTTCGCGCCCCTCGCGGCGGGGCGTTCCGCCGACCTCGTGCTCTACACCGCTGGCCCAGATCTGGGTGAGCGGGCTGTCGGAGCCGGCGCGTTCGCCGTCGTGCAGGTTCTCGAAAAGCGGTGAGTCATCGGCGGCCGCGCGCATCTGCACTGCGTAGTCGGACCAGTCGGTTGCGAGGCGCAGAATGCCGCCCGGTGACAGCACACGGCCGGCGAGCGCAACAAAGGAGTCTTTCACCAGCCGGCGCTTGTGATGGCGGGTCTTGTGCCAGGGGTCCGGGAAAAACACCCACAGTTCAGCAACCGAGGCCGGGCGGATCATGGTGGCCAGAGCCTCTGCCGCGTTCACCTGCGCAACGCGGACGTTGGTGAGCCCGCCCTGATCGATGCGCAGCAGGGTCTGGGCGAGCCCCGGCTTGTAAACCTCGAGCGCTAGAAAGTTGCGGTCGGGATCGGCCGTCGCGGCGGCCGCCACCGCTTCTCCGAGTCCTGACCCGACCTCCACCACCAGCGGGGCGTCGCGGCCAAAGGAGGCAGCGGCGTCGTACTCCCAGGCAGGATCCACGGACGTGTCCGCTGCAGTGTTGCGGGGCACATCCACCACCAGGCCCTCAGACAGTTCAGCCCAGGCATCACGACGGCGGCCCTGCAGGCGGGAGCCTCGGCGGACGAAAGATACGGGTTGGGTAAGGAAGGGCTGGGGTTCAGGGCGCGTGCTCATCGGTATAAGCGTAGCGAGGCCCGCAAAAGCGCGGTGTCGCTGGATGGTGCCGCTGGATCGTGCCCTGGATCAGACGCCGGACAACTCGGCGATCCGTGCCACGGCCAGCTGCGCGTACAGCGCGGTGCCGTCAGCGAGAATGCTGTCATCGAAGGCAGCGTAGGGAGAGTGGTTGAAGGCGGTGCCCGCCGGATCCACACCGGGTTGAACCGCGGACAGGAAGACGAAGCTTCCGGGCACGGCCGCAAGCACCCGTGAAAAGTCCTCGGAGCCGCTCAGCGGGTTCACCATTTGCGTGTACCGCTCGTCGCCGAAGAGGTCGCGGACGTGCTTTTCGATGTTCGAGGTCTCGCTCGCGTCCGTCACGGTCAGCGGGTACTCCGTTTCATACTCGACCGTCGCGTGGAGCCCGTGCGCCTCGGCGATACCGTTCACCAGCCGGGGGATGGCGGTGCGCATCAGCTCCCGGTTCTGCTCGGAAAACGTCCGGATCGTCGCTTCGATGCGCGCGGATTCGGGGATGACGTTGCGCTTGGTTCCGGCGTGCAGCAGACCAACGGTCAATACCGCGGGGTCGAACATGTCGAACTGGCGGGTGATCATCGTCTGGAGGCTGGTTACGATCTCCGCTGCAACGGTGACCGGATCCTTCGCACGGTGGGGCGCTGATCCATGACCGCCGGCGCCGTGGACGGTCACATACAGCCCATCCGATGCTGACATCAACGTTCCCGGTCGGCTTGCAAACAGACCGTTCGGCAGCAGCGAGGACACCACATGGATGCCGTATGCGGCGTCGGGCCGCCGCCCGGCTGCCTCAAGCACACCCTCGCGGATCATCACGCCTGCGCCGTCGAAACCTTCTTCACCCGGCTGGAACATCAGGACGACGTCGCCGGCCAGTTGATCACGCCGGTCGGCAAGGATTCGCGCGGCTCCTGCGAGCATCGCCGTATGCAGGTCGTGTCCGCAGGCATGCATCGCGCCATCGATGCGCGACGCGTAGGGCGCACCGGTCTGCTCCTGCACCGGAAGCGCGTCCATGTCGCCCCGCAGCAGCACCACCGGCTTCTGGGAGGCCGACGACGGTGCCGTTCCGCGCAGTACGGCCGTCACCGACGTCGTGTCCTTGCCGACGCTCACCTCGTAGGGGAGTCCATCGAGCGCTTCCAAGACCTTTTCCTGCGTCCGTGGAAGGTGCAGTCCAATCTCCGGCTCCTGATGTAGCCGGTGGCGCAACTCCGTCACTTCCCCGGATAAATCTGCAGCATGGGAGCGGATAGCGGCGGCTGTGGACATGGTTCCTCCTGCGTGGATGACGAGGTGTCGGTGGGCAGGCATGGTGGGCTTGCTCACACAAACCCCATCCTCACCAACCGTCGTCAGGAGCGCAACCGGACCACTGATAGACTTGTTTCACTTGCTTGCGGCATCTGGAGCTTTTCCTGGAGATTTCCGGGTTCCTTCAGCCGCAGCCTGCGTCGATGAACGCATTCTTTTGTCCCGCGCTATCTCCCAAGATCGTGAGAGCGGTTGACACTGTCTGACTTTCCTTCGGCGGACTCTGGGCACCAACCGGTGCGCAGGGAAGATGAGAAGAAAGTTCGTGTACTTTACATGACTACCTTTGCTGCGCTTGGCGTGCCCACAGCGCTGGTCCGTTCCCTCACCGACCAGGGAATCACCGAACCGTTCCCCATTCAGGTCAAGACCCTCCCCGACACGCTCGCGGGCCGGGACGTCCTTGGCCGCGGCCGCACCGGCTCCGGCAAGACCCTGGCCTTCGCGCTGCCTATGGTGTCGCGTCTTGCCGAGCGCGAAGCTGCCTACCGCCGCAAGCCCGGCCGTCCGCTGGCTCTGATCCTTGCTCCTACGCGTGAGCTCGCTACGCAGATCAACGCCACCGTTGAGCCTCTGGCCTCCGAACTCGGTCTCAACACCACCGTCATCTACGGTGGCGTGTCACAGGCCCGCCAGGAGAAGGCGCTGCGTGCCGGCGTCGACATCGTTATTGCCTGCCCCGGCCGGCTCGAAGACCTGATGCGCCAGAAGCTGGTTACGCTCGAGTCGGTCGAAATCACCGTGCTTGACGAGGCCGACCACATGGCTGACCTCGGCTTCCTCCCCGTCGTCAAGCGGATCCTCGACACCACGCCCACCGAGGGCCAGCGCATGCTGTTCTCGGCCACCCTGGACAACGGCGTGGACAAGATCGTGCAGCGGTACCTGTCCAACCCGCTGACCCACTCCGTGGACACCACGCAGGCTTCGGTCACCACCATGGAGCACCACGTGCTGCTGATCGGTGACCAGACCCAGAAAAAGCAGCTCATTGTGCAGCTCGCTTCCGGCAAGGGCAAGCGGGTGCTGTTCATGCGCACCAAGCACCACGCACGGAAGCTTGCCAAGACCCTGACCGACGCCGGCATCCCCGCTGTCGATCTGCACGGCAACCTCTCGCAGAATGCGCGTGACCGCAACCTTGCCGAGTTCTCCACCGGAGATGTCCGGGTTCTCGTCGCGACCGACGTCGCAGCGCGCGGCGTCCACGTGGATGACGTCGAGCTCGTGGTGCACGTTGACCCGCCCACTGAGCACAAGGCGTACCTCCACCGCTCCGGCCGTACTGCACGCGCCGGTTCTGACGGCACCGTTGTGACCATCACCCTGCCCGAGCAGAAGGGTGAGGTGCAGAAGCTCATGAAGGCAGCCGGAGTGAGCGTCGGGTTCGAGAACGTCTCCGCGACCTCCCCGCTGGTGGGCAAGCTCATCGGCGATGTTGCAGAGAAAGTCGACCCACGCACCCGCGCCGCCCTGCTGGCCCAGCGGGAGACCCCGCGCGGTGGCGGCTCCTCGACCGGAGCAAACGCCGAGCGCAAGCGAAACCGGCGTGCAGCCCCAACAGCAGGCGGACGCGGCCGCGTGGCAGCGGACGCACAGGGCAACCGAGCAGAAGGCAACCGCGCAGAGCGCCGCAAGGACCAGCCGCAGGCAGCACGTTTCGGTACCGACGGCGAGCGTCGTCGTACCGGTGAGGGTGCAGCAGCCGGCGGCAACCGCACCCGCCGCCCGCGTCCGGCGCGTTCGGGTGACGTCGCCGCTCACAGCGCCACCGGCGGTACCCGTGGTTCGCAGGGCAAGGCGCAGGCCGGTTCCGGGCAGCGCAGTCACGCGCCGTCGTCGGCTGGACGTCCGGCGGGCTCGCGTGGAGCCGGCTCACGCAGGGCGAGCGCACCGGCGTCGAATGAGCGCCGCGGCCGCTAGGTAGCATCCTTGAAACGCCCCTGCCCACCGAGTTGACGAACAACTCGGTGGGCAGAGGCGTTTTTGCGTCGATCAGAACAGTGGCTACCAGGAACGATCGGCAAGGAGATCGTTCCGACATCGGGCAGCCGGTACCTGCAGCGGTTGCGGTAGCGGCCCGGCTACTGACCGGCCCCGCGAAGGAATTCCTCCATCAGCGGGCCGCCGGAGATGGAGCCGCGTTCACCCTCCTCAACGAAAACGGCAACCGCAAGATCCCCCTGCAGAGCTACCACCCAGGCATGCGTCCGGGGCGGATCTTCCGTGCCGAATTCGGCCGTGCCGGTCTTGGCGAGGACCGGCTCGCCCGGGATATCCGCGAGCAGTTGCGCACCACCCACCGTGACGACGGCGCCCATCATCTCCCGAAGTGCTGCCGCCTCGTCGGCCGTCAGGCTACTTGGCGTTGGAGCCGGCTGTGTCTGGGCTTCTGCTGTTTGTTCAGTTGAGGGCTCAGCAGAAGCCAACGACGACGGCGCCTCCTCCGGCGCTGCGGTCCCTGCCAGGAGCGTGGGTGCCACCCGTTCTCCGGCGCCGACCGAGGCGGCCATGATGGCCAGGGACAGTGGGGAGACCAGGACCTCGCCCTGCCCGATCATGGATGCTGCATGAGCAGTGCCGTCCGCCTCCGTCGGAACCGAGCCGAAGAAAGCGGGGGTTCCAATGGGAACGTCGATTCCAATGCCCAGGTCCGCGGCAGCCGAGGCCAGCGCTTCCTGGGAAACGACGTCGCGCTGTGAGATGAAGCCAGTGTTGCAGGATTGCGCAACGGCCTGCAGGAGCGGAATTTTCCCGGTGAACTGCGCGGGATACCCCGGCACGTTGTTGAACGCGCGCCCCTCGACCACCAGCTCCTCGGGGCAGCTGGTGGGGGTCTGCGGGGTGAAGCCGTTCTTGAGCAGGGCAAGTGATGTGGCCACCTTGAAGGTAGATCCGGGCGGATACTGGCCAAGCAGTGCGGTCTGCAAACCCTCGCTGCCGGGGCCGTTCGCGACCGTCAGGATTTCTCCAGTTGACGGCCGGATAGCCACAATCGAGGATGCCGAGGGTTCTTCTGCGAGCACGTTCTCTGCCAGTGTCTGCAGCGCCGGATCAAGTGTGAGTTCCAGCGGCTCTCCGGGAACCGGCGCCTTCTCGAAGAGGACTTCGCTGGTGCGTGCTTCTCCCTCCCCGGTCACGGCTTCGATGACCATCCCGGGGGTGCCGCCCAGCTGCTCGTCATACTGCAACTGAAGACCCGATAAGCCCGCAACATCACCCGGTTCGAGGCGACCAGCAGACTGCTCCACCAGCTCAGCCGTCACCGGCCCAACGGACCCCAGCAGCTCCCGGGCAAAGGTGCGGGTGGGGGCAAGGGACATGGTGTCCGGGATGCCGGATGCTCCCGGGATAGCGTCAATCTCTTCGTCCGAGACGGGGCGGTCCTCGTTGTCACGCAGGACGATCGCCTCGACGAAGGCCTGCTCGCCGGCACTCAGCACCTGTTCTGTGTAGGCGGCAGGATCGATGCCGACTAGTTCGGCCAGCGCGGCGGACGACGATTCAAGCCCGGAAGCATCGATCCGCGTCTTGTCGATGCCCACCCTGATGACCGGGCGGTCTGTCACCAGAACCTCGCCACCGGCGCCGAGGACTTCCGCGCGTTCGGCCGGTGTGCGGGAGACCGCAAGCGAAGCTTCGGCACTGAGGCCGTCAACGGCGACGGAGGGATCCCAGCCCGCCTGCCATTGGTCATCAACCAGCGTCAGCTCGGCGGTGGTGGTGTAGGTCCAATCCTTGTCGCTGTCATCAAGATCCCACACATGATTCAGCTGGGCCGTTGCGGTGTCTTCTCCCGTCGATTCCACGCCCGCAACGGAAACCTTCGGTGAAACCGCGTCAAGGGCAGCGGTGATTTCTTCGAGCTGCGCTGTGGCATCCTCACCGGAGACGGCGGCAAAAGCAACGCTGCTCAGGTCCCCGCTGGCCAAGCCCTCGGCGAGGCGTGTGGCTGCATCCTCGGCCGTAGGACCATCCTGTGAGCAGGAGGTCAGCGTCAACGCCAACGCGGCAACGGTCAGGACGGACGTGATGTTGGTTTTCCCCATGGGTTCATTATTGCCTAGGTGCTTCCCGGATGATCCCGCTTGTCCACATACGCCGCGCAGGCCTGTCGGGCGGCCTGTCAGCGGAATACCATCGAGGGCATGACCCTCATCCGAACTGAACTGGCAACCGGCCTCACCGTGAGCGCCCAGGGATTCGGCGGCATGGCGCTCACCGATGTCTACGGCGGGCTCGATCAGGAACAGGCACTGAAAACGCTCCACCATGCTGTCGACACCGGCGTGACGTTCATCGACACGGCTGACGTGTACGGTGCGGGCAGCAACGAAGAACTCGTTGGCCGGCTGCTCCAGGGGCGGCGGGACGAGGTGGAAGTCGCCACCAAGTTCGGAATCGAGGGGAGCCCGGCTTCAGGCTACACGGGCGTCCGCGGAGATGCTGCCTATGTGCAAAGCGCAGCAGAAGCCAGCCTGCGGCGGCTGGGAACGGACGTCATCGACCTCTACTACATGCACCGGCGTGATACTTCCGTACCGATCGAAGAGACAGTCAACGCGATGGCGGTATTGGTTGCAGCGGGAAAGGTGCGCCATCTGGGACTCTCAGAGGTGACTGCGGATGAGTTGTCGGCCGCCCATGCCGTGCATCCGATCGCCGCCGTACAGAGCGAATGGTCCATTTGGAGCCGGGACGTCGAACGTCAGGTTGTGCCCGCAGCTGTACGGCTCGGGGTTGGGTTTGTGCCTTATTCGCCGCTCGGTAGGGGGTTCCTCACCGGGACGGTCCAGGCCCGGTCACTCTCTGCCGGCGACTTCCGGCATCGCGTGCCGAGGTTCAGCGCGGACGCGATGGATGCCAATGCCGCCGTGGTGGAAGCCGTCCAAGCGGTGGCCGTCAATGCCGGAGCCACGCCCGCGCAGGTGGCCCTTGCCTGGCTCGGGGCGCAGGGCTCCAAGTTTGGGCTTCCGGTAGTTCCGATTCCCGGCACCCGCAAACCGGAGCGCATCGACGAGAACGCAGGCGCGCTTTCGGTGACGCTTTCCGACGCGGATCTGGATGTGCTGGATGCGGCTGCGGACCTCGTGGTGGGCGAGCGCAGTGCCAACCCCGGCTGGGTGTCGAAGGGCAGGGAGGCCTGAGGCGGCTCTGTGCATCGGCAGCGGTTCGCCTGAAGTGAAAACGCCCTCCGAGCACTGCGGCGTGAAGTTGAGCGTAGTACACTCAACTTAGTAGTTTGCGCTAATGCAGGAGGGCCAGCATGGACACCAAGTTCACCACCAAGAGCCAGGAAGCACTGTCTGCTTCCGCTATGAATGCCTCCACCGCAGGAAACCCCCAGGTGGAGCCCGCACACGTACTCAAGGCGTTGATGGATCAGCGGGACGGTGTGGCTGTCGCGCTGCTCTCGGCTGCCGGTGTGGGTGCTGACAGTGTCAGCGTCAAGGCGAGCGCCGCGATCAAGGCGATGCCGTCGTCGTCGGGTTCATCCGTTGCCCAGGCACAGTTTTCACAGCCCATGCTGAGGGTCATCACCGCTGCGCAGCAGGAGGCGGAATCGCTGGGGGACTCCTTCGTCTCCACCGAACACCTCCTCCTCGGGATCGCCGCTGACTCCGGGCCTGCAGGCCGGATTCTGCGCGAGGAAGGAGCCTCCCGTGATGCGCTGATTGCGGCACTCCCGGGCGTGCGTGGGGACCGGCGCGTCACCAGCCCTGATCCTGAGAACACCTTCCAGGCGCTTGAGAAGTTCGGTGTGGACCTGACGGAGATCGCGCGCTCGGGCAAGCTGGACCCGGTCATTGGGCGTGATACCGAGATTCGCCGAGTGGTGCAGGTGCTCTCTCGCCGTACCAAGAACAATCCCGTGCTGATCGGTGAGCCGGGGGTCGGCAAGACAGCCGTCGTGGAAGGCCTGGCGCAGCGCATGGTCGCGGGGGACGTTCCTGAGTCATTGAGGGGCAAGACGCTCATCAGCCTCGATCTGGGTTCGATGATCGCCGGTGCCAAGTACCGCGGGGAGTTCGAGGAACGCCTCAAGGCGGTCCTTGAGGAGATCAAAGCCTCGAACGGACAGGTGGTCACCTTCATCGATGAGCTGCATACCGTTGTCGGAGCGGGTGCGTCGGAAGGGTCCATGGACGCCGGCAACATGCTCAAGCCCATGCTCGCCCGCGGCGAGCTGCGCCTGATCGGCGCCACCACCCTGGACGAGTACCGGGAGAACATCGAGAAAGACGCGGCGCTCGAACGCCGGTTCCAGCAGGTCTACGTCGGTGAGCCAAGCGTTCAGGACACCGTGGGCATCCTGCGCGGACTCAAGGAACGCTATGAAGCCCACCACAAGGTGTCCATCGCGGACTCGGCGCTGGTTGCGGCCGCAACACTGTCCAACCGGTACATCAGCGGACGCCAGCTACCGGACAAGGCCATCGACCTGGTGGATGAAGCGGCGTCCCGGCTGCGGATGGAGATCGATTCCGCACCAGAGGAAATCGACCAGCTGCGGCGCGCCGTCGACCGCCTCACCATGGAGGAACTTGCGCTCGAGGGTGAGTCTGATGAAGCCTCGGTTGAGCGTCTGGAGGCCCTTCGCGCGGACATGGCGGACCGCAAGGAGCAGCTCGCCGCGCTGAACGCACGCTGGGAGGCGGAAAAGGCCGGGCTGAACCGCATCGGCGATCTGAAGGCGAAGCTGGATGAACTGCGCTCACAGCAGGAACGCACCCAGCGCGAGGGTGATTTCGAGACTGCCTCCCGCATTCTCTACGGCGAGATACCGCAGGTCCAGCGGGAACTTGATGCCGCGCAGGCTGAGGAGGAGCGGTCCGCGGATTCGCCGGAGCTGATGGTCGCGGAGGAGGTCACGGCGTCGGACATTGCGGAGGTGATCTCTGCGTGGACCGGTATTCCGGCGGGCCGCATGCTGCAGGGTGAAAGCCACAAGCTGCTCCACATGGAGGAAAACCTTGGTGAGCGCCTGATCGGCCAGAAGAAGGCCGTTGCGTCGGTTTCCGATGCAGTGCGTCGCGCCCGTGCCGGGATCTCGGACCCGGACCGGCCCACCGGATCTTTCCTCTTCCTCGGGCCTACCGGTGTAGGTAAAACTGAACTCGCCAAGGCCCTCGCGGACTTCCTGTTCGACGATGAGCGTGCAATGATCCGCATCGACATGTCCGAGTACTCGGAGAAGCATGCGGTTGCGCGGCTGGTCGGCGCGCCTCCCGGGTACGTGGGGTATGAGGAGGGCGGGCAGCTCACCGAAGCGGTCCGGCGCAGGCCCTACAGCGTGGTGCTGCTCGACGAGGTGGAAAAAGCTCATCCCGAGGCGTTTGACATCCTCCTTCAAGTGCTCGACGACGGCCGGCTCACCGATGGTCAGGGCCGCACGGTGGACTTCCGCAACGTGATCCTGGTGATGACATCCAACCTGGGTTCCCAGTTCCTGGTGGACCCCACCGTGGATGAGGCCGCGCGCCGGGATGCGGTCATGTCGGTGGTTAACTCAAGCTTCAAGCCGGAGTTCCTCAACCGGCTCGATGACATCATCATGTTCGACGCGCTCAGCATTGAGGAGCTCTCGCAGATTGTGGATCTGCAGGTGGCTGCGCTCGCGGCCCGGCTTCAGGACCGCCGGCTCACACTCGATGTCACCGACGCCGCGCGGGAATGGCTGGCACTCACCGGGTTTGACCCCGCGTACGGTGCCCGGCCGCTTCGCCGCCTGGTGCAGCGTGAGATCGGCGACCGCCTCGCGCGCGGATTGTTGTCAGGAGAAATCAGCGACGGCGACAAGGTCCGGGTTGACCGTGCAGCGGACGGGGCAGCAGGGCTGAGCGTCGGCAGCGTTACGGCCTAAAAGTGGCAGATCCCCGTGCCGGCGGCGTCGGTACGGGGATCCAGGCACTTCTTTCGGTCACCCGGCCAGCAGGGTGTCTGTGATGACGTTGCCTTCATCGGAGACTACGAAGCAGTCGATGCGCCGGTCGCCGTCCGCCCAGGTACCCGACGTCGGGGTAACCTGGGTCAGTGTGAGGCCCGCGTACTCTGCGGCCGCGTTCTCATCAATCGCCACCGAGTTGCACAGATCGTCTCCGCTGGCATTCAGTGCAGCTTCCCCGGGGAACTCCGAGTCCTCGGGGAAGGAGGTGGTGGCCAATAGCTGGGCATTGTGCGGCGTGGTGCACGTAACGGTGGTGACGTCAGCGCTGAGGTCAGTGGAATCGAAGCCGTGGATACAGTCTCCGGCGACGAGTTCGAGGGGCGAGATGCCTTCCGCGATGATGCCGTCCGCACCCGGAGTGGTGCTGGCAGAGGACGCGGCATCGGAAGTGTCCGCACCCAGCGCATTGACGATGCTCGCGATCGCGAAGATCAACAGGGCGAGCACCACCAGTCCTGCAACACCCAGAATGATCAGCTTTTTCCGGCTTCCGCCGCGGGAAGAGCGGCCGGCGGAACGGGCTCGGATGCGCGTAGGGGCAGGGTCATCCCCTCCCGCCGGTGGAAGGCCATAGGGCCCGCCCACAGGCGGAACAGGGCTCCCGGGAGCCTGCGGTTGCCCGCTCGCGAATGGTTGGGCCCACGGCGCTTCGGGAGCGGCCGAATCTGAGGATGCGCTGGTTGCTTCCGGTTCTTCAGTTCCGGGTTCAGCGGCGACTTCAGTCTCGGTTCCAGCTCCGGTTCCAGTTCCGGTGGGGTCGGTTGGTTGCGGGTCCCCGGCGGCGGTTGTAACCTCGTCGGCCTTCACGGCGGCGGCGGACGCATCAGCTTGGCCGGCGTCGAACAACGCGTCCCAGCGGGCCTCATCGCTGCCCGGGCCTGTCCAGGCCGGCTCGGTGCCTGATGCCGCGAAACTCGTCAATCCGCCTGGCGGGGCGTCTCCTGCTGCGCCGCCGGCAGGCGCAGTGCCCGCCGGCGCGGCAGCCTCAGCCGGGTCCTCGGTGGGACGGGGGCCGGCTACCAGTGTGCCGACGTCCTCTGCTTCTTTCGCTACCTGCGCGGCCTCTGCAGCCGCATCATCCAAGGAGGCGGCTTCGGCTGCGTCCCCGCTGATTTCCGCCGCTCCAAGGGACGGTTCAATGAGCCGGACATCCTCGGCCGAGGTGTTGAGGGTAGGTTCCACCGCATCCCCGGAGACATCCGGATCCGCAAGGTGAACGTCCTCGGCCTTGAGGATCTCGGGCTCCGGAACGGAAGCGTCTGCCGATGCCGATTTGTCATCCTCCGGCGTGTCCGGCTGATCACTCATAGTGAACTGCCCCCCTCATGCGCCTGCCGGAACGGCGGGCTGGCTATGGTCATGATTACCCCACGACTCTAGCTAACAATGGGCTTTTCCCGCATGGAGGCAGACCTTCGTTGGGTCTCCGGCTCCATCCGGCGGTGGGGCCCGCACGTTCGGCCCGAGAAACCATGTAACCTATACATACGACACATTAACCGGATACTCCGGGGCCTCGCTACGCCGTTATTTTGTTGGCCATGGCGACCACCTCCGGATCGACGCAAAAAGGGGGTCACGCCATGGGGCGCGGCCGTCAGAAGGCGAAAGCCACCAAGCAGGCACGGGACATGAAGTATTTCAGCCCGTCCACGGACTACTCGGCGCTGCAACGCGAGCTCAAGGCAACCGGTAGTCGTGCCTCCCGCCATGATGATCCGGTTGAGCCGGATTATTCGGCGTATGAGGACAAATACGCGGAGCAGTTTGATGATGAAGAGGATGACGGCGGCACCCGCCGCATCGGATAACCTCCTCTTCTGAGCAGAACGCTCGCATAAGACGTTGAGAACCAGCGGCCACGACGATCACGTCAGGCCGCTGGTTCTTGTTGTGCCCGGGAATTGTGATGCGGCTCGGTAGCCGCCGCCCTGGGACAGTTTCGGGGCCCCCGCCCGGAACAGCGCCGAGCGGGGCTCCCGAAGAAGATCAGGCGTAGGAACCGACCAGCCGCACGGAGCCGCCATCCACACCCTTTGCACCCTGCACATAATCAGGTCCGTCGGTGCTCTCATGGGAAGCGCGTGCCACCTGGCCCATGACCCACGCGGGAACGCCGCGATCGTTCAACCGTGCAACAGCGCTGTCGGCTCCTGCGGCGGAAACGACCGCCACCATTCCGACACCAAGGTTCAGCGTGCGCTCCAGATCCGGCAGCGGTACGCTCCCCAGCTCGGACACAAGGCTGAAAACCGGCGGAAGCGACCAGGTGGAGCGATCCACGGTTGCTTCAAGTCCACGCGGCAGAACGCGCGCGAGATTGGCGGCAAGACCTCCGCCGGTGACATGGCTGAAACCGTGGACGGCGCCGTCGGAATCGAGCGGGAAATGCCGGGCGAGGTCCAGGCAGTCGGCCGCGTAGACGCGGGTGGGCTCGAGGAGTTCCTCACCGAGCGTGCGCCCGAGTTCCGAGACCTGCCGGTCCAGTGCCCAGCCGGCCTGGTTGATGACCCGGCGGACCAGCGAATAGCCGTTGGAGTGCAGGCCGGAGGACGCCATGCCGATGATGACATCGCCCTCGCGCACCCGGTCAGGGCCAAGCAGTGCGTCCGCTTCCACGACGCCGGTGGCGGCGCCCGCGACGTCATATTCATGCTCACCCAGGAGGCCGGGATGCTCGGCGGTCTCGCCGCCCACGAGGGCCGTTCCCGCGACGGAACAAGCGGAGGCGATTCCGCGCACAATAGCTGCGATGCGGTCAGGGACCACCTTGCCGCAGGCGATGTAGTCGGTCATGTAGAGGGGCTCCGCCCCAACCACCACGATGTCATCCACAACCATTCCCACCAGGTCGAATCCGATGGTGTCGTGGATATCCATGGCCTGCGCGATGGCAACCTTGGTTCCCACGCCGTCAGTTGAGGTGGCGAGCAGCGGCTTGCGGTACGTCAGCAGCTTCGAGACATCGTAGAGACCCGCGAAACCGCCGACGCCGCCGACAACATTGGCTGTGTGGGTGGCCTTGATGGCGTCCTTCATGAGCTCCACCGCCCGATCGCCGGCTTCGACGTCTACTCCGGCGCTTGCATAGGTGATGGGGTCAGGTGAGCTCATACCCGCTCTTTCTTGTCTGCTTCGGTGAGGAGGGTCTCAAGTTCGCTGCCCGGCCCGGGGTCGCAGCCGGTGGCGCCCGGCTTTTCGGCCGGATCAGCCCGCTCAAGGAGGTTTTTGCCGCGGCGGTCTTCCTCGGGAAGCTTGATCGGGTAGTCCCCGGTGAAGCACGCCGTGCAGAGCCGCTCCCGCGGCTGCTTGGTGGCTTCGATCATGCCGTCCTCGGAAATGTAGGCCAGGCTGTCTGCGCCGATCGACGCGGCGATCTCATCCACTGCCGCGCCGTTGGCGATCAGCTCTGCGCGTGAGGCAAAGTCGATGCCGTAGAAGCAAGGCCAGCGCACCGGCGGGGAGGAGATCTTGATGTGGACTTCGGCGGCGCCGGCCTCGCGCAGCATCCGCACCACGGCCCGCTGGGTGTTGCCGCGGACGATGGAGTCATCAACCACGATGATCCGCTTCCCCTTGATGACGGACTCCAGCGCGTTGAGCTTCAGCCGGATGCCCAGTTGGCGGAGCGTCTGGCTGGGCTGGATGAAGGTGCGCCCCACGTACGCGTTCTTCACGAATCCGTGGGCAAACGGAATCCCGGACTGCTCAGCGAAACCAACGGCGGCAGGTGTGCCGGATTCCGGAACCGGAATGACGACGTCGGCCTCCGCCTTGTTCTCCCGGGCCAGCTGCCGGCCCATTTCGACGCGCGAATCATAGACCGAGCGGCCGGCAATCGAGGCGTCGGGCCGGGCAAGGTAGACGTACTCGAAAACGCAACCGGCCGGCGTGGTCGGTGCAAAGCGGCGGGAACGGACGCCCCCCTCGTCGATCGCGATGAACTCGCCGGGCTCAATCTCACGGATGATGCTGGCGCCCACGGTGGCGAGCGCAGCCTGCTCCGAGGCAACAACCCAGCCGCGTTCCAGCCGGCCAAGCACCAGCGGACGGACACCGTGGGGATCGCGTGCGGCGTACAGGGTGCCCTCATCCATGAACACGAAGCAGAACGCGCCCTCAATGGTGGGCAGGAGGTCCATGGCGGTGTCTTCGAGGGAGCGGCCGTCATCCCCGGCCAGCAGGGTGGTGACCAGGGCTGTATCCGAGGTGTTGCCCTGCGCCATCTCTCCGGAGCGCGGCTTCCCATGGCGGTTGAGGACGGTCTGGTAGAGATCGGCCGAGTTGGTGAGGTTGCCGTTATGAGCCAGGGCAACGGTGCCTACGGCGGTGGCGCCGAGGGTGGGCTGCGCGTTGGCCCAGTTGGAGGACCCGGTGGTGGAGTAGCGGCAGTGGCCCACCGCAATGTGGCCGGTGAGGGTGTTCAGCGTGGCCTCGTCGAAGACCTGGGACACCAGGCCCATGTCTTTGTAGACGTTGATCCGGGTGCCGTCACTGGTGGCGATGCCCGCTGACTCCTGGCCGCGGTGCTGCAGCGCATACAACCCGTAGTAGGTCAGTTTGGCGACTTCCTCGCCGGGGGCCCACACGCCGAAGACGCCGCAGGCATCCTGGGGGCCTTTTTCGCCGGGAAGTAGATCATGGGAAAGCTGTCCGTCACCGCGCACCATTACCCCATTCTCTCACGGCGTAATGAGGCTGGATTGCCGGGCTATTCGTCGTCGGTGCGCTCCGCCGTCGCCTGCTTCATGCGGCGTACGCTGATCCGGTCGAGCAGCAGTGCCAGGAGACCACCGATCAGCACTCCGGGAATCGCGAAAACCACAGTGAAGAAGCCCAGGACGGACTCGCGGGTCAGCGTGGGGTCAGCCGGGCCGGTGTAGGCCACGATCAGCGCGGCGATGAATCCGATCAACGCACCGAGGCCCATGAACGGACCGAATTTCGGCGCCCGTCGAATGGTGACCTGCCGGCGCTCTGGAGGCTGCTGCGAACTCATGGTTCAAGGCTACCGGGATCAGGTCTCCCGCTTGACCAGCTGGTACCCGGCCTCATCGAAGACCAATGTGTAATTTTCGCCCGGATAGGTCTCCTCAGCGTGCTGTTCCGCGCTGGCCGGGCGGGTGGGCCCCCAGCTCCAGTCCTCGGCGTCGACCACCAGGTAGTCAGGCGCCGGGTTCTCATTGCCGATCCAGTACACCTCGGTCTCCGGCACCAGGTACGGCATCAGCAACACGCCGGACTCAACCGCTGCGCCGGATGGAATCTCGTCCATCATCCGGTGCGCCGCATCCCAGCGCGGCGACTGCTGAAACGTCTCCAGCTTCGCAAGCGCAGCCAGCGGCTGCCCGGGCAACAGCATGAGCGCCACCACACTGACCACCGGCACGACGGCGGCGCTATAGGAGCGCAGCCAGCCGCGCCTGCTCTCGCGGGCGCGAAGAATCGCATGAATGAGCGCGGCGAACAGGATGGGCATGAGAACGGCGTTGTAGTGCCAGTCCGGCCCCCAGTAGGACTCATTCCCCGCAGCAAAGCGCCATATCAGGGTGGGAAGCAGCACTGCGGCCAACGGCGAGAGGAGGAACAGGAACCCGCCGGCGAGGCACAGCAGCCACAGGGTCTCGTATTTCTCCACGACCGTCATCATGGTGATTACGGTGCCCACGGGGTTGGCCAGGAGCGCGTCCACGTCGATGCGATCGGAGTAGTCGTACGTGCCGCCGGTGTTCAGTGCCGGCAGAATGACCTTCACTGACAGGAACACCCACGCGAGCCCCCAGACTGCCAGCCCCAGGCCGGCCTGGTAGCGGCGTCGGAAGCGCCAGGCCAGCACCAGGCCGAACGCGAAGACGGTCAGCCCCATGTCCTCCTTCACGAACACCAGCAGTGCGCCCGCGACGACGGCGGTGCGCAGCCGGCCCTCGATATACGCCTCCAACGCCAGCGCCAGCAGGGGCAGCGCCAGCGCCACCTCATGAAACTGCACAGCGACGGCGGCCTGGATGCCCCAGGACAGGCCGTAGGCGGCTCCAAGGAAGAGCCCCGGGACGCGCCCAACATGATGCACGGCCAGGCGGGTGAGAATCAGGACCGACCAGCCCACCAGCAGGTTCTGGAAGACCAGCAGGGTCAATCCGGACGGGAAGAGCGCATACACGGGTCCCAGGATGACGAGCAGGGGGTGGAAATGGTCGCCGAGGAGGTTGAACCCGTGACCTTTGATCGGCACGATGGGCGCGTCGAACCCCGCATAGGCCTTGGCGAGCTGGGTGAAGATACCGAGGTCCCAGGACGGGGTGTCGAACCGGTTCCACTGAGCGACCGAGAAGATCGTGTACAGGGCAGTGACAACACCGGCAACCACCCAGGCTTCCGCCGGTTGCCGGCGAAGGGCAGCGAGCGCGCCACGCCATCCCCGGACCACGAGGTTCGGTTGCGTGGCATGGTGGCGCTCGAGGATCATGCCGGGCCTGTCGCAGGCCCGGGCGGTTCCTGCGGAAACAGTGGCAGAAGCGCGGAGAGGTCCGCCCGCTGACCGGATGCCGCGACTGCGCCGGAGGTGAGGGCTTCGGCCCAGGTCAGGGTCCCCAGGACGAGGGCGAGCCAGGTGTCAGCGTCGGTCTCAATGACGTTGGGCGGGGTTCCGCGGGTATGACGGGGACCTTCGACGCACTGCGTCACGCCCAGTGGCGGGACGCGCACTTCCACGCTGTTGCCGGGTGCGCGGAAGGCGAGCTCCTCCAGGGAGTAGCGAACCGCCGTCGTACGTTCTGTGCGGTCGGTGCTGCCGGCGGCCACCGCGCGGACTGCAGCGTTGCCGTCCGCGGGTGGGATACGCCGTCGTGCCATGGTTAGTCCAGCAGCGCCATGACCGGAGCGGCGAGGCGCAGTTGGCCGACGGGCTCGCCGCCGCCCAGCACGGGCTGCACAACCTTCTCCAGTACCGGTGCTACAGCCTCCGCCTCGAGGGCACCTGAGGCGGCCAGAAGAGTGAGCCCTACCAGTGTGGTCGCCCGGATATTGCCGTCCAGGATCTTGAGCGCCATGGACACGCCGGTGGGCGTAGCCATGACGAGGACGCCCTCGGCTCCGTTCTTCGCCAGGATCCCGAGGTCTTCCATCACTACCGAGTTCTCGCGTCCGTGGCCGTGGACCGCCCATGGATAATCCAGCATGGCGGTTGCGATGGTGGCCGCGCGGGCATCGGCGTTCTTGTCACTGGGGGCCTTGGCGATCTTGCCGATTCCCCGCGCGAGACCGGTGAGTGAAACGGCGCCGAGCGGAGCGCCGCAGCCGTCCACTGCCCAGTGCTCCACTTTCTCTTCGGTGTATTCCTCGATGATCGCGGCGATGCGCTGCTGTAGCGGGTGGCTGCGGTCCAGGTAGGTCTTGTGGTCCCACGAGTTTTCGGTGCAGGCCCAGAGAAAAGCGGCGTGCTTGCCGGAGCAGTTGAAGGCTACCCGCTGGCGGCCCTTGTCGCTGCGGATGAGCGAGTGTCGGGCTTCCTCGTCCTGCGGCCAGTCAGCCGGGCACTGCAGGTCCTCTTCGGTGACTCCGGCGGCGCTCAGCATGGACTTCACGACGTCCATGTGTTCGAAGCTGCCGACATGGCTGGCAGCTGCCAACGCAACCTGGGCTCCGCGGAGCGGGACGCCGGCCTGCATGGCAGCCAGTGCCTGGAACGGCTTCAGGGTGGAGCGGGGGAAGATCGGCGCGTTGACGTCACCGAGTTCCGTGACGGTGGTGCCGTCCGCTGCGAGGACCACGGCTGAGCCGATGTGGCGGGACTCAATGAAGCCGTTGCGCTCCAGGACCGCGAGGTCAACCGCGCTGGAGGAGGTAAAGGTGGAGGGCATGGTTCCAGTATTACGCATCCCCGAGGCGGATGTAGCTTGTGCCCACCGGAGGGAACGGGTCATCCGATGGGCACAAGGATAGGGGGCTGTCCTACTCCGCTGAGAACTGGACCGTGTGCCAGCCCGATGCGCCGTCCGGAACGGTATCGGCGCGCTCTTCGGTCTGGACGCCGTCGGGATCGTAAGCCCGTGAGCGGATGCGGTGGGAACCGGGCTCGAGCTGCACTTCGTGGGTCCATTGCCGCCAGGTGTCCACGGTGTATTCGGCGGCGAGGGTCGCTTCCTCCCAGGGCCCGTCGTCAATCTGGACCTCCACCTTGTCGATCCCGCGGTTCTGCGCCCAGGCAGTGCCGCCCACCCGGAAGGTACCGGCAGCCACGTTGCCGAACGGCCGCGGAACCTCAATACGCGACTGCGTCTTGATGGGGCCCTTCTCAGCCCAGCCGCGGTCCGTCCAGTAAGCCGTGGCGTCCGCGAAACGGGTCACTTCAAGGTCAATCACCCATTTGGTGGCTGAAACGTACCCGTACAACCCAGGGACCACCATGCGCACCGGATAGCCGTGCTCGAGGGGCAGCGGCTCGTCATTCATGGCTACTGCGAGGATGGCGTCCCGCTCATCCTGCAGGATGGGCAGGGGAGTGGAGGCGCTGAAGCCGTCGGTGCTGGTGGACAGGACCATGTCAGCGCCTTCGGTGGGACGGGCGCGTGCAAGGAGCTCGCGGATCGGGTAGCCGAGCCATTTGGCGTTGCCGATCAGCTCCCCGCCTACCGGGTTGGAGACGCAGGTCAGCGTGATGTGCCGTTCGATCAGCTCCGAATCCAGCAGGTCCTGGAAGTTGATGCGGATCTCCTCCTCCACCATGCCGTGGACGCGCAACTCCCAGGTGTCCACGTCGATGGTGGGGACCTGCAGGGCTGTGTCAATCCGGTAGAACTCCGGATTTGGCGTCAGCCACGGCTCAACACCGTCAAGGTCCACGTCCACACCCGGTGGGACCGGCATCGCAGGGCTGGCGGGTGCCGGGAAGCTCAGGCGTTCACGGGCAACATTGACGGTGTTGCGGATTCCACTGACGACGGCGCCTCCCGCTGCAGTAGCGGCGGCGACGACGGCGGTAACGCCCGCTGCCGCGAAGAACCCGCGCCTGCTGACGGAAGTCCTGGCGTTTGTACTGGCACCCACCGGGCGGGAACCGCCGGCGTTGAAGGCGCCGTCGTCGTCGTTGGTTGTGGTCTCGGTCTGTGGCTGCGCCGAATGCAGCTTCCGGATCATCAAGCGCAGCGCTGCCAGCCCGGCCAGGGTGCCGATCACCGAAGGGATCGCGTCACTTACGGATGCACCGGCACGGGAGACGACGGCGGCAACCATGACGGCGCCCATGAAGAGGACACCCGCCACACCCAGGATCCAGCGCCGCCAGGCCAGGTAGCCGAGGATCGCGGCGAGGATGATGATGGTGACGGCCATGCCGACGAAGAGCGCGAGCTTGTCGTTGGTGCCGAAGGTATCGATTGCGAAGTCCTTCAGCCAGGCCGGCGTGAAATCGATGAACGTGGAGCCCAGTGCGATCAGCGGTGCCGATCGGGTGGAGAAGAAGGCGCCGATCAGCTCGGCCACACCGAGGACCAGCCCGGCCGCGAGTATGCCCGCGAGCATGGCTAGGGTCGAGGCGGAGCGGCTGGACGTGCGAACGGCTTTCATACTGGGTGTTCGGAGAGACAGGCCCGGTGTATTGGTATTCCGGACGTGCCGGCTGACTTCACAGTTTCTGCGGCCAGTAGTTGGGTGGGGGAGGACCCAGTACCCTGAACTACTGTGAAGGTTCTCGTTATTGGCCCTGGAGGCCGCGAACACGCCCTTGTCCGAGCGCTCCTCGCCGATCCATTCGTGGGCGAGGTGCATGCCGCTCCCGGTAACGCCGGAATGGCCCAGGATGTCCCCGTGCACAACATCGATGCCAATGACCCGGTTGCCGTGACGGAACTTGCCTCGCGCCTGGGGTCGGACCTGGTGGTTGTGGGCCCCGAGGCTCCGTTGGCTGCAGGTGTGTCCGACGCGCTGATTGAAGCAGGCATCCCCGTTTTCGGACCCACGAAGGCTGCGGCGCAGCTCGAGGCCTCGAAGGCCTTCGCCAAGCAGGTCATGGCGGCTGCCGGTGTTCCTACCGCGATGGCGAAGGTCGCGTCAACTGCAGCCGAAGCCGAAGCCGCGCTGGATTCCTTCGGTGCCCCGTATGTGGTCAAGGATGACGGCCTCGCCGCGGGCAAGGGCGTGGTGGTCACGTCGGACCGGGCAGCCGCCCTTGAGCACGCCGAGGTGTGCTTTGGCGCCGGCGGCTCGGTGGTGATCGAGGAATACCTTGACGGCCCCGAGGTGTCCCTGTTTGTCCTCTCGGACGGCACCAGCGTGGTGCCCCTTGCCCCGGCACAGGACTTCAAGCGCATCTTCGACAATGACGAAGGACCGAATACCGGCGGCATGGGTGCCTACTCGCCGCTGGAATGGGTGCCGTCCGGTCTGGTGGATGAGGTGATTGAGCGCGTTGCGCTGCCCACCATCGAGGAGATGGCACGCCGCGGCACTCCGTTCACGGGGGTCCTGTACTGCGGGCTCGCGCTCACTTCGCGCGGGCTGCGCGTGATCGAGTTCAACGCCCGCTTCGGGGATCCCGAGACACAGGCTGTGCTGGCCCGGCTCAAGACGCCTTTGGGTGGCGTCCTGCTCGCTGCCGCAAAGGGGGAACTGGACACGGTCGACAATCTGAACTGGTCTTCGCAGGCCGCGGTCGCCGTGGTCCTCGCGTCAGCAAACTACCCCGATTCACCGCGCACCGGCGATCAAATCCGTGGTCTCGCGGACGCGGCTGCCCTGGATGGCGTTTCCGTGCTGCACGCCGGCACTGCGCTGAGTGGGGACGGTTCGGTGGTCTCGGCCGGTGGCCGGGTGCTTGCCGTCGTCGGACTGGGCAAGGATCTTGAGGAAGCGCGCAACAAAGCCTACGACGGCGTGAGCCGCCTTGACCTCGAAGGCGGCCAGTACCGCACTGATATTGCTGCGAAGGCCGCGCGGGGCGAGGTTGTGGTGTCACAGGCGGCTTCAGTGACTGGTTCAGCGGCGGGTTCACAGACGGGCGGGGTATAGGCATGGCACAGGAACTTACGGGTTGGCGGCACATCTACTCCGGGAAGGTCCGGGACCTGTATGAACCCGTGACGGGCGAGGATGACCGCGTGCTGGTGGTCGCCAGTGACCGGATCAGCGCCTACGACTTTGTGTTGTCTTCCGAGATCCCGGACAAGGGACGCGTGCTGACCCAGCTGAGCCTGTGGTGGTTCGAGCAGCTGGCCGGCATCCCCAACCATGTCCTCTCCACCGACGTTCCCGCCGAGGTTGATGGCCGGGCCATGATCTGTCAGCGGTTGGACATGTACCCCGTGGAGTGCATAGCGCGTGGATACCTGACCGGTTCCGGGCTCCTCGAGTACAACGAGTCGCGGACCGTGTGTGAGCTGCCGCTGCCGGAAGGCCTGGTGGACGGCTCCCGTTTGGACGAGCCGCTGTTCACCCCATCCGCCAAGGCTGAGGTGGGCGAGCACGACGAGAACATCACCTATGACGCCGTCGTCATGATGCTGGGGGATGATCTCGCCGCGAAGCTGCGCTCGCTGACGCTCGATATCTACTCCCGTGCGGAGTCGATTGCACTGGATCGCGGCATCATCCTTGCGGACACCAAGGTGGAGTTCGGAATGTCCCGCTCTGGAGCTGTGACCCTCGGCGACGAGGTGCTGACGCCGGATTCGTCGCGTTTCTGGGACGCGGCCCTGTATTCGCCGGGTAAGGCCCAGGCCTCCTTCGACAAGCAGTTTGTCCGCGACTGGCTCACATCCGACGACGCCGGTTGGGACCGTGTGTCAGAACCGCCTGCACTGCCCGCCGAGGTTATCGCGAAGACACGCGCCCGGTACATCGAAGCCTACGAGCGGCTGACCGGCCGGACGTTCGTCTGACCTCGCTTCGTGTGACGCTTCACCGCGTCTGACGCAGAAACGAAAAGGTGCCCGCAGTGTGAACTGCGGACACCTTTTCTTCTCTGGTCGGGGTGACAGGATTTGAACCTGCGGCCTCGTCGTCCCGAACGACGCGCGCTACCAAGCTGCGCCACACCCCGATTGAGCTGTTCCGAGAAGCCCCGAAAGCAACCTCTCAAGGATAACGGACAACGGCGTCCCTGACGAACTAGCGGTCCGTGGGCAGCAGCTCGCTGACCAGCGCTAGACGAGCGAGTCCTGCCAGGCTGCGTGCAGGGTGGCGAAACGGCCGTTGCCGCTGATCAGGTCAGCGGGTGTGCCGTCCTCGACAATCGCGCCATCATGCACCACCAGCACGCGGTCCGCGATCTCCACCGTGGAGAGCCGGTGCGCAATAATCAGCGCGGTCCGGTTACCGAGCAGCTTCTGCAGGCCCTGCTGGACCAGCCGTTCGCTGGGGATGTCCAGCGAGGACGTTGCCTCGTCCAGGATCAGGACCGCCGGGTCCGCGAGGAACGCCCTGGCAAAGCTGATGAGCTGCCGTTGCCCCGAGGAGACCCGGCCGCCGCGCTTGTTCACATCGGTGTCGTAGCCCTCGGGCAGCGACGTGATGAACTCATGTGCTCCTACAGCCCTGGCGGCCTGCTCGATCTCTTCGCGGCTCGCCTCCGGCTTGCCCAGGGCGATGTTGTCAGCCACGCTCCCACTGAACAGGAACGCCTCCTGCGTCACCATGACGACGGCGCGGCGCAGGTCCTGCGGGGACAGTTGCCTCAGGTCCACACCGTCGAGGGTGATGCTGCCTTCGGAGACGTCGTAGAACCGGGCGATGACCTTGGCGAGAGTGGACTTACCGGCGCCCGTCTGGCCGACGAGGGCAATCGTCTGCCCGGCCGGGATCGTGAGGTCCATGCGCGGCAGGATGACGGGACCATCCCCGTAACGGAACTCAACGCCGTCGAACTCTATCCGGCCCTGCGCGTCCTTCAACGGCACGGGGTTCTTCGGCGGGCGCACCGTCGGTACTTCCTGCAGGAGCCCGGACACCTTCTCGAGAGCCGCCGCTGCTGACTGGAACGAGTTGTAGAACATGGCCATCTGGTCAACCGGTTGGAAGAACCGCTTGCTGTACAGCAGCAGTGCCAGCAGCGCGCCGACCTCGAGCGATCCGCCAAGCACCCGGAAGCCTCCGAACAGGAGCACCGCGGCCACCGTCACGTTGCCGATCAGGACCAGGCCCGGCTGGAAGACGCCGTTGAGGTTGATCGAGCGCACCGTCACCTTGCGGTAGTCCTCGGCGAGCTCGTCGTAGCGGTCTGCGTTGACCTTCTCGCGGCGGAACGCCTTGACCGCACGGATGCCGGTCATGGTCTCGATGAAGTGGACGATCAGCTTCGCCGACACCACCCGCGATGACCGGTAGGCGATCTGCGAGTGCTTCTGGTACCAGCGCGCCAGGAACGTCATGGGGATAGCCGCGACCAGAAGGAGCAATCCGGTGGGCCAGTCGAGCACGAAGATGGTGACAGCGGTGAAAATCATGTACATCAGGCCGGACGCCAGGGAACTGACGCCGGAGTCGAGCAGCTCGCGTAGCGCTTCCAGGTCCGAGGTCTGGCGGGAGATGATGCGCCCGGAGGTGTACTTCTCGTGGAACTCGAGGCTGAGCCGCTGGGTGTGCCGGAAGACGCGCAGGCGGAGATCCAGCAGCATTTCCTGGCTCAGCCGGGCTGCTGCGAGGACGTAGCCGGCTGTGAGGGTCGCTGCCAGTACGGCCGCGATGAGGTAGGTGATGCCCGCAGCCCAGAGCAGCGCGGACTCGCCCTGCAGCAGCGAGGGGAGAGCGTGGTCGATACCGAAGGCGATGATCGCCGGCCCGGCCACCCGTGCGATCTGGGAGAAGACCACGAGGAACGCGGTCCAGATGAATTGCCGGCGGTTGGGGCGGATCAGGGAGCCGAGCAGTTTGAAGGACCGTGTCCGCACCGATTTGTTCTGTGCCCGGTCCAGCATCACGTCGTCCTCGTTGGAGACTCCTGAAGATATGACCGACGGCGGCTGGCCCGCGCGGGTGCGCCTGTTCGGCTTTTCCTGCTTCTCCTGTTTCGGTGCTGCACTCATGCGCGGGCCTCCTGGTCGTTGTGCTCCAGCTCTTCCAGCTCGCTGTCCAGATCCACGGGTTCCTCGGTCAGGCTCGCAATGACGTAGCGGTAGTGGTCGCTGCGGACCAGCAGTTCGGTGTGGGTACCGACCTCGGAGATGCGTCCGTTCTCCATGAGTGCGACGCGGTCGGCGAGCGCCACTGTGGAGGGGCGGTGGGCCACAATCAGTGTGGTGGTATCCGCGAGGACCTCGCGCAGGCGCTCCTCCACAAGTTCCTCCGTGCGCACATCGAGCGCGGACAGCGGGTCGTCGAGGACCAGCACCCGCGGCTTGGCCGCGATGGCCCGGGCGAGCGCCAGCCGCTGGCGCTGCCCGCCGGAGAGGCTGAGTCCCTCTTCACCGATGAGCGTATCCACGCCCTCGGGAAGCGAATACACGAAGTGCGCCTGCGCAACGTCCAGCGCCTCGGTGAGGATGGCGTCGTCGTCGTCCTGGGCGTCCACACCCATCAGTACGTTTTCGCGGACCGAGTTGGAAAACAGTGTGGTGTCTTCGAATGCCACCGCTACGTGGCGGCGCAGTTCCTCCAGAGAGAACTCGCGGAGATCGATCCCGTCGATGCGGATAGCTCCACCGGTGACATCGTAGAGGCGGGGTACCAGTTGGAGCAGGGTGCTCTTGCCGCAGCCGGTCACTCCCACCAGAGCCATGGTTTCGCCGGCCCTCAGCGTGAGGTTGACTCCGTCTATGACCGAAGTGGATGTGTCCTTCGCATCGGGATAACGGAAGGAGACGTCGTCGAACGTTACTTCGCCGTGCGGATCGGTGAGGGTGCGGGGATCAGGCGGTCCGGTGATGGTGTTCTCAGACTCCATGACCTCGTAGTGGCGGTCGATTGCCGTTTTGGCTGTGAACGTCATGGCGAGCAGCGGGCCGATAAACTCGACGCGCCCCGCCACCACGCCGGCGGTTGCGAAGAACGCGACCAGTCCGCCGATGGTGACGTCACCGTTGACAGCGAGGAGGATGCCGGTGACCAGCGAAGCGCCCAGGGCGAGTTCGGGGAGCAGCGTCACGATCAGTGAGAACGTGGCCAGGCTCTTGGCTTTGTGGATTTCCGTTTCACGCAGTTCCTCGGCCTGGTCACTGAAGGCGTCCAGGGCTTCCCGGCTCCGCCCGAAGGCCTTCAGGACGCGGATACCGTGGACGGACTCCTCGACGGTGGTGGCGAGGTCACCCGCCTGGTCCTGGCTCTTGCGCGAGACCCTGCTGTAGGAGGTCCGGAAGCGGAATCCGTAGATCATCACGGGTACCGCCGCTGTAAGGAAGATCAGGGCCAGGGGCCAGCTCATGAAGAACATGATGGCCACGCCCGCGGTCAGCGTGATTGCGTCCACCACGAGCATGATGGCGCCGAATGCCATCCACCGCCGCATGAGGTTGAGGTCTGACATGGCACGCGACAGCAGTTGGCCGCTGCCCCAACGGTCGTGGAAGGCTACCGCGAGGTTCTGCAGATGACGGTAGAACGACGTGCGCAGGTTGGTTTCTACCGTGGTTGCAGGATTGATGACGAAGAACCGCCGCAGGGCAACGAAGACAGCCTCGAGCACTCCGAGCACCAGGACAATCCCGGATGCGATCCACACGGTGGAACTCGCCTGACCTTCCGCCAGGGCGTCATTGACGAGGACCCGGAAGACCTGCGGGATGGCAAGCACCATGACGCTGGCACCGAGCGCGGCAAAAAGGCCGAGAACCAGTCGCGGAATGATCGGCTTGAGGTGCGGGTACAGGCGCCTGAGAGACTCCCACAGCGTTGTTTGCGTCGGCATGTACTTCTCTCGAAAGTTGAAGATTCGAGGGAGCCGAAATTTTCGTGTCCCCCAGCAACAATCCTATGTCAGACCGTGCGCGACGCGCTCGTCAGGGAACCGTCACCGCGGACCCGTTGCTCAGCGTGACGTGAGCGTCAGTAATACTGCTTCGGGGCGGCAGGCGAAACGGACTGGCGCAAACCGCGAGGTTCCGATTCCCGCTGACACGTTCAGCGGGACTGCCCGGCCGTTGTGCTCCCACTGGGTCAGACCACGGGCACGCCAGGTGGGCAGATCACAATTGCTGACGAGGGCGCCGTACCCGGGAACGCATACCTGTCCGCCATGTGTGTGGCCGGCGAATATCAGGTCTGCTCCGCCGTCGGTGAAGGTGTCGAGGACACGCTGGTACGGGGCATGGGCGACGCCGACACGAAGGTGGGGTGCCTCGCCTGCGGTACTGCTTCCCGCCGGGAAGCCGGCGAACTTGTCCCGTCCCAAATGGGGATCATCAACGCCGCTCAGATCCAGCCGGACGCCGCGAACAGCAACCGACTGCGACCGGTTGGTCAGATCAACCCAGCCAGCGGAGCCGAACCGCGCGAACATCTGCTGCCAGGGAAGTTCCTTCAGCGGCTTGTCTGCCTTGCTTGAGGAGGGACCGGTGAAGTACTTGAACGGATTCTGCAGCCGCGGTGCGTAGTAATCGTTGGAACCGGGAACAAAGACACCCGGGAACTCGAGGAGCGGTTCGAGCGCATCCAGTAGGGGCGCAAGCGCCTTGGCGTGGCTGAGGTTGTCGCCGGTATTGACCACGAGGTCCGGCTTCAGCTCTGCAAGGCCCTGCAACCACTTGGTCTTGGCGGCCTGACGGGGCACCATGTGGATATCCGAGAGGTGCAGGACCTGCAGCGGCCTGCTGCCCTGGGGAAGAATCGCGAGGTTCTCCTTGCGAAGTCCGAAGAGGTTGCGCTCGACGAACGCTGCGTAGCCGAAGGTGGCGACGCCGGCCGCTGCTGTTATGCCCAGCGCTACCGCTGCGCCGTTACGCGAACCCTCTGTGGTTGTCCCCACGATCAGCCGTTACCTCCGCCGTTGCCGTTTCCATTACCGTTGCCGTTCCCATTGTTCCCTGAATTGTCTGGGGGCGTAACGGGCAGGGTGTTACCGCCGGGTGCCGGGGGGAGAATCAGCTGACCGTTGTTGGTTGTGCCGTTGGTTGTCCCGTTGGAATTCGGCTGCTGTGATAACTGGTCCTGCTGTTCCTGGCGGCTGGTATTGATCATGTTCGACGGCGGGTCAGCAAACGGCTCGGGCTGGTAGGAACCTTGGATCTGCTGCATGTAGCGGGCCCAGGACGGCGCAGCGATCAGCGAACCGTCGATCTCCGGGTAAGTCCGTCCGCCAATCTGCATTCCGCTAAGGCTCGTGTTGCCTTCTTTCCAGTTACCGATCCACGAGGCCGTTGCCATGGCGGAGTTGTAACCCATGAACCAGGTCTGCGAGCGGGCGTCATTGGTGCCGGTCTTGCCGGCCATGGGGATGTCGCCGAACTCAAGCAACTGGCCCGAACCGCGCTCTATCACTGCCTGGGTGGCGTAGTTCACTCCGCGCGCGATTTCCTTCGGGATTACCTGCTCACATGATTCCGGCGGAACCGGATAAGTGTCTCCGTTGACCGCAGTCACTTCAACAAGTGCCCGAGGCTCGCATTTGAGGCCTTCGGCGGCAAGGGTGGCATAGGCGGTTGCCATTGACATCGGGGAGACGTCGCTCGAACCACCGATGAGCATCGGGACGTTGACATCGACCGGAAGTGGCTCACCCTCCGAGCTCTTCCCGTTGTGCACGCCCATCTCGAAGGCCATGTCACGGATCTTGCAGAGATCGAGCTGTTCGGCGGTCTCGAAGGTCACCGTGTTGTAGGACTGCGCAAGGCCTTCAAGGACGGTGTAATTACCGTAATTGGTGTCGCCATAGTTCTGCGGCTCGTACTCGTAATTCGGGTCGTCGCTGAGGATCTCGTAGAACCCTCGCGGCAGGCAGCTGGCCTCCCAGCGATCGCCGGCAGGGTAAGCCTTCTTGCTGCCGTCCACCACTGTATTGAGCGACCGGCCGTCTTCCAGCCAGGCGGCCACGACAAACGGCTTGAAGGTCGAGCCCGGCTGGAATCCGCCGAGACCGCCAATGGGCTTGTTCGGATCACCCTTGTAATACGCGTCTACATTGAAGTTCTGAACGGAGTCGCCCGGTGTTTCACCCGGCATGAAGCGCGTGTTCTGAGCCATGACCAGGATGTCTCCGGTGCCCGGCTCAAGGCTCACCATGGAGTGGCCCACGGCGGGATCGGTGGTCTCGCGGTTGGCGGTCTCATTGATGGCCGTCTGCGCAGCTGCCTGTGCGCGCGGATCAAGGGTGGTCTTGATGGTCAAACCGCCGCGGTACAACAGGTTCTCCCGGTCCTCACGGGTTTCGCCGTAGGCAGGATCATTGAGGACCAGGTGCGTCACATAGTCACAGAAGTAGGGTGCCTGCTCGGCGCCTACGCAGCCATTCAAGACCGGCGTGATGTTCAGTCCGAGATCCGAGGCAACGGCGGCGTCATACTCTTCCTGAGTGATTTTTCCGGTCTCCAGCATGCGGCCGATCACCAGATTGCGGCGTTCGAGCGAGCGCTCCGGGTAGAGCTCGGGGCTGTAGAAGGTGGGGCCGTTGACCACGCCGGCAAGCAGCGCAGCCTGCTGGATGTTGAGGTCTTTTGCCTCGACGTTGAAGAAGTACTTCGAGGCGGCCTGGACGCCGTAGGTGTTGCCGGTGAACGGCACGATGTTCAGGTAGCCGGCAAGGATTTCGTCCTTGCTCAGCTCCTTCTCCACGGCGATAGCCAGCTTGGCTTCACGGAGCTTGTCGCCCAGGGTTTTCTGACCGCTGAAGGTGATGTCGCCGCCGCTCTGCATGCTGGCGTCTATGAGTACGTTGTTGACGTACTGCTGCGTGATGGTGGAAGCGCCGCGGGTGGTGTCGCTGCTGATGTTGCTGATGGCGGCGCTGATGATGCCCTGCAGGTCAACACCGCCGTGGTTGTAGAACTGATCATCTTCAATGGCGATCAGCGCATCCGTCATGTTCTCGGAGACCTGATCCAGCGTCACGGGCTGGCGATTCTCCTCATACAGGGTGGCGATCAGCGAGCCGTCGGAGGCAACGATCTTGGAGGGTTGGGCGAGCGCACCGCGCTCAAGCTCAGCCGGGAGGTTCTCGAAGAACTGGATGGACGCGGAGGCGCCGGTGCCGGCAGCAGCAGCCACGGGCACGAGGAGACCGGCAGCAAGCACCCCACTCAATCCACTGATTCCAAGAAATGCAATGATTTTCCCCAGGGTGGTTGCCGTGTCAAAGAAAGGAGATTTACGAGCAGCCATGTACTCCAGTTTACAAGCACGCGCTACCCTGTGAGTCATGACCAAATGGGAGTACTCCACAATTCCGCTCATCATCCACGCGACCAAACAGATTCTCGACCAGTGGGGTGAGGACGGCTGGGAGCTCGTGCAGGTGGTTCCGGGGCCTGACGGCAACGGTCTGGTTGCATACCTCAAACGGGAGAAAAACGCGTCGTGACCAGCGCCAATGAAGCAGTGTCAGCGGTAGAGAGCAGGCTGAAGGATCTCGGGATCACCCTCCCCGAGGTGGCCGCTCCGGTGGCCGCCTACATTCCCGCAGTAGTCTCCGGCAACTACGTCTACACCTCCGGGCAGCTTCCGTTTATTAATGGTGAACTCCCAGCTACAGGCAAGGTCGGCAGTGATATAGAAGCCGAGCAGGCCAAGGAGTTTGCGGCCGTCTGCGCAGTCAATGCACTCGCGGCTGTGAAGTCCCAGATCGGAGACCTCGACCGCATCAGCCGGATCGTCAAGGTGGTGGGCTTCGTCGCGTCGGATCCCACGTTCACGGGCCAGCCCGGGGTCATCAATGGAGCGTCCGAGCTGCTGGGGCAGGTCTTCGGCGAGGCCGGCGCCCACGCGCGTTCCGCCGTCGGGGTTGCGGTACTACCATTGAATGCGTCGGTAGAAGTCGAGATTATCGCGGAGTTCATCTAGTCACCGTGAACCGTTCAAGCACCAGGCTCTTCCCAGTCCCGGAAGAGCAGCAGGGTGCCGCCCGCAGCTGGATTGATCACGGCGAGCGCACCCCAATGAAGCCGCGTCCGGCGTCGTCGGTCGTGTTGATCCGTGACGCTCCGGTCGGTACCGAGGTGTACCTCTCCTACCGTCGGGGGGAGTCACCGCTTGGCGTGGTGGCCTTCCCCGGCGGCAGCGTGGAGGAGAACGACGACGAACCGGTCACCTGGTTCGGCCCCTCACCTGCCCACTGGGCAGCGGCGCTGGCAACCGACGATCATCATGTTGCGCGGCGATTTGTGATTGCCGCGATCCGCGAACTTTTCGAGGAGACCGGCGTGCTGCTCGCCGGCCCGGACGCATCGAGCCTTGTCGAGGGCACCCGCCACCCGCAGTGGATGGAAGCCCGTGAAGCAATCGCCGCCGGTGACAGGACGTTTGCGGAGATCCTCGCGAAGCGGGGGCTCGGTCTGCGCACCGACCTCATCAAGCCGCTGTCCGCCTGGCTGAGTCCGGATTTTGCCCATCGCCGTTTTGACACGCGGTACTTTGCTGCGGCGCAGCCGGTAAATCAGGAGCCCACCCTGCTGGCGAGCAAGGGCGTATGGGGCCAGTGGCGGTGGTCTGCCGAGGAGATCATGCAGCGCAATACCACCTCCCTCGGCGATGAAGTCAACCAGCCGAACACCGTCGGCCGGGGGCTGAGTGAACTGACTGTGCCCGCGGTTGAACTCATCCTCGAGAAGATCGGCTCCTCGCGCGGCTGCATCGCCTATCTTTCCCACAAGCGGCCGATGAAGGTCTTCTCCCCCCGGCTCGTTGAGGCCGAGGGTGAAACGAAGATCGAGGTCGAGTGCTCAACCGCCACGGAAGGCTCGGAGCAGCGCGGCCGGTAGCCGCCGTCGTCCAGCTTCAATCCGGAACTTTTGCGCACCTACGGTGACTTCCCGGCGTCGGAATCCACGTGATCTGCGCAGAAGTTACCGTCTGTGGATAGTCGGCGCACAGGATTCGGGAATGCGTTGAGATAGAACATGCCCAAACGCGCTCCCTTGCCCGACGAACTGGTTGGACGGTCCTTCACCTTGCGGTCAGCGCTCAGCGCTGACCTGTCGATCAGCCGAACGCGCGCGAAGGATCTGACCACCCCCAGCCGGGAAGTGCGCGTGCCCGTCGGCGCTATCCAACCCGTTTTATCGCGCTGCCGACCCTACGTGGAGTTGCTGCCGGGGAGTTTCGTTTCGCATACGACCGCCGCAGAGATTCACGGGATACACCTACCGCACTGGATTTCCCACGAGCAGGTGCACTTGTCCCGTGGTAGACAGACAGCCGGACCGCGCAGGAAGGGAGTCAAGGGCCATCGCCTCGATATCTCCGAAGGAGACGTTGTTGAGATCGACGGGTTGCCTGTGACGTCGCTCGCCCGAACCTGGCTGGATTTGGCAACGGTGCTACCGCTCGAGGACCTGGTGGTTGCCGGCGACCAGATCATCAGCGAACACACCCGCTCCTTCGGCCCGCCGAGGATCCCAATGGTCCCGAAACGGGACCTGGAGCGGTTCATCGCAACACACGGACGGAGCTGGGGCATACAGAAGGCGCGGTCAGCTTTTGATCGGCTTCGCGTCGGCGTCGACTCGCCACCGGAGAGTCTGGTGCGCCTGATCCTGGAGGACGCAGGGTTGCCGGAATTCTCGGTGAACTGTCCGCTACGGGACGCAAACGGGGTGATCGTTGCCTGGACGGACCTCGGCTGCGAGGCGTTCCGGGTCTGCATCGAATACGACGGCGAGCATCACCTGACGCCCGAACAGCAGGCCAAGGATATGGCCAGAGATGCCAAAGTTGCAGAGGTTGAGTGGGCGCAGGTGAAACTGAACCGCCTTGACCTGCCGGAGGGCGGCTGGCGGGTCGTCGCGAAGGTCAAGAAGGCACTCCTCCGGCAGGGATGGCGCCCGGGATCCCAGGAACTTTTGGGCACCTCTAGTGAGTTCCCAAGCCGTAGACCCGCCTGACCTGCGCAAAATTCCAGGAGGGAGGTGCGGCCCCACTTCCAGGAACTTTTGCGCACCTACGGTGACTTCCCGGCGGGCGGAGTCACCTGACCTGCACAAAAGTTCCCAAAGGGGGGCTAGCGGCTGCGCTGACGCAATCGCTGGATGTCCAGGATGACGACTGCGCGCGCCTCCAGGCGCAGCCAGCCACGCTGGACGAACTCGGCCAGCGCTTTGTTCACGGTTTCACGCGAGGCGCCGACAAGCTGCGCGAGTTCTTCCTGGGTCAGTTCGTGAGCTACGAGGATGCCGTCAGTGGCAGGGCGGCCGAAGCGGTCCGCGAGGTCCAGCAGTGCCTTGGCCACGCGGCCCGGTACGTCGGAGAAGACCAGGTCCGCCAGGGATTCGTTGGTGCGGCGCAGCCGGCGGGCCAGGGCCTGCAGCAGCTGGGCGGACACCTCGGGGCGGGTTTCCAGCAGGGCACGAAGATTCTCGTTCTTGAGGCCGGCGAGGCGGGTCTCGGACACAGCCGTGGCCGTGGCGGTGCGGGGGCTGGGATCGAACAGGGCCATTTCGCCGAAGAGCTCACCGGGGCCGAGGATTGCCAGCAGGTTCTCGCGGCCGTCCTGTGCGGTACGGCCAAGCTTGATTTTGCCGGAGACGATGAAGTAGAGCTGGTCGCCCTGATCGCCTTCCCGGAAGACCGATGCGCCGCGCGACAAGTCCACTTCGGTCAGCTCGTCAGTGAGCGCCGCAAACACCTCGTCGCCCAGTGAAGCGAACAGGGGCGCCCTGCGCAGTACCTCGATATCCATGAAATCTCCTCTGTATGATGCAGAACCAGCCAGTTTCCCGTCTTTTCCCATCTTGCCGTACGCAAGGACGTTGTGACACCTGCTACACGCATGTTCGCCCACGGGGTAGGGGAAATCACTCCAATCCTTCCCGGCGGACTGTCAGCGCGGGACCGTAGAATCAAAGCTCAGCAGGGGAAGTGCAGCGCTTCCTGGAAAGGGAGTGGCGTGTTCGGTTTTACACTCCTGGACATCATCCTGGTGCTGATGCTGATTGGCTACCTCATTGCCGGGCTGAAGAACGGCTTCCTGGTCACCCTTGGCGGCATCATCGGGTTCGCGGCCGGCGCAGTGGCCGCCTTCTTCGCCATACCGCTGGTCAGTGCGTCGGTATCCGAGGACTCCTGGCGGCTCGCCGCGGTGATCGCCACTGCCCTGCTCCTGGTCATCATCGGGCAGGCACTCGGCGCGGGACTGGGACGCGCGCTCAGCAGCAGGGCCGGGTCAGCTCCCGTGCGCGTCATCGACCGCCTTCTGGGAGGGGCCACCAATGTCGTCGTGGCCGCGCTGGTACTTGCCATGCTGGCTTTCAGCATCAGCACCATGGGCGTGCCCTTCCTTTCCCAGTCAATCGCATCGTCGAAGGTGCTCGGCAGTATTGACACCCTGACGCCGTCGCCCGTTCGTGCCTGGATGGCGCAGATCCGCTCCATTGCCGTTGCTGACGGCATACCCACGCTTCTTGAGGGTGTGGCGCCGGCCAGCCCGGCTCCGGTACCGGATGCATCAGTGGACACACCGGCGCTCGCCACCGCATCCCAATCGGTCCTGCGCATCGCCGGAACCGCCTACCAGTGCGGCCAGAACCAAACCGGGTCCGGATTCATCGTCGCGCCGGGTCGGGTAGTGACCAACGCCCATGTGGTAGCAGGGGTAAACCAGCCGGTCGTCGAGGTTCCCGGTGCAGGCGCAGTGCCGGGAAGCGTTGTCTATTTCGATCCGGTGAGGGACATCGCCGTGATCGCTGTGGACGGCCTGGACCGCGCGCCGCTTGCACTCGGGGAGGACCTCGAAACCGGGGACACCGCGGCCTTCGCCGGATACCCAGCGGGCGGGCCGTTCCAGGTTCAGCCGGCAAGCATCCAGAACCGGTCCGACGTCCTTGTCGAGAATATCTACGGTGCTGACCCGACGGCGATCGACGTCTACACGCTCGCCGCAAACGTTCAGCAGGGGAATTCCGGCGGACCGCTCCTGGACATGGAGGGCCGCGTCGCCGGAGTCATCTTTGCGAAATCCACGGCTGATGTGCCAGTGGGGTACGCGCTGACGTTGGAGGAGCTCCGTCCGGTCGTCGAACAGGCGGCAGCGCTCAGTGAAACCGTGTCCGCCGGGCAGTGCACCGAACGCTAGGAAGTGCCGGCGCTTAACCAAATCGTGATCGCTTGCTGGCGGGAAATACTGCATGCGCCCGCGCTGGGAGTTAGGCTCGTCACATTAGGCAACACGGCCTGCCCGTGCGCCGCCCGGGCACAGTGACGTGTCCGCCAGGTAACAGATCATCAGGAGCACTTAATGTTCACAAGCACATCGGCGCGGGGGAAGCATCCCACAAAGAAGCGCGCTGCCGCCATTACTGCCGGCGCCGCAATCAGCGCTCTGCTGCTCAGCGGCTGCGTCCAGAGCCAGCGTGAAGAGGACGGCGGCGCAGCGGCGGAGGGCGAGGTCGACTCGACTTTCGTCTTCGCGGCCTCGTCCGACCCAGCATCGCTTGACCCCGCCTTCGCGAGCGACGGCGAGTCCTTCCGCGTCAGCCGGCAGATTTTCGAGGGCCTTGTAGGCGTCGAGCCGGGCACGGCAGACCCGGCACCGTTGCTGGCGGAATCATGGGAAACATCCGAGGACGGACTGTCCACCACGTTCGCGCTGAAGGAAGGCGTGACCTTCCACGACGGCACCGAGTTCAACGCCGAAGCCGTCTGCTTCAACTTTGACCGCTGGTACAACTTCACCGGTCTGGCCCAGGCGCCGTCGGTGTCCTACTACTACAACAACCTGTTCCGCGGCTTCGCTGATTCGCCGGACGCTGCGGTGTATGAGTCCTGCGAAGTGAACGGGGACCTCGAGGCCACCGTCACGCTTGCCAAGCCGTTTGCCGGGTTCATCCCCGCTCTGTCCCTGCCGGCATTCGCCATGCAGAGCCCCACCGCGCTGCAGGAGTTCAACGCCGATGACATCGGAGGTTCCTCCGAAGCTCCCCAGCTGAGCGAGTACGCGGAAGGCCACCCGGTGGGAACCGGTCCGTTCAAGTTTGACTCCTGGAACGTCGGCGCAGACCTCACCGTCACCGCCAACGAGGAGTACTGGGGCGAGCAGGGCGACGTCCAGACGGTCATCTTCCGCATCATCGATGACCCGCAGGCACGCACCCAGGCGCTGCAGGCCGGAACCGTCGACGGTTTCGACCTCGTCTCCCCGGCGGACATTCCCGTTCTTGAGGAGGAAGGGTTCATGATCGTTCCGCGCGATCCGTTCACCATCCTCTACCTCGGCATCAACCACGCCGTCGAAGAGCTGAGTGATCCGCTGGTCCGCGAGGCCATCCACCACGCAATCGACAAGCAGGCGTTGATCGACCAGACGCTGCCCGAGGGAACCCAGCTGGCCACCCAGTTCATCCCCGATGTTGTGGACGGCTACAACGAGGACATCACCACGTACGAGTATGATCCTGAGCGCGCCAAGGAACTGCTGGCCGAGGCCGGCTACCCGGACGGCTTCGAGGTCCAGTTCAACTACCCGACTGACGTCTCCCGCCCGTACATGCCTACTCCGGAGCAGGTGTTCACGAACCTCAGCGACCAGCTCAAGGACGTCGGTATCACGGTCACCCCGGCGCCGGATGTCTGGACGCCTGACTACCTCGACCGCATTCAGGGCACCGAGAACCACGGCATCCACCTGCTCGGCTGGACCGGCGACTACAACGACACCGACAACTTCATCGGCGTCTTCTTCGGCCAGGAGAAGCCCGAGTTCGGCTTCGACAATCCGGAACTGTTCAACGCACTCAGCGAGGCTCGCGGCATGACTGACCGCGAGGAGCAGACCGCCACGTACGAGGAGATCAACGAGCAGATCGCCCAGTTCAACCCGGCGATTCCGCTGGCGCACCCGGCGCCGTCCCTGGCGTTCGCTCCGCGGGTAGATTCCTACCCGGCGAGCCCCGTCAATGACGAAGTCTTCAACATGATCGAACTGAACGAGTAACAACTCTGGCGGAGGGACCGGCCCATCGGTCCCTCCGCTTTTGTTTGCTCTCGTCCACTCGATGCCACACTGTTGAAAGGACCTCGTGCTTCGCGTCATTGGTAAACGCCTCGCCCTGCTCGTTCCGACCCTGTTTGGACTTTCGGTCCTGCTTTTTCTCTGGGTTCGAGGCCTGCCGGGCGGGCCTGCAACAGCCCTGCTGGGCGAGCGGGCAACCCCGGAAGCGGTCGCCCGCGTCAACGAACTGTACGGTTTCGACGAACCGATCCTCCTCCAGTACTTCACCTACATGGGTAAACTGCTGCAGGGCGATTTCGGCACCTCGATCATCACGGGCCGTCCCGTACTGGAAGAGTTCGCAACACGCTTCCCGGCCACGCTTGAACTGAGCGTGGTGGCGCTGATCTTCGCGATCGGCGTCGGTATCCCGCTGGGCTATATGGCCGCCCGCCATTACGGCAAGCTTGTCGATCATGGTTCGGTAGTCCTCAGCCTGATCGGCATCACTGTTCCGGTCTTCTTCCTGGCCTTCATCTTCAAGTACCTGTTCGCCATCCAGTGGCCCATCCTGCCGCCGGATGGACGCCAGAATCCGCGCATCAACGCGACGCACGTCACGGATTTCTATGTGCTGGACGGCATCCTGACGGGCGAGTACGACGCCGCGTGGGACGCCTTCCAGCACCTGATCCTTCCGGGGCTCGCACTGGGAACCATCCCGCTGGCCATCATTGTGCGCATCACGCGCGCTTCGGTGCTGGAAGTGCAGAACGCCGATTACGTTCGGACGGCCCGCGCAAAGGGCCTCATGGAAAGAACAATTCGAAGCCGGTTCATCCTGCGCAACGCGATGCTCCCGGTCGTGACGACCATTGGCCTGCAGACCGGCCTGCTCATTTCAGGTGCGGTCCTCACCGAAACGGTGTTCGCCTTCCCCGGCATCGGAAGTTTCCTCCGCGACGCCATCTTTGAACTGGACTATCCGGTGCTGCAGGGCTTCGTCATCTTCATCGCGATCCTGTACGCCCTGATCAACCTCCTGGTTGACGTTTCGTACTCCGTCATCGATCCAAGGGTGCGTGTGCAATGAGCACAGTATTGCCTCCCGCCGCGGGCGGGCCAACTTCTCCGACCACTGATCCGAGCCTCGCCGAGGGCGGCGGCACCGGCCTCTGGAAAGACGCGTTCCGACGGCTGCGCCGAAACCCGCAGGCGATTGCCGGCGCGATCATCATCGGGCTGTTCCTCCTGGTCGCCGCGCTGGCGCCGATCCTTGCACCCTACGGCGGGGAAGCACTGCCCGGGCGCACGGAAATCACCCCGACCAACATCCCCGGACCCGGCGAACTCGCGGAGTACCCGTTGGGCCTCGACCGTTTCGGTGGTGATGTGCTCAGCAAACTGATCTGGGGGGCGCAGGCGTCGCTGCTGATCGGCGTCATTTCGACGGCGATCGGCCTGGCCGGCGGAATGCTGCTCGGGCTGCTTGCCGGTGGATTGGGCGGCTGGGTGGACAGCGTCATCATGCGCTTCGTGGACATTCTGCTGTCCGTCCCGAACCTGCTCCTCGCCGTCAGTATCGCGGCCATTCTGGGACAGGGGCCCTACGCGGTGATGATCGCAATCGGTGCCTCGCAGCTGCCGATCTTCGCGCGCCTGCTGCGTTCATCCATGCTCTCGCAGCGTGGTTCGGACTACATCCTGGCAGCGCAGACGCTCGGCCTGAGCAAGCGCACCATCACCATGAGCCACCTGCTGCCCAACAGCGTGGGGCCGGTGATCGTGCAGGCGACACTGTCCCTTGCGACAGCCGTGATCGACGCCGCTGCCCTGTCCTTCCTGGGGCTCGGCGGCGGGGTTCCGCAGACAGCCGAATGGGGCCGCATGCTGACCTACGCACAGCGGGAGCTGGCCTCGGATCCATACCTGGCGTTCCTGCCCGGTGCGTGTATCGCCATCACTGCGCTCGGATTCACCCTGCTGGGCGAATCGCTGCGCGAAGCGCTGGACCCGAAGACCCGCCAGAAGTAGATCTTTCACGAAAAGCAGAGGACGACGCGGCCGGTCACCTTTCGAAGCGAAGGTGACCGGCCGTCGTCGTACGTTAAGGAACTTTTGTGCAGCTCCGGCGGCTTCTGGGCGTCAGAAGTCGCCGGAGGTGCGCAAAAGTTCCCACAGAAGGGCCCTCGGAGGAGGGGTCAGGCGATATTGAGTTCGTTGCCCGGGATGGAAGCCAGGAGCTTCCGGGTGTAGGGGTGGCGCGGGTTCTGGAAGACTTCCTCGGAGCTCGCCGCTTCAACCAGCTCGCCGTCCTTCATGACGCAGACGTAGTCGGAGATGAGCCGCACAACAGCGAGGTCGTGGGAGATGAACAGGTAGCTCAGGCCCAGCTCGGACTGGAGGTCACCCAGAAGCTTGAGGATCTGTGCCTGCACCAGCACGTCGAGGGCGGAGACGGGCTCGTCGCAGACGATCAGTTCCGGCTTCAGCGCGAGGGCCCGGGCGATGGCGACGCGCTGCCGCTGGCCGCCGGACAACTCCGAAGGGTAACGCCGCAGCGCGTTGTGCGGCAGGGACACCTGGTCCATGAGCTCGCGTACGCGGGCAGCGCGCTCCTTCTTCGAGCCGCGTTTATAGGCGTTGAGGGGTTCCTCAACGATCCGCTCGATGGTGAACATGGGGTTCAGTGAGGAGTACGGATCCTGAAAGACAGGTTGCACGCGCTGGCGGAAATCGGCGAGCTGCGCCTTGTCGAGGGCCGCCACGTCCATGCCGTCGAACTTCATGGTGCCCGAGGTGGGTTCGATGAGCTTCAGGAGCATGCGCGCCGTCGTCGTCTTGCCTGAGCCAGACTCACCCACGATGGCGACGGTCTGGCCCCGGGGAATGTCCAGCGTGACATTCTTCGCGGCGTAGAAGTCTTCGGAGCTGCCGCGGCGTTTGTAGATCTTCGTCAAGTCACGGATCTCGACGATGTTGTTCGTCGGCGCGGCCTCGTCAACGGAGTCGTCGTCTGCCTGATGCTCCTCAAAGGCTGCCTGCGCCGCAGCGGAGCGCTTCGCGGCGTCCTCGTGATAGGCGCCCGGACGCAGGCGGACCGCCGCCACGCTCGGTGCGGCCCGGACCAGTGACTGCGTGTAGGGGTGTTTGGGATCGTTGAGGAGGTGGGCAGCGGGACCGGTTTCAACTACACGGCCGCGGTGCATCACCACGAGCTCCGACGCGCGCTCCGCGGCCAGACCGAGGTCATGGGTGATGAGCAGCACCGAGGTTCCGAGCTGCTCGGTCATCGTGTCGATCTGGTCGAGGATAGTGCGCTGCACGGTGACGTCGAGGGCGCTGGTCGGCTCATCGGCGATCAGCAGGCGCGGACGGCACGCGAGCCCGATGGCGATCAGCGCGCGCTGGCGCATGCCGCCGGAGAACTCGTGCGGGTACTGCTTGGCGCGGTCCGCGGCGTCGGGCAGGCCGGCAGCGGAGAGCACCTCGACCACGCGTTCCTTGACGTTCTTCTTGTCCGCGAGCCCATGCACCAGCAGGGTTTCCGCCACCTGGGTGCCGATTTTCGCGACCGGGTTGAGGTTTGACATGGGGTCCTGAGGCACCAGGCCGATAGCCCGGCCGCGGATGGTGCGCATCGCGGACTCCGGAAGGGGAACGAGGTCCCTGCCCTCGAAGAGGATGCTTCCGCTGGTGACCCGCCCATTGCCGGGCAGCAGGCCGATGCAGGCCATCGCCGTCGTCGATTTGCCCGAACCCGACTCGCCCACGATGGCCAGCGTCTGTCCGCGGTGGAGGGTGAAGCTCGCATCCTCGACGGCGTGTACCTCGCCGTAGGTGGTGCGGAAGCTGACTGCCAGGTTCTTCACCTGAAGCATGGGGGCATTCTTGGCGTCATCGACAACGTCGTCGATAGAGGTGATTTCCGTCATAGCTCTATCGTCCCTCATAACCGCCCTGCATCAGGTCATGGCGCGTCAGTTTGCGCACCAGGTGGTCGATGGCCATCCGGTAGCCGTCCACGCCGGCGCCCACAATCACCGCATCGACCACGGGGGAGAGGTAGGACTGGTGCCGGAATTCCTCCCGGCGGTGCACGTTGCTGATGTGCACCTCGACGATCGGCAGGCCCACCGCGCTGACTGCGTCCCTCAGCGCTACCGAGGTGTGGGTGTAGGCGCCGGCATTGAGAACAATTCCGTCTGCTGTTCCGGCAGCGCCCTGGATGGCGTCGACAAGATCACCCTCATGGTTCGACTGCCTGCAGTTGACGGCCCACCCGTGAGCACCGGCGGCGGAGGCGCAGAGGTTCTCAACGTCGTCGAGCGTGTGGGAGCCGTAGACACCCGGTTCACGGGTGCCAAGCAGGTTCAGGTTGGGGCCGTTGAGGATCAGCAGGGTAGTGGTCGCCATGGCTTAACTATGCCTGATTCGTCAGCGGTGGACCCGCCGTTTGGCGGGCGTCAGTCGAGGGCGGGCACAGGCCGGCGGAGGCGTGCTGCCGCCGTCGCGCCGGCAACGGTCACGAGGCTCATGAGAGCCAGCACGACGCCGGGATGCCACCATGCGCCGTCTGTCGCCGCACCGAATGCCTGCGTGATCGACGGCGCAAAACCGGCCACGATCGCGGCAATGCTGTAGGAGAAGGAAAGCGCGGTGAAGCTGGTGCTCGGTTCGAAGAGGTCCGCCATCAGGCCGCCAAGCGCTGCCCAGCTTGCGGTGGGCAGGATTCCGCCGAGCAGGATCGCGGCAACGTAGAGCGGAGCGTCCGCAATGCTGATGACCCAGTACAGCGGGAAAGCGATCAGCGCGGTGCCGATCGCCCCGCCGGCCACGACCTTCGCCGACCCGATTTTCATGGCCAGCCAGCCGAAGGCCGGGATGGTTGCAAGCTGCAGTAGTGAACCGATGAGCGCCGCGTTCAGCACTGTTTCCTGCGATAGTCCCAGCCGCTCGGTTCCGTAGGCCTGCGTGTAGGAAACCATGAGGAAGTAGGAGCCGATCCCGAGGACGGCGGACGCCGTGGCAACGACGACGGCGACCGGTTGGGAGCGCAGCACGCTCACCAGCGGTACGCGCACCTTTTTGGTGGTCCGGAAGACCGGCGTCTCATCGATTGCCAGGCGCAGGTAGAGCGCGACGGCGAGGAACGGGAACGCAAGGAGGAACGGGATGCGCCAGCCCCACGTGGTCATGACGTCCGGTACGGTCACCGCGAGGATGAGGAAGATCAGCGAGATCAGCATGGTGCCCACGGGCGAGCCGAGCTGGGGAATGGCCGCGTACAGGGCGCGCTTCCGAGGGCTGGCATGCTCCGTGGCGATCAGGATGGATCCGCCCCACTCGCCGCCCAGCGACAGACCCTGGAGCAGGCGCAGCACGGTGAGGATGATGGGCGCCCACACGCCGATGACGCTGTAATCAGGGAGGAGCCCCACAGAACCCGTAGCCAGGCCCATCAGCAGGATGGTCCAGATGAGGGTTTTCTTCCGGCCGATCCGGTCGCCGAGGTGACCGAAGAGGATGGCTCCCAGCGGGCGGGCCACGAAGCCCATCGCGAAGATCAGGAACGCCGAGAGGGTGCCCGCGAGGGGGTCCTGGGCGGCGAAGAAGACCTCATTGAACACGAGCGCGGCTGCAGTGCCGAAAACGTAGAAGTCATAGGACTCAAGGGCGGTTCCGACGAAGGACGCAGCGGCGGTCTTCCGGGCCATTCCTGGGCGGGTGGCCGGCGTCGGGCGGGGTGCGGTAGAGGTGGACACGCTTCAGAATTGTCCTCGCCGCGACCCTGGCGCGGCCAGCTTTCCCGGGCAAGGTCACAGTGCCGGTTGACGCACCTCACACTGCGGGCGCCGGACCGCCTCCCCTGAGGGTGGCAATCCGGCGCTCAGCCCGCCTTTGGCGTAATCGTCAGGCGCAAGCGCTACTTCCGCAGCGACGCGGCGATCTGCTGCATGATCGTTGGATCCGACAGCGTGGTCGCGTCGCCGACCTCGCGGCCTTCCGCCACGTCCTTGAGCAGGCGGCGCATGATCTTCCCGGAGCGGGTTTTGGGCAGCTCCGGGACCACGAGGATGTTGCGGGGTTTGGCAATCGGCCCGATCTCCTTGGCAACGTGATTGCGCAGGGTGGTAACGACGTCGTCGTCCTGAGCTGCGGAGCCGCGCAGAATCACGAACGCAACCACAGCCTCACCGGTGGTCTCATCAGAGGCACCGACGACGGCAGCCTCCGCCACCGATGGGTGGCTCACCAGCGCGGACTCGATTTCCGTTGTGGACAACCGGTGCCCGGAGACATTCATGACGTCATCCACGCGGCCGAGCAGCCAGATGTCGCCGTCTTCATCGCGCTTGGCGCCGTCTCCGGCGAAGTACATGTTGTCGAAGCGGGACCAGTAGGTCTCCTTGAACCGCTCCGGGTCTCCCCAGATTCCGCGCAGCATCGCGGGCCACGGTTCACGGATCACCAGGTAGCCGCCGGAACCGTTGGGCACCGACTGGCCCATCTCGTCCACCACGTCCACGGCGATGCCGGGCATTGCCACCTGCGCAGACCCGGGCTTGCACGCCGTGACCCCGGGCAGCGGGGACACCATGTGCGCCCCGGTTTCGGTCTGCCACCATGTGTCCACAATCGGAGCGCGGGTATCCGAGCGTCCGCCGTTGCCGCCGATAATCTCCCGGTACCACATCCACGCTTCGGGGTTGATGGGTTCACCGACCGAGCCGAGGACCCGGATGGAGGAGAGATCAAATTTGGCCGGGATGTCCCGTCCCCACTTCATGAAGGTGCGGATGGCTGTGGGAGCGGTGTAGAGGATGGAGACCTTGTACTTCTCGATCAGTTCCCACCAACGGCCCTGGTGCGGGGTGTCAGGCGTGCCTTCATACATCAGCTGGGTAGCGCCGTTCACCAGCGGTGAGTACGCAACGTAACTGTGGCCGGTAACCCAGCCGATGTCCGCGGTGCACCAGAAGACATCGGTCTCGGGGTGCAGGTCGAAGGTGTACTTCTGCGTGAACGCTGTCTGCGTGAGGAAGCCGCCCGTGGTGTGCAGGATGCCCTTTGGCTTTCCGGTGGTGCCGGAGGTGTAGAGGATGAAAAGCGGATGCTCTGAATCGTGCCCTTCAGCGGTGTGCTCATCCGATGCCGGCCCCACGACGTCATCCCACCAGGTGTCCCGCCCCTCGGTCCATTCGACCGGCTCCCCGTTCCGTTTAACCACCACCACGTTCTCGACGGTGTGTCCGGGACGTTCAAGAGCGCCATCGACGGCGGGCTTGAGGGCGCTGGGCTTGCCGCGGCGGTAGGTGCCGTCGGATGTGACCACCAGTTTGGCTTCGGCATCGTCAATCCGGCTGCGGAGGGCGTCGGCCGAAAATCCGCCGAAGACCACCGAGTGGACGGCGCCGATACGGGCGCAGGCCAGCATGGTAATGACTGCCTCGGGAATCATCGGCAGGTAAACCGCCACGCGGTCGCCCTTCGCCACCCCGAGCGATTCGAAGGCGTTGGCAGCCTTTTTCACTGCGGTGGTGAGCTCAGCGTAGGTGTACGTGCGGGTGTCACCCGGCTCACCTTCGAAGTGGATGGCAACGCGGTCCCCGCGGCCCTGCTCAACATGGCGGTCAAGCGCGTTGTAGGCGGCGTTGACCTTCCCGCCGACGAACCATTTGGCGAAGGGAGCCTCAGACCAGTCCAGGGCCTGCGAGAAATCCTCATGCCAGGTCAGTAGTTCCCGAGCCTGGCGTGCCCAGAATCCAGGGCCTTCCTTGCCCTGCTCATACAGTTCGGCCGTGGCAATGGCATGGGCAGCGAAATCCTCGCTCGGCGGGAAGCGTCGTTCCTCGTGAAGCAGATTTTCAAACGCGTCACCAGTGGAAATCCGGGTGTCTTCAGACATTGTGAGCCCCTTCGGCCAATCGGTACTTCAGGCGGGCTTGAACAGACTCAGTCGGCCCGCGAATGTGCTGTGTTCCACAGTAGTGGCGACCTCCCCCAAACCGTGTGCCACCGGTCACACAGCAGATGCGAAAGGCACGGATTCTGCGGTGAGCGGTGGGCGCGCGGACCCGACATGTCCCATCATTGGTAGGAAAGGAAGTGGGCGTTGACTAGGGTTGTCAAAGAAATCCGAATCCGGCTCAACGCCTTCGGCACCTTCGACTGCGGCACCCACCGCCGTTATTGAAACGGAGAATCCAGACATGACCGAACAGCGCCAGTACGACGGCGGCGCAGACACCGCGCACAGCTCGCCGGTGCAGCAATCCGGCCGGTCCGAAGCCCCTGCTGATGTTTCGCCGTCCGCCGGACCTACCGAACACGGACCCGAGGCGGTAGCCGGCCCCTTCACCCTGCGTGAAACCGTCATCGGTGTCTCCGTGCTGGTGATGTTTGTCGGAACCATCCTGCCGTTCGTTGACGGCGTCAACCTGTGGCGCACGTTTTCCCTCTTCTTTCTGGGTATCGGCATTCTCCTGCCCGTCGCTGCGCTGGTGCTGCTGGTGGCCCGCCGCCAGGGCAGCAAGCGGCTGCGCGTCGGTTCTCTCTCCGTTGACCAGTTCGCTTCGGTTGCGGCGGCGTTTGCCGCAGCGTTTTTCTTTCTCCAGACGGTCACGACGTTCGAGATCGGTGCGCTGATTGCTCTGCTCGGATCGGTCGGATTCCTTGTGGCCACCGTCGGCGGCCCGCATATTGGCCTGTTCAGGCCCGATTTCGCCGGCCGTCCGTCGTCGTCCGCTCATCCCATTGCCAGGGAAGCGCTGCCCGCGAAGCAGCGCCCGCCCAAGCCGGTCCCGGCGGAGAAGGTCAGCGGCTGGCACAGCCCGTCCTCCTCAGGGGAATCAACTGCGAGTGGCCCGAGCAGCGCCGGATACAGTGCCGGTTACGCCGTCGCGGGATATGCGGCTGGCCAGGGATCGGGTGCCGCCCAAAGTCCCTCGGTGCAGGAACCTTCCGGGCAGGAACCTTCCGCGCAGCAGGATCCGGTGCAAGATTCAGCACGTCAGACCGCGGGCTCTGCAGCGCACGCTGAGACTTCTGCAGCGGCGTCTCCTGAAGCCACGGAACCAGCAGCGCAGTCCGGCGCCGCTCCCGCCCCGGCCGTGCCGGCAGATTCCGGCGCTGAGGATTTGGCGACGTCCGCAGCGACCGCTCCTTCCGGGACGCACGCGGAGTCCGCGGGTACCGCTGGATCCGCTGCGTCTTCTGCACCCGCTGCCTCTGTCGCGCCAACGGAGTCCGCCGCGCCGGCAGCTACCGCCGCGCAACCCAGGATCGAGGGAACCACGCCGGACAGAACGGCGGCTCACCCCGTTGCGCAGCGCTCTAACGACACTGGGGATGAGCACTCCTCTCATCCCCGTACGGAATCCATCTCGGCTACCCGTGACGCTGATGAGGACGAGCCCATGCTTGAGGCTTTCTGGTTCGCCGTTGGGACACCCCGTTCAGTGGTTGACGAGCAGACGGGCGCGCCGCTGTTCGTACTTCAGCCCGGCGACTGGGAAGTCGGCATCGAGGACCGCGGACACGAGTTCCTCGTTCAGGACAAGCGCACCGGCCGTGTTGGCGTCATGAGGGATCTGCGGAACATCGAGCGGGCCCCCACCGAGGGATAGCAACGGGCCGGTAGGAACTACGAGGAAGGACGGGCCGGCGTGGACGTATCTCCAATTGCACTGAAGCGCCGCGCACGAAAGATTCATCGGATTCTGGCCGAAACCTACCCTTACGCCGTTGCGGAACTGGACTTCCGCAACCCGTTCGAGCTGCTGGTTGCAACGGTCCTGTCCGCCCAGACCACGGATGTCCGTGTCAATCTGACCACCCCGGCGCTGTTTGCCCGCTACCCCGACGCACGCAGCCTCGCTGAAGCCGCGGAAGATGAGCTCCAGGACATGATCCGTCCCACGGGATTCTTCCGGGCCAAGTCGAGGAGCCTTCTCGCTCTCGCTACCAGAATCGTTGATGAATTCGACGGAGACGTGCCCGGCCGTCTCGAAGACCTCGTCACGCTCCCGGGTGTGGGCCGCAAGACCGCCAATGTGGTCCTCGCGAACGCCTTCGGGATTCCGGGGATCTCGGTCGATACCCATTTTGGCCGACTGTCCCGGCGATTCGGCTGGACCACGGAGGATGACCCGGTGAAAGTGGAGTCGGAGGTCGCCGCGCTCTTCGATCGGAAGGACTGGACCATGCTCTCCCATCGGGTGATTTTCCACGGCCGCCGCATCTGTCACGCCAAGAAGCCGGCGTGCGGTGCGTGCCCGGTGGCATCGCTCTGCCCCTCCTACGGAGAAGGCGAGGTGGATCCGGAGAAGGCACGGAAGTTGCTCAAGTATGAGCTGGCCCCCGGTCGCGAGGAGCTTCACCGCCGCATGCTGGAGGGCGCGTCCCGCGCCGAGCTGCTGGCTGCCGGGCACACGTTGAGCGCATGAGCGCTTACGCTGAGTTGAAAGCTTTCGCCGAACGGGCAGCCCCCATCGGCCCGGGCGCGGAAACCACCGAGTCCTGGCAGCTCCGCGGGATCGACCTGGGAACCGCGCGGCCTGCCGCGGTCCTTATCCTCTTTGGACACCTCGACGACAGACCCGCCAGGACCCATTCCGCTGCCGTCCCCGACGATCTTGATGTCCTGTTCGTGACGCGCGCGGGAACCTTGCGCAGCCATCCCGGCCAGGTGGCGTTCCCCGGCGGGAAAATCGACGACGACGACGCCAGTCCCGCCGCCGCAGCCCTGCGTGAGGCTGAGGAAGAGACCGGGTTGGATCCCGCAGGTGTGGAAATCCTGGGCGCGCTGCCGGTAGTCGGCCTGCCCGTCAGCAACTATCTAGTGACGCCGGTGCTCGGATGGTGGGCGTCTCCCACCCCGGTGCGCGTGGTGGACCACGCGGAATCATCACATGTGTTCCGCGCGCCGGTAGCGGACCTGCTGTCGGACGAGGTGCGCTTCACGGCGGTGGTCAGGCGTAACGGGCGCAAGCACAGCACGCCTGCTTTCACCATCGACGGCATCACCATCTGGGGCTTCACCGGGCTCCTGCTGTCACGGCTCTTTGACGGACTGGGCTGGGCCCAGCCCTGGGACGAGAACCGGGAGCGGGACGCGCCTCTCTAGCTGGCGGTCATCCAGTTATTTCGCCGCTACTTTGCCGTCCAGCTACTTCGCATCGGCGTAGGAGTTCACCACCTCAACGTTCACCGGGAACTCCACCGGGATGTGGCCGAACATCAGGTGCGCGGCGGACCGAGCAGCCTCGGTGACCATCGCCGATACCCGGTCGGCCAGCTCGGCCGGGACATGCAGCATCACCTCGTCATGCAGGAAGAAGACGATGTGCGCACTGCTGAAGTCGGCAGCTCCGGCCCGTAGCCGTCGTCGTAATTCCGCCAGCCAGCACAGTGCCCATTCCGCGGCAGTGGCCTGGACCACGAAGTTGCGTGTGAAGCGGCCGCGCGATCGAGCGAGGGAATCAGCGCGTTGCTGCTCGGCGGCGCTGCTGGTGCGCTGAGCGGCGAGCCACCGTTCCGACGGCGGAGGGCAGCCCCTGCCGAGGAAACTTGCGACGACGCCGCCCGCCTCGCCGGTTCGTGCTGCTGCCTCAACCACGGAGATTGCTTGAGGGTAGGTGCGGGTCAACTGGGGCATCAGACGGCCGGATTCACCGGTGGTGGCGCCATACATAGCTCCGAGCATCGCAAGTTTGGCCTTGGCGCGGTCGCCGCCGAAGCCCTGGTCTGCAATGCCCTGGTACAGGTCCAGCCCGCGGCCGGCCGTCGCCAGCGCGGAATCCTTGCCGAGCGCAGCAAGTACGCGTGGTTCAAGTTGTGCGGCGTCAGCGACAATCAGCACATGGCCCGGGTCCGGGCGGACGGCATCACGTACCTGGCGCGGAATTTGCAGGGCGCCGCCGCCATTGGACGCCCAGCGCCCCGACATGCTGCCGCCGACAATGTACTCGGGACGGAACCTGCCGCCATGTACCCAGGTGTCCAGCCAGGTCCAGCCATTGGCGGTGAGGAGGCGGGAAAGTTTCTTGTACTGCAGCAGCGGCGCAATGGCGGGATGTGTGTGGCGTTGGAGTTCCCAGGACCTTGTCGAGGACACTTCGATGCCCGCCCGGTGCAGCGCGCGCAGTAGTTCCTGCGGAGAATCCGGGTTGAACCGGGGATTGTTGAGAGCCCCGCGCAGTTCAGCCGCCAGGCGCTCAAGCTCTGCAGGTCGATGGCCTTCCCGCGGGCGGGGCCCGAGCTGGGAGGTGAGCAGCTCGTCGTGGAGGTCTGCGCGCCACGGAATGCCGTGAAACTCCATCTCGGCGGCGATGAGTGCGCCGGCGGACTCAGCTGCGACCAGCAGGGCCAGCTGTGCTGGTCGGTCGCTGTTTTTGAGCGCTTGCTGTTGCTCAGCGAATTCCGCCGCTACCTGAAGTGCGTCTGCGCCGCCGGCAGGCTGTGCCGCCTCGAACAGGCTGCCCTGGAGAGGCGACGCTGCCACGGGCGGCAGCACCCGGACGGGGTTCGCGTCCTCGGCTTCATCGGGGCGGGACTGCAGGCGGTTGCCGTACTCCGTTCCTGCGCAGGAGGGGGAGTGGCGCAGTATCTCCCTGCTGAGCGATACGTCGTGGCAACGCTCAACGGTGACGCCTGCGGCGAGCATGCGCGGGTACCAGGTGCGTGTGCTGTCCCACACCCAGCGGATTCCCGGCCGCTCCAGTTCCCGGACGGTCTCCTCGATGTTCATTGCAGGAACGACGACGGCGTCTGCCGTGGGCGCTCCCGCTGAGTCCACCGGTACAAACGCTGCCTGGGCATCGTCCACTCCGCTCAGGCGCTGCCCGCCAGACGGCGGTGCAAGGACGATATACACGCCTCCTATTGTTGCCCACCTTTTCCCCCGCGGTTTCGTTGGCGGCCACCAGGAGGCTCCGGCCGTTGCCCACAGTTCCTCCACTTCTGCTGAAGATATCCACATACGCCGCCAGCGGCATGACCCGGTGCACTCTGGAGGGCAGGCTGGCTGTATGTCTTCGTGGATCCCAGCAGCTGAATCGGCCGCCGTCGTGCTGGTCACCTCCTCACAACGCGTCCGCGATGAGGTGGCGCGCGTGGCGGTTGCTGCGGGGCTTGCCCTCACAAGTGTTTCAACGGTGGGCGAGGCGCTGGCGCTACGTCCCGCCGTCGTGCTGTTGGACTGCAACAGTGCGCGGCATGCTGTCTCGGGCTGCGCGGTGATCGTCGTTGGTCTTGACAGTGATGAGGCGGCAGCGTGGACGGCTGCCTCGCGGTGCAATGCCGATCGCGTGGCTATCCTTCCGCAGGCTGCCGGCTGGCTGGCTGAGCATCTGGGCATGCTGCAGCGTGTCCGTGATGAGGGAACGGTCGTCGGTGTGTTGGGGGCCGTCGGCGGGGTAGGTGCCAGCACAATCAGTGTTTGGTTGGCTGCGTCCGCGGCCTCACGGGAACTGCACCCGCTCCTTGTGGACGGTGATCCCTTCGGTGGTGGGCTCGAGCTCTCTCTCGGCGGTGAATCCGTGCCGGGCGTACGGTGGCCGGATCTTGGCGAAGTCCGCGGAACGTTGAACCCGGAACAGCTGATTCATGCGCTGCCGTCGCTCGGCGGCTTCTCGCTGCTGTCCATGGGCACCGAGCCGCCCGCCCCGGGAATTCTCGCATCAGCAGCAGTACCTCCCATTATGGAGGCGGCGCGGGGAGCGTTCAATCTGACGGTGGTAGACGTTGCGCGAGGATGGTCGGCTGACGGATCACTGCTTCCGTACTGTGACAGCGTCCTCATCGTTGTACCCGGCCGTGTCCGCGCTATTTCGGCTGCCCGCGCGCTCGTCGCGCAGCTGCAGCCGTTGCCCGTCCGGGCCCTCGTCCGCGGTCCGCTGGGCCCGGACCTCGACCCGGATCGGGTGGCAGATGCCATCGGTGTGCCGAACGCCGGGTATCTGCCTTACTTTCGTGCCGCCGTCGGCAGCGAAAACCAGGGGAGGGTACTGGATCTGGCAAGGCATCGCGCCGTGCGGGCTTGCGCCCGCTCAGTCCTCGACACGGTGCTTCCCGGGGCGAACAAGGCCATCGCATGAATCAGCAGGTCAGAGCCCGCAGTGTCCGCGCTGATGCCCTGCCGGCAGACGCCGCCATGGTTGCGCAGGTACGGGACGCCGTGCTCAATGAAGCAGAGCCCGTCACCGGAGCCCGGCTCGCTGCCGCAGTCCAGTCGACCGGGCGCCTACTGGGGTCCGAGGGCGCATTCCGGACCCTCGACCGCGTCCGCGCTGAGTTGCAGGGGCTGGGACCACTACAGCGGCTCGCGGAGGACCCGGAAGTCACGGACATCCTGGTCAACGGTCCAGGCGCAGTCTGGGTTGACAGCGGCGGCGGTTTGCAGCGCAGGGATCTCACCTTCTCCAGCGATGCTGATGTGCGCGCACTTGCCACACGCCTGGTTGCAGCGGGCGGTCGCAGGCTTGATGACGGCAACCCCTGCGTTGATGTGCGGCTGGACCGGTTCCGGGTGCACGCCGTCCTCCCGCCGCTTTCCACAACGGGGACACTACTCTCCATCCGTATCCAACGGCAGAGGCACTATTCCTTCGACGAGCTCGTGTCCTCCGGGGCGTTGGATGCTCAGATGGCCTCGGTACTGCGAGGGATCGTGAGCAAGCGTTTGAACTTCCTGATCAGCGGCGCTACGGGTACGGGGAAGACAACCCTGCTCGCTGCCCTGCTGTCGCTCAGCGGGTCCAATGAACGCCTGGTCACGGTCGAGGATTCCGCTGAACTCAGTCCTGCACATCCCCATGCCATCGGACTCCAAAGCAGGCACGGGAACCTTGAGGGCAGCGGATCCGTGGATCTGGCTGAACTGGTACGTCAGGCGCTGCGGATGCGGCCGGACAGACTGATTGTCGGCGAGTGCCGCGGCGCCGAGGTCCGCGAACTTCTGGCAGCCATGAACACGGGGCACGACGGCGCCGGTGGAACAATTCATGCAAATTCTGCGGCGAGCGTTCCTGCCCGGCTTTCCGCGCTCGCAGCCCTGGCCGGGATGGAAGCGCAGCCCCTGGCGCAGCAGGCGGCTAACGCCCTCGACGTCATCGTCCACGTCGTCCGGGCAGGCAGCGGCCGCACCGTCTCGGAGGTCGGCGTCCTCGAGAGGACCGCCGGCGGTGATCTGGTGGTCAGAACTGCGCTCGCGCGACGGGGAGCGGTATCGGAGCGTGGGCCGGCGTGGGAGGCGCTGGCTCTGAAGCTCGAGCGGGGCCGCTGACAATGAGCGGAGTACTGATTGCCTGCCTGCTCTTCGCAGCGTGCGGGGTCCTGGCGTTTCCCCGCCGCTCCCCGCGCAACGAGGGCCGGGGGCGCAGGAAGGTGGGTGCGCTTCTGCGGCCTCTCTCTCGGGGGCGTCCGCTGAAGACTGATCCACACGAAATCCCCTTGTTCATCCATCAGTTGACCGGCCTGCTTCAGGCTGGACGGACGCCTTCCCAGTTGTGGGGAGATGCACTCAGCGTCCATGGCGGCAGTACCGGAACGGCCTTCTCGTCCGCGGTGAAACCCGCGCTGTGGTCAGCCCATCAGGCTGCCCAGCTCGGACTCAGTGTTCCGGAGGTTTTGCGGGAGGCAGCCACCCGCAGCAGGGACACGGCGCTGCGGACACTGTGGAAGGACCTGGCTGCCTGTCTCGAGGTGGCCGAGCGCAGTGGAGCGCCCCTCGCGGCCGTACTTGCCCGCTACGCAGTGCAACGCGAATCGCAGCTGGACTCTGATGCTGCCCGCGATACGGCGCTCGCCGGACCCAGAGCCACGGTCCGCTTACTTTCCTGGCTTCCGCTGTTCGGGTTCGCGGTGGGCTACCTCATTGGAGTGGATCCCCTCGCTGTCCTTCTCGGTTCGGTGCCGGGCGTCGCAGCACTCAGTGCAGGATGCGTGCTCACCATCATGGGCCGGCTCTGGTCGAGCAGGCTGGTGCGGACAGCCGAAGGCGATCCCATATGACCGGTGCACTCATCGCCGCTGCGCTCTTCGTTGCCTGTTGGGTCCTGCATCGATCCCCGCCCCTCAGCGCCTATCCGGCAAGTCCGCTACCGGGTGGTGCGGGGAGGCTTCGGGATGATGGGCTGGATGATCCAGCGCTGATGATGGACCTGATGGCGTCCATGCTTGCGGTCGGCTCATCCCTGGAGCGCGGTCTCGACGTCCTCGCCCGGTCAGCATCAGCACCGGCAGGCGCTGCCCTGACCTCCGTCAAGACGGCACTGGACCTCGGAGCCTCCTGGGACGTCGCGTGGGCGGCGGTTCCGCACACAAAGGACGTCAGGGCGGCCCAAGAACTGGGAAATGCCCTGCGGTTCGCCGGAACCACGGGGGCGCCGTCGGCTGCGGTGGTCACCGCCCACGCAACACAGTTCAGACGGAGAAGGAACCGGGAAGCAGAGCAGCGCGCTGCTGCTCTCGGCGTGCGGCTCGTTGTGCCCCTGGGTCTCTGCTCCCTGCCCGCGTTCGTCTGCCTCGGCGTCATTCCCATCCTGGTCGGCCTCTTTCCGGCCTTCACGTAGCGGCGGTCGCCACATCGCCGCGGCCACGAGCATCGCTTACCACCGTTGCCCTCCCGCCGCAGTGCCCACCACCATCGCCGCAGCTACCGCTGCCGTGCCGCTGGTGTCGTGCTCCACAACCGAAGGGAAGTGCTGCACTTTTCCACTTACCGGTATCTCGGTGGGCCTGCCGACGGGCAGCGCGAAAGACTCGAATCAGCCGCTGAAGCGGTCCGGACGGTTCAGCAGCCGCTGAACCGCCAGCCAGGATCAAACCGGAATCCGTCAACCAAGGAGTCGTCATGACACGTTCCACCACCGCAGCAACAGCCCCCACCGCAGCAACAGCCCCCACCGCAGCAACAACCCGGACCAGCGGCCCGCAGAAATTCCCCGGCGGAGCGAGGCCACTTGCCACAGTGACGTCACTGCGGCCCGAGCCCGTCACGGCCAACCGCCGTACACGGCGTGCGCTGATGCGGTCCGAGGCAGGGCTGGCAACCGCCGAGTACGCGATCGCCACCCTCGCCGCCGTGGGGTTCGCGGCGCTCCTGGTCGCAGTCCTTTCCAGTGGGGAAATCCGCGGCATGCTCATGTCGCTGATCACCAACGCCCTCAGCTTCGGCTGACCGGCGTGGAACGGACTGGACCGCGGGTAGCGCAGCCCAAAGAAGCAGGGGCCGTTACGGCGGAAGTGGCAGTAGCACTTCCGGCTGTGGTGGTTCTGCTGGCCGTCGTGCTCGGTGCTGCGGCACTCGGCTTGTCCCAGTTGCGGATTGAGGAAGCGGCGAGGGCCGGGGCCCGCGAGATCATGCGCGGCGAGTCTTCGGACGTCGTCGAGGGAACAGTCCGGCGGATTGCCGGTGAGCAGGCGGATATCGCGGTCCAGTCCAACGGCTCCACCAGCACCGTCACCGTCAACACCGCGGTGGATGTGCCTGTACTGGAGTTGCTCGACGTTAGTCTCTCAGCCCGCGCAGTTGCACTGCCGGAGCAGGAATGATGGGTCTTCGTGCAGGCAAGGAAGCTGGATCCGGCACCGTCCTGATGACCGGCGTCGCCTTGGCTGCCCTGCTGCTGCTCTCAGTTGTAGTCCTGTTTGCGCAGGCGTCAGTGGCGGCCTCGAGGGCAGCTACGGCCGCGGACCTGTCCGCGCTTGCGGGGGCTGATGCTGCGCGCGGGCTCCGAGACGGGAACCCGTGCGCGGTAGCCGCCGAAGTAGCTTCCCTCCAGGACGCCCGGCTGACGGGATGCGTGATCGAGGGAGAATCAGGACACATCGTGCGGATTTCCACCGAGGTCGATTCCATTCCCGCGCTTCCCCCGGCATCGGGGCGTGCCCGAGCCGGTCCACCGTCATCAGATCCCTAGTGGAAGGAGGATTGCCCGCCCGACATGTCCTTGCCTGGCGCAGGCTCCCCGTCCGGGGCCTGCGCCAGCAGCATGCTGAGCAGGGTGAGTGCACCGTGCTTACTCAGCGGGTTGTTGCGGTTGCCGCACTTGGGAGACTGAACACACGAGGGGCAACCGGTGTGGCACTCACACGAGCGGATGGCCTCAGCGGTAGCACCGAGCCAGGTCTTCGCCGCCTCAAAACCCCGTTCAGCAAAGCCCGCGCCGCCCGGATGGCCGTCGTACACAAAAATGGTGGGGAGCCCGGTATCAGCATGGAGCGCAGTGGACACTCCGCCGATGTCCCATCGGTCACTCGAGGCGACCAGCGGCAGCAGACCGATCGCGGCATGCTCAGCGGCATGAAGAGCGCCCGGCAGGTCAGCCGCGCTGATCCCACTGCTCTCAAGCAGGCGGTTATCGCACTCGAACCAGACGCTCTTCGTGAAGAGATCCCGCGTACCGAGCTCCAGCGGTTCCTCCCCGAGGATCTCGTTCGAAACAAAGGCCTTGCGCTGGAAGGAGATCACCTGGGTGGTTACCTTGACCTCCCCGAAGCACACCCGGATGGGGCCCCACGAGGTGTTGCGCAGCTCGGAAATCACCTCAATCTGCGTGACGTCCCGGGCCTGTGTGTAGTAGTCGGGATTGGAACGGGTCACTATGGCGCAGTGATCCTGTTCGTTCAGTTCCTCCACCACGTAGCTCTGGCCCTGATGAACATAGACGGCGCCCGTGTGAGCCTGATAGTGGCTCTGCGGTGAATCCATGGTTCCAAGAACGGTGCCGGTTTCGCTCTCGATGATATTGATCGGGCCGCCGCCGTCCGCCCGCAGGTTCACCATGCCGGCAGCACTCTGCGGGTGCGTCCAGAACCACCCTGCCGGACGGTTGCGCAGCAGCCCCTGATCCACCAACTGAGCCAGCAGGGCAGGAGCCGTTTCCCCGAAGAGGGGAAGGTCCTCAACCGTCAGCGGCAGTTCCGCCGCTGCTGCACAGAGGTGCGGTCCCAGCACATAGGGGTTGGCGGGGTCGAAGACCGTTGCCTCCACACCAACGTCGAACACCGCTTCGGGATGGTGCACCAGATAGGTGTCCAGCGGATCGTCGCTGGCCACGAAGGCGGCGAGCGCGTCCTGACCTGACCGCCCGGCCCGCCCGATCTGCTGCAGCAGGGACGCACGGGTCCCCGGCCAGCCCGCCACGAGGACGGCATCCAGACCTGTTATGTCGATCCCCAGCTCCAGCGCGGACGTGCTCGCCACACCGAGCAACCGGCCGGACCGCAGCGCACCCTCCAACTGACGGCGCTCCTCGGGCAGATACCCTGACCGATAGGCTGCGACGCGCGCCGGCAGCGTGGGATCCACTTCGCTCAGCAGCCGTTTGGTATTTGCCGCGATACTCTCGGCACCTCGGCGGGACTTGATGAAGGCGATGGTCCGAACCTGCGCAGAGACCAGATTGGCCAGTAGATCGGAGGTTTCCGCAATGACGGTCCTGCGCTGCCGGGCGCCGTTCTCGCCGCGAAGATCGGTCAGCTGCGGTTCCCAGAAAGCCACCGTCGTCGACCCGTGTGGCGACGTGTCCTCGGTGAACGCCTGAGCTGGAGCGCCGATCAGCTTGCCGAAGGACTCCGCGGGAGCAGCCGATGTCGCCGAGGCCCCGATGAACACGGGGTCCGCGCCGTAGTAGGCACAGACGCGTCGCAACCTGCGTAACAGGTTGGCGACGTGGGAACCGAAAACACCGCGGTAGCTATGCGCTTCATCCACGATCACGTAGGTAAGGCGCCGGAAAAACCTTGCCCACCAGGTGTGATTCGGCAGGATGCCGTAGTGAAGCATGTCCGGGTTCGCCAGAACCAGGTTTGCGTGGTCGCGGATCCAGCGACGCGCACCGGAGTCGGTGTCGCCGTCGTACGTATCTGCGCGGACCGTAGCCAGCCCCAGAGAGGAGATGGCTGAGAGTTGGTCAGCGGCCAGCGCTTTTGTCGGCGAAAGATACAGCGCGACGGCGCCGGTCGGCTCAAGCGACACTCTCTCCTCAAGTGCCGAACGGTGGATGGCGTCAAGGACCGGCAGTTGATAGCTCAGAGACTTGCCCGAGGCAGTACCCGTGGCAATGACGACGTGGGACCCCGCATGGGCGGCATCCGCCGCAGCACTCTGATGCTTCCAGGGCTCTACTATTCCCCCGGCCTGGTAGGCCTCCACCACCTCAGGGTGCACCCATGCCGGCCACGGGCTGTGCACTGCGTCGCGGGCAGGGAGTTCCCTGACAGAAACGAGCTGCTCAGGATCAACTCCGCCGAGCAGCGGAATCAGGGAATCATGGGCAGCCACTTGCCCAGTTTGTCACCCCGGCACAAATCAGCGGCGGATCACAAAAGCATCAGCCAGGTGCGTCCACCCCAAATACTGGTACAGCTGGCGTCCCTCCTCGGATGCCATCAGCAGGCCGGTTTCAACATCGTCTTCCAGGATGTCGGCGGTCAGCGCGCGCATGACAAAGCTGCCAAGGCCCCGCCGCCGGTGCTGCGGAGACGTGATGATGCGGTCGTAGACTGCGTGTTCATCCTGCTTGGCCACCGAACCCCGGGCAGCCTCCTCACCGTTCACGGTCACCGAAACACGCCTGCAGTCATCCTCGCGAATGTGCTCGAGTTTGAACTCGTCGTCCGGTGGCCGGGGGGCTTCGACATCCTGGCCGTCCATCTCTGCGCACATCAGAGCCTGCTGGCGGTCCGTGACCCGAAGACCGAGCGGAGCCGCGGCTTCGAGGAGTTCCTGCGCGCGGTTGGTGACGACGGTCAGCACACGAAGCGGATCTTCGCGGGTCTCTCCGGCGAGCTCGAGCAATTCTCCGATCGTGGGCTCATAGACGATGGTTTCGAGGTGGTTCTGTTGGTCCGTGAGCAGAACGGACAGGCTGCTCCCGTTCTCCTGCGGCGTGTAGCCTCGGCATTTTGCCCAGCCGAAAACCCAGGTGCGGACAAGTTGATCGGAAAGAGCGGCTCCCATGCCTGAACGATAGTGGGGACCAGACCGTAAAGACATAGCCCGGGAAAGAGGTTGCCGATTTGAGACCTCGCGGGCGGCCTGCCGGTACCCTTGAATGCGTGTCAATGAACCGGATTGTCCTGTATTACGCGTTCACTCCGCTGTCCGATCCCGAAGCGGTGCGGCTCTGGCAGCGCGCCCTGTGTGAAAAATTGGGACTCCGCGGCCGCGTCCTCGTCTCCAAGGACGGCATCAACGGCACCGTCGGCGGGGAACTGAACGCCGTCAAGCAGTACGTGAAGGCAACCCGCGAGTACCCGGCGTTCAAAAAGATGGACATCAAATGGTCCGAGGGCGGGGCGGAAGACTTCCCCCGGCTCAGCATCAAGGTCCGCGAGGAGATCGTGTCCTTCGGCGCGCCGGGGGAGTTGAAGGTGGATGAAAACGGCGTGGTGGGCGGCGGCACCCATCTCAAGCCGGAGCAGGTGCATCAGCTGGTCAGCGAACGCGGCGACGACGTCGTCTTCTTTGACGGCCGCAATGCCCTCGAAGCGCAGATCGGCAAGTTCCGGAACGCGATTGTCCCGGAAGTGAACACCACCCATGACTTCGTGCGCGAACTCGATTCCGGGAAGTACGACCACCTCAAGGACAAACCGGTGGTCACATACTGCACCGGGGGCATCCGCTGTGAGGTGCTTTCCAGCCTGATGGTCAACCGCGGATTCAGCGAGGTCTACCAGCTTCAGGGCGGCATTGTGCGCTACGGAGAGACGTACGGGGACGCGGGTCTCTGGGAAGGCTCGCTGTACGTCTTCGACAAGCGCATGCACGTAGAGTTCAGCAAGGATGCCAAGACGATCGGCAAGTGCGTTCGCTGCTCCGCGCCCACCAACAAGTTCGAGAACTGTTCCAACCTGAGCTGCCGGAACCTGACCCTGTACTGCTCCCAGTGTGCCTCCGACCCCGCCACGCTTCGCTGCCCGCAGGGGTGCGAAACGGACGAGGCGGAAGCCACCGCAGTGGGCGCCGCCTGAGCTGAGCCGGCTTTCCCCAGCTCTCACCCGGCCGCCAGCTCAAGCACGTGTCCCTCGTGGAGCGCGAGGTACACGCGATCCCGTAGGGCGTTAGCTTCGGTATCGGTGAGTGTCCGGTCCAGTGCCTGCAGCGTCAGGCGAATCAGCAGGTTCACCTGCCCCGGCTGGGCGTCAAGACGGAGGACGGCGGCAGCCGGAAGCTGCTCCACCGGCGTGCGGGCGCGGATCACCAGCGACTCCAGGATTTCCGCCTCCGGACCGAGCGCTTCCCGGGCCGCATCTCCCAGCGTTTCCTCGTCTGCGTCTGGACAGCAGAGAATCGAAAGATCGCGGCGGACAGCCGGCATGAGGGAGACGGGGCGCCATGGTTGAAGATCCAGCATCTGAGCGGCGATACGGGGGTCGGGTGAGCGCAGCAGCCGGATGTCATCCACGCCCTTTCGCAGCATGAGCGCCCGGTCCAGTCCCATTCCGAGCGCGAGGCCGCTCCAGCGACGCGGATCCAGTCCCGAGTTGCGGAGGATCCCTGCCCGCACGAGGCCGCACTCAGCCAGTTCGAGCCAGCCGGCGGGCGTCTCTACGTCGATCTGCAGGCCGTGCGACGTATAGGAATGGTTGGCGGGAACGGTTCGCCAGCGAGCCCCGGGCAGGACTGCCTCGACAACGGCGGCGGCCATACTACGCAGGTCAGCCTCACCCAGCAGCCCACGCGCGTTCAAGCGCCATAGGTCAACCTGGTGCGGTGTGCCTACGTGCGTGCGGTCGACGGCGTCGCGGCGGTAAACCAGGCCCGGAAGGACATGGAGCCGATCGTACGGCTGCTCGATGTCCGCGAGGGAGTCAAGAACGGCGGGGATCCCGGCGGACGTATGGCTTCGGAGCATCACCGTTGGGCTGGCATGGCGTGAGTACCGGGCGTCCCGCGTGACGTCGTCGGGGGCGTAGCCCAACCGGTCGTAGTTGTCCGTCGTGGCAACGAGGCCAGTGGTTCGCTGCAGCTCGGCGGGAATGCTCCAGGCCCGCGTCAACGAAGTGATGACGCCGTCGAGCAGGTCCTGCAGCGCGTGAGGTCCCTGTTCCGGATCGGTGAGGTCACGGATGGACAGGGCGGCGGTGAGCTGGGGGATGGAAAGGTACATGGTCGGTCCTTCGGGAAGTGTCTAAGGAGGGGGTGGAGGAAACCCCCGGCCGCGGACACCGTGCGGACCTGGCTGCTAGAAGACGTACAGCGGATAGCCCTCACGGCCGACAGGCGGCCGGGGGCTGGTAAATCGCTGGCTGGTAAGCATGGAGCAATGGTACGCGACGGACAGATGTTGCGGAACGCTACGGCGCTTCTGCCGGCTTCCCGCCGGGGACCAGCCCCGCGGTCCACACCATTTCCGCACCGGAGTTGGTCACGCGGAGGGTGAGCTCGTCCGCCGCCGCACGAAGCTCAAGATGCGCTGTCACTGCCGGACTGTCGCAGCTCGTGGTGCCATTGCTGATAGTCGTTCCGTCTGCAAGTAGTTCCAGGGCCATCGCGTCCCCGCCCGCACACGCCATGGTCAACTCGTACCACCCTGGTTCGACGTCATAGAAGGATCCGCCGCTCGCCGCGTCCCCCTGATGTCCGCCGGCGAAAGACATTCCGCGTTCCGTCCCCAACATTGACTGCGACCAGGACTCCAGGTCCACCGAGGACGGATCAACCTCCGGTTCGGCCGCCGTGCAGGCGCTGGTCATCAGGGCAACGAAAAGGCCGGAGACTGCGAGCGCTACCCGCCGCGGTTGAGTTCCCATGCGCTCAGTAAACAGCATGGAAGGCTCCGGCCCAATAGGCTTGCTCCGTGTCGATCATTGCCGCAGTACCCCACGCCCCGCGCAGCGATGACCAGAGTCTGCTCGACCGTCTTGCAGCGGACCTGACCGCGGCGAACTACACGGTCGACGGCGTGGCAGACCTCGTGGGCACTGATGCCTACGCCTCGCTGGAGCGGGACCAAACGGTTCCCGCTCTCCTGGCCGCACGCGCCGCCCAGCGCAGCGAAGGGGAGGACAGCGCCGGAAGACCGGACAGCACAGAAAGCCGGCTTGCCGCCGTCGTACTGGTTTTCCTGCTCGGCGAGGCGCTGCCCACGGCCGTCCTGGACGGCGCACTTCCGTCAATTGGTGCGGGCGGGTTGCGCTCGCTGGGACTGGTTGAAGAGTACGACGGCGGTCTCCGCGCCCTGATCGACCTGCGCCCCTACTCGTCAGACACCGGAGGCGGAATCTGGGTAGCCTCGGACCTCGGCTCCCACGTCCGGCCCGGGGTCCTGCGGACCGACCATGTGCTCGGGATCGGCCGGGCGTCGCTGACGCTCGCCCAGTTCGCAACACGCGCGCCGGTCGAACGCGCGCTGGACCTCGGCACCGGCTGTGGAATTCAGACCTTCCATCTCCTGGCGCACGCGGAGCACGTCACAGCGACTGACGTCTCGGAACGCGCGCTCGCAGTCACGCGATTCAACTTGCTGCTCAACGCTGCGGCACTGGGGATCGATCCGGAAAACCTGGAGGCCCGGGTTTCGCTTCGGCGGGGCAGTCTGCTGGAGCCGGTGAGCGGCGAGACGTTCGACCAGGTGGTATCCAACCCGCCGTTTGTCATTACACCGCGCCACTCCGGCGAAACCAGGGATGAGCAATTCACTTACCGGGACGGCGGCCTCGCTGGTGACGACATCGTCTCCTCCCTGATCCGCGACCTTCCATCCGTTCTGATCCCGGGCGGATCGGCGCAGCTCCTGGGAAACTGGGAGATCCCGGACGGTTTCACCTGGCAGAGCCGGTTAGCGGGATGGCTGCCGGAAACCGCAGACGCCTGGATTGTTCAGCGGGAACAGCTCACGCCCACCCATTACGCCGAGACGTGGCTGCGCGATGCTGCCGAGAACCGGAACCCGACCCGCTTCGCCGACCGCTTCAGCGACTACCTCGCCGACTTCGCCTCCCGTTCCGTCGAGCACATCGGCTTTGGCATGGTGTGGCTGCGGAACGCCGGAGGACCGGCGACGCTGCGCCGGTTCGAGGAAATCACTTACGAGCTCGAACAGCCCATCGGACCGCATCTCGTCGCAGCGGTTGAACGGCATGACTGGCTCGGAAACTGCCGCGACCTGGCCGACGAGCACCTGCTCGTCGCCGGGGACGTCACGGAAGAGCGGCACCAGCGTCCGGGCGCTGAGCATCCCGGGGTGATCCTGCTGCGGCAGGGCGCGGGCTTCAGACGCACCACGCTGCTCAGCACGGAGCTGGCCGGTTTCGTGTCAGCGTGCGACGGCGACCTCACCGCCGGCCAGATCATCGGCGCCCTTGCGTCGCTGTTGGACCGCGACGACGACGCCTTCGCTGCTGCACTGCTGGACGAGGTGCGCAACCTGGTTGCGGACGGCTTCCTCGTCCCCGAACCGGTGTCTCCAGCCAAGCCGTTACCCTAGTGCAGGTAGGCGTACCGCATACTGAGAAGGGCAGGACGCCCACCAATTCGAATATTGAGCTCAGAATGAGCGGCTGTTCTGCTGTTTAAGAAGCACCTGTATCGAGGAGTGAAGTGCCAGCTAAGGCAACGGACAAAAAGCCCGGCAAGAAGCTCGTCATCGTCGAGTCTCCAACCAAGGTCAAGACGATCGCCGGCTACCTCGGCGAGGGCTTCGAAGTCGCCGCATCGATGGGACACATCCGGGATCTGCCCCAACCATCGGACCTGCCCGCGGAGCTGAAGAAGAGCTCGCTCGGCAAGTTTGCGGTGGACCTCGAGAAGGACTTCGAGCCGTACTACGTAGTATCGGCAGACAAGAAGAAGCGCGTCGCCGAGTTGAAGGCGGCTCTGAAGGACGCCACCGAGCTGTACCTCGCAACTGACGGTGACAGGGAAGGCGAGGCTATCGCCTGGCACCTGCTCGAGGTACTGAAGCCGAAGGTCCCCGTGTACCGGCTCACCTTTCCGGAAATCACGCGTGAGGCCATCCAGCGTGCCATGGAGGAGCTGCGCGATCTCGACATTCCAATGGTTGATGCCCAGGAAACGCGTCGAATTCTTGACCGGCTCTATGGCTATGAAATCTCCCCGGTGCTGTGGCGCAAGGTTGCGCGCGGCTTGTCTGCTGGGCGCGTTCAATCGGTAGTCACCCGTCTGGTGGTCGAGCGTGAACGTGAGCGTATGGCATTCCGTGCGGCGTCGTACTGGGATCTCACGGGTACGTTCTCGCCGGAAGACACTTCGAAGGGCGAGTCCTTCAGCGCGAAACTCATCTCCGTGGACGGCACCCGGGTTGCCACAGGCAAGGACTTCAGTGACCTCGGTCAACTGAAGTCGCAGAACGTCACTGTGTTGAACGAGGCAGCCGCTACCGCCCTTGCCGAAGGGCTTGAGCAGGCCGCATTCGAGGTTCGCTCGGTTGACACCAAGCCGTACACGCGCCGCCCCGCCGCGCCCTTCACCACCTCGACGCTGCAGCAGGAAGCCGCACGCAAGCTTCGCTACTCATCACGGGTCACCATGCAGGTTGCCCAGCGCCTGTACGAGAACGGTTACATCACCTATATGCGTACGGACTCTGCGGCGCTGAGCGATCAGGCGATCAACGCCGCGCGACGGCAGGCCTCGGAGCTTTACGGTCCCGAGTTCGTGCCTGATGCTCGCCGCGTCTACAAGGGAAAGTCCAAGAGTGCGCAGGAAGCCCACGAGGCCATCCGTCCGGCCGGTGACTCCTTCCGCACACCCGCCCAGGTGGCCAAGGAACTGCACGGTGACGAGTTCAAACTCTATGAGCTGATCTGGAAGCGCACCGTCGCTTCCCAGATGGCGGATGCAAAGGGTTCGACGGCGTCGGTACGCCTGGGGGCCCATACGCCCGATGGCAAGGACGCGGAATTCTCGGCCTCCGGTACCGTCATCACCTTCCGCGGCTTCATGGCCGCCTATGAGGAGGGCAGGGACGCTTCTCGGGACGAGGATGACGCAACAGGCGGGACCGATCAGTCCGGACAGGGCGGCCGGTTGCCGAACCTCACCACGGGCGATGCCCTCGGCGCCGAAGCTATCCAGCCCATCGGTCATGAAACCTCCCCGCCGCCGCGCTACACAGAAGCGTCGCTGGTGAAATTGATGGAGGAACGCGGTATTGGCAGACCCTCCACCTATGCGGCAACAATTTCCACCATCATGGACCGCGGATACGTCCGAACGCGCGGACAGGCGTTGGTGCCGAGCTGGATCGCGTTCTCCGTGGTCCGCCTGCTCGAGGAGCACTTCCACGACTATGTGGATTATGACTTCACTGCTGCACTGGAGGAAGACCTCGACCGCATCGCGCGTGGCGAGGAGAGCCGCGTCCAGTGGCTCAACTCCTTTTACTACGGGGACCGCAAGGACACCGGGCTAAGCACGATCGTGAACGACCTCGGGGAAATCGATGCACGCCGCATCAACTCGGTCGAAATTGCCGAGGGCATCATCCTGCGCGTGGGCAAGTTCGGCCCGTACCTGGAGAAACCACTGCCCGCTGATGCGCCCGAGGGCACCGAGCCGCAGCGGGCCAACGTGCCCGAGGACCTCGCTCCGGATGAGCTGACGGCGGAGAAGGCCGTTGAGCTGATGAACACTCCAGCGTCCGAGGAACGCGTCCTTGGCACGGACCCCGAAACCGGGCGCACCATCGTGGCGCGTGACGGTCGCTACGGCCCCTACGTAATCGAGCTCATTCCCGAGCCCACTGCCGAGGACCTGGCCAACCAGCCGGTGGAATACTACAAGAACGGCAAGCCCAAGCCACCCAAGAAGCCCGTCAAGGTGAAGCCGCGCACCGGATCGCTCTTCAAGTCGATGACCGTTGAGACGGTCACTCTTGAGGAAGCGCTGAAGCTGATGAATCTTCCCCGCGTCCTCGGTAAGGATGCTGAAGGTCATGAGGTCACCGTCCAGAACGGACGCTTCGGGCCCTATCTGAAAAAGGGTTCGGACTCCCGGTCGATCGGTTCGGAAGAGGAAATCTTCACGATCACGCTGGAGCAGGCGCTTGAAATCTACTCCCAGCCGAAGCAGCGCGGCGGGCGCACTGCGACGCCGCCGCTGGCCGAATTCGGCGATGATCCCGTGTCGGAGAAGCCCATTGTCGTCAAGGAAGGCCGGTTCGGCCCGTACATTACGGACGGCGTCACGAACATCACCGTGCCGAGGTCCACTGCCATCGAGGAGCTGACCCGGGAAACTGCTGTGGCGTTGCTGGCAGAGAAGCGGGCAAAGGGACCGGCGCCGCGCAAGTCCGGCGGCCGCGCACCCGCGAAGCGCAAGGCCACCGCACGCAAGTAGTTCCAATCTCCGACGCCGGCTCGGCTGACGGTTGAGCCGGCGGAACCGGCGCGCGACATAATGGGGGTATGCGGCTAGGCGTCCTCGATATCGGGTCCAATACAGTGCATCTACTTCTCGTGGATGCTCATCCGGGGGCGCGGCCCGTGCCCTATGCATCCCACAAACGTCCGCTCCAGTTGGTGAGCTACCTCGACGCAGAGGGACTGATCAGCGACGAAGGGCAAGCGGAACTGGTCGGTTTCATTCGCGAGGCTCGTGCGTTTGCAACCGATCATCGCGCAGAGGATTTTCTCGCGTTCTGCACCTCGGCCATCCGCGAGTCGGGGAACGGCGAGGACGTGCTTCGTCGCGTTGAGGCGGAGACCTCCGTGGTCCTGCAGGAGCTTTCCGGTGACCAGGAAGCGGCCATGACCTTCCAGGCGGTGCGGCGCTGGTATGGCTGGAGTACTGGGTCGCTCCTCAACCTGGACATCGGCGGGGGTTCATTTGAAATGGCGATGGGCCGCGACGAACTTCCTGAAGTTGCCCGCTCGGTCCCACTTGGTGCGGGGCGCCTTACACGTGAGTGGCTGCCCGGTGACCCGCCTGCGCCCCTCGACGTCAAAAATCTGCGCAGGCACATCCGGCAGACCCTCAAGGAACCGGCGGCCAGCTTCGCCCGTCTCGGTACACCGCATCTGGTTGCCGGGACGTCGAAAACCTTTCGATCCCTGGCCCGCATCGCCGGGGCTGCGCCGTCGGCGGCCGGACCCTTTGTTCGCCGTACCCTGCGTCTGCAGGATCTTGCACTGTGGGCGAAGCGTCTGGAAGCAATGTCAGCGGCGGACCGGACAAACCTGGACGGGGTGTCCGAGCTGCGGGCCCGACAGGTTCTTGCCGGTGCGCTTGTGGCTGAGGCAGCGTTTGAAATCTTCAATGTGTCCGAGATGGATATCTGCCCCTGGGCGCTGAGGGAAGGCCTGATCCTCCGCCGCTTCGACACTCTCATGTTTGAAGCGGATGAACCCATGCCCTCTGTTGGGGTTGGCCATGTGCGTTTGGGGACCCATTGAGCGCAAGTACATTAACGCGGGGCCGGTCGAGTGAGCAAAAAAGTGTGCCGGTGAGCCGCAGCGTGATTGGGGGAAACACTGCTGCGGCTCACCGGCACAGACCGAGCCAGGGAGAGCCCGGTCTCATCACTCGCACCTTTATGAGGTAATAACGACTGTACTGCTATTTCTGGATATTCAGCCCCATGCAGGCTGTGAGGATGCTGGGAATCACTTCCTCATGACACGATGGGCCGATGGCTATCAACATCCCACAGCACATTTCCTTTCTAGGCTGCGGCTCCATGAATGGCGCAATTCTGGCGGGCTTGCTTGCCGCCGGGCTTTCTCCGGCGCAGGTGACCGCCACTGTACGAAATCCTGAGAAGGCGGCCGATCTCTCCCGAAGGAACGGCGTGTCCGTTCTGTCATCAGTGAAGGACCCGGATGCCAACCGCACAGCGGCGGCCAAGGCCGACGTCGTACTGCTGGGGGTGAAGCCAGTTGGCATCCTTGACCTGGCACGGGAAATCTCACCGGCACTGAAGCCGGGCACGGTGGTGATCAGTGTTGCCGCTGCTATCTCCCTCGCCATGCTTGAGGCGGCTTTGCCGGAGGGCCAGCCGGTCATCAGGAGCATGCCCAACACGCCGTCGAGTCTTGGTCGCGGCGTGCTGTCCATTTCCGCCGGCACCAGCGCGACGCCCGAGCTCATGGAGCAGGCGCGCACCGTCCTGGGAGCCGCGGGCACCGTCGTCGAGATCCCGGAAGAGCAGGTCGATGCCCTTTCTGCGGTGAGCGGCTCCGGGCCGGCGTACGCGTTCTACCTTGCCGAGGCAATGGCGGCCGCCGGGGTCAAGCTCGGCCTCGATGAGGAACTCGCGAAGCTGCTCGCTACCGAGACCGTGGCCGGTGCCGGATTCATGCTTGCGGAGGAGGGTGCTGACGCAACGGCACTACGCACGGCAGTGACCAGCCCGAACGGAACAACGGAGCGCGCGATTGCCACCTTCGATGAGCAGGGCCTGCCGGATATCGTGGCTGCGGGCGCCCGGGCGGCAGCTGAGCGTGCCGCTGCCATCACCCGTGAACTCGGCGGTTGATCGTTCAGCGGTAGCCGGACGGGCGGTAGGCAGGCACTCAGGGGCGGGCGGCGAAGCGCTCGAGGAGGTCCACGTGTCCCGAGACGATCAGCATGTCGCGGCTGGTCACTTTAGTTTCCGGCCGGGCGTAGGTGAAGTCCTCACCGGGTGACTTCACACCGACCACAGTGATCCCGTACTTTGAGCGCACCGCCGATTCGCCAAGGGTGAAGCCCTGCGTTTCTTTCGGCGGGTACATCTTCACGATGGCAAAGCCGTCGTCGAACTCGATGAAGTCGAGCATCCGCCCGCCCACGAGGTGAGCGGCCCGCTGCCCGGCGTCGGCTTCGGGGTAGATCACGTGATTGGCGCCGATGCGCTTCAGTATCTTGCCGTGTGAGGGTGTGATGGCCTTGACCCAGAGGTTGTCAATATTGAGGTCCACCAGATTGGCGGTGATGAGGACGCTTGCCTCAATGGAGGTTCCCACACCGACGACGGCGGCGGGAAACTCCTGTGCGCCGAGCTGGCGAAGCGCGTCGATATTGGTGGCGTCGGCCTCCACCACGTGGGTTAGTGTGCCCGACCACTTCTGAACCAGTTGCTGGTCCTTCTCGATCGCAAGGACCTCACGGCCCTGCTTCACCAACTGTTCCGCCGTGGCTGAGCCGAATCGTCCCAGCCCGATCACGAGTACGGGCGCATTGTGTGCTGGTCTGTCAGCCAATGATCGGCCTCTCTTCGGGGTAGTGGTAGAGCGTGCTGCGCTGCCGCAGGGCAAGCGCAGAAGCAACGGTAATCGTTCCGAGGCGTCCGGCGAACATGAGGGCCGAGAGCACGTACTTTCCTTCCGGTGGAAGTTCGGCGCTGAGGTTGGTGCTGAGCCCGCAGGTTGCGAAAGCAGAAATGACCTCGAAGAGGACCCGGTTCAGCTCCTCTCCGGAGATCCACAGGATCAGGCCCGTGCCGATGAGCACGATCGTTGCGCCGGTGAAGATGACAGAGATGGCCACCCTCATGGCGCCCTGCGGAATCTTCCGTCCGTAAGCGCTGACGTCCGAGTCGCCGCGGGCTTCGGCGAGGATCGCGAGGAACATGACGGCGATGGTTGTGACCTTGATGCCGCCAGCCGTGGAGGCCGACCCGCCTCCGGCAAACATGAGGGCGTCAGTCAGGAGCATCGTTGTCGGCTCCATCTGTCCCTGATCGACCAGGTTGAAGCCGCCGGAGCGGGTCATAATCGAGGCAAAGAGCGCGTTGATCACCTTGTCGCTGCCGCTCAGGTCGCCGATGGTTCGGCTATTGGACCATTCCATCAGCCCCCACAGCACCATCCCGGCGAACACGAGGATGAGGGACACGTTGATGGTGAGCTTGGTGTGCAGGCTCCACTTCCGGACGTGGTGGCGGAACTGGACGAGGATGAGGATGACCGGGAATCCGAGGCTTCCGACGAACACACCGATCATCAGCGGAATGAGGATCCAGAGATCGGTTTCGTAGGGCACCAGGCCGTCCGAGTGCGGAGTGAATCCGGCGTTGTTGAAAGCCGAGATGGCGTAGAAGAATCCGTGCCAGACTGCTAGCCAGAACGGTTCGCCGAGGATTATGAAGCGCGGGATCAGGGCCAGCGCAAGCACCAGTTCCACCACGACGGAGGTGGTGATGACGATTCGCAGCAGTGTGCCCACTTCACCGAGGCGGCTGGCGTTGTTCAATGCGGATTGCGCGAGTAACTTGCCGCGGACGCCGAGCCGCTTGCTGACCACCAGTGCCAGGAGCGAGGCGAGGGTGAGGGTTCCGAGCCCGCCGACGAAGATGCCGATGAGGATGATCAACTGACCGAAGAACGACCAGTGGGCTGCCGTGGACACCACAGTCAGTCCCACTACGCACACTGCGGAGACCGCTGTAAACATGGCGTCGTGCAGGGGAGTGACTTCGCCGGTGCTGCTGGCGAACGGGAGGCTGAGTAATCCGGTGAAAATGAGGACAACCAGGGCAAAGACCAACAGCGCAACGCGTGCCGGTGAACTGTTTACTACGCTGTCGATGAAGTCGCGTGCCCGGCCAAGCAGCTGCAGATGAACCTGGTCTTCCCCTCCTAACCAGGAGGGGTGTGTTCGTGCCATGCTTGCTGATCCGCTCCGTTTCGCCTGCTGAGTCCTTCGAGTAGTAAATCACTTCCACTCCTGCGCCGTGGGCAGGACGGGTCCGGATCGCGTAGCCTGCTTGAGTGGCCAGTAGCTCCGTTCCCGCCGTTGCAACGAGAGTGGTGTGGGACGAATCCATGCTCGCGTACAACTTCGGTGCCCATCACCCCATGAATCCGCAGCGGCTTGAGCTGACTGCCCGACTCATTCGCGAGCTGGGTTTGTTCGACCTTCCGCAGGTTTCCGTGGAGGTTCCGGATGTGGCCGATGAAGCCAGTCTACGGACGGTCCATGACGCCTCGTATGTGCAAGCCGTCAAGGCGGCGGACGAGGATCCCGAGGCCTGCGATGGCACATCGGGGTTTGGAACTGACGACACTCCTGCCTTCGCCGGAATGCATTCCGCCAGTGCCCGATTGGTTGGCGGTTCTCTTGCTGCAGCTGATGCAGTCCTGTCCGGCACCGTTCAGCATGCCGTGAACTTCGGCGGGGGAATGCATCATGCCGGCCGGGCCCGGGCAAGCGGGTTCTGCATTTACAACGATGCCGCTGCAGCGGTCCAACGGCTGCTGGATGCCGGTGTGAAACGCGTGCTCTATATCGACGTCGATGCTCATCATGGAGATGGGACCCAGGAGATTTTCTGGGATGACAAACGCGTCATGACCATCTCGCTTCACGAGACCGGCATGAGCCTTTTTCCGGGAACGGGATTCCCAAACGAGATCGGCGGTGCGTCGGCTTCCGGGTACGCGGTCAATGTCGCGCTGCCCACTACCACCGGGGATTCCGGATTCCTGCGGGCGTTCCATGCCGTTGTGCCGCAGCTGGCCGCCGCATTCGCGCCTGAGGTGATCGTCAGTCAGCACGGTTGCGACGGTCACGTGGACGATCCCCTCACCAACCTGCGCATCACCGTCGATGCCCAGCATGCCGCAGCGGTAGCGGTTCGCGATCTCGCCTCGCAGCACTGTGACGGCCGTTGGATCGCGACCGGTGGCGGCGGGTACAACATCACTTCGGTTGTGCCGCGCTCGTGGACCCTCCTTACGGCGGTGGCAGCCGGTGCCGACATCACACTGACGACGCCGGTACCCGCCCCGTGGCGGACGTATGTCGCCGAGCGCTTTGGTCGCGAAGCACCTTCCTTAATGGGTGATGGCTCTGACACCTGGTGGCAGTCGTGGGAAGCCGGGTTTGACCCAAACGAGAATTTGGACCGGTCGATCATGGCAACACGCAAAGCCGTATTTCCGCTTCACGGGCTGGATCCCTGGTTCGATTGACCTGGTTCGATTGACCCTCTGGATGGTGTTGGCTGACGCACGGCTGCTGCCAGCAACCCCTGTGGGAAACCGAGGGATGCCGCTTTCGACATATACGGATATGGTAATGGGATGGTCATGGATGATGTGTTCGGGGTCATCGCCGAAGCCACCCGCCGCCAGATTCTGGGCTCATTGCGGGACGGGGACAAAGCGGTGGGTGAGTTGGTGCTAGAGCTTGAAGTGAGCCAGCCCACAGTTTCGAAGCACCTCAAAGTTCTGCGGGAAGCAGGGCTTGTCACCATGCGGGCGCAGGGCCAGAAGCGCTTTTATTCACTCGAGCCGCAGCCATTGCTCACCGTTGCCTCCTGGCTTGCCGAGTTCCAGTTGCCCGCTCAGAAGGTCAACTCCTCGCTCCCGCCAGCCGTCCTGGAACCGGAACTCGATGCGCTGGTCTCAGTAGGGCCGGGCGTTACTCCCATCGATGGCGCTCAACCGTTCGGGCGGACCGTCGGCAGAGCTGCCGAACGCGCTGCCGACCTTCTGTCCCAGTTTCCGAAGCTGCGCCGCCGTAAGGACTAGCTGACGTGGGCGCTCCGTGCCCACCGGCTGGGTGGGAGAGCGCTTAGCCCACCGCCGTCACATACCGACACCAAAGTTCACAATTCAGATGGCGCCGTCTAACCTCGTTTCATGACAACCCGTTGGTATGCGTATTTTGCGTTGGCTCTGGAGGAGCCTGCGGCCTGACACGCTGACCAACACCTTCAGAGCCAACAGGGCAGGACACGTTTCCTGCCCTTCGTCGTTTCCACGGCGGGTTCTGTAGGACAGCCCCGCCGAAGAACCACCTTCGAAAGCCGGGACCATGAAAACCCTCACTTCAGCCTCTTCCAATCTCAATGTCCGCAGCATTGATCCGCTGCCCACGCCCGCCGCAGTTCTCGCTGAACTTCCTGTCACTTCCGAGGTTGCGGCATCAATCCGCCGCTCGCGCGAAGAAATCCGGGCAGTACTCGATGGCGTGGATGATCGCCTGCTCGTCATCGTCGGTCCCTGCTCAATTCATGACCCCGACGCCGGTATCGAGTACGCGCGCATGCTGGCTGACGCCGCGCAGATGCACCGCGAAGATCTGTTGGTGGTTATGCGTGCATACTTCGAAAAGCCCCGCACCACGGTGGGTTGGAAAGGGTTGATTAATGACCCGCACCTGGATGGGAGCCATGATATTGCCGCCGGCCTGCGAACGGCCCGTAGGTTCCTTCAAGAGGTTGCCACCCTGGGACTTCCACTTGGCACCGAGTTCCTCGAGCCGATCAGCCCCCAATACATTGCGGACCTGATCAGTTGGGGTGCAATCGGCGCCCGGACCACCGAGAGCCAGATCCACCGCCAGCTGTCCTCCGGCCTGTCCATGCCCGTGGGGTTCAAGAACGGAACCGACGGCGGCATCAGGGTGGCACTCGACGCCTGCGCTGCCGCAGGTGCACCGCAGACCTTCCTGGGGGTCGATGAGGGCGGACGCGCAGCCCTCGTCTCGACCACCGGAAACCCGGACACCCATTTGATCCTTCGCGGCGGATCCGACGGACCGAACTACAGCCCCGCCCACATTGCGCACGCCTCTGCCGCGCTTGCTGCGGCAGGTCAGAACCAGCGCCTTATCGTGGATGCCAGCCATGCGAATAGTGGCAAGGACCATCGGCGGCAGGCGGACGTCGCCCGGGAACTTGCGGATGCAGTATCCGGTTCCGGCACCATAGCCGGCGTCATGCTGGAAAGTTTCCTCGTAGAGGGCGCGCAGAAACTTGATGTGACAGCTGGAGGCAGACTTGCCTACGGCCAGAGCGTGACCGACGCCTGCATGGGCTGGGGTGTTACGGCATCGGTGCTTGGCGATCTCGCGAGAGGTTCGCGCCGTCGTCGTCAGGGTGGCGTTTCGTGACCTTGGCGTGCTTTCACTTTGGTCACAGGAACCACTAGAGTATCTCCCTAGACGGATAATCCTCAGGTCTCAAGGCGACACGCCGTCCGGCGTTCCATCAAGTGCGGTGGGCGCGCCTCTCAGGGTTAGCTCCAGAGAAAAGGACAGTGGTGAGATGGCGAGCGGCAGCAACTTCTCCGACGTGCGCTTCCTGACAGTTGCGGAAGTTGCCGAAGTGATGCGGGTATCGAAGATGACCGTATACCGGCTGGTGCACTCAGGGGACATGCCGGCGGTTCAGTTCGGGCGTTCCTACCGGGTGCCCGAATCCGCTGTGCAACAGTATCTGCGCTCCGCATCCGTGGAGGGTGAGTCGGGTACAGGCTAGGGTCGCGGATGGTGCCGGTCAGGAAGACCGGTCTGAGCGGGTACTCTGTTAAGAAGCGTTTTGCGTAGACGGTCGTATGTGCGGCCGCATGATGTACGTCACCGCGATGTGCGTCTTTTGTCAGATTCGAACGCCCCTGCCGCAGTTCATGCGGTAGAGGTTGTCCGGAACCGGAATGAATAGTTTGTGAGGACTCTATGGGTTCAGTAATCAAGAAGCGCCGCAAGCGGATGGCGAAGAAGAAGCACCGCAAACTGCTTCGCAAGACCCGCCACCAGCGCCGCAACAAGAAGTAGCATCGCATCCGGTCCGCCAGTGAGGCGGACCGGTTTTGCATTTAAGGACTAGCCCCTCATGCGGGCGAAGCCGCGCCATAGGCCGTAGATGGCACCGGCTCCCGTTGCTGCCTTGAGCCCCAGCGTTGCCGCACGGCGGCCGCTTCGAAAATCATAGATTGGCCAGTTGGAGTCACGGGCGTGCTTGCGAAGACGATGGTCAGGGTTGATAGCGACCGGGTGGCCAACAATGCTGAGCAGTGGCACATCGTTGTAGGAATCGCTGTACGCCCAGCAGCGGGACAGGTCCAGGCCCTCTTTCCCGGCAAGTTCGTTGACGGCCGTGGCCTTTGCCGGCCCGTGGAGGAACTCACCCACGAGCTTGCCTGTGTAGAAGCCCTCAGAGACCTCTCCCACAGTGCCGAGTGCACCCGTGAGCCCAAGCCGGTTGGCGATCACGCTGGCCACTTCGACGGGAGTGCCCGTGACCAACCAGACGCGGCGCCCGTTGCGGAGGTGCTGTTCCGCGAGGGCACGCGCTCCCGGCCAGATCTTCGACGCGATCATTTCGTCATAGACTTCTTCGCCAAGGGCCAGCACATCTTCATGCGCAATGCCGATAGCGAAGGCAAGAGCGGCATCACGGACAGCATGGATGTCGGTCATGTTCTCGCCGCGCATCACGAAGCGCAGCTGTTTCCAGGCCAGCCCTGCGGCAAAACGAAGCGTGAAAGCCCGCCGCTGGTACATCTTGCGCGCCACATGGAAGAGACTGGCGCCGCGCATCATCGTGTTGTCGACGTCGAAAAATGCTGCTTCCCCGGCCGGTCCGCCCAGCGGAGAAGATTCGGCAGGCACAGTCTCCGTGGAAGACCCGGGCTCGACTGCGGGTCGGAGGCTGGCTGCGGACATAGCACGAGTCTAATCACTGGTTGGCGTTCAGCGTGTCCGCGGACACCCACAGCAACCAGCCGATTTTCACGCTTCGAGGGCGTTCCGTAATGGCGACCTGCACGGAGCCCGCGGCCAGTAAGCTTGTGGACCATGACTCAGCAGACCCAACCGCCTGTCGCGGAATGGAGCACGGGCCTCGTGTTGGTGACGAGGCCGGACTGCCACCTCTGTCACGCCGCCCGGGAGACAGTGAGCCGCGTGGCTGCCGAACTGGGCGTGCTTTGGCGGGAAGAGTCGATTGCCGATCACGCCGATCTGCTGGAACGATTCTCGGAAGAGGTGCCGGTTCTGCTTCTCGACGGGGTCCAGCGGGACTTCTGGACAATCGACGAAGCGCGCCTGCGCAGGCTACTCACCTGAGCCGTTGTGCTCAGCGCCCTCCTGACTTTGAGGGCTTCCATCAGGGACCTAAAGTGGGACTATCCCGCCGTCATCCTCCGGCGGGCGGGCGGAGCAGTTCAGGCCGCCGGCGAACAAATAACGGAGAGATGAACCAGTGACCATGTCGGAGCTTCCCGGATTACGGTCCGCCGCGAGCGATCAGCAGGGCAGGCAAATTCCGCCTGCATCGCTCGCCCGCCTGACCATTTATCTGCGCGCCCTCAACTCCCTTCTGGCGGAGGGGATTGAACGAGTGTCTTCGGAGGAACTGGCAGACGCGGCGGGCGTGAATTCGCCCATGCTCCGCAAGGACCTCTCCTACCTGGGTTCCTACGGCACGCGGGGTGTCGGCTACGACGTCCAGTACCTGAACAGCCAGATCTCCACAGCCCTGGGACTGACTCAGGACTGGCGGGTAGCCATCGTCGGAGCCGGAAACCTCGGGCGTGCGCTCGCCGGGTACTCGGGGTTCCAGTCGCGGGGCTTCGAGGTGGTCGCGCTGTTCGACGCAGATCAGATGATCGTCGGTACGGAGGTCGGCTGGCTGCGCGTCAGCCCAGTGGAGGATCTGGCAACCGTGCTTCACAGGACGCGCGCCAATATGGCTGTTCTCGCGGTACCAGCGGGCGTTGCACAGCAGTTGTGCGATGAACTTGTTGCGGCCGGGGTGACAAGCATCCTAAGTTTCGCGCCGGTAGTGCTGCAGGTTCCTGACCGGGTGCAGCTGCGCAAGGTGGACATGGCCACGGAGCTGCAGATCCTCGCTTACCACGCACAGCGGGCGCAGGATCCGGATCTTGATGCCGGTTCCAGCGCCCGCGCGGCCCAGTAGGGCCGGTCCAGCAAGCTTCTGCGCGCTAGTGCGTGATTTGCTGCCGCTTGAAGTAGGCGTTGGACGGCTTGAGCCAGCACAGCACAACTCCGGCGACGCCAAGCAGCACCACGAGCACGTTCAGCGCGATGGAGAATCCGCTTGGCTGCAGGCTTTCCCCACCCAGCTGCGCCTGGACTTCAGCGTTGCCCTGCAGCGCGGCGAGCGTCACCCAACTCATGATCATGAGCAGAACCGAAATACCCGCAAGAACAGTGGCGGTTATGCGTGCCCAGTTGTGTCCCTTGCGGATGAAGACGGCCAGCAGTACGTATACGCCGGTGGTAAGGATGCCGACAACGATCCCGATGCCGACACCGATTGCAGCCGCTCCCGCCGGCCCACCCGTGGTGCCTGATCCCATCAGGGTGGTGATGAAGTTGAGAACCCCAGCGGCGATGATCAGCCAAAAAGCCAGATTGACTTCCTTGGGGAGGGGCGGCCGCGCCTGTTCCGGCATGCGGGCTGCACTCGGGTAGGCATACCCTGCGGGCTGGGCCGACTGGTAGGAGTATGGAGATGCAGGTTTCTGCGGTTCGGGGGAGAGGCCCGCACCGGAGTTCTGTGTTGGTCCGGGCTCATTGGGATTGAGTGACTCAGTTCCGGAGAGCTGGTGCGGATCGCGTTCTGAAGGATCGTGTGATGGCGTACTCATGCGCTCAGCGTACCGCCGTCAAGCTTTCGCCGTCGGGCTTTCAGGACAGAAAAAACGAGGGGGCGTGCCGGAAAGCCGGCACGCCCCTCGAAGGGATTCGTGAGCAAAGAGCCTAGTTGGCCGAGGGTGCCACGAAAGCGGCGTCAAGGTTGATGGTCACCTTGTCGCCCACCAAAACACCGCCGGCCTCAAGAGCTGCGTTCCAGGTCAGGCCGAATTCCTTGCGGGAGATGACCGTTTGGCCGGAGAATCCAGCGCGGGTGGCACCGAAGGGGTCAACAGCAACACCGTTGAACTCGGTATCGATGGAAACTTCCTTGGTGATCCCGCGGATGGTCAGGTCGCCGATCAGCTTGTAGGTCTCGCCGGCGCCTTCGACCCGCTTGGACACGAAAGTCATCTCGGGGAACTGCTCAGCGTCGAAGAAGTCGCCGCCGCGAACGTGGGCGTCGCGGTTCTCATCGTTCGAGTTGAAGGATTCGGTCTTGATGGTTGCGGTGACCTGCGAATCCTCGAGTGAGGATCCAACCTGCAGGGTGGCGTCGACGGTGTCGAAGTTCCCGCGTACCTTGCTGATCCCGGCGTGGCGGACGCTGAAGCCCACTTCGCTGTGCGAGCCGTCGAAGTTCCAGGTGCCCTGAGTGAGTCCGGTGGGGATAGCCATGATGTTTCTCCTGATCTGTCGTGCTTTGGGTTGGTGTGCGGCCGAGGCGACCGAACGAGCGTGTACCTCTAATAAACATGCATTTGCATCTTTTATTCCAGAGATTGCTTCAATCTTCAAATATTTTTCTCTACCGCCTCTTCCGACAACCAGTCGCAAGCCGATTTAGCCCTCTGGCGCGAGGGATGCGAAACTTGATGACATGCCCTCAGCCACCGTTCACCTCGTGCGCCACGGCGAAGTCCACAACCCGGACGGGATCCTCTATGGCCGCCTGCCCGAGTTCCATCTGTCAGAGCTCGGTCGTGAGATGGCCGAGCGGGTTGCGGGCTACTTTGCGGAGCGCAGGAACGACGGCGCCGACATCGTGCATCTCGTCGCCTCACCCCTCACGCGCGCACAGGAGACCGCTGAACCGACAGCTCGTGAGCTCGGCCTCACCGTTGTAACCGATGAGCGCATCATCGAGGCGGAGAACCGGTTCGAGGGGATGGCGCAGGTCGCCCAGCAGATCAAGCACCCCCGGCACTGGAAGTCCCTGCGAAACCCGTTCACTCCATCCTGGGGTGAGCCGTACAGTGCCCAGGTTGAGCGCGTCATGTCCGCTGTCCATGATGCGCGGCGCGCGGCGTTGGAAGCTTCCGGCGGCAAGGACGCCGAGGCGATCATGGTCAGCCATCAGCTGCCCATCTGGGTTGCGCGGCTGGCAGCCGAGAACCGGCGGTTGTGGCATGATCCGCGCCAGCGTAAATGCACGTTGAGCTCCGTAACCTCCCTCTATTTCGACGGCGACCAGCTCACTGGCGTGCGGTATGAGGAGCCCTGTGCTGATCTATTGCCGCGCGCGAAGAACATCCCGGGAGCGTAATACAATTACTACACGTTGTAGAACTCGTGGAAGCCGTTGTGACTCAAACTGAAGCCGCCCCGCGCCGCCGGCCAGGCCGCGCACTGATGTGCCTTGCCGCGTCGGCGATTGCCGCCGTCGTTGTCCTTTCTGGCTGTGCTGCACAGGACCCGCTGGCCCAGCAAGCGGCCGAGGGCAGCAACAAGAATTACATTGCCGGCGATGGTTCCGTCACCGAGTACGCCGCTGCCGAACGCGGTGAACCCGTCCAGATCGAGGGGACCCTCTACAACGGCGAAACTGTTTCCTCATCCGCGTGGCCAGGAGAGGTGACGGTACTGAACTTCTGGTACGCAGCGTGCGCACCCTGCCGGGAAGAGGCTCCGGACCTCGTTGCGCTGCATGAGGAGTACCAGTCGGAGGATGTGCAGTTCTATGGCGTCAACATCAGGGACAGCAAGGAGAACGCCGAGGCCTTCGAGCGCAACTTCGGCATTCCCTACCCCAGCTTCAACGATTCCGACGGCGGGGTCCTCCTGGCGATGACCAGCCACGTCCCGCCGCAGGCTGTGCCGACAACTCTCGTGCTTGACAAGGAGGGCCGCGTTTCGGCCCGCATACTGGGCCTGGCCGACAAGGGAACCCTCAGCGCACTCATTGACTCCGCGCTGGCCGAGTAGTGGCTGTGTCCGCTTCCCTCCCACTCGGTGCCGCTATGGCCCTCGCGCCGGCCGGGAATGCCTTTGCCGATACGGTCCTGAACGGTTCAATGCTCCTTGCTCTGCCAGTGGCGCTGCTCGCAGGCCTGGTGTCCTTCGTATCACCGTGTGTGCTGCCCCTGGTGCCCGGGTACCTCGGCTACGTCAGCGGACTCACCGGTGTGGATCTGGAGCAGCAGAAGCGTGGACGGATGGTCGCGGGAATCGGGCTGTTCGTCGTCGGGTTCTCCGCAGTGTTCATGGCGTACGGAGCGCTTTTCGGTCAGCTGGGAGCCTGGCTGGCAGGCTCGCAGGAGTGGCTGATCCGGATCTTCGGGCTCGTGGTGATTGTGCTCGGCATCGTCTTCATGGGCGGGTTGTCCTGGTTCCAACAGGACCGGAAGCTCCACGCCCGCGTACCGAGCGGCCTCTGGGGTGCGCCGCTGCTGGGCCTCACCTTCGGTCTTGGCTGGGCGCCCTGCATCGGGCCCACGCTCTCAGCCGTGCAACTGCTGGCTTTCTCCAACGACGGCGCCAGTGCCGCCAAAGGCGCGCTCCTCACCTTCGTGTACTGCCTGGGCCTGGGACTGCCCTTCCTGCTGATCGCGCTCGGACTGCGGCGGGGGTTGGGAGCCATGAAATTCTTCCGACGCCACCGGCTGCTGCTGCAGCGAACCGGCGGCGGAATGTTGATACTGGTCGGCGTGCTCATGGCGTCCGGTGTCTGGAACCTGTGGATCAACGAGCTTCAGCAGTGGCTCGGCGGCGTGACGTTACCGATCTGAACAACTGATGGCTAAACCAAAGGAAGACTCCATGGCAACGAAGGAGCGAGAAGACGGCGTCGCGCTGCCCGCTCTTGGATTCCTCGGCACCGTGCGCTGGATGTGGACTCAGCTGACGAGTATGCGTACAGCCCTCTTCCTGCTGCTCCTGCTGGCGGTCGCCGCCGTGCCCGGTTCGCTCTTCCCGCAACGCCCGGCAAACCCGGCAGTCGTCACCCAGTACATTCAGGACAATCCGGAGACCGGACCCATTCTGGACTGGTTCCAGTTGTTCGATGTCTACTCGTCCGTCTGGTTCTCAGCGATCTACCTGCTCCTGTTCATCTCACTGATCGGGTGCGTCATCCCGCGCGCGATGGTCCACGGCCGTGCCTGGCGGTCGAAGCCGCCCCGGACTCCGAGCAGGCTCTCGCGGATGCCCGCTCACGGGACATTCGTCCTGCCGGCCGCGCAACAGTCCCAGCCCAGCGGCCAGGGAGGGGAGCGGCCCGTCTCGGCGGGTGCCGCCGTCGTCGACGCCGCAGCTGTGCTGAAGAAGCGCGGCTACCGGGTGGATGTGCGAGATGAAAACAGTGCGCGGCCCTCCGTCGGCGCAGAGCGGGGATTCCTGAAGGAGCTCGGGAACCTGGTGTTCCACGTGTCCCTTATCGGCGTGCTCATTTCCGTTGCCGTGGGTGGGCTGTTCGGATACCGGGGGCAGAAAATCCTGATCGAGGGTGAGACCTTCGTGAACACGCTGGTGGGTTATGACTCCTTCACGCCGGGCACCAACTTCTCCGAAGACAACCTGGACCCGTATTCGATCACGCTCGAGGACTTCGAGGTGCAGTTTGACCGGCAGCTCACGCATTACGGCCAGCCCATCGACTTCACCGCCACCATGACCACCAGGACCGCTCCGGGGGCTGAACCGGAAGAGCAGATCCTGAAGGTCAATGAACCGCTGACCATCGGCGGCACCAGCGTGTACCTGGTAGGCAATGGCTACGCCCCCGTCATTACGGTGCGCGACGGCGAGGGCAACATTGCGCACCAGGGACCTGTTGTGTCCATTCCACAGGACGGACTCTTCACCTCCCTCATCGTGCTGAAAGTACCGGACGCACAGCCGAACCAGCTCGGTTTTGTCGGGTTCTTCCTGCCCACCGCAGCAGTAGACGAGAACGGCGTCTCCTTCTCCCGCGACCCGGACCCGTTCCTTCCGCAGCTGAACCTCAACTCCTACTACGGTGATCTCGGACTCGACGACGGAGATCCGCAGAACGTCTACGTTCTGGACACGGACACCCTGACCGAGCTGAACAGCCGGAACAGCGAGGCGGGCGGCATTGTGCTCGACGCCGGGGAAACGTTCGAACTGCCCGATGGCAAGGGCTCCATCACCTTCGACGGGCTGCGCCGCTATGCAGCCCTGGACATCACGCATGACCCGGCTGAGCTGGGCGCCCTGGTGTTTTCCTCGCTTGCGCTTGCCGGGCTCAGCGCGTCCCTGTTCATCGGCCGACGCAGGGTCTGGATTGCCACCGGCACACGCACTGACGGCAGCATCACGGTCGAGTACGGCTTGCTGGCGCGCGGTGAAGACCACCGTCTGGCGGGCGAAGGGGCAGCGATCGAAAAACTGCTCCGGCAACGCTGGCTGGCAGACAGCACCGAAGACGACGAGAATGAGACAGCGCACGCGGGGGCGTCAGCGCCCGGAAGCGGTAAGGACAACTGATGCAGAACATAAACCAGACCCTGGGACAGTACAGCGAGCTCTTCATGCTGCTCGCTGCCCTGGCGTACACAGTGGGATTCCTCGCGTTCACCTGGGACCTCGTCAAGAGCAGCCGGCGCATCCGCGAGATTGAAGCCGGTCTCGCGGAATCCGCCAAGGACCGGGAGCTGGTGCTTGCTGGCGCCGTGGCCGGAGGCAAGCGCGGAAAGGCATCCGCTGACGGCGCTCCAACGGGCTCAACCGCCGACGACGCCATGGACTATCAGGGAGAGCGACGCTCCGCCGCCCGCATCGCCGTCGCGCTCACCATCGTTGCTGCGGTGATCCATGCAGTAGCTGTTGTCACCCGCGGCGTTGCCGCTGGCCGCGTGCCGTGGGGCAATATGTACGAGTTCTGCACCACCGGCGGGCTGGTGGTCGCCGTCGTCTTCCTGTTGGTGCTCACCCGCAAGGACCTGCGCTTCCTCGGAACCTTCGTGATTGGCCTCGTGGTAGTCATGCTGTGCGCAGCCACCATTGGATTTCCGACGCCGGTGGCTAACCTGGTGCCTGCGCTGCAGAGCTACTGGCTCATCATCCACGTGTCCGTGGCCGTTGCTGCCTCCGCCCTTTTCACCCTGACCTTCGCGATGTCCGTACTTCAGCTGATCCAGGCCAGCCGGGTTGCACGTCTCGCCTCCGGCGGTGAAGACCGGCTGCCGTTCATGCGGCTGGTTCCCTCCGCGCTGAGCCTGGAGAATCTCTCCTACCGGATCAACGCGATCGCGTTCGTGCTGTGGACCTTCACCCTCATGGCGGGCGCAATCTGGGCGGAGAAGGCCTGGGGCCGGTACTGGGGCTGGGACACCAAGGAAGTCTGGACCTTTGTGATCTGGGTGGTCTACGCCGGTTACCTCCACGCCCGGGCAACCCGTGGCTGGACCGGGACAAGGGCGGCCTGGCTCTCGATTGTCGGCTACCTGTGCATCGTCTTCAACTTCACGATTGTCAACATCTACTTCTCGGGACTGCACAGCTACGCCGGAGTCTGATCCAACGCGAAGTTAAGCCTTCAGCTCCTGATGATGCGTTGCTGCCTCGCCGTTGATATGGCGGCGGTGCGGTTGTCCACGCCGAGCTTGTCGTAGATATGGACCAGATGCGTCTTCACGGTTGCCTCGCTGATGAACAGCTCTTTGGCAATACGCCGGTTCGGCATGCCGGTGGCAAGGAGTTCCAACAGCTGGATCTCGCGGGCGCTCAGGGACGTCGTCGGGCTTGAGATGCGGCCCATCAGACGCGCGGCTACTTCCGGTGCGAGCGCTGTCTGTCCGCGGGCCGCGGACTGCACCGCTCGACGGATTTCTTCCGGCGGAGCGTCTTTCAGCAGATATCCGCCGGCTCCGGCCTCCACAGCAGCGATGATGTCCGCGTCGGTGTCATAAGTGGTCAGGATCAGCACCTGCGGCGGGTCAGCCAGCGCGCGGATGCTCCGCGTCGCCGTGACTCCGTCCATGCCTTCGCCCATCTGGAGGTCCATGAGGACAACATCCACCGGGTGACCGAGGGCCGCGCGTTTTTGTACTTCTGCCAGGGCGGCAGCGCCGTCAGCCACATCTCCGGCCACGAAGACGCCGTCGAAGTCGTTGAGCATTGCCCTCAGGCCGGCCCGGACAACCGGATGGTCGTCCACCAGAAGTACGCGGATCTCAGTCATCCGCTGTCCCGTCATCAAACGGCAGCAGGGGCAAACGGATGCCGACGACGGTGCCCTCACCTGCCTCGGATTCGATGTCAAGAACTCCGCCCAAGGCGCTGATCCGCTCCCGCAGGGCCCTCAGCCCGAATCCGGTTCCATCTGTCCGCTTCATCGCAGACTCAAGTGCACCATCCACATTGAACCCCCTGCCGTTGTCGTAGATATCGAGCGTTACCTCTGAGCCCACGAAGGTGAGCGTGACGACGGCGGTGCCCGCCCCTGAGTGCTGCAGGGCGTTGGACAGAGCCGATTGCGCGGCACGCAGGAGACCAACCTCGTACGGAGCCGGCATCCGGACGGGTGTGCCGTCAATCTCAAACCGGCAACGCAGGCTGGTGCCCTGGGCTGCTGCCTGCTGTTCGACGCTTGCGCAGGTTCTGCGCAGGCTGCCGACGAGGAATTCGGGATCACCTTCAGCCGCACTCAACCCGCGCACAAAGCGGCGCGCGTCCGCAAGATTGTCGGACGCCGCCTGCTGCACCGTGCGAATGCGTTCCCGCGTCGTATCCGTTGCCCCGGCTTCGAGTGAGGCTTCGGCTGCACGTGAGATGAGGACAATGCTGGACAGGCCCTGCGCCAGCGTGTCATGGATTTCCCGGGCCAGACGCTCCCGTTCAGTGAGCACTCCGGCCTGGTGCTGCGTCCGTGCAAGCTCAGAACGGGTGCGCCGGAGCTCCTCGAGCGCCTGCCGCTGGTTGACGCCCTCCAGGTAGAGGCTCTGGTAGACGATCGTCATGACTACCGCGAAGACCGCACCGAACGTCGGACCGAGGATCATCGGCGCCTGGAGCTCTCCCTCGCGGCTCCACTGGGCCGCAATGACGACGCCGGTCAGGAGGACGATCGCAACCACTGCATGCCTGGTGCTGAGCAGGTGCAGGTGCAGGAAGAAGAGGGCGAATGCCAGCCAGGAGAAGTCGGCACTGAGCACCATGAGGACAATCCAGAGCCCGGTGACTCCGGCCAGCCAGAACCGGGCGTAGCGGGTTCCATGCGACGACGACGGCGGCACCACCTGCCGCTTGGCGGCCCGCTTCTCGCTGATGGTTCCGGCCAGGTACAGTCCGCCGAGGCACAGGGAGAAGAGAAGAACCGGATACACGACTGCCGGGCCGGGTTCGGAACTTGCGGTCGCCGCCACTCCCACCAGAAGCAGTGCCAGGAAACCGGCGTGAAGGGTGATCCGGAGCATCCGCAGGACGGTTGGAGCGGCCATGTATCCGGCCGTGCTCGCGGGGTCTCGCATACAGCAACCCTAGCCGCGCCGGGCGACAGCGACATCAACCGAATGGTTGACCGACGATTGCGGAGGCCGGCGCCCACTGCCCGCGGAGTGTTTACCGCACAATGGCGGGAGGATGCCTGCTAACCCGCGATCGCCCTCAGCAGGGGCGCCATCCGGTAGGGAATCGGTTGGCGCAGGAACATGCTGGTCCTGGTCCGCAGGATTCCCGGACACAGGCGGATTTCCTCGGACACCCGGTAGAGATCGTCAGGGTCCCGGGCCACCACGCGGCACAGCAGGTCTGTCTCGCCGGCAGGCGCAAGGCATTCGATGACCTCTGGAATGGCGCGCAGTCCCTCAACAGCGAGGTCTATGCGGTGCTGATCCAGCTCGGCAGCGACATGCGCGGAAATTCCCATGCCCAGTGCCTCCGGATCAATCCGTACGTTGTGCGGCCTGAGGACTCTTTCACGCTCGAATCGGTCGAGGCGGGCCTGGACGGTGCCTCGGGCCAGGCCCGTCCGCTGGGCGATCGCGAGAATGGTCATCCGAGGCTCGGCGTCGAGTGCCTCGAGCACAGCCCGGTCAATGGCATCTCTGGTGTGGCGCGGTTCCTTGTTCATCGGTCTGCGGAGCTCTCCAGGTGGGGGCTGGTCAGATTGACCACTATTGTCGGAAGGATTTCATTCAGCGTAGTCATTCTGACTATCCAGACCAAGGGCTGTTGTGCAAATCTTTGCACAGACCGTCAAATAGGTGACATGGAAGTGGAAACGGGACACCATCTCGGGAACACTGTGCCGCGGCTGTCAGGGAACATCAACCCGCAGCCGTGTCAGGTAGCCCACAAGGCTTTGCCTGAGCGCTACGCAAGACCGCCTACGTACCGGCCTAGGCGGTCTTGCCGTCGCTGGCCGTGCCCTCGTCGTTCTTCTTCTCCGCTTCGCGTGCACGTTCCTCAGCGTCGCGCTTTCGCTGTTCGGCCTCGCGGGCTTCCTGGCGACGCCTGACCTCGAGGTCTCGCAGAAACTGGGGATCATCATCCGGTGCCGTGGGGCCCCGCTTCTGGCGCTGGGCTGGGCGGTCGTCCCTGCCCGGCCGACCGAAGAGGAACCAGAGGCCGGCGCCCAGAAGGGGGACGAGGAGGATGGTGAAGAACCAGGCGGGTTTCGAAATGCTGCGCACCGATTCTGCCCGGCTCATGATGCAGTCGAACAGCGCGTAAATGATGACGGCGATCCCCAGGATCACGAGGAGCAGCAGCAGGCGGGGCATGCATCAATTGTAGGCGAGTAAACTTGAGACGTGCCTTTCCTAAAATTCACCGCTCTGCGCCTCGGCTTCGTCGCGGTGTTCTCCGTGATCTGCTATTCCTTGGGTCTGGGCGCGATCTTCTCGGTGATAGCCGGTGCAATTCTGGCGTGGTGCGTCACATACCTGTTCTTCCGCGAGATGCGCAATCGTGCCGCGTCCTCCCTGCAGCGCCGTTTCCGTGACGGAGCTCCGCCGGTCCGTTCAGCCAGTGAATTGCGTGATGCGGACGCCGAGGACAGCCTGGATCCCAACACCCCGGTGAATTCCGACCGCCGCAAGCCCTAGCTCCGCCGTGGAGGCGTAGCCCGGCCGCTCAAAGCTAGGCCAGCACTCCCGAGAGCACCACACCGGCGCCGAAGAGCACGCTGAAGCCGAGGTTGATGATGCTCGTCTGCTTCAGGACCGGAATGAGGCTGCGGCGCTTTTTGCCCTTGAGCATCAGCCAGCTCGGCATCAGGCACAGAGGGATGAGGAGCAGCACCAGCAGCACCCACGGGTAGTCGTAGACCAGGAGCAGCGGCAGCAGCAGGGCCACCGCGAGCATCATCACATAGCTGATACGGGCGGCGGTATCGCCGAGACGGACAGCGAGGGTAAGCTTGCCGGCTTCCCGGTCGGTGGGAATGTCCCGCACGTTGTTGGCCATCAGCAGCGCCATGGCAATGATTCCCGTGCAGACCGCACCGACCCATGCCGGGCCGCTCAGTTGACCTGCCTGCGTGTAGGTGGTTCCGAGGGTAGCGACCAGTCCAAAGAAGACGAAGACAAACAGGTCGCCCAAGCCCATGTAGCCATAGGGATTGCGCCCGCCCGTGTAGCCCCACGCAGCGGCTACGCAGCCGAGGCCCACGAGCAGCAGGAACCACGCCTGGGAGAGCACAATCAGTGCGATTCCAGCGAGCATCGCCAGCGCGAAACATCCGAAGGCCGCCCACTTCACCTGCCGCGGCTTCGCGGCCCCGGAACCCGTCAACCTCAGCGGGCCGACGCGGTCGTTGTCCGTGCCGCGGATTCCGTCGGAATAGTCGTTGGCATAGTTCACTCCCACCTGCAGGAGGATGGCGACGAGTGCGGCGAGCAGGGCGTTGACGGGTTTGAACGCGCCGAGGTCAAAAGCCGCAGCGCAGCCGATAATGACGGGCGCCACCGCCATGGGAAGTGTGCGGGGGCGCGCTCCCTCCACCCATTGCGCAGCTGTTGCCACGGTGCTCCTCCGGTTATCTGTTCTCTGGATTTTCGCTTGGATGCCCTGAACCTGCGGGCGGATTCGCTACAGCGCTGACTGCTCGAACAGTGCGCGCACGGCCATCCGGTCGGGTTTGCCATTGGGCAGCATGGGGAGTTTGTCGAGCGTCAGCACAATCCTTGGGGCCGCGTGTGACCCAAGATGCTCCTGCGCATGCTGCCGCACTGCGTCCGGATTGACCGAGCCTACGACGGCGGCAGCCACCTGTGCGCCCCACTCCGGATGCGGTACCCCCAGCACCAGTGCTTCGCTGACCCCCGGCATGCCCTCAAGGACACTGGACACTGCGACCGCGGACACCTTGAGTCCGCCTGTGATGATGACGTCATCCACGCGGCCGTGGACGGTGAGGACGCCGCCGTCAATAGTGCCGTCGTCGTCCGTTCGGAACCAGCGCCGGCCAGAGTTGAACGGGAACTTTTCCCGGGTGAGATCCGGCTGGCCCAGGTAACCGTCGGCCAGGACCGGTCCGCTGATCCAGAGCCGGCCGTCGTCGTTGGTGAGCTGTACGCCTTCGAGGGGGACGCCGTCGTACACGCACCCGCCGCAGGTTTCACTCATGCCGTAGGTGCGGACGATCTTCAGGCCGTGTGCGCGGGCTCTGCTGCGGAGGGCGTCGGTGACCGCCGCCCCGCCGAGCAGGATTGCGTTGAAGCGCTGGAGCGCCTTGATGGTGTCGGGGGCCGGGTCCTCAAGCAGCCGGTGGAGCTGCGTGGGAACCAGGGACGTGAAGCGCACTTTGTCGGTCAGTTCACCGGCAGCTTCCGTGAATCGCTCCGGGCTGAACGTCTCGGTAAGGTCCATCACCCACGGCCGTGTCCCCGCGTACAGCGAGCGCACCAACACCTGGAAGCCGGCCACATAGTGCACGGGCAGGGTGAGCAGCCACTGGCCCTCGGACTTCAGGGCGTAGGCAGTCCCCATGGCGGATGCGGCAAGGGCATCGACGCTGAGCATGGTCTGTTTTGGGGTGCCGGTGGAGCCGGAGGTGCTGAGCACTGCGGCGATCTCATCATTGGGCAGTTCGCCGTTGAAGCTCTGATGCTCGTCGGAGTGCGGTGCTACCGCAGGTCCTTCACCGGCAAGGGCCGCTGCGAGAGGTGCAAGCAGTGTATGCGGATCGAAGCCGGGCGGAGTGTGAACGGGGAAGAGTTCCATGGGCGCCTAGAAGTAGTAGGGGAAGCTGGACCAGTCGGGACTGCGCTTTTCGAGAAACGCTTCCTTGCCCTCGACCGCTTCATCGGTCATGTAAGCCATGCGCGTGGCCTCGCCGGCGAAGACCTGCTGGCCGGCCAGGCCGTCATCGGCCAGGTTGAACGCGAACTTGAGCATGCGGATTGCCTGCGGGCTCTGGTTCGCGATGTCTGCCGCGTACTCAAGCGCCACGTCCTCGAGCCGCTCGTGGTCAACGGCCTGGTTCACGGCGCCCATGGCCACCATGTCCTCGGCCGAGTACTCCCTGGCGAGGAAGAAAATCTCGCGGGCCTTCTTCTGGCCGATCTGGCGCGCGAGGAGCGCCGAGCCGTAGCCGGCATCGAAGCTGCCTACGGTCGCGTCAGTCTGCTTGAACTTGCCGTGCTGCCTGGAGGCGATCGTTAGGTCCGACACAACGTGAAGGCTGTGCCCGCCGCCTGCTGCCCACCCATTGACGACGGCGATGACCACCTTGGGCATGGTCCGCATCAGCCGCTGGACTTCAAGGATGTGGAGCCGGCCGGCGCGTGCCGGGTCGATGGTCTCCCTGGTCTCACCCTCTGCGTACCTGTACCCATCCCGCCCACGGATCCGCTGGTCACCGCCGGAGCAGAAGGAGTGCCCGCCGTCCTTGGGAGAAGGGCCGTTGCCTGTGAGGAGGACCGTTGCAACGTCCGGGGTCATTCGTGCGTGATCCATTGCGCGGTACAGCTCATCCACCGTGCCAGGGCGGAAGGCGTTACGGACCTCAGGCCGGTTGAACGCAATGCGGACAGTCGGCAGATCGCGTGTGCCGGCGCCGCGGTTCTGGCTGCGGTCCACGTGGCGGTGGTAGGTGATGTCCTGCAGATCCTCGAACCCCTCCACGAGCCGCCAGCGGGCAGGGTCGAAGACATCGGATACCTGGGGTGGGAGATCTGTGGTCACCAATCGAGTCTAGCTTTGGAGACGGGGGGAACTTCAAAGTGGTGGGCCGGCTAGCTCACGCAGAACTCATTACCTTCCGGATCCGTCATCGTGTACCAGATGTGCGGGCCTTCATTGCCCTGGTACAGGAACCGTGCGCCGCGCTTTTCCAGTGCGGTGCGGACGGCGTCCTTATCATCACCGTCAAGACGGATGTCCAGGTGCGTGCGGTTCTTGACCGTCTTGGGCTCGGGGACCTTGACGAAGAGGATGCGTTGCCGCCCCGTCTTTCCCTCCTCGTCCGGCCGGCAGATTGCCTCACCGGTGCTCCAGACGCGGATGCCGTTGTGCTCGATGAGGTCGCTCTGCTGCGCATAACCTTCTGCGAGCATCTTGTCGATGAAGTCCTGGTCCGTAGGCTCCACCCTCCAGTCCAGGGTTTCCGCCCACCAGCCTGCCTGCGTGTGGGGATCTTCGCTGTCGATCACTATCTGGATGCTGTACGTCATGAAACAAGAGGGTAGGCGCGCCCGCCGGCTCAATCCAGAAGATTCCGGACGATTCGCGTCCGCGATACATGGCTGGAGCCGAGCTTCGAAGGGCTGGACCGCGACGGTGGGGAGGACTAGCGTGGCACCCACCCGCCGGAGTTGCCGGCGCCCGGATTCAGGAGGAAGCATGGCGAACCATACTTACAGCATTTCCGAGGTCGTCGGAACGTCGCCGGACGGGGTGGACGCGGCAGTCAACAACGCAGTGACCCAGGCAGCGAAGACCCTTCGGAATCTCGACTGGTTCGAGGTCAAGGAAATCCGCGGTCATCTTGTGGATGGCGCCGTCGCCGATTGGCAGGTCACCGTCAAGTTGGGCTTCCGGCTGGAGGACTGACTCGCGTGGACTGACTCGCGTGGACCGCCTGCCGACGGCCGACCTTCGGCGGTCGACCGCGGCCGTTAAAGAAACCGTTGACGAAAGCCCGCAGCAGGGGCAGGCTGTTTCCTACGTGGTTCTAACCCGCGCCCGTCTTCTCGCCGGCGTTGAGCCCGCCCCGATGCGCAGATCCCGGGGCGGCTCCGCCGGCGCTTTTTGCCCTATCCCATTGGCGAGCCGAACACGGAACAATCCCGATCCGTCATGTCAGTTGACCGCTCCGGCGCCCCGTGCGATTCTTTATAGAACGAACGGTCGGTAATTATGCCGCCCTTCCTGCACGCTCTGACGACGACGATGACGGAGGCTGGCATGGCCGAGGCTTTTCTGGTGGGCGGGGTCCGTACCCCGGTGGGACGGTATGGCGGAGCGCTATCGGCGGTTCGCCCTGATGACCTGGCGGCATTGACCCTGCGAGAACTGGTCCACCGCACCGGCCTGGACCCCGAGACAATCGACGAGGTCATCCTCGGCAACGCGAACGGCGCCGGCGAGGAAAACCGCAACGTCGCCCGCATGGCCACGCTGCTTGCCGGCCTGCCCAACACCATTCCGGGGATCACCGTCAACCGGCTCTGCGCATCCGGTCTGTCGGCCATCATTATGGCCTCCCACATGATCAAGGCAGGAGCTGCCGACGTCGTTATTGCCGGTGGTGTCGAGTCCATGAGCCGTGCGCCGTGGGTGATGGAAAAGCCGACGACGGCATTCGCGAAGCCTGGCGCCGCTTTCGACACCTCGATTGGCTGGCGCTTCACCAACCCCACCTTCGCGGCCCAGGAGAAGACCACGTTCTCGATGCCGGAGACGGCCGAGGAGGTTGCCCGCGTGGACGGCATCACGCGGGAGGATGCAGATGCCTTCGCACTCCGTTCCCACCAGCGGGCCATTGCCGCAATCGAGTCAGGGCACTTCAAAGACGAGATCGTTCCCGTTAACACCACACACCGCAAGAAGAACGTCACCGTTGATACGGACGAGGGACCCAGACCGGACACCACGCTCGAGGTGCTCGCGGGGCTGAAGCCGGTTGTAGCAAAGGACGGCGTGGTGACGGCGGGCAATTCGAGCTCGCTGAACGACGGCGCGTCCGCCGTGATCGTAGCGTCCGAAGCCGCACTCACCCGGCTCGGCCTGACCCCGCGCGCCCGCATCGTCACGGGTGCCTCCGCCGGAGTGCCGCCGGAAATCATGGGCATCGGACCCGTCCCGGCCACGCAGAAGGTCCTCAAGCTCGCCGGCCGGTCCATCGGCGACCTCGACGCCGTCGAACTCAACGAAGCCTTCGCCACACAGTCCCTCGCCTCGATCCGCAGGCTCGGCCTCGACGAGGACATCGTCAACCGGGACGGCGGCGCCATCGCCCTGGGGCACCCGCTGGGTTCCTCGGGCTCGCGGATCGCCATCACCCTCATGGGCCGGCTGGAACGGGAAGGCGGAAGCCTGGGACTTGCCACCATGTGCGTGGGCGTGGGACAGGGAACGGCCCTGCTCCTGGAGCGTGTGTAGTGCAGACCCTGACAATCGACGACGGCGGGAACCGCCTCAGCGTCCAGCTCAACCGGCCCGAGGTCCGCAACGCAATCGACCAGCAGATGGTTGACGAGCTTCACGAGGTGTGCGCCGACCTTGAGCGCAACCCGCGGATCCTCGTGCTCTCCGGCACGGGCGGCGTCTTCGCCTCCGGAGCAGACATTGCACAGCTAAGAGAACGACGGCGCGACGACGCCCTCGCCGGAATCAACTCGACACTCTTCTCCCGGATTGCGAAACTTCCCATGCCGGTGATCGCGGCGCTGGACGGCTATGCGCTTGGCGGCGGTGCGGAACTCGCTTTCGCTGCGGACTTCCGGATCGGGACACCCGCACTGAAGATCGGCAACCCGGAAACGGGCCTCGGCATCCTGCCGGCGGCCGGCGCAACCTGGCGGCTGCGGGAGCTTGTCGGTGAGCCTCTTGCCAAGGAGATCCTGCTCTCAGGACGCGTACTGAACGCCGATGAAGCCCTCGCCGTCCGGCTCATCACCGAAATCCACCCGACCGTGGATTTGCTCCCGGCAGCGCACCGTCTCGCTGATCGCATCGCGCGCCAGGACCCACTCGCAACCCGCATCACCAAGAGTGTGTTCCATGCACCACCCGAGGCGCATCCCGTGATCGATCAGCTTGCACAGGGCATCCTGTTCGAGTCCGAGGCCAAGTTCGAGCGCATGCAGGCCTTCCTGACCAGGAAAGACACCGAACGGAAGATGAAAAAGTGAGCACAGTGGGGACCAACAGCGTTCCGGAGACCGTTGGCGTTCTGGGTGGCGGGCGGATGGGCGCGGGAATCGCACACGCATTCTGTGTGGCTGGTGCCGCCGTCGTCGTTGTTGAACAGAACGACGACGCCGCGGAGGCGGCGCGCGGACGGATCACTGCTGCGCTGGACCGCAGCATCGCCAAAGGGAGCACGCAGGAAAGCCTGGACGCGCTCTCGGCGCGGCTGCAGGTAAGCACCGATTACAAGGCTTTTGCGTCCTGCGGCCTGGTGGTCGAAGCCGTGCCGGAGGACCTTGCGTTGAAAACGGCCGCGCTGCGCGGCGTGGAGGAACACCTCGACGCCGGTGCCTGGCTCGCCACGAACACGTCCTCCTTGTCGGTCGGTGAGTTGGCAGGCGTTTTGCAGCGCCCCGACCGGTTCTGCGGCCTTCACTTCTTCAATCCGGTGCCGGCGTCAACGCTCATCGAAGTTGTCCTGGCGCCTTCCACCTCGGCAGAGCTGGCCGAGAAGGCCCGCGGCTGGGCCGAAGCACTCGGCAAGACTCCCGTGGTGGTCAAGGATGCGCCCGGTTTTGCCAGCTCGCGCCTGGGTGTTGCTATTGCCCTTGAAGCGATGCGCATGGTCGAGGAGGGCGTGGCGTCCGCTGAGGATATCGATACTGCGATGGTGCTCGGGTACAAGCATCCGGTCGGTCCGCTGAGGACCACCGACATCGTGGGCCTCGATGTGCGGCTCGGGATCGCCGAATATCTGGAGTCGACGCTGGGGGAGCGCTTTGCTCCGCCGCAGGTCCTCAGGGACAAGGTTGCACGCGGGGAGCTCGGGCGTAAGTCGGGTCAGGGGTTCTTCGCGTGGGACGAGTAGCCCATGCCGCAGGCAAGGGCTAAGGTTTTTTTATGACTGAGCGGACGACGCTGGCAGAGAAACCGCTGATCGGACCTGTTGAGCCGCCGCAGCTTCATATTATGACCTACAACATCCGGCGCCGGGTGGCTCATGTGAACCCGTGGAGCCATGATTTCTGGGGTCGCCGCGAACCGCTGGTCCGCCGGCTTCTGGCGGCCGAACAGCCCACCATCCTCGGTGTGCAGGAGGCGTTGCCGGACCAGATGCCGGCGATCCTGGAGGGGCTGGGCGAGGGTTACAGCAGCATCGGCCGCGGCCGTAACGCGGACGGCGGTGGTGAACAGTGCCCGATCGTCTACGATGCACGGCGCCTGGAACTGCTGGAATGGGATCAGGACGCGCTGTCCAACACCCCGGACACCCCAGGATCAAATGGGTGGGGCAACCTCATCCCGCGGATAGTGGTGACGGCTCGCTTCCGGGACCGTGAAACCGACAAGCAACTGACCGTCGTCAATACCCATCTTGACCACATGTCCCGAAAGTCGCGTCAGCGGTCAGCGGAGGCAATCCGGTCCCTGGTCGCGCAGACCGAGGGGGCCGTCGTCGTGACCGGAGACTTCAATACGGGCGCGGCGTCGCAGCCGTACGAGGCGATGACCAGCGGTGAAGTGCTGGCGGATGCCTGGGATGAGGCCAAGGAGCGGCTGACCGAGCTGTGGGGGACGTTCCCGCACTACCGTGCGCCGAAGCAGGGGCGCAAGCGGATCGACTGGGTCATGGTGAACTCGGGAGTCACCGTCGTGGAAACGGGAATTAACACCACCCGCTACAACGGCGCGTGGCCATCAGACCACACGCCGGTGCAGGCAATTATTACTGTGGATTAATCGAGGTGCTTCACTGCCTGGCGGATCTCGTGGAGGTACCCGTTCTTGTAACCCTTCGCGGTGGGGTGCAGAGCGCCCAAGTCCGTGAACGGCTGAATCCAGGGCTGCGGCGAACCCAGGCCGTGCCTGTCGAACCGCTTGACGACGTCGACGTAGGTGAAGCCTGCAAGTTCCGCCTGAGTGCGGATCACTGTGTTGAGCTCGTCAGTGCCGGCGTTGATGATTCGCTGCTCGGTTGGGGTGAGAACGAACGGCTGGCCAGTAGCCGGATTGATTACGGGAAGCGCGATAGTCTTGCCGAACTCTGGCGAGAACAGGTGCGGATAACCCGTCACGACCACATCAGCGTACTGAGCCGAGCCGCGAACTCCGTTGTACAGTCCGGCAAGCGCGGGGGCGAGCAGTTGCTGCGCTCCACTCACCGCCTGCGCCACAGCGGTTTCGCACGCCAGAGTGCCTTGGGTGCACGCACGTATGACGAATTGGTATCCCACGTCATTACCACCCACGGTCAACGTGACGAGGTCAGTCTCTGAGTTCAGATTCCCGAGTTCTGCCGCAACAAGACCTACCGTGTCGCCACTGCAGGTCGCGTTGGTGACCAGGTCGATCCGTTTGCGCTCGTCGAGCAGTTCGGGGTAACCGAGCGCTGATTGAAGGCAGTCTGCCGGGTCTGGATCCATGTAGTAGTTGGCCCCAACCCCGGATGCGTACGAGTCACCGAGCGCGACATATTGGGTAGTTCCGCGATCGCCTGCCGACGCCGGCAAAACCGCTGAGCCTGCAAGGAGGCCCGAAGCCAGGAGTGTGCTGGCCGCAATTCGGAGAAGTTTCATCGCATCAACATACTCCTGAACCGGGGTGCCGGATAGAGCGAAGCGGCGCGCCGTGCCGCTTGTTATTCTTCAGCCATGGCTTCGATTGATCTGGCCCAACTGCATCGACACGGCTCGCACCGTAACGTCCCCTGGGACGGCGCCGTGAATGCACGGGATCTCGGTGGCGTCAGCCCTGACATCAAGGCCGGTCGGCTGTACCGGATGGGCCGCCATGAATGGCTCACCGACGCCGGTTGGCAGCAAGCGTACGACGACGGCGTCCGCACCGTTGTTGACCTTCGAAACCCTGATGAGCGAGGACGGCGGGAAACGGATCCGGTCCTGAACACCGCAGTCCTGGACCGGTTTCAGGTGGTGAACTGCCCTACTGAGGACCAGTCGGATGAGGAGTTCATGCAGCTGGTCGGGCCCTACCTGAACTCACCGGAGTACTACCTGGAGAACCTGCGCCGATGGCCGGAGAAGATCGCCGCAGTGGTGCGGGCCGTGGTGGAGTCGGAGGGCGCCGTCGTCGTGCACTGTGCTGCGGGGCGGGACCGCACCGGCATGGTGACCGCAGTGCTGCTGACCCTCGCGGGCGTTGACCATGAGCACATTGCTGACGACTATGCGCTCGCCGTCCACGGCATCAACGAACACCACCTCGGGCAGGAGACGCCGCACGAGACGCCGAAGTCTCCCGAGGAACTGCACGACTGGGTCATGCACACCCGGGCGCATCTTCTGGAGCTGCTGGACGGCCTTGACGCCGAGGCGTATCTCCGTGACGCCGGGTTGTCGCAGGGGGAGCTTGACGCTGTCCGAGCGAAGTTGACGTTTTAGCGCCTATTTCTTCTCAAGCAGCAGATTGGTGATGCGCAGCGTGCAGAGGCGGCCGCCGTCGTCGTTGGTGATCAGCACCTCATGTGTAGCGAGGGTGCGCCCCAGATGGATGGGGGTGGCGGTGATGGTGATGGTGCCGCTGCGCGCGGACTTGTGATGGGTCGCGGAGACGTCCACGCCCACGGCAGTCTTGCCCAGCGTGCTTGCGTGGATGACGGCTGCCCAGGAGCCAACGGCTTCACCGACCGCGAGCGACGCCCCACCGTGCAGGAGGCCGAAGGACTGCCGGTTACCTTCCACGGGCATCGTCGCGACCACCCGCTCGACCGACTGTTCGAGGATCTTCACGCCCATCTTCTCGTCGAGTTCGCCGAGGGTAATCTGCCAGGGTTCGCCGGTCACTGAAGGCTCCTTGTGGGATGTGGAGGGATGGTGCGTTCATGTACTCTGGACATATTACCGAACGTCCGTTCAGTAATGTTTGTCATGTTTCTTGAGCTCCCCAAACGCGAAAGGTCAACGATGACTTCGACCGCCCTCAGCGTGGACATTGTCCCCAGCTTCATCCGCGACGCCTGGTGGACCCCCGACCAGCACACGCTGTCCGAAGACAACGCCACTGAAGTACGGGACGCCAGCACCGGCGAACTGCTTGCCATGGTGAGCACCAGCGGCCTGGACGTTGCCGACGTCGTCGATTACGCCCGGACCACCGGCCAGAGTGAACTCGGGAAGTTTACGTTCCACCAACGCGCACTGAAGCTCAAGGCGCTCGCCCAGTTCCTGAACGGACAGCGGGATCACCTCTACGAACTCTCTGCGCGGACCGGGGCCACGAAGGTGGACTCCATGGTGGACATCGACGGCGGAATCGGCGTCCTGTTCACGTTCGGTTCCAAGGGCCGGCGGGAACTGCCGAACTCGCAGGTTGTCATCGACGGGCCTGTCGAGGTTCTTTCGAAGGACGGGTCCTTTCTCGGCGAACACATCTACACCCGCATCCCCGGGGTTGCCGTGCAGATCAACGCGTTCAACTTTCCGGTGTGGGGAATGCTCGAGAAGCTGGCACCGGCGTTCCTGGCCGGGGTGCCGACCATCGTGAAGCCGGCGACGCCCACCGGCTACCTGACGGCCGCCGTCGTGAAGCTCATCATCGAGTCGAACATCCTGCCCGCCGGGTCGCTGCAGCTCATTTCGGGACCGGCCCGCGACGTGCTGGACACGCTTGATTACCGGGACATGGTGCTGTTCACCGGTTCCGCTTCCACAGCGAACAAGCTGAAGTCCCACGACAACGTGACCACGGGCGGCGTGCGTTTCTCATCCGAAACCGACTCCCTCAACGCCGCAATCCTCGGCGAAGACGCGGTTCCCGGAACGCCCGAGTTCGACGCGTTCATCAAGTCCCTCGTCACCGAGATCACGGTCAAGGCGGGCCAGAAGTGCACGAGTATCCGCCGCAGCCTGGTTCCCAAGGCTCTGGTGAACGACGTCGTTGCTGCCGCCCGCGACCGCATTGAGCAGCGCATCACGCTCGGTGACCCGCGTGCCGAGGGCGTCACCATGGGCGCGCTTGCTTCGGTCGGGCAGATGCGCGACGTCCGCGCCGCCGTCGAGACCATGCTTGCAGCAGGCGGCGAACTCGCTTACGGAACCCTGGACTCTCCCCGGGTGACCCACGCTGACGGGACCGTGGACGTCGCTGAGGACGGCGCCTTCATGGCTCCCATGCTCCTGACCTGGGAAAACTCTGATGCGGTTGAACTTCACACGGTGGAGGCCTTCGGTCCGGTGGCCTCGGTGGTGGGGTATGAGGACACCGCACACGCCGTACGGCTGGCCGCCATGGGCGAGGGGTCACTGGTGGCGACGGTCTGCACCAACGATCCGGCCATTGCACGTGAGCTGGTGATGGGCATTGCGGCCCACCACGGCCGCGTTCTGCTGCTGAACCGTGAGGATGCGCGTTCCTCCACCGGCCACGGTTCGCCGGTGCCGCACCTGGTGCATGGAGGGCCGGGGCGTGCCGGCGGTGGCGAGGAGCTCGGCGGCATCCGCTCAGTGCTGCACCATATGCAGCGCACAGCCCTGCAGGGTTCACCGAACATGCTGACCGCGATTACGGGCGTCTGGCACACCGGGGCGGACCGCAACTTTGATGAAGAGCACCCGTTCCGGAAGAACCTCGCGACACTGCGGATCGGTGATGCAGTGCGCTCGGACCTGCGTCAGGTGACGCTTGAGGACATCACGGCGTTTGCGAATGAGACCGGCGACAAGTTCTACGCGCACACCAACGAGGAAGCTGCAGCCGCGAACCCGTTCTTCCCGGGCATTGTTGCGCATGGCTATCTGCTGCTGTCCTGGGGAGCCGGGCTGTTCGTGGAACCTGCTCCGGGGCCCGTCCTCGCGAACTACGGCCTCGAGAACCTGCGGTTCATCACTCCCGTTGCTGCCGGTGACTCGATCCGCGTGACCCTTACGGCCAAGCGCATCACGCCGCGCGAGGACGAGGAGTACGGCGAGGTGTCCTGGGATGCGGTGCTCACCAACCAGAATGACGAGATCGTGGCGACCTACGACGTCCTGACCCTCGTGGAGAAGTAGGCCCGCCGGCCCGGACCGCCTATCCCACTGGGTGCCCCAACTGAGTGGGACACGGCGGTCCAATCCCACCCGGATGGACGTTCTACTGGGATTTTCGGGAAGCGAGGCCCTGCCGGACTAACCGAATGAACGAGTCGGGCTCCCGTAGGATCAATTTTGCGCTGACACGCAGGATCGGGATGCCCTTCACTGTGAGCAGGTTCCACCGCCGGCGGTCCTCCTCGAACTCCTTGTGACCGCTGTGGTGCTCCCGACCGTCTGCCTCTATTCCCAGAATCCCTTCAACAAAAAGATCAAGCCGCCCGACACCTGGGATGTAGACCTGCGAGCTGACGTGAAGACCCTCCTCCCCGAGGCGGTAGCGCGCGACTGTCTCAAGAATGGACTCGGCATGAGGATCAACCAGTCCGATGATCCGGCGCAGGGGAGCATCGCGGGCGCCGGTTGCAGAAGCGCGAAGCTGTTCGAGCGTGACCTTCTTCTGGACCACGGCGGACTCAACAATGCAGAGCGCATCCAGTTCCGGCAGGCACCTCATGCTCTGCACGCAGATGTCCGCAAGTGACAGCGGCTTGACCTGGCGGTGGACCCGGAAGACTCCTTCAAGCGGTCGGCCGTGATCGACGGTCACATGGACAAATGACGGTTCCCGGAACACCCATAACCCTAGGTGTTTCGCAGCGGTGATACAGGCAAGCTCGGCTCCCGCGCAGGCAGCGCTGACCAGTGCACTATCAGATCCCGGAAGTGCGTAGACGCCTCGGGCCGGCCGCAGAATACGCTGTGCGGATAGAGCTTCGTCAATGCGCTGACGGGGGACACCGTGGGCGAGCAGAGTACCTCGGCGCGCAACTCCTCCTTGTATCTGCAGGGCTGCGACGATGTCCATGCTTCCATACTGCCCAGGACGCATGGGGTGCGGATGGACTCGGACGGCTATGTGGATAACCCCTGCTCCCAGCGACCGGGTGAGACTGCTGGGATTGGGCTGCTTATTCCCAGCGGACGACGCATGTGGGTGGGATTCGCGGCAGGAGCTTCGGACTGTCCCGACGAGGAGGGCGTGGTGTAACCGGGCTCAAGCGTGGTGGTGCAGTCCCTCAAAGACCATGGCAATGACATCGTCGGCAAGCTTCTGCGGCGTCAGCGGCCCCCCCGGCTTGTACCACTCGACCACCGAGTTGATCGTGCCGAACAGCAGCCTCGTTGTGGTCCGCGGATCGATGTCCTTACGGATGGAGCCCTCGGACCGCGCAGCCTCAACCAGGGACGCCACCTGATGATCAAAGGCACGACGGCGCTCAAGGGCTTCGCGCTCAACCTCCGTATTGCCGCGCAGCCGCAGTAGGAGCGTCACAAAGGGAAGACGCTCGGTCAACACAGCGATGGTGCCGCGCAGCACGTACTCGAGCCGCTGATCCGCCTTGCCGGACGTTGCACTCGCATGCGTCAAGACGGCTTCGAGGCCTCCGAGCGCATGATCCAGTGCCAGGCGCAGCAGATCGCCCTTCGACGGCACGTGATGGTAGATCGCCGACTTGCTGATGCCCAGGTTCTCCGCAAGGACGCCCATCGACGTGGCCTCGTAGCCATGCCGGTTGAAGACATCGACGGCGATGTTGAGCACAGTCTGCTGATCGTATCCGGGACGTCCGCGACGGGTTGCGGCCTGTGAGCTGGGCATACGGGCTATTTTCGCATGAACGTTCGGTCAGGCCCCACTGCGGTCCGCACGTCAGACTCCAAAGAGTGCAGCACGCAGTTACAGCTTCGGCCGCAGGTCATAGATGCGCTTCAGCTTCCCGCTTGAGCGTGCCAGGGAACCGCTCTCGACGACGGACACCGCGCAGCTTGACCCGATGTGGATCTTGATCTGTTTGCTCAGCTCGGACGCTGCAGCAGCAGCGTCGTCGGCGCTCACGCCTTCGCGCGGCTCGATGCGGACAGTCAGCTGGTCCATCCGCTGCCCCTCCGGACGTGTGAGCTCCAGTTGGAAATGCGGGCTGAGCGCAGGGATTCGAAGTGCAATCTCCTCAATCTGCGTAGGGAAGAGGTTCACGCCACGCAGGATGATCATGTCATCGCTGCGCCCGGTGATCCGGTCCATCCGCCGCATGCCGGGGCGGGCGGTGCCCGGAAGCAGTCGGGTCAGGTCATGCGTGCGGTACCGGATGATCGGCAGCGCTTCCTTGGTGAGCGAGGTGAAGACAAGCTCACCGGACTGGCCGTCATCGAGCACCGTGTCAGTGAAAGGATCGATGATCTCCGGCCGGAAATGGTCCTCCCAAATGTGCGAGCCGTCTTTCGTTTCAACGCACTCTCCGGCGACGCCGGGGCCCATCACCTCGGAGAGCCCGTAGATGTCGCACGCGTCGAATCCCATTCGCTGCTCAAGTTCGGTGCGCATCCGGTCAGTCCAGGGTTCCGCCCCCAGCACCGCGGTCTTGAGGGACGTGCCCTTCGGATCAACGCCGGCCGCAACCATCGCGTCCAGGATGGTGAGCAGATAGGTGGGGGTGCTGAGGATGGCGTCCGGCTCGAAGTCCTGGATGAGCTGCACCTGGCGTTCGGTTTGCCCGCCGGAGATCGGGATGACGGTGCAGCCAAGCTTCTCTGCTCCGAAGTGTGCCCCCAGCCCGCCCGTGAAGAGCCCGTAGCCGTAGGCATTATGGACCTTGTCGCCCTTCTTGACCCCGCTGGCCCGCAGGCACCGCGCAACCAGCGACGCCCACCGGTCAAGATCCCCGGAGGTGTAACCGACAACCGTGGGCCGACCGGTGGTGCCCGACGACGCGTGAATGCGGGCCACGCGCTCCTGCGGAACCGCGAACATCCCGAAGGGGTACGTCTGCCGGAGGTCTTCCTTGGTGGTGTAGGGGAACTTGGCCAGATCGGAAAGCTCCCGAAGGTCCTCAGGGCGCACGCCGGCGTCGTCGAACTTGCGGCGGTACAGGTCCACATTCTCGTACGCGTACTTCACCGTCCACTGCAGCCGCTCCAGCTGGAGTTCCTCGATGCGCCCGCGGTCATAGGTCTCCTCGGGATCCAAGGTGGCTGCATCCGCTGCTGTCGCCTTGATGGCCGTGGTGCTCATGGGGTCCTCTTCTCGGGCTGGTTCGTGGCTGAAGCACCGCGGTCGGCTTTGTTGGGAACGGTGCGCGATCGGCCGCGGAACTCGGCAATCAGGCGGGTGCCGCCGTCGTCGTTCGCGGCAGTGATCGAAATGTCATAGAGGCCGCTCCGGCCGGCGGAGGCTTTTCGGTCAGCGACCGCGGTCAGCACATCGCCCGGAAAGGCGGGGGCAAGGAAATTGATGTCGACGCCGGATGCGACGGTGATCGCCTCCGTCTCACCGGGAGGATTGCAGGCGAGCGCGAAGGCCGAATCCGCGAAGGCAAAGACCATGCCGCCGTGAGCGATCCCGAAGCCGTTGAGCATTTCCTCGCGCAGGCGCATGGTGATGGTTGCATGCCCGTCAGCGAGACGGAGAACTTCGATTCCCATCCAGCGGGAGGCGTGGTCCTGTTCGAGGATGGGGTGCGCAGGGCGGACGTCAGTGTCCTTCATACAGGCCTCTCAGAATTATTTACCGATCGTTCATTAGGTAATACCGGAACCGCCTCCACTGTCAAGCAGATGAAGGCATTGTGGCGCGCGTGGTACCGGCAGAAATTGGCTGCAAACACGCCGGGTGGTGTCAGTCTCCCGGCGGTGCCGGCGGGTCCGGTCACCCCGGTGGTGCGGGGCTTGCCGGTGGTGCCGGAGTGGTTGGTGGTCCGACGGCGGGTGCGGAGGGGAGCGGAGGTTCAGGCACGGCCGGCCCTGAAGGTTCGGGAGAGGGCGGAGCGGGCGCCGGTGTCGTTGGGGGTGGAGGTTCGACCGGGGCGGGTCCGGTGGGTTCCGGTTCAGGTCCAGGCCCGGGCGGCGGAGCCTGGCTCGGCGCTGGGTCTGGGGGATCGGTCACGGGTGGAGGAGTAGATGCGAGATCCGGCACGGGCTCACGCGACGTATCCGGTTCCGGAACGGGAATCGGAGCGGGAACGGGGACCGGCGCAGGTGGCGGCACCGGACCCGGGGTGGGCTGCGTCGGTTCAAGTTCTGCCTGCTCCGGTGTTGGTGTCGAGGGATCTGTTGGCGTGGCCGGAGTTGAGCTCTCGTTCAAGGTGCGCTCGAAGTACGCCCGGAGATTGGCTATCGCTTCTTCGATCTCCTGCTGTTGTGCAGGCTCGATTGCGCCGATGAAACCAAGCGTTGCCAGCCGCCTACTGAGAGCGTCGAGTGCATCCAGTGCCTCCGCGAAATCGCCGTCAACAGACAATTGCGTGACGTCCAGGACATCGGCCTGTAATTGCCGCGAGGCGGCGGCACCGTAATCGGGAGCGAGACTGCACCCGCCGCTGAAAAGGATCAGGCTCAGCGCCGCCGCTGCAGCGCCCAGGCGGGTTCTTCGGCTCCTCATGGGGTCACGCTTTCCTGTAGTTCTTCCAGCAGCACACCGAGTTCTCCTGTTGCCGGAGGGTAGTTGACCGGCTCGGAACCAGCTCCGGACATAAGAGCGGGTACAAGGATGACTGCTGCAATCAAGAGCATCAGTGCCGCTGCGAGTGCAATCAACGCCCAACGAAGCACCCCAGGCTTTCTTCGTCCCTGCGGAGCTGTGGGGACAGCTGTCGCGGAATTTCCCGGCCCGCCGTCGTCCTCCCGGCCGCCGTCGTCGTCAGGTGCAGGCAGCGCTGTCCCGGGCCGCTCCTGCACCGGCTGCTGCGCCGTGGTCGGCTGCGGGTCCTGCCGGATGCGTTCCTGCTGCTCTGTGGGAGGTTCCGATGCTTCCGGCGAGTCCTTGCGGAACCCGCCCATTCCGTCCGCTGTCATGGAGGGTGAACCGAGTGCGCGGGAAACATCCTCCGCGGACGGGCGGGACGCCGGATCCCGGTGCGTCATACCCCTGAGCAGCGGGCTCCAGTGGCTACCCAGATGGGCAGGGATCACCGGGTCTCGGTGAAGGCGCGCTGCGGCTGACGCTGCCGCCGGGCCAGGGAAGGGCGCCTCTCCTGTAAGGCACTCAAGCAGCACCAGTCCGAGAGAGTAGATGTCGCTGGCAGCGGTGGCCCCGAGACCTTCCGCCTGTTCCGGACTGAAGTAGGCGGCGGTACCGACGGATTGCCCCGTCGCAGTCAGATGAGCTTCTTCCACGAGGCGGGCGATGCCGAAATCCGTGAGCTTGGGATGCTCGGCCCGGTGTGGATTGCTGCTTGTGCCGAGGAGAATGTTGGCCGGTTTCACATCGCGGTGGATTACCCGCTGACTATGGATATAGGCCAGAGCCTGGGCCACGCCCCTCCCCATGGCCTGCGTCTCTTCCGCAGTGAGGGGAGCATGGAAGTTGGCCCGGTGAAGATCCTCACCCTTGATCAACTCCATCACGAGGAAGGTCCGGCGGTGCAGGTCAACCGTGTCAGTGCTGATGTCGAAAACGGTCACCAGATTGCGGTGGTTCAGCCCCGCCAGAATCTGGGCTTCCGCCCGTTGGCGAGCTTCATCCTCGGGGCTGATCGAACCGGTGTGGAACACCTTGATGGCCACATCCCGATCAAGCACTTCATCCCGCGCCTGATGCACCGAGGCCATGCCTCCCTGACCGAGGAGGGCATCCAGCCGATACCGCCCGCCAAGGACCTGGGGTAAGCCGAGGTCGGGTTGGGAGCCTGGGTCTCCCACCGTCGTTGCAGCATGTGCCGATCCGGCACTCTTGCTGTCCATCTGTCAACTATACCGGCGCCGGGCTGTTCTGGCCCGGCGCCGGGAACCAGCGGCCCGGACGACGGGCCGAGCTCCTCCCACGCCTGAAGTTTCCATACAGAGTGTTCGGAGCCCCGGCACCGAAGTATCGCAGCAGCGCTGGAAATTCGGGAGGCTATCCTGTGGCGCTCGCTCCTGAAAGCACCCGGGTGGCAGCCAACGCGTCAGCGACAAAAGCGTAATCCCACGCGACATCCTTCCATTGTTCATACCGCCCGCTCGCACCGCCGTGGCCGCCGTCCATCTCGGTCTTGAGGACAATCGGTTCACTTCCGGTGGTTTCCTCTCGCAGCCTCGCCACCCATTTGGCCGGCTCCACGTACAGCACGCGGGTGTCGTTGAAACTCGTCACTGCGGCGATGCGCGGGTACTCGGCTGCGCGGATGTTCTCGTACGGGGTGTATTCCTTCATGTACCGGTAGACCTCGGGGTCCGTGATGGGGTTGCCCCATTCCTCCCATTCCAGGGCAGAGAGTGGAAGTTCCGGATCCAGAATGGTGGTCAGGGCGTCCACAAACGGCACCTGCGCCACAATTGCGCGGTACTTCTCGGGAGCCAGGTTGGCGACGGCGCCCATCAGGAGCCCGCCGGCGGAGCCGCCGATAGCGGCAATCCTGCTCGGGTCCACCCAACCGGAGCCGGCCAGGTGCGTGGTGGCATCGACGAAGTCCGTGAAGGTGTTCTTCTTCTCGAGCTTCTTCCCCTTCTCATACCAGGTGCGCCCCATCTCTCCGCCACCACGGATATGTGCGACGACGAAGATCACTCCGCGGTCCAGCAGCGACAGGCGCGAGATAGAAAAAGCCGGATCCATGCTGATTTCATAGCTGCCGTAGGCGTAGACAACGGCGGGGTTGCTTCCGTCCTGCTGCAGATCCCGGCGCCGAAGGACGGAGAGCGGGATCTGCGTGCCGTCCGCCGCCGTCGCCCACTGGCGTTCGGCGACGTAGTCCTCCGAGCGGTATCCGCCGCGCACCTCCGTCTCCTTACGCAGGGTGAGTACACCGCCGTCGAGCAGGTAGTCATAGACGCGCGGTGGAGTGAAGTAGGAGGCGTAGGAAAGCCGGATCACAGGGGACTCGAACTCGGCACCCGCCAGGTTGCAGGTGTAGAGCGCCTCGTCGAAGGCAGGCTCGAGCGGCACCGGCTGCGCAGGCGTGCCGAGGCCCACCCGGGGCAGGATCTGCACGCGCATGGTGGTGTCCTTGCGTACCGAAACCAGGACGTGCGTAGCGGTGACGGTGGCACCGTGGACGCGGACGGCGTCGTCGTGCTCGATCACCGGCAACCACTCCTGCTCGGCCAGCGGGCGCTGGAACTGCTCGGCGTCCACGAGGCTGACCATCGAGTTCTTCGCGCCGCGATCATGCGTGAGCAGGTAGTGCAGACGGCCCTCGATCCGCAGCGGCTCCGGCTCGTAGAGGACGCGGTCAGAGCGCGGAATCAGCGTGGTGAGACCGGCCTCCTGATTCTCAAGGTCCAGCACCCGGTACTCGCTGTACTCGGAGCAGCCGATGCCGATGAGCAGCTGGGTGCGGTCCGCGGCGAGGTCGAAGCCCGTCCACATGGCGACGTCGTCCTCCTGGTACACCAGCTCGTCCTGTTCGACGGCGGTGCCAAGCCGGTGCGATTTCACCTGGTAGGGGCGCCAGCTGTCATCAACGACGGTGTAAAACACCTGGGATCCGTCCGGTGAGAACGCAAGACCGTAGAAGATGTTGGGGATCTCGTCGGGCAGGAGCTGGCCGGTGGACAGGTCCTTGATGCGCAGGGTGAAACGCTCATCCCCGGCGTTGTCCACGCTAAAGGCCAACAGGTTCCCGTCCTCGCTGACGGTGAGGCCGCCCAGTGAGAAGAAGGGCTTGCCTTCCGCCTCTGCGTTGCTGTCGATGAGGACCTGTTCGCCCTCGACTGGTTGGCCGGCGACCACCTCAGGGGGCGTCCAATCCCGGGCGACGTCCCCGGTGTCCGATGCCCGTACCCGGCAGTGGGTGCTGTACTGCTTTCCCTCTTCGGTACGGGAGTAGTACCACCAGTCCTTCTTACGGGCGGGGACGGACAGATCGGTTTCCTGCGTGCGGTTCTTGATCTCGCTGAAGATGTCCTGGCGAAGCTGTTCCTGCCCGGCGGTGACTGCCTCGGTGTAGGCGTTCTCGTCCTTAAGATGCTCAACCACCTCGGGGTTGTCCTTGGCTCGCATCCACTCGTAGGGGTCAATCACGGTGTCCCCATGGTGGGTTCGTTCGGTGGGGACTTTCTTGGCAACGGGAGGGGTGAGAGTCATGGCTCCATCCTGCCAGAGGTAGGCCGTCCTGCCTGAGAGCGGGCAACTCAGCCGGGAGCGGCCGTGGTGGATCCCCGGACAATCAGGTCGGACTCGAACAGAACCTCGGCGCGACTGCTGCGTCCGCCGGAGAGTTCCGTGAGCAACGCCTGGACGGCGGCTTCGGCCATCGCTGAGACGGGTTGCCGCAGCGTGGTCAACGGCGGGTCGGTGAAGGCCATCAGGGGCGAGTCATCGAACCCGACAATGGACACGTCCTCGGGCACGCGGAGCCCCCGCGAGCGTGCGGCGCGGATGGCGCCAAGAGCCATGACGTCGGAGGCGCAGACAATGCCGGTGTGGCCGGAGTCCAGAAGCTCGACGGCGGCGCTGTGGCCGCCCTCGATGCTGAACATAGTGACGGCGGTGTGTTCGGCGGGATCGATCTGGTCGAGGTGCTGTTCCAGGCCGACGCGGAATCCTTCCGCCTTCCGGCGACTGGGGATGAAGTGTTCGGGGCCTGTGGCGAAACCGATGTGCCGGTGCCCAAGCGAGGCAAAGTGACGGACGGCGGTCTGGACGGCGACGGAATCGTCATTCGCGATGGCCGGGGCATCAATTTCCGGCCGTGTTCCATTGACCAGCACAAAGGGGATGCCGCGCGCACGCAGCCGTTGATATCGCTCAACGCTTGCACGGCCGTCCGCATGGGCGGCGCACACGAAGATCAGGCCGCGTGCGCCCTGATCCAGGAGAAGGGACACATACTCGTCCTCGGGAACGCCGCCGCCCGGCAGTGTGCAGAGTGCGGGAATGTAGTCATTGGGAGCAACCAGAGCGCTGATCGCGCCGGCGAAGGCAGGAAAAATCGGGTTGACCAGGTCAGGCACCACAATGCCGATCTGCCCCTTGGCCCTGCCGGACAGGCGGTCGGGCCGCTCATAACCGAGGTCATCCATGGCCGTCAGTACAGCCTGGCGCGTCTCCCTCGAGGCCCCGCTCCGCCCGTTCAGCACCCGCGAAACCGTGGGCACGCTCACCCCGGCGTGGCGTGCTACATCCTCCAGCCGGGGCTTTTCTGTCTGGGGAGGAAGGGTCACTGGTCCATCGTATCCGGCTGATACGGACCACTGAAAAGTTTCATGAAAGTTTCAGTAATCTCTTGACCGGCCAGCGACCCCTTTCTAGGGTGAGAAGCGCCTACTACCAAGATCGGACGTGCACTGGAGCGCGTCGAGGAGGATCCATGTCCAACGCACCATCCGTTTATCGCGGCCGACGGCGCGCGGCCGGGCTGGCCGCCGGTGTCTTTGCCGTACCGCTGCTCGTCAGTCTCGTGCCTGTTCCGGCGCTCGCCGATCACAGCGCTCTGCCGGCGTCCGTCACCCTCGTGGGCTCACTGCAGTCCGAGCTCGGCTGCCCCGGCGACTGGCAGCCCGAGTGCACGGCGACGGCACTGAACGAAGTCGAAGGCTCGCCCGGCACCTACAGCGCCACCTTTGACCTCCCCGCAGGGGATTACGCTTACAAAACGGCCCTCAATGGCACCTGGGCCGAGAACTACGGCGACGGCGGTGCGGCAGGAGGTGCCGATATCGCCCTGACGTCCCAGGGAGGGCAGATCACCTTCACCTACAACCACAGCACCCATGTGATTACCAGTGATGTTCCGGCCTCGCTGGTCTCCGGCGCCGCAGCCCACTGGCTTGCGCCCGGCGTCCTGGCGTGGGACCTTGCGGACGCCCCGGAGGGCTCCTCTTACCGCCTTTACTACGCGCCCGACGGCGGGTTGGAAGTGGTTGACGGCGCGGTTCCGAATGGGAATTACGTTGACCTGCAACGCAGTTCCGACTCGCTCGGCGCCGAGCTGGCCGCCACGTCTCCGCACCTGGCATCCTTCGACACTCTGGCCCTTCCGAAGAAGGCCGCGCGCCAGGCAAAAGACCTGCTCAAGGGCGAGCTGCTTGTTGTGCAGGTCGGTGCCGACGGAACGGTCCTGCAGGCCACCGGCGTGCAGGTTCCCCGCGTACTGGACGCCCTCTACCCGAAAGCCCTCAAGCGCACACTCGGTCTGAGCTGGAAGGGCCCGCGCCCGCGCTTCGACCTGTGGGCGCCGACAGCCCGCCAGGTGAGCCTCCACGTGTACCGCGAGGGGTCCGGCGGCGAGGCCCTGGCCACAGTTCCCCTGAAAGAAGGGCACGACGGCGTGTGGTCGCTTCTCGGCGAGAAGGACTGGAAAGACGCTTATTACCTCTACGAAGTGGAGGTCTACGTGCCGGAAACGGGGGCAGTGGAGCGCAACCTCGTCACCGACCCCTACAGCGTAGGCCTGTCTACTAATTCCGAGCGCAGCCTGATCGTTGACCTGGACGATCCGGCACTGGCGCCGTCCGGCTGGAAGTCGCTCGAGAAGCCAGCCCTTGCACAGCCCGAAGACCTTTCACTGTATGAACTGCACGTCCGGGATTTCTCGATTTCCGACACCACAGTGCCTGCCGAGCGCCGTGGGACGTACGCAGCCTTTGCCGAAACGGGCAGCGACGGAATGAAGCGGCTTGCGGACCTGGCGGATGCCGGGCTGAACGCCGTGCACCTCCTGCCGGTGAATGACATCGGAACGATTGAGGAGCGCCGCGACGTCCAAGCCGAGCCGCAATGTGATCTGGAGAGCTTCGCTCCTGACAGCGAGGAACAGCAGGCCTGTGTCTCTGCCGTCGCGGGCAAGGACGGCTTCAACTGGGGCTATGACCCGCTGCATTACACGACACCGGAAGGCTCTTACTCCACCAACCCTGAGGACTCCACCCGCATCCGCGAATTCCGCGACATGGTGGTGGGCCTGAACACCACGGGCCTGAGGGTGATTCAGGACGTGGTCTACAACCACACCGCCGGCGCCGGCCAGACCTCGACCAACAACCTGGACCGGATCGTGCCCGGGTATTACCACCGGTTGAACCCGACCAGCGGCGGCGTCGAGACCTCGACCTGCTGCCCAAATACGGCAACCGAGAACGCCATGATGGGCAAGCTCATGGTGGACTCCATTGTGACCCTCGCGCGCACCTACAAGCTGGACGGCTTCCGGTTTGACCTGATGGGTCACCACAGCAAGCAGAACATGCTAGACGTTCGCGCGGCGCTCGACGAGCTGACGCTGAAGAAAGACGGCGTCGACGGCAAAAGCATCTATGTCTACGGCGAAGGCTGGAACTTCGGCGAGGTGGCCAACAACGCGCGGTTCGAGCAGGCCACCCAGCTGAACATGGCGGGCACGGGCATCGGCACCTTCAATGACAGGCTGCGTGACGCCGTGCGCGGCGGCGGACCGTTCGATGAGGACCCCCGCGTGCAGGGCTTCGGCTCCGGTCTCTGGACCCAGCCCAACGGCGCGGAGGTCAATGGCACGCCAGAGGAGCAGCGCGCACGCCTGCTGCTCAGCCAGGACCAGATCAAGGTGGGGTTGACCGGAAACCTGCGGGACTACACCTTCATCGATCGCACCGGAGCGGAAGTGACCGGCGCCGACGTCGACTACAACGGCAGCCCCGCGGGCTACACCGCCGATCCGCAGGAAGCGATCACCTACGTCGAGGCCCACGACAACGAGACCCTGTTCGACAGCCTCGCCTTCAAGCTGGCGCCAGGAACATCGATGGCCGACCGCATCCGGTTCCAGACCCTCTCGCTCAGCACTACGGCCTTCGGTCAGGGCATTTCCTTCTGGCACGCCGGGGGAGAGGCCCTGCGCAGCAAGTCGCTGGATCGCAACAGCTATGACTCCGGTGACTGGTTCAACCTTCTGGACCACACCGGCACGGACAACGGCTTCGCCCGTGGACTGCCGCCGCGTGCGGATAACGCGGACAAGTACGAATTCATGAAGCCGCTGCTGGCGGATCCCGCGCTCAAGCCCGCGCCGGCGGACATCGCAACGGCTCGCGAGCAGGCTCTGTCCCTCCTCGAAATCCGCAAGAGCACGCCGCTGTTCCACCTGGGTGCGGCCGAGCTGGTTCAGCAGAAGGTGTCGTTCCCCACGGGCGGCCCTGACCAGACTCCGGGCGTGATCGTGATGCACATTGACGACACCACCGGACCGGACGTGGATAGCGAGCGGACCGGCGTCGTCGTCGTTTTCAATGCGTCTGACACTGCCGCAACCCAGACGGTTCCGGGGGCGGAAGGGCAGTCCTTCGGGCTGCATCCGGTCCAGCGCAGCGGCTCGGATGATGTGGTGAAGGCTGCGTCCTTCGACCCCGCGACGGGCAGCTTCACCGTCCCGCCGCTCACGGTGGCGGTGTTCGAGGCGAAGTAGCAACCAGGCAGGGAAAGGGCCGGAACAGCAGAGCGTGCTGTTCCGGCCCTTCGTGCGTCCCGGGACCGCACCGGTGTTGACTCTGAACTCACCTCGCCGATATCCTGAACGAACGGTCGGTAATTATTTCGGGCTGGCACTTGGGCCGGCCTCGCACAGTGAGGTGACCATCATGACAACCGCGACTGACGCTCCGCAGGACCTGACAGCGGAGCAGGAACAGTTCGACAGGCTGATCGCCGAGGACTCCCGTATTGAGCCCCGTGACTGGATGCCCGAGGCTTACCGCAAGACCCTCACCCGCCAGATCTCCCAGCACGCGCATTCCGAAATCATCGGCATGCAGCCGGAGGCCAACTGGATCACGCGCGCGCCGAGCCTCAAGCGCAAGGCCATTCTGATGGCTAAGGTCCAGGACGAAGCCGGGCACGGCCTGTACCTGTACTCAGCGGCGGAGACTCTCGGAACAACTCGCGATTCGATGATGGCTGACCTCATCGCCGGCAAGGCCCGCTACTCCAGCATCTTCAACTACCCCGCGCGCACCTGGGCTGACATGGGTGCCATCGGCTGGCTGGTCGACGGCGCTGCTATCGCCAACCAGGTGCCGCTCTGCCGTGCGTCGTACGGTCCGTACGGGCGTGCGATGGTCCGCATTTGCAAGGAAGAATCCTTCCACCAACGCCAGGGCTTCGAGATCCTGCTGGAACTCGCCAACGGAACCGAAGCGCAAAAGAAGATGGCCCAGGACGCCGTGAACCGCTGGTACGCGCCGAGCCTCATGATGTTCGGCCCTCCGGATGAGGATTCACCGAACTCCCAGCAGTCCATGGCCTGGAACATCAAGCGGTTCTCCAACGATGAACTGCGCTCGCGCTTCGTGGGCATGATCGTCGAGCAGATCAAGACCCTCGGCCTGACGCTGCCGGATGACCAGATCCGTTACAACGAAGCAAGCGGCAAGTGGGAGCACGGGCCGCTGGACTGGAACGAGTTCAAGGAAGTCCTCGCCGGCCGGGGACCATGCAACGCCCAGCGCCTCGAGCGGCGTCGCGAAGCGCACGACGACGGCGCCTGGGTCCGTGAGGCCGCAGCGGCTTACGCTGCAAAGCAAGCCGCGAAGCGTTCTGAAATGAAAGAGGCGGCATAAATGGTCGGCGGATCAACAACGGGCGACGACGGCTCCAAGGCTCCCAGCGCGGAGCAGCCGGGTCATCCGGCGGCCGAACCGTGGCCGCTATGGGAAGTATTCGTCCGGTCCTCGCGCGGTCTCAGCCACGTGCATGCCGGCTCGCTGCACGCCCCTGATGCTGACATGGCCGTCCGCAACGCCCGCGATCTGTACACCAGGCGCAACGAGGGTGTGAGCCTATGGGTAGTACCGGCGTCGTCAATCATTTCCAGCGATCCGGACGCCAAGGGGCAGTTCTTCGAGTCGCCGCAGGGCAAGGACTACCGGCATGCCACCTACTACACCAAGAGCGAAGGAGTGAAGCACCTGTGAGCGAGTCGAACGCGAGCGCCACGCGCATCACTCCGGGCAACGCGCTCCGGCCGGAGGACATTGCGGCGTCGGACGTCAAGCCGAGCGAAGCCGTGGGGGAGTACGCGCTGCGCCTGGGCGATGACGCCCTGATTCTTGCGCAGCGCCTGGGCTGGTGGATTTCGCGTGCACCGGAGCTCGAGGAGGACGTGGCGCTGGGCAATATTGCGCTGGACCAGATTGGGCATGCGCGCTCCTTCCTCGCCTACGCCGGGCATGCCTGGGGCAAGACGGAGGATGATCTCGCGTACTTCCGCGGCGAGGACGAGTTCCGCTCGTGCCACCTCGTGGAGCAGCCCAACGGCGATTTCGCGCGGACCATTGCGCGGCAGCTGGTGATTTCGCAATATCAGTTCACCCTGTACGCCCGGTTGATGAATTCCACCGATGCCACCCTTGCTGCCATCGCGGCCAAGGCCGTGAAGGAAGTTGATTACCACCGGGACCACGCCCGCCAGTGGGTGCTGCGCCTGGCGCTGGGGACGGAGGAATCCCGCCGCCGCATCATCGAGGGGATCCTTCTTACGTGGCCGTGCGTGGGTGAGCTCTTCGAGGATGATGATCTTGTGACCGGCCTCGACGGCGTCGCGGTGCGTCCTTCGGGCCTCCGCCCGGCCTTCGATACAGACATTGAGTCTCTCTTCGCCGAAGCCGAGCTTGAGGTGCCTGCTGTCCCCTTCGCCGTTGGCGGCGGGCGCTACGGGCGCCACAGCGAACACCTCGGGTACATCCTTGCCGAAATGCAGGTCCTGGCCCGCGAACATCCGGGAGCGACATGGTGACCACAATACTTACCCTTGAGCAGACTGTCTGGGACATCGCCGCAACAGTGGCCGATCCCGAGATTCCTGTGCTCACCATTGAGGATCTCGGTGTTCTTCGCGCGGTGAACATCGACAACGACGGCGCCATCACCGTCACCGTTACCCCCACCTACTCGGGGTGCCCGGCCATGGACGCCATCCGCGACGACATCATCACCGCACTCGCGGTGCAGGGCCACACCAACGTGCGGGTCAACCTGGTGCTGTCTCCGGCCTGGACCACGGATTGGATGAGCGCGGCGGGCAAGGCGAAGCTCGAGGAGTACGGCGTTGCGCCGCCCACGGGGAAGGCCGCCGCAGGCAAAGTCAGCATAGGCCTGAGCGTGAAATGCCCGCAGTGCTCATCACTGAACACCCGTGAGCTCACCCGTTTCGGCTCCACCTCCTGTAAGGCGCTCTACGTCTGCCAGGACTGCCGGGAGCCCTTCGACTACTTCAAGGTCCACTAATGGCAGTGAAACTGGCGCCGTCCACCAAGCGGAGAACCGCCTTCCACGAACTGACGGTCGCCGAAGTCCGCAGGCTCACCGAGGATGCCATTGAAGTGACCTTTGCCGTTCCGGAGGAACTGGCCGGCCGGTTTGACTACGTGCCCGGGCAGTACGTAGCGCTGCGAACCACGATGGACATCGACGGGGAACCGAAAGAGGTTCGGCGAAGCTATTCCATCTGCGCCGAGCCGCAGCCGGGGGAGATCCGCGTTGCCATCAAGAAGGATCTCGGCGGTACCTTCTCCACCTGGGCCAACGAATTCCTCAAAGCCGGCGACAAGCTGGACGTGATGAGCCCCATGGGCCAGTTCATCTCGAAGCATCCCATGGCGGGGCTGAACGATCCCGAGAGCATTGACACCACCACCGAGCACTCCTTCGTAGCGGTGGCCGCCGGCTCGGGGATCACGCCGGTCATCGCCATTGCGCGCTCGGTGCTCGCCGCCAGCCCTGCAACCCGGTTCGACCTCATCTACGCCAACAAGGCCGCGATGGACGTCATGTTCCTCGAGGAACTCGCGGACCTGAAGGACCGGTACCCCGCGCGGTTCGCGCTGCACCATGTTCTTTCCCGCGAACAGCGCATTTCCCCGCTGTTGAGCGGGCGGATCGACGCCGAAAAGCTGCAGACCATGCTGACCAGCGTCATCCGCACCGAAGAGGTGGACGAGTGGTTCCTGTGCGGTCCCTTCGAACTCGTCCAACTGTGCCGCGACACCCTCGCCGAGCGCGGCGTCGCCCCGGAGAAGATACGGTTCGAGCTGTTCACCACCGGCGAGCCGACCAAACCCGAGGGCCAGATCGGCCGGCCGGTGAAGGACGACGGCAACGCCGATTCCTACTCCATCAACTTCAACCTTGATGGCCTGCAGGGCACAGTCTCCAGCCCGACCCATGCACGCGAGTCCATCCTCAACGCGGCGCTTCGCGTCCGACCTGATGTGCCGTTCGCGTGCGCCGGGGGAGTTTGCGGCACCTGTCGCGCCAAGGTGGTCAGCGGAACCGTGGACATGGAGGAGAACTACGCGCTGGAGCCGGACGAACTGGCGAACGGCTACGTGCTGACGTGCCAGTCGAGGCCAACCAGCCCCGAAGTCACCGTCGACTACGACGCCTGACCCCCATCACAGAAGAGGAGCGGTCGCTTGATCGACCTGACCATTGACGGCAACGTCGCCGAGATAGTCCTGGACGCGCCAGAGAAGCTGAACTCCCTCAACGAGGAGGGGCTGTCTGAACTGTCAAAAGCGTACGACGACGCCGCCTCCGCTGCCGCGGAAGGCCGGGTCCGCGCGCTGCTGCTGCGGGGCGAAGGAAGGGCTTTCTGCGCCGGGCGCGATATTTCGCAGGTAACCCCCGAAACCGACGACGCCGTTGCCTACCTGGACGGGCTGGTCACCCCGCTGCTCAAGAAGATGGCGGCCTTTCCCGCTCCTACTTTCGCCGCCGCACACGGCGCCTGTCTCGGGGTAGGACTGGGTCTGTTGATCGCAACGGACGTGGTGTACGTTGCCGACTCAGCGAAGATCGGGTCCCCGTTCGCCAAACTGGGTGCAACGCTGGACTCGGGCGGGCATTGGCTGTTCACTGAACGGCTCGGCGCGCACCGCACGCTCGACCTCATTTATACAGCCGATCTGATGAGTGGTGCGGACGCCGTCGCTTCTGGACTCTTCAGTAGGGCTTTTCCGGCGGAGGAGCTGTTGCCGTCAACGAGGTCCACGGTGGAGCGGGTTGCCGAGGGTGCTACGGGTGCATTCCGCGCGTCGAAGGAACTGGTCGCATCCATTCGTGACCGGAGGCTTGGCTTGTGGGAGTCGGTTGCTGACGAGAACACCGTCCAGGGCGAGCTCTGCAGCAGCCCGGACTACGCCGAAGGATTCCGGGCATTCCAGGAGAAAAGGGCGCCCATTTTCAAGGGGTGACGGCGGCAGGAGTCCTATGTCACAGCCGATTCTGGAATCTCGCCGGAATTCAACTGGTTGTCGCAAGCATGACCTCGACAACACTCGATTCCACCGTCCGCAACGCAGAGACCAGTGTCCCGCTGGTTCCACTGCTCGACGAGCGCTGGAGCCCGCGTTCGTTTGACCCTACAGCTACCCTCACAGACGAGCAGCTCACTGCGCTGCTTGAAGCAGCACGCTGGGCGCCGTCTGCGGCGAACAGCCAGCCCCGCCGCTTTGTTGTGGGCCGCCGCGGGAGCACCACATTCGATGCGATTGTCAAGGCACTCATGGGATTCAACGCTGCGTGGGCAGGAAACTCGTCAGCGCTGATTGTAGCTATTGCGGAGACCTCCACAGTCGAAGGCGAGCCGCGGCAGTGGGCAGAGTATGACCTGGGGCAGTCGGTGGCACACCTCTCGGTTCAGGCACATCATGAGGGTCTTCACACCCACCAGATGGCGGGCGTCGACTGGGACCAGATCACCGCGGCCTTTGATCTGGCGGACAATCTGAAGCCGGTCACCGTGACCGCCGTCGGAGTTGTGGATGAGGCAGAAAAGCTGGTCGATGCGCTTGCTGAGCGTGAGACGGCTCCGCGCACGCGCTTGTCGCTGGACGAACTGGTTCTGGTCCGCGACTGAACGCGAATTCGATACGCTAAAGCAACCAGTTATGCAACGGTTTGAACTCAATACTGCGTAATCTGCGGTGAAGAGCCGACATTTGTCTTTTCGTGGCATTTACTGGGACAGGTGGCCGGAGCAGTCTGCCGGGGGGCCTCATGGGGGATGGTGACATTCAGAACGGGATGTCACCTCCAGTACGGCGGACGTCCGGTCACCACTTTCCTCGTCGTAGTGACTCCAAGATCCAGTCTCCACCTCGGGCTAGCCTAGGCGAAGCTGGTCCAACAACTCCAGTTCCTCGGATCGGCTCAATCCGGACCTGCGTTCACGCTCTTGCGTCAGCCGGCTTCGAGGACAAAGAAGATGAAGGACAGGAACGCTGTCTTCTCACCGTTCAGGATGCGCTTCGGAAGGAGTTCGCGCGGGGTGTCTGGAGATGGTGCTGGCTCGCTCACAGTGACGATGCGGTATCCCACCGATGTGAAGGCGTCGATCATCGCGTGAAGTGGCCGGTGCCAGAAGGTCAGGACCGCGGGTTCGCCATCGAAGTCGTAGTCCTCTGAGTATTGCCGGAGCGCGAAGTAGTCCTCGTCGGGCTGGGTGATCACGCTGACCGTGGGGTGGTTGACCGACAGGATCAGGCGACCCCCCGGCTTCAGCACGCGCCACAGCTCGGCAAGCGGTGCTGACCAGTCCTCCAGATAGTGCAGGACAAGGGACGAGACAACATCGTCGAAGGAATTATCGGCGAAAGGCAGCGGTTTGCTGAGATCGGCCAGGCACAGGTCCGCTGTCGCCCCCAGACGCTGTCGTGCCAGTTCGAGCATCGCGGGGCTGGAATCGAAGCCGGTCATGACAGCCCCTCTCGCGCTCAGTGCCGCGGACAGCGGCCCGGAGCCGCACCCTGCGTCAAGGATCCGATGCCCGCTAACGTCGCCGGCGAGGGCGAGCATCGCCGGCCGCTCGTAGTAGGCGTTGAGAAGGCTGGACTCGTTCTCCGCCGAGTAGCTGTCAGCAAAAGCGTCGTAGAGGTCGGCTTTCACGAATCCTCGCTCTCGCGGTCGACGACATCAGGTTGTGGATGCTGAGCGTCCGCTACATCCTGGTGGTCGTCAAAAGTCACGGACATGGTCGAGCCATACGCCGGCGCATAGGACCCGGAATAGTGCTCGGCATGAGGGCGATACCCGAAGGACGAGCTGCCATCTTCCCCCGGCCCGTCTGTTCCCCGTTGAGAGTTGCTACCCAGCAGGCTCCGGGTGAGGGCGGCACCGTCGGCCATCAACTCATTCACCGCGACTAGCAGGTGATCGTCGCTCAAGGGAGTCGCATCAGAAGCTGCAGCAAGCACGGCACGGCGAACGAGTTCCTTAGTGAAAGAGGCCGTCGTTCCCTCCGTTCCTACCGCTGCCGCGTGGACAGCTTCGGGACTGAACGCTTGCCGCGGTGCGTAAAGCCTCAACAGGGCGGCGCGTTCACCCTCATCCGGAAGCGGAATCTCGACAGCGAGGTCCACCCGGCCGGGACGCTGCGCAAGGGCGCGTTCGAGCATGACCACACGATTGGTCGTAAGCACGAACGTGACGTCCGCGTCATCATCGAGGCCGTCCATGGCGTCCAGCACTTCAAAGAGTAGAGGTTGCGGGCCATGGCCGAAGCTGCGGTCTTCCGCAATGAGGTCACAATCTTCAAGCACCACGATGGACGGTTGAAGAGCTCGTGCCATCCGGGCTGCTTCACCCACATGGGCGAGCGTGCCTCCGGACAAGATGATGGCCGTTGTTCCCGGGCTGGCGCCCAATAAGTAACGAACTGTGTGTGTTTTGCCCGTGCCGGGTGGGCCGTACAGCAGAATCCCGCGCTTGAGATGTTGTCCAGCTGCGACAAGTTCGTTCTTGTGGGCGGCAATTCCGAGGGCATGCTCGCTGATCCTGGCAAGGAGACCGTCAGGTAACACGATCTGGTTCCTGGTCAGATCCGGCCGCCGGTGGAATGTGACGCCCGCGCTACTAGGACCGAACTCCTCGACGGTGAAGGAGAGTATTTGTCCTTTGAGGATGCTTTCGCGCTGCATACGGCGCCGAAATACGGCGAGGAAGTCGGCTGTGACCGCCGCATCCGCACAGAGCACTTCCATTGAAGCGAACTGCCGACCATATCGGGGTTCCGCGTTGCGCTGCAGGAGTGCGATTGGTTCGCCGTTGTGGTGAAAGAGGCGCAGACCGAGCGCAACAGTTTGTCGTTGCTCGTCAGGACCGACTGGCAGATTGGCGTAGTCGGGCTGCGAGAGCGGAAAGTTGGGATACATGTCGGACTGCTGGACCATGTCGCTCAAGGACATATGGTGCCTCTGGTCACCGCCGCCGATGCCAGTCAGCGTGCTGTTCTCGCCCACGAGCGAGGCGAGAATTATATCCGCGTCGACCAACCGGTGAACAGGCACTTCCTCAACAACCAGCGGAAGGGACGATGGCGGAGCGCCGAGGTGGGCAGCCAAGGCATTGACCAGTTCCCGACCACGTTCCGAGGTAGGTTGTGCCGACTGCACAAGCCTGACCATCGCACCGAAATCACTAACAAACTTCGCCGTATTGTCCCCCATGCAAGGAGGCTAGCAGCCCCCGTCAAGAAGCCACTCGGGTGGCCCCACAAGAAGTGGGAGGTGAATCCAGCGGGTCCGTCCGTGTATTTATCGGCTTGCGCCGCTCATCCAGTTCTGAGTGTTCTGCTAAACGCGGTTCATGGAGCGACAAGAGGAGGACCGTTATTCCTCGGGGTGGTTGAGCGGTGGAGAATCAACGTCGTTGGTCTCGCGCTCTTCTCCATCTCGATCGTTGTGGATGCGCTTCAGGGAGACTCCCTCCAGGTAAGACGGTACAGGAGGGTCTTTTTCTTCATCACTTGTCATGTCCAAATCCTATGGACCACAGATCCCGCTTGGCGGCAAGAATGCACTCGCATCGGCGGCATTCCTAGGTAGCCCCGAAACGTCGTACCCGGCGGCCCGCAGAATCGCTCAGCGTTCGAGCACTGTGCTTCGGTCCTGATGAGTCCGCTGCCTTTCGGTAGTCTGTAGCGAACGTCTCAGTCTTGTGTTTGGGGGAAGTCAGTGCAGGTTGGTGGGATCGATTTCGTTATCGTCATGCGTCGACCAAGGGGCTAAAGAGTAGTCAGCGCACGCCCTTGCTTGGTCATTGTGTGCGGACGACGCCGGTGTTGCAGTGACCTCGGCGCTGAACGGTTACCGCTAAATTGCGCCACTCCTGCATCCCGACCACAAGTGAAGGAGACGGTATGACCGACAACAGCGGTGCTTCCCGCGACCGGGGCCCGACATTCGACGGATTAAAAATCGGTCGGGCAGCAACCGGCGCCCTCATCGACGCTGGCTACGACTCGCTGCCGGACCTACCCGCCAACCTCGATGAGTTAAGTGACATCCACGGAGTCGGCCCAAAGGCCCTGAAGCTATTGATGAATGCACGCAATCTGTAACCGGCGGGATGTCTGCCAGGGCAATTCCCCGTCCAAAGGCCCCCATGAGGACCACGCTCAATAAACCAATAAAACCGTCTTCGGAATTCCTCCTCCGCCGGGCACTCCTAGCGCGTATCCATGTCCTCAAACACCAGGAAGGTCTGGGTGTCCAGCACGCCGGGCATGGACTGCAGCTGATCGAAAATGACCCGCCGAAGATCCACATTGTCTTCAGCGCGAACCAGCAGGATGACGTCGAAATCGCCGCCCACCAGCGCAACGTGATGCACCTCCGGGATGGCACGCAGCTGCTCCCTCAACTCCCGCCACGAATGCTGGCGCACTTTGAGCGTCACATAAGCCGAGGACCTGAGCCCTGCCTTGATCGGGTCAATAAGCGCAGTGAACTTCGTCAGCACGCCGCTTTCTGTCAGCCGCGCAATCCGGGAATACGCATGCGCCCGGGAGATGTGAACGTTCTCGGCCACCGCCGTGACTGAGAGCCGGCCGTCGCGGGTGAGCTCGGCGAGGATCTTCCGGTCCACTTCATCGAGCGGCTGTTCCGCCATCTGTCTACACCCTTGTTAGTTATCCAGCTCACATTGTCGATATGTCTGCAGAATCAGCCACAGAACGACTATTCTTCCACGATATTGCCGGATTGTGGATACGAATCGGATGGCAAACGCATAATTGAGCAACAGATACAGTTCCTCAGCCATGGGCCGAGGATGCCAAGGCAGCGAAGCCGTCCCTCACAGTGGAACGGCTGAGGGAGGCAGTATGACCATTTCAACCGGCAACTCCGCCAACAACCAGTTCGGCGAGTCAATGAAGCCCACCGGTCGCAGCAGTGACCAGGGCCCTACGGCGGAGGAATACATGCTCCCGTCCGCCCAGCCGGTCCAGCTCGTGGACCCCAGCGGCGAGCACATTCACAATGACCGCTACCCCCTGCCCGACGGCGAAGCTCTCCTCAGCGCCTACGAGAAGCTGGTCGTCGGCCGCCGCATCAACGATCAGGCCAACGCACTGGTCCGGCAGGGCCGGATGGCTGTCTACCCCTCATCGCACGGGCAGGAGGCCTGCCAGGTGGCTGCCGCCGTCGTGCTTGAAAAGGATGACTGGCTCTTCCCGACCTACCGGGACACCGTTGCTGTCATCACGCGCGGCGTGGATCCCCTTGGCGTGTTGACGCTCCTGAGGGGCGACTGGCATTCCGGATATGACCCCTACGAGTACAAGACCGCCACCCAGGCAACGCCGCTGGCTACCCAGCTGCTCCACGCCGTCGGCGTGGCCCACGCGGCCAAGCTGCGCGGTGAAAACACCGTGGTGCTGGCCCTGTGCGGTGACGGCGCCACCAGCGAGGGTGACTTCCACGAGGCCCTGAACTTCGCAGCCGTGTTCCACGTGCCGGTGGTCTTCCTGGTCCAGAACAACGAGTACGCCATCTCGGTTCCGCTGAAGCACCAGACCGTGGCGCCGTCGCTGGCGCACAAGGCGATCGGCTACGGCATGCCCGGCGAACGCGTGGACGGCAATGACCTCGCTGCCATGCTGTCCGTGCTGGGCAAGGCAGTTGACCGAGCGCGCGACGGCGGTGGCCCGGCACTCGTTGAAGCCCACACCTACCGCATGCAGGCACACACCAACGCTGACGATCCGTCGCGGTACCGGGCCCAGTCCGACGTCGACGAGTGGGTTCCAAAAGACCCGATCACCCGCATGCGCACCTACCTGGGCAACCTGAACCTCCTCACCACAGAAGAGGAGCAGCGTGTCGCCGGGGCGGCCGAAGAGACGGCCAGCACCCTGCGGGACGGCCTCAACTCCGAGCCGGAGATCAACCCGGCGGACCTTTTCGAGTACGTCTACACCGAGAAGACGAGCCAGCTGCGCGAGCAGGCCGCACTCCTGGCCGACGAGCTCTCACGGGAAGGTGCCTAGCCATGACTGACACCGCAGTTCGATCCGGCTCGGCCGAAAAGGCAACCGCGAACAAGACAGGGCTCCAGCCGCTCACCTTCGCCAAGGCGCTGAATACCGCCTTGGCCGATGCCATGGAAGCTGACCCCTCCGTGATCATCTTCGGCGAGGACGTCGGCCCGCTCGGCGGCGTCTTCCGGATCACGGACGGGCTTACCGCGCGCTTCGGCGAGGAGCGCTGCTTCGATACACCGCTCGCGGAGTCCGGCATCATGGGCATGGCAGTCGGTATGGCGATGAACGGGATGACTCCCGTCGTCGAAATGCAGTTCGACGCCTTCGCCTACCCCGCCTTCGAGCAGGTGGTCAGCCACGTCGCGAAAATGTCCAACAGGACCAAGGGCAAGGTGAAGCTGCCGCTGGTCATGCGCATCCCCTACGCCGGCGGCATCGGGGGAGTGGAGCACCACTGCGACTCCTCGGAGTCCTACTACGCACACACACCCGGGCTTACGGTTCTGGCCCCCGCCACCGTGCGCGATGCCTACCTGATGCTTCGCGACGCCATCCGCTTCCCCGATCCCGTGGTCTTCCTTGAGCCGAAAAAGCTCTACTGGACCAAGGAGACACTGGATCTGGACGAGCTTCGCAAGGAAGCCGACGACGCCGCCATTACCGGTTCAACGGTGGGCCGCGCCGTGGTTGCCCGCTCCGGAACCGACGCCACCCTTATTGCCTACGGACCCTCCGTGCCGACGGCGCTGGCCGCCGCTGAAGCGGCTGCGGCCGAAGGGCGCAGCCTGGAAGTCATCGACGTGCGCTCGCTCGTGCCGTTCGACGACGAGACCGTCACCGCCAGCGTGCGGAAGACGGGACGCGCCGTCGTCATTGCGGAAGCACCGGGGTTCGCCTCGGTCGCCGCCGAGATCGTTGCCCGTGTGCAGGAGCGCTGCTTCAACTCACTGGCTGCCCCCGTGCGGCGTGTGACCGGGTTCGACATTCCGTATCCCGCACCCAAGCTCGAGCACTTCTTCCTGCCAAGCGTTGACCGGATCCTCGACACCGTGGATGAACTGCAGTGGGAGGACGCATGAGCGCCATGACAACGAGCCCCTCGGTGAAGGTGTTCCTGCTGCCTGACCTCGGTGAGGGCCTGACCGAAGCCGAACTGGTGAACTGGCTCGTGGCCGAGGGGGACACCGTCTCCGTCGACCAACCGGTGGCCGAAGTGGAGACGGCGAAATCCATGGTGGAGGTACCCTCTCCGTTCGCTGGCGTCGTTGCCCAGTTGCACGGTGAAGCCGGGACCACCATCAACGTTGGCGCTCCCCTGATCTCGGTGCGGCCCGACGGCGCAGCGGCCGAGACAGTGGCTGCCACAGCAGCTTCCACGGGTAACCCTGACGCTGAGGCGTACCGCGAGGAGGAACGAGCCGGGGTCAGCGTGCCTACGGACGCGGAGGTCGCCGCAGCGCCGGACGCCGCGGAATCAGCTGCAGAGTCGGGTGAAGGTTCGGGCAATGTCTTGATCGGCTACGGCACCCCCGGAACCGGTACCGGAGGCCGGACCCGGCGTCGCCGGGGCGACGCCGGTTCAGCCGCGGTCTCAACCTCCGCTGCGGCAGCGGAGGCGCCGGCGAGCATGGAAGCGCCGGAGACCGCTGAAGTGCCGGCAACGCAGACGCAGGACTCACCTGTGGCAGCGTCCGAGCAGCGTGCAGTGCTGTGCATCTCGCCGCTGGTCCGCAAGCTTGCGCGGGATGCCGGCCTCACTCTGTCCTCTGTCGAGGGTACGGGCGTGGACGGCATGGTCCTGCGCCGCGACGTCGAGCGCGCTTTGCAGGCTTCCGCCGGAACGTCTGGTGAAACGCAGGAGACCCTGCCCAGCACCAGCAGGAATCAAACCACCAGCATCGATCAGAGCACCGCTGGGGGAGTGGACCAGGATCGCCGCAGTGGTCTGCAAATCGCTGAGCGCATCCCCGTCCGGGGCGTCCGCAAGGCGGTAGCCGAGGCCATGACCCGCAGTCGGCGCGAGATCCCGGAAGCAACGGTCTGGGTGGACGTCGATGCCAGCGCGCTGCTTGACCTGCGCACCGAGCTCAAGCGCAGGCAGCCGGATGCAACGCCCGGCCTGCTGGCATTTGTCGCACGGTTCGCACTGGCCGGGCTCGCCCGGTACCCGGAACTGAATACGCGCATCGTCGAGCGTGAGGACGGTAGCTCGGAGATCCTGAAGTTTGACGGCGTGAACCTCGGTATCGCCGCGCAGACCGACCGCGGGCTTCTGGTTCCCGCGGTTCAGCGGGCCGACCGGATGAGCGCACGGGAACTGGATGCGGAGATCCGGCGTCTTGCCGCCGTCGCACGCGAGGGCAAGGCGACACCCGCGGAACTCACCTCAGGTACGTTCACGCTGAACAACTACGGTGTGTTCGGCGTGGACGGCAGTGCAGCGATCATCAACCACCCGGAGGCCGCGATCCTCGGGCTGGGACGGATCATTGACCGGCCGTGGGTCGTCAACGGCGAGCTCGCCGTCCGGAAGGTGACCGAGCTGACGCTGACCTTTGACCACCGTGTCTGCGACGGTGGTGTGGCCGGAGGCTTCCTGCGCTACGTTGCCGACGCAATAGAGAACCCGGGCGGCGTCCTCGCGGACCTCTGACGATTACGCTTAGCGGACAGCCGCCACCAGAGAGGAACCCATGTCCGAGCGAGAAGACGAACAGTCCCACCCCTGGACCCAGTTGGGAGACCGCGTGTGGATGCTTCGGACCGATCCTTTCGGCCTGAACACCGGACTGGTTGTGGGAACGGACCGGGCGCTCGTGATAGACACCGGGGCGGGGCCGGAACAAGCAGCCCGGATCCTCGACGCTGTGCGTGGGCTGACTGACCTGCCGCTATGCGTGGTCAACACCCATTCGCACTTCGACCACGTGTTCGGCAACGCGTATTTTGCCGCCCACGGCGCTGAGGACTTCTGGGCAACTGACCGGTGCGCCGCAGTCGTTCGCGAGAGCGGCGAGGAACAGCGTGCGGAAGTTGGCAAGACAGAGCCGGCGATGGCCGAGAACCGCGGTGATCACACGGCTATCCACCCGGCCGACAGGCACGTTTCGGGATCGCCGGTGGATCTGGACCTCGGCGGTATCTCGGTTACCCTGTTCCACCTGGGCTTCGGTCACACGGACAACGACCTTCTGGTTGGCGCCGGCAACGTGCTGTTCACCGGTGATCTGGTCGAGGAGGGCGCGGATCCCGGTTTTGAGGATTCATTCCCGGCGGAGTGGATCCGCACGCTGGGCAAGATCACGGCGCTCGATGACCTGTATGACGTCTTTGTCCCCGGTCATGGTGCGCCGGTGGACGTCGACTTTGTGGCCACGCAGCTGAACAAGATGCGCAGCGCCGTTCGGGTCACGAAGGTAGCCATGGACGAGGCATCGGTGGACATGACCAAGGCCATCCCGATTCTCCCGTACGGCCCGGAGCAGTCGCGGGCGCTACTGACTCGCCTGCGTACCCTCGCGCACTGGAAGTGGCTGGAGCGCCAGGGCAGCAGCAACTGACGACGAACCGGGCGTGCGCAGCCGGGCCTCGATGTGCTTCGCGAGCGCCTCGGCAATCTCTGCCGCGGTCCCGTTCGCATCCACGAGGGCGTAGTCCTCGAACCCGGGCAACTGCCGGTAGGAAGCGTCCAGCGCAGTGAGGAATTCAAAGGTTTCCTCGTCGGTATTCCGCGACGCAACGCGGGCCTGCGCCGTGTTCGGGTCAACGCTGAGGTAAACCACAAGATCGGGCTGCGGCAGAATGCGCAGCAACCAGGGCAGCAGTCGGCCGGCGTCAAGACCCCGCTCCCGCCGCAAGGCCAGCTGGCACTGCAGGTGGCGGTCAAAGAGAACGACACCCCGCCGTCGTCGTGCCTGCAGCGTGGAGCGCAGCACTGCAAGCACGCGGAGGAAACTCTCGACTGCATCCAGGAAGCGGCTTCCTAGCAGGGATTGAGCGGTGTGCGAGTGCCGTGACGCCCAGCGGTCGAGGGTTCGCCGGCCGCCGGGATTGCGAAACAGCGCCGCCTCGATGCCGTCCTCCCGGAGCTTGCGAACAACTGACCGCGCGGCCGTTGTTTTGCCCGCTCCGTCGATCCCCAGCAGGACCACGCGGAGAACCTGTGGATTCCTTGGGAACCGGGTCATTTTCACCTTTCACGGGTGTACTCTCTGTGAACAATCATCGCAAGGGCGGCTGGACGAAGACTGATAGCGCCAGTATCACTCTGTCTCTGCAGTTCATCCGGCTTCCCACAGCGAAGACCAGGTGAGAGGGATGCATGCTCCCGGGGAAGCCGGTGGTGAATCCCGCCGGAATGGAGAGCAATGAAAATCACGCGTAGTGCCCTTGGCCTGGTCCTTGCTGCAGCGCTCATTGGAGTGGCCGGCTGCGGTTCAGGCGGCGAGCCGACCAGTGAGGCGCCGCCGGCCGAGACCAGTAGTGCGGCCGAGCCCACGGCAGAGGAGACAACCGCAGCTGCGGAGCCCAGCGAAGCGGCCTCGGAGGCGCCCAGCGGGGCAGCTTCGGAGGAGCCCACGGAAGAAGCGCCGGCCGAGGAAATCGTCATCACCATCCGCAACTTCGAGTATGAGATGCCCGACTCCGTGCCCGCGGGGGCGGAGATCACGGTAGTCAACGAGGACACCGCACCCCACACGGTGACCACCACGGAAACCGAGGACTTCGACGCCATTGTGCAGGGCGGGGAGACCGTAACCTTCACTGCGCCGTCCGAACCGGGTGAGTACCCCTTCATCTGCACGTACCACCCCAACATGACGGGGACGCTGGTGGTGAGCAGCGATGGCTAACGCGGCAACGCACGGGCGCGTTGCCCGCGGGCGCGGACGCTCGGCTCCGCTGCTGATGGTGATCCGCGTGGTCATTGCGCTGGGGTTGGCTGTCGACGCCTACGTGCACTTCATCCTTGCTCCCCAGTACCAGCAGGCTTACCCCGACGGCATGGGCGGCGGGACTCTTTTCCGCATCCAAGCAGTGGCGGCCATCCTTGCGGGGCTCTACGTACTGATCCGCGGAAGCCGCCTGTCCTACGCCATCGCCGCGCTGGTTGCGCTCTCGGCCTTCGCCGCCGTCGTGCTGTCCGTCTATATCCAGCTCCCACAAGTGGGCCCGATTCCGGCCATGTATGAACCGCTGTGGTTCTTCGAGAAGACGCTCAGCGCGGTTGCCGAGGGCATAGCGGGAGTTCTCGCCGTCGTCGGCTTCTTCCTGGTTCCGCGGAAGGACACTGCACTGCGCTAGCGTGTGAACGGTGCCCCAGGAACCGTTCAACCTCCGAAAGATTGCCGTTGGCGCATACGGCCCCTCACTCCTGTACGGCGCGGCAACGGGGTCCATCATCCCGGTCATCGTGCTCTCTGCCACTGAGCTGGGCGCCGATGTGGCGACGGCGGCGCTCATCCTCACGCTCACCGGCATCGGATCGCTGGTCACCAACGTACCTGCGACGCTGATCACCTCCCGGTTTGGGGAGCGGTGGGCGCTGGTAGCGGCGTCGCTCTGGTGCTCGGCGGCGATGATCCTTGCGCTGTCGGCGCCTAACCTGGCCGTATTCGCGGCTGCGATCTTCATGGTCGGTATGGCAGGGGCGGTATTCGGGCTCGCGCGCCAGAGCTACCTCACTGAGGCGGTGCCCGTTCACTTCAGGGCGCGCGCTCTCTCGACCCTCGGTGGAGTGACCCGGATCGGTGTCTTTCTGGGGCCGTTCGCCGGTGCGCTTGCCATGAGTTTTCTGGGGCTCGACGGCGCCTATTGGGTGGGTGCCGGAGCTACCCTCGTTGCCGCTGTCCTCAGCTTCCAGGTTCCCGAGTTGGGTGGTCCGCGCGCGTCCCCAGGCCAGGGCACGGCGGCTGCGGCTGCGGCGCCGCCGACCCTCCAGGCAATCTTCCGAAGCCACGCCCGGGTCTTCGGCACCGTAGGCGTGGGAGTGCTGCTGATCGCCGCGGTCCGGGCCACCAGGCAGGCCGTGCTGCCGCTCTGGGCACAGGAGATAGGGCTGGACCCCGCAACGACGGCGCTCATCTATGGCCTCTCCGGCGCCATCGACATGCTGATTTTCTACCCCGCGGGCAAGGTGATGGACCTTTACGGCAGGCGCTGGGTGGCGGTGCCCTGCATGCTGATCATGGGAGTGTCGCTGCTCCTCCTGCCGCTCACGCGTGACGCGCTGAGCCTGCTGGCCGTCGCGTTGCTCATCGGGTTCGGCAACGGGATCGGCTCGGGGATCGTCATGACGCTCGGAGCAGACTTCTCACCATCGCCTGGGCGGCCGCAGTTCCTCGGGATCTGGCGCCTGCTGACGGATGTGGGGACCATGGCCGGTCCGGGAACCGTGTCTGCCGTGACGGCTGCCGCGTCCCTGGCGGGAGGTATCTGGACAACGGGCGCGCTGGGGCTCGTGGGGGCGGTTGTCATGTGGCTGTGGGTGCCGCCGAGAGAGCCGCGGGGGCGTCAGCGGTAGCGTGCCGCCGAAAAGGCCCGGCCGAGGCTCAGCTCGCGGCGCCCTGCAGCCGAGCCTGGGAGCCGAACAGCCAGCACGCCGTAGCGCTCAGCGTGTAGCCCACCCCAACGATGAGCGAGAGGCCGGACCAGAAGAACAGCGGAACGCCGGCCGTGCCTGGAACTGGAGCAGGGCCGATTGCCTGAACATACACGTAGAGACCAAGGGATAGCGCCAGGCCCAGCAGGCCCGGGACCCAGCACAGTGCCAGCCAGGCCCGGGACGCACCCCAGAACCTTCCAAATCCTTCCCACACGTTCCAGCGGTTTCCTGAGCGCAGGATCAAGAGCCCGCCGATGAGCGTCCAGGCTCCAACCACCAGGTACGCGGCCACGACGTCGGCCGGCCGGTGCCACAGGTTGATGAACGTCGCAGCCCCCGCAAGAACGGAATAGGTGCCGCCGGCCGCTGCAGCCAGCGGGCGCCAGCGGGGGGACACAACGAGGAAGATCGCCGCAGCGGCAGATGCAGCCAGCGTTGTATGCCCGGACGGAAGTGAGTTGAAATCAAGCGTGGGCACGCCGCGGTCCGGACGGTCAAAGAGGACGTTCTTAAGGATCTGCGTTGTGAGATTGGCGCCGATGATGGTGCCGAGCGCTATTCCGGCAGCCGCCCACCGCCGTCGTCCGAGTGTCACAAACAGAATCACCGCTGCCGCGATGAACACCGAAATCAGAGGCAGGCTGTCGAGGAACCGAAGGAAGGGGCCCTGGGTATCGGGTGCAGCTATGCCCGCTTCCGCCCACGCGGACTCGTCTGCGAACTGCCCAGTGGTGGTGCGGACAAACGCCCAGTAGGTCCACCCCACAGCGACAAAGCAGCCAAGCGCCCCGAGGACAAACAGCACTGGGTGCCGTGCGGCTGTGGAAAAGCGGCGTGCCGTTCTCGAGTGCTGGGTGTTCACCTGTTTAACACTGACACAGCGCCGCGTTGGTTCCTGAATCGGATGGGTTCGAGCCGTTCACCACAAAGGCCCGCCCGCACCCGCGAGGGTGCAGGCGGGCCTCACCTGGTGAAACCACGGCTACCGGGTTGTGACAGGTACCGTGATGGAGCCGCCCGCCGAGGACGTGATGGTGATGGTCGCCGTCGCGGGGGCGGTTGAGTTCCGCGTGCGGATTGTCCAGCTGCCGTCAGCCGCAACGGTTGCCGTACCAATCAGCGACCGTGCGAGATTCGTGCTCCGCGCAGTGATCGTGTTACCGGCAGTGATGGTTGCCGTCCCGGTGATTCGCCATTCACGGCGGTCGGAGCGGAACTGCGCCGATGCCGTGAGCTGGTCGGCTGGGGTGACGGTTGCCGAAGCCCCTGTGCCGAAGGTCGCCGGTGCACTGTTGCCTGCCGCGCTGGTTGCGACAAGTTTCAGTGAGTACGCCGTACCGTTGGTGAGCCCGTTCAGCACTGCGGTGCGGGCTGCGGCGTCTGTTGTCATTGTCACTGGTGTTCCCGTTGCCGGAGTGGCGGTCAGGATGTAACCCGTGATCGGCGTGTTCGCGGCAACGGCCGCTTGCCACTCGACTGTTGCAGTCCCGTTGCCCACAGTGGTCCGCACGACCTTCGGTGCCGCGGGCGCCTGGAGGGTGACTTGCACGGGAGTGAAGGCTGTCGGAGTTGCAGACGTGTCACCTGCGGCGCTCAGCGCGGTGACGACAATACCGTACGCCGTGCCGGGCGTGAGTCCTTCAAGCCGCGCGGAGGTTGCGCCGCTTGCGGCCGTGACGGTCTTTGCGACACCGGCACTGGTGGTCGCATCGACGCGGTATCCCGTCACTGCGGCGCCGTTGGCGGTCGCAGCTGTCCACGTGACATCCGCCGATCCGGCCAGGGTGCCGTCCTTCACTGCCACGCTGCCTGGAGCCGTTGGTGCAGTGGCTTCGGAGACTGCTGTCGCAGAAACGGTGACGTTGCCGCCGGAGGCAGGCATGCTCGCCTGACCGTTGAGTGCAACGACGCTGACCGGGTAGACCTGTCCACCCACCAGACCCTGAATGGTGGCCGTGGTGGCGGTGGAGCCAACCTTGATGCTTACCTCCTGGCCGAGCACGGTATCCGCCGCGATCACCTGGTAGCCGGTGATAGCCGGGGCATCCGCGGGAACGGTTGCTGGTGCCCAGGTCGCCGTGAGGGTGCCGTTGCCGGACGCCTTCGCGAAAACCTCAGTGGGCTGGTTGGGGGCCTGCCCTGCCGGACCGGCGGGGCAGCCACCGAAGCCCGGGCCGTCGATCTCCTTGAATTCGGAGATGGTCAGGCCAAGCTGAGCCTCGACAGTTGCCGGCTCGGCCTGCCAGCTCGCGACCGACGGATCTCCCGCGAAGGCTGCGTCCTGTTCCGCCTTCGAGAAGAACCCGTACGTGACGGTGAACGCGCCGTTTGCGGCCGTACCATCCACGGTGTAGCCCGCCGGTACCTCATCATCCGGCCAGCCGATTGCCCGTTCGCCGATCCCCATGTCCCGCATGTCCGGATTGACGATCTCCACACCCATGCGTGCCGTGTCCACGTCGGTGCCGTAGGTACCCTTGACGACAACCCTGCCCTCGACGTCTCCTGCGATATCGGTGGCCGGAAGGTCCTCCCTCGTCACGGAGGTGATGACGGCGGTTCCGGCGTTGGCGCCGTCTCCACTGCCATCCGCGAACTCAACGCTGACCACATCCTTGCCGGTGATGTTGGGCGTGACCACATCCCAGCAGACGCCGCCGGGGTGGTTCACCTCGAGGAAGCCGGTTGCGTCGACCACCCCGTGGGCAATGCCGATCAGGTTCCCGTCGCGGGTGACCTTGATGGTGGCATCCTGGCCTGCCTGGGCGGTGTAGCCCTCAATGGCCACCATGTCCCGCTTGGTGAAGATTTCAACGTTGCCGGGACCTACCGGCGGGTTGGCTGCCATGACGACGGACGCTCCGCCGGCCAGAAGGGCCAAAGTGGTGGTTCCGGCAAGCAGGGGAAGGGTGCGCCTGCGTGAACGCGGCGCGTCAGTGGGTGGAACGGACCTAACGGGACTTCGTGAATTCATCACGCATCCTTTCGTGACGGAGCGGACGGGCCCCGAGGATGATGCGCAGGACGGTCGCCTGCTGAAGAAACAATCGCGGATGGAACTTGGGAATAACTTGGCCACTCGTTATCACTACGCTGGTGGCATGAAGCAACCCACTGTCGAGGAACTGCTGGCGTCGGCGCGCGTCGTCTCCGTGCCGATGAGCGTCCGCTTCCGCGAACTGACCCATCGCGAGGCCCTGATTCTGCAGGGACCGGCCGGCTGGGGCGAATTCTCACCCTTTCCCGAGTACGACGACGACGAGTCGGCTACGTGGCTCCGCGCCGCAGTGGAAGCCGCCTGGCACGGATTCCCGACGCCGGTGCGCAGCCGTGTACCGGTGAACGCGACCGTGCCTGCGGTGCAGGCGTCCGGCGTCGAACCTGTCCTGGCGCGGTTCGGCGCGGTGAGCGCGGTCAAGATCAAGGTGGCGGAACGCGGGCAGTCCCTTTTCGACGACGTCGCGCGCGTGGCGGAGGTGCGCCGCCTCCTCCCGGAGGCAAACCTGCGCATCGACGCCAATGGCGGCTGGAGCACGGCCGAGGCACTGACCGCGCTGGAGTCTCTTGCCCCCTACTCACTGGAGTACGCCGAGCAGCCCGTGATGGACACAGCAGACCTGCGCGCAGTGCGGCTGGAAGTGCAGCGGCGCGGACTCCCGGTGCTCATCGCCGCTGATGAAAGCGTCCGGAAAGCCGAAGACCCGCTGCGCGTCGCCCGGGAGGACGCGGCGGATCTGATCGTTGTGAAGGTCGCGCCGCTCGGAGGCGTGCGGAGGGCACTGGACATCGTGGCGCAGGCGGGACTTCCCGCGGTCGTCAGTTCTGCACTGGACACCTCGGTGGGAATTCAAGCCGGAGTGGCCCTGGCGGCGTCGCTGCCGGAGTTGCCGTATGCGTGTGGGCTGGCAACGCTGTCGCTGATGGACGGCGACGTATCGCCTGAGCCGCTACTGCCCGACGGCGGCTGGTTGCCGGTGCGGCCGCTCACCGTTACGGAAGAGCTTCTTGATCGTCATGAGGCTCCGCGGGACCGTGCGAACTGGTGGCTCGAGCGGCTGAAGCGGGTGTCCGGGAAGCTGTAGGGATCCGGCAATGCGTGACGGCCGGTATTCGCCGGTCGTTGGGTTTGCGTTCACCGAAGGACCCTCCAAAGGTTCATTTTCCTTGTCAGGGTGGGACGGACCCCACATCTGTACACCGGAAGGTTCCTCAAGTGAGCGACACCAAGCGCCGTCTCCTGCCCATGCTCGGCCACACCAACGGCAAGCGCAGCGCCGTCACCTGCGCACTGAAGTGCGACAACGCCTGCGCGTCCGCGGTCTGCAACACCAGCAGCAACAACTACTTCCGCGACATCGTCTCCAACGAGCTCTCCCGCCGCAGCGTCATGGGCGCAGGAGCCGTGGGCGCCCTCACCATGCTCATCGGCGCCAACGCACCGCAGCTGGCGCCGGGCGGAACGGGCATTGCACCCGCCGTAGCGATGAAGCGCCACGGTGGAAAGGGGAAGCTGAAGTTCACGCCGATCGACCCGGTGGACGCGCTCGTTGACGACTTCACTGTTCCCGAAGGTTTCGCCTGGCGTCCGGTGATCCGCTGGGGCGACCCGCTGTTCCGTGGTGCTCCAGCGTTCGACGCCAACAACCAGAGCGCCGCCGCGCAAGCGCAGCAGTTCGGTTACAACTGCGACTACACCGACATCGTCGAGATTCCCGGCAGCAAAGGCCGCCGCGCCGTCCTGTTTGCCAACCACGAATACACCAACGAGAGCATCATGTTCCCGCCGGAACTTCCCGCCGGCGAAGTACGGGCCATTGCCAGCGCGGCTCACGGGCTCTCCGTCGTCCAGCTTGAGCGGAAGAACAAGAACGCGCCGTGGAGCTACATTGTGGGCGCGGGCCTCAACCGCCGCTACCTCCTGGATACCCCGTACGAGTTGACGGGCCCGGCGGCCGGATCCGAGTTCGTGAAGACCATCGATGACCCTGCAGGACGCACCATTCTCGGTACGCTGGGCAACTGCGCCGGCGGCACCACGCCGTGGGGCACCATCCTCTCCGGCGAGGAAAACTTCAACGGCTACTTCATCACCCCGGGAACGTCCGACGCCGACCGCCGCTACGGTCTCACATCCCGGCCCACCGGGCGCGCGTGGGAAACCGATGAGCCCCGTTTCGACACCCGCAACGCCGGCTACGCCAACGAAGCGAACCGGTTCGGCTACATCGTGGAGGTCGATCCATTCGATCCGAACTCCATACCGAAGAAGCACTCCATGCTGGGCCGCTTCAAGCACGAGGGTGCAAACGTCATTGTTGCGGGCGACGGCCGCGTGGTTGCCTATTCAGGCGACGATGAGCGCTTCGACTACCTCTACAAGTTCGTTTCGAAGAACACCGTCCGCACGGGAAACAGCGCCGAGGACCGCAGGGCAAACATGGAGCTGCTCTCCGAGGGTTCGCTGTATGTGGCCCGCTTCCAGGGCAACTCCGTTCCGGAAATCGACGGCACCGGTGCGCTTCCCTCCGATGGTGCATTTGACGGCGTCGGCGAGTGGCTGCCGCTGATCATTGACAACGAGTCCGCCGTTCCGGGCATGAGCGCCGCTGAGGTTGCGGTTTTCACCCGCCTGGCAGCGGACAAGGTGGGACCCACAAAGATGGACCGCGCCGAAGACGTGGAGCCCAACCCGGCAACCGGCAAGGTGTACGTCGCGTGCACCAACAACACCAACCGCGGCGTACCGGGCCAGGCTCCGGTGGACGAGGCAAACCCCCGCACCCGCAACCGTGACGGGCACATCGTGGAACTCACTGAAAACGGCGGCGACCAGACCTCCACACGGTTCACCTGGAACCTGCTGATGGTCTGCGGTGATCCCGCCACCAACTCGAGCACCTACTTCAGCGGCTACCCGACGGACAAGGTGTCCCCGATCTCCTGCCCGGACAACCTGGCGTTCGACACTGCCGGCAACCTGTGGATTTCCACCGACGGTCAGCCGGGCACCATCGGCTACTGTGACGGACTCTTCCGGGTGGGCCTCGAGGGCAGCGAACGCGGCCGGGTGGACCAGTTCCTCGCGGTTCCGCGCGACGGCGAGACCTGCGGACCGATCATCCACGACGATGAGCGCAACGTCTTCGTTGCCGTTCAGCACCCGGGAGAGGACGGTGCCTGGGGCGCCCAGAACTCCCTGTTCCCCGACTACGTCGAGGCGGGCACTGCTCCGAAGCGCGGCGAAGGCGCCCTGCCGCGCCCGTCGGTCATCCAGGTCTTCCCGGCTGAGCGCGCAGGCAAGGGCGATGACAAGCCTGGCCGCGGACACGGCAAGGGGAAGCCGCGGACGGACGACAACCGCGGGGGCCGCGACGCCAAGTAGCGCCACAACACAGGGGAACTTTGGTGCAGCTCCGGTGGGTTCGACCGGCCGTCGACCCGCCGGATCTGCGCAAAAGTTCCCTGACGTGGTGCGTAGGGATGTGAGGATGGGGGAGTGGACTCTATCGAATCAGCCCGCCGCGTGACTGCAGCCCTCGCTGCCGCCGGAATCACCGACGTCGTTCTCGCTCCCGGATCGCGTAGCGCACCTCTGGCCTACGCGCTCGCCGAGGCAGCGGAGCGCGGGGAGCTCCGCATCCACGTGCGCATTGATGAACGGGTGGGTGCCTTCACCGCGCTGGGCCTCGCGCTCGGTGCACAGCGGCCGGCCGCCGTCGTCACCACCTCCGGAACCGCTGTGGGGGAACTGCTTCCGGCGGTCATGGAAGCGAATCATGCCGCTGTACCCCTCGTGGTTCTCTCCGCTGACCGGCCGGAGGAGCTGCGCGGAACCGGCGCCAACCAGACCACCCGGCAGCCGGGACTGTTCGGTGTCCACGTCCGTGCCGCCATGGATGTCCCCGCCGGAACCGATCCTGCCCCCTTCCTCGCCCGGGCGCTCGCCGAAGCGCGCGGAGCCAGCGGTCCGGCCGGTCCGGTGCACGTGAACCTGGCGTTCCGGGACCCGTTGGTGCCCAGTATTGACGGCGCCGTGGGCTCGGCTGGGGCAGCGCGCAGCGAGGCGGGAACGGAGCCCGGAACGGCGACAGCAACAAGCGCAGTCACAGCACCAGACATAACAACCGCACCACAACGGACGACGACGACGCCTGCACCTTCCGGTGACGGCGCGCGCACCGTTGTGGTCGCCGGGCACGGTGCGGGGGAGCTGGCGGCGGTGTTCGCGCAGCATCTAGGCCTGCCGTTACTGGCTGAGCCCTCGTCGAACGCCCGGTTCGGCTCGTCGGTGATCGTCGCGTACCGGCTGCTTCTCGAGCGGTTCGGCCCGCAGATCGAGCGCGTTGTTGTCTTTGGTCGGCCCACCCTCTCCCGGCCGGTCGCGGCGCTGCTGACCAGGACGGACGTGGAACGCGCCCTGTATGTACCGGAGCCACAGGCCTGGTTCGAGGGGGGCAGGCGCTCCGAACGGCTGATCAGCACGCTCGAGGAGCTGTTGTCCTTCGCCGGCCGCGGCGCAGACGGCTGGCTCAGCGAATGGCGGAAAGCCGGGGCCCGCGCCGAGGCCGCTCTGCAACTGCATCTCGCGGACGAGCCGGTGCTGACCGGACTGCACGTGGCGGATGCAGTGTGGGAGAACACGACGGACAATCTCGTGCTCGGGTCCTCCAACCCCATTCGCGATGTGGACCTGATGGCCACGGGTGACTGGCACCCGCTCGAGGTGTACGCCAACCGGGGTCTCGCCGGGATCGACGGCACCATCTCCACCGCAGCCGGAATCGCGCTCGCAGCCGGAATCCCCACCCGGCTCCTTGTCGGTGACCTGACCTTCCTCCATGACGCCGGCGGCCTTCTGCTGGGGACGGGCGAAGAGGAACCGGACCTGCAGGTGGTAGTGCTCAATGATTCAGGCGGCGGCATCTTCGGGCTGCTTGAGCACGGGAACCCGGCAACGCTGGAGCGTTATGGATCCGCCGTCGAACGCTTGTTCGGCACGCCGCACTTCGCTAACCTCGCCGCTCTGGCGGAGGGGTACGGCGTGCCGCATCGTCTGATCAGCACAGCCGACGAGCTGGACGCAGCGCTGGAGGATCCGATCAGGGGCCGGTCGGTCCTGGAGGTGCGGACCGACCGCGCCGCGCTGCGTGCCATGCACGCGCGGGTGAAGCAGGCGGTGCTGGACGCCGTCGGGCGCTGACCGCAGCTCAGCCTCATCCAGCGGAGCAGGGCGCCGAGACTGCCCCGCTCAACGGAACAGCCGGTAGGTCTGCCAGCCGTGGCCGATGGTCGCGGCAGCTCCCCACCGGTTGCCCGGCATCGGGTAGTACCGAAGTTCTCCCGCAGCTGAGCGCGCCCGCAGACCATATGAACCGGGACCCTGGAACCCGGCAATGGCCTTCACACTGTCCATCCCCTGCCACCCATGGCCGATCACACGCCGGGCTTCATTGACGAACGCACCGGCTCCTGTGGAACGGTACAGTGCCAGCTGTCCGTTGGTCCGGATGGCGAGGATGTCCTGGTTGCCGTCGCGATCCCAGTCGGCCTGAGTGAGGCGCAGGTTTTGCCAGCCGTGGCCTATCCTGGCGGGCGCTGACAAACCGGCGCCGGCGGTGTTCGCGTAGTGCCACAGCACGCCTGCACCGTCCTTCGCCACCACGGAGGGGAACCGGCTGCCGCGGAGCCAGGCTCCCACGGTGATGTCGTAGCTTCCCCAACCATGACCTATGCTGATCGGCGCCCGGAATCCGCCGCCGAACTGACCGCGGTACAGCGTCAACCGGCCGTCATTCCACTGCGCAAGGATGTCCTGGAGCCCGTCGGCATTCCAGTCGGTGCTGAAGCCCGCCTTGAGCGTGGACCACCCGGCGCCGAGCCGCGCACGCGGACGAAACCCGTTGAGGAAGTTTGACGGATATGTCCACGACGTTCCCGTCGAGTCGACTGCGACCACGTCGGAGGAGTGCTTGATGGGCGGGTTGGAGCCGTTGTAGTAGTGCTCCATGGTGGGGATGCCTCGGGTCCGCATCTCGGTGGCCACGGACCTGCCGACATAGCGCAGGTGCCACGGCTCGAAGGTGTAGCCGGTGGTGGACTGATACCCGTCCGGGTAGCGGATGATGAACCCGTACCGGTGCGCATTCGCTGCCACCCAGCGGCCGCCCGCCGTGGTGGCGAAGCAGGCGTTGAGGCCGCATGAGCCGCTGAGGTTGCCGACGTCGACCGCCAGCCCGGTCTGGTGCTCGCTGTGGCCGGGACGGGCAGAAATGGTGTCCGCGACCGCCTGGCCGTACTGGGCCACGTACGAGTTGTACAGCGCAGCCTGCTGGTCATAGGAGCGGTACGCGCTGACCACGGCAAGCGGCGCGCCGGCGCTCCTGGCACCCGCGAAGAGGTTCTGCAGATTCGCCGACACTTCACGCCGGAGCACATAGTTGGTCCCGGGGAAGAATACGAGATCCGGCGCAATGTACCGGAGGGGATTGAGCGGCCGGGACTTGGTCACCAGCACCTGGATGTTGCCGGGGTCAGTCACCGGGAGCGCGGCAACGGCCGGCGGTGCGGTAAGCAGCCCGGTGAGCAGAGTGAAACAAACGACGACGACGGCGGCGAACCGCGCTCTCAGGCGCGGCCGTCCGGCGGTGGGAAGCTCGGACATGGGATTCCTGGGGTAGGGGAGACCAGGCGGGTTGGTGCGTATATTTTTGCACGCACCAACCCGTTTGGAAACGGCCCTCAAATCACAATTAGAGAACCTTCGAGAGGAAGCCTCGCGTGCGCTCGTGCTGCGGGTTTCCAAGGACATCATCCGGCTTGCCCTGCTCCACGACAACGCCGCCGTCCATGAAGACAACGCGGTCGCCGACCTCGCGCGCGAAGCCCATCTCGTGGGTGACCACCATCATGGTCATGCCATCACGCGCAAGCTGCTTCATGACGTCGAGGACGTCTCCGACCAGCTCCGGATCGAGTGCGCTGGTCGGTTCATCGAAGAGCATCATGTCCGGGTCCATCGAAAGCGCCCGGGCGATGGCGACGCGCTGCTGCTGGCCGCCGGAAAGCTGAGCCGGGAACGCATCGACCTTGTCCGCCAGGCCCACCTTGTCCAGGTTGCGGCGGGCGATTTCCTCAGCTTCCGCCTTGCCCCGCTTCTTCGCGCGGATCTGGGCGAGCGTCAGGTTCCGCAGGACCGTGAGGTGGGGAAACAGGTTGAACTGCTGGAACACCATGCCAATGCGGGTACGCACCTTGTCCAGGTCAGTGTCCTCATCGGTGATGTCGACGCCCTCAACGATGATGGTTCCCGAGGTGGGCTCTTCCAACCGGTTGACGCAGCGCAGCAATGTGGATTTGCCCGATCCGGACGGGCCGATGACGCAGACCACCTCGCCCTGATCAACGTGAAAGTCGATGCCCTTGAGCACCTCGTTGTCCCCGAAGGACTTGCACAGCTTGCGTACTTCAATGGCGGGTACGCCCGTTGTTTGCAGTTCGGCCATGACCTACCGGCCTCTCTTGTTATGGCGTTCCAGTTTGGCAACCAGCTGGGTCAGCGGGAGGGTGATGATCAGGTACAACAGCGCGGCAAGAACGAGAGGCGTCGAGTTTGCCTGCGAAGACACGGTGTCGCGCGCGAAAGTGGTCAGTTCCCTGTCGCCGAGCGCCATGCCCGCGATGAACAGCAGCGAGGTGTCCTTGATCAGGATGACCAATTCGTTGGTCAGCGGTGGAGTGATGATGCGGAATGCCTGCGGCAGCACCACGGACACCAGTGTCCACGAGGGCCGCATACCGAGCGAGCGTGCCGCTTCAACCTGACCTTTGGGCACAGCCTCGATGCCCGCGCGGATTGTTTCAGCGATGTAGGCCGAGGAGACAACGATCAACGCAATCAAACCGGCGCCGGTCGAACCTCCCGGCGGACGCCACTCGAAGGCGATCGGCACGGCGAACGCGAAACCGAAGATGACGAGGAGCGCCGGGAGGCCCCGGAAAAGTTCGATGTAGGCAGTGGCAACCCAGCGGTAGGGACCCACCGGAGAAAGCTTCATCAGCGCCAGGATCAGACCGCCGATCATTCCACCGATGAAGGCAATGACCGTGTAGACGACGGTGTTTTTCGCGGCCTCGGTGACGACCGTGGGAAAGGCTTCAGCCGCAACATCGAGGTTGAAGAAGTTGGTACGTATTGCTTCCCAGTCGGCAACGAGGATGACGGCAGCGACGGCAAGGATGAAAATTGCGTACAGGACTCCGCGGAACAAGCGTTTGCGGGTAGATGGTCTCACGTGTTTTACCTATCTTTCAGGAGGTGAACACGGCTGCGGCAGTCCCAGAAGCTGGAACTGCCGCAAGTCCGTGGAAGCTTACTGCTCCTCGAAGTAGGTGTTGTAGATTTCGTCGTAGGTGCCGTTGTCACGCAGCTCCGCGAGCTCGGTGTTCACAGCCTCGACGAGCGCTTCGCTGCCCTCCTTGGGGAATGCGAAACCGTACTGCTCATCAGTCTCGAACTCCGCAGCGATGGTGTACTCGCCTTCCTGCGTGTGGTTCAGGTTCACCGGCAGGTCCTGCAGGATCGCGGCAACGTTGCCGGCCTGCAGCGCCGCATAAAGCTCGGCGTCGCTCGGGAAGGCCACTACCTCGGTGTCTGCGGGGACATTATCGCGGGCGTACTGCTCGCCGGTGGTGCCCTGCTGGACGCCCACGGATTTGCCGGCGAGGTCTTCAAGAGTGGCGACGTCAGAGTCAGCAGGAACCAGAAGCGACTGCAGGGAGTCGTAGTACGGGTCGGCGAAGGTCAGGTTCTCTTCCCGATCAGGAGTGATGGTCATGGCGCTGGCGCCGACATCGCACTGCCCTGCGGCAAGCACGGCACCGGACTGCAGGCCGTCGAAGCCGACATCCTGCACCGAAAGCTCAAGGTCAAGTCCGGCAGCAATCTCCTTCATCAGGTCCATATCGAACCCGACATACTCACCGTTTTCCTCGTATTCGAACGGCTCGTAGGGGATGTCAGAGCAGACGGTCAGGGCACCGGGGGATACGAGGTCGAACTCGGAACCACCTGCTGCCTCGCCGCCCTCTTCGGACTCGGAACCGCCGCCACACGCGGTTAGTGCCAGGGTGCCGATTGCCATAACGGCGAGCGACTTGGAAATCTTGGAAAACATGCAGTACCTCAGCTCGGGACGGAGTAAAGACTCGGGACGGAGTAATGAAACGTCATGGACGATTCTATCGGTAAAGAGATGTGCATCACAGGCTACAGGAATTGCCTATTGGTAACCAAGCGCGACAGCAATCGAGTCAGGATCGTAATGGTGCCCGCAGGCCCAGCGCCTCGATCATCGGCCGGAACTTGCTCCACGTTTCCGCCAGCTCCGCCACCGGCTGGGAAGCCTCGACAATGCCGCACCCGGCGTACATCCGGACCCGCGTCGGGGTCTCGACGACGGCGCCCCGCAGGGCGATGCCCCACTCACCGTTTCCTGTTGCATCCATCCAGCCCACCGGCCCGGCATACGGTCCGCGTTCCAAATGTTCCAGCTCGCGAATCAGGTCGCCCGCCACCGTAGTGGGCGTCCCGCACACGGCGGCGGTGGGGTGGAGCGCCTCCACCAGGGCCAACGACGACGGCACGTTGCCCTCGCTGTCCACCGTGAGCTCCGCACTTACATCGGACGCCAGGTGCCACACGTTGGGAAGTTCAAGGACAAACGGTTCGCTGTGCGAGGTCATGGTCCGGGTGAAGGGCTCCAACTGCCGTGTAAGGGAGTCGATCGCAATCTCATGCTCGTGCTGCTGCTTCTCGGAACCGGCCAGAACCCGGTTCGCGTATCCGCTCTCACCGGCGGGGGCGGTTGAGCGGTCGAGGGTTCCTGCCAGCACCCGGGCGCGGGCTGTCTGGTCCTCGACCTTGATGAGCATCTCCGGCGTGGAGCCGATCAGCCCGTCCACCGAATACGTCCAGCAATCGGAGTACCGGACAGCGAGCTCGCGGAGCACCTGCGACGTCGAGATCGGGGATCCGAGTTCCGCGACGACATCGCGGGCCAGCACGAGCTTGCTCAGCTCACCTTCCCTGATGTGCGCGACCCCGCGGCTGACGGCCGTCATCCATTGCTCTTCGGTCAGGATTCCCGGGGCAATCCGGTCTCCCGAACAGGGTTTGCGTTCGGGCTCCACCTCGTCGAGGTAGGCGGCGAGTTCCGCTTCGGCGGCTGAGGCACTTAGCTCTGCGCCGTCGTCGTCCGTGATGTAGGTGATCCAGCTCTTGCCTTCCCGGCTGCCGACAAGAATGCGCGGCACTATCAGGCGCGACAGGTGACGGGACGTCTTTGAGAAGGCGAACGAGCCGAACGCCACCAGCCCGCTGCCCGGCTGGGCGAGAGGGTCAACGACGTCAGCCGCCGCAACAACCTCGCGCCACCAGGCCTGAGCCTCAGCGAAGCGGCCGGGGCCGGAGGTGGTGAAGCGCGCCGTTTCACCGAAGGCAACGATGCCTCCGCCGCGCCGGATCCAGGTGTGGACATCACTGCGGACCACGAAGTCCAGGAGGCCGGTGTCGAGCTGGAGGTCGCCCCGCTCAAAGGTGATGCTGCGGAGGGCCGGCGCCTGATTCAGCGGCGTCGCCACTGCGGCAGGGGACGGATTGCTCATGATGCTCTAGCGTACTCCCGAGCGGCAGCCCGCCCGTTCCGCTAGGCGAGGGGCCGCATTTTTCGGCACTGACAATGTTTGAGACAATGACAAAGTGAATCGAGCATCGCTGGATAAGCGTCCTGACGAAGTTGCAGCCATGTTTGACGACGTGGCGCCCAAGTATGACGTCGTGAATGACGTGCTGTCGCTGGGGCAAACCCACCGGTGGCGGCGGATCGTTGTTGATGCCGTAGACGCCAAGGCCGGCGAGCGGGTGCTCGATCTCGCAGCCGGTACGGGCACCTCCAGCGAGCCTTACGCGGACGCCGGCGTACACGTGGTCGCGTGTGATTTCTCACTTGGAATGTTGCGGGTGGGCAAGCGCCGCCGGCCGGATATCGACTTCATCGCCGGAGACGCCACCGACCTTCCGTTCGCCGACAACTCCTTTGACGCCTCCACCATCTCCTTCGGCCTGCGCAATGTGGACAGGCCCACCAGGGCGCTGGAGGAGATGCTCCGCGTCACCAAGCCTGGGGGCCGCCTCGTCATCGCCGAGTTCTCCCAGCCGATCGTTCCGCTGTGGCGAACCCTGTACACCGAATACCTGATGCGGGCGCTCCCGGCGATTGCCACCAAGGTCAGCTCCAATCCCGCCGCCTACGTCTACCTCGCCGAGTCCATCCGAGCCTGGCCCAACCAGGACGAGCTCGCGGGCTGGATCACGCAGAGCGGCTGGGAATCGGTCGCGTACCGCAACCTCAATGGCGGCATCGTCGCGGTGCACCGCGCCACCAAACCGGAGGGCACCATCACGACGACGGCGGCCGCCTCACAGACGCGCGGTCGGCGCCGCAGCAGCAGGGCTGCCAACTAGGTGTCAGTCCTCATCATCGGAGCGGGGCCTGCCGGGTCCACTGCCGCCTACTACCTGGCCGCCGCAGGGATCGAAACCACGGTTGTCGAGAAGACCTACTTTCCCCGGGAGAAAGTATGCGGCGACGGCTTCACGCCGCGCGCCGTCCGGGAGATCCAGCTGCTTGGGTTGCCGCATGGCGAGGAACTCGGCTGGCGGCGGAACAAGGGCCTGCGGCTGCTGGCCGGCGGCCGCACGGTGGAGCTCCCGTGGCCCGAACTGTCCGACTTCCCCTCCTACGGGCTTGTCCGTACGCGCCTCGGCTTCGACGAGCAGCTCGCCTCGCACGCCCGGTCCGCCGGAGCACAGATTCTCGAGGGCCACTCCGTCACCGAAGCAGTACGGGATGAATCCGGGCGGGTGACCGGCGTCGTCGTCAATGTTCTGGGTCCCAACGGGCGCCGAACCGGCGAGCAGAAAACACTCAGCGCGGACGTCGTGCTGGCTGCGGACGGCAACTCGACGCGGACCGCCGTGAGTCTCGGTATGGCCAAGCGGGATGACCGGCCGCTCGGCGTCGCTGTACGTACATACTTCACCAGCCCCCGGCATGAGGATCCGTGGATGGAGGGCTGGCTCGAGCTGCCGGACGCCTCCGGAAAGCCGCTGCCCGGATACGGCTGGGTGTTCGGTGTGGGCGACGGCACGTCGAATGTGGGCCTGGGGATTCTGAACTCCTCGGCGTCGTTCGGGAAGCTCGATTACAAGCAGGTGTTGCGTGACTGGACTGCCGGGATGCCCGCCGGGTGGGGGTTCACCGAGGAGAACCAGGTCGGCGAAATCCGCGGTGCGGCGTTGCCGATGGGGTTCAACCGCACGCCGCACTATTCACCCGGACTGTTGCTGCTGGGGGACGCCGGGGGCATGGTGTCGCCGTTCAATGGTGAGGGCATCTCCTATGCGATGGAGTCGGCGCGGTATGCGGCCGAGTTCATCGAGCGGTCGTTCACCGCTCCGCCGGGGATTGGGCGGGACACCGTGCTTGCCGGCTACGCGCCGTACATCCAGGACCAGTGGGGGAGCCACTTCACCCTCGGGCGGATCTTCGCGGGGCTCATCGGTAAACCGGCCATCCTTCGCCTCGCGCTGCGCACCGGCATGCCGATCCCGGTGCTGATGCGGTTCGTTGTGCGGATGCTGGCCAATCTGACTGACTCCTCACCGAAGGGCTTCGAGGATCGGCTGATCCATGTGCTCGAGAAGCTGGTCCCGGCAACCAGCAACCAGTAGTTTGCCCGAAACCCCTCGGGAACTTTTGCGCACGTCCGGTGGGTTCGACGGCCGTGGAACGCACCGAAACTGCACAAAACTTCCCGGGTTGTGCGCCTGATCCCCGCTGCGCTCGCATCGGGTCCCTCGCCCGATAGGCTTAGACCCATGACGGATTCCCCCCACACCAGCTGGACCCGCGCTGGCCATCCTCGGCCGCTCATCGACGAGCTGGACCCGAGCACCGGTGTGATTGCTACCGGGATGCGCCTGCCGGCGGGTTTCGCCCTGATCGCTGAGGACCCGGAGCTTGGTCCGGCGGTGTCGACGTGCCTGGCGAAGGTTGAGAAGCAGCTGCGGGAGGCGATCTCCAGTTCCGACCCCCTGGCCGATGCCACCTCCCGCCACCTGGTGGAAGCCGGCGGCAAGCGGATCCGTCCACTGTTGACCATCCTTGCCTCCCACCTCGGGGACGCAAGCAAGGCGGAGGTGGTGGTTGCCGCCGTCGTCGTCGAACTGACTCACCTCGCAACGCTCTATCACGACGACGTCATGGACTCCGCCCCCTACCGCCGCGGTGCGCCCACGGCCCACGAAGTGTGGGGCAATTCCGTGGCCATCCTGACCGGGGACCTCATTTTCGCCCGTGCGTCGATCCTTGTCTCGGAATTGGGATCGCGTGCGCTGGGCATCCAGGCGCGCACCTTTGAGCGGCTGTGCCTGGGCCAGTTGCATGAGACCGTCGGCCCCCGGGACGGCGAGGATCCGGTGGAGCACTACCTGTCGGTCATTGCGGATAAAACCGGTTCGCTGGTTGCCGCGTCCGGCCAGTTGGGTGCAATTTTTGCGGATGCACCGGCGTCGGCTGTGGACGTCATGGTGTCCTATGGCGAGAAGGTCGGAGTGGCGTTCCAGCTTGCTGACGACGTCATCGATGTCACCGGGCTGAAGGACAAATCGGGTAAATCCCCGGGTACCGATCTGCGCGAGGGCGTGCCCACGCTGCCCGTGCTGTTGCTGCGGCAGGCGGCGGCGTCCGGTGATGACTCCGCGCAGCGGGTGCTCGCGCTGGTCGACGGCGATCTGACGTCCGATGAAGCCCTGGCTGAAGCCGTGTCCGCTCTTCGCGGGCACTCCGCCACCCGGCAGGCGTGGGCTGTTGCGCAGCAGTGGGCGGAAGATGCGGTGACGGCGCTCGACCCGCTGCCTGACAGCATGGTCAAGACGGCCCTTGCGAGTTTTGCGCAGGCGGTCGTCAGCCGAGACGTCTGATTCCCGGTCAGTTCACCTCCCGCGTGCACAATCCTGCAACTTCCGGGCGTTTCGGGGGACGCCGGCCAGGGCATTCCGCGTCGTTGCTTGCGGAATGAGGAAGGAGCCCTCAAGAACCTGCAGGATTGTGCACGGTTCAGCGCCCGTGAGGCCGTCCTCGGCGTAACGCCAAGCGAATCTGATCCAACATCGCTTCCTGCTCGAACATGACGTCCTCGTAGCCGTACCGGAGAATGAGGTAACCGTTGAGGAGTGTCGCATTATTGCGGCGGTGGTCTCGTCGAAGCGCCTTTCGATCGGAGTGAAAGGCAGCGCCGTCGATCTCCACCACAAGGAAGCCGTCGAGTAGAAAGTCCACTCGTCCTACTCCTTCGATGCTTACCTGAGTCTCCACGTGGAACCCAGCCGCTACGAATAACAGTCTGGCGACCACTTCAATGGGTGATTCAGCGCATCCGGTCACGCGGCGCAAGGCTTCCCTGGCCTTCCCATTTCGGTCTCCGTCCAACCGGTCGAACAGAAAAGACAAAGCCATGTCACCACGCCGGACGGCACTCTCGACCATCACCACCGCTTCATGCAGGGGACGACAACGCAGCACGTGAAGGAGTGCATCGCCCAACCCGACCAATGGTAGGTATGGATGAGGCGGCACGCTGAGGGACCGGTGATTCACATGGGTCCCGCTTCCGCCGTCCGGGCAGCTCAGGTGGAGCATTTCGGGTGAATCCAAGCACCACAGACCGAAGTGGCTGGCTGCTGATACACAACTGAGCCGGCCGTTGTGACTCACTGCCGACACGAAATCCGAAGGCGCCCCGGGTATGGCGAGTATTCCTCGTCGTACTTTCAGGACTTACCCGGTGCTGATGGCATGATCCATGGCACGCCGGCTGACGCCGCGTTGGCGAAGCGTGCGGACTGGCGCGAAGCCACCGACATGGCGCAATTGTGCAGCAGGATCCATTCGGCCAGTGTCAAGCCAACCGGACCAGGGTTCGGACTGGAGCGTCCCAATGTGTAACTCAGCCGCCGGAGGAATTTGTGGAGGAATGCTGACCGAGCACAATCCTGCAGTTTCTCTCACCTGGACGAGTCCAGATCCGCATGTTCTCAGGGCACAACGGCGTGGCATTCCACCGATCGAGCCTGAAAGTGCACGATTGTGCTCGGGCGTAAGCAGCTAGCAGCTAAAGCGCAGCGCGGAGCTCGCCAGCCTTGCGGGCCCGGATGGCGGGGTCCACGATGGGGCGCTTCGGCGTGAAGTAGAAGCCGTCGTCGTGCCAGCGGGGGAGGACATGCTGGTGGTAGTGCCACACGTGCTGGCTTCCGGCCGGCTCGTTGTGCTGGCGGGTTGAAACGCCGTCAGGGTTCCACGCGCGCTTGATGGCAATGGCCATGTCCCGGGTGACGGTCATGATGCGGCCCGCGACGTCGTCGGGCAGTTCATACAGCAGCTCATAGTGGGCGCGCGGAGTCACCAGGACGTGCCCGGGGTTCGGCTCGAAGCCGTGGGAGGCGATGAACGCCAGCACCAGGTCATCCGAGTAGATCAGGTCGCCGGGCCTGCAGAGATTGGTCGGGAACCGAAACTCGCCGGACGCCAGATCGCAGAAGGGGCACTCATACCCCGCAGGAGCGTGCGTTGTCCAGGTCATTCTGCCTCGTCGTCGAACACCCAGTCGAACATGTCAAGCATGAACTCACTGAACGTTCCTTCCTCGTTCTTCCAGGAGGCCCGCGCATTGTTGCGCCGCCACACTATGGGATCCGGGACATTCAGCTGATCTGCCTTGATGCCCCAGACAAACTTCTCATCCACGTCTTCCATGAAGAGCAGGAATCCGTCTTCGATCTCCAGCTCGTCCGGATCCCACACATAGTGGAACGCCTCCATGAGATCTTCGGAAGCACCGACCGCGAGGTAGAACTCGTGCACGGCCATCGGAAGCGGGAAATCCTGGCCTTCGCGCAGCTCCGCCAGCTCGTCTTCCGAAAGGCCGTCTTCCGGCACCCAGGGTTCCTCGAAATAGGCAGGTACGAGGGCACGGAATTTATCCAGGAACAGCTCGGTCACAGTGGCTCCAGGTGGTGTCAGGGGGATGCCCTCATCCTATCCCGTGGACGGGGGGTCGGCGCGACGCGCGTCCTGAGCTGCGAGGGGTGCATGCCAGCCCGACCGCCACGCCATCACCCGCAGCGTGAATACCAACACAGCGACGACGATCCCCGTCACCACGTTGAACAGGCCCAGCTCTGCCAGCGCAACAGTGAGCGTTGCACCGAGGAAGGCGGGTAGGGCATACAGGTCACCGGTGAAGAGCTGCGGCACCTCATTTGCAACGACGTCGCGCAGCAGACCTCCGCCGACTGCGGTTGTCACTCCCAGCAGCACTGCCGCTACGGGGTTGAGGCCCTCGTTGATGGCCTTGAGCGCACCGACGATGCAGAACAGGGCAAGGCCTCCTGCATCGAAGAGCACCAGCGGCCGGCTTGCTTTCTCGATCCCGGAATACAGGAAGTAGACCAGGCCAGTGGCAAGCAGCGGCGGCACCAGATAGAGAGGGTTGTAGAACGCTACGGGCTCGACGTCGATGATCAGGTCCCGTGCCACTCCTCCTCCCAGCGAGGCGAGGGAAGCCAGCAGCAGCGAGCCGATCAGATCGAACCCCTTGCGCGCCGCCAGCAGCGCTCCGGACATGGCAAAGAAGAAGACGCCGAACAGGTCCAGGACCAGCGGCGCGTTCATGAGGTCTCTGCGTTACGGGACACAACTGTCAATAGTCGCAGGCGGGTGCTTCAATGGCCAACATGCAGACGCCCAAACACCCCGTCCTGATCGCCTGTTCGCACGGAACCAGCAGCGCTGAGGGGCAGGCGGCCGTCAATCAGCTGCGGGATGAGATGCGTGCCCTGCGCCCCGAGCTGGACATCCGGGAAGCCTACGTCGACGTCCAGGAGCCCGATCTTCCCGGGGTAGTGGCCTCGCTTCCGGACGGCCCGGCCGTCATCGTGCCGCTGCTGTTGTCCGTGGGGTATCACGTTAAAGTGGACATCGCCGAAGCGGTGCAGAGCCGCCCGAACACCTTCGCCGCAGCTCCGCTAGGCCCCGACCCGAGGCTGGCGGAGCTGCTGCAGCAGCGGCTGGAGGAAGCGGGCGTGCAGGTGAGTGACGCCGTCGTACTTGCTGCAGCGGGTTCCTCGGACGCCTGCGCGGCTGTGGACGTCGAGGAGCTGGCAGGGCAGCTTAACGGACTGCGGACCGGGCGGATGGTCGTCGGGTATGGGGCCAGCGCGAGCCCCTCCGTTCCGGAAGCAGTGGCAGGGGCTCATCAGGACGGCACCGCTCCGGCGATCGCCTCCTATCTGCTGGCTCCCGGCTACTTCCATGACCAGCTCGCCAAAGCCGGCGGCGCCGTGGTGAGTGCGCCGCTGCTACCGTCGACGGCGCTCGCGGAGATTGCGCTTGCCCGGTACGACGACGCCGCCAGCCGCCTTCAGGTGCCTGACCCCACCAGGGACTGCGGCAGGGCCTGCCGGCCCCTCGTCAAGGCATGCGCCAGGCCCTGACCAACGCTGGTTCTGCGAGCGCGCCAGTCCTGTCAAGACCCTGCTGGCATTGTGACGTGCTGTGTCCCCACGTGAACGGGTGTTTCCGGACCTTTGAAGGGCTTCCGAGGCCGGTCCTACTGTCTTTACATGACGAGTTCACTCGCGACCGAAGCAGCCCCTGAAGCCGGGCGAAAGCCGCGCGCGGCCAGGCCCGCTGCCAAGCCTCACGGCCAGTGGAAGGTTGACGGCACCACGCCTCTGAACCCCAATGAAACCTGGAAGCAGGAGGACAACGGGCTCAACGTCCGTGAGCGGATCGAGCAGATTTACGCGAAAAACGGCTTCGATTCAATCGATGGCACGGACCTTCACGGGCGCTTCCGCTGGTGGGGCCTCTACACGCAGCGCCGGCAGGGTATCGACGGCGGCAAGACCGCCACGCTCGAACCGCACGAACTCGAAGACAAATACTTCATGCTGCGCGTGCGCATTGACGGTGGTGCGCTCAGTACTGACCAGCTGCGGGTCATCGGCGGTATCTCCACCGAGTTCGCCCGCGACTCCGCGGACATCACGGACCGCCAGAATATCCAGCTTCACTGGGTCCGAGTTGAGGACGTCCCCGAGATCTGGAACCGCCTTGAGTCCGTCGGCCTCTCCACCACCGAGGCCTGCGGCGACGTTCCCCGCGTGATCCTCGGTTCACCCGTGGCGGGGATCGCAAAGGATGAAATCCTCGATCCCACCCCGCTCATCCGCGAACTGAGCGACCGGTTCATCGGCGATCCCGAGCTGGCGAACCTTCCGCGCAAATACAAGACCGCGATCACCGGCCACCCGAGCCAGGACGTGGTGCATGAGATCAACGACTTCGCCCTGGTCGGTGTGGTCCATCCCGAGCTCGGCGCAGGCTACGACCTCTGGGTAGGCGGCGGCCTCTCCACCAACGCCCGCCTGGCGGAACGCCTGGGCGCGTTCGTCACTCCGGAGGTCGCCGCCGAGGTATGGCTTGGCGTGACCAGCATTTTCCGGGACTACGGCTACCGCCGCATGCGCACCAAGGCCCGCCTGAAGTTCCTCCTCAACGACTGGGGTGCCGAGAAATTCCGGCAGGTCCTGCAGGACGAGTACCTCGGTTTCGAGCTCCCTGACGGTCCCGCTGCGCCCAAGCCCGATACTCCGGGGGACCACATCGGCGTCCACGAGCAGAAGGACGGGAAATTCTTCATCGGCGTCTCGCCCACGGTTGGCAGGGTCTCCGGAACAATCCTCACCTCACTCGCCGACACCCTCGAAGCTCACGGCTCCACCCGGCTGCGCACCACCCCGCACCAGAAGCTCGTAATCCTCGACATCGAGAAGGAGCAGGTGGAGCCGCTCATCTCAAAACTGGATGAGCTGGGGCTGTCCGCCCGGCCATCGCTGTTCCGCCGCTCCACCATCGCGTGCACGGGCATCGAGTTCTGCAAGCTCGCCATCGTGGAAACCAAGGTCACCGCAGCCACGGCCATCGCCGAGCTTGAGCGCCGCCTGAAAGACCTCGTTGACAGCGGCACGCTCACCCAACCGATAGCGCTGAACATCAACGGCTGCCCCAACTCGTGCGCCCGCATCCAGACTGCGGACATCGGCCTCAAGGGCATGATGCTTCCAACGCCCGACGGCGACCCCACTCCCGGCTTCCAGGTTCACCTCGGCGGCGGGCTAGCGGATTCCAACCGCGGTGAGGCAGGCCTCGGACGCACTATCCGCGGCCTGAAAGTCACCGTCGAGAACCTGCCCGACTACGTCGAACGCGTTGTCCGCCGCTATGTCGGCGGTCGCCAGGATAACGAGACCTTCGCCCAGTGGGCGCACCGAGTCGAGGAAGGAGACCTGCAGTGACGCTGTCACCCGAGAACGTTTCCTTGGAAGCCGCAGGCCGGTCCCGCCGCCCTGAAGCCGAGTTGAAGGCACTCGCCGCCGCGGGTGTCGAAGAGCTCGGCTGGAACTCCTCCGCCGAGCAGGTGATCGCCTGGGTAGCCCGAAACTTCAACCTGTCCCAGGCCGCCGTTGCCTGCTCCATGGCCGACGCCGTCCTGCCGCACCTGGTGTCGCAGCAATTCCCCGGCATTGATGTCCTCTTCCTTGACACCGGCTATCACTTCACTGAAACCCGGATTACCCGGGACGAGGTTGCCGGCCAGCTCGACGTCACAATCGTCGACGTAATGCCCGGGCAGACTGTCGCCGAACAGGACGCTACCTATGGCAAGGACCTGTTCGGCCGGGATCCCGCCCAGTGCTGCGCGCTCCGCAAGATGAATCCCCTCAAGAACGCCCTGGCCGGCTATGAGGTCTGGTTCACCGGGGTCCGCCGTGACGAGGCACCCACCCGGACCAACACGCCGCTGGTCACCTGGGACCACGTGCACAACCTGGTCAAGATCAACCCGCTCGCCGCCTGGACGTTCGACGAGCTCCTCGACTACGCGGGCGAACACCAGGTCCCCGTGAACATGCTCCTATCCAATGGCTACCCCTCGATCGGCTGCAAGCCGTGTACGCGGCCGGTAGCCCCAGGAGAAGACCCGAGAGCCGGCCGTTGGGCCGGCCTAGCGAAGACAGAGTGCGGAATCCACCAATGAGCTCATCAACCAACACCTTCCTTCCCAGCGGTGCAGGCTCCGCCTCCACCGCTGATGCCGCCCCCGCCCCTTCGCCGCACGGCCGATCTACGACCGACCAGGCGCGCGGCTCCGACAGCGGTGGCAGCCTACCCAACGCTCGCAAGCTCGCGTCGGGGCCCTCGGCTGACACCTTAGATGCCACTCCCTGGGCGGCATCAGCGGCTCCGGCTCAGCGGGCACGTCACCTCAGCGCGGAAACGGCTTTGCAGACAGACCGCATCGGGGGAGCCACGCACCGCTTGAGCTCATTGGATACGTTGGAATCCGAAGCCATTCACATTATTCGGGAAGTCGTTGCCGAGTTTGAGCGGCCCGCTTTGTTGTTCTCCGGCGGCAAGGACTCCGTGGTCATGCTGCACCTTGCCACCAAGGCGTTCTGGCCCGGCAAGGTTTCGTTTCCGGTGCTGCACGTGGATACCGGGCACAACTTTCCCGAGGTTCTCGAGTTCCGGGACCGCACGGTTGAGCGGCTCGGGATCCGCCTCGTGGTTGGGTCCGTCCAGGAGTACATCGACCGCGGCGAGCTGAGCGAACGAGCTGACGGGACACGGAACCCGCTGCAGACCGTCCCGCTGCTTGACACCATCAACGCGAACAAGTTTGACGCAGTCTTCGGCGGCGGCCGCCGGGATGAGGACAAAGCCCGCGCCAAAGAACGCATCCTCAGCCTGCGCGACGAGTTCGGTCAGTGGGATCCGCGCAACCAGCGGCCCGAGCTGTGGAACCTGTACAACGGCCGCCACACCATCGGGCAGCACGTGCGGGCCTTCCCGATCAGCAACTGGACTGAACTGGATGTCTGGCGCTACATCGAACGCGAGAACATCGACCTGCCCGGACTGTACTACGCACACGAGCGCGAGGTCTTCCGCCGTGACGGCATGTGGCGTGCCGTCGGTGACGTGTCCCAGCCAACCGAAAAGGAGACCGTTGAGACACGGATGGTCCGCTACCGCACGGTCGGTGACATGTCCTGCACCGGTGCAGTCGAATCGGCTGCGGCAGACGTGTCGGCAGTCGTGAGGGAAGTCGCCCTCAGCACTCTCACTGAACGCGGCGCCACCCGCGCGGACGACCGGATCTCGGAAGCCGCCATGGAAGACCGCAAGAAAGATGGGTACTTCTAATGAGCACAGCAGTCGAAACAGCACTTGAGCACTCAACCCTTTTCAGATTTGCAACCGCAGGCTCCGTCGACGACGGCAAGTCCACCCTCGTGGGCCGCCTCCTGCATGACAGCAAGTCAGTCCTGGCTGACCAGCTCGACGCCGTTGCGCGCACCTCCGCCGAGCGAGGCTTCGGCGGGGAAGGGGCCACCGGCAGTCAAAAGCTGGACCTCGCGCTGCTGACCGACGGCCTGCGTGCCGAACGGGAACAGGGCATCACGATCGACGTGGCCTACCGGTACTTCGCCACGGCCAACCGCACCTTCATCCTCGCGGACACCCCGGGGCATGTTCAGTACACGAAGAACACGGTGACCGGCGCTTCCACGGCTGACGCCGTCGTCGTACTGATTGACGCTCGCAAGGGTGTGCTGGAGCAGACTCGCCGTCACCTCGCGGTGGCGCGGCTGCTGCGCGTCGCGCACATCATTGTGGCGGTGAACAAGATCGACCTCGTGGACTACAGCGAGGCCGTGTTCCGCGACGTCGAGTCCCAGCTCAAGCAGGCCGCCCGCGAACTGAAGGTCGATGAACCGGCAGTCATTCCCGTGTCCGCCCTTGAGGGGGACAACGTGGTGGACCGCTCGGAGAAGACCCCGTGGTACGGCGGCCCGTCGCTGCTGGAGACCCTCGAGCAGCTGCCGGCGCTCGCCGAGCTCGAAACCGATCTCGAAGCCTTCCGCTTCCCGGTCCAGACCGTCATTCGCCCGCAGGGTGCAGTGGCTCCCGGGCTCGACGCCGACGCTTACCGTGACTACCGCGGCTACGCCGGGCAGGTGGCGGCCGGGTCCATCCGGGTGGGGGACGCCGTCATAGTGCAGCCCTCCGGACGCGAAACGACGGTCACCGGCATCGACTTCGCCGGGCAAGACCTCGAGGAAGCCTTCGCTCCGCAGTCAGTGGTGCTGCGGCTCGCCGACGACATCGACATTGCCCGCGGAGACCTGATTGCTGAAGTTAGTTCAACCGCCAGCCTCCCGCAACCCACTCAGGACCTCTACGCAGCCCTCTGCTGGCTGTCGCCGAAGCCGCTGAAGGAGGGCTCCAGGCTTCTCATCAAGCACGGCAGCAAGACCGTCCAGGGGCTGGTTCGCCAGGTCATCAACAAGCTGGACCTCGCCACGTTCGCCGATCAACCGGCGTCGGGCCTTGAGCTCAATGACATCGGAACCGCCCACATCCGGCTCGCGTCAGCGCTGCCCGTGGACAACTACGGAAACTTCCGCCGTACTGGAGCCTTCCTGGTCATCGACCCGTCCGACGGCAACACCCTGGCCGCAGGCCTGGTGGAGTCCGACCACCTTGAACTGTCTGCCCGCGAGGACGAGCGTTATGACAGCTAGCAAGCCCGGTGCGCCGTGAACGGCGCACCCACTGTGGAAATTGCTAACCTGAGCAAGAATTTCGCAAGCATCCCGGTCTTCGAGGGGCTCGACCTGTCGATTTCCAGCGGCGAGTTCGTCTGCCTGGTCGGCGGATCGGGCTCGGGCAAGTCGACCCTGTTGAACATCGTCGCCGGGCTCGATCATGCCGACGGCGGTACTGTGCTGGCGCCGCCCGCAGCAGTCATGTTCCAGGAATCGGCGCTGCTGCCGTGGCTCAGTGCGGCCGGTAACATCTCGCTTGCGCTGAAGTTCGCCGGCGTGCCGCGGCAGGATCGTCAGCAACGGACGCAGGAACTTCTGAACCTGGTGCGGCTTCCCGATGCCGGCTACCGGTTGGTCCACCAGCTCTCCGGCGGGATGCAGCAGCGGGTAGCGCTGGCACGCGCCCTCGCGCAGAACCGCAGCCTGCTCCTCATGGACGAGCCGTTCAGCGCGCTCGACTCCATCACCCGGGATTTCCTGCACGACGAGCTGGAGGATATCTGGCGAGCCACCGGCCGGACCATCGTCCTGGTGACCCACAACGTTCGCGAAGCAATCCGGTTGGGCCAGCGCGTTATTCTCCTGGCCTCCGATCAGGGTTCCATTGCCGGCGAATGGCAGGTCTCGGATACCCAGCGCCATGACGCCGTCGCCGGTGCAGCCCTGGCTGAAACAATCAGGACCGTCCTCCACCGGGAGGTGCACGGTCTTGCCGCAGTTAGCTGAACCCAGACGGTCCGCGCAGTCCGTTCCGACCGTTTCCAGGGCACGCCGGCACGGGGGAGTCCTGCTGACCCTGGCGCCGGTTGTCACCCTCGCCGTGGTCCTCGGTCTCTGGGCCGCTGCCTCGTCGATCAACGGCGGAACGGGGCCCTCAGACCTCTTCGCTGCGCTGGGACGGCTGTGGCACTCCGGAGAGGTCGTCCAGGGTGTCGCCACCAGCCTGAGCCGGGGAGTACCGGGGTTCCTCCTGTCCGTGCTCGTGGGCACTGTGCTGGCGCTGGGCTTGTCCGCCTCGATCTGGCTCCGCGCCGCCGTCGCCCCCTATATGACGTTCCTGTTGACGCTGCCAACCGTGGCCTGGGTGCCGCTGGCCATTCTCTTCTTCGGCGTCACCGACGCCACGGTGTACTTCGTGGTGCTTACCGGCGCCGTTCCGGCCATCGTCAACGGCCTGCTCGCCGGCGTGGACCAGATCCAGCCACTGCACCGCAAGGTGGGCAGGGTACTCGGCGCGGGAACCTGGGACACCGCACTCCACATCGTGCTGCCTGCGGCACTCCCGGCCTACATCTCCGGACTCCGGCAGGGCTGGGCATTCTCCTGGCGAGCGCTGATGGCCGCCGAGATCATTGCCGGCGGCCAGCAACTGGGCCTCGGCCTTGGCACGTTGCTGCAGCGCGGGCGCGAGCTCGACGACGTCGGCGGTGTCATGGCAACCATCCTGCTCATCCTCGTCGTGGGAGTAGTGATTGAAGTGTTGGTTTTCGGGCCGCTCGAACGTCACCTGCTCCGCCGCCGCGGCCTGCTCACCGGAGGTTCGCAATGACCTACCCTCTTGGACTGCAGTTGCGCGGTCGCAAGGTCCTCGTGGTGGGCGGCGGCCCGGTGGCCGCACGCCGGCTGCAGGCACTGCTCGACGACGGCGCACTGGTTACAGTTATCGCCCCCTATGCGTGTGAGGACATCACCGACGCTGCCGCCGCCGGCCGCGTGGACTGGCAGCAGCGCGAGTACCGCACCGCCGACCTCGACGGCGCGTGGCTGGTCCTCGCCCATTCCGGTTCCGCCGAAGTGCAGGACCGGATAGCCGCCGAGGCCGAAGCGCTGTGCATCTGGTGCGTCAAGGGCGGCGACTCAGCGGCGTCCGCAGCGTGGGTTCCCGCAGTCGCCCGTATCGATGACGTGACTGTTGCCGTCAACACCAACGGCGACCCCAAACGGGCGGCGGCCCTGCGCGATGGCGTTGCTGCCGCCCTCGAATCCGGTGAGCTGCCGCTGCGTCGGCATCGCACGGCCGAGGGGATGGGAACAGTCGCGCTGGTGGGCGGGGGACCGGCCGATGCCGGCCTCATCACCACCCGCGGCAGGCGCCTGCTGGCCATGGCCGACGTCGTCGTGGCTGACCGGCTCGGACCGCGTTCCCTGATCACGGGCCTTTCTGCGGACGTCCAGGTGATCGAGGTGGGCAAGCTCCCCGGCCACCATCCGGTCCCCCAGGAGGAGATCAACCGGATCCTCGTCGAGCAGGCTCTGTTGGGCAACCGCGTTGTGCGGCTGAAGGGCGGCGACCCGTACGTCCTGGGCCGCGGCGGTGAAGAGGAAGCCTACTGCCGCGATCACGGCGTGCCCGTCGAGGTGGTTCCCGGCGTCACATCCGCCATCTCCGTGCCGGCCGCCGCCGGCATCCCCGTGACGCACAGGGGAGTGGCGAAGGGCTTCAGCGTCATCACCGGTCACGAGGACATCCGGCAGCAGACAGGGCTCATCCCGCCGGGCAGCGACCACACACTGATCCTCCTGATGGGAGTGTCGCTGCTGCGTTCCTCCTCGGCGTCACTCATCACCGGCGGCCGGAAGGCGTCCACGCCCGTCGCCATCATCGAAAACGGGTGGATGGAGTCGCAGCGCGTGACCACCGGCACTCTTGAAACCATCGCGGACCTCGCCGAGCTGCGCGATGTGAAGTCTCCCGCCGTGATTGTGGTGGGAAACGTCGTCGCGCTTTCACCCCACTGGCAACCCGCCTAGCCGCTCCCGCACTACACCCGCACACCTCATCACAGCAAAGGAACACAGCCGTGTCGCAATCCTCCGCGTTCTCCTCCGGCGCCTCCCGCCGACCCTTGCGCGTCGCCGTCATCGGCTCCGGTCCGGCTGGCGTCTACGCTGCCGACATCCTGACCAAGTCAGCGCCCGTTGCCTCGGGTGAGCTGAAGGTCAGTATCGACCTCTATGACCGCTACCCGGCGCCGTACGGTCTCATCCGCTACGGCGTTGCGCCTGACCACCCGCGCATCAAGGGCATCGTCAATGCCCTGCATAAGGTTCTGGACCGCGGCGATATCCGCTTCTTCGGCAACGTTGAATACGGTACGGACCTCACGCTGGAGGACCTGCAAACCCATTACGACGCCGTCATTTTCGCCACCGGCGCGATCAAGGACGCGGACCTCAACATTCCCGGCATTGAACTTGAGGGCTCCTTCGGCGGAGCGGACTTCGTCTCCTGGTACGACGGGCACCCGGACGTGCCGCGCCAGTGGCCGCTCGAAGCCACGGAGATTGCTGTTCTGGGCAACGGCAACGTGGCCCTCGACGTAGCGCGCGTGCTCTCCAAGCACGCCGATGACCTCCTTGTCACTGAGATCCCGGACAACGTCTACCAGGGGCTGAGGAACTCGCCGGTGACGGATGTGCACGTGTTCGGCCGCCGCGGGCCGGCCCAGGTGAAGTTCACTCCGCTGGAGCTACGGGAACTTTCGCACTCACGGGACGTCGACATTGTGCTCTACCCCGAGGACTTCGAGTTCGATGCCGAGTCCGACCGGCAGATCCAGACGAACAACCAGACCAAGACCATGGTCGGCACGCTGACCAACTGGATCGCCGAGCAGCCCGAAGACCCGGCTGAATTCACCGCATCCCGCCGGCTCCACCTGCACTTCCTCCACAACCCGGTGGAGGTCCTGGGCGAGGACGGAAAGGTCACGGGCATCAGGTTCGAGCGCACCGCACTCGATGGAACCGGCAACGCCGTCGGCACCGGCGAATACCTCGACTACCCGGTCCAGGCGGTCTACCGCGCGGTGGGCTACTTCGGCTCAGCCCTGCCGGAGGTCGAGTTCGATCACCGCCGCGGTGTCATCCCGAACGACGGCGGCCGCGTGCTGGATGGCTCCGGCGTCCCCGTGGCAGGCGTGTACGCAACGGGCTGGATCAAGCGTGGCCCTGTCGGTCTCATCGGGCATACCAAGGGTGACGCGCTGGAGACGGTGACCCACCTGCTGGAGGATCTTGAGAACCTCCCGGCGGCCGCAGCGCCGGCGGATGACGCCGTCGTCAATCTTCTGAACGGACGCGGCGTGCAGTTCACCACCTGGGAGGGCTGGCTCGCGCTCGATGCGCACGAGCGCGCTTTGGGCGATGCCGCCACCGAGATCGACGGCGTGGTCCGTGAGCGGATCAAGGTTGTGCCCCGCGAAGACATGGTCTCCGTCGCCCGCACGGCGCTGGTCGACGCACCGGCCGACGCATAGCATTAGCGGCGCGCAGGCGATCCGCGCCCCGAGGTCCTACCGCCGGGGAGCGGACTCCTTGGAGAGGACCCAGACGTTGGTGTTCCCCTGACGTTCAACCGTGACTGTGGTGACCAGGGCGTTGATCAGGAACAGGCCGCGCCCGGATTCCAGCTCCTCGGGATCACCTGTTGCCGGCGTCAAAGGATCCGGATGCGCTGCCGCGTTGATTTCCAGAATGCGCGCCTGAAGCCGGGTGGCGGTGGCGCTCAACTCGACGCCGAGGCGCATCCCGGCGCGGTCGAGCGGAACTCCGTGCTCAACGACATTGGAGGCGGCCTCGATGACGGCGGTGGTGAAAGCCATCTGGTCCTCGAACGGGACATCTTCAAGGTCACTCCAGAACCGGTCAAGCTCATCGTGGAGATCGTTGATGGCCGCCGGAACTGCCTCGGCTTCGAACCGTCGCTGTGAATCGCGGTCAGTCACTGGCGAATGCCTCTTCTACCGTCGCGTAGGGAGACAGCACCCGGTTCATGTTGGTGAGCTCCAGGACCATCTGTACCTGCTTCTGCGCACAGGCAATCCGGAGATCCCCGCCTGCCTGCCGAGCGACCTTGAGGCAGCCGATCAGGGCGCCGAGTCCGGAGGAGTCCATGAAGTCCGTGGCCGCAAGGTTGACCACGATGTGGCGGCTGCCGGCTCCGACGGCCTCATCGACGGTGCTGCGCAGCGTAGGCGCTGAGACCATATTGAGCCGGCCGTTGGCCACCACCTCGGTGTACGTGCCCCTGTCCTCAATCGTGAACTGCATCAGCTTTCCTTTCCTCGATGACGTATCCCTCGTATTTCACTGCCTTGATGAGCACGCTCAACACAATCAGGTCGAAGACGACCCAGAAGACGTTGACGAACGTTCCGAGTGGTTCGTTGAGTCCGGTGGCCAGCCGGACTATGCCAACCACCGCGGCAAGGACAAGCAGCACCATGACAATCAGCTGCGGCCGAATCAGGCTCCAACTCGGTCCGCCGTCCTGCCGTGCCTTCGGCGTGACCGCAAAGCCCAGCGGACGGCCAAACCAGACGTTACGGGCCGCCGTCGTGCAGGCTTTGATCCAGGTCGGGAACAACGCCAGGCTGTACTGTTGGCCGCGCCAGGTGCTCACCCCTCGGCCCACCACCGCGAAGAGCAACTGGTTGACAATCATGAACGGCAGGAAGCGGATGAAGAAATCGAAGCTGATGCTGTTCACCGGAAGGATACCGAGCGTCAGGTAGATGATCGGTGCGGCGAAGTAGACGACGGCGGCGAAACCGCTCAGGTAGCTCCACATCGTTGCGAAGTACATCAGCCGCTGAACCAGGCTCATACCCTTCTTCAGCAACGGATTCTCGCGCAGGAGTACCTGGATGGTTCCCTGCGCCCAGCGGAGCCGCTGCGTCAGCATGGTCTTCAGATCCTCGGGCGCCAGTCCGTGGGCAAGGATCTCGTGGTGGTAGACGCTCTGCCAGCCCATCGCATGCATGCGCATGGACGTGGCCATGTCTTCCGTCACGGAAATCGTGGCCAACGGCATGACCGGTTGCGCCTCGTCATCGCGGTCCACTGAGATGGCATCGAGGACGGCCTGCACCGATTCGAGCGCGCCCAGGGGCGACCACGCTCGGTCCGACAGCTGCTCGACCGCCTGATCCAGGTTGTCCGGGACAGCAACCCCGGGTTCGCTACCGAGGTCCATGGCAGCGATCTCGGCAAGATCCGCCTCCATCGCCGACATGTCAGCCGCGACCATCTGCTGCACTGCGCTGTCCACCGAGCGGCGGACCCGGTAAGTCACCTCGGCGAGGGGCGCGCCGGCCGCTTTTTCCGTGCGCGCCGCGGCGACCGCCTTCTCGACATCGTCCAACAGTTCGGCCACCAGCGGGTTCGCGGCCTCCGGAGACTTCCGGGCGCGGCGTACCGCAGCGCGGGCGGATTTCAGCGCTGCGGTGACCGCGCTTTCCACCTCCTCGACATACCCGGCGAGTCCGAGCTGCATGAGCGCCTCACGGCGGAGGATGGCGTTGGAGCCGCAGAAGAATGCGGCGTTCCAGCCGTCCTTGCCCTGCTGGATGGGACCGTAGAAGAGGGGCGCCTGACTTCCGAGGGGGTCATCCTCGGGAACGTTCACGAAATACTGTGGTGTCTGCACGAGGCTCACGCGCCGGTTGTTGAAGTAACCGAGGGTCCGGTCCAGGATGCGCGGGTCCGGCACCTGGTCCGTGTCGAGAATGAGCAGAAACTCGCCGGAGGTGCTCATCAGGGCATTGTTGAGGTTTCCGGCCTTGGCGTGCCGGGGCCGGTTTGCCCATTCCGGCCCGCGGGTGATGTATCCGACCCCGATTTTTTCGGCGGCCTCCTGCAATTCGGGACGCGAGCCGTCGTCGAGAATCCAGGTGTTGTGCGGATAGGTGATCCGCTTCGCCGCCTCCGCGGTCTCAAGTACCATCTCCACGGGCTCGTTGTAGGTGGTGATGAAGACGTCCACCGTTGCGCCGACCGGCGGCTCGGGAGCGGTGCGGCGCTTCACCCGCCATACCGTAAGCCCAAAAAGAGCAACATCGATGAGGCTGTAGGTTTCGGCTGCGACCAGCGGCACGGCAATCCACCAGGCCTCCCAGTTCAGCGATTCCAACCAGCGCCACGCGATGTAGTTGATCCCCAGGATGACAGTGAGCACAACCAGCAGCCGCACCCAGAACGCGTTCATGCGCCGACCCCGGCTGTCCGGCGAACCACAACAGCGGTGACGTCATCTTCCACGCGTGGATCTTCCCCCAGAATCAACAGCTTGTCGCAGGCGTCTGCAGCCGAGGACGACGTGGCAACGACCTCTGCGGCGGCTGCAGCAAACTCGTCCAGTGTGTCGTAGATGTCCAGCAAGCCGTCACTGATGATGGCGAGGGCATCACCGGCAGCCAATGTCACGGTCATCACCTCCCAGTCCCAGCCCGGAACGGTGCCCAGCGGCACCCCGCCGGAGGCTAGGCGTCTCCATGAGCCGTCGGAGCTGACATGCAGTGCGAGGCCATGACCGGCGTCGATGAGGTCCACGGCGCCGTCGGAAGCGGTGAGCCGGCCGTGGAGAAGCGTGACGAAGGACGACGCACGCTCAAGGTCGGCGTCGAGGGATGCCGCCGCAGAGGTGAAGGCCCGCCCAAGGTCCGGTTCCTCGGCAGTTGAGCGCAGCACCGCGCGAACCGTGGCGGCTACCAGGGCGGCTCCCATACCTTTGCCCATGGCATCGGCGACGGAGAAGTGCATGCCGTCAAGGGTGGGGTACCAGTCGAAGAAGTCTCCGCCAACGTCGCGGGAGGGGCGAAATTGTCCCGCAATGTCGTAACCGGGCAGTTGGAGACCGTGCCGGGGCAGCAGGCTCTGCTGCACCTGCGCGGCGCGTTGCCTCTCATCGGCGTCCGCTTCAGTGGCCGCGGTGCTGGCAGCGAGCTGGCGGTTCTGGCGACGGAAAAGAGAATTGATGCGCGCTACGAGTTCGCGCGGGCTGAAGGGTTTGACGATGTAGTCGTCAGCACCGGTATCCAGTCCCTGCAAGCGGTCTATCTCACTGCCGCGGGCAGTGATCATGAGGATGTAGGCGTCTGAGATAGGCCGGATCTGTGCGCAGGCGTCCAGTCCGTTGCCGTCGGGCAGGTTGAGGTCCAGGGTAATGATGTCCACGCCGCGCCGCGCGGCTTCAACCCCCTCACGAACCGTTCCGGCCTCCGTCACCTGGAAACCCTCGCGCTTAAGCAGCGACGCCAGAAGCATCCGGATATCGGGGTCGTCCTCGATGACAAGAGCGCGGCGTTCCGGCGGTGAGACGGTCATGCTCCATTTAACCCACAATTTCCGGCCGGGTCGCACACGCCGCGTCACATCCCTGCGAAGCTGCGATTTGCCGGTTGCGCCGATCTATAGAGTTGGCAGTGTCGGAACGGCACCCGAGCGTTAGGAGCACCAGTCACCATGGACAATGTTCTGTCCTATCTGACGTTCAATACCCGGCAGTTCCACGAGATGTCGATGCGCTCACGGGTGCTGCTTAGTCAGGCTCCACTATCGATCACAACCGCGCTGCTGGCAGCAGGGAGCGTCGCTTTCCATCCGGTGGTATGGGCCAGCGCAGCGTTCCAGTGGGGCATGATCCTCAGCTGCGGAATTCTCCTGCTGTGTGCGCTCATCCCCTGGGACCGGTTGCCGTACGGACTGTTCCTGACCATTCCGGTGCTCGATTTCATCCCGATCGCGCTGCTGCGCTTCGGCGCCAACACGGAGGTCCTCGGGATCGGGCTGATGGCGGTTTTCCCGGTCCTGTGGCTGGCGGCTTCCGGCCTATACCCGCGGCTTGGCCTTGCGCTGAGCCTGATTGGCCCGTTTGCGATGATCTGGGTTCCACTGTTCGCGGCGAACGCCGGCGTCAGTGCATCGGACCTGACCCAATCAGCCCTGCTGCCCACCATCATCTTCGGCATCGCGGTGACAATCCGGGTCATGACGGCCAGCATGATGGACCAGCAGAAAGCCATGGAGGAAAAGGACCACGCACTGCAGCAGGTGCTCCACCGCAGCGCCCAGCGGGAGCGGTTGCTGAATGCCACGATGAACACCGTCGACGTCGGTCTCCTCGCCATCGACGCGGACGGGCATGACATCCTGTTCAACCGGCGCCAGCACGAGGTCCACCGGATCGGGCTGCCCGATGGGGTGGATGACGCACCGGAGAAGGACCTCCTGCTGTTCCGACCCGACGGCGTCACGCTCATCCCCACCGCAGAACGCCCGGCCTACCGCGCCGTTGCGGGTGAAACATTCTCCGATTACCTCATCCGGATCGGCGAGGGAGACCACCAGCGCGTTCTGTCAGCCTCTGCCCGCATGATGCTGGACGAGGGCGGACACCGTGAGGGCGCCGTCGTCGCTTTCAACGATGTCACTGAGCTGGTGAACGCGCTGAACGCGAAGGAGGAGTTCGTGGCGATGGTCTCCCACGAACTGCGCACTCCGCTGACGGTCATCGTCGGATATCTGGAGATGATGCTCGATGACGACCCGCCGCCGGAGACGCTGGCCGGCCTGAACGTCATCGGCCGCAACGTGACGCGCCTTCGCAGGCTCGTAGACGACCTGCTCACCGCAGCCTCCGGGCCGCCGGAAGTGTCCCCGGTGCGCGCGGACCTCGCCGACATATCCCGCGAATCAGTGGATGCCATCATGGCGCGCGGCAAGGAAGCCGGCGTCGACATTGTTGACGAGGTTCCCGTGGGCACCATCGCCCGGTGTGATCCCGCGCGGATCGGTCAGGTTCTGGATAACCTGCTCTCCAATGCGGTCAAGTATTCGCCGGCGGGCGGAACCGTTACGGTGCGTGCGCAGAAGATGCCGGGCTCCGTGGTCTGCGAGGTGGAGGATCAGGGAATGGGCATGAGCCCGGAGGACAGCGCCGAGGTGTTCTCGAAGTTCTTCCGGACCTCCAGTGTGCGGCAGGCGGCGATCCCCGGCGTGGGGCTGGGCCTGGCCATCGTCCGTTCGATCGTCGAGGAACACGGCGGCCGCATCCATTGCCGCAGCGAGCTGGGCCGCGGCACCACGTTCACGTTCGAGCTGCCGGATAGTCCTCGCGACGCCGAACCCGGCACCAGTGTGTCCACCAGCGACGCCAACCATTAGACGTGGGGGGGTTGCCCGCGCGGTGCAACAGACGACGACGCTCCCACAGCCTGAGGCTGCGGGAGCGTCGTCGTCGTGACAGGCAGTGGCTGCCTACCGTGCAGCGGCTTCCTCGGCCGTGCCGAGGTCTTCCTCCTGACGCTCCGGCTCAAGGGCCGGTGCAGCGGGAGTACGACGACGTTTCGCGCCGACAATCGCCGGATCCTTTGAGAGGTCCATCATGAGCGCCACGCAGAGGCCCACCATGATGAGGACAAACGGCGCTGCGGCGATGATCGTCAGCGTCTGCAGCGCACCGAGACTGCCGATGAAGAGCAGGACTGCTGCTACCGCGCCGGTCATGGTTCCCCACAGAATGGTGAGCCACTTCTTCGGGTTCTCGGAACCGAAGGAGGAGAGCGAGCCCAGCACGATCGAGGCGGCATCCGCGCCGGAGATGAAGAACACCGCAACGAGCAGGACGACGAGGATCGCCGTCACCGAGGCCAGCGGGTATTCAGCCAGCAGCGCGAACATCGCTGACTCCTGACTCTCCGCGTTGGCCGCGGCGATGTCCACGCCGTTATTCTGCGCGGTAATCGCGGTGCCTCCCCAGACACCGAACCAGACGAGGCTGACGAGGCTCGGCACAGCGACGACGCCGAGGATGAACTCACGGATGGTGCGGCCGCGCGAGATCTTGGCGAGGAAGGAACCGACGAACGGCGTCCATGAAACCCACCACGCCCAGTAGAAGATAGTCCAGGCTGAGAGCCAGTCCTGGCCGCCGAAGGCTCCGGTGCGAGTTGCCATCTGGGGGAGGGCAAACAGGTAGTTGCCTGCGGCGGAAGGGATCAGCTCGAGGATGAAGACCGTCGGGCCCACGATGAACAGGAAGGCGAGGAGCACCAGCGCGGCAATCATGTTGCCGTTGGAGAGCCATTTGATGCCGCGGGAGATACCGCTGACGGCGGAGACGACGAAGCACACGGTCAAGAGCCCGATGAGCCCTACCTGGACCCAGATGTTGCTTTCGATCCCGAAGACTTCGGTGAGCCCACCGTTGATCTGGACAACGCCGAGACCCAGGGAGGTAGCGGAGCCGAACAGGGTTGCGAAGATAGCGAACACGTCGATTGCGCGCAGGGCCTTGATATTGGTGCGCCCGCGGAACAGCGGAGCGAAGGCGGCGCTGAATCCGATGCCGCGTCCCTTGCGGAACGCGGAGTAGGCCAGGGCCAGTCCGACGACGGCGTAGATCGCCCACGGATGCAGAGACCAGTGGAAGAGCGTGTAGTTCATGGCCTGACGGGCGGCGGCGTCGGTACCTGGCTCCACACCTGCAAGCGGCGGCGTCAGGTAGTGGGAGATGGGTTCGGTGACGCCATAGAACATCAGGCCGATCCCCATGCCCGCGCTGAACATCATTGCAATCCAGGAGGCGCGGGAGAAGGCTGGCTTCTCATCGTCGGCTCCGAGGCGGATGCGGCCGTACTTGCTGAAGGCGAGGAATGCCGCGAAGACAACAAAGCCGGTTGCGGTGAGGACAAAGGCCCAGGAGAAATTGGTTACCAATCCATCGAGGACGCTGCTGGTGACATCGGCAAAACCGGTGGGGAAAGCGACACCGAGGATGACCAGCGCCAGCACGACCACCAGGGACGTGTAGAAGACGGGACGATCAAGAACACCCTTGCTGGGTGCTTGTGCGGAGGCCGTTCCCGGCGGCCCTGACTGTATTTGGGCAGGATTGTGTGCGGAATCAGACATACTTCCACCGTACGCTCTGTACACAAGCGCATTCGGTGTGTTAGGTGCAATGGCCCATCAGGGGTTGGATCGTGAGAAAAGTTACCGAAACTTAGCGGATTCGGGTTGCCAGCCCGGGATATTCGATAACCACGCCCTCCCTGTCGATCTGCAACTCCGCCGTGAACCCATGGTTGTCGGAGCTGTAGAGAACTACGCCGTTCCGCTCGTTGTTCGCTGAACGCAGTTGGCTGTACATCTGGCTGCTGCGCATCACCCGAAGGCTAGGAACCTCCACCCATGCCATGACCATTGAGGTCTCATCCGCCGGCGCCAACTCCTCGGAGTGCAGGTTCAACCGCAGGATGGGCATCGTGTTGGTCAGCGGGCACAGCCCCAGATCACAGTCGAGGGCACCGATCAGCAAGGAAGGGTCTTCGATGCCTGGTGCGGGGAGGTCGCATTCGCCGGAACTTGAGCCGGTGCTGGTCCACACGCCGTCACTGTCCCGCTCCAGCTCGAGGTGCCGGCTCCAGCCGTGACCATGCACCGTCGCGGTCAGGCGGCGGGTTACCCAGCCCTCCGCCGTCGTGAGCGCCCAGCTCATGGCATACGAGTCTGTCCTGGATGTGCCGTGTGCGCTCAGCCGACCCGGCTCCAGATTGATCGTGGCGGAATCCAGGCGGCCCGGATCGTCGATGCCCTGCCAGGTGTGGAGCAGACTCGTATGCAGTTGATTAGCCATTCGATTACCTTATGGAGCGTTGGGGGCGGCGCGCCAGAGAGATCGCTCGTCGGGCACCGGATTCCCCTGTTTCCGTACCAAGTTCAGAAGCAGGGGCGCGGCCTACCGGAGGCCGCGCACATTCAACGCCAGGTACAGGTGTACGCGGTCTGCGGTGATGGCGGGATCGTAGCCCGTGAGTTCGACGATCTGCTGCAGACGGTAGCGAACGGTGTTCCGGTGCAGCTGCAGCACGTCCGCAACGGCGGCCACCGACCCGTTATGAGCCAGGTACTTCTCGAGCGTGAGCATCAACTCTGCGCCGTGGCGGTCATCGAACGCCACGACCGGATCGAGCGCTTCGGCGGCCAGATCCGCCAGCGGCACGTCCTCACTTGCCATGAGGAGGGACGTGAGGCTGAGCCGGTCCGGTTGGTTGACCGCCTGGCCCCGGGTCAGCGACTCCCGCGCCTCGAAGTAGCTCCAGCGCAGCCCGCTGGGCTGGGCATAGCCGCCCCCGAAGCCTACTTTCGCTGTGAAACCGGCGCCGTGAAGGTAGGCGCTCAGCGCCTGGCTGAAAGACTCCCCGTCACCTTCCGGCACCGCGATCACCAGGCGGTCGTCCACAACGGCCGTGACGGCGTCGTCGTACGCGCCCGGCAGTGGAAGCGTCCGCAGGGCGCGGCGCTGACCGGTTGCCACATCGGCAAGCACAACGCACTGCCTCCGCGCAGTGTCGATGCCGGCGCTGCCCAGGCGCGCTGCAGCATCGCTGCCGGTGAGCGAGCCGCGCACCACGTCCTGCAGCAACTGCCCGACGACGGCGCGCTCACTCGCCCTGCGCCTGGCCTGGTTGCTCAGTTCCACGCTGATCAGGCTCTGTGCGTAGTCCGTGATGGCGTCGCGTTGGTACGGTTCGCCGATGGCCAAAGTGCAGCGGTCCTTCAGGCCCGTCGCCACCGGCATGCGGTGCCACGCGCGGTTCTGCTCAGCGGCCTGCTCAACTGCCCCGAAGCCCGGGGCGCTGCCACTGGTTGCGAACAGCACCGTTCCATATTGGGACAGCGCGACGTCGGTGCGCAGCATCGCGGCAAGCTCACGCAGGAGCTGGGGGAGCCCCCCGCCGCCCAGCAGTGCAGCGGCCAGCACCTGGTGGCCCGTGAGCAGGTTTTCGAGCCGCGCATAGTGTTCGGCGGACAGGGAATCAGCAACGATTTTTCCGATTGCGATGAATGGCGTCTCGTACGGAACGCGGAACACCGGGAGTCCGAGCTCGTCCGCCTGATCCAGGAACGCGGCGGGCACCTTCTCGTGGCCGAGACCCGTTGCAAACCCGATCGCGAGTGCGCCGGAGGCCTGGACGTGCCGGACAAAGTTCCGCTGTGAGGTGGCTGATTTCTGCCGGAGGCCGGTGGTGAGCACCACTTCGCCGCCGCTGAGGAATGGCTTCGGATCTTCCAGCTCGGTCACCGCAACCCACTGGACCGGGACGTCCGCCACAGCACTGGTGCCCACCTGTTGGAGCTTCAGTGCGGGCGTGGCAAGGAGGGCCGACAGTGTGATCGCCATAACGTCCACTATAGGCTGACGCGCTTGTGCGGATGCATCACGCTTTTGCGGAAGCGCTGTGCGTTCAAACCTAGGCGGCGTGGCGTGGACCACGTATGGTCGGCAGTGAATTTGGGCACTCCTGTCCGGAAACGAAAGGAAATACGCCGTGGTCGCAACCCTGCAGAACTTCATCAACGGCAAGTTCGTCACGCCGAGCGGCAGCGAACTGCTGGACATCGTCAACCCGACCAACGGTGAAGTGGTCGCACAGTCACCCGTGTCAGTCCAGGCTGACATCGACGCCGCGATGAGCGCCGCCAAGACGGCCTTCTCCTCCTGGAAGCGGGAGACTCCCGGGCAGCGCCAGCTCATGCTGCTCAAGCTTGCGGACGCCATCGAGGCCCACAGCGAGGAACTCGTTGAAGCCCAGCACCGCAACACCGGGCAGGTCCGCGAAATGATCGCCTCGGAGGAAGTCGCAGCCGGAGCTGACCAGATGCGCTTCTTCGCCGGCGCCGCCCGCATCCTTGAGGGCAAGTCCGCCGGAGAGTACTTCGAGGGCCACACCTCGTATGTCCGTCGCGAACCCGTTGGGGTCATCGCCCAGGTTGCACCGTGGAACTACCCGTTCCTCATGGCCATCTGGAAGATCGGACCGGCGCTCGCCGCAGGCAACACGATTGTGCTGAAGCCCAGCGACACCACTCCGGAATCCACCCTGGTCCTCGCCCGCCTGACGCAGGGCATCCTGCCCGACGGCGTACTGAACGTTGTGCTGGGCACCGGAGCCACCGGCGCAGCCATGGTTGAGCACAAGACCCCGGCCATGGTCTCGATCACCGGCTCGGTGCGGGCGGGCATCGCCGTCGCCACCGGAGCCGCGAAGGGCCTCAAGCGGGCCCATCTCGAGCTCGGAGGCAAGGCTCCTGCCATCGTCTTCGGGGACGCTGATGTGAAGAAGAGCGCGGCGGCCATCGCCGAGGCGGCCTTCTTCAATGCAGGTCAGGACTGCACCGCCGTGACCCGTGTGCTGGTGCAGGATTCGGCCCACGATGACCTCGTGGCTGCCATGGTTGAACACACCAAAACCCTGACGACGGGCGACGCCGATGACTCGAAGAACTACTTCGGTCCGCTCAACAACATCAACCACTTCAACGCCGTCAACGCCGTCATGGATGCACTGCCCTCGCACTGCTCCGTAGCGGTCGGCGGCAAGCGCTCCGGTGACAAGGGCTACTTCTACGAAGCCACCATCATCACCGGCGCCCGGCAGACTGACGACATCGTGCAGAAGGAAACCTTCGGACCGGTTATCACCGTGCAGAAGTTCTCCACCGAGGATGAAGCAATTGAGATGGCCAATGACGTCGACTACGCCCTGGCCTCCAGTATCTGGACCACCGACCACGGAACAGCCATGCGCGTCTCCCGCGACCTGGATTTCGGGGCTGTGTGGATCAACACCCATATCCTCCTCACTGCCGAAATGCCCCATGGCGGATTCAAGAGCTCCGGCTACGGCAAGGACCTCTCCATGTACGGCGTTGAGGACTACACCCGCATCAAGCACGTCATGAGCGCGCTGGACGCCTGAGAACTTCTTCGTCGAGATTCTTAGTCCAGATTCCTAGTCCAGAAAGGACTTCCTATGACCACCCAGGCACTCCAGCCGCACTTCCGGCTCGAGCAGAAGCGCCGCATCATCGGCGACTTCCCCGGCCCCAAATCCACCGCTCTCAACGCACGCCGCTCCGCCGTCGTTGCCAAGGGTGTTGCCTCCGGCGTTCCCGTGTATGTTGCGGACGCCGACGGCGGGATCCTGCACGACGTCGACGGTAACTCGTTCATAGACTTCGGCTCAGGTATCGCGGTGACAAGCGTCGGCGCGTCCGATCCCGCCGTCGTCGGCGCCGTGAAGGAACAGGTGGAGCACTTCACCCACACCTGCTTCATGGTGACCCCGTATGAGGGGTACATCGCCGTCGCAGAGAAGCTCGCCGAGCTGACTCCGGGCGATTTCGAGAAGCGGACGGTGCTGTTCAACTCCGGCGCTGAAGCGGTGGAGAACGCCGTCAAGATTGCACGGATGGCCACCGGCCGGCCAGCGGTAGCCGCGTTTGACCACGCCTACCACGGCCGCACCAACCTGACTATGGCGCTAACGGCGAAGTCGCTGCCCTACAAGGCCGGCCCCGACGGCACCTTTGGTCCGTTCGCCTCCGAGGTGTACCGCCTGCCCATGAGCTACCCGTTCCGCGAGGAAAACCCGTCAATCACGGGTGAGGAAGCGGCGCAGCGGGCCATCTCCGTGATGGAGAAGCAGATCGGTGCGGAGTCACTCGCCGCGATCATCATCGAGCCGGTGCAGGGTGAGGGCGGCTTCATTGTTCCCGCTGACGGCTTCATGCCCACCCTCGCAGCGTGGGCGAAGGCAAAGGGTGTCGTTTTCATTGCCGACGAGGTGCAGTCCGGATTCTGCCGCACCGGCGAATGGTTCGCAGTGAACCATGAGGGAGTTGTTCCTGACCTCATCACCATGGCCAAGGGCATCGCAGGGGGCATGCCGCTCTCGGCAGTCACCGGCCGGGCGGACCTGCTCGACGCCGTGCACCCCGGTGGTTTGGGCGGCACCTACGGCGGCAACCCCGTTGCCTGCGCTGCGGCGCTCGCTGCGATCGACACCATGACGGAGCTGGACTTGTCCGCGCGTGCGCGGCGAATCGAGGAGATCGTGGTGCCCCGGCTGCGCGCGCTGCAGGAGCAGACGGACATCATCGGCGAGGTCCGCGGCCGCGGCGCCATGCTCGCCGTCGAATTCGTTCTGCCGGGCACCAGAGAGCCCAACCCGGTGGCAACGAAGGCGATTGCGGCGGCATGCCTGGAGGAAGGGGTCATCATCCTCACGTGCGGAACCTACGGCAACATCATCCGGCTGCTGCCCCCGCTGGTCATTGGCGAGGAGCTCCTGAACGACGGACTGGACGTCCTCGAGAAGGCAATCCGCGCGGTCAAGTAGAGCTGAGCGCATAAACGACGACGACGGCGGTCGGCTGGGCGGTTCCCTTGAGGGACTGACCCGGCCGGCCGCCGTCGTTCTTGTGCGTTGATTCGGCAGGAAACGCCCCGAATGGAGGGTGATCAGGGGCATGTCCTGCCAACTCATGGATGGTGTCTCTTGCACACGGGCGTCGGAGCCTGCATACTAAACGAACGCAATTCGTTTATGTGATCCAGGTGACAGTGGAGAACCCGCTGGCGCGCATCGCGGTCTCACCTGAGAGAACCAGACTTCAAGACAATCCTTAACGAAGAATTCCTAACAAAGAGGTAAGGAACCCATGAGCACTATGAAGGTGCGCACCGGCGCTCCAGACGGCACACCCACGTACTCCGGCAAGGGACTGAAGACGGGGCAGCTCGGCCTCCTCGCCGTCGTCGTGATCGGTATTTCCACCATTGCGCCGGCGTACGTCCTCACCAGCACCCTGGGCCCCACGGTGCAGAGTATCGGCGTGCACCTTCCGGCGATCTTCCTGGTCGGGTTCATCCCGATGTTCCTGGTGGCGCTGGGATACCGCGAGCTCAACGCGGACAGCCCGGACAGCGGAACAACATTCACCTGGGTGACCAAGGCATTCGGTCCGTACATCGGCTGGATCGGCGGGTGGGGGCTGCTGGCGGCGAACATCATTGTGCTGTCCAACCTGGCCGGCGTCGCTGTCGACTTCTTCTATCTGTTCCTCGCCCAGCTCACCGGGCAGGAGGCCATCGCGGACCTCACCGGTATCCGCTGGCTGAATATCCTGACCTGCCTGGTGTTTGTCGGCGCTGCCGTGTGGGTTTCCTGCCGCGGCGTGAAGACCACCAAGGCCGTGCAGTACGCGCTCGTGGGACTGCAGGTCGGTGTGCTGGCGTGGTTCGTAATTGCAGCGTTCAGCCGCATCCAGCAAGGCGCAGCCGCTGACACAGTGGCGTTCAGCTGGGACTGGTTCAACCCCTTCGCCATCGAAAGCTTCTCCGCCTTTGCACTGGGACTGTCGCTGTCCATCTTCGCGTTCTGGGGCTGGGATGTCTGCCTCACGGTGAGCGAGGAATCACGGAACGGGAAGCGCACGGCCGGCCAGGCCGCAACCTGGACTGCCGTCGTCGTACTGGGTATCTACCTGCTCGGCGCCATCGCGACAGTCATGTTCGCCGGCATCGGCACTGAGGGACTGGGCCTCAACAACGCGGACATCTCCGAGAACGTCTTCGCGGCGCTCGCAGCTCCGGTCATGGGACCGTTTGCCATCCTGCTCTCGCTCGCGGTCCTGTCCAGCTGCGCGGCCTCGCTGCAGTCCACCTTCCTCTCCCCGGCCCGCAGTCTGCTGGCCATGGGCTACTACCAGGCGCTGCCGCAGAAGTTCGCAACGGTGCACCCGACGTACCGCTCGCCGGTCTTCGCAACCGTTGTAGCGGGCGTCATCTCCGCCGGGTTCTACTCGCTCATGCGCATCATCAGCGACAACGTCCTGAACGACACCATCATGGCCCTCGGCCTGATGATCTGCTTCTACTACGGCCTGACCGCACTGGCCTGCGTCTGGTACTTCCGCCGGACGGCGTTTACCTCGGCGCGGAACTTCGTGTTCCGGCTCCTGGCTCCGCTGCTCGGCGGAATCGGCCTCGTGATCGTGTTCCTGCAGACCGCGGTGGACAGCTGGGACCCGGCCTTCGGCAGCGGCTCGGAGATCTTCGGGGTGGGCCTGGTGTTCGTGATCGGAGTCGGGATCATCGCACTCGGCGTCGTGGTGATGCTCGTCGTCCGCCGTACGCATCCAGGCTTTTTCCGCGGCGAGACGCTGCGCCGGGATACTCCGGCGCTTGAGGTGGCCGAGTAGTCAGACGCTCGCGGGCTGCTGTTGCTGCCCGCTCTTGCCGGGCCTCGCGTTCTTCCGGACCGTTCGGACCATGTCCACGGTGAGGAGCGCGAGGCCTATCCATACCAGCCCAAAGCCGATCCACCGCTCCAGCGGCATCTCCTCGCGGAAAACCGTGAGGGCCAGGATGAACTGAAGGACCGGCGCGAGGTACTGCAGCATCCCGATGGTGGTCAGGGGCAGCCGTCTGGCGGCTGCCCCGAAGAAAATCAGTGGAACGGCGGTGATAATTCCCGACGCCGCCATGATCCAGAAGTGGCCAGGTCCCTCCGTGGTCAGCGTTGCGCCGCCGGAGAGCGCCAGCCAGATCATTACGACGGCGGCGATCGGCGTCAGCACTGCTGTTTCGATGCTGAGGCTGGTCACGGCGTCGACACTCGGCCCCACCCGCTTCTTCACAAACCCGTAGAAACCGAACGAAAACGCCAGCGCCAGGGCAATCCACGGAACGTTCCCGTAGCCAATCGCCAGGACGACGACGGCGACAAGCCCCATTCCCACGGCTGCCCACTGCAGCGGGCGCAGCTTTTCCCGCAGCACGAGGACACCGAGAAGTACCGACACGATCGGGTTGATGAAGTAGCCCAGCGAAGCTTCGATGGCGTGACCGTTGGTAACCCCGTAGGTATAGACGAGCCAGTTCACCGCAATCAGGAGAGCGGCAACGGTAAGGGTTCCGAGCACCCGCCGGTTCGCAAAGGCGGTGCGGACTGTGGCCCAGGACCGCAGAACGGTCAGCAGCAGTGCGCAGAAAATCAGTGACCAGAGCACACGGTTCGCGACAATCTCCACTGCGGTGGCCGGCAGCAGGATGAGGAAGTAGATGGGAAGCAAGCCCCACAGTCCGTAAGCGCCGATACCAAAAAGCACGCCCGTGGCGTTTTCGCTACGGGCAGGACGCGTACTGGTGCGGGTGCGGCTCACATGCGTGCCAACCGCCGTCGTGCCGTTCCTATTCCGTAAGCAACGCGGGTGGGGGAGCGGGTGATCCGCGCCACTGGTTTCGACGCGCATCGGACGGGGGATTTAGAATAGGAAACTGTGCGCTAATGTGCGTCCGTTCATCCCTTAGGAGAAGTCCTCAGGGAGCCCCCAGGTCATCCACCAGGAAGAAGGCATCAGTGTCCAGCACGACGTCGGTCCGTCCACTTCGGGTCGCCATCATCGGCGCAGGCCCGGCCGGTGTGTATGCCGCAGACATCCTGACAAAGTCGCAGGAGGTCAAGGGCGGAGACTTCGAAGTTTCCATCGACCTTTTTGACCAGTACCCGGCGCCGTACGGCCTGATCCGGTACGGTGTGGCCCCTGATCACCCGCGTATCAAGGGAATTGTGACCGCGCTGCATAAAGTGCTGGACCGCGGGGACATCCGCTTCCTCGGTAACGTCAACTATGGCCGCGACCTCACACTGAAAGACTTCCGCACCTTCTACGATGCCGTCATTTTTGCCACCGGTGCGGTGAAGGACGCGGACCTCAACATCCCGGGGGTCGACCTCGAAGGCTCCTTCGGCGGAGCGGACTTCGTCTCCTGGTATGACGGGCACCCTGACGTTGACCGGGACTGGCCGCTGGACGCCAAGGAGATCGCTGTTATCGGCAACGGCAACGTGGCCCTGGACATCGCCCGCGTCCTCTCCAAGCACGCCGATGACCTCCTGGTCACGGAGATTCCATCCAACGTCTACGCCGCGCTGAAGAAGTCGCCGGTGACGGACGTGCACGTCTTCGGCCGCCGCGGTCCCGCACAGGTAAAGTTCACGCCGCTGGAACTGCGCGAGCTGTCCCACTCACGGGACGTCGACATTGTGCTGTACCCGGAGGATTTCGACTTTGACGAGGCCTCGGAACAGCAGATCGCCAGCAATAACCAGACGAAGACGATGGTCAAGACGCTGACCAACTGGCTGGTTGAGCAGCCGGAAGACCCGGCGGAGTTCACGGCGTCGCGCCGCCTTCACCTGCACTTCCTGCACAGTCCTGTGGAGATCACTGACTCGCCGGAGACTCCGGGCAAGGTTGCGAACATCCGCTTCGAACGCACCCGCCTCAACGGCAGCGGCTCAGTCGAGGGTACGGGCGAGTATCTCGACTACCCGGTCCAGGCGCTCTACCGGGCTATCGGCTACTTCGGCTCCGAACTTCCGGAGGTGGGCTACGACGAGCAGGCCGGCGTCATTCCCAACGAGGGCGGCCGGGTCATCGACGAGTCAGGCAACGCGGTGCCCGGCATCTACTGCACGGGTTGGATCAAGCGTGGGCCCGTGGGGCTGATCGGCCACACCAAGGGTGACGCCCTTGAGACCATCGGCTACCTCCTGGAGGACCGCCTCAACCTGCCCCCGGCAGAGCATCCGTCGGAAGACGCCATCATCAACCTCCTTGAGGATCGCGGCGTCCGGTACACCACCTGGGAGGGCTGGCTGAAGCTCGATTCCCACGAAATGAAGCTGGGCGCCAACTACATGCACGACGACGGCAGCCTGCCTGAGCTGGTCCGCGAGCGTGTGAAGCTGGTTCCGCGCGAGGACATGATCGCGATTTCCCGCGGGGAGTAAGTGCCAGGGGTTCTTCGCGGTGGGCCGGTTTCCCCACCTTCTTAGGGATGGCTTGCCCCATAAACGGCGTGTCGGTAGGCGACACGCCGTTTCATGCTCAGTACCCGGGGAATGTGGCCCGCACGCGCGACGGCGGGAACGCCAGTTTGCACTCTGTGCAAAGTTGCACATAGTGTAAGTATGTGACAGAACAGCAAATCAGCCGCCGCGAGCAGAACAAGCTCGAAACACGGAGGGCCATTGCCCAGGCGGCTCTGGACCTCGCACGCACCCACGGCATGGGCGGATTCACGGCTGAGCAAATAGCCGATCAGGCGAACGTCTCCCGACGCACCTTCTTCAACTACTTTCACAGCCCGGAAGAGGCACTGATCGTCTCCACGGAGTCGTTTCTCGACCGCGCCGAAGCCGAACTCGCGGACCGTCCCGGGGATGAGCCCATCCTCGACGCGATGATTGCCGCGCTCGCCGCCACCACCAAGGTGGAAAACCTGAAGGACTGCGGCGACCTCTTCCGCATGGCTGCAGGCAACCCGGACCTCCTCGGTACCCACCTCCTCGCCTGGGAGCGGGCTGAAGCCCGCATCATCAGCGCGGTCGAGGACCGGCTGCGCGGCCAGGCATCAACTCTCTACGTGCACGCGCTGGTCGGCTCACTTCTCTCCTGCGCCAAGGCCGCAATGCGGGAATGGGCATCGAGTGAGAACCCGGACCACAATGCGGCGCAAACCCTCGAGGACTCCATCGTCGCGACGCTGACCATGCTGCGCGACGGCTTCTCCCGTCCTTCCTCCTAATCCAGACCTCTAACCCAGGACGCACAACACCATGGCTTTCCTCCTGTACCGACTCGGTTCCTTCGCCTACCGCCGCCGCTGGTGGGTGGTCTCCGCCTGGCTGGCCATCATGGTTGCGGTAGGTGGCTCCGCCGTCGCCTTCTCCGGCACACTGAGCAACAACTTCACCATCCCGGGCACCGAGTCACAGCGTGTCCTCAATCAGCTCAAGGAGGAGATGCCCGAGGCCGTCGGCGGCATGGGGACCATCGTTTTCCAGAGCACTGACGGTGAGTTCACCGCGGAGCAGCAGGAGGAAGTCACGGCTGCCCTCACGGAGGTGGAAGGGCTCGACGGCGTCGAATCAGTCATCGACCCGTTCGAAACTGCCCAGCAGCTCGCCGACAGCCGCGAGGAGATCGCGAACGGCAGGGCGGAACTCGGGGCCGGCGCCCAGGAGCTCGCCGACGGCGCCGCCCAACTCGATGCCGCCCAGGCGCAGCTCGATGACCAGCGCGCTCAATTTGAAGCGGGGAAGGCGTTCCTGCCCGCTGAGCAGATCGACGCAACCGTGGCGCAGCTTGATGCCGCCCAGGCCGAGATCGACGCCCAGCGCGCCCAGCTCGACGAGGGCCAGGCAGAACTCGACGCAGCCCGAGTGGAACTCGAGCGCGGAGAGCGCCTCCTCGAGGCCACCTCAGCCATTCAGTTCGTGTCCGACGACGGCACCACAGCGGTTGCCAGCGTCCAGTTCACCACCGCAGTAGACGCCATCACACCCGAGACCCGTGAAGCGGTCCAGGAAGCAGCGGGCGCCGCGACTGAAGCCGGGCTGAACGTCGAATACAGCAAGGAGATCGTCCAGGACATCTCCGAGATTTTCGGTCCGGCCGAGGTCATCGGCCTCCTGGTCGCCGCCATTGTCCTGATCGTCATGCTCGGGACGCTGGTAGCAGCCGGCCTGCCGCTGCTCATGGCCATCGTCGGCGTAGGAGTCGGCGTCGGAATAACCTTCGCACTCACCGGAGTCATCCAGATGAGCTCCATCTCGCCGGTGCTCGCGCTGATGCTCGGACTCGCCGTCGGGATCGATTATTCGCTCTTCATAGTGAACCGCCACCGCACACAGCTGCTGCGCGGCATGCCGCTGCAGGAATCCATCGCACGCGCCACCGGAACCGCGGGCAACGCTGTGCTTTTCGCGGGCATCACGGTCATCATCGCGCTGGCTGCGCTCGCCGTCCCCGGCCTGCCGTTCCTCACGATCCTCGGCCTGTCCGCTGCCGGAACAGTCGCCGTCGCCGTGTTGGTTGCGCTCACCCTGACGCCCGCGCTGCTTGGTTTCATGGGCCGCAAGGTCATCTCGAAACGCCGCTGGAAGACCGCGCACTCCGCCAGCGAGGCAGAGGCTGACGAGCACTCTGTTGACAATTCCTATGCCGCAGGCCGCGGCTGGGGCGGTTTTGTCACCCGCAAACCCATCCTCACGGTACTGGCCGGCGTCGTCGCGCTCTGTGTGCTTGCTTTGCCGGCGCTGGAACTGCGCGTCGGCCTGCCTGACGGCGGCTCCGAGCCGACCGATTCCACCGCCTACCAAGCCTACACACTGGTGGGGGAGAAGTTCGGCGAAGGCACCAACGGACCTCTCCTCGCCGTCGGTGAACTGCCCCCGATCGAGGATGAGGGCGAGCGCACCGACCTCCAGCTCGACGTCGCCGACCGCCTCGCCGCCATTGATGACGTCGTCACCGCTGTCCCTGCCGGAATCAGCGACGACGGACGCACCGCGATCTACCAGGTCATCCCGGAAGAAGGCCCGGCGAGCGAGAGCACCGAGCAACTGGTGCGTGACCTCCGTGCCGAAGCCGCCAGCATCGAGGACGCTACCGGCGTGACCGTGTCCGTCACGGGGCAGACCGCCGCGAACATCGACGTCTCCGCGAAACTCATGGAGGCCATGCCGCTCTACCTGGGCATCGTCGTCGGGCTGTCGCTGGTGTTGCTGCTCCTGGTGTTCCGGTCCATCCTGGTGCCGCTCATCGCCACCGCCGGCTTCCTGCTCTCGCTACTGGCCAGCTTCGGTGCCACCGTCGCGATCTACCAGTGGGGCTGGCTGGGAGACTTCTTCGGTGTCACCAACCCCGGCCCGATCCTGAGCTTCCTCCCCATCATCCTGATCGGCGTGCTCTTCGGTCTGGCCATGGATTACCAGATGTTCCTTGTCTCCGGTATGCGCGAGTCCTTCGTCCATGGCCGGCCCGCCAAGGAAGCCGTGCGGGTCGGATTCAGCCACGGCGCCAGGGTGGTCACGGCTGCGGCCATCATCATGGTCTCGGTGTTCGCAGGCTTTGTCTTCTCGCATCTGACCATGGTCCGCCCCATCGGTTTCGGCCTGGCGTTCGGTGTGCTGCTCGATGCGTTCGTGGTCCGGATGACCCTCATCCCGGCCGCGATGCACCTGCTGGGCCGCTCAGCCTGGTGGCTGCCGAAGTGGCTGGACCGCGTCCTGCCCGATGTTGACGTTGAAGGCGCTCGCCTGGTTGAACACACGGACGACGACGGCGCACGCCCACTGACGGAGTCGGCGCCTGTCTCAACCAGACACTGACCGTCCCAATACGCCTCCACATTCGTCTCACATGCCGAGACGAATGTGGAGGCGTATTACGTGCTCATTACGATTGACCGGTCAGTTTTCCCCACAGAGGACACAAAGCCGTGAATCTTTTCCGTACCAAGTCGATCGAACAATCGATCGCAGACTCAGGTGAGAAAGGCCGCACACTCAAGCGGTCGCTGACCACCTGGGACCTCATGATCATGGGCGTCGCAGTTGCTGTCGGTGCCGGGATCTTCTCTGTCGGTGCCCAGGCAGCAGCATTCAACGCCGGCCCTGCAGTGACCATCTCGTTTGTGCTCGCCGCCATCACCTGCGCGCTCGCCATCATGTGCTACGCCGAGTTCGCAACGGCAATGCCCGTGGCAGGCAGTGCCTACGTCTTTACCTACGCCACCATGGGAGAGCTTCTCGCGTGGATCATCGGGTGGAACCTCATCCTCGAGCTGCTGATGGCGGGCGCCGTCATCGCGAAGTTCTGGGGCGTCTACCTCAGCGATCTGTTCGCGGTGCTTAACCTCGACGTTCCGTCCCAGGTCAACCTCCTGGGCATCACGGTGTACTGGGGCCCGCTGATCATCGTCGCCATCTTCACGATGATCCTGGTGCTGGGAACCAAGCTTTCCGCCCGCGTGAACAACATCTTCACGATCATCAAGATCGCCATCGTCCTGTTCGTCATCGTCGTTGGGTTCTTCTACATTGACGGCGCAAACTACACGCCGTTTGTCCCTGCCTCCGAGGCACCGGCCGAACTCGACAGCAGCTGGGCGTCCCAGCCATTCCTGTCCTTCCTTAGCGGCGCAAATCCTGCCATGTACGGTTTCACGGGCATCATCTCCGGCGCGGCACTGGTGTTCTTCGCATTCATCGGCTTCGACGTCGTGGCCACTTCCGCGGAGGAAGTGAAGAATCCACAGAAGACCCTCCCGCGCGGCATCTTCAGCGGACTCGCCCTGGTGACCGTGCTTTACATCCTGGTGACGCTGGCCGTGACAGGCATGGTGTCCTACCAGGAGCTGGCCGCAACCGAGTCGCCGTCGTTGGCCACCGCATTCCAGCTTGTGGGTGCTGACTGGGCCGCCGGAATCATTTCCGTGGGCAGCCTGATCGGGCTGACCACGGTCATCATGGTGCTGCTCATGGGCCTGGCGCGCGTCATCTTCGCCATGAGTCGCGACGGCCTGATGCCCCGCGGACTGAGCCGGACCTCAGCCAAGCGAAGCACTCCTGCGCGTACGCAGATTCTGTGTGGCGTCGTCGTCGCTCTCCTGGCCGGTTTCACCGAGGTTGAACTGCTCGCCGAGATGATCAATATCGGCACGCTTTCCGCGTTCGTCACCGTAAGTCTGGGCATCCTGGTACTCCGGAAGAAGCGGCCCGACCTGAAGCCATCCTTCCGTGTGCCGTTCGGCAAGGTCATTCCGATCCTGTCGGCCATCCTCTGCGTGTACCTCATGCTCAACCTGGCCACCGTGACCTGGGTGTTCTTCGGGATCTGGCTCGTGGTCGGTTTCGCTATCTACTTCGCCTATGGACAGCGGCACTCACGCCTTGCCGCAGAAGATAAAACGGGCGAGCCGGTGTTGGAGGAATTGCGCGCCGGGAAGTAGGAAGTGCGCACGGGGGCGTGCTCCACGCGCTGTACTATTCAGCAATGGCGCGCCCCCCGAAACCGGAACGGAAGAACGAGCTCCTCGAGCAGATTGTCGATCATCTCCTCGACAAGACGTTCGCGAGCCTGAGCTTCCGCACCCTGGCGGACGGCCTGGGTATCAGCAGCTACGTACTCGTGTACCACTTCGGCAACCGCGAGGAACTCATCAATGAGATTGTCCGGCACATCGAGGCGCGTCATGACGCGTTGAAGCCTGAGAATCCCGAAGGATTTGCCCGGGAAGATTTCCGCAGGTGGATTCTCGATTCCTGGAACTGGCTCCTGATTGAGCGAAACCGACAGCTGCAGCGCCTTGAATTCGAAGCGGCTCTTCAGGATGCAGTGAGCCTCAATCCACGAGGCAGTGCCATGAGGAAGTTCGCTTACTGGCATTCCTTGTCGGCAGACTGGCTGGTCAATCAGGGTATGCAGCGTGCGGAGGCCGATTCCTCGGCGCGGTTGTTCACAACAAGTCTGTACGGCCTGCAGTATGACTACGTTTTGAACCAGGACCGGGATTCCGTCGAACAGGCACTGCACTTGCTGATGGACCGCTTCTTCAGCGGACTGGACCAGGCTCTCTCCCAGGCAAACAGATAAGAAGTGCAGGAAGGGCGGGCCCGCTATGGGCCCGCCCTTCCTGCGTTGCGTGGTCAAACGCTACGGACTAGAACTTGTTCGCAGCCTCGGCGTCAGAGTTCTGTGCAGCACCGGACGCGCTGCCGAGGTTGGCGCGTAGCTTGGCACCGAGATCGGCATCGACATTGGTCCAGTACTGGATGGCGCGTTCGCGGATGTCCGCAATGGTTACTCCGCTCACCGCACCGGTGATGTTCTCCAGGAAACGCGCCTTCTCGGCGTCGTTGTAGACCTCCCGGTACAGCGTTCCGGCCTGACCGAAGTCATCGTCCTCAGCGTGGAGGCTGTGGGCGGCACGCACCAGATCGCCGTCGTTCTCCCAGCCGCCCTCGGGGCCCGTCAGCGACGGATCTGCAGCAGGGCCGCCCATCGAGTTCGGTGCGTAGACCGGGGTCTGCGGCGAGTTGAAGAAGAAGCGTGCGCCGCCGTCCTTGGAGTAGTTGCGCACCTCGCTCTTCGGGGCATTGACGGGCAGCTGCGCGTGGTTGGTGCCCACGCGGTAGCGGTGTGCGTCTGCGTAGGAGAAGATGCGTGCCTGCAGCATGCGGTCCGGCGACGCGGCGATGCCCGGAACGAAGTTCGACGGCGCGAAGGTTGCCTGTTCGATCTGCGCGAAGTAGTTCTCCGGGTTGCGGTTCAGGGTCAGCTTGCCGACCGGGATCAGCGGGTAGTCCGCGTGCGGCCACACCTTGGTGAGATCGAACGGGTTGAACCGGTAGTTCTTCGCATCCTCATACGGCATGACCTGGACCTTGAGATCCCAGCTGGGGAAGTTGCCCTGCTCGATGTTCTCGTAGAGGTCACGGATGTGGTGGTCGGCGTCGGAGCCGGCGAGTGCCTCGGCCTCGTCGCCGGTCAGCGCCTCGTGGCCCTGGGCAGATTTGAAGTGGTACTTGACCCAGAACTTTTCTCCGGCCTCGTTGATCCACTGGTAGGTATGCGAGCCGTAACCGTTCATGGTCCGCCACGAGGCGGGGAGGCCGCGGTCACCCATCAGCCAGGTCACCTGGTGTGCGGACTCGGGGGAGAGGGTCCAGAAGTCCCACTGCATGTCTGCATCACGCAGGTTGGAGCCGGGAAGGCGCTTCTGCGAGTGGATGAAGTCGGGGAACTTGATGCCGTCGCGGATGAAGAACACCGGGGTGTTGTTGCCCACGAGGTCGTAGTTGCCCTCGGAGGTGTAGAACTTCAGGGCGAACCCGCGGGGGTCGCGCCAGGTATCAGGAGAACCCTGCTCACCGGCGACGGAGGAGAACCGGAGCAGCGTCTCGGTCTGTGCGCCCTGTTGGAAGAGAGCTGCCTTGGTGTACTTGCTGACGTCCTCAGTGGCCTCGAATACGCCGAATGCGCCGCCGCCCTTGGCGTGCACAACGCGCTCGGGCACGCGCTCGCGGTTGAACTGGGCGAGCTTCTCGATCAGGTAATGGTCAGTCAGCGGGATGGCGCCGTCGCGGCCCAGCGCCGAGGAATTGCTGTCGTCAACAACGGGGGCACCCGATTGGGTGGTGCTGTAGTTGGCAGTCATGGATTCTCCTTCTTTCAGTGTGTTTCAGTTAGTTCAGGAAGTAGTGGTGAAATTTTGGGCGGATGCCTCGCGGCAGTCGTTGCACAGGCCCTGATAGACGACGTCGGCAATCTGGATGGTCATCTGGTTTGAGCCCGGCGACCAGGCGGGCGTCAGGCACGGTGCATGCCCCACGGCGCAGTCCACATCCTCGATCCGGCCGCACCCGGTGCAGACGGCGTGGTGGTGATTGTCATTCACCCTGGTCTCATACCGTGCGGGCGAGTTGGGTGTTTCGATCCTGCGCAGCAGTCCGCTGACGGTGAGGTCGGAGAGCACTACGTAGACCGACTGCACGGTGATGTCGGCGAGTTCGGCGCGGACCGCAGTGACGACGTCGTCCGCGGTTGAATGCGGCGACTGCTCAACGGCGGCGAGTACCGCCAGGCGCTGCTTCGTCACCCGGCGTCCCGCTGAACGCAGGGACTCAGCCCACGTGTTCGCGGGCGCGGTATGTTCGGTCATGACACCAGTCAAACATCTGTTGTGAGTAATTCATAATAAGCCGAACCTAACGGACTACGCTGGATGGAGATGCCGGCGATGAAGGGTAGGAGAATGGGCCGCGGGCCATGGGATGACGTAGTTAAGGAGCGCGTTGCGGACTGCGTGGTGACCGTGCGGAGAGTGGGGCGGGGAGATCCTGTGGTGCTGGTTCACGGTATCGGCGTCTCGGCCCGCTACTTCGAGCGTCTCGCCGCCGAACTGGCGCGGAACAGCGCGGTGTATGCCATCGAGCTGCCCGGGTTCGGTTCCTCTCCAGGGCCGCACCGCCCGCTGTCTGTTCCGGAGCTCGGAGAGATTGTGCTGACCGTTCTGCGCAACCTCGATGTGGGCTCCGTGGTGCTTATTGGGCACTCGATGGGGTGTCAGGTGGCAACCGAAACTGCGGCGCACGGGCCGGAGCTGGTGCACAAACTCGTGCTGCTTGGCCCTACCGTGAATGATCGCGAACGCTCCATCGGCAAGCAGGCGCTGCGGTTGGCGCAGGACACGCTGCGTGAATCACCGGCCGTGAACCTGATGGTGTTCACGGACTATCTGCGCTCGATCGTGCCGTATCTGCGGACCCTCCCGGCGATGGTCGGCCACAAGCTCGAGGAGGCGCTTCCCCGCGTAGCGTGCCCGGTGGTGCTGATGCGCGGGGAACGGGATCCGATCGCCCCGACGGACTGGCTGCTGCGGCTGGCCGATGCCAATCCCAATGCCACAGTGGTGGAGGTTCCGGACGTTCCGCACGTCCTGATGTACAGCCGACCGGCAGAGACCGCTCGGGGGCTGCTCACGGGAGACCCGCATGCGGCTGCTTAGGCGCGGCGGGGCGTGGATCCTCGATTACGCCTATGTTGGCTTCTGGCAGGCCCGTGGCTTTCTCTTCCGCGGCGATGCTGGTCGGCAGCTGTCCGGGGACAAGGCGCCCGTGATTCTGCTGCCCGGTATCTATGAGCCCTGGCAGTTCATGCACCCGGTGGCATCCCACTTGCACACAGCGGGGCATCCTGTGCATGCGGTCACCGCTCTGGGCTACAACCGTGGAACCGTTCCCGCGATGGCTGAGCTGGTGGAGCAATACCTGCGTGAGCGAAACCTGACCGACGTGGTCCTTGTGGCCCACAGCAAGGGTGGCCTGATCGGGAAGTACGTCATGACCCTGCCGGATTCCGCGCCGCGTGTCCGTCAGCTCATTGCGGTGAACTCGCCGTTTTCAGGCTCGGTTTACGCCATGTTTGCGCTGCTGCCGAGCCTGCGGGCCTTCTCGCCACGGAACCGGACCCTGAACGCGCTGCGCGCCAACCTCGCGGTGAATTCGCGCATCACCTCGATCTACGGGACGTTCGACCCGCACATTCCGGGCGGCAGCGAGCTGGTCGGGGCCACCAACGTGCAGTTGGATGTGATGGGGCACTTCCGGATTCTCGGGAATGAGCGGCTGCTGGAGGCGATTGACACCGCCATCGCCGAACACGCTTCAGACTGATCCGTCAGGACGGCCCATTCAGCCTGGCGATGGCGACGGCGTCTGCCGGAGTTGAGAGCCATGGCTCGCCGTGTCCGGTCAGCACCCTGTCGGCGGGAAGCGCCGCGATCCGGTCGAGCGATTCCAGTGCCTGCGGTGAGTCCGCCGTTGCCGCTCCGGAGACGATCTGGGGTCCTTTCAGGCCGGTATAGGGATTCAGTGTGACCAGTGCGTCGCCGACGATCAGCGTTTGCCGGTCCGCGAAGTGGAGGGCCACATGGCCGGCGGTATGGCCGGGAACGTGGATGATCTCCGGGGTGCCGGGAAGGTTGCCCGCAATTCCGGGCACAAGCGGCAGCGTGTCCGTGACGCCGCGGACCGTCAAAGCCCCCGCCAGTGTCATTCTGCCGAGGATCGGCAGGCTTCCCGGATTGCGCAAGGGTACGGTCAGGCGGTTCAGCTCGTGCTTGTAGCGGTAGGGATGCGCGGCGATGTAGGCGTCCCCGGGATGGACAAGAATGGGCAGGCGGTAGGTAGTCCGCAGCTTGGCGGCTACGCCCACGTGGTCAAAGTGCGCGTGAGTGAGAACCAGTGCCACCACCGAATTCTCGAACCCGAGTTCCCGCAGCGCGGCCCTGATGTGCGGCCAGATGCCCGGAAGGCCGGCGTCGACAATCATGACGCGATCCTCCTGCTCAACGAAGTAGACGTTCACGTGGGCGTGCTTGAGCCAGTGGATTCCTTCAGCAACTTCGCTGGTAAGCATGACGATTTTCCTCCCGCTGGATGATCGGCGACGCACCGCACTGTGAGAGCAACCCTAGCCACCGTAGGAAGGAAAGTCAGCAGGCTGATGAAACGGTAGGAGGAACCGTGAGTCGTTGCCGGAGGTAACCGCTCCGCCGGTACACTTGCCGGGTGCCCAGACTCCTTGCCGATATCACTCCGCTAAAGGAAAGTCCGGCGTTCCGCAGACTGTACTTCGGCACAGCGCTGTCCGCGATCGGCACCAACCTCACCCTCGTTGCAGTCAGCCTGCAGGTTTACGACATCACGGGATCAAGCCTGAACGTCGGTCTCATCGGGTTGTTCGCACTGGTGCCGCTAATCTTCGCCGGCCTGTATGGCGGCGCGGTGGCGGACGCGCATGATCGCCGCAAGGTGGCGCTGCTGTCCGGTCTGGGACTGTGGGCGTCAACCATCGGCATCGCGCTGCAGGCCTGGATGGGTGCTGACAACATCTGGCTGTTGTACCTCCTGATCGCCGTCCACAGCGGGTTTGCAGGCATCAACCAGCCCACGCGGACGGCCATCATCCCGCGGCTGGTGCGCCCTGAGCTGCTTCCCGCAGCCAACGCCCTGTCCATGATCACGTTTGGGCTCGCCTTCACCGTCGGTCCCATGCTGGCCGGCGTGCTCATCGCCCAGGTGGGCTATGGCTGGACCTACACCATCGACGTCGTTACCTTCACCGCCGCGCTGTGGGCGCTGTTCCGCCTGCCAGCCATGCCGCCGGAAGGGCCGGTGCGCCGAGCCGGCCTTGCCACCGTCATCGAAGGATTCCGCTACCTCGGCACGCGGCCGAACATCCGGATGACGTTCCTCATTGACCTTGCGGCAATGGTCATGGCCCAGCCGCGCGTGCTCCTGCCGGCGGTGGGTGCCGTGTTCATCGGCGGCGGTGAGCTGACCGTCGGCATCCTGCTGGGAGCAAGCGCATTCGGGGCAGTCCTATCCGGACTGTTCTCGGGTCCGTTGGGGCACATCCACCGGCAGGGGCGGGCGGTCCAGTGGTCCGTCGTCGGCTGGGGCGCGTCGATCAGCGCCTTCGGGCTGGTCGTCATCCTGGCCGGGCGGTCACCCGACGGCGGGATGACGCCGTGGATCATCCCTGCCGCCGTCTGCCTCCTGTTGGCGGGTGTTTCGGACTCGGTCAGCGGCGTCTTCCGCAGCACCATTCTGCAGTCAGCAACTCCCGATGCGATGAGGGGGCGCCTGCAGGGAGTGTTCATCGTCGTCGTCGCTGGCGGCCCCAGGCTGGGGGAGCTGGTGGGCGGCGGGTTCGCCGAGTGGATCGGTGAGGGCTGGACGGCGCTGTGGGGCGGGATCGTGTGCATCCTGCTCGTGGTGCTGCTGGCACGCCTCCAACCGCGCTTCGGCCAGTACGATTCCCGGAACCCCGAACCCTGACCGGCGCTGCCCGGACTGACGCTGCCGGCGACCGGTGCTACCGGCCCAGCAGCTTGTCGTTCAGTTCCTGCGCCCTGCGGTAGTAGTCGATCAGCTGCAGCTGGGAGGCTGCCTCGGGATCCAGAACGACGACGGCGCGTGGGTGCAGCTGCAGGACCGAGGCAGGGCAGAACGCACTCACCGGTCCCTCAACCATTGCCCGGACGGCGCCCGCCTTGGTGGCACCCAGTGCCACCAAAACCGCCTGGTGCGCCTCGCGGATGGTGCCGAGCCCCTGAGTCAGGCAGAGCTGGGGAACTTCGTCGCCGGGGAAGAAGCGTGCGTTGTCTGACCGGGTGGCTCCGGCGAGGGTCTTGACCCTGGTCCGTGAATTGAGGGACGACGTCGGCTCGTTGAAGCCGATATGCCCGTTCGCCCCGATGCCGAGGATCTGGATGTCGACGCCGCCGGCTTCGCGAATGGCCTCGTCATACCTGACGGCTTCGGCCCGCAGGTCTTCCGCGTCCCCGTGAGGAGTCAGCAGTCGGGATAGCGGGAGGTCCACGTGATCCACAAACTCGCGGCGAATGGTTGAGTGGTAGGACTGGTCGTGATCCAGCGGGAGCCCCGCGTACTCATCGAGCGTGAACGCCGTGGCGTCGCTGAAACTCAGCTGTTCTTCCCGATGGCGACGGATCAGCTCGCGGTAGGTTCCCGACGGCGAACTGCCCGTCGCAAGGCCCAGCACTGCCGGCCCTTGCCGTACGCGTGCCTCGATGATGTCCGCGGCGCGCGAACCGACCTGTTCCGGTGACTCGCAGATGATGACCTGCACAGTTAAGACCTTTCCTTTGGTGCTGGCTGTTGCAGGGCACCTGAGCGGTACACCTGCAGTACTTCGAGCTCGTCTGAGGCGACCACTACATCTGCCCGCCGTCCGGGGCTGAGCATTCCGACGTCGTCGTTGCCGATGAGCCGTGCCGGAGTGGAGGATGCAGCCGCAACCGCATCGGCGAGGCTTATGCCCCAGTCGCGGCAGCGCCGCAGGTTCTCCAGCAGGCGGCTGGTGCCTCCGGCGATGGCGCCGGCGGTCCCGTCCGGGGAAGCGAGTCGCGCGGTTCCGTTGCGCACCTCGACGTCCAGTGTGCCGAGCGTGTAGTCGCCGTCGCTCATGCCGGCGGCGGCCATGGCATCCGTGATAAGAGCGATACCGTCCGCGCCGACGAGGCCGAAGACCATCCGGACGGTGTCCGGGTGCAGGTGCGCGCCGTCGGCAATCAGTTCCAGGACCATGGAGTCCGGCGCACGGCGGGCTGTTTCCAGCAGCACTGCGATCGGTCCTGGGCGGCGATGGTCCAGAGGAGGCATGCGGTTGAACAGGTGCGTGGCCGACCACGTCCCGCCCGGATTGTGCTCAAGGGCCGCACGCATCTGCGCGGCGGTCGCCGCCGTATGCCCGACCGACGGAACGACGCCGTGTTGCCGGCAGAGGGACACCAGCTCGTCGAAGTGGGCGGTTTCCGGGGCCAGTGTGAGGGACCGTATGGTTCCACGCCCGGTTTCGAGCCACTGACGAAGCAGGGCGGGATCGCCGTCGATGATTGCCGCGGGGTTCTGTGCCCCGCACATATCGGCGGCGATGAACGGGCCTTCGAGGTGCAGGCCGGCGAGTGTTCCGTCGTCGACCAGGTCCCGAAGCGCCTCAATCTGTACCATCAGCTCCTCAGCCGGTGCGGAGACCAGCGAGGCGAGCAGCGACGTCGTTCCGTTGGCAGCGTGATGGGCCGCGACAGCGCGTGCGCCATCGGGGTCGGCCGAGAAGGTGTGCCCAGCCCCGCCGTGGCAGTGCAGGTCAACCAGCCCCGGCAGGATCACCGGGACCTCCTCGACCTCCTGCGGACTCCCGGCTGGCAACTCCGACGCCGGTCCGCACCATTCGATGCGGTCCCCGGCGAGCCAGATGGCGCCGTCGTCAAGAATGTCCGCGGCCGGCTGGCCGGTGACCAGCCGGCCGCGGAGTACCCGGTTCTGGCCGCTGTTCATCTGGCCTGGGTATCCGGTCGGGGTTGGAAGTTTTGTGCAGCTCCGGTGGCATCGAGGCCGGCGGAGTCACTGAAGCTGCACAAAATTTCCCGGCGGTGGGTGAGCTGCCTGCCATAGGGCGTCATGCGGGTCCTTAGGTCTTCAGGGGCAGATGCATACTGGTCGGTTCATTCGGTGACACAGATCGAGTTCCTGGCGCAGTGACTGGTTATAACCAGTTGTTCTGATATTACAGATGCATGGAGAAAACGCACAGCGCCGGTGTAAACCGGTCAGGCGAGCTCAAGCATCTCCGGTTGCGGCGCCAGCTCCAGGAGCTCGCGCAAGGATTGAAGCCGGGCGAAGCGCTGCCCGGTGAACGCCAGCTCGAGGAGATGTTCGGGGTTTCGCGCATCACCGTGCGCCGAGCCATTTCCGATCTCGTCCGGGACGGCGAGCTGGTACGGGAAAAGGGCAAGGGCACCTTCGTGTCCCATGGCATGGTTCGGTCGGTGCTGCACCTGGCGTCCTTCAATGACGACATGCGCGCTGCCGGGTTCCAACCCAGCACCCGCGTGATCACAGCTGAGCTCTGTGAACCGCCGGACGCCGCGGCGTCGCATCTTCGCCTTGCCGAGAATGCGCCGGCATACCGGTTGAGGCGACTCCGGCTCGCCAACAATGCACCCGTCAGCGTTGACGAGTCCTGGCTCCCGCCAGCGCTGCTTCCCAACCTGCTGGCCGAAGACCTGACGGGTTCCCTCTACCGCGTGCTCTCGGCGTCCGGGCATCCGGTGCGGCGCGTGGAACAGACCGTCCAGGCAAGTGCTGCGTCAGCGGATATTGCGCAGCTGCTCGACATCGCGCTGGGCGCCCCGGTGCTCCTCTTTCACCGGCGCTCATTCACCGGACCGGAAGAACCCGGCACGCCGATCGAGTATTCGATCTCCACCTACCGGTCCGACCGCTATCAGATCTCGATGACCCTCGCGCAATAAGGTGCTCCGATAGGTCACAGCTGCCCCGTGCCGCGACATACTGGGGTCATGGACAAGCTCACCAGCACGCAGATTCTCGACGCCGGGCTCAACGACTGGCGCCAGCTCGCGCAGGGCATCCACGCCCGTTTCCGCACCGGCAGCTTCACCGCGGGGCTCCGGTTCGTGACCGCTGTGACCGAGGCCGCAGAGGCAGCCAACCATCACCCCGATGTCACCCTCACCTACCCGCACGTGGACCTGAAACTGATCAGTCACGACGTCGGTGCACTGACACAGCGCGATGTGGACCTCGCACGAGCCATCAGTTCCATCGCGCAGGAGCAGGGCCTGACGCCGCAGCCAGGGGCGCTCGCCGAAGTGGAACTCGCGCTCGATACCGCGGCGCTCGCCGACGCGGGACCGTTCTGGGCCGCGTTGCTCACCGGCGATGCCCGCAATGTGAGTGGTGACGACGTCGTGGACCCTTCCGGCCGTGTTCCGCTGCTCTGGTTTCAGGGCACAGATGCGCATGAAACCCCACGGCAGCGGTTCCACCTCGACGTGTGGGTGCCGCACGACGTCGCTGACGCGCGCATCGCCGCAGCCGTCGCCGCAGGAGGCGCCGTCGTCGACGAGGCGCAGGCGCCGTCTTTCACCGTGCTGGCCGACGGCGAGGGCAACCGCGCCTGCGTGTGCACCGTCCTTTCACGCTGAAGGGCTGCGGAACTGACGGCGGAACAGGGTGCAGCGCAGCGCCGTTGTACCGGTAGGTAAGTCAACAAGGAGAACAGGTGCACAACCACTTCAACGGGGCCAAGACGGCCCTGCTTTTCGGATCCCTGATGGGGATCTTCCTGCTGTTCGGTGCGGTGATCGCTTCGGCCACGCGCAGTTCGGCGTTCCTGTGGATCTTCGCGCTGATCGGTGTCGGCTCGATCGCGTACAGCTACTGGAACAGCGACAAACTCGCTATCCGCAGCATGAAAGCTGTTCCGGTGACGGAGCAGCAGGCGCCGGCGATGTACCGCATCGTGCGCGAGCTCAGCACCAAGGCGGGCAAGCCGATGCCCCGCCTGTACGTCTCGCCGACCATGGCGCCCAACGCATTTGCCACCGGCCGGAACCCGGAAAACGCAGCGGTCTGCTGCACCCAGGGCATCCTGCAGATTCTCAGCGAGCGCGAGCTGCGGGGTGTGCTTGGGCATGAGCTGATGCATGTCTATAACCGTGACATCCTGACCGGGTCTGTTGCCGCCGCTGTTGCCGGCGTCATCACCTCGGTTGCGCAGATGTTCGCGTTCACTGGCCTGATGGGCGGCAACCGGAACTCGGGTGGCAACCCGATCGCGGCGCTGCTGTTGGCGTTCCTTGCACCGCTTGCTGCGGGGCTCATCCAGATGGCCATCGGCCGAACCCGCGAGTACGACGCCGATGAAGACGGCGCCCGCCTCACGGAAGACCCGCTGGCTCTCGCCTCCGCCCTGCGCAAACTCGAGCGCGGAACGCAGCAGGCGCCGCTGCCGCAGAGCCAGCAGCTGGTCAACACCTCGCACCTGATGATTGCGAATCCGTTCCGCGGCGGAGGGGTGAAGAAGCTGTTTGCCTCCCACCCGCCCATGGCACAGCGCATTGCCCGCCTGGAGGGTATGGCCGGCCGCACCCTGCAGTAGTACCGGTTACAAGCCCAGAACGACGACGGCGACGCCCCCTCTCAAGGGAGCGTCGCCGTCGTTGGTTGGCTTGGATGCCTACCGCATGTTCACGAACTGGAGGTCAGCCTCGTCAAAGTTCTTGAGCAGAGCCATGGTGGTCTGCAGGTCATCGCGGGACTTGGAGCTGACGCGTAGCTCGTCACCCTGGATCTGGGATTTGACGCCCTTGGGTGCCTCATCGCGGATGAGCTTGTTAATTTTCTTGGCGATGTCCTGTGCGATGCCCTCTTTGATGGTTGTCTCGAGGCGGAATTCCTTGCCCGAGGCGTAGGGCTCGCCGGTATCGAGGGACTTCAGCGAGATGCCGCGCTTGATCATCTTGGACTGCAGGACGTCGAGCACGGCGAGCACGCGCTCTTCCGAGTTTGCCTTCATGAGGATCATCTCGCCGCTGAAATCCACCTCAGCTCCGACACCCTTGAAATCGTAGCGCTGGGCAAGTTCCTTCTGTGCCTGGTTCAGCGCGTTGGCAACTTCCTGCTTGTCTACCTTGCTTACAACGTCGAATGTGGATTCACTGGCCACCGTTGCCTCCTTCTGGTTGGTATTTTCCTGCTCCTACCCTAATTCACAGCTTCGGGACAGGCGGCGTTCATGTGCGGGTGAAACGGTGGAACCCTCAGCCGTTCTCAGGAGGAACTCTTGACCGCGCAATCGCGTCGCTACTTTGTCCATGCCCGACATGCTGTTGCCGGGTCGCTGATCATGGCCGCCTCGCTGACAGGGGTGGGAGTGGCGCCGTCGGTTGCCGCATCGCCCATCGTTACGCTGCCGCAGGAGCCGGATGTTGGGTCAGAATCCTCGTCTTCTGTCCGGTTGCAGGGCGTGCGCGCGGACCTTCAGAACGCGGTGGAGATGGGCCTGGTGACCGCTGACCAGGCGAAGGGCTTCTACGCGCAGATCGAGCGTCGGGTGGCGTCCGGTCGCTGAATTCGGCTATACCGGAACACGATTCGATAATGCGCGGGATGTTCTGTAAAGTTATTTTGCCTGCGGACGGCGATCCGCGGGCAGTCTTCCTGAAGAGTTTCTCTTCACGAGACGTTCGGCAGATTACCCGAGCGGCCAAAGGGGGCTGACTGTAAATCAGCTGGCACAGCCTACGGGGGTTCGAATCCCTCATCTGCCACTCGCCACGAAGGCCCGTACTACCCGGAAACACGGGAAGTGCGGGCCTTTCGCTGTGTCCACGCTGAATCAAGCAGCGCTTCGGGCACCAAGCGCGTGGATGTCCCAGAGGTAGCAGATGGTGCTCGCATCTGTGTTGTGCAGTGTGTTGAAGTAGAGCCACTGCCAGCCTGTAGCGCCATTGCTGTCCATCGGTGCAGGAGGGCACTGCTCGGGCGTGTGCCAGCTTTGCCCATCGAAAAGGTGGTGCACGTCTCCGGCCGGGGTTGCTGCCAGTTCCTCGCCGTGCTGTCCCCGAGGAAGCACGAGCTTCTCTTTCAGAGCGGTTGCAGGCGCCACGGCAGGTAGTTCCGTGCGTCCTGGATCGGGAATGAAAGGGAGTTTCGAGAACAGGTCGTCGAGCAGAGCGATGCTGCGTTCGAGTGATTCTTCAGCATCCAGTTGGTGGGTGAGAATCAAAGCCGTATGGCGGGTCATCTTGCGTCCTTTCCGTAGCGTTTTCGTCCGCGAAACTGACGCTATTCGAAGCGCTCCGCCCACAGCGGCACTTGCAGGAAAATGTGGATAACCGCCACCCACCTGTCGGAATTGGAATGAAGCGCGCCGTCTTGTCTGCGCGCATCCAGCCTCGCGTTGTATCAAGCGGCCTCGCGCAGAGCGAACAGGACGAGACATCTCCGCCGATTCTCGTTAGCGTGAAGACATGGCAACTATTGACATCACTGAGGCAACTTTCCCCGAGACCATCGAAACGAACGACATCGTGTTCGTCGATTTCTGGGCTGAATGGTGTGGCCCGTGTAAGCAGTTTGCTCCCGTGTACGACGCCGTGTCCCAGCAGCACAGCGACGTCACCTTCGCGAAGGTGGACACTGAAGCCGAGCAGTCGCTCGCCGCGGCAGCAGGCATCACCTCCATCCCCACGCTGATGGCGTTCCGCGAGAAGGTCCTCGTCTTCTCGCAGCCGGGTGCACTGAACAACAACCAGTTCACCGAGCTGGTCGACGCCGTCAAGGCGCTGGACATGAAGGAAGTCCACGCACAGGTCGCCGAGCAGCAGGCCAAGGCCTCCGCTGACGGCGCGCAGCCTGAAGGTGCTCAGCCCCAGGCATAACAAGACTTCGTCGAAGGCTCCGGCCCCCGTCAACAGTGGGGGCCGGAGCCTTCGCACGTTAAGCCCCAAAAAACGCACAATCCTGCAGCTTCTGGCCGGACATGACGACGACGGCGCAGCCAACCGCCGGAAACAGGCGGACGGCAGGAACACCGACAGCGAGAAGGTGCAGGATTGCGCGCACCGGCAGCAGAACCTACCGCCGCCGGTGGTCTTCGGGCGACAGCCGCGGACCGTACGCCTGCTTCCGGAACCCGCTCGCGTACAACATCCGCACCACCCGCTGACGCTGGCCCGCCCACGGTTTGAGCAACTCAAGCATGCCGGCGTCGTCAGTGCGCTCGCCGGTCAGCGCCGCCCCAACGAAGGCCGCGAGGTGGAAGTCGCCCACCGAAATCGAATCGGGACACCCGTGCGTGCGCTGAAGCACCTCGGCGGCAGTCCACACGCCGATCCCGGGAATCGAGCACAGCCCGGCGTGCACACCCGCAGCATCCAGTCCCGCCAACCGCTCCAGGCCGGACGCGACGCCGGCCGCCCGCAACGCTGCCGCCGATCGTTTCGAATCAACACCTGCCCGGTGCCACTCCCAAGACGGAACCCGCCGCCACTGTGCAGCAGTCGGAGGCAGCCGAAGCTCCCGCGGAGCGCCGGGCGCAGCGGGTGCCGGATCACCGAAGCGGGTCACCAGGTACCGCCATGCCCGCTTCGCCTCAAGCCCCGTCACCTTCTGCTCCAGAATGACGCGCACGACGGCGTCAAGCATCCTTCCGGTTGCAGGCAACCGGAGGCCGGGCTGAAGATAGCGGCCCTTCCGGGCCAACTCGGGCAGCGCGGCCGCGAAGGCAGGGGAGTCGAACGCGCTCCAGTCATCAACGAAACCCACCAGCCGTGGAACAGAGGCAAGGGCGAGGGAGGCACCCGGTCCCCACGCTGTTGCGAGCACTGAAGATGACCGCAGACCGCCCCGCTGGGACAAGCGAAGGGTGGCCGCGCCGTCGTCGTTCCGGAAAGCCATCCAAACTGCGCCTTCTCGGATCACGACAGTGGGATCGGAAGGACCGCACTGCAGCGGTCCGACGGAAGGCAGTAGCGCGTACGGCTCATGGAGCTCCCACTCTGCCGACAGAGCGGCCGGGGCGGAAGCGGTGATGGTCATGCTGTTAATGCTCGCACGTGCCGGTGACGGTTCGCCGGTCGCAGGTGCGCCGTCAGATCCATTGAGTCAGGTCCACGGAGTGCATAGCGGTAACTTGTTAACCATGAAGTTCGCCAACTCCGTCCTGGATCTCATCGGTAACACCCCCCTCATCAAGCTCAACAAGGTCACCGATGGCATCGCCGCTACGGTCCTGGTGAAGGTGGAGTATATGAATCCCGGCGGGTCGGTGAAAGACCGCATCGCCGTCAAGATCATCGACGCCGCAGAGAAAGAGGGCAAGCTGGGGCCAGGCGGCACCATCATCGAGCCGACATCGGGGAACACCGGCGTCGGCCTTGCGCTGGTTGCCCAGCAGCGCGGGTACAAGTGCATCTTCGTGGTTCCGGACAAGGTGGGCGTGGACAAGCGCAACGTCCTGGCAGCGTACGGCGCCGAGGTGGTGGTCACGCCGACGGCCGTAGCGCCGGACAGCCCGCAGTCCTACTACGGTGTCTCGGACCGCCTGACGCGCGAAATCCCAGGTGCCTTCAAGCCCGACCAGTTCTCCAATCCCAACGGCCCGCTCAGCCACTATGAGAGCACCGGCCCTGAGATCTGGCGGGACACCGAGGGGCGGATCACGCACTTCGTCACCGGCGTGGGCACCGGCGGCACCATCAGCGGCACCGGCCGCTACCTCAAGGACATTTCGAAGGACCGCGAGTCGGGGACCGTCCGCGTCATCGGCGCAGACCCTGAAGGCTCGGTCTATTCCGGCGGCACCGGGCGCCCGTACTTCGTGGAGGGCGTCGGCGAGGACATGTGGCCGGACGCCTATGACCCGTCGGTTCCGGATGAGATCATTCCCGTGAACGACGCCGAGAGTTTCGCCATGACTCGTAGGCTCGCCCGTGAGGAGGGCCTCCTGGTGGGCGGTTCGTCCGGTATGGCGGTAGTGGCCGCGCTCCGCGCGGCGAAGGACCTTACCGAGGAGGACGTCGTCGTCGTTCTTCTGCCTGACAGCGGCCGCGGCTATCTAGGCAAGATCTTCAATGACGACTGGATGAAGTCCTACGGCTTCATGGACAGCGGTGATGAGTCGTCGGTCGGCGAGGTGCTCCGCTCGAAGAACGGCGCGCTGCCGGACCTCGTGCACACGCACCCGAATGAGACCGTCCGGGACGTCATCATGATCATGAATGAGTTCGGCGTGTCCAACATCCCGGTCCTCTCGCAGGAACCGCCGGTGGTGATGGGCGAGGTCCTCGGCTCCGTCGATGAGCGCCATCTCACGGAGAAGATCTTCCACGGCACAGCCAAACTCACCGACAAGATCTCCGAGCACATGGGGGAGAAGATGCCGCTCATCGGCTCGCTTGAGTCGGTGACCAGCGCACGTGAGCGGCTGCAGGGCAGCGACGCCCTGATGGTTACCTTCGTGGGAGCGCCCGTGGGAATACTTACGCGCCACGACCTGCTGACGTATCTGAGCAGCTAAACCTTTCGAAGGAGAGCAACCCAGTGACCTCAACCAACGGCTTCAACACGCGCGCAGTCCACGCCGGGCAGACCCCTGACCCCACCACGGGCGCGGTCATTCCGCCGCTGTACCAGACAACCACCTTCGCGCAGGACGGCATTGGCCAGCTGCGCAACGGGTATGAGTACGGGCGCGGCACCAACCCCACCCGTGATTCCCTCCAGGCCCAGCTCGCAGCGCTTGAGGGTGCGGAGCATGCTTTCAGCTTCTCCTCAGGCCTTGCTGCCGAGGACGCCCTGATCCGGGCAGCTCTCCGGCCCGGCGATCACATCGTTCTGGGTAACGACGCCTACGGCGGAACCTACCGGCTCATCAACCGCGTGCTCGCGGACTGGGGTATCACCAATTCAGCTGTAGACATGTCGGATCTCGACGCCGTCGAAAATGCGGTGCACTCCGGGAAGACCCGCATGGTCTGGGTTGAGACGCCGTCCAACCCGATGATGAAGATTACCAATATTGCAGCCATTGCAGCCATCGCGAAGAAGGCCGGCGCGATGCTGGTTGTCGACAACACGTTCGCAACCCCGTACCTGCAGCAGCCGCTCTCGTTCGGTGCCGACGTGGTTGTCCACTCGACCACGAAGTACATCGGTGGGCACTCGGACGCAAGCGGCGGCGCCGTCATCCTCAATGATGCTGACCTTGCCGAGAAGGTGGGCTTCATCCAATTCGCAGTGGGCGCCGTATCCGCGCCCATGGAGGCGTGGCTGACCACGCGCGGGCTGAAGACCCTCGGTGTGCGGATGGATCGGCACAGCACCAATGCGCTCGCGATCGCCCAGTGGCTCCAGGGTCGTGAAGAAGTGGAGCGCGTCTACTACCCGGGCCTGGCGGATCACCCCGGCCATGAGCTTGCTGCGCGCCAGATGCGCAGCTTCGGCGGCATGATCTCCGTGTCTTTCAAAGGCGGAGAGCAGGCCGCGCGCACGGTCGCTGAATCGACGGAACTCTTCACGCTCGCGGAATCTCTCGGCGGCATCGAGTCCCTGATGAACTATCCGTCCGAGATGACGCATGCCTCGGTCAAGGGCACTGAGCTGGCGGTGCCGGAGAATCTGGTGCGCCTGTCCGTGGGCATCGAGGACGTTGAGGACCTCATCGCGGACCTCGAAAAGGCGTTCACGAACCTCTAGGGGATCAGCGCTTCCGGAACGGGCTTACGGTCCGGCTGACCAGCCGCACCCACTTGTTCTGCGGCTTCGGGCTGATCCGCTGGAACCAGGCTGTCGACGTCGGCAGCCACATCAGCACCACGCCGATCAGCATGACCACGCACACCACTGACAGGCCGGGCGTGCGGCGGACCAGGATCGGGACTCCGACAATGAGCCCGATCGTGGTCAGAAGTTCACGGGCGCCGCGTTTGCCCCGGCGGAGTCCCAACACCAGCACCAGCTGAACGACGGCGAGTCCGCCCAGTAGCGCACCGAGGCCGATCAGCCCCGCCCGGTCTATTTCCTGGGCTGCCGCGGAGATCAGGAAGCTTGCGGCGGCGATCAGGAACAGGACGCTGACCAGCACCTCCACGGCAATCGCTGCCCGAATGGTCAGCGGCCGTGGCGGAAGGTCTGGGCGGGGCTGTCGTGCCACGTCAGCCGCGGGGAGCTACGACGCCGGTGCGCGCCGCCTCGTCGTAACGGTAGACCTCTTTGCCGCCGATCCAGACGGTGAGCGCACGCTGCATGACATCCAGCGGATCACCGCTCCACAGGACGACGTCGGCGTCCTTGCCCGGCTCCAGGGAACCGATGCGCTCAGCCAGCCCCAGCACCTTCGCGGGGTTGATGGTGATGGAGCGCAGCGCCGTGACCGGGTCCAGCCCCTCCTTCACGGAGAGGGTCGCCTGGTGAACCAGGAAGTTGATCGGGATGACCGGGTGATCCGTGATGATGGAGATTTCGACGCCGGCCGCCGCCAACTTCCCCGGGTTGGCGATCGAGCGGCCGCGCAGCTCCACCTTGGACTTGGTGGTGAACAGCGGTCCGATCAGCACCGGGATCCCGCGCTCCGCCAGCACATCGGCGAGCAGGTGCGCTTCGGTACCGTGGTCAAGCACGAGGTCGTAGCCAAACTCGTCCGCTATGCGCAGCGCAGTGGCGATGTCGTCAGCGCGGTGGGCGTGCTGCCGCCAGGGAATCTCGCGGCGCAGCACCATGGCCAGGGCCTCAAGCTTCGGGTCACGGGCGTTCTCGTCCGCCTTGCCCATGTAGTTCTGCGCATCCATGAACGCCTTGCGGATGATCATGGCGGTGCCCAGTCGGGTGGATGGCGTTTGCTTCTTTTCGCCGTACACGCGCTTGGGATTCTCGCCGAGGGCGGACTTCAGCCCGCTGGGGGAGCGCAGCACCATCTCTTCGATGTACCGGCCGTGCGTGTGGACCGCAACGGCGAGGCCTCCGATCGGATTACCGGATCCGGGATTCACGTTCACCGAGGTCACTCCGCCGGCCAGGGCGTCGTCGAATCCTGGGTCGTATGGGTTCACGGCGTCCAAAGCGCGAACGCCGGCGGTGACGGGATCCGTCATCTCGTTGGTGTCATCGCCGGCCCAGCCCTCGCCCTCTTCATGCGTGCCTAGGTGCACGTGCGCATCGACGAAGCCGGGAAGGAGCCATTTGCCGTCGGCGTCGACGACGTCGGCACCCTCCGGAGCGGTGACGTCCGCTCCGAGTGCGGAGACCTTGCCGTTTTCGATCAGCACGGTTCCGTCGAAGGGTTCGCCTTCAATGGGAACGACGTGCGCGTTGATGATTGCTGTGACAGTCATGGGTGTAGACCTTTCGCCGGTGGTGGGGGTCACAACCAAACTTACCGTCTGCCTACACTGATCCGATGATGCAACGATCAGCCCTGATCACCGGCGCCGGCCGTCCCGAGGGGATTGGGGCGGGAATCGCCCGTGCCCTCGCGGCGGAGGGATGGGACCTTGTCCTCTCCTACTGGCACCCCTATGACGAGCGGGTGAACCAGGCCACGGATCCATACGCCCAGTTGCGGGATCTCGCCGCGGAGCTGGAGGCGATCGGCTCACGCGTCACGCTGCTGCCCGCCGATCTGGAGCAGCCGGGCACGCCGGATGCACTGATCTCCGACGCCGCCGAACTGGGTCCGCTGACGGGGCTGGTGCTCTCACACGCGGAGAGCGTCGACTCATCAATCCTCGACACCACCGTGGAAAGCTTCGACCGTCATTTCGCCGTCAACGTCCGTGCAGCGTGGCAGCTCATCCGCGCCTTCGCGCTGCAGTGCCCGGACGACGGCGGCGCAATCGTCGCGCTGACCAGTGACCATACGGTGCACAACCTGCCGTACGGAGCATCGAAGGGCGCACTCGACCGGATCGTGATCGCTGCGGCACGCGAGTTGGGGGAGCGGAAGATCAGTTCCAACGTGCTGAACCCGGGCCCGGTGGACACCGGATGGATGATCGACGAGGTACGCGAAGCGCTCATCCAGCAGCAGCCAACGGGAAGCCTCGGCACGCCGGCCGATGTGGCCGGCGTCGTCGCTTTCCTTCTCTCGCCGGCGGGCCGATGGATCAACGGTCAGCTCATCAAGGCCGACGGCGGGTTCTCGGCCTCCTGAAAAGCGCCGGCGCGTGACGTGCGCGCCGCCGGATACCATCGCTACATGACAACAGGTGCCCTTCTTGCCGTATGCCGCGTCCACGCCCTGCTGCCCACGAAGGATTCCACCGGCGTCACGGCAATCGACAAGCGGGCTACGGCCGGGCCCGTCAAAGTGCATCCGCTCGGTCTGACCGGGGACATCCAGGCGAGCCGGAAGCACCACGGCGGCCCGTCCAAGGCGGTGTACGCCTACTCACAGGAAGACGCCGACTTCTGGTCAGCGGAACTGGGACGCGACATGGTGCCGGGCAAGTTCGGCGAAAACCTCCGCGTGTCCGGAATTGAATCCACCCATGCGGTGATCGGCGAGCGGTGGCGCATCGGAGACGTTCTCCTCGAGGTGACTGAGCCGCGGACTCCATGCATGAACTTCGCCCGCTATCTGGGGGAGTCCAACTGGGTGAATCGCTTCGCCGCGGAAGGCAGGATCGGCACGTACCTCCGCGTCCTGAAGGGTGGGCACATCGAGGCGGGGGACGCCGTCGTCGTCGAGCATCGACCGGAACACGGGGTGACGGTCGGCCAGCTTTTCGCCGGCATGTCACCTGAGCAGGCAGCGAGGCTGCAGGCAGCGCACGACGACGGCGCGATCCTCACGCCGGACGTCGCCAAAGTGCTCGCCCGGGCACAGGCACAGATGAAGGCACAGCAGGTGCCAGCCTGACCTGTTCTGAACGATGCCGGAGAGGTCCTGTGGGCAGCCTCACGTCGAGATTGCGTCTCCCACGGAAGAGCCGGGAGCTCCGTGGGGTACACTTGAAACATCCCCCACACCGGTTTTCCCTTTATTCCTGCCCTCATGCGGCATGGATTGGTTGTGTTGGGGCCCGCATCGTTGATCGAAGCGGGCAGATTCATTCAGGGAGCGCCGGTCAGAAACATTGCACTTCACCGCTGTGATAGCGGTGCAAAGCTGGAATGTATGGTCCTGCCGCGGGATTGAAACAGCGCTGGATTTCCTGTTCATGCGGCTCACCACGCCGCCCGGCTCCTAGTGAAGGTCAACTTCCCCATGCCTGAAAACCTGTCCCCTGACGTTACTGCCACCCCTGAAACCGAAACTGCAGATACCGGCACGCCTGATGTGAAGTTCACCGACTTCAACCTCGACGGTCGCGTGCTTGCAGCGCTGTCCGACGTCGGCTACGAAAAGCCGTCCCCCATCCAGGCAGCCACCATTCCGGTGTTGCTGGAAGGGCGCGACGTCGTAGGCCTCGCCCAGACCGGAACCGGCAAGACCGCCGCATTTGCCATTCCCGCGCTGTCCAGGATGGCTGAGCTCGCGGACCTCAACGGTCCTGCGAAGTTCACGCAGGTCCTTGTCCTTGCACCGACCCGCGAGCTCGCGCTTCAGGTCGCTGAGGCATTCGCCTCCTACGCCAAGCACATCGACAACTTCACCGTGCTGCCCGTGTACGGCGGTTCGGCCTACGGCCCCCAGCTGGCAGGCCTGCGCCGCGGCGCTCAGGTAGTGGTCGGCACCCCGGGACGTGTCATCGACCACCTGTCCAAGGGATCACTGGACCTGTCCAACCTGCAGTACCTCGTGCTCGATGAAGCTGACGAGATGCTGCGCATGGGCTTCGCCGATGACGTGGAGCAGATCCTCGCAGGAACGCCGGAGGACAAGCAGGTTGCGCTGTTCTCGGCGACCATGCCGAGCGCCATCCGCCGCATCGCCTCCAAGTACCTGAACAACCCGCAGGAAATTACGGTCAAGTCGAAGACCACCACCGGCGCCAATACCCGCCAGCGGTTCCTGCAGGTCATGGGCCCGCACAAGCTCGACGCAATGACCCGCATCCTTGAGGTCGAGGACTTCGACGGAATCATTGCCTTCGTGCGCACCAAGATGGCCACTGAAGACCTGGCGGACAAGTTGCGTTCCCGAGGCTTCCAGGCGGCTGCCATCAACGGTGATATTCCCCAGCAGCAGCGTGAGCGCACCATCGAGGCCCTGCGTGACGGCAAGATCGACATCCTCGTGGCAACAGACGTCGCAGCCCGTGGCCTCGACGTTGAGCGCATCTCCCTCGTGGTCAACTACGACATCCCGCATGACACCGAGTCCTACGTTCACCGCATCGGCCGCACCGGCCGCGCGGGCCGTTCCGGCGATGCCATCCTGTTCATCACGCCGCGTGAGAAGTACCTGCTGCGTTCCATTGAGAAGGCGACGCGCCAGCCGGTCGAGCAGATGCACCTGCCCTCCACCGAGGCGGTCAACGAGCTCCGCCTGAACAAGTTCGCGGAGCGCATCACCGAGACCCTCGCCACTGAGGACGTCTCGATCTTCCGTGACCTGATCGCCAACTACGAAAATGAGCACAACGTGCCCGCCGCGGAGATCGCAGCAGCGCTCGCCGTCATGTCCCAGGGCGGAAACCCCATCCTGGTCAAGGACATCCCGCAGGCGCCGGCGGGCCAGAAGGAACGGGCAGGCGGCCGCAAGGACGCCTTCGGCTCCCGCGGACCCACGCGCACCCTCACCGAGGGTAACGCTACCTACCGCATCGCCGTTGGTCGCCGCCAGCGCGTCATGCCCGGCTCCATCGTTGGAGCCATCGCCAACGAAGGTGGATTGTCGTCGTCGCAAATCGGCGGGATTGACATCCGCGCGGACCACACCCTGGTTGAGCTCCCTGCCGAGCTCTCCAAGGACCAGTGGCGCGCGCTGTCCAAGACCCGCATCGGCGGCGAACTGATCCACCTCGAGCTGGACAAGGGACGGCGCCCCAACAGCGACCGCCCCGCCGGTGACTTCAAGAAGCCGCATCGCAAGGGTGAGGGCTATCGCGGTGACCGCGGACACGACGGCAGCTTCCGCACCGAGCGCTCGCACGACGGCGACTTCCGCAGCGACCGCGGAGCAACCTCCGGCGACCGCAAGCCGCGTCATCAGAAGGGCGCCGGTGCCGGTAACGGCCGCCGCGAAAAGTGGTAATTCGAGCATCCTGATGGGACGCTGAACTCCGTCCTCCGCAAAAGCGCCGGTGTTGTGCAGATTCGTGGGAAGTTCCCCACGTTTGTGCGCAACACCGGCGCTTTTCGCTGTGCTGGGCCACTCCACAACTCGATTTTTCAGCACGCGATTTAGCTGGTAAAGTTTTCTGCTGTTGCCCCCCTAGCTCAGTGGTAGAGCGCGTTCTTGGTAAGAACGAGGTCACCGGATCGATTCCGGTGGGGGGCTCTCAAATGGGAGGCCCGCCAAAGATCGTAAGATTGAAGCGGGCAGTCTCATTTATGGCGGTGTAGCTCAGCTGGTTAGAGCGCACGACTCATAATCGTGAGGTCGCGGGATCGAGTCCCGCCACCGCTACAAGTGTCAGGCCGGCGGCTCGCAGTGAGCTGTCGGCCTGTTGTGTTTTCCCGGTGCCTGCACCAGGGACGGGCTGTGGTCAGCCTCCTTATAGTATGGGGCGCGAGGCACATCGACAGGACAGGAACCATGACTGACAACGATTCGGCCTGGGGGCCGGGCGAGAACCCGGAAGACTTCCCAACCCGGGCAAGCCGACGCCGCACCGGACGTGACCCCGGAACAGGGCCCATCTCTGAGGTTCCCCGCTTCGCGGACCGCTTGTCACCGGCTCCGCAGGCGCCGCAACAGGGCGCACAGCCGGAGGGCCACACCGAGGACACCGTCCGGCGTCCGGTGCTCGACATCCGCTTTGACGAATCGGCCCATAGCGTCCGCACCATGTCCGTTCCCGTGGTCCTTCCCCAGCAACCACCAGCACCCGCTGCCGGCTCCGTGGCGCCCGCCGGCTCCATGACTCCCGCCGTATCCGCTCCCGTGCCGTCGGCTCCCGCCACGGCACCACCCACCGTGCCGGAGGGCCGCATGCAACCAGAAACCGGACCAGGTACGACGACGGCCGTCACCACCCTGCCTCCCGTTCCGTCGGTGCCCAGCACCCCCGCTGACCCTCCACGCCAGTCGCGTCGGCAGGACTCAGCCGAGGGCAGGCGCCGTTCCTTCCTGGCATCGGATAACGGAACTGTTCCCGCAGAGACCGGTTTCCGCGGTTTGCTGTCCCGGTTGGGGATCCGCGTTGCGCCATCGAAGCGGGAATTGGTCATTCGGGCGCATACGCGTGCCGTGAGCCAGCACTGGCCGGGTCCACGGACCATCTCCGTGGTGAACGGCAAGGGTGGCGCAAACAAGACGCCGACCACCGTGATGCTCGCTGCGGTTTTCGCCCGGAACGGCGGGGGACCGGTGCTCGCCTGGGACAATAACGAAACCCGCGGCACGCTGGGCTGGCGGACCGAACAGGGGCCGCACAACTCCTCGGTGATGGACTTGCTGCCCGAGACAAGTCAGCTGCTGGCTCCCTCCGCCCAGTCTGCGCTGCTTGCCCGCTACGTCCACCACCAGACGGAAGACAAATACGACGTACTGCGGTCCAAACCGGATGTGCTCGCTTCCGAGCAGAAAATCACCGCCGATAATTTCGACGCCCTCCACGAGGTTGCCTCAAAGTACTTCCGGCTGAACATCGTCGACTCCGGAAATGATGAGACCGCCGAGCGTTGGCTGCGCATGATCCACCACACGGACCAGCTGGTCATCGCCACCACCACGCTTGAGGAGCACGCGGAAGCGGGCGCGCTACTGCTCGAGGCTCTTCGTGCACGCGGTGGGAAGTATGCGGAGCTGTCGCAGAACGCCGTCGTCATTGTCAGCCAGTCAGACAAGAACGGTACAGCGGCGCAGGCCCAGCAGATTGCGGACGGTTTCGCACAGCTTGCGCGGAGTGCCGTCACCATTCCTTATGATGTGGCGCTGCTGAAGGGCCGCATCCGCTGGGGTGCGCTGAAGCCGGCGACACAGGGTGCCTGGCTTGCTGCTGCCGCCGCAGTAGCTGACGGCCTGTAATAGTCAGGTTGCTTATCATTCCGATCGTTCCTAGGCTTAACCCGTAAGCCAACGGAATGGAGGAAGCATGACTATGCACAATATTTCCGGCAAGAAAGTGGCCTTCCTGCTCACGGACGGCGTGGAACAGGTTGAGTTGACCAGCCCCTGGGAAGCAGTGAAGGGCGCTGGTGGAGTGCCCACACTCGTGGCGCCCGGCGAGGGCTCGGTGCAGGGTTTCAACGGCACGGACAAGGGTGATGAATTCCCCGTCGACCTCCCTCTCAGCCAGGCAAAGGCCGAGGATTTCGACGCACTGGTGCTACCCGGCGGCGTCGTCAATGCGGACCATCTGCGGGTGGATAAGGACGCACAGGCCTTCACACGCAGTTTCTTTGAACAGCACAAGCCCGTAGCTGCGATCTGCCATGCTCCGTGGCTGCTCATTGAAGCCGGCGTGGTCAGCGGCCGGTCGATGACCTCCTACCACACGCTCGAAACAGACCTTCGTAACGCGGGTGCTGAGTGGACCGATGATGAGGTTGTAGTGGACAAGGGGTTCGTCACCAGCCGTAACCCCGATGATCTGCCCGCCTTCAATGACAAGGTGCTCGAGGAGATCGCGGAAGGTCCACACGAGGGACAGACGGCCTGACCTCTCCGGCGGCGTACTTCAAACAGGGAGGTCCGGTAGCGTGGCGACATGCTTACCGGACCTTTCCTGTGCCACGGCGTGTCCTGGGACCGGTCCGGTCCGGCCCTCGTCCTTGCCACGCCGCCGGGCGCTCCGGCGTCGTTGCCGCTTGAGAATCTTCCGGCAGTTTTTGGATTCCGACTCCTCGGGGACAGGGGTGCACGCTTCTGCCTGGGCTATTCAAAGGTGCCGGGACCCACGGACCGCCGCTCCTTTCCCTGCCCGGAACAGACGACGGCGGAGCGCGGCTACCAGTGCGGCCCCTGTTTCGCGCGTGATGACTTCCGGTTCATGCACGACGTTCACCGCTCCGGTGTGGCGCCTCCCGGGCTTGCCGCCTACCTCGCACAGGAGCACTGGCTCTATGTCGCGACCTTCGCTGACGGCGCCACCAAGGTGGGAACGGCCTCGCACCGCAGCAAATGGAGCCGGCTGACCGAGCAGGGCGCAGTCGTTGCCCGCTATGTCGCTCGTGCGGACGACGGTCGGATAGTCCGCGTCCTTGAAGACGCTGCAACCCGCCATGCAGGCCTGCCGCAGGCTGTCCAATCGGCGGCGAAGACTGCGGCCCTGGCCCGCCCACGGGCGCCCAGGGATCTGGATGTTCTGAATGCCGCAGCGGCAGATGGCCTGCGTCAGTTGCTGGCTGCCGACGTCGGCATTGATGGGTTCGAAACGGTGGAGGAGCAGTGGGATCCGCCGGGCAGCTGGGAACAGGTACTGACAGCGCGGGCGTCGGTCTACCCGCTCAGCTTTGAGACAGGAGATCACGGTGGGGCCGTCCTTGCGTTACTCGGGCAAACCGCACTGATCGCTGTGCCGGAAGGCAGGTTCCTCCTGAACCTCGCGCTCCTGCGGGGCCGTCGCGTGGAGCTTGGGGAATTCCGATCCGCGCCCATCGCCGTGCAGGACGAACTCTTCTGACGGGCTTTGCACTTCTCGTCTTGGCCCGGACGCAGCGCAGGTAGTGATCTTCGCAACATAGTCGGAGGGTCACATCTGGATAGGTTAGGCTTGCCTTTGTAAAGCTTGCTGCGGCTGTCGCCGCTACCTTCAGGAGTACCCCTATGCCTCGACCGAAGCTCCTTGCTGCCTGCACCGCGTTTGCGGTTCCCGTGCTTGCCCTCTCCGGGTGTGGCGTGCTCGGTATCGGCGCCGCGCCTGCAGACCTGCAGATCTACTCGGCCCGCCACTATGACCTTGAGGGTGCGTTCGCTGATTTCACCGATGAAACCGGCATCTCCGTGGAGTTCATCACCGGTGATGACGCCGAGCTGCTTGAACGGCTCAAAGCCGAGGGCAGTGACACCCCTGCAGACGTTTTCATGACCGTGGACGCTGGAAATCTCTGGAACGCCGCCCGCCAGCATGTGCTGGCACCGATCAGTTCGGACGCACTGGATGAAGCCGTTCCTGAGGACCTCCGCGACCCGGAGGGGCAGTGGTTCGGTCTGGCCATGCGGGCGCGAACCCTCACCTATAACCCGGAAAATGTTGATCCGGCAGAGTTCGACGCCACGGACAGCTACGCGGGACTGGCCGATCCGAAGTGGAAGGGACGGCTGTGCATGCGCGACGCCACGTCCTCCTACACGCAGTCACTGGTCGCGAGCCTGATCGACCTCCACGGCCGGGACAAGGCACTGGAGATCGTCAGGGGCTGGGTGGCCAATGACGTGGATATCCTCAGTAATGACATCCTCCTGCTCGAAGCGATCGATGCCGGTGCGTGCGATGTGGGAATCAACAACCACTATTACCTCGCACGTACCCTCGAGGAGAACCCTGACCTGGCAGTGGACCTCTACTGGGCCAGTCAGGAGGGCGCCGGCACCCACGTGAACATCTCCGGGGCCGGTGTCGTGGCGAACTCGGACAACGCGGCGCAGGCCCAGCAGCTCATAGAGTGGCTCGCTACCACGGGGCAGAACGCCTTCGTGGACGCCAACCATGAGTTCCCGGTGAACCCGGCTGCCAAGCCCGAGCCGGTGATTGCCGAATTCGGGGAGTTCAGCCGCATGCCGCTGAACGCTGCGGCCTACGGCGACCTGAACGCCGAAGCGATCGATGTCCTGTCCGAGGCCGGCTACAAGTGAGCGAATCGTCTGTCCTGGTTGACGCAGCCGTTGCCGGTCAACGGCGGCGTCGGCTGACCGGGAACGGCCGTCCGCTGTGGTCCGCTGCTGTGCTGCTTGCCGCAGCACTGGTGGCAATGCCGGTCATCGCTGTGGTGGCCGACGGGCTCGGAAGCCTGAACTCCGGCCGCATCCCGCAGGACATCGGTTCGATGGTCCTGATCACGGTGCTCCTGCTGGTGGGAGTGGGTGTGGGGACGCTGCTGATCGGCGGCGGCCTGGCCTGGCTGGTGACTGCCTATGATTTTCCACTGCGGAAGACGCTCTCCTGGGCGCTGGTCCTTCCGCTCGCGATGCCCGCCTACATCCTGGGCTTCGTCTTTCTCTCCACCTTCGACGTCGGGGGACCGGTGCAGGCCGGTCTGCGTGCAGTGCTCGGTCCCGGCGCCTGGCTGCCTGACGTACGTACGCTGGCGGGCGCCGTCGTCGTTCTATCCCTGACGCTTTACCCGTACGTCTATTTGCTGGCGAGGTCGGCGCTTGTGGAGCAAAGCGCAACAACGTACGACGCCGCGCGCACCCTCGGTGCAGGCCGCGCCCGCACGCTGTGGCGGGTGGTGCTTCCGCTGGCGAGGCCCTCGCTTGCCGCGGCGCTGGCGCTGGTGATGATGGAAACCCTGACGGATTTTGCAACCGTCCAGTACTTCAACGTCCAGACCGTTTCCGTGGGAGTCTACCTGGTCTGGAAAGGCACCTTCGACTTCAATGCGGCAACCCAGCTTTCCGTGCTGGTGCTCTTGTTCGCCGTCGCCGTGCTGGGCGGTGAGCGGCTCCTGCGGGGACGGTCGCGGTTCCACCAAAAGCCTGGACGGGGAGAGGGCCTGCAGCCCCGAAGGCTCACCGGCTGGACCAGATGGGCTGCCGCCCTGACCTGTCTGGGGGTGCTCGGGTTGGGCTTCATCCTCCCGGTCGTACAGCTCATCGGTTGGGCTGCCGGTGAAGCGCTCGCCTCGTCCGAGCCGCTGGTGGACCCTCGCTTCGCCGAGTATCTCGTAAACAGTGTGACCGTCGCATTGTTGGTCGCAGTCGTGTGCGCAGGACTCGCGCTCGTCACCGGGCACGCCCAGCGTTTGGGCGGAGGGCCCGTCGTGGCAACTGCAGCGCAGGTTACCACCTTCGGCTATGCCGTGCCGGGGGCAGTGATCGGCATCGGTGTGCTCATCGCCTTCGCCCGCGTGGATGGATGGCTGGAATCCGCGGGCGTCCCGGGCGGAACCGGCCTGCTCGTGACCGGGTCCGTGGCGGGAATCCTTGTTGCCTACGTGGTGCGCTTCCTTGCGCCTGCCTACCAGGCGGTCGACGCGAGCTTCGCCAAGATCTCACCGGCACTGACTTCCTCCGCGCTGAGCCTCGGAGCCACACCACGCAGGCTCTTGGCACGCGTGCATCTGCCGCTGGCCCGCCGGGGCGTCGCTGTCGCTCTGGCGCTGGTGGCGATCGATGCCGTGAAGGAACTGCCGATAGTGCTTCTGCTGCGACCCTTCGGATTCACCACAGTCTCTGTCTGGGTCTACGAGTTGGCCCGGGAGAACTTCTGGGAGAAGGCTGCGCTGCCGGCATTGGGCATCATCGCCGTGGCCGTCATCCCGGTGTATTTCCTGTTCCGGCGGTCGGCGGGTCTGCAGGCAGGGGCGGTGACCCATGCGCGGTGAGGTTGTCAATGTCAGCACGGCGCTGACCCTCAGCGGGGTGAGCAGGCGGTACGGCGCCATCGCGGCCGCGACCTCCCTCGATCTGACAGTGGCTCCCGGAGAGATGCTCACCGTCATTGGGCCCTCCGGCTGCGGCAAGTCGACGATGCTGCGCATGATAGCCGGCCTGGAACGGCCGGACTCCGGAACGATCACGATCGCCGGTGATGTTGTGGCGGACCGGCGGAACTTTCAGGAACCGGAACGCCGCCGTGTGGGGCTGGTGTTCCAGGACCATGCGCTGTTTCCCAACCTCACCGTCGCCAAAAACGTTGCCTTCGGACTGAACCGGCTCTCCCTCCCCGAACGGCGGAAGCGCGTTGCCGAGGTACTGGAGCTGGTACGCCTCGATCATCTTGCCGCCCGCTATCCGCATGAGTTGTCAGGCGGAGAGCAGCAGCGGGTGGCGGTAGCGCGTGCACTGGCGCCCCGCCCCGCCGTCGTACTGCTGGATGAGCCCTTCTCCAGCCTGGATGAGACGCTCCGGGGCCGGGTACGAGCAGATATCGTAGCCGTGCTGAAGGAGACAGGAACCACCAGTCTGCTGGTGACCCACGACCAGACGGAAGCGCTGTCCGTGGGAGACCGGGTTGTCGTGATGCACGACGGCGTGATTGAACAGGCAGACACACCGGAAAAGGTGTTCGAGCAGCCCGCCACCCGGTTCGTGGCCTCCTTCATGGGCGATGCCGATTTCCTTCCAGCCAACGTCCACAACGCGCTGTTGACCTGCGAGATCGGTGTTGTCTCGACCGTGCCCGGGTGGGCCAACGTCGACGTCGACGTCGACGTCGTTCTGCGTCCGCATGAAGTGGCGCTCGCTCCGGATCCGGGCGCATCCGCACGGGTTGTGTCGCTGGAGTACCGCGGGGCGTTCGTTCTGCACTATGTCCGTCTGGCATCCGGCCGCACGCTGCGGTCCTGGCAACCGCACCATGTGCGGTACGCGCCGGGCACTGCCGTCACTGTGACGGTTGCGTCCGGGACCTCACCGACCCTGCTGGTTGATGACCGCGCCGTCACCGAGCCGCCGATCGGTATCGCAGGCCATGCACTGCAAGCGCCGGAACCGTTCCCGATTCCCACATCGAGGTGAACCTGTGTCTCTGACAACGCCGATTCTGCCCCTGAAACCCGCTACCCGGTCCGTCGGGTTCGCAGCGGACCTCGCCCTTTTCGCTGACCGCGCTGCGATCGTGACGGACGGTGAAACCCTCAGCTACCGTGATCTGGCGGAACGAGTGGAGGCTCTTGCGGACCGTCTCGGTCCGGACCGGCGGTTGGTGCTGCTGGCGGCAACCAACACCCTCGACTCCGTCGTCGCCTATCTGGCTGCGCTGTCCGCGGGGCACCCTGTGATCCTGGTACCGGGAGACAAGCCCTCCGCCGTCGACTCACTACGGAGTACTTTCGACCCGGATGTTGTCATTGACTCGGGCGGCGGGAACGGAACGCCGCGCATCCGTGAAATCCGCGCTGTAACCAGTCACGAACTGCATCCCGATCTCGCACTCCTGCTGAGCACCTCAGGATCAACGGGTTCGCCGAAGCTCGTCAGGCTCTCACACCGGAACCTCGAGGCGAACGCCGCGGCCATCGCCGAGTATCTGAGGATAGGGCCGGCGGATCGGGCTGTCACCACCCTCCCGTTGTCCTATTGCTACGGGCTATCGGTACTCAACAGCCACCTGCTCGCCGGAGCGTCGCTGGTGCTCACTGACCTCTCCGTTGTGGACCCTTGTTTCTGGGATTTGTTCCGCCGAACGGACGCAAGCGCCTTCGCCGCCGTTCCGTACACTTTCGAGCTGCTCGAGCGCGTCGGTTTCGCAGACATGGACCTGCCGACACTGCGGTACGTGACCCAGGCCGGCGGTCGCCTGTCTCCGGATCTGGTGCGTCGGTACGCGGAACTGGGGAATGACCGGGGTTGGGAGCTGTTCGTGATGTACGGCCAAACCGAAGCGACGGCGCGGATGGCCTACCTGCCTCCAGCCCTTGCCGCGGAGAATCCATCCCGGATCGGGGTGCCCGTGCCCGGCGGCAGTTTCCGGATCGATCCGGTCGATGGGCTCAAGGACGGTGAACTGGTGTACACCGGCCCCAACGTCATGCTGGGTTACGCGGAGACGTCCGCGGACCTCGCTGCTGGCCGCACCGTTGACGAGCTACGCACCGGAGACCTGGCGCGGAGGCACCCGGATGGACTGTACGAGGTGGTTGGACGGCGCAGCCGCTTCATCAAGGTCGCGGGGCTGCGGATTGACCTTGGACGGATGGAGCAGATCCTCGCCGACCTCGGCGTGCGGGCCGCCTGTGCCGGGACCGATGAACACCTGGTTGTCGCGTTGGAGGGCGATCACGAACCGGGGCTGCTCCGTAAGGTACTGGCGCCTGACCTAGGCATACCGCGCGGGGCGCTGACGATGTACGCCGTGGAGCAGATTCCCCGGCTCAGCAGCGGAAAGCCGGACTATCAGTCGATTCTCGCCCTCGCCGACCCCGCACCGGAGGCACGTGCACCGTCGGTCACCCTCAAGGAGGGGCCGCATGACGTGCGCGTGATTCTGGCCGAGCAGCTGGAGGTACCCGCAGTCGATGATGACAGCACCTTCGTATCATTGGGCGGCGATTCACTGTCCTATGTAGCGACGTCCGTACGCCTGGAGCGGGCCCTGGGCACCCTGCCCGCGGACTGGCACGTGCGGTCCGTCGCAGAGCTTGTTGAGGTTGCACAGCGCGCGGCGGCCAAAGCTCCGGTGCGTCGGCGCAGATTCTTCGCGGCCGTCGAGGCGAGCATCGTGCTGCGGGCGGTCGCCATCATCTTCATCATCAGCACGCACATCGGCCTGTTCCACTGGGAAGGGACGGCGCACGTGCTGATGGCCGCAGCCGGGTACAACTTCGCGCGTTTCCAGCTCCAGGGCGAACGCTGGCACCGGCTGCGACGCCAGCTGACCAGCATCGCCCGCATAGTGCTGCCGAGCGTGGCGCTGATTCTTCTGGGCTACATCATTACCGATCACTACAGCGTCGCCAATATCTTCCTGCTGAACGCGCTCGTCGGCCCGCAGGAAGTCACACCTGAATGGCATTTCTGGTTCGTCGAGGTGCTGACCTACCTCCTTGTCTGTGTGGTTGCACTGCTTGCCCTTCCTCCCGTTGCACGGCTGGAACGGCGTTTTCCCTTCGGGTTCCCGCTGGGATTGGCCGCCGCGGGTCTGCTGACGCGGTTCAACATCGTTGACCTCGAGGTGCCGAACACTGCCCCCGCGCTCTGGCTCTTCGCCCTTGGGTGGGCGGTGGCGAAGGCACGGCGTACCGCGCATCGCTTGCTGATCACTGCGGTTGCGCTACTGTGCATCCCCGGCTTCTTCTATGGGGACCTGGCCCGCGAAATGACCCTCCTGACAGGGATGCTGCTGCTCGTGTGGGTTCCCAGACTCCCGGTCCCCACGGTCCTTCAGCAACTCACTGTGGTGCTCGCAAGCGCATCGCTGTACATCTACCTCGTACACTGGCTCGTGTTCCCGCACCTTGAAAACCTCCATCCCTTGGTAGGCGTTGCAGCCTCCCTGGTAGCGGGGGTGCTCTACTGGGCGCTGGTCATGCGGGTGCCGGGACTGTTCCGCCGATGGACGCCGGCGCTAACCGGTCACCGGCGGGAATCGCTTCGGTAGGGTTAAAGGATGCTGAACACGCCCTGGGACACCGGATCGCCGCTGTACCGCCGGCTCGTCATCGCTGCGCTGATCCTCACCGGCGTCGGAATCCTGCTGGCCATCGCCGGAGCAATGCTCGAGACAGATCCCCTGGTCTTCGCGGCCCTGCCGATCATCATTGCGGGAATGGCGGCACATCTGGCCGGCCTGGTGGTGCGTGGACGTGACGCGCAGCGCCGCCATCGGCCTAAGGATGGTTCCGGCCCAACCAGCCGGTAGCCTGACGAGCAGTTACCCTGAACAGGCGTGCCCGCGACGGGAAGCCCGGATCATAAGGAGTTTCATGACGATCAACCCCGACCTCCAGGGGCGCAGTTACCCTGCTGGTGAGGTCTACACCGTAGGCCGCGAGAAGATTCGCGAGTTCGCCCAGGCAGTGAAGGCGACGCATCCGTCGCACTTCGACCCGGAAGCCGCCCGCGCGCTGGGGCACCGCGATGTCGTCGCGCCGCCCACCTTCGCGATCATCATCGCCCAGCGGGCTGACGCACAGCTGATCAACGATCCCGAGGCCGGCATTGATTTCACCCGCGTGGTCCACGCCGACCAGCGGTTCATCCACCACCGGCCGATCATCGCGGGGGATGAACTGGTTGCCGAACTCCACGTCGATCAGGTCCGGGCCATGGGCGGCGGAGCAATGATCACCACTCGTGCTGAGATCTCCACCGTGGAAGGTGAAAAAACCGCAACAACCACGTCATCCATCCTGGTGCGCGGGGAGGAGCAGTAAGCATGACAATTTCGCTGACAGATCTTGAAGTGGGCCAGGAAATCGGCCGTTCCTCCCTCGACGTCACCCGGCTGGACCTGGTGAAGTACGCAGGAGCATCCGGTGACTTCAACCCCATCCACTGGAATGAATCCTTTGCCCGGGGTGTGGACCTACCCGGAGTCATCGCCCATGGCATGTTCACCATGGGCGCGGCGGTCCAGGCAGTAACCGACTGGATCGGTGATCCCGCCGCCGTGATCGACTACCAGACCCGCTTCACCCGGCCGGTTGTTGTTGAGGACACCACGGCGCAGCCTGGCAGTGCCGGGGCGGTCATCGAGGTTGTCGGAGTTGTCGGGGCTGTGGACCCGGACAATTCGACTGCGCGCATTGACCTGACCGTCTCCGCCGGGGGACAGAAGGTGCTCGTCAAGGCACAGGCAGTGGTGCGGATCTGGTGACATCCCTCGCCCAGTTCACCACGTCGGCCGTCGGCGGCCCCGCCCGCAAATTCGTGGTGGCACGCACTGAAGCGGAACTCATCGAGGCGATCCGCTCCGCCGATGAGGCGGGGGAGCCGCTCCTGCTGATTGGCGGCGGTTCGAACCTGCTGGTGGCGGACAGCGGCTTCGCCGGAACAGTGGTCAAAATTGCTTCGACCGGCTTCACAGTGAACGACGACGACGCCACCTGCGGAGGCGTAATGGTTACCGCCCAGGCCGGCCAACCCTGGGATGAGCTCGTCGAGTACACAGTGCGGCACGCTTACTCCGGGCTGGAGGCGCTCTCTGGCATCCCCGGTTCCACCGGGGCGGTACCCGTGCAGAACGTCGGCGCGTACGGATCAGAGGTGTCCCACACCATCGCCATGGTGCGCACGTATGACCGCGAGACCAGGTCCATCAAATCCCTGGCCAACTTTGACCTGAAGTTCGGGTACCGGGATTCCCTCCTGAAGCGCACGACCGACGCCGGATCTCCCCGTTATGTGGTGCTCACGGTTCAGTTCCAGCTGGGACTCGGCCGCATGAGCGCACCGGTACGGTATGCCGAGCTGGCGCGCGAACTCGGTATCGACGCCGGGGGACGGACCTACGCCACCGATGTGCGACGTGCCGTCCTCAAGCTGCGTGCAACGAAAGGCATGGTGCTGGACCCGGAAGACCGCGACACCTACAGCACCGGATCATTCTTCACCAACCCGGTTGTCGACGCGGCAGAGGCGGAGTCCCTGCCGGCGGAGGCGCCCCGGTACCCGATGCCCAACGGCTCCGTGAAGCTCAGTGCGGCCTGGCTCATCGAGCATGCAGGTTTCGGCAAGGGATTTGGCCTGGCAGATGATGCCGGCCACCGCGCGGCGGGCGGCAGGGCCGCGTTGTCGACCAAGCACACCCTCGCCGTCACAAACCGCGGCGAGGCCTCGGCGGAAGACCTGCTGAGTATTGCCCGGCTGGTTGCCGATGGTGTGGAGGATCGATTCGGCATCCGTCTGCACCCGGAACCCCTGCTGATCGGCTGTTCCCTGAACTAGTTCTGGGGAGCGTGCACCGCAGGGCGCCTGCCCTTCACGTCGTTGCCCGCCGCCGCGCTTTCTCGGCTGCCGCCCGGGTCTGCATGACGGCGTGGCGGTGCCACCGGCTGTCCACCAGCTCCCGGCTGCACAGCCACTGGACCAGCCGTGAGACCAGGCTGATCTGAGCGAGCCGGTCGTGGAAATCCGGTAGCAGCCACGCGGCGCTGAGGAACCGGGGGAGTGCGAAGACGAGCTCTTCCGCACCGAGTATCCGCTCGAAGGCGCCCTCAGGCTCGAACTGCCGCTCCAGGGCGAGTAGCGCGGCCGTATCCGGACTGACCGTGGAGTGGCCCTCCCGGTCCAGAAACAGTCGCAGGTGGTCGAATACGCGCCTGTAGCGCTCAACCGTGGCGGGATGCCTGCCCGCGGCGCTCGCCGAAAAGTACCGCGTAAGGATCTGATCTACCGGAATCTGCGTCATGCAGAACAGTCTGCACCGTACCTCTGACATTTTTCTAGTACACAGATTCGAACTTCCCCGGTCTCCTCGAGAGGGCGCACGCAGGCTGGCCGCTATGCAGTGGCGGACATGAGCAGGGTCAGGCTGCGGGCTTCCGGGGCGAGAGCCGCTGTTGGCCATACATCCGGCCCGCATGAGCGGGTGCCAAGCCCGTGCTGTGCTGCGTCGAGATAAAGCCAGGAGCGATCCGAGGCTGGTAGTTCGTGCGGGTGCGCTGCGGTGGCGAGCTCTTGGGCTGTGTGTCGGGACAGCGTGAAACCGGGCAGGCGTCCCTGCGGATCCGGGAACGCGTCGATCCGCAGCCATGGGTGGGCCCCGGTGCGGAGATCGAGGGAGCGCAGGCCGCTGCGGTGGCCTGTTTCCTGTGGGCGCCCGTATTTGACGGGGAGCTCGTCGATACCAGCCTGGTACCGCCCCACCAAAGCCGCGTGGACACTGTCCGGGTAGGATTCGTGCGGGCCGAGACCGAACCAGGAGGCGCCGTCCACGGTGTCAGGTAGACCGAAACGAACTCCTGCGCGTGGCCAGACGCCTTCCCAGCCGCTGCTGGGAAGGAGATCGATGCGCAGCCATAGGCACTGTCCGTCGAGTTGCCACGTCTCATCGACGGTGACGCAACGGGCCTGGTCCGCGGCCCCGTAGCGGGTGCGGACGTGCACGGCGCCCGTTTTGGTTTCTATTGATTCAACCCTTCCGTGCATACGGTTCAGCCCGGCCGAGTGCCAGCGTTCCGCCGATGACGGGCCAGGTCGGCCGTTGCCTGGGACGCCGTGGGCATCGGGTGCCCAGGGGTCCGAGTCGATGTAGCTGCCGACTAACCGGCCGCGGTCGTTGTCGGTGGGGGCGCGGAAGAGCTCCAGGCGTGGGCCTTCTACTGTCAGGCCTGCCAGCGCGACGAGGCGGCCGTCGTCGAACACGGCCGGGCCAAGCTCAAGTCGGTTGGTGCCGACGGCCGGTGCAAGCGAACCCAGGACCGGTCGCGGACCGGCGGGCGCGGATCGTTCAGCGAGCTGCATCTGTGCGGCGGAGATCTCATGTCCTGCTTCCGCCCACGGCGTGTTCTTGGCGAGAACGGCTTCGACGGTCAGCCACGCCTCTCCCCGGCAGCCTTGCCCCGTGGTGGGCAGCGCGAGCACTGCTTCCTCGCCGGCTTCGAGGGGCCCGCCGTGCTGGCCGAGAATCGAGAGCTCACCGGAGGCGACCGTCTCACCGTTATCCTCCAGCCGCCAACGGAAGGTGAGGTCTTCGGTGCTCGCGGTATGGCGGAGATTCCGCACGCGTAGGAGGGGCTTGCTTCCAGCGTCCTTTCCGCCCGGTGATTCGAAGGAGATCCGTATGGGGGCGACGACGGCCTTGAACTCGTAGAGGCCGGGGGTCGGTGTGGAGTCGGAGAGTACGAGACCGTCGAGGACGAAGTTTCCGTCGTGGATTTCTTCTCCGAAGTCGCCGCCATAGGCGAAGTACTCGGTCCCATCGGAGGTGCGGGTACGGAGTCCATGGTCGCGCCATTCCCATACGAACCCGCCGTGCAGTCGCGGGTACCGGTCGACAAGCGCCTCGTAGAGTGAGAGGTTACCGGGGCCGTTGCCCATCGCGTGGGCGTACTCGCACAGGATGAACGGCTTGGTACGCTGCCGGGCAGCCTCGGCGGCCGAGCAGCCGAGCAGCGGATTGGTGTCGCCGTCACGGCCGATTGTCTCCGTTTCAGGCACTGTGGAGTACATGCGCGAGTAAACGTCTGTGTAGGCGCCCGTGTAGTCGCTTTCGTAGTGGACGGGTCTTCCGGTGTCCCGGGCATGTACCCACGCGGACATCGCAGCGAGGTTCGCGCCCGTACCGGATTCATTACCAAGGGACCACATGACGATGGACGGGTGGTTTTTATCTCTCTCCACCGTCCGCTCAATGCGGTCGAGGTAAGCATCATTCCAAGCAGCGTCGTCGCTCGGGTTACCGACCCAGTCGTGCCGCTCGAACCCGTGCGTCTCAATGTCGCATTCGAGAATGACCCAGAAGCCCAGCTCGTCCGCCAGTTCGAGCAGCCGCGGGTGGGGCGGATAGTGGCTTGTGCGGATGGCGTTCACATTGAAGCGCTTCATGAGTAGAAGGTCTTCGCGGGCGAAGTCTTCGTCGAATACACGTCCCTGTTCGGGGTGGGTCTCATGCCGGTTCACGCCGTGGAAGGTCACTGTACGGCCGTTAACCAGGAACTGGTCGCCAATGATTTCTACGGTTCGGAACCCGATCCTCAGCGCGATTGTCTCCGTGGTGCTGGCGACAGTCGCGTCGTAGAGTTGCGGTATTTCGGCGGACCAGGCCTGGACGCTGCCCACCTCAAGCGGCGCGACATCCGCGGGTTTGGCCCACTCGACGTCGATCCCGAGCTCCGGGATGCTGAGGCGGATGGGGAATGACGACGCCGGTGCGATCACCTCTGGATCGAGCGTCCCGATTCCGTCGTGGTAACCGGTGCGGAGCCAGAAATCCTCAATTCCACCAGCCGGGCGTGCCTGAAGTGTTACGGAGCGGAAAATGCCCGGGAGCCACCACTGGTCCTGATCCTCGACGTAGCTTGAAGCGGACCACTGATGGACGCGGACGGCGATCGTATTGGTTCCGGCCCGAAAAGCTGGCGTGACATCGAATTCTTGGGCCAGACGGCTGCCTGCCCCCCAGCCGATCTCTTCGCCGTTGACCCATACCTTGTAGCGGGATTCGACGCCCTCGAAGCGCAACACGATGCGTTCAGCCTGGACCCACTCCGCCGGAATCTCGAAGGTGCGGCGGTAGTCCCCGGTCGGGTTCTCATCAGGGACGAACGGCGGGTCGCATGGGAAGGGGAACTGGACATTCGTGTAGATCGGGCGGCTGTAGGCACCGTCACCTTCAAGCACCCAGTGCGATGGAACGGGCAACGTGTCCCACGCGGCGTCGTCGTACTCTTCTGTGGCCATACTCTCGGGCGCCTCGCCCTGGGGGAGGAAGCCTCGACCGCCGGGCGTGCCGGGCACGCCGGGGAGGAGGCGGAAGCGCCACTCACCGTCGAGCGTCAGTGACGGAGCGTCGCTGCGCAGCCAGGACCGTGCAGGGAGGCGGTTTCCTCCGCCGGGGGCGGTATCGGTGATGTAGGCGGCAACTTCAGAACGGCGGGGGATCACTTTGACGGCTCCTTCAGTGAGGTCTCCACGCTACGAGGATGGAGGACGATTATGGTTGCGACGGCCGTAATGATTGACAGAAATGCCCGGCCGTGAAGGGGCCCACTCAATCAACCGTGTCAGGCCGATTGAGTGGGCAAACTGGTTCCTGCGACGCGTTACTCGACTACAGGAATGGACTGCGCCTTCAGTGACTCAATGGTTTGCTGTTCGCCGCGTTGGAGGGCTTCCATGAGGGTGGACTCGCCTGCGATGGCGGCCCCGAAGCCGTCGGAAACGTCGGTGTAAGTCTGGGTCATGGTTGGTCCCCAAGTGAACTCGGGGTCGACGTTCTGCGCGGCCTCGGCGAAGACGTCATAGACAGCCTGCCCGCCGAAGAACTCCGACTTACCGCTGAACGCTTCGAGGTCGGCGCCAGCCTCAGCCGCCGGGTAGAGCCCGCCGAGTTCGTTTGCGAGAGCCAGTGCTTCGGGATCGGTGTTCAGCCACAACGCGAACTGCACCGCTTCATAGGGGTGATCGGATCCTTTCAGAACTGCTGTGGTGGAGCCGCCCCAGTTGCTGGCTGAGCTCTGGCCTTCGTCCCACTGCGGCATCGGGGCAACTGCCCACTTGCCTGCGCTGTCCGGGGCAGCGGCCTGCAGGTGCCTGGTGCCCCAGACAGCGGATACCCAGGTCCACTGGTCGCCTTCGCTGATTGAGGCGTTCCACTCATCGGAGAAGGAGGGCACCGTGGACACAAGGTCGTCCTCGAGCATTCCCTGCCAGTACTCGGCAACCTGCATGGACTCTTCACCGGTCAGGTTGACCTCCCAGCCATCGTCCTCGCTGCTGAACCACTCGCCCCCGGCCTGCCAGACGAGGCCGGCGAACCAGTTCACGTCCGCGCGCTGGAAGTTGTGAATGTATCCGTCTTCCTCGCGGATCTTCTCTGCCGCGGCTGCATATTCTTCCCAGGTGGTCGGCACTTCGATGCCGGCCTGCTCGAAAAGGTCGGCGCGGTAGAACATCGCCATGGGGCCGCTGTCCTGCGGAACCGCGTAGACGGCGTCTTCTTCCCCGAAGGTCACCTGGTTCCAGGTCCAGTCAATGAACTGGTCACTTGCTTCGGTGACGCCTTCGCAGGTGGCGATGTTCTCCAGACCGTCCTGGACCCGGAAGTTGGGTAGGGCGTCATACTCGATCTGGCCGAGGTCAGGGGCATTGCCCGCCTGCAACTGATTGAAGAAGTTCCGGTACGTGCCGGCGTTCCCGTTGGGGCCGGTCTGGACGGTGACCTGGATGTCGGGATTCTCCTCGTTCCACAGCTCCACCACCTGGTCCATACCGGGAACCCACGTAGTGTAGGTGAGCTCCACGGGTTCGGTGGAAGGTTCGCACGTCACTGCTTCGGGAGCGCCGGCAGAAGATCCTCCGCCGGAGCACCCAGTGAGGGCCAGCGCGGAAATTATGACGACGGCGGCGGTCTTTCCGTGATACATACGCATTCTGTTGTTCCTTTTCGTATGGACGGTACCGGTAGGCGGGCGCCTGCCGATGGGTGGAAGGGTTTATTTGACGCTTCCGGCTCCGAGGCCGCTGCTCCAGAAGCGCTGCAGGCCGAGGAAAGCGATGATGAGGGGGACGATGGAGACGAGCGCGCCGATAATCACGAACGTGCGCAGCTCCGGGATCTGGCTGATTTGGCTGTTCCACGCGTACAGACCCAGCGTCACCGGGAAGAGAGCCTGGTCGCGCAGCATGATCAGCGGGAGGAAGAAGTTGTTCCAGATGGCGACGAACTGAAACAGGAAGATCGTGACCAGGGCCGGTGCCATCAGGCGGCTGGAGACAGTGAAAAAGGTTCGCACCTCACCGGAGCCGTCCAGCCGGGCAGCCTCGAGGAGTTCCCCGGGAACCGAAGCCGCGGCGTAGATCCGCGCAAGGTAGACACCGAAGGGGCTCACAAGGCTGGGCAGGAAGACCGCCCAGTAGGTGTTGGTGAGGTTCACTTCGCTGAAGATCAGGAATAGCGGCAGCGCCAGCGCGGTGGCCGGTACCAACACACCGCTTAGGACAACATTGAAGATGAGTTCCCGGCCCCTGAACTCGTACTTGGACAGGGCATAGCCACACATGGCGGCGATGATCGTGCCGAGCACCGCGCCAGCTCCCGCGTAGAGGGCGCTGTTGGCCAACCATTTGACGAACAACCCATCCTGATACTGGAAGAGCCCGATGAGGTTGGTGAAGAACGTCGAGATGGAGTTCGGTGTGAACCAGAGCGCTGCCGTCCCTGTGATTTCGCTGCCGGACTTCGTGGAGGTGACGAGCAGCCACCAGATCGGGGTCAGGAAGTAGAGGGTGAAGACGCCCATGATGAGCATCGCCGCGGCGCGAGACATGACACTCTGCCGGGGTCCGCGGGAATGGATCTTCTCCGCGGTCGACAGGGGAACGGTTGGCGCGCTCATTGGGATACCTTCCGTTGGGTTGCCTTCAGGAAGACAAAGGAGAGGATGAACGTGGCCAGTGCCAGAACGACGGAAAACGCAGCGGCCAGGTTGTAGTTGGGCACAGAAGCGGTGGTGTAGACCGCGAGGTTCGGTGTGTAGGTGCTGCTGATCGCCGAGCTGAAGCTGCGCAGGGTCTGCGGTTCAGCGAGGAGCTGCAGCGTGCCGATGATGGAGAAAACGGCCGTGAGGATGATAGCCGGAGTCACCAGCGGGATCTTGATCCGCCAGGCGATCTGCGCGTTGGAGGCGCCGTCAAGCCGTGCCGCCTCGTAGATTTCCGTGGGAATAGCGAGCAGCGACGCGTAGATGATGAGCATGTTATAGCCCACGTACACCCAGGTGACGATGTTCGCGATGGACCACAAGACCAGGGAACCGTCGAGGAAGTTGATTTCCGAGGTGACCGCACTGAATGGCGAGAGTGAGGGGGAGTACAGGAATCCCCACATGATTGCCGCGATGACGCCCGGCACCGCGTACGGGGCGAAGAAAGCCAGCCGGAAGAACTTCTTTCCCTTGAGGAGCGGCGAATCGAGCAGTAGTGCAAACAGCAGCGCCATGCCCAGCATGATCGGCACCTGTACGACGCCGAAGAGCAGTACCCGGCCCACGGAGGCCCAGAACGCCTGGTCCTGGAAGACGAGCGCGTACTGGCTGAGACCGCCGAAGACCTGCTGCGGCGGACCGAACGTTCCTTCACGCTCAACCGTCAGGAGCGACTGGATGACCGCGAAGATGATGGGCGCCGCGTAGAAGAGGAGAAAGAGCACTGCGAAGGGTGCAACGAAGACGGCTACCGCCTTACGTGTGCTGCGTCCCTTCTGCGCCGTTCTCGGCGATCGCCCCGCCGAGCGCGGCTGGGTATGGGCCTGATTCAGGGTAGCCATCAGGAGGCCTCCTTGCCTGTTGAATGGGTGCCTATAGCGCCGACCGTGCCTATGGGAACGGCGACGACGTTGCGCAACTTCAATCCGAGCACCAGCTTCGACCCGGGGTGCCGAGTGATAGGTGGTACGCGTTCTCGCCTCAGAGTTCGTCTCGCAACCGCGAGGGCGTAGTCAAGAGTTCAGGATGTCGATATGACGAGGATAACATGAAAAACGAGTAGTTACTCTATATTTAGGCCACCTAGACTTGGCTCCATGCAAACCAAGTCAACTGCCCGGGGAGGCACACGCGGACCTTACGCGAAAACTGCCGCGCGCCAGCGTGAAATCCTGGAGGCTGCGGTAGCCGTGTTCGGGTCCAAGGGCTACAGCGCCGGGAGCATCCAGGAGGTTGCCGACCGGGCTGGAATCGCACAGACGACACTGCTGCATCATTTTCCAACCAAGGCGCAGCTTCTTGTGGCTGTCCTTGAGTACCGTGACGAAATCAGTCCTGACACCCCGGGGACGCGCGAGCATTTCACCGAGGTCGTCGTTCAGCAAGCGAAGAATAACGAAGGCGTTCCCCATCTGATCGAGCTCTACTCGGTGCTGTGTGGAGAAGCGACCACCGAGGACCACCCCGCCCGGGAGTACTTCGTGAAGCGCTTTGAGCGCCTCAGAGGGGAGTACAGCAACGAACTGCGTTATCTAGCCAGCATCGGACGACTGCGGCCCGGCATTGACCCGGGCATCGCCGGACCCACGATTGTTGCCCTGTGGGACGGCATTCAAACCCAGTGGCTTCTCAATCCGGAGGACGTTGATGTCCCGCAAACACTCAAGGCCTATCTTGATCTGATCATCATTAGTCCCGAAACTGGGTCGGCACAGCAACCCATGGCAGACAGCAGCGGGTCGTGAAAGTATTTACGCCGGCAGACCGGAGCAGCCGGGTTAGACCCCGGTAGGGAAGCAGCCCTAGAGATTGCCGGTTGCGATCAGGAGCGCGCGGCGAAGCGGCTCGGCAGCACCCCACAGGAGCTGGTCTCCCACAGTGAACGCGCTGATGTATTCCGGCCCCATTTCGAGTTTGCGGATTCGCCCAACGGGAATCTGCAGGGTACCGCTGGCCGCCACCGGGGTAAGGCCTTGCAGGGTTGCTTCCTTGGTGTTCGGGACCACCGTTGCCCACTCGTTGTCCTGATCGATCAGTGTTTCAATCTCAGTCACGGAGAGGTCTTCTGTGAGCTTCAGCGTGAGCGCCTGGGAGTGTGATCGCATGGCGCCGATCCGTACGCACAGTCCGTCGAAGGGGATCCGGGCTCCCTCGATGTCCTTGCCCAAAATCTTGTTGGTTTCCGCGCCGGCTTTCCACTCTTCCTTCGACTGACCGTTGCCGAGATCCGCGTCGATCCAGGGAATTACCGATCCAGCAAGCGGTACGCCGAACTGGGAGGCGTCCATGGCCGGATTCTTCTGCTGGGTCAGCACTGCGCGGTCGATGTCGAGAATTGCTGACGCCGGGTCTGCCAGATTCTGGGCGACTGCGCCGTGGATGGACCCGAATTGGTTCAGCAGCTCGCGCATATGCCGGGCTCCGCCGCCCGAGGCTGCCTGATAAGTCATGGAGGTTCCCCACTCAACCAGGCCGTTTCTGAACAGCCCGCCGAGGCCCATCAGCATGCAGGAGACCGTGCAGTTGCCGCCGATGAAGTCGCGGACACCGCGGGCGAGCCCGGCATCGATCACGTCCCGGTTCACCGGGTCCAGCACAATGATGGAGCTCTCCTCCATGCGCAGCGTGGAGGCGGCGTCGATCCACAGGCCGTCCCACCCGGCGTCGCGCAATTTGGGGTACACCTCTGAGGTGTACCCGCCGCCCTGGGCGGAAACGATGATGGGCAGCTTTGCCAGGGCCTCGACGTCATAGGCATTCTGCAGCGGACCGGCGCCCTCGGCGAACGACGGAGCCGCGCCACCGGCATTGGACGTGGAGAAAAAGACCGGGTTGATGAGACGGAAATCGCCCTCATCCTGCATGCGCTGCATCAGGACGGAGCCGACCATCCCACGCCAGCCGACCAAACCGACGGAGGGCGCGGACGAGGACAGGTGCGCAGCGGTTGTCATGCCTCCAGTTTAGGCGAGGATGCCACTCTCGTGCCGGTCAGTTACGTCACAGCCGTAGGGCGACGACGCCGCGCGGCTCAGTAGGCGGGCCGCGGCAGCCCGCGCGCCTCGCGCAGCTTGTGTGCGCGCCACTCCCGCACGAGGTTTTTGACGGCGAAGATCTCGAGTATCACCAGGAGAGCCGGAATAACAAGGAATCCGAGCATCCCTGAATCGCCCTCAACCAGAAGGTTCCGCAGGGGAAGGTAGACAAAGATGCCAATGATGACCGCAATAGCGAGAACATAGACAAGATGCCCCCAGCGCGTGTTGATGCGCGGACCCAACCCGAGACGCCCCACACCGTACTCATCGCGGGTATAGCTGACGAGTTCACCGTTGATCCCGCGCGTCAGCACTCGATTCTCACCGGTCCGCGCCACCTGATCCTCGTGTGCGGCCCTTGTTACGGCATCCCGGCGTTCCCGCTCGGCGTTGTAGACCAATGCTTCAGTCCTGTCGTAGTGCGCGTAATTGGGCCAGCACATCGCCGTCGGACAGGCCCCGCTTTGATTCAACGGAATCCGCGCCCGGCAGTCGGCGTCCAACAGTCCAGGCGCCCTCTTCCACCTTGATCAGCAACTCACCGGCCTCAGGGGTCTCCCGGTTCTTCACCAGTGCACCGCCGTCCGGATGTTCAGCACAGTGAGACTGCACGATGAAAAGGTTTGCTTCAGCGCTGGTGATGTCAGGCCGCTTGGCCATCGCGAACCAGGTGAGGTGGCTGCGCGGTTGCATCAGTATCTCGTACTCCGCGGATTCGATGGAGACCACGCTGTCCGAGTAATCGGGCGCTACCAGGCTGATCTCGATCCTGCGCCGGGCGGTCGTAAGTGCACGGGTCACCGCAGCCACAGGGCCGCCGACCGAGAGCACGCCGTCGCTGTCAGCAAAGGCCAGGCCGCGTGCCACAAGGGAGGAGCCGCCCGCCGCAACCATGCGGGTGTCACCGACTTCATCGCTCACCCGCAAGGCTGCGGCACTCGCCGTTGCGGCTGCGCCCGGAGCGAGGCTCAGCAGAGCTGCCACCTCGGCGAACCCGAATCCGATGGCGTCGGGATACGGGCTGTCGGCCTGCTCAGGCTTCGACACGGTCTCGGTCATCGTGCTGCTCCTCGTGCGATTGAAGTCCTAGAAACCAAAGAAATCACCGACGGCTTCGGCGCCGTCGGAAAGGGCGCCGCCCACATCCTCAGCGGTATCGGCGATTGCCCCGCCCACAGCATTGACGGCGTCGTGCACCACCGGAACGTTGTCATAGATGGCAAGGGCTCCACTGGCCACCATGGCGACTGTGCCTACTGGTGGGGGAAGGAAGGAGGCGACCCCGAGAACCGTTTTGGCACCGGAGTAAAGTGCATCGCCCGTGTCCCCGTTATTCAGGTGGTTGATCGTGTCGTACAGGTCCAGCCCGGTGCCGACGACGCCGAGCCCCTTGCCCAGCACATCGAATGCAGCGAAGGCTCGGGAGCCTTCAGTCAGGTTCAGCGCCGTATGCCAGTTCCCGTCGAAGAGGTCGCCGGAGGTGTTGAAGAAGCCGCTGAGCATGTTCGAGTTGCGCAGCGCAGTCCAGGCGGCAGGGTCGCCGAAGCCGCTCCGCAGAGCCGGCGTCAGCATCGCGCCGATGTCGAAGAGCCCGGCGCGCATGTTCGGGAACGCCTTGATGAGCTGGTACATATCCCAGCCGTCACGAAACGGCGAATCGGGACCGAGTAACCAGTCCGGACCCGGCACGTTACCGTCTTCTCCGGGGATGGGCATACGTTCCGATCCGCCCGCCGGTGTCATGCCCGGCCCGCCAGCCCCATCAGCGTCTGAACTTGTGCGCTCCTGGTCAACGGCCTGCTCCAGCAATTCGGACTTGGCTCGATCGAGACTGTTGGAAGCGGACAGGATTTGCATCCGCAGTACAGTGTTCCACTGCTGGCGCGTCTGGTCGGCGTCGCTGCCTTTCCAGAACCCGGGATTATTGACCACCGCGGAGACGCTGGCGGAGATGTCGAGCAGGGACTGTGCCCCTGCACTGCAGTGTTGCGCCAGCGAGCGCAGCTGATCCGGGTTTGCCCCCAGCGTCCCAGTCATTTTTCCCCGTGCCTCTTACCTTGCCTGATCTTCGTCCCGCTACTGAGACTACCCAGCGGGGCGGGTATCCCGCGATGGGGAGGGCTGCCCACCTTGCTCCGCCCGGGCCCACAGGCTAATCCGGAACCGGGTTCCGTTCTGCGCGGTGGTCCAGCCCTCGGACGGCTCAACTCCGGCGAGATTCCAGGAATTCGCGAGTGCAGGAGCGTAGGTGTCACCCTCCTCCGCTGAGTCGATCACCGTGACATAAGCGGCGTTCGCGTGCTGGGCCGCTTCCGCATACACCTGACCGCCGCCGATGATCCAGATCTCGTCGGCACCCTCACTGCGCTGGGCCTCGCTGACGGCCTCTTCTAGCGAGCCGACGACGACGGCGCCCCGGTATTCTGCCGGGTCCGGATCCTGTCTACTCACCACAATGTTGGTGCGGCCGGGTAATGGGCGGTACTTCTCCGGGAAGGACTCCCAGGTGCGCCGTCCCATGATGACGGGATGCCCCTGCGTGGTGCGCCGGAAGTGTGCCAGATCCTCGGGCAGGTGCCACGGCATGGTGCCGTCCCGGCCGATGACGCCGTCCACTGTCTGTGCCCAGATCATCCCTACAACAGGGCTGCCGACCAGCGCAGCGGCGCTCAGGGACTCGCTCATACGGCGATCGGCGCCTTGATGGTCGGGTGGTGCTGGTAGTTCTCCACCGTGAAATCCTCAAGCTCATAGTCGAAGATGCTCTCGGGCTTCCGGTTCAGGCGCAGTGCGGGGTAGGGGTAGGGCTCGCGGGAGAGCTGTTCGGCAACCTGCTCAACATGGCTGTCATAGATGTGGACATCGCCGCCGGTCCAGACGAACTCGCCGGGCTCAAGGCCCACCTGCTGCGCCACCATGAGGGTGAGCAGCGCGTAGGACGCAATGTTGAACGGTACGCCGAGGAAGGTGTCCGCGGAGCGCTGGTAGAGCTGGCAGGAAAGCTTGCCGTCCGCCACGTAGAACTGGAAGAAGGCGTGGCAGGGAGGCAGTGCCATGCTCTCGATATCCGCAACGTTCCAGGCCGAGACGATGTGCCGCCGGGAGTCAGGGTTGGTCTTCAACCCATCGATGAGGCGTTCAATCTGGTCGATGTGGCCGCCATCGGGCGTGGGCCACGAACGCCACTGGACGCCGTAGACGGGGCCAAGTTCGCCGTCCTCATCAGCCCATTCGTTCCAGATCCGCACCCCGCGTTCCTGAAGCCAGGACACGTTGGAGTCGCCGCGAAGGAACCAGAGCAACTCCAGGGCCACTGACTTGAAGTGCACCCGCTTCGTGGTGATGAGCGGGAAGGACTCCGCGAGGTCGAACCTCAGCTGCCGCCCGAAAACGCTGCGCGTTCCGGTGCCGGTCCGGTCCGATTTCGGGGTCCCGTTAGCCAGGACGTCGCGGAGCAGGTCTTCGTAGGGTGTGGGAACCGGAGTAGTCACGGCATTTAGTCTAAGACCGGATCCCACACGGCCGGAATCAGTCGTCGTAGGCACGGAACTGCTCGACGGAGACAACCTTGCCAGCCTTCCTGCAATTGACCTGGCAGATGATCGCCTCACCGGGAGCCAGGTACGGATCCGACGCCGGCAGCAGCTCGCCCAGCTGGGACGGCATGTGCCCACGGAGTACGTCGAACAGCAGCGGCAGCACCGGGCGGTGGCTGCACACAGCCACCGGAACGCGCCGGTCGAACAGCTTCTCAACGGTGTTGCTGGCCCGTCCAGGCTTGCGGGCGGCGTCGCGTTCCGTAATGGCGTCCACGAGTTTCAGTTTCGCGTCGGAACGCTTCACATACGGCATGATCGTCTGCACGCAGCGGTCCCACGGGCTGCTGATGATGCGCTCGGGGGACCAGGCCTCGAGCAGTCGGCTGACGGCCTGTGCCTGCCGCCGCCCGGACGCGGCCAGCGGTCGCTCGCCCTCTGCGCGGGTCCACGAGGACCGCGGCTTGGCCTTCGCATGGCGGACGATGATCAGCGGCCAGGTGGCCAGACGGTCCTCAGCAAACGCTTCAACCAGGGCGTTCAGCGGCTCTCTGTCCGAGGGGTTGCTGAGCAGCTCGGCGGCGCGTTCGGGAGAGCACCACAGGAAGTCGTCCACCTCCTTGCCATCCGGTTGGGGGGTGGCGGCGTCAACTTTCGCTGCCCAGTAATGCACCACCTTCAGGCCGGACGCCACCGGGTACTCGATGGTCGGCAAAGGGATGCCGAGCTGCACCGTAATGCCGATTTCCTCACGGACCTCGCGTACGGCGCACTCGGGTGTGGTCTCACCCGCGTCGATCTTGCCCTTCGGCCAGGACCAATCGTCATAGCGGGGACGATGGATGAGAAGGACTTCCAGCGCACCCGAGCGCCTGCGCCAGCACAGTGCACCGGCAGCGACGACGGCGGCGCCCTTCTTGCTCTGCCTGCTCTCTACCGCTGTGTCCGGCTGCGTCATCACTGGCGGGCGGGCCGCAGACGGCTGCGGGAACGGGAGGCCAATAACCACGACTGCACGTCGCTCAGGGGATTGCCGTCGTCGTCCTTGTGGTGCCGGATCCACTCTCCGTCGCTGTCCAGGTGCCAGCTCGCCGTGCCGCTGTCGAGGTAGCGGTCCATCAGTGACAGCAGGTAGGTGATGTGTTCGGGTGAGGACAGCTGGACCAGCGCCTCGACCCGGCGGTCGAGGTTGCGGTGCATCATGTCAGCTGAACCAATGAATACCGCCGGATCTCCTGCGTTCGCGAATGCGAAGACACGTGAGTGCTCCAGGAACCTGCCGAGAACAGACCGGACGGTGATGTTCTCGCTGAGGCCCGGAACGCCGGGACGTATCGAGCAGATGCCGCGCACTATTACGTCCACCCGAACTCCGGCCTGCGAGGCCCGGTACAGGGAATCGATCAGTGACTCGTCAACGATCGAGTTCACCTTGATGATGACGCGGGCTTCGAGGCCGGCCTGACTGTTGGCGATTTCCTGCTCGATGCGTTCGATCAGGCCGGAGCGGACCGAGCGCGGCGCTACGAGAAGCCGTTTGAAGGTCGACTTCGGGGCGTAGCCGGAGAGCTGGTTGAACAGCCGTGAGAGGTCCTCGCCCACCTGGTGGTTGGCGGTGAGCAGCCCGAGGTCCTCGTAGTAGCGGGCAGTGCGCGGGTGATAGTTGCCGGTGCCGATGTGGCAGTAGCGGCGGAGTCCGTCGATTTCCTGGCGTACCACGAGGGAGAGCTTGCAGTGGGTTTTCAGGCCCACAATGCCGTACACGACATGCACGCCTGCCTGTTCCAGCTTCCGCGCCCAGGAGATGTTCGCCTGCTCGTCGAAGCGGGCCTTGATCTCCACCAGCGCGAGCACCTGCTTGCCCGCCTCAGCAGCATCAATCAGCGCATCGACAATGGGGGAGTCACCGGAGGTCCGGTACAGCGTCTGCTTGATCGCCTGGACCTTCGGGTCCACCGCGGCCTGTTCGAGGAAAGCCTGCACCGAAGTGGAGAAGGAATCATACGGGTGGTGCAGGAGGATGTCCCGGCGCCGCATCGCTGCGAACACGTTCGCGGCCTTCGAGGTTTCACTCTCATTGAGGTCCCGGCTGGTGTGCGCCACGTGCTTCGGATAGTGGAGGTCGCCGCGGTCAATACGGGCGATGACGCTGAGGCCCCTCAGGTCCAGGGGAGCGGGCAGGTCATAGACCTCCGCATCCTCAACACCAAGCTCGCGGGAGAGCAGGGCGCGGATGCTGGGGTTGATGTCCGTGGTGACCTCAAGCCGGACGGGCGGGCCGAACCGACGCCGCAGCAGCTCCTTCTCGAGCGCCTGCAGCAGGTTCTCGGCGTCATCCTCCTCAACCTCGAGGTCTTCATTGCGGGTAACCCGGAAGGTGTGGTGCTCGAGGACCTCCATGCCGGGGAACAGCTGGTCCAGATGGACCGCAATGACCTCCTCCAGCGGAATGAAACGGGCAGTCCGGCCTGCCACGTTCCCCGCGCGCGGCCCGTCAACGGAGATCAGCCGCGGCAGCTGGTCGGGTACCTTCACGCGAGCGAAGAGTTCCTTGTCGCTCACCGGATTACGCACGACGACGGCGAGGTTCAGAGAGAGCCCGGAAATGTACGGGAACGGGTGCGCCGGATCGACAGCGAGCGGCGTCAGGATGGGGAAGACCTTCTCGGCGAACAGCTTGTTCAGATCCTGCCGTGCAACTTCATCCAGCTCATCCCACGTGGTGAGGTGGATGTTCTCTCCGGTGAGTGCGGGCCGGATGTGCTCGGCGAAGATGGCGGCATGGCGGCGCTGAAGCGCGAGGCCGTCGGCCATGATCGTCTCGAGCTGCTCAATGGGGCTGAGGCCGGCGGCGGACGGGACGGCCAGCCCGGTGGCGATCCGGCGCTTCAGGCCGGCCACGCGGACCATGAAAAACTCGTCCAGGTTGGAGGCGAAGATGGACAGGAAGTTGACGCGTTCCAGCAGCGCCAGGTCCGGGTCTTCGGCGAGGTCCAGTACTCGGGCGTTGAAGTGCAGCCAGCTCAGCTCGCGGTCCAGGAAGCGGTCGGCGGAAATATCGCCTGACGGCAGCAGGCTCGGGGCGAACTCCGGGATGTCGATGCGGTCCTGGGTGGCCCGGGCGGGAGCTACTTCGGATGATCCGTACCGTGCCGGTACCCGAGCGGCGGTTTCGGCTTCCATAGTGTCTCCTTTGGTGGTTCCGGCGTGGGGCGCTGCCTGCCCTGGCAGGACAGGTGAAGGCCCTGCTCAACCTTACAAGTTGCCGGCTGTATTACCTGGTGCGTACATGACGTCCACGTCCCACCGGGTGAAGCCCAGCGAACGGTACAGCGCGACGGCGGCCGTATTGTCCGCGTCGACGTACAGCATGATGGCCTGCAGCCCGAGCGAGTGCAGGTGTTCAATTCCGGCAATCGTCAAGGCCTTTCCGAGTCCCATGCCCTGCGCAGCGGGAGTCACTCCCACGACGTACACCTCGCCGATGGCAGGGTGTTTGCCGCTGCGGGGGTGCACCTTGGTCCAGTGGAAACCGAGCAGCTCCCCGTCCGACTCCCGGACCGCAAGGATCAAACCCTGTGGATCGAACCAGTCCTCCGCCATCCGCGACTCCAGGTCCTCACGGGTCATGGCGCCCTGTTCAGGATGGTGTGCAAAGGCGGCAGCATTCGCTTCAAGCCAGGCCTGCTCATCCTTGCCCGGTTCGAAGGTGCGCAGGCGCACTCCGTCAGGCACCACGGCGTCGGGCACTGTCGCTTCGAGTGCGGCGCGCGTCTGCCGCATCCGCCACAGTTCACGGACCGGGATGAACCCGGCTTTGCCGGCGAGTTCGACGGCGGCCGCATGATTCCCGTGCGACCACACCCGCAGGTCCGGCAACCGGCGGTCCTGCAGCACGCGCACCAGGCTGCTGCCAACGCCCTGGTTGCGGTAGGTGGGCCGGACCACGAGCTCAAGCACGCCGGGTTGGCTTTCGCCACGTGGAAGGCTGACGACGGCGACGCCGGCCAGCTCCTCACCCGCCTCGCCGATGCCGTTTCCGTCACTGGCATAAGTTGCAAACACCAGCAGAGAATCCGGATGTCCTGAGGAGGTACGCAGGTTGACCAGCGTCTGTTCGGACAGCGGAGGGTTGCCGTCCGCGTCTTCCGCAGCACGGGCGAGGCCGAGGATGTCCTGCAGGACCTCAGCGCGTGGGACACCGCCGATGGTGCGGATGGGCCAGGTGGGTGCGTCAGCTGCAGTCATCTGATTAGCGTAGCCGCGGGCACCACCATTCCGGGAGGATTTTGGCGGCGTCGGGCGGCGTGGGGTAGGCTTTTCAAGCGTTCGAAAGAGTGCAACCGGGGGGATGCGCCAGTGGGGCGCCCTCGATACGTTCGACCCGTATGTCCTCCACAAACACAAAGGCTCCTTCTCCGCAGCGCGGGAGGGAGCCTTTGTTTATGCCTGCCGGCTGACGTTATGCCTGCTGACTGACTGCCGAGTCACCGCTCTGGCGGCTGAGCGTGAACCGGTAGCCGACGTTCCGCACGGTGCCGATCAACTGCTCATGGTCCGGGCCCAGCTTGGCCCGCAGCCTTCGCACGTGCACGTCGACGGTCCGGGTGCCCCCGTAGTAGTCGTAGCCCCACACCTCATGCAGCAGCTGGTCACGGGTGAAAACCCGGCCGGGATGCTGCGCGAGGTACTTCAGGAGCTCGAACTCCTTGTAGGTGAGGTTCATCGGCTCGCCGCCCACCCGCGCGGTATAGCTGGCCTCATCAATGACGACGCCGGAGGCATGGATCTCGCTCGATACCTCCTCGGCCGCGGTATGTGCCCGAGAAATGACAAGGCGCAGCCGCGCCTCTACCTCCGCCGGGCCGGCGGAGTCGAGGACGACGTCATCGGCCAGCCAGTTGGCGGCGACGGCCGCCATGCCGCCTTCGGTGAGAACCAGCATCAGCGGAGCACTGAGCCCTGTGGCGCGCAGCAGCTGCGTCAGTGAGCGGGCGCCCACCAGGTCCTTCCGCGCATCGATGATGACGACGTCGGACGGTTCAGTTTCGAGCAGCGCGGTGGGCTCGGCGGGAAGGATGTGCACCTTGTGGTTGAGGAGCTCGAGCGCCGGGAGGATCTCCACGGAGGAGCCGGGGCTGTTCGTCAGCATCAGGATGTGCGGCATGTGTCCTCCAGGGATTGGGACGCGCATCATCGGGCGGGCGCAGCGGTGACCGCGTGCCGAAAACAGCAGGACGTTCCGGCAGGCCGACAGCGGATTGCAGTCCAGTATACCGGTGTGACCCGGGGCACCCCCGTAACATCGCGTCCGAAACGGCTGATCCCTCGCTACACCGCGGGAATGATCCCGCCGGGAAGGCCACGGACGGATTTGCCGCTTTCGACGCCTCACGCGTGGGTAGTGCAGTATTGCAGGGGTGAGAATGATGATGGCGGCACTGGTTGCGGCGGTAGCACTGATAGCTGTCGTCGGCGCTTCTTACGTGTCGCTGACGGTGAGCGCCGTCGCCGTCGTTGTTCTGATCCTCGTGGCCGCGATCGGGTGGCCGCATCTGCTGGGAGTCCCGGCGCGCAAGAGCCAATCCGCGGCCATCGCGCTGAGCGCCCTTGCGGCCACCGCCGCCGCCTACTTCTCCCCCTCGGGGGCAGCGCTGACCTGGCTCCCGGTTGCTGTGGCCCTCGGTGTCGGGGCAATCTTCCTCATTCAGCTCCTCCGGGGTACCGGCCAGAGTCACCGCCTCGAATCAACGCTCGGCGCGAGTTCCGGCGTGCTGCTCATCGCGCTGGGCGCCGGCTGGGTCGCTGCCGAGAACCTCGGAGTGAACGCGGGCAGCTCCGGTGTCACCCTCGTGACGGGAATCAGCGTCCTGATCGCAATCGCCACGGCCCTGCTGCCCTGGCCTGACCGCATGGTCGGGCCGCTCGGTGTTGTCCTCGCGGCGCTCGCCGGACCACTGTGCGCGCTGATCTTCACGGATGTCGAGGGCCTTGCCGCCGCAATCATCGGCGCGGTGTGCGGCGCCGTCGTCATGGCCGGCCGGCGGCTCGTCATCAGCAGGGATACGCCGCTCAATCCGGCGGCCGTGCTCGCCGTGGGAGTCGCTCCGATCCTGGGCATCGGCTCGCTCGCCTATTTCCTCGAGCGGCTCCTGCTGAGCTGACGCGCGTGTCTCCCGGAACCGTCCAGAGTGGCGCACCCGGCGGAAACACGGCGTTAGGATGGAAGCATGTCAATTCTTGCGCTGGAAATCTTCTTCATCTCCCTGTTGGTGATCGCGGGCCTCGGCATGGCCGGCTTCGCTGCACTCGTCGTCACGCGCCTGTACAAGGGCCAGAAGTAGCGTTCGCTGATCCATGTCGTTTGAGATACCGACGGACCTGACTCCCGAGCTCGTTCCGCTGTCCTGGCTTCTGGGAACGTGGGAGGGCTCCGGCAGGCTGGGCGAGGGCACCGCTGATTCCGAGCACTTCTTCCAGCGTGCCGTGTTCACCCAGCACGGGCTGCCCTACGTGCAGTACACCGCTGAGAGCTGGCTGACGGATGAAGAGGGCAATACCCTTCGTCCGCTGTCGGTGGAGACCGGCTTCTGGGCGTTGGACCGCAAACTGAACGATGCCGACGTCGGGCCCGGCCTGTCGCCGGCGGACATCGTGCCTGCCCTGAAGAGCGCTGACGAGGTCGAGCAGTTCCGTAATGATGCGGGCGGGTTCGACATCACGGCCACAATCGTCCACCCGGGCGGTATCGCAGAGCTGTACTACGGCAGCATCAAGGGTCCGCAGATCCAGCTCTCCACGGACCTCGTGATGCGCGGCCAGCACGCCAAGGACTATTCGGCGGCCACGCGGCTGTTGGGCCTGGTCAACGGAGATCTGTACTGGCGTTGGGACATCGCGGCAGACGGCAGCTCACTGGAGCCGCATGCCTCCGCGATCCTCAGGAAGTCGTCCTGAGCGGCACTGCGGATTGTATGAGTGCTCCGTTGGAATACCCCTTGCCGGAATACGCTTTGCAGCCTATGACGTTGCCAACGGTATGACTTACTCAAGCCCGCTACTTTCCCTGCCCGGCGCCGTGGCTGCCGGCGCACCCGATGAGGGGGTGGCAGCGCACTACGGTGACCCGCTCAGGGAACAGCGTTCCCTGGCCCGCGGCGAGGCCATTGTTGATCTTTCCCACCGCGGTGTCGTCACCGTCAGCGGCCCTGACCGCCTGAGCTGGCTCAACACCCTTTCCTCGCAGCTCCTGCTCGACCTGGCGCCGGGTGAATCGACTGAAACGCTCCTGCTCACCGTGCAGGGCCGGATCGAATACAGCCCCCGCGTGGTCGACGACGGCGCTACCACCTGGCTGCTCACCGAAAGCTGGGAAGCCGCTCCACTTGCTGCATGGCTTGACCGCATGAAGTTCATGCTTCGGGTAGAGATTGCGGACGTCACTGGTGACTGGGCCACGCTCGGTTCAGTCCGGCCGGTAGAGCGGTTCGCGGACAACATCACCTGGACGGACGCCTGGCCACACATCCGCACCGGCGGGTACTCCTACAGTGTCGTCGGCGAGGAATCACACCCGGGTGCGGAGCGGCCCTGGCATGAATACCTGGTTCCCCGCGCGGAACTCGCGCAGTCCGTGGATGAGCTGAACCTGGCCGGTGTCATGGCGTCGGAGGCGCTGCGCATCGCTGCCTGGCGTCCGCGGCTGGGTGTGGAGACGGACGAACGCACCATTCCGCACGAGCTGGACCTCCTGCGGACGGCCGTCCACCTGTCGAAGGGCTGCTACAAGGGCCAGGAGACCGTCGCCCGCGTGCACAATCTGGGGCACCCGCCGCGTCGGCTCGTCTTCCTGCAGTTGGACGGAAGCCAGCACACCCTTCCGGAGCGTGGAAGCGCCGTCGTCGTCGGTGGCCGGACGGTGGGTACGCTCACCTCAGTCGGGCAGCATTATGAGATGGGTGCTGTCGGTCTCGCCGTCATCAAGCGCAGCGTGGACCCTGAGGCTGGCGTAGACGTGGTCGACGGCGAGGAGCACTACGCCGCCGCACAGGAACTGATTGTCGCCACGGATGCCGGCCAGGTTGTCGGCCGTCCCACCGGACTGCTGAAAGGCGGTAGGGGATGACCGAGCAGGAAGCCCCGGATTCTTCGGCTGACGCAGCAATCGCGCTTGCTCACCGACTCCTTGACGCAGCACGTGAGGGTGACGGCGCAACCCTGCGGAAGTATCTCGACGCCGGAGTGCCGGCCACGCTGACCAATGCTGCCGGAGACAGCCTGGTGATGCTCGCGGCCTACAACGGGCACGCGTCGGTCGTCGAGGACCTCCTTGCACGTGGAGCCGACGCAGAGGCCCCCAATGATCGCGGCCAGACTCCGCTGGCCGGTGCGGTCTTCAAGGGCTACGCGGACGTAGCGAAAGCGTTGCTCAGTGCAGGCGCCAGCCCAGACGCCGGAACGCCATCGGCCCGCGACGCCGCAGCCATGTTCGGCAGGACGGACATGCTGAAGCTGTTCAGCTAGCCGCGCTGTTCCGCCTCTCCTCGCACAGCGCCGCTTTCCAGCACAACGGAGGTCTGGCTCCCTGCGTGGACAAAGCCTGCCCGGAGCGCTGTACGCTGCGAGGCCACATTGTCCGTGCGGGCACGCCACTGCGGAATGAGTCCGGCAGCCATTGATTCCTCCACGGCAACCGACACTGCATAGGATGCATGACCCCGCCGGCGTTCATCAGGGGCGGTGAGGACGCCGAGGTGGGCAAGGATGCCTTCCCAGATGTCATAGCCGGCGCCGGCGAGCGGGAGCGGCGGTTCGCTGGACTCGTCCACGAGGACGCAGCTGTTCTCCATAGCGCTCAGCCCCACCTCGGCCACATCATCCGGCGGGCAGAGCCGCTCGAGCGCCCGCGCGTGCGCGGGGTCGCTGCTGACCAGGGGCCCGCTGTCCGGGAATGACGGCAGGTTGTCAGAGAAGTACAGGTACGCTTCGCCGAGCCCCCGTCCGCCGTGCGGGCGGCTCATGGACAGCAGCGTTGAATGCCGTGAAAGTTCGACGCCGGTCAGATCCTTTGCTGCGTCCAGCGCCCAGGTGGGGCCGACCAGCGCTTCCTTCCCGAAGAGGGACACGAACATGAGCAGCGGTGCGTTGTTGTCTTCGCGGTAGATGCGGTGGCATGTGCCGGCCATGGCGCCGTCGTCGAATCCCAGCAGCCTGGACCAGGCCAACTGGATGATCGAGATTGTGCCTGGTTCGAGGTTCATGGAACTCCCGTTAGCTGGGAAGGGCAGACGTCCGGGCGGTACTCAGCCGAAGAGGATGGCCGCTTCGTCGTAGCGGTGCTGCGGAACGCATTTGAGGTTGCCGAGCGCGGCATCGAAACCCACGTGTGCGATCTCGGTGCCGTTGAGCGAGACCATGGTGCCCCACAGCCCGTCGATGACCGAGTCGACGGCAGCCATACCGAGACGCGTGGCCAGCACCCGGTCAAAGGCGGAAGGGACGCCGCCCCGCTGGATGTGCCCGAGTACCGTGGCGCGGGTTTCAATGCCCGTTCGGGCCTCGATCTCGGGAGCCAGCTGGTCCGCGATACCGCCCAGGCGCGGCCTGCCGAAGGTGTCCAGCCCGCGCTCGGAGTGCGGCTGCTCCATGTGTGCGGGGACAAAGCCTTCGGCGACGACCACCAGCGGCGCGTGGCCGCGGTCCCTGGCATCGGTGACCCACTCGCAGACCTGTTCGATGGAGGTTTGCTGTTCGGGGATGAGGATGGCGTGTGCACCGGATGCCATGCCGGCGTGTAGGGCAATCCAGCCAACGTGGCGGCCCATCACTTCGGCGACCATGCAGCGTGAGTGTGATTCACCCGTGGTCCGGAGCCGATCGATGGCTTCGGTGGCAATCTGCACGGCTGTGTCGAAGCCGAAGGTGTAGTCGGTGGCGTCGAGGTCGTTATCGACAGTCTTCGGGACGCCGACAATCTTCAGCCCGGCGTCCGTGAGGCGCTTGGCCGCTGCCAGGGTGCCTTCGCCGCCAATGGCGATCATCGCGTCGATGCCGAGCCGGTCAAGGGTGGCCTTGATCGCGTCAGGGCCACCCTTGCCGTCGAACGGGTTGGTGCGCGAGGTCCCCAGAATGGTGCCGCCCTGCTTGGAGATGCCCCGGACCGCATGCCGCGGAAGGTCGATGATGTCGCCTTCCACTACGCCCCGCCAGCCGTCACGGAACCCCACGAACTCGAGGTTGTCGGTCTTGATGCCCTTCAGGACAGCTCCGCGGATTACCGCGTTGAGCCCGGGGCAATCGCCTCCGCTGGTGAGGATTCCGATCTTCATCTAAGGCGTTTTCCAATCAATGGTGGACTTGGGTGATCTGGTCAGGCGCCTCCTTGAGCCACGTATGATTCTAGACACACTGAACCGCCGCGGGGGTTTGTGAAGACCCCGCGGCGGTTCCGGAACCTACAGTCAGCGATTCGAAACGAGTTTTTCCAGCGCAATCGTGCCGTCGGTCTTGGGCAGCAGCAGCCAGAGCACTACGTACACCGGCAGGCCGATCACGGGCAGCAGGAAGCTGAGCAGGATGCCGATCCGCACCAGTCCCACGGACCAGCCGAACCTGAGGGCGATCCCGGAGGCGATGCCGCCGAACCAGCCGCCCGGCGCGCGTTTGATGGGGGAGGAGCGGAGGGCGTTGAAGAAGGAGTTCATTAGTCCATGCTTTCGTAGTGGAAGGGGAATGTCACGGGCAGTAGGGGATTGGCTGATACCGCTCAGTTGCGGCGGTTCATTGAAAGGATGCCGCCGATGATCAGTGCCACGCCGGTGGCGACGAGGAGCACCATAGCCACGAGTACCGGGTCAAGCACCAGGCCTGTCAGTTCACCGGCCAGCACGAGGATGCCAATCACAATGGCGAGGACGCCCCAGATGATGGTCCCGGCGCGGGGCCGTGCGTCGTCGTCATGCTTGTTGGGGTTGTGCTTGTTGGGATAGAGGGTGCTCATCGTTCCTGCCTGCTTTCGGTGTCCAGGAGTGCGGTTTCGGTGGTGGCGACGGTGATGTGGCTGACCACACCGCGCATGTCGAGAATGATGCGCGGGCCGTCTGCGTCCTCGTTAAGGTGCAGGGTCCGCGGCTGCCAGATTCCACCGACGCTGGTGGTTTCACCGGCACTCACCACCTCGGTTGAGCTCAGCGCCAGCCGCGACCGCACATCAACTGGAACGCCTTCCGGAACCAGGATCCCGACGTTCCCGGCCGCTGCGTTGACGGGGATGATGACGTCCTCAGTGATGTCCGCGAGTCCGGTCAGATCCACGCGGCCCTGGCCGACGACGACGGTGTACCCCTCGGATGCCGGGCTTGCGGCCGTGATGGACCATCTGCCCTGATCGGCGAGGACCCAGTTGCCCGTCACGGGCGACGCTGACGAAAGAACGGTGGCCGCAATCCCGACCGCGGCCAGGAAACCGAGTCCGCCGGACGTGCGTCCGCGGATTCCCAGCAGGACAATTCCAAGCCCCAGAACGACGACGCCGGTCGCCAGTGCCACAGCGATGACGCTGCCGCCGAGCGCCAGTACGCCGACATAGTCAAGGACCAGCACGAGTGCTGCGAGGAGGAGCGCGCCGCCGAGGAAGATGGCGACGTCGGCTCCCGTGGGGCGCGGTGCCGACGCTTTAGCGACGGCCTTGACCGGAGGGCGGGTCGGGCCGATGAATGGTCGGGTGGGAGGAGGAGCCATCGAATAGACGTCAGTGGGCGCGGTACCGGTAGCGCTGCCGGTCCCCGCTCCATCGTTGCTGTTCCTGTTCCGGTTGGCGTTGGAGATCCAATAGACAATGAACACCGCAACCCCGATCCAGAACAGGCTCCAGATGAACCCGCCGAATCCGCCGGTATTGCCGAAGAACGGCGCGTTGGGGCGCCACAGCCCGAGGAGGGAAACAACCAGGGCACCGGTCATGCCGGACGTCCAGCTGCCGCGTGCAGCGGATTCCGCGTGGATGCGACCGTCGGGTTCCGGCAGGAGTGCCCACGCAAGCCCATAGGCGAGCAGCCCGATTCCGCCGAAGATTGCGAGCACCACAAAAAGTCCGCGGACCAGGACCACGTCCAGCCCGGTTCGGGCGGAAATGCCGGTTGCGACTCCGCCGATCCAGCGGTCCTGCCCCCGGGTCACCCGCAGGCTCCGGACCCAGCCGAAGAAGCCGGCACCGGAGCCGGCGCGTGGAGTGCTGGAAGCGGCGCCCGGGGAACCACCGGGTGTTGCACCCGGCTGGCCGCCGTCATATGCGTGGGGGTATCCGCTGCCTGCAGCGGATTCCGGAGCGCCGTCAGCGTCCCGGGGCGAGGAGGAAGGGCCATCATGCGAGTTCATATCTTCATCCTTGTCCTCCGCCGGCGTTCCAACCATCGGGGCTGACCCTGAACCATCCCTGAGCTACGGCGGTATTCCCCTGAGAACGGGTAACGGCGAGCCCTGAGCGTGCTTGGATTGACTCATGAGACCCCCGCTGCTCCGCTCCGATGATGCCCTCATCGCGGGCGTCTGCGGCGGCCTGGCAGCACACCTCGGAGTCTCGTTGCGGGTCGCCCGCATCTCCATGGTGGCGCTTTCCCTGGTGGGCGGTGTCGGCGTCGTTCTCTATGGCTGGCTGTGGCTGCTGGTTCCCACCACTGAAGAACGACGGCGGGGCGTAGCGACTCCCGCCGGCCTGCGGCTGGGCGCGCCCGTCCTCGCAGGACCGGGATCCAAACCGCCGCGGTCATTCGGTGCTGCGGGCAGCAGGGAGGTGATGATCGGCGTCGGGCTCCTCGTGGTCGCGGCCGCATTGGTGGCCCAGCAGCTCGGGGTGACCGTCCAGTGGGGCTGGCTGGTACCGGTCGGCGCGGTGGCCCTTGGCGCCGTTCTCGCGTGGTCCCAGCTCGACGAAACCCGCCGCGCCCGGCTGATGGATAACGCGGGGGCCACCCGGGCTGAAGGTGTGGCACGGCTGGCTGCGGGCCTGGTACTGGTGATGGTCGGCCTGTTGATTCTTGTTTCCGGGTCGCTGTCCTGGGAGTTCACCTGGCCGGTGCTGCTGGCCACGGCAGCGGTGCTCGGCGGTGTAGGGCTGGTACTGGCGCCGTGGGGCCTGAAGTTCTGGAAGGACCTTGAGGCTGAGCGGTCGGCGCGTGTCCGTGAAACCCAGCGCGCGGAAATCGCGGCCCACCTCCATGACTCCGTGCTGCAGACGCTGGCACTGATCCAGAACCGTGCAGCCTCCGAGCAGGATGTCATCCGGCTCGCGCGGGCACAGGAACGGGAACTGCGTCGGTGGCTCTACGCAGATACGGCGGAGCGGACCGGGAACCTCGCGGACCGCGTCAAGGCGGTTGCAGCGGAGGTGGAAGAGGAATACGGGCATCCCGTCGACGTCGTCTCCGTGGGAGAGGCACCCATGACTCCGCGCCAGGATGCCTTGGTGCAGGCAACCCGCGAGGCCATCCTCAATGCAGCCAAGCATGCGGGCGGCGCTGTCTCCGTCTATCTTGAGGCCGGGACTGCTGTCTCGCAGGTGTTTGTCCGCGACCGCGGTGCCGGTTTTGATCCGGAAGCGGTTCCGGCCGATCGGTTGGGCATCCGTGAGTCGGTCATCAACCGCATGCAGCGCCACGGAGGTACCGCGCGGATCCGAAGCTCGGAAGCGGGAACGGAAGTTCAACTGACCATGCCCGAAGAGGAAGCAGGAGCTCCGCATGACTGAGCCGATCACCGTCGTCGTTGTTGATGACCACGCCATTTTCCGGTCCGGTGTGAAGGCGGATCTCGACGGCCGTGTCCGGGTTGTCGGTGAGGCAGCCACGGTGGAGGAGGCCATCGCGGTCATCCTGGAACAGCAGCCGCAGGTAGTCCTCCTCGATGTTCATCTGCCGGGAGGCAAAGGCGGGGGAGGCGCTGAGGTGATCGCAGGATGCGGTGACGTCCGCCAGACCACGCGGTTCCTGGCGCTCAGCGTGTCCGATTCCGCCGAAGACGTAGTCACCGTCATCCGGGCAGGTGCGCGCGGATATGTCACCAAGACCATCACGGGCGCTGACATCTCCAACGCGGTGCTGCGCGTGGCGTCAGGCGATGCAGTGTTCTCGCCGCGGCTCGCCGGCTTTGTGCTCGATGCGTTCGGCACCGCAGCGGTAGCGGCCGCCGAGAGCGAACTCGACCGGCTGTCCGCCCGGGAACTCGAAGTGATGCGGCTGATCGCCCGCGGTTACAGCTACAAGGAGGTCGCGAAGGAGTTGTTCATTTCCATCAAGACCGTCGAGACCCACGTGTCAGCGGTGCTGCGGAAGCTGCAGCTCTCCTCCCGGCACGAGCTCACCCGCTGGGCGGCGGAGCGCCGGCTGCTCTAGCGTCCCTGGTCTTCGCGGGGTGCGTTATGCGACGGCCACCGCGGGCCCTGCCCGCTCCGCGATGCCCAACCACTCCGGGGCATCGCGGTGGCCGCCGGATGAAGCGCAGGTCACCAGGGCCCGCGGCGGCCGCCGCAGCGCCAAGCGCGCAAGTCAGCGCGCTGAACCGAGGAACTCCTGGAGGCGGCCGACGCCGGTCGCGAGGTCTTCGTCGCCAAGCGCGTAGGAAAGTCGAAGATATCCGCTCGGTCCAAAAGCTTCACCGGGAACCACCGCTACCTCGACGGTGTCGAGGATCAGGGCAGCCAGTTCCGCCGACGTCGCCGGCCGTGCACCGGCAAGCTCCCTGCCGAGGAGTTCGCGGACATCCGCATACGCGTAAAACGCGCCGTGCGGTGTGGGGCACTGGATACCGTCAATCTTGTTCAGCCCGGAAACCATGGCACGACGACGGCGGTCGAAGGACTTCTTCATCTCCTCCACCGCGGTCAGTGGTCCGGACACAGCTGCGAGAGCCGCCATCTGTGACACATTGGCCACGTTCGACGTTGCGTGTGACTGCAGGTTGGTTGCTGCCTTCACCACGTCCTTCGGGCCGATCATCCAACCTACGCGCCAGCCCGTCATTGCATAGGTCTTGGCCACGCCGTTCAGGATCACCACGCGGTCGCCCAGCGAGGGTGCGGCTGTCGCAATGGAGGTGAACGGGACGTCGTCGTAGGTGAGGTGTTCGTAGATCTCGTCCGTGACTACCCACAGGCCGTGACCGGCCGCCCACTCACCGATTTCGCGAACCTGTTCCGGGGAGTACACCGAGCCGGTGGGGTTGGAGGGGGAAACGAAGAGCAGGATCTTGGTGCGCGGCGTCCGTGCGGCCTCGAGTTGGTCGATGGATACCAGGTAGGACTGCTCCGGGCCGGCAAAAACCTCGACCGGGACTCCTCCGGCCAGCCGGATGGCCTCCGGGTAGGTGGTCCAGTACGGGGTCGGGACCAGCACCTCGTCGCCCGGATCCAGCAGCGTGGCGAACGACTCGTAGACTGCCTGTTTGCCGCCGTTGGTCACCAGAACCTGGGCCGGGTCCACCTCATAACCGGAATCACGCAGGGTCTTCTCGGCAACAGCCTGCTTGAGTTCCGGCAGCCCTCCTGCGGGGGAGTAGCGGTGGAACCGGGGCTGACGAGCTGCGTCGACTGCGGCATCCACGATGTAATCCGGTGTGGGGAAGTCCGGCTCGCCGGCGCCGAAGCCTATTACAGGCCGTCCTGCCGCCTTCAGCGCTTTGGCCTTGGCGTCGACGGCCAGCGTCGCTGACTCTGCAATCGCGCCGATTCGCTGGGACACGCGTCCGTTGGAGTGCTGGGACAGGGCATCAGCGGCAGTCATGGTCTTCCCGTCAGTTGAGGTGGGTTGGTCTTGGAGATGAGGTCAGGCTCGGGTGTAAGCCTTGTCTCAGCTTAGGGCTTACCCGCTGAACACAGCCTGTCGCGGCGCACTGGACGACGGGGCAGGAGGCGTTCGAACGCGCGAGGTTCGTCCGGTTCGACGTTGGGTCCGTGATTGCGTAGACTAGTTCCTCGGTGTTGAAGTCGCCATGATGGTCCGTGCCTGCGCAGCGGTATTGCTGAGGGTAGGGGCAGCAGCGAATCTTCACTCCAAAGGGTAGTGGCGCAATTGGTAGCGCAGCGGTCTCCAAAACCGCAGGTTGCAGGTTCGAGTCCTGTCTGCCCTGCGCATCACCGTCATGGACAGCATGCGGCAGTGCGGCGTTGAACGCTCTATGAGTGATGGGTCAGTGCGGCCAGCTCAGGTACCTACAGGATTGGTGAGGTTGAAGGTGACCGATACGGCTGAAAGCAGCTCCAAGGGAAACCCCGCCGGCAAGGAGAGTCCGAAGCGTGGATTCTTCGGTCGGATCATCCTGTTTGTACGTCAGGTCATCGCCGAACTGCGCAAGGTGGTTGTCCCCACCCGCAAGGAACTGATCCGGTTCACTATCACCGTCCTGGTGTTCGTGATCATCATGATGCTCATCGTCACCGGTTTGGACTTGTTGTTCGGCGCCGGTGCGGTGTGGGTCTTCGGCGGCAGCTAGTTTCTGCCCTCAAGAGGCAGTATCGAGCAAGCACAGCAATCCAGAAAGCAGGCAGCTAGGTGTCCGAGCAAGAACTCGAACGACAGATCACAACCGACGAGGAAGATCTGGGTACCGAGGATCAGGTAACAGCAGCAGGTGCGGAAGACGCCCCTGCTGATACCGCTGCGCCCGCGGACAGTGATGACGCCGCTGCTAGCGATGACTCCGCTCCCAGCGATGACTCCTCTGCCAGTGATGACGCCGCTACGAGCGAAGAAACCTCGGTTGAGGCGGACTCTGCTGAGGAGGCTCCGGAACCCGAAGTGGACCCGGTTGCCGAGTTCAAGTCGAAGCTTCGTCGCCAGGACGGCGACTGGTACGTGATCCACTCCTACGCCGGTTATGAGAACCGCGTAAAGGCGAACCTGGAAACCCGTATCCAGACCCTGGACATGGAGGATTTCATTTTCGAGATCCAGGTGCCCATGGAAGAAGTCGTGGAGATCAAAAACACCACGCGCAAGATCGTGAACCGCGTCCGTATCCCGGGCTACGTGCTGGTACGCATGGACCTCACGGATGAGTCGTGGGGCGCGGTTCGGCACACCCCCGGCGTCACAGGGTTCGTCGGTAACGCGCATGATCCCGTGCCGTTGAGCCTCAATGAGGTTTTCTCGATGCTGGAGCACACCATCGTGAAGAGTGGCGGCGAGGCAGGTAAGCCGGCGCGCGCACAGGTCACACCAGCCATGGTCAACTTCGAGGTCGGCGAGTCCGTCACCGTCAACGAGGGTCCCTTCGAGACTCTTCCGGCCACCATCTCCGAGATCAAGCCGGAATCCCAGCAGCTCGTTGTGCTGGTTTCCATCTTCGAGCGCGAGACCCCGGTTACCCTCTCGTTCAACCAGGTAACCAAGATCCAGTAAGTTTCGTCTTCGACGGGTCCGCTTTGACCCGTCAGGACGGCCGGCCGCCACGCCATGGCGGTCACCATCCCCGGGACGCTCCTGTCCCGAGGAACGAAATGTAAGAAAAGGACCCTTTCATGGCCCCCAAGAAGAAGGTCACCGGCCTCATCAAGCTGCAGATCAACGCAGGCGCCGCCAACCCGGCTCCTCCGATCGGTCCGGCACTTGGCCAGCACGGTGTCAACATCATGGAGTTCTGCAAGGCGTACAACGCCGCAACAGAATCCCAGCGCGGGAACGTTATTCCCGTTGAAATCACGGTGTACGAGGATCGCTCGTTCACCTTCGTCACCAAGACCCCGCCGGCCGCCGAGCTGATCAAGAAGGCAGCAGGCGTGCAGAAGGGTTCGGCTACGCCGCACACCGTCAAGGTTGCCAAGCTGAGCCGGGCGCAGGTTGAGGAAATCGCCACCATGAAGATGGAAGACCTCAACGCCAATGATGTCCAGGCAGCAGCCAAGATCATCGCCGGTACCGCCCGGTCGATGGGCATCTCCGTCGACTAACATCGACAACCACTGATAGATCAAAGAATGACACCGTGCCATACGGGCACAGGATGTCTGTGGCAGGGCCCAGCGCGGTCCGTAGACCACAACTGCATAAGGAGAAAGAGCAGATGGCAAAGCGCAGCAAAGCATATGAGGCAGCTGCCGCCAAGATCGACGCGAACAAGCAGTACGCGCCGGTAGAGGCAGTAGCCCTGGCGAAGGAAACCAATCCTTCATCATTCGACGCAACGGTAGAGGTGGCTTTCCGCCTCGGCGTTGATCCCCGTAAGGCAGACCAGATGGTGCGCGGCACCGTTAACCTGCCTCACGGCACCGGCAAGACCAAGCGCGTCCTGGTCTTCGCAACAGGTGACAAGGCTGAGGCGGCAATTGCTGCCGGAGCCGATTTCGTCGGGTCAGACGACATGATCGAGAAGGTAGCCGGCGGTTGGGTCGATTTCGACGCAGCAGTTGCCACCCCTGACCTCATGGGCAAGGTTGGCCGCCTCGGTAAGGTGTTGGGTCCCCGTAACCTCATGCCCAACCCGAAGACCGGTACCGTCACCCCCGACGTCACCAAGGCTGTCACCGACATCAAGGGTGGAAAGATCGACTTCCGCGTCGACAAGCACTCCAATCTCCACTTCATCATCGGTAAGGTCTCCTTCGACGAGCGCAAGCTGGCCGAGAATTACGCGATTGCGCTGGAAGAAGTGCTCCGCCTGAAGCCGTCAGCTTCCAAGGGCCGCTACATCCAGAAGGCAACGGTCACCACCACCTTCGGACCGAGCATCTCGGTTGACCCGAACGTCACCAAGGTCCTGGCAGACGCCTAGGGATTCGATGTGTTGAGGCGGGTGCGGCTATTGCTGCACCCGCCTTTTTCGTGCGTGTTCCCAGCGGGGAGCCATTGCAGTCAAGAAAGTGATTGACATTCCCCAATCACAAAGCGAGAATTCTCACCATGACCATTACCGACGTGAGTGTTCGGCCGTACGTGCTGCCGGAGTCCCTGGATGTACCCGAGGCCCAACCGTTCATTGCCGCCTCGGAGCTCAGCAACCTCATTGAACGTGAGGTGTGGGGCAATGACGATCACTGCCATACGGCACAGACGCGGTTCGAGAGCTCTAAACCGAATCATTACGAGGAGCGGGCCATCTTCCTTGCTTTTGAGGGGGAGCGGGTGGTGGGCAAGGCCGTCGTGGACGTACCGCTCACGGACAATCTTCAAACCTGCTACGCGTTCGTCATCGTCCATCCTGAGCGTCGCAGGCTGGGCTTCGGCTCAGCCCTCTACGCCGCTGTCGAGGACCATGGGCAGCGGCGCGGTCGCTCCACGATCATGGGGTGGACGGACCACCGGGCCGGTTTCGATCCGGCCAGGGTACTCACTCCGGCAACAGGGGCAGGCGCCTTCCCGTCGACGTCGCTCGCTGCCTGTTTCGCCACCGCACGCGGATTCTCCCTCGCGCAGGTGGACCGGTGCAGCGTGCTTCCGGTGAATTGGAACTCCTGCCGGCTCACAGCGCTTACCGCTGATGCCGCCAAAATCGCAGGTCCGGATTATGCCGTAGTGGACTGGGTGGACCGCTGCCCCGATGAGCTCCTCGAGGAGTACGCACACTTGCGGAAGACCATGAGCACCGACGTCCCGATGGGGGAACTGGACTGGGAAGAAGAGGTGTGGGATGGAGGTCGCGTGCGTGAGAATGAGGGCCGCCTTGAACGTGAGGGCGGCAGCAGTCTCGTTCGGGCCGTTCTACATAGGCCGAGCGGACACCTGGTCGGTCATACCATCCTCGAAAGGCGCGCGGAGAAGCCTGGAACGGCGTATCAGGAGGACACCCTGGTGGTTTCCGCCCACCGCGGTCACCGGCTGGGGATGTGGCTCAAGGCGGCGAACCTGCTTGCCGTTCCCGACGTCTGGCCGGAAACGCGGCAGGTCTACACGTGGAATGCCGAGGAGAACCGGCACATGCTTGACGTCAATATTGAGCTTGGATTCACACCTGAGGGATATACCGCCGCCTGGCAGAAGAAGCTGGAGTCCGCGGGATGAAGGGGTAGGGCGGCCAATTTGGCCGCTCCGCCCCTGTCCCGTAAGGTTGAAGTACCAAAGACCGTCGGTCGATGAACACCTGACTGAATTCGTTCAGCTTCTTGTGTGCATCTGAAAGTTCCCGTAAGGGCGGCCAGCGCAGGTGAACGAAGCTAAACCTTCCGGAGAGTAACAAGCTCTGAGTGGTCAAGCCCCGTGCATCTGCGCGGGGCGTTTTTATTGGGCCGATCACCGGCACCAATTCCCCGGAAGGAGGGTTATGGCAACGCCAACAAAGGTTTCGGCCGTGGATGAGATCACCACTGATTTCAAGGAATCCACCGCTGCTGTCCTAACCGAATACCGTGGGCTCTCCGTTGCACAGCTTAAGGAACTGCGCCGTTCACTCGGCGCCGAGACCAAATACGCTGTCGTCAAGAACACCCTGACTGGCATTGCAGCCAAGGAAGCCGGCATCGACGCGTTCGAAGGCCAGCTTGCCGGACCCACTGCAATCGCTTTCATCAAGGGTGACGCCGTTGCTGCGGCAAAGAGCCTGACGGATTTCGCGAAGACCAACCCACAGCTCGTCATCAAGACCGGTTACTTCGAGGGCAAGGCCCTCGACGCTACGGCGGTAGTCGCTCTTGCTGCTCTTGAGTCGCGTGAGTTCCAGCTGGCCCGTGTGGCAGGTGTCCTCAAGGCACCCATGTCCGCACTTGCCCGCACCGTCGATGCCCTGCGCATCAAGTTGGAGGAGAACGGGGACGCTGCACCTGCGGCAACCGCCGAAGCTCCCGCGGCAGAGGAGGCACCCGCAGCCGCGGATGCCGCTCCTGCCGAGGCTGCCGAAGAAGCAGCTGCCCCCGAAGAGAAGTAATTCTCACCCACCACACTCCGGTGCCGCGCGCACCACATCAGGAAGGATGCTTTAGCCATGGCAAAGCTCACCAACGAAGAGCTCATTGAAGCCTTCAAGGAACTGTCCATCATCGAACTCTCGGACTTCGTCAAGCTGTTCGAGGAGACCTTCGACGTCACCGCTGCTGCAGTTGCAGTTGCAGGCCCCGGCGGCGGCGGCGCAGGCGAAGCTGCTGAGGAAGAGAAGGATTCCTTCGACGTCATCCTCGAAGCTGCCGGCGACAAGAAGATCGCGGTTATCAAGGAAGTTCGCGCCCTCACCTCCCTCGGCCTGAAAGAGGCCAAGGACGTTGTAGACAGTGCACCGAAGGCTGTTCTCGAAGGCGCCAACAAGGAAACGGCAGAGAAGGCCAAGGAGGCCCTCGAGGCCGCCGGCGCTACCGTCACCCTCAAGTAGGTTCTTCGAACCTTCTAAAACAGCCCCGGAACCATCTGGTTCCGGGGCTGTTTTATGTCTGCGGCCTGATGGTCTGCGGGCACCGCAGGGCACGCCGGGTGTCAGTCGCGGTACAGCAGCAGCGCCTCGCCCTGGCCGCCGCCGCCGCAGAGGGATACCGCGGCTTTTCCGCTGCCTCTGCGCTGCAGTTCCAGTGCCGCATGGAGGGCGAGCCGTGCCCCTGATGCGCCAATAGGGTGGCCGAGCGCGATCGCACCGCCGTGGATATTGCATTTGTCCAGCGGCAGGTCGAGGTCCTTGAGGGATTGGCAGGCAACCGAACCGAAAGCTTCGTTGATCTCGACAAAATCGAGGTCAGCGGTACTCCACCCAGCGCGGTCGAGAGCCTGCTCAATGGCCTTGGACGGCTGGGAGTGCAGGGAATTATCTGGTCCCGCCACCTGGCCGGGGCGCCCTACAACGGCAAGGATCTCCCAGCCGTTGGCTTCCGCATTCTCCCGGCTGGTCAGTACCAGGGCGGCCGCGCCGTCGGACAGTGGGGAGGAGTTCCCCGCAGTGATGGTGCCATCCTTCGCGAAGGCGGGCTTCAATCCGGCGAGGGTTTCGACGGTGGTGTTGGGCCGCAACCCCTCATCCGCGGAGACAACCAGGTCATCGCCCTTGCGCTGCGGAACGTGCACGGGAACAATCTCGTCCTTGAACACTCCGGACTCTGTTGCTGCCGCGGCACGCTGGTGTGAGGATGCTGCGACCTCGTCCTGTGCTGTCCGGTCGATACCCAGGCCCGTGTTGCCGCGTTCGGTCGACGCGCCCATCGATTCGGAGTCGAAAGCGTCGGTGAGGCCGTCGTGCGCAACGGAATCGACTGCGGGCATTGTGCCGTAGGTCCAACCCTGGCGGGCACCCGGAAGCAGGTGAGGACCATGCGTCATGGATTCCTGTCCGCCGGCGACGACGACGCTCGCCTCTCCGCTGCGGATCAGCCGTGCAGCGTCAATCACCGCGGTGAGGCCGGAAAGGCAGACCTTGTTGACCGTCACGGTAGGAACATCCCAGCCGATGCCGGCCTTGATGGAGGTCTGCCGTGCTGGGTTCTGGCCACAACCGGCCTGCACAACGTGCCCCAGGATGACGGCGTCCACATCTGCGGCCGACACTCCGGACCGTTCCAGCGCACCGGCAACGGCGAAGGCGCCAAGCTCGACTGCGGTGAAGGCTGCCAGCTGTCCATTGAGGCGGCCCTGCGGAGTGCGTGCACCGCCTACGATGACAACATCCTGGGGGTTCTGCTCGGGACTGTTCATGGGAGGTTCCGCTCGCTTTCGTCATCGAATTGCACGGCGCATGGTGCTGCCGGCGCGTCCTTCTTCAAGATTACCGCCACACCGTCGCTTTTCAGCTAATGACCATTCACTGAAACCATCTTGCTGCGATCGATTGCCGTCGAACCCGTATACCACATCCGGTTGGACATTGTCGCTACCCTGACGTACAGTAGATATTTGCGTCTTCCCTCATAACCTCAGCCTTCATATAGCGGTGGGCTTTGCCACGCATTCGTCATTTAACGGAAAAGTCGGGTTGCCCTCATTGGCTTCCCTCTGGGCTGTATCCGATGAGCGAATGCGGGCGTCAGGTTGGCACCTAACCGGTGCAGGGAGTGATCGTAAGAACACGCCTGTTGGTCTGTGGAAGGATCCCTCTTGGTCGCCCCGAGCACCTCACTTAATGCAACCGCTACCAGCCAGGTCGACGCCGACGGCGCCGCACCCCGGCTATCATTCGCAAAGATTCACGAACCGCTGGACGTTCCCAATCTTCTCGCCCTGCAGACAGACAGCTTTGACTGGCTGGTAGGCAACGAGCGCTGGAAGGCGCGAGTTGAAGAAGCGCTGAAGCAGGGCCTCCAGGGTGTGGCCACCACTTCCGGCCTCGCTGACATCTTCGAAGAGATTTCTCCGATCGAGGACTTCCAGGGCACCATGTCCCTGAGCTTCTCGGAGCCTGAATTCGCTGATCCGAAGTACACCATGGCTGAGTGCAAGGACCGCGACGCAACCTACGCGGCCCCGCTGTACGTCAAGGCCGAGTTCATGAACAACAACACGGGCGAGATCAAGCAGCAGACCGTGTTCATGGGCGACTTCCCGCTGATGACGGAGAAGGGTACGTTCGTCATCAACGGCACCGAGCGTGTCGTTGTCTCCCAGCTCGTTCGTTCCCCCGGCGCATACTTTGAGCGCGCTGCGGACAAGACCAGTGACAAGGACATCTTCAGCGCGAAGATCATCCCGTCTCGTGGTGCCTGGTTCGAGCTCGAGATCGACAAGCGCGATCAGGTTGGCGTACGCCTTGACCGCAAGCGCAAGCAGTCGGTCACCGTGCTCCTCAAGGCCCTTGGCTGGACTGAAGGCCAGATCCTCGAGACATTCGGCGAGTATGACTCCATCCGCGCCACCCTCGAGAAGGACGCTACGGAGACCCAGGAAGACGCCTTGCTGGATATCTACCGCAAGCTCCGCCCGGGAGAGCCGCCCACGGTCGAGGCTGCCAAGACGCTGCTGGATAACCTGTACTTCAACTCCAAGCGCTATGACCTGGCGAAGGTTGGCCGGTACAAGATCAACCGCAAACTCGGCATCGACAAGAACCTCGGTGATTCTGACGCCTCGGTCCTGAACATCGATGACATCGTCGCGATGATCAAGTTCCTGGTTGCACTGCACGCCGGGGAAACCACCCTGACGGGCAAGCGTGACGGCGAAGACGTGGAGCTGCGCGTTGAGGTCGATGACATCGACCACTTCGGCAACCGCCGCATCCGCGCCGTCGGTGAGCTCATCGAGAACCAGGTCCGCACCGGCCTGTCCCGTATGGAGCGCGTTGTCCGCGAGCGGATGACCACCCAGGACGTCGAGGCGATCACGCCGCAGACCCTGATCAACATCCGCCCGGTTGTCGCTGCGATCAAGGAATTCTTCGGAACTTCCCAGCTATCGCAGTTCATGGACCAGAACAACCCGCTCGCCGGACTGACGCACAAGCGCCGCCTGTCCGCGCTGGGCCCGGGTGGTCTTTCCCGTGACCGCGCCGGCATGGAGGTCCGTGACGTTCACCCGTCCCACTACGGCCGCATGTGCCCGATCGAAACTCCTGAAGGCCCGAACATCGGCCTGATCGGCTCGCTGGCATCCTACGGCCGGATCAACACCTTCGGTTTCATCGAGACCCCGTACCGCAAGGTTGAGAACGGCGTCGTCACCGACCAGATCGACTACCTCACGGCAGACGACGAGGTTGAGCGGCTGATTGCCCAGGCAAACGCGCCGCTCGATTCGAACAACAAGTTCGAAGAGGACATGGTCCTCGTGCGTACCCGTGGTGGTTCAGGCGAGCCCGTTCTCGTCGAAGCCGCCGACGTTGAGTACATGGATGTCTCCCCGCGCCAGATGGTGTCCGTCGCAACCGCGATGATCCCGTTTCTGGAGCACGACGACGCCAACCGCGCCCTCATGGGTGCGAACATGCAGCGTCAGGCCGTGCCCCTGCTCCGTTCCGAGCGGCCCCTCGTGGGCACCGGTATGGAGCGGAACGCCGCCGTTGACGCCGGTGACGCCGTAACGGCCAACAAAGCTGGTGTGGTGTCAGAGGTATCGGCTGATCTGGTGACCGTCCTGAATGATGACGGCACCGAGACCAACTACCCGATCATGAAGTTCGCGCGCTCCAACCAGGGCAACGCCTACAACCAGCGTGTGCTGGTTGGCGAGGGCGACCGCGTCGAGTACAACACGATCATCGCGGACGGTCCCTCCACGGACCAGGGCGAGCTCGCGCTCGGCAAGAACATGCTCGTTGCGTTCATGTCCTGGGAAGGCCACAACTTCGAGGACGCGATCATCCTGTCCCAGCGCATCGTCTCCGACGATGTCCTGACCTCGATCCACATCGAGGAGCACGAGGTTGACGCCCGCGACACCAAGCTTGGTGCCGAGGAAATCACCCGCGACATCCCGAACGTCTCCGAAGAGGTGCTTGGCGCGCTCGATGAGCGCGGCATCATCCACATCGGTGCGGAGGTCGAGGCCGGCGACATCCTGGTTGGCCGTGTTACCCCCAAGGGTGAAACGGAACTGACCCCGGAAGAGCGCCTGCTGCGTGCCATCTTCGGCGAGAAGAGCCGCGAGGTTCGCGACACATCGCTGAAGGTTCCCCACGGGGAATCCGGCACGGTCATCGGTGTCCGCATCTTCGACCGCGACAATGACGACGAGCTGCCCCCGGGCGTCAACCAGCTGGTGCGCGTCTACGTTGCCCAGAAGCGCAAGATCACGGACGGCGACAAGCTGGCCGGCCGTCATGGCAACAAGGGCGTCATCTCCAAGATCCTGCCGATCGAGGACATGCCGTTCCTCGAGGACGGAACCCCTGTCGATATCGTCCTGAACCCGCTGGGTGTTCCGGGCCGTATGAACGTCGGCCAGGTCCTCGAGATCCACCTTGGATGGGCTGCCAAGCAGGGCTGGAAGATCGAGGGCGAGCCCGAGTGGCTCAAGAACCTTCCGAACCTTCCCCGGGAGATTGACACCACCACCGTCGCGACACCAGTGTTCGACGGCGCTACCGAGGACGAGATCGTCGGTCTTCTTGGTTCCACGAACGTCACCCGCGACGGACACCGCCTCATCGGCGAGTCCGGCAAGGCACGCATGTTCGACGGCCGCTCCGGCGAGCCGTTCCCGGATCCGATCTCCGTTGGCTACATGTACATCCTGAAGCTCCACCACCTGGTGGATGACAAGATTCACGCCCGGTCCACCGGCCCGTACTCGATGATCACGCAGCAGCCGCTGGGTGGTAAGGCGCAGTTCGGCGGCCAGCGCTTCGGTGAGATGGAAGTGTGGGCCCTCGAGGCTTACGGTGCGGCTTACACGCTGCAGGAACTCCTGACCATCAAGTCTGATGACATCCACGGACGCGTCAAGGTGTACGAGGCAATCGTCAAGGGCGAGAACATCCCCGAGCCGGGTGTTCCGGAATCCTTCAAGGTTCTGATCAAGGAAATGCAGTCGCTGTGCCTGAACGTGGAAGTACTTTCCACGGACGGCACCACGATCGAGATGCGTGACTCGGATGAAGAAGTCTTCCGGGCCGCGGAAGAGCTGGGCATCGACCTCTCACGGGCCGAGCCGAGTTCCGTCGAAGAGGTTTAGCTTTCACAGCGCCGAGCCGGCGTTCGATTGAACGCCGGTTCGGTGCACCCCTCCTCGCCCCGCACCCATAAGACTTTGTGAATTTAGAGAATAAAGAGAGACAGGGACCATATGTCCAGCGAATCCTCATTCGGCCACATGCGAATCGGCCTGGCCACCGCGGAAGAGATCCGCGGTTGGTCGTACGGCGAAGTCAAGAAGCCGGAAACCATCAACTACCGCACCCTCAAGCCTGAGAAGGACGGACTCTTCTGCGAGAAGATCTTCGGCCCATCGCGTGACTGGGAATGCTACTGCGGCAAGTACAAGCGCGTGCGTTTCAAGGGAATCATCTGTGAGCGGTGTGGCGTTGAGGTCACCCGTGCCAAGGTGCGCCGTGAGCGCATGGGCCACATCGAGCTGGCCGCTCCCGTGACACACATCTGGTACTTCAAGGGCGTTCCGTCGCGTCTTGGCTACCTCCTTGATTTGGCACCGAAAGACCTGGAAAAGGTCATCTATTTCGCCGCCTACATGATCACCTCGGTGGACGAGGAGAACCGTCACGCCGAACTGCCTAACCTCCAGGCCGAACACGACCTCGAGAAGAAGCAGCTCGTCGACCAGCGGGACTCCGACATCGCTGCCATCGCCCGCGACCTCGAGGACGAGCTTGCCCGTCTTGAGGGTGAAGGCGCCAAGGCTGCGGACAAGAAGAAGGCACGTGACTCGGCGGACCGCCAGATGGCGAACCTCCGCAAGCGTGCGGATGCTGAGATCGAGCGCCTCGAGCAGGTCTGGGACCGCTTCAAGACCCTCAAGGTTGCAGACCTCGAAGGTGACGAGGGCCTCTACCGTGAGCTCCGCGACCGCTACGGTCTGTACTTCGAGGGCTCCATGGGAGCCGAGGCTATCAAGAAGCGCCTCGAGAACTTCGACATGCAGGCTGAGGCCGCGCTGCTCCGCGACATCATCCAGAATGGCAAGGGCCAGCGCAAGACCCGCGCCCTGAAGCGCCTGAAGGTTGTCAACGCGTTCCTGACCACCACCAACAGCCCGCTGGGCATGGTGCTCGATGCCGTACCGGTGATCCCGCCGGAACTGCGCCCGATGGTTCAGCTGGACGGTGGCCGCTTCGCGACCTCCGACCTGAACGACCTGTACCGTCGCGTGATCAACCGCAACAACCGCCTGAAGCGCCTGCTCGATCTCGGCGCACCCGAGATCATCGTGAACAACGAAAAGCGCATGCTCCAGGAAGCTGTTGATTCCCTGTTCGACAACGGTCGTCGCGGACGTCCGGTCACCGGGCCGGGCAACCGCCCGCTGAAGTCGCTCTCTGACATGCTCAAGGGCAAGCAGGGCCGCTTCCGCCAGAACCTCCTTGGCAAGCGCGTCGACTACTCGGGCCGTTCGGTCATCGTCGTTGGTCCGCAGCTGAAGCTGCACCAGTGTGGTCTGCCCAAGCAGATGGCTCTGGAGCTCTTCAAGCCGTTCGTGATGAAGCGTCTGGTTGACCTCAACCACGCTCAGAACATCAAGAGCGCGAAGCGCATGGTTGAGCGTTATCGCCCGCAGGTCTGGGATGTCCTTGAAGAGATCATCACCGAGCACCCCGTGCTGCTGAACCGTGCGCCTACCCTGCACCGTCTCGGCATCCAGGCGTTCGAGCCGCAGCTGGTTGAAGGCAAGGCCCTTCAGCTTCACCCGCTGGTCTGTGGCGCGTTCAACGCTGACTTCGACGGCGACCAGATGGCAGTGCACCTGCCGCTGAGCCCGGAGGCCCAGGCTGAGGCACGCATCCTGATGCTGTCCTCGAACAACATCCTGAAGCCTTCGGACGGCCGTCCGGTGACCCTTCCTTCGCAGGACATGATCATCGGTCTGCACCACCTGACCACCAAGCGTGAGGGTTCGGCAGGGGAGGGACGTATCTTCTCCAGCCCGGCTGAGGCGATCATGGCCTTCGACTCCGGCGAGCTGCACCTGAACTCGGTCGTGAAGATTCGTGTTCCGCACTTCATTCCGGGTCCTGACACCACAGCCCCCGAAGGCTGGGAAGAAGGCACTCCGGCGCTGATCGAAACCTCGCTCGGCCAGGTCCTGTTCAACGACACTTTGCCTGAGGATTACCCCTGGGTGGACAAGGTCGCTGACAAGGGTGAGCTCTCCACGATCGTGAACGATCTCGCCGAGCGCTACCCGAAGGTCGTCACCGCGGCAACGCTGGACAACCTGAAGGACGCCGGTTTCTACTGGGCAACCCGTTCAGGCGTGACCGTGGCCATCTCCGACATCTCCGCGCCGATCAACAAGGCCGGAATCATGGAGGGCTACGAGACGCAGGCAGCCAAGGTGCAGTCGCAGTTCGACAAGGGCCTCATCGCTGATGAGGAACGCCGTCAGGAACTGATCGACATCTGGAACAAGGCAACCAACGAGGTAGCCGAGTCCATGCGCGGTGCAATGCCGAAGGACAACACCATCAACCGCATGGTGTCTTCCGGCGCCCGTGGTAACTGGCTGCAGGTTCGTCAGATCGCCGGTATCCGTGGCCTGGTGGCAAACCCCAAGGGTGAGATCATCCCGCGTCCGATCAAGTCCTCCTACCGTGAGGGCCTGTCGGTTCTGGAGTACTTCATCGCCACGCACGGTGCCCGTAAGGGTCTCGCCGATACCGCTCTGCGTACCGCGAACTCTGGTTACCTGACCCGTCGTCTCGTGGACGTGTCCCAGGACGTCATCGTCCGCGAGGACGATTGCGGTACCGAGCGCGGTCTGAATGTCACCATCGCTGTACCGAATCACGACGGCGAGCTCGTCCTGCATGAGGAAGTCGAGAACTCGGCTTACGCACGCACGCTGGCCACCGACGTCGTTGATTCCAAGGGCGAGGTGCTGGCTCCTGCTGCCTCCGACGTCGGCGACGTGCTGATCGGCAAGCTGTTTGCGGCTGGAGTGACGGACATCAAGGTCCGCTCGGTCCTGACGTGTGAGTCCAGTGTCGGTACCTGCGCACTGTGCTACGGCCGTTCGCTGGCCACCGGCAAGACCGTGGACATCGGTGAAGCAGTCGGCATCATCGCTGCGCAGTCCATCGGTGAGCCGGGCACGCAGTTGACCATGCGTACCTTCCACACCGGTGGTGTTGCATCGGCGGAAGACATCACCCAGGGTCTGCCCCGTATCCAGGAGCTCTTCGAAGCGCGTACGCCCAAGGGTGTCGCGCCGATCTCCGAGGTCGCCGGACGGGTCACCATCGAGGACGCAGAGAAGCAGTTGCGCCTCGTGGTCACTCCGGACGACGGCTCCGAAGAGATCGCCTACCCGGTACTGCGGCGTGCACGCCTACTGGTAGCCGACGGCGATCACGTCGAGGTTGGCCAGCAGCTGGTCTTCGGTGCGGTTGATCCCAAGCAGATTCTCCGCATCCTCGGCCCGCGCAAGGCACAGGAATTCCTGGTGGACGAGGTTCAGCGCGTGTACCGCAGCCAGGGCGTCGGCATCCACGACAAGCACGTGGAAGTCATCGTCCGGCAGATGCTGCGGCGCGTCACGGTCATCGAGTCCGGGGACTCGGACCTGCTCCCGGGTGAGCTGGCCGAGCGTCGCCGGTTCGAGAACGAGAACCGCCGCGTGGTGTCCGAGGGCAAGAAGCCTGCTTCAGGCAGGCCCGAGCTCATGGGTATCACCAAGGCCTCCCTCGCCACGGAGTCCTGGCTGTCAGCCGCTTCCTTCCAGGAGACCACGCGTGTCCTCACGCAGGCCGCCATGGAAGGCAAGAGTGATCCGCTGCTCGGCCTGAAGGAGAACGTGATCATCGGTAAGCTCATCCCGGCCGGCACCGGCCTGGACCGCTACACGAAGATCACGGTCGAGCCCACCGAGGAAGCCAAGGCCAACCTGTTCACCGGTCCGAGCGCGTTCAGCGACTTTGACTATGCAGGTGTCGACGGCGGACTCAGCCCTGAGTTCCATGCCATCCCGCTGGATGACTATGACATGGGATCGAGCGACTTCCGCTAGGAGACGTTTCCTTCCTGAGTGAGTGAAGGGGCCCGGACAGCAGATTCCACTGCAGTCCGGGCCCCTTTACCATGCCGTTCCAGTCACGACGCCCAATCTGTTAGACTTGTTGGGAATTGTTTGTGTGGCAGTGGATCGGCGTCTTCGGCTTGAGTCTTCGACGTATCTCCGTGTTGTAGGGAACTTGTACAACGAATGCCACATTTTTGCACGCCTACGGTCGTTTTACTCTTATCTCGCGTAGGCACGCCAAACGACTGACAAGCTCTGATTCGCCAACCGGCCGCGCGCCGGCGGTGCGATGCGGAGTCAGCAGAGATCTGATCTCGAGACAACATACGGAGAACTGAGAAGTGCCTACCATTAACCAGCTGGTCCGTAAGGGCCGGTCACCTAAGGTCTCCAAGACCAAGGCGCCCGCACTGCAGGGCAGCCCCATGAAGCGCGGTGTCTGCACCCGTGTCTACACCACCACCCCGAAGAAGCCGAACTCGGCTCTGCGGAAGGTCGCACGTGTTCGCCTCAACGGCGGCATCGAAGTAACCGCCTACATCCCGGGTGTCGGCCACAACCTCCAGGAGCACTCCATCGTGCTCGTGCGCGGCGGTCGTGTGAAGGACCTCCCCGGTGTGCGTTACAAGATTGTCCGTGGCGCACTGGATACCCAGGGCGTGAAGAACCGCAAGCAGGCTCGCAGCCGCTACGGCGCAAAGATGGAGAAGAAGTAATATGCCTCGTAAGGGCCCGGCCCCCAAGCGGCCGCTCGTTGTAGATCCCGTTTACGGATCCCCCCTGGTCACGCAGTTGATCAACAAGGTGCTCGTTGACGGCAAGAAGTCCACCGCCGAGCGCATCGTCTACGGCGCACTCGAAGGTGCCCGTGCCAAGTCCGGCGGCGATCCCGTGGCAGCTCTCAAGAAGGCCATGGAGAACGTCAAGCCAAGCCTTGAGGTTCGCTCCCGCCGTGTCGGTGGAGCCACGTACCAGGTTCCCGTGGAGGTCAAGCCGGGCCGTTCCACCGCCCTGGCCCTCCGCTGGCTGGTTGGCTACTCGAAGGCCCGCCGCGAGAAGACCATGACCGAGCGTCTCCAGAACGAGATCCTCGACGCTTCAAACGGTCTGGGTGCCGCTGTGAAGCGCCGCGAAGACACGCACAAGATGGCCGAGTCCAACAAGGCCTTCGCTCACTACCGCTGGTAATCGCGCTGCCGGTCTTTCCTACCGCTTCGGCGGTGCGGGGGACCGGCGGTCCAGCAGAACTCCACCTTAGATAAGGGAGACACCGTGGCACAGGACGTGCTTACCGACCTCAACAAGGTCCGCAATATCGGCATCATGGCCCACATTGATGCCGGCAAGACCACTACTACCGAGCGCATCCTGTTCTACACGGGTGTCAACCACAAGATCGGCGAAACGCACGACGGCGCTTCAACGACCGACTGGATGGAACAGGAAAAAGAGCGCGGCATCACCATCACCAGTGCCGCGGTGACCTGCTTCTGGGAACAGAACCAGATCAACATCATTGACACCCCCGGTCACGTCGACTTCACCGTTGAGGTTGAGCGCTCCCTGCGCGTCCTCGACGGCGCAGTCGCTGTGTTCGACGGCAAGGAGGGCGTAGAGCCCCAGTCCGAAACCGTCTGGCGCCAGGCGGACAAGTATGAAGTGCCCCGCATCTGCTTCGTCAACAAGATGGACAAGCTGGGCGCTGACTTCTACTTCACCGTGGACACCATCATCAGCCGCCTGGGCGCGAAGCCGCTCGTCATGCAGCTGCCGATCGGCGCCGAGAATGACTTCATCGGCGTTGTCGACCTGCTGTACATGCGTGCACTTGTCTGGCCCGGTGACTCCAAGGGTGACGTGACCATGGGCGCCAAGTATGAGATCCAGGAGATCCCGGCTGACCTCCAGGCCAAGGCTGAGGAATACCGCGCAGCCCTGGTCGAGGCCGTTGCTGAGTCTTCCGATGAGCTGATGAACAAGTACCTCGAGGGCGAAGAGCCCACCATCGAGGAGCTGAAGGCCGGTATCCGTAAGTTGACCATCAACTCGGAGATCTACCCGGTACTGTGCGGCTCTGCCTTCAAGAACCGCGGAGTTCAGCCGATGCTCGACGCCGTCATCGACTACCTGCCTTCCCCGCTGGATGTGCCTCCCATGGTCGGGCACGATCCCCGCGACGAGGAGACCGCGCTGACGCGCCAGCCGAGCACCGAGGAACCCTTCTCGGCGCTGGCATTCAAGGTTGCAACCCACCCGTTCTTCGGTCAGCTGACGTTCGTCCGGGTGTACTCCGGGCATGTCACGGCCGGCACGCAGGTTGTGAACTCGACCAAGGGTAAGAAGGAGCGCATCGGAAAGCTGTTCCAGATGCACGCCAACAAGGAAATTCCGGTTGACGAAGCCTTCGCTGGTCACATCTACGCGGCAATCGGACTGAAGGACACCACTACCGGTGACACCCTGTCTGATTCGGCCAACCAGATCGTCCTCGAGTCGATGAGCTTCCCGGAGCCGGTCATCTCGGTTGCGATCGAGCCGAAGACCAAGGGCGACCAGGAGAAGCTTTCCACTGCTATCCAGAAGCTTTCGGCTGAGGATCCCACCTTCCAGGTGTCCCTCAACGAGGACACTGGCCAGACCATCATCGCCGGCATGGGCGAGCTTCACCTGGACATCCTGGTGGACCGTATGCGCCGTGAGTTCAAGGTCGAGGCCAATGTCGGCAAGCCGCAGGTCGCGTACCGTGAAACCATTCGCGGCACTGTGCAGAAGCATGATTACACCCACAAGAAGCAGACGGGTGGATCGGGACAGTTCGCGAAGATCCAGATCAGGATCGAGCCGATGGACACGTCCGAGGGCGAGATGTATGCCTTCGAGAACAAGGTCACCGGTGGCCGCGTTCCGCGCGAGTACATCCCGAGTGTCGATGCCGGCATCCAGGACGCGCTCAACGACGGCATCCTGGCTGGCTACCCGGTGGTCGGTATCAAGGCAACGCTGCTTGACGGCGCATACCATGATGTTGACTCCTCCGAAATGGCCTTCAAGATCGCCGGTCGCATGGCGTTCAAGGAAGCTGCCCGCATGGCAAAGCCCGTGCTGCTCGAACCGCTGATGGAGGTGGAAGTCCGCACGCCTGAGGAATACATGGGTGATGTGATCGGCGACCTCAACTCCCGCCGCGGCCAGATGCAGTCCATGGAGGACGCAAGCGGTGTCAAGGTCATCAAGGCGCATGTGCCGCTGTCCGGCATGTTCGGGTACATCGGCGACCTGCGTTCGAAGACCCAGGGCCGCGCTGTCTACTCAATGCAGTTCGACAGCTACTCGGAGGTCCCGAAGGCAGTAGCCGACGAGATCATCCAGAAGACTCGCGGAGAGTAATCCCGGCTCGTCCGGACAGTAATTTCACCAAAATAAAAGCCCCCAGTAGACTTGCATGAGTTTCAGCCGCGAAAAGCGTGGCTGGGGAGTAAGTCTTCTAAAAACGTTCTAGGAGGAACCCGTGGCGAAGGCAAAGTTCGAGCGGACTAAGCCGCACGTTAACATCGGCACCATTGGTCACGTTGACCATGGAAAGACCACGTTGACGGCTGCCATTTCCAAGGTGCTGTATGACAAGTACCCCAACCTCAACGAGGCACGGGACTTCGCGTCCATCGACTCGGCTCCCGAGGAGAAGCAGCGCGGCATCACCATCAACATCTCGCATGTTGAGTACCAGACCGAGAAGCGCCACTATGCACACGTAGACGCTCCCGGCCACGCTGACTACATCAAGAACATGATCACCGGTGCCGCGCAGATGGACGGAGCAATCCTTGTGGTTGCTGCGACCGACGGCCCGATGGCCCAGACCCGCGAGCACGTTCTGCTTGCCCGCCAGGTTGGTGTTCCCTACCTGCTGGTCGCGCTGAACAAGTCCGACATGGTCGAGGATGAGGAACTGCTCGACCTCGTGGAGATGGAAGTTCGCGAGCTGCTCAGTGCGCAGGGCTTCGACGGCGACGATGCACCTGTGGTGCGCGTTTCCGGCCTGAAGGCTCTCGAAGGGGACCCCGAGTGGGTCAAGTCCGTCGAGGACCTGATGGATGCTGTGGACAACAGCGTTCCGGACCCCGTCCGCGACAAGGACAAGCCGTTCCTGATGCCGGTTGAGGATGTTTTCACCATCACCGGTCGTGGAACCGTTGTCACGGGCCGCGCCGAGCGTGGAACCCTGAAGATCAACTCGGAAATCGAGATCGTCGGAATCCGTCCGGTTCAGAAGACCACGGTTACCGGTATCGAGATGTTCCACAAGCAGCTCGACGAGGCCTGGGCCGGCGAGAACTGTGGTCTGCTGCTTCGCGGTATCAAGCGCGAAGACGTAGAGCGTGGCCAGGTTATCGTCAAGCCGGGTTCGATCACCCCGCACACCGATTTCGAGGCCAACGTCTACATCCTGGCCAAGGACGAGGGCGGTCGTCACAACCCGTTCTACTCCAACTACCGCCCGCAGTTCTACTTCCGTACCACTGACGTCACCGGTGTCATCACCCTCCCCGAGGGCACCGAAATGGTCATGCCTGGCGACAACACTGAGATGACCGTTGCGCTCATCCAGCCCATCGCCATGGAAGAAGGCCTCGGCTTCGCTATCCGCGAAGGCGGCCGCACCGTTGGATCAGGTCGCGTTACCAAGATCAACAAGTAGTTCCTGAACTACCTGGAAAGGCCCCGCTGCGTTACGCAGCGGGGCCTTTCGTCTTTCTGCCGTAGAGTTATCCGGTGCAAATTTACTCAAGCGTCCCCCTGCAGCGCGGCTGGCAGGTCCTCACCGATCTATGTGCCATAGCTGTCGTCGTCGTCGCCTGGCTTTTCTCGCGCGCGACTTTCGAAGCTGTTTCGGGACTCGCTGTGTTCGGGCGCGGCATGGAAGATGCCGGGATCGGTTTCCACTCGTCGATGAGTGATGCTGCGGAGCGCATCGGGGGAGTGCCCCTCATCGGGGACCAGGCAAGCGCGCCTTTCCTGAGCGCTGCGGAAGCCGGCGCATTTTTCATTAATGCCGGCCAGGACCAGCAGAACTCGGTTGCGCAGGCCGCGGCCGTCGTGGGGTGGGCTATCTTCGTGCTCCCGGTCCTGGTCCTCCTTCCGCTCTGGCTGGTTCCCCGGGTGCAGTTCGTTGTACGGTCAACACGGACGCGGCGTTTGAGCCGCGAGGCCGGGGGGATGGAGCTCCTTGCGCTGCGGGCCCTGGTCCTTGCGAAGCCCTCCCAGCTTCAGAAGGTGTCCGTTGACCCGGTCCGCGCCTGGCGGCAAGGTGACCCAGCGGACCTGGAGCGGTTGGCCAAGCTTGCCCTGAGACGCGAGGGTGTGCGTTCCCGCTAGCACCCGGACGGCGTGTGGGCAAGCTGACACAGGGCCGGATTCGCAATGTGCTGCATAATCTGGCAGACTAAATGAGTTGTTCAAGCGCCTGTGCGCGCGGTTTGAGCTGTAGTCCCGGTCAGGATAATGCCTGGCGCAGGGTCGCATCCGCCGCGGAAGCTGGCCCAAATATAACCCACCCCAATCGACAAGCTCGGTTCTATGCGGGATTCTTCGCATTCTTTTGCAGAAGACACGCGACACGCCCGAGCGCGGGGGTCGGAGCCTCGGCAGGGTGAGGAACCCGGAAGTATCCGGATTCAGCCTGCTGGAGGAGCGCCATAACAACAGGCGCACTGTACGTAGCCAGGAACGTCACCGCACGGTGGCGCTCTACATGAAGAGAGAGAGTCGAGACGCCATGGCGGGACAAAAGATCCGCATCCGGCTGAAGTCGTATGACCACGAGGTCATTGACGTTTCAGCTCGGAAGATCGTTGAGACGGTGACGCGCGCAGGCGCAACGGTAGTAGGCCCCGTGCCGCTGCCCACGGAAAAGAACGTTTACTGCGTTATCCGGTCGCCGCACAAGTACAAGGACAGCCGCGAGCACTTTGAAATGCGCACGCACAAGCGTCTGATCGACATCATTGACCCCACGCCCAAGGCCGTCGACTCGCTCATGCGCCTCGACCTTCCCGCGGACGTGAACATCGAGATCAAGCTGTAAGGGAGAGAAGATAACTATGTCTACTTCGCTTACGCGCCAGGTCAAGGGACTGCTGGCTACCAAGCTCGGCATGACCCAGGTCTGGGATGAAAACAACCTCCTCGTACCGGTGACGGTCCTGCAGGCTGACTCCAACGTCATCACGCAGCTGCGCACCGCCGCCGCTGACGGCTACAGCGCCGTCCAGATCGGCTTCGGCCAGATCGATCCGCGCAAGGTCACCAAGCCGCTCGCAGGTCACTTCGAGAAGGCAGGCGTCACGCCTCGCCGCCACGTCGTTGAGCTGCGTACATCCGATGTCGATTCCTACTCGCTCGGCCAGGAACTCTCCGTTGAGCTGTTCGAAGCCGGCCAGCAGGTCGACGTCATCGGCAAGACCAAGGGCAAGGGCTTCGCGGGCGTCATGAAGCGTCACGGCTTCCACGGCGTTGGAGCCTCGCACGGTGCGCACAAGAACCACCGCAAGCCCGGCTCGATCGGTGGCGCCTCCACCCCCAGCCGCGTCTTCAAGGGTATGAAAATGGCAGGCCGTATGGGTGCCGTTCGCCAGACCACGCTGAACCTCACCGTTCACGCTGTGGACGTCGAGAAGTCGCTGCTGCTGATCAAGGGCGCTGTCCCCGGCGCCCGCGGACAGGTCGTACTCGTACGCACCGCCGTGAAGGGAGCATAAGTCATGGCTACCAAGACTCTGAACGTCGATCTCCCCGCCGAGATCTTCGACGCACAGACCAACGTTCCGCTGCTGCACCAGGTCGTCGTGGCCCAGCTTGCTGCCGCCCGCCAGGGCACGCACAAGACCAAGACACGCGCCGAGGTCAGCGGAGCCGGCCGCAAGCCGTTCAAGCAGAAGGGCACCGGCCGCGCACGCCAGGGCTCGATCCGCGCACCACACATGACCGGTGGTGGCGTGGTTCACGGACCCACGCCGCGTGACTACAGCCAGCGCACACCCAAGAAGATGAAGGCTGCCGCCCTGCGCGGTGCCCTGTCTGACCGGGCACGCAACGGGCGTATCCACGTCATCGAGTCACTGGCCGGCGGCGAGAAGCCCTCGACCAAGGCCGCAATGGCAACGCTGCGAGGCATCTCGGAGCGTCCCAACCTGCTGGTTGTCATCGAGCGTTCAAACGATCAGGCCGCACTGTCTGTGCGCAACCTGGTTGAGGTCCACACGCTGTACGTGGATCAGCTGAACACCTACGACGTACTCGTAGCGGATGACGTGATCTTCACGAAGGCTGCCTACGACACCTTTGTGGGTACGGCCCAGGCCGCTGACGCCGACATCACAACTGAGGAGGACGCCAAGTGAGTGGCTCCATCACCAAGGATCCTCGCGACGTCGTCATTGCACCCGTCGTGTCGGAGAAGAGCTACGGCCTGATCGACGAAGGAAAGTACACCTTCCTGGTCGACCCACGCTCCAACAAGACCGAGATCAAGCTGGCCGTGGAGAAGATTTTCTCCGTCAAGGTCGACTCGATCAACACCATCAACCGTGTAGGGAAGCGTAAGCGCACCCGCTTCGGATGGGGACAGCGCAAGGACACCAAGCGCGCAATTGTCACCCTCAAAGAAGGCACGATCGACATCTTCGGCGGTCCGCTCAGCTGAGCGGAGACCACTTTAACGAGGAACTGAAAAATGGCTATCCGTAAATACAAGCCGACAACCCCGGGCCGTCGCGGCTCGAGCGTTGCCGACTTCGCAGAAATCACACGGTCGACGCCGGAGAAATCCCTGGTGCGTCCGCTCCCCAAAAAGGGCGGCCGTAACAACTCCGGAAAGATCACTACCCGTCACAAGGGTGGTGGACACAAGCGTCAGTACCGTCTCATCGACTTCCGTCGTCATGACAAGGACGGTGTCAACGCGCGCGTCGCTGAGATCGAATACGATCCCAACCGCACCGCCCGCATTGCACTCCTGCACTACATCGACGGCACGAAGCGCTACATCATCGCGCCGAACAAGCTGAAGCAGGGTGACAATGTTGAGGCCGGCCCCGGCGCCGACATCAAGCCCGGCAACAACCTGCCGATGCGCAACATCCCCGTGGGTACTGTTATTCACGCTGTTGAGCTTCGTCCCGGCGGCGGTGCCAAGATGGCACGTTCCGCAGGGGCATCGGTCCAGCTCGTTGCCAAGGAAGGCCGCTTCGCGCAGCTTCGCCTGCCGTCCGGTGAAATCCGCAACGTTGATGTGCGCTGCCGCGCCACCATCGGCGAGGTCGGCAATGCCGAGCAGTCGAACATCAACTGGGGCAAGGCAGGCCGCATGCGCTGGAAGGGCGTTCGCCCGACCGTCCGCGGTGTTGCGATGAACCCTGTCGATCACCCGCACGGTGGTGGTGAAGGCAAGACCTCCGGTGGACGTCACCCGGTCAACCCGAACGGTAAGGCCGAAGGCCGTACCCGCCGTCCCAACAAAGAAAGCGACTCGCTCATTGTGCGTCGCCGTCGTTCCGGCAAGAACAAGCGATAGGAGCCTGGAAACATGCCACGCAGCCTGAAGAAAGGCCCCTTCGTCGATCAGCACCTGTTCGTCAAGGTGGACCGCGAGAACGAGAAGGGCACCAAGAACGTCATCAAGACGTGGTCCCGCCGTTCCATGATCATCCCGGACATGCTCGGCCACACCATTGCCGTGCATGACGGGCGCAAGCACATTCCGGTGTTTGTCACCGAGTCGATGGTCGGGCACAAGCTCGGCGAATTCGCTCCCACGCGGACATTCCGCGGCCATGTGAAGGACGACCGCAAGGGCAAGCGCCGCTAAGGCGCCTGTTTCTACGGCTAAGACGAGAGAAGGAAAGCAATGGAAGCCAAGGCTATTGCGCGTCATCTGCGCGTAACGCCTATGAAGGCCCGGCGCGTCGTCAACCTTGTTCGTGGTAAGCAAGCGAATGAGGCTCTGGCAATCCTGAAGTTTGCCCCCCAGGCAGCTTCGGAGCCGGTTTTCAAGGTAGTACAGTCGGCGATCGCCAACGCACGGGTCCTCGCGGACCGCGACGGCGTGGCGTTCGACGAAGGCGACCTCATCATCAGCGAAGCGTTTGTTGATGAAGGCCCGACCATGAAGCGGTTCCAGCCGCGAGCTCAGGGTCGTGCATTTCAGATCAAGAAGCGGACCAGCCACGTCACTGTGGTAGTCGCTACCCCTGAGAAAGTGGAGGCTCGCTAAGTGGGACAGAAAGTAAACCCGCACGGGTTCCGACTCGGCATCACCACTGACCACCGGTCACACTGGTTTGCTGACAGCAACAAGCCGGGCCAGCGCTACAAGGACTTCGTCCGCGAGGACATCAAGATCCGTCAGCTCATGTCCACAGGCATGGACCGCGCCGGCATCGCCAAGGTTGAGATCGAGCGCACCCGCGACCGCGTTCGTGTGGATATCCACACGGCTCGCCCGGGTATCGTCATCGGCCGCCGCGGCGCCGAAGCGGATCGCATCCGCGGCGAGCTCGAGAAGCTCACCGGCAAGCAGGTTCAGCTGAACATCCTCGAGGTCAAGAACCCCGAGATCGAGGCGCAGCTGGTTGCCCAGGGCGTAGCTGAGCAGCTCTCTTCACGTGTGGCCTTCCGCCGCGCAATGAAGAAGGCCATGCAGTCGGCACAGCGTGCCGGTGCCAAGGGCATCCGCGTACAGTGCTCCGGCCGCCTCGGCGGCGCGGAAATGAGCCGCTCGGAGTTCTACCGCGAAGGCCGTGTGCCCCTGCACACCCTCCGCGCGAACATCGACTACGGCTTCTTCGAAGCCAAGACCACCTTCGGCCGCATCGGCGTGAAGGTATGGATCTACAAGGGCGACGTCACCGCCAAGGAGCTCGCAGCCCAGGCTGCCGCAGCACCGTCGCGTGGCCGTGGTGGCGGAGACCGTCCGGGCCGTGGCCCTGCCGGCGCTGACCGCGGCGGCGATCGCGGAGGCGACCGTCGTCGTCGTAATACCGATCGCGGTGCAGGTCAGGGTGAAGCTAACGCTGCTCCCGCCGAGTCCGCACCGGCTGAGTCCGCTGCTGCAGCGGAAGGAGGACAGGCTTAAATGCTTATCCCACGTCGAGTGAAGTTCCGTAAGCAGCACCACCCCGGTCGTTCGGGCGCTGCTACCGGCGGCACTGAGGTCAGCTTCGGTGAGTGGGGTATCCAGGCTCTGAGCCCGGCATACGTCACCAACCGCCAGATCGAATCTGCGCGTATCGCAATGACCCGTCACATCAAGCGTGGCGGAAAGGTGTGGATCAACATCTACCCTGACCGTCCGCTGACCAAGAAGCCTGCTGAAACCCGTATGGGTTCCGGTAAGGGTTCCCCTGAGTGGTGGGTCGCCAACGTCAAGCCGGGGCGCGTTCTCTTTGAACTCTCCGGTGTCAATGAAGAGGTAGCTCGCGAGGCCCTGCGCCTGGCGATCCATAAGCTGCCGTTGAAGGCACGTATCGTGCGTCGTGAGGGTGGTGAATAGTCATGGCACTCGGTTCAAAGGAACTGGCAACCGACCAGCTGGATGGGTTCGATAAGGACCGTCTGGTGGAGGAACTCGCCAAGGCTAAGGAAGAGCTGTTCAACCTGCGCTTCCAGTCAGCCACCGGTCAGCTTGAAAACCACGGCCGCCTGCGCTCGGTGAAACGGGATATCGCCCGCATCTACACCGTGCTGCGTGAGCGCGAGCTGGGACTGCGGCCCGACGTCGTAGCCCCGGTAGAAGAAGCGAAGACTGAAAAGGCCGGCAAGAAATCGAAGGGTTCCAAGGCTGCCTCCACAAAGGACGAAAAGTCCGTGGAAACACAGGCTTCTGAGGAGGATGCCAAATGAGTGAAGAGAAGAACGGCACTGTAGAGGCTGACGCCCGCGGTCACCGTAAGACCCGCCGCGGCTACGTCGTGTCGGACAAGATGGACAAGACGGTTGTCGTGCAGGTTGAGGATCGTGTGAAGCACGCCCTCTACGGCAAGGTCCTGCGCCGCAGCTCCAAGGTCAAGGTCCACGATGAGCAGAACAGCGCCGGCATCGGCGATATGGTTCTGATCAGCGAGACCCGCCCGCTGTCCGCTACCAAGCGGTGGCGCCTGGTGGAGATCCTGGAAAAGGCCAAGTAAGGCCGCAAAGGCAAGCTCTGTCGACTCGTCGACAACGGCAGTCCCTCGTTCCTCGCGGAACGGGGGACTGTTTGCGTTTCAATACGTGCTAGGATATTGAGTTTGTATGGCGCCTTCCGTGCAGATTTGGTCTGTACACCTCGAGCGTCAGCATGAAACCTCGTAAACAATCGTGCTCCGGCATAGTACTTCCCTGCGCTGCGGCGCCTGGGAGGTAAATGCCTCGGGCACGGGCGTTTAGGCTCATCCCTGGCAAAATCCAGGTGGGTCCAGAGACACCCCGATCAACCGTTCCGCAAGGCTCATTCCGTATGCATTATTTCGGTCTGAGAACCGGCGCGACGCAAGGAGTAGATAGTGATTCAGCAAGAGTCGCGACTCAAGATCGCCGACAACACCGGTGCTAAGGAAATCCTTACCATTCGTGTTCTCGGTGGATCCGGACGTCGCTACGCAGGAATTGGCGACGTCATCGTCGCCACCGTCAAAGACGCCATCCCTGGTGGGAACGTCAAGAAGGGCGATGTGGTCAAGGCCGTCATCGTCCGCACCAAGAAGGAACGCCGCCGTGCGGATGGTTCCTACATCAAGTTCGACGAGAACGCTGCCGTGATCCTCAAGGCTGACGGCGATCCCCGTGGTACCCGTATCTTCGGTCCGGTCGGTCGCGAACTCCGCGACAAGCGCTTCATGAAGATCATTTCACTGGCCCCGGAGGTGCTGTAGTCATGGCTCAGACCCGATCGAAGCTGAAGATCAAGAAGGGTGACCTCGTTCAGGTCATCACCGGTGCCAAGCAGGAGCGCGGCGGAGACCGCGGCAAGCAGGGCAAGGTCCTCAAGGTATTCCCAGAGAGCAACCGTGTACTGGTCGAAGGCATCAACCGCATCACGAAGCACACCAAGGCTGGGCAGACGCAGCGCGGCACCCAGACCGGTGGCATCGAGACCGTTGAGGCTTCCATCCACATCAGTAACGTCGCAGTGGTAGACCCGGAGAGCAAGAAGCCCACCCGAGTCGGCTACCGCACCGAAACCGTGGAGCGGGACGGCCGTGAGCGCACGGTCCGCATCCGCGTCGCCAAGGCATCAGGGAAGGATCTGTAATGACTGCTGAAGCCGTAGAAACAAAGATCACCCCCCGCCTCAAGGCCCGCTACGCATCGGAAATCAAGTCGACGCTGCTGGAGGAATTCAGCTACAGCAACGTCAACCAGGTTCCCCGGCTGGTCAAGGTCGTTGTGAACATGGGTGTTGGAGATGCCGCGAAGGACTCCAAGCTCATCGACGGTGCGGTCCGCGACCTCACCCAGATCACCGGCCAGAAGCCGCAGGTCACCAAGGCACGGAAGTCCATCGCGCAGTTCAAGCTCCGCGAAGGAATGCCGATCGGTGCACACGCAACTCTGCGTGGAGATCGCATGTGGGAATTCGTCGACCGCCTGGTCTCACTGGCACTGCCCCGTATCCGCGACTTCCGCGGCCTCAACGGGCGCCAGTTCGACGGCAACGGCAACTACACCTTCGGTCTCACGGAGCAGTCAATGTTCCACGAGATCGACCAGGACAAGATTGACCGTGTCCGCGGCATGGACATCACCGTTGTGACCACTGCCAAGACTGACGCCGAAGGCCGCGCCCTGCTCAAGGCGCTCGGCTTCCCGTTCAAATCCGAAGACTAATTCAACTACGTTGCAGGTCCGTTCCGGGGTCTGACCAGCTGATGCTGATTCTCACCGGAGTAGCGGAAACCGTTCCGAGGAAGGGCTAGAGCCCAATGACAATGACAGATCCAGTTGCAGACATGCTTACGCGTCTCCGCAACGCCAACTCGGCATACCACGACACCGTGTCCATGCCATACAGCAAGCTGAAGGCACGCGTTGCCGACATCCTGAAGGCCGAAGGTTACATCGGCGGCTGGAAGGAAGAAGAGGCTGAGGTGGGCAAGAAGCTCACGATCGACCTCAAGTTCGGTCCCGACCGTCAGCGCTCCATCGCGGGCATCCGGCGCATCTCCAAGCCGGGCCTGCGCGTCTACGCAAAGTCCACCAATCTGCCGCACGTACTGGGCGGACTGGGCATTGCCATCCTGTCCACGTCCTCCGGTCTGCTCACAGACCGCCAGGCAGCCAAGAAGGGTGTAGGTGGGGAAGTCCTCGCCTACGTCTGGTAGCGGGAAAGGGAAAGAGAAACATGTCACGTATTGGACGTCTCCCCATCACCGTGCCCGCAGGCGTTGAGGTCAAGGTTGACGGCAGTGTTGTGTCCGTCAAGGGATCCAAGGGCGAGCTGAGCCACTCTGTAGCCAGCCCCATCCAGGTATCGCTTGAGGAAAGCACCATCACCGTCTCCCGCCCGAATGACGAGCGCGAAGCGCGTTCGCTGCACGGCCTGACCCGCACCCTGATCTCCAACATGATCGTTGGAGTGACCGAGGGCTACAAGAAGAACCTTGAGATTGTCGGCACCGGTTACCGTGTGCAGGCCAAGGGTTCAGACCTGGAGTTCGCACTGGGCTACAGCCACCCCGTGGCCGTGAAGGCCCCGGAGGGCATCACGCTCACCGTGGACAGCCCCACCAAGGTGTCCGTCTCCGGCATCAACAAGCAGCAGGTCGGCGAAGTTGCTGCGAACATCCGCAAGCTGCGCCGTCCGGATCCCTATAAGGGCAAGGGCATCCGCTACGCGGGCGAAATTATTCGCCGCAAGGTCGGAAAGGCTGGTAAGTAACCATGACACTGAGCATCAACAAGAAGCGCACGTCGAAGAGCAAGTCCGCCCAGCGCGGGCGGCGCCACCTTCGGGTCCGCAAGCGCATCACCGGTACGGCTGTTCGTCCCCGTCTGGTAGTCAACCGTTCAGCCCGTCACATCTTCGTGCAGGTTGTCGACGACACCAAGGGCATGACTGTCGCATCGGCTTCGACCCTCGAGGCGGACCTGCGTTCGTTCGACGGCGACAAGACCGCCAAGGCCAAGCGCGTTGGCGAGCTCGTTGCTGAGCGGGCAAAGGCTGCGGGCATTGAGGCAGTCGTATTCGACCGTGGTGGTAACAAGTACCACGGCCGGGTTGCCGCAATCGCAGACGGCGCACGTGAAGGTGGGCTGGCACTGTGACCGAGCAGAACAACGCAAAGGAAGCCTCATTGAATACTGCAAAGGCTGAGGAGGCTGCGACTGTTGCTCCCGCGGCCGGTTCCACCGAGACGGCGTCAGCTACTGACGATCGCCGCGGCGGTGGCGGTCGCCGTGGAGAGCGCGGCGGACGCGACGGCGGTCGTGGCGGTCGCGACGGCGGTCGTGGCGGCCGTGACGGTGGTCGCGACGACAAAGACAAGTTCGTTGAGCGCGTCGTGTCGATCAACCGCGTATCGAAGGTCGTCAAGGGCGGCCGGCGATTCAGCTTCACCGCACTCGTTGTTGTCGGCGACGGCAACGGCATGGTCGGTGTCGGCTACGGCAAGGCCAAGGAAGTTCCCTCGGCTATCGCCAAGGGCGTAGAGGAAGCCAAGAAGTCCTTCTTCAAGGTTCCCCGCATCGGCGGCACCGTTCCCCACCTGGTTCAGGGTGAGGCAGCGGCCGGCGTCGTACTCCTGCGTCCCGCATCTCCCGGTACCGGTGTAATCGCCGGTGGTCCGGTGCGCGCCGTTCTGGAATGCGTCGGTATCCACGACGTCCTGTCCAAGTCCCTGGGTTCCTCGAACGCCATCAACATTGTTCACGCAACTGTTGACGCGCTGAAGAGGCTCGAAGAGCCGCAGGCAGTGGCTGCGCGCCGTGGTCTGCCGCTCGACCAGGTCGCTTCCACGTCGATGCTGCGCGCTATGCAGGATCAGAAGGCAGGTGCGTAATGACTGCTATTACACCAAAGCGCGTGGTTGTCAGCTCAGCGAAGCTGGAAATCACCCAGATCAAGTCCGTCATTGGCGGTAAGCAGAACCAGCGCGACACCCTTCGTTCACTCGGTCTGAAGCGGATCGGACACACCGTTGTCCGCAACGCTGACGCAGTGACCGTAGGCATGGTCAACACGGTTCCGCACCTCGTGAAGGTTGAGGAGGCCAAGTAATGGCAGAGAAGAAGACGGTGGAGGAATCCACCGAGAAGAAGCCGGCCCGCAAGCCTGCTGCCAAGGCTGCTGCTGCTCAGGAAACTGCTGAGAGCACGCCCCGCGTCCACGCGCTGAAGGTACACCACCTTCGTCCCGCCCCCGGAGCCAAAACCGCAAAGACCCGCGTTGGTCGCGGTGAAGGTTCCAAGGGTAAGACTGCAGGCCGTGGCACCAAGGGCACCAAGGCGCGCTACTCGGTCAAGGCAGGATTCGCGGGTGGGCAGCTGCCGCTGCACATGCGCCTGCCGAAGCTGCGTGGGTTCAAGAACCCGTTCCGCGTTGAGTACCAGGTAGTGAACCTGGACAAGCTCAACGAGCTGTACCCCCAGGGCGGCGAGGTGTCCGTGGACAGCCTGATCGCCAAGGGCGCAGTGCGCAAGAACCAGCTCGTCAAGGTGCTGGGAACGGGCGACCTCGCGGTCAAGGTGGACGTCAAGGTTCATGCCGTGTCCGCCAGCGCTGCAGAGAAGATCACCGCCGCAGGCGGATCCGTCTCGGCGCTCTAGTTCCCAGCATCGATCCCCGCCGTCGTCGTTCGGCTCGTCCTTAGGACATCAGGACGACGGCGGCAGGGGAGCCGGCTGTGATCTAGCTCATGAAGCAACTAGACTCTTGGTGGGCCGGGATCCCCGGTCCGCCAGGAGTTTGTTTCGTTAACAGGCTCAATTGATTCCCCGGGTTCTCTAGCGCCCGGTTCCACCCGTTAGACTCGGTTGGTGTGTATTGCCCGTGAAGGGCCACTAAGACTTATTCAGGAGGACGCTTGCTTAGCGCTATTGGCCGGGCTTTCCGGACGCCAGACTTGCGGCGCAAGCTGTTGTTCACGCTGGGAATCATCACCATTTTCCGTTTGGGTGCGTTCATCCCGGCGCCCGGTGTTGACTACGGCAACGTGCAGCAGTGTTTGCAGCTCGGCAACACAGAGGGCGGCCTCTACCAGTTCGTGAACCTCTTCAGCGGCGGTGCGCTGCTGCAGGTGTCCATCTTTGCTCTCGGGATCATGCCCTACATCACGGCCAGCATCATCACTCAGCTGCTCCGTGTGGTCATCCCACGCTTCCAGGAACTGCATCAGGAAGGCGCACAGGGCCAGGCACAGCTGACCCAGTACACGCGCTATCTGACAATCGCCCTCGGGCTGTTGAACGCCACGACGCTGGTGTCGCTGGCACGATCAGGTGCATTGCTGGGTAACTGTCCGGTGCCGATCATCCCGGACGACAGCCTCATCACCATTATTCTGCTCATCATCACGCTGACCGCCGGTACCGGCCTCATCATGTGGATGGGTGAACTCATCACCGAGCGCGGTGTCGGCAACGGCATGTCGCTGTTGATCTTCACGGCGATTGCTGCCGGTTTCCCCAGCTCGCTGGGTGAGATCCTGCGCACGCAGGGATGGACGGTCTTCCTCAGCGTGCTGTTGATCGGCGTTGTTACGGTGATGCTCGTGATCTTCGTTGAGCAGTCGCAGCGACGTATTCCGGTGCAGTATGCCAAGCGCATGATCGGCCGCCGCACGCTGGGAGGCAGCAGCACCTACATTCCGATCAAGGTCAATATGGCGGGCGTCATCCCCGTCATCTTCGCATCATCGATGCTCTATCTGCCGTCGCTGATTGCCCAGTTCAACACCCCTACGGACGGCGAGACACCGCCGCCGGAGTGGGTCAACTGGATCACCACGTACCTGACCTCGGGTGATCATCCCTTCTACATGGCGCTGTACTTCGCGATGATCGTGTTCTTCACGTATTTCTACGTAGCGATCACGTTCAATCCGGAGGAAGTGTCGGAGAACATGAAGAAGTACGGCGGCTTTATCCCGGGTATCCGGGCGGGGCGGCCTACCGCTGAGTACCTCCAGTACGTCCTGTCCCGCATCACCCTGCCGGGCGCCATCTATCTCGGTCTTGTTGCGCTCATCCCGTTGATCGCGCTCGTGGCCATCAATGCAAACCAGAACTTCCCGTTCGGTGGAGTCTCGATCCTCATCATGGTCGGCGTTGGCCTCGAGACGGTGAAGCAAATTGACGCGCAGCTGCAGCAGCGCCACTACGAAGGGTTATTGCGATGACACGGATGCTCATCATTGGACCGCCCGGGTCCGGCAAGGGCACGCAGGCCGCGCGGATCTCCGAGCGGCTGGGAGTGGTGGCGATTTCCACGGGAGATATCTTCCGCGAGAACGTCCGCAACGAGACACCGCTCGGCGTTGAAGCCAAAAAGTACATGGACGCCGGAGACTTCGTTCCGGACAGCGTGACCAACAGCATGGTCCGAGCCCGTCTCACTGAGGATGATGTGCAGGAAGGCTTCCTGCTTGACGGCTATCCCCGCACCGCCGCCCAGGTGACCGAGCTGGATGACATCCTCCAGCAGAATGACCTGGCCCTCGACGTCGTACTGCAGCTCACGGCGGATGACGAGGAACTGGTCCGCCGGCTCTTGGGCCGGGCGCGCCTGGACGGGCGTACCGATGACAATGAAGTTGTCATCCGGCATCGCCTCGACCTCTACCACGAGCAGACCGAGGCTGTTGTGTCCCAGTACGAGGCACGCGGCATCGTGACCCGCGTTGATGGCATCGGCGCAATCGATGAAGTCACCGAGCGCGTCATGTCGGCTCTGAAAGTAACGCAGTAACCCCGATGTTTCGCCAGCAGCGGGTCGAGTACAAGTCGGCAGATCAGATCCGGACCATGCGGGCGGCGGGCCTCGTGCTCTCCGACGCCCTGGACCAGGCGGTCGCTGCCGCACGGGTAGGCGTGTCCACCCTCGAGCTGGACGCGGTGTTTGCCGGCGTTCTCAAGGACGCCGGCGCCACCTCCAACTTCCTCGGCTATCACGGCTTTCCCAACAGCATCTGCACCTCGGTGAACCATGAAGTTGTCCACGGCATCCCCGGCGGGTACGTGCTGCAGGACGGTGACATCATCTCGATCGACGGCGGCGCTATCGTCCGCGGCTGGCACTCGGACTCCGCCCGTACGGTGATCGTAGGTACGCCCCGTCCGGAGGACGTGCACCTGTCCAGGGTCACTGAGGAAGCCATGTGGCGGGGGATTGCTGCCCTGGCCACCGGCAAGCACGTTGGGGACATCGGCGCAGCCATCGACGACTACGTCTCGGCAGCGGAAGGCCCGGCACTCGGTATCCTGCAGGACTATGTGGGCCACGGCATCGGTACGGAAATGCACCAGTCCCCGGACGTGCTGAACTACCGCAGCAGCCACCGCGGCCCCAAGATCAAGCCGGGGCTGTGCCTCGCGATCGAGCCCATGCTGGTTCAGGGACGTGTAGAAACGGCGGTCCTGGACGATGACTGGACTGTGGTCACTGTTGACGGCAAGCGCGCCTGCCAGTGGGAACACACTGTGGCAGTTCACGACGGCGGCATCTGGGTTCTCAGCGCAGCTGACGGCGGCGCCGCGAAGCTGGCGGAACTGGGCGTTACCGTCGCTCCGCTCGACTGAGGTTCGCTGGAACCACGCACGGCAGAGCGGCCGGATTTAACTTCTGGCACGCCGTAGCGTAGAGTTATTTGTTGGTTGTCGCTACTTTTGCGCCCTTTTGCGCCCTTCCTCCGAACGGATCGCTCCGTTGCGGGTGGAACGGGATCTCGCGATCCCGGGTGGGGGAGTCAGGCAATCAAAACCCCTAGACCGACCGCCGAAGCAAATGGCGGCACAGAAGTTAGCGGAGGATATGGCCAAGAAAGACGGTGTCATTGAGATTGAAGGCACTGTGAACGAGGCTCTGCCCAACGCGATGTTCCGCGTTGAGCTGGCCAACGGACACATTGTTCTAGCCCACATCTCGGGAAAGATGCGTCAGCACTACATTCGAATCCTCCCCGAGGACCGGGTGGTAGTGGAGCTTAGCCCTTACGACCTCACCAGGGGTCGTATTGTCTACCGCTACAAATAAGAACGAACGCAAAGGATAACCATGAAGGTCCAGCCGAGCGTGAAGCGGATTTGCGATAAGTGCCAGGTGGTTCGCCGCAAGGGCAACGTACTCGTAATCTGCGAAAACCCGCGCCACAAGCAGCGCCAGGGCTGAATCCTCTCTTTTGAGGGTCACCCACGCGTAGTAACACCACAATAAAAGGCAGTGCAGGGCAAGCCCCACCAGGTAAGCCCACACCCCCGGCACGGAGGCCGGGGACCGGAGATCATCCGGGCCGCACTGTTTCAGACCTCCGGTCATCAAAAGGAGAACCGCCACTATGGCACGTCTCGCTGGCGTAGACATTCCCCGCGAAAAGCGGGTTGTCATTGCGCTTACCTACATCTACGGCGTGGGCAAGACCCGTGCAGATCAGACGCTCGCAGAGACCGGGATCAACCCGGAAACCCGAGTGAAGGATCTTTCTGACGCTGAGCTCGTACAGCTCCGCGATTACATTGAAGGCAACTACAAGGTCGAGGGTGACCTCCGCCGTGAGGTAGCTGCAGACATCCGCCGCAAGGTGGAGATTGGCAGCTACGAAGGCATCCGGCACCGCCGCGGCCTTCCTGTGCGTGGACAGCGCACCAAGACCAACGCGCGTACCCGCAAGGGCCCCAAGCGCACCGTCGCAGGCAAGAAGAAGGCCGGCCGCTAGTTCTAGCGGTTGCCCATAGCCACCACCCAAAACCTTCGTAGGAGAAGTAATGCCCCCCAAGACTCGTGGAGCGGTGCGTAAACCGCGTCGCAAGGACAAAAAGAATATCGCCTTCGGTCAGGCGCATATCAAGAGCACGTTCAACAACACCATCGTCTCGATCACCGATCCCAGCGGAGCTGTTATCTCCTGGGCTTCGGCTGGCGAGGTCGGATTCAAGGGCTCACGCAAGTCCACCCCCTACGCTGCGCAGACCGCTGCCGAGGCCGCTGCAAAGCGCGCCCAGGAGCACGGCGTCCGTAAGGTCGACGTTTTCGTGAAGGGTCCGGGATCCGGACGCGAGACCGCGATCCGCTCGCTGCAGGCTGCCGGCCTTGAGGTTGGCTCCATCCAGGACGTTACCCCCAGCGCCCACAACGGCTGCCGCCCGCCGAAGCGCCGCCGCGTCTAAGTAGCTCCCTTGGCTCCAGGCTCGCCCGCGCTTCACCGGAAGTGTGGGCGGCTTGGGGCTGACTGTCGTTTAGCTACTGAGTTCCGCTCTCTAGCTTTCCCTTTCCACCATTTGTGTTGCGTCATATAGCGGATGCTCCCTGAAAGGAAATGTAAGTGCTCATTGCACAGCGCCCCACCCTGACTGAAGAAGTAGTCGCTGACAACCGTTCGCGGTTCGTCATCGAACCGCTGGAGCCCGGTTTCGGCTACACCCTCGGCAACTCGCTTCGCCGTACGCTCCTGTCCTCGATTCCCGGAGCAGCTGTCACCAGCATCCGGCTCGACGGCGTGCTGCACGAGTTCACCACCGTTCCCGGTGTGAAGGAAGATGTCACTGAGATCATCCTGAACGTCAAGAACCTGGCGGTGTCCTCCGAGCATGACGAGCCCGTGGTTGCCTACCTGCGCAAGCAGGGCCCCGGCGTCGTCACTGCAGCTGACATCGCTCCGCCGGCCGGTGTGGAGTTCCACAACCCGGACCTGCACATCGCAACCCTGAACTCGAAGGGCAAGTTCGAGCTTGAACTGACCATCGAGCGTGGCCGCGGTTATGTCTCTGCTTCGCAGAACAAGTCCGGTGACTCCGAGATCGGCCGCATTCCGGTTGACTCGATCTACTCGCCGGTCCTGAAGGTGACCTTCCGCGTGGAAGCCACCCGTGTTGAGCAGCGCACCGACTTCGACCGCCTGATCGTAGACGTCGAAACCAAGGACGCTATCGCTCCGCGCGATGCCGTTGCTTCGGCAGGTACCACCCTGGTTGAACTGTTCGGCCTCGCCCGCGAGCTGAACACCGCCGCTGAAGGCATCGAGATTGGCCCTTCGCCCAGCGACGCCGCTCTCGCCGCTGACATGGCCCTTCCGATCGAGGATCTCGAACTGACAGTTCGTTCCTACAACTGCCTCAAGCGTGAGGGCATCCACACCGTGGGTGAACTCGTTGCACGCTCCGAGGCTGACCTGATGGACATCCGTAATTTCGGTGCCAAGTCCATTGATGAGGTCAAGGCAAAGCTGGTTGACCTAGGTCTGTCCCTGAAGGATTCCCCTCCAGGGTTTGACCTTGCAGCCCGCGCCGCTGCGATTGAAGAGGACGACGACGCCTACGGCGACGAAGCACTCTAAACGTTAGAAACCTGGTGCCGCTTTAGGATGCGGCCTCGGGCACATTTATGAGGAGATAACACATCATGCCCACACCCACAAAGGGCCCACGCCTCGGTGGCGGTCCGGCGCACGAGCGCCTGATGCTCGCCAACCTGGCCGCCTCGCTGTTCGAGCACAAGCGCATCACCACCACGGTGACCAAGGCAAAGCGGCTCCGTCCCTACGCCGAGCGCCTGATCACCTTCGCCAAGAAGGGTGACCTGGCCTCGCGCCGTCGTGTCCTGGCTGTCATCAGCAGCAAGGGTATCGTCCACGAGCTGTTCACGGACATCGCCCCGGCTGTTGCCAACCGCAACGGTGGCTACACTCGCATCACCAAGATCGGCAACCGCAAGGGCGACAACGCTCCCATGGCTGTCATCGAGCTGGTGCTGGAGTCAGTTTCCGCCAAGCAGGCAGTGGTCGGCGAGGCTGAGCAGGCTGCCGGTAACGCCGCTGCCCGCGACGCTGCAGCTGCTGCACCCGTAGCTTCGGCTGAGTCCGCAGATTCACCGGAATCGGCTGATTCCGCAGAGTCGGCTGAGTCCGCTGAATCGGCACCCTCGGCAGCTTCGGCTGACGAGGTTGCGGCAGAGGACACCACGGTAAGCGCCTCTGAGGGCGACGCCGAGGAGACCGTTGTTGTTGAAGAAGGCTCCGTGCCGGAAGCAGACGAGAAGAAGTAGTTCTTCTGCTCTGCTGAACACATGAACGAACAAATGCCCGTCATCCCGTCCGTGGATGGCGGGCATTTGCGTGTTCGGATCGATTTAGCGTACGACGGCGGTCCGTTCTCCGGTTGGGCTGTCCAGCCTGGTCTGCCAACAGTTCAGGGCACAGTGGAATCGGGTCTGGAGTTGCTTTTTCGGAGACGCGTGCGCCTGACCGTTGCCGGCCGGACTGATGCGGGCGTGCACGCGCGCGGTCAGGTGACCCACATCGATCTCGAGCCGGGGGAGTGGTTTGCGCTGAGCCGGGGCCGGGACATCGATCCCGCGTTGGCCCTGAAGCGTCGCCTGCAGGCCACCGTGAACCGCTACCTGCCGCCCGGGCGGCCGCGCGTACCGCCTATGCGAGCAATCCGGCGTCACCCGTTGTGGTGCGCGCTGTGCGGCTTGCTCCGGCGGGCTTCGATGCGCGGTTCTCGGCGTTGTGGCGCCGGTATAGCTACCGGATCGCTGATCGTCTTGACGATCAGGATCCTCTGCACCGCAGCACTGTTCTGTGGCACTCGGAGGAACTGGACGAGGACTTGCTGAACGAGGGGGCCCGGCCATTGCTGGGGCTGCAGGACTTCCGGGCATTCTGCAAGCCCCGGGTGGGTGCCACGACTGTCCGGGAGCTGCAGCGATTCGAGTTTGAGCGGGAGCCGGATGGTGTTCTTCGCGCAACCATCCAGGCCGATGCCTTCTGCCACAACATGGTGCGTGCGCTGATCGGTGGCGCACTGCGGGTGGGAAGTGGTGAGGAACCGCCGGAGTGGATGGGGGAGCGGCTGCGTTCCCGTCAGAAGGACTCGCGTTCTGTCCTCGCTCCGGCGCATCCGTTGGTGCTTGAGGAAGTGCGATACCCGGACGACGCCGCCGAGCTGGCCTTGCGTGCGGAGCTCACGCGGGCGAAGCGGGATCACGTTCGGGACGATGCCTGACTAGCTGGCAGCGCAAGACCGAGGGGTCTGCGGCGCCTCGCCTGGTCGCGCACGCGGCCGTTCCGTTAGAAGGGCGGTGACGCTCCGGCCGGCGCCCGCGGCCGCGTCAGTTAGAAGGGTGGTGCCTGTGCTTGGGCGTGGATCGGCTCGGGGTGGGTGGTGTAGGTCCTTCCGGTGAGGGAGGTGGACATAATGGTGCCTTCGACTGGTTGCCGGTGTTTCCAGAAACCCATGGTTTTGAACAGGTGATGGCGTTTACAAAACGCCCCGAGGTTGTCTGCGCGAGTTTCTCCGCCCTGGGACCATGGTGTTGTGTGGTCGATTTCGCACCGTACCGCTGTCCGGTTGCAGCCGGGATGCCGGCAGGTCTTGTCCCGCACCCGTACCCAGTCCTGCAGGTCTTTGGGTGGTTTGTACCTGGTCCTGCCAACCGAGAGGACCGCTCCGCTTTCCGGGTGGGTCAGCAGCCGTGTGAATGACGGCGCGTGGCCGGCAAGCTTCCGGGCCGTGTCCGGATCGATGGGCCCATATCCGTCGAGTTCGGCGGGCTCATTCCCGCCGAGCAGGGTCATCACCGGCACGGTGACGAACACCCGCGCACCCACACCGCGATACCCATCAGACGACGATCCAGCAGAGGACCCAGCAGAGGAGGACCCTGCAGAAGACCCGGGAAAAGGCACGGAGGAGGCCCCGGCACTTGGTCCGGCAGAGGAACCGGACCCCAAAGCCGGCTGGCGGTTCGCTGTGGTGGTCGTCGGGTCCGAGGCACACGTGTGCGTGAGCAGGTCCGAGAAAACATCTGCCCGCAACTGACCAAGCGTCCGCGGCTCATCCGGGCCATTCAAGGCACGGGCAGTGACGTCGATCCGGTACTCGATCCCATACGCTTCCTCGGCGGGCAGGTAAGCGCTCAACCACGCCATACCGTCGCCAGCGGGATCCACGGCGACGGAACGTTCACGGACTTTCTTCTCCCGCCGTACGGTCAGCGCCTCGGGGTGCATCCGTTCACGCAGCCGCCGGGCACGGTTGGCCAGCTTCGCCACCGTTGTTCCCCGTGCAATCTCCAGTAGTTGCTCCTCGAAGTCCGGGATCTCCTGCTCGGAAACACCGCAGCTTTCCTGCGCCACGGTCAACGCGTGCCGGCGGGAGATCTTCCCGAGTTGCAGCGCTTCGACGGTGGCGGGGAAGAAGTTCACCAGCAGCTTCGACTGCTCAATCAGCTTCCCGGCCGAGGCGTCCGGGACTCGCAGTACCGGCCCGATCTCAGCGGCCGCGAGGCTTTCCCCGTACTCCTGCGCAACAAGGGTGCCGTATCCGTCTTCCATGAGGGACCCTACAGTGAGCTCGGCTATGCGGGTCAGCAGCTTCGCTTCCTGGGCATCGACCCAGGCCCGCAACGTAGCGAGTTCCTCCACACACTCAAGCGACGCCTCAAGATCCCGTTTGGTTACCGGATGATGCGACAACTGCCCAGCCAACGGGCCCGTGACGGAATCCGACGCCCACAACGCCGTCTCCTCAGACACCCAACCCGAATGCTTCCCCGCCATGAAAACATTCCATCACCTGCCACTGACAAAACCGCCAGACGCCCAAACACAGCCCCCAAAGCACCGGAACCCAGCTCGGCACGGAAGGCTCCGAAGAGTAGGCCCCGAAAAGTAGGCCCCGAAGAAGCTAGTTCTGCTCCGACCGGTGGAGCGGCAGGGTCACCGTAAACGTGGTTCCGGCACCTGGCTGACTGCTGCACCGGATGGTCCCGCCGTGGCTGTCGACGATCGCCTTGGTGATGGATAGGCCAAGCCCCACGCCCGGAATGGACGACTCCCGGGCCGCCGCAGTGCGGAAGAACTTGCCGAAGATCTGTGTGGTCTCATTCGGCGACATCCCGATGCCGGTGTCCTGCACTTCGAGCAGAGCAGCGTCGCTGTGCTGCCGTGCGCGGACGGTGACTGTGCCGCCGTCGGGCGAGTATTTGATCGCGTTGGAAATGAGGTTGTCCAGCACCTGACGGATCCGCAGCGGATCCGACGTGGTCCACAGGATGTCGGGGACATCCGCCTCGAGGGTCACTCCGGTGCCTGCGGTCTGCGGCCACGCCGATTCGATGCTGTGCTCAACGAGGCCGGTGAGATCGGTTGGCCGCAGATGGACGCTTGCGGCGCCGGACGCGGAGGCAAGCAGGTTGGACACCAGCGCGTACAGCCGTTCCGCGTTCCGGCGGGCAACGCAGAGCTGGTGGGTGACGTTTTGCGGGAGGTCGTGATCGTCGTCGAGCACCAGGTCAAGATGCCCGATGATCGAGGTGAGCGGCGTCCAGAGTTCGTGGGACACGTTGGACACGAAGTCCTCTTTGGCGCTCAGGGCCTCCACCATGTCCGTCACGTCGTTGGAGACGATCACGGATCCGGTGAACCGGCCGTCGCCGTCTTTCATGGCCGTCGCGGCCGTAGAGACGGCGCGCTGGTTGTCCTTCGGCCCGAGCCACACCAGATAGTTGGCGAACGTCTCGCCGGCCGCGGCCCGCTGCACGGGATACCGGGCGGTCGCCACGGGAGTGGATTTGTCCGCAGCGTAAAGGTGGCTGGCGCCGTCGTCGTTGGTATTGCCTGCCTGGACGAGGAGGTCATAGGAGCGCTGCTGGCGGTTGGTGTGGGTGCGGTTGCCGTTGGCGTCGAGGGCTACGAGGCCGACGTCGATTGTGTCGAGGATGGCTTCGAGGAGCAGCTCGCGCTCGGTGTTTTCGCCCTGGAGGCGGTCTACCTCGGCCTTCGACGCTTCGAGTTTGCGCTGGCTGTAGACGGAGTTCATGCTTGCGAAGCGCAGCGAGGTCCACACCGTAGCCATGGCCACACTCAGCAGCACGGCCGTGCCGAGCTGGCTCAGTGGCGCGAGCCCCAGCAGGGGAGCAACGCCGAGGATGAGGAACGGGCCTGCGAAGCTGGACAGCAGGCTCAGTGACGGCTTCATCCCGGACGCAGACAGCCAGATCACCGGGAAAATGGCCAGGAGGCTCAGGCCCGGAAGCACCTCAGCTGCGCCATTGCGGGTCAGCGAGATGGCCGCGAAGTCCAGCAGCGGGATGGCTACGTAGGAACCCTCGCGGAACTTCTCCCATGGAGCCAGGAAGGCCGCCGCCAGCAGGCCCGCGTGCAGGAGGAGCCCGCCAAGGAACAGGGGATCTACCAGTAGGGAGGGTGCCACGATGGCAGCGACGATGGCAATGACGGCCACCAGGAGCGCCAGTGGCAGCTCGCAAAGCCCTACCCGAGTGCGGAATTGCAGGTTCGAGTAGGCGCGCTTCACTTTCAGGAACATCACGCGATCGCTCACGGTGCCGCCTTGGCGCGCGCACACAGAACAGTAGGGACATGCCTCCGAGACCAGGACATACCATCCATTATGTGGCCACCGGATACAGCAGAAGGACCATAACTCCTAACCGGTTCACAAAGTTCCGATATTGTGACCGTAAACACCTTTGCACGCGTATGCTGTGTAGCACGTTGCGGCGGTTCACTGCTCGTCGCGGTGTTTCGTCCTTTTGTGATGAACTGAACAACCACAGTTCTGTCGGGGCCAGGAGGAGATAGTGCCAGATCCAGGTGTGGCGGTAGTCGTCGAGGATGATCTCGATGTTCGCAACCTTGTGAGCACGGTGCTCACGCAGTCGGGATTCGTTGTCCACACCGCTGCCGAGGGCCGCGACGGTGTGGCAGCGGTCAAGGAGCATAACCCGACGCTGGTTACCCTCGACGTGGGGCTCCCGGACATTGACGGTTACGAGGTGCTTCGCCGCATCCGTGGCCTCAGCGACTGCTACGTGATCATGCTGACCGCGCACAACGAGGAGATCGACACCCTCACCGCGCTGCAGTCCGGCGCCGATGACTTCGTCACTAAACCCTTCCGCCCGCGTGAACTGCGGGCGCGCATCGCCGCAATGTTGCGGTGGCTGCGCGGCGGACTCACCGAGGAACAGCCAACGACGACGACGGCGCCCGCCGCTGAGGAGCCAAACCTTCCGCCACGTCCGGATTCAGTGCTGCGGCACAACGGCCTCGAGCTGGACAAGGACACGCGCACCGTCACCGTTCGTGGTGAGGAACTGGTGCTGACCCGCAGCGAGTTCGATCTGCTGCACGAGTTGCTGCGCAGCTCCGGCGCCGTGCGGACCAAGGGTGACCTGGTGCGCGTGGTGCGGGGGCAGTACTACCGGACCGATACGTATATCAGCGAGGCCGATGAGCGGGCCATTGAGGTTCATATCGGGAACCTGCGCCGAAAGCTGGGGGAGGACTCGCGGAGCCCCCGCTGGTTGATGACCGTACGGGGTGTGGGCTACCGGCTGGTGCCCCGGCGCGTGGACTGAGTTTTCAGGGCTCAATTTACGGCTTGTTGAGGTGCAGCAGTCTTAGCTCACGCATGGTGCGTACTCCGCATCGGTGAACATGTGGGAGTGCAGCCTCAGCCTCTTCCAGTTTGCCCTCACGGAGCAGTTTTTCCAGCGCGCTTGCCAGCGTGACAAGCTGGGTGGCTCCAACCATGGTGGACGTGATCTTCACGCTGAGCACGGCGTCGAGTGAGGCGGCCTGATTCCGGCGCGCAATGGCGGAGGAGATTCGCAGGTCGCGTTCGTCCCAGACGGCAACGTAGTCGCGCACAAACGCCCGGGCGGCGGCGGGGCTGTCGAGCTGATCCTCGAGGTCATGGAGCACGTTGGGATCCACGAGAGGTGTCCTGTCTACACGGTGGCTGCCGCCCGGGGCTCTCCGCGGCTCAGCGCCGACGGCGCGCAGGGACTCTGCGTCGTCGTCATCTGCGCTGGGGCGGGAGAGAGCCATGGGCTAACGCTACTTTCACAAAATGGGAGAAAAGCGGGAATTGCATGATGCTGTGCAAACATTGCGGAATTCTTCGGCTTGCGTACTAACTGGATTTGAAGCTTGGGGTTACGAACCGCTGAACGTCGCGATTGCGTTGATGACTGCGGGTCCGAGAATGATGATGAACAGCACCGGGAAGATGAAGAAGAGCAGCGGAAAAAGTACCGTGACCGGCAGTTTCATTGCCTTTTCCTCGGCACGTTGGCGCCGCTTCACACGCATCACCTTGGCCTGCGTGCGGAGCACGCCGCTCAGGGCGATGCCGTATGCGTCAGCCTGCACAATGGCTTTCACGAAGCTGCGCAACTCCGGGATGCTGGTGCGGTCGGCGAGGGCGAGGTAGGACTCGCGTCTGCTGCGCCCTACCTGCATATCCTGCAGCGTTCGGACGAGTTCCTCAGCGAGCGGGCCTTTGCCGGTCTCGCCGGCCCGCTGCATGGCGCTTTCGAAGCCGAGGCCAGCCTCCACCGAGATGAGCATCTGGTCCAGCGTGTTCGCCAGTTCCAGTTGCATTGCTTTCTGCCGTTCCTGACCCTTGCTGTAGAGCAGTAGGTCGGGAATGAAGTAGCCAAGGACAGTCACGAAGATCGCGAGCATCGTGATCGTGGGCTTCTGGGCAGTGCTGGCCATGAGGTACCCGAGGCCAGCGCCAACCAAACATAGTGCAGGTTTCGCGCCCAGCACGCGGCCGAGCGGCAGGGATGCCGGCCGGCCGGCCAACGCAAGGAGCTTGTCCAGCTTCTCCACATAGGATGAAGGCGTGATGGCGTAACCCAGTCGAGCCAGCGTATTCGAACGATCCGCACGAACCTCTTCGGAACGACTTACTCCCCGATGGAGGTTCGCCTGGATAGCCTTGTACGTCTTGTTTCCACCGGGGCTGAGCAGGGCCCAGGCAAGATAACCCAGAGGCGCGGCGACGAGGAACAGGGATGTCAGTATCACGGGATTCACACGTGCCTCCTAGAACTTCAGATCGATGATTTTGCGGAGCCACAGACACCCGATGGTCATCATGACCACGGAGGCGCCGATCATGACCCAGCCGAGCGGATTCTCGAAGAGCGGGTCGACGTAACCCGGGCTGACAACCATGAGCATCGCGCCGATGCCAAAGGGGAGCGCTACTAGGATGTAGGCCGAAAATTTTCCTTCGGCGGCCAGTGCACGAATCTGTCCCTTGATCTCGCTGCGTTCCCGAATGGTGGCGCCCACCTGATCGAGCACCTCTGCCAGGTCTCCGCCTACTTCCCGGTTGATCTGAATAGCCTGAGCAATCCAGGCGAAATCTTCACTCTCCATCCGGTGTGAAGTGTCCAGCAGCGACGCAAGCAGGTCTTTGCCCAGGCTTGTCTCGGTAACCACCCGGCGCATCTCATCGGAGGTGGGGGCATCGGCCTCGATGGCTGCCGCATCAATGGCGCGCAGAATACTGTGTCCGGCACGCAAGCCACCGGTGAGGAGCTGCAGCGTGTCGCCGAGCTGATCCTCGAATTTCGAGCGTCGCCGCCCGATCCTAAAGACCAGGGCGACGTGACCCACGACGGGCGCAAGGATGAAGAACAGAATTCCCAGCAGTGGGCCGCCCACCACCAGACCGAGTGCCAGGCCTGCAATGCCCCCGGTGATAACGAGCAGGAACATGTCCGCCTGGGTCAGGCGCACACCGGCCGTTTCGAGTAGCTCCGGCCGATACAGTCGCTGTGGATGCTTCTTGAGGAAGCGTTCCACGGCTCGCACGGCAGAACCCGCGAACCTCGTGAACTGCGAGTCTGACTCCTCGACCGGCGGACGACGACGATCGAGGGGCACAGCGGACTGGCGCGGACGGGTGGCAAAGAAGATCAGCGCGAGTGCAGCGACGCACAGCGCCGTCCCGTAGACGAACATCAGCGTCATCGGACTACCTCCGACCGGTGAGCGCCGCGCCGAAAACAGCGGGGGACACGGTAATGCCCATGTCCTCGAACCGTTCCATGAAGCGGGGGCGAATGCCGGTGGGGATCGGCTTACCCAAGAAGCGTCCGGAGGAGTCAACGCCGGCCGAGTAATCAAAGACGAAGGCGTTCTGGAGGGTGACAACGTCGCCCTCCATGCCCTGCACCTCGGTGACGTGGGTAATGCGGCGGGTTCCATCCCTCAGGCGGGAGATCTGGATGACCAGATTCACGGCAGAGGCGAGCTGTTCGCGGATGGCGCGCAGGGGCAAGTCCATACCGGCCATCAGGACCAGGGTTTCAAGGCGCGCGACGGCGTCGCGCGGCGAATTGGCGTGCACGGTGGAAAGCGAGCCGTCGTGACCGGTGTTCATGGCCTGCAGCATGTCGAGGGATTCACCGCCACGGACCTCACCAATGACGATGCGGTCGGGCCGCATACGCAGTGAGTTCCGGACCAGGTCGCGGATGGTGACCGCGCCTTTGCCCTCGGTGTTCGGGGGGCGGCTCTCGAGGCGCACCACGTGTTGCTGCTGAATCTGCAGTTCCACGGCGTCCTCAATGGTGACGATCCGGTCCCCGTGGGGCAAGAAGGAGGACAACACGTTGAGCAGGGTGGTTTTACCCGTACCCGTACCGCCCGAGACGATGATGTTCAGTTTTGCCTTGACGCACGCATCAAGCAGCTCGGCCATTTCCGGGGTCAGTGTGCCGAAGCTGATGAGCTTCTCCACCGTCAGCGGAATCTTGCTGAACTTACGGATGGTCAGCGAGGATCCGTTCACCGCGAGTGGAGGAATGACCGCGTTGACACGTGATCCGTCCTCGAGACGAGCGTCAACGAATGGTGACGATTCGTCGATGCGCCTGCCTACCTTAGAGACGATGCGCTCAATGACCCGACGCAGGTGTTCCTCGGACTTGAAGTTTGTGTCGGCGAGGACCAGCTGCCCGCGGCGCTCGACGTAGATTTGGTCAGCGCGGTTCACCATGATCTCAGTGATGTCCTCGTCGTCGAGCAGCCGTTGCAGTGGTCCGTATCCGAGGACGTCATCGGCAACGTCCTGAATCAGTCGACGGCGCTCGTCAGGCGTGAGCGGCACCTGCTCGGCGTCGATGACCTGGCTGAGCTCTTCGCGCGCGACAGCGCGGAGGTCCTCTTCCTTAAGGGTGGAGTCACTGAAGCGGGCGCCCATGCGCTCGTAAAGGGCCTCAGCAGCACGCTGTTTGATTCCGGCGAAGACATCGATCCGGGCTGCGACCGGAGCTTCCGGTCCTTTCGACGACGTAGAGCCAACGACGACGGCTCCATGGAACGCAGGCTCGGCCGCTTCTGCGGCAGGAACCGAAGCTGAAGGTTCAACGACAACCTTCGTAGTTTTGTCGCCGCCGGGTACGGCGCTTGGTGCCGTTGTCGCCTGATTCAATCGTTCGGAAAGTTTCATCAGATCACCACACGCCGGTGTAATTTGCGTTGGGCGCGTGCCCGCCACTGTGGATCGAAGCGCTCGACCAAGCCACGCAGGTTTTTGGTGGCGGGATCGCGTACGTCTTCCTGGAGCAGCGGAACGCCACGGTTCGTGGCCAAGGACAGCGCGCGTGATCGCGGGATCGACACGTCAACCGGTGCACCGAGAGTGGCTTCGATATCCTGGACGGAAAGCCCTGTCTTGGAGTCGGCGAAATTGAGTACCACGTGGCGCGTCTCAGGGAAGAGATCCAGCTTCCCGAGAACGTCCAGACCCGAGCGGAGGCCACGCACACTGGGGACGTCCATTCCCGTTACCCACACCGCGTCTGTGCTCTGTTCAAGGGCAGCGAGACTGTGCTCTGTGAGTCCGGGACCGGTGTCTAGAATAACGTAGGCAAACTCGCCTGCGAGCTGCTTGATAAGAACCTCGAGCTGTGCGGCTGTAATGCTGTCCGCGTCTGCCGGATTGGACGAAGCGCACAGCGCATAAATGCCGGATGGGTGCGGAGTCAGGAAAGCCTTCAGGATCATCGTGTCCTGGCTTGCGGATGCTGAGACGGCATCCAGGACGGAGTACTCGGGTTCGAGGTAGAGGTTGGATGCCACATCTCCGAACTGCAGGTCGAGATCGACTATGACCACGCCCATAGGCGCCAGCTTCCCAAGCCCGACGGCGATATTGGTTGCGATGGTGGTCTTGCCGACACCGCCCTTGGGAGAGAACACGCCGATGACCAGGCCGTGCTCCTTTTTCGGAGCAACCTCGACACTATCGACACGGTGACGGCTGGCAAAAGCGTGGCAGGCACGCTCAAGGAGGAGCCGCACGGTCGGTATGTCAGCCGTAGGTTCGACAACGTCTCGAATGCCGGCCCGCATGGCCTGTAGGGCGACGCCGGACTCGTCCGGTGCCACGAGAACCATACTGACGTTGGGGAACCGGACGTCAACGATGGTGGCGAGGCGGAGCGCGCCGTCTACGGCCATGCCCGGTCCCAGGACCAGTACTTCCGGCTGTTGGACGGCGACGAGGTCGAGCAGGTCTTCTGGCTGGCCAAGCAGCTCCGGCCTGACGGAGAGCACCTCCCCGGGAAGCCCGCCGGCGGTGGCGAGGCGGACCTTCTGCTCGAAAGCGCTATCCGCTGTAATGAGGAGGAAACGGCTCATCGGTACAGTTCCTTGTCCTGGACGATGAATGGGGGAGCATCGTTTTCAGCGGCGGTTGCCTTGCTGAGCCATATGGATTCGTATTCGCTGGCGAAGATCAGCTTCGAGGCCTGGTCAGGGTTGACGGCCAGCGTCACCATGAGGGACCCGGTGGGAAGGGCTTCTGCCTCAGCGGCTTTGGCTTCTTCTTCGGTGGCCGTCGGATCTACCGGCGCGGGTTCCGGCGCGCGCTGCACAGCCGAGACCAGCACGCGGGGAAGAACCAATTGAGTTGTCTGCTTGTCCGGTTCAGCTTCAAGACCGCTATCTGCCATGGAGACGAACACCCCGACGAAGTCGCCCGCGATGACGCGGCCGCCGGCGATGCGCTGTGGTTCAACAAGGATCGACACTTCGTGCAGACCCTTGGGAACTTCGACTGCTCCGGGAGTAACGAGGTCCTCGGGCGCCACAAGCCGCTCGGTCACCAGCTGTTCGCCAGGAACCAGATCGACGGCGGTGACCAGACCGGCCGAGCTATCCAAGTTCTTGAGGGCGGTATCTGCCACTGAAGCACCGGGAAGCTGAGTTGCGGCCACGGATGCGGCCAAATCAGCGACAGGGGTGCCCGCAGGCACCGCCTGCTGAACCACCAGGACATCGACGGGGTCCAGCCCTTCGACCGCGCGAGCTTCAGCGCCGTTCGCATAGCTGAAGACCATCACGGCGCCGGCGAGGGCGAGGACAACTGCGGCAATGCCGGCTATGAGACGGGACTTCATGGGGTATCTCCGAGAGTAAGTTTGACGACGTTGGTTCCGTTGGATGGAGCGCTTGGGCTCAGCGTGTACGCGTCATCGAGTGTGACGAAGCGCTTGAAGTAGCCTTCGATGCACTTGTTGCAAATCGATGAGCCGTCCAGAGCCCAGTCGTAGGTCGCGAAGTGATAGGCCGTGACATGGAATGCCGCGAACCCCTTGATATGGAATTCGGCGTTATTGCCAGTCCCGCGCTCATCGTCGTAAAGCGGGAATAGTACCGTGCGATCCTTGATCCGATTGAAGTCGGATGACCCGCAGACCGAAGGTGCGCTCGCGCCGGGATCGCTGGCGTGCCAGGCTCCCACATACCCGCTTATTGGCGCTGTAATGGATACTCCGCAGGATGACGGAGCGGTGTCGAGCCACCCGAACCCGCCTGGAACCCATCCGCAGCCGTTGTTTCCCATCTCGAGCAGCTGGAGGGATCCGTTGCTAACGCCTGGATTGAGATTGAGCTTGCATTCCGCCAAGGCGAGGGGAAATATGGCAGGTCCTGCCACGGGCTTGCCCCAGGCAGCATGAGAGGTTAGGGAAACCTCAGCCTCATCGAAACCGAGCGCCTGTGCGAAGAAAAGAGACACGCTGTTTGGTGTGCTACCGCTTTCGAGGGCGCCGGTTGTGACTGCGACCGTACCAGCGGTTTTGTCAAGCGTGACGTTGTTTGCATTGCTTTGATTATCGAGCGCATTCGCATCCGCCATTTGTTTCGCGAGAGATCCGCTTGCGACGGAGGAACCGCACTTGGGATCCGCGGCGTTCAGCGCGCAAGTTTGAGCGATGCTAAGCGCTGCTGCGTCGGCACCATTGCGCAGCTGGGCTTTCTCGGCGTACAACATGCCGACGTCGACAGCAATCGCGGCGAAGCCGAGGAGCACGACCAGGAGGATAGCGACGATGACAGAAACGGCGCCCTGTTCGTGTTCATTCTCGGCTATCCGCCGCATAGCATCGTTCCTTTGCCGGTCATGGTGAACGGGCCGGCAATGCCGGTCAAAGTGTTGAGTGAATAGCTGATGGTGAAGGTGGTGGTCTCACCGCTTACCGTCGGGCTGCACGGAGTGGGAGCGGGGGTGAAGTTGCTAATTGTGAGCACTGGCCGCAGGGTGGATGCTGCGCCAGTGGCGGCAGCGCGCGCCTTGACCGGGTCGTTGGTGATGGCCATGACCCGGACGCCCTCGCGGGCTGCGTTCGTAAGCGTCACCTGAGCGTTGTAGGCTCGCCCGAATTCCATGATGCCGAGGAGGAGGAGCACGAGCACGGGAAGAAGGAGCGCCATCTCAACCGCGACTGCTCCACGGTCGCTCGATGGTTTCATCTCAATCCTTAGTTTGTATTGCAGGCTGCGAGACGTAGCCCGCCCGCCAGCCCAAAGAGGCACTGACGGGCTGGCTGGGTAACAATTACGGACCGGTGCAGGTGCCTGCAGTTGCCGGAGCGACTGCCGCAGCGTATGTACCACCCTTTACACTGCAAGCAGTCTTGTCGAAGGTCGTCTTGATGTTGCCGCCGAGAAGCGTGACAGCAGCGATGATGACAACGGCGATGAGGGCGACCATGATGCCGTACTCGACGGCGGTGGCGCCGGTCTCGTCGCGGTTCATGCGGGACTTGATGGTGGACTTGGCGTCTGCCAGGAATGCTACGAGCATTTGGGTTCTCCTGAGTACGAGATGGCGGCTGGCCCGTCGCCAGCTCTGCCAAAAAAGTAGCAGTGGAAATCCCTGAAAACTCCAAGTTTGAACCAATCCTGAGCGAACCCTATCCGGGGCGGCTTTTCATGAGTGTTTCCTGCGGTTTTCCTGCGCTGAGATCAGGACTTCCGTCGGCGTCCGGACGCATACTTGGTGGGCATTTCGATCATTCCGGAGGCACCTTTACGAGTTGAAACAGGGGCGGAAGTGACTGCACCCGCACCAAGAATCCGCCCGTCATGCAGTTCCAGAACGCGGCCCGCACGCTGCATCAGAAGTGGGTCGTGGGTGGAAACAATAGCAGCAACCTCATGACTGTGAACGAGATCGCTGATGAGGTCCATCATGGTGCCGGCGGTGACGCTGTCGAGCTGTCCGGTGGGCTCGTCAGCGATCAACACCTTTGGCCTGTTCGCCAGTGCCCGAGCCAGTCCAACCCGCTGCTGCTGGCCGCCCGATAGCTCCGCCGGCCGCTGGTGATGGTGCTTCCCCAGCCCCACGAGCTCGAGAAGCTCATCAACCCGCGCCTGGCGCTCAGCGGCCGGCATACCGACCAGCCGCATCGGAACCTCGACGTTCTCCGCGGCGGTCAGAATGGGGATCAGCCCGAATGACTGGAACACGAACCCGAGGTGCGTCTGCCGCAGTGTCACCCGGTCCTGCTCCCGCATCGCCGTCAGCTTCAGGTCGCCGACAAAGACGCTTCCGCTATCGGGTTCATCCAGCCCGCCGATGCAGTTCAGAAGCGTCGTTTTTCCCGAACCTGACGGACCCTTGACGATCAGCAGCTCGCCCGGTGCAACCGACAACGACACGTCGGTGCACGCGTGCACGGCGCTCTCACCGGAGCCGTACGTCTTGGTGACGCCATCCGCACGCAACGCGGGAACAGCGGCGCTCATCGCGTCTCCTCCGAAGGGCTTTCAGCGGACGCCGGAGTCACCCGCACATGATCCGGCTCCAGCCCCAACCGCACACGATCCTTCATATCCAGGCTCTCCATAAACTCCTGCGGCAACTGCAACCGCCCAACCCTGTCGATCACGGCGAACTCCTCGGCAATCAGGTGCTCATCGCCGTCGTTATTCAAGCCTGTCCGGCGCAGGGTCTCCGTAGAACAGCGGCCGTCACGGATCTGCACCGTCCGCTTCACGTGCTCGGACACGGTGGGGTCGTGCGTGACGATCAGCGTCGTCGTCCCCAGCTCCTCATTCACCCGCCGCATCGCTTCCAGCACCTCGGCGGAGGTGTGCTCGTCCAGCTCACCGGTTGGCTCATCCGACAGAATCACCTTTGGCTGATTGGACAGCGCGACGGCGAGAGCCACCCGCTGCTGCTCCCCACCGGACATTTCCTGCGGCCTGCGGTCCCGGCAGTGCGCCACACCGGCAAGCTCGAGCAGCTCGGCCACCCGAACGTCCGCATCCTTCCGGCCGGTGATGGCCATGGGCAGCGCCACATTCTCCGCAGCGGTGAGGTACGGCAGCAGGTTCCGTGGCGTCTGCTGCCAGATGAATCCCACCGTCTCCCGCTGGTACCGCGAACGCTCCTTGCGGCTGAGCCCCAGCAGCTCCACGCCCGCCACCTGCGCCTTCCCTGCGGACGGACGGTCCAGGCCGGACAGGATGGTCAGCAGCGTCGACTTCCCGGAACCCGACGCCCCGACCAGTGCCGTCATCTCACCCGGCATCACCGTCAGGTTGAGCCCCTGGAGCGCCTGCACCTCGATGCCCTCACCCTTGAAGATGCGCACCACGTCCTCACACAGGATGTGCGGCTGCGTTTCGTTTCTCACCGTTATCACCTCAGGTATCCGTCATTCGAAGAACCGCAGCCAACCGCTGCCGCCGACCAGCCGCCACAGCACCCGCCACCGAGACAAGCACCACCACCAGGAACCCGACCAGCAGCCCCAGCAACAGCAGGGGATTCAGCGCCAGCGCCGGCTCGGCAGCACCGCGGGTGAACGCTGACAGGTCGATCGCTTCGAGGATGACCAGCGGCAGCACCAGCCCGAGTGCGGTTCCCGCCAGCACTGCAGCCCCGGTGATCGGCCCGAGCTCCCACAGCATCAGTGCACCATCGCGCCGCGACGAGAACCCCAGCGTACGCAGCAGTGCGATCAACCGGTTGCGGGCAGGCGCATTCACCACAGATGTCATGACAATCGTCAACGAACACAGCACAGCCATCGCGCCGATCACCGCCCACAGCCCAAGCTGCAGCCCCCGCCCGGACGCCGATTCGAGCGTCTGTTCAACCTGCTGCTCCGGTGTCTGCTGCAGGACCGGCCCACCAGCGATGTCGGCGACAGCGTCCATCACCGGCCCGTAAGCGGCGTCGCTATCCAGGTCCGTCAGAAGCACGGACGGTTCGAAGGTCCGCTCCTCCACAGAGCCGATCGCCTGCTCACCCACCAGCATCCAGGCCGACGACGCAGAGAACACCACGTCCTCCGGACCGATGCCCACCACCTCGGCGTCCACGGAACTCCCGCGGTAGCGCAGCTCAATAGCCGTACCTTCCTCAAGCTCCAGCGCAGGCGACGCCACCACAGGTAGCGCGCCATCCGCCGCATTGCCCTCCAAGGCGTTCAGCAGCGCAGGAGGGAACGCACCCGCAAGGTCTTCCTGCACGCCCAGCACTGTCCCCGGATCAGCGGCGAGCAGGTTCACGTCCTTGGTCTGCCGGCCGCCCGTTTCAGCGCGCAGCGTTCCCAGGTCCGTCACCGCGGCCACCGACGCAACCCCCTCAGCCGACCGGATCTCATCCACCTGCTCCACCGAGAACGGCGGTCCCTGGACGCGGAGGTCAGCGCCGACGTCGGCCTGTGCCGCATCGGTGACGCCCTCACGGAATGTTGACAGCAGCACACCGGAAGAGAGCACGACGGCGAGCCCTACGATCAGCGCCAGCACCGGTACCAGCCCGGCGCCGGGGGAGCGCACGGCACGCGACGCACCCAGGAACCCGACCAGCCCCGGACCGCGCCGCCGAACCCGCGCGAACCACTCAAGCGGCACCGGATACAGGCGCAGCACCAGCACGCACACGGCCAGCGCAATGAGCAGCGGCGTCGCCGACAGCAGCGGATCCACCTCGCCGTACTCCAGCGCCCCCTGCGCCAGCCCCCGCTGCGTCAGCAGAAACGTGGCCATTCCAGCCAGCACGACGACGGCGGCTTCCGCACTCACGCGCCACCGGTTCCGTGCCGAGGAGCCAAGATCCTGCCGAGCCGCCGCTTCCGGACGATGCTGAACCGCCATCAGCACAGCAGGCACGAAAGCCGCCAGCACCGGCCACAGCAGGTGCGCCGGCGAGAACGGAACGGGCACCAGCAGGAAAGCGGCCAGCGCACCGAGCCCGGCCGCCGGGATACCGAGCAGCAATCCGTCGAGCGCAAGGGCGCCGCGCAGCTGCCAACCGCCGGCCCCACGCGCCGACGCCAGAGCCAGCGCGCCCCGCCGTCGTTCGAGGAGAAGCCGTACCGCGAGGGCGGCGGTCGCCAGGCACACGCCAAGCGGTCCGGAAGCCAGCAGCGCGAGGATCTGGTTGGTCGACGCGGCACGCTGCGTGGCTTCGGCCATCGCATCCGGTGTCTCGGACGCAAAGATCACCGTGGGCGCGGTGGGGAAGGTAGCTGGCACGGTGTGCGGGGTTCCGAGGAACTCACGCAGCTGCGCGGCGGTCTGCGGAGCGGTGCTTGCGGTCAAGGACTCGGTGGACACCGGGTACCAGTAGGACGTCTGCACATGGTCAGCCGCCCGCGAGAGGAAGGGGAACGCCATGGGAGAGACGAAGGCCGTTGCATTCACGGCGGTGCCGGTGTCCGGGTTGAAGTCCTCGGCCGCTGAGAGCAGCGTGTTGTTCAGGCTCCAGTACGGGGAATCGGCGTCCTTCGGCGCGTAGATGCCGCTGAGGACAATCGGCTGAGACCGCACCGCGTTGCTCTCATCGCCGGGTTGCCCCGGCAGGAAGACGGCGACGTTTCGCTCCTCGTCGACCGGCCACTCCGCAGACGCGGCGGAGTCCCGCGAGAGGATAATCTCCACCGGTTCCTCGCCGTACTGATCCGGAGGCGGCCCGGGCAGCGCGCCCTCCACCAGTTCGATGTGTTTCAGCGCCTGCACATCAACGGCGTAGTTGAGCACCAGTTCGCGGATGCCCTCCGGCAGCGGCCCGATGCTGGAGTTGACACCGGTAGCGAGCCAGCGGCCTTCGCCGAGGACGGACCCAAGCGGCTCGGCCAGGTCTTCGCGAATCGTGGCGAGTGCGTCCTCGGTGCGGCCGTCGCTGTCCGTCTCATCAAAGGCGCGGTCGAAGTCCTCAAGCGGCGGGAATGACGTGCTGAACGCGCGGACCGCCTGCTGGGATCCGGCGAGTTCGGACACCGACTCCTGCAGGTCCGCCGTATACATGGAGTCCACCGCCCGCGGCCACGCGCACAGCAACGCCGAGACCACCAGCACAATCGACGCCACCAGCACCGAGGGCCACCGGGAATGCCGGAACTCGCGGCGCAACAGCCGATACAGACTCACGGCGCATCCACCGTCAACGCCGGAGTGAGCGCCTGCCGCTTCACGCGCTCGCCGTAGAACCAGGCCGCGAGCACCAGGATCAGCACCTGCACCACGAGGACGCCCAGCAACGGCACGACGGCGATCGACAGCGGCGCCCGCAGTGCCTCCGACGCGTTCACCACCACCGCCTGCGCCAGCAGCGACACGGTCAGCGCCGCCACTCCCAGCCCGGTGAGCAGACCCAGTACGACGGCGGCAACCCCGACACTGAGCACCTCCCATCGGCGCCCGCGCACCTGGTCCCGCGCCTGCATGCCGAGCGCCCGCAGGATGGCCACCTCCGACCGGCGCGACTGCACGAGGGTCACGATGCTGGCCGTCAGCGCTGCGCCGCCGACGAGCAACGCTCCGATCGCGCCGATCCAAAGCGACGTGGTTGCCGGTGCCAGGAAGCGTCCGATGAGTGAGTTGTCCGCGGTGGAGACCGTTGCGCCCGGTCCGGCCAAGCCGGTGGCAGAGGCGGCGGTGGCGTTCCGGTCAGTGGACGCGAGCCAAACCTCGCCCGGCCGCGGAGGAACGGGTGAACTGGCGAGCGAGGCATAACTATAGGCCTGCAGGTCCACCAGGACGGCTGTGCTCTCCGTGGTTCCGGGAAGGACCGGGGCAGCAGCGGCAACAACGCCCTCGATCTCAACGCCGCCGGGACGCAGCGACACCGGATCGCCCACCGCGAGGTCGAGGTTCGCGAGGAGTTCAGCGGTGAGGGCCACGGGGAGGGGAGGCGTTTCCTGGGCTCCGACCATGAGCCGTGCCTGCGCGGTGCCGGCCGTTGAGCTATCCTCCGGGAAACGCACTCCGATGCCCGTCTCGAGCGGCTGCACGCCAGACTGCGCGGCCCCAAATGCGCCGGACGCCAGCCGCAGGTCGGAATCCTCGGTGAACCGGCCCTGCCCGGTGCCGATGCCGCCGTCGCTGGACACGCTCGTGATCTCGAGCTCGTAGCCGCGCAGGGACTCGGACGGTTCCAGCGCGATGTCGACCGCAGTGATCGCTGCCGGACGCAGGTCTTCGGGCAGCGTAAAGGACAGGGAGTGCGCCTGGTCGCCGGAGCCGGACAAAGCGAGCGTGCCGGCCGGCACGGGCACCAGGAGACCGGCCTCCGAGCGGATCCAGGCTGTGACGGAGGCGGAGCGGGCGGCAGCGCCGTCGTCGTCGGGTGTTTCCGAGGTGCCGCGCGAGGTGAACTGCATGCGGATCTGGGTGGCGGACGGCGTCAGCGCCAGCGCCGGTTCGGGGACGGGAGGTTCGTAGGCCAGGGCGCTCGCCAGCTCCCCGACGTCGACCAGGTCAGCGCCGTCGCCCAGGAGCCCGGGCAGCGATCCGGCATCGACCGCGAGCAGGGGAGCGGTGATCGAGGCCAGCCGCGCTTCGCCCCGGTACGCGAGGGAGGCCGCGGTGACCGCCTCACCGTCGGCGTAGGTATTCAGGAGCGGAGTGTCGCCAGCGGACCGGATGACCAGCGGACCGGGCACCGCGACACGCACGTCCGAACCATTGCCCAGCTGGGATGCCGCTTCCTGGGACCGGCTGGTGGTCTGCGCATACGCGGCAGTGAACGTGGCGGTGCCCACCGTGACGGTGACCAGCGCGATCGGAATCACGTAGGACGCGATCCGTCGGGACACCTGCCGCGCCGCCAATTGCACACCGAGAGTGGGCCGCGAGGACGTCCGGCGCTCCACCCGGCGCGCCAGCCACGCGGTGATGACCAGGGCCAGCGCGGTCCCGGACAGGAGCAGCAGGGCAGGGGCGGGCGCGGCGAGCGGGTTGACCCTCAGGGCGCCGCTGCCGGACTCCACCACCGGCGACCGGTACAGCAGGAACTGCCAGAGCGAGAGCGCGGTCGCAGCAACGAGCAGCGCCAGCACGCCGAAGGAGGCCACCCGTGCCGTACGCGCTGCATCTCCGCCCGGACTGTGCTCACGCAGAGCGTCGAGCACCGCAACCGCGACGAACACCAGCGCCGTGATCCCCGCGCACAACACCGGCACGCTCCAGCTGGCCGAGGCGAACTCACCCATCCCCTCGACATACTCTGTCTCACTGCCGGTGGAAAGCAACGGACCCAGCACGACGGCGGCAACCCACCCGAGCAGGCAACCCGCGACGGCCAGCGGCACCACTTCGAAAGCGGCGACAGCGGCGCGCTGGCCTGTCGTTGAGCCGCGGGCACTGATCAACTTGTCCTCCACAGCACGCGTATCGGCCAGGAGCCGCGCGAACTGCACCACCGTCACCGCACTCAGCGCCACCAGCAAGAGCAGGGCAATGGGAAGGACAGCCCGGACCGACTGCGTTGCATCCGCCGCGGAAGCCAGCAGGCCGGCGAGCTCACCGGACGGGATCACGCCGCCGTCGTTGATTGCTGGATCGCCGCTCAGCCGCTGCGGCAGCTGACGCAGCCCCTCAGCCAGCCGGGACAGCTCCGCCGCTGAGACCGAGTCCGCATCCACCGTGAACACCCACTGGACTTTCGGCTCACCACTCAGCTCCGGAATGGCTTCCGGAGGAACGACGACGGCGGTCGGCACCGATTCCGCGCCCTGGACGGGCACCGGGTCGAGGAAGGCGGCGTCCGGGCCCACGGGATTCAGGGTTGCCACCAGCTCGAGCCGGACCGTTCCCTCAGCACCCTCCACGGCGAACGTGTCACCCACGGCGAGGCCGAGGGATTCCGCGGTCGAAGTCTCCAGGGCAGCGGGAATGGGGCCGGTTCTGTTGAGTTCACTAGCGGCACCCGAGGTGAGTGGTGCGAGCGAGCCGGCTGCCGGCGTCGTCGTCGGTGTCCAGCCGACCGGCAGGAAGGTGAGGTCAGCCGGGAGGTTGGTGGCGCTGCCGCCGGAGGGCACCAGCGGGCGGGGCGGTGAATACGGTGCGGTGGAGATGGCGAGGCCGTTGGGAAGTCCCAGTTCGGCGAAAGCGGCTTCGGCGGCTGCCTGCTGCGCAGCGGCGTCGTCAGCGATGGTGGTGTGGATGCGGAAGAAGCCCTGCGCGCCGGAGGCTGAGGCCCCGGAAGCTGAGGCGAGGGAGCGCAGTGCCTCCGTTGCGGCCAACTGGGTGAAGCCGCTGATGCCGGCGAGGACCGCCGTCAGCATTGCGAGGGTCAGCGCAATAATGGCCAGAAGGCTGCGGCGGGCGGCAGAACGGCGCGACGCAAGTTGGACCAGCCGCACTCTTCGCCCTACCCCCTAGATGAACCTCCTGCCATCCTATGCTGATGGGTATGGCTGACGTGTTTTGACCCGGGGGTCACGTCCGCGCTAACCTTGAGAGTCGTTGTGCGTATCCCATCTCGATATGTCCATGCCCGCGTGCGGCTCAGTTGCAGAGCTACCTGGTCCGCGGATATGGCCGAGAACCCAGGGATCACCGGTGTAGCTTTCAGTCCTCACCTGAAGTTCCGGTAACGCATGCATCAGCTGCGTTGGCATCTGGAGGTCATTCTCCACGTATGCCGGCGTCACCGTAGAACAAGAAACGAAGGCAAAAACCGTGCGTACGTACACCCCGAAGCCCGGCGACATCAACCGCCAGTGGCACGTCATTGACGCCACCGACGTTGTCCTAGGCCGTCTTGCCAGCCAGACCGCAACACTGCTGCGCGGAAAGCACAAGCCGACCTTTGCCCCCCATATGGATATGGGCGACTTCGTCATTATCATCAACGCTGAGAAGGTTGCCCTCACCGGCGCCAAGCTCGAACAGAAGCGTGCCTACCGCCACTCCGGTTTCCCGGGTGGCCTGAAGTCCGTCAACTACGCAGAGCTGCTGGAGAAGAACCCGGTACGCGCTGTGGAGAAGGCCATCAAGGGCATGCTGCCCAAGACCTCCCTCGCTGCCCAGCAGATCGGCAAGCTGAAGGTTTACCGCGGTGCAGAGCACCCGCACGCGGCCCAGCAGCCCCAGACTTTCGAAATCACCCAGGTCGCTCAGTAGTCCTGGCCACCACAGACTAAGAATCACTCAAGGAGAACCGTGGCTCAGAACACTGAAGAGCTGAATGAACCAACCGAGGAGCTCACCAGCTACACCTCGGAATCGTCGGCCGTCTCGGACGCGCCCGTCAAAGAGCGCCCCGCGCTGACCGTAGGCGGCGCCGCTGTGGGCCGTCGCAAGGAAGCTGTTGCACGCGTCCGCGTCACACCGGGAAGCGGCAAGTGGATTGTCAACGGCCGCGAGCTGTCTGACTACTTCCCCAACAAGCTGCACCAGCAGGAAGTCAACGATCCGTTCAAGCTCCTCGAGCTCGACGGCGCGTATGACGTCATTGCACGCATCCACGGCGGTGGCCCTTCCGGCCAGGCCGGTGCACTGCGCCTCGGTGTTGCCCGCGCGCTCAACGAGATTGACCGCGAGAACAACCGCCCCGCCCTCAAGAAGGCAGGCTTCCTGACTCGTGACGCCCGCGTCATCGAGCGCAAGAAGGCCGGTCTCAAGAAGGCACGCAAGGCGCCTCAGTACTCCAAGAGGTAAAAATCGCCTACCCCAGGAATACCGCTGGCGCGTTATTCCTGGGTCCCCTCGGCGATTTTTCGCTCTTGGCTCCACAAGCGCTGATTTCACCAGCTTCACCCGTTACGCCCGCTCGGCTGCTGCCGGGCGGGCGTAACGCTTTAACAGCGTTCTTCGACGCTTCCCGGGTGCGGGACTTTTCTCCCTTAGGATGAACCACGATGACTAGATTATTTGGGACCGATGGCGTCCGCGGTCTGGCGAACGGCCTCCTCACCGCAGAACTCGCTTTGCAGCTTGCCCAGGCAGCGGCCGTGGTGCTGGGGCATCGGCAATCCGATGGCAGGCGCCCCACCGCCGTCATCGCGCGGGATCCGCGTACCAGTGGCGATTTCATTGCCGCTGCCGTGGAAGCCGGCCTGGCGAGTGCCGGCGTCGACGTTTTTGACGCGGGCGTCCTTCCCACACCGGCTGCGGCTTTCCTCGTTGCTGACCTGAACGCTGACTTCGGGGTCATGATCTCCGCCTCCCATAACCCGGCGCCGGACAACGGCATCAAGTTCCTGGCGCGCGGCGGCAAAAAGCTCGACGACGCCCTCGAAGATGCGATCGAATCCGAACTCCTCGCACCCCGGCACCGCCCCGTTGGGCCGGACGTCGGCCGCATCCAGCGCTTCGCCGATGCTGAGGACCGCTACGTTGTTCATCTGCTTCAGTCACTACCGCACCGGCTCGACGGCCTCAAAGTGGTGCTGGATTGCGCCAACGGCGCGGCCAGTGGCTGCTCACCCCAGGTGTTTTCCGACGCCGGCGCGGACATCGTGGTTATCGGCGCTGACCCGGACGGTAACAACATCAACGACGGCTGCGGTTCCACCCACCTCGAAATGCTGCAGGCCGCGGTGCTGGAACACGGCGCAGACCTCGGTATTGCGCACGACGGCGACGCCGACCGCTGCCTCGCCGTGGACCACGAGGGCACCGTGGTGGACGGCGACCAGATCATGGCGATCATGGCAGTTGCCCTCAACTCGGCCGGGCGCCTGAAAGACGGCACACTGGTGGCCACCGTGATGAGCAACCTCGGCCTGAAGCTCGCTCTGCGGGAAGCCGGAATCACCTTGCGTGAGACTGCGGTGGGGGACCGCTATGTTCTTGAAGGCATGCGCGACGGCGGCTTCAGCCTCGGCGGCGAACAGTCCGGACACGTCATCTTCGCTGACTACGCAACCACTGGCGACGGCGTTCTGACCGGCCTGCAGTTGGCGGCGCAGGTCGCGTTGACCGGCCGCAGCCTCAAGGAACTGTCGACCGTCATGACCAAGCTTCCCCAGGTGCTGATCAACGTCAAGGGCGTGGACAAGTCGAGTGTGAACAGCGACGACGAGGTGCAGCGTGCGGTCCGCGACGCCCAAGAATCCCTCGGGGAAACCGGCCGCGTACTGCTGCGCCCCTCCGGCACCGAGCCGGTTGTCCGCGTGATGGTTGAGGCCGCCGACATGGTTACGGCCGAGCGCACTGCCGAGACCCTCGCCGGGATTGTGCAACATCAGTTGGCGCTCGAACCCGTTTAGGCCTCCCTGCTCCGTCTAAACATGGATAGCGGACTGACTATTCATGTTTAGTGGGTGAAACATGAACAACATGAAGCATGTTCTGGGTTCTGCGGCGAGCCGGTAACCGGATGTGGCCAGCGCATAATTACGAGAAGCGGCCGTGGAGGTCTTCCGGGAGACCGCCGCGGGAGGATCGGCTCTTCGCGGAGGTGGTGGTATCCCTGCCGCCACTGATCGCCGCTCAGGATTACTACCCGGAAAAGGACACACTGGTCGCGCTGGAGGAGGCCGCCGTTGCTGTCGCTTCCCTGGACGCTACTTCCGGCGCACGCATGGCGGCGATCAGCGGTTTTCTCCTCAGGAGCGAGTCTGTCTCTTCCTCGAAGATTGAACATGTGGAAGCGCCACGGGATGACTACGCGCGGGCAGCAATCGGGATTAAAGCCAGCGCGAACGCCCGTTCAATGGTCGCTGCCACAGACGCCATCCAAGCCATGATCGACGGAGCCGGCTCCACGGGCACGATCTCGGTGGATCAGATATTGAAGGCGCACCACCTGCTCAGGAAGGACGATCCGGTCGACTTCACGTACGCCGGCCGCTTTCGCGATGTCCAGAACTGGATCGGCGGTTCTGACTACTCTCCGCGCAACGCCATTCATGTTCCCCCTCCGCCGGAACTCGTCGACGACCTCATGGCCGACCTGATTGTATTCAGCAACAGGGTCGACCTGCCGGTCATAGCCCAGGCAGCCATTGCACACGCGCATTTCGAGTCCGTGCACCCATTCACCGACGGCAACGGCAGGATCGGGCGTGCCCTCATCGGCGCTGTCTGCCGCCGCCGTCGGCTGACCACCGGGACCGTTACCCCCATCGCTTCCGCCATGGTCGCCGACGTTCAGCAGTACTTCGATCTGGTCAATGCCTACAGAACCGGCAATGTCGACCCGTTCGTGAAGTACCTGGCGGTCTCGGCGGTAAGGGCGACTGACGCAGCCCGCGCATCGATTGCCGAGCTGGAAGAGCTACCCGGTATCTGGGAGGAAGCCGCAAAGCCTCGGCGCGGTTCAGCTGATGAGAAAATCATCGCTGCCCTGCTGGAGCACCCGGTCCTCGAAGCGCACACTGCTGCCCACATCGCAGGTGTCACCCTGAACGCCGTCTATGCCAGCTTGGATCGGCTGACAGAAGCCGGAGTAATCGCCCCCATTACCCGAAGCAAGCGGGACCGAGCCTGGGCGGCGACCGAGGTGCTCGACGAGGTTGATCGGCTGAACGCGCGCTTGGCAGGCAAGTAAGGTACGGCAGTAGCTAGACGGAACGCTGTTTGAGGCTGTCGCGGATCTCGGTCAGGAGCGCAACCTGCGGGTCAACCTCTTCGACCTTCTCCTCCAGGTTCAGTTTGCGGTCGCGCCGCTCGATCAGCTTGTTCATCGGCATGACGATCACGAAGTAGACAGCAGCGGCGATCAGGAGGAAATTCACGACGGCGGTGAGGAACATCCCGAACAGGATCTCGTTGCCGTTGATGGTCACCTTCGCAAAATCGTCGAAGTTGGGTGCGCCGACCAGCGCTGAAATCAAGGGCATGAGGACGTTCTCGACGAGCGACTTCACCACCGCCCCGAACGCGGCACCGATAACCACGGCAACAGCCAGGTCAATGACGTTGCCCTTCATGATGAAGTTTTTGAATCCGTTGATCATGGGTTCAGCCTACGGGAAGATTTGCGCAGATCAGGTGAGCCCGACGGGCGTGCAAGTCGCGCGAGCTGCGCAAAAGTTCGGGGTACATCAGTAGCCGGGCGCCGGTGGCAGGTTGAAGTACTCCTCGAGGGTTGCCACGCCGTCCTTCCGCATGGCCTGCGCCAGCTCAACGCCAACGTACCGGTAATGCCAGGCCTCGCCGGAGAACCCGGTGATGCCCTCCGCCCCCAACGGATACCTCAGGATGAACCCGAACCGGTGCGCGTTGGCTGCCATCCACTGACCTGCGGCAGTGTCGGCGAAGCAGGAGGAGAGGGTGCACGCGCCGTCGTCCTGTCCCACATCGAAGGCGAGCCCCGTCTGGTGTTCGGAGAACCCGGCGCGCGCCGAGATGCGGTCAGCTGCTGCCGTGTCACCGCCGTACTGCGCCACCCAGTGTTCATAGGTCGAGACCTGGTCCTGGAAGGACCGGTACCCGCTGACCAGGGTGAGGCTCACGCCGTCGCTCGCTGCAGTTGCAAACATCTCCTCCACAGCGGCAGCGGTGTCACCACGCAGCAGGGCATTAGGCTCGGCCACGGCCAGCGGGACCGCGGGCAGTACCAGACCGGAAGGAAAGTAGTCGATCGGGTTGATCGGCCGTTGCTTGTTGACGACGACGCTCACCGAGGTTGGGTCGCCCAGCTCGGTTGGCTCTGGAGGCGGTGCAGCAACTGGAGGCGGCGGAGAGGGAGAAGCCGCAACACTCGGCGCGGCGGTGGGTTGCGCTGGTGGCGTCTCGGGGACCACCGACGGAGCAGAAGTTTCAACGGGAGCGGGTGCACGCTGTCCCGGGGCGGGAATGGTGCCGGGGGTCTGGGACACGGCCGGAGAAGGCGGAAGTGAAGAAGCGGGCGGAACCGATGACGCAGGCGCGGAGGCGGGTTTGTCCGCTGCAGGTGGCGGCGTACCGCAGGCTGACAGCGCGACGAGGAGCACCGCCGTCGTCATCCAGCTGGATGGGGTGCGGTGCCGCCGGGGTTTCGTCAGGTTTTTCGTAGCAGCATTCTTCGGATCGAGTGGTCGGCTTCCTTGGTGAGGACCAGGGTGGCGCGGCCGCGGGTGGGAAGGACATTGGCCTTCAGGTTCGGCTCGTTGATGCGGTGCCAGATGCCAAGCGCGGTCTCGCGGGCCTCCTCGTCGGTGAGTGAGGCGTACCTGTGGAAATACGACTCCGGGTTGGCGAAGGCGCCGCTGCGCAGCGACTGGAAACGCTGGACGTACCACTCCTCAATATAGGAGGTTTTCGCGTCCACATAGATAGAGAAATCGAAGAAATCGCTGAGCGCGAGGCCGGACCTGCCATCCGCCCTCATGCGCGCCGGCGCAAGGACATTCAGGCCCTCCACAATCAGCACGTCCGGCCTGCGCACCACCACTTCACGACCAGGCACGATGTTGTAGGTCAGGTGCGAATACCAGGGGGCGCGGACCTCCTCGGCGCCGCTCTTGACCTCACTGACGAAGCGCAGCAGACGACGGCGGTCGTAGGACTCCGGGAAACCTTTCCGCTGCATCAGACCGCGCCGTTCCAGTTCCTCATTGGGGTAGAGGAAGCCGTCCGTGGTGATCAGCTCAACGTTGGGGGTGCCGGGCCAGCGGCGGAGGAGCTCGCGCAGCACGCGGGCAGTGGTGGATTTGCCGACCGCCACCGAACCGGCAACGCCAATGACGAACGGCGTACGCGTGGTGGTCTCACCGAGGAAGGTATTGGTGGCGGCATGCAGTTCACCGGCGGCGGCTACATAGAGCGAGAGCAGCCGGGACAGTGGAAGGTAGACCTCGCGCACCTCGTCAAGGTTGAGGGCGTCTCCCAGGCCGCGCAGACGGAGGATGTCCTCGACGTTGAGCGGCGACTCGATCTCATTGGACAGCCGCGACCACGTCTGACGCTCGAGTTCAACGAACGGGGTGACACCGGCATCCACCGTCGCTGTGGGCCCGGTACCGGGAGATTGCTCACTCACCCTGTGAATTCTGCCCCCTGACCAGGACATTAACAAACGGATAGCGGCCTCTCCGGTGAGCTGCACCACGCCTGAACTTCGCGGCGCAAAGGAAGGAGTGCTCGGCAGGTACGCTTAAGCCCATGTGTGGAATCGTAGGATACGTAGGCCGGAACAACGGCGCATCACTGAACAGCGCGGTACTCGAGGACGTCGATTCAAACGGCAGTCACGGCGCCCTTGACGTTGTCATGGAGGGCCTGCGCCGGCTCGAATACCGCGGCTATGATTCCGCGGGCGTTGCAGTCCTGACGGAATCCGGCATCCAGTCGCGCAAGAAATCCGGCAAGCTGACCAACCTTATTGCCGAGCTTCAGGAAGCGCCCCTTCCTGATTCACTGACGGGAATCGGCCACACCCGCTGGGCCACCCACGGCGGCCCGACAGACCAGAACGCACACCCCCACCTGGCCGACGACGGCCGGCTGGCGATGATCCACAACGGCATCATCGAAAACTTCGCAGAACTCAAGGCCGAGCTTCTCGACGCCGGTGCCACCTTCATCTCCGACACCGACACCGAGGTTGCCGCCGTACTGCTGGGCAGCATCTACCGCCGCCTGGCGGACGCCGACGCCGGTTCAGGTTCCGGTTCCGGTTCCGAGGACACGCTGACCCGGGCAATGCAGGAAGCCAGCCAGCGCCTCGAAGGCGCCTTCACGCTGCTGGCCATCCACCAGGACGCCCCCGACGTCGTTGTGGCCTCTCGCCGCAACTCGCCGCTGGTTGTGGGCCTGGGCGAGGGCGAGAACTTCCTCGGCTCGGACGTCTCGGGCTTCATTGACTTCACCCGCCGCGCAGTGGAGCTGGGCCAGGACCAGGTGGTCACCATCACCCCGGACGCGGTTTCGATCACCGACTTCTTCGGCGCTCCCGCCGAGGGTAAGGAATTCCACGTCGACTGGGACGCCGCCGCAGCGGAAAAGGGCGGCTACGACTCCTTCATGGAGAAGGAAATCAATGACCAGCCCGACGCCGTTGGGCAGACGCTGCTGGGCCGCACCGACGCCAAGGGAAACCTGGTGCTGGACGAGCTCCGCATCGACGAGTCAATCCTGCGCTCGGTGGACAAAATTGTTGTCCTTGCCTGCGGAACCTCCGCCTACGCCGGCTCGGTGGCCAAGTACGCCATTGAACACTGGTGCCGTATCCCCACCGAGGTGGAGCTCTCCCACGAGTTCCGCTACCGGGACCCGATTGTCAACGAGAAGACCCTCGTGGTTGCCATCTCCCAGTCCGGCGAGACCATGGACACCCTCATGGCGGTCCGCTACGCCCGCGAACAGGGCGCCAAGGTGGTTGCCATCTGCAATACCAATGGGTCCACCATCCCGCGTGAATCGGACGCCGTGCTGTACACCCACGCGGGGCCGGAAATCGCTGTGGCATCCACCAAGGCCTTCCTGGCGCAGATCACCGCCGCCTACCTGCTCGGCCTCTACCTGGCCCAGCTGCGCGGCAACAAGTTCCGCGACGAGATCAACGCCGTCCTGAGCGATCTCAACGAGATGCCCGCCAAGATCCAGCAGGTGCTCGACAACGCGGATGCCGTCAAGAAGCTCGGCCGGGACATGGCAGATGCCAAGTCCGTGCTCTTCCTGGGCCGCCACGTCGGGTTCCCGGTGGCCATGGAGGGCGCGCTCAAGCTCAAGGAACTCGCTTACATCCACGCCGAGGGTTTCGCTGCCGGTGAGCTCAAGCACGGCCCCATCGCGCTGATCGAGGAGGGCCAGCCTGTCGTCGTCGTGCTGCCGTCCCCGCGCGGCCGCGACTCCCTGCACTCCAAGGTGGTCTCCAACATCCAGGAGATTCGCGCCCGCGGTGCGGTCACCATTGTGATTGCCGAGGAGGGCGACGAATCCGTGGCAGCGTTCTCCGAGCACGTCATCCACGTGCCGCAGACCTCCACGCTCCTGGCGCCCCTGCTCACCACGGTTCCGCTGCAGATCTTCGCCCTTGAACTGGCATCAGCCAAGGGTTATGACGTTGACCAGCCCCGTAACCTGGCCAAGTCCGTCACGGTCGAGTAGGCGCCGATGATCATTGGTATCGGCGTAGACGTTGTGGACGTAGCCCGGTTCGAGCGCCAGGTCGAGCGCACACCCGGGTTGCGCGAGCGATTGTTCGTTGCGGCGGAGCGCGGGCTCAACACCCGCTCGCTGGCCGCCCGCTTCGCCGCGAAGGAAGCGGTGGCCAAGGCGCTCGGAGCACCGGCGGGCATGAACTGGCAGGACTGCTGGATAGGCCTCGACGCCAACGGCAGCCCCACGGTCCAGGTTTCCGGGACGGTCCAGGCCGTTGCGGATGCACGCGGAGTGAACCGCTGGCACCTCTCACTCAGCCACGACGGCGGGGTAGCAACCGCCATGGTGGTTGCCGAGGGGGAATATCCGGGGGCCACCCGGTAGGATTCTAAGCATGCTTAGTGCTTATACCGGGAATCAGGTCCGGGCAGCGGAATCCCCGCTGCTCGAGGCCGGTCTCGGCGGTGAGCTGATGCAGCGTGCAGCGTACGGGCTCGCACAGGCCTGCGTTGGGGAGCTGCACACAACGGGCGGCACTTACGGACGCGCCGTCGTCGTACTGGTTGGCAGCGGCAACAACGGCGGAGACGCGCTCTACGCCGGCGCCCGCCTGCAGCGGCGCGGAGCGGGGACGACGGCGGTACTCACCTCGGATCGCGTGCATACCGATGCTCTGGCCGCCTTCCGCGCCGCGGGCGGGCGGGTTGAACGGCTCACCGGGAACCTCGACCGCATCGCTGAGCGCGTCACCGCGGCCGACCTCATTCTTGACGGCATTCTCGGCACTGGGGGAGTCGGCGGACTGCGCGGCGAGGCGGCCGAGCTGGTCACGAAGGTCAATGTTCGCAGAACCTCCGGCCGGGTTGTGGCGTGCGATGTTCCGAGCGGAGTCAACGCAGACACCGGCGCTGCCTCCGGCGAAGTATTGGCAGCCGATCTCACGGTGACCTTCGGCGGCCTGAAGTCCGGGTTGCTGGTTGGTGCCGGGGCGCGGCTGGCGGGACGCGTCACCACCATCGACATCGGCCTCGGCGACACGCTGGCCGAGCCCAGCCTCTACTCGCTGGAGCCGTCGGAATTCCACCTCCTTTATTCCCAGCCGCAACCGGCCGACCACAAGTACAGCCGTGGTGTTCTCGGCATCGCAGCCGGTTCGGGGATGTACCCGGGTGCGGCCGTCCTGGCCACGGGTGCTGCGCTGGCTACCGGCGTTGGAATGGTTCGCTTCCTCGGCCCGGACGCGGTGACCACCCTCATCAACACCGTCCATCCTGAGGTGGTGTGCTCGCAGGGGGCGGTCGCCGACTCCCATGTGCAGGCGTGGCTCGTGGGGCCGGGCGCTACTGAGGATCCCGGCCAGCGGCAGCGGGCGCGCGACGCGATCGCTTCGGGCCTTCCGACCGTGGTGGACGCCGGAGCCCTCCCGCTGTTGCCGGAGAGGGTCGGGTCGCAGGTTATCCTCACCCCGCACGCCGGGGAATTGGCGGCGCTGTTCGAACGGCGCGGCGATACGGTGGAACGCGACGTCATCGAGTCCGAGCCCGTCGCCTTCGCCCTCCGCGCCGCGGAAGAAACCGGCGCCACCGTCCTGCTGAAGGGCAACACCACGGTGGTGGCAGCACCGGACGGCACGGTCTTCAGCCAGACCAACGCCACGCCGTGGCTCGCCACAGCAGGCTCGGGCGATACCCTCGCTGGGATCCTTGGCGCGCTGGTTGCCACCAACACGAACCATGACGACGCCGGCGCATCGCTGGGGCTGCCGCCGTCGTCGCGCTGGGCAGCGCTTGCAGCAGCAGCTGCGATGCTGCATGGTTTGGCCGGTCAACGCGCTGCGAAGCGCGGGCCGATTGTGGTGAGTGAGCTGCCACGCCATGTCCGGCTGGTTATCCACGAGCTGTTGCGGGACCCGCCCCGCGCTGACCAATAACTTACGTTCACCAAAATGTCAGATCCCTGCGCTATGAAAAGATGCAGGAGACGGCCCGAGCACATCGGGTGACACAAACAAGCAAGGAGCACATATGGAACTGTGGCCAGGAGATGCCTATCCGCTGGGGGCAACCTATGACGGCACGGGGACCAATTTCGCGCTCTACAGTGAGATTGCCGAGAAAGTGGAACTCTGCCTCATCCATGATGATGGCACCGAAACCCGCGTGGCCCTGAAGGAAGTGGACGGGTATGTGTGGCACGGATACCTGCCGCAGGTTGCTCCGGGGCAGAAGTATGGTTACCGCGTCCACGGCCCCTACAACCCAGCCGAGGGCCACCGCTGCAACCCCAACAAGTTGCTGCTCGACCCCTACGCCAAGGCCATCCACGGCGAGATGGACTGGGACCAGGCGTTGTTCAGCTACAACTTCGGTGACGAGACCTCCTATAACGACGAGGATTCGGCATCACACATGATGCTCGGCGTGGTCATCAACCCGTTCTTCAACTGGGACGGCGACCGGATGCCGCGCACCCCGTACCACCAGTCCGTGATCTACGAGGCGCACGTCAAGGGGCTTACCCAGCTGCATCCGGAGATCCCCGAAGAGCAGCGCGGCACCTACGCCGCAATCGCGCATCCGGCGATCATCGCCCACCTGCAGAAGCTGGGGGTGACGGCCATCGAGCTGATGCCCGTGCACCAGTTCGTCAATGACAGCACCCTGCAGGAAAAGGGCCTCTCCAACTACTGGGGCTACAACACCATCGGCTTCTTCGCGCCGCATAACGCGTACGGTTCGTCAGGGGACGAGGGCGAGCAGGTCCAGGAATTCAAGGCGATGGTGCGTGAACTGCACCTTGCCGGTATCGAGGTGATCCTCGACGTCGTCTACAACCACACAGCCGAGGGAAACCACATGGGGCCCACCCTGTCGATGCGGGGCATCGACAACTCGGCGTACTACCGCCTGGTTGAGGATGACAAGCAGTACTACATGGACACCACGGGAACCGGCAACTCACTGAACGTAGGACACCCCCATGCCCTGCAGTTGCTGATGGACTCGCTGCGGTACTGGGTGACCGAGATGCACGTTGACGGCTTCCGCTTCGACCTGGCCTCAGCGCTTGCCCGCGAATTCTACGAGGTGGACCGGCTCGCAACGTTCTTCGAACTCGTCCAGCAGGATCCGATCGTCTCCCAGGTCAAGCTCATCGCGGAGCCGTGGGACGTTGGCCCCGGCGGCTACCAGGTGGGCAACTTCCCGCCGCAGTGGACTGAATGGAACGGCAAGTACCGGGACACCGTGCGGGACTTCTGGCGCGGCGAGCCCTCCAGCATCGGCGAGTTTGCCTCACGGCTGACCGGCTCGGCAGACCTGTATGAGCACTCGGCACGCCGCCCGGTGGCCTCCATCAACTTCGTCACCGCCCATGACGGTTTCACGCTGCGGGACCTGGTTTCCTACAACGAGAAGCACAATGAGGCCAACGGCGAGGACAACAACGACGGCGAGTCCCACAACCGCTCCTGGAACTGCGGTGAGGAAGGGCCTTCGGATGATCCGGTAGTGCAGTCCCTGCGCGCGCGCCAGCAGCGGAACTTCATTGCCACGCTCCTGCTCTCGCAGGGTGTACCGATGATCTCCCACGGCGATGAACTCGGCCGCACTCAGGAGGGCAACAACAACACCTACTGCCAGGATTCGGAGCTGTCCTGGGTGCACTGGGACAACCTGGACCAGCCGCTGCTCGAATTCACCGCCGCCGTGAACCGGCTCCGTTCCGAGCATCCTACGTTCCGGCGCCGTCGGTTCTTCGACGGACGTCCTGTGCGCCGCGGCGAGGGCGAGGCCCTGCCGGACATCGTCTGGCTGGATACCGCAGGTGATCTCATGGCGCCCGAGGACTGGGACTCCGGATTTGGGCGCTCCATCGGCGTCTTCCTCAACGGGCAGGGAATTCACGGGCGCGATCAGCGTGGCCAGCGGATCACTGACCTGAACTTCCTGCTGTACTTCAACGCCAATGATGAACCGGTGACCTTCACGATTCCCTCGGCTGAGTACGGGCCCATGTGGGACGAGGTCATCGACACCGCCGGCGTGTACGCGGACTCCGAGCCCATCCCCGCGGGAGGGACGGTGACCGTGGAGGCCAAGTCCATGGTCGTCCTGCGTGCCCATGAGGAAGCCGAAGATCTGGACCACTCGGTTGCCGCGTCACTGGCAATCCTCGCAAACGAGAACACCGGGAAGACAACCGCCCCGTAAAGGCTTGTCCAACCGCACTACCACACCTCCGAGGAGGCATTCGTGCTGACACCCAAGTCCACCTATCGGCTGCAGATTCGATCCAGCTTCGATCTGACCGCCGCAGCGGAGACCGTGCCCTATCTTGTAGACCTCGGGGTGGACTGGGTGTATCTTTCACCCGTCCTCACGGCGGAACAGGGATCCGACCACGGGTACGACGTCACCGATCCCACCTCGGTGGATCCGGAACGGGGAGGCACGGAAGCATTCGACGCACTGTGCCGGACGGCCCACGAGGCTGGGCTCGGTGTCCTCGTGGACATCGTGCCCAACCACGTGGGCGTTGCCACCCCGGCGCAGAACGCGTGGTGGTGGGACCTCCTGGCCAAGGGAAAGGACTCCCGCTACGCCGAGGCGTTCGACGTTGACTGGGACGCCGGCGGCGGCCGGATCCGGGTGCCGGTGCTCGGAGACAGCGACACCGAGGAAGACCAGCTCAAGGTCGTCGACGGCGAGCTGCACTACTACGAGAACCGGTTCCCCATCGCCGAGGGGACAGCGCAGCCCGGTGACACCGGTGCTCAGGTCCACGCACGGCAGCACTATGAGCTGGTGAACTGGCGTCGTGCGGACAGCGAGCTGAACTATCGCCGGTTCTTCGGCGTGAACACCCTTGCCGGGGTCCGGGTGGAGGTGCCGTGGGTGTTCGATGAGGCGCATTCGGAAGTTCGCCGCTGGTTCGCGGAGTCACTGGTGGACGGAGTCCGGATCGACCATCCGGACGGTCTCGCTGATCCGGCGGGCTACCTCGAGAAGCTTCGGGACCTTTCGGGCGGCGCGTACACGCTCGTCGAGAAGATCCTGGAGCCGGGTGAGGAGCTGCCGGAACGCTGGGCCTGCGAGGGAACCACCGGTTATGACGGACTGGCGGTGGTGGACCGGCTCTTCGTCGACCCTGCGGGTCAGCCCGCGCTGGACGCAGCCGTGCCCACCGAGCGCTTCGTTCACATGATCCACGGCACCAAGCGCGGCATCACTGACGGCATCCTGCGCTCCGAGGTGCTCAGGCTTGCCCGGCTTGTGCCCGGTTCCGCACAGCTTGATCCGGAACAGAGTGCCGACGCGATTGCCGAACTGCTGACGTGCTTCCCGGTCTACCGGAGCTACCTGCCCGATGGTGCGGACCACCTCGCCGATGCAGTGCTGAACGCCAAGGTTCGCCGGCCGGACCTCGGGCCCGTCATTGACGCACTGCATCCCCTGCTGAACCCTTACCTCTCGGACGCGAAAGCTGAACTGACGGAGCTGGCGGTCCGGTTCCAGCAGACCTCGGGCATGGTGATGGCCAAGGGTGTGGAAGACACCGCGTTCTACCGGTTCAACCGGCTGACCTCGCTCAATGAGGTTGGCGCAGATCCGTCAATCTTCTCGCTGGACACTCACGAGGTGCACCGCGCGCTGCTAGAGCGCCAGGAGTTCTCCCCTCTGACCATGAACTCGCTCAGCACACATGACACCAAACGCGGTGAGGACACACGGGCCCGCATCACGGTGCTTTCCGAGCTGGCAGGGGAGTGGACGGAGGCCCTCGACCAGCTCAACCGGCTGGCACCGATCGGTGACACAGCCTTCGCATCCCTGATGTGGCAGGCCCTGATCGGAGCCTGGCCGCTGAGCCGTGAGCGGGCCCACGCCTACGTCGAGAAGGCCTCGCGGGAAGCCGATGCCAGCACCCACTGGACGGCGCCCAATGCCGCGTTCGAGGAGAAAATGCACGACGCCGTCGACGCAGCCTTCGACCGCCCTGAGGTGAACGGCCTCATCGCCTCGCTGGTGGAGAAGACGGCTGCGCCGGGGTGGTCGAACTCGCTGGGCGCCAAGCTCGTGCAGCTCACCATGCCGGGCGTCCCGGACGTCTACCAGGGCTCCGAACTGTGGGAGACCTCCCTGGTGGACCCGGACAACCGGCGTCCGGTGGACTTCGCGGCCCGCAAGCAGGGGCTCGTGGACCTCGCGTTCGGTGCGCTCCCGCAAATTGACGACGGCGGTATGGCCAAGCTCCTCGTCGTCTCGCGTGCCCTGCGGTTGCGCCGGGACCGGCCGGAACTGTTCTCCGGTTATCGTTCGGTGCTGTCCAACGGATCTGCTGCCGAGCACGCCTTCTCCTTCGATCGCGGGGGCGCAGTCACGGCCGTTACACGTCTTCCGCTGCGACTGGAGCGGGCCGGCGGGTGGCGGGACACCGCCGTCGTACTCCCGGAAGGCACCTACAGCTGCGCAATTACCGGCACCGGTTTCGAGGGTGGGCCGGTTCCCGCCGCACGGCTGTTTGAGACCTACCCAGTGGCACTTCTCGTGAAGGAGGAAGCTCGATGAATTCGGAAACTGCCTTTAATCCAACGATCGCAGCACGCTCAAGGTTTGATGTTTGGGCGCCGAAGGCGCAGTCCGTAACGCTGGTGGCAAACGGCACTAACTACCCCATGGTTTCCCGCGAGGGCAGCTGGTGGGAGGCCCCGGAAGCTCCGGCCAGCGGTGAGGTGGACTACGGTTACCTGATCGACGGCGCTGATCAGCCGGTCCCCGACCCCCGGTCCCGGCGACAGCCGGAAGGAGTACACAAGCTCTCCCGAACGTTCGACGCCGGTGCCTACTCCTGGGGCGACAGCAGTTGGGCATCACCTGGGCTGGACGGGAACGTCATCTATGAGATGCACATCGGGACGTTCACCCCCGAAGGCACGCTGGACGCTGCCATCGGGAAACTCGATTACCTGGCGGGCCTCGGCGTGCAGTACGTCGAGTTGCTGCCCGTCAATGCCTTCAACGGCACGCATAACTGGGGTTACGACGGCGTGCTTTGGTACGCGGTGCAGGAAACCTATGGCGGGCCTGAGGCTTACCAACGGTTTGTCGACGCCGCGCACCAGCGCGGGCTCGGCGTCATCCAGGACGTTGTGTACAACCACCTCGGCCCCAGCGGCAACTACCTGGGCCTGTTCGCTCCGTACCTGACCGAGGGCAAGTCCAACACGTGGGGCGAGTCCCTGAACCTGGACGGCCCACTGTCCGATGAGGTCCGCCGGTATGTAGTCGAGAACCTGCTGATGTGGTTCCGCGACTATCACGTCGACGGGCTGCGTCTCGATGCCGTGCACGCCCTGCATGACGAGCGCGCCATCCACATCCTCGAGGAATTCGCGGTGGAAACGGACCGGTGCGCCGCGGAGCTCGGCAAGCCGTTGTTCCTCGTGGCGGAGTCGGACCTCAACAATGCGAGGCTTATTGCACCGCGCAGCGTCGGTGGATACGGCCTGGCCGGCCAATGGAGCGATGACTTCCACCACGCGGCGCATGTCAACGTCACGGGCGAGACAGTGGGCTATTACGAGGACTTCGACTCGATCGGTGCGCTGGCGAAGGTCTACACGGAAGGCTTCTACCACAACGGAACCTGGTCTTCCTTCCGTGAGCGTTCGCATGGGCGTCCCATTGACCCGGCCAGGCACAGCCTGCACCAGCTCGTGGTCTGTACCCAGAACCACGACCAGATCGGCAACCGCGCGGCAGGCGACCGGATCAGCGCCTCGCTGAACACCGCCCAGCTGGCTCAGGCGGCAGTACTGAACATCGCCGGGCCCTTCACCCCGATGCTGTTCATGGGGGAGGAATACGGCGCACTCACGCCGTGGCCGTTCTTCACCTCTCACCCGGAGCCGGAGCTTGGAAAGGCGACGGCGGAGGGACGCCTGAGGGAGTTCGAGAAGATGGGCTGGGACCCGGACACCGTGCCAAATCCTCAGGATCCCGAAACCTTCGTCTCCGCGAAGCTCAATTGGACAGAGCAGGAGCGACCGGAACAGGCACGCCTCCTGAACATCTACCGTGAACTGATCGCGCTGCGCCGGAAGAACAAGGACCTGCACAACCCTGACTTCACGTCAGTGAAGGTCAGCTTCGACGAGGACCAGCGCTGGCTGGTGCTCCACCGGGGAGGCACCGCCGTCGTCGTGAATTTCGCGGACAGTGAGCGGGAGATTCCGGTGGCCGCGAAGAAGGTGCTGCTCAGTACCGAACCCGGGGAATCGATGGGGGACGGCACCGTCTCGCTTCCGGCGCACGGAACAGCAATCGTGAAGGTCTAGGAAAGGCAAGGCCACCATGCGCGAGCTCAGCACGGAGGTGCTTGTGGTCGGAGCCGGACCTACCGGCCTGATGCTCGCCGCCTGGCTGGCCAGGCTCGGTGTCGATGCCGTTCTCGTGGACGGCAAGAACGGACCCACCCGGGAGTCGCGGGCGCTTGGTGTCCATTCGCGCAGCATGGAAATTTATGACCAGCTGGGTGTGGTGGACCGTGTGCTTGCCGAGGGGTACTCGGCGGTAAAGATCCGTCCGGGCTATGAGAACCGTTCCTTCGGCGCCGTACCGATCGGCAGGTTCGGCGCCGGGCTGACGCCCTATCCCGGGCTCCACATCCTGGAACAGAGCAGGAATGAACGCATCCTGCTCGACCGCCTGACGGAACTGGGTGGATCTGTCGAGTGGCAGCTCCCGCTGGTCAGCCTGACCTCCGACGCCGGCGGTGTGACCGCGGAATGCAGCGGGCCCGCCGGGTCCCTGCGCGTCCGGGCGCGGTTCTGCGTCGGGGCGGATGGCGGTTCATCGGCGATCCGGAAGCTTGCGGGAATTCCGTTTGAGGGCCAGACCAACGAGCACACGTTCTACGTGGCGGATGTCAATGCTGTCTTGGGTGTCGCCGAGGACAGTGTGAACCTGCGCTTCGGGGCCGAGGAATTCCTGCTCGGCTTCCCCATGGGCCCCGGCGGCCATCACCGGCTGCTCGGGGTGTTGAGGACCGCCGGCGGTGAGGATGTTCCCGAGTCGCTGGCGCGTCAGCGCCTGGAAAAGGTGTTCGGCGTCTTCTACGGGGAGTCTCACTGGTTCTCCACATACCGCATCCACCATCGCGTCGCAGCCCGCTTCCGGGAAGGTCCGCTCTTCCTTGCAGGGGATGCCGGGCATGTCCATTCACCAGTCGGCGCGCAGGGAATGAACACCGGGCTGCAGGATGCGCACAATCTGGCGTTCAAGCTGGCGGATGTGATTCAGGGGCGTGCCTCGGAGTCCCTGCTCGACCGGTACGAGGTTGAGCGGCGACCGGTGGCGCTGCGCCTGGTCAACAGCACCGACTGGGTGTTCGGCCTGGTGACCTCCGACCACCGGGTGGCCCGCACCATCCGGCGCATCGCTCCGCGGCTCGTCGCCCCTGTGGCCATCCGGCTTCTTCCGCACTTGCCCATCGCGCCCAGGCTCTTCGGTTACCTGTCCCAGATCCGCATCCACTACTGGATGGACGGCTCCTCTCCTGGACGCCGGGGCCGGGTGATCGGCCGGAGACTGCCGTGGACCGGGTCGAATTTCGAGGCACTGCGCTCAGCGGCCTGGCAGGTCCACACCTACGGTGAGGTGGATTCGGAGGTGGCTGCCGCCGTCGGGCATGGTTTGAAAGTGCCGGTTCACTCATTTCCCGCGACGGCCGGCAAGGGGCTTCAGGAGGGGCTGTGTTACCTCGTGCGTCCGGACGGATTTGTGGCGGGGGCAGCGCCGGTGCATACCGCGGTGTCGCAGTTACGGGCGCTCCTGCCTGATCAGTGGTTCGAGGCCGGGCCCACTAGCGACCTAGGATGAATTCATGACCTTTCACCCCGCGGACAACCGCTATGACACCATGCCGTACCGACGAGTGGGCCGCAGCGGGTTGCACCTGCCGGCCGTCTCGCTAGGGCTCTGGCACAACTTCGGCGATGACAAGCCGTTTGATGTGCAGCGGGATATTCTGCGGCGTGCGTTCGATCTTGGCGTCAACCACTTCGACCTTGCAAACAATTACGGTCCTCCCTATGGCTCGGCGGAGACCAACTTCGGCAGGCACCTCAAGGATGACTTCCGGCCTTTCCGGGATGAGCTCGTCATTTCGAGCAAGGCTGGTTACGACATGTGGCCAGGCCCGTACGGCAACTTCGGATCACGGAAGTACCTGCTGGCGAGCCTCGACCAGTCCCTGAACCGGATGGGACTGGACTACGTCGACATCTTCTACAGCCACAGGCCCGATCCGGAGACTCCGCTGGAAGAGACCATGGGTGCGCTGGACACCGCAGTGCGGTCCGGGCGGGCGCTCTACGCCGGCATCTCCTCGTACTCCCCGGAGCGGACCGCTGAGGCAGCGGCGATCCTGCGCGATCTCGGCACGCCGCTGCTGATCCACCAGCCCTCGTACTCCATGCTGAACCGCTGGGTGGAGAACGGCGAGCCGAACCTGCCCGAGGTCCTTGAGCAGGTTGGCGCCGGTTCGATTGCGTTCTCCCCGTTGGCGCAGGGCCTGCTGACCAGCAAGTACCTCAACGGAGTGCCTGAGGGGTCCCGTGCGGCGTTGAACAAGTCGTTGTCCGAGGATCACCTGTCCGAGGACAATCTGCGGCGGGTCCGCGGACTGAACGGCATTGCGGAGTCCCGTGGGCAGACGCTGGCCCAGATGGCCATCGCCTGGATTCTGCGTCCGCAGGGCAAGGGTTCGCCCATCACGTCGTCGCTGATCGGAGCGTCGAGCGTGAAGCAGCTCGAGGACAGCGTGGGCGCCATCAATAACCTCGACTTCAGCGAGAGCGAGCTGCACGCGATCGACGAGTTCGCCGTGGAGTCGGACATCAACCTGTGGGCCAAAGCGCTCGAGGCGTAACAACAACTACTCAGCGTCAGCCTGCCGGTAGCGGCGCCCCCCCGTTCGCGCTGGCTCTCAGACGCGGGCGACTATGAGCCAGCCACGGCCCGGTGCATAGGGCAGGTCACGCACTTCGGTACTGGTGAAACCTGCTTTAGCCAGGGACAGGCAAAGCGCCTCTTGGGAGCGGAATCGCAGAGTGGACATGGAGTCGATGCGCTCACCATCAGCGTGGAAAATGGTCGGGGATTCGAACGTAACGAACTCCCCATCAACCTGGGTTACCTGAACCCAGTCCTCGACCGGTCCCTCTCCCTGGCAAGCCATTCCCCGTCATCAAGAAAGACCTGCGCGACATTGGCAGTCATTGTCGCCAGGTCGTACTGCCCCTCCTGGGAGGAATCTGCGGCAACATCCACCGCGGTTCCCACCAGCCATGTCACCCGGTCTGCCCCCGGTTTGGTCCGGGCGACATCCACCGAGGCCCCGGCAGGGTCGACCCCGAACACCTGGAGACTCCGCTCTGTTACCAGCCGGGAGCACAAGGTCCCTGTACCGCAACCGACGTCGAGAACCGCTGACGAGCCGAACTCGTCCACAAGGTCCACATAGGTGTCCAGATCGCTGCGGTCGGGATCAAGAGGGTCATACACGCGGGCAACCCGTGGGTGATCAAAGATAGCGTCAGGCATCACACAGTCGGTACCTCACCCACTAGGGCTCCAGGGATTTAGTGGGCTCCCGGAATTACCGCCAGAGATCCCGCAACCCCGGGAATGCCTTCTCGTACCCTCTAAGTAGCCGCTGCGCGGTATGCGCGGAGTCGATCAACGGATGCAGTGCGAAAGCCCGCCGCGCCAGTGAGCGGTCCCCCTGCACGACGGCGGCGATCACGTCCTGCTCGACTCCTTTGACCTGTGCCATGAGGCCGAGCTGGTGCGGCGTCGGCGTGCCCACCGGCAGAGCCTCGACGCCGCGGCCGGTGACGCGGGCCGGGATCTCCACCACGGCACCTGCGGGCAGTTGGGAGATTGTGTGCCCGTTGCGGATGTTGAGGATGAGCTCAGCAGCCTCGTCCCGCACCAGTGCACGCATTACCGTCAGGGCGACCTGCTCGTATCCACCGCCCGCCAGGTCCGCTTCATCGCGGGATTCCTCCTCCGTACGGGCTTCGGCAAGGTACCCCTCTTCCCGGAAACGCCGGGCTGCTTCCCAGACGGCGAACGGCGTATCGGTCACGAGCAGCTCCGGGTACAGACCCTCCTGCTGCCGAACCAGCGATTCCCCCCGGGTTTCGGCAGCGGCTGCAACGGACCGCCGGGTCTCCGCGTGGAAGTAGTAGTAGAAGAGATACTCGTTTGGGAGCGCACCGAGCATGTGCAGGAACTGCGGACCGAACACCCGGCCTTCCTCGAACGAAGCCAACCGGGCAGGGTCGGCCAGCAGGGCGGGCAGGAGGTCATCGCCGTCGTAATCTAACGCCCGCAACCATCCCAAATGGTTCAGACCCACGTAGTCGACGCCGGTCAGGACACCGGGGGGCAACGGCACGCCGGCCGCAAGAGACGCCCTACGCACCAGCCCGGACGCGGAGTCGCAGATCCCGATGACGCGTTCGCCGAGGAGCGGCTGCAGAGCCTCGGTGATGATTCCGGCAGGATTGGTGAAGTTAATGACCCATGCATCCGGGCACACCGCGACGATCGCTTCCGCGACCAAGAGCATTTCCGGAACCGACCGCAGCGCATAGGACAGCCCGCCGGCGCCCACCGTTTCCTGTCCCAACAGCCCTTCGGCGATCGCTACCCGCTCGTCCAGCACGCGCCCGGGAGCACCGCCGGGACGGATGGCAACGAAGACGGCATCGGCACCCGCCAACGCGTCCTCCAACCGGTCGCTCACGGTGAGACGGGGTGGCTGCGCGCCGTCCGGTAGGGGCATGTCGTGTGCCACACGGGCGACGGCCGCTGCGCGGGAGGGATCGGCGTCGTACAGGCGGACTTCGTGGACCAATCCGGCAAAGGCTCCCGAGCAGAGCGCACGGTAGATGAGGGGCACTCGAAACCCGCCGCCGCCGATGATAGCCAGTCTGATGGCATGCATGTGGTGATCCTTCCTGTCGCCTGAGCGCAGAGTAATGTGCCCTACATGGCCGCACCCAACCGCTTTGATCCGCTTGCCTCCGCTCGGACCGGGAACGATCCGGAATTCGACCTCCTGCTGACCGGCTCGGTGTTCTTCGACATTATCTTCACCGGCCTCGAAGCGCTGCCCACACCCGGAACTGAAGCCTGGGCCGAGGGGATGGGCTCGTGCCCGGGCGGGGTGGCGAACCAGGCCATCGCGGCAAGCAGATTGGGCCTGCGCACCACCCTGGCGGCCGCATTCGGCGACGACGGCTACGGCGCCTTCAACCGCAGCATCCTCGAGGGGCAGGAGCACGTTGACCTGTCCCGGTCACGCACCTTTGAGCAATGGCATTCGCCGGTGACGGTCTCGCTCTCGGTCGACAGGGACAGGTCGATGGTGACGCACGGACATCCCTCGCCGCTCTCGGCCTCCGCACTTATCGCGGACCTGCCGCGCTGCCGGGCGGCCATTGCGGAGGTCGGTCCGGAGGTGGAACCTTGGGTGCCCGCAGCACACGCCCAAGGCATGCGGCTCTTCGGCGACGTCGGTTGGGACCCAAGCGGAACCTGGTCTTCGGAGGCGCTCGATTCGCTGCAGTTTTTCCACGCTTTCCTGCCCAACGAGACCGAGGCCATGGCCTACACCCGGACCAGAGACCCGTGGGCGGCCCTGTATGCGCTCGCCGATCGGGTGCCGGTGGCAGTAGTGACGGTCGGGCAGCAGGGTGCCATCGCCGTCGACTCCCTGACCGGGGAGGAGGAATGGGTGCCCGCGCTGCCGGTGAATGCCTACGATCCCACGGGCGCCGGTGACTGTTTCGGCGCGGCTTTCGTGATGGGTGATCTGGCGGGGTGGCCGCTTGCGGACCGGCTGGCGTTCGCCAACCTGTGCGCTTCGCTGTCGGTTCAGGAGGTGGGCGGTTCCCTCGCAGCACCCGGTTGGGGAGACATCGCCGACTGGTGGCGGCGGGTGAGTGCCGAGCGCGATGGCGTGCGGAAGCAATGGCTGCGGCGCTACGCCTTCCTGGAGGACATCGTGTCGAACGTTCCTCCGTCAGCGGTGCGGCGCGCGAGCGCCACCATTGCGACGCAATCGGACGCGTAAGGGGGCTTCCAATCAGACCGTTCGCCAGTCGTCACTGGTGATATGGGATCCCGCCTGTGGCCCCATCTGTAGCATCCCGCCGTCCACAGCCCACGATGCGCCGGTGACGTAGCTGCTTGCGGGCGAGGCAAGGAATGCGATGACGGCGGCGATTTCCCGGGCATCGCCAGGGCGCCCCAGGGGTATGCCGGGACGGCTGATCTCGTGCGGGTCCTCGTTTTCCTCGTGCGTCATGGGAGTAGCGATCTCGCCGGGGAGAACCGTGTTTGCCGTGATTCCGCGGTCGCTGAGCTCAAGCGCAATGGTGCGGATCAGGCCGCCCAAGCCGTGCTTCGATGCGTCGTAGGCCGCTGCACCCACCCGGGGCTGTTCCTGGTGCACGCTCGTCACAGCGATGATCCGTCCACCTTTTCCCGCACTGACCATGTGCTTCGCCGCGCGCTGGATGCAGACAAAAGCGCCGTCCAGGTTCGCCCCCACGGTGGTGCGCCACGTATCCAGGTCCAGATCCAGGAACGGAGTTCCGTCACCGGTTCCGGCGTTGTTGACGAAGACGTCCACGCCGCCCAGCTCGTCAGCCAGCCGGTCGATGACGTCGCCGCACGCTGGGATGTCGGTGGTGTCGAGTTGCGCGACGGCCGCTTTTCGGCCTTGAGCCCGCACCTGGCGGGCTGTCTCCTCAGCCCCCTCTTGGTCCGAATGCCAGGTGACGCCGATGTCGCATCCCGCTTCTGCGAGTGCTACCGCGGTAGCGTGTCCGATGCCGGAATCAGACCCGGTGACTATTGCCGTTTTCGGTGAGAAGGTCATGGTCCATCCTGTCGCGCCCTGAAAGTTGAACGCAAGGGTGCACAGCGCGCGGTGCAGCCGGATTCCCGGCGGTCCGCCCGGAACTGACAGAATGGACCTGTGAGTTTTTCAGCAGGACCAGTACCGGAACGGCGTGTGGACATTGACCTCGCCGCGCTGCGGCACAACGTTCGCCACATCGCCGAGATAGCGAGCCCGGCACGCGTCATGGCCGTAGTGAAGGCGGACGGCTACGGACACGGCGCTGTTCCGGTGGCGATGGCGGCGCTGGAGGCGGGCGCAAGGTGGTTGGGCGTTGCCCACATCGCCGAAGCCGTTGAACTGCGCCGCGCCGGCATTGAAGCACCGATCCTCGCCTGGCTGCACACTGAGTCCAGTGATTTCGCCGCTGCCATCGAGCTGGGTGTGGACCTCGGCATTTCGGGTTGGGAGCTGGCTCACGTCGTCGCGGAAGCACGCAGGATCGAGCGTCCCGCGCGCGTGCACCTCAAGATCGATACCGGCCTGGGCCGGAACGGTTGCCCGCCGGAGCAGTGGGAAGCACTCCTGGGCCGGGCGCTGGAGCACCAGGAGGACGGGCTGCTGAGGGTGGTCGGAGTCTTCTCCCACCTCGCCGTCGCGGATGAACCCGACCGCGAAGAAACCGACGAGCAGATTGACCGCTTCCGGGAGGCTGTCGCAGTCGCCGAGGACGCAGGAGTTGACCTTGAGGTACGCCACCTGGCCAATACCCCCGGCACGCTCTCCCGGCCGGACGCGCATTTCGACCTTGTACGGGTGGGCCTTGGAATCTATGGGCTCTCGCCGTTTGACGGGCAGTCCTCGGAGGAGCTCGGGCTCCGCCCGGTCATGAGCTTCCGGACCACCATCGCCAATTGCAAGGAAGTGCCGGAAGGCCACGGTGTCTCCTACGGACTGGCCTACCGCACGGACAAGCGAACCACGTTGGGGCTCGTGCCGGTGGGCTACGGCGACGGCGTGCCACGAGTAGCAACCGGTGCCCCTGTCTCGGTCGGCGGCCGCTTCTACCCGGTAGTGGGCAGGATCGCCATGGACCAGTTCGTCATCGATTTCGAGGAGACCGGGATCGCGGACTCGGAGGACAGTCCACTGGGCCAGGAGGCGGTTCTCTTCGGAGCGGGCGGCGGCACGCCCACAGCCGATGACTGGGCCCGGGCAAGCGGCTCAATCAACTACGAGATTGTCACCCGCATCAGCCCCCGCGTGACCCGCCGGTATGTCGATTCAGAGGCTATTGACGCGGAGGCTGACCAGTGACCGGTCTTGTCTGGTCGCAGGAATTTTCCGTAGCATCCGTCGAGGAGTTGCAGGGCGCGGCCACAAGCATTGGAAGCCGGCTCGCCGCCGGTGACCTTCTCATCCTCACCGGCGAGCTCGGAGCGGGCAAAACCACCTTCACGCAGGGACTGGGCCGCGGGCTCGGCGTGCGGGAAGGCATCATTTCTCCCACCTTTGTGCTGGTCCGGAATCATCCCTCGCTCGCCGACGGGCCCGCGCTGGTCCACGTCGATGCCTACCGGCTCGAGTCAGACTCAGAAATAGACGACCTCGACCTTGAATCGACGCTGGACAGTTCCGTCACAGTGGTGGAATGGGGATCCGGCCGGGTGGAGCACCTGGCTGAGAGTTGGCTGCACATCACGCTGGTGCGTCCCGCCGCCTCTCCTGCTGCCGGTTCGCCCGCGGGGCAGGCGGCACCAACCGATGACGACGACGACGAACCGCGCCAGGTGCGCATCCAAGCCTTCGGTCCGCGCTGGGTGGACCAACAGCTGGGAGCGCTGGTCTAACGTGCTGATTTTGTCCCTTGACACGTCCGCCGCCGCCAGCGCTGGGCTGGTGCGCAACGGCGTCGTTCTCCAGCGGTTCGCCTCAACCGACACGCGCTCACACGCTGAAGTGCTGGCTCCCGCCGTCGAGCAATTGTTGGCAGACGCAGCAGTGCGCGGAACGGAACTCGATGCGATCGTGGTGGGCGTCGGTCCCGGCCCGTTCACTGGGCTGCGTGCCGGCATCGCGACGGCACGGATGCTGTCCTTTGTATGGAGCGTGCCGCTGCACGGAGTGATGAGCCTGGACGCGGTGGCGCTCGACGCCGGGCACGCCGGGGGCGAGTTCGCGGTGGCCACCGATGCCCGGCGAAAGGAAGTGTACTGGGCGCGCTACCGGGCGGAATCTCCGTTGCCGGTCCTCGTGGACGGTCCGCATGTGGGCCCCGCGGAAGATGTTCCGAACCTGCCGGTGTATGGCCGCGGTGCCGGCCTCTATGCTGAGCGGCTGACCGGTTCAGCCGCTGCAACCGAACTCACGCCCGACGCCGCGGCGCTGGCTTTGGTCGCGGAGCATACCCTCGCCAGGGGTGGGACCCTGCGCCCGACTACTCCGCTGTACCTGCGGGAGTCGGATGCCAAGGTGCCGGGCCCGCGGAAGAAGGCGCTGCTGTGACGTTTACTCTTCGGCCCATGCGGCTGCAGGACATCCCCGCGGTCGGCATGCTGGAGCAGAAGCTTTTTCCGATTGATGCCTGGCCGCTGGAACTGTTCTTCGACGAGTTCGCCCAGACCGAGACGCGGGAGTACCTGATTGCCGAAGTTGATGGGGAGCTCATTGGCTACTGCGGCGTCATGGTGGTCGGTAGGACCGCGGACATCCAGACCATCGGTGTGCTGCCGGAGTATGAGGGCCGGGGAATCGGCACGGCAATGCTGACCAGCATGCTCAAGGAAGCGCGGCGGCGCGGTGCAGCGGAAACCCTGCTCGAAGTCCGCGAGGACAACCCGCGGGCGCGCCGGCTGTATGAGCTGTTCGGTTTCGAGCACATCCACACTCGGCGACGGTATTACCGCGATGGTGTGAATGCGCACGTCATGCGGCTGATCTTCGACTCCTCCGGCGCAGCGAAAGGTGATCATGAACCGGTCTGAACCCCTGGTGCTGGGGATCGAGTCCTCCTGTGACGAGACCGGCGTCGGAATCGTGCGCGGAACCACCCTGCTGACCAACGCCGTGTCATCCTCCATGGACGAGCACGTGCGATTCGGCGGTGTCATTCCCGAGATCGCTTCCCGGGCACACCTTGACGCGATGGTGCCCACGCTTCAGCAGGCGCTCGATGACGCCGGGGTGCAGCTGGCGGACATCGATGCGCTCGCCGTCACCTCTGGCCCCGGGCTGTCCGGAGCGCTGATGGTCGGCGTGGCGGCCGCGAAGGCGCTTTCAGTGGCGACGGGCAAACCGCTTTACGCGGTGAACCACCTGGTGGCACACGTCGGGGTAGGGCTGCTCGACTCCGGCGAACTGCCCGAGAACCTTGGGGCACTGCTGGTATCCGGCGGGCACACGGAGATACTGCGCGTACGTAACCTAGCCTCCGACGTCGAGCTCCTGGGTTCCACGATCGACGACGCCGCCGGTGAGGCGTACGACAAGGTGGCGCGCATCCTCGGTCTCGGGTATCCGGGGGGTCCGGCGATTGACCGGATTGCCGCGCAGGGCAATCCTGCTGCAGTGAGATTTCCGCGCGGGCTGAGCCAGCCCAAGTACCTGGGGACCGCTGAGCAACCCGGCCCGCACCGGTATGACTGGTCGTTCAGCGGACTGAAGACCGCCGTAGCACGGTTCGTCGAGGACTGCGAGGCGCGCGGTGTCGAGGTGCCGGTCGCGGACGTCGCGGCGTCCTTTCAGGAAGCTGTGGTGGACATCATCACGTCGAAGGCGGTGCTGGCCTGTACCGAGAACGGCATCACGTCGCTGCTGCTGGGCGGGGGAGTGGCGTCGAACTCGCGGCTCCGTCAGCTGACCCGGGAACGCTGTGAGGCGGCGGGGATCACGCTCACTATTCCGCCGTCGTCGTTATGCACTGACAACGGCGCCATGGTGGCGGCTCTTGCCGCGCGCATCATCATGGACGGCGGCGAGCCCAGCGGGATCGGCTTCGGTACTGATTCCTCAATGCCGGTGAGTACGGTTCACCTCTAACCCTTCGCGTTCATTTGTCAGGACACGCCCCCAAAGGACGCGCGAAAGGGGAGTGTCCTGTGAATTCGCGGGGGGCTGTCGCTCGGGTGGCCTGCGGTTTACGGTAGTGCGATGACTACCTACTCGGAGCTGTTTAGGACTGAGAATGCCCGCTTGACCGAGATCCTCGAGACTGTGGAGGACTGGAATGCCCCGTCGCCGTGTGCCGGCTGGACAGTCCGCGATGTCCTTGACCACCTGATCGACACTGAACGCGATTTCCTGAGCGAGCATGACATTGACACGGGCTCCAGGCCGGACACGGCGCAGGACCCGGCGGGCGCGTGGAAGACTCATGCGTCGCGGGTTCAGCACGTCCTCGACACCGCCGAGCTCGCGGAAACGTCGTTCGACGGGTTTTTCGGGCCGACGACGGTCGGCGCTACGCTCGCAACCTTCTACGGGTTCGACCTGCTGGTGCATCGCTGGGATATTGCCCGCGGCGCCGGCAGGGACACCAAGTTCAACGAATCAGAGCTTGACCTCATTGAGAAGTCGCTCGAGGGATTCGGCGAGAACCTCTACATGGAAGGGATTTGCCGGCCGGCGCTTCCTGCCCGGGCAGATGCGGATCGGGCAACAAGGCTTCTGGCTCGGATGGGCCGCGACGCCGGCTGGCAGCCGGCCGTCAACGCCTGAGTTCGCGCACAACCTGGCGTCGAGTTGTCAGGACACGCACCTAAAGGACGCGCAAAAGGGGTGTGTCCTGCGAATTCAGCGCGGGGGACGGTTAGGCGCGGAGCTGGCGCACCATATCCAGTACGACGGCGCTCAGGTCGCCATTGTTCTCGGCGGCGATGCGGCGCTGGCGCTGGTAACCCGCGCCGCGCTGCAGGATTTTCTCAACGTCGGCGAGCTCCTGGCTGCAACCAAGCTTCGCCGCGACGGGCTCGAGCCGGTTCAGCTCGTCCATCAGATGCTCGGTGACCAGGCGCTCGTTGCCGGCGGCGTCCAGAATGATGATCGCTTCCAACCCGTAACGGGCGGCGCGCCACTTGTTCTCCTGCACATGCCAGGGCGGCATGGTGGGGATCGAGCCGCCGTTGTCGAGGGTGGTTGAGAAGTCGTCCACGAGGCACTGGGTCAGCGCAGCCACCGCGCCGACGTCCTCGAGTGTCGAGAGCCCGTCGCACACGCGCATTTCAACGGTTCCAAGGTTTCCGACCGGGCGAATGTCCCAGCGGATTTCGCTCACCGTATCGATCACACCGGTGGTGAACATGTCCTGCACATAGGACTCATACTCCGCCCACCTGGGGAACTGGAACGGCAGGCCGGCGGTGGGAAGCTGCTGAAACATCAGCGCGCGCTGGGACGCGTACCCGGTATCTTCGCCTCCCCAGAACGGCGACGACGCTGAAATCGCCTGGAAATGCGGGAAGTAGTTCACCAGCCCGTCAACCACCGGAAGCGCCTTGTCCCGGGAATCAAGACCCACGTGCACATGGACGCCGTAGATCACCATCTGCTGGCCCCACCACTGCGTGCGGTCGATCAGCTTGAAGTAACGGTCCTTGTCCGTGACCGGCTGGGAGCGCGGTGCACTGAACGGATGGGACCCGGCGGAGAACAGCTCTACGCCCATCGGGTCCGTCACCTCGCGCACCGCGGCGAGCGACCGGCTCAGGTCTTCTTTGGCTTCAGCGACGGTATGGCAGATGCCCGTCACAATCTCCACAGTGTTGAGGAGGAGTTCCTGCTTGATGTGGGGATGCTCGTCATCGGCCTGCAGCTCGGGATGCTGTTCGTTGACTCCGCGAAGTACCTCTTTGGCCACAGAGACCAGGTCACCGTTGTAACGGTCGACCAGGGCGAGCTCCCACTCAACGCCGAGGGTCGATTGCTCGGACTTCGCGAAATCAATCTTCAATGCTGCTCCTGACCGGTACCGGACTGTTGGAAATGTGTGCCTCGGTATCGCGCCATCGCGGGTGAGAACTGACCCAATAGTAGTGCAGGAGAGGTTCCGTTCTGCCGTGTGAAGCGACCACCCTCAGGAAACGACCGGCATAATTGACGGGTGCCGATCCTGAACAAAGACATGGTCCTGTGTATCTCCCTCGCCGCCCGGCCGAGCAATCTAGGAACCCGCTTCCACAACTGGCTGTATGACCAGCTGGGCCTGAACTACATCTACAAAGCGTTCACCACCACGGATCTTCCGGCAGCCATCGGCGGCGTACGCGCGCTGGGGATTCGCGGGTGCGCCGTGTCTATGCCGTTCAAGGAAGACGTCATCAAGCTGGTGGACCGCATGGATCCCTCCGCGCTGGCCATCGATTCGGTAAACACCATCGTGAACGACGACGGCGTCCTCACCGCCTACAACACCGATTACCTTGCGGTCGCGGAACTGATCAAACAGCGCTCGGAGGTGACGCCGTCGTCGTCGGTTCTGCTGCGCGGCTCCGGCGGAATGGCCAAGGCTGTTGCCGCGGCCGTACGGGACGCGGGCTTCACCCGGGTGACGGTTGTTGCACGGAACGAGGAGGCCGGCAGACGCCTGGCAGGGTTGTACGGGTTCCAGTGGCAGGCCGAGCCGGGAAACTCCACCGCGGACCTGCTCATCAATGTGACACCGCTCGGCATGGCGGGGCAGGACGAGGAGGTCCAGTCCTTCAGCGACGACGCTATTGCGGCAGCGTCGCTGGTGTTCGACGTCGTTGCGTTGCCCTCGGAGACGCCGCTCATCCAGGCGGCCCGGCGCGCAGGCAAGCCCGTGCTCACGGGAGCCGAGGTGATTGCACTGCAGGCGGCCGAACAGTTTGTCCTCTACACCGGCGTGCGTCCATCGGCCGAGCAGATCCGCGAGGCGGGAGAGTTCTCGCGGCAGCCTGCGTAGCTGCCAGCCCGGTACCGGATCTAGCCCAGTACCGGATCGACGACGACGGCGACGCGCTCTTCGCCGATCCGCGTCAGTACCAGCGTGGCCTTGTTTGTTGCCTTCTTCGAGCCGGCGAGGAGCTGCTTGCGCAGCTCTTCGGGCGTGACTGAGGTTCCGCGCTTTTTGATGTCGAGAATCCCTATGTCGTTGGCCTTGACCCACGCTTTCAACGCCTTGACGTTGTAGGGCATCACTTCGAGGACGCGGTAGGGCCGGGCGAACGGGGTGTCTACCAGCTCCGGCGCGCAGATGTAGGCGATGTGCGGGTCGACCAGGTGCCCGCCGATGGAACGAGCAACGTCGGCTACCAATCCGGCCCTGATCACAGCGCCGTCCGGTTCGTAGAGGTAGCCTTCCACCGGACCGATAGGGGCGTCGTCGTCCTCGCCGAAGTTGGTGTGGCTGGTCAGCTCAGTGGCGCCGTCCGCGCCGATGAGCAGGGCGCCGCGGCGGACGTTGTCGCGGCGGAGGGCGTTGAACCAGAGCACTACCTCGGCAACATCGCCGTCCACGCTTACCCACTGGGCTTCGCAGTTGGCCGGAACCGCGTCATGCGGGATCCCGGGCCCGAGCTTCACACCCACAGGCATGCCGGTGTCCGCGAGGCTCTCCACGAAGGACAGGGGAGGCGAGAAGGCTTCCGGGTCGAAGAGGCGCCTGGTGCCTGAGCTGGAAGTGGTCCGTCGGGCGGGGTCCAGCCACACGCCGTCGTACTTTGTCAGGTCAAGGGAGGAGGCATCAGTGTTGACAACAGTCGCGTTGGACCACGGCAGCAGATTCATGGTGGCGGCAGCGGCGGTGGTTTCGTCGAGTTCGACGGCGGTGACGTCGCGTTCCAGCGTGGCGAGGGCCATCGAATCCGAGCCGATCCCGCAGCCAAGGTCTGCGACCTTCTGGACGCCGGCAGTGACGTAGCGTTGGGCGTGGCGGGCGGCGACGCTGAGGCGGGTTGCCTGCTCGAGGCCGGCTGGGGTGAAAAGCATCCGGTCGGCGAAGGGACCGAACTTCACCTGAGCCTTCGCACGGAGCCGGGACTGGGTGAGGGCTGCATTGACGACGTCGGGGGAGTGGCCCGCCGCGCGGAGCTGTTCGTTGAGCCGGAGGCTGTCCGCTTCGGAGTACGGTCCGAGAGAGTTGAGCAGCTCCCAGCCCTCGGGAGTCAGGATGGGCTCAAGGAGGTTCTGGGTCACGGTGTCGCTTTCAACTGGAGCTTTCGGCGAGGGGCTGGGTCCGGTTCTTCAGTCTAGGGGTTGTGCCCGGGGCCGGATCCCCCACGTCCTGCTGTGAAAGTCCGCGCATCACCGGCGTGTTCCCGCCGACACGCCCCTGCCGGCTCCAGGAAGCGGGGAATTCGGACCGGCGCAGGGGGCCCGGCCCGCCCTGCAACACCACCCCTCTGGCACTCGCCTTGACCGAGTGCTAACCGTTGCATAAAGTCAGACTTGGCACTCTCACTATGAGGCTGCTAATCCTTCGAGGATGCGCCAACCGGCACCGCGACGACGGTCAGCGCCTGCTCGATACCCGAAGATTCATTCAAACCAAGTGAAGGAGAGGTCCGAGTGTCGGTCTCTATCAAGCCTCTTGAAGATCGTATTGTCGTCCGCCCGCTGGAAGGCGAGCAGACCACCGCATCCGGTCTGGTCATCCCGGACACTGCCAAGGAAAAGCCCCAGGAGGGCGAAGTTGTCGCAGTAGGCCCCGGCCGCGTTGATGACAATGGCAACCGCGTTCCCGTTGATGTAGCTGAAGGCGACGTCGTCATCTACTCCAAGTACGGCGGAACCGAAGTCAAGCACGGAGGCCAGGAATACCTGGTTCTTTCCGCTCGCGACGTTCTGGCGATCATCGTCAAGTAGTTGTGCAGAAGAACCCCGGTCAGCATCGGCCGGGGTTCTTTCCTGTCAGTACACATTCCTGCACAAGCCTGAAAGGAACGAAACAACATGGCAAAGCAGTTGGAATTCAACGACGCCGCCCGACGCAAGCTCGAAGCAGGCGTCGACAAGCTGGCCGACACCGTCAAGGTGACTCTCGGCCCTCGTGGACGCAACGTCGTCCTCGACAAGAAGTGGGGCGCCCCCACCATCACGAACGACGGCGTGACCATCGCCCGTGAGGTGGAGCTGGACGACCCCTATGAGAACCTCGGCGCGCAGCTCGCCAAGGAAGTTGCCACCAAGACCAACGACGTCGCCGGTGACGGCACGACGACGGCTACCGTCCTCGCGCAGGCACTGGTCAAGGAAGGCCTGCGGAACGTTGCAGCAGGCGCTGCCCCCGGCGCTCTGAAGCGCGGCATCGAGGTCTCCATCGAGGCCGTTGCTGCCCGTCTGCTCGAGAACGCCCGCGAGGTCGTTGGCAAGCAGACAGCAAACGTCGCAGCCATCTCCGCCCAGAGCCAGGAAGTCGGCGACCTGCTCGCCGAAGCTTTCGATCGGGTCGGCAAGGACGGCGTCATCACGATCGAGGAATCCTCGACCACCCAGACCGAACTTGTCCTCACCGAGGGCATGCAGTTCGACAAGGGCTTCCTGAGCCCCTACTTCGTCACTGACGCAGAGCGTCAGGAAGCCGTCCTCGAAGACGCGCTCATCCTGATCAACTCCGGCAAGATCTCTGCTCTGCAGGAATTCCTGCCGCTGCTCGAGAAGGCGCTGCAGGCAGGCAAGCCGCTGTTCATCATCGCCGAAGACATTGAAGGTGAAGCGCTGTCCACCCTGGTGGTCAACAAGATCCGCGGCACCCTCAACGTCGTAGCAGTCAAGGCTCCCGGTTTCGGGGACCGACGCAAGGCCATGCTCCAGGACATCGCCACCCTCACCGGTGCGCAGGTTGTCTCACCGGATCTCGGCCTGAAGCTGGACCAGGTCGGTCTTGAGGTTCTCGGCTCGGCCCGCCGCATCACCGTGACGAAGGACAACACCACCATCGTTGACGGCGCAGGCAGCGAGCAGGACGTTGCGGACCGCATCGCTCAGATCCGCGCTGAAGTTGAGCGCACCGACTCCGATTGGGACCGCGAGAAGCTCCAGGAGCGCCTCGCAAAGCTCGCCGGCGGCGTCGGCGTCATCAAGGTCGGCGCAGCCACCGAAGTTGAGCTGAAGGAAAAGAAGCACCGCATCGAGGACGCAGTGTCCTCGACCCGCGCCGCCCTTGAAGAGGGCATCGTGGCAGGCGGCGGTTCCGCTCTGATTCACGCCTCGAAGGTCCTTGATGAGGACCCAAGCGTGCTCAAGCTCGAGGGCGACGTCGCGACCGCCGTCGGTCTCGTGCGCCGCGCCCTGGTCCAGCCGCTGCGCTGGATCGCCGAGAATGCCGGCTACGAGGGTTACGTCGTCATCGACAAGGTGAGCCAGCTTGAGGTCGGCCACGGCTTCAACGCCGTCACCGGTGACTATGAAAACCTGGTCGACGCCGGCATCATCGACCCGGTCAAGGTCACCCGGTCGGCACTGCGCAACGCAGCGTCGATCGCGGCACTGGTTCTCACCACCGAAACCCTCGTGGTTGAGAAGCCGGTTGAGGAAGAAGAGCAGGGCCACGGCCACAGCCACTAGCGACACAGGGCGGGCGAGGACAGTGACCCACACAGGGAAAAGTCCTGAGCGCCGCCCCTGAGGCTGATGTCCTACCAGCGCCCCGGTCCACACGGACCGGGGCGCTGGTGCGTGAGGGTCCCCCAGTCTGGTGGGGATAACCCCACCAGACGCCGAGGCAAATAGGGGGTACGCACCAGAGACGCGGTGGTACCTCCAAGGGAAGGATTGGAGTATCACTTCCAGTAACAGCGAAAGGCACTTCCTTGAACGAGCGTGCACAACGCCGCCGCGGTTGGTTTGACCAGCTCACAGCGGATATCAGCTACAACTTCGCCGGTTTCTTCATCGGCCTGCCCGCTTTTGTGCTGGCGATTGCCCTATTCAGCGCGGGAATCAGCACCGCAATCATCTACATCGGCGTGTTCATCCTCGTAGGTGGGCTGTACACCGCAAGGTTCTTCGCATCAGCAGAGCGCCAGCTCAGCGAGCGGAACCGCGGACCTCTGCCGCCCGTCTACTACAAGAGCGGCTCCAACAGCTCGAGGCTGCGGGCCCTCCTCGTGCCCATCACCGATCTCCAGTCCTGGAAGGACTTGATCCACGCCGTCGTCAGTTTCCCGGTCCGGGTCGCCGCCTTCTCGATCACTCTCACCTGGATTGCCGGCGCGCTCGGAGCAATGACGCAGTGGCTCTGGATGCGGTTCATTCCCGGGCCGCCCAGTGATATCTGGGACCTGTTGGGAGTCGATCCTGCACTTCATTGGCTATTCCAGTTCGCCACCGGGCTGGTTCTCCTGCTCACCCTTCCGGCTGTCGCGAAAGGACTTGCCCTGCTCCAGCGCGCCCTCGCTGTGGGTCTGCTGACCAACGAACGCCGGCACCTGCAGGAGAGGACCGAGTACCTCACCAACTCCCGTAGCTCGGTGGTAGCAGCTGAGGCCGGAACGCTGCGCCGGATCGAGCGGGACATTCATGATGGTCCCCAGCAGAGGATCGTTCGGATGGCCATGGACCTCGAATCCGCGAAACGGCGGCTGCAGCCCGGTGACTCTGAAACCCGTGACCTGATTGAAGGCGCGATCGATCAGTCCCGCGAGGCCCTGGCAGAACTGCGTTCACTCTCCCGCGGGATCGCCCCGCCGATCCTCATCGAACGCGGGCTGCCGGCTGCGCTCGACGCCGCTGCGGCGCGTTGCCCTGTCCCGGTCACGCTCAGCACCGACGGAATGGGAACCGGCCGCTTCACGCCTGCTGCCGAAAGCGCCGCCTACTTCGCCGCCGTCGAAGCCTTGACCAATGTCGCAAAACACTCCAACGCCACCGAATGCCGCCTCAGCGCCCGCGCGGAAGAAGATGTCCTCACCGTAGAAGTCCACGACAACGGCCGGGGCGGCGCACACGTCGGCAAGGGGACCGGGCTGGCTGGTCTGCAGGATCGGTTAGCAGGCGTCGATGGCGCCCTGGAGGTCGACTCTCCAGCCGCCGAAGGCACCACAGTGCGGATCAGCATCCCGGTCTCGGTCATCCAGCCGGTGTGAACTGAGCCAGCGCCGGAGCGGATGAAACCAGGCGGTAGAGTCCAAAGGTGCGAGTAGTCTTGGCAGAAGATTCCGTCCTCCTGCGGGAGGGCCTCATCCGGCTCGTGGCCGAGGGTGGCGCGGAGGTGGTGGCGGCGGTGGAGGACGGCGACGCCCTCACCGCCGCCGTCTCGACCCACCAGCCCGACGTCGTCATCACCGATGTGCGGATGCCGCCGTCGTTCTCGGATGAAGGATTGCGAGCCGCGGCAGCAATTCGCCAAAGCCATCCGGAAATCGGCATCCTTGTCCTGTCGCAGTATGTGGAGCTGACCTATGCGTCGGATCTGATGGCGGGAGCGTCAGTGGTCGGGGCCGGTGGAGTCGGTTACCTGCTGAAGGACCGCATCTCGCGGCTGGAAGACATGATGGACGCGTTGGTCCGTGTGAAGGACGGCGGTATGGTGCTGGATCCGGAAGTGGTGGCCGCGGCGTTCAACCGGAGGGACGGCAACTCAGTGAGTTTGCTCACGCCGCGGGAGCGGGAAGTGCTGCAGCTCATGGCCGAGGGCCGCACCAATGCGGCTATCGCCCGGCAGCTCACGCTCTCCGCAGGCGGCGTGGAGAAGAACATTTCGTCGATTTTCACGAAGATGGACCTCCCGCCCCACCTGGATGACCATCGCCGCGTGCTTGCTGTGCTGAACTGGGTCCGGAACGGACGCTGACGCGACGGAATAGGGCGCACCCTCCTTTCGTTTTACGATAGAAGACCGCACAACCGGCAGAAAGAAGCCGGTGGTTCCTTCCTCCACATCCCCCGAAAGAGGCGCCGCGTTGAGCGAATTGTCGAACCATGACCCCTTCGGCTTCATCGGCCTGACGTACGACGACGTCCTGCTGCTTCCCGGGCACACGGACGTCATCCCGTCCGAGGCAGATACCAGCTCGCGGGTTTCCCGGCGGATCACCGTTCAGACGCCGCTGCTGTCCTCCGCCATGGACACTGTCACTGAAGCCCGCATGGCCGTCGCCATGGCACGCCAGGGCGGTCTAGGGGTCATCCACCGCAACCTTTCCATCGCAGACCAGGCCGAGCAGGTGGACCGCGTCAAGCGCAGTGAGTCCGGCATGATCACCAACCCGGTCACCATCGGCCCTGACGCCACCCTGCGCGAACTCGACGACCTCTGCGGCCACTACCGCGTCTCGGGACTTCCCGTGGTCGACGGCGGCGGCAAGCTCCTCGGCATCGTCACCAACCGTGACACCCGGTTCGTGTCGGAATCCGACTTCCCGAACCGCCTGGTCCGCGAAGTCATGACCCAGATGCCGCTGGTCACCGGGCACGTGGGCATCAGCGGTGAGGACGCCATCGGCCTGCTGGGCAAGAACAAGATCGAGAAGCTTCCGCTGGTCGACAGCGACGGCATCCTCCGCGGCCTCATCACCGTCAAGGACTTCACCAAAGCGGAGCAGTATCCGCTCTCCACCAAGGACGACGACGGCCGCCTGCGTGTGGGTGCAGCCATCGGTTTCTTCGGTGACGGCTGGGAGCGCGCCATGGCGTTGGTGGACGCCGGTGTGGACGCGCTCTTCGTTGATACCGCCAACGGCCACAGCGCCGGTGTGCTTGAGATGATTGCCCGGCTCAAGGCCGAGAAGTCCGCCGCCCATGTGGACATCATCGGCGGTCAGGCCGCAACCCGCGAGGGCGCCCAGGCGCTGATCGATGCCGGTGCAGACGGCATCAAGGTAGGCGTAGGCCCGGGCTCCATCTGCACCACGCGTGTGGTGGCCGGCGTCGGCGTTCCACAGGTCACGGCGATCTACGAGTCAGCGAAGGCAGCAATTCCCGCCGGCGTTCCCCTGATTGCCGACGGCGGACTGCAGTACTCCGGTGACATCGGCAAGGCGTTGGTGGCCGGTGCTGACACCGTCATGCTCGGCTCCCTGCTGGCAGGCTCCGCCGAGGCACCGGGTGAGCTGGTCTTCGTCAACGGCAAGCAGTACAAGACCTACCGCGGCATGGGTTCGCTCGGCGCCATGCAGACCCGCGGCAAGAACACCTCGTACTCCAAGGACCGCTACTTCCAGGCGGACGTCACGGGCGACGACAAGCTCATCCCCGAGGGTATCGAGGGTCGCGTCGCTTACCGGGGACCGCTCGCATCCGTTGCCTACCAGCTGGTAGGCGGCCTGCGCCAAACCATGTTCTACACCGGCGCACGCACCATTGAAGAGCTGAAGGCCAAGGGCAAGTTTGTCCGGATCACCTCGGCCGGGCTCAAGGAGTCGCATCCCCATGACATCCAGATGACCGTGGAAGCGCCCAACTACGGATCGAAGTAGCCAGCCGAAAGGCTAGAGCGGCCCGAACTGCATCCTGCCGTTCGGATCGCTGTGCGTTCGGGACATCTCCTCAAGCGCCTGCCGTAATCCGGGCTCTTGCCCAATCCGCTCGCGGAAGAGGCGCGCAGCGTTCTCGATGTGCCATGCGGGGATGAGGAGGGTCCCGGCGAAGAACGTGACAAGGAAGAAGACTCCCAGCACAGCACCAGTGACGGATCCGGGGCTGAGGCTCGCATTCCCGGATAGGGCAAGCGCCAGTATGAGTCCGCACGATCCAACCGCCACGAGGGTGATTCCGGTCCAGGCGCCACGTACCGTGCGCGGGGCCCGTGATGACGCCGGATGACGAGATGTTGGAACCTGCCGGCCGCGCCGGCGCGCGTGAAGCGCACCCGCAGCTCCACCGGTGAGCACAGCCCCCGCAACAGCGTAGGGAGCCCCACCGGGTGCGGTGAACGCCAGCGCAAGTGCCACGAGAGCCAGCCAGGCGCACCAGAAATACAGCATGAGGAAAGTAGCCCGGCTCTGTGCGTCGTTGAGCGCCATACGCCTGAGGATGCTGCCGGTGCCCTGTCCTGCCTCGCTGAGTTGAGGCGACATCCAGTAGTCGAGTGAACGGGTTCCCTGACTCATTCGGAACCCGTCGTGTCGTGATCGAGCTCCAGGGCTTCCTCGAACAGCTCCAGCGCCACGGAGCCGTCCACTTCGCGTTTCGCCAGTTGATCGCCGTCACCCGTGGCCAGCTGCCACGTGCCGGACTCGTCGACCATGAGGTTGGCTGTCTTCGACTGCACACCCAGACCATGGTGCTTGATCTGCGCGGCAACCGGTCGGCGCCCAGGTGATCCGCTCCCATCCGATTCCAGCCCTGAATCACCCAGGTAGTGTGCTGCCGCGTCCAACCCGAACTTCAGGACGGGCCTGTCGTTCTTCAGGGGAGTGAACCCGTGAGTGCCGTTGCCGTTGGCGTTCGCCACGAATGCCCCGCCGGCGGATGCCACAGCGAACATGACGTGGTTCCGCTCCGGAGTCACGAGCGCAATCTCGAGCCAATCGCCTGCAGTCGCCATCACGGCGGCGATAAACTCCGTGGGTCCCTTGAGGACCAAATCACTATCGCTTAGTTCGGCCAGGCCACGCACCAGCAGGGTTGTCATGCCGGCCTTGGTCAGTTGCTCGTTGTCTGCCTGCGGGGTGAGCCGAAAGATCTCGCGCGTCAGCGCAGTCGATTCACCGTCATTGAAGGCCAGGAGCGCCAAAATCTCGTGTTCCGTCAGTTGCAGCGAATCCGTAGTGGTCAATGCTCTCTCCGAGATCGGGGGCGGTTAGCGGTTCCTGAAATGACGCTACTATCCGAAGGCCCAGTTCCACGCATCTTCCGCTCCTTCCGCGATGGCATCAGCCCCATCAGAGATGGCGTCCCCTGCATCGGATGCAAAGTCGGTGATCCTTTCGGTGACCGGCACGTCTCCGGACAGGAACTGTGCGCCGGCCCAGACAAGCGAGGCCGCCGCGAAGAACGGAGCAGCCGGCGTGGGCGTGAGGCTGCCCGCTGCAAGGATTGTAGTGATAGCACCGTCGGCAACAACGTGCCCGTCCCCTGACTGGATACCCTGGTAGGTCTGGCCCAGCCCGGTCAGAATGCTGAGCCCGCCGGCGAACTTGCCGGCCAGGTTCAGGGCATTGAGGGTCTGGGTTCCGCGGAGGTATCCCACTTCCGGCGCCGTGCCGAAGCCGGGAGTGAGCAGGTCCGCCCGCGCCATCGCATTCAGGAGGCGCTCGGCTCCAAGTCCGCCGGCAGAAGTGACCCAGTTCGCTATCTGGAACGGCGGCCAGGCACCAAGATCCCCGAGCCCGTTGCCGAAGAGGTCGAGGAGGTCATCGCCTGCGGAGGCAGGGGTACTTCCGTCCGCCGCGCTCGCAGGGACACCGTCGAAGCCGCCGCCGCCGCTGTCGTCGTCGTTGCTTGTCTGCTCCTGCTGCACAGCCTGATCAACCAGCGCGTGCGACTGCGTCTCCAGCATGGCCGCCGTCTGATTGAGCTGCACGCGTACGGAGGTGTGCCAGCGGGTACGGAACTGGGCCGCATCCGGACCGTTCCAGGGAATTCCGTTCAGCAGCGCAGTGATGGTTTGGTCCGCCGTCGTAATAGCGGTGCTGGATCTCCCCATGGAGCGGGCGAGATCGCGCAACTGTTGGGGGTTGGCCCCGATTGTTTCCCCGGACATGGTTCTGACTGTACGGAACGGAACCCGGGCGGGCGATGGGCACCTCTCCCCGCTGGGATAACCTAGACCGGTGACTTACGAGATTGAGATCGGCCGAGGCAAACGCGGACGCAGGGCATATTCCCTCGATGACCTTGCGGTGGTCCCGTCCCGCCGCACCCGGGACCCGCGGGACGTCTCGGTTCAGTGGCAGATCGACGCCTACCAGTTCGAGATGCCGGTCATCGCTGCGCCCATGGATTCGACCATGTCGCCCGCGACCGCCATTGCGATAGGCAAATTGGGCGGGCTGGGTGTTCTCAATCTCGAAGGCCTCTGGACGCGCTACGAGGACCCTACGCCGGTCCTTGAGGAAATTGCCGGACTGTCCACCGAAAACTTCAGCCCCGCGGCCACCCGCCGCATGCAGGAGCTGTACGAGGCACCCATCCAGGCTGAACTTATAACCAGCCGGCTGGCCGAAATGCGCGACGCCGGCGTGACCGTTGCCGGGTCACTCACACCACAGCGCACCCAGGAGTTCTACAAGACGGTCTTGGCCGCGGGCGTCGATATTTTCGTTATCCGCGGCACTACGGTCTCCGCCGAGCACGTCTCCAAGAACGAGGAACCGCTCAACCTCAAGCAGTTCATCTATGAGCTGGATGTCCCTGTCATCGTCGGCGGCGCTGCCGGCTACACACCCGCGCTGCACCTCATGCGCACCGGCGCGGCCGGCGTGCTGGTGGGCTTCGGCGGTGGAGCAACGACGACGACGCGGCGCGCCCTGGGCATTCACTCACCGATGGCGTCGGCCATCTCGGATGTGGCTGCTGCCCGCCGCGATTACCTGGATGAGTCCGGCGGCCGGTACGTCCACGTCATCGCCGACGGCGGGATGGGCACCAGCGGTGACATTGTGAAGGCCATCGCGGTCGGTGCGGACGCCGTCATGCTCGGCTCAGCACTGGCCCGCGCAGAGGAAGCACCGGGCAAGGGCTGGCACTGGGGGCAGGAAGCCCACCACAGCGAACTTCCGCGCGGAGACCGCGTCAACGTCGGTACCGTCGGGCCGCTTGAGGAAGTGCTCTGGGGGCCCTCTCATCACACCAACGGCACCTCGAACATGATCGGTGCGCTTCGCCGCGCCATGGCAACCACGGGGTATTCGGACCTGAAGGAGTTCCAGCGGGTCGAGGTAGTCCTCTCGCCCTACCTTTCCAACGGCTGATTGCCTAAGGTTGAGGGACCAGTCCGCAACGATGAAGGTGGATCACGGCCATGACCAAAGGCGCCCTCAGCCCCCAGCAGCGTGAAGATGCACTTGCCGCTCTCAAGTCCACCAACCAACCCGGCAAGGAGTTGGACATCCTGATCGTGGGCGGCGGCGTCGTCGGCGTCGGTTCTGCCCTGGATGCGGTGACTAGGGGCCTCGACGTCGGAATCGTTGAGGCGCGGGACTGGGCAGCGGGCACATCCTCGCGTTCATCGAAGCTCATTCACGGTGGCCTGCGCTACCTCGAGATGCTGGATTTCGCCCTGGTTCAGGAGGCACTCAAGGAACGCGGCTTGCTGATCCAGCGAATCGCACCGCACCTCGTCCGGCCGGTGCCGTTCCTGTATCCGCTGACCAAGCGGTTCATCGAGCGGCCGTACGTCGGGGCGGGCATCCTGCTGTATGACACGATGGGAATGACTTCCGGCAACTCGCGCGGCGTCCCCATGCACAAGCACCTCACGCGCAGGGGCACCCTCCGGGCAGCTCCGAGCCTCAAGGATGACGCCATGGTGGGGTCAATCCGCTACTACGACGCCCAGGTGGATGACGCACGCTACGTCGTCAACATGATGCGCACCGCGGCGTCCTACGGGGCCAAGGCAGCAAACCGGGTCTCCGTCGAAGACTTCCTCCGGGAAGGGGAACGCGTTGTCGGGGCACGGGTGAAAGACCAGGAGACCGGCGAGGAATTCACCATCCGCGCCAAGCAAGTCGTCAACGCCACCGGCGTCTGGACGGATGAAACCCAGGCCATGGTCACGGACCGCGGTCAGTTGAAGGTCCGGGCCTCGAAGGGCATCCACCTGGTGGTTCCGCGGGATCGCTTCCAGTCCACCGTCGGGCTCATTCTGCGCACGGAGAAGTCCGTCCTCTTCGTCATCCCCTGGGGCAGGCACTGGATCATCGGCACCACGGACACCGACTGGGATCTGGACAAGGCGCATCCGGCAGCGTCGTCGTCGGATATCGACTACATCCTCGAGCACGTGAATAAGGTCGTGAAGCGGCCGCTGACCCGTGAGGACGTGGAGGGCGTCTACGCCGGCCTGCGTCCGCTGCTGGCCGGGGAGAATGACTCCACGGCCAAGCTTTCCCGCGAACATGTGGTTGCCCACCCTGTTCCGGGGCTGGTCGTTGTTGCAGGCGGCAAGTGGACCACCTACCGGGTGATGGCCAAGGATGCCGTGGATGAAGCCTCGCGTGCGCTCGATGAACGGGTACCGGCCAGCTGCACCGAGACCGTCCCCCTGCTCGGTGCCGAGGGCTACCGGGCAGCCTGGAACAAGCGCGCCCGCATGGCGGAGGAAGCAGGGGTCCACGTCGCGCGCGTCGAGCACCTGTTGCAGCGGTACGGCACCGACGCAGAGCTGGTGCTCGGCCTCATCCGGGAGGACGCCTCGCTGGCAGAGCCGCTCCCGGGTGCCGACGACTACCTGCGAGCAGAAGTTGTCTTTGCCACCACGCATGAGGACGCCCGCCACGTCGATGACGTACTGACCCGCCGCACGCGCATCTCGATCGAGTCCTGGGACCGCGGCGTCTCGGCAGCTCCTGTTGTCGCAAGCCTGATGGCTCCGCACCTGAACTGGAGTGATGCGCAGGTGGACCGTGAGGTTAAGCACTACCTCGCCCGGGTGGAAGCTGAAAGACTCAGCCAACAGCAGCCCGATGACGTGTCGGCTGACAGCGCACGCATGGGAGTCGATGACATCGTGCCGCTAAGCTAGGGTCCGGATCGGTGCACCGGTCAGGCAGAGGCGCCCGGCGCACCCGTCCTTCGCACACGTTCCCGAGTTACCCGTGAGAGGCCGGTTGTGACACCCCTCGACCTGCATGACGCCGAATTGACCACACCACAGTTGGTAATCCTCGACATGGTCGCTGAAGACAAGGCCGACGCCGCTGGCCAGTTGGCGGCGCGCCTTCACCAGGCGGGGCGCGTCACGGACCTCGAGGGCTTCCTCGCGCAGGTCAACTCCCGGGAGCACCAGATGGCAACCGGCCTGCCCGGGGGAGTGGGAGTGCCCCACGCCAGGAGCGAGTTCGTCGAGCAAACCTCGATCGCCGTCGGAGTCACGCGGTACGGGCACAGCCTCGACTTCGGTGCCCAGGACGGTCCCGCAACGCTGGTGCTGTTGATCGCGACCCCCGCAGCGTCCTTCTCCGAGCACCTCGAGGTCCTCGCAACCCTGGCCCGTTCCCTGTTCAAGGAGAACTTCCGCGAGTCGCTGCGCCGGGCACACGACGCGGAGGTCATCAGCGAACTCATCAACTCATCGTTGGTGTTCTTCGACCATTAACACCTGGGAAATTTTGCGCAGCTCCGGTGGGTTCGACGCCGTCTGAACCCACCGGAGCTGCACTAAATTTCCGGGTTTATTCCGTCCGCCAGGACCGCCAGAGCGACGCATATGAGCCGCCGAGTGCAAGCAGTTCGTCGTGGGAGCCGAGTTCTGTGATGTTGCCGTTCTCCACCACAGCCACGCGGTCGGCGTCGTGCGCGGTATGCAGGCGGTGCGCAATGGCCACAACCGTGCGGCCCTCCAGAACCGCACTGAGTGAGCGCTCCAGGTCACGTGCTGCCTGCGGATCGATCAGCGAGGTCGCCTCATCGAGCACCAGCGTGTGCGGATCGGCCAGGACAAGCCGGGCCAGGGCAACCTCCTGCGCCTGGGCGGGGGTTACCTCGTACGCACCTGAGCCAACCTCCGTATCCAGGCCCTCAGGCAGGGCGCGCGCCCAACCCAGCGCACCGACGTCGTCCAGTGCCTTTTCGATTTCGGTGGATGTCGCGTCCGCCTTGCCAAGCCGGATGTTGTCGGCGAGGGACCCCACGAAGACGTGATGCTCCTGCGTCACCAGGGCTACCTCCCGCCGCAGCGCGTCGAGCGGCCGATCCACCAGCGGCACTCCGCCCACCGTCACTGAACCGCCGGTGGGCGGATGAATGCCTGCAATAAGCCGTCCAAGTGTCGACTTCCCGGCTCCCGAAGGCCCCACCATCGCAAGGCGCTCGCCGCGCCGCAACTGAAGGTCCACGCCGTGCAGCACGTCATGGCCCGGCCGGTAAGCGTAGCGGGCACCGGAGACAGTGATGTCATCGGACGAGGGCTGAACGTCGGTTGCCGTCCGGTCCGCCGGGACGTTCTTGATCCCGATGATCCGGGCCAGCGAGGCCGCACCCACCTGTATTTCGTCGGTCCACATGATGAGCAGGTCCACCGGGTCGATCAGACGGACGGCGAACAGTGCCACTGTTGCGACCGCGCCGGGAGTGACCAGGTCCATCGAGGCAAGCCAGCCGCCCCACAGCAGCACACCGGCCACCGGAAGCCAGAAAGCGGTGTCCGCAGCCGGAAACAGCACCGATCGCAGCCATAGCGTGTAGCGCTCGGCAGCGAAACTGCCGGTCAGAGCCTCGTCGATCCGGTTGCGGCGCAGTCCTCCGAGACCGAGCGCATCTACGGTGCGGGCACCCTCGATGGTCTCCGTGATGGATCCGTTCACCACCGCGTAGCTCTCCCGCTCGGCCTTGTAGCCGGCGGAGCTGCGCTTGAGGTACCAGCGGGTGGCCGGATACAGCAGGGGAACACCCACCAAAAGGGCAATCGAAAGCAGGGGAGAGGTGAGGATCGCTGCGGCCAGCGTGATGATGATGGTCACCACCGAGACCACCACCTGCGGAACGCCGAAGCGGACGGTGTGGGAGACGGAGTCAACATCGTTGGTGGTACGGGAAACGAGGTCGCCAGTGCCGGCCTTTTCCACCGTGGACAGCGGCAGCGAGGTGACCTGCGCCATGAAATCCTCGCGCAGCTCAGCGAACACCGTTTCACCGAAGATCATGCCGGCCCGGACGGCGAGCTTGCGCAGGACGGCCTGAACCACCAGGAATCCGAGCATCAGCAGTGACATGGCCGCGATGAACCCACTGGTGGTGCCCGCCACCACGGCGTCGACAACCTGGCCGAGAATGAACGGCCCTACCAGGCCTGCAGCGGCTGAGCCGACGTAGAGCAGTACAACCCTGATCAGCCCGCCGCGGTGATGGCGGATCAGGCGCAGCGATTCCGCCTTCACTGCTTGTGCGTCAGCGACCGGCAGCTTCGCCGATGCAGCTACGGCCGGATCGGTCACCGGCTCTGACACCTGGGTATCACTCACTGCGGATCACCACATTTCGATAGGCAGGGACGGCGGACATCAGTTCCTGGTGCTTTCCTTGCGCACTCAGTCGGCCATCTTCGAGGAAGACAACATGGTCCATGGCGCCGAGCATCAGCGGGCTGGCAGTGACGACGACGGTGGTACCGCCTTCGGTGCGCCGCGCCCGTCCCAGCCGCTCGGCGATCCGGGATTCGGTGTGTGCATCGACCGCGCTGGTCGGCTCGATGAGCACGAGGGTCTCGGCATCCGTCAGCAGCGCCCGCGCAAGGACCAGGCGCTGGCGCTGGCCGCCGGAGAATCCGCGTCCCCGTTCGGTGACCTCGGAGTCCAGGCCGGCCTCCAGGCCGTCGAGGATGTCCAGTGCACTGGCGGCCTCCAGTGCGGCAAGGATCTCCACGTCACTGTGCCGCCCGTGCGGATCCAGCTGACTGCGCAGGGTGCCGGTGAACAACTGCGGGTTGGCCTCGCTCACCACAATGCGGCGCCGGACGTCATCGAGGGGGACCTCGTGCAGGGCGGCCCCACCCCACCGGACTACCGCTTCCCGCAACACCGCGTCATCGAACCTGCCCAACCGGGTGGCAAGGTCGGCAGACATCGCGGGGTCAGCTGAGACCAGAGCGGTCAGTCCGCCAGGCTTGAGAGCCACACCACTAGAGGTGTCCACGAGCGGAGCGGGACCGTCCGGTGCTGCGGCAGTTGCGTTGTCGGTGATGTTCGCGTCAACGGACAGCACGTTGATGATCTTTCGCGCTCCGACGAGGGCCCGGATCGAGTGGGACACCCCATCCGCCGCGCTGCGGATCGGAGTCATCAGGAACACGGAGTAGCCAAACAACGCCACCAGTTGGCCGGGCTCAATCTCACCGTTCAACACCAGCGTGGCACCCACCCAGGTGAAGACCACGCTGAAGGCACCGGCGATGAAGACCTGGGAGGCCTCCAGCGTGGCCAGCGAGCGCGCAACCTTGATACCGGCGTCGCGCGTTTCCGCCGACCGCTCACGGTACCGGCTGACGAAAATGTGTTCACCGCCGATCCCGCGCAGCACACGAAGGCCGGCGACAGTATCGGCGCCGACGGCGGTCATCTTCCCTGAAGCGTCACGCTGTTCGCGCTGGCGTGCCTGCAACGGACGGACAACAAACAGAAGCAGCGCGCAGCACGCCGGAACACCGATCAGTACAACAACTGCGAGCATGACCGAGCTCAGAGCGATAAGCGCGCACACCACCAACCAGGAAACCAGTGCACCCGCCAGCCGGGCGGCGACGTAGAAAATCTCACCCAGGCGGGTAGCGTCAGAGGCTGCCGTGGACACGACCTCACCGGTCGAAAGCTTCTGCGGCAAAGCGTCGCCCGTGCGGGTGATCTTGTAGCCCACGAGGCGGATCGACTTGAAGGCCGCCTGCATCCAGTTGCTGATCGCCGCGCGGTGCGCCAGCATACCGGCGAACGCCTGCCCTACGGTAAGCGCAACCAGGATGAGGACCCACCACAGCAGTGCGTCCCAGCTGCGGCCGATGATCCCCTCGTCGATGGCGCGGCCCAGTGCGAAGGGAACAACGGCCTGCGCCACCATGAGGAGCGTTTCGAGTACGACGGCGGCAGCAAGGGTGCCCTTCTGTTTGGATGCCAGCCACAACAGATAGCGGGACGGCGACCTAAGGTCAGGTTGGCCTGGATCGGGGTAGGGGTACGAGCGCACGAGAATCAATCCTAGTCTCAAATCACTCAAAGTGATAGATGATTCCCAATCACTCGCGCGAGAGTGATCTCGGTCTCCTGAGCAGGGCCGCAATTCGTTCCCTTCAGAGGGCACGAAGTACCGTTAAGGGGTGTTGAAAACCGCGCTCAAGCCGCGATGGATCCTTTCTCTGATCCTCGCTCTGGCTATTGCCGCGCTTTTCGTCCTTTTGAGCCAATGGCAGTTCTCGCGCTCGCAGGATTCCGCGCCGCCTCCTCCGAGTACCACCGAGCAGGTTCAGCCCCTCACCAAGGTCTTTCAGCCGGGCATCCCGATGACCGCCGGCGTGGCAGACCAGATGGTCCGGATGGAAGGCCGCTTCCTGCCGGACACCCGCGTTCTGGTGCAGACACGCCTGCAGGGGGACCGCGACGGACTGTGGGTGGTTTCCGCGTTCGAGGTAGCGGACTCCGGGCTGCCGTCCGCTGTTCTACCGGTCGTGCACGGTTGGGTACCTGAGGCACAAGCCGCGTCAGAGGTGCCCGAACGTGAGGGTGTGGCCGTCGTGCAGGGGAGGTTGCTGCCTACCGAAGCCCCGGCGGTTCAGGTGCCCGTTCCCGGTCAGGTTCCCACCCTGTCCGTTGCGCAGCTCATCAACGTGTGGGATGTACCCCTGATGTATTCCGGTTTCGTTGTTTCCTTTGAGACCGTCATGGACGGCAGCACCGTCCAGCCCGAGGCGCCCCTTGAGGCAGTGACCATTGGTCCGCAGCCGCAAGAGACACCGCTCAACTGGCTCAACATTTTTTATGCCGTGGAATGGTTCGTCTTCGCCGGATTTGCCTTCTTCCTCTGGTGGCGGCTCGTGGCTGACGATCACCGCCGCACGCTGGAAGAGGAAGAGGATCAGGACATCGCGTCGGATCAACACTCTCCGCAACAGCTACAACCCACTACCGACGAGGTAAGAACGTGACCGATTCCGTACCCGCCAAGAGCCCGGCCGGCAAACGCCGCTTCGGTGGAACCCACGCCCAAATCCGATCCGCGCTCAGCTTCTACAAGGTGCTGGCGTACGCGACCGGCATCATGCTGCTGCTCGTCGTGGTGGAGATGGTTGCAAAGTACGGCTTCGGTGCGGAGATCATCGCCGGCGGATCCGCTGGGGCGCTCGGCCTGGTTGAAGAAGCCCAGGTGGACGGCGCCGGCGGGTTCAACCTCTCAACAGCCGTGCTCATCGTCCACGGCTGGCTCTACGTGGTGTACCTGATCGCCGACTTCCGGCTCTGGCAGTTCATGCGCTGGCCGTTCTCCCAGTTCGTGATCATTGCACTGGGCGGCGTCATCCCGCTGCTCTCCTTCATCGTCGAGAAACGCGTCCACCGCCGGGTGGAGGAAGAACTCGCGGCCCACCCCCAAGCCAAGGCAAGGTACTGATTCCATGATGTGCAGCCTCACCCGCACTACCACTAGTGTTGACGCGTGACTACGCCCGCTCCTGCTCCAGAACACCAGCCGGTACTTGTTGTCGATTACGGCGCCCAGTACGCCCAGCTGATTGCCCGCCGCGTTCGGGAAGCGGACGTGTACTCGGAGATCGTTCCTCACACGATCAGCACCCAGGAGCTGCTCGCACGCAACCCCGCAGCAATCATTCTGTCCGGCGGACCGTCCAGCGTGTATGCCGAAGGCGCGCCTCGCATAGATCCTGACCTGTTCGACGCCGGTGTCCCGGTCCTTGGCATCTGCTACGGCTTCCAGGCCATGGCATCAGCGCTTGGCGGCACGGTCGCGAAGACGGGCCTGCGTGAATACGGATCCACCGACGTCGCCGTTTCCGAAGGCGCCCGGTCCATCCTCGAGGGAACCCCTGACCATCAGAATGCCTGGATGAGCCACGGCGACTCCGTTCAGGCTGCACCCGAGGGCTTTGACGTCCTGGCCAGCACAGCCGGTGCTCCGGTTGCTGCGATTGCCCACGAGGGCAAGCAGCTCTACGGCGTGCAATGGCATCCCGAGGTCAAGCATTCGGCACACGGTCAGCAGGTGCTGGAGAATTTCCTGTTCAAGGGCGCCCGTCTGAACCCCAACTGGACCACCGGCAATATTGTCGAGGAACAGGTTGAGCGCATCCGCCAGCAGGTGGGAGACGCACGCGTGATCTGCGGGCTTTCCGGCGGTGTTGATTCGGCAGTGGCTGCGGCTCTCGTGCAGCGTGCGGTGGGCAATCAGCTCACCTGTGTCTTCGTTGACCACGGGCTGCTCCGCGAGGGTGAAGCCGAACAGGTGGAACGGGATTTCGTGGCCGCTACCGGCGTGAACCTCTACGTTGCGAATGAGCAGAAGCGGTTCCTTGAAGCACTCGAGGGCGTCGAGGACCCGGAGACCAAGCGCAAGATCATCGGGCGCGAGTTCATCCGTGCCTTCGAGGAAGCAGAGCGGGCCATCATCGCCGACGCCGAAGCCCACGGCGAGAAGATCCGCTTCCTCGTGCAGGGCACGCTGTATCCGGACGTCGTGGAATCGGGCGGCGGCGAGGGTACAGCCAACATCAAGAGCCACCACAACGTGGGCGGACTCCCGGAAGACCTGCAGTTTGAGCTTGTCGAGCCGCTGCGCACCCTGTTCAAGGACGAGGTCCGCGCTGTCGGTGCCAAGCTCGGACTTCCGGCGGAGATCGTAGGGCGCCAGCCGTTCCCCGGTCCCGGCCTCGGAATCCGCATCGTCGGCTCCATCAACGCTGAACGCCTCGAGCTGCTCCGCAAGGCAGACGCCATTGCCCGAGCCGAACTCACGGCGGCAGGCCTCGACAACGAGGTCTGGCAGATGCCCGTGGTCCTGCTGGCAGATGTACGCAGCGTCGGCGTTCAGGGCGACGGGCGTACCTATGGGCACCCCATCGTGCTGCGTCCGGTCTCCAGCGAGGACGCGATGACCGCTGACTGGTCCCGGCTGCCGTATGAGCTACTTGCCCGGATCTCCAACCGCATCACCAACGAGGTCGACGGCGTCAACCGCGTGGTGCTCGATGTCACCAGCAAGCCGCCGGGAACCATCGAGTGGGAGTGACTTCCGGCCGGCAGCTGTTGCCGGCGGTGGAGGGCGCTTAGCTGATAACAGCGTGAAATCCGACGCCGGCCCGCGTTGCTTGCAGCCTCGGTGGGGCAGCGTCGGCTAGCTTGTAAGACATGCCTATCTGGTCAAGATCAGGCCGTGAGGCCGCAGGGAAGAGGACAACCGTGCCAGTGCAGGATGCCGGGGACTCCGCCGAGGATTTCCTGATTCCGTGGCTTCGCAGGCTGGGGCCGCACGCGGGAACAGATACGCTGCTGCATTTCACGCCGTCGCGCTCCAACAGCATAGACCTCACGCATGCGCATCCGTCCGGCCTTGCGCAGCTTCTGGCAGGCCGCCGGACACGCCTGTCCACCCTGCTGCGCGACCCCGATCAGTACGCCGCCGCCATGAAGGCTGCACGCCTGTTGCGTGCCAAGGTCTACGAACTCGCAACCGAGCGCGGAATCGACGTCGGGTATCTTGCTGCGGGCACCGCTTCGTGGCGGACCATTGACGACGGCGGCCGCACGGACTCGCTGACGGCACCGGTCCTGCTGACCTCCGTTGCACTGACTGTGCACGGATCGCAGGATGACTACGAACTTCAGCTGACGGAGCAGGCGCGGCTCAACCCTGCGCTGGTGCGTACGCTGCAGACGGACCACGGGATCGATTTCAACGCAGAAGCCGTTGCTCAGCTTGCCTACAGCACCGCCCGCTTCGACCCGCATCCCGTGCTGGACCGCCTCCGTGCACTGACCGACAACGTGCGCGGAATGACCATCGAGCATCACATCCTCGTGTCAACGTTCGCTGATCTAGCCGATGTCGGAGCGGACTCAGCTGTCAGCCCGGAGCATCCCCTGCTGTCTGCGCTGATGGACGCTGCCCGGGAAGGCATCGACGCTCCAACAGATGCGGAAGCGCCGTCGCGGGACATGCCGCTTGATGACAGGCATCCGTCCACCGAATTCCTGATCCTTGACGCGGACTCCGGGCAGCAGCGGGTCCTTGACGCGGTAACGGCAGGCGGGTCGGTTGTTGTGTCCGCACCTCCGGGAACAGGCCAGACGCAGACTGCCCTGAACGCAGCTGCTGCACTGGCAGAGCAGGGCAAGAGCGTGCTCGTGGTCGCCGAGCGGCGAGGAACCCTCAACCAGTTCGTGCAGCAACTCGACGCGCTGAATCTTGGCTCGCTCGTGCTGCAACTCAATGCCAACAGCAGCTCCACACAGTTGAAGGATCAGCTGGTTCGGGCCATTGTGCGCAATGAGAAGGCCGTGCAGCCGAAGCTCACGTCCCTGCATGAAACCCTCGTGTCCCACCGGCACAAACTGCTTGACCATGTCCGCTCCCTGCACAACGTACGCTCGCGCTGGGGGTGTTCGCCTTACCAAGCCATGCAGTCCCTCGCCGAACTGACGTCACTGAACCCTGCACCGGCCACCACGGTACGGTTGAAGCGCAGCGTCATGGACAGCATTCCGAACCGCACGGAACTGACCACGCGGCTCCGCCGTGCCGCCGAGTTGGGCGGCTTCAGCAAGGAAGCGACCCACAGCCCGTGGTACGGAGCGAAGCTGCGCAACCGCAAGGAAACCGAGCACGCCCACAGCCTGGCGGTGGACCTGGCCCGGGACATCCCGCTCTTGCGCGAGAAGGTCGGGGCGGTTGCGGCGCACTCGCACATCGAGCTGGGAACCACCTTCGAGGAGTGGGGCGGGCAACTGGACCTGCTGGTCGCCGTGCGCGCCAGCCTGGACAAGTTCACACCGGACATCTTCGATCGACCGGTCACGGACCTCATCTCGGCAACGGCGTCCTCGTCCTGGCGGCGGGAACGCACCATCGAGATGAGTTCGATGACGCGGTCCCGTTTGCGCAGGGTCGCCAAGGAATACGTTCGCCCGGGCGTTCATATTGCAGACCTCCACCAGTCCCTCGTAGAGGTACAGGAACAGCGCACACTGTGGACGAAGTACGCCACCACGGAGCGGCACCCGTCAGTGCCGACGGGGCTGGCGGAGATCAACAGCTTCTACCGCGCCATCGATTCCAAACTTACCGAGCTCACGGCGACGCTGGCCGGCACGCCGGGCGAGCCGCAGCTTTCCGGGATGCCGCTGGATGAGCTGGCAACCCGCCTTTCAGAATTGGCCCGCGACCGGCAGAGTCTGGCTACGCTTCCCGAGCGCACGCTGCTGCTCGATGAGATGCGGGACAACGGCCTGGGTGAGCTGCTCGATGACCTCTCTGCGCGTGAAGTGGGTGCCCGCCAGGTGGGGGCAGAGCTTGAGCTGGCCTGGTGGCAGTCCGCGCTTGAGGCGATGATCAGCGGTGATGATTATCTTGCAATGTCCGACGGCGCCAGCCTCCGCACGCTTGAGGCGGAGTACCGCCTCGCGGACAATGCGCATGTCGCTTCCGGCGCGAGCCGCATCCGCTGGGCACTCGCTCAACGGTGGCGGGCCGCGCTCGAGACCATGCCCGCCGAAGCCGATCAGCTCCGCGGCCTGCTGCGCGAGGGTGAGCCCGGGCTGGACGCCCTCAGCGCGCAGGCCGATGAACTAGTCACCGCCCTCATGCCGGTCTGGGCAGCCAGCCCGCTGGTCCTGCCGCTGGTCCTTCCCCAGGGCAAAACGTTCGACGCCGTCATTGTGCTCGACGCCGAATCGATCTCCCTCCAGTCCGTGGTTCCCGCTTTGGCGCGGACACGGCAGGTCATCGCCTTCGGTGACGATCGCCTAGGCGGCCCGCGCAGCTTCACGGTGTCGGTCGAGGACGAGCGCCGGAACACACCTGAGCACCTCCCCAGCGCTTACCAGGCGCTGGCGGCAGTCCTCCCTTCGCTGAAGCTTCGGGAGATCTACCGGGGCGTGGACAAGGATCTGGCCGCCTTCCTCAGTGAACGCTTCTACGGAGATGAGCTGACCCGGCTGCCCTCGGCCTCAGAAGTTTCCGCAATGGAGCGCGCGTTCACCGTCGAGTACCTTGCGGACGGAACCGGCATGCCGAGCTCGGATCACGACGGCGTGGAGAGCGTCGCCGCCGAAGTGAACCGCGTAGTGGATCTGGTCTTCGAACACATCCGAAAGCGGCCGAGTTATTCCCTGGCGGTTGTGACTGCAAGCGCTCGGCACGCCCAGAGGGTCGGCGAGGCTGTTCGGCTTACCATGGCAGACGCTCCGTGGGCAGCTGACTTCTTCCTGCCGGGCAATGAGTCTTTCCGCGTTGTGCCCATTGATCGGGCAGCAGGCCTCACCCGGGATGCTGTTATTTTCTCGCTGGGCTTCGGCCGGACGCCGCACGGGCGCGCGCTGCACAATTTCGGGCCTCTCTCAGCGCCGGGCGGGCGTGGCAGGTTTGTCTCCGCGATGACCCGCGCCCGCTACCGGCTGCACGTCCTCACGTGCTTCCGGCCGGAGGACCTGGATCCTGAACGCCTGGGACATGGCGCGCTTGACTTCTACGAGCTTCTGCGTCGGGAACTCGGCGAGGAAGCGGTGCAGAGCTCCGAGGTCCCGACGGAAGCCGCCAACGAAGACCCGCTGGTTGCGGACCTGGTGGAACGACTCCGGCAGCGCGGCGCCGTGGTCCGAAGCAATCACGCCGAGGTGCTGGACATTGTCGCAGCACCCGCTCCGGATGTTGCGACGGCCGATCAAGCTCTGCCTTTTGTTTCACCCGTGGCGATCGAGTCGGACGGATCGGACCGCTACCGTGGGATGACCGTGAGGGAGAGGAGCCGGCTCCGGCCACAGTTGCTCGAACGGATGGGCTGGCGCTACCTGCCGTTGTGGACGATCGAGGTGTTCACTGACCCGGAAGGCTGCGCCAACCGTATCTCCGGATATCTTGGTTTGGAGCAGGCTGACCGTCAGCGTTCGCGCCGGTCAGCACAGGAGCCGCCTGCAGGAAACGGGGAGACAATGGAAACCGGAACCGACAGCACCCAGCCCGAAGACAATGGCGATGCAGCCGGTGGCAAGGCCGGACCCGCCGCCGGAGACACGCCCGGCGATTCCGGGAGCGGGCATACTGCCGGCGCCGCATCCCCTGCAGCCCAGCCCAGCTCCGAGGCAACAACGAGTACCGCACCGCACGGAGATGTCATTCCGCAGCGTGCCGGTGAGGATGACCCGCGGTCCTGGAATGACGACGACGGCAACCATGACGAGTGGCTGAAGGAGCAGAAGCCGCCGCACTGGAGCTAGCATCCTCACTGCGGTGCTCGGGCCGGCAGCCACCATGGCTCAGGACCAGTGCGCCGCACTGGGATTCACTTACCCGCTGCTGTTCGCCGCGGTAAGCACCAGGTGAACCTGACCCGTGCTGGAGGCTCCGGCCAACGCCGCGGCTTCATCAGGGTTTGCAGCGACGACCACCAGCCCGTCTTCGGTCCCTGACGGGGCCGAGAACGGCCCCGTTCCTGACTCTTCGGACGTCCAGAGCACTGGTAGCCCGCGCGCCAGGACGGTGTTCTTCGCTGACACTTCAAAGCCGTTGCCCGTGCTCAGCACCACGTCCACCCGTTGCCCGGCCGCCACTAGCTGCACGGTTGATGCGTCAGCCGGTCGAAGGGGGACAGCCACCGTGCCCTCAGGGCTTCCGACGAGGAGGCCCGCTCCAACCAGGAAGTTCTGGGCGAGGATATCCCCGGCATAGACAGGCGTTGCCAGCTGCTGTCCGGCGACCAGGTCCGGTGAACCGAATGAGTGTTCCGGGACGGCCGCCTCGGGAAGATGAACAACGGATAGCTGGTCCGCAGTAAGTACCGTACCCACGGGAAGGTCCGCTGACGCAGCAACTACCTGCACGGTGGCCGGATCCGGTGGCAGGAACACTTCAACAGCGACGCCGGCGGCAGCGCAGAGGATGCCGGCAGCCAGCAGGCGCCGTTTTCGAAAGATGAACGCGCGGACCCGGTTCCGGGTCCGGTTGGGAGCGCTGGCGGATTTTCTCATGGACCAACGCTAGGCAGGCAGCCGTGCCAGTGGTCCGGAATGAGCCCCTATGTGGAAAAACCGCCCCGGGAGTGCCGGCTGTGCAGGACAACCGGGACTCCCGACGCGGAAAGCACTCGCGAAAAGATCCGGGCTAGGCCGAAGCCGCCGAGCTGGTTGTCGCGGTTCCCTTTGACCTTGCAGACGACGACGTTGCTGACGACGACGCTGGGGAAGAAGAAGGGGCCTTGCCCTCTGACCCCGACGAGCCTCCAGCCGGCTTGGCCGCCGGGCTGCTGCCCGCCTCGACTGAGGAGGACGTGGCACGGGAGTCCGTTCGGTAGAACCCGGAACCCTTGAAGACAACACCCACGCTGTTGAACTTCTTGCGCAGCCTGCCCTCGCACTCGGGGCAGACGGTCAGGGAGTCATCCGAGAAAGACTGCTGGACGTCGAAGGCATGGCCGCAGTCCCTGCAAGCGTAAGCGTATGTAGGCATGGACAATCCTCCTGGAGAAAGTTGTTCAGTGACGGTCCGGTTGCCCTGGTGACCCAGAAACGTTGGCACTCGACCCGTCCGAGTGCCAATTCTACACTGTCAGCCGGTGGGTGAGGAATGCTGCCCGGATACCTGGAAGAGACCCGAGGGCGTGAAAGCGCCGTGCAGCGGCATATCGAGCGGAGTTGCTTCGACCCTCCCGGCAGGTAGTACTTCCTCGTTGTACAGATAGCCGAGCCTGGCGGCATCCGGCTGTTCGAGGACCAATTGAGCCAGGAACCGGTCGTAGTACCCGCCCCCCTGGCCGATCCTGTTTCCCAGTTGATCCATGCCCAGCCCGGGCACAAGCACCAGGCGGAGCGGTAGCAGAGCCGTGAAACTTCGGCGCTCACCGACCGGCTCCCACAGCGGCGCGCGGGGGCTCTTGGCGAGCTCAACTCCGGGTTGCCAGGACACCCAGCTCAACTGGTACCGCGGTTCACACACCGGAACGACCACGTCGTAGCCCGCCTCAATCAGGGCAGGCAACAGCACCTCGGTGCCGGGCTCCGGAGGAGCTGACAGGTAGGCCGCAATGCACCCGGTGCCCCGCACAGTGCCGGAGTTCAGCCAGGTGAGCACGTGCCTGGCCAGCTCGGCTGCTGCTGTTTGTTGCTCCTGTGCCGCCACGTGGCGGCGCCGCTCACGCAGGGAGCGGCGAAGCTCCTCCTTCATCCGGGAGGCCGGCGTCGGGTTCGGCGAAGACTTCGGCAAAGAAGCGGGTGAGTCCATGCTGGCACTGTACAGCGGGCGTCCGACGTTGCACGTGCATCGAAGGAGCGCCCAATTCTGTAGTGTTGTGGCATGACTGAGCGACCAAGAGTGAACAAGGCCGTCATTCCTGCAGCTGGGCTGGGTACCAGGTTCCTGCCGGCCACCAAGGCGATGCCCAAGGAAATGCTGCCGGTTGTGGACCGGCCGGCCATTCAGTATGTGGTCGAGGAAGCGGTAGGCGCCGGTATCAATGACATCCTCATGATCACCGGGCGCAACAAGAGGTCACTCGAGGACCACTTCGACCGGGTGCCGTTCATCGAGCAGACCCTTGAGGCAAAGGGTGATTTCGAGAAGCTCGCCTCCGTGCGTCGCGCCTCGGAGCTCGGAGACATTCACTACCTCCGTCAGGGGGATCCCAAGGGTCTCGGGCATGCGGTGCTGCGGGCCAAGCTTCATGTTGGGGACGAGCCCTTTGCCGTGCTGCTCGGCGATGACCTGATCGATGAGCGCGATGAACTGCTTGAGACCATGATCGATGTCCAGGCCAGAACCGGGGGGTCCGTGATCGCGCTGATCGAAGTTGATCCCGATCAGATCAGCGCCTACGGCTGTGCTGACATTTCCGGGCTCGACGGTGAGGAATACGTCCGCGTCAACAAGCTGGTTGAGAAGCCCGCTGCTGACGAGGCGCCATCCAACCTTGCGGTCATCGGACGCTATGTCCTGCATCCTCGTGTCTTCGGAGTCCTGGAGGAAACCGGACCGGGCCGTGGCGGCGAAATCCAGCTGACCGACGCTCTGCAGACCCTTGCAGCCGCAGAGGGAGAGGGATCCGGCGTTTATGGCGTTGTCTTCCGCGGCCGCCGGTATGACACGGGGGACAAGCTGAGCTACCTCAAGGCAGTAGTCACCCTCTCCTCCGAACGGGAAGACCTCGGTCCTGACCTGAGGAAGTGGCTGCAGGAGTTCACTGGCTCCTTCGACGGCTAACAACTGACATGTGGGGTCGGTTCACCTGGCCGGTCACCCTTGAAGCCGGCAACCTAGTTCTACGTCCGCTCCGGCACCGCGACAAACGCGAGTGGCTGGAATTGCGTCAGCGCAACCTGGACTGGCTTTCGCCATGGGAAGCGTCCAACCCGGCACCGGGCGGATACTTGCCGACCTACCACGAGATGGTGCGGGCGCTGAATTCGCAGGTGCGCTCGGCCAGTGCGCTGCCGTTCGTGATCGCAGAGCGGCCCGAAGGTGGAGGCAGGCCTGCCATGGCAGGCCAGCTCACCGTGTCAGGAATCGTGTGGGGTTCCGCCCTCACAGCGACACTCGGTTATTGGGTGGACAGGGAGCGGGCGGGCCGGGGAATTGCGCCGACTGCGGTGGCGCTGGCAACCGACTACTGCTTCTGGGAACTCGGTCTGCACCGCATGGAAATCAACATCCGGCCGGAAAACGCTGCCAGTCTCCGGGTAGTCCAGAAGCTGGGTTTCAGGGATGAGGGTATTCGTCGGTCCTACCTGCATATCGCCGGTTCCTGGGCCGACCATCGTTCCTTTGCGTTGACGTCGGACGAGGTTCCAGGCGGTCTTTTGCGCAGGTGGCAGGAGAGAGCGCCGCGGCTCTGACGAACTTCTTGATTTCCCCCTCGGACACACCGCCGCGAATGAGAGACCGAAGGGGCAACTGCTCCTAACGTTTTGTAGGTGGACTTCTCTCTGAACAGCTCAGTCGTACTGGCGGCAATCGTCGGGCTCTGGCTCATCTGGGTGGCCCCCTTCCTGATGCGGCGCCGGCAGCCACTGCCCGTTACCGGCCTCGCACCCATCGCATTTCCAAGCACCGCACACGGAGACGCCGGTTTCCAGAGGAGCGTCATGACAATGTCCGCCGCTGACAATTCACGGCCCGCATCCGCATCCCCGTCTGCCGGGCGCGCAGGTTCAGGGTCCTCGAAGGTGTCAGGCGGCGCACCGGGCCTCCGGATTCACTGGGGCAGGCTCACAATCGCGCTGGTCGGCGCGGTTGCGCTCACAACAGCGCTTGTCACCTCGGTGCTCGCCGTCGTCGGCCTGGCCACTTCAGTCCTTCCTGTGGTTGCGCTCCTGGTGGCGATCGCCAGCGTCGCAGTGCTGCGCACGCTTGCACTGCGCGGGCGCAGCCGCAGTCCCCAGCAGGTCTCGGCTGCACCGCGGGAGCCGGCAGCCGTCCCAGCCCCGGAACGGCACACAGTGAAGCGGCCCACCAGGCTGTTCAATGCCGAGGAGCAGGGAAGCCCCAACACGGCGGAAGAAAGCACACCTCACGACGACGGCGCCTCCGCCACGGTCGCTGCCCCGGTCCAGTTCACTGCAGCCGAGCTGCGCGCAGCGGCACTCGCTGTTGCCGCAGAGTCGGGAGAGAATCCCGCCGGCTCAGGAACGCCCTGGCAGCCCGTGCAGGTACCGAAGCCCATGTACATTGAGGCTCCGAAAGCTGAGCGCGAGGATCCGGCTCCGCTGGACCTGCCCGAGGCGCCAAAGCCCGTGGCAAAGACGCCGATCAAGAACGGTGCCGTCGCGCCCACGACTGCTTCCGCGCCCACGACTGCTTCCGCGCCCACGACTGCTTCCGCGCCCACGACTGCTTCCGCGCCCACGACTGCTTCCGCGCCCACGACTGCTGCTCCGCAGGCCGAGACATCAGCTACACCCAAGATGAACCTGGACGACATCCTGCAGCGTCGCCGCGCCTAGTCCGCGGCTGAAAGCCCGAGTGTTTCGTTGACGGAGGCGGAAGAGCTCGCGCTGCTGGAAGGACGGGCCATTGGGCCGGCACTCGAGGCGGCGGCAGCAGCCCTGACCGGTTCGCTCATCCAATGGTCCCTGAGCGGCATCCATCACCGGCCGGGCGCGGGAGTCACGGGTATTTACGCCATCCGATGCGAGGTATCGGGCGAAATACTGAACGGGTTCCTGTGCGTCACCACCCGTCCGGTACCCGGAACGTTTGCCCGTTCCGTGCGCCTGCACGGTCCGGAAGGCCTGCCGCTCCTGGCCTGGAGCCATCCCAATGATCCGCTGCTTCCTGATCTGGACTGGGCGTGCGATGCCCGCTCTGTTGGTCCCGAACTGTTCGGTGTGCCTGCGGCCACGCTGACAACGCTCGGCTATCGCCCCATGAGGCGGGCAGTGCTTCGGGCCGAGGGCGCGGGGGAGACCCGCTTCCTGAAGGTGCTGCCGCGGGGCCGCGCTGCGGCGCTGTACGAGAGGCACCGGCTACTGCTCGATGCCGGCATTCCCGTTCCACAACCTGCGGAGTCCCCGCGCAGGGATGTGCTGGTCACCAGGCAGGCGTCCGGAACACCACTCGCGCAGCGGCTGCTGGAGGATGGCGCAACCGGTTTTGAGCCGGAAGTTGTGGTCGATCTGCTGGAGCGGTTGCCCCGTGCCGTGTGTGACCTGCCGGCGCGGCGGCCGTGGTCTGCGGGAGTCCACCGCTACGCGGGCGCCGCCACAGCCGTGCTGCCTGACCAATCGGAGCGGATCAGAACGCTGGCTTCCAGGGTGGAATATGGCATCCGCGCAGCACCGGCCGGGCCGGTGGTTCCAACCCATGGTGATTTCTATGAGGGCAATCTTCTGGTCGATGGCGGAAGCATCACTGCTGTTCTTGATCTCGACGGGTTGGGTCCCGGCCACCTGATCGACGATTTGGCATGTTTCCTGGCCCACCTTGCCATGCTGCCCTGCGTTGATGAACGCTACACCGCAGTTCCCGCAGCGCTGGCGCGGTTCCAAAGGGTATTCGAGGAGCGGGTCGACCCCACAGCGCTTAGGGCACGGGCGGCAGGGGTGAGCCTGACTCTTGTAGCGGGTGCAAGGAATTCAGGCCGGAACCAGGCCGGCGGCGGCTGGCGGGAAGGCGCGCTGCAGCGGCTGCTGGTGGCTGAGAACTTCCTGGGTCCGGGCCGCGGTCCGGGTCCGGCTGCTGGATGAGAGTTTTCTCATCAGGGCTTCCTCCTGCTCTCACAATGGATCGCCATGATTGAGCAACGGGACCCGTGGCCGGTTCGGACAGCAGTTGTCCCAACCGGTCACTTCCGAAGGACCCTGGTGCGTCTCCCCCAACCGCGCCCGGGTCCGCCCATGCTGGAAGCAGGTGGACGGTGGCCCGAGATCCGGACGCTGATCTCGCGGCGGTAGAGGTGTGTCAGGAAACGTCGGCGACGAGCCGGTAGCCCATACCGCGCACGGTCGCGAAGCGCTCGGCGCCCAGCTTGTTCCGCAAGTACCGCACGTAGACGTCCACCACGTTGGAGCCGGGATCGAAGTCATAACCCCAGACGCGGGAGAGCAGCTGTTCCCGGCTGAGTACCTGGCCGGGATTGCGAAGGAACGCCTCTGCGAGAGCGAACTCCCGTGCTGAGAGATCCACTTCCTTCCCGTTGACGAGCGCCCTGCGGGACCTCAGATCAAGCTGGAGATCGCCGTGGGAGAGCACGGAGTTGTCGGCGGTCGGGGCTTCCTGCCGAAGGCGCAGGCGCACCCGTGCCAGCAGCTCTTCAAATCGGAAGGGCTTGGACATGTAGTCATCCGCACCGCCCTCCAGCCCCGCCACGGTGTCATCGACCGAGCTGCGCGCCGAGAGAATGATGACCGGAGTGCTGTTCTTGGACTCCCGGAGCCGGCGCAGCACGGTGAAACCGTCTTGGTCAGGCAGCCCGAGGTCCAGCACTATGAGCTCGAAGTCTCCCGTCTGCGCGAGCTGGTACCCATCCCGCCCGTTATCTGCCACGGTCGGCACGTAGCCGGCGGAACGCAGGCCCTTGGCCACGAAGGAGCTGATACGGTCTTCGTCCTCAACGATCAGGATCTGGCTCACGGACGTTCTTCCTCAGCGGTGGTCGGGGTGGAGCCCAGCGGCAGGGACGGGATCGCCATAGTGAACGTCGAGCCCTGCCCGGGTGCAGACCGAAGCTCAACGGCACCCCCATGTGCCTCCGTAATAGCGCTGACGATCGTGAGGCCGAGACCGGCGCCTTCGGTGCGCTTGCTGCTCGGCCCACGTTCGAAGCGATCGAAGATCCTCTTCTGGTCCTCACGGGCGATGCCCGTGCCTTCGTCGCGCACCCAGAGCCACGCGCCGTCGTCGTCCTTTCGGGAGCCGATCGCTATGGTGGTTCCTTCCTCCGTGAATTTCACCGAGTTGGCCACCAGCTGCAGCCACGCCTGGGTGATCCTGCGTGGATCCAGCACTGCAATTGCCTCCGCCCGCGAATCGATGATCCAGCGGCGGGCCCCCAGTGTCCGTGCCTTGTCCATCACATCGTCGGTCAGTCTGCCGAGATTTACAGGTTCGGGGCGCACGAAGTTCGGCCCTGCGATGCCGGCGAGGGTTACGAGGTCATCCACCAGCAGGCGCATCCGGTCGAGCTCATCCAGGGCGATGTCGCGCACCGCCTGGACATCCCTCGGGTCTGACGAGTCCTGCAGCTCCAGGTGCCCCTGCACAATGGTGATCGGCGTGCGCAATTCGTGACCGACGTCGTCGAGCAGTTGGCGCTGTGAGGTGAACGAGCCCTCCAGGCGGTCGAGCATGGCGTTGACCGTGCGGGTCAGGTCGGAAAGATCATCATTGCCGGTCACCTCGATCCGCTGCGAGAGGTCCGTGTCCGTGATGCGCTGCGCAGTTGTGCGGACCCTGCGGATAGGATCGAGCAGCTTGCCGACGAGGAGGAATCCTACGACGCCGATGAGCGCCAGCGTGGCGAAGCTGATCAGCGCATAGGTGCCGAAGGTCCGGTTCAGCTGCTGGTGCTCCGCCTCGGCATCAAATCCCAGTACGAAGAAGGTCGGCTGGGTATCATTCGCGAGCATGACCGGGGCCACCAGGACCCGGTAGTCGGTGAAGGCGGTACTTACCGACTGAATGGTCACCTGATCCGGCGGCGCTACATCGGTTACATAGTTGACCAGCTCCGGATCATCCTCAAGGCGGACGTCGACCTCCTCGTTCGCGAAGAAAATCACCTGGTCACCGCGTACCGCCATCATTCCTTCATTGGGCTGGGTCAGCGTGCGCTGCATGAGGAGGTAGACCAGCTGGTCCGCCTCCACGAACGGCTCCAGTGTGTCGGGATCAATACCGGTTGCCAACAGGGTTTCCAGCTCCTGGAAGCTGCGGGCCAGCGATTCATCCATCTCGCTGTTGAGGTCGTTGCGCTGCAGTGCGTAGGCAGTGGCGCCGGCGAGCAGCAGCCCCAGCGCGCTGAGTACCAGCATTGCCGCCAGCACCCGGGTGCGCACCGATGAGTATCCGCGCAGCGACTGGAGGATACGGGTCCGGAGTCCGGGTTTGCCCTCGCGTTCGCCAGCTGCAGCGGGAGCGTCTGGTTTCACCACGTGCGGCAGCTTCACGAGGATCGTCGGTTCAGCGGACGGGGGAGGGCCCAGCGCCATCCGCTCCGTGGGTGGTGCCTCACCCAGTGGCGGCGAGGCCGGGCCCGTTGCGGGACGGGTGGATGCTCCGGCGTCGGGCCTAGTCATCATCTACCTCGCCGTCATCCTCAATGCCGTCATCGCCGCCGCGTCCCCGACCTCTGTCGTCATCGTCGTCCTGGATCACGGGCGGCGGGGCGGGAACAACAGCGGGTGGCGGCGAGGCCGCTTCCGTAGGTTCGACAGTCGCTTCGGCCGAGGGCTCCGGCGCGGGAGGGGCGGGCACTTCCGAGGGGGAAACGGACGGAGCCGCGGAGCTTGCCGGGGTGGGAGTTTGCGTGGGGCTAGGCGAGGGAGTGCCCGGAGGCGCCGGTACCTGCGTGTCGGTCACGCCTACGGCTGGACCCAGGTTCTCCGGTGCAGGCCCGCGCAACGAGCCGATCATCGCCACGCCAACCGCAACAACAGCTCCCGCGCTGGCTGCGGTAATGAGCCAGGTATGCACCTGTGACCGTTTCATGTACCAAGTATCCCCACACATCATGAGATGCAGATGAGAACGGAAGCGGCTATTTCCGGGCGGCGATCAGGATTCCGAAGACGGTTTGGCCTGTGACTTCTCGGCAAGCAGCCGGTCAAGCAGAGGCTCCACGCGGTACGGGATGTGTTCATGCAGGGCCAGCACTGTCTCGGTTCGGATTACGCCCTTGATGCGCAGGACCGACCGTAGCGCTGACTGGAGGTGATGGGTGTCTTTCGCCGCCACCCGGCACCATACGTCGCCACGGCCTGAGATCTCATGAACCTCGAGCACCTGTTCCAGCGTGCGCAGTGCAGAGATGACACCGTCCAGTTCCCGGTGGGTTACTTCGATCGTGACGAAAGCGACGACGTCGTACTCCAGCCGCGCAAGGTCCAGTTCCCTTCCGCTCCTGCGCAGGATGCCTGATCTGAACAGCCGCTGCATCCTCGCCTGCGCGGTGTTGCGGGCCATGCCGAGAGTCTCGCTGAGCTGGCTGACCTGCGAGCGCGGTTCGTGGACCAACTCGCGGAGGAGACGGATGTCTGTTCGGTCCAGCATGCGTACAACTCCTCGTTCAGCCCACCGGGGAGCCTAATCTCCCACGAATTTTGAGCACGATGATCAGAGTATGCCGAATTCAGCTGCCACGCTAACCCCCAGACCTCACCATCAATAGGAGGAATGGTAGGAATCGGCGGAAGGTGTACATGAGCGTCATCAGCGAATTGCGGATGCGTCCTGCAACCGCGCAGTCTCCCCGCTGGGACGCATCAAGGCGCACACGGCTCGGCCTCACCGTCGTCGTGCTGGCCACGCTGCTGGTGGGGGCCAATCTCGCGACCCCGCTATACCCGCTGATCCGCGCCAACCTCGGCCTCAGCGCCTTCGATACGACGGTAGCGTTCTCCGCGTACGTTCTGACCCTTGTCGCGGGCCTGCTCCTGGTCGGTCACTGGTCGGACCATATCGGGCGCCGGGCTGCACTGGTGCTCGCCGTCCTCACCGGCGTAGTGGGTGTTGTTGTGTTCGGCACAGCCACATCGCTGCCCATGCTGGTCCTGGGCCGCTGCCTTCAGGGAGCGGCAGTGGCGTGCGCTACCGGCGCCAGTTCTGCAGCGCTGCGGGATCTGTTGCCGCACCGTCCGGAATGGGCGTCACGCTTTACGCTGGTTGCGTCCGCGGGGGGAGTGGCTGCAGGGCCGATCGTGGGCGGACTCCTGTCCCTGCTTCCCGAGCCGACAAGGGTTCCGTTCGGGATCTACGCCGTCTTCCTCGCGCTGCTTCTGATTCCATTGGTGCGCCTCGATGCCCGCCCCGCGATCAAGCCCGCGCTGCCTGCCCGCCCATTGTCCGCATTGAAGCCAAGACGCCCAGCGGTGTCCAGGACCGCGCGCAGGGCGTTCTGGTCTGCTGCCGCCGTCGGCTTTCTCAGTTTCGCCGTGTTCGGCTTCTCGCTCAGCCTGGCACCGACCTATGTCACCGCCATGGCCGGAGAGGTCAGCAGGCCTTTGGTGGGCGTGCTTGCCGGGCTGGTCCTGGCGGTCTCGGCTGCGAGCCAGCTATTCCCGCAGGGCGCAGCGAAACCCGCGCAGGCCGGAGCAGTTGGGCTGCTCATTATGGCGGGCGGGGTCGCGCTTGTTCCGCTCGCGGGCAGTGTGGGCAGCGTTTCCCTCTTTGTTGCCGCGTTGGTTCTTGCTGGAGCGGGGCAGGGGATCGCCTTCCGAATCCTCTTCAACGCGGTCGCGCAGCAGGTTGAAGGCTCCCAGCATGCACAGATCATCAGCACCGTCTATGTGATCACCTACCTCGGAAGCGCCGTCCCGGTGCTTGGTTTGGGCCTCGCCGTGGATGCACTGGGGCTGATGACTGCGGTCACTTTCTTTTCGGCTGTGATTGCGGCTGCCTGCGTCGGTATGGCGATTTACCTTCGCCGAAGCGCTGCATCAAAGGCCTGAATCTACAAAGAAATATTTGCAAAGAACACATTGCAAAGGAATCTTTGCAGGTGTATTCTCCTCTCATGGAGTCTGCCAAACCGAACGATCGCACTGTCGATATCAACGCTTTGAAAGCGCTGACGCATCCACTGAGGATCCAGCTTTTGAACGCGTTGTCGCAGTTCGGTCCGCAGACTGCCAGTGCGCTCGCAGCCCGGCTCGGGGAGTCGAGCGGGTCCACCAGCTACCACCTGAGGCAGTTGGCGCGGCACGAGCTTGTCCGTGAAGTGGAAGGTCGGGGATCAGCGCGAGAGCGCTGGTGGGAGCGCCCACCCGGTGCCCTCAACCTCTACTCCAGTGAAATGGCGCATGATCCCGGTACCCGGGAGGTTGCCGCAATCGTCAATCGGGAGTTCAGCCATAATCGGGCCGCGCTGCTCGAGGACTACATGGAACGCGGTCCGTTCGTACTGCCGGAGGAGTGGCTGGATGCCTCGGTCATCTCCACCATCAACGCCCGTCTCACCGCTGCCCAACTCGCTGAGCTGTCGGATGAGCTGATGCGCCTTGCACGCGACCTCTTCGAAAAGTACCGGCCGGACGGCAATGCTTCGCCGGACGCCAAGGCCGTGCAGATCCACCTGAACACCTTTCCGATCGTCCAGGGCCAGTTCCCTGAGCCTGCTTCCCGAAAAGAGCACACGCCATGACCACGCTTGCCGGTCTCTACCCACCAGCACAACCCTCCGGATTCGAAGCCCTGCTCATTGCTGTTGGCCGCTGGCTCGTCAGCACAGGCGAACGGCGCGCTGCGCAGGAACACACGATGGTTGACCACCGTGCACACGAGGACCGTCTCCGCGACGGAACGGCTCTCCGTCATTCAGGGCTGTGGCTCTAGCCCTCTCCGGGCAGCAGGCCCGCGTTGCCCTCCATGCGGTTGAAGATCAGGGTGGTCTCCGTATGTCCTACCACCGGATCGGTGGTGAGGTAGTCCAGTACCCAGTCTCGCAGGGCGTCCGTGTCTGCCACCGCGAGGTGAATGAGGTAATCCACCGCACCTGAAACATGGTACGTGGCGACCACCTCGGGGAGTGCGGGCACGCGGGAGGTGAACCTGTCGATTTCCTCGCGGTTGTGCCCATTGAGCTGCACGGAGATCAGGGCCTGCACAGCACGGCCGATTGCGGCCAGATTCACCTCGGCGTGATAGCCGCTGACGACTCCGCGCTCCGTTAGCTGGCGGGTCCGGAGCAGCGCAGTGGATGGTGCAACGCCCACCTTCTCGGCGAGCTGCGCATTGGTGATCCGTGCGTCAGCGAGCAATTCCTGCACGATTCGACGGTCCACCGGATCCAGTCCGTCCGGTTTGCCACTGTTCGTCATGCGGGTGCTCCTGCCTTGCCTGAGTTCCTGCCTGTGGTCCTGTCTGCGGGAATTCCTCCAGCCTACCGGCGGTGCGTAACCTTGTGCTCATGCCAGAGCACAAGCACGAAAACCCAGCTGCCGACGTCGTCGGTCTCGATATCGGCGGTACCAAGACCCACGGGGTGCGCTGGAGCGCAGGTGTTGTGGCCGCAGAAGCAAAGAGCGGGAGCGCTAATGTCCAGAACGTCACAGCGGAGGAAGCGGCGCGGAACCTCGCAGAGCTCTTCACAGCCTTGGGCGGGCAGGTGGGTCACGTCGTGGCGGGGTCGGGCGGCGTGGATACCGACGACGACGCCGGCGCCCTCCGACAGCTGATCGCCGGGCAGGTGCCGAACGCCCGGATCGACGTTGTCCATGACACCCGCCTGATCCTTGCCGCCGGCGCAGCCTCCACCGGAATTGCGGTCATCGCGGGCACGGGGTCCGTGGCCTGGGGGCTGGACGGCGCGGGTCGGCAGGCGCGCTCAGGCGGCTGGGGGTACCTGCTCGGAGACGAGGGCAGCGGCTACTGGGTGGGCAGGGAAGCAGTGCGCGCAACGCTCCACCGCTTCAACCGCGCAGAACCGCTGGGGGTGCTGGGCGAGTCGGTTCTTGAGGCCACCGGCGCGCAGAAACCCGAAGAACTCATAGCCCTGTTCCACCGGCCGTCGGGTAGGCGCTACTGGGCAGGTCAGGCGCACCTGGTGTTCAAGGCCGCTGTGGCCGGCGACAGCGGCGCCCAAAGGATCATCGACGACGGCGCACGTTATCTGTGTGGGCTGGTTGCCGACGTGGCCTCGGTTCTCGGAGCACACAGTCCGGTCATCATCGGCGGAGGGCTCGCCGTGCATCAGCCAAAGCTGCAGGAATTGATCAAGGCCGGGCTCGCGAAAGACGGCTTCACAGATGTGCGCTTCCTCAGCGTGGACCCGGTGCACGGCGTGGACTACCTCCTGCGAACGGGCGCGCTGTAGCCGGCGGGCAGGTTTACACTGGCGTTCATGGCGCAGGAATGGGACACCCGGGTAGGAGCGTATGCCGTCGTCGTGCGGGATGGAATGATTCTGCTCGCGCACTGGAACGAGCACGGCAGGCAGGGGTGGACGCTACCGGGAGGCGGGCTGGAACTGGGAGAGGATGCGCCAACCGCCGCCGTCCGCGAGGTGCTGGAGGAGACCGGCTACGTCGTCGAACTCGAGGAGCTCCTGGGCGTCGACAGCCTGCACATTGCGCCGGAGGATAGGCTGAACGGTTCCGGCAGGCCGATGCACGCGCTGCGGATTGTCTACCGAGCGCACGCGGTTTCCGGTGAGCTGGTCCACGAACTGGACGGCTCCACTGATGAAGCGGCCTGGGTGCCGCTTGCTGAGGTGCCCAATCTGACACGCGTCGAACTCGTTGACACAGCGATCCGGCTCTCTTACCAAAGCCCGGGCCGGGCGCTACTATAAAACTCTTCCGCTTCCTACCCGGCGGACCACACACGCGATCGATTGCCCTCGAGGCCGACGGAGGTGACGTTATGAACACGGTTTCCATTGCTGCATCCTGCCTGACAGCTGCACGCACCGCCCTCGTCATAACCTCCGCCTCCCGCCCGCAATCGCACTGATTCTTTCCGTGGTGGAGGGCTCCTGAAGAAGGACTTTCCTTGAACACGCTTTCCGAGTACGGCTTTACCGACCGCATCCGCGATCTCTTTTCCTTCACCTTCCCATCCGCCGTTCCAACACCAGGTCACCCTGCGCTCGAACCGGCGCGTGCAATCCGTGCCGACAGGGGGCGGGTCCTGCTCATCACCGCCAACGGACCGCTGCACGTGGACACCGATGGCACAGTGGTCACCGGTGACTGGGTGGCGCTGGCACGAATCTCTGACGACGACGCAGCGCCTCCCGCCGTCGTCGGCCTCCTGCCGCGCTACTCGACTTTGCAGCGCAAGAGAGCGCACGATCCGCTGTCCGAAGCGCAGGTCCTCGCGGCCAATGTTGATTTGGTGGGAGTGGTGGTGCCGATCGACCGTCCGCTCTCGGCCAACCGGCTTGAACGGACCCTCGTGGCCGCGTGGGACTCGGGCGCTGTGCCCCTTGTCATCCTGACCAAAGCCGACCTGAGCAGCCGGTTCGACGAGGTTGTGGGCCAGACCATCGAGCGCGCCCGCGGCGTGGAGGTCTTCACCACCTCCGCCGAGGCCGGGGACGGCCTTGATGCCCTTCACTTGAGGATCGGCGTGGGAAGCACCCTGGCGCTGATCGGTCCCTCGGGCGCCGGCAAGTCGACGCTGATCAACGCGCTGGTGGGTTGTCACGCCCAGGACACCGGGGAGGTGCGTGCGGGTGACGGAAAGGGACGGCATACCACCACGGTGCGGGAGCTCATTCCGCTGGGAGCCGGCTCGGTGCTCATGGACACTCCGGGCGTGCGGGGGTTCGCCCTGTGGGATGCGGAGGACGGGCTGGAGGCGGTCTTCGGTGATATTGAGGAGCTCTTCGGACACTGCCGGTTCACGGACTGTGCGCACGGTTCCGAGCCCGGGTGCGCCGTCCAAAACGCTCTTGGCACGGGTGAGCTGGAGGAGCGCCGCTGGTTGAGCTACCAGAAGATGCAGCGCGAGCTTGCCGGCCTTCACCGCCGCCAGAGCGTCGCAGAGCAGCGCCGGCACGGCCGTTCCTTCCACCGCATGGCAAAGGAAGCGGCGCTCGCGAAGGACTTCCGCAATCGCTTCCGCGAGGGATGAGGCACCCCGAATTGTCGGCTCACAACCGCGCCCGTTAACAGGGAACCGGTTCCGTGTTAACGATTCGAGACAAAGTTTCCGTCCGGGCCATACAAGCGCTTGTGCACAACGAACGCCTAGCTAGACTCAACAAGGTGATGCCCCTGCCAAGCGTTTTCGCGCTTGCCGGGTAAGCAGAATCGCCAGGGAACGGCCGCGGGCCGGGCCCGACGTCGATGAAAGGTATGGCTTCATGACCGGCGAGACTTCGGGCCCCGGCGCGGGCAGTTCCAGCCCCAGGGCAATGATCCAGTTGCGTAACGTGTCCAAGAACTATGGCGGTGGCACGGCCGCTGTGGAGAACCTCAGTATGGACATTGATCGGGGAACAATCACGGTCCTCGTGGGGCCATCGGGCTGCGGCAAAACCACGTCCCTGCGCATGATCAACCGGATGGTGGAACCAACGTCCGGGACCATCCTCGTTGACGGCCAGGACATCGGCGGGCAGCGCGCATCAGAGCTGCGACGATCAATGGGCTACGTCATGCAGTCTTCCGGGCTGTTGCCGCATCGCACCGTGCTGGACAACATCATGACTGTGCCGCGGTTGAATGGCGTGGCCAGGACAGCTGCACGGAAGCGGGCAGCTGAGCTGCTCGACGTCGTCGGCCTCGCGCCGGCCCTCGGAAAGAGGTACCCCGGCCAACTGTCGGGCGGCCAGCAGCAGCGTGTCGGCGTTGCACGCGCACTTGCTGCGGACCCGCCGGTCCTCTTGATGGATGAGCCCTTCAGCGCAGTTGACCCGGTGGTGCGCCACGAACTTCAGGAAGAGCTGCTGCGGCTCCAGCGGGACCTCGCCAAGACCATCGTTTTTGTCACTCATGACATCGATGAAGCCACCATTCTCGGTGACAAGGTGGCAGTTTTTGCCACTGGTGGCCGGCTGGCCCAGTACGCGGCGCCGGAAGAGATTCTGCGCGCGCCCGTGGATGATTTCGTGGCCGGATTTGTGGGCAGGGACCGCGGGTTCCGCCGCCTTTCTTTTCAGGATGGCGGTGGCGTGCAGGTCCACCCCATTGAGACGGTGAGGGTAAGCCGGCTTGCAGATCCGAGCGTCTCCGTCGATTCCTCCTGGACCCTGGCGGTCGACGACGATGGACGCCCCCAGGGATGGGTGCCGAGGGCGATGCAGGACACCGTCCGATCGGCGCAGGACCTGGTGCCTGGCGGTTCGCTGTATCGCCGTGGTGATTCGCTTCGCCGCGCTCTTGATGCGGCGTTGTCCGCGCCGTCAGGCCTGGGCGTGACAGTCGACGATGATGGCCGGGTCCTCGGTGTGGTCCAAGCGGCCGAGGTCCTTGAGCTCATCGAGGAGGCGCGACTGGACCGCGGCCGTACCGATCACAACACGGCGGTCTGACATGCAGTGGTTCATCGACAACTTCTCCTATATTGCGGAGCTCACGGGATACCACCTCGTGCAGGCCATCCTGCCCCTGGTCCTCGGTGTCATCATTGCGGTTCCGGTTGCACAGGCGGCCCGGCTCAGCAAGCCGCTTGGGGGAGTGATACTCACTACGTCCGCACTGCTGTACACGGTGCCATCGCTTGCCATGTTCGTGCTGCTTCCGCTCATACTCGGAACGCAGGTCCTGGATATGATCAACGTCATCGTCGCGCTGACCATCTATGCGGTGGCGCTGCTGGTCCGGTCAACGTTGGATGCGCTCAATTCCATTGACGACGGCGTCCGCCAGGCAGCGGTCGCAATGGGCTTCACCCCATTGCGCCGCTTCCTGACCGTGGACCTGCCGTTGTCCATTCCAGTGCTGTTCGCAGGCCTGCGGGTGATCTCCGTGACCAACATTTCGCTGGTCAGCGTAGGCGCGCTGATCGGTATTCCAAGCCTCGGCACCCTGTTCACCGACGGGTTGTTCAGATCCTTCCCGACTGTGATCGTGATTGGGATAGTCGTGACTCTCGTCCTTGCCCTCGTCATGGACCTGATGCTGGTGTTGCTCGAACGGCTGCTCACTCCCTGGGCGCGGCTGACGAAGGTCACCGCTGACCCGATGACCGTGACGAATGAAGCGAACCTTTCTGCAGATGCCTCACGTGCGGGAGGTGTTCACTGATGGACTACTCAAGCAGTAACCTGCTGGTCCAGATGTTCGAGTGGCTGACGTTCGGGCCGAACTGGAGCGGACCCGGTGGAATCCCGGTCCGGGTGATCGAACACCTGTGGTACACAGCGCTCACCATCCTTATTGCCGCTGCAATCGCCGTGCCGGTCGGCCTGATCGTGGGGCACACGGGGAAGGGCCGCATCATCATTGTTTCCGGCGTCGGAATCCTGCGCGCCCTCCCCACCCTGGGCGTTCTCATCCTGTTCGTGCTGCTGGCAGGCCTTGGACTGATGCCGCCGATCTGGGCACTCGTGCTCCTCGCCGTCCCGCCCATCCTCGCGGGCGTCTATGCAGGAATCTCATCGGTGAACCCTGCAGTCGTGGACGCCGCCCGAAGCATGGGGATGAACGAAGCGCAGGTCTTGTTCCGGGTGGAGGTTCCCAACGGGCTCCAGGTGATCCTCGGTGGCTTCCGCGCAGCCGTCCTTCAAGTGGTGGCGACGGCCGCCGTCGTCGCTTTCATCAATCTGGGAGGGCTGGGAGTCTTCCTGATCGAAGGCACCCAGCTGCGGGACAACGGGCGCCTCTTCGGCGGTGCCGTGGTGATCGCCGTTGTCGCCATTGCCGTTGACGGCGTGATGGCACTGCTTCAACGATTTGCTGTCTCGCCGGGCCTGCGCACATCGCGCACGCCGGCGGAATCACCAAAGACCGGTGGGCAGGAAGCCCACGTCAGTTCACAAGGAGGAACACCATGACCACAACATCCACGCGCGGCTTCCGCCGCAGTCTGCTCGGGTTGACCGCAGGGCTAACCGCGGCGCTTGCCATGACTGCCTGCGGGGTCAACTCAGACCCGCAGGGTGGAACGGAGAGCGAAGGCGCGGAGGGCAGCAGCGGTCCGCTGACCGTCGGTTCGGCAGACTTTCCCGAGAGCCAGATCATTGCCGAGATCTATGCAGGTGCGCTCAATGCCGCGGGCATCGAGGCTGACACCCAGCTCAACATCGGATCGCGTGAGATCTACTACCAGGCGCTCGTCGACGGATCGGTTGACATCATCCCCGACTACAGCGGAAACCTGCTCCTCTTCCTGGATTCGGAAGCAACCGCGGAGTCGGCAGAGGACATCATCGGCGCGCTGCCCGAAGCGCTGGAAGCGGAGTCGCCCGATGTCAACCTCGGGGTCCTGGAGCCTTCTGAAGCCCAGAACAAGGACGCCATGGTGGTCACCTCTGCAACGGCTGAGGAATACGGTCTGACGTCGATCGAGGACATGGCCGAAGTCTGTGACCAGTTGGTGATCGGCGCGCCGAGCACCTTCTCTGAACGTGCTTACGGCCTGCCCGGCCTGGAAGAGAACTACGGTTGCGTGCCGAAGTCCTTTGAACCCATCAACGACGGCGGCGGCGCAGTGACGCTGGAAGCGCTGCTGAATGACACCATCCAGGTCGCCGACATCTACACCACGACACCGTCGATCGCCGACAATGATCTTGTGGTGCTGGAAGACCCGGCCAACAACTTCATCGCCCAGCAGGTGCTCCCGCTGGTGAACCTGGATACGGTTGGCGAGGAAGCACGGGAGGTGCTGAACGAGGTCTCCAGCATGCTCACCACGGAGGACCTGATCAACCTCAACCGCGAGGTGAGCGGCGACGAAAAGCGCAATCCCGCAGATGCCGCCGCTGACTGGCTCGAGGAAAAGGGTCTGGCCGGCGAGTAACGCCGTTCGCCCGGGCATGCCCCAGTCGCATTCATCACAATGCGGTGGGGCAGGCCCGGGCTATGGCATTCTGGGTTGATGGCCGATTTCAAGCAATCCAACAAGCTGCACAACGTCCTCTACGACATTCGGGGGCCACTGCTTGAGCACGCCAAGTACATGGAGGCGGAAGGCCACCGCATCCTCAAGCTGAACATCGGCAATCCCGCGCCCTTTGGGTTCGAAGCGCCGGACGCGATCCTCGTCGACATGATCCGCCACCTGCCCAATGCGCAGGGCTACAGCGATTCCCGAGGAATTTTCTCCGCCCGAACGGCAGTGGTTCAGTACTACCAGGGCCGCGGGATCCAGAATATCGACGTGGATGACGTCTATCTGGGCAACGGCGTCAGCGAACTCATCACGCTCTCGCTGCAGGCCCTGTTGAACAACGGCGAGGAAGTCCTGGTGCCAACGCCGGACTATCCACTGTGGACCGCTTCGGTCAGCCTGGCGGGCGGAACAGCGGTTCACTACCTCTGCGATGAGAGCAACTCCTGGTGGCCGGACGTCGAGGACATCGAGTCCAAGATCACCCCGCAGACCCGGGGGATCGTTCTGATCAACCCGAACAATCCCACGGGCGCTGTCTACCCGCGCTCAGTGATCAAGCAGATCGTGGATCTCGCCCGGCGCCATGACCTCATCATCTTTGCCGACGAGATCTACGAGAAGATCCTGTACGACGACGCCGTGCACGTGAACGCTGCCTCCGTCACCGGCGACGACGTCCTGTGCCTGACCTTCAGCGGCCTCTCCAAGGCCTACCGCATCGCCGGGTTCCGAAGCGGCTGGATGGCCATCTCGGGGCCCAAGCATCGCGCTGCCGATTACATCGAGGGCATCAACCTGCTCGCTAATATGCGCCTGTGCGCTAACGTGCCTGCTCAGCATGCTATCCAGACTGCCCTTGGCGGATACCAGAGCATCAATGACCTGATCCTTCCGGGCGGCCGTCTCCGCCAGCAGCGTGACAAGGCGCATGAGTTGCTTAATGCAATCCCCGGCGTTTCCTGCGAACTGGCACAGGGTGCGCTGTATCTGTTCCCGCGGCTTGATCCCGAGGTCTACCCCATCAAGAGCGACGAGCAATTTGCGCTGGACCTGCTGAAGCAGCAGAAGATCCTGATCTCGCATGGGACCGCGTTCAACTGGATCAACCCGGATCATTTCCGTATGGTCACCCTGCCGAGCGTCGAAGACATTGAAGACGCGATCGGTCGTCTGGCGGAGTTCCTGAGTACGTACAAGCCCTGATCCGTGCGCCCCGGCGGGCGCCTCAACGAGGAGGTTCCATGCACGTAGTACCCGATTTCAGCGTTTCGCCCACGCAGGCTCTGCTTGCGGGACCGGATGTGGATCTCGCACGGATAGACCCGCACTCAACACCGGGTTTCGACGGCAACAAGCAGGAGGGGAAGGCGCGTCTCGAAGCCGGCAAGAAGGGCTTGTCCGAACTGCAGGAGAAGCTGTTCGCGGAGAGCCGGTTCGGCAGTTCGATCTCCGTCTTGCTGATTCTGCAAGCCATGGACACGGCGGGCAAGGGCGGCATTGTCCGGCATGTGGTGGGGGCAGTGGACCCGCAGGGTGTGGAGCATCATGCCTTCAAGGCACCGACGCCCACTGAGAAGAAGCATGACTTCCTGTGGCGGATCCGGAAGGAGCTTCCCGGTCCGGGAATGATCGGCGTTTTCGACCGGTCACACTATGAGGATGTCCTGATTCATCGGGTGCGCCAGCTGGCAACGCCGGAGGTGATTGAGGCGCGGTATGACGAGATCCGGGATTTTGAGGCGGGCCTGGTGGATTCCGGAACGCGCGTCGTAAAAGTGATGCTGCACCTGAGCAAGGAAGAGCAGAAGGAACGTCTGGCGGAGCGGCTAGAGCGTAAGGACAAACACTGGAAGTACAACCCGGGGGATCTGGACGAGCGGGCGCTCTGGGATGAATACCAGCACGCGTACCAGGTTGCCATCGAACGGACGAGCACTCCGGATGCGCCCTGGTTTGTAGTGCCGGCTGACCGGAAGTGGTATGCCCGGATAGCGGTCCAGCAGTTGCTGACTGACGTGCTTGCCGGAATGCAGCTCAGTTGGCCGAAAGCGACTTTTGACGTTGCCGCAGAGAAAGCGAAGCTCGCCGCTACCTGATCAGCTTCTGGATGCGCCTGGTGCATCGGTCTGGTCGCGTGCCGCCGCGAGCCGTTTGCGTGCGCCCTCCAGCCATCGTTCGCAATGGTCTGCGAGGGCTTCGCCCCGTTCCCACAACGCAAGGGACTGTTCCAGGCTCACTCCGCCTGCCTCGAGCTGGCTGACCACCTTCACCAGCTGCTCACGGGCTTCTTCATAGCTCAGCTGGGAAACATCGGTTGCTGCTTCTGTCACCTTCGCCGGAGATTCGGTCATTTCTGGTCCTCGCTGGTGGGAGATTCGATGATGGGCTTCTTCGAAGTTTCGGAACGGGCGCTGATTCGTCCGCCCGCCACCCTGATGGCGAGCAGGGAATCCAATGGTGCCTGATCGGGGGTCCGGACTACATCGCCCTCCTCGTTCTGCACCACTGCATAGCCCCGGTCCAGAGTGTTCTGCGGAGAGAGGGACCTCACGTGGGCGCGAAGGTGGGAAACCCGGTCTGCTTCTCGTGCTACTGCACCTTCAATTGCCATGGTGCTGCGGTCACGCAGCCGTACCAGGTCATCATGGCGGACGCTCACCATTCCGGACGGTTGGGCCAGCACAGGGCGGGAGCGCAGATGTGCCAGCCGCTCAGTCTCGCGGGACATCAGCTGGTCCACGCAGCGTGAAAGCTGCGCCCGTGCCTGCCGGATGCGCTGCAACTCCTCGCTGACGTCGGGGACAACGCGCTTTGCCGCATCCGTTGGCGTTGAGGCCCGAAGGTCCGCCACGTCATCCAGGAGCGGATGATCAGCCTCATGACCGATCGCGCTGACAATCGGCGTGGTGGCCGCTGAGACCGCCCGGACAAGATCCTCACTGCTGAAGGCCAGAAGATCCTCCAGCGAGCCGCCGCCGCGGGCAATGATGATGACATCGACCTCCGGCATATGGTCGAGTTCCAGCAACGCCGAACGAATCTGCGAGACGGCGTTGACGCCCTGCACAGCAACCTCGCGTATCTCAAACTCGACTGCAGGCCAGCGCAGGCGGGCATTCTTCAGCACGTCTTTCTCCGCATCGGAATCGCGTCCCGTGATGAGGCCGATCCGGTGGGGGAGCGCCGGGAGCGCACGTTTCCGATGCGACGCGAAAAGTCCTTCGGCCGAAAGAGCCTGGCGTAGCCGCTCTATTCGCGCAAGCAGGTCCCCCAGACCGACCGGCCGAATGTCCCATGCCTGCATTGACAGGCGCCCTGTCTTCACCCAGAAGTCCGCTTTGAGTCTGGCTACCACCCGGGAGCCACGCTCCAGGGGCATGGTGAGCCGATCCAGAACTGTGCCCCAGACCGTGAGCGACAGCGAGATTTCAGCATCAACATCACGGAGGGTGACAAAGCACATGGAACCGCGCTTGTTGAGTTCAATAACCTGCCCTTCAACCCAGGCGGCGGGGGCGCGCTCGATATGGGCTTTCAGCTTCTCGGAGAGCACATGGAGCGGCCAGGGCTGATCAGCCGAGGTTTCCCCCGCCGTCTCGGGAAGGGTTGTCGGATCCGTGGACACGGAGGAGTCAGCTGTGACCACGGTGCCTACCGGCGCGCCGTCGTGGTTCATCAAATACCGCTTCCTTCCAATACAAGACCCGCCCTATCAGCCTGTCCGGCACTCGTCACCTGCCACCCTCGCGTCACACGGAGGGGACGAGCTGGTGCCGTGCCACTGGTTAATGTTTATCAGGTGCTCCTGACAACGGTTGAACCCGGACCGCAATGTGCAGGAAGAGAGTTTCCGCCCGCCGGTGCCGCCGCAACGACGGCCCCCGCGGGCGCAGGCATAATCGTAGGATCGTCAATCAAGGGAACGGGAGCTGATGAGAACAGCCGGATCGGCCTTCTTTGTCCTGTTTGCACTGATGCTTGGTGTGGTGGCCCTGCCCAGTGCCTGGCTCGCTTCCAATGTGGTGGCCGAAGACGGCTTCGTCCAGCTGACCGCGCCTCTTGCTGACGATGCAAAATTCACGGGTACGCTCGCAGGTGCGCTTGCGGAGGAAGCAACAGCCAGTGTCGAGCTGCCCCCGGGAGTGGCGAACGCGGTGGAGCCGGTGGTGCGGGACGTAGCGCAGGGCATTGCACAGTTGCCCGACTTCGATCGGGCCTGGCAGGACACCCTGCGGCGCTCACATGGCCTGACTTTCGGAGGGCAGGAGCAATTAGATAGTGACTCCGGTGGTCCCGCGGTGTTCACCCTCGACGTTGCACCGCTCGTAGGCCTGGTGACTGCCGAACTTGGCGGTCAATTCGGAGTCGATGTACCGGAACCCGAGCGAACTCTGGTAAATATCGGTGGCACAGACCCGTTTGATCTCGGGGAGAGGGCAGAAACTGCCGCCGACCTGTGGCCGGCACTTGCGATCGCGGCCGGCGTGGGAGCCGTTCTCGCCCTTGTACTGGCTCGTCGTCGAAGCACAACGCTCGCTCTCCTCGGACTCGGAATCCTGCTCACTGGTGGGGTGCTGTGGATCACCTCCGGTTTGGTGCCCGGCCTGGCGAACCAGGTTGGGGATGAAAGTGCAGTGGCCGACGTCTTCAAGGCCGCGCTTGCCGAGCGCGCAGCATCCAGCTTCCAGGAATGGTGTCTCGCGGCGTTGGCAGCGGGGATCCTGCTGCTGGTCGCGGGCGTCGTGGGTCGGCTGCTCAGTGGGTCCCGCCGCTAGCACCGCACCTCCTACTTTTCTGCTCACTGAAGCGCTCGGCTCTGAGCGGACAGCACCCATGCCCCGCCGGGCGGAGATGTGCGGGCCGTTAGCATGGAGGTATGTCCTCCACAGCTGTATCGGTACCCATGCCCATGGTGCCCCGGAACCGGCGCTCGCCGGAAGAAGTCCACGCCGCTGCACCGGTTGCCGGCCAACGCAAGGTACTCCTGGCTGCGCCCCGCGGATACTGCGCGGGCGTTGACCGCGCCGTCATCGCCGTAGAGAAGGCACTGGCACACTACGGGCCGCCGGTGTATGTGCGGAAGCAGATCGTCCATAACCTTCACGTGGTGTCCACGCTGGAGGAGAAGGGCGCCATTTTCGTTGAGGAGAACGACGAGGTTCCGGAAGGAGCGCTCGTGGTGTTTTCTGCACACGGAGTCTCGCCCGCAGTGATCAGGTCAGCAGAAGAGCGCAATCTCCGGACCATCGACGCCACCTGTCCGTTGGTGACCAAGGTCCACCGCGAGGCAGTGCGTTTCGCGCGGGATGACTTCGACATCCTTCTGATCGGTCACGATGGCCATGAAGAGGTGGAGGGAACCGCCGGCGAAGCCCCTGAACATATCCAGATCGTTAACGGACCTGAAGACGTGGACAGCGTAACGGTGCGCGACCCCAGCAAGGTGATCTGGCTCTCGCAGACCACGCTCAGCGTCGACGAGACCATGGAGACTGTGGCGTTGCTGAAGAAGCGGATTCCTACGCTGCAGGATCCTCCGAGCGATGACATCTGTTACGCCACGTCGAACCGGCAGGCGGCAATCAAGAAGATTGCGCCGGATGCGGATCTCGTCATTGTGGTGGGCTCCGCAAACTCCTCCAACTCCGTGCGGTTGGTAGAGGTAGCGCTTGAGTACGGAGCGAAGGCTTCACACCGCGTTGACTTCGCCAATGAAGTGGATGAGTCCTGGTTTGAAGGAGTGTCCACGGTCGGAGTCACCTCTGGCGCTTCCGTGCCCGAGAATCTGGTGCAGGACGTCCTGCGGCTGCTCGCCGATTATGGTTACGCGGACGTCGAAGAAGTGGTTACTGCAGAAGAGGACATCATCTTCTCGCTGCCGAAGGAAATACGCGCAGCGCTGAAGGCCATGGGAGATCCCTCGGGCGGGCTCGGCGGCCGGGGACAGCGACCCACTTCCTGACGTCTCTCCAGCAAGCCGTAAGTTACGCCGTTCGCTCTGCGGGCTCGTCCTCCGATTCTGTATCGATGAGTTCCTGCGCGCTCAACAGCCGGGGTGTGGTCTCCACCGGCTTGGTGGTCAGCTCTGAGGCGCTCGCGTCCGTCTCAAATGCGTTGATCCGGCGCGCGGTGGGAAGCACCCGGGATTCCAGTGTGCCGACAAACGAGTTGTACTTCTCGACCGAGCTCTTGAGCGAACTGCCCAGACGGGTGATGTGTGAACCCATGGTGCCCAGCCGTTCATACAGTTCCCGTGAGAGGTCATACAACTCCTTGGCATTTTCCGTGAGGACATCCTGACGCCAGCTGAACGCGACCCCCTTCAGAATCGCGAGCAGCGTCACGGGGGAGGCCAGCACCACATTCCGCGCGAAGGCGTAGTCCAGCAACGCCGGGTCCGTTTGGAGTGCGCTCGACAGCACCGACTCGAGCGGAATAAAGCACACCACCAGATCGGGGGAATTGTCGGTCCCCTCCCAGTACTTTTTCCGCGCCAGCGTATCCACGTGTGAGCGAACCGCCTTGACGTGCTGGGTCAGGAGTTCGCTGCGGCGCGATTCCTCCGCACCATTGCGCTCTTGGTCCTCTCCGCCCGGCTGTCCTTGGGCTTCCAGATAAGCGTCCAGCGGGACCTTTGAATCGACGACGATCTGCTTGTTCCCCGGCAACTGGATGACCATGTCGGGACGGACAAGGTTGGAGGATCCCTCCCGGGACGCGATGGTGAGGGTGGCCTGCTCGGAGAAATCCACACGGGCGAGCATGCCTGCGGCTTCCACAATCCGCCTCAGCTGCACTTCACCCCAATGCCCGCGCGCGGTGGTGCTGCGGAGCGCGGAAGCCAGCGAGTGGGTCGTGGACAACAGCTTCGAATCCGATAGCTGTGCCTCCTGCAGCTGCTGCGCGAGCTGACCGAACTGATGCGCACGCTCCCTTTCCAGGTGACCCACGTGCGCCTGCACTTGACCGAGCTTGTCCGCCAGCGGTGCAATGGCACGCAGAACCGACTGGTCCTGACCGGACTGTTCGAGAAGCTGCCGGTTCTGTGCGAGCAGGATCCGGTTCTCCGCTTCTGCCGCGGCACGGGCAGACACCGCCGTGCCAAGGCGGGTGCCGGCGTCGTCCATGTCATTGCGCAGCCCGGCGAGGACCGGGCGCAAGAGCACGACGGCGATACCCGCACCGAAGACCAGCCCCAGCACTGCGGTGAGAACTACGAGAAGAAGAGTGTTTCCGTCCATTTCTCCACCATGGCAGGTGCCTCCGACAATTCCGGGATAGGTCGGCTCCGCGGGGCTCCGCGCCGACGCCTCGTCCACGACGGTAGACTGTTTTTCCGTGGCTCTTACTATCGGCATCGTCGGACTGCCCAACGTCGGCAAATCAACCCTCTTCAACGCTCTCACCAGGAACGATGTCCTGGCCGCGAACTATCCGTTCGCCACGATCGAGCCCAATGTCGGAGTTGTCAGTCTTCCTGACCCGCGCCTGGGAAAGCTGGCCGAACTGTTCAGCTCTCAGCGCGTGCTGCCCGCTACGGTCTCATTCGTGGACATCGCAGGCATCGTCAAGGGAGCCTCGGAAGGTGAAGGCCTCGGTAACCAGTTCCTCGCAAACATCCGCGAAGCTGAAGCCATTGCGCAGGTAGTGCGTGTCTTCGACGACCCGGACGTGGTGCATGTGGACGGCGCCGTGAACCCGGTGTCCGACATGGAGACCATCAACACCGAACTCATCCTCGCGGATCTTCAGACGCTGGAGAAGGCAATCCCGCGCGTTGAGAAGGAGGTGAAGATCAAGAAGCGCGAGGCTGCGCAGCTGACTGCAATGCAGGCGGCGCAGGGTGTCCTCGAACGCGGGGATACGATCTTCGCTTCGGTCGCAAGCGACAAGCTCGAGATGGAGCATCTGCGGGAGCTGAGCCTGCTCACGGCCAAACCGTTCATCTACGTGTTCAATGCCGACGACGCCGTTCTCGGCAGCACTGAGCGTCAGAACGAGCTGCGCGCCCTGGTCGAACCCGCTGACTGCATTTTCCTTGACGCCAAGCTCGAAGCCGATCTGGTCGAGCTGGATCCGGAGGAAGCGCGTGAAATGCTGGAGATGAACGGACAGGAAGAGTCCGGACTGGACCAGCTTGCCCGCGTTGGGTTCCACACCCTCGGGCTGCAGACCTATCTCACGGCCGGTCCGAAGGAAGCGCGTGCCTGGACCATCCGCAAGGGCGCGACTGCCCCGGAGGCGGCCGGAGTCATCCACTCAGACTTCCAGCGCGGATTCATCAAGGCCGAGGTGGTTTCCTTCAAGGACCTGGTCTCGGCCGGTTCCATGGCCGAAGCCAAGTCTCGCGGCAAGGTCCGTATCGAAGGCAAGGAATACATCATGGTCGACGGCGATGTGGTGGAGTTCCGATTCAACGTTTGATGTCGGGAGGACCGGGGCCGGAAACCGGCACTGGTCCGCCCATTGTGTCGGTGGCCCTTTCCGAGCATCGGGAGACATCCCGCGTCCCATATCCTTAACTGGTGGTTACGCGACGTGAGGCAGCTCAGATCCTTGATATTCCGTTGGAGATGGCACACCGTCACGGAATCCCTGCCCGGCTCTCAGACGCTGAGTTGTCCGAGCTTTTGCACAATCCACCGGTCTGGCTCGTTCAGTCCAAGGAAAACCGGACGAGTAATCGACCTGTCTGGGTCCAGTTGACCTGCGCGGTCTGTGGTTTCTCGGAAGCCGCGCGGCCTAAGAAGTGGTGGCCGCCGTTCACTTACGTTTGTTGCGCCCACCATTCCCTCGATGAAATCCCACCGGTAATTCCGGGTCTGGTTCGCAGCGAGTACGACGGAATTGGCAGCCGGTTCGTCGGCATCGTCGATGTAGCGGTGCCTGTTCCCTGACCTCCCTTGCCCGGAAGTGATTCAGCCGGGACGTGGGCGCCTCCGATTCTGCTTGATCTCGGACCGCCCACGCTTGTCTTCCAGTCGGCGACGTTGTGACCCTTGTGTACGTCGGGTTGGACGACGGATGGTCGTGGGAGCGACGGCCTCGCGGAGGAGCTCGGCCAGCCGTTTCCTTGCCGCCGTCCGATTGCGTCGCTGGGAACGGTGCTCAGCAGCGCTGATCGTGAGCACGGTGCCCGACAACCGGGCGGCCAGTCGCGCGAGGGCGAGTTCGCGTTGTACCTCAGTTAGAGCTGTCGTAGTCCCGAGGTCGAGACTGAGTTGGACACGCGAGTCCGTAGTGTTGACGCCTTGGCCTCCTGGTCCAGACGCATGGGAGAACTGCTCGAGCAGTTCTCCAGCCGGCACTGTGAAGCCCTGAGGCGCGCCGGGACCCGGGAGTACGTGCAGGCTATCCACACCTGCAAGTCTGCCGTATTCGGAAGAGTTCAGCCCAGGCTGCGCATGGTATCGGTCGATGACTGTGCCGGGCTGCAACTGGAGCCGCACCGTTGCCATGCCGTGCCCTGATGGGAAAATTTGGTTGCATCTCGGTAACAACCATCAACACGCTTTGCTTTTGATACCAAGCAGTAATAAATACCCCTTAGGCTTTCTGCATGTGAGGCACGCCACTTTGAATCAAAGTGCGTGTCAGTCCTTTGTAAAACCATGAAGGACATCTTCCACAACATGAAACAAGGAGGCGGAATGCGTTTCGGACGTACTTCCAAAGCCGTAGGTGTAGCTGCGATAGCTGCACTTGCACTGAGCGCCTGCGCCGAAAGCGGCGGCGGCGAAGATCCCGGCACAGGCGGCGAGGGCGAAGCATCAGGCGGCGCCGTAACCGTTGCCGAGGTCAACCCTTTCACTTCGTTCAACTCTGACAGCGCCACTGGCAACGTCGACATCAACGGCAAGGTCAGCTACCTGACGCATCAGGACTTCTACTACGTGAATGACGCGCTCGAGGTCATCCGCAACGAAGAATTCGGCACCTATGAGGTGACGTCTGAGGATCCGCTCACCGTTGAGTACACGATCAATGAAGGTGTTGCCTGGTCAGATGGCGAGCCCGTCGATGCCGGCGACCTTCTGCTGTCCTGGGCCGTACAGTCGGGTCATTTCGATGATGAAAACCCGGAAGCTGAAACCGGAACCACCTACTTCGCCTACGCCGGTGCCACCGACGGACTCGGACTGACTGGTCTTCCTGAAATCAGCGAAGACGGTCGAACCATGACGCTCGAATACACCGAGCCGTACGCTGATTACGAAATTGCGTTCGGCATCCTCGACACCCCGGCGCACGTTGTTGCCACCGGTGGCGGACTGGCTGATGAGGACGCCCTGGTCGAACTGATTCAGACCGCTCCCGCAGGAGATCCTGAGAGCCCCGAGGATCGTCCGGAGTTGCAGGCGGTAGCTGAGTACTGGAACACAGCATTCGACACCACCACGCTGCCGTCTGATCCGGCACTCTACCTGTCGAACGGTCCATACATCGTTCAGGACATGACTCCTGACCAGTCCATGACGCTGGTCCGCAACGAGGACTACGCCTGGGGCCCCGAGCCCGCACTGGATGAAATCACCATCCGCTACATCGGTGATGCCAACGCCCAGGTCCAGGCTCTTCAGAACGGCGAGGTTGACATTGTTCAGCCGCAGGCCTCCGCTGACACCCTTGCCTCCCTCGAGGCAATCGACGGAATCCAGATCCTTGAGGGCGAAGAGCTTTCCTTCGACCACATCGACCTGAACTACTCCGGCGTGTTCGAGGATGAGAATGTTCGCCGTGCGTTCATGTACACCATCCCTCGTGATTCCATCGTCGAGTCGGTCATCGGCCCGCTGGATCCCGAAGCTGAGCCCCGCAACTCCCAGATCTTCGACATCGGAACGGAAGGCTACGACGCCGCTGTACCGGTCAACGGATCGCAGGAGTTCGCTGAGCCCAACATCGACATGGCCAAGGAACTGCTGGCAGGTGCAACCCCTGAGGTTCGCATCATGTACAACGCTGACAACCCGAACCGTGTTGACGCCTACACACTGATCGCGGAGAGCGCCGAGCAGGCTGGCTTCACCGTGGTTGACGGCGGGCTTCCCGGCAACGAATGGGGATCAGCCCTCGGCGGCGGAACCTATGACGCAACCATCTTCGGCTGGGTCAGCCCTGGCGTTGGAGTGAACGGTGTGCCCCAGCTGTACGGCTGTGACTCCGCCTCGAACTTCAACGGCTTCTGCGATGAAGAAGCACAGGCCGCCATGGATGAGCTGATTGTCACCATCGATCCGGCAGAGCAGCAGGAACTCCAGATCGTCGTTGATACCCGTCTCTTCGAGACCGGCTATGGTCTGCCCCTGTTCCAGTCCATCGGCATCAACGCCGCGGATGAGGCCGTACAGGGTCTGACCTTCAACCCGGGTCTGGTTGGAGTTTGGTGGAACTTCTGGGAGTGGTCGGTAGCCTAAACAGCTCCGCACCGCCCACGTTCACTAGCTAATCGAAAGCGCTGGGGTCGCACTACTGGCCCCAGCGCTTTCGGGTGCTCAGGCACTTCTGCAGTGATTGGCAAGTGCCAAATTTCGACTAAACGTAACGTGGATTACACTCAGTCCGACATGTCGGGCACAACCCGCTTCCTAAACCCCTGAGGCCAAAAAAGACTATGTTGACGTACATTGTCAGGCGGCTGATCGCCGCCGTACTCATTCTTTTTGGCGCTTCGTTCCTCGTGTACATCCTGACTGCATATTCAGGAGATCCACTCGCGGATCTGCGCCAAAGCAACGCCCCCAATCGTGAGCAGCTCATCCAGCAGCGAATCGATCTACTGGATCTCGATGTGCCGCCCATCCTGCGGTATTTCTCCTGGGTATCCGGCGCAGTTCGCTGCGTCGTCCCGTTCGCACTCACCTGCGATCTCGGCAACAGTGTGACCGGTATTGAGGTGACACAGCTCCTCGGTCGTGCAATGGGGCAGACCATCATGCTCGTCACTGCCGCCACCATCCTTGCCATTGTCATTGGCATCACGCTGGGCATCGTGACCGCGCTCCGGCAGTACAGCGGACTCGATTACGGTGTCACGTTCATGGCGTTCCTCTTCTTCTCGCTGCCGGTGTTCTGGGTTGCTGTTCTCCTGAAGGAGTTCGGGGCAATCGGATTCAACAACTTCCTGAGTGAACCGGACATCAGCTTCTTTGCCACAATGGTGTGCGGGCTGGTTGGCGCATTCCTCTTTTACCTGAGTACGTCAGGATCCCTGAAGCGCCGCCTTCTGTGGGCAGCGATCGGATTTGTCTTCGCCTTCGGCATTATCTGGTTCCTCGACCTCACCGGTTGGTTCCTCACGCCCGGCTTTGGACCGATTGTCGTGGCTCTCCTCTCGGTCGGCATCGCCTACGGCGTGACCCTGCTGACTGCCGGCCTGAAGAATCGCAAGGCCCTCTACAGCTCCCTGATCGTCGTCGCGATCGGAATTGTCGCGTACTTCGCGGTGCAGCCCCTGTTGGACCGTGCAACGCTCCTGATGGTGGTTCTGCTCGGTGTTGCCACCGTCCTGGTCGGCCTCGTCGTCGGATACTTCATGGGCGGTTACGACAAGCGTCAGAACATGACAGCAGCGGGGCTCACCGCGTTCCTGATGGGGTTCCTGATCCTGCTGGACCGCTTCATGCAGGCGTGGCCCTCCTACTTCAACAACAACCGGGTCAACGGCCGTCCAATCGCGACAATCGGTGCCTCCACCCCCAACCTCGAAGGAGACTTCTGGGTGCGGGGACTGGACACGTATACGCACCTGCTGCTTCCCACGATTGCCCTGATGTTGATCTCCCTTGCGGGTTACAGCCGCTATTCACGGGCGTCGATGCTGGAAATCATGAATCAGGACTACATTCGTACCGCAAGGGCGAAGGGCCTGGGGGAACGCACGGTCGTGATGCGTCACGCATTCCGCAATGCGCTCATTCCGCTGGCCACGCTCGTTGCCTTCGACATTGGTGCGCTCATCGGCGGCGCCATCATCACCGAGCAGGTGTTCGCCTTCAGCGGCATGGGCCAACTGTTCGTTCAGGCACTCGGAAGGCAGGACCTCAATCCGGTCATGGGAGTCTTCCTGATCACGGGCATTGTTGCCCTGGTCTTCAACCTGGTGGCCGACCTCGTCTACTCCGTTCTTGACCCGCGAGTGAGGGTGAAAGCATGAGCACTGCAGCACAAGAATCAAAGCGATCGAAGCAGCCTGAGGCGAGAGGCCTCAGTCAGGGCCAACTGGTCCGCAAGCGTTTCTTCGGCCACACTGCCGCTGTGGTCAGCATGGTCATTTTTGCGGGCGTCGTCATCATGGCGTTTACCTCAGTGGGCTATGCCGGAATTCCCGGCTGGTGGAAGTGGGACTACGTGGAAACACCGCCACTTGCCAATCCCACGGGTGCACCCACCTGGACACTGCCGTTCAATTTTGGTGACCATCCCTTTGGGCAGGACCGCGTGGGGCGCGATCTCTTCGCCATGACCATGCGCGGTGCGCAGCTGTCCCTGATTGTGATGTTCCTGATTGGACTCGTGGGCGGCATCATCGGCGTCGTTATTGGTGGTGTGTCCGGATACTTCCGCGGCTGGGTGGAAACGCTGCTGATGCGTCTCACTGACGTCATCATCATCATCCCGCTGGTGATCATCGCAGCGGTGCTGGGCACGTTCGGCAACTCCATTTCTGGGCCGGGCACCTTCTTCGGGGCGATCTTCGGCGGCAGCGCCGGCGTCATCCTACTGGGAGTCTTCGTCGGATTCATCATCTGGACCGGCCTCGCGCGTTTGGTCCGCGGTGAATTCCTCAGCCTCCGCGAACGGGAGTTCGTCGATGCAGCCCGCATCGCAGGCGCTTCCAACTCGCGGATCATCTTCAAGCACATCGTGCCGAACGCCGTGGGCGTGATCATCGTCAACACCACCCTGGTCATGGCGTCCGCGATCCTGCTGGAGACGGCGCTGTCCTTCCTCGGACTCGGCGTCCAGGCTCCTGATATCTCGTTGGGTAGCCTCATCAGTGCCAACCAGGCGGCGTTCAGCACCCGCCCGTGGCTCTTCTGGTGGCCGGGTCTGTTCATTGTGATCATCTGCCTGTCGATCAACTTCATCGGTGACGGGCTGCGAGATGCCTTCGACCCCCGGCAGAAGAAGTTCAACGCCAAGAAGGCTGCAGAACCTAAGAAGCCGGCCTGATGAACCGCATACTCTTTGGTGACCGGCTCAGCGCCGGTCGCGCCGGTCTGCTGTCACTGCAGGGCGAAGGTAATGACGCTCAGCAGCAGCAGGCCGGCGATCACGCCAAGCGGTTGCCAGTTGATGCGGCGCTCCACCCGCGCTGCCTCGGTAGCGTCAACGTCGATCAGACCGCTGTCCACACGCCGTTCCCACTCGGATCGGACCAGCAGGGCAGCAAGGCCGGAATCGGTGTTGCTGAGGTCCCCGGGGCGAACGCTTCCACCCGCTCCGTAGCTGGTGCCCGGAAGGTTCTGCATGTGCTCCGGCTTGCCCGCGTGGGTTCCGCGAACTCCGGGAGCAGGCGCAGCCCAGGCGCTGTAGCTGCCGCTCGGCGTGACGAGCTTCAGTGCGTACTTGGTGTCGACGTGGATGAGGCCGGCCCACGGAACATCAACGGTCTGGACCGGGTTGCGCAGTTGAACGCCGGTAGGCCCGACAACCACCGCCGGAAACCAGAACAACCACCATGCCACGGCCGCTACCGCGAGCAGCGGCGCGGCAGTAGCGAGCGCCTGCAGTCCGGACGTCACAACGGAGGCGATCAGACCCACCGCGACGACGGCGCCCGCAATCGCGAGTATCCAGCGGCTGCTGCGGGGGCGGAAGACAGTGGTCTGGATCGGACCGGTAGGCGAGTTCATCCCCCCATATTTCCAACATTTAGTGTCAGCGCAGTAATCAGCGGGAAAACAGCCCGCCCAAAAGCGCCGTACGCACGGTCACACAGTGGAAGGACAGCACTATGACCCACGACATCATTGACGGCAACGGGAGCAATGATCCAACGGAATCCGCTCGCGGACCGGTGCTCGAAGTTCGAAACCTCAGCGTCGACTTCGGGGTGGAGAAGGAATGGGTCCCGGCGGCCATTGACCTGAGCTACTACGTGAACGCAGGTGAAGTGCTTGCGATCGTCGGGGAGTCCGGGTCAGGCAAAAGCGCAAGCTCGATGGCGCTTCTCGGGCTCCTGCCCAGCAACAGCCGTGTCACCGGAGAGGTGATACTGAACGGCAGGTCAATCCTCAATCTTTCCCCGGGGAAGATGAGGGAGGTGCGCGGCAATGACGTCGCGGTCATCTTCCAGGAGCCGATGACGGCGCTGAACCCCGTGTACACGGTCGGGTTCCAGATCGTCGAGACTCTGCGTCTGCACAACGCAATCTCGCCCGATGAGGCGAGGGAGCGCGCCCTCAAACTGCTGGACATGGTGGAGCTTCCTGATCCCGAGAAAGCCTTCCGTTCCTACCCCCACCAGCTCTCCGGGGGGCAGCGGCAGCGCGCCATGATCGCCCAGTCACTCTCGTGTGATCCCAAGCTCCTCATCGCAGATGAGCCCACCACGGCACTCGACGTGACAGTCCAGGCCGAAATCCTCGACCTGATGCGCAACCTGCGCAACAAGCTCGACAGCGCCATCGTGCTCATCACCCACGATATGGGAGTTGTCGCGGACCTCGCAGACCGCATCGCCGTCATGCGTCAGGGCGTCATTGTGGAATCAGGCACGGCAGAGAAAATTTTCAGCCGGCCCGAACATCCCTACACCCAGGATCTGCTCGCAGCTGTACCACACCTGGGCCAGGGAGCAGAGGGCGGCGGTGACGACGTCGACATCACCGCGGCCCTTGCAGCAGCAACCAAATCGGAGCTGGCCGGCGTAGACGCTGAAGAGCTTCAGCGCCGGGAGCGGGTTGTCCTCCAGGGTCTGGAGAAGGAAGTTCAGGCAGAGCGGGAGAGCAGGGGAGAAGCAGTACTCGACCTGGTGAATGTGGCCATCGAGTACCCCAAGCAGGGCCGGGTTCCGGCCTTCCGTGCGGTTGAGAACGCAACCTTGAGCATCCGTCCAGGCGAAGTCATGGGATTGGTGGGGGAGTCCGGATCGGGCAAGACCACCATCGGGCGCGCAGCGGTCGGGCTCCTTCCCGTTGCCGAAGGAGCGCTCAAGGTCGTGGGTACTGACATCTCCGGTCTCAAGCCCACCTCCCGGGAACTCGGCGCAGTTCGGCGCAGCGTCGGCATGGTGTTCCAGGACCCGTCCTCGTCGCTGAACCCCCGGCTGCCCATCGGTGAAAGCATCGGCGAACCGATGTTCCTCGCCGGAGAAGCCAAGGGCTCCGCCTTGCAGAAGCGCATCGAGACACTGCTCGACCAGGTGGAGCTTCCGCGTGCCTACCGGAACCGCTACCCGCACGAGCTCTCGGGTGGGCAGAAGCAGCGCGTCGGCATTGCGCGCGCGCTGTCGCTGAAGCCCAAGCTCATGGTTGCTGACGAGCCCACGTCCGCGCTGGACGTGTCCGTCCAGGCCAAGGTGCTAGAGCTGTTCCAGAACCTTCAGAAGGAAATGGGTTTTGCCTGCCTGTTCGTCACCCATGACCTCGCGGTGGTGGACGTTCTCGCCGACCACATCTGCGTGATGCGGCGCGGCAGGATCGTCGAGCAGGGTACCCGCGACCAGATTCTGCGCAACCCCCAGGATCCCTACACGCAGCGGCTCCTTGCGGCTGTGCCGCTGCCGGATCCGGAGAAGCAGCGCGAGCGACGTGAGCTGCGCGCGCAGCTCCTGGCCGCAGCCGAGTAGCCAGCTTCCACGAACGACGACGGCGCCCGCTGCGGTGGGTGCCGTCGTCGTCGTTTAATGTGCCCGTTAGGCCATCTTTTGCCTAGCGCTTAGACTGGTAGTAGTGCGCGCTGTGCTGCCCGCTTCCATTTTCCCCCGGCACCTCCGCAATCCCGACGAAATCCCCGACGAAACGAGTCATTCCGCATGTCTGTATCCACGAGCAACACTGCAATCCGCAGTGACCTTCGCAACGTTGCCATCGTGGCGCACGTAGACCATGGCAAGACGACGCTCGTTGACGCGATGCTGAGGCAGACCAATTCCTTCGCCGCCCACAACCATCTTGAGGACCGGGTCATGGACTCGGGGGACTTGGAGCGCGAAAAGGGCATCACCATCCTCGCCAAGAACACCACCGTGTTCTACGACGGCCCATCGGCTGAGGGCGAAACAATCACCATCAACGTCATTGACACGCCCGGCCACGCTGACTTCGGCGGCGAGGTTGAGCGCGGACTGTCCATGGTAGACGGCGTGGTCCTGCTTGTTGATGCGTCCGAGGGCCCGCTGCCGCAGACCCGCTTTGTGCTGCGCAAGGCGCTGGCCGCGAAGCTGCCGGTTGTCCTGCTGGTCAACAAGACCGACCGTCCAGACTCCCGCATCGACGAAGTAGTCAGCGAGTCCATGGATTTGCTGCTCGGCCTTGCTTCTGACCTGGCCGATGAGGTTCCGGATCTCGACCTTGACCTCGTGCTCAATGTTCCTGTGGTCTACGCCGCAGCGCGAGCTGGAGCGGCGTCTCTGGAACAGCCGGCAGACGGCACCGTCCCGGAGAATGACAATCTTGAGCCGCTCTTCAAGACCATCATCGACCACATCCCCGCGCCGCGGTACAACCCGGAGGGCGTCCTGCAGGCTCACGTCACCAACCTGGATGCCTCGCCGTTCCTTGGCCGCCTCGCTCTGCTCCGTATCTTCAACGGGACGCTCCGCAAGGGCCAGCAGGTAGCTTGGGCCCGCCAGAACGGTGAACTGAAGACCGTCAAGATCACCGAACTGCTCGCCACCAAGGCCCTGGACCGCGTCCCCACCGAATCCGCTGGACCGGGAGAGATTGTTGCTGTAGCCGGTATCGAGGACATCACCATCGGTGAAACCCTGACCGACGTCAACAACCCGCAGCCCCTTCCATTGATCACCGTGGATGATCCGGCTATCTCCGTCACCATCGGTATCAACACCTCGCCGCTGGCCGGGAAGGTCAAGGGCGCGAAGGTTACTGCGCGACAGGTGAAGGACAGGCTTGATAAGGAGCTGATCGGCAACGTATCGCTGAACGTTCTACCCACCGCCCGCCCGGACGCCTGGGAGGTCCAGGGACGTGGAGAGCTGGCGCTGGCCATTCTTGTGGAGCAGATGCGCCGCGAAGGTTTTGAGCTGACCGTCGGCAAGCCGCAGGTTGTTACCCGGACTGTTGACGGGAAAATCCATGAGCCCATGGAGCACATGACCATCGACGTTCCCGAAGAGTACCTTGGCGGTGTTACCCAGCTGATGGCGGCACGCAAGGGCCGCATGACCAACATGTCCAACCACGGCACCGGTTGGGTTCGGATGGAATTCATCGTTCCGGCCCGGGGGCTCATCGGTTTCCGTACCAAGTTCCTGACGGACACCCGCGGCGCTGGAATCGCGTCCTCCTACTCCGAGGGCTACGAGCCGTGGGCAGGGGACATCGAGTACCGCACCAACGGATCGATGATCGCGGACCGCGCCGGGGTGGTCACCCCGTTCGCCATGATCAACCTGCAGGAACGCGGTTCCTTCTTTGTGCAGCCGACCTCCGAGGTGTACCAGGGCATGATCGTCGGCGAGAACTCCCGCGCCGATGACATGGAAGTGAACATCACCAAGGAAAAGAAGCTCACCAACATGCGTGCCGCTTCCTCCGACACCTTCGAGAACCTGACGCCTCCCCGCAATCTCACGCTCGAGGAATCACTCGAATTCGCGCGGGAAGACGAGTGCGTCGAGGTGACTCCGGAGTCCATCCGCATCCGCAAGGTGGTCCTCGATCCCAACGAGCGCATGCGCGCTGCCCGTTCACGCGCCCGCGCCTAGCAGGCGTAGGCAGTTGCCGGCTCCCGGCATGCAGGTGAACAAACAGAAGGACGACGACGGCGCCAATCCGGCCGCCGTCGTCGCTCCTTCTGCCCGTAGCGGCGACCGCCCGCGCGGAGTCCTCGCCTCCGTCCTCGGCGGCTCACTTGCGGCTGTGCTTGGCACCGCGCTTCATGCCCATATCTGGTACGTGAACGGTGTCGGGATTCCGGCCGGTGCGCTTGCCTCTGTAGTGCTTGCGACCAGTATTGCCGTGTTCGTTGCCGTGGCTGCCCGCAGCATCTTTTTCGCAGCCCTGACCGGAGTAGTCGCGTACATCCTGGTGGGGCTCGCGGCTTCTTTGTCCGCCGGTGCCCTTATCGCTGCCGGCGTTGAGGTGGAGGGCGCGCTTCCGCCTGTGGCCATTGCCGGCTATGTCTGGGTGGTGGGACTGGCCGTCGGAACGGTTGCAGCCGTTGCCCTGTCCTGGTGGGCGTTGCGGCCGTCAGCCCGTCCTGAAGCCGAAGCTCTGTAACGAAGCTCTGTAGTACTGTCTCAGTCCGCGGTGCGGTCTATGTGGTGGGCCAGCATGATGGAGGTCGCGGTGCCGTCCTCGTCCGATTCCCGCCGGGCGTATTCCTCGAACACGTGGCGGATCTTCTCCATCATCTCGGCGCGGTTGGCGTCATTGAGCCGCACTCCAAGACGCCACACGTCGATCTCCGAGGGGTTCAGCCCGTCTATTTCCTGAAGGAACGTTTCGACGAGTACAGGGGCCGCGTTGGGCATGCGGCTTCCCCACGACAATCCGGTGGCGCGATAGGGGATTTCCTTCGCGCCGCGATTGCCCGTCCGCGGCTCCTCGGCCTTCAAAAACTCGGTGGCGAGCAGAGTCCGCACATGGTGCAGCGCCGTGGCGGGGTTGAGATCCAACACCTCGGCGATTTCCTTATTGGTGCGTGCCTTATGCAGGCAAAGCCGGAGGATCCTGAGCCGGACGGGGGAGCTCAGCGCCCTGCCTCGTGCCTGGACGTCCTCATCTGTTTCCATGATTTCCAGCATACGTCAGCAGGCGCTTACTGATTGAATTTAGTCAATCGCGAGGTTGGCCCTACTGCGGGAGTTCTCGGACCGCGCCGCGGAGGTGGGGGAGGCACCGGTTTGGCGGCCGTCACGGCAACCAGCGGAACGACGACGTCCCCGCGCCTTCCTGAAATGGTGCAGGACAGATCGTCCCGTGCAGCCAGGTTGCCGAGTGCATCGGTGAGGCCGCCTTCGATCCGATACCGGACAACAACGCGGGTTCCCAACGGCAGGGAAGTCAGCAGGTGTGCGGCGGAGCTGGACATGGGCATAGCCTGTCATATTACGGTGGGCGCGGGTCGATGCCGGTCCCAACTCCTGTTGCGTTAAGCTGGAAGAGCGACGAAGAGCCGTTAGCGGCACCAGAATCCTAGGGAAGGCGTGGGAAGTGACCTACGTAATCGCACAGCCGTGCGTGGATGTGAAAGACAAGGCCTGCATTGAGGAATGCCCGGTTGATTGCATCTATGAAGGTGAACGCTCGCTGTACATCCACCCGGATGAGTGCGTGGACTGTGGGGCGTGCGAGCCGGTGTGCCCGGTCGAGGCGATCTACTACGAAGACGACACCCCCGATGAGTGGGCCGAGTACTACAAGGCCAACGTCGAGTTCTTTGATGATCTCGGGTCGCCGGGCGGCGCCGCCAAGCTTGGCAACACCGGGAAGGATCACCCGATCATTGCGGCCCTGCCGCCGCAGAACCAGGAAGCGTGACGTTAGCGTGACACCCAACCGGGCCTTCGGGCTCGACCTTCCGGACTACCCCTGGGATGCCATGGCACCCTACATCGAGGAAGCCCGGAAGCATCCGGACGGCGGGGTCAACCTCTCAATCGGAACTCCCGTGGATCCCACGCCGGAGGTTGTCCAGCGTGCGCTCCGCGACGCATCGAATGCGCCCGGTTACCCCACCACTCACGGCACGATCGAGCTGAGGGAATCAATCAGCGAGTGGTACCGCCGTCGTCGTTCTGTTGTTGGTCTTGACCCGGCAGATATTCTGCCAACGGTTGGTTCCAAGGAGCTTGTTGCGTGGCTGCCCACGTTGCTGGGGCTGGGAGCGGGCGATGTCGTTGTGCGTCCCACGGTTGCCTATCCCACCTATGACATGGGAGCCCATTTCGCCGGTGCAACACCGGTGGCCGCGGACTCGCTGGCTGAACTGGATCCGGGCACGCGGGCGCGGGTGCGGCTGGTCTGGCTCAATTCTCCATCGAATCCCACCGGCGCGGTCCAGGACGTTGAAGCCCTGCGTGCCATGGTCGACGCCGCCCGTGGACTGGGCGCGATGGTTGCCTCCGATGAGTGTTACGCCGAACTGGGCTGGGGCGCCTGGGATCCTGCCCAGGGTGGGAACCCGGTGCCCAGCATCCTCGATGCACGGGTCAGCGGAGGGTCCACCGAACAACTGCTGTCCGTCTACTCGCTGAGCAAGCAGTCGAACCTCGCCGGTTACCGGGCCGCGTTCGTGGCCGGTGACAGCGCGGTGCTGGCTAACCTCATCAACTCGCGAAAGCATGCCGGAATGATCGTGCCGTATCCGGTGCAGGAAGCCATGCGCGCAGCGCTTTCGGATGACGCTCATGTCGCCGCGCAGAAAGACCTGTACCGGGCTCGGCGGGAGCAACTCATACCGGCTCTCGAGGCCTTCGGGCTGACCATCTCCGCATCCAACGCCGGCCTGTACCTCTGGGCGACGGCGGGGGAAGACACCTGGCTGACGGTGAGGAGATTCGCGGAGCTGGGCATCATCGTTGGTCCCGGCACGTTCTACGGTGACGCCGGGAACGGGTTCGTCCGGGTGGCGCTCACGGGTTCGGATGAGCGGGTCGCTGCCGCGGCTGCCCGGCTCACCGCGTGAGACCGTGTTGCTATTGCACAACAACGCCTCAACCGATTAGTGCTGAAGGCGTTTGTGCCGGTAGCGTTTTAGCTGACTGAGCTGATCCAGCAATTTCGCATGCTTTTCCATAAGCTCCACAAGGAGAGTCAATGACTGAGCACAACGGCGCCTCACTCCAGTATGACGGAGGAAGCCTGAGCCTCCCGCTGATCCAAGCGGCAGAGGGCAACCACGGGTACGATGTCTCGAAGCTGCTCAAGCAGACCGGTGCCGTTACCTTCGATCCCGGTTTCATGAACACCGCGGCCACCACCTCAGCAATCACGTACATCGACGGCGATCAGGGCATCCTGCGCTACCGCGGCTACCCCATCGACCAGCTCGCCCAGCATTCGAGTTTCCTTGAGGTTTCCTACCTGCTCATCTATGGGAACCTGCCAACACCGACTGAGCTCGCCGCCTTCGATAACCGCATCCGCAGGCACACGCTCCTCCACGAGGAGCTCAAGGGCTTCTTCGGCGGATTCCCACGGGACGCCCACCCCATGCCGGTGCTGTCCTCAGCTGTCTCGGCGCTGTCCACGTTCTACCAGGACTCCCTGGACCCGTTCGACGATGAGCAGGTGGAGCTGTCCACGTTCCGCCTGATGGCGAAGCTGCCGGTCATTGCCGCGTACGCGCACAAGAAGTCCATCGGCCAGCCGATGCTGTACCCGGACAACTCCATGAACCTAGTGGAGAACTTCATGCGTTTGTGCTTCGGCCTCCCTGCCGAGCCCTATGATCTCGATCCCACCATGGTTAAGGCGCTGGACCTCCTGCTGATCCTTCATGCGGACCACGAGCAAAACTGCTCCACCTCCACCGTCCGCCTGGTGGGAAGCTCGAACGCCAACATGTTCGCTTCCATTTCCGCCGGCATCAACGCGCTATTCGGCCCGCTGCATGGCGGCGCCAATGAAGCCGTCCTGAACATGCTCCGGGAGATCAAGGCCAAGGGCATGCAGCCCGAGGACTTCATGGAGAAGGTCAAGAACAAGGAAGACGGCGTGAAGCTCATGGGCTTCGGGCACCGTGTCTACAAGAACTATGATCCGCGGGCCAAAATCGTCAAGGCCACCGCCCACGACATCCTTTCAAAGCTCGGCGGCAACGACGAGCTTCTGGACATCGCAATGCGCCTCGAAGAGAAGGCCCTTGCTGATGACTACTTCATCGAACGCAAGCTCTACCCGAACGTGGACTTCTACACCGGCCTCATCTACAAGGCGATGGGCTTCCCGGAGAAAATGTTCACCGTCCTCTTCGCGATCGGACGCCTGCCGGGGTGGATCGCGCAGTGGCGCGAAATGATGCAGGATCCGCAGACCAAGATCGGCCGTCCGCGCCAGCTGTACACGGGCGCCGGGGAGCGGCACTACCCCGCACGCTAGAAGTTCCAAACGCAGTAACAGCACGACGACGGCCGGTTACCTCCGCAAGGAAGGTGACCGGCCGTCGTCGTACTTCACGTTGCCGTGGCCTTGGCTAGGAGGCGTATCCCTGCGGGTTGTTCTTCTGCCAGCGCCAGTGGTCCTCGCACATCTGGTCCAGTGACTTATGCGCGGACCACCCAAGGTCTGCCAATGCTGACGAAGGGTCCGCATAGCTGACGGCTGCGTCTCCCGGCCGCCGGGGAGCGAATTCGTAGGGGATCTCGTGGCCGGCCGCCCTGGAGAAGGCTGCGAGCACCTCAAGCACCGATGAGCCGTTACCTGTCCCCAGGTTCCAGCGGTGCACCCCGGAGTGGGAGGTGAGAAAGTTCAGGGCAGCTACGTGGCCGTCCGCGAGATCCACCACGTGGATGTAGTCGCGGATTCCGGTGCCGTCCGGGGTCGGGTAGTCATTGCCGAAGACCATGACTTTTTCGCGCCTGCCGACCGCCACCTGTGCCACGAAGGGCAGCAGGTTGTTCGGGATACCCGTTGGATCTTCGCCGATCCGCCCTGACTCATGCGCACCCACCGGATTGAAGTAACGCAGCAGCGCGATGTTCCAGCGGGCGTCGGAGGCACCGACGTCGCTCAGGATGTCCTCGATCTGCTCCTTGGTGCGCCCGTAGGGGTTGGTTGCGTCCAGCGGCATTTTCTCGATGAGGGGTACCTCTTCGGAAGCGCCATAGACGGTGGCTGAGGAGCTGAAGACCAGGGTGCGCACGTTGTGGCGGTCCATGGTGCGCAGCAGGTTCAGGGTTCCACCCACGTTGTTGTGGTAGTAGAACAGCGGCTTCTCCACTGATTCACCGACGGCCTTCAGCCCGGCGAAATGGATGACGGCCTCGACGGCCTCGGCTTCGAACACGGCGTCGAGCGCGTGCTCGTCGAGCAGATCCACCTTGCGGAAAGCCACCTCGCGGCCGGCCAGCTCCTCCACCCGCCTCAGGGCGGTTTCGCTTGAGTTGTAGAGGTTGTCCACTACGACGACGTCGTGGCCCGCCTCCAGGAGTGCAAGTGTGGTGTGCGAGCCAATGTAACCGCTTCCGCCGGTGACGAGTATCTTCATGGGTTCAAGCCTACCGACCAGCGGTATTTCGGACCTAAGTGAGTCACCAGGCTCTTGCTCTGGAGACGTCGGGGCTATCGGTCTACCCTTGGAGGATCACGCGCGAGCCGGTTCGGGTTATGCCGGCGGAGAGGCGGGGACACCGCATGCACGTCAATGGAGCGCCCTCCTGGAAAGTGGGAGCCGGTACGTCTCTGGCCATGTGCTTCGCGCTGTATCTGCGGGACTGCGCCGGCCTCGGTGTGATCGGCAAGCCTGCAGTATCGCCGGTGAAGCCCCCTGTCCGCTGCCTGAATCCGCGCCAGGTGGTCCACGCCGCCGGCGGCGTTCCTGCGCTGCGGGTGGAGTGGGAGGCCTGGTGGTACCAACTGGTTGCCGGATACGGAAACGGTACGGTACTTCCTACGCCGCCGGACTTCCCGGAGCTTGACTCCATGCCCGCCCTTCAGCGCCTCACCCACGCTCACTATGGGACCGCATTGGAATGGACGCAGGAGCGTGACGCATCCTGGTGCGAGCGCGAACAACAGCGCATGCACGACGTAGGTCAGCGGCGGTTCGGTGATCTCGTCCGGGAACGCGAACTCGAACTTGGACGGCCCGCGAGGAACTTCTCGCTCTCCGTGGTGGAGCTGCCGCTGAGCGAAGACCGGGCCTGGTATGTCGAACCGGACATGCTCATTCTGAGCGAGGACCTCTACGACGACGAAGCGACCTTCCGGAGCTATGTCCAGCCGGTGGTGGAGATCATCGCGTAGCGCCTGCTAGGCGGCGACCTCGGCAAGGGTGATCAGCACCTGCCCGGTCTCAGTTTCTGCGGTGGTCCAGCCGCCGTCGGCCCGGTTCCACTGCAGTCCCGCATGGGAGACGGAGGTGATTCCCAGTTCCTTGGCATTGGCCACCGCAAACTGTGCCGCGGCCCACCCCTCTGATCCGGAGGCGCTGGTCACGAGACCCTCTTCGGTTGCAGCTGTGGGTAGGGCTGGAAAGACGGCTGCGAAGCGTTCGGTCACCGCTGCCGCGCTGCCTGATGCAACGGGCTTACGCAGTACGCAGTTCAGCGAGGCGGGGGATTGGCCCGTCAGCGCTGAGGCGAACGCGCGCGCCTCAGGCTCGTGATCGGCATAAGCGTCCGGGTAAGCGCTGCGCTGAACGAGCTGCGCGGCTTCCGTGATGGGCAGACTCTGATATCCCGGAACGGTGACCAGCTCATCGTAGAAGGCGCCGGCAGCGTAAATGGGATCCTGCACCTGCTCCTCGGTACCCCAGCCCTGGGACGGACGCTGCTGAAACAATCCCCGGGAGTCCGGCCCCGCCTGGTCACCGTAGTCCAGATTTCGCAGGCCCGATTCCTGGACGGCGGTGGCCAGCGCAATCGATACCGCGCGCGACGGCAGGCCACGGGTCACGGCTACTCCCGCGATGGTGGATGCGTTTGCGGCCTGCTCCGGCGCCAGCTCATAGATATCCGTACCGACGACGGCGCTGCACCGCTCACGGACCAGCACTTCAGAGGAGTTCAGTTGACTGACGGCCAGGTAGGCTCCACCGCAGACCACCGCCGTCAACAGCGTGAGGACACCGGCTGCGCGAAGGCGGCGCCGTCGTCGGGCCTGCTTCTTGGTCTGGAGCACTCAAATCCCTAGTTGGCGTGGAGCGCAGCGTTCAGTGCGATGCCCTGCCCCGAGCGCTGCCGGGCTTCGACGACGCCGGTGGTCGAGTTGCGGATGAAGAGCACTCCGGACTGCCCCGAGAGGTCGGCAGCCTTGGCGATCGAGCCATCCGGGAGGGTCACCTTGGTTCCTGCCGTGATGTAGAGGCCGGCCTCCACCACGCAGTCGTCACCGAGGGAGATACCGATACCGGCCTGTGCGCTCAGGAGGCAGCGCTCGCCGATGCTGATGCGTTCCTTGCCGCCGCCTGAGAGGGTACCCATGATCGAGGACCCGCCGCCGATATCGGAGCCGTTGCCCACGACGACGCCGGCGGAAATGCGCCCCTCGACCATTGAGTGGCCCAGAGTTCCGGCATTGAAGTTGACGAAACCTTCGTGCATGACGGTGGTCCCCTCGGCGAGGTGTGCGCCCAGGCGAACCCGATCGGCGTCGGCGATCCGAACGCCCGAGGGCATCACGTAATCGACCATGCGTGGGAACTTGTCCACGCCGTACACCACCACCGTGCCACGGGAACGCAGGCGCAGGCGGGTGGTTTCGAAGTTGTTGACGGCGCACGGGCCGAAGTTTGTCCACACGACGTTCGCGAGCAGTCCGAAGAGGCCGTCGAGGTTTATGCTGTTCGGCTGGACGAGCCGGTGCGAGAGCAGGTGGAGCCGGAGGTAGGCATCCGCTGCGTCGGCGGGCGCGTCGTCGAGTGAAGACGCGGTGGTGACTACTTCCTGGGTCACTCCGCGCAGCGCGTCCGGCGCTGCAATAGCCGCTAGTTCGCTGCGCAGCGCATCGGCCTCGCCTGAAGCTTCGCCAAGAACCGGCTGCGGATACCAGACATCGAGTGTCGTTCCGTCTTCAGCCAGCGTGGCCAGGCCGACGCCGAAGGCGGTCCGCGTGGAGGTCTCGGAGGGGGTCAGGGAAGCAGAAGCCGTTTCAGTCATGGCTTCCATTCTACCGAGTAGCTGTTACCGGCTCCCGCCACATCGCCCAGTACGCACGCCCGGCTTCCCACCCCTCGCTTCGCTCGGCGCGGGGCGGGAGGCCAGTACGCTGGGGATCATGACAGCTTCCGACAGCGCGCGCCTTGATCCCTTCGCCGATGTGGCTCAGCTCACCGCGGACATCATCGACATCAACAGTGTCTCGGGTAACGAACGGGCATTGGCTGAAGAGGTGGAGGGGATCCTTCGCGCGTGTTCCCACCTGGAAGTGGTCCGGGACGGTGATTCGCTGATCGGCCGCACCAACCTCGGCCGTGCCGAACGGGTCATCCTGGCCGGTCATCTCGATACTGTGCCGCTGCCGCATGTGCCAGGCTCCCGCGGTACCGTCCCGAGCACCTGGGAGGGCGAGGTTCTCTATGGACGCGGTGCCACCGACATGAAGGGCGGAGTCGCCGTCCAGTTGGCGCTTGCTGCCGCGCTGACAGAGCCGTCCCGGGACATCACCTACGTCTTTTATGACCATGAGGAAGTCGAGGCATCCCTCAGTGGACTGGGCCGGTTGGCCGAAAGGTATCCGGACTGGCTCGAGGCGGATTTCGCGGTGCTGCTCGAACCCACCAACGGCACTGTCGAAGGCGGCTGCAATGGAACGGCCCGCTTCAATGTCACGACGACGGGGCGCGCCGCCCACTCTGCACGGGCCTGGATGGGGGAGAACGCCATTCACGCAATGGCGGAGGTGCTTGTTCGGCTTCGGGACCACGAGCCGGCCACGGTATCGGTGGACGGACTGGATTTCCGGGAGAGCCTCAATGCTGTCCTGATCAGCGGTGGCACCGCGGGGAATGTCATTCCCGATCGTGCCGTTGCCGAGGTGAATTACCGGTTTGCTCCGGATAAGACCCCCGAGGACGCCGAAAAGTATGTGCGTGACCTGCTTGCTGGTTTTGAGGTGGAGCGGACGGATGCGGCAGCCGGCGCGCGCCCCGGGCTGAACCATCCAGCTGCCGCTGCCTTCGTCGCTGCAGTCGGTGGGGAGCCGAAGCCGAAGTACGGCTGGACCGACGTGGCGCGTTTCAGCGCACTCGGCATACCCGCCGTGAACTTCGGTCCCGGCGACGCGCTCCTTGCACACTCGGACGACGAACACGTCCATGCAGATGATGTCCGTACCTGCCTCAAGGCATTAAGCGACTGGCTCGCCTAGACCTGAGGTCGAGGCGAGCCAGTTGTTCGACGGAGGAATCTGCGTTTGGTCTAACCGGCGTTAGTCGGGTCGGTCAAAAGTACTTTCTCGTTCTTTTCCTTACGGGTCTTTCCGCCGGTCCTGAAGCTCAATCGGCCGGAGAGCTTGGTGGCGAAAGTGGTCAACATGAAGTTGATGATGATAAAGATCACCGCAGCGACGATGAGGGCCTGGAAGATGTTTCCCTCGCCCGATCCCAACCGACGGGAGTAGGCGAGTAGCTCGGAGTACGTGATAATGTACCCCAGCGCTGAGTCTTTGAGGATGACGACAAACTGGCTGACTAGTGCAGGCAGCATGGCGACCAGTGCCTGTGGAACCTCGATCGAGCGCAGCGACTGACTTCTCGTCATACCGATCGCCAATCCTGCCTCTCGCTGTCCTTTCGGGAGGTTGAACACGCCGGACCGCACGAGTTCAGCGATGACCGAACCGTTATACAGCGTGAGTCCGAGGACTACCGCAGCGAACGGCGAGTCCTGCGGACGGAGGAGGTCAAGGGTGCCGAGGAGCAACCAGAAGAAGATCATCATGAGGAGCACGGGTACTGCCCGGAAAAATTCGACGACGATTCCGCTGATCCACCGGATGACCGCAACATGGGAAAGTCGACCCAAACCGAAGATCAAACCGAAGACGATAGAGGTGACAACCGAGATAGCGGCCGCACGGAGGGTGTAGAGCAGCCCCTCGAGCAGGAAGAACCGCCAGGTGTCCCACTGCAGGAATGGAGTCCATTTTTCGGGCGCAAACTGCCCCTGAGCGGCCAGTGCCATGATCAGATAGCCGATGAGTCCGACAATCAGAACGGCACCGATGATGTTGCCGATCAGTATATTGCGACGGGACTTCGGGCCCGGCGCATCAAACAGAACCTGCTGTACGCTCATCGTGCCACCGCCAGTTTCTTCGAAGCCCAGGTTGTGAGCAGGCCGATTGGGATGACGAGAATGACGAATCCGAGCGCGAATGTGAAGAAAATTGGATAAATAACGTCGGAGCGGAACTCGATCATCTCCTTCATCACCGTTGAGGTCTCGATGGCAACTGATCCCGCTGCCGCGACCGTCGAATTCTTGATGAGCGCAATCAGTACGTTACCGAGCGGCGCAATCGCCCCTCGGAACGCCTGCGGGAGAATGATCAGGCGGGCAGCCGGCATGAAACTGAGACCTATTGCACGGGCCGCTTCAGCCTGGCCGAGGGGGACCGTGTTCACTCCGCTGCGAATAGCTTCACAAACGAAGGCTGCGTGGTAAATGGCAAGCCCGAGGATAGCGATCCGGAAGAGGCTGACATTGAGGTCTTCAGCAAGCGTGAAGCCGAGTTGGCCGAACAGGCCGAGGAACCCGAAGGCGAGGATGATCGTCAGGGGCGTGTTCCTGAAGATGTTGACGTACGCCGCGCCGAGCCATTGCAGGCTCGCGATGGGTGAGATTCGCATGAGCGCGAGAAGCGTGCCCAGCAACAGCGCCCAAACCCCAGCCCACAGGGTCAGCTGAATATTGACCCAGAATGCCCCGAGGACATCGTATTCGACCAGGAGGGACAGATAGTCCTCCATTTATTCGGCCTCCCATACATAGATGAGCGGTGGGACAGCCGGAGCCGCCCCACCGCGATGAGTGTCAATCAGACGCAGTCATCGGGCGTCGGCGGGTTCAGTTCCGAGTTCGGCTCGTAGTCAACGCCTTCAAGGTTGTTCGCCAGTGCTTCTTCCCAGGCGCCTTCTTCGATCATCTTCTCGATCGCCGCGTTGATGTCCGAGCAGAGCTCGCTCCCCTTGGTGAGGCCGACTCCGTAGCGCTCCTCCGAGAAGGTGTTGCCGACAACCTTGAAGTCGCCGCTTTCCGCATTGGCAGCGAGACCGGCAAGGATGATGTCATCGGTGGTGACGGCGTCAATAGCACCGCTCGCCATGACGGAAACGCACTCGGCGTAGCCTGGCTGCTCGACAAGGTTGACGCCGGGGTACTCTTCCTTGATCTTGGTCGCCGACGTTGATCCGGTGACTGAGCAGAGGTTCTTGCCCTCAAGATCTTCAGGACCGGAGATGTCGCTGTCCGCAGGAACCAGCAGGTCCTGACCGGCAATGAAGTATGGACCGGCGAAGTCGACGGTTTCCTTGCGGGTGTCCGTAATCGAGTACGTTGCGAAAATCATGTCAACCTGCTCGTTGGCCAGCATGTTCTCGCGGTTGGCCGAAGGGGCTTCCACCCATTCAATCTGGTCTTCGCTGTAGCCGAGCTCGCCTGCTACGTACTTGGCCACATCGACGTCGAAGCCGGTGTACTCGCCGCCCTCGTCGAAGCCGAGGCCGGGCTGATCGAACTTGATGCCAATGCGTACGGAATCAGCAGCTGCTTCGCCGGTGCCTTCTCCGCCGCCTTCAGGCTCGCCTCCGCCGCCGCAGGCGGACAGGGTGAGTGCGGCAGCCGCGGCCATCGCCAATGCGCCGTATCGTGTTTTTCGCATGATTTCTCCTCGCGTTATTTCCTGATGGGAATTCGTAGGTGGTCAGTGGGCAAGGATTTTGCCGAGGAAGTCCTTGGCGCGATCACTTTGCGGATTGGTGAAGAACTCTTCCGGGGTGGCCTGTTCAACGATCTGGCCGTCAGCCATGAAGATCACGCGGTCGGCAGCTTTGCGGGCAAAGCCCATCTCGTGGGTGACCACGATCATGGTCATCCCTTCCTTGGCCAGTGCAACCATGGCATCCAGGACCTCATTGATCATCTCCGGGTCCAGCGCGGACGTCGGTTCATCAAACAGCATCACCTTTGGCTGCATGGCGAGGGCCCGTGCAATGGCGACGCGCTGCTGCTGGCCCCCGGATAGCTGCGCGGGGAGCTTCTGTGCCTGGTTGTCCACGCCAACGCGCTTCAGCAGCGACATCGAAAGCTCTTTCGCTGCGGCGGCCTTCATCCCCTTGACCTTCACAGGGCCGAGAGAGACGTTCTCGAGGATGGACTTGTGCGCGAACAGGTTGAAGGATTGGAAGACCATGCCGACATCAGCACGGAGCTTTGCCAGGGCCTTGCCTTCTGCCGGCATTTCCTTCCCGTCGATCCGGATCTCGCCGTTGTCGATGGTTTCCAGACGGTTGATGGCGCGGCAGAGCGTGGACTTGCCTGATCCGGAGGGGCCGATCACCACCACCACCTCGCCGCGGGCAACTTCGAGGTTGATGTCCTTGAGTACATGCAGCTCACCGAAGTGCTTGTTGACGTTCTTCAAAGAGACGAGAGGCTGTGCTGACGAGTTGGACGCGGACGTTGGCGTGCTCGACTGTGTGTCACGAGTCATAGAAAGAAATGTAGCGAAGAATTCCCGACCGGCGATACAGCGGCTGGCCGAAAGTGGAAATCGTGATTCAAGAGCAACCAACGCGGAAGGGTCCCTGCGGCGGTTAGCCTTGGGTATATGAGTCCCCACAGCGGCACAAACGATCAGCACACCGGCCCTCCCGCGGCACCGGCGCGGCGTCGCGGACAGGTAGAACTCCGTCGGGACCAGGCGAGCACGGCGCAGTCCGATCAGTACCTGTTGGACTCCGATGAGGAAACCCCCTTCACCAAGACTGATCCCTGGCGGGTCCTGCGGATCCAAAGCGAATTCGTGGAAGGTTTTGGAACCCTGTCCGAATTGGGTCGGGCGATCAGCGTTTTTGGCTCCGCGCGGACTCCGAGGGATTCCCCGTACTACGCAATGGGTGAAGAAGTGGGACGGCTCCTGGTGGAAGCCGGGTACGCCGTCATCACCGGCGGCGGCCCGGGTGCAATGGAGGCTGCGAACAAGGGTGCCTGCGAGGCCGGCGGTGTTTCCGTGGGGCTCGGCATCGAACTGCCCTTCGAACAGGGCATGAACGAGTGGGTGGATCTCGGCATCAACTTCCGCTATTTTTTCGCCCGCAAGACAATGTTCGTCAAGTACGCACAGGGCTTCATTGTGTTGCCCGGAGGCTTCGGAACCCTGGATGAGCTCTTTGAAGCGATGACGCTGGTCCAGACGCAGAAGGTCACGTCCTTCCCGATCGTACTGATCGGTTCCGAGTTCTGGGGTCCGCTGTGGAACTGGGTGCGGAACACGCTGCTCGCCAACGGAATGATTTCGGAGAAGGACCTGTCACTGGTTCACCTGGTCGATGACCCGGCCGACGCCGTACGTGCCGTACTCGCTGATACAGCACGGCACACCGGGCCCTAAGCCATGACGGTTTTCCTCGTTGTGGTTGCGGTTGCGGCAGTGGGCGCCACTGCGTTCTTCGCCGTCGGGCGTGGGTGGCCCCGCGGGAGCGGGTCTTCAGGAGGAGAGCCCGGAGCCCTTCCCGGCCTGGTTGAACCGACGCCTTCCCTGCCGCCGGTCCTGCTCCCGGAACACCCGAGCGCTACGGACATCGGCAGTGTCCGCTTTTCGCTTGGGCTGCGTGGGTATCGCATGGATCAGGTGGACGAGGTCCTGGACAGTCTGGCAGCCGCCCTCGCCGAACGCGATGCTCTCATTGAAGCACTACAGGAGCAGAACCGGGAGCGCCGGTGAGCGCGGTCAGCGGCAGCGATGGCCGCCTGCGGTGCGGTTGGGCAGTGTCGAGCGCGGACTACGAGGCCTACCATGACAACGAATGGGGACGCCCGGTCACGGGCGAGGCTGCGCTCTTCGAAAGGATCAGTCTCGAAGCGTTCCAGTCCGGGCTGAGCTGGATCACTATCCTCCGCAAGCGGGAGAATTTTCGTGTGGCTTTCGCCGGATTCGAACCGCGGAGAGTTGCCGCTTTCGATGACGACGACGTCACACGCCTCCTCGGCGATGCAGGCATTGTGCGCAACCGGGCCAAAATCCTCGCAACCATTGCGAACGCCCACGCGCTCCTCGCGTTGCCCGCGGGCACAACGCTTGGAGGAATCCTGGACGCGCACCGGCCGGCGCCGAAACCAGCGCCGCAAGCACTCACCGATGTTCCCGCCGTAGTGCCGGAGTCTGTCGCGCTTGCGAAAGAACTCCGATCCCGCGGGTTCCGCTTCGTCGGTCCCACCACCGCCTATGCCATGCAGCAGGCAACCGGATACGTCAACGATCACCTTGCGTCCTGCTGGGTGCGGAACAATTCAGCGTAGCGGTGTGATGGGCGCCGCACCTGCGATTAGCTCGGCACGCACTTCTGCGGGATAATAGGGAAAGGACGAGCGTACGGGGGAGTCTCCGCCGTGCAATGTTGACCGCGGCCTTCGTCCGGTCGCGCACCGTGGAAGGAAACTACTTAGATGGCTGCGATGAAACCCCGTACCGGTGATGGACCCATGGAGGTCACCAAAGAGGGACGCAGCCTCATCATGCGGGTTCCGATCGACGGCGGTGGACGCCTCGTCGTCGAGCTCAACGCTGAAGAAGCAGGCAAGCTCAAGGATTGCCTGCTCACGGTAACGGGTTAGAGAACCAGGGTTTTCAGGCGGAAGTTCAGGCCGGCATCTTGACGGCCATCAGGAGACCATTCCCGGCCGGCACCAGCGTGCTGACCAACTGATCGTTAGTGCGCAGCGTCTTGCCTACCTGCCGCAAGGTGTTCGTGGAGGCGTCCCGTACGGCGGGGTCGGCAACCTTGCCACCGTCAAGGGCGTCGTTGATCAGAATCAGTCCTCCGCGCTTCAACAGACGGACTGCCTGGTCAGCGTAGAGCGGAAGGTTGGCCTTGTCCGCATCGATGAAAACAAGGTCGTAGGCAGCATCGGTCAAGCGGGGAAGTACGTCGGCTGCCCGCCCGGAAATAGTCCGGGTGCGGTTCGCCGGAATTCCTGCCTCGGCATAGGCCTCGCGTGCAGCCCGAAGATGGTCTACATCCGAATCGATAGTTGTCAGCACTGAGTTCTGGCCCATGCCGCGCAGCAGGCATACGCCGGAAACACCCGCCCCGGTGCCGACTTCCACCACGGTCATCGCTTTTGACGCAGCAGCGAGTACCGTCAGAGCCGCCGCAACTCCCGTACTGACGGGGGAAACTCCGAGCTCGTGGGATCGGTCCCTCGCCCGGAGCAAAACATCATCTTCAACGGGCAGGCCTTCCGTGTAGGACCAATTCGCCTGCTTCTGCGCGCTCATGATGTTCCGTTCTGTCCAGGAGCCAAAGGGTGATCGTAGCCGTCCGGGCTACCGGACGCCGCCGCTTCCAGCCTACTGCCGATCCGGGATGGGCACCGGTAACGCCGTTTCCGGACAGCCGCGCGTCCCGGAGACTCGCGCCATTTATTCAGCGGGCTCTCAGCTACATCCGGCACCATGAATATGCAAGAGATGCGATCCGAGGCATCCAAAAGAGGCAAAGCCCCGAATACGATATGCACGCGGTTCCGGCTCTATAGGCGGGCATCGCGCACATTCAATCGAGGGCGAGAGGAGAAGGTCGATGTCTACTTCGCGCATAGTGGCACCAGCAGGGAACGCCACCACCGGAGAGCACGATCAGGAGGTATCCGACTGGGTCCCTCCAACATGGGAGGAAGTGGTCAGGGACCACTCACCAAAGGTCTACAGGCTTGCATACCGGCTGACTGGCAACAAGTATGATGCCGAGGACCTCACGCAGGAGGTTTTCGTGCGTGTCTTCCGTTCGCTTGCTAACTTCAAGCCCGGAACGCTGGACGGCTGGCTTCACCGCATCACCACCAACCTCTTCCTGGATCAGGCACGGCGCAAGAATCGCATTCGCTTCGATGGGCTTGCCGATGATGCCGAGAATCGCCTGCCCAGCACCCACCCCAGCCCGGAACGCAGCTTCGAATTCAACAACCTCGACCTCGACGTACAGGCGGCCCTTGAGGAGCTGCCGCCGGACTTCCGTGCTGCTGTTGTCCTGTGTGACCTGGAGGGACTTCCGTATGACGAAGTTGCGCGCGCGCTCGGCGTCAAGCTCGGTACTGTGCGCTCTCGGATCCACCGTGGCCGCACGATCCTTCGGGAGAAACTTGCCCACCGGGATCCCCGGCAGTCCGAATCCGCCCCACCCCGCCTCAGCCTGCCGCGCATAGCAGGTGCCCGCTAGGTCCATGCGCCACCCAACCCGTTTCCTGATCGACTATGTGGCGGGCGAGCTCAGTCTGGCTCGTCAGTGCGCCGTCGAGAAGCACCTGCTTCGCTGCAACCAGTGCCACGAAGTCGTGGAGCAGGAACAGGCTATCCGCCGGCGGCTGAGGAGCACATCCACCCCGGGACCGTCCGAGGAGCTGTTCGAGCGTATTCTGCGCAGATCCACGGAGCAATCGGGTAATGTGTCTCAGCCTCGAGCTGCTGGAATTTCGGCGACTCACCTCACTCTCGATGAGAGCGTCCCCGTCGACGAGCCGTTCATGCACCGCAACCGTGCCGTCATCGCCGTGGGCAGCGCACTCGCCGTCGCCGCAGTAGCAACGCTCACGGCCGCGTACGCGCTTGGATCGGAGGTGAACGCCGGTGACCTGACGGCTGCAGGCGGTTCAGCGTCGGTGACGGAAAGCTTCCAGACCGTGGCAACAGCCGCGCCGGCCACTTTGACCTCCACGCAGATTGACCAGCTGCGTGACGACGGCTGGTTCTGTCCCGAGTTGCAGACGCTCGGTTTCGATCTCGTCCGCGCTGAAGCGCTTGAGATCGAAGGCAGGCCCACCCTGCAGTTGGAACTCTCCGACGGAAGCCATTCCCTGACCATTTACGAACAGCGCGGCGGGACCGAGGGCATGGAGGCCGCTCCGGTCAATGCGGCAACCGGCAACACCGTCGAAGAGGATGGATTCGAGGAGATCGGCGGGGCAGAACAGACGGTTTGGCTGCATCCGGGTCGCGCGTGGCAGCTTGTGATCGATTCCGGTTCCGCCACGTACACAGTGGTCTCCACCCTGCCCGTCGCCGACATGCCGCGTGCGGTCAGCCAGTTGATGTTCAATGAACACTCCCAGCTGGCCTTTTCACGCCCGGATGCACCGAGCGACCCCCTGAGCCGCATCCTCCGCGGGCTTGGGAAGCTGGCGCAGCCGGCGCCGTGACGTAAATAGATTCAGGGTTGTCCTGCAGGTAGGCTTCGAAGGTGTTTGGAATCAACGGATACGAGTTCCTTCTTTTGGCGCTCATCGCTGTCATCGTCCTTGGTCCCGAACGGCTGCCCGAATACGCTTCCCAACTTGCGCAATTGGTCAAGGGGCTGCGCCGGATGGCCACCGGAGCCCGCGAACAACTTCGTGAAGAAGTAGGCACCGAATTCGACGACGTCGACTGGCGCAAGCTCGACCCACGCCAGTATGATCCGCGGCGCATCATCAAGGAGGCCCTTCTTGATGACATCGAAGACGCCATCAAACCCGTCAGTGAAAACGGCTCGAAACCCCAGTCCCGCTCAATCGCAGCTTCATCCGGAGCAACGGCGAACGGTGCAGCTTCAGTCAACTCGCCGGAGGGCACCGCACCGGCGCAGACTCCGGTCAGCTCCCCACGCCTGAGCGCCGGTCAGGCCGCCCCTTATGATCACGAGGCCACTTGAAGCGCTCCCCAGGGAATTTTTGCGTCGTCGAACGGCTCAGGTTCCCTTAGGAGTAACCTTCAGCAGTTTCTCGCTCAACCCGCGGGGCCGCACGGCCAGGGCAGAAGCAATCCGGTTCAACTCCTCTGACGCTCCGGTACCCCGTGCCAGAACCACGGGCTGCCCCTTGTCCCCGCCCTCCCTCAACGCAGGTTCAAGCGGGATACTGCCGAGAAGAGCGACGTCATACCCGACCGTCGTGGTGAGTCGGCGCGCAAGCTCGGCGCCGCCGCCGCTGCCGAACACCTCCATACGCTCACCGGAGGGAAGCTCGAGCCATGACATGTTCTCGACGACCCCCGCAACCTTCTGCCCAGTCTGCACGGCCATGGAGCCCGCCCGTTCTGCGACGTCCGCAGCCGCGGACTGGGGAGTCGTGACGATCAGAAGTTCGGCGTCAGGAAGTAGTTGCGCCACGGAGATAGCGATGTCGCCTGTCCCGGGCGGCAGGTCCAGGAACAGAACATCAAGATCACCGAAATACACATCCTGCAGGAACTGCTCCAGAGCACGGTGCAGCATGGGTCCACGCCATGCAACAGCCTGGTTTCCGGCGACGAACATGCCGATCGAGATTGCCTTGACCCCATACGCCACCGGAGGCAGGATCATCTCGTCCACCCTCGTGGGAGACTGGCTGATCCCCATCAGTCCCGGTACCGAGAATCCGTAGACGTCCGCATCCACGATTCCGACCCGAAGGCCCCGCGCAGCCATCGCCGTCGCAAGGTTCACCGTAACGCTCGACTTGCCAACTCCGCCCTTGCCGCTTGCAACGGCAAGAACCCGCGTGAGCGAGCCCGGCTCATTGAAAGGGATCCCACGTTTCGCTCCGGGGCCGCGCAGCCGCTCTTTCAGCGCGTCGCGCTGGTCCTGGGTCATCACGGCCAACTCCACCGATACTCCGGTGACGCCGGGCAGTCCACCAACCGCGGCTTCGACATCCCGGGTAATTGTGTCGCGAAGCGGACATCCCGCGATGGTGAGCAGGACGCGTATGGTGATGGCGCCGTCGTCGTAGGTTGTAATGCCCTCCACCATGCCCAGCTCGGTGATAGGACGCCGAAGCTCCGGATCAAGAACCTTCCCCAGGGCAGCGAGGACCGCAGATTCCTGCGTCACTGCCGGTCCTTGCGCACCGGCGGCACCTGGGGGAGGGAAACGGTGGCGTCGGAGACCCTGCGTTTGGACCTGCGCTGGGGCGGTGCATCCTGCCCGTCTGCTGATTCGAGCAGTTCTTCCATGACCGAGCGCAGCTCGGATCTGACGAAGTCCCGTGTGGCTACCTCGCGCAGGGCGATGCGCAGTTCCGCAATTTCCCGCGTGAGATATTCAGTGTCCGAGAGGTTGCGCTCCGCGCGCTGCCGGTCCTGCTGCAGCGAGACGCGGTCGCGGTCATCCTGGCGGTTCTGGGCCAGCAACAGGAGCGGAGCGGCGTAGGAGGCCTGGAGGGACAACATCAGCGTGAGCAGCGTGAAGCCGATCGCTGCGCTGTCGAATCTCCAGTCCTCGGGAGCCCAGCTGTTCCAGGCCAGCCACACGGCGACGAACACCGTCATGTAAAAGAGGAACTGCGGCGTGCCCATGAATCGCGCGAAGTTCTCGGTTGCACTTCCGAATGCGTCAGGGTTGGGGCGCAGCCTCGGCAGCAACCGGGCGCGGCTTTCGCGCGGTGTGTCCAGGCCGGTCGTGGTCGCAGTTCTGGTTCTCTCAGCCATTTGTGCCTCCCCGCGTCAGGTCAGGCGTGACATCCTGGGCACGCCAGTCTTCAGGGAGCAGGTGATCCAGAACGTCGTCAACGGTCACCGCCCCCACCAATCGGCCATCGCCGTTGACAATCGGCAATGAGTTCAGGTTATAGGTTGCGAGAATCCGGGAAACCTCGCTGATATTCGCCTGGTCGCTGACCGGCTCCAGATCGGTATCGACGATATTGCCCAGGGGCTCCGGCGGCGGATAACGCAACAGCTGCTGGATGTGAACCACGCCGAGGTAACGGCCGGTCGGAGTTTCCAGCGGCGGGCGGCAGACGAAGATGGAGGACGCCAGCGCCGGTGTCAGCTCCTCCCTGCGCACGTGCGCCAGAGCCTCGGCAACGGTGGCTTCCGGAGGCAGGATGACCGGGACGGGCGTCATGAGGGATCCCGCAGTGTCCTCTTCGTACTGCAGGAGGCGGCGGACGTCCTTCGCGTCATCCGGCTCCATAAGCTGAAGCAGCTCCTCTTTCTGATCCTCCGGCAGTTCATTCAGGAGGTCGGCGGCGTCGTCAGGATCCATTTCTCCCAGTACGTCGGCCGCCCGTTCCCGGTCGAGCGACGACAGAATCTGTACCTGGTCGTCGTCGGGCAGTTCCTGGAGAATGTCAGCGAGGCGCTGGTCCTGGAGCTCGCCCGCCACTTCAATGCGGCGCTTGTCGCTCATTTCATGGAGCGCGTCAGCGAAGTCTGCGGCCTTCAGGTCATCATGCTGGGCCAGGAATGTTGTTGCCGCCTGCGGCTCATCTGCAGCGCCATGGTAGGCGTCGAGCCAGTCGATGATGAGCCGCTCACCGCGGCGCAGGCCCCGAAGCCGTGACTGCGGGCCGCCGCGGCGAACGAAAATCTGGGACACGTGCCAGTCGCCGGAGCGGTCCTTCTCCATGGCGACGTCTTCAATTGTGGCTTCACCGCTGCCGTCGCGGAGTGTGATCCTGCGGTCGAACACCTCGGCGACCACGAGCCGCTCCGCGCCGCGCTGGTCGAAGCGGCGGAGATTGACCAGTCCGGTGCAGATGATCTGCCCTGCGTCGATGGAAGTGACGCGTGTCATTGGCACGAAGACGCGCTTTTTCCCGGGAACCTCGACCACCAGGCCCACCACCTGCGGCACAACCGCAGGTCCGCGGTCCAGCACGACGGCGTCACGAAGGCGCCCGAGACGGTCTCCGAGCGGGTCGAAAACGTCCAGGCCCAGGAGGCGTGCCACGAATACGCGCGTTGGGTTGCTGCTCACATCCTCAAGGCTACTGCCGTTGCGGCACCAGAGCCGTATCGCGTGACAGCCCGCACAGCGCAGCGCCGGGAGAAGTTCACCGCGAGCGATACGGCGACACGGTGGGAGGTATCTAGGCAACAATGAAAGTATGTCAAACGTTTTTGGACGAACTGCCTCACGCGATGAGGGCCGTACGCTGCCGAAGGGCGAGACCATTGGCCGGTACGACTCCTATCTGGATGCGCAGAAGGCGGTGGACTACCTCGCAGACAGCAAGTTCCCGGTGCAGCAGGTTTCGATCATCGGCAATGACCTCAAGACCGTGGAACGCGTGACCGGACGGCTCAGCTACCCGCGGGTTGCACTCGCCAGCGCAGCGACCGGCGCGTGGTTTGGCCTGTTCGTCGGTTTTATCCTGACGCTTTTCGGCGGGGACTCGACGTACCTGCCGATCCTGTCCTCCATGGCGCTCGGCGCCGTTTTCTGGGTGCTGTTCGGCGTGATCGCCTATGCGTTCCAGCGGGGTAAGCGTGACTTCACCTCCACCAGCCAGGTTGTGGCCACCAGCTACGACGTTCTCGTCGATCCCGCCGTTGCAGGCGAAGCGCGGCGGATGCTCCAGCAGCTTCCCATGAACTCGCGTCCACAGGGAGGTGCGGGCGTGTCCTCTCAGCCGTGGGGGACGCCGCCTCAACACAATCAGCACCCGCAGCAGGGCCAGCCGCCGGTCCAGCCTCCGCAGCGTCCGGAAGGCTGGAGCCAGCCGCCGGCCCAGCCGCCGCATGTGCAGGCACCGGAGACCGCGAACGGCGCCACGTCCGCTGAAACGTCCGAATCCGCTGAAGGCGGCGAGGAACAGCAGGCCGCCAACAAACGCTCCACCCGCGGCCAGTTCCCCGATCTGCCGGACGGCAGGCCGCAGTACGGAGTGCGCGTGGAGTCCCAGCCCGTCAAGGAGCAGCCTGAGCAGGCCGAGCCTGCCGTGCAGAACGCGCAGCCACAGGAATCCCGCAAGGAATAGCTGGAATGCGTCGCGTGAAAACCCGGCGCTTACGAACAAGGAAGGCGGACAGCTACGGCTGTCCGCCTTCTTCTTTTCCTGCGTTCTTCGTTTTACGCCATGTTCGTTGAATCCGCATTCATCGAGTGGGTGCGGATCTAACCACTACTCGCCGGTCGGGCTGTAGATGCCTTCCATCCAGGCTTCGACATCGTCGGGCTCACGGGGGAGCGCCGAGCTGAGGTTGACCGGACCGTCCGCCGTCATCAGGATGTCGTCCTCGATCCGGACGCCGATGCCTCGGTACTCCTCGGGAACTGCAAGGTCCTCGTCCTTGAAGTACAAGCCGGGTTCGATGGTGAAGACCATCCCCTCCGTCAGGGTCCCGTCCAGGTAAAGCTCACGTTTGGCCTGGGCGCAGTCGTGCACGTCCATACCGAGGTGGTGGCTGGTGCCGTGCGGCATCCAGCGGCGGTGATGCTGGCCTTCTGGCGAGACCGCCTCCTCCAGCGGAACCGGAAGGAAACCCCACTCATCCAGCCGTTCAGCCAGGACGGCCACAGCGGCGGCATGCACTTCCCGGAACTTCACGCCAACCTTTGCGGCGGCGAAACCGGCGTCCGCGGCGTCCAGTACGGCCTGGTAGACCCTGCGCTGAATCTCCGAGTATTTCCCATTCACCGGCAGTGTCCGGGTTATGTCCGCGGTGTACAGGCTGTCTGCTTCGACGCCGGCGTCCAGGAGCAGCAGGTCCTCAGCGCCCACCTGCCCGTTATTGCGGATCCAGTGGAGGATCGTGGCGTTGTTTCCCGAGGCTGCGATGGTGTCGTAACCGAGGTCATTGCCTTCCTCCCGGGCGCGCGCGAAGAAGGCTCCTTCGACAACGCGCTCGCCGCGGGGATGCGTGATGGCGCGCGGCAGTTCCTTGACCACCTCGTGGAAGCCGTTCACCGTTGCCTCCACAGCCTTGCGCATCTGCGCGATCTCCCACTCGTCCTTGATCAGGCGGAGCTCGGACAGGGCCTCCGCGAGCTTTGCGTCGAGCTCGTCGGAGGCCTCCAGGTCCACGGAGGTGTTGATTCGGGAGGTGTCCACCAGGGCGTCCGCGTTCAGGTCTACTTCACGCAGCAACCGGATCCGGATGCCACCGATTTCGACAGCACCCGCGTCCTTCGTGATTGCCGCTTCAAGATCGGCAAGGTCGGCTGTTTCCAGGACCAGCAGCGCGCGCACTTCCGCGCGGGAGAGCCGGGAACCGATCCAGAATTCGCCGTAGCGTGCGTTTGCATAAAATTCCGCGCTGTCCCGGCCGGCCAGTTCACGGAAGTAAAGCGTGGCATGGTGATTGCCGCCGTCGTCGCCCTTGCCCTCTTCGGCAGGTTCCATCACCAGCACTGCGTCCGGCTCGTGATCCAGGCCGAGCCCGGTCAGGTGGGCAAATCCGGAGTGCGGCCGGAAGCGGTAATCGGTGTCGTTGGAACGGACCTTCAACGGCCCGGCGGGAATGACAAGGCGCTCACCCGGGAACTGGCGGGAGATTTTCAGGCGACGCTGGGCGGCGTACCGCGCAACCTCAGCCTCCGCGGGGAGATCAGTACCTTTTGCGGCCCAACTGGAGCTCATGAAGGCCTTGAAAGCATCAGAATCCGGGCGTTGGGACCGGTTCTCGTTGCGACTGGACAGCGGCTGTTCCTCCGGTGTGACAGGTGTGGCGTCACTGCCGGTGCCGGTCGGGGTCATGGTTACTGCCGGTGGGGTGTTCTCTGCTGTACTCACCACACCATGGTCCCACCGGCGGAGAAATGAGCCAAACATCCGGCACCGCCGACACGAGCGGAGCGGGCGTACAGTTGTTTGGTGAGAATTGACCTGCACGCCCATTCCAACGTCTCAGACGGCACTGAAAGTCCTGCGGACCTCATGCGCGCTGCCGCGGCTGCCGGTCTGGATGTCATCGCGCTGACCGATCATGATGCGACCGCCGGATGGGCAGCGGCCACGCAGGAGGCACGGAATCTGTCGCTGGTACTGGTGCCCGGGATGGAGGTGTCCTGCCGCACCGATACGGGTATCAGTGTGCACGTGCTGTCCTACCTGCATGACCCGGAGCACCCGGGCCTGCTCGCTGAGATCGGACGCTCCCGGGACGCTCGGCTTACCCGGGCCGAGCGCATGGTCGAGAAACTCGCCGCCGACTATCCCATTTCCTGGGCGCACGTGCTTGAACACGTTGCTGACGGCGCGACTATCGGGCGGCCACACATTGCGGACACTCTGGTGACGCTGAACGTTGTCGGCACGCGGAGCGAAGCATTCGCGAACATGCTCAGTGCACGCTCGCCCTACTGGGTGAGCCACTATGCACCCCACCCGGCAGACGCCGTCGCACTGGTCCGCGAAGCCGGCGGGGTTCCGGTGTTCGCCCACCCCGTGGCGTCCGCACGTGGGCGGATTGTGGATAGTGCAACCACCGGCGAGATGATCGATGCTGGTCTGCTCGGCCTGGAAATTCATCACAGGGACAATCCTCCGGAGGGGCGGGAGGAGCTTCAACGCATCGCTGCCCGGCACAATCTGCTGGTGACGGGATCCAGTGACTACCACGGAACGGGCAAGCCGAACCGGCTGGGGGAGAACGTTACGAGTTCGGAGATGTTCGCACGCCTGGAGGAGATGGCGACCGGAAGCAGCGTCATCCGGTAGGGGGTGCCAACCATGGGCCGAGGCGCCGGGTCATCACGTCGATTGCCTGTTCATTGCTGTCCACGCAGACGAAGCGCCGCTCAAGTTTGCCTGCGACTGCGCCAAGCGTTCCGGAGCCCGCGAAGAAGTCCAGGACCCAGTCTCCCGGCCGGCTGCTGGCAGCCACCGCACGGCGAACCAGGCCCTCAGGCTTCTGGGTGGGATAGCCGGTCTTTTCCTTGCCCGTCGGGGAAACGATGGTGTGCCACCAGACGTCAGTGGGCAGCTTGCCGAGGGCGACCTTCTCCGGTGTGACGAGACCCGGCGCCATGTACGGCTCACGATCCACCTCGGCACTGTTGAAGTAGTACCCGGACGGATCCTTCACGTACACCAGGATGTTGTCGTGTTTGGCGGGCCAGCGGCTCTTCGCGCGGGCACCGTAGTCGTAGGCCCAGATGATCTCGTTGAGGAAGCATTCGCGACCGAACAGGGCGTCCAGCATCACCTTGGCATAGTGCACTTCGCGGTAGTCCAGATGCACGTAGAGTGTTCCGTCCGTTGCCAGCAGCCGCCACGCCTCCGCCAGGCGGGGCGCAAGGAACTCCCAGTAGTCCTCGAACGCATCGTCGTAGCTCGCGAGCATGCCCTTGACGGTGGAGTAGCTGTGCCCCTTGAATCCGACGCGGTCCCCGGCTCCGGGCGCGCTGCGGACCATCGAGGTCTGCTGCCGGCGCTGAGCGCGGCCGGTATTGAACGGCGGATCCACGTAGATCATGGCGAAGGAGTTGTCCGGCAGCCGGGAAAGGTATTCCAGGTTGTCTGCCTGCACCACGAGGTTGGGTCCATCCGGCCGCCAGGCCGGATGGACCGGTGTTGCTTCCACGCTATTGATCAGCTGTCTGCAGCGGGCTTGGGGATCACTTCGCCGTTGCGCCGACGCGTACGGGACCGGTTGCGTTTGGGCCGCTCGGACCCTTCGGTCCGGTCCACTTGCCTTGGACCGCTGTCCGCAGAGCGGTCCTCACCGGCTGAGCCGGATCCACCGGTACGACGACGACCGCCTGCCTTTTCATCGGAACCCCGCCGCCCGCTGTTGCCGCCGGAGCGCGCGCGGTCGTTTGTGCGGTTCTTTTTGCCGGTCTCGCCGAGATCCTCGAGCTTCTCGGCGTTGATGCCGGCCAGCTTCCGCTGCGCGCGGGGCAGCCGGCCCTTGGTGCCCTCGGGGATGTCAAGGTCCGTGTACAGGTGCGGTGATGAGGAGTAGGTTTCAACCGGTTCCGCCTGGTCGAGGCCGAGGGCCTTGTTGATCAGGCCCCAGCGGGGAACATCATCCCAGTCGACGAAGGTGACGGCGGTGCCCTTCTTGCCGGCTCGCCCCGTACGTCCCACGCGGTGCAGGTAGGCCTTCTCATCCTCCGGGCACTGGAAGTTGATGACGTGGGTGATGTCCTCAACGTCGATACCGCGGGCCGCAACCTCGGTGGCCACCAGGACATCGATTTTGTCACCGCGGAAGGCCCGCAAGGCCTGCTCGCGCGCTCCCTGGCCGAGGTCGCCGTGGATGGCTCCGGCCGCGAAGCCTCGGTCGATCAGCTCCTCCGAAAGCTTGGCGGCCGTGCGCTTGGTCTTGGTGAAGATGATGGTGCGTCCGCGTCCGCGGGCCTGGAGGATGCGGGCTACAACCTCGTCCTTGTCCAGGTTGTGCGCACGGTAGATAACCTGGCGGATGTCCTTCTTGGTGGCGCCGTCGTCCTCGGGGTCAGCGGCGCGGATGTGCGTCGGGTGGGACATGTAGCGGCGCGCCATGGCAACGACCGGGCCGGGCATAGTGGCCGAGAACAGGAGCGTCTGGCGCACCGAGGGCGTTGCTGAAATCAGGGTCTCGACGTCCGGGAGGAACCCGAGGTCCAGCATTTCGTCGGCTTCATCCAGCACCACGATGCGGACGTTCTTGAGCGACAGGATCTTCTGGCGGTACAGGTCGATCAGGCGTCCCGGTGTGCCCACCACAACTTCGGTTCCGCGCTTGAGGGCCTCGATCTGGGGCTCATACGCTCGGCCACCGTAAATGGTGACGATGCGGGCATTGCGCTTTGCCGCAGCCTTCGTCAGGTCAGCGGCAACCTGGACGGCAAGCTCACGCGTGGGTACGACGACAAGCGCCTGCGGAGCACCTGGCGCCGGAAGTTTGTCATAGCCGTCATCCGACGGGCCCACCACGCGCTGCAGCGCGGGCACGCCGAAACCGAGTGTCTTGCCTGTTCCAGTCTTGGCCTGGCCGATGATGTCGTGGCCGCCGAGGGCAATGGAGAGCGTCATGGCCTGAATGGGGAAGGGATGCACGATCCCCGCGTCCGCAAGGGCTTCGACGATATCGGGGCGGACATTGAAGTCAGCGAAGGTCTCAGGAGTTTCCTGATGCGGCTCATCAGTGGTGACGAGGGTTTCTTCTACGAAGATTTCGTCGTCGCTGTTGTCTGCATGGAGGTGGTGGTTGTCTGTGGTCACTCTTACTACCGTTTCGATTAGGCACTGCCGCCGCGCAGGCTCAACGCCGGGCCCGAAAACAGGGGCCCGCTCGGAGCAGGACGAGGCAGGGCGTCCAGTGGAAGCCGATCGCGGGCTAACAACTGCGTCTCGGAAGCGGAACGTTCCGCTTCCGAGCTGGGAAGACTAAGATCGCGTAGGTATTGCGGGTCGATTGCAGGGAGGCCGCCTGTTCGTTGAACTGCGGCCCACCGCGTTCGGAAACTGAAACTAAGTTCTTAAGAACGACCGGGCATCCATTACTACGCGTTCAAGTCTACCCTGCCGCACTTTCACTTTCCGACGGCGACTCCTCCTGCCGAACGCTCCGCACCAGTTCAAAGCGCAGTTCCCGCCGGGCGATATCAGCGGTGACCAACCTGACACGCACCTCATCGCCGGCCGTCATGACGCCGTCGCACCGTGCCTCGACCGCAGGGTCAGCGACCTGAATGATTCCGTGCGGCGCGCCGTTACCGTTGGCGGTGACCGACGCGTCCGGTAACGGCTTCGAGCCCGTGATGACGACGGCGTCGAACTCCTCGCCCACGCGGTTGCTCAGCAATGCTGCCTCCACGGCAGCGATCGCGCCGCTCTCCAGTCGTGAAGCCAGCTGATTCGAGGACGACATCAGAGCATTCAGTTCCGGAAGGGCATTCCGGACCCAGTCGGGAACATCCCTGCCGGCACACAGCGCTTCGCAGGTCACCAGGACAAATCTGTCCACCAGGCGCCTGAGAGGTGCGGTGGTGTGGGCATAGGGTGCGGCGATCGCCGCCTGCTCAACTGACTCGGGAATAGCGCCGTCGAACGATGTATAGCCGGCGCCGCGAAACAGTGACGCAGCAGCATGCATGAGTGAAAGCTGGCGCGGATCTGAGGTGTCGAGGCTGCGCAGGAATTCGCCGTAGGGGACGTTCGCGGGCCAGGAGCGCCCGAGCGCGCGGGCCTGGTGCCGGAACCGGGCAAGGGACGTCTCGTCAGGGGCCGGCATGGTGCGGAGTATCCCCACGCCTCCCTCGAGCATGATTTCGGCGGCCGCCATGCCCGTCATCAGCGAAAGCTGTGCGTTCCAGTCTTCAGACGCAAGGGGCGGGCGCGTGACGATGAAGTAGCGTTCGCCGTCGTGCGCGATTTCCTGCTCCGGAAGGTTCAGGCTTGCGCCGCCGCGCTCCTTCTCGAGCGCGATGCGCTTGGTTCCAATCTCCTTCAGGAGGGTCAGGTTCTCCGCGGCGCCGCCTGAGTCGAGGTCTTCCTGCACCTGGTCGTAGGTGAGTTGCGCACGGCTCCTGACCACAGCACGCCCGACGACGACGGACTCCACCTGTGCGGCCTCGTCCAGTTCGAACTCCCAGACGAAGGCGGACCGGTTCCTGCCCGGCAACAGGCTGGCTGCGTCCTCAGCGATTTTCTCCGGGTGGAGGGAGATGCGGCCGTCCGGTGCGTACATGGTCTGGCCGCGAAGGCGGGCTTCCGTGTCTATCGCACCGCCCGGTGCCACGAAGGCGGGAACATCCGCAATGGCGTACCAGACGCGGTAGCCGGATCCGGCGCGCTCCAGGTGAAAGGCTTGATCCAGATCGGTTGATCCGGGAGGGTCGACTGTGATGAAGCCGAGACCGGTGAGGTCACGTTCCGGCGGTACGAATGAGTCCACAGCAGCCTTCGCCTCCGCCAACACCTCAGGCGGGAAGTCGGCGCGCAGTTCCAGTTCCTGCCGGAGGCTTTCCAGCGCTGCGGTGAGCTGTACCTGGGAGTCCCGGTTGCTCAGATCCAGATGAGAATACGGCACAGTGCCCACCGTAGTACACAGTCAGCTGGAGCAGCGGAAGGAATCGGCGCGCGGGTACCCTTGTTCCCATGACTGCCTTGCATCCGCCTTCCCCGTCGAGCCCTTCGCCAGCATCCCCGGCGGAGAGGGCCGGCACCGGGTTGGGGCCGCTCAATCAGTTTGTTGTCGACCTGTTCGGCGTCATGGCTTATGGCGAGCTTTCGGCGTTTGAGCGCTTGTCCTCGGATGCTCGTTTCTCCCCGACCCTGCGGGACCGGGCTGCGCTGGGACGGCTTGCCGTGACGGAATTCGAGCACTTCGAGATGGTCAGCGCGCACCTTGCGGGCCTCGGTGTTGACGTTGAAGAGGCAATGCGGCCCTTCCAGGCATCGATCGACTCCTTCCACGAGCGGACCCGCCCGGCTGACTGGTACGAGTCGCTGATGAAGGCCTACGTCATTGACGCAATCTCCGGTGACTTCTACAGCGCGCTCGCTGAACACCTCGACGACGACACGCGGGAGATTATTGCCCGTATCCAGTCAACTGCCGAGCAGGGAGGTCTGCTGCAGCCACGGTTGAAATCAGCTCTTTCCGACGATCCCCGGCTCGCTTCGCGGCTTGCGCTGTGGGGACGCCGCCTGGTGGGGGAGGCGCTGACCCAGGCACAACGCGTGGGCATCGAACGCCAGTTCCTGGGCGGGCTCCTGTTCAAGGGCTCTTCTGCGGATCATGAACGGCAGACTGCCCAACTCTTTGCGCAACTCACCCGTAATCATTCGCGCCGTATGAGTTCGTTGGGGCTAACGGCCTGAGTGGAGCTACCCGCGACGTGGGGTGTTCAGCGGTTGGCGATTCCTTCACTGGCCTGTGGATAAGTCGGTTTGACTTGTCCTGCACATTGGTGGTTTTCGGTCGCGGTTAGTACACGTGTTCGATAAAATTTTGGGTATGGCCGTCGCACTGCTCGAACCTCGCCCGGAGGACACGTCTCTCCTGGGTGGAATGCGTTCGGACCTACAGGTCTTTGCGCAGCAGCTGGAATCGACATACCTGACGCTTAGCCCGCAGGAGGCCGCGGTGACCCTGGTGGAGGTTGAGCAGCTCTCCAACCTGGTCGATCACTTGCAGACTGTGGTTGCCCGTGCCGCTGAGGACCACCAACTCGCTACCGTTGACGCCCTAGATCCGTACAAGAACACTGCGGACTATTTGCGGGCGAAAATCGGTATCAGCCGCTCCGAAGCGAACCGCCGGTTACGGCTGGGTCACGACGTCCTGCCCGAGGTTCCCGGGCCAGGAGCCGCGCTCGTGCCTGCCTTGGGTGTGCTGGCTGAAGCGACCAAGGTCGGTGCGGTCAGCAGCCGTGCTGCGACCATCATCCGCAACGCCGTGCACCGGGTCTCCACTGTCGCGACCGGCCGTGACCTGGATGCCATGGAAGAGCACCTGGTCCGCCAGGCCGTCGAGTCCGACGAGGACGTCCTGCGGGTCCTTGCCCAACGCTGGGAAGACATCATCGATCAGGACGGCACCGAGCCCACCGAGAAGACCCTCCGCGCACGCCAGGGTGTGTTCCTGCGCGGTAGGCGCCTCGGCCTGCACTTCATGGAAATCGGCGCCACCGACGAACAATACGAACACCTCATCACCGTCATGAACACCGCCACCAACCCCAGAACCCACAGCATCACTGGCGAGGCCGACGGAGACCGCACGACCGACGGAGACGGCACGAGGGACCGCGGCAAAGAAGCTCTAACCAGTCCGGACCAACCGACCCGTGAACAGAACCTGCTCGACGGGCTGGTTTCAGCATGCCGGATCGCGCTCACAGGTGATGGTCTTCCAGCAACCGGAGGACACCGACCCCAGGTAATGGTCACCATCAACTACCGCGACCTCCTCAAAGACCTGACAAGCAGCGGAAACGTCGGGCACGGCGGACACGACGGGCATTCGGTCTTCGCCCAACAGATAAGCGCCCGCAGCATCCGCAAGCTCGCCTGCGACGCCGACATCCTCCCGCTCGTCCTCGGCGGCAAGGGGCAGGTCTTGGACATCGGCCGCACCCAACGTCTCTTCCCACCACATCTGCGACGGGCACTGGTCGCACGCGACAAAGGCTGCGCGTTCCCCGACTGCACCACACCCGCAACCTGGTGCGAAGCCCACCACATCATCCCCTGGGCTGCAGGCGGAACCACCAACATCAGCGACGGCGTGCTGCTCTGCACCCGACACCACCACCAGATCCATGAGGGAAACTGGACAGTCGAATCAGTCAACGGAATCCCCTGGTTCACACCACCCAAATACCACGACCCGCAACGAACACCCAGACGCAACCGCTACTGGCAAGTAGAACAAGCCATCCACAACCACCTCGCGCGCTCTGACACCGGCACGAGCTCCAACGCAGAGCCACCCCGACCAACGGCACCGCCCGGCGCCGGCGGTGCGGGCTGGCGCGGGCGCTGGTTGTGGGGGACACACCGGTTGCGGAGACTACAGCTAGGCGGGAAGTTGTGCCCGGAGCTTCGCCGCCGCTTCCTGCGGATCATCCGCCTCGGTAATGGCCCGGACCACGACCACTCGCGCCGCGCCAGCCGCCACCACCTCTTCTACGTTCAGCAGATCGATTCCGCCAATGGCAAACCAGGGCTTCAACGCCAAACCCTCACGGGCCCGGTCCGCCTCCAGCCGCGCAGCTTCGCGCACCAGTTCGAGGCCCACGGCGGTCCGCCCGGGCTTGGTCGGCGTGGCCCAGACCGGGCCAGTACAGAAGTATCCGACGTCGTCGTTCGCTGCAGCACCGGCCACCTCCGCAGGTGAGTGCGTCGAGAGCCCTATGGTGCCGCCGTCGTGCAGGAATTGTTGCGCGAGCGCAGGAGGAAGGTCCCGCTGCCCAACATGCAGTACCGGGGCGCCGCTGACCGCGGCGATGTCTGCGCGGTCATTGACGGACCAAAGCTTCCCGTGTGCAACGGCGGACGCACGCAGCACCGAAAGCAGCTCGAGCTCCTGTGCGGCTTCCAGGGACTTGTCCCTTAATTGGATGATGTCTACGCCGCCCTCGAAGGCAGCGTCAACGAAAGCGTCGAAGTCTTTTTGCTGTGGTCTCGAATCCGTGCACAGGTAAAGGTGGGCAGCGCTCAGTTTCATACCCCTACAATAAGGGGGTACTGCGGGAGCCGTGCCGCGTCCGGGAATCACCGGTCTGCCACACGGCTGAGAGGGCGTCCGACGCCGACCGCGTTGTGAGAACAACGAACCTGATCCGGATCATGCCGGCGTAGGGAAGGACTCCTGGTGGAGAAACACGTGGACGTCGCTGTGATCGGCGGGGGCATCATTGGGCTTGGGATCGCCTGGGAAGCGATCCGCAGGGGGCATTCGGTCGCACTGGTGGACCCGGATCCCGCAACCGGCGCCACTCAGGCCGCTGCAGGCATGATCGCCCCGGCCAGCGAACTGCATTACCGCGAAGAGCACCTTCTCGAGCTCACGGTGGACTCCGCATGTCGCTACCCGGACTTCCTTTCCTCCCTCGCCTGGACGGGAATTGATCCCGGCTACCGCAAAACCGGCACCCTGGTCCTGGCGATCGACGGCGCCGACCGCACCGCACTCGCTGACCTCCGAGACGTACAGACCCACCATTCCCTGTCCGTTGAACAGGTGTCCCTCCGCGAGGCACGCCGGTCGGAGCCAATGATCGGACCAGCTGCCACCGCGGCGTTCTCCGCGCCGGACGACCACCAGGTCGATCCGCGGAAGCTGGCCGCAGCGCTGCTGGCTGCCCTCGGCGAACGCGGACGCCTGGTCCAGGCACGAGCCTCCGGCCTTGATTATGACGGCCGTCGTGTGACAGGCGCGATCCTTGAAGACGGCAGCGTCCTTCCGGCCCGCCACACTGTCGTTGCGAACGGTCTTGCGGCCGCACAACTTGCAGGGCTGCCGTGCCGGCTTCCGCTGCGGCCAATCTACGGTGACATCCTCCGCCTACGGGTACCCGCTGCACTGCAGCCGCTGCTCAGCCACACCGTTCGCGGTCTGGTGCGTGGTACGGCCGTCTATCTGGTTCCCCGCGCGGACGGAACCGTTGTACTCGGCGCAACAATGCGCGAGGACGGCAACAGCGGCGTGTCAGCAGGGGGCGTCTATCAACTGCTGCGCGACGCCCGCCAGCTCGTTCCGGCCGTTGCTGAGCTTGAACTAGAGGAAGCGCTGTGCCGCGCACGTCCCGGTACGCCGGACAACGCGCCGCTGCTCGGTATTGTCCCCGGAGCTGACGGACTGATCATTGCAACCGGCTTCTTCCGCCACGGAGTACTGCTGACGCCGGTGGCGGCCGCGCTATGCGTGGACCTGCTGGAGGGCAAACCGTGCCCGCCGGGCCTTGAGCGGTACAGGCCGGATCGTTTTGAGGAAGGACAAGCATGAACGCATTGGCCAAAACCGTCACCGTGAACGGGGTGCAATCAGCTACCCTCGCCCTGGACCTGTTGCATCTCGTGGCCGAGCTCACCAGCAGAAATCTGACACCTACCGGGCAACCGGCTGACGGGTCACGCCTTGGTGTGGCCGTGGCGGTCAACTCGGCGGTCATTCCGCGTAGCGAGTGGTCCGGCTGGGAACTGACTGAGGGCGACGACATCGAACTCGTTACTGCCGTACAGGGAGGATGACATGGACCCGAGCACAACGCTGAGCGCCGACACCCTCGTAATCGACGGAATCCCGTTGAACTCCCGGCTGATCATGGGAACCGGGGGAGCGCCCAGCATGGAGGGACTCGGTGAGGCGCTCGCTGCATCAGGGACGGAACTGACCACCGTCGCAATGCGCCGCTACACACCGGAAACAGGAGCATCGCTGTTCCAGCTCCTGCACTCGCAAGGGATGCGTATCCTGCCGAACACCGCCGGATGCTTCACTGCGCGTGAAGCCGTTCTGACTGCTGAGCTTGGCCGGGAGGCACTGGAAACCAACTGGGTCAAGCTCGAAGTCATCGCCGACGAGCACACCCTGCTGCCGGACGCCCTGGAATTGGTGGAAGCAGCCGAAACGCTGGTGTCCCGCGGGTTCACCGTCTTTGCCTACACGAACGACGATCCCGTCCTCGCCCTGCGACTTGAGCAGCTGGGTGCAGCCGTGGTCATGCCGCTGGGTGCACCGATCGGCACAGGACTGGGCATCCTGAATCCCCACAACATTGAGCTCATCGTGTCCCGCGCAGGAGTCCCCATTGTGCTCGACGCCGGAATCGGCACGGCGTCGGATGCGGCCTTCGCGATGGAGCTGGGCTGTGACGCGGTTCTCCTGGCCACAGCGGTAACCCGCGCCCAGGACCCCGTGGCAATGGCGGCCGCGTTTCGGCACGCTGTTCTGGCTGGTCGTCTGGCGTCACGGGCAGGAAGGATACCCAAACGTGAGCATGCGCTCGCTTCGTCACCACACGATGGCCGCGCTGATCTCTAGCTGCACCGATTAGCTGCACCGATTAGCTGCACCGATTAGCTGCACCGATTAGCTGTGCCTCTTGGCTGAATCGCCTAGCGGAAGTCAGCTGATCAGCGCCGCTTGAGAATTGCAGTCATGGCCTCTGCGTCTGCCTGCTCGCGGTGACGGCCGAACCACCAGGCGGCACACGCGGTCACGATGGTTGCTGCAACCAGCGGTAGGAGCCAGACCATCCAGAACAGATCAGGATGGTATCCCAACCCCGCGAACTGCAGAATGATCCACAGGATCAGCGCCGAGCTGAGGGAGATCCCGGGAAGCAGCAGCATTCCATATCGATGATGGCGCCGGTCAGCAAACCAGGCGAAGAAACCGATGGAGATGGCGACGCCGGTGACCACAATCAGCGAAACCATGGAGGATCACTCCGGTTAGAGAGCGCCGAACCCGATGCGGCGCGACTCGCTCTCGCCAATCTCGACGTAGCCAAGAACACCGGCGGGAACGATTACCTGGCGCCCCTTGGAATCGGTCAGGCGAAGTTCTGCGCCACCGTTCATTGCTTTGCTGACCACATCGGCAACCTCGTCTGCCGTCTGGTTCGAATCGAGCACAATTTCGCGGTTGACGTTCTGAACGCCGATCTTGATTTCCACAGCTAAAGCCTTTCGTTGACGAGCAAATGACTCTCGGAGGTGCACACCCGGCGCCTCTGAACTAAGGGAAATGTAACTTACATTTCTTTGGGGAACCGACTAATTCCGCGCCAAGCTAAACGGTAGACGAGCTCACTGGCTGCATCGATGTCGAGGCTACCGTCCGTCTCCAGCCAGTATCGGGCGCTGACCTGCGCCATGCCGGCCATAGCCCGCCCAAGCAGGGTTGCCTCCAGATGGGAAAGCCTCGTGTCTCCTGAGATGACGCCGGCGATCTCGTCAGCGAAGCGTGCATTGAACGCTTCAAGGCGGCGGCTGACATCAGGGTCGTTATTGAGGTCCGATTCGAAGACGATCCGGTGGGCCTGGCTGTCCTGCGCGATGAACTGGAAGTATGCGCGCATAGTGGCGTGCACGCGCATCTTGTTGTCCGTGGTGGACCGCAACGCCTCGACCAGCAGTTCGGTCAGCGATGCTAGATGGCTTTCCAGCAGTGCAAGGTACAAGTCCCTTTTCCCGGGAAAGTGTTGGTACAGCACCGGTTTGCTGACATGCGCAACTTCGGCGATCTCATCCATTGCCGCGCCGTGGTATCCATTCGCGACGAACACCTCATGGGCGGCGCTCAGCAATTGCCGCCGCCGCTCGTCCCGCGGCAGCCGGGTGGCTTTTCCGTTTGCCGGTGCCTCTGAACTCACGTGTCTGGGCTTTCGGTTGTGTGTCTCATACGGACCTGAATCCCCAGCCGTGCAGCGGGGTTCTCCAGTCTACTGCGCAACGGGCGGCAACGGGCTCTGACGGCATCCGAGTGGGTCGTGCAGTGGACGCCGCAACAGTGTTACGCAACAGGCAGCCCGTGGGCATACATTGAAGCATGCGTCCTTTGACTCTTTCCCCCGGCCCGTTGGTGGAACCCCTTGCCGAGCTCAGCAAGGAAGAGATAGAGCGGTATTCACGTCACCTCATCCTTCCGGAGTTCGGACTTGAAGCCCAAAAGCGCCTCAAGAACGCGCGGGTCCTGGTGATTGGTGCCGGCGGCCTGGGCTCACCTGCGATCCTCTATCTTGCCGCGGCCGGAGTAGGAACGCTCGGAATTGTGGATGACGACGTCGTCGACGTCTCCAACCTGCAGCGGCAGGTAATTCACGGGGTGGGCAATGTCGGCCAGACTAAAGCTAGCTCGGCCGAGCAAAGCATCGTGGACCTCAATCCGCACGTAGCGGTGATCCGGCACGAGGTACGTCTGGACAACAGCAACGTCATCGAAATTTTTTCCGGGTATGACCTGATCCTTGACGGTACGGATAATTTCGCTACCCGGTACCTCGTCAGCGACGCCGCAGAGATCCTCGGTAAACCTTATGTCTGGGGCTCCATCCTGCGTTTCGACGGTCAGGTGAGCGTCTTCTGGGCCGAGCCCTCGGTGGGAGGCCCCAGTTACCGTGATCTCTACCCGGAAGCGCCTCCGCCGGGTGCAGTTCCATCCTGCGCTGAAGGAGGCGTGCTCGGTGTGTTGTGCGCGCAAATCGGCTCAGTGATGGTCAACGAGGCGATCAAGCTGATCACCGGGATCGGTTCAACGCTTTTGGGACGGGTACTGATTTTCAATGCACTCGACATGACGTGGCGCGAACTGCGGGTACGCAGAGATCCTTCGGCTGCGCCGATCACTGAACTCTCCGACTATGAAGCGTTCTGCGGCCTTACGCCGAACACTGAGCAGGAACCGGAAGAATTGCCCTCGATTACCGCCGCACAACTGGAGGAACTGCTGAAGGAACGTGCTGCGGGTAGGCGTGACTTCGACCTGATAGACGTGCGCGAACCGGGCGAATATGACATTGTCCGCATCGAAGGAGCCACTCTAATGCCCCAGAACCGGATCCTTTCAGGCGAGACAGAACTCGACACTGCCCGGGAAATGTATGTCCACTGCAAAGCCGGCAGCCGTTCCGCCAATGTCGTCCGGCATCTTCGCGAACAGGGTGCGGGCAGGGTCTATAACGTGGAGGGCGGAATCCTGCAGTGGGTCCATGACGTCGAACCGGAGAAACCTGTGTACTGAGCAGTATCCAGCAGTACTAAGCAGGTGCCGGAAAACGCGGGCGCCGCCCGAAACTTCAGACAGTTCCGGTGCGGGCTTCCAACTCGTGAACAGGACAGCTCTGTTCCGGCGGCGGTGCAGCAGCGTCCTCAGGTTCGATCCCGTACAGGGCCTCCAGTGCAGAGGTGTAGTCTTCCTGCCGTCCCTCCGCGGCGAGCTGCCGCGCACGAACCGTGGGAACGTGAAGGAGTTGGCGGACCATCCGGCGCAACGCAAACTCCACCTCTTCTGCTGCAGCGGTGCAGCCGTGCTGCGCACGGACACGGGCCATCTCGGCGTCGAGCACCTGTTGAGTGTGCTTGCGAAGGGCCACGATTGCAGCATCAACGGACCGCGAAGCGGCCTGTTCCTGGAAGGCCTCGGCCGCACCGGACACCAACTCACCGGCCTGGCGAAGTGATTCCGCCTGTTCTTCAGGTGCGGCCAGGCGCACCGACTCCAGCGTGATGAGTTCCACGTTCTGCACAGAAGCCACCTCGGGATCGAAGTCGTGGTTCAGTGCGAGGTCTACGATCACGAGGGTGCGGTCAACGCCTTCCCTCAGTTGCTGCATGTCGGCAGCGCTGACCCGGCGTTCACTGCCGCTGCAGCCTATGACGACATCCGCGCGAGTGAGCGCACCGGGCAGTGCTTCGTCTGAGAGGGCGGTTCCGCCGCGCGTGGCGACAAAACCCTCAGCCCGCCCCGAGGGGGAGTAGACGGAAACATCTGTGCAGCCGCGTTCGCGGAGGAGTGCCATGGTAGCTCCCGCGTAGGCGCCGGTACCAAAGACAACCACTGACTTCTCCGAGAGGTCGCGGGTACTTGAGAGGTCCGCAGCGAGGTCGAGGGCAACCGAGACAATGGAGCGTCCGCGCGCTCCGAGGGCGGTTTGCGCCCCGACATCACGGGCAGTACGGGAGGCTGCCTGGAAGAGCCGCACAAGACCGCCGCTGGCGGTTCCCGTGCTTTGGGACTCGACGAGCGCACGACGCACCTGGCCAGCTATTTCCCGTTCGCCGACGACGGCGGAATCCAGCCCTGCGCTCACGCTGAAGAGGTGGCGCGGTACATCCTGCCCGGTGAGGGTGGTGAATGATCCGGAGACCTTGCTCTTCGGCAACCCGGAGGTGTCACTGATTGCTGCAATAAGCGATGAGCGGGCTGCCTCGATATCCGCGTCAGAGGTGGCCTCGCCGTAGATTTCAAAGCGGTTACAGGTGGCAAGCGATACCGCGCCGGCAAGCGCCGGGCTGTCTTGAAGCGCGGATGAAGCAACCTGGGCGGCCCCGACGCTCAGCCGGGCGACCGTCTCCAGGTCGATATCCGAGTGGGTCGCGACCAAGGAAAAGTAATTCACAGCCATTCCAGCATAGCCAAGACGGGCATCGGGACCCTAATAGGGTTGCCTAACTCACCAAGGTCCTTACAGCGTCGGAATCCGCGCCCTTGAGCGGAAGTGAAGGCGGATGGCCGCTTCGGTTCGTCCCTGCAGGAAGGTGATTTCGACCACCAGCGAGGAACGCGGTTATCCAAGCGGGTCGAACTTCGGCAGAATCGACCCATGACCCTCAGCGCAACGCACCCCCTGACGGACGGAACGACGTCGGAGTCTCCGCTTATCCAGTCCTACCTCGGCCGGACACCGTCCCGCAGACCCGTCTGGTTCATGCGGCAGGCGGGACGCTCGTTGCCGGAGTACCGCGCGCTGCGGGAGGGCACAGCCATGCTTGACGCCTGCCTTGATCCCGCCATGGCCGCCGAGATCACCCTGCAGCCTGTGCGGCGCCATGACGTCGACGCCGCCATCTTCTTCTCCGACATCGTGATCCCGCTCAAGCTCGCGGGCGTGGACGTGGACATTGTGCCCGGTGTTGGCCCCGTTCTGGGAAGCCCCATCCGCAGCGCGGCGGACATCGCAGCGTTACCTGAACTGACGGACCGGGCACTGAATCCGATCCGGGAGGCGGTGGCCCGTACCGTCGCTGAACTGGGAAGCACGCCGCTGATCGGCTTTGCAGGCGCTCCATTCACGCTCGCTGCCTATATGGTCGAGGGCAGGCCGTCCCGCGATCACCTGGGTCCCCGCACCATGATGCACGCGGATCCCGATGCCTGGCGGGCACTCACCGAGTGGGCGGCAGACGCCTCCGGCCTGTTCCTGCGGGCGCAGCTGGAAGCCGGCGCCAGTGCCGGTCAGCTGTTCGATTCGTGGGCCGGATCGCTGGGGCTAGACGACTACGTAGAGCACGTTGCGCCGGCGTCATCCCGTGCGCTCGATCATATCCGTGACCTCGGAGCACCGCTCGTGCATTTCGGAACGGGCACCTCGGAGCTCCTGGTGGCCATGCGGGATGTCGGCGTCGATGTGGTGGGAGTGGACTACCGCCTTCCGCTCGACGAAGCCAACAGGAGACTCGGCGGAACGGTCGCGCTGCAGGGCAACATCGATCCAGCTCTCCTCTCGGCACCGTGGGAGGTACTCGAAGCGCACGTACGGGCAGTGCTGGAAGCGGGATCGTCTGCTCCCGGTCACGTTGTCAACCTCGGGCACGGCGTTCCGCCCGATGCTGACCCCGAGGTGTTGACCAGGGTAGTTTCACTCATTCATTCGGTGCCGCCGAGCCGATGATCCGAGGGAAGCAGGTCGAGGCTGGCCCCGCCGTCGTCATCATCGGAGGCGGGATCGCCGGATTGTGCGCTGCGCGGGAACTGGTGGTGGCGGGTCTGCACGTGACCGTGCTTGAATCCTCTGCGGTGTTCGGAGGGTCCGTAGCCAGCCATGAACTGGCCGGACTAACGCTCGACGCCGGTGCGGAGTCGTTCTCGACCCGCTCCGACACTGTGCCGGCTCTGGCGCGTGAGCTCGGGCTGGGCGACTTGATCCGCACCCCGAATGGGGCCGGTGCGTGGCTGTACCTGCGGTCAGCGGAGAGCGGGTCCACCGCGGTCCCGCTGCCACAATCCGGAATCCTTGGGATACCCGCGGATGTGCGCGATCCTGCGCTGCCCGGGCTGATCGGGCGTGCAGCGAGCCTCAGGGCGGGCCTGGACCGTGCGTTGCCCCTGGGCAACCTGCTGAACCAGGATCAGCTCAGCCTCGGTGCGGTGGTACGCGCCCGGATGGGGCCGGAGGTGCTGAAGCGGTTGGTGGCTCCCGTCGTCGGTGGTGTGCTCTCGGCTGATCCTGATGACCTCGATGTCGACGCGGCCGCCCCCGGATTACGGGCAATGATGCGTAAGCACGGATCGCTCGGCGCGGCAGTGGGCGCCATGCGGAAAGCTGCGCCGGCGGGCACCGCCGTCGCGGGTCTTGAGGGTGGGATGCACCAGTTGGCGTCTGCGCTGTCCCAGCGCCTGGAGCGTGACGGCGCAGTCCTTCGGGCATCGGAGCGCGTGCAGCGCGTGCAGCGCACTGCCAACGGTTGGACCGTGACCACCCGGACCGGCGCTATGCAGACCGATGCCGTGGTGGTTGCAACTGACGGTCCCACCGCCGTCGACCTGCTGACGCCGACGGTACCGGGACTGGCCGACGACCGTCCGGCTGTGGTACCGGCGGTGGCTCTGGTCAGCCTGGTGGTTGATGTGCCGGAGCTCGATGCGGCGCCGCGCGGGACGGGCGTGCTGGTAGCCAGGGATGCGCCCGGTATGCGGGCAAAGGCGTTGACTCACGCCACCGCCAAGTGGCTGTGGTTGGCCGAGCGGGCAGGCCCGGGAAGCCACGTGCTGCGCCTGTCCTTCGGTCGCGGCGCAGTTGACGACGAAGCGGCACAACAACCCGACGCTGACCTCTATCTGGCCGCCTTGCAGGATGCATCGGCGCTTCTTGGGGTCGAGATCACGCAGACGGACGTCGTTGACTGGGACGTAGTGAGATGGAACAATGCACTGCCGCACGCCACGCTGGGGCACCGGGACCGGGTTGCCCGCATTCGCGCTGCGGCAGCCGCTGAGCCCGGGCTTGAACTCACCGGTGCATGGCTTGCGGGCACGGGGCTGGTAGCGGTGATCGACAATGCCCGTGACCGCGGGGCTGCACTGGCCAGGCGCCTGCTCGTGGATCGTTGACACCCGGCGTTGTGAGATTGGTAACCTTCTACTGACTGTAGAACTCTCTAATTTTTATTTGCCTGTTGACAGGAGCAGACTGGATCCATGAGCGAAAATGCGGGCTATAACCACGTGCAGAGTACCTCCGCCAGCCACACGTCGCAGAGCGGTGAGGACACTGGAACGGATCAGTTCTACACGCTCTGGACAGTCTTCAAGCGGTCGGCCGGGGCTCCGGACAACGGCGCAGCGCTCGAAACTGCCACTTCCGAACTCGAGGCAGCAGGCGTCAGCGTCCGCGGCTTCTATGACGTCTCCGCCATGCGTGCAGACGCAGACATCATGATCTGGCTCCACGGTTCCCAGGCGGAGGATCTCCAGAGCGCCGTCCGTACCCTCCGTCGGACGGCAACCCTCGCCGGTGCAGACATCGCGTGGTCCGCCATGGGCGTACACCGTGATGCCGAGTTCTCCAAGAGCCATTCGCCCGCGTTCGCCCGCGGAGTGGCGCCGGCGGAATGGGTCTGTGTCTATCCCTTTGTGCGGTCCTATGACTGGTACATCCTTCCCAGCGAGGAACGACGCGAAATGCTCTACGACCACGGCATGAAGGGGCGCAAGTTCCCCCAGGTGCTCTCTAACACGGTGTCCTCGTTTGCCCTTGGCGACTGGGAATGGATTCTGGCCCTGGAAGCTCCCGAGCTCGTGGATCTGGTGGATCTCATGCGCCACTTGCGGGAAACCGAAGCCCGGCGGCATGTCCGCGAAGAAGTTCCGTTCTACACGGGCCGGCGGATCAACGCCCGGGAAGTAGCAGAGGTACTCCGATGAGCACGTCCACGTTCAATCCACTTGACGGCGTCGATGAAAACGGACGGATGGCACCGAAGAATTACGACGCGATCGTGCTTGCGTCCTTTGGCGGCCCCGAAGGCCAGGATGATGTCATTCCCTTCCTCCGCAACGTCACCCGCGGCCGCGGCATCCCCGACGAGCGTCTGGAAGAGGTCTCGCACCACTACCGGGCCAACGGCGGCATTAGTCCGATCAACCAGCAGAACCGCGAACTGAAGGCCGCGATGGAGGCAGAGCTTGCCCGCCGCGGCATTGACCTGCCGGTGCTGTGGGGCAACCGGAACTGGGCCCCCTTCATTGCGGACACCCTGAAGGAAGCGTACGACGCCGGTCACCGCCGCATCCTGGCCGTCACCACCAGTGCATACTCCTGCTACTCCAGCTGCCGGCAGTACCGGGAGGACCTCGGTATGGCGCTGGTTCAAACTGGGCTGGCCGGCCGGCTTGAAGTGGACAAGGTCCGCCAGTACTTCGATCACCCCGGGTTTGTGGAGCCGTTCGTCGAGGGAGTCACCCGCGGGTTGAAGTCCGTTCAGGAACGCCTCGCCGCAGACGGCGAGTCCGGGGCTCCGGTGCATATCATGTTCGCCACCCACTCCATTCCCACCGCTGACGCCGAAGCCGCCGGCCCCCGGAACGAAGCCGGCGGGCCGGTCCTCGATGAGGGCGCCTACGTTGCCCAGCACCTTGCCACTGCGCAGGCTGTACTAGACCGCGTGCCGGCGGCGGCAGATTCCGAATGGTCGCTCGTGTACCAGTCGCGATCGGGGGCACCGCACGTGCCATGGCTGGAGCCGGACATCAACGACGCCCTGGGTGACCTCGCGGCCACCGGTGTCAAGGGTGTTGTCATCGTGCCGCTGGGATTCGTGAGTGACCACATGGAGGTTGTCTGGGACCTTGATACCGAGGCGATGGAAACCTGCGCGGAACTGGGTTTGGTAGCCGAGCGCGTTCCGACGCCCGGCACGCATGCGAAATTCGTCAGCGGCCTCATTGACCTGGTCAGCGAGCGCACCGCGGACAACACCATCATCGAGCGGCCTTCCACCACGGACCTTGGTCCCTGGTATGACGTCTGCAGGCCCAACTGCTGCGCAAACCGCAGGGGAGAGAAGCCCACTGTCGCCGGTGCCGATTCCACCGTCGGGGTCCCGGGAGCAAAACAGGCATGACCCCGGCCGTGCGGGTAGGAACCCGTGCCAGTGCGCTCGCGCTGACGCAGACCACGACGGTGGCGGAATCGCTCGCAGCTCTGGGCGAATTCGGCTACGAGCTCGTGCGCGTGAGCACCACCGGCGACGTCAACCGTGCGTCCCTGTCCCAGATCGGCGGCACCGGTGTCTTTGTGGCAGCCCTTCGCGAGGCACTGCTGGATGACAACTGCGACGTCGCGGTCCATTCCCTCAAGGATCTACCGACAGGGGAAGCCGAAGGCCTTACCGTTGCGGCTGTCCCCGAACGCGCCGATATCCGGGATGCACTGTGCGCCCGCGACGGACTGACACTGGCCGGGCTGCCCGAAGGCTCCAGTGTAGGGACCGGTTCTCCGCGACGCGCTGCACAGCTCAGGGCTGCCCGTCCTGACCTCTCCATCATCGATATCCGCGGCAATGTGGATACCCGTCTGGCCCGGGTCGCCGGCCTGGTGGATGGCGGACCGGGGGACCTCGACGCCGTGGTGCTGGCCGCTGCGGGCCTGACGCGCCTCGGCCGCCAGGGGCTCATCACGGAGTATCTGGCGACCGAATTGATGCTGCCCGCGCCGGGGCAGGGCGCACTGGCTGTCGAATGCCGCTCCGACGACGCCGGTGCCTCCGTTTTCGCCCAGGCTCTCCGACAGTATGATCACTTACCCACCCGACTCGCCGTTACGGCTGAACGGGCGGTTCTGCGCAGGCTCGAAGCCGGCTGCACGGCTCCTATCGGCGCCCATGCCACAGTGACTGACGACGTGCTGACCCTGGAAGCTGTGGTGTGCAGCGCAGACGGCGGCCGCTTGCTGCGCCGCACAGAAATCACCGCGGACCTTTCAGTGGGTGGAGCAACCAGCGCCGGCGTCGTGCTGGCCGAAGAACTGCTCGCGAACGGTGCGGCGGAAATTGCCGGGCTCAGCGCGGATCTATGACCGTCGGTCGCACTAACGGTGATCTGTCAGGACTGACCGTCGCGCTGCTCCGGAGTGCGGATCGGGGTGCCGCAATGGCAGCGGAACTGACCCGGCGTGGCGCAAAGACGCTGTTGGTTCCGCTGATCGACTGGGAACTTCCCGCAGATACCGCTGAGTTGGACCGGTTCCTGGATGCTGCAGATTCCTACGATTGGCTGGTGCTCACGAGCGTTACAACCGTGCGCGTTCTAGCGCAGCGGGCACGCGTTCGGCGGGTTTCCCTGTCATCGCTCATCGGTTCCGTAAAGGTAGCCGCCGTTGGAGCCGCTACCGGTGCTGCGCTCGCGGAACTCGGAGTGAACGTTCAGCTGACCCCAGAGGAGGACCAATCTGCTGAAGGGCTTCTGGCAGAACTGCCTGCGCAGCCGGCTCGTGCCCTGCTGCCCCAATCGGATCTTGCCGCCGACACGCTGCGGGCAGGCCTGGCCGGCCGCGGCTGGATGATCGACGCGGTCACCGCCTACGTCACTGTCGGTTATCCCGCTGCTGCCGAACGGCGGGTCGGTGCCGTCAACGACGGTGCTGACACCGGCGACTCGGTCGACGGCGATACCGTCAGCGCCAACCCCGGCGAGCCGGCAGGAACGGTCACGCAAAAGGAATTGTTGGGCGACCTTCGGCAGGGAAGAATCGACGTCGTCGTTCTCACGTCACCCAGCATCGCGGCCCGGCTGCATGCCATGATGGAATCGCTGCCCGGCACCGTGGCAACGGTCGCCATCGGGCGCCGCACGGAGCGGGACGCGTCAGCGCTGGGAATGCGGATCGACGCAACAGCATCCGCCCCCAGCCCGGCAGGAATTGCAGATGCGGTGAGCACCGCCGTCGTCAATCATCGGAAGAGGAACTAACGCATGAGCTTCCCTCAACACCGGCCCCGCCGGCTGCGCTCCACCCCGGCAATCCGCCGGCTGACGGCGGAGAACCGGCTCAGTCCGGCAGAGCTGGTTCTGCCGGCATTCATCCGTGAAGGACTGACCGAGCCCGTCCCTATCAGTTCGATGCCGGGAGTGGTTCAACACAGCTCGGCCACCCTGAAGCGTGCTGCAGCGGAAGCCGCCGGGCTTGGCATCGGAGGCATCATGCTCTTCGGCATTCCTGCGCACCGTGACGCGACAGGGAGCGCGGGAATCGATCCCGACGGCGTCCTCAACCGCGCCATCGCTGATGTCCGCTCTGAAGTGGGGGATGCCCTCGTCATCATGAGCGATGTGTGCCTGGATGAGTTCACCGACCACGGCCACTGCGGTGTGCTGGCGGACGACGGTGCCGTGGACAATGACGCAACGCTGGAACTCTATGCGCAGATGGCGGTTGCCCAGGCCAACGCGGGCGCGCACGTGCTCGGCCCGTCCGGGATGATGGACGGCCAGGTGGGTGTCATCCGCCGCGCCCTTGATGATGCCGGTCATCCGGAGATCTCCGTGCTGGCTTATGCGGCCAAGTACGCTTCCGCGTTCTACGGTCCTTTCCGGGAGGCTGTGGACTCGCAGCTGACCGGTGACCGCCGGACGTACCAGATGGATGCGGCCAACCGCCGGGAAGCGCTTCACGAGGTGCAACTGGATCTCGAGGAAGGCGCTGACATGGTGATGGTCAAGCCGGCAATGAGCTACCTCGATATCGTCGCGGACGTGGCTGCTATGTCGCCGGTTCCGGTTGCCGCTTACCAGATCTCGGGCGAATACGCCATGATCGAGGCTGCTGCCGCGAACGGCTGGATTGACCGTCGTCGTTCCATTGAGGAGTCAGTGCTCGGTATCAAGCGTGCGGGAGCGCAGATCATCCTCACGTACTGGGCCACCGAGCTCGCCATCTGGCTGAAGGAGAGCAAGTAAATGACACACTCCGAGGATCTCTTCGCGCGGGCACAGACGCTCATGCCCGGCGGGGTGAATTCGCCGGTGCGGGCCTTCGGCTCCGTGGGCGGCACTCCCCGCTTCCTCGTGTCGGCACAGGGTCCATACGTGACCGACGCCGACGACCGCCGGTACGTTGACCTGGTGTGCTCCTGGGGGCCGGCGCTGCTCGGGCATGCCCATGCCGCGGTGTTGGACGCAGTCCATCAGGCGGCTGATCGCGGGCTGTCCTTCGGCGCGTCCACGCCGGCTGAAGCCGAATTGGCGCAGCTGGTGCGGGACCGGGTGTCCGCCGTCGAACGCATCCGTATGGTTTCCACCGGCACTGAAGCGACCATGACCGCGGTCCGCCTGGCGCGCGGGTTCACGGGCCGCAACCTCATTGTGAAGTTTGCCGGCTGTTATCACGGTCACCTGGACGGGCTGCTCGCGGCCGCCGGGTCGGGGGTTGCGACACTGGCACTCCCGGGATCCGCCGGCGTGACGGACGCGACTGCAGCCGAGACGCTTGTGCTGCCGTACAACGATGTTGAGGCGGTGGAAGCCGCTTTTGCCGAGCACGGAGCTTCCATCGCGGCGGTCATCACCGAAGCTGCCCCGGCCAACATGGGCGTAGTCGAACCCGCCCCCGGCTTCAATGCGGCGCTGTCCAGGATCACCGCAGAGTACGGTGCGCTCTTCATCATGGACGAGGTCCTCACGGGCTTCCGAGTGGGTCCAGGCGGCTACTGGGGCCTTGTCGGCGAGGGCGAGGGGTGGTCCCCGGACCTGCTGACATTCGGCAAGGTGATCGGTGGCGGGCTTCCTGCCGCTGCGCTCGGTGGCCGGGCAGACGTCATGGAATACCTGGCGCCGCTGGGACCGGTCTATCAGGCGGGCACACTCTCCGGGAACCCGCTGGCCATGGCGGCAGGAGTTGCCCAGTTGACCCACGCAACCGACGAGGTCTACCGGCACATCGACGCCCGCTCCCTGGAGCTCTCCGCCGCGGTATCGGAGGAACTGTCCCGGGCCGGCGTCGACCATTCAGTCCAGCGTGCCGGGAACCTGTTCAGCATCGCCTTTGGGACGTCCGAGCGCGGCGTGGTGAACTACGCCGACGCCCAGGCGCAGGAAACGTTCCGGTATGCGCCGTTCTTCCACTCCATGCTTGAATCCGGCGTCTACCTCCCGCCGTCGGTGTTCGAAGCGTGGTTCCTTTCCTCGGCCCACGACGACGCCGCGATGGAACTCATTGTGTCGGCGCTGCCGGCCGCCGCGCGCGCCGCAGCTGCCGCAGGAGCGACGCCCCCGGGCGTCTAGCTTTCACGCGGTCTTCATCCAGGGCGCAGGAATGGCCGGTCGCCCCCAGTGGGGCGCCGGCCATTCCTGTTCTGTATCTGTGGAAGCGGGGGAAGTCCTAGAAGGCGGGAGCTACGTCACCGCTCGGCCAGGTTTCTTCGATGTACTGCTTGACCTCGGGGGAGTGCAGCAGCTCCTCGAGCTTGGCGATGCGTGCATCACCCTCGGAGGAGGTGTTCCAGGCGAGGAAGTTCGCATACGGGTTGCTTTCGACGGACTCCACAATGAGGGCGTTCTCCGTGCTGAGACCGGCGTCCAGAATGTAGTTTCCGTTGATGATGGCAAGATCTACGGTCGGATCCTGCAGATCATTGAGCAGCAACTCCGGCTGATTCTCGATGAACTCGAGACCCTTGGGATTCTGCTCCTCGGTCAGCGACAGGACGGAGGCCTCTGCTTCGATGTTCTCCAGCAGGCCGGCTTCCTGCAGGAGCGTGAGGGCGCGCGCCTGGTTGGAGGGGTCATTGGTGATGGCTACGCGACCCCCGTCGGGGATAGCCGCGACGTCGTTGTGCTTTTCGGAGAAGGCAGCGTAGGGCTCGATGTGCACGCCCTCACCATGGGCGAACTCATAGCCTTGGCTCTCGACCTGGCTCTCGAAGTAGGGCAGGTGCTGGAAGTAGTTGGCATCCAGGTCGCCTTCGCTCAGCGCGATGTTGGGAGTGGTGTAGTCGTCGAACTCCTGGATCTCGAGCTCAATGCCGCTGCCTTCGGCCAGGTTGTCACGTACGAACTCCAGAATCTGGGCGTGGGGTACCGGGCTCGCGCCTACGGTAACCGTAGCCGGGCTGGCGGGATCGAGGGTTTCGACGGCGGCGGCCGGAGCGCTGTCGCCCGCTCCGCACGCTGAGAGGGCAAGAAGAGCGGCCAGTCCGGCGGCTGCCAGCGAAAACTGCTTACGCATGTTCAGTGCGTTCCTTTCGTAGTACCGGCGGCCGGGGTTATCCGGGCGCCGGGTTCAAGACGGCTGGCGGCTACCGGCCGTCGTCGGCCGCGCCTGAAAAGCGCGGCAAGTTGTGGGTCAGTGTCAGACTCCGACGACGTTCGCGGCTTCTGCGCGACGGGCCTGTCTGCTGCGGCGGGCACCGGCCGTGGCCGCTGTTCGGTGGTCCACCCGCTGGGCAAGCCGGTCCCCGATGAACTGAATGATCTGCACAATCGCGACAATGATCACGATAATGACCACCATCACTGTGGTGTCGAACCGCTGCAGGCCATAGTTATAGGCCAGTCTGCCCAGACCTCCGCCACCGATGATTCCTGCCATGGCTGAGTACCCCACGAGAGCGACGAGGGTTGTCGTGAAAGCAGCAATCAAGGACGGAAGGGCCTCGGCGATCATGACCTTGGTGATCACCTGGAGACGGGTGGAACCCATGACAAGGGCGGCGTCAATCTTGCCTGGCGTGACGTCACGCAGGCTCGTCTCCACAAGACGGGCAAAGAACGGGATGGCTCCGATACTCAGCGATACTGACGCAGCAACGGGACCGATCGAGGATCCGGTCAGGAGGCGGGCCAGCGGAATCAGGGACACCATGAGGATCGCGAAGGGAATTGACCGCGTGATGTTCACAACCACATCGCTCACAACGCGGTTTGTCACCGGCATGGGACGCAGGCCTCCCGGGCTGCTGGTATGCAGAAAAACACCGAGCGGAAGTCCGATCAGCAGCGTGAAAAATCCCGAGATACCGATCATTTGGAGAGTCGCGAGGAACTCCTCCGGCAGCGCTTCTGTAATTCCAGGGTTCTCGAAAAGATTGTCGAGGAAATTCATGCCGCAACCTCCACGTGCACGCCGGCGTCTTCGAGATAGGCGGTGATTTCGCTGATAGGCCTCGGGGAATCAACTTCAACGCGTAGCCTGCCGAAACGGGAGCCTGCGAGTGTCTCCACCGTTCCTGCGATGACGTTCACACTGGCATCAAAGCGCCGGGTCAGTTCGGAGAGGACCGGCGCTGAAGCGCTCCTTCCGACCAGCAACAGGTCCAGCTCGGGTAGAGACTGATTCACGGCGGTGGAGGGCAGCGGCATCAGGGATTTGCCCAGGGAGCCGGTGCGGTTACCGACAACGTCCTGAAGGGGACCGTGCTCGATGATGCGGCCGCGCTCAAGCAGGGACACCGAATCGCAGATCCGCTTCACCACGTGCATCTCATGCGTGATGACCAGGACCGTCAGGTTCAGCGTGTGGGTGAGGTTGCGAATGAGCGTGAGGATGTCCTCAGTGGTGGCGGGGTCGAGCGCCGAGGTGGGCTCGTCGCACAGCAGCACGTCCGGATCCGAAGCCAGCGCCCGGGCGATTCCTACGCGCTGCTTTTGGCCGCCGGAGAGCTGGGAGGGGTAGGCGTCTGCGAATTCTGCGAGGCCGACCAGGGAGAGCAATTCGCCGACCTTCCGGGCGATCTCCCCCTTTGGGGTCTTCACCAGCTCCAGGGGATGTGCAACATTCTGGGAGGCCGTCCTCGAGTCCATGAGGTTGGCATGCTGGAAGACCATGCCGATACGACGCCTGGCTGTCCGGACTTCGGAATCCTTGACGCGCGTAAGGTCCCGGCCGTCAATGACGACTGAGCCGGACGAAGGGCGGTCAAGAAGGGTCAGGCACCGGACGAGAGTTGATTTGCCTGCGCCCGAGTGTCCCACAATGCCGTGGATTGAACCTTTGGGCACTGAAAGGGTGACATCGTCCAGAGCCGTGATGGTTCGCTCGCCCTGGCGGTAGGTTTTGCGCAGGTTGGTGACTGTAATCATTGGTCCTCATGCTGTGTGGGGCTCCGCAGGATCGGCTGCGGATCCCCTGCTCCGGCGAGCAGGGAAGAAGTATTGTCAGCGCGCCGTTCGGGAGGAAGCGGCAGCCGGGGCCGCCGGGGAACCGGCCGTGGCAGGCGCGCATCGATGCTCTGCAATTCTGGCACGTGTGAAAGATCCGGCTGAAATTTAGTGCTGAGGATCACTGATAAGGCATTGTCGTCGTAATTTATGCCCGTTTCGTCGAAGATTGTGCGGCTTCTAGGTGGTGGCTGAGTCAGCCTGGGCGCCGGTATTCCGTTTGCACTCACGAGGCGATCGCCGGCCACTGGCCCTCCACCACTGCATCCGGATTGCTGCGGCGGAGGTATTCCTGGAAACTTTCGGCCTGCCGGAGCGCCCAGGTCATCTGGAACTCATGCAGCTCCGAGGCAGGTTTGCGCAGGTGCGGGAACCGCTCCGCCAGGACCGCGGCCACGCCGAGAGTCGCCAGGACATCGGCGGCCGAAGTATGCGCGTTCTCCAACGGGACGCCGTAATGCGCGCACATGGCGGTGAGAGTTCTTTTTCCCGGCCGGAAGCGGTCTGCGTGCTTGTCCATCACGTACGGGTCCAGCACCGGAAACGGGTTGGGTGTTCCAACACCATGGCGCACACCCTCACGTGCGAGGACCGTGAAGTCATAGCGCGCGTTGAAAGCAAGCACCGGAATTCGGTCCCGGAAGAACCCGAGGAGGACGGCTGCAATCTGGCTCACTACGAGGGAGGCAGGGGACCCGTACGCTTGCGCCGTCTGGCTGGCAATGCCATGGACGGCAGTGGCCTCGGGTGGAATGTCCACCCCGGGATCGGCCAGCCACTCATGATGCTCCTGAACCTCGCCGCGGCCATCGACGAGGATGATCGAGGCCGTCACGATACGTGCGGTGAGGGGATCGCGGCCGGTTGTTTCAAGATCGAAGGCCGCCCGGGGACACATGTGCCAGCTGTTCATGGCTCCGACGCTATCCGGGGGCTCTGACATTTCCGTTTCTGCTGTTCGTCGGCACCCGGGAGCCGTCCAGGCTGCTGTTCGCTTGTCGATAGTCTGGGTTGGTGCACGAGAAAGGTCTGGACTATGACGAGGCGGTCCTCGACGTCGTCAGCCTGATTCCCTCAGGGAAGGTGCTGACGTATGGCGATATCGCCGTGATCCTTGAAAAGGGCGGCCCGCGTCAGGTTGGAGCGGTCATGTCGCGCGGAGGCGCCGATGTTCCGTGGTGGCGCGTTCTCCGCGCTGACGGTAAGCCGCCGCTGGGGTTGGAAGCTACCGCAGTCGGCCACTATCTGGACGAATCAACGGCGTTGCGGCCCGTGGCCGAACGGAGTCGGGAGGCGGGCGGTTCCGCCGGGTGCCGGGTCGATGTGCAGAAGTCCCGCTGGAATCCCGGGCCGGCAGAGCAGGCCGCGCTTCAGCGCATCCGTGCCGACTTTCACGCTGCGGTTCCAACCTGGGACGAGAGTCCACCCGAATTGTCGGAGCCGGATGATGGGCTGTAAGCATGAGTAGCTCTCCGCGCGTCGACGCAGTTCGCCTACCCGCCGCTGGCCTGCGGTTGCCGGCCAATGCCGGGCAGGCACTGCCCACCCCGGTCCTCAGCGCCGAACAACAGGAGGTGCTGGCCCTGGGCCCGGGAGAGGGCCCGGTGCTTGTCCTTGGCGGTCCGGGAACCGGCAAGACGCAGCTGTTGGTGGAGACCGCGGTCAGCCGGGTTCTGGACTCAAAGGTGGAACCTCACCGGATCCTCATCATGGCGCCCACCAGGATGGCCACAGCACGCCTTCGGGATGAGGTCACTTCCCGTCTGGACCGCAGCGTAAGCGCGCCGCCGGCACGTACCTGGTCGTCCTACGCCTTCGACCTCATCCGTCGAGCCCGCGTGGCAGGGCTGCTGCCCGAGCTGACCCGTTCTCCCCGGCTGCTTTCCGGCGCTGAACAGGACCTGATCATCAAGGAACTCCTGGAGGGCCATCGCCTATCGGGTCAGCTGGAGGCGCGATGGCCTCCGGGATTACGGCTCGCTCTTGGAACAAGAGGTTTCAGGCAGGAGATTAGGGAGCTCTTTGACCGTGTGAGCGAGTTCAGTGTGCATGCTGAAGAGCTTGCTGACTTCGGGCGCAGGTTTGATCGACCCGAATGGGTCGCCGCAGCAGCCCTCTACAGTGAGTACCGGGACATTCTGGACCTCCGGATGCCGGAGGCTTTTGATCCCGCCGGAATCCTGACCGCCGCGCGGGGCATCCTTGAAACCAATCCCGGATTCTGCGTTGAGGAACGCAGTAAATATTCCCTGATCCTGATCGATGATTATCAGGAGTCCAACACGGCCATGCACGCGCTGTGCGGCGTTCTTGCCGAGGGAAAAGATGCTTTGATTACCTCCTGCCCCGACACCGCAGTACAGGGCTTCCGTGGTGCCCGTCCAGAGCTTGCCGCGCGGTTGCACGAGGTGCTTGGTGGGGTCCGCACCGTGCAGTTGACCACCTCCCACCGCCTGTCCGGGATGCTTGCATCGGGCTGGGCATCGATTGCGGCGAGGACGCCTGTGAGCGGAACGCCTGTGGGCTACCGAAGGCTGACAGAGCCAGGTGAAGCCGCTGCAGTCAAGGCACAGGCCGATGCTGACACTCCAACAGCCGGAACTCTCTCCGTTCACGTGGTTGACTCTGGTTTCCATGAGCAGCGCTACGTTGCGCAACGGATTCTGGAGGCACATGTTGATGACGGGCGGAGCTTTGACCAGATCGCCGTTATCACCAGGACGGGCACGCAGGTTACTGAGCTTCAGCGGTACCTCGCGGGCCAGGACATCCCCGTCAGCGTCCCGCCGGCCGAGCGTGCTATCCGCGATGAACCGGCAGTCCGGCCATTGCTTGACATCCTCGCCGCCGTGACGGGAGTGAGAGAGCTTGATGCGGAATTGGCCGTTTCACTCATGACATCCCGGATCGGCGGGGCCGGGCCGCTTGAGATTCGCCGCCTGCGTCAACTGCTGAGGCAGGAGGAACGGCTGGAAGGGGGAGCAAGGAACTCTGACCAGCTGATTGTCGATCTTCTGGCTGAGGCTTCGTTTGATGACCCCAGGGCGCAACTCCGCCCGGTCCGGCGGCTGCATGGGATGCTGAGCGCTGGTCGTGACGCGTTGCAGGATGAGGCGAGTACGCCTGAAACAGTGCTGTGGGCGGTGTGGTCCGCATCCAGGCTCTCCTCCCGATGGGAAGAGGCTGCAGTCCAACAGGGAGCGTCAGCGGCACGCGCGGACCGGGATCTCGATGCCGTTGTTGCACTGTTTCAGACGGCCGAGCGTTACGTGGACCAGATGCCGGGGGCACCCACAACCGGTTTCCTGGAGTACCTGCTGAGCCAGGAGCTTCCAATGGACACGCTCGCAGCACGCGCCCAGAAAGGAGCCGCCGTCGCGGTCATGACACCGGCCGCTGCGGCCGGCCGCCAATGGCCGGTAGTGATCGTGGCTGGCGTACAGGAGGGGGTATGGCCCAATCTCAGGGTCAGGGGAGAGCTGCTGGGCTCAGGTGATTTGGTTGCGCTTCTGGAGCATGGCCGGGACTTCCGGTATCACCGTGATCCGCTTTCCCTGATGCAGTTGACTCGGGCCGACGAACTGCGAAGTTTTTCGACCGCGATCAGCCGTGCGTCCGAAGAGTTGGTCTGCGTGGCGGTTTCGTCGGAAGATCAGCAGCCTTCTTCCTTCCTGGAAATCCTCGACCCGCTTCCGCCCGGTACTTACGAGCGCCCCCGAACGGAGGTGAAGCGTCCGCTGACCCTGCGTGCGCTCGTTGCAGAGCTGCGGAAGTACGCCCAGCAACCTGAACGAAATGCCGACACCGCTGCCGAAGCCGTCCGGCACCTCGGAAGGATGATGCTCCACGAGCCGCGGGTTCCGGGTGCAGATCCCGCACAGTGGTGGGGCCTGTCGGCGCTCTCTACGTTGGATCCGGTCATTCCCCCTGATGCCGTCATACCGGTCTCACCCTCGAAGGTGGAGGCGGTACTGGCCTCACCTCTGAACTGGTTTGTCTCGGCGGCTGGAGGAGAACGGCCCACTGACTTCGCCAGGTCACTGGGGACGCTCGTCCACTCCATCGCACAGGACATGCCGGACGCCACGGGAAACCAATACGTCGCGGAACTGGCCCGCCGCTGGCCCGCCCTCGGTATGAAGGACACCTGGGAAACCAAGGCGGACCTCCGGCGTGCCGAGGAAATGGTGAGGAAGCTCGGCGCTTACCTCGTGGAGATGAGAAAGTCCGGCCGCACATTGGCCGGCACTGAGGTGAGCTTCAGCGTTGACCTGCCGGTGATTGTTGAAGGCGGAGAGCGGCAGGCGCGCCTCCGCGGGCAGATCGACCGCCTCGAAACTACCCATGATGGCGGACTATTCATTGTGGATCTCAAGACCGGGAGGAAAGCCCCAAAGGATTTCGATATGCCGGCCCACCCGCAGCTTGCCGCGTATCAGGTCGCTGCCAGTGCGGGCGGGCTCGCCGACAATCCCGGAATGGTTGCAGAACCCGCGGAAATACAGACGCTAGGGGGAGCCGCGCTCGTGCACCTTGGCACAAGTGCCAAGTCCCCCAAGGTTCAGGATCAGCCCGCCCTCGGGCCAGAGGACTCCTGGCCGCAGGAGATGATTCAGCAGGCTGCTGGACTGATGTCTGCGGCTGAATTTGAAACCGTCCACGACCCCAGCCGGTCAGCGTACGGCGGCGCCGGGTGCCGGCTGCCGGAGATTTGCCCGCTGTGCGTTGAGGGAAGGCAGGTAACCGAATGAGCCTGGAAGCGGCACACCTCCGGGCGACTGATACTGCGTCGGCGGATACTGCGTCAATGTACTCCGCGGAAGCATTGGCTCAGCTCCTTGCCGGCGGGACCAGCGCGGACATCCTGTACCCGACCGGAGAGCAGACCCGCATCATCGAAGCTCCGCTTCAGCCTCTGCTGGTGATCGCCGGGGCAGGGTCCGGAAAGACCAAGACCATGGCCGACCGCGTGGTGTGGCTCGTTGCAAACGGTCTGGTTCGGCCTGATCAAATCCTGGGCGTCACCTTCACCCGTAAGGCGGCCGGTGAGCTCGCTGCCCGCATCCGGCAACAACTTCAGGCGTTGTACCGTGCCCAGGGAGAGAGCACTCTTGAGTCAGGGGAGGACCGCCTGGAACCCACCATCTCCACCTATCACTCCTACGCCAATGGAATCGTGCAGGACTACGGTCTACGCCTCGGCGTGGAGCGCGATGCCGTCATGCTTGGCACGGCGCAGTCCTGGCAGCTGGCAGGCAGAATCGTTGAATCCTACCGGGGCCCATGGGAACACCTGTCGGCGGCGAGGACAACGCTGACCGGAGCTGTTCTCACCATGGCTTCGGAATGTGCCGAGCACCTTGTAGACCCTGCGGCAGTGAGGATTTCACTGCTCGAGCAGATCGACTCAGTAGCGGCCCGCCCCTACCTGCTCGGAAAGCCGAAACCGTCCACGCAGGGCGCACGCGATCTGCTGAATAAACTGCGGACCCGTGTCACTGTCACTGAGCTGGTGGAACAGTACGCAGCAGCGAAAAGTCAGGGCGGGCAGCTTGATTACGGTGACCTTGTGTCGCTGGCCGCACGTATCGTCAGCGAAGTGCCGCAGGCGGTCGATGCTGAGCGGCAGAAATACGCAGTTATCCTACTCGACGAGTTTCAGGACACCTCGCATGCACAGATGGTCCTCTTCGCCAGGCTGTTCGGTGACGGCCGGTCGGTGACGGCGGTGGGAGATCCGCACCAGTCCATCTACGGGTTCCGTGGGGCATCAGCCGGTCAGCTGGGGACATTCAGGTCACGATTCCCGGTGCACACCGGTGCCCGGCTGGAGCCAGCGCCCATGGTTAATCTTTCTGTGGCGTGGCGGAACTCCACGAGCATCCTTGCGGCGGCCAATGCAGTGGCTGAACCGCTCAACGTACCGCCTCCATGGCTCGGCCCGCAGCACCAGCTGAAGGTTCCCGCTCTGTTAGCGAGGCCAAAGGCACCGCTGGGAGAGGTGTATCTTGCGCGCTACCGCAGCGAAAGCGCCGCTGCGCCGCAGGACCCATCCGCACCGGACAATCCGCAGGCCAATGAGGCGGCTGCGATGAGCCGCATCATTCAGGAGCAGCGGCGTCGGTACTTCGATCTGGACGACGACGGTCGGCCGCTGCGCCCGACCATCGCCGTTCTTTGCCGCGGGCGCCGGCAGTTCGAGCCGTTACGGCAGGAACTGCAGTCGCTGGGGATACCGGTCCAGGTCATTGGATTGGGAGGACTCCTCCGCACGCCGGAGATCATCGAGATCCTCTCAGTGCTTCGGGTCCTCGGGGATCCGGAACGGTCAGATGCGATGCTGCGGCTCCTCGCCGGAGCACGCTGGCGCCTCGGCAGCGCAGACCTGATGGCGCTCGGTGATTGGGCACGGCAACTGGCCTACGATCGGGAGCTCCGGATAAGTCAGCTCCGGGTGGGCACCGGAAAGCCTGATGCGCAGGAAGGCGCTGCCCACCAGGGCAATACCCGGGATTCAGCCGTGTCTGAGCCTGAGCAGCTGCCAACGCCAACGGAAGACGCAGAGCCGGCCAGCCTTGTTGACGCCGTTGATCACCTTCCACCAGTGGGCTGGGTATCAGGCAGCGGGCGCACTCTTTCTGAAACAGGAAGGGAGCGCCTCGTACGTCTGCGGGACGAACTGCGCGGGCTGCGCCAGTCAGTGGGAGATGACCTGCATAGCCTCATCGGTGAAATCGAGCAGACACTCCTGCTGGATATTGAGCTTGCTGCCAAGCCTGGAGTGAGCGTGCACGAGGCCAGGCGCAATCTCGACGCGTTCGCAGACGCCGTCAGCGGGTTCGTCTCGACGTCGGACCGCATTGACGTTCAAGCCTTCCTTGCCTGGCTGGAGGCCGCTGACTCTGAGGAGGATGGATTACCTGTCACAGCGCTGGAGACAAGCAGGGAAGCCGTTCAACTACTGACAGTGCACGCTGCCAAAGGTCTCGAGTGGGACGTGGTGTTGGTGCCGGGGATGAATGAGGGTTCTTTTCCGAGCGGAACCGGATCGCGCTGGAGCTCGGGAGATGCTTCGGTACCGTGGCAGCTTCGCGGCGATGCCGCAGAGCTGCCGCAGTGGGATTGGGACCAACCTGACCAGAAGTCCTGGCTTGACAGCGAAAAACTGTTCGCGGAGGACGCCCTGACCCATACTGAACGTGAGGAACGGCGGCTCGCCTACGTGGCACTTACACGGGCACGCCATGTCCTCGTCTGTTCGTCGTCGGCATGGGGAGGAGGGCGCTCCAAACCGACGGCGCCGTCCCGCTATCTGGAACGGCTGCGGGAACTCGCGGCGGCCGGTGAACCGGGATACCGGGAACTGGCCTGGATCGAAGACGTCGCTGTGGGCGCTGACAATCCCGCTCGTGCACACAGCGACAGGGCGATCTGGCCAATCGATCCCCTACGCCGGCGCCGCGGCGGAATGGAGCTGGCTGCGGCGGCTGTTCGGGCAGCGGCGGATGACCTGCGCCATGGTTCTGGCCCTGAACCGGGCACCGAAGATATTGACTTACCGGGACGCTGGAGTGATGAGGTCCGTAAGTCGCTGGCGCGGCAGCAGGGCAGACTTGCCTCCGTACCGGTTGAACTTCCCACCCATATCTCCGCCTCCCTGATGGTCGAGCTCACAGAGGATAGCGACGGCGTTGCACGGCGGTTGCGACGGCCTGTGCCACGGCGTCCGGGAACCGCCGCCCGGCGCGGAACGGCATTCCACGCGTGGATCGAAGAATTTTACGGAACAACAGGGATGCTCGATCTAGGCGAGTTTCCAGGCGCGGCCGACTCCTTCGTGGACGACGGCCTGCAGCTTGAGCAGCTTGCCGAAACGTTCCGGCAGTCGATGTGGGCGCAGCGGGTGCCGTACGGCATTGAAGTGCCCGTGGAAACACGCGTTGGGTCCGTTGTCGTCCGCGGCCGGATTGATGCGGTGTTTCAGGACGACGACGGCACCTGGGACCTCCTCGACTGGAAGACCGGGCGGCCTCCGGCGCCGGCGGACCGTGAAGCGAAAGCAATCCAGCTGGCGATCTACCGGCTGGCATGGTCTCGTCTGAAAAACGTGCCGCTCGCTGGTGTTCGGGCAGCGTTTTACTACGCAGCGGAAGATCAGCTGGTTCGGCCACACGATCTCGCGAGCAGTGAAACATTGGAAGCAATTGTGCGGAAGGCGACGAGCGCCGGGTCCGGCGGTTAGGGGCGCGGAATTATGGGGAGAGCGGAAGTTTCGAGATTTTCCGGGTCCTGTGGAGCCGCTGCGACCTCAGCGTCGTCATCCCTGCTCACGAAGTCTTCATCCCCAGCGTTGGCGGCCAGTGCGGCTTCCTCGGCGGCGAGATCGGCGGAGAGTGAGCGCATCATCTCTTCGGCTTCGCTGACCATGCCGTCGTCGCCGAGGGCCAGGCCGCGAACCATCCACTGTGCCAGCGCAAACTCCGCTGCCAGCGCGGCGCGCCGCAAGAGATGCTCGTCCGCGGCATCGGGGCGGGCGCTGACATAGGCCTCGTGCACCTCGTCGGCGAACTCGGTGTCCTGCGTTGCGGCGAGCCAGGCGAAATCATCCGCGGGGTCGCCGATGGAAAGGTCCGTCCATCCTGCCACCGCACAGACGCGGCCCGCCGCAAGGAGCAGGTTGTCTTCGTGGATGTCGCCATGGACCACGGTGGGATTGAATCGCCAGAGTGAGACATCCTCCAGCGCGTGCTCCCAGCGACGCAGCAGATCCGAGGGGATTCTGCCGGTGGTAGCGGCCTGATCCAGCTCGTTGAGCCGGCGCTGCCGTACTTCGTTCGCTTCATACGCAGGCAGGTCGGCTTCGTTGACGAGGGTCCTGGGCAGTTCGTGGACCGCAGCGATTGCGCGGCCGATTTCCCTGGCCAGTTCACGACCGCCCTTTGCGAGCTCATCGAGAGACCGCGGTGATCCTTCAATGTGGGAGTACACGAAGGTGCGAAGGTCACCGAGCCTCACGGTGCCTGCAACGTGAGGAATGAGGAACGGGAGCTCAGCACGAACAGCGGGAGTGAACGCACGCAGTACCTGCAGTTCCGTCTCCAGGCGCATGCTGGCCTCGGCGTGCCGTGGTGCGCGAACGCGCCACTGCTTGCCGGAGTCATCGATCAGTAGGGCTGACTCGAAGTCGGCGGGATCATCGGGGGCGCTGGAGACGCCGGTCGGGGCAAGGCCCGGCACGGCCGCGCTGGCAAGGGCCGCAAGTTCCATCGGTGAGCGTTTCACATCATCCACCGTAAGCGCGCGAGGTCACCGGCTCGAATGTCCAGCAACGGCGAGTCGCCGCTCACCCCCACTATTCCTCCAGAAAAGCCCTTTCGAATGTCTTTTTGTGGGCGCGGGACCGTACCGTAGAAATATGACCCAAGCCGTCGGCATGCAGGCAGCCGCAATCGCAAGCCTCCCACCACTCGGATCTCTGCCCCTGGCACGCGGCACGGCAGACCGCGGCTCAACCTTCCGCATCACCCCTGACCTCTTCGATCAATTGTGGGACCAACCGGAAACCCGCATCCTGCATCTTGCCCGCAGGCGTTCTCCCTTTCGCAACGGCAGGCTCGTGCTGAGCCCTGTTGCGGAAGTGGAGCGTCCGGAGAACCCTGTTTATCTGGGAAGTACGGTGGAAACAACGGCGGACATGCCGGCAGGAACACACATCGTGCTGGTGGAGCATGAAGACGTTCAACCCGCGCTCGCGGCTGACGAGGACTGGATCGGATTGCGTGACGCCGCATCGGATTTGCCGGCACAGGAATCCGGGTTGTTCGTGGAGGCGGTGGCCATCTCCAACTGGCACGCCACCCATACTCACTGCCCCCGCTGCGGACAGCCCACCGAACCGATCGACGGAGGTTGGGTGAGGCGTTGCCCTGCCGATGAAAGCCTGCACTATCCCCGAACTGATCCGGCCATCATCGTCACCGTGACGGACGAGGAAGACCGCCTGCTGCTGGGCTCCTCCGCTGCGTGGCCCCAGAACCGGTTCTCTACGCTCGCAGGTTTCGTCGAGCCAGGGGAATCGCTGGAGGCAGCCGTCGTGCGGGAGGTCGAGGAAGAATCAGGAATAGTTGTTCACTCGCCCACGTACCTCGGCTCCCAGCCCTGGCCGTTCCCTGCGTCCTTGATGCTCGGATTCACGGCGAAGGCAGCACATGCACGTCCGGTGCCTGACGGCGTCGAAATCAGGGACGTGCGTTGGTTCAGCAGGGAAGAACTGTTCGCCGGTCTGAAGGAGGAGCGGTTGTCCGTTGCATCCGGTGCCTCCATTGCACGAGCATTGATTGAACACTGGTACGGCGGTCCTTTGGAGGAAGAGCCATTCGCCGGGAGACCATAGTGGACGGCTCGGTCGAAGAGAAGATCCTCGCCGGTCTGGACAATGAACAGCGGGCGGTGGCCTCCCAACTGAGTGGCCCGCTCTGTGTTCTCGCAGGAGCCGGAACAGGCAAAACACGCGCAATCACGCACCGCATCGCCTACGGCGTACACACAGGCGTGTACAAGCCTCAACAGGTCCTTGCGGTGACTTTCACTGCGAGGGCTGCCGCCGAGATGCGCACCCGGCTCCGCGACCTCGGAGCACAGGGAGTTCAGGCACGCACTTTTCACGCGGCAGCACTCAGGCAGCTGCAATACTTCTGGCCCCAGGCGGTCGGTGGAACCCTGCCCGCCCTTGTCGACCACAAGGCCCAGCTCATCGCCGAAGCCTCGCGGCGGCTGAGGCTCAGCACCGACCGCGCCACAATCCGCGACCTTGCTGCTGAAATTGAGTGGGCCAAGGTATCCATGCTGACACCGGATACCTATGTCGAGTCCGCGAACGGCCGGGCGGAACCGGCAGGCATGGATGCCACAACTGTGGCCCGGCTGTTCAGTGCCTATGAAGACCTCAAAGTGGACCGCAACGCCATCGATTTCGAGGACGTGCTGCTCATCACCGTCGGCATCCTGCAGGAAGACCCGAAAGTGGCAGCAACAGTGCGCGGGCAGTACCGGCACTTTGTGGTGGACGAATACCAGGACGTTTCGCCGCTTCAGCAGCGGCTCCTGGATCTGTGGCTGGGCGAACGGGAAGAGCTTTGCGTAGTGGGTGACGCCAGCCAGACCATCTACTCGTTTACTGGTGCCACCAGCTCGCACCTCCTGAATTTCACCGGCAGGTACCGGCAGGCAGAAGTCATCAAGCTCGTCCGGGACTACCGATCGACACCACAGGTCGTCAATCTCGCCAACGCACTGCTCGCGGCGCGCACTGCGGAAGCCGGGCGCCGCGGCGGGACGGGCACGTGGGCCACGCCACTTCAACTCATTGCACAGCGCCCGCCCGGCCCGGCTCCTACCTTCACGGAGTGCAGCGATGACGAGGCTGAGGCAGCGGAGGTCGCCCGCCGAATTTCCCGCCTGCTCAGTGACGGCGTGCCCGCGAGCGAAATCGCGATCCTCTACCGGACCAATGGCCAGTCCAGCGCCTATGAGCAGGCGCTCGCCGCCGCGGGAATCGGCTACCAGTTGCGGGGTGCCGAGCGGTTCTTCGCCCGACGTGAAGTGCGCGACAGCCTGCTGCAGCTGCGTGCTGCAGCACGGGTGGCAACAGATGACGACGTCCCTCAGCTGGTCCGCGATGTCCTCGCGTCCCTGGGTTACACCCAAGTTGCACCGCAGAGCTCCGGCGCTGTGCGGGAGAAGTGGGAATCGCTCGCTGCGCTGGTATCGCTTGCCGACGAGCTTCACCAGGCCCGCGCAGCGCAGGGTTTCACGCTGCAGGATTTCGTCGCCGAGCTTGAAGAACGGGCAGCAGCACAACACGCCCCCACGGTTCAGGGCGTAACGCTTGCATCGCTTCACTCGGCGAAAGGCCTTGAGTGGGACGCGGTGTTCCTGGTGGGATTGAGCGAGGGATTGATGCCGATTTCCTTCGCCGACACTCCTGACGCAGTCGACGAGGAACGTCGCCTCCTCTATGTCGGCATCACTCGTGCACGCAAGCACCTTGGCCTGTCCTGGTCCACATCCCGCACCCCGGGCGGCCGCGCGTCACGCAAACCATCCAGGTTCCTGGATGGTCTTCGCCCGGATTCCGGAGGCACGCGTCCATTCCGGCAGCCCATACCCCGCCGGGAGCGGAAGGTATCGGCGCCAGCGCACTGCCGCACGTGCGGGAAGGTGCTGGGTTCTGGGGCAGAACGAAAGATCGGGCGCTGCAGCGACTGCCCGGCGAACTACAGCGAGGAGACGTTTGAAGCACTGCGCCAGTGGCGTCTGAACGCCGCGCGTGAAACTGACGTCCCCGCATTCGTTGTCTTCACGGACGCCACGCTGGTAGCCATCGCAGAAGCCCGCCCTGATTCACTGGAGAAGCTTGCGCAACTCGCGGGGGTGGGGCCGGCCAAATTGGACCGCTACGGAGAGTCGGTGCTGAGTGTCCTCGCGGAAAGAGCCTAGCGGCCCTCAGGATCGATGGGCAGCCGAGGAGGAGAAGCTCCCCATCAGCTCGGATACTGCACCCTATCCGGTGGAAGTGCGCCGCTCGGCCCGTCGCCGCAGAACCGTCAGTGTGGATCTGCGGGACGGAGTTGCGGTCGTTTCGATTCCAGCTACTTTCACCGCCGGACAGGAAAAGCAGTGGGTCGAACGAATGGTTGCCAAACTTCACGCAAAGTCCGTCCAGCCCACGCACTCGGATACCGGGCTGGTCGAGCGCGCTGCAGAATTGTCGGCTCGGTTCCTGGGAGGACGCGCGAGGCCCAACAGCATCCGGTGGGTTACCAACCAGAATTCGCGCTGGGGATCTGCCACTCCGGCTGCCCGGGCCATCAGGCTGTCGCACAAGCTTCAGGGAATGCCGGATTGGGTCATCGACTATGTGATCCTGCATGAGATGGCGCACCTGATCGAGCCTTCACACAACGGGACCTTCTGGGCGCTCCTGGACAATTACCCTCACACTGAAACAGCCAAGGCGTTCCTGCTTGGCGCGGCTTACGCGGCGGACCACGGACTCAGCGGACGCTAGCTCCCACTACCTAGTACCGACAGGACCGCTTGAGGGGCTGACCGGCAAAACCTACCCACTCAACGCGGGTCGTCGTCCTTGTTTGTTGGACCGCCGTCGCCCTCTTCCGAGTCAGTTTCGTCTGTCGTCGCCGGATCCTCGTCAGCAGGGGACTCGAACCCGCCCGCGAGCAGCTTCTCCAGCGCTGCATCCACGTCGGCGTCGGCGGATTCGGCCAGTTGGCGCCTCTTGCTGAAGCCCGCCGGATCATCGAGATCCTCCGGCGTAGGCAGGAGGTCAGGGTGCTGCCAAATTGCATCCCGCCCGTCAATTCCGCGCTCCTGACGCAACTGGTCCCAGAGGGCTGCCGCATCACGGAGACGTCGGGGACGCAACTCGAGACCGACAAGTGACGCAAAGGCGTTTTCTGCCGGTCCGCCCGTTGCCCGGCGGCGCCGAACCACTTCGCGCAACGCGACCGATGAGTCGAGATTGGCGGTAGCGGCCGCGGTGAGCTCATCCACCCAGCCTTCAACAAGCGCGAGCGTGGTTTCCAGCCGGGCGAGTGCGGCGTCCTGCGAGGGTGTGCGCTCGGGCATGAAAACACCCTCGGAAAGGGCGCTCTGCAGTGACTCCGGATTCGACGGGTCTATGTCGCGGGCAACTTCCTCGATCTTCGACATGTCGATATGGATTCCGCGCGCGTAGCTCTCGATTGCGCCGAGCAGGTGTCCGGTCAGCCAGGGCACCTGCGTGAAGAGCCGCACATGGGCAGCTTCCCGAACGGCAAGAAACAGTCGAACATCATATTCGGAGATGTCCAGGCCCTGCCCGAATGCGGCGACGTTGGCAGGGAGCAGCGCCATACTGTTCTCCGCCAAAGGTATGCCGATGTCCGTGGAACTCACCACGTCGCGGGACAGTGCGCCGACAGCCTGGCCCAACTGCATTCCGAACATCGCGCCACCCATGTTCTGCAGCATGGACGCGGCTCCGCCCATCATGGTTTTCATCTCTTCCGGCATCTGCTCGGTGATCGCGTTGGAAAGGGCGAGGGCGATGCTGGTCGCCACCGGTTCAGTCAGCCGCTTCCAGGTCTCCATTGTTGCCTCGACCCATTCCGCGCGGGACCACGCTTTCCCAAGGAGAGCGGTGGACGGGAAGTCGGTGACTGGATCCAGCCACATTTCTGCCAGCCGCAGTACCTCGTCAACTTCACGCTGGTCCTTGCTGCCCACCGACGGGTCGCCGCCCGTCGCAGCTGCACGGCGCGCCTGATCCCTGGCCATCGTCCAATTCACTGGGCCTTCAGACTGTGCGGAGAACATGGCCTGGACCTGCTGCATCATCATCGCCATGGCCTGCGGATCATTGGGAAGACCGGCCGCCTTCGCGATCTCCTGGGGGTTCATGCCCTGCATGTTGCCGCCCATCAAGCGTTCGAGCATCTCGGAAAGCGGATCCTTGGGAGTGTCGTCGTCGTTGTTCGACGGATTGGAGCTCATCGATACCACCGGTCCTTGATTGAAACTTGGTCGGATTGTGCTCGTATGGTGCTGAATGGAAGCAAACCCCGGCACTTACAGTTGCCGTGGCGAGCTGCAGCACTGGTCAGTCAGGATCTCAAACGTTACCGGCACGTCCCAGACTTGTCCCGCACGTCCTGCGCGAGTTCGCTCTAGGCAAAGCAACGTTTGTTCCGATGCAAAGCGCGCAGAGCAGGCTTGTAGGCTTGGCATGTGAAGCCCTGACACCCCGTCCGCCGGGGTGACCTGCGGCGCCCCCAATCCAAAGGTGACATCCGTTGACCCAGCCGCTTTCCCAGGACACCAACAGGCCAAAGCATGATGCCGTGAAAAGGGATCCCCGCTTCACCGTCATGGCGGTATCGGGGCTGCTCGCGCTGGGCCTCGGGGCAACGGCTGTTCTGTTGCCGTCTCCCTACGTGGTCGAGTCACCCGGTCCCACTTTCAACACCATCGGGGAGGTTAACGGTGAACCGTTGATCACCGTCGAAGGCAGGGAAACCTTCCCGACGGACGGTGCGCTGGATTTGACCACCGTCTTCGTCGCCGGAGGACCGGGGCAGACAATCAGCGTTTTCGATGCTTTCCGTGCCTGGGCGGATCCCGCACAGGCAGTCACACCGCGCGAACTGGTCTACCCGCCGGATGTCTCGGAATCGGACATTGAGGAGCAGAACGCGGAGGCTATGACATCCTCGCAGGAATCCGCAGTGGCCGCTGCGCTCGCTCACCTGGAAATTCCGTACGGGGAGACGCTCTCAGTCGTAGGCTTCGCCCCGGACTCGGCCGCTGAAGGCATCCTTCAGGACGGCGACCAGCTCACCCTCATCGACGGCGAGCCTATCGAGTCGCTGGAGCCGTTGAAGGAAGCCTTGAATGCAGCGGGTGGAAAAAGCGTTGACATCACTGTGGCCCGAAACGGTGAAACGGTGGTGGAGTCCGTGAAGCCGCTGCTGGGGGAGTCCGGCGACTATCAGCTCGGCGTCTTTCTGATGTCCGAGTTCGAGTTCCCCTTCGAGGTGGACATTGCCCTGAACAATGTCGGCGGCCCGTCTGCCGGCATGATGTTCGCCCTCGGGATCGTCGACACCCTGACCGAGGGGCAGCTCACGGGCGGGAGGCACTTCGCCGGAACCGGAACGATCGACTCATCCGGTGCCGTCGGGCCCATTGGAGGCATCCGCCAAAAGCTGGTTGGTGCCAGTGAGTCGGGTGCCGAGGTATTTCTTGCGCCCGCCGCAAACTGCACTGAAGTTGTTGGCCATATTCCCGACGGTCTTCGCGTCATCCGCGTGGAAACCCTGGACGACGCCGTCACCGCCGTCCGGACGCTGGGAGAAGATAACGACGACGGCGCGCAGCTCCCCTCATGTGAGGATCCCGTCTGACAGGCATAGTCGGATTGGACACGATTGAGAAACGATTCCGGGGCGCCGCGGTTCAGGCGGAACTGAATTGTGTGGGCCAGACGTGCACAGGGCAGAATGAACAACAGTGGACCGTGCGCCGCTGCGCATCCAGCACTCCCGTACCCCCAAGGATGAGGTAATAGTGACATCCGGACCTGACCGCCCGTTCGGCAGCAGACCAAGCCAACCATATTCCTCCCCACCCCGGCGGCGTGGGCCGCTGGTACCGACCCTGATCGTTCTCGGTCTGCTCGTCGTCGGCTTCGTGTATTTCTCACAGGTTTATGCCGATGTCCTCTGGTACAACCAGCTGGGCTTCCTCGAAGTATTTGTCACCGAGAACCTCTCGCGGATCGGCCTGTTCGTGGCTGCCTTCCTCATCATGGGCGCAAGCGTTTACTTCAGCTTGCGTATCGCCTACCGTTCACGGCCCATTTACGCTCCCGACAGCAGCGTCCAGGACAACCTGAACCGCTACCAGGCCCAGCTCGAACCGATCCGCAGACTGCTCATGATCGGCATTCCCGTTGTGCTCGGCGCGTTTGCGGGAACCGCAGCGTCTTCACAGTGGGAACGGATGCTCCTGTTCTTCAATTCGGAGCCCTTCGGAGAGACGGACCCGGAATTCGGGCTGGACATCGGGTTCTACGTCTTCACTTTGCCGTTCCTGAGCTTCCTGCTCGGGTTCCTGGTGAGCGTCATCGTCATCAGCGGGATCGCCGGAGTACTGACGCATTACCTGTACGGTGGCATCCGCCTTGAGGAGAAAGGTCTCTTCACGAGCAAGGCAGCCCGGACGCACATCGCGGTACTGGCTGCACTCTTCCTGATCCTGCAGGGCGTCAACTACTGGCTTGACCGCTACTCCACCGTCATCAGCAGCGACGGTAAATGGGCTGGCGCTCTCTACACCGACGTGAACGCAGTCATCCCAACCAAGGCGATTCTTGCCGCCGCCGCCATCATTGTTGCGGTCCTGTTTATCATTTCCGCAGTGATTGGCCGGTGGCGCCTGCCCGTGATCGGTACGGCCATGCTGGTCATCACTGCTATCCTCGCCGGCGGCGTATACCCGTGGGTCATCCAGCGGTTCCAGGTTGTTCCGTCGGAGTTCAGCCGGGAAGAGCCGTTCATTGAGCGCAACATTGAGATGACTCGAGCTGCCTACGGCCTGGACCAGGTGCAGGTCAATGACTATGGGGTTGAGGAAGTTCCCCAGGAGGGAGCGTTGAACGAGGACGGCGAGACAACAGCCAACATCCGCCTTTTGGACCCCAACCTTGTGAGCGACGCTTTCAGCCAGCTCCAGCAGTTCCGCCAGTACTACCAGTTCCCGGAGATCCTGAACGTCGACCGCTACGAGATCGACGGCGAGATCGAGGACACCGTTATTGCAGTCCGCGAACTGAACACCGCGGGTGTTCCGGATGGCTGGATCAACGAGCACGTCTACTACACGCACGGCTACGGCGTGGTTGCAGCAGCCGGTTCAACCGTGGAACCGGACGGGCGCCCCGAGTTCATTCAGTCAGGTATCCCGACCACGGGCCTGCTGGGGGATGAGAGCACGTTTGAGCCGCGCATCTACTTCGGTGAGGAATCACCGGAGTATTCGATCGTCGGTGCTCCAGAGGGAGCCACGCCACTTGAGATCGACCGGCCCCAGACGGAGGAATCCGACCAGGAGGCCCGCAGCACGTTCCTGGGCGACGGCGGTCCGCAGGTGGGAAACTTCTTCAACCGGCTGGTGTATGCACTCAAGTTCCAGTCCACGGATCTACTCCTGTCGGACCAGGTAACGAGCGAATCCCAGATCCTGTATGACCGTGATCCCGTTGAGCGCGTGGAGAAGGTTGCCCCTTACCTCACGCTGGATAGCAACACCTACCCGGCCATCGTTGATGGGCGCGTCAAATGGATCATCGAGGGTTACACCACAACGTCCGACTACCCGTACTCCACTCAGCAGGAACTTCAGTCCGCCACAGTGGATTCCCTGACCGCCGAAGGTGTCGCCACCGCCTTGCCTGCTGAGCAGGTGAACTACATCCGTAACGCGGTGAAAGCCACGGTTGACGCCTACGATGGCTCGGTTGATCTTTACGCCTGGGATGATCAGGACCCCATTCTGAAGGCCTGGCAGAAGGTGTACCCGACGTCGCTGCAACCGTACAGCGAGATGTCGGCTGACCTGATGGCGCACGTACGGTACCCGGAGGACCTCTTCAAGGTCCAACGGGAGCTGCTCGCGCGCTACCACGTGACAGAGACCCAGCCTTTCTACAGCAACAACCAGGCGTGGGCTGTACCGGTTGATCCGACGCTGGAAGAAGGCGAGCAGGACGTCAAGCAGCCTCCGTTCTACCTCTCGCTCCAGATGCCCGATCAGGAGTCGGCCAGCTTCTCACTGACCACTCCGTTCATTCCATTTGTTCCGGAGGGCCAGGAACCGCGCAACATCCTTTACGGCTTCCTTGCAGCGGACGGTGACGCCGGTACCGGTGAACCCGGTGTCAAGGCAGAAACCTATGGAACCCTGCGATTGCTCGATTCGTCCGGTCAGGACTCCGCCGTCGGGCCGGGCCAGGCGGCAAACCTCTTCAACTCGGACACTGAGGTCTCGCAGGAGCTGAACCTGCTGCGCCAGGGCGCCTCCGAAGTGATCAGCGGTAATCTCCTGACGCTGCCCATCGGTGGCGGAATCGCTTACGTGCAGCCGGTGTACGTCCAGTCCTCGGGGGACTCGTCCTTCCCCGTCCTGCGGCGTGTGCTGGTGAGCTTCGGTGATCAGGTCGGCTTTGCGCCCACCCTGGATGAAGCACTGGACCAGGTGTTCCAGGGAGACTCCGGCGCTGTGACCGGAGACAGCGAGAATGTGGGGGAGACCCCTGATCTGCCTGCGCCGCTGGTGGGCTCGGATTCCGGGAACGAATCCCCGGAGGAGCCGACGGAGGAGCCCACCACACCCGCAGAGCCGGGCACGGGTGATCCGGCAGCGGATCTCCGGGCGGCGCTGGAGGAAGCGAACGCGGCAATCCAGGAGGGCCAGACCGCGCTCGCCGAGGGCGACTTCGCCGCCTACGGTGAGGCACAAGAGCGGCTCGACCAGGCACTGCAGCGGGCACTGGATGCCGAAACGCGTTTGTCTGAAGCGTCCGGAGGAGCCACCGAATAATGCATCTGGATCCCGATTTGGGATCCGCCCCCGCGGCGGGTAGAGTAGTAATCACGCCGCGGGGTGGAGCAGTTCGGTAGCTCGCTGGGCTCATAACCCAGAGGTCGCAAGTTCAAATCTTGCCCCCGCAACTAGAAAACGAAGGTCCCGGAAGCTTGGCTTCCGGGACCTTCGTCATTCCCGCATCATTTCGCCCTTTTGCGTGCCCGGCTCACCTACACTATGTCCATGATCGAGCAGGGCGCTGTGGGTGAGGACAAGGAACGCGGGGAGACGGCGCTCCAGCGTGTTGACCGGAACTGGCTTGAGATACTCCAGGAACTTCGTGTACTCCAGACCGGTATCCAGATTCTCACCGGCTTCCTGCTCACACTGCCGTTTCAGTCGCGTTTCACGGAGCTGGACTCATTTCAGATCGCGGTCTATCTCGTGCTCGTCGTGTTGTCCGCCCTGATCACGGCCCTGCTGCTCGGTACTGTGATCCTGCACCGGACCTTCTTCCGGCTGCGCATCAAGGAGGCTTTGGTACGCCATGCCCATCGCATCCTGAGGACCACAATGGTCCTCGTGGCCCTCGTCCTCGTTGGAACAACCGGTCTGGTCTTCGACATCGTGTTGAGCCGGACGGCGGGAACGGTGAGCGCCATCGGTCTGTCCATGACGATTCTGGCGCTGTGGGTGGCCGTACCGCAGGTGCTCAAACGTCGGTCGATGAAGGAAGTCAGTCCTGGCGAAGGTCCTGATACGCATTGAGCGCCCGTTCGCGCGAGACTTTCAGGTCCAGCAGCGGCGGAGGATAGCCGGCCGGTAGATCCGTCCAGGGTTCATGAACTTTATGCGCGGAGCGCAGCTCCGGAATCCATCGACGAAGGTAACCGCCGTCCGGGTCAAACTTCTTGCTCTGCGTGACGGGGTTGAAAATCCGGAAGTAGGGTGCGGCGTCTGCGCCGGAGCCTGCCACCCATTGCCAGTTCGCCGCGTTGTTGGCTGGATCCGCATCCACCAGGGTGTCCCAGAACCACTGTTCGCCCACACGCCAGTCCACCATCATGTTCTTCACAAGGAACGAACCGACCGCCATACGAACCCGATTATGCATCCATCCGGTATGCCAAAGCTGACGCATGCCTGCATCGATTAAAGGGAAACCGGTTCGCCCATACTGCCAGGCATCAAGTTCGTCGGAGTCCGGTTGCTGCCACGGGAAGGCGTCGAATTGCGGTCGGTAGTTCTCTGTCGCCAGACGTGGCTGGTGGTAGAGCAACTGCCAGCAGAACTCACGCCAGCCGAGTTCCTGGGTGAAGATCGCGAGGTCACTGGCGGTCGCGGAGGTGGATGCGGCCCGGGCAGAGTGCCAGACCTGGAATGGGCTGATCTCACCGAACCTCAGGTGCGGGGAGAGGCGGCTGGTTCCCTCAACGTCAGGCAGCTGGCGGGCATCGGCGTATCCGTCAACTGTGCCGGTCACGAAGCGATCGAGGAGCGCTTGCGCTGTCAGCTCTCCGGGCGTCCACGTCTGTCTGAGGCCACCTGCCCAGTCGAACGTGTCGGGGAGGAGGTGCCACTCGTCGAGGTCCTCCGAGTCGACGTTCGGACCGCGCAGCACTATCGGTCCATCAAGGGGTTCCCGTGGCGCGGGACGGTTACGGCACGCACGCCAGAAGGGGGTGAAGACCTTGTACGGGGAGCCGCTGCCCGTCGTGACTTCCCAGGGTTCAAACAACAGGTTCGCCTGAAAGCTGTGCACCTGGTACCCCTCGTCGCTGAGGGAACCCTTGAGTGCAGCGTCAACGTTTCTCTCAGCGAGCACATACCGGCGGTTCCAGAAGACAGCATCCGCCCCGGACTCTTCGATCAGGCGGGGGATCACGTCCGCTGCGGGACCTGATCGGAGCACCAGTGGAATCCCCTGATCCTCGAATGCACTGCGGAGCGAGGACAGCGAGTTATGGAGCCACCAGCGGCTGGCGCCACCCAGGGGCCGAATTCCCTCACTCACTTCATCGAGCACATAACAGACGACGACGTCGCCACGCTCTGCAGCAGCGTGCAGGGCAGGATTGTCGGCGATGCGCAGGTCGTCGCGGAGCCACACCAGTGTCAGAGCCATAAAGCCAATCTACCGGCGGCTTGGCGAACCTTTAACGGGAGCAGCGGCGGTTCGAGGCTCGAACCGCCGCCGTATGCCGAGTGGTGAATCAGTATTTCGGGCTGTCCGCACCCTGCTCGATGGCAGAGGGCGCCTCGGCTCCGGAGCCGCCTGATTTCAGGGCGGCGAGGCGTGCCTCGATCTCACTTTGCTCGCCGAGGTCCTCAAGGCTCTCGAACTGGGCGTCAAGGCTCGAATTGGCAAGTTCTGCCTGACCGAGAACGCGAGCCTCTTCACGACGGATCTTCTCCTCGAAACGCCCTACCTCGCTGGTCGGGTCCATGAAGTCGATGCTCTTCATGGCATCATGCACCTGCGCCTGTGCTGCGGCCGTGCGTGAACGCGCAATGAGCTCATCGCGTTTGCTGGTCAGTTCGTTGAGCTTGCCCTTCATCTGGTTCAGCCCGGTCTTGAGCTTTTCCACAATCTCCGTCTGAGACGCGATCGTGGGCTCTGCGCCCTTGGCCTCATTTTCAGCGGTGATCTGACGCTGAATAGCAACCTTGGCCAAATTGTCGAACTTCTCCGCGTCAGGCACATCGCCGGACGAACGGTACTCGTCGGCCTTCTTGGAGGCCGCGAGCGCCTTGTTGCCCCAGTTGCGGGCGTTCTCTCGGTCCTCGTTGTAGTCCTCCTGGAGCATGCGCAGATTACCGATGGTCTGGGCCACCGCGCTTTCGGCTTCGGCGATGCTGTTCGAGTAGTCGCGGACCATCTGGTCCAGCATCTTCTGCGGGTCTTCAGCCTGATCCAGCATTGCGTTGATGTTGGCCTTCGCCAGTGTTGCGATACGTCCGAAAATTGATTGCTTTACCATGGGTTACCTTTCGATCTTCCTGAGTAGTTCACTGCCTGTTGAGGTCGCTCACCTAAAAATCTCCGAAGCCGCCCCCGAAGTCACCGAATCCGCCGCCACCGGCATCGAAACCACCGAATCCGCCGCCGCCGAACATGCCGGCGTCACCGCCTCCGCTGAACCCGCCGCCGCCGCCGAAGAATCCTCCACCGTGCCCGCCTCCGTTGAGGATGGAACCAATGAGGATGCCGCCGAGGAGTGCGCCGCCCATGCCGTCCCCGCGGCCGCCGAACATACCGCCGCCTCCAAAGCCGCCCATACGTCCACCGAAGCCGTCCACATCGCTCTGCGCGATCTGACCGGCCTGTTCGGCCAAAGCGACAGCCTGCTGGGCATGGGAGAGCGCCGTCACCGGGTCATCCGACTGGATGCGCATCGCATAGTCAAGGTTGCGCTCCGCCTCCGCCAACCTAGTCCGGGCTTCACTGCCCACGCCGCCGCGCCGGGCACGAATGTAGTCCGCCGTACCTGAGATCCGTGATTGGGCGGCCATGATGGTGTGCTGCAGGCTTTCACGTGCCCTGCGGGTCTGTTCTGCGTGATCACGGACTCCGCCGATGGCGGCGTCGAGCTGCGTATGCGCAGTCTCGACTCGCTGGAGGAGCGCCACGGGGTCTATCTTCCCCGACGCGATCTCCCGCTTCACCGATTCCAACGCTGCCGTTGTGCCCGCTACCGGACCGGCGAGTTCAGGGTTGGAGCCGGCAGCAACCATGGCCTGGGCCTGCGCAACGTCCTGGGCCGCATCCGAGACGGCCCGTTCCATTTCGCGTTCGGCAGTGTCCAGTTCCGTGGCACGGCGATCGATGGCTTCCAGCAGGACCTTGGTCTGGTGGACACCTTCTTCGGCGGCTCGGACGGCGACGACGGCGGCACCGGTGTTGCCCTCGGACAGATGCCTTTGTGCTGTGGAAGCGGCATTGTCAACGAACTGCAGCCTTTCGCGCGCCTGGACCACGTTGTCCTCGATTTGCGCGGTCGCCGAGGTAGCGTACCGTCCCTGGAGCTCTCGCAACGTACGTTCAGCCGCGTTCAGCCGCGTTCCGACATCGTTCGCGGAAGCCTGTGCATCCGACAGGGCCTGCGGAGCATTGCGTTCCAACTTCCGCAGGGCGTCGAAATCTGCCTTGTGCTCCTGCAGGCTGGCATTAACCGACTCACACCGGCGGATGATGTCACCAAGCCACTTCCGTTGGTCTTCCTCTGTGTCCGGAATGTGGTCATCAAGCTGCTGCTGAAGCTTGAATGACTCGCTCATATGGGCCTTCGCTGCGGTGATATCCGCCGCGAACGGCTTGACTGCTTCATCGCCGTACTGGGCCTGCGCGAACCCGACTTCCTGCTCGCTTGATTTGATGGCGTCGTCCGCTGCTATCAGCAGGCTTCCCGCGCGAAGCCGCAGGTCCTCCACGCTCAGTGAAGCCAACGGATCCAGAACCTGACCGTCGGCCCCGCGGCCGGGTCCGAACTCGATTTCTGAAGGGTGCCGGTTTTGCTCCTGTGCGTCCGGCTTACGGCGCTTTGACCGGAGATAGAAGTATCCACCCACACCAGCCAGGACGAGCAGGCCTCCGATGAAGAGGAACGAACCTCCTCCTCCGTCACCGGACGTTCCGGCAGGGCTGACGGTGCCGCCGTCGAGAACCTGGTCAACCCCGGTGACTGCAGCGACAGCAGCGCCCGTCCAGTCGTCGTTCTCCAATTCCGGTACGGCGAAACTCTGGTAGATCCCGTTCGACTGGTCATCCACAACGCTCGAACTGTCCGCAAGGAGGCCGCCTGTCCGATCGTCGACGCCGATCACAAAGATTGCATCGTCAGCCTGCAAGCTACTGGTCTCGGCAGTGGCTATCGCCCATTGTTTGGCGTCCGACGGGTTGGTGAAGGAGTCAACGTAGGCGACATGCAAGGTGTAGCCGTGCTCAGCCTGCAGCTGTTCGATCGACTGTTCAACCTCCTGCTGTTCGGAATCAGAGAGGACGTCCGCCTGGTCAACCACCGTTTGGGAATTGAAATCAACAGGATCTACGGCATAGGCGGGAGCGGCAACCAAAGGGCTCAGCAGGGCGGCTGTTCCTACACCCACGGCGGAGCAGATGCGTGCAATGCTCGACTTCATTCACAACCCTTCAGCAGTGTCCGCCGGGCGCTCCGGGAACTGGCGAACAGCCGTTGGCAAGGCACAGATCCCCCGGGTTCGCCTGACTGCGATTCTATGGTGCGCTCTGGGGGCAGTCCACCGGGTGGGCTATGCCGCGAGCGAAACCGCTCCAGGACCTGCACCGTAACCAGCTTTTTCCCACTTGCGGGAGAATGAAGAACGAGGTCGTCCGGTGGGCTCACAGCCGCCGTACAGGCAACGTCAGTCGCGGGTACAGATTGCTTTGCCATAGTTCTAGAAGCATCAGTGAAAGGACAACCGATGACCGAGAACACAACCGGTTCCTACAACGGACCGCTTCCTCCACGGCCAACTAATCCGCCCAGCCACAACCCCAACCTCCCCGCGGCGCAACAGCAGCACCAGCCGATCACCGCACCGACGGCGGACCCATATCATTCGGTCGGGAACGGGCCCGAAACTCACGCAGCCGGCGGGCACCAGCAGGGTGCTTCCTTCGGGTACGGTCCGTATGCGCGGCCAGCGGGCCAAGGGAAGAAGCAGCGTGGGCCCGTGAAGCGCGTTGGATCCGGTACGTTCCTGACCGGGATGCTCGTGGCCGGTCTTCTCGGCGGAGGAGTGGCCGTCGGAGCAGACGCCCTGCTGGAGACGGGCAACCAGGGACCCAACAACGGCACGTCCCAGGCCCAGTCTGTTGTGGTTAATGACACCGAAAGCGTCAACGAGATTACCGGCGCCGCAGCCAAAGCTTCACCGAGCGTCGTCACCATCTCCGTGAACGGCGGCGGGTCAGGCGGGTCAGGTTCAGGGATCATTCTTGACGCTGAGGGCCACATCCTCACCAACACGCACGTCGTCACCCTGGGGGGCCAGGTTGCGGACCCTGCCGTTGAAGTTCGCACGAACGACGGACGGGTATTCCAGGCTCAGATAGTGGGCACTGACCCGCTCTCGGACCTGGCTGTCATCAAGATCGATGCGCCGGACCTTCAGCCGGCCACCCTCGCTGATTCGTCGGAACTGAACGTCGGTGATGTTGCAATAGCAATCGGCGCTCCGCTCGGGCTGAGCGGCACCGTCACGGACGGCATCGTCTCGACGCTCAATCGCACAATCAGCGTGCAGTCGTCGGCCGTTCCTGAAGAACAGTCGGATGCTCCGGAACAGGCTCCGGGAGACGGATTCAACTTCCTCCCGCCTGATGGTTCCCAGGCGCCGCAGCAGGGATCCCAGGGCTCCATCTATCTGAACGTGATCCAGACAGACGCCGCGATCAACCAGGGTAATTCGGGGGGTGCGCTGGTGGATTCTCAGGGTCGGATCATCGGCGTCAATGTCGCGATCGCGTCGGCAGGTTCGGGGGAGAGCGCCGGCAACATCGGTGTCGGCTTCTCCATCCCGATCAACTATGCCCAGCGCGTAGCGGAAGAGATCATTGCCAACGGTGAAGCAACGCACGGGTTCCTCGGTGTGAGCGTCGGCGCAGCGGCATCCGACAGCGCGGCGGGAGCCAGCTCCTTCTCGGTCGGTGCGCAGGTGCAGTCCGTAGAGCCCGGCAGCCCAGCCGAGACCGCGGGCTTCCAGGAAGGGGACGTCATTACCCGGGTGGGTGAATTGCCGATCGAGGACCCACAGGCCCTCACCGCAGCCGTCCGGATGCTCGCTGAAGGGCAGTCCACGCAGATCGAACTCGTCCGTGGCGGAGAGACCCTGACGCTCGATGTAACGGTCGGTCAGTCGCCGGCCTGACCCGGTGGATTCAAGTAGCGGCAGCTCCCTCTCGAGGGGGCTGCCGCTGCGTCATATTCCTGCTGTGATCAGGACACCTTTGTGGTTAGCTTGTCTGCGGGCAGCAATGGGCCGAAGGAAAGGCAGCAATGGACGAGGCAATTCCCGCGCTGAATATCGCGGTGTTGGTCAAGCACGTACCGGACACCCAGTTCGACCGTCATCTCGACGGCGAGCACCGCACCACCGAGCGGTCGGAAAGTATTCTGTCGGAACTCGACGAGTACGCCCTCGAAGCGGCACTGCAGCTTGTCGAAGCGCAGGGCGGAGACGGTCATCGGGTCACGGCGGTCACCATGGGCCCGCCAGCCGCTGTGAACGCCGTGAAGAAGGCACTGCAGATCGGCGCACACGAAGGCATCCACCTATGTGATGATGCCCTCGCCGGCTCGGATGCCTCCGGCACCTCACGCGCGCTCGCCGCCGTCGTACGCCATCTGGGCACTGCGGATCTGGTACTGACGGGCATGGCCTCCACGGACGGTGAGACCTCCCTGGTTCCAGCGCAGCTCGCAGAGCTGCTGCAGTTGCCCCAGGTCACCTTCGCGTCCAGCCTTGAGCTCACGCACGACGACGGCGGCCGCCAATTGATCGCCCGCCGGGAAAGCGACAATGTGGCTGAGACGGTCAGGAGTACGCTGCCCGCCGTGGTGTCGGTGACGGACCAGATCAATGAGCCGCGGTACCCGAACTTCAAGGGCATCATGGCAGCCAAGAAAAAACCGATCACCACCCTCACCCTTGCTGACATCGGACTCGATGCTTCCGAGGTTGGATTCAGCGGAGCGTGGACGCGGGTCGAGCAGGCGCAGCAGCGTCCTCCACGCTCGCAGGGCGTCATCATCACCGACGAGGGCGATGCCGGTCGGCGACTGGTTGATTTCCTCGCTGAGCAAAAGCTGCTCTGAGCGCAGCGATCCCAGCCAACCACTTCTCAAGGAGCCTTTGGAATGGCAAATGTCCTCGTTTACATTGACACGCCCGGTGAGCACCTGCACAAGACCGATCGTGAGCTGTTGACCCTTGCTGGAATGCTGGGCGAGCCGGTGGTTGCACTCTGTGGAGTGCTGACGGACGGTGTTTCGGCAGAACTCGGCGCTCACGGAGCTGGCGTGCTGTATCAGCCTGCAGAGGACGGGCTCGGTGACGTGCTCGTGGCGGGCAAGGCGGCTTTTCTGGCAGCCGCAGCGGTGGAGGCGAAAGCTGATGCAGTGCTCCTTGGCAACACGTTCGAAGCCAAGGAGATCGCTGCGCGGGTCGGAATCCGCTTGTCTTCAGGTGTCATCACGGATGCCATCGCAGTGGGCGAGGACTTCAGTGTCACGAAGTCGGTGTTCGCAGGCTCCTACACGGTGAACGCTTCCGTCACCACCGGGTGCCCGATCATCACGGTCAAGGCCAACAGCGTGGAGATCGCAACAGTGCAGGGCGGTTCCAGCCCCGAGGTTCGCCGGGTGCACGTCGCAGTGCCCCGCCACGCAGCACGGATTACGGAACGTTCCGAACGGGCCGTGAGTGGCCGACCGTCGCTGGACGAAGCACGCATCGTGGTGGCAGGGGGCAGGGGAGTGGACGGTAACTTTGGACCGGTCGAGGAACTTGCCGACGCGCTCGGCGGTGCTGTGGGTGCGTCGAGGGCCGCTACGGATGCCGGCTGGATTGATCATTCAGCCCAGATCGGCCAGACGGGCAAGACGGTCTCCCCGCAGCTTTACATCTCCGCGGGCATCTCCGGCGCCATCCAGCAGAAGGCCGGCATGCAGACGGCGAAGGTCATCGTGGCAGTGAACAAGGACCCGGACGCCCCGGTTTTCGACATCGCGGATTTCGGCATCGTGGGTGACCTGTCAACTGTCTTGCCGCAGGCGACGGCAGAGATCAACAACCGCAGGAGCTGAACATGCCAGACGTTCCTGAACGGCCGGAAGACGGGGTAAGCCGGGTTCTCTGTTTCGTAGCGCATCCCGATGACATTGATTTTGGCGCAGCGGGCACCGTGGCTCAGTGGACCGCGGCCGGCGTCGTCGTTGAATACTGCATCATGACCGATGGCGACGCAGGCGGCTTCTCCGATGAGCATCGTCCGGACATAGTTGACCGGCGGCGAAAGGAGCAGCGGGCAGCCGCCCGGCTGGTCGGCGTCGAAACGGTGCATTTCCTCGGGTACCGGGACGGCTACCTGGAACCGAGCCTGGAACTGGTGGCCGGCGTCGTGGAGCTCATCCGGAGTGTCAGGCCGCACATCGTGCTGTCCATGCACCCTGAGCGGAACTGGGAGCGCATCCAGAAGAGCCACCCGGACCACCTGGCATGCGGCGAGGCCGTCACCCGCGCGATTTATCCCGCTGTGGAGAATCCCTATGCTTTCCCCGATCTCGCTGCGCGCGGACTGGACGCGTATCGCGTGCCCTGGCTCTGGTTCTTCGGTGGTCCCACGCAGCTCGAAAACCACTTCGTCGATGTGACTGACCATGTGGAAGACAAGATGCGGGCGTTACGTTTCCACGCCAGCCAGCACCCCGACCTTGAGCGGATGGACAACACTGTTCGCGCGTTCCTGGCCGCTAATGCACAGCGCGGCGGTCTTGCCGCGGACCGAAGCGCCGAGGTCTTTCAGGTGGTTCCGGTCAACACCGAAGCTACGATCGCCGGGTTCTGACAGGCGCGGGATGGGCAGTCCGGCTGAAGCTCGGAGCCCATCCCAGCGTTCCCTCTCAGGCGTCGAAGGGGATCTGCGCGACGATCGGGAGGGTAGGCGTTTCAGAGCCGCCCTCCGGTTCGACGGTGATTGCGAGGCCGCTGTACGTTCGGATGCCTTCAATTTCGAGCTCGGTGTGCGCAACGTCCTCGCCGGTCATGGTTCCCAGCGATTCCGGCGATGCGCCGTCGGCAGGAAGACGCCACATCTGGTACACCTTGCCCTCCGGTGGGGCCGGTACATCATCGAGGGTCACGACGGCGGCATCCCTCGACTCCGAGAACGCAAGTTCAGCAGTGCCTGTGTCACCGATCGCGATCTGTTCACGTTGGACATCCCCGGCCTGCAGGACCTGCTCCTGGATAGAGGAAGGCTGCAAATTCTGCGCCACGGTCACGCCGCCCACCGCCACGACAACCGCAGCCGCTGCTGCAAGCAACCAGCGACCAGCAGGAGACTGGGTTCGGCGGGCGCTACGGCGTGCTGCCAGCTCATCCCCAGCGCCGGTCACGGGGGAAGCCGGTGAAGACACTTCCTCGGCCGGCAAATTCGCGACGATGCGCGCAAAAAGGTCAGCGGGCGGTTCGTCCTCCTGCGTTGCATAAGCCTGCGCCAATGTCTCGCGTGTGGAGCGAACCCGCGCATTGAACGCCTCACGGGTTTCAGGAGAGGCAGCTGAGATGTAGTCCTCGAGTGTGGCGCGCTCCTCTTCGCTCACAGCATCCAGGGCATACATCTCAGCCCACTCGGCGGCCAGGCCGCCGGCCAGGTCCTGCCGAAGATCATCTGCAAACTGCTTGTTCATATCCTTGTCCTGCATCTCAGTTCACCCCCAAACATGTTTTCAACCGGATTAATCCGTCTCTGATTCTCGACTTGATGGTGGGTACCGCCACGCCGAGCTTTTCTGCCACTTCCCGATACGTCAGCCCGCCGTAATAGGCGAGGCGCACCGACTCCTGCTGCGTGCCGGTCAGGGTCTCCAGGCACCGGACCACCGCTTCTGCTTCCAGCCGCTGCGTGACGGTGTCAACGACGTCGTCATGGTCCTTGACCTGCATGGCTGCGCCGTACCGGGCTTCGCGGTCAGTGGAACTCTGTTCGGACCGCACCCTGTCCACTGCGCGGCGATGGGCCAGGGTCATAAGCCAGGCCATGGGGCTGCCCGCCTCCGCGTTGAACCGGTCCGCCATGTTCCACACCTGCAGGTAGACCTCCTGCGTTGTGTCTTCGCTCAGCTCCGGGTCAATCAGAACGCGCCGGGCCAGTCCATACACCCGACGGGACGTCTGAGCGTAGAACTCCGCGAAGGCGCTCTGGTCCTGCTGGGCGATCCGAGCCAACAGACCAGCCAGGTCAGGCGCGGCGCCAGAGGACGCGTCGGCCTGATCAGGGTCTGATCGAGCTGGGTTAATCCGGCTCACACGTGGTGTATCCATAGGTTTCAAGCATAAAGCGCCGGAATGGGTATCCCGAACATGATGACCCCGTGCGCGGGTCAGGACATCTCGCCCGACTGTTCCTCCGCCCATGCCTGACCGCCGTTTCTGCAGGTTTCCGTGCCCGATCCGCTACAACTGATATCACCTCTAGTTCGAAGCGGCTGACGCGGTGGATGGGTCCAGCGGATCAGGCGTTATTCACGGATTGCCACCGCGATCAGGGAGTCGGCATTGAGGGTGGGCTCGTTGCCCAGTTTCTCCATGAAGCGGCTGCGCACTCGCTCCCTGCCCGCTGCATCAGGAGGCAGCAGGAACCGGTAGCCCGTCCCCAGCACCAGGGTCCAGGCAAGGTCAGCGTCCAGGGGGATCTGCAGAGGAGCAGTGTGCACTTCGATTGACCCGAAGCCGACTGTCTCCAGGAAAGAGTACAGCTTCTCGACTGAGGATATTTCGGTCATTTGCCGAAGTGGTGGAGGAACCGGGGCATCGCGCAGGTCAGGCTGTTCTTCGAAGCAGGCCTCCCGCAGCAATGACACAAACGGTTCGTGGGCGCCGTCCTGCCAGGTGCTGATGGCAAGCTTGCCGCCACTGCGCAGTTGGGACGCAAGATGCCGGGCGCCGGCGGCCATGTCCGGGAGGAAGAAGAGCCCGTAGCAGCAGAGCACTGCATCATAGGTCTGTTCAGCGGCCCACACGGAGACGTCAGCCTTCGTGAAGTTGACGGAGTCCAGCCCTAAAGCAGAAGCCTTCGCGGCCGCCAGCGCCAGAAGCCCTGAGGACAGATCCACCGCGTCAACTCGCGCGTCAGGGCCCACAACCTGGGCCGCGGGGATGGTGCTCGCTCCGCTTCCGCAGCAGGCATCCAACACGCTCTGGCCGATGTGCAGATCTGCGGCGGCAACCACTGCGTTGCCCATGGTGTTCCAAAGGGCCGGAGCGAAGCGCTCGAAGTGCTCGGCGCCGTCGTCGAACAGGTTAGCTACCGTGGTCACGAACGGCCCTCCATCATGGGTTGTGAAAGTTGGGCGCCCTTGAAGTCCTGCTGGCGCCAGGCCTCGTACACCACGATGGATGCCGAGCTGGCCAGATTGAGCGAACGTCGGGAGGGAAGCATGGGGAGCCGTACCCTCGCGGTGACCGCTTCATGGTTCTTCACTTCGGGAGGCAGGCCCACGGACTCCGGACCAAACAGGAGTACGTCGCCTGGACGGTACTTGATGTCCGAGTACGTGATGGTGCCCTCAGAGGTGTAGGCAAACAGCCGATCAGGCTCCAGAGCAGAGAGCGCGGCGTCCAGGTCAGGGTGCACGGTCAAAACGGCGAGGTCGTGGTAGTCCAGACCCGCCCGCCGCAACTTGGCGTCTTCCAGGTCGAAGCCGAGGGGTTCGATGAGGTGAAGTTCAGCGCCGGTGACCGCGGCCAGACGAATGGCATTCCCGGTATTGCCGGGAATTTCTGGAGTGTGGAAGAGGATGCGGAACACTGTGCAATCCTAGCGCCCGGCAGCGGCGAGCAAGCGTGCGAGCACCGGCACCTGGACTGTATTGGGTTGGGGGCCCTCGGACAGGAAGCGCCGAACCTCCCGAAGCAGTGTTCCGGCGTTGGCAACGTGGACGGAGACGAGAGCCGAACGATCCAGCGAGGGCGGGTAGTCCACAATTGGTTCGAACGGGTTGTCCTGCTTGCCGTGCAGAGCCAGCCATCCCCGGACATTGCACTCCGGGAACAGATCCTGAACCTTGCGCACCGTGTCGGTGAGCCGCACATCACCGGCATGGCGGCCGCGATGCCGCAGGCGGTGTCCGTCCCACGAGTAATTCCCCGGCGGCGCCAACAGGGAATCAACTATGGCGATGCGGTAGCCCGCCAGCAGCGCATGTCCGACCTCGGCACCCCCTCCGAACGAAAGCCCGTTGACAAGCCGGACGCCGGGAAAACCGGGAAGGAGGCCGGCCTCCAGGAGGCGGGCCGTCGCCCGCTCACCGTCATAGCGGGCGGTGGTGCCCGGCCGAAGCCGGCCAAGGGCACCGGGCTGGCGGGCCGTACCGTGAACCTGTTGTTGCGCCAAGGCGAGCGGTAACGGCGGACGGTGCGTTCCGGCGTCGTAAGCGGGCTCGTAGCGCGCGGCTTGTGCATGTGCTTCGGAGGGTGCCTGTGCTCGCTGCCGCTTCGGCCTGGCCGCCGGCCGCGCTCCGGGCAACGGATCCTCGACGCCGAGGGTGCGGTCGTAGCGGCGGCGTCGCTCCGGATCGGAAAGCAGCTCGTAGGCCACGGCCACTTCGTGGAACAGCTCAGCGTTTCCCCCCTGGTCAGGATGAGCCGTCCGGGCCGCTTTGCGGTAGCCGTCCTTGATCTGTTTCGCAGTGGCACTTCTGCTCACCCCGAGCACGGCGTAGTACGTGCGGTCGGGGGCTGCCATAGTGGCCTTTCGTGGCGAAGAAGGATCAGGAACGGTGTTCGCAGGTTCCGCGCTTGACTGTAAACGGTGTCGTTCCCTCCGGCAAATGGCCGGATAGCATCAGGTGCATGGCGGGCAATAACGAGGTACACAGCGGGTTGGACTGGTACGCAACCGGAAGCGAGCGCGAAGATCACAGCGGTCAGCGCTTCACGGACTGCGATTTCACCGAAATGCGCAGCGAGGGTTCCGTCTTCAGCGGTTGCGTTTTCCGCAATGTGAGGTTCAACGTGTCGACCCATGTCAACAGCGCGTTCGACAATTGCCGGTTCGAACACTGCAACTTTTTCGATGCCACCTTCGAAAGCTGCAAGTTCACGGGCAGCGTCTTCACTGGGTCTTCCCTCAAGCCGATTCGGGTGGTTGGAGGCAACTGGTCGTTCGTCTCGTTAGCGGGGGCCGACCTGCAGCGCAGCGTCTTCTCCGACGTGAACTTCACGGAGGCCGACTTCACCCGAACGGACCTCCGGGACGCTGAGTTCCGAGATTGCCGCCTCACCAGCATCTCCTGGGGCGGCGCCCGTCTGAAAGGCACTGACCTCCGCGGGAGCACCCTCGAGGGGATTGATGCGGAGAACTTCAATGTCCGCGGCGCCGTCGTCGACGTCTCCCAGGCGCTCGCCGTTGCAGAGGCACACGGCGCGGTCATCCGTTGAATCTCATGGTTGCGCTCAGTCCATTGGCCTTCCGGGAGCCGGCGTGAGATGTGCTCGCTAGAGTAGGTGCCGGTGTTGTCAAGGGTTTTTTGAAATCCAGGAGGATCAGGGGTCGTGCGGGAAGGGGGAGCTTCGATGGCATGGAGGGATCGGCCGCTTCTGAGATATGCCGTTCTGTTCTTCCTTGCGCCGCTGCTCGCCGGATGCCGGATCGAGGTGCCCGTCAGGCCGGCCGAAAGCGGGTCAACCAGCCCCACGACGACGGCGCCTGCGCCCTCGGACGCCGTCTCCGGGAGTTCCTCGGAGTTGCCGCCGCTGACGCGCGCCGACATCGTCGGTAATGACATGACGTTTGACCGTGGCGGCTACATTGAAGAAGCTGACACGGTCGCCTTCTCGGACGGGTTGTCGAGAGTTCCGGGGTGGGCGCAGGAGAAATCATTGGTCAGCGGCGAGTCTGTGTACATCAGCGACGCGGGGTGCACCGCGTCATTGCGATCCACACCGCCACAGGGCCCTCTGGTGGTCGCTGGTGATGACCAAGCCTCCACCGAAGCGCTGTTCCGGTTCCTGGACCCGAGCATCCTGCCGGAGTACCTCGTGACCACGAACTGGTTATGGGGAGCGTCGCCCGCGGAATCGACGGCATCGATCGAGTTCCTGACCTATGAGCAGGGCGCAGCCGGCGACGATCCCGCGAGTATCGTATCGCTGCGCCTCTTCGGGGCAACGGGGACTGGGTTGGCCTTTACCGTTTCGTGTCCGTCCGACAAGCAACTGGCTGCAGCCGTCGAAGAAGTACGCAGCGGCATCTCGGTGATTCCACCGCGTTAGCGATTGTCGGCGCGCATCCAGCGCCCGTACAGGGCAGAGTCGGACTCCAGCAATGACGCCAATGCCAACTGACGGAGCTCGGGGCTGCCAACGCCGGCGGCGATATGCGTGCCCTGGCCACCGGCCAGCAGCGGGCTGAGTGAGAGGCACAGTTCGTCAACCGCATCCTCAGCAAGGAAACCGCCGAAGATACTCGGCCCGCCTTCGCAGAGAATGCGGCCCAACCCTCGGTCGTTCAGCAGTGAAACGCACGTGCGCGCACTAACGCTCTCAGCACCCGCACTCACGACGTCGGCAACCTCCGACAGGGAACGCACGCGCTCCTTCTCCGCGGCCGCGGTCGTGACCAGGATGGGGCGGACCGGAGAGAGCCTGAACAGATCGCTGTCCGGCTCGATCCCCAGCGTTCCCGAAATGATCGCCAGAGCAGGATGGGCGGGCAGTCCCTGCTCAGTACGCCACCGGCTGTCCTCCTCGCTGACCAAAGGCCCTGCGTAACCCTCGGCGCGCACGGTCCCCGCACCCACCAGGATCACATCGCTGACCCGCCGGAGGAGACCGAACAGGCGTCGGTCGCCGTCATTGCCCAGTGGTGCGGAAACGCCCTGATGCGTCGCTGAACCGTCGAGGCTGGTGATGAAGTTGAACCGCACCCAGGGGCGCTCAGCAGGGTAACCGTACAGCTCGAGCAGGTCGTCGTCGGATCGGTCGGCTGCGCTGTGCGGCAGAAGTTGATTGATCAAGGCTGGTTGACATCTCCCATGTTGTGCCGGAGATAGGCCGGTTGACGCCAGCCCATCGCTGCTTCCACCACATTGATGGCGGAACGGGCCGCAGTTACGTTGTGCATCCGAAGGATTCGGGCTCCGCCAACGGCGCACATGACGGCGGCGGCAATGGATCCTTCGACTCGTTCCGGCTTGGGCAGGTTCAGCGTCTCCCCGATGAAATCCTTGTTCGACACTGCAGCGAGGGTGGGGTATCCGAGCCCAGCGATTTCGGCGAACCGGCGCGTGATATCGAGTGAATGCAGGGTGTTCTTGTTCAGGTCGTGGCCGGGGTCCACCAGAATGCGGTCTTCGCTGATGCCAAGCATGACAGCGAGCTCTACCTGCCGAACCAGGAAATCCGCCACCTCCGTCACCACATCCGTGTAGGCAGGCCGCCCAAGTACGGTGCGCGGCTCGGCGAGGCTGTGGGTGATGATCACGTGCGCGCCGGTCTCGGCAACCACCGCGGCGAGGTCCCGGTTACGCAGGCCGGTGGTGTCGTTGACGACGTTCGCGCCCGCCTTAATGGCTTGCTCCGCCACTTCCGGAAGGAAGGTATCGGCAGAGATGACGACGTCGGACGCGTCTCGAACTGCCTGAATCACCGGAATAATCCTGTCGGCTTCCTCAGCAGCCGGGATAGCCGGACCGGGGGCAAAGGGTGCGCCGCCGATATCCACCCAGTCGGCGCCGTCGGACACTGCCTGCAGGGAAGCATCGACTGCCGCCTGCAGTGCGAAGGTGCGTCCGCCGTCGTAAAAGGAATCAGGAGTGCGGTTGATGATCGCCATGAGCGCGATCTGGCGGTCGAAGTCCAGGACGCGCTGCCCGAACGTGTGCCTGGCATGCAGCAGGTGGGGAACGAACTGCGGTGAGCCGGGATGTACGGGGGTCTGTTCCACAGCTCATTTCTATCAGTCGTTCCTGACAGTCCAGTGCCTAGCCGTTGTTTCGGCAGGACAAACCCTCTATGCGCGGTTATTCGGGGCGTGTCCTGCCAACTCAACGGCGCCCGTTCGGCTTTGATGGCGCCCGACGGTAGAATTGACGGGTGCCCGTGTACCTCGATCACGCGGCGACCACGCCCCTCTCGGCGCCCGCGCTCGCCGCACTCACTACCGAACTCAGCCGTAGCGGCAACCCTTCATCGCTGCACGGCTCCGGTCGGCGTGCCCGCAGGGTTGTCGAGGATGCGCGCGAGACGCTGGCCCGGGCAGCCGGAGCGCACCCGTCCGAGGTCATTTTCACTTCCGGCGGTACAGAGGCCGACAACCTTGCTGTCAAGGGACTTTTCTGGGCCCGTCGTGACGCAGAACCGCAGCGGACCCGGATCCTTTGCAGCGCCGTCGAGCACCCTGCTGTCCAGGACACCGTCGAATGGCTCGAACGGCACGAGGGCGCCCGGGTCACCTGGCTTCCGGTGACAGCGGAAGGAATCGTCCGGTTGGACGCGCTCCAGCAGGAGCTCGACGGCGGCGCGGAGGACATTGCGCTGGTCACTGTCATGTGGGCGAACAACGAGGTGGGTGCGCTGCAGCCAATCGCCAAAATTACAGCAGCCGCGGCAGCTCACGGCATTCCGGTCCACTCGGACGCGGTTCAGGCGTTCGGCTCGGTGCCGGTTTCCTTCGCCGAATCTGGGCTGGCCACCATGGCCGTCAGCGGGCACAAAATCGGCGGTCCGGTAGGTGTGGGAGCGTTGTTCGTCGGCCGGTCGGTGAAGCTCACTCCCGTCCAGCACGGCGGCGGACAGGAGCGGGACATCCGCTCCGGCACCCTGGATACCGCCGGGATCGCGGCGTTCGCAGCAGCAGCCGACGACGCCGTCACGCACCTTCCCGGGGAATCCGTACGGCTGGCGGAACTGCGTGACCGGCTGATTGCCGGCGTCGAGCGGGTTGTGCCTGAGGCCATCCTCCGGGGGCCGGCACGTGAACGGTTGCCGGGCAACGCCCATTTCACCTTTCCAGGGTGCGAGGGTGACTCGCTGCTCTTCCTGCTGGACGTGGCCGGAGTGGAATCCTCCACCGGATCGGCGTGCACCGCCGGAGTCCCGCGGCCCTCACACGTGCTGCTGGCCATGGGATTGAGCGAAACCGAGGCCCGCGGTGCACAGCGTTTCAGCCTCGGGCATACATCAACGCCGGAAGACGTTGACGCCTTGGTGGCCGCGCTGCCGGAAGCGTACCAACGCGCACGCAAGGCAGGCATGTCAGGGCACGCATCATCAATTCAGACCGCAGGAACAGGCTTCAGTTAGGGAGAGCGCACAACAATGAAGGTACTCGCAGCGATGAGCGGCGGCGTCGATTCGGCCGTTGCGGCCGCCCGCGCGGTGGAGGCGGGACACGATGTGGTGGGCGTCCACCTTGCTCTCTCACGCATGCCCGGGACCCTGCGCACCGGCAGCCGCGGATGCTGCACCATCGAGGACAGCCGCGATGCCTGGCGTGCCTGCGACATTTTGGGCATCCCGTACTACGTGTGGGACTTTTCCGAGCGGTTCAAGGAAGACGTCGTGGACGACTTCATCGCCGAGTACGCCGCCGGGCGTACACCGAATCCCTGCATGCGGTGCAACGAGCGGATCAAGTTCGCGGCTCTGCTTGAGAAGGCGCTGGCCCTCGGCTTCGATGCGGTGTGCACCGGCCACTACGCGAAGGTCACCGAGAACGCCGACGGCAGCCGCGAACTGCACCGGGCCGCCGACTGGGCCAAGGACCAGTCGTATGTGCTGGGCGTGCTCACGCACGAACAGCTGAAGCATTCCATGTTCCCGCTCGCTGAAACGCCGTCAAAGGCTGAAGTCCGGGCAGAGGCTGAGCGTCGCGGTCTGTCCGTCGCCAACAAGCCGGACAGTCACGACATCTGCTTCATTCCCGACGGCGACACCCGCGGCTGGCTGGAGGAGCGGATTGAGCTCAGCGAAGGCAACATCGTGGACGTGGAGGGCGAAACCATCGGAACCCACCCCGGCGCCAACGCATTTACGGTCGGCCAGCGGAAGGGTCTCAAGCTCGGACGGCCGGCTCCCGATGGCAAGCCCCGGTTTGTTTTGGAGATCCGTCCGAAGGAAAACACAGTGGTGGTCGGGCCCGAGCGCATGCTCGCCGTCGACCAGCTGCGCGGTATCAAGGTGTCGTGGGCAGGGCTGCCGATCCCCGCCGTCGAAAGCGGTGAGGAATTCGACTGCATGGCCCAGGTACGTGCACACGGTGATCCCGTCGACGCGCGTGCGCAGGTGGAGTACGACGACGACGGCCGCCAGAGTCTCGTGGTTCGGCTCACTGAACCGATGCGCGGTGTCGCGCCCGGGCAGACGGTCGTCATCTATCAGGGAACCCGCGTGTTGGGGCAGGCGACGCTGGATTCGGCCCGTTCGCTCGAGCGCCCTGACCTTGCTGCGGCGCGCTGAGAACGGGCACTGCGCAGACATAATGCGCTCGGCGTCTGCGCGGTCTGCTTAACTGGAACCATGACTGAGAAGACCCGGCGCTTCGACCCTTCCGCGAGCTCACTCGCCGGCGAGGTGAATCCCGCCGTTATGGAGGAACTGCTCTCAGTTCGGGGCAGCATCGACAACATCGACGCCACACTTGTGTATTTGCTGGCTGAACGGTTCAAGGCAACGCAGCGTGTGGGTCACCTGAAGGCCGAGCACAAGCTCCCGCCGGCGGATCCAGCTCGCGAGGCAGCCCAGATCTCCCGGCTGCGCGCACTGGCGGAGGAAGCCCATCTCGATCCGGCGTTTGCGGAGAAGTTCCTGAACTTCATCATCTCCGAGGTTATCCGCCACCACCAGGATATTTCCCAGAACCACTCGCTCCGCGATGAATAATCCCGCAGGGGCGCCTGAAGCAGGGGCACGTGAAGCAGCGGCGCCTGAAACCAGCGCCGTGACATTCACGGCGCTCGGATCCTGGCCCGGCCAGGACCCGGTGGAAGCACAACGGATAATCCGGGGCGAGCTCGGCAGCCCCAATCTGCCGTTCCTTCCCTCCCTACCGGACCGCGGGGTCGGTAGTGACGAGATCGGCCGGACCGCAGCGCTGCTCGCCGACCTCCCCGTGGACCTCCAGCCGCATGGCTGGAGGCTGGTCGACCGCCCGGGAAAGGACCTGCGGCGGGCGGTATCCGCGCTGTCCACGGATCTTGACGTTCTTGCCGATCTGGTGGGGGCTGAGGAGCGTCCCGCGAGCTCGCTCAAAGTTCACTGTCACGGGCCTTTGTCACTTGCTGCAAACCTTCACCTCCATCATGGCGAACGTGCCCTGCTCGACCACGGAGCCCGGCGCGACATCCGGGATGCGCTCATTGACGGAGTCGCATCGCTTCTGCGGCGCGCTGCCATTTCGAGCCCGGGCGCCCAGCTCACACTGCAACTGGATGAACCGCAGATCGACGGAGTCCTCGTCGGCACCATACCGACCGCCAGCGGCTACCGTACGCTGCGCGCCGTTCCGGAGCACGAAGCAGTCGAAGCCTGGAACCTCCTGGCGGAAGGAGCACGCAAAGCCGGTGCTGCCGCCGTCGTGCTCTCCTTCAGGACGGGAGGGCAGGTTTCACTGCTTGAGCGCGTGCCCGGTGTAGGTATCGCCGTTCCCCTCGACGGACTGTCACACAGCGAATGGGAGGCGCTGGCGGAACTGATCGAAGCCGGCCGAACGCTGTGGGCGGGAGTCCGGGTTCCCCGCGGCAAACCTGCGCGGGTGCAGGACACTGCAGATGCCCTTCTGCGTCCCTGGCGCGGACTCGGGCTGGCCCTGGGATCACTGGCCTCGACCCGCCTGACGCCCGCGGGTGCATTGGCAGAAGAGGGACCGGCTCATGCCCGCAAGGTACTGGCGCACCTGAATCAGAGTGCTGACGCGCTGAACCAGGCGATCGCCGACGCCTGAGACGCTTTTTTCGCTGTGCTTCCGCCGTGCGCAGCGCGTTTACGTCCGCCGTTCCCAGCGAGCCGGCGCCACGTCAGGCGGCAGGCCGCCGTCGTATTCGGTGAGCTCATAGGTGAACCATCCCGCGTACACGAGAACCGGCCCGAGTTGCCGGTGCAGCACGTTGGTCTTGATGCGGAACCGGTGCTCGTCGTTATCCCACCACTGCTCCATGTACGCCTGGGCGCCGACGGCGTCGGGCAGCGGAAGCCTGAGCCCGGCGAACAGGCGGGTGGCTGAGGAAACCATCCGCATGCGGCCGCTGCCCGTGACCTCGCAGGTGAGGGCGGTGGCCATACGCCGATGGGCTCCGAGGTAATCGACCAGCCGGCCATCGGCCCACGAGGTGGTGTCCTCGAATACCCGAGACACCTTACTGAAGGAAAGATCTCGGCGGGCGGTCAGTGAAGGCCTACCGAACGGATCCCGATGGGCCCAGTTCCGCACAGTGAAGTCCACGTTGTTCTCGTACTCCGGGAAGAACGAGTTCTCTTTTGCTGCCAGTGCGAAAAACGGTCGGACGAGTGGGGCAGGGCTTCCTGCCACGTCGAACGTACCGTGTCCGGTTCCGTACACTCTCGAGTCTTCATGGAGGCTGAAGTACTCCTGAAGCTCGGGTTGCAGTCGGCTGAACCCGGCGCCGAGGGCTTGCTGATAGATCGAGGACGTCATAGTCATCTCCTTTGTATGGGCCAGTCCGGCGTGATACTGGCCGTGGATCGAGCACGGGCGGGCAGGCCCGCGCGGGCGTTCCTTACCTGGCGGCGAGCGGCGTCGGAGCAGTCGAAGACTCCTCCCGCCGGATCGATGGTCACAGGCGTCCGGCCGCCTTCAGCCGGATATAGAGGTCCGCGAGTTTTGACGGGAGTTCGTGCGGGGATTCGTCCACAACTTCCGCCCCGAGCTGGCGGAGCCGTTCCTTGATGGCAGCGCGGTCCAGCAGCGCGCGTTCAGCGGCTGCGGCGCGGTATGTTTCCGCTGCAGTGCCGCGCTGGGAACGCAACTCGTCGAGATGCGGGTCCCGGACTGAGGCAATCACCACCACATGCTGGGAGGTCAGTGCTGGCAACATCGGAAGGAGGCCTTCCTCGACGGCGCCGGCATCGAGCGCTGTGAGGAGCACCACCAGGCTGCGGTGCGCCGAAATCGAACGAACCTGCGCAGGAATCTGCGAAAAATCGGCTTCGATCAGCTCAGACTCGAGCGGAGCCATCGCCGTGACCAGGGACTCGAGCAGATTCCCTTTCGCTCCGGACTGCACGCGGGCACGCGGGCGCCGGTCAAAGGCGATGAAATCGACGCGGTCGCCGCCGCGCTGTGCCAGCACTGCGAGGAGGAGGGATGCCTCGATCCCGGTGTCCAGGCGGGGCTCATCCTCGATCCGGGCCGCTGAGGTGCGTGAAGTGTCCAGCACAAGAACTACTCTTCGGTCCCGTTCCGGTCTCCAGGTCCGCACTACGGTGTCGCGCCGTCGTGCGGACGCTCGCCAATCGATTGATCGGACGTCATCTCCGCGGACATAGTCCCGGAGAGAATCGAACTCGGTCCCTGCCCCACGTATTTGAACTGCGGCGCGGCCATCAAGTTCACGCAGGCGCCTCAGCTTCGACGGCAGGAGGCGCTTGGAATGGAAGGGCGGCAGCACCCGCAGGGTGCCCGGCGCCTGGATGGTGACCTGCCGGGCGGCGAGTCCAAGCGGACCTGCACTGCGAATGGTCACGTGGTGTACCGACAGGTCACCCCGGCGACGCGGAGCCAGCTGGACGGAAAGATTGCGACCTTCGCCCGCAGGAACACTCAGACGGTGGACCGGATTCCGGGCTCCAGCGGACGGTTGCCAGCCCTCCCGTATCCATCCCCGGAAAGTCCGCGTGGCATGGTTACGCACAGTGAGGGTACTGACTGTCTCCTCGCTCAGGCGGACGGAGCCCGGCAGCTTTCGCTGAACGCCGATAGCCCGCGGGGAAGCAGCGAAAGCGAGGTCCACAGCGCAGCCGAGGACTAGGAGCGCAACCCACAGCGCGATCGATACGGCGCCTGGATAGAGAAGCACGGGGATAACTCCGAGAAGCGCCAGGACAACGAGGCGAGCAGTGATGCTCATGCTGACCCCACATCTACCTCGGCACGGGCACGGTGCTGAGGATATTGGCCAGAACGCTGTCCACGCTGACCCCGTCCATCTGCGCTTCGGGGCGCAGCGCGACCCTGTGCCGCAGGGCGGGGAGCGCCAGCGCCTTGACGTCATCCGGTGTGACGAAGTCGCGGCCGGAAAGCCAGGCCCAGGCACGGGAAGTGTTCAACAGCGCAGTGGCGCCGCGTGGAGAGACACCGAGCTGGAACGACGGCGCGGAGCGCGTTGCGCGCACCACGTCGACGATGTAGCTCAGCACCTCAGGAGCAACACCAACCCGCTGTACAGCGTGCCTGGCGGCGGCGAGGTCCGCTTCTCCTGCAACTGCCCTCACGCCGGCGGCTGCCAGATCCCGTGGGTCAAACCCTGCACTGTGCCGCCGGATCACCTCAATTTCATCGTCCCGCTCGGGCAGTGGGAGGGTCAGCTTGAGAAGAAAGCGATCGAGCTGCGCTTCGGGCAGCGGATAGGTTCCCTCATACTCAACAGGGTTCTGCGTGGCGGCGACGATGAACGGTTCCGGCAGGGGGCGGGTTACGCCATCCACAGACACCTGCCGCTCCTCCATGGCCTCCAGCAGGGAAGCCTGTGTTTTGGGTGGCGTGCGGTTGATTTCATCGGCAAGGAGGATGTTGGTGAAGACAGGACCCTCGCGAAAAGTGAACTCGGCCGTTCTGGATTCGAAGATGAGCGAGCCCGTCACGTCGCCGGGCATGAGGTCGGGCGTGAACTGGACCCTCTTCGTGTCAAGGCTGAGCGCGGCTGAGACGCTGCGTACCAACAGCGTCTTGGCGACTCCGGGCACCCCTTCAAGGAGGACATGCCCCTTCGCGAGCAGTGCGATCAGCATCCCGGTTACCGCAGCATCCTGACCGACCACCGCCTTCGCAACCTCCTCACGCACAGCGACAAGCGCGTGGCGCGAAGGATCCGCCGTGGCCGTACCCTGCCCGCCAGTGGCAGTGCGGCGGGACGCTGAATCCTGCTCCTGGTGATCGACGGGCAGTGCCGGTTGGTGCGGGTATTGCTGATTCATGAACGACGAATCTCCTGTTCGAGTTTGTCCAGTTCCTGGCTCCACTGCACCAGTTGTGCATCGGAGTGCGGCAGCTGAGAGTTAAGCAGGGAGTCAAGTTCCGCGGGATCCCTGCCAGTTTTAGAGGCGGCGGCCGCCACAACGGTTGTCCGCGGGTAAGCGGGCGGTATGCGCAGCGCCGCCGCGAGTCGTGCCAACGTCGCGGCGCGCAACGTTTCGGCGGCGTGTTGCACCGCTCCTGCATCCTGATAGAGGCGTGCCCTGCCTGCGGCGGTTTCAGCCGACCGGACGACGACGGGAAGCGGCTCGGTGACGAGGGGGCCCAGACGGCGCCCCCTCCAGAAAATAGCGAGCAGGGCGGTGATCAGCAGCCAGAGCATCAGCGGGTTGACGAAGTCGGGCAGCAGGGCCAGCGGATCAGCCGGTCCGGCGGTGACCGCCAGGTCATCCTGCGTGGGTTGGTACCAGACGAGCGTCTTCGTGCTGCCGAGTACCCTCAGCGTGAGTGCGGCGTTGCCGTGTTCGTCAATGCGGCCGTTGCTGATGATCCCGCCGTTACCCAGGACGCCGATTTCTCCGTCGGCAGTGGTCACAAAAGTTCCGGCGGTGTTGCCGTCTCCTTCTCCGGGAAGCGGGAAACAGGTGACCGCGCCGCGGTAGGAAAAGCCTCCGGGGCTCACTGAGCCGGCTGCCGTCGCAGCCGCGTTGGAGCAGTTCGCCGGCAGCGGGTCTGTGATGTCAGCCGGAATAACTCCAGCGGACCGTACGCCGTCGGCCAGCTCGGTCAGAATGGTGAGGCCTGGCTCGATCAGCACGGTCCGGTCAGCGAGAGTGCCGCCGAGTGACTCCAATTGCTCCGAGGTGAGCCAGGATTGGGGATCGTGTAACAGCAGAGTGTCATCGGATCCCCGCAGTGCGTCAATGGCGTCTTCAAGCGACTCCGCACGGATGACCTCGACGCCGCCGCGCTCCAGTACTTCCGCGGCGGCCCGGGCCCCACCCGGTGCGGCGTTTTCGGGAGACAGCGGATTCTGCTCCCCGAACCCGGCAGCGATGGCTCCAATGAGAACAGTGACCAGGAGGAGGGCGCCCAGGATCAACCAACCGCGAGCCTGTTTGAGCGTTCCGAAGAAGGTTGAACCCACGCTCTGCCCGTCGCCCACTATTTCGGCGCTGGTTCTCTCTTTGTTGGCCCCGCCCGGTGGATGTCTCGTCTCCGTTGTGGCGCTCATACCGGTGCCGTCCACTGCTTGGCGTTGGCCTCGCGGCGGGGCTGGGTCCGCTGCAGTTCCTGATCGAGGTCCACTGCCCTCTCGTAGTCCGTCCGGTCTGCGGGCCGGGCACCGTAGTGAACTTCGTTGAAGCGCAGAGCGAGCCAATCGAGGTCCTCTGCCTGCGTGGCGAAAAGGTCCTGCAGCAGTCGGGCAACCTCAACGGCCGTGCGCCCTGCCTGCTCATCGAGGATCACGCGTTCCTCCGCGGCCCGGGTGATGGCCCGGAAACGCTCAGTGAGAGCCTCATCCCAGTTCCCTGCCCGGGCGGCAGAATCTGCATAGTCCCGATGCGCCTGGGCAGCAAGCCGGGATTGTTCCTGGAAGACTGTTGCGTCAACGCGCTTCCGTGCGTTGAGGCGCGGTTTCACCAGCAGTACGGCCGCGATGATGACGACGACGGCGCCCACTGCCAGCAGGATGGTCCCCAGTCCGGCATCGACGCTCCTGATCTGGCTCAGGACTTCGCCGAGCCAGGTGAGGAAAGCCGTCCAAGCGCGTTCGAGGATCGATGGCTCGGCCTCCTGGTAGATGCCCTTCGCCAGTTCCTCCCGCAGCAGTTGTCGGGCCTCTTCGGCGTCCAGCTGTTCGGGCACGACGAAAGGGATCAGCGCTCCCGCTTGTTCGGCCGGCATGCAGCCTAGACCTCTGGCCGGTCGTGCGGGCTCTGCGGCCCGGGGTGTCCGAACCCTTCCCGGGGTGACTGACCGGGAATGGGGGAGTACGTACCCTGCGCGCGCGCCTCATTCTCCCGCAGGAGGACGATATCGAATCCCTCGCGCCGGATTCGAAGGTCGACATAGAGCAGAGCGGTGACGCCGGCCTGGAATGCGAAGCCAATGGCCGTGAAAACCGCTGTCACGGCCTGAACGATCAGGAGCACGGGCAGTGATTCGAGCAACGCTGCTTCGGTTGAGGCGGGCGCCGACGTGAATGATCCAAAGCCGAAAGCCAGGAATGAGACGGGCGCCGCAACGACCTGCGTGATGATCGAGACGATGATCGATGTCAGTACCAGGATGCCGAAGGTCCGCCACCAGTTCCCGGTGGTGAGGGTCCATGACCGGCGAAGCGCCGCGATGGGCCCGACGCCCTCGAGCATAAGCGCCGCGGGGGCCATGATCCACTTGATATTGAGCCAGACGGCAACGGCAACGGCGGCCAGTACACCGACCACGACAATTGCTATTGCCGCGTCCTCAAGGGCCAGTGACAGGCCAACAAGAATCACCACGAGTACGCCAACGGAGACGGTCCAGAGAAGGAAGAGCATTGCCCCGAGCCCTATGAGCGGGAGGATTCTGCGCCCGGCGAGCTTCCACAGCTCGGCGAATCCAGTGCGCTCATCGAGGACGGCGCGGGCGATCGGAATGATCAGCACGCCCTGGAGAATGAGAACGCCCACCGAAGTCAGCAGAATGAGGACGGAACCGACGGAGAGAGCTGACGCTACAAGCCCGGTGACCTCCGCCGACGAGGCGGAGATGGGGTCGAAGGTAGCGAGGGACCCGGTGAGTCCGATCGTGAGCAGAACAGTAAGGACAGCGACGATTACCTGAAACAGGATGGCCGTTCCGAAGGTGGAGAGCGGGTTGCGGCGGCAAGCCTGGAAGGCGCCGTCCAGGATCTCGCCCAAACCGAGCGGACGAAGCGGAATGATTCCGGGTTTCGGCGGAACCTGATACCCGTGGAACTGGCCGGGCGGGGGAACGGGCCATCCGGGGTTCCCGTGTGGCGCTGCCTGCTCCGAGGGCCAAGCCTGGTTCTGCCCCCACGTCGGTTGCTGGTTCTGACCCCACGGTGCTGGTCCGGAAGGGGACTGCCATGGGCGGTCCTCAGGTTGGTCTTCCGGAACGTTTCCGCTCATCCCTATCCCCTTACACCGGTCTGTTGGTCACTGCGCCCGTACAGGAGCCGTTTACACGCGACCTCTTATGCGCAGCCTCTGATTGCCCCTACACCGAGAACTATAGTTATCGGAACTGACGTTTCCGGCGTCGAACCGATGCTGTGCAGGCGGCCGGGTTCTATTGTTCTGCATCGGACCGGCTTTCCCTCGTACTTTTCGCGAATTTGCCCGCAAATCGTCCTCTAGGATGACAAAGGCGGGCAAGCCGCGGGTGCGGGATGCGCGCCAATGCGACATTGGTGGGGGCAATGGGACAATATGGGATTATGAAGGCACGCATTTTGGTCATAGACGACGACGAAGCACTGGCTGAGATGATCGGCATTGTTCTGCGGAACGATGGCTTCGATCCGGTGTTTTGCGCCGATGGTGCGCAGGCGGTTGATGTCTTCAGGAGTACCAAGCCTGATCTCGTCCTTCTGGACCTCATGCTTCCGGGGATCGACGGGATCGAAGTTTGTAGGCAGATCCGCAACGAATCAGACCTTCCCATTGTCATGCTCACCGCCAAATCGGACACGTCCGACGTCGTTCGCGGACTGGAGTCCGGCGCGGACGATTACGTACCGAAGCCCTTCAAACCGGCCGAGCTGGTTGCACGGGTCCGCGCCCGCCTGCGGCCCGGAGATCAGAAAGCACCCGAAACACTGCGCATCGGCGAGGTCAGTATCGATGTTGCAGGACACTCGGTCACCAGGGCGGGGGAGCCGATCTCCCTGACGCCGCTTGAATTCGATCTACTCGTTGCACTGGCGCGCAAACCCTGGCAGGTCTTCACGCGGGAGCTCCTGCTGGAGCAAGTGTGGGGATACCGGCACGCAGCGGACACCCGGCTCGTTAATGTCCATGTACAGCGGCTTCGATCCAAGATCGAAAGGGATCCTGAGGCCCCGGAAATCGTACTGACCGTTCGCGGCGTCGGATATAAGGCGGGACAAGCGTAATTTGGAATGGCGTGTAGCCCAATCCCTCAGCTCGGCGTCAAGTGGTGCCGCGCGGGGATGGGGATGGATTCAGTCCATCATGGCGCAAACCGCAAGGCGCTGGCGGCAGTCACTGCTGTTCAGGACCGTGACCTCCACCCTGGTGCTCACCGCCGTCGCGCTGGTGGCCGTTGGAGCGTTCCTCTCCAGCCAGATTGCGAACGGCCTCTACCAGGAGAGGTTGGAGCAGTTCAAGGCTGAGGCAAGCGCCGGCCTGAGCGAGGTCAAGCAGATTTTCGCACAGACCTCGGTCACTGACCGTGAGTCGACCGCGCAGCTCGTCCGCGACACGCTCCCCAGCCTGGAGGGCGGTGGCGCTGACGCTCCCCGGCAGTATTCGCTCAAGAGCGTTCCCAATCAGGAAGGCCCTATCTTCGTTTCGCCGTTCGCAAGTTCGAATCTTGTGGAGTCCTCCGCTATCCCTGAAGAGCTCGCGGAAGCCGTCCAGAACGGTGACGCCCAATACTGGTCGCCGATCACCCTCGCGACGTCCGCCTCGGGCACCGAGTTCGACGTGCCGGGTATCGCTTTCGGAACCAAGGTCACTCTTCCTCCGGATCAGACGGAATACTCGCTGTATCTGATTTACGACCTCTCCTCCATGCAGGCCACCCTTGATTACATCCACGGGGTCACGTGGATCGGTGGAACCCTCTTGCTGGTAACCATCGGCGCGATCGTCTGGCTCGTCACCAGAAGCGTGGTCGGGCCGGTCAGCCACGCTGCGCTGGTGTCTGAGAAGCTGGCAGCGGGTCAGCTGGAGGAGCGCATGGAGACCCAGGGCGAGGATGAGGTAGCCCGGCTTGGAGCCTCCTTCAATCACATGGCAGCCAGCCTGCAGGACCAGATCACCCAGCTGGCCCAGCTCTCCCAGATGCAGCAGCGGTTTGTATCGGACGTATCGCATGAGCTACGGACTCCCTTGACCACCGTTCGCATGGCCGCCGAGGTCCTCCACGAGGCGCGGGAGGACTTTGATCCGGTCAACCGGCGCTCGGCCGAAATCCTGTACAACCAGGTGGAACGCTTCCAATCGCTGCTCGCAGACCTCCTTGAAGTTTCACGCTTCGACGCGGGGGTGGCTGTGCTGGACGCTGAGGCCACTGATATCTTCCAGCTCGTCCACCACGTCATTGATGGAGCACGCCCGCTCGCCGAGAGCCATAAGTCTGAGATCACTGTGATCTCGAATGAAACGAAGTGCGTCGTAGACGCGGACCCTCGACGCATCGACCGCATCTTGCGCAACCTCGTTGTCAACGCCCTCGAGCATGGCGAAGGGAAGCCCATCAATATCTACATAGCATCGAACCCGGATGCCGTGGCAGTGGCAGTAAGGGACCACGGAATCGGCATGACTCCGCTCGACGCTGCGCGGGTGTTCGACCGCTTCTGGCGTGCGGACCCCGCACGGGCCCGCACTACAGGCGGAAGCGGTCTGGGGCTGTCGATCGCAACTGAGGATGCGCGGCTGCACGGCGCCTGGCTTCAGGCCTGGGGATCTCCGGGGGAGGGCTCCTGCTTCCGTCTTACCCTGCCCAAGCGGCGGGACTCGGTGCTGAAGGTTTCGCCATTGCCGCTACCCCCGCGGCAGGCTGCGCTCCCACCAGGTCCGGCGGCATCTCCGACGACACCGGACGCCGTTCCTACCCTTCATGGCGCGGGCGGGAGCGAGCTATGAACGCGTGGCCCCGCTTGCAGCGAGTCAGCATACTGATCCTGCTCATCTCGCTGCTCAGTGCGTGTTCGTCCATCCCCAAAGCAGGGCCGATCGGCACAATCGAGGCTACGGCCGAGGATGAGTTGGGTCCTCGCTTTGTCAACGATCCGCCACCGCCCCGAGAGGGTGCAAGCGCGGCTGAGATACTCGACGGTTTTCTTTTTGCCGGCATCGGCGTCTCCGACAACTACAGTGTGGCGCGGTCTTTTCTCACTCCCGCCCTGGCAGAGACATGGGAGCCCGAAGAGGAAATTACCATTTACCGGTCGGACTTCAAGATCAGTTCTACGCCGACCGAAGGTGAACTGCAGCTTCAGCTCGAGGTAGCCGCCTATATCGATGGATCGGGTATCCGTCGCAATGTGGCAGCGGGAACCACGGAATCGATCACCGTCCAATTGGAACAGGTTCAGGGTCAGTGGCGCGTCGCGGAGATACCGAGCGGGATCATGATTTCCGCCGCGGACGCCGAGGCGTTCCTGCAACCGCATGAGCTGTACTTCTACAGCAGTAGTTATCAGTATTGGGTTCCCGATGTCCGGTGGTTCGTGAACCGCCAGGGTATTGCGACCAACATCGTGCAGTCGCTCATCGACGGACCGGCGCCGTATCTGCAAGGCGCAGTGACCAGCGCATTCCCCGAAAACGCAGCACTGGCTGTGGAATCGGTACCGATTGAATCCGGCACCGCAACCATCGACTTCACCCAGGACATCCTGACGGCTGCCGACAATCTGCGGCGTCAACAGATGGAACAGCAGTTGAGGGTCACCCTCACCGGCCTTAATACAGTCAATTCGGTGGAACTCAGGGCAGGGCAACCCATCGACATCGATATTGATCCAGACCTGGTTCTTCCCAAGCAGGACCCGGCTGTGCCGAGCCAACAGATAGTGATCAGCGATAACGAGCTTGCCTTCTTCCAGGGCGGTCAGCTCACGACGGAGGACGGCGTCCCCTCCGTCTCGGAGTTCGACCCGGTTGATCCCGCCATGTCCTATGACACGAGGAATTTCGCCTTTCTCAACGGTGACCGGACGGAACTCATGGCGACCGGCCTCGAGCAGAATGTCCGGACGGTCGTTACCGGGTCAAACCTCACCCACCCCAGCTATGATCCTGCCAACTGGATCTGGACGGCCGGCACCGCGGGAGGGCGGTCCTATGTCCGCGCCGTTCCGCCGGGCGGAAGCGCCGGCAACGCCATCGAGGTTCTCACCGCTTGGCTGGGTAACCGCACGATCAGCGAGATCCGCATCTCGCGCGACGGCGCGAGGGCGCTCATTGTGGCGCAGCAATCGGGTAAGAGTCAATTGCTGTTGTCTGGGGTGAGCAGGAGTGAGGACGGAGTGCCCCAGGCGTTGAGCGATCCCATCTCCCTCAACCCCACCGGAGCCATAGACACAGCGAAATGGGTAACGGAAACTTCCGTCGTCGTCGCTGATACCGCCAACGAGGGGGCGGTGACCGCCACCTTGATTCCTTTTGCAGCCAGCATCGATGAATACTCTCCGCTCGAAGGGCTTGAACACCTGAGCGCGGGCACAGGAAGCACCAACGTGTTCGCTCAAAGCGGCACCAGTATCTTCGGCGTCGTCGGTAATGCCTGGACAGACCAGGGCGTCGTAGCGCGGGACCCGTCGTTCGCAGGCTGATCGCCCTTTTCGTTGCGTTATCCACAGGCCCGTCTAATAAAGCAACCTAACCGCCTGGTCCATGGCACGGTGTAGCAATGTGGCGAGAAGATATTGCGCGCAGCCTTGACCGAATGAGACTGCATCCCGGTTGGAACAGGGTTGTGGGTGCGTTGCGGGAGTTCTGGTCCCTGATCTTTCCGACAGAGTGCGTGGTCTGCGAGCGCCCTGACAGCTCTCTCTGTCCCGATTGCGCGGCGTTTCTGCGACGCGCAACCGTGCGGCCTTTTCGGGCTGACCAGGGCGCGGAGGGCCTGCCCGAATCCGAAGGCGCGCAGACGGCGGTTGCAGCGGGCGGAGCTGACAGCTTCTCGCCGCTTCCGGTCATTGCGGCCGGGCCGTACGCCAAAGCGGTGTCCGCAGTCCTGCTCGCTTTCAAGAATCACGGTCACACCGACATTGCCCGGTGGCTGCAGGCCGCCCTCGCCGGAGCGCTGCACGAGGCCAGATGGACGCTTTGCCCTGATTCGCCGGAAGTGCTGCTGGTCCCGGTTCCAGCGCGCGCAGCGTCGATCCGGCGTCGCGGTTATGATCCGCTGACCCTGCTGCTTGATGCACTCTCCAGGCGCCGCGAGTTGCCGGCAGGAACCACCATCGCTCCCGCGGTACGCATCAGTATTCGACCGGCACTACTGTGGACGCGGATCTCAGGCGGCCTGTCACAGAAGGCCCTCGGCAAACGGGGCCGGCGACAAAACCTCCTCGGCAGTATGGAAGCTGCGCCCGCAACGCGGAACGTCGGAATCGCCCGGCCCTGCATCGTTGTGGACGATGTTCTGACAACAGGAGCCACCATCGCCGAAACCGTGCGCGTGCTGCGCGCCTCCGGCGCGGTGGTGGCAGGCGCCGTCGTTATCGCGGCCACGCCGGCCCCGAGCGGGAAGGATGCAACGACGACGGCGGTCCTCCCAGCGGTCTCGAAGGTACCTCCCAGCGAACCCGCCGAAAAAAACCGGTGGGTAGGGGTGAATTCAAACAACGGGTGAACTACCGTGAAGTATGGGTATCACAACGAAGACAGTTACCCATCGACAGCGGCTGGAAGGAGCGGATCCTCGGCCGCTGTTGTGTCACCTGAGCGATTTTGGAGGGCACTATGGAATTCATGATCAACGGACGAAACCTCGCTGTTTCTGACCGGTTCCGGGAATATGCGGAAGAGAAGATCGACAAAATCGAACAACTGGGGGACAAGGTCCAGAGGCTGGACGCGAAGGTAACGAAGGAGCCGAACGCGCGCCAGGCAGACAGCGCACTCACCGTGGAGCTCACCGTGATGCAAAAGGGTCCTGTGATCAGGGCCGAGGCGTCGGCAGCGGACAAGTTCGCAGCCTTCGATCTGGCGTACAGCAAGCTGCTGGAGAGACTGCGCAGGGCCAGGGACCGGCGCAAGGTGCACCATGGAAGGCACACACCCGTCGCAGTCCGGGAAGCGACTGCCACCCTTGAACCCGCCAGCACGGAACAACCGATCTACGCGGCTTCTTCCAACCACACGGGCAGCGATCCAGCTCAAGCAGCTGATCAGACCGGGTACGAGGTTGAAAGCGACATCCCCGCTGGCGATTCGCCGGTACTGATTCGCCGCAAGGTCTTCTCGGGAGTTCCGATGAGCCTTGATGATGCCGTCGACAATATGGAACTTGTCGGGCACGCTTTCTATCTTTTCGTTGACTCACAGACAGGGGCGCCTTCGGTCGTCTATCGTCGTCAGGGGTGGACCTACGGAGTGATCACTCTCGATTCGAAATGCGCGGACGGGCCGGAAGACCCGCATGAGGAACTTGTCGCTTACCGTTCACGTGAGTCGGCAACCGCTTAGCGTCTGAGCGGGAATCTATGATCGAACAATGACCTCCTCCCTGACTCTCCTCCAGGCACGTCGGATCGCACTGGAGGCGCAGGGACTGGCACGGGAACGGCCCACCAATACCCCGGGAACGCGGGAGGTGGGCCGTATCCTTGCCCAGCTGCAACTTCTGCAGATCGACTCCGTGAACGTGCTCTCCCGCAGCCACTACCTGCCGCTGTTCGCACGGCTCGGACCCTACGACCGCACGCTGCTGGATCGGCTTTCGTCCCGTGCGCCCCGGCGTCTGGTGGAGTACTGGGCCCACGAGGCGAGCCTCGTCCTCCCTGAACTCTTTCCCTACCTCGTCAGCACCCAGAGCCGAAAATGGGCGAGTGCATCCTCGCTGCCCACTGAAGTGCGGCAGGTCCTCAGTAACCGCATCCTCGAGCTGCTAAGCGCAAGCCGCCCACTCACCGCGGCCGAGGTACAGGACCGCATCGGCCATTCCGAGCAGAAGAGAACGGGCCAGTGGGGCTGGAACTGGAGCTCCGCAAAAAGGGTGCTTGAGGACCTCTTTCAGCAGGGGCTCATCTCGTCCGCAGGACGGACTGCGCAGTTCGAGCGGCGCTACGCACTGACAGAAAAGGTGATGCCTGATCCGGCTCTTGCCAACCTCGACATACCCCCAGCAGATGCCTACCTTCACCTGACGGAGCGCGCAGCCCGGGCACTGGGAATCGGTACCACCCGATGTCTGGCAGATTATTTTCGTATTCCCGTGAAAGCCGCGACAACCGCCGTCCATGTGCTGGTGCAGCGCGGAACACTGATTCCTGTATCGGTTGCGACGTGGAAGCAGCCCGCCTACCGCTATGCCGGATCTGTTCTTCCACGGGCTGCCACCGGAAGGGCATTGCTGAGTCCTTTCGACTCATTGGTCTTTGAACGGCGGAGGCTTGAATCGCTGTTCGGCTTCCACTACCGCATCGAGATCTACACGCCGGCTGAGAAGCGGACGTATGGCTACTACGTGTTGCCGTTCCTTCTTCGTGATTGCATGGCTGCTCGGGTGGACCTCAAGGCGGACCGGGCGCAGGGGCAGCTGCTGGTGAGAGCGGCGCATGGTGAGCCGTCGATGCCCGCGGACACCGCCGTCGAACTGGCGGCGGAACTCGTTCTCATGGCCGGATGGCTGGGACTGGACGAGCTGATCGTGGAACCGCGAGGAAACCTGTCGGCCCAGCTGGCTGCGCAGATGGCCGAGGAATACGCGGGGAACTAAATCGAGGGACGGTACGTCTCTCACGTAGACTGAATTCGCCAGGAAACGGCGTACCTAGATTGGGAGCAAAAACCAGTGCCATCACTTCTTGAACGAGTCCTTCGTACCGGCGATAAGAAGACACTGAAGCAACTCCGCAACTACGCCGACGCGATCAACGTACTCGAAGATGAGTTCCGCGCCCTCAGCGACGAGGAATTGCGCGGGGAGACCGATAAGCTGAAGAAGCGCTACGAGGACGGGGAAACCCTGGAGGCGCTCCTGCCCGAGGCATTCGCTGCCGTGCGGGAAGCGGCCGGGCGCACACTGGGGCTTCGTCATTTCGACGTTCAGCTGATGGGAGGCGCTGCGCTCCATCTGGGCAACATCGCCGAAATGAAGACCGGTGAAGGAAAGACCCTCGTCGCCACCGCGCCGGCTTACCTGAACGCTCTCACCGGCAAGGGCGTCCACATCGTCACCACAAACGACTACCTGGCCGAGTACCAGTCCGACCTGATGGGCCGGGTTTTCCGTTTCCTTGGATTGAGCTGCGGCTGCATCCTGTCCAAGCAGGATCCTGCCACCCGGCGCGCACAGTACGCATCGGACATCACCTATGGCACAAACAATGAGTTCGGATTCGACTACCTCCGCGACAACATGGCCTGGAGCGCCGGCGAACTGGTCCAGCGTGGACACAACTTCGCGATCGTCGATGAGGTTGACTCGATCCTGATCGATGAGGCGCGGACGCCGCTGATTATTTCCGGGCAGGCCTCGGGTGATGTGAACCGGTGGTATACCGAGTTCTCCAAGGTGGTTACCCGCCTCACTCGGGATACGGATTATGAAGTTGACGAGAAGAAGCGCACCGTCGGTGTTCTTGAGAGCGGCATTGAGAAGGTTGAGGACTACCTCGGCATTCACAACCTCTACGAATCAGCCAATACGCCGCTGATCGGCTTCCTGAACAATGCGATCAAGGCGAAGGAACTTTTCAAGCGGGACAAGGACTACGTCGTTTTGAACGGCGAGGTCATGATTGTCGATGAACATACGGGTCGAATGCTTGCCGGTCGGCGCTACAACGAGGGAATGCACCAGGCGATCGAGGCCAAAGAAGGCGTTGAGATCAAGGCGGAGAACCAGACCCTCGCCACGGTCACACTGCAGAACTACTTCCGCCTGTACAACAAGCTGTCGGGCATGACCGGTACTGCGGAGACGGAAGCCGCTGAGTTCATGGGAACTTACAAGCTGGGCGTTGTGCCCATTCCCACCAACCGGTCCATGATTCGCGAGGACCGCTCGGACCTGATTTACAAGAATGAGATTGCGAAGTTTGATGCCGTCGTCAAGGACATCGTGGAGCGGCACGAAAAGGGACAGCCGGTGTTGGTGGGTACAACGTCGGTTGAGAAGAGCGAGTACCTCTCCAAGCAACTCGCCAAGGCGGGCATCCGGCACGAGGTACTGAACGCGAAGAACCATGCCCGTGAGGCCTCGATCGTCGCGCAGGCGGGCCGCAAGGCTGCGGTGACGGTGGCAACCAATATGGCCGGTCGCGGTACGGACATCATGCTCGGTGGTAATGCCGAGTTCAACGCGGTGGCCGCTCTCGAGAAAAAGGGCCTGCATCCGGCGGAGAACCCAGAGGAATACGAGGCTGAATGGCCTAACGCTCTCGCCGCGGCAAAAGACGCGGTGGAGGCAGAGCAGGAGGAAGTCCGGGATCTCGGGGGGCTCTATGTGCTCGGAACGGAACGGCACGAATCCCGGCGTATCGACAACCAGCTGAGGGGCCGCTCCGGTCGTCAGGGCGATCCCGGAGCGTCTCGTTTCTATCTCTCCCTCACCGATGATCTGATGCGCTTGTTCAACTCCGGCGCTGCGGAGCGGATCATGAACAGTTCATCGATGCCTGATGACGTTGCGCTGGAATCGAAGTTGGTCTCCAAGGCGATTGAGAACGCCCAGGGCCAGGTGGAGGGACGCAACGCGGAGCAGCGAAAGAACGTCCTGAAATACGACGACGTCCTGAACCGGCAGCGTGAGGCAATCTACAGCGACCGCCGGCGCATCCTGGAGGGCGATGACCTGCACGAGAAGGTGGAGCACTTCCTCGAAGACGTAGTCACGGCGATGGTGGATGAGGCGACCGCACAGGGCCACGGCGACGACTGGGACTACGAGCTCCTCTGGACCAACCTCAAAACGCTCTATCCGATCAGTCTCACTATCGACGAGGTAGTTGAGGAAGCCGGCAGTAAGTCGAAAATCACCCGCGATTTCCTGCACGCCGAGATTCTCTCCGATGCGAAGGTCGCCTACAAGCAGCGTGAAGAGTCGCTCGGCGAGAAGTCCATGCGGGAGTTGGAGCGCCGCGTTGTCCTGTCTGTCATTGGCAGGAAGTGGCAGGAGCATCTCTACGAGATGGATTATCTGAAGGAAGGCATCGGTCTGCGTGCCATGGCACAGCGCGATCCGCTCGTGGAGTACCAACGTGAGGGATTCGTACTGTTCCAGGCGATGATGGAAGCCATTCGCGAGGAGAGCATCGGCTACATCTTCAACCTTGAGGTTGAAGTAGCGCCGGCACAGCGGTCGGGACTGCCTGGCGTGGCAGATGGCCGCGGGCTGGTGGACACCCCGACAATCAAGGCTGCAGGTCTTGAGGAACCTGAGCGCCCTGCCAGCCTGGCGTTCACATCACCCAACGCTCAGGGTGGCGTGGAGACCCGGGTCGAAAGACGGCGCAGCGAGGCTGATGATGACTCCGCTAAGGGCGGTCGGGCGGAACAGCGCGCTGCTGCCAAGCGCCGCCGCAAGTAGCCGTTTGGCGGTGGTGCCAAATCGGAGGACGTCATCCGATTTGAAGTTCGGTGACGCGCCACTGGCCACGCCAGCGCTCGATCCGCAGGGCGATTGCCCTGGCGCGTTGTTGCTCTGCTGCGACAACTGAAACTTCGAAAATTGAGGCAGTGATCGGGCAAATGCGCACGCTTCGAATGAGGACGTTGCGATGAAGGCGTGAGGCGCTGCTACCGGTTCTTCCGCCAGATGCGGATCCTCGTGTTTGTTCGATGCTGCGAACCAGATTGGAACGCAGCTGAAGACGCTCATAGCTGCGCGCGTCGAGCATCCTTGCCATCTGCTGCAGCGGTCTCGTTCCGCCGAGAACCTCGAGGGCACCCCGGGCGACCTTCCTGGCCAGGGTCTCGAGCTCGTCCGGGATCACCGGTTCCGGGCTCGGCATCGGGGCAGGCGGCCGCGGAAGCGAAAGTACCGTTGCTTCATCTGTCCGGCCAAGGGCCGTTGGGTCATGGAGCAGGAGAGGGCGCGGCGCGCCGCTTACCTTCGCAAGGGGCGCAACGTCGGCGGTGGTGGGCAGATGGGAGATGGCGCTCACGTGGTTTCCTCGTTTCATTTCGATGCCGGTGAAGCACCCATTGGCGGATGGAGTATCTGTCCGGGCAGAAGCAGCTCCGGGTTGTCTCCGATAACGTCCCTGTTCGCCGCATACCAATGCGGCCAGATCTCGGCTACTTTCGCGTCCGAGGCTGCCGGACCCAGATGCCGGGCAGTCAGGCTCCACAGCGAGTCGCCTGGCTGCACCACCATTTCTTCCGGTCCCGCACCTGGGGCAGACCCACTGTCGCGCGGGTCTTTGACCAGCAGGCCTCCAGCGGTGGGTTGCGCGCTTGGTTGCCAGGAAGGTTTGAGTACTTGTGGTGCTTCAACCGGTACCCATTGAGGGTTCAGGTTGGAGATCTCCTCCCCACCGTTAGCCTGCCCACCGTTAACCTGCCCAGCGGAAGCCTGCACAGCGGCGGATGACAATGGAGCTACGGCAGTTCCAGCATGTGCGCACGGGACCGTGATCAGATTGACACCCAGAGCCAGGCAAGCCGCCCGCCGCATGAAGATCGGAGCAAGAGATCCGATCCGCTGCGCGGCTTGTGGACGGCCCTGCCGGCGAAGCAACTCCGCCAGAATGGCGAAGCAGAAGCTGAGACTCCACCATGCCAGGACCAATGCGCCAAGGATGGCGACTCCCGCGCCCACCACTGTCGACAAACCGCTCCCGGTAGTGGAGAGCGCCTGAGCCTCCGCCAGCGTCTTCCCACCGAAAGCCAAAGCGCTGCCGAGCAACAGAATGGCAAGGACTGATCCTGTTTCCATCCACGTCGATTTCATTCCAACTCCGTTTGATGCAGTTTGATGCAGTTTGATGTGTTCGATAGGACTTGTCTATCGTGGATCGTGTTGAATGTCTACTGGTTGACCCGGTGATTTCATCGACCGTAGGCTGGTCCGATGCGCTGGACAGCACTTTTTGACGATATTGAGGCGCAGCTGGAAGCTGCGGAGCGGATCGCCGGCGATGCTGAAGTCGCGGACCGTGTTCGTCGTGAACAGGGTGGAGTGACCATCGCTGACCGCGTCCGCGGTCAGCTTGGTTTCGTTCTCAGGGTGGAAACGTCAGGCGGGGGGAAATTTGACGGTGAGTTGACCCACGTCGGCTCGGAGTGGCTCGTCCTGAGCAAAGCCCCAGCGGAAGTGATAGTTCCCCTCACCGCCATCAGTCTTATCGGGGGCCTGGGTCGCAACGTTGCCGTTGGAACTTCGCGCGTAAGGGAAGGACTGGGGCTTGGATCCGCCCTACGAACTCTCGCCAGGGACCGTGCACGCGTCATCGTGCACCGGGTCGAGGGGAGCCCACGGATCGAAGGAATCATCGACCGGGTGGGTAAGGATTTTCTCGAGATTGCGGCGGTTTTGCCCGGTGAACTGCGGCGATCGGCGAGCGTTTCTGCCGTCTACGCTGTTCCCTTTGCGGGAATCGCTGCGGTCTCCTCGAGTTGACCGTCTGAGCGCGGTGCCCAGCAGGCACCGCGCTCAAACATCGGCGGAGCAGGTTCCCTAAAGTTCCTGCTCCACATGTATGCCGTCCTTCACGCTTGCTGCTGTTCTCTGGTAGGCGCGTGCGATGTAGTCCTCGAGTACCTGAGTCTCCACCCGCCATTGCCCACGGCCGCCAACCTGGATGGCTGGAAGCTCACCAGAGCGCACCAACGCGTAAGTCTGCGACGACGAGATATTGAGCACCTCGCCTACATCGGCCAGGGTCATGAACCGTTTCTGTGCCACGAAAGCCGCCTTCCCTTCGTTCCACGCAGGAAACCCTTCTGTCCCATCTTGCCACCCCTGAGCACTTCGGATCTCGATATCCACAGTTTGCTGCCAATTTGTCCTTTTGGTTTCCATTTGTTCGGACACTGCAACAGAATTACTTCGGGCGCGACTCCGTCGACGAGTTGCGTAGATGATTGTTAAGAGCGGGGAACAGGGGAACAACACGTGAGTCTCAAGATCGATAGTCCAGCGAGCACAGGAGCGCCGGTCCGTCTGCGGAAGCCGTCGTGGAAGGACCCTCGTCTTCTCGTCGGGATACTGCTCGTGTGTGTGTCAGTCGTTGGTGTGATCGCGCTCGTCGAAAGTGCAAACAAAACTGTCGCGATCTATGCCGCGCGAGGGGATTTGCCGGTTGGTTCGGAGCTCACTGAAGAGGATTTCCGCATCGTGCCGGTGCGGTTGGGGGAGGTCGAGGATTCGTACAGAATGGTCAGTGAAGGCCTTCCGGAGAACGCAGTTGCTTTGAGGCTTATCTCTGCGGGAGAACTGCTTCCTGCCTCCGGCCTAGGAGCGCCGGATGCCCTCGACCGTAAACCGGTAGGTTTGACCATCGAGGATCCGCTGCCCGCCGGAACCGCCACCGGTGACCGCGTCGACGTCTGGGTGTCACCACGCGGCGAGGGCAACGGCTTCGGCGCTCCGGAGCTGCTGCTTGAAGGTGCCGAGATCTATGACTACGCGGAGGAGGACTCCGCGCTGGGAGCCACCTCTTCTGCCCGCGTTTTCGTGCTGGTCGCTGATGAGACTCTTCCTGCGCTCCTTGATGCGCTGTCCAATGAGGCGAGGATCGCCGTCGTCGTTAATGCAGGTGCGCAGTGAGTATCCCAGTGGTAACGCTCGGAAGTTCCGCCAGCGACTGCGTGCCCGGTCTGGAACAGCTTCGCGGTCCAGTCACTGTGGTTCGGCGCTGCGCTGAATTCGCGGACATGATTGCGGCTTGCCAGACGGGGATCGCGCGGGCTGCAATCATCGCCTTCGATGCAGAAGAGCTCACGGCCTCGCTGGTGGAACGCCTGCGTACCGCTGATGTGGCCGTCGTTGCCTTGACCGACGACGACGACGCAAGGGAACGGCTGCGTGCGCTCGGGGTACGGCATCTTGCCTCCTCTGCGCCCTCCGTAGTCCTGGCAGATGAGGTTGCCGCCGCCGTTGCGGATCTCGAATCACAGCGCACGGGAAGCCTGATCGGTTCGTTCGCGGATACTTCACGTGCACTGGCGCCCCAAGCGCCGTCCCGGTCCGAAGAAGTCGAGCCAGATGGGAACGGCATCGTGTTCGCTGCGTGGGGCCCCACCGGTGCCCCGGGCCGCACCACGGTAGCGGTCAATGTTGCAGCCGAACTGGCTGCGACAGGTTCCCGCGTCCTGCTCGTCGACGCCGACACCTACGGCGCGAGCGTTGCCGCGTTCCTCGGACTGCTGGATGAGTCAGCGGGCATCGCCCAAGCCTGTCGCCTTGCAGATCAGGGCGTCCTCAACGCAGCGGCGCTGGAGCGAATCTGCACCAAAGTGGCACTCGACGGGCACGCACTCTTTGTCCTGACCGGCGTCACCCGCGCTGATAGGTGGGCGGAGGTGAGACCGTCCGCGCTTGGCCTTGTTCTGGCACTTGCGCGTTCGATGTTCAATTTCATAGTGATTGACTGTGCATTCGGTCTCGAAGCGGATGAAGAATTGAGCTTCGACACCCTAGCCCCGCGCCGGAACGGGGCGACGCTGCGGTGCCTTGAGCTGGCGGACGAGGTGTATGCAATCGGATCCGCTGATTCGGTTGGGGTTCCCCGCCTTGTGCGGGCGTTGACCGAGCTGGATGAAGTGGTGCCCACACTGACGCCACGGGTCGTGTTCAACAAAGTACGGGCAGCGTCGGTGGGCCGTTCGCCCGAGCGACAGCTTCGCGAGGCATGGGAACGCTTTGGTCCGTCCGTTCCTATTTCAACTTTCCTGCCCGCCGACTTCGAGGCTGCTGATGACGCCCTTCTCAAGGGTTCGACGCTGCGGGAAGCGGCTGCAGCCTCACCACTTCGCCAGGCGATCGCCTCACTGGTTGATGCACCGATTGAACAACGGCGGCGCGGCTCTACTAGGCCAACCTCCAACGAAATGAAGTTTTCCAGCAACGGCGTTAGGCTTCCACAGTAAGGGGGTCGCGAAGGGGCGGCCTTTCATTTCGTTACGGAGGCGGTTCATGTCGTCTGGATCCAGCACCACGGAACAGTCCAGCTCTGACACATCATTCACCGAGTTCATCCAGCACTACTACCAGCACCTCGCGGATGACGATGCCGGCACCTATTCGCCGGACGCGCTGACCAAACGGGCGCTTGAGCACCGCTCGGTGGCCGCAATCCGGTCCACGGGTGAGGCGCTTGTCGGGGTCTTTGACCAGGACGACGCGAGCATAGTCATGATCGTCACTGACGATATGCCTTTCCTCGTCGACTCCGTGACAGCGGAGCTGGTGCGCCAGCAAGCGGCCATCCGGCTGGTAGTGCACCCAACTTTCGTCACGGTGCGTCACCGGTCATCCCACGAGCTCATGCGGCTGCGACGGGTTCCGTCCTCAGCAGGTTCATCGAGTGGAGATACCGCGGCACTTCCAAACCTCGCCGATCTGGTGGCCGAGAGTGACGTCAGTGCGCACGTCGAATCCTGGATCGCGGTCGAGATCGGCCGAATCAGCGACGAGAAGCGGCGTGCAGAGATTATTGAAGGCCTGCAGCGCGTCCTCACGGACGTCCGCGCTGCAGTTGAGGACTGGGCGGCGATGCGCAGCAAGCTGCGCGAAGTGTCATCAACGCTGCAGCAGGTGCCGGCAGATGCCGGGATACCAGGTCTTGAGCAGGCGCAGGAGCTGTTGGCGTGGCTGGACGGGGGGAATTTCACGTTCCTCGGCTACAAGGAATACGACCTCGAGACAGAAAATGGTGAGGACGTTCTCCGCGTCCGTGAAGACAGCGGGCTGGGCCTGCTGCGTCACCCGATCGATGGCCGGCCCGTCCAGCATCTGACGCAGGCTGGCCGCGCCAAAGCCCGTGAGAAGCAGCCGCTCGTCATTACCAAGGCCAATTCACGCTCGACGGTACACCGCGCGGCTTACCTCGACTACATCGGCATCAAGCGGTTCGACAGCCAGGGCAACGTATCCGGTGAGCGGCGGTTTATCGGATTGTTCGCCACGAGCGCCTACACCGGATCCGTTCGCAGCGTTCCTATCGTCCGGGACAAAGTGAATGAAGTGTTACACCGTTGCGGGTTCCCTTCGGACTCGCATTCCGGTAAGGACCTGCTGTCCATTCTCGAGACGTACCCGCGGGATGAGCTGTTCCAGGTTGATGTCGATGACCTCGTCACGACGGCCATGGGCATCCTGAGGCTGCAGGAGAGGCGCCGTACAAGGCTGTTCCTCCGCCCGGATACCTATGGACGGTTCATGTCCGCACTGGTATACCTCCCTCGGGATCGCTACACAACCAGCGTTCGGCTGCGCATCGAGGATGAGCTGCGGCGTACATTCAAGGCCGAGTCCATCGATTACGAGGCGCGGATGAGTGAATCCGCCCTCGCGCGTCTGTTCTTCCGCATCCGGCTTCCCAAGGGTGCCGAAGTAGCCCACGTTGAGGTTGCCGAGCTTGAGCAGCGCCTCGTGATGGCTGCCCGTTCCTGGTCCGAGGGCATCGATGAAGTGGCACGGACCCGGTTCAACCGCCGGGATGCAGATCGATTCTCACGCCTGTGGGCTGAGGCGTTCCCCGCTGCCTATCGTGTTGATTACGAAGTGGAGGACGCGCTCGAGGACATCGAACGGTTCGCCGCCTATGACCGGATGGATACAGCCGGTCCGATCATGCATGTCTACGTTCCATCAGGTGCAGGCGAGCATCTGGAAGAGGACGCGCGGCTCAAGTTATATCTCACCGAGCCGAAAAGCCTCAGTCAGATCTTGCCGTTCCTGCACAATCTCGGTCTGGAGGTGCTCGACGAGCGTCCCTTCGAGATTGAACGTTCCGACGGCCGGGACTTCTTCCTCTACGACCTCGGCTTGCGTTACCCGCAGGGAATTGATCCAACAGGTACGGGTGAACTGTTGGAGGAGGCGTTCGCCGCCGCCATGGCTAATGCCAGTGAATCCGATTCATTCGATCGACTCGTCCTGAAGGAAAACCTACGCTGGCGGCAGGTAGCCATTCTTCGCAGTTGTGCGAAGTACATGCGGCAAATGGGCAACATGAACTCATACGGGTTCATCAGCGACACTCTGCTGGCCAACCCCGGGGTAACGCGCAAGCTGATTGCGCTCTTCGAGGGACGCTTCGATCCCGACCTCAGTTCCGGACAGCGCGAAGAAACGACGGCTCGCGTGCGTCGCGAGTTGGACTCTGACCTGGAGCAGGTTCCCACTCTTGACGCTGACCGGGTGCTTCGCACCTTCGCCAACGTCATCGAAGCGACACTGCGCACAAACTACTTCCAGGACCAGCACCACATCAGCTACAAGCTGAACACTGCTGCCATCGAGGGAGCTCCGCATCCGCGCCCGAAGTTTGAAATCTGGGTGTACTCACCTCAGGTCGAAGGCGTTCACCTACGTTTCGGGGACATTGCGCGGGGTGGACTGCGTTGGTCCGATAGGCGCGAAGACTTCCGCACAGAGATTCTCGGCCTTGTAAAGGCCCAAACGGTGAAGAATGCTGTGATCGTTCCGACTGGTGCGAAGGGTGGTTTCTACGCCAAGCAGTTGCCTGATCCCGCACAGGATCGCGCAGCGTGGATGGCAGAGGGCCAGGCAAGCTACCGCACGTTCATCCGCGCCCTCCTCGACATCACAGATAACCTCGTGACTACAGAGGACGGCGAGCAGGTTGTTCCACCCGAAAGGGTGGTCCGGCATGATGGCGACGACAGCTATCTTGTGGTGGCCGCGGATAAGGGGACAGCTTCCTTCTCAGACATCGCCAACGAGCTTTCCGCTGAATACGGCTTCTGGCTGGGCGATGCCTTCGCATCGGGTGGTTCCGTTGGGTATGACCACAAGGCAATGGGCATAACAGCCCGCGGGGCGTGGGAATCGGTAAAGCGACACTTCAGCGAGTTCGGGGTGGACACACAATCCGAAGAGTTCACAGTGGCCGGTGTCGGTGACATGAGCGGAGACGTCTTCGGTAACGGAATGTTGCTCTCGACGCACATCCGCCTCGTAGCGGCTTTCGATCATCGCCATATTTTTCTGGACCCCAACCCCGACGCATCGAGATCGTTCGACGAGCGCAAGCGGCTCTTTGAACTTCCGCGGTCCAGTTGGGCCGATTACAACCCGGAGCTGATCAGTGAGGGCGGCGGTGTATACGCGCGTCACGTGAAATCCATACCGGTTTCGGCGCAGGTCCGCGAGGCACTCGGTCTTGATCCCTCGGTGACGAGCATGAGTCCGCCGGAACTTCTCCGTGCCATCCTCAGCGCTCCGGTTGACCTTCTGTACAACGGCGGTATCGGCACCTACGTAAAAGCCTCCACCGAGTCACACGCAGATGTGGGCGACAAGGCAAATGATGCCATCAGGGTCGACGGGAACCAGCTGCGTGCACGCGTGGTCGGCGAGGGCGGAAACCTCGGAATGACCCAGCGCGGACGCATCGAGGCGGCGCTGAAGGGAGTAATCCTGAATACCGACGCAATCGACAACTCAGCAGGCGTGGATTGTTCTGACCACGAGGTCAACATCAAGATATTCGTTGACCGGATGGTACGCATGGGTCGCCTCGGCGAGGAGGAGCGCACAGAATTCCTGCACTCGATGACTGAGGAAGTGGCCGAACTCGTTCTTCAGGACAACATCGACCAGAACGTGCTGCTTCTCAACGACCGCCAGCGGGTACTGGAATGGAGCCCGAGCTTCGAGCGCTTGATGGACTGGCTGGAGTCCCATGCAGATCTCAACCGGGAACTGGAAGCTCTTCCCACCACGGTCGAGCTCAGTTCACGGGTAGAAAGCGGACAAGGCCTTACCGCGCCGGAGTTGTCGGTCCTCGCCGCCTACGCCAAGATTGAGCTGACCAAGGCGCTGACCCGGAGCGATCTCGCTGATGATCCCTGGTTCAAGGGAACTTTGCGGCGTTATTTCCCCAGGCAGGTGGTCGAACGGTTCGACGAGGAGCTGGACACCCATCCGCTGCGCCGCGAGATCATTTCGACCGTCATCGCGAACGACATGGTCAATATGGGCGGAATCACCTTTGTTTTCCGCGTGATGGAAGAAACATCGGTGAACGAGTCCGTCGTCGCACGTGCCTTCGTTGCACTGCGGGAGATCTACGAACTGGACCACATCGTCGAAGCTCTTTCGGAGCTTCCTCCAAGCTTTCCGACTGAGCACTGGACCACGGTCCACCTCGATGTGCGCAGGTTGCTTGACCGGGCTGTGCGGTGGTTCGTCAACCACGTTGGCCGTGGCACAACAGTGGAAGAAGATATCGCTGCCTTCAAGCCGCTGCTCGATCCGCTGCGCACCAAGCTCGTCAACTACGTGCGCGGCGGGGACCTGGAACGGGTGCGCAGCTGGTTCCAGCGCGCTGAGGAGTGGGGACTGCCCGATTCGATTGCGCAGCACTGGGCGGAGCAATTCGAGTCATTCGGCCTGCTGGACGTTGCGCTCATCTCGCGTCGCGTCGATGAGCCGGTCGAGCGCATCGCCGAGGTCTACTACGCCATTTACGACCGCTTCAATGTGGATAACCTGCTTGAGCGCATCACTTCATTGCCCAGGGAGGACCGCTGGCAGGCGCTCGCTCGCGCTGCGCTCCGCGATGATCTCTACTCGACTGTCTCTGAGATGACCGTGTCAGTCATGAACAGCTCATCGCATCTCGGATCGTCAGACGCGTCCAGCAGGCTCCAGGAGTGGGAGAACCTCAATGCTGAGCACCTCGACCGGGCAAAGAAGATGTTCGCCGAGGTGAATCAGCTTGAACGCGATGACATGGCATCCCTCTCAGTTGCACTACGCTTGCTGCGTTCAATAGTGCGGCAGTAAGGGAGACATAGGTGGCAATCTTCACCGACCCGATCCGGGAACACTCGGGTTTCGCGCCGGGTGATGCTGAGTGGCTGCACCTGTTGGTGGGGGACTGGCAGATGGTTGCCGACCTCGCGTTCGCTGACCTTGCACTGTGGTTTCCCCTGCACGACGGCGGCTACGTTGCCTTGGCGCATGTGCGTCCGTCAACGTCGCACACAGTGTTCCATAGCGACTTCGTCGGTGAACGGATTCGTGCTGATCTTCAGCCATTGGTTGACAAAGCCTGGGAGAGCCAGAAGATCGAGCGTTCCGGGGAAACGAACTGGACCACGGAAATGGCGATGCGTGTCGAAGCAGTTCCGATGGTGCGCAACGGGAGAACACTCGCCGTCGTAACCTCCCACATGGACCTGTCGAGTTCACGCATGCCATCCCGATTGGAGCTGACCTACCGCCAGTGCGCGTATGATCTGCTGCGCATGGCAACCCTTGGCCTATGGCCCGATTTTGCTACGCCCACGGGGTCGAGGCGTGGTGCTCCACGCGTGGGCGATGGACTGATCCGGCTCGATGTCGACGGCGTGGTGCAGTACGCCAGCCCGAACGGTGTCTCGGCATTCCGCCGGCTGGGTGACGTTGAAACACTCGAAGGCCGCCCGCTTGCCGAAATTGTCACATCCCTGTTGACGGACCGGCGGGTGGTCGACGAGACGCTTCCCCTGGTGCTGACTGGAAAGATGCCCTGGCGGACTGAAATCGAATCAAAGGGCGTAAGCCTGTCCCTGCGTGCAATTCCGCTGCGTGACGAAAAGGAGCGTTTCGGCGCCCTTGTGCTCTGCCGCGATGTGTCAGAACTCAGACGCCGCGAAATGGAGCTGGTGTCGAAGGACGCCACCATCCGAGAGATTCACCATCGAGTGAAGAATAATCTGCAAACGGTAGCGGCGCTCCTGAGAATGCAGTCGCGTCGGATGGTGAGCGATGAGGCAAAGCAGGGCCTCGAACAGGCGATGCGCCGAGTCGCCACCATTGCGCTGGTGCACGAGACGCTATCGCAGGGTCTCTCCCAGAGCGTGGACTTTGACGAGCTCATCGCGCGCCAGTTCCGTCTGTCCGCTGAAGTAGCGTCGCCCAACCAGGCGGTGCGTACTGAGCGGGAAGGCAAGTTCGGCGAGCTACCCAGCGACTTCGCTACCCCGCTCGCGCTGGTCATCAACGAGCTGGTGACGAACGCCGTCGAACATGGGCTGGCGGACCAACCGGGTACGGTGTGGCTGAAAGCCAACCGAAGCGTGGGCGACGACGGCGAGATGCTCACTGTGTCGATTATGGACGACGGCGCCGGGCTGCCCTCCGAAGGGTACAGCGAGGGGCTGGGGCTGCAGATCGTTCGGACGCTGGTGATGAGCGAACTCGGCGGAACGATTGAATGGACCTCCCGTGAGGGAGGAGGCACGGTCGTGACCATTGAAATGGGCGTCCCGGGAGCGCGTCGGAAAACGGGAGCTTCCGCGCCCACTCCGCAGAGGAACTGACGGTCGGCTCACGAACAGAGGCACCGCAGACTGAAGGAAAGGGAGGGCATCCGCCGGATGCCCTCCCTTTCCTTCGTCTGTTGAGCGCGAAATTATCAGCGCCGGTTTCTCAGGAGGCGCGACGCGCGCGGGCAGCCCGGCGTTTGAGCGCGCGGCGCTCATCTTCGCTGAGACCGCCCCATACTCCGGCGTCCTGACCGGATTCTATTGCCCATTGGAGACAGGTATCGATGACCTGGCAACGGCGGCAAACGCTCTTCGCTTCTTCGATCTGAAGCAGGGCGGGCCCTGTATTGCCGACCGGGAAGAACAGTTCCGGGTCTTTGTCTAGGCAGGCAGCGCGGCTACGCCAGTCCATGCTGATCACTTTCTCCTTACGACTCGCTAGGTTTGTGAAAACATTCACGAGGGGTGTCATAGTAAAGGGGGCCACTACGGCCCCCGCATTTTCCTTCATTAAGGCTGTCACGTTACGAAGACGCAAACAAGGGGTAGCCGGAAGGTAATTGCCTCAAACCATGAGGGATGCGTCACACAGTTGACATCAGGCAAAGCAGTCGTAGCTGTGATCGACTATGTCCGGTAGGGTGCGACTGTGTCAAGACCCGTACCTCTGCCTCAGCACGATGGAATAGCCCGGCCGGTGGGCGTGACTATCATCGCGGCAATCCTGCTCTGCGAAGCGGCCGCTCTTCTCGCCGTCGCCGGGTGGTTCGCTTTCGGCCTCATGACCAGTACGCCCACCTCGCTGGGCGGTGCAATATTCATGCTGGTGCTGTTGCTTCTCTTTGCAGGGTGGCTCCTCACCGTGGCCCATTTCCTCTTCCGCGGTTACCGGTGGACACGATCAGCGGCCCTCGTGTTTCAGTTCTTCGTGATCGTTGTGGCAGTACCCACGCTGACCGGTGGAATTCTTTGGGTAGGTCTTTTGCTTCTGGTTCCCGCGGTGGTGGTCGTGCATCAGCTCTTCACCCGCTCGGTGGTGGCCTTCACCACCGCTACCAGTGATGGCACACCGACGTTGTGACGGGCGCTGTCAGGCAGGTCCCTGTGGCTTCCTGCCCGTAATGCAGTCTTCGCATTTCGCGATCTGGAGCTCCATCAACCCGTTCGAATTCACCAGGATCCCCCGTCCAGCCGGCGCCATGCCGTCAACGTCCACGCGCAGTCCGAAGGCATCACCGTCACTGGGGGACCGGGGGCCGAGAACAATTCCCAGCGGATTGCTCCGAAGGCCAGCCAGGGCGGGGCTGGTCGAAATTGCAGGGGACGGCGAGGAAGCAAAAACCGCCCGGGATCCGCTCAGCAGGAGCCCGGCCAGATATTGATGAACCTCGCGCGGCAGCAGGTCGGCGTCGTCGACGAGTAAGAGATTGTCCTCGCCGGCCCCGGTGATGGTGACCCGCTTCCAGAAGGCCGCGTCGTCTTCCCCCGTGCCGGGCCGCAGGCAGTTGATTGACGAAGGGGCCAGATGCTCGATGACGTCCAGCGTTTGCGATTTACCCGTTCCGCTGGACCCCACGACGAGCGCGGCGGTCCGTGGTGGAATTTCCAGCTGTACAGTAGCCAGGTTGTCGCCGCCTTTACCTACCGGCAGCCGGATGGACCGCGGGCCTCTCGACCCTGGTTCAAGTTCAGCACTGGTCACGGAGCGCGGAAGCGCCGCAACCGGGAAGGGTTGCTGTGCGGGTTGCACGTCACATACGGGTCCGGAATCCATGAGAAGCTGCGCCACGGCGTCAGCCTCGGCACTGATACGGCCCTGGACGAACGCGCGGCCCGGGATCGGATCAAGGGCAGGAAGCTTCGGCCAACTCAGTAGCGTCTCGGAACTGGCGCCGAGCGGAAGGTAGAGGCGGTTGGTCAGCATGGAGAAGAACCGGCTGGCAATGAGTTCCCGCTCTCCCGAAATGACGAGTGTGATTCCAGCGGCCTCGCCATCCCGCACGATGTCCTGCAGTGCATCTTCGGCCTTAGCAAACCGGCTGGATCGAAAAGCGGTGGCCCATCGGCCCCAGCCCGTAATGAAGACGGTGATGTGCGGAGCGGTCTCAGCAAGTCCTGGAGCCCCGTTGAGACGGTCGGCGAGGAGTTCGGCGATCCGCTCCAGAACGCGCGTGGCCCGTTTGACTTCAGTGGACGTTACCCAAGCACCGATCTGTGGAGCGTCGCTGACCGCGCGCAGGCTTGAGTCGCCGTCGAGCAGGTACAGGTGCCCGTCTGGCTGTGTGCGGAGATGCTCGGCCGACACATGTGAAAGGACTCTGGCCAGCCCGCTGCCGGACGAGCCCACAAGTGCAAGATGCGAGTGGTGTGCGGGATGCCACACGAGCGGACGTTGTTCCTGCTGCTCCGGAATGTCCAGCAGACCGAGTTGGAGCATGTTGGGCGGGACCGCAATGGAATGCGTGATCGTAGCGGGGAGCGGTGCACGCACGGGTGCACGCAGCGGCGGTAGCGGTAGGTTCCGCGCTGCGTTGATAGCGGAGGAGACCAGAGCAGGAAGGCTATCCGCCGTGCCGTGCAGTCTTTCGTTTGCCTGATTTCTCTCCCTATTGAAGGAATTGTCTGCGTCGGAACTACTGGCCAGGAAAGAAGCCAAGGTCATGATGCACGGTGCCAGGGAGTCAGTGCCGGGCGCCGTCGTCGTCGCAGTCTGGAATTCAATGGGCTGTCCGGAGGCGATGCGCAGGAATCCGCGACCGGGCAGGTTTACCGGGATGGAGGAGGCGACTGCTGACTCAAGCACGTCCTGGGACTCCATCGCCGATTGCACTCTCAGGGCAACACTTGCAGTGATATTCGCGCGGATGTCGGACGTGATCGCGCCCTGTGGACGTTGAGTTGCAAGGACGAGATGCATTCCCAGCGATCGTCCAAGGGTTGCAATCCGCATCAGTTCATGGACGGAACCGGGAACTTCGTCACTAAGCATCCGGAATTCGTCGATCACGATGATCAGGCGGGGAAGCGGCGTAGGGGTGCGATCGCGGTATTCAACGTAATCGGCGGCGCCGGCGTCTGCGAAGAGCGCCTCCCGCCGTTTGACCTCGGCTTTGAGTGAGACGAGCGCGCGCGAGACGGCCGCCGCAGACAGGTCGGTGAGCATGCCGGTGACGTGCGGCAGGGCTGCAAGCGCGCCGAGACCGGAGCCTCCCTTGAAGTCGATGAAAAGAAAGTTCAGGTCTGCGGGGGAGTGGTTCAGCGCGAGGCCGAGGATCAGTGTTCGCAGAAACTGTGATTTGCCGGAACCTGTCGTGCCCGCGATGAGCATGTGCGGACCCTCGGTCACCAGATCGAAGGTCAGAGGCCCCGCCGCCGATGATCCGATAGCCGTGATCAGCTGGCCGTTCTCCGCGGGACCACGCCACCGTTCTGCAGTGGTCTCGCTGCCGCACGGTATCAGATCCGTGAGTGCGACAGCCTCCGGGACTGTTGCCTCGGTACTTCCCGCCGCTTGTGGGGAGGCGCGAGTTCCGATTGCCCGGGCCAGCACCTCGAACGTATCCGGTTGCACGAAGTCGGGTTGGAAGCGGACCGTGCCCTCCGGGGTCGTGAGTAGTGGATCGGGAGGGAAGTAGTCGATAACCCTGGGACCCACCTCCTCGCAGCTGGACGTGGAGAAACGGTAGAAACGGACTCCTTTCACCTCCGTAACCAGACCGGCGTCGAAGAGCAGGACGGTGGAGTACCTGCCGGAGGCTGCGAGGTGCGCGTACCGTGTGGGATCTGCTACGAGGGTGACACGTGGCAGGAACCGGGCGGCGGACGGTATTCCTGCCTTCGCGTCGAAACACAGAATCTCTCCAGTTTCGGGCAGGGCGGAGAGCTGCAGGATCAGGAGGCCGGCGACATTGGGGAGGATGTGTTGCGGACCACGGATGTCCAGATTGAGTGGTTCCTCGCCATCCGGTCCAACCAATGGGATCAATACGGGTGCGTCGGTAATCACGGGCGGATGCCAATCCGCCGGCTCGGGTTTGGGTTGAACATTGGCAGGCTGGTCGGCGTTGCCCAGTCGCAGATAGCGTCGGCCGGTGCTTAGCGGTAACGAATATCCGGGCGTGGTCATCTGCGGACGGAAGGCCGCGAGTGTGAGTCCGCCTGCGTCCGGTGCTGCCCGTCGTCGTCGTGCACTGTCTTTGGACGCAGCGGCGGCGACTGCATTAGCGAACGCGCGGCGTTTCTTTCGGCCGGTGATGAGCGGAACCATCCCGGTGGCGGCGGAGAGCGCGCTGAACGCCAGAAAAAACCACATACCGGTGGTAACGGCGAGCACGATACCCAGCACGAGGGGTAGGAAGGCAGTGATAATCAGGAGCCGGCTGCTCTCCGGCGGCGGGGGAGCGCTGACTTCGCAGGGCTCGGTGAGCTCCTCGGCGAGTGGCGGATCATCGGTGGTATGCGCCAGGACGACGGCGCAGCGACTGGATCCGATGCGGATGTCGGAGTCGGTGGTGATGGGGATTCGTTCGGTTCGGGCTCCGTCTACCCAGACGCCGTTGGACGACTGCCGGTTGCGGAGGGTCAGCGTGTCATTGGTAACCGTGAGGACGGCGTGCAGACGGGAAAGGTCAGGGTCATGAATGGTGATGTCTGCGCCGCTTCGGCCTATCGTGTAGACGCCGCGCGAGAGGGGTATGGCCTTGCCGGCGTCGGGTCCGGACCGCACGAGAAAGATCAAACTGCGTGGAGTGGACGGGCCCGTGCTCGGGTGTGCGCCGGTGGCGGCGACGATCACCGCTCCGGATGTGAAGGGTGGCCTGCCCGGCTGTAACTCAGCGAGCGGCCTTCCATCAATGAGGAGACACTCGGTGCCGGCCCGCCTGGAGAGCTGTTCGTGCAGCTGGCCTGCGCTCGCGAGGTGTGCCTCTGTGATGACCAATTCTTCTGTGGGTTCTCCTCCTGTCAGCTGCACGCCGGGACCTGCGGCGAGCGTGACGTGCAGATCCATGATCCGAGCCTAGGGGCTCGGATGACCTGGTTTGGTGCGTCGGTTCGGATCTGTGGATAAGGCTGACTTGTGTTGTACCGTGCACGAACGATTACGTGAGCTCGCTTGGCGCCCCAGACCGCCGAATTGCACGGTCGGCACGACGGTCGGGTAATCTTGACCCCGCAGGCTGGGACAAGCCTTCAGTACCCAACCGGATCCGGGAGAATTTGTGAATGTTGATCTCGTCGTCGTGGGGTCAGGCTTTTTCGGCTTGACCATTGCTGAGCAGGCTGCCACTGAACTCGGATTGAAAGTGGCCGTTATAGACCGCCGTCACCACATTGGCGGAAATGCTTACAGCGAGAAGGAATCTCAAACCGGTATAGAAGTCCATCGGTATGGTGCACACCTTTTTCACACATCCAATGAGCGCGTGTGGGCGTATGTGAACCGATTTACGCAATTCACGAACTATCTGCACAAGGTTTACACAAATCACAAGGGCGTCGTATATCCAATGCCGATTAACCTCGGCACAATCAACCAGTTTTTCAACGCCGCCTACAGTCCTGCGGAAGCAAAAGCTCTGATTGAGAGCCAAGCTGGGGAATTGGCAGGCACGGACCCCAAGAACCTCAATGACAAAGGCATACAACTGATAGGGCGCCCGCTGTATGAGGCCTTCATCAAGTACTACACCGGGAAACAGTGGCAAACCGATCCGCGGGATCTGCCCGCAGAGATCATCTCCCGTCTACCGGTTCGCTATACATACGACAACCGGTACTTCAATGACACTCACGAAGGTCTGCCGGTCGATGGCTATACGGCCTGGATCGAACGAATGGCTGATCATCCGAACATCACGGTCGAACTAGATACCGACTTCTTCGATGAAGGGCACCAGTACTCGAGATCCACCACTTTGGGACAGGTCCCTGTTGTCTATACCGGGCCGGTTGACCGGTACTTCGACTATGCGGAGGGCTCCCTTTCCTGGCGCACGATAGATTTGGAAGAGGAGGTCCTCCCGATTGAGGACTTTCAGGGTTGTGCCGTCATGAATTACCCGGATGATGGAGTGCCCTACACCCGCATTCACGAATTCCGCCATTTCCATCCTGAGCGCGACTACACCAAAGATGCAACGGTCATTATGCGGGAATTCTCGCGATTCGCAACGGAAAAAGATGAACCGTACTATCCGATCAACACTGAAGAAGACCGGAAGAAATTGGTGGCCTATCGCGATCTGTCCAAGGGAGAACAGTCGGTAATTTTCGGTGGTCGTCTAGGGACCTACAAGTACCTCGATATGCACATGGCCATTGGATCTGCCCTCTCTATGTTCGACAACAAGATCAAGCCTCACTTCGGTGGCGGGACGGCGCTGCAGAGTGGAGGAGTGGACGCGTGAGTTCATCTGAGGAAGGCAAATGGCGACCGATCCAACGCGTCGTGCTGCCTAGGGAGGGTCAGGCAGACACAATGCCGCTGTACGTGGATGCCGGCCCTGTCTCGGGTTTCCGCCTGATCGAGAACGATGAGTGGGCACGCAAGACCAAAAAAAGGGATGAGAAGCTCAGTCTCTTCGGGTCGGTTCAGGCTGATGCACACATCGAGGATGTACGGTCACGTCGCTCGATCTTCGTCAGGGAAGGCGCCCAGCTTTCATTCGGCACCTACTTCAACGGCTTTCCTGCCAGCTACTGGCGGCGCTGGACCACGCTGAGCTCGATCCGATTGTCGGTGAAGACTACAGGGCAGGGATCGGTGCTCGTGTACAAGTCTTCCGCGCGCGGGACACTGCAGCGGGTGGACAGCCAAAGGGTGAACGAGAACTCCAGTATCGTATTCGACCTTCCGCTGGCGCCGTTCGGAGATGGTGGCTGGTACTGGTTCGACCTTCTGGCAACCACCGGCGGTCTGACACTCGAATCCGCAGACTGGCTGACGGACGTGGACCCAGGCAGGCCCGGCGATGTGACGCTTCAAATCACCACGATGGACAAGCCCGGTTACTGCCTGGACAATATCGCCATCCTTGGCGCTGACGAGGACCTTCTGGAGGGGATCCGGGAGGTACTTATCGTTGATCAGGGCAGCCGGAAGGTCGCTGAAGAGCAGGGCTTTGAGCCGGTCGCCCGAAATATGCGCGGGAAGCTTAGGATAATCGACCAGACCAATCTTGGTGGATCCGGAGGCTTCGCCCGCGGAATGTTCGAGGCACTCGAAAACCAAAGCGACTATGTACTCCTGATGGACGACGACGTCGTGATCGAGCCGGAGGGAGTCCGACGGCTCATCACCTTTGCCGGTTATTGCAGGCGCCCCACGCTCGTTGGTGGTCATATGTTCGACCTCCATAATCGAACGGTTCTTGAGACGTATGGTGAGGTAGTCGATCCGTACCGCATGCATTGGGAGCCCCCGCATGCAGATATGGAGACCAGGCATGACTTCAGCCTCACCAATCTGCGCCTCACACGTTGGGCCCATCGACGAGTGGACGTCGACTACAACGCGTGGTGGATGTGCCTGGTCCCCACGGCGGTGATTCGTGACGTGGGCCTGGGCCTGCCTCTCTTCATCAAGTGGGACGACGTCGAATTCGGGATACGCGCCAAGGAAGCCGGCTATAGCACCGTTTCCCTTCCGGGGGCCGCCGTCTGGCATGTGTCATGGGGCGAAAAGGACGACATGGTGGGTTGGCAGTCCTACTTCCATGAGCGAAACCGGATCATTGCCGCGCTGCTTCACAGTCCGTCGAAGCATGGCGGACAGCTGCTCATCGAGTCGCTGAAGCTCGACGTGATGCGCCTTATCTCGATGCAGTATTACACCGAGCACTTGCGCCTCATGGCGGCGGACGACGTCTTCAAGGGTCCGCGCGCGCTGGTCGGACACCTCGCCGACAAGATCGTCGAGGTCAATGCCCTGAAACCGAAATTCTCCGACGCTGATTTCAGGGCCGATGTTGATTCCTTCCCCGCACCCCGTTTGGGAAGCGCACTCCAGGGAGCCCAGACGGCATCCCCGCCCGCACGCAAGAAACTTGTGCCTTGGGCCGTAAAGACCGTTGCCCGCATGCTGCTTAAAAAACCGGACCCAACCGCTCAGGAACGTCCCGAGGCGATTCTTGCCCACCGGGATAACCGGTGGTGGATGCTCGCGCGCTACGACAGCGTGATCGTTTCCAACGCAGAGGGCAACGGCGCGTCCTGGTACCGACGAGACCGCGGACGCCTGGTGTCCATGCTGGTCCGTGCGTTTGCCACCAAGGTTCGTTTGCAAAGTAACTGGGCAACACTGGCCGAGCAATACAAGAGCGAACTGGGCTTCCTCGCCTCGGAGGCATCGTGGCGCTCGATCTTCAGGGAGCATACCGTTCGAGACACCAAATATGACTGATTCTGTACTGACCGCACCGGGGATCAGCAGGGGACTGCGAGACGTCCTGGACCATCGCTTCCTGCTGAAGCTCCTTGTCAGAAAAGAAGTCAAGGTCCGTTATCGGGGCTCCCTCTTGGGCCTGATGTGGTCCTATGTCAAGCCCGGCGTGCAGTTCGTGGTTTTCTATCTTGCGCTCGGAATCTTCCTTGGTATGGAGCAAAGGCAGGAAAACTACGCAATCTACCTGTTCTCGGGGATCATACTGGTGAATTTTTTCACCGAGGCAGTGCGGAATTCCGCCAGATCGATCACAGAGAACTTCGCGCTGGTCAAGAAGATCTACATTCCGCGGGAACTGTTCCCTCTGGCGTCCGTATGGGTTTCAGCTGTTCACTTCTTTCCACAATTCGTCATCCTCCTGGCGGCCTGCCTGCTCGGCGGGTGGAGCTTTAGCCTTCCCGCCCTCATCTCGGCCTTGTCAGGTTTTCTCATCGTAGGAATCTTTGCCATTGGGCTCGGCTTGTTCTTCGGTGCGGTGAATGTATTTTTCCGCGACGCCGAGAACATTGTTGACCTGATCGTTCTGATTGCACCGTGGGTTGCTCCGGTTCTTTATTCAACCGCGCAGGCGCAGGCAGCATTGGGCGGCGCGTTCGTGCTCTACATGGGGGATCCGCTTGCGGTAGGGGTCGAGCTGTTCCACCTCGCTTTTTGGTTCCCGACCCTCGGCGGGGACGCTCCGTTGGCGCCGGATCTGTTGTCGGTATGGCTCTGGTGCGGTCTTGGCGTGGCGATTCTGACTGCACTGCTCGGTCAGTTTACTTTCCGGCGGATGTCCGGACGATTCGCCCAGGAGCTCTAGGTGGTGGCTACTGCAATATCTCTTGAAAGTGTGAACAAGCGGTTCGTGCTGCGGCACACCCGCTCCCTCAAGGAAGCCGCGGTATGGCTTCTACGCGGTCGTCGCCACGAGCTGAGCAAGAGCTTTCTCGCGCTGCAGGGAATAGATCTTCATGTCCGACAGGGGGAGACTGTTGCTCTTCTCGGATACAACGGATCCGGTAAATCGACGATGTTGAAGCTCATTTCCGGGGTTTTACAGCCGGACCATGGCAAGGTACTGACTGCCGGTCGCGTTGCCGGTCTCATAGAGGTGGGGGCGGGATTCCACCATGACCTGACCGGTCGGGAGAACGTCTACCTGAACGGCGCCATTCTGGGGATGACTGAGACGGAAATCGATGAAAGCTTCACATCCATCATCGACTTCGCCGAGATCGGTGAGTTCATCGACACGGAAGTGAAGTTCTATTCATCCGGCATGTATCTGCGCCTGGCCTTTGCTGTTGCGGTCCACACCGATCCTGAAGTTTTCCTGATCGACGAGATACTGGCGGTCGGAGATGAGCCGTTCCAGGCGAAGTGTTTGGAGAAAATCCGGGAACTTGTGGCTGCCGGCAAAACGCTCATTGTGGTTAGCCATGACCTCGACCTGGTTTCGACCGTTTGTCAGCGGGGGGTGCTCTTGCGTCAGGGCGAGATTCTCTTCGACGGCCCGGTGAAGGCTGCGGTGGAGAAACTGCGGGCGGAAGGACCGTGACCCACTCGGGACTGGCGCAGGATGCCTACCTGACACATGGCAGGATGGCTCTCGGATTATGGGGCTCTTCGGGATTGAGGGTGTAGTCGGCGTGATCGGGGGTGGGCGCGTCGGAGGCGGGATAAAGGTCGAGGCCTTCCGATGATGGAAGTTCCTACGCTCGCCATCTGAAAGACCTCGACGTGCTCAACGCTACCTTCGCTACGCCCGACCTCACCACGTTCTGCCGGCTTGACGAGCTCGGCCTCGAAGCCATCGGACAGCACCTTGCTCCTGACCGGGCGGTTATCGAGTGTCGTGTCGTTCAGGTTGATTCATGGTGCCGGACATGCGGGGCCGAGGGCGTACCGCGAGACACAATCACCCGCTCTCTCGCGCATGAGCCGCTTGGGCACCGGCCTAAGACGCTGCTCCTCAGGGTCCGCCGCTACCACTGTGAGAACTGCGGGCACACCTGGCGGCAGAACACAGAACTCGCAGCTGAGCGGAGGGCGAAGATCTCCCGCCGTGGGCTACGGTGGGCGCTGGAAGGAATCGTCATCGATCACCTCACCGTGTCCCGGGTTGCAGCCGGTCTTGGGGTGTCTTGGCATACCGGGAACACCGGTGTCATGACCGAAGGCAAGCGCCGACTGATCAATGACCCGGGCAGATTCGAGGGGGTGAGCGCGATCGGGGTGGATGAGCATGTGTGGCGGCCATACCCGTCACGGTGACAAGTACGTGACCGTGATCATCGATCTCACCCCGATGCGAGAGAAGACGGGCCCGGCCGGCTGCTGGACATGGTTGAAGGCCGCTCTAGGCAAGTGTTCAAGCATTGGCTCGCCAACCGACCACAAACATGGCGAGCGGGCATCCAGGTCGTTGCCATGGACGGGTTCACCGGTTTCAAAACCGCTGCCTCTGAGGAGCTCCCGGAAGCGGTCCCGGTCATGGATTCGTTCCACGTGGTCCGACTCGCCGGCGACGGGTTGGACCGGTGCCGGCAACGTGTTCAGCAGACCACACCCGGACACCGGGGTCGAGCAGGGGATCCGCTCTACCGGGCCCGACGGACCCTGCATACCGGCGCGGACCTCCTCACCGATAAGCAGAACACGCGCCTTGATACTGTCTTCGCGTCTGAGGAGCACGTCGAGGTCGACGCGACCTACCGGGAACCCGATAAGAAAAAGGGGAAGCAGATGATGCAGGCCGTCATCAACTCCGTCAGTAACTGTGTTCCTACTGCACTCGTTGAGGTCCGGCGGATCGGTCGGACCCTGAAACAGCGTGCAGCTGACGTCCTGGCGTTCTTCGACCGCCCCGGCACCAGCAACGGCCCCACCGAAGCGATCAATGGGCGCCTCGGGCACCTACGAGGCTCAGCCCTCGGCTTTCGGAACCCCACAAACTACATAGCCCGAAGCCTGCTCGAATCGGGTGGCTTCAGACCCCGACTGCACCGTTAATTACGGTGAGCCGGTTATGGTCGCTGGCTTGCGGGCCCGCGAGCGGAACACCGCCGTTCTCGAACGAAAGGTTTAATCGCCCCAGCCGAGCGCCTGGGTCACCCGCCGGCCGAACTCACCAGCGAGTGTCTCCATATAGGTGCGCGTTACGTGGTGCTCATCCATGAAGACAAGAACGTTGCCAACGATCATCGGGCATGAATCGGGGACACAGATTCGGTCGGTCATGTCGATGAGTTCCAGACCTGGTATGTCCGCCAGCGCCTGGTGCGCGGGCGTCTCCGGCATCAGGGCATCGCGTTCCGGGTTGCAGTCCGGGTGCTCCGCTCCTTTTTTGCTGATGCAGGTGGGAGGGTGGAAGCTCAGGCGGGGGTTGTCGCGTATGCCGACTACTGGAATGCCCTCGCTCGTTATTTTCCGGACAGCGGTCTCGTACCCTTCAACGATTGTTTCAGCAGGCTTGCCCGCGGCTGCTTTCGTCGACACGGTAAAGACTGCGTCTGGTTGGTGCTCGAGGATGTATTGGAGTGCATTTTCATTGCGTTCGTTGCACCAGGCGTCGGCATTCGCTCTGGTATCGCCGAAACTGCAGCCTCCTCGCACCAGGCTGATAACACGCCAGCCCTGCTTTTCGGCAACGGGATGGATAGCGCCATTCCATTGCTGCATGTGCGAGTCACCTACGACAACGACCGTCTTCACCGGGTCCGACGTCGGTTCGAACAGGTAACAGTGGTCGACGAGTTCGGGGTTGGCTGGCTTCCATTCACTGTCACACCGCGCTCCGGCTGGACCCCATTGGTTGTCCAGCTGATCGAGAAGGGGGATTACCTGAGCATCTTCGTCTCCCTTATAGACGAAGTCCGGCTCCAGCGCCCTTGCCCCCGGATTGTTGGCTTCCGCCTGCGCTGCCGCTGCTGAGGCCCGCGCATCGATATAAAGCTGCCACGCCAGCGTGGGGACCGCCCCGAGAGCCATCGACAATGCGACCACGACAACGGCTCGCTGAGGCCGTTTGTTGCTCCAGTGCCATTCGCGGACGGGCTTCTCGACGTAGCGCGAGGTCAGGGCCGCGAGCAGGACCGAGGCGAGGATGATAAGCGTTCCGGACACAAAGTCCGCCGACACCGAACCGTTCCATGCCAGGTAGATCACCAGAATGGGCCAGTGCCAGAGGTACAGCGAATACGACATATCGCCGATCTTCACGATCGGGTTCGAACCAAGGATCCGATCCACGCCAAAGCGGCTTCCGCTGGTACCCGCGACCAGAACGAAGGCTGCCGCAAGCGTCGGCCATAGCGCCAGGTACCCCGGAAACTGCTGCTCGACCGGTATGACGAAACCGCAGACCACGATCGCCAGCACACCTGTCCAGCCGAGTATTACCCGCGGGATCTTTCCGAACTTCAGGTATGGAACGGCGAGCGCAACAAGGGATCCCAGCGCGAATTCCCACAGTCTGGTACGGGTATCGAAATAGGCGAAGGCCTGATTGACTGCGGTCTGCCAAATTGAGAAGGCGAGCGAGCTGACGAAGATTGCGGAGAAGACGAGCACAAGCAGTCGACGCAGGCGAAGACGCATCGCACCCGCCACGCAGACGCAGGCCAGGAAAATCAGCGGCCACAGGATGAATATCTGGCCCTGGACTGAGAGCGACCAGAAATGCTGCAGGGGACTTGCACCGCTGTGGTCCTGTGCGTAGTAGTCGACGGAAGCAGATGCCAGGGCCCAGTTCTCGACATAGAACAGCGAGGCGTAGACCTGGGTGATGACTTCCTGCCAGCGGTCCTGGGGAAGGAATATGAAACCGCCGGCTGCAGTCGCGATCAGCACCACTGCAGCGGCCGGCACCAGACGTTTGAAGACGCGCGCCCAGTAACCGAACAAGGCAAGGGGGCTACCCGACTCAACCTTGCGCGTAAACGATAGGGTAAGGAGGAAAGCGGAGACGAAAAGGAAGACGTCGACTCCGCCCGACACGCGTCCGAACCAGATGTGATAGAGGACAACCAGCCAGAGAGCTAATGCCCTGAGACCCTGAAGCTCGGGCCTGTATCCGGATTCTTCGGGTTTTGGGGTATTCCGTCGCGGGCGCAGACCGTCGACGTGCGGCTTTACTGCGCCTGCGTAGCCAGTTTCTGGCACAGTACCCTCTTTCCCACCTTTAGACACAAACTCTTCAAGTTTACCCGGAGCGCGGGAGTGGTCCGGTCCGGATTGTTGCGCCATCAGCGAAGCGACCCCATGTCGCAGCCTGGTCCCGGGCGTTGGCCTGGCGACGCGGCGACTTTCAGTCCTGCAGGGAGGGCCAGCCTGTGAGTCTCGCCAGTTCCGCTTTCATGAGAGGAGCAGTGGAACGACCGTACAGCCCTGAGATGTGGTTGTTATCCATGTAGACGAAAATTCTCCCGATCACGGCAGGGCATCGTCCATCAGGGCAGTATGCCGAAGTCAGGTCCGCGGAGAAGTAGCGGGGGTCGTCGGGGAGGATGTCGCCGGGATTCTCGTCGGCAAATTTCTCCCCCACCGCCGGGGCGCATTCAGGGCTGCCGGCGCCGTTCCGGTATACACAGTCGACCGGGCTGGACTCATATCGGGGGTTGTCCCGCACGCCCACCACAGTGATGCCGGCGCTGGTGAGTTCCCGGACGGATTGCTCGAGGTCAATCACGACTCCCTCGTCATCTGAGTCGAACTTGGTCTGCGTCGAGGGCATGAATACGACATCCGGGGTCTCACTATGGAGGTAGTGGCGCACGAGATCATTCCATGTATTGCATGAGTTGTCCCGGGATTCGTTGCGTACACCGTAATTGCAGCCTCCGCGACTGATGGATACGACCTTCCAGCCCACTTCCTTTCCAATTTCCATCACCGGGGCAGCTAACTGGCGTGCGTGGGAGTTCCCAATCACAGCGACCGTTTTTGTTGCGTTCGCAGGCCCCTGTTCCGTGCACAGTTCATCTGTGCCGGGCCGTGGCGTGGGCATGTCCGGTCCCTGGCAGGGTCTTTCTAAGGTGACCCAGTCCTGTGCGACTACGGCAAGCGGCGGGAGGATTTCAGCCGAGGGATTCTTCAGCGGACCATACTGCGGAGTGAGTGAAAGGGCTCCCGGATTCTCGGGGGAGATACCACGCGCTTCAGCACGGGCGATGGAGGCTTCGAGGGTGTACTTCCAGATGAGTGTCGGTACTGCGGCTGCAGCGACCAGCGCCGCGATGAGGAGGACCCCGGTGGTAGCTTCATTCGTCGTCCGAAACCTGATTTTCCGCAAGGGCGTCTCTACAAACCGCGTTAGCAGTAGTGACAGCAGGATGGAGCTGGCGATGATCGCTGTACCCGTGGCAAGACTCGCCGTCTCGCGGTTCTGCACTATCAGAGTGATCACCAGGATGGGCCAGTGCACCAGGTAGAGCGCGTAGGAACTCGACCCCATACGGGCAAGCAACGGGGAGGCGAGAATACGGTCTGCCCCCAGACGAGAATTGGTTTGGCCTGCAACAAGCACAAAACTGGCAGCGAGGGTGGGCCAGAGCGCAATGTAGCCGGGAAACGACTTCTCAACCTGGAGGATCATGCCCAGAGATACGATCCCGAGTAGCCCCAGCCAGCCCAGGAGAACACGAGGTCCGCGCGGGATGGAAAGCCAAGGCAGGACTAGGGCCAGCAGCGAACCCAACGCAAACTCCCAGAGCCGTGCCCGGGTGTCGAAGTAGGCGAAGAGCTGATTCGTGGAGGTCTGGTGAATTGAGAAACTGAGGGAGAGCACAAAAATGATGGTGAACATGCAGAGCAGAGCCGCCCGCAGGTTCCAGCTGAACCTGCGGGCAATCAACGCGGTCCCCACAAGGATGAGCGGCCAGGCGATGAACACCTGGCCCTGAATGGACATCGACCAGAAGTGCTGCAGGGGGCTGGCCGTGCTGTGGTCAGCCGCATAATAGTCGACCGACGTCACCGCCAACAGCCAGTTTTGGTAGTAGAAGAGGGAGGCCAGAATGTGGTTTTGCAACTCCTGCCAACGAGACGCCGGAACCAGGGCGTATACAGCCAGCCCTGTTCCGAGGAATGTCACGACGGCGAGCGGAAGCAGTCTGCGAAAAAGGGAACTCCAGTAGGCACGCAGCGAGGGCGCCTCTCCGCTGTCAAGGCGCCTGGTGAAGGAGAGCGTGAGCAGGAAAGCGGATATGAACAGGAAAACGTCGACGCCGCCCGATACCCGGTCCAGCCAAACGTGGTACACCACTACCAGTAGGACGGCCAGTGCCCTGAGGCCCTGAATCTCGGGCCGGAATTGCCGCTCCTCTCCAGTTCCCGGACGCGTCGGCGATGCATCCGCGGCGAGTGCATACGCGCGGGTAGGCATGTTTGGTGTCAGTCCCTCCGTAAGTGATTACAAAGTCTATCGGCCGAGCAGAGTGAAGCGCGGTGCCTTCGCGCCGTGGAGGGCCGGGGAGATTTAGAGCTGAGACCTCAGCCCCATCCTGGCAAGTTCAGTTGGCGGGCGAGCTTTTCGATTTCCCAGTCGAACCTTTCCGCTCCGGTCGCTGCATCGATGCTTCCAGACCCCACGTCGACGGCGATCTGATCAAGCGCTGACCCGGGCAACCTATAGACAAGTGGGGAAAGGAAAGCCAGAGCAGGGCGGTTGAGCGAGCTGTCCTGAAAATAGGGAAGCATGTCCTTCACAGCCGGTTCGGCGCTTTCCGGAACGCCGCAGGTTTCCACGAGGTATGGCCCTGGGACATTGGCAGCGGCCGCTGCCGTGAGAGAGTCGCACCCCTGCGGGCTTGCGATGAAAGCCTGGAGCTTTCTTGCGGATTCAGCATGTTCGGTGCTGCTCGAAACATGAACGCTTTCAGGCAGCCAGATAGTAAGCGCTGATTCATTGGCGTTTGTTCCCGGGAAAGGAAAAAGACCGATGTCGTCGAGCTGGTCAGGGAAGCTGAGAGCGAGTTCGTCGATCACGGATGTCAGCGAGGGGTAATGGGCGCCAGTGCCGCCAGCAAGCATCGCTAGCGCCTGTCCCAGATCCGCTGTCGCCGCATCCTCATTGAACATACCTGCTGCATATGCTTCGCTCAGATGTTCGAAACCCTTGATGGCGGCGGAGTGCGCGGCATAGGCCGATTCGTTGGCGGTGTATTCCTGTGCGAAATCCGGATCAGTCAGATCCACGTTGGCGAAGTCACCGAGTATAAATAACTGTGCCGTCAACGCCGTGTCATACGTCTGGATAATTGCAGTCCGGCCGTCCGCCTCAATTTTCTCGTTGTTCTCCATGAATTGGTCCCACGTGGTTGGCACGGTCAGATCCAGCTCTTCGTACACTTTTTTGTTGTAGAGGATTGCAGCTGCCATGCCGCTCCCGTACGGCACGCCGTATACTTCGCCGTTCGTGCTTGCGCCCCTTACGAATGACTCCGATACGTCATCCATAAACGGTTCGTCCGTGACGGGGAGGATGGTATTTTCCGGGTCCAGCTGGGAAAGCAGCGGACTGGTGGGGTATGTGAAGACGTCAGTCATCTCGTTGGACTTCAACTGCTCCCGTACCACGCTTGCACCCTCGCCGCCGCGGGGGCGGATCTCAAGTTCGACGTTGATGTCTGGGTTGAGCACTTCGAAATCTTGCACGACCCGTTCCGCCGAAGCGAGCGATGCTGGCGTATCCTCGACGAGCCAGGTGACACTCTCCTCCGTGTTGACGCCTTCACTGTTGCTGCAGGCGCCGAGCGCTAGAAAGAGGATAGCGAGCCCGATAGCGACTGCAGTCTTACGCAGTGAACCGTATGTGGTCATTGGTGCCTTTCGGTAGCCCACCGGCTCTTCTGGTTGGGCATTTGTGTGCTGTACGTTGTGCGAGTCGGATGCGGCCTTGGTGATCATTGGCAAATGGAAAGTTTGTAGAGGGCAGCGTCGCCTTCCTTATCAATCAACTCGACGCCAGGAGCTGCGTCGGGTTGGGTTAGGCCCATCAATGGATGCGAGCCGCGGTGTACCTCGCGCGAACCGAAATCCAGCGCCCAGTAGACTCCAAGACGTTCCACCGCGGGACATATGGCAGGATTGTACGCCGCATCTTCCCAGTGTCGGAGCACCAACTTCTCGTCGGGAGAGCGTTGCCCGAAGATATGCGGCGTCACAGTCGAGCGGTCGGACAAGGCGTATACAAGCGAAGCCCCAGTCCAGGGATTGCCCAGTACAACTCCGTCTTCGGGTACATGTGATGGAACCCGTTCGAGCAGTTCGAGCTCATCAGACGAGACGAGCAGGGAAGTTGTGTCGGAATTGTATCTGGCAGCGAGCTTTTCTTGGGCCAGGCCCATTGAGCCGCCTTGAATAAGAAAGGCCGCAACCAGCACAAGGACGGCGGCGATTCCCGCCCGCAGAGGCGCATCGAACCTTGCGCTGCGCTCGATGGTGCGCTCTCGTACCGCACCCAGCGCCGAAGTCGCCTGCCTGATCAGTCGTTCCGCTCCGATCACTGCTATCGGCAGCGTCACGGTCGGAAGCAGAGCGGCGAGACGGTTGCTGTCGTTGTACCAGATCCCCGTCCAAAACATTCGGAACCACCCGGGCGCCCAACTGCTGACGATCATGAACAGAAACAAGCCGACTAGGAAGGTACCAAGCACCCATATTCGGGAAGGCTCTCGGACAAGTACGTAGATACCGACGATCGTGAATGCCGCTATCACCCACGCGGGGGTGATTCCCATGGGACTGCTGGTTAGGACCTCACCGATTGCCTGCCCTGCGCTCTGCCGGGGAGGCCATGTTGAACTGGATGCGGCTGGCCGGAAAACCCACCACGCAACCAGGCCGGCAACCGCGTAGGCACCGGTGAGAAACAGCCAAAGTCTGAACTGTCTCCGCGCAAGAGTGGACCGTGGCTGCGCACGCGCCGTCCGGTAGTTCACGTACAGCCGGGCAAGGAGGACCGGAGAGGTGAAGGCGATGAGGGCCAGCACGGTACTGGGATGCGACAGGGCAAGGCCGGGAAGGGCCGCCACCATCAACCCGATGCCGAGCCTCGGATTGGCGTACGTGCCCGAGTGCGCCAATCCGAGTATCTGTATGGATGCACCAAGGGCAGCGGGCAGGATGGCGATGGAGAGCAGATTCGGGTAGAGAACTCCGTAGTCCACCATCAGATATGGAAAGGCGGAGGACCCGGAGGCCACCGCGCCGGTGATAAGGACCGGCAGCATCCGGTTTCCCATGATGCGCGTCACTAGGAATATGAGACCCAGCGGCCAGAACAGGGAGGCGATAGTTATATTGGTGAGATTAATCGCTTCCGGAACGGTGGTTCCCATCGACTGCATGACCACGCTCACTACATCGTGCCACGCCGCCGGGTAAAAGGCTCTCGACGCTTCGGTGAGGTTGCCAAGTGTCAGGGATGAGCCGTCGCCGGTCTCGATGATGTGCCGCACCGCGTTCAGGTGGTAGATGTTGTCGAATGTTTGCGAGATGGCGCCAGGAGACCCAAAAGCGCGGGCGAAACGAATCGCGATGATCGAGGCCGGAATGACGACCGCAAGAAGGTAGATGGCAGCAAGCGGCACCCGTACCTTGTCAGGGAGAGCGAACAGTCGGGTTGGCACGCTCACAAATCTGGGGCCGCCGTTCGCGGGCGTCGCTCGGAGGGCCAGCACAAACCGGACAAGAAGCACAGCAAGAGCAAGCACGAAACAGCCGACGAGCAGGACCCATACGCTCCAGTCCATGCCGACCGGCCCGCAGAGAACAGCTGCCACTCCGGCGACCGATACGGTTGTGGGGCCGGCGAAAGCCCAAAGCGAAAGACCCCGCACTCCTGCAGTCCGCAGGAGGAAGGCGCCGGGAATAAGCAGAAGGACTGCCGTTCCAGCTAATAGGGGCAGCGCCTGCCACCAAGTCATGAAAGCTCCTAATGCCGTTGAGGTGTCTGTCCGGTCGGTTGACGCTTCTTGCGGCTCCAGGGCGGCGCGAGGGCGATACCGGCGCCCGACCGACCACAATACAACATGCACCTAATAGCCCCCCTCGAAGGAGCACGCGCGGTGAAGCGGGACGTATTACCTGTGGGATACTGAATCGGTGAATCGAACGTGGGTCGTCATTCCGATGTTTAACGAAGCGACAGTTGTAGGGTCTGTCATCAAGGGGTTGCTCACCGAATTTCCAAACGTAGTGTGCGTTGACGACGGGAGTGTCGATGGCAGTCAGGACATCGCGCGCGCGGCAGGCGCTGTTGTGGTGCAGCACCCGATCAATCTTGGACAGGGAGCTGCTCTCCAGACGGGCATCGAATACGCCCTAGAGGACCCTAAGATGTTTGCAGTCGTCACTTTTGACGCGGACGGACAGCACAGGGTCCAGGACGCACGTACCATGGTGGATAGGTTGCTGAGCGACGAGGCTGACGTCGTTCTCGGCTCGCGCTTCCTCGACAACAGGACCAAACTGGCGCCGATGAAGCGGCTGGTTCTCAAGACTGCTGCGCTTCAGTCCCGCATGGCCACGGGCCTTGACCTCACCGATGCCCACAACGGTCTCCGCGCCTTCAACCGGTACGTCGCCGAGAACGTTCACCTGACCCAGAACCGGATGGCGCACGCGACCGAGCTTGTTCACCAGTTGGCGGAACTGAAGCCCCGCTGGGTCGAGCACCCCGTGGAGATTGTCTATACTGACTATTCGAAGGCAAAGGGCCAATCACTATTGAATTCAGTCAATATTTTGGCTGAGCTCTTCTTGAGGTAATCATGCTATTCATTGTTCAGGCCGTCCTCGTCATTGCCGTCATTTTACTGTCGCTCGTGTTGATGCGCGGTGGATCGAATGCCCGACACATGGCTGTTCGTCGTATAATCCTTCTTCTCTTTTCGCTTACTGCGGCGTTTTCGATCCTATTTCCGGAGATTCTCTCAACCATCGCGTCCTGGTTCGGCATCGGTCGCGGGACGGACCTGGTTCTCTACGGCTTCATTGTGTGCTTCCTTCTGTTTATCGCCTCGACCTATCAAAGGTTCAGGCACACCGAAACCGCGCTGACGCGCCTCTCGCGTCGAATTGCGCTAGATGAAGCCGAGCGGCCCTGGCATGAAGCATCTGAAAAAAACTGAACCCGACGACCTACTTATAGCTGAAACGAGAGAACCGGAAAATATGACAATTGACATAATGTTGCCCTACTACGGTGACGTCTCCATGATGAAAGCAGCTGTGGACAGCGTGCTGAAGCAGGAAGATAGTGACTTCAAACTCACGATTGTCGACGACGGTTATCCGGATGACTCCCTGCCCGCCTACTTCGAGGGGCTGGTGGCTTCAGACAGTCGGGTCGCCTACCACCGAAATGCGGAAAATCTCGGTGCTAATGGTAACTACCGCAAGTGCCTCGACCGTTTGGAGCATGAGTTCGCTGTAATCATGGGCGCTGACGATGTGATGCTGCCCAACTATGTGGCCACCGTGCGGGCAGCCTTCGCGTCTAGCGATGATGTGGATCTGGTTCAGCCCGGCGTTCAGATCATCGATGAAAACGGGGCGTTCTACTCACCGCTGGGCGATCGGATCAAATCGCTTATCCGTCGGCAGGCTGTTGGTGACAGCGAACGGTCCGTGCTTGCCGGCGAAAAGGTTGTCGGCAGCCTCCTGAATGGAAACTGGCTGTACTTCCCCTCGGTCGCGTGGAGGTCGAAGGTTCTCAAGGAACACTCTTTCCGGACCGAGTACGACGTCGTTCAGGATCTTGCTCTGGCCCTAGACGTTCTGATGTCAGGCGGCAGATTGCTTGTCACCGACACCCTTTGCTTCCAGTACCGTCGACACCGCCAGAGTGACTCGTCCCTGCGTGCGCTCGATGGTCGCCGCTTCGACGAGGAGCGGCGCTTCTTCCAGGCCTACAGCGATGAGCTGGGAAGCATGGGGTGGGGGCGTGCAGCAAAGTCCTCCCGCACGCACTTCACATCGCGACTAAACGCGCTCACCTTGTTGCCAACCGCGGCGTCCAAGCAAATCTGGGGCGGCGTTCGCAAGCTGTCCAAGCACATCCTGGCACCATAACGGCGTCGGCATTCCGGTTGCCCGATGTCGACTCGGGCAGATCATCCCCTGCAGCACAGAACCCGTCGGGTGAAGCCCGGCTGATAGTCTTATCCCTGAATTTTGTCAGGGATTCCGAATTTGTTTGGTCCCCGCGGCACGAAAGAAAATACGAGGTAGAAGAGAATGTCCGTACTAGACGGCGCGTCGGTTCTGATCACTGGCGGCACAGGGTCACTGGGTAAGGCTCTCATCCGCGAAATCCTGGATAATTACGACGTCCGGCGGCTCGTCGTGTTCAGCCGGGACGAACTCAAGCAGCTTGAGGCTCGCCGTCTTTTCAACGATGATGCCCGCCTTCGGTGGTTCATCGGAGACGTGCGCGACCGGCATCGTCTCGAGCGGGCGTTCCATGACGTTGACTACGTGATCCATGCTGCGGCGCTGAAGCAGGTGGATACGGCTGAGTACAACCCGTTCGAGTACGTCGAAACCAATGTTCGAGGCTCACAGAACGTGATCGACGCCGCTATCGATGCCGGTGTCAAAAAAGTTGTCGCGCTCTCGACCGACAAGGCCTCCAGCCCGGTCAACCTTTATGGCGCCACCAAGCTGTGCGCCGACAGGCTCTTCATCTCAGGTAATCACTACGCTGCCGCCTACGACACCCGGTTCTGCGTTGTCCGCTACGGAAACGTGATGGGCTCGCGAGGATCGATTGTCCCCATCTGGAAGGCTTTGGCCGACTCCGGTCAGTCGCTGCCGCTCACGGACAAGCGCATGACACGCTTCTGGATCACCCTCGAGCAGGCGGTCGCCTTTGTGCTCGATTCCTTCGAGATCATGCAGGGTGGGGAGCTTTACGTTCCAAAGATTCCGTCCGTCCGAATCACTGATCTGGCCGAGGCCATCGCGCCGGGCGCAGCGACCCATGAGATTGGCATCCGGCCCGGCGAGAAGCTCCACGAAGAAATGATCGCAGCGGACGACTCGCGCCGAACCATTTCCGAAGGCGACCGCTATATTGTCATGCCGCATCTGGCCGGATGGGGTTACGAGGCGCCTTCCGACGGCGAGCCGGTCAAGGACGGCTGGAGCTACCAGTCGGACGGCAATGAAGTCTTTCTTTCGGTTGACGAGCTTCGCCTCATGATCGCAGCGGAGGGATTCTAGCCAGTGTTGCCTTACGGGAAGCAGTCTATCGACGCCGAGGACATTGAAGCGGTCGTGGCTGCTCTCAAGAGTGACTGGCTCACCACGGGACCAAAGGTTGACGAGTTCGAGGCCGCGATCTCGCAGGTTGCAGGCGGCTCGCATGCAGTGGCAGTCACCTCCGGCACGGCGGCATTGCACTGCGCATACGTTGCTGCCGGGATCCGGCCGGGCGACGAGGTTGTCACAACACCGCTGACGTTTGTGGCTACCGCTGCTACTGCGGCGGTAGCCGGAGCGAAGATCGTTTTCGCGGATGTCGAATCGTCCACCGGAAACCTATCCCTGGATGCGGCTGCGGCAGCCGTATCCAGTCACACACGCGCTATCACCGCCGTCGACTACGCAGGGCTTCCCGTGCACGCGTCGGCGTTCAGGAGTCTTGCCCATGCGAACGAGGCGTTCTTCATTGAAGACGCTGCGCATTCGGTGGGTTCAGCTCTCGACGGTGTTCCCGTAGGACAGCTTGCCGACATAACCACTTTCTCGTTCTTCCCCACGAAGAACATGACCACCGCTGAGGGCGGGGCGGTTGTTTCCCCGGACGCGGATCTGGCGGCGAAAGCCCGCAACTTCAAAGGACAGGGGCTGGTACGCAGTAAGGACGCGCTTCGGTACCCGGACGAAGGACCCTGGCACCAGGAGGTCCACGAGTTCGGAATCAACTATCGTCTGCCCGACGTCCTGTGCGCATTGGGAGTCAGCCAGATCAGCAAGCTTGCGAAATTCAAGGCCCGCCGCCAGCAGATCCATGATCAGTACAACGCAGCCTTCGACGGCAATGAGCAACTAACTGTGCCGGGCGTCATTGACGGGGCCTCTCCGGCATGGCACCTGTACCCACTGCGGGTGCCGGCCGACCGGCGACGCTCCATCTTCGAGCAGCTGCGTGAGCGCGGCATCGGAGTGCAGGTCAACTACATCCCTGCATACTGGCACCCAGTCTTTGAGGATCTGGGCTACAAGCGCGGAATGTGCCCCAATGCCGAACTTTACTACAGCCAGGAAGTCTCGCTTCCACTGTTTCCGGCGATGTCCGACAGCCAGGTCGGCGAAGTGATTGAGTCCGTCCTGGACGTGGTTGGAGAATGACCGCGGCACAGCCAAAAGTCGTGGCTGTTATCCAGGCGCGCGTCGGGTCCACCCGACTGCCCGGAAAGGTTCTCCGCAGCCTTGGCCCCCGGCCGGTCCTTGCATGGGTGGTTCGTGCCGCCCAGGCGGCAGGGGGGATTGACGGCGTCGTAATCGCCACCTCCACGGAGGCATCTGATGATGTGATCGCCGACTTTGCGCGGCAGCATGGAATCCAGGTGGTCCGCGGCAGCGAAGGCGACGTGTTGGCACGGTTCCTGCAGGCGGCCTCCGAGACCGGTGCCGACGCAGTCGTAAGGCTGACAGCTGATTGTCCGCTGTTGGACCCCGACATCATCTCTCAGGTGGTCGGGATTTGGAGGCGGACTCCGGGCTTCGACTATGTCTCGACCACCCTCGTTCGATCCCTGCCGCGGGGTCTCGATGTGGAGCTTGTGACGGCAAATGCACTCAGCCGGGTGGGCAGCCGCAGCGAGGCGCATCATCGTGCGCATGTGACAAGCGGTGTCTATGAAGAAGGCGCCGGTTTTTCCTGCGCCGGGCTGATCTTGCAGCCGGGCTACTCGCACTACCGGGTGACGCTGGACACTCCCGAAGACGCCGCCGCACTGGATGCACTCGCCTCGCTTCTTCCCGATGGTCCGCCCGCATGGTCCGACACTGTGCGCGTACTCAATGATCATCCGGAAATTGTGGCGCTGAACGCGGAGATTGAGCAAAAAGCACTGATCGAGGGCTGAGATGCGCGTTCTTTTCCGGTGCGACTCCACCCGGCATGAGGGTCTCGGGCATCTTGCGCGGTCAGTGGCGGTCGCTGAAGCCGCCGACGCAGCAGGCTGGGACCTGCTCTTCTGCGGCGAGATTGAGAATGCCGTCGGGCAGGAGCTTCTGGAGTCCCGGGGATTCAGGCTGATAGCCGCGCCCGATGGCAGCAGCGGACTGGCGGACGTGGCTGCCGAGCTGCGCGCCAACGTCGTCCATGTCGATTCCTATGCCGGGCAGGGCGCGCTCCTGGAGGACCTGTCGATGAGGGGTGTCCTCCTCAGCTCCGTCGAGGACGGGCACTATGGGCGACGCCCTGCGGATCTGGTGATCGACCCTTCGCCAACCAGTGAACGCCTACACCGCCCGGCCGACGGTAGCGGACGTCTGCTTCGTGGGGCGAAGGCCATTCCCTTACGCGGCTCGCTGCTGAACTCGCGTTCCAACGACGACGGCGAGCAGCATCCCGGATCAGCGGTGATGGTGGTGATGGGCGGGACGGATGCGCTCGGACTGACCGACGAGGTGGCCCAGCTGTGGGTCGATTCAGGTTCGGACGGTGTGTGCCATGTCGTGGCTGCGCAGAAGCCGACGGCGGCGGACCGGTGCGCTGGAAACCAGCGCATCATATGGCATCAGCCGGGTCCTTCTGTACCTGCGCTGTTCAGTGCAATGGACCTGGTCATCAGCGGCGCCGGCACCACAACCTGGGAGCTCGCCGCTCTGGGCGTGCCAATTGCACTCATCCAGCTCGTGGACAATCAGCGGGATAATTACGCATTCGCGACCGACAGCGGCTTTGCAATCGGCCTTGGCGAGGTCAAGGACGGTCGCCTACAGGCGGATGGGGCAACTGCACTGCTTGCCGAAGTGCTGGGAAATCCTTCACGGCGCGCGGCGTTGTCCGCCGCCGGTAGGTCCATGGTCGACGGACGCGGTAGCGAGCGGATCCTCGACAGCTGGTCATGGATGATTCAGGCCGCTGACCGGCCGCGAGTTAGAGAAGCGACCCTGGATGACGCCTCAGTACTTTACGACTGGCGCAACGACCCGCGCGTGCGCAGCGTCTCCCGGACGGGCGGCGAGCTTCAGTGGAACCCTCATTTTCGCTGGGTCCAGCAGACGGTGATGAGGGAGGACCGGACGCTCCTCATGGTCGAGCAGGGAAATCGGCCGGTTGGGACCGTCCGTTTCGACAGGATCGGAGATGAGCCGGACAGGTTCTGGGAGGTGTCCATTACCGTCAGTCCTACCATGCGAGGCAAGGGGATGGCCGGGGCAATCCTTGCAGAGGGTGAACGCTATTTCCGTCGGAGCGTACCGCACTCCGTGCTGATCGCGGAGATGCTCGAAACAAATCAGGCGTCCTACCGCTTGTTCCGTTCCGCCGGATACGTTGGCGGACTAAAGCCTGTTTCCGGTGGAAAGGATGAGCAGCGCTGGTACCAACTGCGGAAGTCGGTCCAGACAGCTGACAATGTGGGCTAGATCAGGTCCCAGGTGAGAGGGGTCCCTGCGACCGAGTCGGTTGTGAAGGTTCGTCCCGATACCGTGTCAAGGAATGCCGGTGACAGGCCGCCTGCCGGCCGGATGGACCGCACATTGTCGGCGTCAACGACGTCGCCCTTCTTGACGTCTTTCACAACATACAGCGACCGTCGAAGCCGCTGACTTTCAGCCTCGCCGGAGGTGATGCTGAAAGTCGGGGATCCGAGCGATTCCCACGCAGCTGCCGTTTCGTCCACCAGCGCTTTTAGTTCGTGTGGTTCGAGGGAGAAATCCGAGTCCACCCCGCCATCGGCGCGGCTGAGGGTAACGTGTTTTTCGATGACGGTGGCACCGAGTGCGACGGCAGCGACTGCTGCACCGATGCCCATAGTGTGGTCAGAAAGCCCGACCTGCACTCCGAAGGTGTCCCTGATGACGGGAATGGTCCGAAGGTTCGACTCCTTGGGCGAGGCGGGGTAGGAGGAAGTGCATGCCAGCACGGTTATCTGGTCATTGCCTTCGGCCCGAATGGTCTGTACCGCAAGATCGATGTCGGAGACCGAAGCAGCGCCGTTCGACAAGATGATCGGCTTGCCGGTTCGAGCGACTGTTCGCAACAGTGGCAGATCCCCGATCTCAAGCGAAGCGACCTTGTAGATAGCAACATCCAGGCTCTCAAGCAAGTCCACCGCAGTGGAATCAAAGGGGCTTGAAAACGGAATCAGACCATGTGACCGCGCCCGGCTGAAGAGCTCCTCGTGCCACTCCCACGGTGTATGCGCCTGCTCGTACAGGGAGTAGAGATTCTGTCCTCCCCAGAGCGGGTGATCCGCTGAGATCATGAACTCCGGCCGGGTGGAATCGATCGTGATCGTGTCTGCTGTATACGTCTGGAACTTGACCGCCTGAGCCCCTGTTTCGGCCACCATATCGATGATGTCCAGCGCCCGGGACAGATCCCCGTTATGATTGCCTGAAACTTCAGCGATGATGAACGGCCTGGAGTCGGGCCCTATGGTTTGGTCCACGACCCTGTACGGCATTGGCGTCATAACTCTTCCTTGCTTCTGGGATCTTTTCGTTGTGAACTATACCGTCTTGCGGCGGCGCTTCCTCACGACGACGATGGCGGCCACTACGACTGCCAACAGTATTAGGGCCGTCAGAGTCGCGATCCCCGCCGCTAGCGTAGTTGGAATGAAGAGTGCCGCAAGGGAGAGAACGATCAGCACCACCGTTGTGATCAGGAACGGACGCAACCGCAGCCCCTCAGCTCCGGCGCGACGGGCCAACAGGAGATAGACGAGGCCCAGCACCGCGAACACTCCTGCCTTTGCTGCGGCCAGGATTACGAGGTTCTGGGATTGGATCGGCAGGATCACGACCAGCGCTGCCGCCGCCGCAATACCGAGCGTGATGTAGGCGAACGCGCCCGTTCGTCCAAGTGCGAACAGAGCTGCCATGCCGATGAGATATAACGCATAGCCGGTGGACACGAGGGGCAGAACCTTGGCTACCTGCACAAGCTCCGGCATGTCCCCGGCCAGCACCCAGATACCGACGTTGGCGCCGGCAATGCCCAGAAGCCCGAGCAGGAAGGCGGTTCCGGCAGCTTGCCGCGTCACAACACCAAGTTCCGAGGTGAAACCTAGGCCGTTGGAGGCCGCCATGATCCGTGGCGTCCACACGTTATTGAGGCCGGCCAGGACGGCGAAGGGACCGAGAGCGAAGGCGGCTGCGGCAATGTATCGCCCGGCCGCCACGTCTCCCTCCAGCAGTTTCAGGAGCAGGCCGTCACCCTGCATGATCAGGATCATCGCAAGGCTGTGCGGCACAAGCGGGAGCGAGATGCGTACGGCATCCCAGACAGGCCGGGCATAGCTCCGATGGATGGCCGGCTTCGCCAGCAGCAGCGCGACGACGGCGGTGACAGCCATCCCGAGCGTGAAGGAGATCAAGTAAGCGGTCGCGGAGCGTTGAATCAGGAGAACGCCAGCGAGCCCGAGGGTATGTGCTCCGAGGGAAGACCCTGCGCTCAGCAACACGAATCTCACAGCCTTCCTTTCAGCACGCAGATGCGCCTGGGCTGCCACGATCACACTCAACAGCCCGACCGCCGGAATAGTGATGAGGAAGGGGAGGTTTGATTCGAGGTCCCGCTGAGTGAGGAGTACCAGCGCCCAACTCACAGTGATAACCAGAGCTGCACCGATGCTGAACAGCGCGCTTGCAGCTATGATGGCGCGGGAGTGCCGCGGGCCATCGGGGGTTTTGAAGTATGCGCGGGTTACCGCGAGTGGCACACCCGCGGAAAGGATCACCAGACCAACCTGCAGCATGGCAGTGGCGACACCAACGCGCCCCCACTGGGCCGGATCCAGGCTCCTGATGACAACCGGCTGAACCAAGATCGGAGCCAACCCCTGTACCGCCGCTCCGATGAGGTAGAGCAGAGACAGGCGTCCGTTGGACGACGCTTGGGCAGGAGTTGCGCTCAAGGGTCAACCAGGATCCGTGGTTCGACGGCCCGCGAGCTTGCCGAGCGCGGAAGGCGGTCGGGTAAATGCTCCAGGGGATGGCGCAGGAAGTGTAACGGAGAGAGCTTGACCTCGTTGATGACGGGTCCCACGGCCCGACTTTTCATCCCTAGGACGGCCTGGGCCTTTTCAAGTGGGGCACCGAGCCAGTAGTCGAAGAACGGGCGCGGCGACGGAGTCTGCCAGCCCAGAATCTGCCGAAGACCGACGGGGGACCGCATAAACTCCCTACCCAGTTCCTTGTCCGCGATGAGCCGCAGTTCCGATGCGCTGACATTTTCATAGAACTCCGGCCACAGTTTCCTCAGGTAGTCCTCCGAAGAGGTCTCGCTGATGCCTGCAATCTGGAAGTGAGGACCGTATATCGATACCTCGATTCCCACCGACGCGCCGTACACAAGCGCAGTGGCAAGGCGGTTCGAGACCACCTTGCGTGAGGACAGCAGGAGCCAGAGGACACGTGCGAGGAACTCAGGGTCTCGCCGATCACCAGCCGAGGTGATTCTATGGCCGGCGCTACCCCAGGCGTCCAAGAGTTCGGGTCGCTGAAGATCGTCAATGTGCATGCAGACGGTTGAGGGGCCTTCACGTTCATAAATCTCCCGCGCGTAAGCGTGCTGGTCGCCCTCAACCGCCACCAGACGAGTGCCGTGAAATGGGAAGACAACAGTGTCGATTGTCTGTGCAGGCTTGGTGCCGGCTGAATTGACCATGTCGAGGAGGTACAGGAAGGGCGATCCGATGGCAGTTGTAGGAAAGCCCGTAGCGTGGCATGACTCCGGTTCGGTCCAGCCCCTCGACGAGTGGGTCCAGGTGAGAAGGTTCCCCTTTGGAGCTGAGGCCGCCAAGTCCGCGAAGTGGGTGGAGACCGGGGAGACAGGCGTCCATCCGTGCTGGATCAGCCCCGCCACGTGACGCGGCCGCGGGAGGCCGCAGTGCGCCGCGTACACGGCAGAGTGTCCGTAGAAGTGGTTCTGGATGTCCATTGGTTCGCGTCTTCCGTACGGGATCATCAACTGGATGGTCACAACATGGGTGTGCGGCTTTGCTGTAGCAAAGCCGCACACTGACCACAATAGTTCATGCGGAATGGCGCTGAAGTGCGCCCTAGCCGACGCCAAGAATGGTCGACTGGAAGCGTCCTGAACCGTTGCCGTTATACAGCCAGAGTGTTCCGTCGAAACCTCTTGCGATGATGTCAGGCGTCCCCGAGCCGGAGAAGCTGCCGACGCTCGAGAAGCTGGAAAAGCCATTCCAACTATTGCCGATGAGCAGCCGGGGCAGGAAGCCGGCCGCGCCGTTTCCGGGGTAAAGCCAAAGGGTGCCGTCTTCTTCGCGCGCCAGGAGGTCCGCCTTTCCGTCGCCACTGAAGTCATCGCCGCTGGTTATAAAGTCGAAGGCATTCCAACCGTGACCGATAATCCGCGATGCCCGAAAACCCCCAGTGCCATTGCCCGGATATACGTGAAGGGTGCCGTTGGTGCTCCGAGCAGCGAGGTCTGGTTCGCCGTCGCCTGTGAAATCCCCTGGAGCGACGATGGAGCTGAAGATCCCCCAGCCGTGGCCGATCGCCCGGCGCCTCTCAAAGTGTCCGTATCCATCGGTGCCGTACAGCCAGAGCGTCCCGTCGTGGGCCCGAGCCATAAGGTCGGGTGTGCCGTCTCCGTTGAAGTCTCCGACGCTGCCGATCCAGTTGAACTGGTTCCAGCCGGCGCCGACCTGGCGACGTGGCTCAAACCCGCCACTACCGTTTCCGGGATAGAGAAGGAGATCTCCGGACTTGGTTACGGCGAGGAGATCCATGGGGCCGTCGCCGTCGAAGTCGCTGCCTTCCCACACCTGCTGGAAATGCTGCCAGCCATGCCCGACGGCGAGACGCGGCGCAACCGACCCTGTACCGGTGCCGGGGTAGACGAGGAGACGGCTTCCTGAACGCACCATGATGTCGTCATTACTGCCGGCCGCGAAGTTCTGTCCTCCGATGACCTGACTGAATGCATTCCAGCCGGTGCCGACCACGTGACGGGGGAGGAATCTTCCCCTGCCGTCAGCCGGGTAGTGATAGAGGGTGCCGCCAGTTGAGCGAGCCATCAGTCCAGAGCGGGAACCGCCGCTGAAATCCCCGGCGGCGGTTAGTTCGTTGAAGATGTTCCATCCGCTGCCGATCTGGCGACGGGCTTGGAAACCACCGGACCCGTTTCCGGGATATAGCCACAAAGCGCCGTTGAAAGTGGCGGCGACGATGTCGTTCCGGCCGTCTCCAGAGAAATCATTCACTGCGGTGATGTTTGCGAAGATTCCCCAACCGGAACCCACTTGGCGGCGTGGAAGGAAGGAACCCGTGCCGTCGCCCGGGTAAAGCCACAGACGGCCGTCGCCCATCCGAGCGATAATGTCTGCTCGCCGGTCGCCATTGAAATCGGCGGTACCGAGGACGCTGCTGAAGATATCCCAACCTGCGCCAATCTTTCGTGGAGCAGCGATCTGGTTGCCCGGCAGCCCCACCCGAATCACCAGATCGCCGGTCGGCTCCCTGGATATGAGGTCGTCACGTCCATCCCCGTTGAAATCACCGGCAGACAGGTCGATGGGCGCCGTGAACCGGTCCGGGCTGGTCGAATTTTGCGCGAAGGCTTTCAACGAGGTCAGGGAACCGTTCCAGTGATTCCAGTCCCCGACGACGGGCCCGTTTTCGGTGTACTGCCACATGCTGTAGTTACTCCACCCGGCTGGGAGGGCCGGTCGGGTGGTTTCCCAATGTGCGACGTGCAGAGCATGGTCAGAAAAGGCGGTTGAACTGCCGGTGCAGAAGTTCCACCACCCAGCGTTGGTGTAGATCATCGGCTTTCTGCCGGTGAGAGCGATCATGCGGTTCGAAAAATCGCGAACCCAGTTCACCAGTTGACTTGCCGACATTCCGTAACACGGGTCGCCTTCACCTGAAGGAAGGACTTCAGAATCGTATGGATTGTCTTCAATATCCAGCAGGGGTGCGAGAGTACGTCCATCAGCCGACCAGCCCCCGCCTCTCGCGACAAAGTACTCCGCTTGGGCGGCACCCGAAGTTCGGCTCGGAATCGCAAAGTGATAGGCGCCGCGCAGCATGCCCTGTTTGGCCGAACCCGCGTATTGGTGCCCGAACGTTTCGCTAAGGAAGTAGTTACCTTCAGTCGCTTTGACGTAGGCGAAACGGGCTCCATTCGCCCACGCGGCTCCCCAGTCCACTTCGCCTTGCCAGTCAGAAACGTCTACGCCGAGAACGCCGGACGAAGGACGCCAACTGCTCGACTGGGGGATGGTCAGCGCGTCCGCAGTTGCCGCGGCGCCCCGTTCGCCGAGAAGATCCCGACTCTCGAATTCGCTCTCGGAGGGGATTTGCGGATTGCCGGTTTCGGAGATTCTCGATAGTCCCTGCCCCATTCGTGCGCTTCCCAGACCCAAGTCGGTTGGAGACGTTCCTCCTTCGGGTGCGCTTTCGTCCGGCGACGGCGACGGCGAAGGCGCCGGTTCCTCGACGGTATCCGTCGGCTCGGTAGCGGCAACCGACGTTTCGGCGGGAGCACTCGGCGTCGTCGTCGTCGTCGTTTCAGTTCCGACCGCTGGCGTCATCCCGGCGAGGAGGCCAAGAGTGACCAGCGAGGAGAGTGCGAATGTTTTCGAGGCGCGGGAAGCTATCAAGGGAAATCTCCAGATATTGCAAGCCCCGGCAGGGGCCGGGCGTTTCCCAGGAAAGGGTACCTGCGTGTTACTTATGTGACCAGAGGGACAGATGTGACGACTTGAAGCATGGTTGTCCACAGGTCGCTTCATCGGGCTAGGTAAGTTGTTTCGCCGTGGCCTAGGCTTTGAGGCAGGGAAACAAACCTTTGATCGTGCATTACCAGTCTGACAGTCTCCGGCGTGCGCCTCCCTCCTGCATGCCGAATCCTTGGGGAAAACTATGGATGCAGTGCGCATTGTTGAGGATGAGGTAAGAGAACTCATCCGTCGTCGTGGTCTTGATCCGTCCTTGCAGGGTCCGGAGGTGCGGCGGCTTGTCGAAGCGGCAGTCAATGACTACGACGAACGGTCGCTCGTCGGTCCGCTGCCTCCGCTTGGGCATCTGGAGCAGGCCAGGCGCCATGTTTTCGACGCTGTGGCAGGCTACGGCGCGTTACAGCCGCTGCTCGACGATCCAACCATTGAAGAAATCTGGATCAACTCTCCCTCGGAAATTTACGTCGCGCGCGCAGGAGAATCTGAACTCACCTCGCTGACTCTCACCGAGCAGCAGGTCCGCGACGTCGTCGAGAAGATGCTCAAATCGTCCGGTCGCAGGCTGGACCTCTCTTCGCCGTTCGTCGATGCGTCCCTGCCGGACGGATCCAGGCTGCACGTCGTGATACCGGACGTCACCCGACGCCACTGGGCAGTCAACATCCGAAAGTTCATCTCTCGTGCGACGCGCCTTGAGCATCTGGTCGAACTGGGGTCACTGACGCCGCAGGCCGCCAAGTTCCTCAACGCCGCTGTGGCCAGCGGACTGAATATACTCGTTTCCGGCGCAACGCAGGCCGGCAAGACCACACTGCTCAATTGCCTTGGAGCAAGTATCGGCTCGCGCGAGCGGGTCGTGACTGTCGAGGAAATCTTCGAGCTTCAGTTTCCCTTGCGTGACGTCGTGGGGTTGCAGTGCCGGCAGCCCAACCTTGAGGGCCATGGCGAGATACCGCTTCGACGCCTCGTTAAGGAGGCACTCCGCATGCGTCCCGATCGGCTCATCGTCGGTGAAGTTCGGGAAGCTGAAAGTCTCGATATGCTCATCGCTCTGAATTCGGGCTTGCCTGGAATGTGCAGCGTGCATGCCAACAGTGCCCATGATGCAGTGACCAAAATTTGTACGCTGCCTCTGTTGGCGGGCGCAAACATCTCCCGCGCTTTCGTGGTGCCGACGGTTGCCTCCTGCATCGATTTAGTGGTGCATTGCGTTCGCGAGCGATCCGGGCAACGGCGGGTGGCGGAGATCGTTGCACTGGGGCGCCGCGTCGAGAACGGTGTGATTGAGACCTCGACCTTGTTCAAACGAGCGGATGGTGAGCTGCATGCCACCGCTTCGAGCATGCCTGCCGAGGAGAAGTTCGCGGCCGCCGGCTACACCGTCGCCTCGCTCCTGAGCCCATCGTGACCGTTGCAGTCGGTGTGGCACTGGGAGCCGGACTGTTCCTGATATGGTGGTCGACCTGGGCGGTTCCACCGCGGCCTGCAAAGGCCCGGCGTGGTGCCGGCAAGGTGGAGGAACTGCTTCTGCGAGCCGGCGTCGAACGGGTATCAGCGAGCGGTCTGCTGGCAGCCAGCGGGATTGCCGCCCTCTTCGTGTTCCTCTTTGTCTTCGTCTTTACGGGTACGCCGGCCATAGCGGCCTGCTTCGCGATCTTCGGTGGGTTGTCGCCGCTCATGCTGGTTCGTTGGTGCGCGCGGAAGCGCACAGCTTCACTGCGGGAGCTGTGGCCGGATGTCGTGGACCATCTTCGTTCCGCTATCCGTGCGGGCCTGTCCCTGCCGGAAGCGCTGATGCAGTTGGGCGTAAAGGGGCCGGAGGAACTCCGGTCGGCTTTCCGCGAGTTTGCGGGCGATTATCGATCCGGCGGGCAATTCGATCAATCCCTCGATCGCCTGAAGGACCGGCTGGCCGATCCTGTGGCCGACCGCATCGTTGAGGCATTGCGCCTCACCCGCGAGGTCGGCGGCACCGATCTGGGCAGGCTGCTGGGCACCCTCGCGGAATTCCTGCGTGACAGCGCAAGAACCCGAAGCGAGCTTGAGGCGCGCCAATCCTGGACCGTCAACGCTGCCCGGCTAGCCGTGGCAGCACCATGGATCGTGTTGGCCCTACTCTCGACCCGGCCTGAAGCCGTCGCGGCGTACAACACAGCGGGTGGCGCGGTAGTGCTCATCGGAGGACTGCTGGTCTCAGCGTTCTGCTACTGGATTATGCTGCGGATCGGCGCCTTGCCTGATGACGAGCGGGTGCTGAGCTGATGGAGTTTGCACTGGCGGCACTCGTGGGCGCATGCCTGGGATCCGGGCTCTGGCTGATATTCGTTCGACTGCCAATCATGCGTCAGCCGCGGTTCGTTGAGCGCATCGCTCCCCAACTGAAGTCTGTAGACGTGAGCTCAAGACTTCTGCATGCCCAAACGGTTACCCCCTTTGGACCGCTGGAACGAATCATCCGGCCAGTGGCGCGGGACGCCGTCACCTGGCTCAACAGGTTCAGCCCGGCGTCGTCCGTTCTCGCGAGAAGGCTGGAGCAGGCGGGCCGCTCACAATCCGTCCTCGACTTTCGTGCCGAGCAAATCATCTGGGGGAGCATCGGGCTTGCCGCGTCGACAACAATCCTTCTCACTTTGGCGGCCTCCGGCAGTTTCAACGTAATGCTCGCGATCCTCATCGTGTTCGGCAGTGCCGCCGGCGGCTATCTCCTGCGCGATTACCTGCTCGGCGCACAGATAAGGAAGCGGGAAAGCCGCATCCTCGCAGAATTCCCAAGCCTCGCAGAGTTGATGGCCCTCGCCGTCAGCGCGGGCGAGAGCGCTACCGGCGCACTGGAACGTATCTGCAGGACAGGCCACGGTGAGCTGACCAAAGAATTCGCACGCGTTCTTGCCGAAACCTGAGCCGGAACGCCCTTGATGCAGTCCCTTCAGAACTTCTCCAACCGCACCCAACTGGCGCCGCTCGTACGGTTCGTTGACGGCATCAGCGTAGCTGTTGAGAGGGGAACACCGCTCGCCGATGTACTCCGCGCCCAGGCGCAGGACGTGAGGGACCTCTCAAAGCGGGAACTCATGGAATCTGCCGGACGCAAGGAGATCGCCATGATGGTGCCCCTCGTATTTGGCGTCTTGCCGCTCACCGTTCTGTTTGCCGTCTACCCAGGTATTGCCCTGATCAACCTTGGACTCTAATCACCTCAAAGAAAGGAACCAGCATGCGTAACCGCCTCATCGCACGCTTTCTGTTCACGACGACCCTCCTCCGAATCCGTGGGCACCTCACGCACACTGCGGACCACCCCGAGCGCGGTGACGTGCCTGGGTGGGTGATGATCACGCTGATGTCAGCCGTCCTGGTGGCCGCACTTCTGGCTATTGCATCGCCGGCGCTGGAGGGACTGTTCAACGAGGCGATCAACCGCGTCAGTCCATAACGCGGTGACTCTCCTCTCCTCGCGCATGGACAACCGGCACCGGCACCCGAATGAACGGGGCGCCGCAACGGTCGACTTCGCTCTCATCGGCGGCCTGCTGACGATCATCTTCATTGCGATCGTTCAACTCACGCTCGTACTTCATGTGCGAAACACGCTGATCGACGCGGCCTCTTCCGGTGCTCGCTACGGCACTCTCGCCGATCGCTCACCAGCGGATGCAGCAGCGCGCACAAGTTCACTCATCGCCGATGCGATCAACAGCGCCTACGCACAGGACGTGTCGGTGAGCCGGGTCAATCGGGGCGGCTCTGCCGTCCTTCAGGTAACGGTTCGGGCTCCGATTCCCGTGATCGGGCTGATTGGTCCGTCCGGAACCATGGAGATCAGCGGACATGCCGCGCTCCCTTCCTGAACGGGTCTGCGCAGCTTGGCAAGACAACGACGACGACGGCAGCGCAGTTCTCGAATTCACCTTCCTTGGTCTGCTCTTGCTGGTGCCCGTTGTCTACCTCGTGCTGACTGTGGGCTCAGTGCAGGGGGCGTCATTCGCCGTCGTTGGCGCTGCCGACCAGGCAGCCAAGGTTTTCGTTGACTCGGATAGCCCAGAGGAGGCTTATGCCCGCGCTGAACAGGCTGTGGAGTTCACCATCAACGATTTCGGATTCGCACCCGAAGACGCAGCGGTGACGATTACCTGCGCAGGCACCTGCCTGGAGCCCGGGTCGAGCGTCACCGTCGCCGTCGATCTGAGGGTTCCGCTGCCGCTGATCCCCACGATGCCCGGCCTCAACACGTCAGCAGCCACGGTCGATTCAAGCGCAACCCGGCTCGTGGAGCGTTTCGGATGATGCCCCCGGACCGAAACGTGGATAAGGATGATGACGAACAGGGGCAAATCACTGTTCTGATTATCGGGTACATTTTGCTTTCGCTCCTGGTGGTTGCGGTTGTCACCGCGGTTTCCGCCGTCTACATCGAGCACAAGAAGCTGCTATCGGTAGCGGACGGAGCGGCATTGAGCGCAGCCGATACCTTCTCGGTCGCCTCCATAGATTCAGGCGGCGGGGAACCAGTACCGGAACTTGAGAGCGACTCGGTCTCGCGGGCAGCGGCCGCCTACCTCGAGCGGTCGGGCGCGCCGGCGCGGTTCAATAACCTGAACCTGGACCCTGCGACAGGAGCACCGGATTCGCAAACCGCTCGGGTGGTTCTGACCGCCGTCGTTCATCCGCCGATCGTGAACTTTCTGGTTCCAGCCGGCATCCCTATTGCCGCGACGGCTGATGCGCGAGCGGACCTGACCCGTTAACTCCGACCGCAGGACCATGACGTAGTCTTGAAACACCATGGCAGCTATTGATTTTTCCGCGGAGATCCGCGCCCTTCGTGCAAAATACGACTCCATCGTGGCAGTGACGGACGTCGAGGCGATCCGGACGGAAATCGCCGAACTCAGCGAGCAGGCCGGCGAACCCAACCTGTGGGATGATCCTGCCGCCGCACAGCAAATAACCTCCAGGCTGTCCCACAAGCAGACCGAACTCGACCGCTTGGCCAAGCTGACCGCGCGCATTGATGACCTCGAAGTCCTCGTCGAACTGGCGCAGGATGAGGACGACGAAGAGTCCCGCGTCGAAGCCGTGAAGGAGCTAACGTCCCTGAGCAAGGCGCTGGATGACCTCGAAGTCGTCACACTTCTCGCGGGGGAGTGGGACGAACGCGAAGCCGTCGTCACCATCCGCTCGGGCGCCGGAGGAGTGGATGCCGCAGATTTTGCGGAAATGCTCCTGCGCCTGTATCTCCGCTGGGCGGAACGCCGCGGTTACCCGACTCAGGTGCTCGACACGTCCTACGCCGAAGAAGCGGGCCTCAAGTCAGCTACCTTCGAGGTCAAGGCCCCGTACGCGTTCGGCACCCTGTCCGTCGAAGCAGGTACCCACCGCCTGGTGCGTATCAGCCCCTTCGACAATCAGGGCCGGCGCCAGACCTCCTTTGCGGCGGTCGAGGTGATTCCGCTGATCGAGCAGACTGACTCCATTGACATTCCTGACAACGAAATCCGCGTTGACGTCTTCCGGTCATCCGGCCCCGGCGGCCAATCGGTCAACACCACAGACTCGGCAGTTCGGCTGACGCACATTCCCACGGGCACCGTCGTCTCCATGCAGAACGAGAAGTCGCAGATCCAGAACCGCGCGGCGGCACTGAGGGTTCTTCAGTCCCGGCTTCTCCTGCTCAAGAAGGAGCAGGAAGATGCAGAGAAGAAGGCGCATGCCGGTGACGTCAAGGCGTCCTGGGGAGACCAGATGCGTTCTTACGTGCTGAATCCATACCAGATGGTGAAGGACCTGCGCACCGAGCATGAGGTGGGCAATACGTCCGCAGTGTTCGACGGCGAGATCGATGACTTCATCGACGCGGGAATTCGCTGGCGCGCCAACAACCGCAACAGCGGAGAGTGAGCCGGCGGCGCTGTTCGGCACGATGCCGCCCGTTATGGATCCGCGACACACCGTGATGGTGCCTGCCGCAGCGCGGAACTGCTGCCTATAGTCGAGAAGGCCGGTCTCCCTTTCCCCACCCATGCCCATGTACCGGCAGTGTTATGTGGGCGCAGAGTAGTCATGATCAGATTCGAGCAAGTTACCAAGGTCTACGACCAGAAATCGAAGCCGGCACTGGACAGTGTCAGCCTTGATGTCGACCGTGACGAGTTCGTTTTTCTGGTTGGCGCATCCGGCTCCGGTAAGTCGACGTTCATCCGCCTGGTGCTCAAAGAAGACAGGGCAACACGCGGCGCTGTGTATGTGGCCGGGCAGAACGTCGCCAATATCCCGAGCTGGCGCGTTCCGCGGCTGAGACGCGGTATCGGCGTCGTCTTTCAGGATTTCCGGCTGCTGCCCAACAAATCCGTCTTCGCCAACGTAGCTTTTGCAATGCAGGTCATCGGAAAGAGCCGGGCCGTGATCCGCGAAACCGTCCCGGAAGTGCTGAAGACGGTGGGCCTCGAAGGCAAGAACAACCGCATGCCGCATGAACTTTCCGGCGGCGAGCAGCAGCGTGTGGCCATTGCCCGCGCGATCGTGAACAAGCCCGGAATCCTGCTTGCCGACGAGCCCACCGGGAACCTGGACCCGACCACCTCCATGGGCATCATGAAGGTGCTCGACAAGATCAACCAGAACGGCACCACAGTGGTGATGGCAACCCACGACGACGACATCGTGAACACCATGCGCAAGCGCGTGGTTGAGCTTCGGGACGGCTCCGTGGTCCGCGACGATGCGCAGGGCATCTACATCGGAGAAACGACGACGACGGCGGCTGCCGGATGAGGTTCGCATTCGTACTTGGGGAGATCGCTTCAGGGATGCGACGAAACCTCGTGATGGTGGTTTCGGTGGTGCTGGTCACTTTCATCTCGCTCACCTTTGTGGGCGCGGCCGGGCTGCTGCAGCTGCAGATCAATCAGATGAAGGGGTACTGGTATGACCGCGTGCAGGTGGCCGTGTTTCTCTGCGTTGAGAACTCCACCTCGGAGAGCTGCGCATCGGGCCCCGTCACTGATGAGCAGCGCAGCGCCATCGAGGCGAAGCTGAACTCGTCCGAACTGAGCAGTTATGTGGACACGGTGGAGTACGAGTCGCAGGATCAGGCACTGGTCCACTTCCGTGAACAGCTTGCAAACTCGCCGATCGTGGAGGCCGTGACGGCCGATCAGCTTCCGGAGTCCTTCCGCGTTGGTCTCGTCGACCCGGAAAAGTACGAGGTCATCAGCGAGGCTTTCTCCTCTGAACCAGGGGTGGATATCGTTAGTGACCAACGCGAGTATCTCGAGGAGATCTTCGGCTACATCAATATCGCCTCGCTCGTCGCCTTGGGTATTGCCGTAGTGATGAGCGTTGGTGCCATCCTGCTGGTTGCAACCACAATTCGTCTCTCGGCGTTCAGCCGAAGACGGGAGACGGGCATCATGCGTCTGGTCGGCGCAAGTAAGGCGATCATCCAGCTCCCCTTCGTTCTTGAGGGAGTCATCGCCGCCATTCTGGGAGCTGCCATCGCTTCGGGGACGCTCTGGGCTGTTTTGCGCTACGGCGGGGAATGGCTGTCCCGGGAGTATCCGCAGATGGGCTTCATCTCCACCCAGGAGCTTCTGCTCGTGGTTCCTGCACTGTTCCTCCTGGGTGCATTGCTGGCAGGCGCTTCATCGCTCCTAACCCTCAGACGCTACTTGAAGGTTTAGGGTAGGTTCTTGTGAGAAATGAGACTGTATGCGCAGCGTGAACTTATGTTCGCTTCGTTGGATTCCCCGCCCACCGGCGTTCAAGACGCTGACTGCTCTGTCGCTGGCCGCCGTGGCCGGTCTGACGTTGACGTTGAGCGGTCCCGTCCACGCTGATCAGCTCGAGGACCGCAAGTCCGCCCTCGAGGAGCAGATCGCTGAAGTTCAGCAGTCGATCGAGTACCTCGACGAGGACATCACTGAAACCATCGCCCAGCTGAAGGTGTACCAGGGTCAGCTCCCGGGTGCGCAGCAGTCGCTTGCGGATGCGCAGGGTCGCGTTGAAGCTGCAACGAGCGAGGTCAACGCCCTCGCGCAGCGGGTGCAGCTGGCGCAGGAAACCAAGAACAAGCTCACCGAACAGCTGAAGCAGGACGAAGCCGAGATGGCTGAAACCCGGAAGGTGATTGGCCAGATCGCGACGCAGGCGTACAAGAGCGGGGGAGTGCCGACTGGCCTCTCGCTGATGCTTGGGAGCAACGGTTCTGATGGCTTCGCATCCATGGAGCTCGTGGAGCAGGCACTCCGTAACCAGAATTCCGCCCTCGAGCGCATGGCGCAGCAAAACGCCACCAACGTGAACTCGCAGGCGCGGCTGGTCGCGGTTGAAGAGGAGATCGTTGACCTGAAGGCGAAGGCCGAGGCTGCACTCGCGGCGGAACAGGTTGCCAGGGATGAAGCCGCTGCCGAGAAGGCAAAGGTCGACAAACTCATCTCCGACACGTCAACGCTGTCCGAGAAGCTGCAGAAGCAGAAGCCGGTGATCGAGGCAAAGCTCGCCGAAGTCGAAGAGGCGCACCAGCAGGTCGTGGTCGACATAGCGGAACGCCAACGCAGGCTGATCGAAGAAGCCCGCAAGCGGGAAGAGGCCAGGCTCAAGGCCGAGGCCGAGGAGCGGGCACGAATCGAGAATGAGCGACGCGCAGCGGCGGCAGCGGAGGCCAACCGCCGCGCGGCAGCAGAGGCAGCGGAGGCAAACAGGCGTGCAGCGGAAGCAGCGGCAGCCGCCAATCGCCCGAAACCGCCTCCCGTCGTCGTACCTGCCCCGATAGTCCCGAAGCCGGTTGCGCCCGTAATCGTTCCGCCGCCGGCGTCCAGCCCGTCGGCTTTCGGGCTGCGCTCTCCCGTGAGCGGCCCGATCACCTCCGGCTACGGATGGCGTCCAACTCCGTTGGGCACCATCGATTTCAATGGCTCCGGCGGCTACACCCACACCGGAATTGACTACGGGGTGAACTGCGGAACCCCGCTGTATGCCCCGGCGGCCGGCGAAGTCTGGTACGCGGATTCCAACGCCCTTCCGGGTGCCGGCAACCGGATTGTGCTCAACCACGGCGTGGTCGGAGGCAACGCGCTGGCTACCAACTTCTACCACTTGGCGAGCTACCTCGTGGGCCCGGGACAGCGTGTGAGCGCCGGACAGCTGATCGGTTACACGGGTACCACCGGCAACTCGAACGGCTGCCATTTGCACTTCGAGACCGTGCTCAACGGCAGTCTGGTTGACCCGATGGGCCTGCTCTAGCACTTGGATACGGCGAACGGACCTGCGCTGTGGACGCGCACAGCGCAGGTCCGGCCCAACGCCGTAGACTAGGACGCGTTGTTCGCCTTCAGTCTTGAAGCGCACCGCACTATTGAAGGAGTTGAACCGTGCCCAAGGAAAGTGGCCGTCAGGTAGTGGCCACCAATCGGAAGGCCCGGCACGACTACCAGGTGCTGGACACCTATGAAGCAGGAATTGCCCTCCAAGGTACCGAGGTGAAGTCACTCAGGGCCGGCCGGGCGTCCCTGGTTGACGGGTTCGCCATCTTCTACAATGACGAGCTCTGGCTCGAGGGAATCCACATCCCCGAATACACGCAGGGCAGCTGGACCAACCATGCTGCACGCCGGCGTCGTAAGCTCCTTCTGCACCGCGAAGAGCTCACAAAGATCTCCCACAAGATCCGCGAGAGCGGATACACCATCGTGCCTTTGCAGCTGTACTTCCTCAACGGACGCGCGAAGGTGGAGATCGGTATTGCTCGCGGTAAGCGGGAGTATGACAAGCGCCAGACGCTGCGTGAGCAGCAGGACAGCCGCGAAGCGCAGCGCGCCATGCGGGAACGGAACCTAGGGGCATGAGCGATGTCTTCTGGGATGCCCAGGAACCCGACGAGGCCGAGGAAGAGTCCGAGCTCAAGTACAAGCGCCCCTGGTGGGTGACGGTCGGAGCCATCGTGAACCTGCTGTTGCTGTTCGCCGTAGTTCCCGCTGGGTTCCTGTCGCTGATTCCGTTCTTCTTCCTGATTTACGTGTATTTTGCACAGATCCTCGTGTGGATCTCTCCGATCCTGATCCTGCTCAACATGGCCGTATTTTGGTGGAGCTTCCGTCGCAAGCAGGCAGCGACGACGGCGCTGGCGGCTCTGGGGTTGGCGTTCGTGGCCGTTTCCTTCGTTGTCCTGATGCTGTGGCAGGCGCAGATCGTCATCCTTGGAATCAGGTTCTAGCATCCGCTGCCGGTTTTCGGGACTTCCGGAATGATTCGGGAAGTGGTTGCGTTAGACTAGGTATCCCGGAGCAACCCGGGGAGACAGCGAGTAGAATGGCTGCTTGAAAATTGAACATGGGGATGACAGGTTTCGACGATGTTAGTCGCGACAGGTGAAGCGGGCCGAGGATACAGAGTTATCTCGTAAACGCTCTCTGTAAAACAATAAGTGCCGAACAAAAGCGCACTGACTTCGCTCTCGCTGCCTAAGCAGCCGAGCTAGTCCGTCAGCCCGGGTATGCTCTCGACCCGGATCCTGGCGTCATTTAGAGGGCCACTGCTCTTGGTTTTCGTTGCAGGAACCAAGGGGACTCTTATGCAACTGAGCTTGGCAGCCACTTGTTTGCATGATGGCTGGAGCTGAGAAAAACCGACGCAAACTGCGCCCGGAGAAGCCCTGACTACACTGCATCGGACGCGGGTTCAATTCCCGCCATCTCCACTGACTAAGCCCCGGTTCGCCGGGGCTTTTTCTCTGCCTTTCGCAGCATTCAGTCCTGCTGATCGGAAAGATATCCACAGGTTCGTCACGGCAGGCGGCGTGTTTCTGTACGTTTGACCTCATGCCGTCCCGCTTCACAACCGCCTGGATTCATATGCCTTTCCTGCGCTCCGGCTCTCGCGCTCTTCTTCCCGCCGCGATGACGACGGCCATCGCCTGCTCCCTGCTGGTCGCGCCGTCGGCCGGAGCTTCGCCTATCCCGGCGAAGGTCCTCCCCGATGAGGTCGTGGCGGCCCCCGCCACGGCAGGATCGGAGGCGACGGCATCCACCGGGCGCTTCATCATCACCTTCGAGGACGGCCCCGCTGCGGTGCAAGGCGCCAAGGCGAACGCGTTTGGTCGCCTGGCGAAGGATCTCGGCCTGTCCGTCAGGGAGGTCCGCGAGACGGCGGACGGCGCCGTGGTGGTCAAAGCCGATGGTGAAGTATCAACCGTGGCTGCGGACGGCGTTGTCGCGGCACTTAACGAACTGCCAGGCATTGTGCATGTCCAGGAGGATGTGCTCATGCGGCCGCTCGCCGGGGTCAACGATCCCGGCTTCAGGGACCAGTGGAACCTTTTCGGCGAGCCGGCAGGCCTTCGTGTCCCGGCTGCGTGGGACCGGTCAACCGGGGCCGGTCAGACAATCGCAATCCTGGACACCGGAATCACCCCTCACACTGATTTGGACGCTAACGTGCTGCCCGGCTATGACTTCGTTGCGGATCCGGCAATCGCCGTTGACGGCAACACAGGGCGTGATGCCGACCCTAGCGATCCCGGCGATGCCTGTCTGGACCCGGAACCTGGCGCGGAACCCACCGAATCATCCTGGCACGGCACGCATGTGGCAGGTATCGCGGCCGCAATGGGTAACAACAGCAAGGGAATGGCAGGGGTGGCCTATAGGGCCAAACTCCTTCCTCTGCGTGTAATGGGAGCCTGCGGAGGGCTCCTCAGCGACACCGCTGATGCCATCAGATGGGCGGTGGGCGGCACGGTCGCCTGGACCGAGAACGGAATCTCGCACACGCTTCCGGCGAACCCTCACCCCGCCAGGGTCGTCAACATGAGCCTGGGAGCAGAGGAAGTATGCAGCCCGTATCTGCAGCAGGCTATTGACTTCGCGGTGCAGCAGGGGTCCGTCATCATCGCCGCTGCGGGCAATGAATCCCAGCCCGCAACCAACGTGATGCCCGCGAACTGCCACAACGTGATCACCGTCGGCGCTACTAGTCGAGCCGGCAACCACGCCAGCTACAGCAACTTCGGCCCGGAGGTGGACTTCAGTGCGCCAGGCGGAGACGGCAGCACCGGAGCTGAAAATATCCTCTCCACCATGAACAGCGGAAGGACAGCACCGGTGGCCGAGGCCTACGGGTACATGCAGGGAACGTCCATGGCTGCACCGCATGTTGCCGGCGTCGCAGCGCTCATGCTTTCGGTCAACCCGGCGTTGAGCCCGGAAGACATCGAACGAATCCTCGCTGATTCCACCCGGCCGCTGACCCGCGCCTGCGCCAACGGCTGCGGCACCGGTACCGTCGACGCCAACGCGGCCGTCTGGTGGGCGGCAGGTTTCCCGCCGTCTATCCGTGGTACTGCCGATGTCGTCGCTGCTGATGCTGCGGGCACACTCTGGAACTATCCATCGAACGGAAAGGGCGGATTCGCCCAGCGGGCAAGGATCGGCAGCGGGTGGTCCGCGCTGAAGAATGGCTTCGTCACTGATTGGAATCAGGACGGGGTGCTTGACCTGGTTGCGCAGTGGAAGGATGGGCGGCTGACGCACTATGCCGGAATAACCAGCGGAGGCTTCCAGCCGGCGCAGACAATCGGCAACGGCTGGGGCAGCTACTTTGTGACGGTCGGCAAGTGGCGCTCCGGAGATCGGTATCCGGGCATCGTTGCCTACGATCCGCAGGGCGCACTGTGGCACTACCCGAACCCGTCAGGCGGCGTGCTCGGCCCGCGGACGCGCATCGGTACCGGTTGGAATGGTCTTTACCTGACCATGACTGATTTCGACGGCGACTCCCGCATGGACATCCTCGCGAAGAAGGCTGACGGAAAGCTCATTCAGTACCGTTCCAACGGGACAGGTCAGTTCCTGTCGGAATCCCGCAGGACAATCGGCACGGGGTGGCGGAGTGTCAACTCCATGGGCTCCCTCCCCGGGTTCGACCAGTCCGGCGGGCAGGCCTTGATGACCCGGCTCACCGACGGCCGGCTCGCCTACTATCCCTTCGCCGCCGGCCGCTGGGCGGCCCGATCGATTGTCGGATCCGGCTGGAGCGACTACAACCTATTCCGCTGATTCGGCACACGAACCACCTCAAGGACCCGCGAACGTACACTGAACACATGAGTTCGGTGAACGGCCGCCCGTCGTGGCTGCCCCCGCTTCCGCCTCCGCACCGCGGCCGTGCGCTGATCGCGGTGGGTCTGGTGCTAGTCATCGCGACATTTATTTACATCTTCATCATGAGCTACGTCGGTGGAACGCACACGCTATACACGCTGCTGCCGTTGGCAACCGGACTGATCTGCCTCATCGTAGGCCTCACCAGACGAAACGAGGGGCGCTAGGTCAGCGTCTCGGGCCCAGGATCGAGCTCTGGATTGCCACCGCTGCGGCGCCTCGAGCCCACTGGCCGAAGTCGGTCGGTTCACGTGTCAGGTGCACCGGCGCTGCCTCGGGGTCCCGGTGTTCGTGGACTGACGCCCTGATCTCCTCGGCTGCAATATCGGCGAGAGCCGCGCCCTCGCCGGACAGGACCACGAGATTCACCATGGTGAGGTTGGCTACCGCAGCAATGAGGACACCAAGGGCAGTGCCCGCGTTCTTCACCACCAGCGCGGCGAGCCTTTCTCCGCTTCGCGCCCGTTGCAGGACCTCTTCGTAGGTGCATTCCTCCTCGGTGGCCATCCGCACCTGGCCACTGATGGCCGCCATGGTGAGCACAGCCCCAGCGCATCCACGGTGACCCTCCCTGCACAGTGGGCCGGCGGAGTCCACAGGGTAATGCCCGACGAGGCCGAGCCCGGCATCAACGGGGGCAATGACCCTGTCATTGATCACCAGGCCGTAGCCCACGCCCGCCCCCACCGTAAGTACCGCAAAGTTGCTGATACCCCTGCCCGCCCCGAACCATTGCTCACCCACGGTGAGGGCAACGACGTCGTTCTCCACGGTGACCGGGATGCCGGTTCGCTCCTGAACCAGGGAACCGAGCGGTACATCGCGCCACTGCAGAAAGGGTGCCCGCAGGACCGTGCCGTCGTCGCTGACCTTGCCGCCGATGCTGATCCCGATGCCGTCCGCCACCTGGCCGTCGTTCAGCCTGCCGACCACGGAGACAATCGCTTCAACGACGTCGGAGACAGCGTGGCTGACAAGCGGTTCCTCGGCAGCGGCAACTGTCTGGCACCGCAGGTCCGTTGCCACGCCGGAAGCGGCGGTACCGGTGAGTTTGATGCCGATGAACCGGTGCGTGCCGCCGGGCACCTCAAGTGGCCTGGTGGGACGGCCGACTCCGCCTTCAATTACTTCGCGGCCCTCCTGCAGGATCCCGGCTTCGATCAACGGCTTACTCAGGCGGGTCAGGCTCGCCACAGAGAGGCCAAGACGCCGTGACAATTCGCCGCGGGACAGCGGACCGCCGATCAGGACCTCCCTGGCAAGCAGACGGGAGGGGCTGTCAGGAGAGAGGGACGCGACCACGTTCATGAGCGTACCTTTCACCGGAGAGTAGTTTCCATAACGAAAATATAATCGTTGTTTCTGGATCTGTCACACGCGGATTCGGCGCACAATGTGATGATTGACACTTACTTAGTTCTACGGTAAAAATTATTGCATGCATTCACCACGCCCTATCCATCTCGCCCGCGGCGGCACCAGCGTCGTCGTCGACACCTCCACCGCCGGCCTGCCGTCCATCCTGTACTGGGGGCCGGCGCTCGGTGAGTGCCCGGCTGCCGAACTGGCGGCGCTTGCCTCGGCCTCCGTTCCGCAGCGGGTATCCGGAAGTATTGACACCCCTGCCCGCCTCACGCTGATTCCTCAGGAGTCTTACGGCTGGCAGGGCACCGCTGGGTTCACCGGGCAACGCGGCAGCGGATTCCTGACCCCTGCCTTCCAGGTGACGGACCTGACCGCCGGCGAAAACGAACTCACCATCACGGCGAACGACGACGACGCCGGCCTCGCCCTGAAAATACAGCTCACCCTTACGGACGCAGGGCTTCTCCGCCAGCGGCTTGCCGTGACAAACACTGGAACGGAGGAGTATGAGGTGCGTTCCCTCCTCGCCTTTTTTCCCCTTCCCGACAGTGCGCAGGAAGTCCTCGACCACACCGGGCGCCATCTGCGCGAACGATCGCCCCAGCGCCACAACCTCACCACCGGCTCTTATCACCGCGAGAGCAGGCGCGGCCGCCCCGGCGCAGACGCAACCCTGCTCGTTGCAGCGGGGGAGAGAGCATTTGGTTTCGAACGCGGGCGCGTGCATGCCGTGCATACGGCCTGGAGCGGGAACCACCAGTACATTGTGGAGCAGACGCCGTCCGGTGATCGATTCCTCGCGTGCGGTGAGCTCCTGCTGCCCCAGGAGATGTCGTTGGCTCCCGGTGCCACCTATGCGGCCCCGGATGCATTCGGTTCCTGGGGCGATGGGCTCAATGAACTTGCATCCCGCTTCCACACCGAGTTCCGCGGCCGGCCGGAACACCCCGACCGGCCGCGGCCGGTCACGCTCAATACCTGGGAAGCCGTTTACTTCGATCACAACCTTCCCACTCTGAAGGCACTTGCAGACAGGGCTGCCCAGGCGGGCATCGAACGCTATGTGCTCGACGACGGCTGGTTCAGCGGACGCCGCGATGACACCGCGGGTCTGGGGGACTGGTTCATCGATGAAACAGTGTGGCCCGATGGCCTTACCCCGCTGATCGATCACGTGCGCTCCCTGGGGATGGAGTTCGGGCTCTGGTTCGAACCGGAGATGGTGAACCCGGACTCGAAGCTTGCCCGCAATCACCCGGAGTGGATCATCCAGACGCCGGGCCGACTGCCGGTCGCCGCCCGCCAGCAGCAGGTGCTCAACCTGTCGATCCCGGAGGCGTACGACTACATCCTGACCTGCATCGATGATGTGCTCAGAACCAATGACATCGCCTATATCAAGTGGGACCATAACCGCGACCTGCTGGAAGCCGCAGACGCGACGAGCGGTGCCGCCGTCGTCCATTCCAATGTGGAGGCCGTCTATCGACTCATGGCCGAGCTGAAGGAACGTCACCCGGGGCTGGAGATCGAGTCCTGCGCCTCAGGCGGCGCACGCGTGGACATGGGGATCCTGCGTCACACCGACCGCATCTGGACGAGCGACTGCATCGACCCCATCGAACGGCTGGTCAACCAGAAACACACTGGGCTCCTGGTTCCGCCTGAGCTGACGGGCATGCATGTGGGCGGTCCCCGATCCCATTCGACCGGGCGCACGCACACCCTCTCATTTCGTGCAGCTACAGCGATCTTCGGTCACTTCGGCGTGGAATGGGACATCTCCAACCTCACGGCCGAAGAACTTGGCCGGCTCGGTTCCTGGATCGACCTCCACAAACGCTGGCGGGACGTCCTCCACACGGGGACGACCGTGCACGCGGATCTCCCGGACCCGTCAATGGACCTGCGCGGCGTTGTTGCGAGCGACAAGCAAAGCGCCCTGTACGGCTACTCGCTCACGGGCTCAAGCGCATCCTACCCACCCGGCCGAATCACCTTTCCCGGCCTTGATCCCATGACGACCTACAGCATCACACCGGCTGCTTTCGACTACGAGGACCAGGGCCAATCCGGCCTTGCCTGGGTCGAAGCCGCCCGCAATGGCTCACCCCTTGCTATGAGCGGCCGGCTTCTGGGCGCACTCGGCGTCCAGGCGCCGGTACTTTTCCCCGAACAGTCCGTTCTCATCGAAGTCCGACACCACACATCCTAAGGAGAGATTCGTGAAGCATTCCGCTACACGAAGGAAACTGGCGGCGGCTGCGGCCCTGGCGGCGCTGACGCTGTCCGGCTGCACTCCCGCCAGCGGGAACGACGACGTCGTCACCCTCGATTTCTTTCAGTTCAAACCCGAGGCGGTGGGCAACTTCGAGGACATCATCGCCGATTTCGAAGCTGCCAACCCCGATATCGACGTAGTCCAGAACCACGTCCCGGACGCCGACACGGCAATTCGCACGCTGCTGGTCAAGAACAAGACCCCGGACGTGCTGACGCTGAACGCAAACGGGAACTATGGGCTGCTCGCCGAGGCCTGCGTCTTCGCCGATCTGACGGACATGCCCTCTGCTCAGACGGTCCTTCCCGCGGTGCAGGACATCGTGCAGGAGCTCGGAAGCTGCGACGGCTCGGAGATCAACGCGCTGCCCTTCGCGAACAATGCAAGCGGGATCATCTACAACAAGGACATCTTCGAGGAGTACGGTGCCGAGGTGCCGGGAACGTGGGATGAACTGGTGGCGCTCGCCGACATGTTCGAGGCAAACGGTGTTACCCCGTTCTACACAACGCTGAAGGACGGGTGGACCGTAAGCCCCGCCTTCGTCAACCTCGGCGGGGCCCTCCAACCGGAGGGTTTCTACGATGCGCTGCGGCAGGACGAGACTTCATTCTCTGCTGAGTACGAAGAAGCCATGGAGAAGGTTTCAAAACTGTTCTCCTACAGTCAGGAAAACTCGCCCAGCCGGGACTACAACGCAGGGAACGCAGCCTTCGCCAACGGGGAATCCGCCATGTACCTGCAGGGCAGCTACGCCATACCGCCCATCCGAGCCGCGAACCCCGACGTCAACGTCGGTACGTTTCCGTACCCGGCCACCAACGATCCGCAGGACACGGTCGTGGTCTCAGGTGTCGACGTCGGACTTTCAATTGGACGGGACACTGAGCATCCGGAAGAAGCGCGCCGCTTCGTCGAGTTCATGATGTCACCTGACATCGTCGAACGGTATTCGGAAGCGCAAAGCACGTTCTCGCCGCTGAGTGAAAGCCCCTCCAACACGGATCCCGCCCTCGAAGGATTGGCCCCGTACTTCGAGAGCGGCCGAATCATCGGATTCATCGACCACCAGATCCCGCCCAGCCTTCCACTGCCCGCCTACCTCCAGGAATTCATCCTCAGCGGAAACACCGAGAGCTTCCTCGCGAGGATGGACAACGAATGGGACAAGATTGCCGAGCGCACCATCACCCGTGAGGAGGCACGCTCATGAGCGTTCCCACCCTGTCCCGGCCCGCGAAGAAGCTGCCACGCGCTTTCTACATCATGGTGCTGCCGGCCTTCGCGCTGTTCCTGATTTTTCACACCGTACCGGTGCTGACCGGCATCTACTACAGCTTCACCAACTACGCAGGCTACGGCGAGTGGTCCTTCATCGGACTCAGCAACTACATCAATTTGTTCCGTGACGAACGGATCCTGAACGCCTACGGATTCACCTTCCTGTTCGCCATCGTCTCCACCATCGCAGTGAACATCATCGCTCTGTCGGTGGCCATGGCGTTGAACAGCCGGATCAAGTTCAAGACGGGATTCCGCGGAATCTTCTTCATTCCGAACATCCTCTCGATCCTGATCGTCGGGTATGTCTTCAACTACCTTTTCTCCAACTCCGTGCCGGCCATCGCCGAAGCGCTCGGAATCAATGCGCTCACGAGCAGCATCCTGGCCAGCGGGGATACGGCGTGGATCGGTGTCGTCATCCTCTCGGTCTGGCAGGCGGCGGCCTTCAACATCATCATCTACCTGGCCGGCCTCCAGACCATTCCCGGTGAGCTCTACGAAGCGGCGTCGCTTGACGGCGCCTCGGCCTGGAAGCAGTTCAGCACCATCACCTTCCCGCTGATCGGTGCGTTCTTCACCATCAACATGGTCCTGTCGCTGAAGAACTTCCTGCAGGTCTTCGACCAGATCATCTCCCTGACAGGAGGCGGACCGGGCACCTCCACGGAGTCGATTTCCGTGCTCATCTACCGGGGTGGATTCCAGGGCGGCGAATACGGATACCAGACCGCCAACGCAGTGATCTACCTGTTTGTCATCATTGCTATCTCGTTCATCCAGCTGCGCATCCTGCAGCGTAGGGAGGCCTCGTTCTAATGACTGCAACTGCCTACTCCGCCGAGCGAAGTGCCCTCGGGAATAACGACCGAGATTCACGCGTCCACCGTCCCGATCGGCGTCAGATCAACTGGTGGCTGACCGCGCTGGTTTCCGTGCTCTCGCTGACGATCTTCATTCCGCTCTATTTCACGGTGGTGACGGCCCTGAAGACTCCCGATGAGCTGGGCGGTTCCGGATTCGGGTTGCCCGGCACTCCGGCCTGGAGCAACTTCGCCGAAGCCTGGACCCTCACCGACTTCCCGCATGCGCTGATGAACAGCGCGCTGATCACGGTGGGGGCAGTGCTGCTGACCCTACTCACCAACTCCATGGTGGCCTATTCGATTGCCCGCAACATGCACCGGAAGCTCTTCAAGGGGCTGTACTTCTACTTCATCGCAGCGCTCTTTGTACCCTTCCCGATTATCATGCTTCCCGTCGTGAAGGAGACTGCGCTGCTCGGGCTGGACAATCAGCTCGGCCTGATCCTGCTTTATACGGTGTACGGCCTCTCCTTCAATATCTTCGTCTACGTCGCGTACATTCGGTCCATCCCGATGGAGCTCGAGGAAGCGGCGATCACCGACGGCGCCAGCACCTGGACGGTCTTCTGGAAGGTCATCTTTCCGCTTCTTGGTCCGATGAACGCCACGGTCGGAATTCTCACCTGCCTGTGGGCCTGGAACGACTTCATGCTGCCGTTGGTCATTCTTTCCGACCCGTCGGCTCAAACCCTGCCGCTGGCCCAGTACGTCTTCCAGGGCCAGTTCAACACCAACTATTCCGTTGCGTTCGCTTCCTACCTGATGGCCATGGCGCCACTGCTTCTGGTGTACCTTTTCGCACAGCGATGGGTTATCTCCGGTGTGATGAGAGGATCAACCAAATGAGCACCACCAACAGTCCTGAAACCGAACCCGCCTGGTGGACCGGCGCCGTCGTCTATCAGGTGTACCCCCGCAGCTTCGCCGACTCCAACGGAGACGGAATCGGGGACCTTGGCGGGATCATCAGCAAACTCGACCATCTCGCGGAACTCGGCGTGGACGTCCTGTGGCTTTCCCCGATCTACTCCTCGCCGCAGCACGACAACGGTTATGACATCAGCGATTACCGCCGAATCGACCCGACCTTCGGCACGCTCGAGCAATTCGACGAGCTCCTTGAGGGCGTGCACCGGCGCGGGATGAAGCTGGTGATGGATCTCGTAGTAAACCACACATCGAACGAGCACCCGTGGTTCGTTGAATCGGCGTCGTCGACCGACAATCCCAAGCGGGACTGGTACTGGTGGCGGGACGCACGGGAGGGCTTTGACACGGGGGAGAAGGGCGCCGAGCCGAGCAATTGGGGCTCGGCGTTCAGCGGTCCGGCCTGGACACTGGATCCCGCCACGAACCAGTACTATTTGCACCTCTTCGCACCCGAGCAGCCGGACCTGAACTGGGAGAACCCGGAGGTACGCCAGGCTGTCTACGAGATGATGAACTGGTGGGTCGACCGGGGAGTGGACGGTTTCCGGATGGACGTCATCAACTTCATCTCCAAGGACCCTGCGCTGCCGGACGGCCCGGTGCAGCCCGGGAAACTGTGGGGCGACGGCTCCCAGTATTTCGTGTCCGGACCCCGCATCCACGACTATCTGCAGGAAATGCACCGCGAGGTTTTCGAGGGGCGGAAAGCCGAGCTCATCACGGTCGGCGAGATGCCAGGTGTCACCATCGACGAGGCGAAGCTCTTCACTGATCCTGCCCGCAGCGAGGTCGACATGGTTTTCCAGTTCGAGCACGTCGGCCTCGATCATGGGCCAGGCGGCAAGTGGGACTACAAGGGACTGGACCTTCGTGATCTCAAGACCTCATGGAACCGCTGGCAGAAGGGACTGGCCGGTACAGGCTGGAACAGCCTGTACCTGAACAATCACGACCAACCGCGCCTGGTTTCCCGGTTCGGCAATGACGAGGCTTTTCGCTACGAATCCGCCACCCTGTGGGCGGCGCTGCTTCACCTGCACCGCGGGACGCCGTATGTCTACCAGGGCGAGGAAATCGGTATGACCAACGCTCCGTTCGAGAGCGTCGAGGATTTCCGTGACATCGAGTCGATCAACCACTTCTATGAGGCCACAGGTCCGTTGGGCCACAAACCGGCGGAAGTGCTGCGAAACCTGCGCATCATGAGCCGGGACAATGCCCGCACGCCCGTGCAGTGGACGGCGGGGGAGCAGGCAGGCTTCACAAGCGGTACGCCCTGGATTGCGGTCAACCCGAATTATCCGACGGTCAATGCGGACACGGACCGCGCAGCCGACCAATCGGTCTTCCGGTTCTACCAGCAGCTCATCGAACTCCGGCACAAGGACGAGGTAGTCCGTCTCGGCGAGTTTGTGATGCTCGCTGAAGACCATCCCACCCTCTACGCCTTCACCCGTACGCTGGGCGGCGGGTCGCTCCTCATTGTCGGCAACGTCTCGGGTGACACGCTGAGCCTCCCCGACGACGCAGAGCTAGCGGATCAGGTCAGCGGCGGAACACTGATCCTCGGCAATTACGGCGACGAACCCACGCCTGAGCTTCGACCCTGGGAAGTGCGGATCCTCCGCACTGCGTGATCGGCGTTGATTCGGCAGGACACGCCCCTAATGCTTCGCCATTAGGGGCGTGATCGGCGACTGAACGTTCAGCGTTCGGCGATCAGCGTCTCGGTGTAAAGGTCAATCAGCCCGGTGACACCGCTTTGTTCCATTGCGCGGCGCTGGCGGACAGCGCCGGTACCGCGCTCCCACACCGTCTTGAGGCCGGTTTCAATCCAGTGGGAATCGCCCGCGTCCTCCAGTGCCGTGCCGACGTACTCGAGCAGGCGGTCCATCTGTTCACGGACGGGCGTCAGCTTTCCGGTCAGTGGATTGACGACGACGTCGCTCAGCCCCTGGCGCGCGGCCTGCCACTGTGCCGCATCCAGCAACTCGGCGTCGGGATCCGGATACGGCGTGCCGTTCAGGGCATCGCTGACCGCTGTGCTGACGAGGCCGCGCACCAGGCCGGCGATGAGCACGGAGTCCTGCGCCTCCAGCTGTGCGTCTGCTGTGCGAACCTCCAGGGTGGGGTAGCTGTCGGAGAGCCGGGCAACCCAGGTGAGAACCCCGCGGTCGATGATGACGCCGGTATCCACGAGGCGTTCGATCCGGCGCTCGTACTCCGCAGCATCCGCGAAAATCGGCGGAATGCCCTGTACCGGCCAACGACGGTAGTGCACCGTCCGCCAGCTGGAGAAGCCGCTGTCCCGGTCAAGCCAGAACGGAGAGTTTGTGCTCAACGCAGTGATGATGGGAAGCCAGGGTCGGATCCGGTTGAGCGCCTGTACACCGGTTTCCTTGTCCGGGATGGACACGTGCACATGAAGCCCGTTAACGAACTGGTCCGCTACGATCCCGCGGGCGCTCGATTTCAGTTCGTGGTAGCGCTGTTTATCAGTGAGCTCGGGGTACCCCTCCTGGATGCGGGGAGCCGTTGCCGATCCGCTGGCCCGAACTCCTGACTTCCGCGCCGCTGCCGCCAGTTGCCGCCGGAAATTCAGCAGCGATTCCTCCGCTTCGGTGAGCGTATGGCACACCGGCGTTGCGGTTTCGATTTGGCAGCTCAGCAGTTCGCGTTGGATATCCTCGCCGCTGACTGCGCCGCCGGATTCGAGAAGTGCCTGGACGTCCGCTGCATTGAAGACGGGCAACCCCGATTCGGGATGGAGCAGGAGGTACTCTTCTTCGATTCCCAGCGTGGTCATGGAGCGCCTTTCGATGCGTTCACGGATCCACTTCAGTCTAGTCAGCCAGCTTTGTACTTGTGTTTTCCCGCGTCATATTGTGCCGATGATCAGAAGTCCCAGCGCGGCCGCGGCCAGCCCGCAGCCGGAGTTTGCAAGCACATGCACGACGGCGGCCACCCGCCTCCTGCCCCGCCACAGGAGAACAGCCGCGACAGTGAAGGTGCTGAACGTGGTGAACCCACCGGCCAGTCCCGCACTGAGCGCGGTGTAGACGGGGCTACTGAGTGCAGAGTTCAGCAGCAGTCCCCAAAGGATGCCGATTCCACCCGATCCAAGAATGTTGACCACCAGCGTTCCCATGGGAAAGGGCGGCACCAGCGAAGACGGGTGCCGCCGTCGTGCACGGAGCGCTTCATACGCTGTGTCGACGGCGAAGCGGAGCAGCGCGCCGACCATTCCTCCAAGGCCCACCAGAGCCGCAGTCATCATGGCGCCCGCCTCTGCCCCACGATGATTCCGGCGGCAGCGGCCGATACACCGAGCGCGAGCGACAACCCGACGTACGGCACCATCAGCGCCGGCTCGATCACCGCGGCAAGCGAAACCGCGGAGAAGGTTGTGAATGACCCAAGGAGGCCCGGCCCCAACCCCGCCCGCAACTCCCGCGGCCCGCGGGTTCCTGCCCAGCGCTCGGTCAGCCAGCCAAGCAGGAAACTTCCACCCGCATTGATCGCGAGCGTGGTCCAGGGGAATGCGCCGGGCGGCTCGGGAAAGAGCAGGCCGAGCAGATATCGTGCCTCGGTTCCTGCGAAGCCTCCCATGGCGACGGCGGTCCATACCTTCCAGCCGAGAGGTGCAGGAAGGGCATCCGGTTGAGCGGTCATGGCACCAAGCTACAGCCGGCGTGTCGGCCCACTGACTCGACCCAGATGGCCCCGGTGAGTTCCTTACCGAAGCTGAAGTCCCGCGCACCGGTCCCGGTGCCGACGCGCGCCTGAAGCGGACCGCCGAAGGGAGTCCTGCCCAGCACTTCCACCGGAGAACCAATACCGATGTCTTCGGCCGCCAGGAACCTCAAGAGCTGTGGGTCCTCATCGCTGATCCGGGTAACCCGTCCGGAGTGGCCATCGTCGAAGCTGTCCAAGGGTAATGCGTCGGGAAGCGTGATCGCCCCCGCAGCCGTCGGAATCGGATCACCGTGCGGGTCAACGGAAGGGAAGCCCAACCGGGCGTCGAGCCGGTCGATGAAGGTATCGGAGACAGTATGCTCCAGCAGTTCAGCCTCATCATGGACTTCATCCCAGCGGTAATCGAGATCGCGTACCAGGAACGTCTCGATCAGCCGGTGCCGCCGAACCATGGCCAGGGCCAGGCGGCGACCGTCAGCAGTGAGTTCGACGGGCCGGTACGGTGTGTGGTTCACCAGCCCGAGCTCGGCCAGCTTCCGGATCATTTCGGAGACCGACGAGTTGGCAACCGACAGCCGGGCGGCGAGCCGCGATGATGTCACGGGCTCATCATGCCACTCAGAGAGCGCGTAGATGGTCTTCACATAGTCTTGGACACTTGAGGATTCGCTGCCGGGTGTGCTCACTTTCGACGCCATGTCAGACAGCCTGCCTTGCCGGTGAACCGGCCCGCCGGCGTCGCTGTCTCAGTTGTGCGATGAGGCCAGTCCGGGGCGCCGCGATGTAGGCAACTGAAAACGCGAGTGCCTGCGCAAGCACAACTGCGGCTCCGGTTGAGATGTCGAAGTAGTAGCTCGCGTAGATGCCGGAGACCGCGGCGGTCGCAGTGATCAGAACAGCGAGTATCAGCATCCGGTCAAAACTGCGTGTCAGCAAGAAAGCAGTGGCGCCAGGCGTGATCAGCATGGCCACGACGAGGATGATACCGACAGCCTGCAGCCCCACCACCACGCTGAGGGCGAGCAATCCCAACAGGAGCGCAGCCAGCGCCTTGGTGTTGAGCCCGATGACGTGTGCATGCGTGCGGTCGAAGGCGAGCAGCGTGAGATCCCGCCGCTTGACCAGCACGATCACCAGGGTCAACGCACCAAGGATCAGAACCTGCCACAGCTCACCGTCCGTGACCCCGAGAACGTTGCCGAAGAGGATGTGCATAAGGTCCACTTGCGAGGGCGTTCGCGAAATGATGGCCAGTCCCACGGCGAAAAGAGCGGTGAACACCACACCGATCACGGTGTCGGACTTCAGCCTGGTGGTCGACTTCACAGCGCCGATCAGCGCAACGGCACCGGCACCGAAAATGAAGGCGCCGATCGAGAACGGAATACCGACGATGTAGGCGAGCGCGACCCCGGGCAGCACCGCATGGGAAACGGCATCACCCATCAGGGACCAGCCCATCAGGATGAGCCAGCAGGATAGAACCGAGGCGACTACGGCAGCCGCCAGCGTCACCAGCAGGGCGCGGGTCAGGAACCCGTATTGCAGCGGTTCGAGGAGGAACGCGATGGGATCCATCTAGGCTCCCGCCCGGGTAGGCGCCACCGCAGGGTCAAGAGTGCCTGCAGGCCCGAACGCGCGCGCGAGGTTGGCATGGGTGAGCACATCCTCGGGGGTTCCTTCGGCAAGGATCCGTTGGTGCAGGAGGATTGCGCGGTCGCACAGTCGGGGCAGGCCGGCGAGGTCGTGGGTGGACACCAGCACCGTCCGGCCTTCATTCTTCAGTTCGCGGAGGAGCTCCACAAGGGTGGCCTCGCTGCCCTTGTCCACGCCTGCGAATGGTTCATCGAGGAGGAGGAGCCGGGCGTCCTGGGCGATTCCGCGGGCAACAAAGGCGCGCTTCTTCTGCCCGCCCGAGAGTTCCCCGATCTGGCGGTGGCGAAGCTCTGTCAACCCGACCCGCTCCAGTGCCTCGGCCACCGCGGCGCGATCAGTCCGTGAGGGATGCCGCAGGGGACCCATGTGAGCGTACCGCCCCATCATGACGACATCGGCGACGGAGACAGGGAAGTCCCAGTCCACGTCCTCGGCCTGCGGAACATAGGCGACGAGCTTGCCTTTACGGGCTGCCGTGGACGTTCGGCCGAAGAGCGAGAGCGTTCCCTGTTGCGCCGTCACCAACCCCAGGAGGCACTTGAAGAGGGTCGATTTTCCTGAGCCGTTCACCCCGATCAGTCCGCAGATCTGGGCGCGGTTGATGGTGAAGCTCACGCTGTGGAGCGCAGTCACGTCTCCGTAGTTGACGCCCAAACCTTCGACGGCGATGGCCGGCTGTTCGCTGGCTGTCAGAGTCATCGGGTCAGTCCTGCAATGATGAGGTCGATGTCGTGTTGGAGCAGGTCGAGGAACGTGGGGACCGGCCCGTTCTCCTCCGACAGCGAGTCCACATAGAGCGGACCGGCCAATTCAGCGCCGGTGCTTCGTGCAACCTGCTGCTGCGCGGACGGATTGACGGTGGACTCGCAGAAGACTGTGGGCACGTTGTGCTCCTGAACAAAGGAGATGACGTCGCTGATCTGCCGGGGGGTTCCCTCGGTGTCGGAATTGACAGGCCAGATGAAGGCTTCTTTGATTCCGGCGTCCCGCGCGAGGTAGGAGAACGCCCCCTCACACGTGACCAGAGCCGGCGTTGCCTCACCAGTGCTGAACGCATTCTGCAGAGCGGTCAGCATGCCCTGGAGTTCCCGCTTCAAGCCGGCGCCGTTGGCTTGGTAGTCTCCGGAATGTGCGGGATCAAGCTCTGACAGTGCCGTAACAATGTTGTCTACGTACGTTTGCGCCGCCTTCGGGGACATCCAGGCATGGGGGTTGGGCAGTCCCTGGTAATCGCCGGAACGGATGTCAACGGGTTCCACGCCTTCGGAAAGCACCACATGCGGCGCATCGATGGACAGGACGAAACGTTCGAACCAGCGCTCCAGGCCCAGGCCGTTGTCAAGGACGAGATCCGCGTCCTGCGCCTTGACGAGGTCTGAGGGAGTGGGGTCGTAGCCGTGGATTTCGGTTCCGATCTTGGTGATCGATTCAACCCGGATATGCTCACCTGCCACCGAGCGTGTGAGGTCCGCGAGAACGGAAAAGGTGGTCAGTACAACAGGCCGCGGGTCCTTGTGTGAACTGGTCCGCTCCACAAGTGGGGTGCCACAGCCTGCAAGCACCAACGTTGTCAGGATGAGGAGTACCTGAATCCGAAGTTTCGGCATACCGAAAATATAGCCCGATCACGCTGCTGCCGCCACTGCTCCTGTGCAGCCGGAGCCACGGCACTCGACAGGAGAGCAATCGACAGGGCATGGTGGGCCTAACGGTATGTTGCCGGCAGGGCACGGCGGGACCACTATAAGGAGGTCGGGTTATGAGCGAAGAACCACAACACGAGGAAGTGCCGCGCGAGCACTCTGAACAGCCGGCAGAGGGGGATCGCGCTCAGAATCCCGCCGACACAGGCACTCACTCACAGGACCCGGCTGAGGGTGCAGATTCCGGGCCGGAAACGAACGGGACGGACGCTGAGGGCTAAAGCCGGCCGGCCCGCCAGCAGTAGGTAAGGTACGGCAGCTCGAGGACTGCGTCCGGCTGGTGCCCCAAGTGATCGTGCAGGTACCACGACAGATTGTTTTCCACCTTGGTGCGCACACCGGCTGATGCGTTCTGGTAGTAGGTGCGGGAGCGCGCAAGTTCCACGATGTCCGAGACCGGAAGAACCTGCGTCCATGGAATGACCCTAGACTCCGGCTCCGAAAAGCGCGGACCAAGCATAGGGCGGTAGCTCGGCCGGAAAACGTCTCCGGCATGCATGATGCGGGAGAGCCGGTGTACCCAGGCAACGCTGACGTCCAGCTGATTCCAGACGAGCGCGAATCTTCCCCCCGGTGCCAACACACGTGCGGCCTCCTGGCTTGCCGCAGCAGGATCACACCAGTGCCAGGCCTGGGCAATTGTGAGTACATCAGCGCTCGCCGTTGCGAGTCCCGATGCCTCGGCAGTTCCCTGCACTCTGGCTACGCGCGGGAGTTGTTGTCCGAGGACTGCAAGCATGTCCAGGGATGGGTCAACAGCTGTCACCTCCGGGCAGCGGCGGATGAGCTCCCGGGTGAACTTGCCGGTGCCGGCGCCAACGTCTGCTGCGCGCAACGCTCCGGCGGGTATGAGCCAGTCCACGCTGTCTTGGGGGTAGCCCGGACGCACGCGCTCGTAGCGGTCACTTTCCTGCAGGTAGCCCCGCGCCAATTCACGACGGCGGTGTTCGGCGAGGCGCGGACCTCCAACACCCATGTTGGGAACTCCTCGCATGACGGGTACGGAACCCGTCAATTAAAGCACCCGGTTGAAGGCGGCGTCGCGCCGAGGAAGTGCGGTCGCAGCGCTCAGTCGGTTGTGCAGGGCGCGGCGCCGGCAGTTCCCGGCGTGGGCGGAGCCCAGTCAGGGAAAGGGCGGGTCTCGACCGCGGGCACCCAGCGCCCGGCGTCGACCGCATAGTCAGTCCCCAGTCCATCCCGAAGAAGCGAGCGCAAACCGGTCAACAGCCTGTCGACGTCGTCCTGCCGTGATCCGAGCCCGAAACTCGCCCGTAGCGAACCTGACGGCAGGCCCAGCCGCTTCAGCAGCGGATGAGCGCAAAACTTCCCGTCCCGCAGTCCAACCCCGTGTTCTGCGGACAGATATGCGGCGACCAGCCCGGCGTCGTAACCGTGGACAGAGAAGTTCACTACGCCGATCGCATCGGTGCTGTCAGCGAAGATGCGGTGAACTGCTATGCCGGGAAGGTTGGAGAGCCCTTCCACGAGGGCATCCCGCAGCTCTGATTCATGCGCAAGCCAGGCCGGTTCATCCAACCCAGCGATGGCCTCTGTTGCCTTCGCCAGCGCGGCTGCACCGAGCACATTCGGTGACCCGCCCTCATGGCGCGCGGAACCGGTTGCCCAGGACACCGAGTCCACTTTCACAGTCTTCACTGCGCCGCCTCCGGCGAGGTGGGGCCTTCCGGAATCGAGCCAGTCGCCTCTACCGACCAGGACGCCCGCGCCGAAAGGCGCATACAGTTTGTGGCCCGAGAAGGCCGCGTAGTCGATACCGTCGCGGAGCAGATCCAGCCGCCGGTGGGGAGCGAGCTGAGCCGCGTCGACGACGATCCGCGCGCCGTGCGCATGAGCCGCCGCTGCGAACCGGCCGATGGGCAGAACTTCTCCGGTGACATTCGACGCACCGGTTACAGCAAGCAGGCTGATTCCTCCGGATGCCAATTCCTCTTCCACAGCGGCGAGCGTTTCCTCGATGGTTCCCGCGGCGACCAGCCCGCGATGGGGAAGCTGCAGCCAGGGCAGCAGATTGGCATGGTGTTCCACGTCGAGGTAGAGGACCTCACCGTCCTCCGGCAGGCATCCAGCCAGGAGGTTCAGCGAATCGGTGGTGTTGCGGGTGAAGATGACCGCATCATCTTCCCGGCCGCCGACGAAGTTCCGCACAGTCCTTCGTGCATTCTCGTAGAGCGAGGTGGAGATTTGCGATGCGTACCCGGCGCCCCGGTGCACACTCGCATAGTAGGGAAGCACGCTCTGCACATAGTCATTGACCTGCTGCAGCGCCGGCGTTGAAGCGGCATAGTCCAGGTTGACGTAACGGACGGCAGTGCCGTCCACCAGCGGCGCCTGCAGCTCAGCGCCCATCACGGACGCCAGCGGTGCAGCGGAGAGTTCGTTCTCAAGAAGTGCGTTGCTCACAGGAGGTACCCCACGTAGGTTCAGGGGACCTGCTTCACCAGGCCCCGCGCTTGCCGAACCACGTTCTGGCCCGGCCAGGTCGTCACCCGGGGCACCCCGCCGCGGAAGGAGGGTTGCCGGCCAGCAAACCGGGGTTTAACGCTGGCACTCGTGACCTAGGAATCCAGACTAAAGCAGGCCGGGAATATCCGGTCCTTGTGTTACGTGTTGGTGTTAAGCGACCACGTCAGACGCCGGTACCTTCCTGAAGCAGATCGTCCAGCGAGGGGTTCAGTCGCTTCAGGACATCATTGTGAAGTGTGCTGTTGGTTGCCAGCGCGTTGCCTCCGAAGGGTCCGTCGGAGCCTTCGAGTGACGTGAAGCGACCGCCGGCTTCCGTGACGATGGGTACCAGCGCGGCCATGTCATACAGGTTCAGCTCAGGTTCGCAGGCGATGTCCACAGCGCCTTCGGCGACAAGGCAGTAGGACCAGAAGTCACCGTAGGCGCGTGTACGCCACACGGATTCGGTGAGCGATACGAATTCGTCAAAGTTGCCGCGCTCTTTCCAGCCGGACAGGTTCGAGTAGGAGAGCGAGGCGTCTTCCAGCCGGGATACGCTCGAAACCCGGAGCCGGCTGGCTGCCGCGAGAGACTTACCCATGAACGCACCGGTGCCCGTTGCAGCCCACCAACGCTTTCCGAGCGCGGGGGCGCTCACAACACCGACGACAGGCCGGCCCTCGTCCACCAATGCAATGAGGGTAGCCCATACCGGTACGCCCCGGACGAAGTTCTTGGTTCCGTCAATAGGATCGATGATCCAGCGCCGCGAGCCGGCGCCGCTGCTGCCGTACTCCTCACCGAGTACGGCATCGCGCGGACGCGCACGCGAGAGTTGCCCGCGGATAGCCTCTTCCGCCGATTTGTCCGCATCCGTGACCGGGGTGAAGTCCGGCTTGGTTTCGACCGCCAGATCCAGCGCCTTGAACCGGGACATGGTCTGGTCGTCTACGGAGTCGGCCATTACATGGGCAAGGCGGAGGTCATCGTTGTAGCTCTGGAGGTTCATACTTTCAACCTATATGGTCAGGGTGCACAGATGCGGGAGGTCCCGATGCGGACGCGCTCAGCGCTGGGCTACGATCGGTTCACGCACGCACAGGAACGGGTGTCATTGAACGGTGTGCTGTTAAACGCAAGAAAGGGGACACCGGCCGAAGCCGATGTCCCCTTTCTTGAAGCGCTAGATCTTGAAGCGCTGAAACTTAGAGAACGGAGACTTAGAGAACGGAGATGTTCTCAGCCTGGGGGCCCTTGGGGCCCTGGGTGGTCTCGAAGCTGACCTTCTGGTTCTCCTCAAGCGAGCGGAAGCCGCCGGAGTTGATTGCGGAGAAGTGAGCGAAAACGTCAGCGCCGCCGTCGTCAGGAGCGATGAATCCAAAGCCCTTTTCAGCGTTGAACCACTTGACTGTACCTGTTGCCATTTTTTTATTCCTTGAGTGTGAGGATCCCCCCGTACTTCGGGGTTCCTGTCGCGGTGTTCATTTCGCCTGCAAAAAAAGCTTTCGAACTCCGGAGAGAAATCAAGGCTTAACATTCGTGCGCAACACAACAACTTCGTTCAGTCTAGCAGGCAATCGGCGCCGTAGTCACATCACTCACTGCATCCCCAGCTCCTTGGCACCCTTGGAAGGTTCGATGCCCGCCCCGAGAAGCCGGCGCAGCGAAGACAGGCGCACCGGACCGGATTCGCCGGCAGCGCCCGACGCGACCCAGCCGTCCAGTCCGCAGTTGACGGCGGCGGCATCGTGGCGGCAGCCCCGCTCGCAGTCCTCGGTGCCGGGTGCAAGATCCGGGAAGGCGGCGAGGATGCGGTCGGCCTCGACATGGGCAAGGCCGAAGGAACGAATGCCCGGAGTGTCGATAATCCACGTACCGGGTGCTGAGTCTGCAGCTTTGAGGGCATAAGCCGATGAGGAGGTATGGCGCCCCCGCCCGGTGACCGCGTTCACTCCGCCCGTCGCCCGATTGGCTCCGGTGAGCGCGTTCACCAGCGTCGACTTGCCCACGCCGGAGTGACCGAGCAGTACGCTCACTTTGCCGTCCAAAAGCTCCTTCAACTGCTCGACGGCGCCGGGCGCGAGGAGCGCTGAGGCGCCGGTAGCGGATGTGGTTTCCACTGCGTCCGGTGTGGACGCAGTCTGGCTGGTGATGATGAGCAGGTCAAGATGTTCGTAATTCGCCAGCAGATCCGACGGATCCTTCAGGTCTGCTTTGGTGACACAGAGGAGGGGCTGAATACCGGCGTCGTAGGCGGCCACCAGCGCGCGGTCGATGAACCCCGTGCGCGGCTCCGGATTCGCGGCCGCAACCACGATCACCAGCTGGTCGGCGTTGGCAACCACAGCGCGTTCCACGGGATCGGTGTCATCCGCGCTGCGGCGAAGCAGCGTGCGTCTTTCCTGGATCCGGACCAGGCGGGCGAGAGTGTCCGGTTCACCGCTCACATCTCCCACCAGCGCCACCAGATCTCCGGCGACGACGGGGGACCGCCTGAGTTCCCGTGCCCGGGCGGCAATGACAACCCGCTCTGCGTTGGTGTCCTCATCCACAACCGCGGTATAGCGTCCGCGGTCCACCGTGATGATTCGTCCGGTCACCGCATCTTCATGAGCCGGACGGTCCTTCGTGCGTGGCCGGGAACCCTTCTTGTTCGGCCGGATCCGAACATCGGATTCATCCCAGGAAGCGGTCCCGCGGCGCGACCCGGCGGATGTCACCGAGAGCCGCTCGGACCAGCGGTGGCAGCGAGTGCCTTCCACAGCTCGGGGAACTGGGGCATGGTCTTGCCGGTGGTCGCAATGTTCTCAATCTCCACGCCGTCCACTGCGAGCCCCAGGATGGCGCCGGCCGTGGCCATCCGATGATCCTCGTAGGTGTGGAAAGGACCGCCGTGCAGCGGAGCCGGGCGTATGACCAGGCCGTCAACGGTCTCCTCGACATCACCGCCAAGGCGGGTAATCTCCGCGACGAGGGCGGCGAGCCGGTCAGTCTCGTGCCCGCGCAGGTGTCCAATGCCCGACAATGCCGACGGTGTCCGCGCGAGCGAGCACAGCGCAGCGACGGTTGGCGCCAGCTCGCTGGTGTCGGCCAACTCGGCGCCGGTGATCGTCCCGGTGCCGCGGACCACCAGAGTGGAGTCATCGGTCAGCTCAACCTCGGCGCCCAGCAGGGGGAGTATGGTCAGCCACTTCGCTCCGACCTGAGTGGTGTCCGAAGGCCAGTGCGGCACACGCACGGTGCCGCCGGTAGCGAGGGCAGCGGCGAGGAACGGACCGGCATTGGAGAGGTCAGGCTCGATGCGCACATCGAACGCGCTGATGGTTCCCGGCTCCACCCGCCACGAGTTCGGAATGGAATCGTCGACGACGACGCCGGCCTCCCGCAGCACTGCAACCGTCATGGCGATGTGGTCAAGGCTCGGCACCGGCTTGCCTACATGCTGCAGGTTGAGGCCCTCCGTGAAGCGGGCGCCAACGAGCAGCAGCGCAGAGACAAACTGGGACGAGGCGCTCGCGTCTATCACCAGCGTGCCGCCCTCTACCGCTCCGGTTCCTGCGACCGTGAAGGGCAGGGAGCCGCCGTCGTTCTCGAGCTGTACTCCAAGTTCGCGGAGAGCACTGATGACCGCGCCCATCGGGCGTTTGCGGGCGTGAGGGTCACCGTCAAACGAGGTGCGCCCCGCACGAAGCGCCGCTAGCGGAGGAACAAAGCGCATGACCGTGCCGGCCAGCCCGCAGTCCACGCTCATATCCCCGGACGCGTCGGGCGGAATGGGCGTAACGAGCAAGTCAGGGCCATACGTGCCGTCGCCGTCGAGCTCCTCCACCGTGGCACCCAGCGACCGAAGGGCTTCCACCATCAACAGGGAATCCCGCGAGTGTAACGGTGCGCGCAGCCTGCTCGGGCCGTCCGCAAGCGCAGCGAGAATAAGGTACCGGTTGGTCAGTGACTTCGACGCCGGGACCTCCACTGTTGCATCAACGGGACCGGCTGCGTGCGGTGCCGGCCAAAAGGATGTGGCGGACGGTGCGGCGGACAGCGCGCTCATACTCCTTAGCTGCCCGTGACTTCCGAAGCGGTCTTGCGTACAGCTTTCTCCGCCTTCTTGATGCTCTTGCGGGTGTCATGGCTGAGGGCCAGGGCATTACGGCGCGCATCCTCGGCGAAATGCTCTGCACGCCAGGCCCAGCTCGGCCGGCCGTTGGTGTCCACGGCGGCGAGCAGCACAGCACCGATCAGCGACAGGTTCTTGAGGAGCTGGTTGCGGCGGTCCTTGCGGGCCTTGGACGTGGACGAATCCGCGCTGTTGAACTCAACAACGGCGTTCAGCGTGGACGTGGCGACCAGCACCAGAGCAGAGACGCGGGAAAAGCGCCCGATCCCCAACAGAACCGCCGCACCGAGATGGGCAGCGCCGAGCACCTTCGCGACACGCTGTTCGTTGCTCGTTGCCGAGGCCGTTGCGGGCACCGCCTTGTTGATGCGGTCAAGGGTGGGACGAAGGGCAGTAGCTGTGGCCTCGGTATTCCGGAGGCGGTCAATGCCCGTGAGGACGAAGCTGCTGGCAAGCAATGGGCGGGCGAATACGCGAACAAGGGTCACAATGCCTCCTGGCTTCCAGCGCCGTGGGCGGCACCGGATCTACTTGGCGAACAAAGTCAGTTACAACCGTGGATGAATGTGTCTAGTTTTGCACTTTTGGCGGACCGAGGCGATCCGGCCGCGGCGTGTGCACCGGAATATTCACCTGCTGCCCATGGTTGGAGATACATGAACACGCAGTAAACGGATACGAGGAGCAGATGGGCACAGCAACATCAGTGCGGGGCCACATCCCGCGCATCCACATTGATGCGCCGGCCGGTCCGGCGCAGCGCCGGCAAACCCGCGGACGCGTAGACTTTGCAGCAATGAATACCACAGCCGCGGCGGGGCCCACCCCAGCCGAAGACGAGGAACTGGACCTGTCCACCGAATCCGTTGCTGATCGCACGGCGAGGTTCGAGCGGGACGCCATGCAGTACGTGGACCAACTGTATTCGGCTGCCATGAGAATGGCCCGTAATCCGGCAGACGCGGAAGACCTGGTTCAGGAGGCCTACACCAAGGCATTCTCCGCGTTCCACCAGTACAAGCCGGGAACCAACCTGAAGGCGTGGCTGTACCGCATCCTCACCAACACCTATATCAACCTGTACCGCAAGCGGCAGCGGGAACCCCTGCAGTCCCACTCGGACACCATTGAGGACTGGCAGTTGGCGAAGGCAGCGGAGCACACCTCCCTCGGTCTGCGTTCGGCCGAGGTGGAGGCGCTGGATCATCTTCCGGACTCCGATGTGAAGCAGGCCCTGCAGGCAATTCCGGAGGAGTTCCGGCTGGCAGTCTACTTCTCGGACGTCGAAGGCTTCGCGTACAAGGAAATTTCAGAAATCATGAACACCCCGATCGGCACCGTCATGTCACGGCTGCACCGAGGACGCAAGCTCCTGCGCGAGTCGCTGTCCGAGTATGCGCATGAGCGCGGCATGGGTAGTTCGGTACGCGCGTCCACCGCTGATGGTGGAACTACACAGGAGGGCGGAAAATGAGCGACTGCCATAGCCTCGGCAACTGCGATGACACGCGGATCGAGCGGCTCTACGAATACCTCGACGGCGCCCTTTCGCATGCAGACCTCGTCGAGATCAAAGATCATCTCGAGGATTGCCCGGAATGCGCGCAGGAACACGATCTGGAATGCCTGATCCGGTCAGTGGTGAAGCGCTCCTGTACGGAGGTTGCACCGGCGAAGCTGAAGGCCAGCATCCTCGACCGCATCAGCCAGATCAAAACAGTGGATCATTAGGCCGGACGGCCGGTGTGGCCATAGCAAACAGAAAAGCCCCCGCACGCGTGCGGGGGCTTTTCTGTTTGCTATGGCCGTGATGTCAGGTGTTGGGGCGCTTACCGTGGTTAGCGCCGCCGCGCTTGCGATCACGGCGCTTACGTGCACGCTTGCTCATGGCTGCCTCCTTATGTTGCCTGTTGTGGCTTTGCCGATCGACCACATGGGTCCGGACTGCCCTCCATTCTCCCACACGCAGGCGGCACGAACCTAAACGTGCAGACCGGCTCGTTGCAACCCATATGCGCCGCAGCACCTGCCTAGGATGGAGCGGAACGTCTCTCAGGTCCCTAGCGAAGGAGCGCCGAATGCGCGCAGTGTATGCCGAGTCAGTGTCCGCCCAATCCCCGCTCGACGGCCTGCGGATGGGTGAGCTCCCGGAACCCGAGCCACCGGCAGGTTTCCGGAGGGTCCGCGTGCGTGCCTCAGCCCTGAACCACCACGATCTCTGGTCACTGCGCGGCATTGGCCTCGGCGAGGACAAATTGCCCATGATTCTGGGCTGCGACGGCGCGGGAGTGGACGACGACGGCAACGAGGTGGTCGTGCACAGTGTCATTTCCGCTTCCGGTTGGCAGGGCGACGAGACCCTTGACCCCCGCCGTTCACTACTGTCGGAAAGTTATCCGGGCACCATGGCGGACTTCGTGTGGGTGCCGGAGCGGAACCTCGTACCCAAACCTGCGGATCTCAGTTTCGAGGAGGCCGCATGCCTGCCGACTTCCTGGCTGACGGCGTACCGAATGCTGTTCACCACGTCGCCGGCAGCACCGGGCTCGACCATCCTCGTACAGGGCGCCGGGGGAGGGGTTTCCAGCGCGCTCATCGCGCTGGCGCGCGCGGCGGGCTACCGGGTATGGGTTACCAGCCGCAGCGCCGGGAAACAGGACCGGGCGAGGAAGCTCGGCGCACACGAAGTGTTCGACGCCGGTGTCCGCCTCCCGGAGCGGGTGGACGTGGTGTTCGATTCCGTTGGGGAAGCCACCTGGGCGCACTCCCTGAAAGCGCTGAAGCCGGGCGGCGCTGTGGTCACCTGCGGTGCTACGAGCGGCCCCGCTCCGTCAGCGGACCTTAACCGTGTGTTTTTCCTGCAGCTGCGTGTCCTGGGTTCCACGATGGGGACCCGGAACGAGCTGGAACGCCTCGCACAGTTCCTTGCGGTAACCGGCGTGCGTCCGGTCATCGACTCTGTGCATCCGCTGGAGGACGCGCGGGCAGGCTTCGAGCGCATGGCGGCCGGAGAGGTTTTCGGCAAGGTGGTCTTCGACCACGGAGCGTAGGCGCGCTTCCTGCGGAATCATGACCCTGAGAGGGCCTGATGAATCAGGCGGGCGCGGGAATCTCCAGCCACTGGAACCAGCCGCGGTGCAGGACAAGCCAGGCCATCAGGCCGTAGCCTGACTGCCCTGGTCCGCCACCGTTGGCAGCGAGGTCCGAGCGCCACTGTTCGTGCGCGTGCAGGGGAGTGAAAGTGTCCACATAGACATGCTTTCGTCGGGTGGTCACGTCAGCGAACGCCGCTGAGAGGTCAGCGAGCCTGCGGTTGCGCTCGGCGTCCAGCCCGGGCGGCGGTCCAACAACGAGCACCTTGACGCTCATGTGTGCTGCGCCGTCGAGGATGTTGGCAAGGTTGAGCCGGCTGCGTGCCGTTGAAAGGTCGAGGTCAAGGTCCCGATCCGAGAGCGCAATCAGCAGCCGGTTCTCGGTACTGTCCGAGAACCTGCGGGAAGCTTCTTCCAACCAACGTGCCGCCAGCGCTTCCGTGCCCTCGCCGGGCGCAGCAAGGCTGAACGTTTCCAGCGTTGCGTTATCCGGTGTTGTTCGCGCCAGCACCCGGCCCAGCCAACCGAGCGCGCGTGGATCACCGAGTCCTGCCAGCAGCTCGTCTCCCACAGCGGCAAGCCTTATTCTGCGTTGTTCCACGTTTTCCCTCTGGTTGCTTGTCGGGTTGTTACTCGTCGGGCCGTCAAGCCGCGGCTGCGACCTGGTGCGGGGAACGCCAATGGGCAGGGTCCCGACAGGCCCTGCCCATTGTACGTTCGGGCTGAAGGCTCAGGGATTGCGGTCGAAAGCCTTCTTGATGAGGATCTCCTGCTCCACCGCGTGGTGCTTCGCGGATCCGGTAGCCGTCGAGGCTGAAGCAGGACGGGAGGCCAGGTTCAGCCCGCGGTCCAGGTGCTGGGGAAGATTCAGGCCGATGAAGGGCCACGGTCCCTGGTTGGCCGGTTCGTCCTGCGCCCACACCAGGTCAGCATTGGGGTAGGCGGCGATCGCGGATTTGATCGCATCGACCGGGAGGGGCGCCAGCTGCTCAACCCGCAGAATGGCGGTGGAAGTGTCGTCCGCCTTCTGCCGCGCTGCTGCCAGGTCATAGTAGAGCCGACCGGATACCAGCAGGACCCGCGTGACGTCCGACGGGTTGAGCCCCGCGGTGTCCTCGATGACCGGCTTGAAGCTGCCCTGCGTGAAGTCCTCGACGGCGCTCGCTGCAGCCTTGAGCCGCAGCAGCTGTTTCGGCGTGAAAATCACGAGCGGCTTGCGGGGGCGGGTGTAGGCCTGTCGCCGCAGCAGGTGGAAGTGCGATGCCGCCGTCGTGGGGTTGGCTACCACCATGTTGTCCTCAGCGCACATCTGCAGGAAACGCTCGATGCGCGCCGACGAATGGTCCGGTCCCTGTCCCTCATAACCGTGCGGGAGCATCAGCACCAGCGACGAACGCTGGCCCCATTTTTGCTCGGCAGAGGAGATGAACTCGTCGATGATGGTCTGCGCGCCATTGACGAAGTCGCCGAACTGCGCTTCCCACAGCACCAGCGCGTCAGGGCGTTCCACCGAGTAGCCGTATTCGAAGCCCATGGCCGCATACTCTGACAGTAGGGAGTCATAGATCCAGAACTTGGCCTGCCCCTCACTGAGTTCACCAAGCGGTAGCCACTCGTTGCCATTGGCGCGGTCGTGGAACACTGCGTGCCGCTGCACGAACGTCCCACGGCGGGAGTCCTGCCCGGCAAGGCGCACGGGGACGCCCTCCATGAGCAGCGACCCGAACGCTGCGATCTCGCCGAAACCCCAGTCGATTCCGCCTTCGCGGGACATCTGCTCGCGTTTTTCAAGCAGGGCCTTGAGCTTGGGGTGGACCGTGAAGCCCTCCGGGAAGGCAAGGTGCGCCTTGCCGATGTGCGCGAGCGTCTCCGCCGTGATTGCCGTGCTTGCCGGGGCTCCGACACTGTTGTCTCCGCGTTGCGCGATAGGGCGCTCGATGTCGGAGACGGCCGCTGCATCCTTGGTGACTACCGGGATGGGGGAGGTCTGGGCTGCATGGGTCTCAGCGAAGACCCGCTCCAGCCGTTCCTGGTAGTCGCGCAAAGCCTGCTCGGCTTCTTCCTGGCTGATGTCGCCCCGACCGATGAGGGCCTCGGTGTACAGCTTGCGCACCGAACGCTTCGCCTCGATCAGGTTGTACATCATCGGCTGGGTCATCGAGGGGTCGTCGCCCTCGTTGTGACCGCGCCGGCGGTAGCACACCATGTCGATAACGACGTCCTTGTTGAACCGCTGACGGAACTGGTAGGCGAGCTGTGCTACGCGGACCACGGCCTCCGGATCATCACCGTTTACGTGGAAGATCGGTGCCTGCACCATCTTTGCCACGTCCGTGGAGTAGACAGACGAGCGGGATGCTGTGGGCGAGGTGGTGAAGCCGACCTGGTTATTGACAATGATGTGAATAGTTCCACCGGTGCGGTACCCGCGCAGTTGGGAGAGGTTCAGCGTTTCCGCCACCACTCCCTGGCCTGCGAAGGCGGCGTCGCCGTGAACCAGGATGGGCAGGACAGGGAAGGTATCTCCCTGGTCCAGGCGGTCCTGTTTGGCGCGGACAATGCCCTCAAGCACCGAGTCAACAGCCTCGAGGTGTGACGGGTTGGCCGCAAGGTAGACCTTGGTCTCGTTGCCGCTGTCCGAGGTGTAGGTGCCCTCCGTTCCGAGGTGGTACTTCACGTCACCGGAACCCTGGACCGAGCGCGGATCCTGTGTACCCTCAAACTCCCGGAAAACCTGGGCGTAGGTCTTGCCGGCGATGTTGGTGAGGACGTTCAGGCGTCCGCGGTGGGCCATGCCGATGGCGACCTCATCAAGGCCGTCGTCTGCGGCGTCGGAAAGGATTGCGTCCAATAGCGGAATAAGCGACTCACCACCTTCGAGTGAGAACCGCTTCTGGCCGACGAACTTTGTCTGCAGGAAGGTTTCAAACGCCTCAGCGGCATTCAGGCGGTGGAGGACGCGCAGCTGCTCCTCGCGGCTGGGCTTGGAGTATGAATGCTCAAGCTCGTCCTGGAACCACTGGCGTTCCTCAGGGTCCTGAATGTGCATGTATTCAATACCGGTGGTCCTGCAGTAAGCGTCCCGGAGCACACCGAGGATGGTGCGGAACTTGAGGGCAGGCTTGCCGCCGAAGCCGCCGGTCGGCCATTCGCGGTCGAGGTCCCACAGCGTAAGTCCATGGGTACGTACATCGAGATCCGCGTGCTTGCGCTGCACGTACTCCAGCGGATTGGTGTCCGCCATGAGGTGTCCGCGTACGCGGTAGGCATGGATGAGCTGCTGGATTCGGGCAACTTTGTTGATCTCATCCATGGGATCAACCTGAATATCTGCGCTCCAGCGGACGGGCTCGTACGGAATACGCAGCGCTTCAAAGATCTCATCGTAGAAGTTCTGCTCGCCCAGGAGAAGTTGGTGCACGATCCGCAGGAACTCACCGCTGCCCGCACCCTGGATGACCCGGTGGTCATAGGTGGAGGTCAGGGTGATTGTCTTGCTGATGGCGTGCTGGGCAAGTGTCTTTTCGCTGGCGCCCTGGAAGGCCGCCGGGTACTCCAGTGCGCCGGCTCCGATGATGCAGGCCTGCCCCTTGGAGAGCCTCGGGACCGAGTGCACGGTCCCGATTCCTCCCGGGTTGGTAAGGGAAACGGTAGTGCCGGCGTAGTCGTCCGCACCGAGCTTGCCCCCGCGCGCCCGCTTGACGAGATCTTCGTAAGAGTGCCAGAACTCGGAGAAGTTGAGCGTCTCCGCCTTTTTGATGTTGGGCACCACCAGCAGCCGGCTGCCGTCCGGGCGAGGCATGTCGATAGCCAGACCGAAGTTCACATGAGCCGGTTGCACGGCGGCGGGCTTGCCGTCCACGATGTCGTAATACACGTTCTGCGACGGGAACTGGGCAAGCGCGCGGATGATCGCGTATCCGATGATGTGGGTGAAGGAGACCTTGCCGCCCCGCGCACGCTCCAGATGGTTGTTAATCACGACGCGGTTGTCGATGAGCAGCTTCGCCGGAATGGCACGCACGCTGGTGGCGGTGGGCACCGTAAGGCTGGCATCCATGTTGGTGGCGATCGCCTTGGCGGGCCCGCGAAGCACCGTGACTGAGTCTTCATCCATCTCGGGGTTCAGCTCGGACTTCGGGAGCTGGGCGGGAATGGGAGCCTTTTCCGGCTTGGTTTCGGTCTTCGGTTCAGCCTTAGCGCCCGGCTTGGCCTCACCCGACGGCTTCGCCGAGGCTGCCGGCTCACCTGAGTTCTTGTTCTTTGATTCTTCCTTGGGCACCGGGGGCATTCCGGACTCCTGGCTTGCAGCGGGGGATTCACCCGACGCCTTCGGAGCATCCTGTTCCGCCTGGACAACGGGTAGCTCCCGCGTAGGCGGATTTGGGTCCGAACCGGACGAACGCTTGGCTGAATGCCGCCCGTTGTCTGAGCCGGTGTTGTCCGACTCGAACGATTCGAAAAGGCTCCACCACTTCTTGTCTACCGAGTTTCGGTCCTGCTGGAATTGCTCATAGAGCTCATCCACAAGCCATTCGTTCCCGCCGAATTCTTCCGGTAGACGGTGGTTGGGTTGTTGTGGCACTTGTTATACGCCCTCTTCCATGAGTTGCCCTTTGGCCCAAAAAGATCCGCAGAAGGTTCCAATCGGCGCTCGCCTGACCCTGTTGACCTGCCCTTCAGTCTAATGACAGTTTCAGGCAACAAGCCAATCTCCGGGGCTTACCCCCGCGTAGCTTTTCCAATGGCTCGCCATGTGCCCGGACAGGTGCCGGATTCGGCATACACTCGCTTGTGTAACCGACTGCAGGAGCTCCCGTGCGTTTCATCAACACGCCCTCAACTGACCTTACCTATTCGGACGTTTTCCTCGTTCCGTCCTCATCCGAAGTGATCTCACGGTTCGACGTCGATCTCGCGAGCGACGACGGAACGGGAACCACCATCCCTCTGGTCGTTGCGAACATGACGGCCGTTACCGGTCGCCGCATGGTGGAAACCGTGGCCAGGCGCGGCGGACTGGCCGTACTGCCGCAGGACATCCCCACGAAGGTCATCAGCGAAGTCACCGGATGGGTCAAGCAGCGCGACCTCGTCTTCGAAACCCCGCTGAAGCTGCAGCCCGGGAACACTGTGATTGATGCGCTGCACCTGATCAATAAGCGCGCCCATGGCTCCGTGATGGTCGTCGACGACGCCAACCGTTGTGTGGGAATGGTCCGCGCAGCTGACTGCGAGGGAGTGGACCGGTTCGCCTCGCTGGAGTCGGTGATGCGGAGTGCGCTCACGCTCGACGCCTCGCGTTTCTCCCAGGATCGTGACACCGCGCTGCAGCAGGCCTTCGAAGAACTCGATGCTGCCGGCGCTTCCCTCGCGGCAGTCACGCGGGACGGACAGCTGGCGGGTGTCATCACGCGCAAAGGGGCACTGCGCTCCACGATCTACCAGCCGGCCACGGACAACGAGGGGCGCCTGCGCGTCGCAGCGGCGGTCGGAATTAATGGAGATGTCGCCGCCAAGGCAGCCGAGCTGCTTGCTGCCGGCGTGGACGTGCTGGTGGTGGACACCGCCCATGGTCACCAGCGCAAGATGCTGGATGCGCTCAAGGCTGTCGCGTCGCTCGATCCATCCGTGCCGGTGGTCGCCGGCAACGTGGTCAGCGCCGACGGCGTTCGCGACCTCGTCGAAGCAGGCGCGTCAATCATTAAGGTAGGTGTCGGTCCGGGCGCCATGTGTACCACCCGGATGATGACCGCGGTTGGTCGTCCGCAGTTTTCTGCCGTCCGCGAATGTGCGCAGGCGGCCGCAGAGCTGGGTGCGCATGTCTGGGCGGACGGTGGAGTCCGATACCCGCGGGATGTCGCCCTGGCGCTGGCTGCCGGGGCCAGCCAGGTAATGATCGGATCCTGGTTTGCCGGTACCTACGAAAGCCCCGGGGACCTGCAGACGGACAGCCAGGGCCGACAGTACAAGGAGAGCTTCGGCATGGCCTCCGCCCGCGCAGTGCAGAACCGGACCCAGCGCGATGACGTCTTTGCGCGGGCACGCAAGGGCTTGTTCGAGGAGGGCATCTCGACCTCGACGATGTACCTCGACCCTGCCCGCCCCGGTGTGGAGGACCTGCTGGACATGATCACTGCCGGTGTCCGCAGTTCAATGACCTACGCGGGCGCGCGCTCCCTCGCTGAATTCCGCGAACGCGCCATTGTCGGCGTGCAGTCGGCGGCGGGCTATGAGGAAGGCCGCCCGCTGCAGCAGAGCTGGTAAAACTACGACGGCGGCACTGCCCGTTTCCGTGTCAGCTGCGGTGCTGTTGCTGTAAACTGGAAACCTTATGGACAGTCCTTCTAGGGGCCGGACCATGGCGCGCACGCAGCGACAGTCAGCATTGATCCGACGCGCAGCGCAGCCATCCAGTGCCGGCAATCCCCGTCATGCCCATCACCTACCCCCTTCGCGGTCCGCGGTAAGCGGACCAGCTGCAGTTAGTGCGGCCGGCGCGGTTACCGTCCCTCTAGGAGAGCCCACGTGCGGGACTTCCCCGTCGACGGACGTCACCCAGCTGGACGACTCCTCCGAACCGGCGGAACCTCCGAAACCCGGCGCGCCGGTTGGAATCGGCGCATCCAAGCTCACCCTGGCGGTGATCAGCTAATGGAGTGGTTTTACCTGGCCATCGGCCTGCTGCTGATCCTCGGCACCGGCTTCTTCGTTGCCGTCGAGTTTGCGCTTGTCGCACTGGATCAGACCTACGTCCAGCGGGCAGTCGACGAGGGCGACAAGCGCGCGGAGCCGCTTCTTCGCTGCCTCAAGTCGCTTTCCACCCAGCTTTCCAGCTGTCAGCTGGGCATCACGCTGACCACCCTGCTGACCGGTTACGTCATGGAACCGTCAGTGGGGCGTCTTCTCGAGTCGCCATTGGCTGCCCTCGGTGTCCCGGACACCGCGCGGTCTTCGATCTCACTTATCCTCGCGATGGTCCTGGCGACGCTGCTCTCGATGCTCATCGGTGAGCTGGTGCCCAAGAACATGGCAATATCCCTGCCCTTCAAAGTCGGCAGGGCACTCGCACGCCCGCAACTCCTCTTCACGGCAATCTTCAAACCCGCGATCGTTGTCCTCAATGGTTTCTCCAACCGGGTCCTGCACCTGTTCGGCCTGGAAGCGAAAGAGGAGATTTCGGGAGCGCGGTCACCGTCAGAGCTGTCCTCGCTCGTGCGCCGGTCGGCAGAAATGGGAACCCTGGATCAGGGCACAGCGAACTTCCTCGCTCGCACCTTCAGCTTCTCCGAGCGCACAGCAGCGGACGTCATGACGCCGCGGATCCGGATGGCGACCATCGAATCCGATGAAACTGTGGCCGACGTCGTTGATCTGGCACGAAGAACGGGATACTCCCGGTTCCCGCTGATCGGGGAATCGCCCGACGACATCCGCGGGGTGGTGCACGTGAAGAAGGCGGTCGCCGTGCCGCGGTCCAGACGCGCCGAACTTCCGGCCGGCACCATCATGACCGACGTGCTCCGGGTTCCCGAGACGGTGCATCTTGATTCCCTGCTCAGTGAGCTCCGGGAGGCCAACCTGCAGCTCGCTGTAGTACTCGATGAGTACGGCGGCACGGCTGGTGTGGTCACGCTCGAAGACCTGGTCGAGGAGATCGTCGGCGAGGTGGCAGATGAACACGACAAGCTCAAGCCCGGTGTACTGCAAAGCGCCGCCGGGAACTGGTTCTTCCCCGGAATCATGCGCCCGGACGAGGTCAGCGACCAGGTCCCGCACCTGTCGGTGCCCGATGAAGCAGGTTATGAGACGGTCGGCGGTTTCATGATGTCTGTCCTGGGCCGGATCGCCGAGGTCGGTGACCGCGTGGAGGTGCCCGGTGGAATTCTTGAGGTGGAACGCATGGATGGGCGCCGCATTGACCGCATCAGCTTCCTCCCGGTCGAGCCCGCGGAATCCGGGCAGTCCGGCGACGGCGCCTCGTCAGTAGGGGGCATCCGATGAGCGACTGGGCAGGAATTCTTTGGCTGGTCCTTCTGTTGATCGGCAATGCGTTCTTCGTCGGTGCGGAATTCGCGATCATGAGCGCACGCCGGAGCCAGATCGAACCGCTCGCGGAGGAGGGGTCCAAGCGGGCGCGCACTACGCTCTGGGCGATGGAACACGTCTCGCTCATGCTTGCCTGCGCGCAGCTGGGCATCACCGTATGTTCGCTGCTCATTCTTCAGGTGGCCGAGCCTGCCATCCACCATCTGATGGTGGTACCGCTTGAGGCGATCGGTCTGCCGGGAGGCCTTGCGGACGGCATTGCATTCGGTATCGCGCTGGCGCTCGTGACGTTCCTGCATGTGACGTTCGGCGAAATGGTGCCGAAGAACATTTCGGTATCGGTAGCTGACAAGGCTGCCCTGCTCCTCGCGCCGCCGCTGGTTATGGTAGCGAAGGTTGTGCACCCGGTGATTTCCAGCCTGAACTGGACCGCCAACCACATCCTGCGCGCCCTGCGCATCGAGCCGAAGGATGAGGTGACCTCGTCCTTCACGTTGGAAGAGGTGCAGTCCATTGTGCAGGAATCGACGCGCCACGGGCTTGTGGATGACGACGCCGGGCTGATCAGCAGCGCACTGGAGTTTTCAGGGCAGACAGCAGGGACAGTCATGGTCCCGTTGGATGAGCTGGTTACCCTCGGAACCAATTCCACTCCCGAGGAGTTTGAGCGGGCGGTCGGCCGCACCGGGTTCTCCCGTTTTGTGCTGGTGGATGAACTCGGCAATCTCACCGGCTATATGCACTTGAAAGATGTCATGTCCATGCCGGAACAGGCGTACGCCAGGCCCATTACGGAGAACAAGGTTCGCGCGCTTGCGAACCTGAGCATGGACGATGAGATCGAGGACGCGCTGGCCACCATGCAGCGCACTGGATCCCACCTCGCTCGTGTCATGACGCAGGACGGCAAGGCGCGCGGTGTTCTCTTTCTGGAGGACGTCATCGAGCAGTTGATTGGCGAAATCCGCGATGCTACGCAGAACCAGGGGTTGAGGAGAACCGGCGAATCGCTTCAGGAAGGCGTCAACCTCGGCACCACAGAAGCACGCTAGGCGAGCGCTTCGGCTCCCTCCTCCTGCGAGCGGGCGGCACCGGACGCGAAATGCGAATGATTCGCGTTTAGGTTAGAGTTGGTCCATCCACTTGAACCGCTTTGCTATCCCCTGGAACAGATCGAGGACCTTCATGCGCAGCATTTCCGCGCGAACGACGGCGGCGCTCACCGCTGTAGCCCTTTTTCCGCTGGCTCTGGCCGGCTGCGGACAGGACGCCGGCAGCGCCGGAGAGACGGCAGAGTCGGGAGCCCTGCAGGTTGTGACCTCCACGAATGTCTACGGCAGCATCGTTGAAACCGTGGGTGGGCAGAACGTCGAGGTAACGGCGATCGTCAACAGCCTTAGCCAGGATCCGCACTCCTATGAGGCGACAGTGCAGGACAAACTCGCTGTGTCCAAAGCTGACCTGCTGGTGGAAAACGGCGGAGGTTATGATCCCTTCCTTCACCAGCTCGCCGACTCGGTGGAAATGGATCATGACTACGTGCTCAGCGCCGTCGGGATTTCGGGCGTAGCTCCCGAGGATGAAGCCCACGCGGAGGAGGAGGCGCACTCGGAGGACGAGCATGACCACGGATCCTTCAACGAACACGTCTGGTACAACCTCGATGCCATGGCAGACCTTGCTGATGCTATCGGGGAAAAGCTCGCTGAGTTGGACCCGGCTAATGCAGACACCTATGAGAGCAACGCGGACACGTTCGCAGAGGAAGTCGCAGGGCTGCAGGGCCAGGCCGAGGCCCTGGCCTCGGAGGCGGACGGTAGGACCGTGGCCGCAACCGAACCCGTTCCCGCCTACCTGCTGGAGGCCGCCGGGCTGAAGGATGCCACCCCCGCCGATTACACGGAGGCCATCGAGGAGGGGGCCGATGTGCCCGTTGCGGCGCTGAACGAGATGCAGGAACTCGTTCAGAGCCGGTCCGTTGCCTTCCTGGCCTACAACGAGCAAACCGAAGGCCCGCAGACACAGGCGGTACGCAGCACCGCCGAGGCCGCGTCCGTGCCGGTCGTTCAGTTCACTGAGACGCTTCCGGAGGGCGAGGATTACCTCTCCTGGATGAGCGCCAACGTCGAGAACATCGCTGAAGCCCTGAAGTCCTGACAGAATTGGCCAAGACCCTCCCTCCCACGGCTTTAGGAGACTTCATGGTCACCGACGACGACGGCGATGCTGCCGCTCACCCCGTGGTGAGCCTGCGCTCAGCCTCGCTCTCTTTTGGTCGCCGGAGCCTATGGCATGACCTGGAGCTGGACATCCGGCCGGGTGAGTTCCTTGCTGTGCTTGGTCCCAACGGGTCGGGGAAAACCAGCTTGCTGCGGGTTCTCCTGGGCTTGCAGGAGTTGGACTCGGGGACAGCCACCATGAACGGCCACGCACTGCACCGTGGAAGCCGGGCATTCGGTTACATACCGCAGCAGAAGTCATTCGCGCCGGAGACCCCCCTGCGTGCGAGGGACCTGGTGGGGTTGGGAGTGGACGGGCACCGCTGGGGTTTTCGCCGAGGCGGCGCATCCTACCGGCGAACCGTGGATGCCCTCCTGGAAAAGGTGGGCGCGTCGTCGTATGCGGATGCGCCGGTCGGGCGACTGTCCGGCGGCGAGCAGCAGCGCCTGCGTGCCGCGCAGGCGCTGGCTACCGACCCGCAGGTACTGCTGTGCGATGAACCGTTGCTTTCACTGGACCTCCACCACCAACAGGCGGTGAGCCGGCTCATCAATGATCAATGCCGTAAGCACAACACCGCCGTTGTCTTCGTGACGCATGAGATCAATCCGATCATCGATTATGTTGACCGCGTCCTCTATCTGGCAGGCGGACAGTTCCGTGTGGGCAGGCCACAGGACGTGATGACCAGCGAAGTGCTGTCCGATCTCTACGACAGCAGGGTGGACGTCATCCACAACAACGGCCGCATTGTTGTCGTGGGCCTGCCGGATGCAACCACCCACCACCACGCGGAAGTAGCGCAGCAATGACGTTCGAGGAGATGCTCCAGGCCGTTTTCACGTTCGACAACTACAGCGAACTCCTGCCGCTGGTGCAAAATTCGATCTGGGCCGGCGCAGTGCTGGGCCTGCTGGGCGGCCTGATCGGCACCTTCGTAATGATGCGGGACCTTGCCTTCGCAGTTCACGGCATTGCCGAACTCTCCTTCGCCGGAGCTGCCTTCGCACTGCTGATCGGGGCCAATGTGGTGTTCGGCTCGCTGATCGGCTCAGTGATCGCCGCGCTCCTGCTTGGACTGATGGGCATCCGGGCGCGCGACCGTAACTCGATCATCGGCGTCATCATGCCGTTCGGGCTCGGATTGGGCATCCTGTTCCTGGCCCTTTACGAGGGCAGGGCGGCCAACAAGTTCGGTCTGCTCACGGGGCAGATCGTCTCAGTTGACCAGGTTCAACTGACGCTCCTGGCGGGGTGCGCCGTCGTCGTCATGGTTGCCCTTGGCGCCATCTGGCGTCCGCTGACCTTCGCCAGCGTGGACCCGGATCTTGCAGAGGCGCGCGGTGTGCCGGTGCGCGGTCTCTCGCTGATCTTCATGTTCCTGCTTGGAGTCTCCGTGGCGCTGTCCATTCAGGTTGTGGGCGCCCTGCTGGTGCTCGCGCTGCTGATCACTCCCGCTGCGGCAGCGCTCAAGGTCACCTCGTCACCGCGGCTGGTGGTGCTGTTGAGCGTCGCATTCGCGTGCACATCGGTGGTCGGTGGGATCCTGCTGGCGCTGGGTGGACGGATCCCCATCAGTCCCTACGTGACCACCGTTTCCTTCGTGATCTACCTGGTGTGCAGAGCTATCAGCTGGCGTCGCGCACAGAAGGCGACGGCGTCGGAATCCCGGGCCGTCCAGCCCGCCTAAGCCTTTGCGGCGCTGCACTCCGGACACAGCCCGTAAATCTCAACCGTGTGCGCAACTTCGGTGTACCCGTGCTCCTGCGCCATGCGGGCAGCCCACTGCTCGACCGCCGGCGCTTCGATTTCCACTGCCCGTCCACACCTGCGGCAGAGCAGGTGATGGTGGTGATGTTCGACGGCGCACCGGCGGTAGACAGCCTCTCCCTCGCCGTTCCGCAGCACATCCACCAGGCCGTCGTCGGCCATTGACTGAAGGATCCGGTAGGCGGTTGCCAGCGAGACCGACTCGCCGCGCTCGTGCATTTTGCGGTAGAGCTCCTGAGTGCTGACGAAGTCGTCCAGCTCATCGAGGGTTGCGCTGACTGCCCGGCGCTGCCGTGTGACGCGCTGTTCCGAGCCCTTGCGTGTTGGCTGGCCTGCTTCAGCTGGCATGTCCGCTTAGGTCACCTCACTCTCGGAATCTGCAGTGGAGTTCCGGACCGATGCTCCGGAATGAACCCGGGTCAAGGGTAGCACCGGCCGTTGTCCCTATCGGTTGCGCGGAACCGGAGACGGAGCGTCGCGACGGCGGTAGTGTGGGCGCATGTTGCTCACCAAGTACACCCACGCGTGCGTCCGGGTCGAGAAGGACGGGACAGCTCTTGTCCTGGATCCCGGGAACTTCTCCGAAGTCGAGGAGGCAGTGTCCGGCGCGGCGGCGGTCCTGATTACCCACGAACATGCCGACCACTTCGACCGGGAACGAATCAGCGCTGCCATCCGCGCCGACTCACTACTGGAGGTGTATGCACCCCAGGGCGTCGCTGCCCAGTTGAGGGAGGCGCTGGACGATGACGGCGCGGCCGCGCGCGTGCACTCAGTCGAACCGGAGCGCAGCTACACCATCGCGGGCTTCACGGTGCAGACCTTCGGCGGACAACACGCCCTCATCCATCCGCACATCCCGGTGGTGAGGAACATCGGCTACCTGATCAACGGTGCCCTCTACCACCCGGGCGATTCGTTCATCGTTCCTCACGGCGTGCAGGTGCAGACGCTCCTCGTGCCGGTTCACGCCCCGTGGTCGAAGACGGCTGAGGTAATTGATTTCGTCACCTCAGTCCGCGCAGAGAGGGCGCACCAGATTCATGACGCACTGCTGAACGGGACCGGACTGGCGATGGTCGAGGGGCACGTCTCCCGGCTGGGGAAGCACTACGGGACGGACTTCGAGCACCTGGATCCAGGCCGGAGCGTCGAGCTCTGAGCCTCGGGCATCATCCATCCGGCGACTTCCGGGATTCCGGGCTGCGCGGTGAAACGGTGTAGGTTGCAACTTCCTTCAGCTGCGGAGCGCGCGGATCGCCGTCAGTGGCGCCGGTTGCCCAGCGCAGGCTCAACCCGTCGTCGGTATCTTCAAGAACCGCCAGGTTGTTGTCGAACCAGGGACCCCTGATGCTCTTCCAGGAGAAGGGCGGCTTCGGCACCTTCACGGAACGGGCAGCCAGTGCTCCCACCGGGCCTGCGACGCCGTAGGACATCACCACTGTGGCAAAGCGCAGAGCGCGGGGGAGCGGGTTGCGGATCGGGGAACACACGGCCTGGATGATCCGGCTGCCCGAGGACCGTTCAACCTCTGCTATGTAGGAAAAGTGCACGTCACCGGAAAGGAAGGTCACGGTCTCGGGTGCCAACCCGCGCTTGCCGTCAGCCACCTCGGTCGCGAGGTCCGCGACCACCTTGAAGCTGCGCTGGAACGCGCCCCAGTGCTCAAGGTCCAGTGCCTGCCGCAGCGCCTCGCCGATGCGCGACCCCCGCTTCCCCCAGGCACCCTCTGCCAGGGCTTCGTCCCATGACTCGATATGGTGCAGCCCGCGCGGGAGGAGGAACGGAAGCGAGGTTGCAACGATCAAGTGCCGCACTCCGCCCTGGAAGTGTTCGTCCAGCCAGGCGAGTTCGGCATCATCCAGAAGGGAGCGCTGCCCAGGATCGAGCACGCGTGCCGCACGTGAATCGACAGTGATGATCCGCACGTCCCCGATGTCCCGGCAATAGCTCCAGCGGTAGCTGGACGGCTCGGCGTCTGCCCGTTCGGCAAAAGCTTCGAGGTCCGCGGTGAGATCGAGTTCGTCAGGGCCCTGATGGGCGCGGATTCTCTGCCAGAGAATGTCGTCGGCGCGTCCAACCGGAGAAAGGTTCCCGAGGTGCTGATATACCCAGTAGGAGGCTAGTCCGGCAACGATGCGGCCCTGCCACCAGGAGGTGCCGTGCATTTTCTCCCGCCACGTGAGGGAGGCATTCCAGTCGTCGCGGATGTCATGGTCGTCGAACATCATCGCGCTGGGAACGGTGGAGAGCAGCCAGCGGTTGGCGTCGTCGGACCAGGCGAGTTTGTACAGGTGGGCATACTCTTCGTAGTCCTTCAGCTCCTCACCCGGCGGATCATCAAGGGAGCGCCGTGAACGGATGAAGTCCTGCATCTCCTTACTCGTTGAATCCGCATAGACCTGATCGCCGAGGAAGGCGATCAGATCGGGGCGGGCACCGTCGTCGTTGTGGAGGGCCTGATGCAGGGCGAAGGCGCGCAGCGCGTCGACGCCGTGGCCGGCGTTGCCGAGCGCGTCATGCGGGACGCTGGTCCGGCATGAGCCGAAGGCGAGGCGCAGCCGCCCCTGAGGATGAAGCGTACGGATGGACGGTGCAGGGAATTCAGAGGCAGGTTCCGGCCATGCGCGCTCGCCGGCTATGTCTACGGTGTACTCCACGGTGGTGCCCGGCGGAAGATGCTCCGCCTCGACCAGCGCATAGTGATGACCATGGACGCCGAACGTGGCAGCGGTCCACGTCTTTCCATCCGCGCGCAACTCGACCGTGCAGGCTGCACTGGTTTCCATCCATAGCGTCGCCGAGGTTTCATCGACATACCGGAGCATGGGACCGAGCACCAGTGAAGCTGTCATTACCCTTTTGTACCCCGTGACGCCCTTCAGGACCAGAGCCCTGCCCGCTTGGTCACCAGGTGTGCGCCGCCGGCTTGGAGGGGACCGCGGAGCTGTGGTGAACTTGGCTCACACCTGTGACCGGCGTGCCACCGGTCACACATTCATAAGGAGATCTTCATGGAGACTCTGATGGACGTGCAGGCGCTGCGGAACCGGATGACCTCCGGTCAGCAGACCGTCCTGCTGGATGTTCGCTGGACGCTGGGCAACCCCCACGGTCACGAGCAGTACCGATCAGCTCACATTCCCGGCGCCGTCTACGTTGACCTTGAAACGCAGCTGTGCTCCCGTCCATCAGCAGCGGAGGGACGGCACCCGCTGCCCGAACCGGCCGCGCTCGAGGAGGCGGCCCGTCAGTGGGGCATCAACGACGGCGATGTGGTTGTTGCCTATGACGACAAGGGGAACCTTTCGGCAGCGCGCCTCTGGTGGCTGCTTCGCGATGGGGGCCTCACCAGCGTCTATCTACTCGATGGCGGACTGAATGCGTGGCAGGCGGCCGGGTATGAGACGGAGCGGGGCGAGGAGCAGCACTGCCTGGGCGAAGTCACCCTGAGTTCCGGACACATGCCGGTCCTGACGACGGCCGACGGCGTTCTCGCTCTGGCTGGGAACGGCGTGCTGCTTGATGCCCGGGCGTCTGAACGCTTTCGCGGCGAGACCGAGCCGGTCGATGCGAAGGCCGGGCACATTCCCGGTGCCTCCAGCGCTCCCACGTCCGAGAACCTCACGGCGGAAAACACATTCCTGCCGCCGCCGGAACTGCGCCGGCGTTTCGCTGCGCTCGGCATTACCGAGACAGCAGAGGTTGGCGTCTATTGCGGCTCCGGTATCACTGCTGCGCACGAGATCGCCGCGCTTGAGGTTGCCGGCTATCAGGCGGCGCTTTACCCCGGCTCATGGTCTCAGTGGTCCCAGCGTGCGGATCTGCCGGTGGCCACCGGTCCCTGATCCTGCACCGGACGGGCTCGGTTGCAGGCGTTCGCCCGTGAGAGAGTAGCCGTTATGAGCATCGCACACGCCTACGCTGCCACCTCGGCCTCCAGCGGACTGGGACGCACAACCGTCGAACGCAGGGAACCTGAGGACGACGACGTCGAAATCGCCATCGAATACTGCGGACTATGCCACTCGGATGTCCATGCAGCCCGCAGCGAATGGGGCACTGCCCGCTACCCCCTGGTGCCCGGCCACGAGATTGTAGGCCGGGTCACCCGGGTCGGGGCATCCGTGACGTCCTTTGCGGTCGGCGCCAGGGTGGGAGTCGGCTGCATGGTGGACTCATGCCGCGAATGCGAGAGCTGTATGGACGGGTTGGAGCAGTACTGCGTCAACGGAATGACCGCTACCTACGGGACTCCGGACCGAAGGCGCGACGGTGAAGTCACCCAGGGCGGCTACTCGACCTCGATTGTCGTGAATGAGGGCTACGTTCTCCGGATACCGGAGTCCATGGACCCTGCCGCCGCTGCGCCGCTGCTGTGCGCCGGTATCACCACCTTCTCGCCGCTGAATCACTTCGGCGTGGAAAAAGGTGACGCTGTCGGCGTCGTCGGGCTCGGTGGCCTCGGACATCTGGCGGTGAAGATCGCCAAGGCGATGGGGGCGGAGGTGACGGTCTTCACCACCTCGTCCGGCAAGATGGACGCCGCACGCGAACTGGGAGCGGATCACGTGGTGTTGTCCAGGGATGCGGACGCCATGGCAGCCGTATCCAACACGCTCGACGTCGTCATCGATACGGTGGCGGCGCCGCATGAGCTGAACCCCCTGATCCGCGCGCTTCGCCTGGACGGTGCACTATTCCAGCTCGGGCTGCCGGCGGACCCGATGCCCGCTGTTGACCCGGGACTGCTGGTCCGGAAGAGACGCAAGTACGCGGGCTCACTCATCGGCGGTATCGCAGAAACCCAGGAGATGCTTGATTTTTGTGCCGAGCACCAGGTGGCATCGGATATAGAACTTGTTTCTGCTGACCAGCTCAACTCCGCGTATGACCGCATGGTTGCAGGCGACGTAAAGTACCGCTTCGTGCTTGATGCCGGATCCCTGAAGGAGGACTTATGAGCACGCTGTTCACCAGGATCATCGCCGGGGAAATCCCGGGCAGGTTCGTCTGGAAGGACGAGGACGTGGTGGCGTTCCTGACCATAGAGCCCATCACTGACGGGCACCTCATGGTGGTGCCACGCCACGAGGTTGCGCACTGGGTGGACCTGGACCCGGACCTGCTCGGCAAGGTCATGGATGTGGCGCAGAAAATTGCCAAAGTTCAGGAGTCAGCCTTTCACGCCCGGCGCATCGGAGTGCTCATGGAGGGCTACGAAATTCCGCACGTGCATGTGCACATCTGGCCGACGCAGAGCCCGGCTGACTTTGACGTACACAACGTGGACCATAATCCCGATCCGGCGAAGCTCGACGAAAATGCGGAACGGCTCCGCGCGGGCCTGCGAAGCGCAGGGTTCGGCGACAACGTCCCTGACTGAACCCTCAACCAACCGAACTTTTGGGCACCTTCAGCGGGTTCGAGGGGTGCCGAACCCGCCGGAGCTGCGCAAAATTTCCCGGTTCTCAGGCGGCGAGTGCTTCGCCCAAAGCTGTCCGGATACGCTTTTCGGAGACCGAGTAGGCGGTTCCCAACTCCTGGGCGAACAGGCTGATCCGGAGTTCCTCGAGCATCCAGCGAACCCGTCGTAACGCCGGCGGCACGGGCCGTCCGTTTGGAGCCACTGCGGCCACGGCGTCGTCGTACTCGTCTTCCAGGCGCTGCACTGCTGCGGTATTCACGCCGTCGCGCTGGACATTGGTCTCCAGTTTCTCGAGCCGCCTTTCGATGCCGGCAAGATACCGCGGCAGATGGGTCAATTGCGCGTATCCGGTCGTTGCGACAAAGCCGGGAAAGACGAGCTGCTCAAGCTGGCTCTTCACATCGTTGAGTGCGGTGATGAGCGCCAGACTCGTGGTGCCTTTCAGTCGCTTTTCGATCCTGCGTGTACTTGCGAGGATCTTCTCAACCGTTGCCGTAACGATGAACACGGTATCGATGAGTTCGGCGCGGACGTTCTCGTACAGCGCATCGAACTCGCTGACGGTCCACGGCAGCTCCTCGGGCGTGAGCTTGTCGATGGCCGCGATGGCGCAGTCCTCAATCAGCGCCGCGACACTGCCGTGTGGATTCTGGCTGAACGTGAGCTTCTCGGCGTTGCTCAGGTGCTCAAGGACGTAGCGCGCTGGGCTAGGAACCCGCAGCGCAAGCAGGCGGATAACGCCCGCCCGCATGGCAGCTGCCTGCCCGGCGGCGTCGGGGAAAACCCTGAGTCCGACGGCGTTATCCTCAGCTACGAGCGCGGGATACCCGGTCACCCGGTGACCGCCGACAAGCCTGGAAACGTCCCGCGGGATGGTTCCGAAAGTCCACGCGGTTGCGCCGCTGACCTCCTTGATGCCTGGTGTGGCCGCTGGCGACGCTGACGGTGACGACGACGGCGCTGCCTCCTGCTCTCGGCTTGCTGCCTTCGAAATCCGCTGAACAGATCCAGGGGTGGCCCCGAGTGATTCGGCGATTGCCCGCCGGGTCTGCGCGGCAAGCCGCTCCTGGAGCGCCTGCAGATCCTTGTCTTCGTCCAGAATGCGTCCGTTCCCGTCCACCACCTCGAAGCTCATCAAGAGGTGCGGCGGCAGGGCATTACGGTTCCAGGACCCCGGGGGAATGATGTGTCCCTTCAACCTGCGCAGGGCCAGTTCCAGCGAGGGCTCAAGTGCGTCCCTGCCCGGATCGAAATCGGCGTGCAGGGCATCGACGGCGCTCCGTGCGACGTCGGGTGCGGGAATGAAATTCTTGCGCACCTGCTTCGGCAGCGATTTGATGAGCGCGGCAACCAGTTCGACGCGCAACCCGGGAATCTGCCACTGGAAAGGGGCAGGCTCCAGTTGGTTCAGGAACAGGATGGGCACCTGCACCGTGACGCCGTCCGAGGCACCCGGGATGTTGGGGGAGAACTCGTAACGGAGCGGCAGGTCAAAGCCCTGCTGGTGCCATGTCTTCGGAAATGCCGTCTCGTCAAGGTCGGCATCGCGGCTGAGCAGTTCCTCGGGCTTGAAGTCCATCAGATCCGGATGGTCCTGGCGTGTCTGCTTCCACCACTTGTCGAAGTGGCGCTCGGACACCACATCCTGCCCCACGCGGGCATCGTAGAAGGCAAACAGTGTTTCGTCGTCCACCATGAGGTCGCGGCGGCGCATCCGGTTTTCCATCTCTTCGATCTCGGCGATGCGCGCCTTGTTGCGGTGGAAGAACTTGTGATGGGTGCGCCAGTCGCCCTCCACCAGGGCATGGCGAATGAAGAGCTCACGGGCCAGCTCCCTGTCGATGCGGCCATAGTTGATGCGCCGCTGGGGCACAATCGGTACGCCGTAGAGGGTGACCTTCTCATAGGCCATGACTGAGCCCATTTTGCGGGACCAATGGGGCTCGCTATAGCTGCGCTTCACCAGATCCGGCGCCACCTCCTCGGCCCAGAGAGGATCAAACGCTGCCACCACACGGGCCCATAGCCGGGAAGTTTCCACCAGCTCCGCGGCCATCACCCAATCAGGGCTCTTCTTGAACAGCGCGCTGCCCGGGAAAATGGCAAAGCGGGTGCCGCGCGCGCCTGAGTATTCGCGCTTGCGCTGATCATAGAGGCCAATGTGGCTGAGCAGGCCGGACAGCATGCTGATGTGGATCGCATCATGGCGGCCCACCGGATCCACTGCGCTGGGAGCCAGTGTGATCCCCAGCGGCTTCGCGAGCTGCCGCAGCTGAGCGAAGAGATCCTGCCACTCGCGTACGCGCAGGTAATTGATGAATTCGTTGCGGCACAGTTTTCTGAACTGGGTGGAGGACAGTTCCTTCTGCTGCTCCTGCAGGTACCGCCACAGGTTGAGGTATCCCGTGAAGTCTGACTTCTCATCCGCAAACCGGCGGTGTTTTTCGGTTGCACTCTGGAGCTTCGCAGCCTGGTCCGGCTGCGGACGCTCCCTCGGGTCCTGGATGGTGAGTGCCGCAGCCAGGACCATGACCTCTTTGGTGCAGCCGCGGCGCCCGGCCTCAACGATCATGCGCCCGAGCCGCGGATCAACGGGCAGTTGGGCCAGTTGCCGACCCACCGGCGAGATGCTGCCGTCCGCGCTAAGCGCGCCGAGCTCGCGAAGGAGCGTGACGCCGTCGTTGATTGCTTTTGAGTCCGGTGGTTCCACAAAGGGGAAGGCTGCGACGTCCTTCGGTCCGCGGGTCACTCCCATGGCCGTCATTTGAAGGATGACCGCAGCGAGATTGGTACGGAGAATTTCCGGATCCGTGAAGGGGCGTCTGGATTCGAAGTCCTCCTCGGAGTAGAGGCGGATCGCTATGCCGTCGGATACGCGGCCACAGCGGCCGGACCGCTGGTTCGCAGAGGCCTGAGACACTCGCTCAATAGGCAGCCGCTGCACCTTGGTACGGTGCGAATACCGGGAAATGCGGGCGGTTCCGGTATCAATGACGTACTTGATCCCGGGAACGGTCAGTGACGTTTCGGCGACATTGGTAGCGAGGACAATGCGCCGTCCCGTCCCGCCCGGCTTGAAGACCTGGTGCTGCTCCTGCAGGGAGAGGCGGGCAAAGAGGGGCAGGATCTCCGTGCCACGAAGCCGCGGGTTCACCTGCACACGCGCGCGGAGTGCATCGGCTGCATCCCGGATCTCGCGCTCGCCGGAAAAGAAGACCAGGATGTCGCCGGGCGCTTCGCGGGCAAGCTCGTCAACGGCGTCGCACACAGCGTCCAGTGGGTCGCGGTCTTCCTCAAGCTCGTCCTGTGCGCCGAGCTCAGCGTCAGACCCTGTGTCACCGGCGGGTTGGCTGAGCGGGCGGTAACGAATCTCTACCGGGTAGGTCCGCCCGGACACCTCGATGATAGGCGCTGGCTGTTTATCCGGCGCAGCCTCATCCGCCGCGAAGTGGTTTGCGAAGCGCTGCGGATCGATGGTGGCCGAAGTGATGATGAGCTTCAGGTCGGGACGCTTGGGCAGAATGCGCTTGAGGTAACCCAGGATGAAGTCGATATTGAGGCTGCGCTCATGGGCCTCGTCGATGATGATGGTGCTGTACTTCTTCAGTAGCTTGTCATGCTGGATCTCGGCGAGCAGGATACCGTCCGTCATCAGCTTGATGCGCGTGCTCCGACCCACCTCTCCGGTGAACCGGACCTGGTAGCCGACTTCCTCCCCGAGCCTGACGCCCAGTTCCTCGGCGATGCGTTCGGCAACGGTACGGGCCGCAAGGCGGCGCGGCTGGGTGTGGCCGATCATTCCGGACCGGCCAAGGCCGAGTTCCAGGCACATCTTGGGAATCTGCGTGGTTTTTCCCGAGCCCGTTTCGCCGGCGATGATGGTGACCTGGTTCGCCGCGATGGCAGCCATGATGTCTGCCCGCCGTTCCGAGACCGGGAGCTGGGCAGGGTAAGTGATTGTCAGCGACATGATTGCTTCAAAGTTTACTCGGAGCCATCCGGCTCCCCTATCCGGCCTCCTGTCGACGCACCATTTCGTTGATCCATGCGGGTGCGAACGGCGAGGTGCAGCCGGGGGAGGTCGGGTAGTCCTTCAGCACCTCCAGCCGCTCGCCGATCTCCAGCGCCCTGGTGCGGTGTTCGGGGTGTGCGATCCCGATCTGGGCCAGGCAGGTATTCATGGCCCACTGCAGGCGGTCCGGTGCGTTCTTCATCTCCGTCTCGATGACATCCAGAAGAACCGGCAGGTCAAGCCCATCGGGGTTCTTCGCCACCCGGTCCGCGGTCAGCGCCCAGCCTGCGCCGGCGACCACCGGATCCGGATCAGCAAACCAGGTGAGGCGCAGATCCTCCGCGTGCGGATTCTTCTTCACCACGTAGCTGATGAGCCAGTCCTCGACTTTGGGTGCGCGTGCCGTGCGCAGCATCGTATCCAGCTCATCCGGTCGGAGTGTTTTGGGGCGGCAGATCAGAATCGCGAGGAGCCTCGCTGCGGTGTCGTCTGTCTCCCAGAGCTGAGAGGCCAGCACCTCCTGCGTCTTCAGGCGCTTGGCGAGCGCACGCAGCTTGCTGAGGTTCACTCCGTGGTCATCGCCGTGCCTGAGGTTCACCGCGCGCATCTTCGGGTCCTCGAGCGCGGCAAGCTCGGCCATTACCTCATCGACCGTCGTCTCCGCGTGCTTTGCTTCAACCATGGTGGTCTCCTGTCCTTGTGTGCCGGATCCAGCCTATGACGAACGTGAAACTGGGCCATGACCGTCACCGGGCGCCGTGGCGTGGGCGGCGGGTCCGGCCGCGTGGATCAGCCGCGCGGCAACGGTGATGGCGTGTTCCTGGAGTGCGAGAGGTTCGAGGATGTCAAAATCGAAGCCCAGAGCCGCGACATGCATCAGAGGCCATTCGAGCGAATCTGCGCCGAACCGCATAATGGTGCGTCCGGCGTCGTCCTCGAGTTCAGCGATATTGGGCGGGACCAACTGGCTGACATCTGCAACAGAGGCGTGAATCCGAACCACCACGTCATGGCTGTACGGCGACCGTGTGATGGATTTTTGCACGTAGCCGGCAAGATCGCTGGCAGGAAGGGGACGTCCGGGAAATCTATCCCGCGGCGAGGGCACGCTCCGGCACCGGTCCACGCGGAACGTCCGCCAGTCCTGCCGGCCGGTGTCCCACGCCACGAGATACCACCGGCGGCCGGTGTCCACCAGACGAACCGGCTCAACGACCCGGCGGGAAGATTCACCGTCATGGCGTTCATACCGGAAGACCACCACCCGACGCTCCGTAATGGCGGCTGAGAAAGCAGTGAGCACTTCCGGATTGACCGGTGTGCTGACCGCAGCCATCCGGGTGACGGCGGTGCGCAGTCCGGCGAACTTCGGCCGTAGCCTGCCGGGAAGGACCTGTTCCAACTTGGTGAGGGCTCTCACCGACGCTTCACCGAGGCCCGAGACAGGACTCGCTGTGACGGCACTCAAGCCGATGGCAACGGCGAGGGCTTCGTCATCATCGAGGAGCAGCGGAGGCAGTTGGGCACCCGCGCCCAACTGGTATCCGCCGGCGATGCCCGGGGAAGCGTGAATAGGGTAACCGAGAGTGCGCAGCTTGCCGATGTCCCTGCGGACGGTGCGCTCGGTGACGGACATCCGCTCCGCGAGGGCAGGCCCAGTCCACTCGCGCCGGAGTTGAAGCAGGGAAAGAAGCTGCAGCAGCCGCGCCGAGGTTTCCAACATGACACCACGGTACCGATCCATGCGGACAGTTGCTGTCCGCAATGCTTTCTACACTGGAATGGTCCCCACGCACGGAAGGAAATATCAATGGACATTCGCAGGGAGCTGACCGACCAGCTTCAATGGCACTGGAAGAATCACGCGCGGCCACGATTGGAAGGGCTGGGTGATGACGAGTACTTCTGGGAGCCCGTACCCGGTAGCTGGAGCGTGAGGCCGCGCGGCACGGGCACAGCACCGCTGCAGGTCGGCAGCGGAGACTATACGATCGACTTTGCCCTTCCCGAACCGGCGCCGGCTCCAGTCACCACCATTGCCTGGCGGCTTGGCCACATCCTGGTCGGCGTGCTGGGAGGGCGGCTGGAGTCGCACTTCGGCGGTGTGCCGGTCAGCTACGAAACGTATGAGTACCCGGGTACAGCTGTCGCGGCTCTCGAACAATTGGACGGCATGTACGCGCACTGGCACAGTGCTGTGTCCGCACTGTCACCCGATGCCCTGGAGCGGCCGGTGGGACCTGCCGAAGGTCCGTTTGCAGAGGCTCCCATGGCTGCGCTGATACAGCACATCAACCGTGAGATGATCCATCATCTTGCGGAGATCGCGCTGCTGCGGGACCTTTGGGCGCATGGACTTGGCAGGAATGCTAGCTTCGCCGCAACGTCCTGACCAGCCAGAACGTCCACGCTGCCAGGACAACGCAGGCGATAGTGACGAGCGCCGGTTGAGTTCCGGCGTCCTGCACGAGCAGGGCGACGGCCGCCGCCGGCTGCACAAGCATCTGAATCTTCCCGGCGCGAACAAGGAACTTCAGCACCGCCGCTGTGCTCAGGTCGGTCCGTCGCGGGATGCCGAGCAGCAGGGCGTAACACACGAAAAGCAGATGGATTCCGGCGGCATAAGGGAAGACCGCCCAGGATCCACTCGGAACGATCGCCGCATAGCTGCCCACGATCAACAGGAGTGATCCAAGAGGTAGCAGGACGAATGGAACCAGCACCGAAGCCGCGAAGAAAGCCAGCGGCAGAAGTACCAGGGCAGTGTTCTGCCATAGCGACAGACCGAGCACGGCAGACAGTGCGAAGGCGAAGATCCGCAGCCAACCCGCCGAAAATGAGGGGCCGATATTCAGCGATCGGTCGGCCTCCGGCGGGCGTGTACTCAACCTGCCACTCATACCGGTCCGCCTACCGCGGACCGGTAGCTCCCGGTCGGCCGACGCAGCGACGCCAACCCCGTTTCGAGGGGAAGTTGTCCGGGAATCGAGTCCAACGCGCCGCCCGCGGCGATCGATCCTCCGCCGCGGTAGCCAAGAACCGCCATCCCGGACACCGCCAGAGCATTCATCACTTCGCGGCGTCTTAGCAGCACGAGGCGCGAGGCCCGGCGGCCGGAAGGGGAAACGGCGCTGCCTTCCAGCGCTGGAAGAATGTCCACACCGATGACCCGGTGACCTGCCGCCTGCCACAACCCCATGAGTCTCGCCGGTTCCTCGTCAGTAAACGTGCTCATCACGTAGATGAGGGAACCTGCCGGCGCGCCGGGATCGCGTGAGGACTGCTCGGGCCGTCCGGACGCCGTCATCAGGGCGAGCTGGGTGCGGATCAGTTCAAGCTGCCGGTGCCCGCCCGTGGCCCGCACGGGCCAATGCCTGGCGGAGAGATCGTTCAGCCCTACCCGGTCACCCGCAGCAAGATAGGACGCGGCGAGCAGTGTTGCTGCTTCCCGCGCGAGGTGGAGCGAGCTGAGCGCGTTCACAGGTTCAGTGCGCAGCGGGAACCAGGCGCGGAGCCGGGCGGGATAGTCGTGTGCCGTATCCAGAACGAGGTGGACGCCCGCTTCGGAGCGGGCGTAGGAGCGGCGGACGAAGAGGCGGTCTTCATTCCCTGACTGGCGGGCCGTTGCCCGCCAGTCGATGCGTCGCAGCTGGTCCCCGGGACGGAACTCATCAATGCTCCGAAGCTCCCCGCCGTCTCCGATGCTTCGAGAGGTATGCTCGCCGGTGCGGCCCTGCAGACGGTGAGGCAGCGGAAGCAGCCTGGCTTCGCGAACCCGCGGCAGAACAGTCAGCCGCACGGGCTCAAGCTCCCGGGCCTCCTGACGCATGACGCCGTCAAGGGTCAGCGCGGCCGCCCCGACCGTGAGCACCCTCGCTCGGCCTGACCGCGGAACGGGAACCGAAACAGCGAATGGCCCGCCGAGAAGCACAAGGGCGGAGACAGCTGGACCTCCCGCGGCAGCGGCCTGAATCAGCGCGATGCCGCTTGGACCGCCGGAGGCCACGCGGAAGGTGCGGCGTCCCTCGTCGGACTCTCCAGGGTCCGGCTCGACCCCGAACGTCGTTGCCTCCATACCGGCGGAGGATCGTGCCTGCCCGGCCGGCGGCGGCCGGAGTGCGCTCCACCCTGAGGCGGCGGCAAAAGCGAGGGGAAGACCAAGCACGACGACGTCTGGCCGGCCCATGAACAGCCCGACGACGACGCACACCATCATGGTGATCGAGGCGAGACTCCACTGACCTCCGGGGCGGAAGCCGCCCTTACCGCTCATGGGCCGACGCGGTGGTGGGAGTAGCCACCCGGTCCACAACTTCTGCAACGACGTCCACTGCCCGTATGCCGCGTGCCCATGAACCGGGCGTCAGGGTCAACCGGTGTGCAAGTACGGGTTTGGTTCCCAGCTTGATGTCCTCGGGAAGGACAAACGCCCGGCCGTCCATGAGCGCCAGCGCACGCCCCAGCAGGACCAGCGCCTGTGAACCGCGAGGGGAGGCTCCCACATCGACGGCATCGTGCGAGCGGGTCGCGGCGGTGACCCGTACTGCATAGTCGATGACGTCGGAATCGACGTCAACGCGGTTGACCGCCCGTTGAAGCTCCAGGAGTTCGCCGGGATCCAGCACGGTGCGTACTGTGGTGGCCTCCGTGCCCCGGGCGAGGCGGCGGCGAATGATGTCCTGCTCGGCCGACGGCTGCGGATAGCCGACGTCGACACGGATGAGGAACCGGTCCAGCTGCGCCTCGGGTAAGGGATAAGTGCCCTCGAACTCAATCGGATTAGCAGTGGCGAATACGTGGAATGGCTGATCGAGGACAAGGGTGCGGCCCTCGACCGACACCTGGGCTTCGGCCATGGCTTCCAGGAGTGCTGATTGCGTCTTGGGTGAGGTGCGGTTGATCTCGTCCGCCAGCAGCAGATTGGTGAAGACGGGACCGGGCACGAAGTCGAACCGGCGTTCGGCCGGGTCGAAGATGGAGGAACCCGTGACGTCGGAGGGCAGCAGGTCCGGCGTGCACTGCAGTCGTCGGAATTCCAGTCCCAAAGCCTGCGCCATGGTTTCTGCGGCGAGCGTCTTGCCGAGTCCGGGCAGGTCCTCGAACAAGACGTGGCCGCCTGCGAGAACCGCTCCAAGTGCGAGTTTGAGCGTGGTGTCCATTCCGACCACCACGGTTCCGATCTCGCTCAGGACGTTCCCGCATCGAGCTGCGGCTTCTTCAGGCGGGAGGCCTCGCGTCATAGGTAATCCTTCGGTGGTTGGGGGACCTGGCGGGAATCGGGCAGCTGGCCCGGACCCGCCAGGACCAGCTGCTCCAGCTGGTCCATTGCAGCGTCGAACACCCCTGTGTCAATCACGGCTGACGGGTCCGTTCCCCGCCGGGCAGCGAGGAGGGTACCAAGCGGTCCTCCAATGGTGGAAGGGTCCATCCGCCGCGATTCAAGCACTCGAGCTGCCACGTCGGCCAACTGGTTGACCGCGCGCGCGCCCAGCCCGGATCGGGAGCCGGACAGCGAAAATTCGAGTGCCTGCACCTCGGCCAAACCTTTCGACCGCGGCGGCGTGCTCAAGGCAGGCATGCGATCGGCGTCAAGGTTGTCAAGGATGCCGTTCACCGCACCGGCCGTGAATGCCGCTGTCACCAGGACCGCGGCGTGCGCAGGATCGAGGGTGAGGAAGATCGAGGACGCGAGGGCGAGCACCACAAGCAGGGCGGTTACCCTCCACTGTCCCGCGGTCACGGGTAATCCCTCCGTACCGAAGGACGGAGCGTTGCCCGGTCGGGCCGGCGAGCTGCCGAATCGTGATTACTGACGGCCGCACTGATGGCAGCGAGGCTCGTCCGTGCGCTGTCAAGGTCTTCTTCAGTCATCCGGGCGCCGGCGTCGACGCCGAACCGGGCCCGGTCATAGAGGCGACGCAGAACAGCGACGTGGGCCGCCGGTGCGCTGAAAGCCGTGAGTACCCGTCCGGCATATTCCGACGTCGTTTCCTGGCGTATTCGCGGCAGGCCGGCAGCCGAAGTTGCGCGCTCAAGCGCGAGCCAGCAGGCAACGACCGCGTTCCTCGAATCGGCTGGCCCATACAGTTCTGCTTCGGCGCGCGCGAGACCGTCGACGACGACGCCCCGGTCAGCCTCCAGACTCCCGGCAGCGCTGGAATCATGCGCGTAGTCAACCTGGTCCGCGTACGGCAACCTCTCGCGGCGAAGGGATACCAGGAAGGAAACGAGGTAGAAGGTGCAGACGAGCAGAACGATCGTGAAGATCACAACAGGCAGCGAGGAACCCGTTGCATCAGGAAGCTCCCGCGACTCGTCCTGTGCAGACTCCGTGCTGGAGGGGGTGGGCTCAGCGGTGGGAAGAAGGGCGCCATTGTTCAGCTCCAGATCAGGAGCCACAGCGCTCAGCGGGCCAACGAAACCGGCCGCGACCATAACAAGGAGCAAGGTCAGGATGCCGAAAAGCAGGAGGGGTTCGGCGCGCACTGGGGCGAATCTGCGCACCTGCATCAAGGCCTCCCGCGTAACTCGTCCGTGGGATCAGTCTAGGTGGTGCGCTCTGGCCGGGAGCCCGGCAGCTACGAAAAGTGCCCTCGATAGGATTCGAACCTACGACCTTCTGCTCCGGAGGCAGACGCTCTATCCCCTGAGCTACGAGGGCACGGCCAACCGGTGTTAACCGCTGGTCGAAAGGGACTTATGAAGCTTAGCAGGGAAAAGTTGGCGGAACGAAACCCCTGCCGGCAGTGCCGGAAAAGCGCTAGTAACCGAGGAAAGCGTCGGTTCGGATGGACCTGCCGCCGGCGTCGCGGATGACGGGTTTGGCCCGCGCGAGAGTACTCGGGGAACCCGACAGAAAGACGCGCCGCCGGTCAAGGTCCGGAACAAGGGAGCGCAGTTCATCGGCGCTGGGGAAGCTCCCGCCGCCGTGCGTCCAGGCAGCGGGCAGTGGTCCCGGCTCTCCGGGACAAAACAGCACCACCCGGAAGTTGGCCAGCTCGTCGACATAGCCGAGCTCGTCCGGCGCGCTCACAACATAGATGAGGATGATGTCGCGTTCTGCTCCTGCAGGCGAGCGCAGTTGGCTGAGGAACGGCGTGACGCCGATACCTCCTGCGAACAGCATCAGCGGCACTGACGGATCGGCAGGAAGGAGGAAGTCACCCGCAACACTCGTTGCATCGACGTGAGCGCCGGGCCTGAGATTCAGCAGTGCTGCCTTGAAGGAACTGGGCGGGTCCGAGAGGCGCAGGCCAAAACGGACCGTTCCGTCGTCGGACGCTGAACTGATACTGAAGATGCGGCGGAAGCCGCGCCGGTCCGCCCGCGCATGCGGAAGGGTGAGTTCCATGTACTGGCCGGGTTCGAACCGGACGGGTTTGTCCGGAATGAAGGAGACCTCCGCGCTGGTCGGGGTCAACTGCCGCGATCCCTCGAAACGCAGGCGGATGCGCCGCCGCTGGCCCATGCCGAAAGCGACGGCGTTTCCGATCAGCAGGGCGTACTCCGGCCCGAGGAACACCGGCGGGATACTGATCTGCAGCGCCAGTACTACTGCGACGACGCCCGCAACGAGCAACTGCTGCCAGCGCCGGGGCGGGAGGGTCAGCGGTTCGGTCAGCATGAAACCGAGCAGGAAAAGCACGGGGTACGACACAAAGACCAACTGCAGGGCAGCGGCAGGATCAGTGCCGCCGGCGGCGAGGCGCACCACCAGGATGCCGACGGCGAGGACGATGAAGACGGCTCCCATAGGAAGTTTCCGCGTCCGGTAGAGGATCAGGAGCGTGGCGACGAGCACGAGCGGCAGCATGGCGGGATTGGCTGCCCACCAGGCTGCGGCGCCAAGGCCCAGCAGCGTTACCGCCACTGCTCCGAACGCGGCCGGATTGAAGATGTGCCGCCCGCGGACGACGATGAGGTATTTCGACGCGGACGCGAGGAGCCCCGCCAGCGCAATTTCGGCCACACCGCTGGCGTCGTCAGAGGGGAACATCACGAAAAAGAGCAGCAGGCCGGTGATGACTGAGGATTCCGTGTGCGGGCGCGCACGAAGCATCATCGCCATGACGCGCGTGCCGCCCCACGAGGTGATAACAGCGGTGGCAAAGGTCACGCCGAGTTCCGCCGGTGTGAAGGCAAGAAGCCCGAGGGCAGAGAGGATAAACGCGTACGCCGCCAGGATCAGCAGCAGGATCAGTACGAGCCGATACATGGTGGCGCGGCCGAGGAACGTGTCGAACCTGCTAAGCCACTTCAGCCGTCCGGCCATCTAGAACAACGCTCCTGCCAGGGATAGGGAATACTGCGCGCGTCCCTCGGAGCTGATCCGGACGTAGTCGAAGTCGAACTCGGCCAGCAGTACCTCGGGTGGAACAAGGAAAAGGGCAGTGGCGAGAGCGTCCGCAACCATCGCGTCGTCAGCCAGTACCCAGGTAGCCACCACTGTATCCACGCATTGCCCGGTTGTGGCATCAAGGACATGGTGCAGGCCGTCCGCCCAGCGGCGGCGGTTGGACGCGGATGCGCACAGCGCGCGGTCCTGGAGGTCCACCACGCCGATCGCCGAATCAGCGGTGTACGGGTGCTCCAGGGCGACCCGCAGCGGCGTGGGCCCCCGGTGCAGCATGTCCCCGCCGGCGTCAATGGTGTGCTCCGGGTAGCCTGCGTCGTGCAGTGCTGTGGACACGAGGTCAACGAGTTGTCCTTTACCGACCGCGCCGACATCCAGGGTCACCGGGCGCTCGGACCGGATTGTGCTCCCGCTCCACTCGAACTGCTCGTCCCAGACAGCCGCCGGCACAGGTCCGCCGTGCGGCACAAAGGAGTAGCCGGCGTCGTACCCCAGTTGTTCAAGGGACCCTCCCACCAGGGGAGACATGGCGCCAGTCGTGAGCCGGTAGAGCATCCGGTAGAGATCGCCCAGCGCCTCACCGGACGGCGGAAGGGTGATGCTGCCGCCCCCGGCGAGCGCCGCAACGAGTGAGTCGGGTCGAAAACGGGAGTAGACGGCGTCGTACTGTTCAACGGCAAGGACGACGACGGCGAGCGCGTTCGCCGACAACTCCGCAGGGGTGTCGATGTGCCAGGCGGTGCCGATGGCGTCGAAGCTGAACCGCTGCCACTGGCCCGCGGGGCTCACTGCGCGGCTTCGCCCTTGATCTGCTCGATGGCGTCGCTGAATCCGCCGCTGGTCAGGGATGATCCGGACACTTTGTCAACGTTCAGTTCACTGAGCGGCATTCCGACGACTTGTTCCGCGATGCCGCTGCTGAATTTGCCCTGGTAGAGCTCCGTGGTGGGATTGCTCGGCATCGGCTCTGTCTGTACGTCGCTGACACTGCCCGATGCAAGCGTGATCGTTACTCCGATCTCCTCCTCACCACCCGGGGTCTGGTAGGAGCCGGTGGCCGAGTACGTGCCGTCGGCGTAGTCGCCGGTTGCGGACCCCGCGGTGTCCGGTTCTGCCGCGTTGGCGGCATCCCCACCTGCGCCCGGTGCCGGCGTCGGGCTGGCAGCACAGGCAGCCGACCCCAGGAGGGAAACGGCGGCGAGCCCCGTCAGGGCCCAGCGCTGGTATGGCTTGTTTACGGCGGGGGTCACAGAATCTCCTTGGTTTCAGACGCAGCTGGGGCCGGTCTGCGCTCGAAGTACAACGCTAGCGAACTTGATTCGGTTCAGTGCGGTACTCCGGATGGGCCACGGTATGGATGAACCCCGAGTAAGGCGTCCGTCACAGAATCCGGGGGATTAGACCCGCGCCGTTATGCTGGATGAGTGACTCCCGAAGAACTCTCCTCCGCAATCTCCTCATGCCTGAAAGACGCCGTCGCTGCCGGCGAGATCGATGTGGAGCTGCCCTCAGAGGTGCGGGTTGAGCGGCCCAAGAGCCGCGAGCATGGGGACTGGGCCACCAATATCGCGCTTCAGCTGTCGAAGAAGGCCGGAATGAATCCGCGTGCGTTCGCGGAACTGCTCAAGGGCCGCCTGGACGCGCTCGACGGCGTTGCCTCCGTGGAAATCGCGGGTCCGGGATTCCTCAACATCCGAGTGGACGCAGCCGCCGCCGGGGAATTGGCTCGGAACATCGTTGAGGCGGGCCCGGTGTACGGGACCAACGCCGCGCTCGCAGGCCACACAATCAACATGGAATTCGTCTCTGCGAACCCCACCGGCCCGCTGCATCTGGCGCACACCCGCTGGGCTGCCCTCGGTGACTCCCTTGCGCGCGTGCTGATCGCGAGCGGTGCGGATGTCACCAAGGAGTACTACATCAACGATGCCGGTACCCAGATGAATAACTTTGCCGCGTCCGTGCTGGCTTCCGTCAAGGGCCGGCCGACGCCGGAGGGCGGCTACCCGGGTGAGTACATTGCCGATCTCGGACGCACCGTGCTCGCTGAGCGCCCCGAGGTCGCGGACCTGCCCGACGACGAAGCGTTGCCTGTAATCCGGGACATTGCCTACCGCGCGCAGATGGATGACATCAAGGAGACCCTGGCGGCTTTCCGTGTCCACTTCGATGTCTACTTCTCCGAGACAGGCCTGCACTCCGGCGGAGCTGTTGAACAGGCGGTGGACCGGCTGCGCGAGCAGGGCCACGTGTTCGACGACGGCGGTGCGGTCTGGCTGCGCACCACCGATTTTGGCGATGACAAGGACCGCGTCCTCATCCGCGCCAACGGCGAGCCGACCTACTTCGCCTCGGATGCCGCGTACTACCTCTCAAAGAAGGACCGCGGTTTCACCGAGAAGATCTATCTGCTCGGTGCCGATCACCACGGTTACATCGGCCGCCTGAAGGCCATCGCCGCCTGCGCCGGAGACAACATGGACGCCAATATCGAGGTGCTCATCGGACAGATGGTTTCGGTGAATGGTGCCCGGTTGTCCAAGCGCGCCGGAAACATCATCGAACTCCGCGATCTCCTCGACTGGCTGGGAGCGGACGCGCTGCGGTACTCGCTCGGCAGGTCTCCCGCTGATTCGGCGATGTCCCTTGATCCGGAGCTGCTGAAGAAGAACACCAACGAAAATCCGGTGTTCTACGTGCAGTACGCCCACGCCCGAACCTGCGCCGTGGCACGCAACGCTGCCGCCGCCGGAGTTGACCGCTCGGCGTTCGACGCCGGTGCCCTCGACCAGCCGGCGGACAGCGAGCTGCTTGCCCACCTCGGTTCCTACCCGGCCGTTGTCGCGCAGGCCGCGAAGTTCCGTGAGCCGCATCGGGTTGCACGGCATCTCGAGGTCATTGCCGGTGCGTATCACCGCTGGTATGACGCCTGCCGCGTGACGCCCTTGGGCGATGAGCCGGTCACTGACACCAATCGCACCCGGCTCTGGCTGAATGACGCCGTGACGCAGGTGCTCGCCAACGGCCTCGATCTGCTGGGCGTCTCAGCGCCGGAACGGATGTAGCATGCCTGCCTCACCTCTGGCTCCCGGCTGGCTTACCTACCCGGCTGACGCCAACGAGCTCAACCCGGCGTTGTGGGCATCCACGGTCACCAGGACGCGAAGCGGCGCCGTGTCCGTGGACGGTGTTTCTGTGACCGAACTCGCTGAGAAGTTCGGCACCCCTGTGTACGTGGTCTCGGAAACAGATTTCCGCACCCGGGCAAGGAATTTCCGGGAGGCGTTCAACGCTGCGTTCCGTGACCTGTGCGGGGGAGTGGACGTCTACTACGCGGGCAAATCGTTCCTCTGTTCGGAGGTGGCCCACTGGGTCTCGGAGGAGGGCCTGCGCCTGGACACCGCGTCCGGCGGTGAGATGGCGGTCGCGCTCCGCGCGGGCCTGCAGGGACGCCAACTCGCGCTGCACGGCAATAACAAGTCCGACGCCGAGCTGAACCGTGCGCTCGATCTCGAGGTCGGCCGCATCGTGGTTGACAGCCTCGATGAGCTGCAGCGGGTCGGCGCGCTCGCCCAGGCCCGCGGCGCCACTGCGAATGTCATGCTCCGGCTCACTCCTGGTGTGCACGCGCACACGCATGAATTCATTGCCACCGCGCACGAAGACCAGAAGTTCGGGCTGTCGCTGGCGCCGTCGTCGTCGGGCACGGAATCACCAGCGGCGCAAGCCGTAGCTGCGGCACTGGACCACCCCTGCATCCGCCTGCTCGGAGTACACAGCCACATCGGGTCACAGATTTTCGAGTCCGCCGGGTTCGAGCTGGCGGCGCGCCGCCTCCTGGGCTTCCTCGCCGAGGTCCGGGACCGTCACGGCGTCGAACTGAAGGAACTCGATCTGGGCGGGGGCTACGGCATCGCCTACACCGAGGAAGACACCCCGCGCTCGCCCGCGGCCATCGCCCAGGCAATGGCCGCCGTCGTCGGTGAGGCGTGCGCTGCGCACGGTCTGCAGGCGCCGCGGATCTCGATCGAGCCCGGCCGCGCCATTGCCGGACCAAGCACCTTCACCCTGTATACCGCCGGCACCACCAAGACGGTGCAGGCGGACGTCGACGGCGCCTCCCACCCCCGCCGCTACGTCTCAGTTGACGGCGGAATGAGTGACAACGCTCGCCCGGTGCTGTACGACGCCGACTATTCGGCCGTGGTTGCATCACGCACCTCCGCAGCGGAGCCGGTGCTCTCGCGCGTTGTCGGGAAGCACTGCGAAAGCGGTGACATCGTTGTGCGCAGCGTCTACCTGCCCGGCGACACCACGCATGGAGACCTGCTTGCGGTGCCGGGAACAGGCGCCTACTGCTGGTCGCTGGCCAGCAACTACAACTACCTCACCCGACCCCCTGTGGTCGCAGTGAAGGACGGCGAGGCACGCATCATCGTGCGCGGCGAAACCGAAGAAGACCTCCTCTCGCGCGATGTGCTGCGCAAGACGGGAAACGACCGAGCAACTCTGGAAGCAGGAGCCTGATCGATTTGATGAATGCCCCCCACACCACCGTTTCCGACGGCACACTGCGTGTGGCCCTGCTGGGCTGCGGAAACGTCGGTTCGCAGGTTGCGCGGATCCTCCTCGAGGACGCCGACAACCTGGCCGCCCGCATCGGTGCGCGCCTGGAGCTCACCGGCATTGCGGTGCGATCCATCGACGCACCCCGTGAGGCCGAGCTCCCCAGGGAGCTGTTCACCACGGATGCGGAATCCCTGGTGGAGGGAGCGGACATCGTCATTGAGCTCATGGGCGGAATTGAACCCGCCCGCACCCTGATCCTGCGGGCGATCGACCACGGAGCCACCGTGGTCACCGGCAACAAGGCACTGCTCGCCCAGGACGGGCCCACCCTCTACGAGCGCGCGGACGCGGCGCACGTCCAGCTGTCCTACGAGGCCGCCGTCGCCGGAGCCATTCCCATTCTCCGCCCGATCCGCGACAGCCTCTCGGGAGACCGCATCACGCGCGTCCTCGGTATTGTCAACGGGACCACGAACTACATCCTGGACCAGATGGACTCCACCGGCGCCCAGTTCGCCGATGCACTGGCCGACGCGCAGCGCCTCGGTTACGCCGAGGCCGATCCCACGGCGGACATCGAGGGATATGACGCCGCTGCCAAAGCGGCGATCCTCGCCTCCCTGTCCTTCCACACGCGCTTCGCGCTGGAAAACGTGCACTGCCAGGGCATCACCTCCGTCTCGGCGGAGGACATCTCTGCGGCCAAGGACGCCGGCTACGTCATCAAACTGCTCGCCATTGCGGAGCTGCTGAAGGATGAAGCGGGCGACGACGGCGTCAGCGTCCGCGTGCACCCCACCCTCCTGCCGCGTGAGCATCCACTCGCCGCGGTGCGCGGAGCGTTCAACGCGGTCTTCGTCGAAGCGGAGAACGCCGGCGAGCTCATGTTCTATGGCCAGGGAGCCGGCGGAACACCGACCGCCTCCGCCGTCCTCGGAGATGTGGTCAGCGCCGCCCGCCGCATGGTGCTTGGCGGTCCGGGCCGAACCGAAACAACGACGGGCCACGTCCCTGCGCTCAGCATCGACATGGTGAACACGAGCTATTACATCGGCCTGGACGTGGCGGACCAGCCCGGCGTGCTCGCTCGGATCGCGCAACTCTTCGCCGAGCACGGCGTCTCGATCGAGACCATGCGGCAGACTATCCACCCGGCAAGCGACGGCGGGGCGGCGAGCGCGGAACTGCGCATCGTCACACACCGGGCCACCGAATCCGCGCTGGCAACAACTGTGAAACATATCCAGGACCTGGACGTCATCAATGCAGTGACCTCCGTCCTCCGAGTAGAGGGACTCTGATGGCTCACCAATGGCGCGGGGTTATCCGCGAGTACGCTGACCGTTTGCCGGTGACGGAGTCCACGCGCGTGATCACGCTGGGTGAAGGTGGAACGCCGCTGGTGCACGCACCGGCGTTGTCGGAGCTCACCGGTTGCAGCGTGTACCTGAAGGTCGAGGGGATGAACCCGACCGGTTCCTTCAAGGACCGGGGCATGACCATGGCCATCACCGCGGCTGTTGAAGCCGGGGCGAAGGCCGTCGTGTGCGCCTCCACTGGCAACACTTCGGCGTCCGCTGCGGCTTACGCAACGCAGGCCGGCCTGACCTGCGCGGTATTGGTGCCGGACGGCAAGATCGCCATGGGCAAACTCAGCCAGGCCATAGCCCACGGCGCAGAGCTGTTGCAGGTGCACGGCAACTTCGACAACTGCCTCGATGTGGCCCGGAAACTGGCGGAGTCCTACCCGGTGTTCCTCGTGAATTCCGTGAACCCTGCACGCATCGAGGGCCAGAAGACAGCCGCCTTCGAGGTTGTTGATTCCCTTGGCGACGCCCCCGACTATCACCTGCTGCCTGTGGGCAATGCGGGAAACATCACCGCCTACTGGAAGGGCTATAAGGAGTACTCGCAGCCCTATACCTCTCCCACAGCAGGGGAATTGCCCGCGGTATCGACTCGCACCCCCATCATGTGGGGCTTCCAGGCCGAAGGGGCATCGCCGCTGGTGAAGGGCTACCCCGTGACTGAGCCGGACACCATCGCCACCGCCATCCGCATCGGCAATCCGGCGTCCTGGGACCAGGCCATCACCGCGCGGGATGAATCGGGCGGGCTCATCGAGGCGGTGACCGATGAGGAGATCCTCGAGGCGCACCGCTGGCTTTCGTCCCGTGAGGGCGTCTTCGTGGAACCGGCGTCGGCTGCCGGCGTTGCGGGCCTGATCAAGAAGCACACAGCCGGAGACGTCCCGGAGGGCAAGACCATCGTCATTACAGTCACGGGGCATGGCCTCAAGGACCCGCAGTGGGCGCTCAAGGCGGCGGACGGTTCTGACGTTGAGCCCACCAAGGTGGAGTTCGACGTCGTCAGCGTTGCAGGGGCGCTGGGCCTGGCGGACTCGCACGTGGGCCAGCGGGCAGATGCTTAGCGGAGCGCCGGCCATGACTGAGGCCATGGTTGCGTCCGGGCAGGAGGTTTCGGTGGAAGTTCCGGCAACCAGCGCCAACCTCGGCCCCGGTTTCGACAGCCTGGGGCTGGCCGTGACGCTCTACGATTCCATCCGTGTCCGGACCACCGAAACCGGCACGACGACGGTGACGGTCACCGGAGAGGGCGAGGAGTCCTTGCCGCGGGACGAGACGCACCTGGTTGCAGCAACTATCCTCGGCACGCTGGAGCGTGCAGGGTTCGCCAGCCCCGGCCTGGAAATCGAGACACGGAACGTGATTCCCCATGGCAGGGGCCTCGGGTCTTCCGCGGCGGCAATCGTCTCCTCCGTTTTGGCGGCCAACGCGATTCTTCCCGAGTCCGCCCGGATGGATGCGCGCGCTGTCCTGCAACTGTGCTCCACGCTCGAGGGACACCCGGACAATGTGGCACCGGCGCTGCTGGGTTCACTAGCGGTCTCGTGGGAAACGGGTCGTGCCTACCAGAGCACCATCCTCCCGGTGCATCCTGATGTAGTGCCTGTTGTCGCCATTCCCGCCAGCGAACTGTCGACAGAGGCAGCGCGTGCCCTGTTGCCCGCTTCCGTACCGCATAACAGCGCGTCATCCAACGCCGGCCGCGCCGCCCTGCTGGTGCACGCGATGACAAACTCGCCCGAGTTTCTCTTCGATGGGACCAGGGACCTGCTGCATCAGGATTACCGCGCCCAGGCCATGCTGCACAGTGCCACACTGATGCGGGCGTTGCGATCCGAGGGCTTCGCCTCGGTGATCTCCGGCGCCGGGCCTACAGTAATGACGCTTGCCGTGGGTCAGGACCAGGCAGCCGCGGTCATCGAGGCGGTCCAGCGCATCGTCGTCGGTGCGGATGAGGGTATTGACTGGCGTGTTCTACGGCTGAACGTGGACACAGAAGGTGCTAAAGTGAAGGTGCACCAACGGTAATTGCCTGCTTGAATCGTTGACGTTCATCACGCACCGATCTTACGAAGACAGTTCCGTATTCAGATGTGCTTCTGTTGATCTGGCCGTCATCTTCTGTGACCGTCGTGAAACTGCCTGTGTGTCAGCAGTGGCTCAATCTCAGGTGTACCTCCCAGAACCTGATGCGGCAGCAGTCACATCGTGACTGCTACGCACTGGGGCTCGAGGTCTCCAGCACGCTCGGCCACGCCGGAAAGCATCCGGCCAGCACCGAAACCTTAGCTTCCAACTCTTCTGACTTGGCGGCGGGCAAACCAAAACCGCGATCCACATCAGAGATGGATCGCCCGACGAGGGGGAAGGAATCCTTCGTGACTCAAACCACTGACCTGCCGACAGGCGTGGATACCCAAGCCGCCGAAACGAACGGCGCACCAGCTTCCAAAAGTTCCGGGCTTGCCGGACTGAAGCTCGCCCAGCTGCAGGCGCTTGCCGGTCAGCTTGGTATCACCGTAGGTTCGCGGATGCGCAAGGGTGACCTCGTGGCCGCAATCTCCGACCACCAGCGCGGCGCGGCAGTGGCAGACCGCCCCAAGGCGACGTCTGCACAGGCTCCGGCACACGAGAATGCATCGTCTTCGTCAGGCAACGCTGCTGCACAGAACGGTGCCGGTGCTGCATCGCAGGAGCAGGCAGCTGAGCCTGCCGAGCGGCCAACCCGCACCCGTAACCGTAATAGGCGGGCGGGAAGCGACGGCGTCGTAAAGACGGAGCAGGCTGCCTCTGACAGTGCGCAGGGCAATCAGGCTGTGGGCTCCGCGGCCGAGTCCGAGGGCGGGGCCGTCCAGGAGAATTCCGGAGCTGATTCGGAAACTCCGGATCGAGGCCGCCGCAGCCGGGACGGGCGCCGTGGGCGACGCACCGAGTCTGAGGCACAGGGCAGTGCGCAAGCATCTGAGACCGACGGTGCCGAGCAGGGCGCGCAGCAGAATGCTGAGAACTCCGAGGGTTCGGATAGCCAGGGCGAGCGGCGCAATGACCGCCGCGACCGCAACCGCGACCGCAACGAGCGACGCTCCAATGACGATCGCCGTTCAACCGAAGACAACCGCGATAACCAGAACGACCGGGACAACCGGAATGATCGCGGAGACCGTGGCGACCGTGACAACCGTGGCGACCGGGACAACCGGAATGACCGTGACCGGGACAACCGCGGCGACCGCGACGAAGGCAACAGCCGCAACCGGCGCAACCGTAACCGCAACAACCGCGAGGATGACCGCAACAACCGGTTCCGCGACCGCAACGAGCGCCGTCGGGGGCGCAGCAACCAGAACCCGGACGTCGACGACGTCGAGGTCACCGATGACGATGTCCTGCTGCCCGTTGCAGGCATCCTGGACGTCCTCGAGAACTACGCATTCGTGCGCACCTCCGGTTACCTGCCAGGAGCCAACGACGTTTACGTCTCTCTTGCCCAGGTCAAGAAGTACGGGCTGCGCAAGGGCGATGCCGTAGTCGGTGCCATCCGTGCGCCGCGCGAGGGCGAGAGCCAGAGCAGCACCCGCCAGAAGTTCAACGCGCTCGTCCGGTTGACCTCCATCAACGGCAAGAACCCTGAAGAGCTGAAGGACCGCGTGGACTTCGCGAAGCTCGTTCCGCTCTACCCCTCCGAGCGCCTGCGCCTGGAGACCGAGCCCAAGAAGATCGGTCCGCGCGTCATTGACCTGGTGGCGCCGATCGGCAAGGGCCAGCGTGGACTCATCGTGTCGCCTCCGAAGGCCGGCAAGACCCTGATCCTGCAGGCTATTGCCAACGCCATCACGGTGAACAACCCGGAAGTGCACCTCATGATGGTGCTCGTGGACGAACGTCCCGAGGAAGTCACCGACATGCAGCGCACGGTCAAGGGTGAGGTCATCGCCTCTACCTTCGATCGCCCGGCTGACGACCACACGACCGTTGCCGAACTCTCGATCGAGCGCGCCAAGCGCCTCGTCGAGATGGGAATGGACGTCGTCGTACTCCTTGACTCGATGACCCGCCTGGGACGCGCCTACAACCTGGCAGCACCTGCCTCGGGCCGTATTCTCTCCGGCGGCGTCGACTCGGCGGCCCTGTACCCGCCGAAGCGCTTCTTCGGTGCAGCCCGCAATATCGAGAACGGCGGCTCGCTGACCATTCTCGCCACGGCGCTGGTGGAGACCGGTTCGAAGATGGATGAAGTGATCTTCGAAGAGTTCAAGGGCACCGGCAACATGGAACTGCGACTGTCCCGCAACCTCGCGGACAAGCGCATCTTCCCCGCGGTCGATGTCAACGCATCGGGTACCCGGCGCGAGGAGAACCTGCTCTCGCCGGACGAGGTCAAGATCATGTGGAAGCTTCGCAGGGTCCTTTCCGGACTGGAGCAGCAGCAGGCACTCGAGCTGCTCACCAACAAGATCCGGGAGACGCAGTCGAACGTCGAGTTCCTCATGCAGGTCCAGAAGACCACGCTTGGATCAAAAAGCGACAACGATTAGTTGAGTAGCCGTTCGAGACATGCCGGCCGGCATGTCTCGAACGGCTTCGCGCGTTAAACCACCCACCACCGCTCGAATCCGATACTGAAGGTTGTGTCCGCCATGTTTGAGTCCATTCAGGGCCTGCTCGATGAGCACGCCGAGCTGCAGGTCCGGCTGTCTGATCCGGCCGTCCACACAGACCAGTCCCTGGCTCGCAAGCTTGGCCGACGCTATGCCGAACTCAGCGGCATCGTGGAAGCGCACACACGGTGGCAGGCCCTGGAAGATGATCTTGAAGCCGCCCGTGAGATGGCCGAGGACCCTGAATTCGCTGCCGAGATCCCCGAGCTTGAGCAACAGTTGGCTGCCGCGCAGGAACGTCTGCGACGGCTGCTGATCCCACGTGATCCCAACGACTCCCGCAACGTCATCATCGAGGTCAAGGGTGGCGAAGGAGGAGACGAAGCCGCGCTGTTTGCCGGCGATCTCCTCCGGATGTACACCCGGTACGCCGAATCCCGCGGCTGGAAGACCGAGCTCATTTCCGCCAATGAATCCGATCTCGGCGGGTACAAGGATGTCCAGATGGCCATCAAGGGATCATCGAATGACCCTGCCGAAGGCGTGTACGCGCGGTTGAAGTTCGAGGGCGGAGTTCACCGGGTGCAGCGCGTTCCGGTCACGGAGTCGCAAGGGCGGATTCACACCTCGGCAGCCGGAGTACTGGTACTACCCGAGGTTGATGAGCCCGAAGAGGTGGAAATCAGTCAGAACGACCTCAAGATTGACGTCTACCGGTCGTCCGGGCCAGGCGGCCAGTCGGTGAACACCACGGACTCCGCCGTGCGCATCACCCACCTTCCTACCGGCATCGTCGTTGCCATGCAGAACGAGAAATCCCAGCTGCAGAACCGGGAGGCAGCCATGCGCGTGCTGCGCTCTCGCATCCTCGCTGCCAAGCAGGAAGAGATCGACGCCGCGAACTCTGACATCCGCAAGTCCCAGGTGCGCACCATGGACCGGTCAGAGCGGATCCGCACCTACAACTTCCCCGAAAACCGCATCGCTGATCACCGCACGGGCTACAAGGCGTACAACCTCGACGCCGTCATGAATGGTGAGCTCGAACCGGTAGTACAGTCCGCCATCGAACTGGACGAACAGACCCGGCTCGACGCCATCGGCGACGACGCGTAGGAGAGTCGGCACAGCATGGAGTCGCTGGCGGATGCCCTGCGCGAAGCTGCGTCGACGCTGGCTGAGGCAGGTGTGCCGAGTCCGAGGGTCGACGCGGAACTCCTCGCCGCGCACCTCATGGCTGAGAGTGTGGGTCGGGTGCGTGCCCTCGCCTTGATCGGGGCTGCGGTGCCGGAGGGGTACGGCGAACTCGTTGCCGAGCGGGCCCAGCGGGTGCCGCTTCAACACATCACGGGCATTGCGTACTTCCGCGGTCTGGAGGTTGCAGTGGGACCTGGCGTCTTCATTCCACGCCCGGAGACGGAGGCGGTTGCCCAGCTTGCCATTGATGCGGCGCGGGGTATCTCCGGGGCGCGCGTGGCGGACCTTGGAACCGGGTCCGGCGCCATAGCAGGCTCGATTGCGCAGGAGGTGCCGGACGCGGACGTTTATGCGGTTGAACTGAGCGAGCTGGCGTTGGCATGGGCGGCGCGCAATTTGAAGCCGCACGGTGTCACCCTGGTCAACGGCGACTATGCCACGGCGCTCAGCGAACTGAACGGAACGTTCGACGTCGTCGTATCTAATCCTCCCTACATCCCAACCGATGCGGTTCCTCGCGACCCCGAAGTTGCTGAGCACGACCCGGAGATTGCACTGTTCGGGGGGAGTGCCGACGGGCTGCGCCTACCCCTGGCCGCTGCAGCTGCGGCCGTGCGCCTCCTGAAGCCCGGCGGTTATTTCGTGATGGAACACGCCGAGGTGCAGGCAGAAGCACTGATGCGGATACTGGGCGCAGACCCGTCGTGGAAGACTGTCTGCACGCACCAGGACCTTGCTGAGCGGGACCGTGCAACATCGGCAATTCGAACCGACGTGCTGTAAATGAAAGGATGGCTGGCGTGAGTGCCACCTTCGATTGCTCCGACTCCACCGAACGCAGTGAGGGAATTGCGCGTGCCCAACGTGCGCTTGCCGCAAAGCAGTGCGTGGTGATTCCCACCGACACCGTGTACGGCATTGCCGCGGATGCCTTCACACCGCAAGCCGTTGCCACGCTGCTCGCATCCAAGGGCCGCGGCCGCAGCATGCCGCCGCCGGTTCTCATTCCACGCCTCCAGACCATGGACGGGCTGGCAACCGACATCAGCCTTGAAGCCCGCAGGCTCGCCGAGGAGTTCTGGCCGGGCGGCCTCACCCTCATCTGTCATGCCCAGCCTTCGCTCACCTGGGACCTCGGGGACACGTTCGGCACTGTGGCCCTTCGCATGCCGAACGACCGCGTTGCGTTGGACCTCCTGATCCTGACGGGTCCGCTCGCCGTCTCCTCGGCGAACCGCACGGGGCAGCCGGCGGCTGCTACCGCGGCTGCTGCCTATGCCCAGCTGGGAGACGCGGTGGAGGTCTACCTTGAAGACGGTGCACGCTCAGCCGACGCCGGTGCGTCCACCATCGTGGATACCACCGGAGATCTGCCCGTCGTGGTTCGCGAGGGCGTGATTTCGTTCGAAGAGCTGCGCGCTGTGGTTCCCGGGGTCGTACGTGGAACCGCCGGTGACGACGCCGGTGCAGAGGACGGGAGCGCGGAAGAGGAACGCGGCACGGAAGAAGAACCTGCGGGCCCGCCGGACGCGACGCCCGCTGAAAGCCAGCCCACTAGCGAGGACCGCGTCGACGAGCCCCGGCCTCCTCAAGGATCGAACTGACGCGGGCAGGAAGGGCGACGCCCTGCCGGGCAACCCAGCCGGCAACCTGATCCTGGCCGAACCACATCAGTTCAACCCGCCGGATCGACCCGTGCAGGCGTTCCTTCAGAAGTGCGGATACCCCGTATCCCGTGCGCAGGATGAGCCGACAGAGAAATGCCGGAAGAACCAGGGGAATGCCGCCGGTGGCCTCGAGCACTGACCGCACGGTCATCCCTTCCCAGGGCTGCAGGACAATGCGCGGCACCTCACCCTCATGCAGGCCGACCGTCCGGATCAGTTCAGCGAGGGCATCGACCGAGGAGACCGGGCTGGGTGCGGTGCCGGGTGAGGCGACCGATGCCAGCGGTGAGGCAGCGAGCCGGGCCAGTGCCGTCGTCGTCGGCCGTTCAAGGCCCTGGACGGAGGTGGCGCGCACCGAGACAATTTCAAGCGTGCCGAAGGGGCCGAGTCCAAGCGCCTGTTCCCCGAGCGCCTTGCTCCGAGAGTAAGGGGAAAAGGGTGCAGTGTCCGGCGATTCGTCGAGGACCGGACGGTGCCCCTGCACGGCCGCGCTGCTGAGGTGCACCAGCCGATGAACCCCCGCCGCGGCGCACGCGCGGGCGAGCAGCACGGGGAGCAGGGCGTTGGCGCCGGTCAGCTCCGGTGAGCCGGGACTGCGCGGTGCGGCGGCGCCTGCCGCATTGACCACCACGGTGCAACCGGCGAGTTCAGCCGCCAGGCGGTCGACGACGGCGGCCTGCCGGTCAGCCTCCGCGAGTACCCGTGCCGGTGTGTCTGCTGATGCACTGACGCGCGGTGCCCTGACCGGCCTTGCTTCCTCACCTGCCTCCGTGAGCGCCTTGAGGACTGCGCTCCCGACGAAGCCGCTGCCGCCGACGACGGACCAGATCATGAGGCAGCGCCCGTTGCCCGGGGAGTCAGCGCCGGCATCGGCAGCCAGTCGGGATCCCGCAGGACAAAGCGCGACTCGCGCCACCCGTGCCACAGGGAACCGACGCCCGAAAGAGTATGCTCGACCGCGATCAGCCGTACCAGTTCCTTCGCTGCGGTGAGGGCTGTTCCCAGTGCGAATCCGACGCGGTTGAATTGCCCGTACTCCATCAAATACCTTGCGAGATGCCCGCGGTTCCGCATTCCGCAGTAGCGTCCCAGGTTGCTCGAATCGTTCAGATGCCGCAGGCCGAGGTCGATCTGCTTCTGCGGGCGGGCCTTCCGCAGCACGAACTCGTCAATGTAGACAACTGGCTCCCGCTGGGAGATGAGCCAGCCGTAAGTGGTGTCATCGCCGTTGATGAAGAACCGCGGGTCAGGCAGTCCCACCTCGCGGACGACGCCCGCATGCAGGAGAACACCCTCGAAGCACGCCACATTGGTGCGGAAAACCGGAGAAGAAGCGAAGACGTTGCCGGGAATCGGGAAGTGCACGCCAAGGAACGGGTTGAAACGGTGTTGCCAGAAGAAAGGTTCACCGGTGTGGTCCAGGCGCCGGCCGTGCAAGCATCTGTAGTGTTCGAGCCACGGGGAAAAGGCGGCCAGCGCGCCGGGCAGGACTTCGACGTCGTCGTCCATCAGCCATAGCCAGGTCGCGCCGTCGGCCAGCGCGCGCTCAACACCGGCGGAGAAGCCGCCGGAGCCACCGGCATTGACTCCCAGCCGGTGAACCGTCAGCGGGACCGGAAACGAGGCGGCCGCCGCTTCCAGTACCTCACCGGTGGAGTCGGTACTGGCGTTGTCAACGACGACGACAGCGGCAGGCGCCGGATCGAGCTGTCCCAGAGAATCCAGCAGTCGGCTCAAGTAGCCGGCGCGATTGAAAGTAGTCACCACCACGGTGACGGACGGCTGCGCGGTCATCAATCAGAACCCGAAGTCGGAGGGAGGGCCGAAGCTTCGCCCACGCATTCCTGCAGCGTAGGCACGGGCCCAGGAGGCAAGCCCGCGGATATCACCCCTGCGGACGTAGTAGACCGGGTACCCCACCACGTCCGCTACAAAGGAACGCACACGGATGTACCGACGCGTGAGATGTCCGCGGTTCCGGAAGAAGTAGAAGCGCTTGAAGGGTGTTTCCGGAACCAGCACATGGAGCCGGTCGCCTATGACGTGCTGCACTTCAGCCCATCCCGGCGGGTGGCTGAGCGCAACGGTGGTGACCGTACCGAAGGGGATGCCGGCGCGGCGGAGCCTCAGCATGAAGTCAGTTTCATCGCCGCGGATGAACAGGCGTAGATCCGGCAGCCCGACCCGGAAAAAGACGTCGGCGCGGATCAGCGCTCCGTTGAAGAACTGGGCAATGTCCGGAATGAAGCCAAGGTTCTCCACCTGATCCCGATCGTGGGTGGTGCGCCCCTGGATGCGAAAGGGGAAGGCGAGCCGGGTGGAATCGGTCGGTGGGACGATCAGGGGCACGACGACGTCAAGGTTGCGCAGATGGGCGGACTCAAGCAGTTTGCTGAGGACAGCGGTGTCCTCAGGGTGGGCGTCGTCGTCCATGATCCAGATCCACTCGGCGCCGCTCGCCATCGCGGAAAGAATTGCGAGGGAGAAACCGCCGGCGCCGCCCAGATTGGTGGCGGACCGGATGTAGTTCACGGGAGCGCTGGATTGTTCAGCCAGGGCAGAGACGTCCTGTGTGCCCGAGTCAACCAGTGCCACAGATGCGATCGGGTGATCTTGCCGTGCGAGCGCTTCGAGAAGTGTCTGTACGTCATCCGGTCTGTCGAAAGTCACTGCCGCTACAGCCACGGTTTCCTGCAAAACGGTCCTTTCGGCCAGCCTCCGCAACGCTCAGCTCGCGGTGATCGGTCACAGGGAGCACGCATCAGTCGGGCTAGTATTCTCGGGTAGGGAAAGTCTATTACACGGCCCGGACGGCCTTTTCGCGCCGGATCGAAGGGGGCGTGACGCTACGCCAACCGCCCATCCAAAGGAATCATGACACAGACGGATAACCAGAATTCCGCGGCTCGCGTGAATCAGGACGACTCCGCCGGCAGGACAGACAAGCCGGCCCTGTGGTTGTGGTCCCAGTACGCCTTTGATTCCTTCGCGTGGATTGTTGCTGTCTTCCTGGCCGTGATCCTTCGCCTGGAGCTGCTGGTCACCCAGATCAATGTGCCGGGTGCAGTCGTCTTCTGCGCCGTTGCAGTGATCTCCCAGCTGGTTGTCGGGATGAGCTTCGCCCTCTACCGGGGGCGCTATGCGTTCGGTAGCTTCCACGAAGCGCGTCTGCTGGTGATCGTGACGGTGATTGTTTCTGTGATCCTGCTGCTGGTGAGCATCGCTTTCATCAGCGTCATCCAGATCCCGCGAAGCGTGGCTATTATCGCTTTCCCTTTTGCCTGTATCTTCATGGCGTCAACCCGCTATCTGAAGCGTATGTATGTGGAGAGCAAGGCCAAACCCGGCGACGACGCGCAGCGGACCCTGATCTATGGGGCAGGCTTCCTCGGCAAGTCGCTGGTAACCCGGATGATGCAGGATCGGGAGTCCCCCTACTTTCCGGTCGGCCTGATCGATGATGATCCCGCCAAGAAGCACCTGCGGCTCGCCACGGTTCCGGTACTGGGCCGCCTCGAAGATCTGCCCGAGATGGCGCGGCGCACGCGTGCAACCGCCCTCGTCATTGCGTTTTCCGATGTTGAAGCGGCGCAGGTGAGGCGCGTTTCGGACCTCGTCACTGGGCTTAACATACGCGTACTCGTGCTGCCGCCGCTGCGCGAGATGCTCGCTGGAGGCGGAGAGAAGGGCCTCACCGATTTCCGTGAAGTGGCGGTGGAGGATTTGATCGGCCGGCGTCCGGTGGATATCCGCGCTGACGAGGTGGCGGGCTACATCGCCGGCAGGCGGGTTCTGGTGACCGGTGCAGGCGGTTCCATCGGCTCCGAGCTGTGCCGCCAGATCGCAGAGTTCGGGCCAGCGGAACTCATCATGCTTGATCGTGACGAAACGGGACTTCAGACCACCCAGATCTCCCTGACAGGCAGGGGACTGCTGACGGGCAGGGACACAGTCCTTGCCGACATCCGGGAAGCAGACACGCTGCGCGCAATCTTCATAGACCGCAAACCTGAGGTGGTTTTCCATGCGGCGGCGCTTAAGCACGTGTCCCTGCTTGAGCAGTATCCGGAAGAGGCGTGGAAAACGAACGTCCTTGGCACGCTCAACGTTCTGCGGGCAGCCGAAGCGGCCGGTGTCAGCAACTTCGTAAACATTTCCACGGACAAGGCCGCCAATCCCACCAGCGTTCTTGGTCACTCGAAGCGCGTCGCTGAGAAATTGACGGCCTGGACGGCCGGCGCGGCGGGCGCAAGGTACGTGTCCGTCCGCTTCGGCAACGTTATTGGTAGCCGCGGATCGATGCTGCCGCTATTCACTGAGCAGATCAGGGTGGGCGGACCGATCACTGTCACCGACCCCGAGGTGACCCGCTTCTTCATGACCATCCCTGAAGCCTGCCAGCTCGTCATTCAGGCGGGAGCAATCGGCAGCGGGGGGGAAGTCCTGATCCTCGACATGGGGGAGCCGGTGAAGATTCTGGATGTGGCCCAGCGGATGATCGCAATGTCCGGGAAGGACATCGAAATAGTCTTCACCGGCCTGCGCAAAGGCGAGAAACTACACGAAGACCTTGTGGGGATCGACGAGGACGACGCCCGCCCCCTCCACCCCAAGATTTCGCACACCCGGGTAGCGGCACTTGATCCGGGCATGCTCGACCTGCGTGACTGGAAGGTCAAGGGCGGCATCGAGGCCTATTCCGAGGGCATGCAACCTCCGGCTGAAAAAGGGGCCTGACCATGCTGCTCTGGGTTGTTGTTGGTTCCTCCCTGCTGCTCAGCCTGGTCCTGCCGTTTGGACTGAAGCCGATCCTGCAGAAGCTGGGCGTGCTCGACATCCCCAATGAACGGTCCTCTCACACCTCGGTGGTTATCCGGGGAGTGGGCATCACCGTCGCAGTGGGGATCGTCGTCGGGCTTCTTCTGTCCCTGCTGACCGGCCTGGTCCCGGTAGACCGCTCAGTGGTGCTCATCGTCCTGGCAATCCTTTCAGCGGCGGCCGTACTCGGCTGGATCGAAGACTACCGGGGTCTGTCGATCCGGCTGCGTGCGCTGATCCAGTTGACGATCGGAGCAGTCGGAACCACTGCTCTTGCATGGACGATCGGGCAATCCTACTGGTGGGTGCCGATTGGCGCGCTTGCAGTGGCCGCCTACGTGAATGCCGCCAATTTCATGGACGGCATCAACGGTATCTCCGGCCTCCATGGCGTCCTGGTGGGCGTGTTCTACTCGGTAGCCGGCATGCTCGTGGGCCAGTTCTGGCTTACAGTCGCTGGACTTGTGGTTGCTGCAGCTTTCGCTGGATTCCTGCCCTGGAATCTTGGGCGGGGTTTTGTTTTCCTCGGCGACGTCGGCAGTTATCTGCTGGGCGCGTCCATCGCCGGCATGGCGGTCGCTGGCTTGCTGGCGGGCGTTTACCTCGAGTACCTGCTGTCTCCTGTGCTGATCTATCTGGCCGACACCTTCATCACCTTCCTGCGGCGAGTGAGAGCGGGGGATCGCTGGTACGCCTCGCACCGCGAGCATGTCTACCAGCGTTTGACCGACGTCGGACTCACCCACGTGCAGTCAGCGCTTGTGGTCACCGCGTGCTCTGCACTGGTCGGTGCGGCCGGATTTGTCCTCGCTACGGCACCGGCACCACTGGCGATCGTCTGCTCAGTGTTCGCGGCCGCCGTCGTCGCGCTGTACATCTACTCGCCGAAACTCCTTGCCCGACGACGGCTGATTCCGGCTGACGGTTGAGAAAAGCAACTAAGAGCGGGATCGATTTCTATCTGCTGTAGAATTTCAGGGACCGGCCGGGCTGAGACGCCTGCCCAACCTACCCCTCGATGGACGGAACCCCATGAGCGCACCCGACGCACCGCGCGCCAGTGTGTCCCGTGCCTCCGCGTCTGGTCCCACTGAGTCCCTGTGGCTGCGGATCCTGCTGCGTTGCCTCGCTGTCACGGGGGCGGCGCTGGTCATCACCACCGCCATCGCATTCGCGATGAACGGGGGGAGCGGGGCCGCGAGCGTGCTCTTCGGCTACGCCGTGGTGGCACTCTTCTTCGGGCTGAGCCTGCTCATCGGCCATTTCGTCGGTCGGTCGAATCCCAGCGGCGCCCTCGGAATCTTCATGGTCACTTACGCCATCAAGGTGGTCGGCTTTGCCGCTGTCCTGTTTTTTGTCGGTGTCCCCTCCTGGCTGGAACGCACCTGGTTTTTCGGTGCGGCCGTGGGAGCAGTAGTTCTTTGGCAGATTGTCGAGGTCACCGTTTTTGCCAAGGCGCGCCACCAGCTCTACAACGACTGTGACTCGACCGGGTCGTCCGGAACGCAGGCGGTTGATGGACGTGCGTAAAGGAGCCTCCAGCACCGGCTCGGGCTCGGGCGATGAGCGCCCAGAGGCTGACGCGCGCGGTCGCTACGGCGAAGCCGGGTACAACGATGGAATAGCTGTTTTCAGCTACATCATTGGCGGGATCATAGTCTGGAGTTTGATAGGCTGGGGGCTGGACAGTCTCCTGGGGACGCGTTGGATCGTGCTCGCAGGAGGCCTCTTGGGTGCAGTGGGCGGCTTTTATCTCTCCCACAAGCACAACCTCACCCGTTCCAACTCCTCCGGTCCTGGATCAACGCCGGAACGCAGGAGCGGTCCGGAGGAAGGTTCCCCTGAGTAATGTCCCATAACTTCATGCGTCGGAGCAGTAACGCTGTGCCCGATCCAACTCCGCCCAACGATGGACACTGCAGAGAGGAAACGCGTTGATCGCGCTTGCGCTCCCCGCTCAAACCACCACTGAAGAGGGCTTTGTCCCACCCACGATTGAAGAAGCGCACCCGCCGAACATTCTTCCCTGGAATAGTGAATATGGCGTTTGGTTCGCGCCAGGCTTCGGCAAGCAGATGCTGCTGGTCATCCTGTCGGTCATCCTCATCGGCGCATTTTTCTATATTGCCTCCCGCCGTGGTCAACTTGTTCCGGGCAAGATGCAGTTCCTCGGAGAAGCCGCGTACGGCTTCGTGCGTAACTCCATCGGCAAGGACATCATCGGCGGACGCGAGTACATGAAGTATGTGCCGTGGCTCTTCACCGCGTTCTTCTTTATCCTCGTGAACAACATCTTCGGTGCGGTCCCGCTGCTTCAAATCCCCACTTTCTCCCACCCTGGCAGCGCGTACGCGATCGCGGCCATCTTCTACATCCTCTGGATTGCCGTCGGCGTGAAGAAGCATGGCCTGCGCTACTTCAAGCTCGCCGTGGTTCCCTCCGGAGTGCCGTGGTACATCATGCCGCTGGTAGTTCCGATCGAGATCATTTCGAACTTCCTGGTTCGTCCGGTCACCCACTCCCTCCGTTTGTTCGCAACCATGCTGGCAGGTCACCTCATCGTGATGTTGGCCGGCAGCGCGATCGAATTCATGACCCTGTCCGGCAACATCCTCCTGCAGGGAACCGGAGTTTTGGTTCTTGGCGGCGCGGTTGCCATGTACATGCTCGAAGCTTTGATCATGGTTCTCCAGGCCTACGTTTTCACCCTGCTGGCCGCGATCTACATCGAGGGCGCCCTTCATGCGGACGCCCACTAATACCTAACAAAAGTCTTCCCCGCTGGGGATGATCCCAACCAACCTGCCGGCATAGCGCGGCATCTTGAAAGGAAAAAAATGGAAGGCAATCTGAACCTCGTAGGTTACGGTCTCTCCGCAATCGGCGGTGGTATCGGTGTGGGCCTCGTGTTCGCCGCGTACATCAACGGTGTTGCTCGTCAGCCGGAGGCGCAGCGTGTACTGCAGCCAATCGCATTCCTTGGCCTGGCACTGACCGAAGCCCTCGCAATCCTCGGTCTGGTCTTCGCCTTCGTTCTCTAGAAGAGTCGCTGGCTGACCAAACGGACTAGTGGTAGAAAGACGGGTGAAACAACATGGATAGCGCAGTCATACTTGCAGCTGAAAGTCCCCTCGCACCGAACCTATGGGAACTATTGGTTACGGTCGCAGGGTTCGCTGTACTGATGTACATCGTTATCAAGTTCGTCATGCCGGCGTTTGAGAAGACGTTTGCAGAGCGGACTGAAGCCATTGAGGGTGGCATCGCAAAGGCGGAGGCCGCACAGGCTGAGGCCAACGCGGCACGCGAGGAGTACAAGCAGCAGCTGGTCGACGCTCGCACCGAGGCGAATCGCATCCGCGAGGAAGCACGTGCTGAGGGCGCCCAGATCCTGGCTGAGCTCAAGGAGAAGGCAGTCGCCGAGGCGAACCGCATCTCCGAGCAGGCTGAGGCACAAATCGAGGCCGACCGTCAGGCAGCTGCTGTCTCACTGCGGGCTGACGTCGGAACCCTTGCCACTGATCTGGCCAGCCGAATTGTCGGCGAGTCCCTGGCTGATGACGCGCGCTCTGCACGCGTTGTCGACCGCTTCCTCGCTGACCTGGAGGCGCAGTCCGCTACCCAGAGCGCAGGTGCAGCCAAATAATGGCAGGCGTATCAAGCCAGTCCCTCACGGCGGCGCGGCAGGAACTTGAGCCTCGTCTCGGCACAGCATCGCTGACGCTGGCCGAGGAATTGTTCGGTGTGCTGGACACACTCGATTCGAACGCCGGGCTCCGCCGCGCCGTCACTGACCCGAATCGCGACGGCGAGCAGAAGGTTGCTTTGTCCACGCGGTTGTTCGCTGGACGGATTTCGCCGGAGGCATCGGACATCGTTCGCGACCTCGTTGCCCGCCGCTGGGCCAAGCCCCGCGACATCGGTGACGCACTGGAAGCGCTCGCCGCAACCGTCGCTATTGCGGTGGCCGAAAACAGGGGACAGGGAATCCGAGGGCTCGAGGGACTTGAGAACGATCTCTTCTCATTCCTGAGCGTCGTTGGCTCGAACCACGATCTGCAGCGCGCATTGTCTGAACCCCAGGCAGAAGGATCAGCGAAAGTGGCCCTTGCGCTGAAGCTCGTTCCCTCGGCCGGAGATGAAGCCAGGCTTCTGATCCGTCAGGCGGTTCTGTCGCCGCGTGGCCTGCGGCCGTCGGCGTTGGTTGAACGCTTTGTCGAGCTTGTTGCACTGCGCCAGGAGCGCTGGATTGCTACCGTCAGCGTTACCCGTCCGCTGTCGGACGAGCAATTGGCCCGGCTCCAGGCAGGGCTGAATGCGCTCTACGGGCGAGACCTCAAGGTCAATGTCAGCGTGGATCCGTCCCTCGTGGGCGGCGTTCGCGTGAAGGTGGGAGACGAAGTGGTTGACGCCACGGCGGTAAGCCGTCTGTCCGAACTCCGTCGAAAGATGGCCGTTTAGCTGCGGACAAGGCAACGCTGAAGCTCGCGGGCTTCGACTACAGACGAAAACAAAACGGTCACCGCTTACCGGCGGTGGTCACAACACAGGAGAGCAGGGACTGCAGATGGCCGAATTGACCATCAACGCCGACGACGTCCGTAATGCGTTGAACGAGTTCGCGGCGTCCTACGAACCCGGAAACGCGGAGCGGGTCGAAGTTGGCCGCGTAACATCCGCGAGCGACGGCATCGCCAGGGTAGAGGGACTTCCCTCGGTCATGGCAAACGAGCTGCTGCGTTTCGAAGACGGCACGCTGGGCCTCGCCCAGAACCTCGACACCCGTGAAATCGGTGTCGTTGTCCTCGGTGACTACACCGGTATCGAAGAAGGTCAGGAAGTACACCGGACCGGAGAGATTCTCTCCGTTCCCGTGGGCGACGCCTTCCTTGGCCGTGTGGTTGACCCCCTTGGGCAGCCGATCGACGACCTCGGTGAGATTAAGGCAGAGGCGCGTCGTGCACTTGAGCTCCAGGCGCCGGGCGTAACGCAGCGCAAGTCGGTGCACGAGCCGATGCAGACCGGCCTCAAGGCCATCGACGCCATGATCCCGATCGGCCGCGGACAGCGCCAGCTCATCATCGGTGACCGCCAGACCGGCAAGACGGCCATCGCCGTCGACACCATCATCAACCAGAAGGCCAACTGGGCATCCGGAGACGTGCAGAAGCAGGTCCGCTGCATCTACGTCGCCATCGGCCAGAAGGCTTCGACCATCGCGGCCGTTCGCCAGACGTTGGAGGACAAGGGCGCCCTGGAGTACACCACCATCGTGGCGTCGCCTGCCTCGGACCCGGCCGGCTTCAAGTACCTTGCTCCCTACGCGGGTTCAGCCATCGGCCAGCACTGGATGTACGGCGGCAAGCACGTACTGATCATCTTTGATGATCTCTCCAAGCAGGCTGAGGCCTACCGCGCGGTGTCGCTGCTGCTGCGCCGCCCGCCAGGACGCGAAGCCTACCCGGGCGACGTGTTCTACCTGCACTCCCGCTTGCTGGAGCGTTGCGCGAAGCTCTCGGACGAGTTGGGCGCAGGTTCGATGACCGGCCTTCCGTTGGTCGAAACCAAGGCGAACGACGTGTCGGCCTACATCCCGACCAACGTCATCTCCATTACTGATGGTCAGATCTTCCTTCAGTCAGACCTGTTCAACGCCAACCAGCGGCCCGCCGTTGATGTCGGTGTGTCCGTGTCCCGCGTGGGCGGTGCCGCGCAGGTGAAGGCAATGAAGAAGGTTTCGGGTACGTTGAAACTCGATCTCGCCCAGTACCGTGACATGCAGGCGTTCGCCATGTTCGCTTCGGACCTGGACGCTGCCTCCCGTCAGCAGCTGACCCGCGGGGCACGCCTCATGGAGTTGCTGAAGCAGGGCCAGTACGCGCCGTTCCCCATGGAGGAGCAGGTCGTTTCGATCTGGGCCGGCACCAATGGGTACCTTGACGATGTACCGGTTGAGGACATCCGCAAGTTCGAGTCCCAGTTCCTGGAGCACCTGCGCCACAAGTCCTCAGTGCTGACCACGCTGGCGCAGACCAATAAGCTCGAAGACTCCACTGTGGATGAGCTCAAGTCCCACATCACGGACTTCAAGCAGGGGTTCTTCGGCGAAGGTCATGATGGTCTTGTCGCAGGCCACGAGGAACACAGCCCACTCGATGAGGGCTCCGTGGACCAGGAAAAGATCGTCAAGCAGAAGCGCTAACGGCGCGGGCGTTCGCGCGCACCGCGCGCGAACGCCCGATGCCTGAACCGTAGTTCCTTTCATAGGGACTACGAAGGAAAGGACAAGTATGGGAGCCCAGATCCGGGTCTACCGCCAGAAGATCGTGTCGACGACGTCGATGCGGAAGATCTTCAAGGCGATGGAACTGATCGCCACCTCTCGCATTGGCAAGGCACGCGCCCGCGTGTCGTCGTCACTGCCCTATGCCAATGCCATCACCCGTGCGGTTTCCGCTGTTGCGTCGCAGTCCGAGATTGATCACCCACTGACCACTGAGCCGGAGCAGATCCGGCGGGCGGCAGTGCTCATCATGACCTCGGACAGAGGCCTGGCGGGCTCCTACTCGGCCACTGTGCTGAAGCAGGCGGAAGCTCTCCTTGAGCTTCTCCGCGAGGAGGGTAAGGAAGTCAAGACCTATCTGATCGGCCGGAAAGCCCAGGCGTACTTTGATTTCCGCGGTCGTCCCTACGAGCAGGTCTGGACGGGCGGCACGGATGCGCCCGAGTTCGAGACCGCGCGTGAGGTTGGCGCCGTGCTTCTGGAGCAGTTCGGAACCGACTTCGAGGACGGTGGTGTTGACGAGATCCACGTCGTCTACACGCGTTTCCGTTCGATGGTCACCCAGGAACCGACGGTCATTCGTCTTCTGCCGCTTGAGGTTGTCGAAGAGGAAGCAGCGAGCGAGTCGGACATCCTTCCCCTGTACGAGTACGAGCCGGAACCCGAAAGAGTTCTTGATGCGCTGCTTCCGCGGTACATCGAGTCCCGGATCTTCGCAGCGCTGCTTCAGGCGGCTGCGAGCGAGCTCGCAGCACGCCAGCGTGCCATGAAGTCGGCCGGCGACAACGCCACCGAACTGATCAAAAAGTACACGCGCCTTCGCAACACCGCCCGCCAGGCGGAAATCACGCAGGAGCTTTCGGAGATCGTGGCAGGTGCGGACGCACTAAGCGCGTCCTGACCCCCCCGGCCTCCGCGGACCCCACGGGGTTCCCAACCGCACTACCATTAGCACCACGCCATCTACTGAATGAAGTGAGAGAGATGACTGCCCAGACTGTTGAGAACAGTACGGACTCAGTTGCCCCCGGCGCGACCGGCCGCATAGCCCGTGTCATCGGCCCGGTTGTCGACGTTGAGTTTCCGGCTGACGCCATTCCCGCCATCTACAATGCGCTGACCACCGAGGTGACCCTCAACGGTGAGACGCGCATGATCACCTTCGAGACCTCGCAGCATCTGGGCGACAATCTCGTGCGTGCGATCTCCCTGCAGGCGACCGACGGCCTGGTGCGCGGTACCACCGTTCAGGACACCGGCTCTGCCATTTCGGTTCCCGTCGGAGACGTCGTGAAGGGCCACATCTTCAACGTTCTGGGCAAGCCGCTCGACGTCGAGGAATCGCAGCTGGAGATCACCGAGCGCTGGCCAATCCACCGCAAGGCTCCCTCCTTCGCCTCGCTTGAGGGCTCCACCGAGATGCTTGAAACCGGAATCAAGAGCATTGACCTTCTTACCCCCTACATCAAGGGTGGAAAGATCGGTCTCTTCGGCGGTGCCGGAGTGGGCAAGACGGTGCTGATCCAGGAAATGATCACCCGAGTGGCACGCAACTTCGGTGGTACCTCGGTCTTCGCCGGCGTCGGTGAGCGTACCCGTGAAGGAAACGACCTCTGGGTCGAAATGGAAGAGGCCGGCGTCTTGAAGGACACCGCCCTTGTCTTCGGTCAGATGGATGAGCCGCCAGGCACGCGCCTGCGGGTTGCGCTGTCCGCACTCACCATGGCGGAATACTTCCGCGATGTTCAGAAGCAGGACGTGCTGCTCTTCATCGACAACATCTTCCGTTTCACCCAGGCAGGTTCCGAGGTGTCGACCCTGCTGGGCCGCATGCCGTCGGCCGTGGGCTACCAGCCCAACCTGGCAGATGAGATGGGCCTCCTCCAGGAGCGCATCACGTCCACCAAGGGCCACTCCATCACTTCGATGCAGGCCATTTACGTGCCGGCGGATGACTACACGGACCCGGCCCCGGCCACCACGTTCGCGCACCTCGATGCAACCACGGAACTGTCGCGTGAGATCGCTTCACGCGGTCTGTACCCGGCCATCGATCCGCTGACCTCCACGTCGCGGATCCTCGATCCGCAGTACATCGGTCACGATCACTACAACACCGCTGTGCGCGTCAAGCAGATCCTGCAGAAGAACAAGGAACTCCAGGACATCATCGCCATCCTCGGTGTCGATGAGCTGTCCGAAGAAGACAAGATCGTTGTTTCGCGCGCACGCCGCATCCAGCAGTTCCTGTCGCAGAACACCTACACGGCAAAGCAGTTCACCGGTGTCGAGGGCTCGACCGTGAGCATCAAGGACACGATCGAGGGCTTCAACGCCATCGCCAACGGCGATCTCGACCACATTGCCGAGCAGGCGTTCTTCAACATCGGCGGTCTTGACGACGTCGAGCGTCAGTGGGCACGGATTCAAGAGCAGAGCGGAAAGTAAGCTCCATGGCTGAACTCGAAGTCGAAATCGTCGCGGCGGACCACTTCGTGTGGTCCGGCGCGGCGACCATGGTCAAGGGCCGCACTGCTGACGGCGAGATCGGGATCCTTCCCGGACACTCTCCGGTGCTCGCGATCCTCGCAGAAGGAGAGCTCGCCATCCAGCCGGTCTCCGGCGAACGGCTCATCGTCGGCGTTGATGGCGGCTTCTTCTCAGTGGACAGCAACCGTGTGGTTATTGTTGCCGACAATGCCAGGATCGGCGGTTCAGTGACCGCAGACGCTAAGTAGCGTAAGGCCTGATGGACGGCATCGGTATCACGTTCATCTCGCTTGCTGCGCTCTTTGCCCTGCTGGTCTTCATGGTCGGTGCTTTTTGTCTGCGCCGCTTTCAGTTGCGCACCGCGCTGGGAACCTTCGACGCCTCCATTCGCCTCCCGAGCAAGGGCTGGCGGATGGGGGTTTGTCGTTATACAGACAAGCACCTTGAGTGGTTACGGCTGGTCTCGCTCAGCCCACGACCCCGTCAGCGGTACCTACGCAGCTCGCTCGAACTGAAAGGCTGGCGTCAGCCCACTGAGGTGGAAAAGGCCCGTATCCAGCCGGGGGCAATAGTGGTGACGCTGAGTTACGAGGGGACCGAGGTGCTTCTCGCGATGAAGTTCGACGTCTATGCCGGTTTGTCCTCCTGGTTGGAAGCAGGCCCGGTGATAGGCATCGGTACGTGGCGCTGATGTTCGTGCACGGCAGGGCAGCAGGAACCAGTTAAATAGTTTGGGCCCCCGCACAAGTGGGGGCCCAAACTATGTGCTTCAACTCGAGTTACAGCGCGGTGACGCCTGTAGCCTGGGGACCCTTGGCGCCCTGACCGATCTCGAACTGTACTCGCTGATTTTCATCGAGGCTCCGGAATCCTCCGGTCTGGATCTCGGAGTAGTGAACAAAGACATCGCCCTCGGAGTCGTCCGGCGTGATGAAGCCGAAGCCCTTTTCAGCGTTGAACCACTTGACGGTTCCCTGTGCCATTTATATTTCTCCTCATAATGGAACATATTTCTGAATCGACACACTGTATGCCGACCGCGAGTTACTTCGCGTGAATTCCATCGAGGACAAGAACGACCTTGCACCTACGACAAGCTTCACGCTCGCAACCTGTCTTGCGAGCATGAAAACCACGTACACAAAGACTGAAATAAGCATCACATAGCCGTATGGGCTGGTCAACGGACATTCCGACGATTAAACCGATTGTTAAGCGGGAATTCGAATATCCGGATGCTCAGGATTGCGGTAAGCGGTTCAAACCGTCACCGCGGTCCCCCAGATCCGGACAGCGGTTAGAACAGGCGCGAATCCGCATCGTCAACACCGCGCATTGCATCATAGTCAAGTGTCAGGCAATCGATTCCCCGGTCTTGAGCCAGCACCCGCGCCTGGGGCTTGATCTGCTGTGCCGCGAAAATGCCTTTGACCGGAGCCATCAGCGGATTGCGGTTCAGTAGTTCGAGGTACCGGGTGAGTTGTTCGACACCGTCAATATCGCCACGGCGCTTCAGCTCAATGGCGACCGTGCGGCCCTCGCCGTCCCGGGCAAGAATATCCACCGGACCAATTGCGGTCATGTATTCGCGGCGGATGAGCGAGTAGCCGTCGCCGAGAAGGCTGATCTGCTCCGCGAGCAGCCGCTGCAGGTCTGCTTCGACGCCGTCCTTGATCAGGCCGGGGTCCACGCCGAGATCATGCGAACTTTCATGCAGTAGCTCATGGATGCTGATGACCAGGCGGTCATCGCTCTTGGCATGCTGGACGTTCCAGGTTTCGGTGACCCCCAGCTCGGCATCCTCGGCTGCCGGCTCGAGGATCCTCAGGGTGGCAGGCGGGCTCATCCAGTTCAGCGGCTTGTAGGAGCCGCCGTCGGAATGGATCAGAACCGAGCCGTCCGCCTTGACCATGAGCAGTCTGGTCGCGAGGGGAAGATGGGCGCGGAGGCGTCCGATGTAATCGACGGAGCAGCGGGCAATGACTAAACGCACCCTGTGCACACTACCCGCCCCAGGGCAGTTTCCCGTTCTCAGGGCGCCCGGTGCAGACTTGATCCATGCCCCGTTCGAACCAGCCGAGGAAGTCGCGCGCCCAGCCGCGCCGCAAGTGGTCCGAGGCGCCGGAGCTCGATCTGGAGCGGGCCAGGGCGGGCATTCCCACGAGGGAATCCGGTCGTGACGGCGTCTGGTCGGTGCGGCGAATCACCGAACAGAACGCTTCCAAGCACTATCTGTGCCCCGGCTGCCACCGGGACATTCCACCCGGCGTCGCCCATCTGGTGGCGTGGCAGGAAGACTCGCTGTTCGGAGCCGAGACTGCGCTGGCCGACCGGCGGCATTGGCATCTGGCGTGCTGGCGTACCCGCCGGTCGGGGTAAGTAGACTGGATCAGGTGACCAGCTCAGAGCCCGCGTACCAGTTTTCCGAAAGTTCCGAACCGGCCGAAATCAGGGCGGGTACGGTCTTGCCTGCTGACCGCCGAAATATCGAACTGACGACGGCGGATGGCAAGACGCTGGTGGGCGAGTTTGCCGCACCTGTGGGTAGGGTCCCGGCTGCAACGCTCGTGACTTTGCATCCCTTGCCGACAGCAGGCGGTTTCATGGACTCCCACGTCTACCGGAAGGCCTCATTTCGGTTGCCGGCGCTGGCGGACATCGCGGTGCTCAGATTCAACACCCGGGGCACCTGCTCACCTCGGGGGTGCAGTGACGGGGAGTTCGACGGCGGCGGCCTGGAGCAGTATGACCTGCAGGCTGCGGTGCAGTGGGTCGTCAACGAGGGCCTGACCAACGTCTGGCTGGTCGGCTGGAGCTTCGGCACAGAGCTGTGCCTGAAATACGGGGCGAGGGAGCCGGTCGCCGAGTATATCGAGGGCGCCGTCCTGCTGTCTCCGCCGCTGCACAGGGCCACGGACGCAGATCTCGACTCCTGGGCGGAAGCGGAGCTGCCCCTGCATGTCCTCGTTCCCGAGCACGACGACTACCTTCAGCCGCCGGAGGCGGTTAGCCGCTTCGCCCGGGTGCCGCAGGCCCGGGTAACCGGGGTGGACGGCGCCAAGCACCTGTGGGTGGGGGAGAAGTACGTGAGCCGCATACTGGAGGAGGTCGCCGCCGTCGTACTCGGTAAGCCTGTTGCCCTGGCAACAGAATGGAACGGACCCACGGCACGGGCTGACTAGCGCCTTCGGCAGCTGGTTCTGCCGCTACTGATTGTCCTGGCGGGCAATGAAGACTTCCTTCAAGAGCAGCATCGCGCCGGCTGCCAACGGAATGGCGATGAGGGCGCCGAGCACTCCGAGCAGGCTCCCGCCCGCAATCACCGCGATGACGGCGATCGCGCCGGGTACCGCCACAGCCTTCTGCATGATCCGCGGAGAGATGAAGTACGCCTCTACCTGGAGATAGGCAACGTACAGCACTGCGAACAGCGCTGCGGTCTGCCAGCCCACGGTGAGCGCCACCAGACTGACGACGACGGCGGCAATCACCGCGCCGACCAACGGTATGAATGCGAGCATTGCCACGACGAAAGCAAGCAGTACCGAGAACGGCACATCCGCGATGGTCATGAAGATGAAGGCGAAGGTTGCGTTCAGCAAGGCCACGCAGGCCTGGCCGATGACGTAGTTGCCCACACTGCGGGTGATCTCCTCGGCGAGCCGCTCGACCCGGGGCCGGCGCGAGCGGGGAGCAAGACGGTACGCCCATTTCTTCATCGCGGGCAGCGATGCGAGGAAGTACAGCGTGAGCACCAGAATCACGAGAACGCCGAACAGGCTGTTGAGGATCACGGTGCCCACACCCAGAACACCGCCGAAGATGCCGCCGACCGCTTCCGAGTTGGCGAAGAACCTGTTGACTTCCTCGGTTGCGCGTTCCCGTACCTCGAACTGCTGGTCAACCGTCTGGAAGAAGTCGGACGCCAGGAACTCCCGCGCGTAACCGGGCGCGCGTTCGACCAGTTGGGCGGTCTGCGAGACAATCGTCGGGATCAGGACCGCAAAGAAACCCACGATGATGCCAACAAGCATCACCAAGGCCAAAGTGATGCCGGCGGGGCGGGGCACGTTTCGGTTCTCAAGCCAGCGAACGATGGGGTCGAGCCCGAGTGCTATGAAAAGCGCTGCGCCGATCCAGACAAGAAGCTGGCCGACATTGGTGATCATGAAGTATGCCAGTAGCGCAAGCCCTGCACCGACGCTCGCCATGAAGCCGAAGTGAATTGGATGCTGGCGCATCGATCGCGGCTGCGGGCCACCGAACTTGAGGCGATCGTCGCTGATGCTGACTGACTCGTCGACGGGCACCTCCTCGCCGCGTTCGGGCGGGAATTCGAACCGCGGCCGGGGCTGCGCCACGGGCACCAGGTGCCGCAGGCGTGCCAAGGCGAAGCCCAGCCCCCGCCGGCGCACCTCGACGCGCGGTGCAGGTTCTTCTACGCGGGGAGCCTCCGGCGCGGAGTTCACTGACGATACCGGGCGAGGCAGCGGCTCGCTGATCGGCACGTCTTCGGGTTCACTCACGTATGTCCGCTTTCATTTGCCTGTTGGCGCTGCAGCGCCGGATGCATGACTAGCGAAACAGTAACAGGAGCGGCGGGCCCTCCGCCGGAAACTCCTGGGCGGCGCCGCGCGTTGTCAAGGGGGTCCTCGCAGGCGTCGGCGGCCGACGGGTCCGCTGGGTGCATTTTCGTTACGATGGGATCTGGTCCGATTCTCGGGGTAATGCTCGGGCTTGACTCAATCCAACGTTAGGTTTCTCGCGTGCGCTTTCCTCTTGCTGCTCCGATCATGGTGATCGGTGCGTTGCTCGTCGTACTGGGTATCGGTCAGCTCACGTGGTGGGCGCCGTCGGAGACGGTAACGGTCGGCGTCCCCGCAGACGTTCGCAGCGGTCCGGTCACAGTGATCGATGCCGGCACCAAGGAGGCAGACGACGGCGAGATGGACATCACGGTCCAGTCGGAGGGCACGTTCACTCTTGCCGTGGGCAGGGCGTCCGACGTCGATGCCTGGGTGGCGGATGCAGCACACCTGACGGTCACGGGCGTAGGAGAGGATCAACTGCTCACTGAGTTTACGGAGGGCGTAGAGTCGGTTCCGAACCCTTCGGGGTCTGATCTGTGGACAAGCGAGGAGACCGCTGACGGTACTTTGACCCATCGTTGGCTGGACCCGGGGGAGGGTGAGTGGTCCATCCTGATCGCTGCTGACGGCGAAAATCCTGCGCCCACTGCTGTCTCAATCACCAGCCCCAACGACACGGCGACTCCCTGGGCGGTTCCGTTACTCATCCTCGGCGCTCTGCTGTTGGTTCTCGGGATCGCACTTGCCTTCATCAAGCCGCGCAAGACCCGGCGGGAACCGGCCACCGTCGGCTCCCGCGCCTACGCACGCCAGCAGGCGCACCGCCAAGGCCGTGGAACCGCCTTTTCTGCTCACCAGGTCCGTCCGTTGGCAGCACTGGGTCTGGCCGCCGCGCTTGGCTTGACCGGTACGGCCGTGGGTACTGCGTCGGAATCCGAATCTGCAACGCCGGGCGAGTCAGCGCCGGGCGAGGAAGCAACGCCGGCCGAGGAAGCAACGCCGGCCGAGGAAGCAGAGGGTACGCAATACCCGGTTCTCCTCGAGAGCCAGCTGGACCGGATCCTCGCAACAGTAGCCACCTCCGTGACAGAGGCTGACGCTGCCGCGGACGCTACGCTGCTTGAGCAGCGTGTCGCAGGTGCCGCCGCAACTCTGCGAACCGCAAACTACTCCGTCCGTTCGCAGGCGGACGATGTGCCGGCACCCACGCCGGTAGCTGCGGATCCGGTACTCGCGAGCATGATCCCCACAGGAAATGACTGGCCGCGCACCGTCGTCGCGCTGACGCAGGGGGAGTCGAACCCGGTGCCGCAGGCCCTCGTGCTTGTCCAGGAGGATCCCCGGTCCAATTACAGGCTCACCTCCTCTATCCAGATGCTGCCGGGCACGACCTTCCCTACGGCGGGATCGCCGGAGGGGCTCCAGGAGATACCGGTCGACGGCGGAGAGGACCTCGTTGCCTCTCCTCAGGACGCGGTTGCTGCAATCGCCGATTATCTGACCAGTCCGGACGGCGGCAACGCGGGGACGTTCGAACCCAACTCCTTCGCGGACGCGATCACCTCTTTCCAATCCGACGTTGTAGCCGACGCCGGGAATGATTCGGCCGAGATCACTTTCACCCACGAGCCGGTTGCCGAGTACACCAGGGCTATCTCCACCGGTGACGGCGGAGCGATGGTATTCGGATACCTTGAGCACACTTACAGCAGTGTTCCGGAAGGCCCCGGCGACTCGATCGCCCTGGAGGGAACGGTCTATGAGACGCTCACCGGCGAGGAGTCCACCGAGGAAGGCATCGACGTCCGGTATGGCGAAGCGGTGATGATGTATGTCCCGGCTGCAGGCAGCGAGAAGAAGATTACTGTGATCGGTGCGGCCCAGCAGCTCCTTTCCGCTGAACTGCGTTGACGACCGCCATTGCCACGGGCGTGAGTTGCCCATGGGTCCGGCCCCAGTAATAAGGTGAAAGCATGAGCATTCCGAATATCCCGGGCGGCCCCGCGCCATCGTCCATGAATTTGCGCGGCGCCGTCGATCTTTCCGCACTGAAGGCCCGAGCGCAGTCGGCTGGCGGAGCGGCCGGAAGCCAGGGCGGCCCCGCCGCTGAAGGCCCGGGTTCCACACGTCCAGCGGCAGGCGGTAGCCCGTACATCGTCGACGTCACGGAGCAGGTTTTCCCGCAGCTGGTGCAGTTGTCTGCGCAGGTGCCGGTGATCGTTGCGATCAGCGCGACCTGGAGCGAACATTCGGCGCAGGTCCTCGACGCCCTTGAGGCCATTGCAGTGGAACAGGCAGGCAGGATCCTGCTCGCGCGCGCGGACTTCGATTCGCAGCAGGGGATTGCGCAGGCCTTCCAGGTGCAGGGCGTCCCCACGGTCGTTGGCGTCCTCAAGGGGCAGCCCGTACCCCTGTTCGAAGGCCCGCTCGCGGAACCGCAGATCAGAACCTACGTGGACGAGCTGCTCAAGGTCGCACAGGCCAATGGCGTGAGTGGTTCGCTCAATGACTCTCCGGGCGAGGATCCGACTTCCACCGGGGAGCCGGCCGAGGAGCCGTTGCCGCCGCTGCATCAGGAAGCGTTCGACGCCATCGAAGCAGGCGACTACGCAACAGCTGCCGCGGCCTATCGCAAGGCGCTTGCCGAGCAGCCGGCCGACACCGATGCAAAATCAGGGCTCGCCCAGGTGCAGCTCATGCAGCGGCTTCAGGACGCTGACGCCACCGCTGTTCGCGCGTCAGCGGCGGAGGCTCCCGATTCCCTCGAAGCGCAGCTCGCTGTTGCGGATCTTGACCTCTCGGGCGGACATGTCGAAGATGCGTTTGCTCGACTGACCACTTTCATCGCACGCAGTGCCGGTGGGGACCGGGAGTCCGCGCGGGTTCGCCTCCTTGAGTTGTTCGACATCGTCGGTCCTACTGACCCTAGGGTGAACAAGGCGCGGAGCGCACTGGCGAGGGCGCTGTTCTAATCGCCTGCTCCATCCTCGCCGTGCGTTCTGTTTTTAGTCCTTTCGGATGACGAACAAGCGCCGACGCCGTTGTTAGCGTTGACGTATGACTTCCCATTCTCCTTCTGAGCCACCGCCTGCCCAGGAACCGCTCCAGCCGCCCGCCGGTGGCTCGACGTCGGCGGGCAGGCCCGCCCTGGTGCTGCGCGGACTTGCGAAGCGCTTCGGCGAGAAGGTTGCAGTCAACGGCATTGACCTTGATGTTCCGGCAGGCTCCTTCTACGGGCTCGTCGGACCGAACGGCGCCGGTAAGACCACAACGTTGTCGATGGCTACGGGACTGCTGCGCCCTGACTACGGGCAGGCATGGGTGCATGGCGTCGATGTGTGGGAAAGCCCGTTGGACGCCAAACGGCTGATGGGCATCCTGCCGGACGGCGTCCGGCTCTTCGACCGCCTGACCGGTGAACAGCTGGTCACCTACGCGGGCCTGCTTCGAGGGATGGACCGGGACGAGGTCGCTGGAAGAGTGGCAGACCTCCTGCGGGCGCTCGACCTCGCACAGGACGCAGGAACGCTTGTCGTGGACTACTCGGCAGGCATGACGAAGAAGATTGCGCTCGCGTCGGCACTTGTCCATGCACCAAGACTCCTCGTGCTCGATGAGCCGTTCGAGTCCGTCGATCCGGTCTCAGCGGCCAATATCCGGGACATCCTTGCTACTTACGTGGCTTCCGGCGGCACCGTCATCGTGTCGAGTCACGTCATGGACCTGGTTCAGCGGATGTGTGACCATGTGGCGGTTATCGCCTCCGGTACCGTGCTGGCGGCGGGGACGGTCGATGCTGTGCGCGGCGGCGCGAGCCTGGAGGACCGGTTCGTGGAGCTTGTCGGAGGCAGGAACACCGCGGAGGGGTTGTCGTGGTTGCGCACCTCCTGAAACTCAAGCTTCTACTCCTGCGCAATTCCCTTCGTCGCAGCACCTGGCAGTTGGTCGGCGTCGTTCTCGGTGGTCTCTACGGTCTTGGTCTGCTCGGACTGATCGTGGCGGGGCTGATCGTCCTCGGTACGCTCGACCTCGACCTGATGCGGACCGTCGCTGTGCTGGGCGGATCCGCCGCCGTTCTCGGCTGGCTGGTGATTCCTCTCGTTGCCTCCGGGGTGGACATGACGCTTGACCCGGCCCGGTTTGTCACGTTTGCAGTACCCATGCGCCAGCTCATGGCCGGCCTCGCCCTGGGCGGGGTGATAGGCATCCCCGGGATCGTGACCCTCGTTGCGTTCCTCACCCTGGCGCTGACCTGGATACGGTATCCGGCAGCAGCTGTTGCAGCGATAGTCTGCGCGCTTTGCGCTGTCCTGCTGTGTATCGTAGGTTCCCGCCTGATCACGACGGCGGGCACGGCGCTTTCCTCCTCGCGGCGCTTCAAGGACCTCAGTTCGACGGTTGCGATCATTCCGCTGATCCTTCTCGGTCCGATCTTCGCCGGGATCACTGCCGGCTTCCAGAACTCGCCGGAGTTCGCGGGGGAGCTTGCGGACATCCTCGCGTGGACGCCGCTCGGCGTGTTCGTTGCCGTTCCAGCCGACCTCGCTGCCGGGGATGCGCTGACTGCGGTGGCGCGTTTCTGCATCGGTATCGGAACCATCGCCGGGTTGGCCTACCTCTGGCACAAGAGCCTCAGCCATGCACTGGTTACGCCGCCCTATAACGCGGTCACCCGTAAAGGGGCGGGTAACCTCGGCCTGTTCGCACGCTTTCCCGGAACGCCGACCGGCGCGGTGGCAGCGCGGGCCTTCACCTACTGGATCCGCGACCCACGGTATGCGGCATCCGTCATCGTTGTGCCGCTGCTGCCGATTCTGCTCTGGTTCATCAGCCGAGATTCCGGTGACCTGTCCCTGCTCAACTATCTGGGCCCCATCACAGCGTTCCTGCTCGCCTGGTCCATTTCGGCTGACATCTCATATGACAACACGGCGTTCTGGCTACACCTTTCGGCGGGAATCAGCGGCACGGCCGACCGCGCGGGCCGGGTGCTCGCCCTGATGGTTTTCGCACTGCCCGTGGTGCTGGTTTTCACCATCGTTCCGCTCTGGTTGAGCGAATCGCTCGCGGATCTTCCCATGATGCTCGGGCTGAGCCTGGGAGCGCTGCTGACGGGAGCCGGCTTCTCCAGCGTTCTCTCGGCACGTTATACCTACAATGTTCCGCTTCCGGGAGAAAGCCCGTTCAAGACACCGCCCGGCACGGGATTCTCGATGCTGGCCATCCAGGCGATCGGCTGGGTGGTCCTGATGGTGCTTTTGCTGCCGGAAATCGCACTCGCAATCGCCTATCTTGTCACTGGGGACGCAGTGCTCGGATGGTTGACACTACTCGCCGGAGTGGTACTCGGGACGGCAGTGCTAATCGGAGGTGTCCGCCTTGGGGGAGCCTGGTATGACAAACGCGGACCGGAATTGTTACAGGCTGTCAGCGTCAACAAGTAGGCCGGGCGGGTGCCGGGTGCCGCGCAGTAGAATGGAAGAATGAGTATGCCTGCAGACCCGTTTGACGACAGCCCGCACGGAGCGCCGGGGGACTCCGGCACGTCCACAGCCACAATCGAACGCGAAGAACTGCTTGAAGAAGTTGAGCCCGGCGATCGTGAACGGTTCGCCCACTACGTACGCAAAGAGAAAATCATGGAATCCGCTCTCTCCGGCGAACCCGTGATTGCACTGTGCGGCAAGGTCTGGACCCCGGGCAGGGATCCTGAGAAGTTCCCGGTGTGCCCCGAATGCAAGGAAATTTATAACTCGATGCGGCCAGGGGACAAGTCCTAGCCACCTTTCCCATCCGTCCGCCGGGCATATCCCGGCGGACGTTCGCATGCTCGTGAGGAATCCATGTCACACCCTCAGGCTCTGCGCAGCGGGGCGATGTCGGCATCACTGCGGCCCCTGACAATCGGGGTCATCGCCATCATCACTTGTGCCGCTTTCGAGGCCATGGCGGTGGTGACGGCGATGCCCTCCGTCGCAGCGGAACTGAACGGCGTATCCAGTTACGGACTCGCGTTCTCCATGTATCTGACCGCCTCGCTGCTCGGCAGCGTCCTGGGCGGGATCTGGTGCGACCGGCGTGGACCCCGCCCTGCACTTGCCGTCGGCATGGGCCTCATGATCGCCGGTCTGGCGGTGTCCGGGAGCGCGCCGGCATTCTGGATCATGACTGCCGGACGCGCAGTGTCGGGCCTTGGCGGCGGCTTCATGATCGTTGCCGTCTACGTGATCATTGCCAAGGCTTATCCGCAGCGGATGCAGCCGGTGGTCTTCGGCTGGCTTGCGGCGGCGTGGGTCGTCCCTTCGCTGATCGGACCGTACGTTGCCGGTGTCCTCGCAGAGCAGGCGAGCTGGCGTTGGGTCTTCCTTGGTGTGGCGCCTGTCATCGTTGCAGCATTCCTCCTGGTCTGGCCGCGGACAGAACGGCTCAAAGTGGCAGGTTCGCCGGAGCCGCTGGACAGGGCTGCACGCAGGAATGCGGGAACTGGATTACTGCTGGCGGGCGGCGTTTTTGCGGCGCAGTTCGCACTGACCAAAATCGCCTCTGACGGATTCGCCGATCCTGTTGCTGCCTGGCTCCTGGTGATGTTGGGCGTCGCGGGGCTGGCGGCCGCGGCCGTTTCCTTCCCCCGCTTGCTGCCGGCCGGCACGGTCCGGCTGGCACCGGGTCTTCCGAGCGTCATCGCAACCCGCGGGCTGATGACCGTCGCCTTCTTCGGCGCGGAGGCGTTTGTTCCACTGATGTTGGTCTCCGCTCAAGGCCTCAGCGCCTCCACCGCGGGTCTGGCGTTGAGCGCTGCGGCGATCGGCTGGAGCGCGGGCTCCTTCGTGCAGGCCAAGGTGAGTTTCCGCCGTCAATGGCTGCTCGTGATCGGTGCCTCGCTGCTGTCCGTGTGTATCGGCGGCCTTGCGCTGGCCGTAGCTGCCGAGGTGCCCTTCTGGGTGCTCGTTTTGGTGTGGAGCGCTGCCGGCTTTGCCATGGGACTTACGTTGTCCAGCACATCGGTGCTTGTCCTGAAGCTCTCTGCACCGCACGAGCAGGGCCGCAACTCGGCGGCTCTGCAGCTCTCCGACCAGCTTGGCGGAGTAGTCGGAACAGCCGGCGCAGGCGGCCTTTTCGCGCTCCTGAGGGACCCGGAAGCGCCGGGCCAGATACCGGTGTTTGTTGCAATCTGGCTGGCTCTGTGCGTGTTCGCGGTAGTCGGTATAGTGGCCGGGTTGAGGGCTGCGCGAGGTGAATCGGAGCACCTCCCAGCAACAACCCACACAGGAAAGGTGCCGTCCCAAGAGTGAGCAATAACGCACTGTTCGGCGCCGGTCCGGCACTTCCGCCCGCGTACCCGGAACGCGCTGCCTGGGGCACTGCACCCAAGTTGCGGCAGTGGCAGGAAGAGGCGCTCGCAAAGTACTTCGCCAACTCACCACAGGATTTCCTTGCTGTGGCTACTCCCGGAGCCGGTAAAACCACGTTCGCGCTCCGGGTGGCTACCGAGTTGGTGGAACGGCGCATCGTAAACCGAATCGTCGTTGTTGCTCCCACCGACCACCTCAAGCGCCAATGGTCTGACGCCGCCGCCAAGGTTGGCCTGTCGATCGACCCGAACTTCCGCAACGCTGACGGCCGGCACGGCGAGGGCTTCATCGGCGTCGCCGTGACCTACGCCCAGGTCGCAAGCAAGCCCATGTTGCACCGGGCCAAGACCGAAGCGGCGAAGACGCTGGTCATCCTCGATGAGATTCATCACGGCGGCGACGCACTGTCATGGGGTGACGGTATCCGCGAGGCATTTGAGCCGGCAACGCGTCGGCTCGCCCTCACGGGAACCCCGTTCCGTTCAGACACAGCGGCCATCCCGTTTGTTGAGTACGCCGAAGACGCCGACGGCATCCGCCGTTCACGGTCGGACTACACGTATGGGTACGGTGACGCGCTGCGGGACCACGTAGTCCGTCCGGTGATCTTTATGGCCTACTCCGGACAGATGCGCTGGCGGACCAGCGCGGGAGAAGAAATGGCCGCTTCCCTGGGTGAGGCGGCCGTCACCAAGGACATCACGGCCCAGGCCTGGCGGACGGCCCTCAATCCCAACGGCGAGTGGATCCCTGCAGTGCTGGCGGCGGCCGACCGACGCCTCACAGAGGTCCGCCGCGCTGTTCCTGACGCGGGCGGCCTGGTGATCGCCACCGATCACGATGATGCACGCGCCTACGCCGGGCAGTTGAAGAAGATCACGGGCGAATCCCCCACGGTTATTCTGTCCGATGATGCCAAGGCGTCCGGAAAGATCGAAGACTTCTCTGCCGGTGAGACGCGCTGGATGGTCGCTGTCCGCATGGTGTCCGAAGGCGTGGACGTTCCGCGCTTGGCCGTGGGTGTGTATGCCACCTCCACGGCGACGCCCCTGTTTTTCGCCCAGGCAGTCGGCCGGTATGTCCGTGCCCGACGGCGCGGGGAGACCGCGTCGGTTTTCCTGCCGTCAGTGCCCAACCTCATGGCGCTGGCAAATCAGCTCGAAGTAGAGCGGGATCACGCACTGGACCGTCCGGACAACAACGAGGACGGCTTCGCGCCGGAGGAAGCGCTGATGGAGGCTGCCAACCGTGAGGAGAAAGCCTCCGGTGAGCTGACCAAGCAGAAGTTCGAAGCCCTCGAATCCCAGGCTTCGTTTGACCGGGTGCTGTTCGACGGCGGAGAGTTCGGCACCGGCGGCGAGATGGGCAGCGAGGAGGAACTGGACTTCCTCGGCATCCCGGGCCTGCTCGATGCGGATCAGGTGGGCGTCCTGCTGCGGCAGCGCCAGCAGGAGCAGCAATCACGACGACGGCGCCCCGTTGCCGCGCACGAGCCCGCGGTCCCCGAGGTGATGGACCACCGCCAGCTCACAGAGCTGCGCGGTCAGCTCGCCAAGAATGTCTCGGCGTGGTCCGCTCGTTCCGGAATGCCCCACGGGGTGGTGCACTCGGAACTCCGCAAGGCGTGCGGAGGCCCGGCCGTGGCGCAGGCAAACGAGGAACAGCTGCAGCGGCGGCTCAAGAAGCTGCAGGACTGGTTCATCGGCCGCACGTGAGACGCGCACTGACCGAAGCACACTGACCGACGTACACTGACCGACGTGCACTGACCCAAGCGCACTGACCGGTTGTATCACTCGAGAAGCTCGACCCCGGCGTCCTCAAGCTCCGCAAGAACCTCACTGAGGCGCTCGGCGTGGACAGGCCGTGTGTAATCCACGAGGAGGCGCGTGGTGTACCCCGCCACGACAGCGTCGAGCGCTGTGGCCCGTACACAGTAGTCCGCGGCCAGACCGGCGACCGCCACTTCGTCCACCTCGTTCTCGCGCAGCCAGTCGTCCAGTGAGACGGCTTCATCCGCCGCGGCCGGGACGGCTGCATCCATCTTCCGCTCGCCGGTAGGTACCTGGTCTTCCGGTGCCAGGACGCCTTCGAACCCCGAGTACGCCGCCTCGTACTGACCCTTGCGGAAGACGGCGTCAAGGCTCTCGGTGTCCAGATCTGGATGGAACTGTGCGCCCGGCTGGTCCGCAACGCAGTGCACAGGCCATGAGTCCACGAAGTCAGGCTGGTCGGAGAAGTGCGAACCAGGATCGATATGCCAGTCCTGGGTGGCAACGATGTAGTCGTAGTGGAAACCTTGTGCGTCGATGTAATCACTGAGTGCCTGGGCCACGCCCGCACCGCCCTCTACGGCCAGCGAGCCGCCCTCACAGAAATCGTTCTGTACGTCGACGATGATCAGTGCGCGTGTCATGTGGACTCCTCGTATTCGGTCGGAATGGCAGGCTCACCGCGCTGCAGTCGCATCACGGAGCCGGGCAGCTCCGCCATGGACTGGCGGTGGCGTTCGACGGCGCGCTGCACGCCCTCCGGTCCTGTCCACCCGGGGAGCACCTCGCCGTCTGCCACGAACTGGTGCAGCAGCGTGCGGTCATTGCCGTCGTCGTAAGGGTGGCTGCCGATGCCAAGGACTTCGGCGACCGCCCTGCCGGACTCATTGAGGCGTCGCAGCGCATACTTGCGGCCGCCTACTGACGTTTTGTTCTTGGCCGCCTTCGCCACGGAGACGAAAGCGCCGTCGTCGTCGGTCCGGCTGACCAGCTTGTACACCATGCCGGCGGTCGGTGCGCCCGAGCCGGTGACGAGGGACGTGCCCACACCGTAGCTGTCTACGGGAGCGGAGGCGAGCAGCCCGATCGCGTACTCATCAAGGTCCGATGTCACCACAATGCGCGTCTGGTGGTTCCCCAGGTCATCGAGCAGCTGCCGCACCCAGCGGGCCTGCTCCACGAGATCACCGGAATCCAGGCGCACTGCGCCCAGGTCCGGCCCACCGGCGGCGACGGCGTTACGGACGCCCTGTTCGACGTCGTACGTGTCGACGAGGAGTGACGTGCCCTTTCCGAGGGCAGCCACCTGTGCCGCGAAGGCCTCAGGCTCCGAATCGTGTAGCAGCGTGAAGGAGTGCGCTGCGGTACCGACAGTGCGCAGGCCGTAACGGCGTCCCGCCTCGAGATTGGAGGTGGTGGCGAAACCACCGATGATGGCTGCGCGGGCGGCTGCCACCGCGGACTCCTCCTGCGTGCGCCGCGAACCCATCTCAATGCACGGGCGGGACCCGGCTGCTCCGGTCATACGGGATGCGGCGGAGGCGATGGCGCTGTCATGGTTGAGTACCGAGAGCAGATAGGTCTCGAGGATGCAGGCCTCAGCAAACGTGCCCTCCACAATGAGGATGGGGGAGGAGGGGAAGTATGCCTCGCCCTCGGCGTACCCCCAAATGTTTCCGGTGAAGCGGAAGTCGGCCAGCCAGGCCAATGTAGTGTCATCGACGACTCCGGCAGCGCGGAGAGCGTCCAGTTGCTCCTGCCCGAAGCGAAAGTGCGCCAGGCCCTCCAACAGGCGCCCGGTTCCTGCCACGACACCGTAGCGGCGGCCCTCGGGCAGCCGCCGGGTGAAGACTTCAAAGACCGATCTGCGATGCGCGGCCCCCGAGTGGAGGGAGGCCTGCAGCATTGTCAGCTCGTAGTGGTCCGTGTAGAGCGCGGAATTGGGGTGCTGCCAGGTTCGATGTGGGCTCACAGGAAAACTCTAGCCCCGTTCGCGCTCCGGGTGGCTCGAAGAGCGCAGCGCAGGCAGAACCATGCGCCAATCTACAATGGAGACCATGAGTGTTGGCGTAATTCCCGAAACCCACCAGCTTGAGGAGACGGAAGAAGATCTGGCAGCCGGCACCGCCGTTCCGTGGGTGGTCATCGTGTGGAATGACCCGGTGAACCTGATGAGCTACGTGACCTACGTATTCCAGACCTACTTTGGTTACAGCGAGGCGAAAGCGCGGACCCTCATGCTGGAAGTCCACGAACAGGGCAGATCGGTTGTCTCCACCGGTTCGCGCGAACAGGCGGAGCGTGACACGGTGGCAATGCATTCGTACGGCCTGTGGGCTACTTTCCAGACAGCGGACGCGTAGGGAGCAGCAGTGGCCAGGGCATTTCGCAAAACGCGGCGCGGTATCGCCGGTGAATTCGAACCGGGGGAGCTGCGGCTGCTCCGGCGCCTGTTCGCGGACGTCGTGCAGTTGCTCGAGACCGAGAAACGGGAGGACGAGGATCCGCTGGCGGCGCTGATCGGCCTCGACCTCGAGGCGGTGAAGCCCGAGGACAGCGCGGTGATCCGTCTGCTGCCGGACGCAGTAAGGAACGACGACGACGGCGCGCTGGAATTCCGTCGCCTCACCGAACGCTCGCTACGGGAGGAGAAGGTCAGTGCGCTGCGCGGGGCGGCGCTGCTGCTCGAGAACCCGCAGATGGTTCTGAATCCCGACCAGTCGCAGGTGCTGGCCCGTGCCCTCAATGATGTCCGGCTGGTGCTGGCGGACCGCCTGGAGATCAAGACAGACGAGGATGCAGCCCGGCTGCACGGGATCGCCGACCTTGAGGATGCCGAGGATCTTGAGTCCTACCTTGCCCTGGTCTACAACTTCGTCACGTGGGTGCAGGAGGGGCTGATGCAGGCTCTTCTGTCATCGGCAGGGCCCTCCGATTGACCGTCCTGGTGAAGGCTTCCGCCTGGAAACCGGAGCTGCGCTGTGATTAAGGACACGCCTTCCTGCTTAGCCAACTCCGGCGGTGCATCCTATCCTCAAAGGATCATGAGTTCTGACCCCGCCGACTCCGAGGCTGCCGAACTGGCCGCTCTGAGGTCCACCGAAGCCCCCATCGGCATCTTCGACTCAGGCGTCGGAGGCCTCACGGTGGCCCGGGCCGTCATCGATCAGCTGCCCCACGAATCGGTGCTTTATGTCGGAGACACCGCGCACGCACCGTACGGTCCGCTTCCCATTGCGCAGGTAAGGGCCTACGCACTCGGTGTCATGGACGAACTGGTGGATTCGGGCGTCAAACTGCTCGTCATCGCCTGCAACTCAGCGTCCGCTGCCGTTCTGCGTGATGCGCGTGAGCGCTACACCGCCCGGTACGGAATTCCCGTCATCGAAGTGATCCAGCCGGCAGTCCGCCGCGCAGTCGCCTCGACGAGGACCGGACGGATCGGCGTCATCGGAACCAGCGCAACCGTTGGATCCCGCGCCTATGAGGACACCTTCGCCGCGGCTCCCCACCTCGATATCTTTTCCGCCGCGTGCCCGGCGTTCGTCGACTATGTGGAAGCGGGCGTCACGGCCGGCTCGGACGTCCTCGAGACGGCCGCCCGCTACCTTCGTCCGCTGCAGGATGCCGACGTCGACACCCTGGTTCTTGGCTGCACCCACTATCCGCTTCTGACAGGCGTGATTTCCTACGTCATGGGTGACTCGGTGACCCTCGTCTCCAGCGCGGAGGAAACCGCCAAGGACGTCTACCGCGCGCTTGTGTCCCACAATCTCCTGCGCACCGGATCCGGGCAGCCGCGGCACCACTTCGTGGCTACGGGCAACGCAGCCCGCTTCGAGGAACTGGCGCGGCGCTTCCTTGGACCGGAAGTCTTGAGCGTGGAACATGTCGACCATGTGTCCGCGCAGTATCCGACAGGAAGCATGGCTCGGATCACGCCGGAAATGATTTCCACGGCCCGGGCGGACGCTGGCGCTGCCGGGAACCGCCGTCCATGAAGCTCACCATCGTCGGGTGCAGCGGATCGTTCCCCGGACCTCACTCGCCTGCCTCCTGTTACCTCGTGACGGTGCAGGAGGAGGGCAAGACCTGGCGGATCCTGCTCGACCTCGGCAACGGATCCATCGGCGCACTCCAGCGCTATATGGACCTGCGGGATATTGACGCTGTCCTGCTGACCCATCTCCATCCGGACCATTGCATGGACCTGTGCGGTCTGCATGTGGCAGTGCACTGGGACCCGGCAGGCTGGAACCAGCCGCGGATTCCCGTGTGGGGTCCCGCCGGAACCGCAGACCGGATGGCCACCGCCTACGGGCTGGACCTGGATCCGGGGATGCACGATGACTTCGACTTCCGCGCCTGGTCGCCGCGCACTCCCGTGCAGGTTGGTCCCTTCACCATTACTCCCTACCCCGTCCTGCACCCGGTGGACGAGGCGTACGCCCTTCGCATCGAGGTTACGGATCCGGAAGCTCCGGGCGGCAAGCGGGTCCTCACCTACTCGGGGGATACAGACGCATGTGACGGTTTGGTCGAGGCCGCCGCCGACTCAGGGATTTTCCTGTGCGAAGCAGCCTTCCACGAGGGCAGGGACGATGCCATCCGTGGCGTCCACCTCACTGGGAAACGCGCCGGGGAGGTCGCATCCGCTGCCTCATCGCGGCGGCTGCTGCTGACACACCTACCGGTGTGGAACGATGCCGTGCTCACCATGGAAGAGGCACGCAGCAGTTATCCGGGGGATGTCGCCGTTGCGGTTGCCGGGGTCTCGTACCTGGTCTGACCGTTTGCGTGCGGGCGTGAATAGCCCGCACCGAACCGGCTCTGGCAGACTGGAACCATGACTTCCCCCTCTTCTTCCGAGCCTGACTCTGCGCCTGTATCGACTTCCGAAAGCAACGGTGTCCGTGCGGATGGACGGACACCTGACCAGCTGAGGCCCATCAGCATCACGCGGGGCTGGTCCAACCAGGCCGAAGGGTCCGCGCTGATTGAATTCGGGAACACACGGGTGCTGTGTACTGCGTCGTTGACCACCGGAGTTCCGCGGTGGCTCAAGGGGGAGGGCAAGGGCTGGGTTACGGCCGAATATGCAATGCTTCCCCGGGCGACCAACACCCGCTCCGACCGCGAGTCCGTCAAGGGCCGCATTGGCGGGAGGACCCACGAGATCTCCCGCCTGATCGGACGCTCCCTCCGCTCGATCATTGATACGCGGGCCCTTGGGGAGAACACCATTGTTCTTGACTGCGACGTACTGCAGGCCGACGGCGGCACCCGCACGGCCGCTATCACCGGCGCCTACGTGGCGCTCGCGGAGGCAATCCGCTACGCCAAGGAACACAAGATGATCCCGCAGTCCTCCCGCCCGCTGACGGACACCGTGGCGGCCGTGAGCGTCGGCATCATCGACGGTGTGCCGATGCTTGACCTGCCCTATGTCGAAGATGTGCGCGCAGAGACAGACATGAACGTCGTGGTCACGGGAAGCGGAAGCTTCGTCGAGGTTCAGGGCACAGCCGAGAGTGCACCCTTTGACCGGGCGGAACTGGATGCGCTGCTTGATCTCGCACTGCTGGGCACGTCCCAGCTTGCCCAGATGCAGCGCGAGACACTGGGGGAGTCCGCCGGTGTCTGAACATCCTGTCGCTGCGCCGCGACTGGTCCTCGCAACGCGAAACGCGGGCAAGCTGCGTGAACTGCGCTCGCTGCTGCGCGGAAAGGTACCGGGGCTCGACGTCGATACCCAGGTGATTGACGCTGTCACCGCCGGCGCACCCGATGTGGTGGAAAGCGGCACAACCTTCGAGGAGAACGCTCTGCTCAAAGCACGTGCGGTTGCAGAGGCAACAGGCATCCTTGCGATCGCTGACGACTCCGGTCTGGCAGTCGACGTACTCGGCGGTGCTCCCGGCATCTTTTCGGCACGGTGGGCCGGCCGCCACGGCGATGACTCCGCAAACCTGAACCTCCTGCTCAGCCAGCTAGCCGACATTCCGGAGGGCCGGCGGCAGGCGCGGTTCGTCTGCGCGGCGGCTCTTGCACTACCCGGCGGCACCGACGTCGTGAGGCGTGGTGAACTGGAAGGAACGCTTCTGAGTGAGCCGCGGGGCGAGGGCGGCTTCGGATACGACCCCGCGCTTCAGCCCCTGGGAATGAACCGCAGTTGCGCCGAGCTGGCACCGGAGGAGAAGAATGCTATCAGCCATCGGGGGCAGGCGTTCGAGGCGCTGTTGCCGTCGATCGTCGAACTCCTGGGCTGACTGGCCGTTCAAAGGCAGCGGCCCGGTTGCCGCTTTCAGTGTGGGCGGCCTGATAGGGCAGACTTAACCGGGTTATGAGAACAATCATGAGTTACCTGCCCCTGCAGACCGGGAATGAATCCACACTCGGAGGTGTCGCTGACTGGGCGGTAACCATGATGGAGACGATCGGTGCACCCGGTGCGGGCCTGGCGATCGCCCTCGAGAATCTTTTCCCCCCGCTTCCCAGCGAGGTCATCCTCCCGCTTGCAGGTTTCACGGCCAGCAGGGGAGATTTCACCCTGTTCGAAGCACTCTTCTGGACCACCGCCGGCTCGGTGGTGGGTGCCTACCTGCTCTACCTGCTGGGAGTACTGCTCGGCCGGGACCGGATGAGGACTCTGGTGTCCAAGGTCCCCCTGGTCGATCTTGAGGATGTTGACAGCGTTGAGGCGTGGTTCGACCGCCACGGCTACAAGGCCGTTTTTTTCGGTCGGATGGTGCCGATTTTCCGCAGCCTGGTCTCCATTCCTGCCGGTATCGAACGCATGCCGGTGTGGAAGTTCCTTGGCCTGACCCTCGCGGGAAGCCTGATCTGGAACACCATCTTCGTGTTATCCGGCTACTACCTGGGTGAAAACTGGCATTTGGTGGAGCAGTATGCGGGCATCTTTCAGAAACTGGTGATTGCCGCCGTCGTGCTGGTGGTTGCCTTCTTCATTGTCAGCAAGGTACGGAAGGTGCGTCGCAAGCGCGAAGCCTCATGACCCGGCTGAGTGACGTGTGGCCGCTCTTCGGTCTGGAACTCCGGACGCCGCGGCTGTCGCTCACGCCGGTTCGGGACGAGCAGTTGCCGGAGCTGATCGATGCCGTGCTGGATGGAATCCATGACCCGGCGAAGATGCCGTTCGGTGTGCCGTGGACGGACGCGCCGCGGGACGTGTTGATCCGCGAGACCGTCAGGCACCAGTGGCGCCAGCGCTGCTCTGTTGAGCCGGGTTCCTGGACAATCAATTTCGCCGTGAGCTTTGAGGGCCGGGTGGTGGGAATGCAGGATGTCTCCGCCCGTGATTTCCCGCTTCTGCGCACCGTTCACAGCGGGTCCTGGCTCACGCAGCCTGTTCAGGGCAGGGGCCTCGGCAAGGAGATGCGCGCCGCAATACTCCTGTTCGCGTTCGATCACCTCGGTGCCGTCGCGGCGCTCTCGGAGGCAGCTGAGTGGAACAACTCCTCGCTCGGAGTTTCGCGCAGCCTCGGCTATAGAGCGAACGGTGTGTCGGAGATTGTTTCCCGGCCCGGTGAGGTGACGCGGCAGGAGCATCTTCGGCTGGAGGCAGCCGCGTTGGTCCGACCGGAGTGGACCCTCCGCGTGGATGGGATCGAGCCGGTCCTGCCCCTTCTCGCCGCAGGTTAGCCGCGCCCGCAGCACCTTAGCCATTGACAGCACCGTTTTTGGTTATATGGTTAGTTACATGAGTAATGAACCAGCTAAGCGCGTCGATCGCGCAGCCCCTGGTCCTGGAGCGCCATGCTGATCGACAACGGACGGCCGATCTTTCTCCAGATCGCTGAACGTATCGAGAGCGACATCATCTCCGGAACCCTGGCCGAGGAATCCCAGGTTCCGTCAACCAATGAGTTTGCGGCTTTCTACCGCATCAATCCGGCCACGGCGGCAAAGGGCGTCAACCGCCTGGTCGATGACGGGATTCTCTACAAGCAACGAGGAATCGGCATGTTCGTTTCAACCGGAGCCCGGACGGTGCTGATCCAGCGTCGGCGGGAGCAGTTCTTTGACCAGTACGTCCAGCCGCTTTCCAGGGAAGCCCGCAAGCTCGGCATTGAACCGGACGAACTTGCAGACATGATCAGGCAGGGCGAACACGCCCTGCAGGGGGGAGCGCAGTGAAAACCATCATCGAGGTCACCGACCTCACGAAGAAGTACCGGAAATCGGAGGCCCTGCGCGGGATCAACCTCGCGTTGGAGCCTGGCCGCATCTACGGGCTCCTCGGCCGTAATGGTGCCGGTAAGACCACCCTCATGTCGATCCTTACCGCCCAGGGTTTCGCATCATCCGGGGAAGTACGGGTTTTCGGCGAGCATCCCTACGAGAACGAGCGCGTCCTCAACCGCATCTGCTTCATCCGCGAATCCCAGAAGTACCCGGACTCCTTCACCGCGGAGCACGCCTTCAAATCCGCCGCGCTCTTCTTCGCAAACTGGAGCCAGGAACTTGCGGATCGCTTGGTTACGGATTTCCAGCTTCCGCTGCGCCGCAACATCAAGAAGCTGTCCCGAGGCCAGCTCTCAGCAGTAGGAGTAATCATCGGGCTGGCCTCCCGCGCGGAGCTCACGTTCTTTGATGAGCCCTACCTGGGACTCGACGCGGTTGCACGCCAGCTCTTCTACGACCGCCTGGTCGAGGACTACTCGCGGCACCCGCGCACAGTGGTCCTGTCGTCTCACCTGATCGACGAAGTAGCGAACCTGCTGGAGCACGTGATCGTGATCGATCAGGGGAGGATCATCATGGATGATGACGCCGAAACCATCCGCGGATCAGCATTCACGGTAGTGGGCTCGGCCGAGAAGGTTCGCACCTTCCTCGGCGGCCGCGAGGTGGTCCACGCAGACAATTTCGCTTCACTGGCGTCGGTAACGGCACTCGGCACGCTGAACGAGTCCGAAACCCGGGAAGCTGCTGAACTCGGCCTTGAGCTCGCGCCCGTTTCCCTGCAGCAACTCATTGTCCGCAGAACCATGTCCGCATCACCGGCAAGTTCCGGGGCCGCGGACCGGCCCCTCTCGGAGGTAGCACGATGAACCGCGTCGTCAAAGTCATGCGGATGCAACTGGCCAACCGCTGGATCTTCATCGGGATACCCCTGATCATCCTCGCCGCATCCTTTCTGCTGACCCTGATCATCTGGTCGTTCATTCCGAACGACGGCGGGGTGCGCATCTCAGGCGGATCCCAGGCTGTCATGTGGTACTTCTTCGCCCTGGGCATCCAGTCCCTGACGCTCACCTTCCCGTTCTCCCAGGGACTGAGCATCACCCGGCGCACCTTCTTTCTCGGCACCCTGTCCCTCTTCTCGCTGATAGCGCTTATCACCGCCGTGACCTACTGGTTGCTGGGACTGGTGGAGCAGGGGACCGGTGGCTGGGGAGTGGGCGGAAGCTTCTTCGCCCTCGACTGGATTGCGGACGGCCCCTGGTATCAACCAATAGCCTTCTACTTCGCCGTGATGATGGCTCTCTTCCTGATCGGGTTCTGGTCAGCCACAATTTACAAGCGCTGGCAGGCAACGGGATTGCTGATCGCCGGAATCAGTGTGGCTCTTGCGCTGGTGGGAACCCTGTACCTGATCGGCTCACGCAGCGCCTGGCCCGAGGTCGGAGCCTTCCTTGGTTCGCAGACGCAGCTAACAGTTGCCGGCTGGCTCGCCGTTCTGGCCCTTGCCCTTGCCGGCGGTTCGTTCCTCACCCTGCGTCGGGCAGAGCCTTAGTCGGTTCCGCCGTGAAGTGGAACCGGCCCCGCCACGCGGACTCGGTTCCACTGCCTACGCTTCTCCACCGGATACCGTGAGCGGGTGGGAATTGAGTTCACGGCCATCGACTTCGAGACTGCCAACGGGTTTCGCGGATCGCCCTGCGCCGTAGGGCTCACGAAGGTCCGCAATGGCCGAATCGTCGAGGAAGCGCAGTGGCTGATGCGCCCGCCGGCAGGCCACGACCACTTCGACTCCCGCAACGTCGCCATCCACGGGATCACCGCCGACATGGTGGCGCACCAGCCGACTTTCGGTGAGCTGTTCCCGGAGATCGGTGCCTTCATTGGAAGCGATGTCGTAGTGGCCCACAACGCTGCCTTCGACATGGGCGTTATCCGTTCGGCGCTTGAAGTGTCCAACCTGGCCGGTCCTGCTTACGACTACGCTTGCACGGTTCTGCTCTCGCGCCGCAGCTACTTCCTTGTCTCCTACTCGCTGCCTTACGTGGCGGAAGCTGCCGGAGTGCCGTTGGTGAACCACCATGACGCTGTTGAGGATGCCCGCGCCTGCGCAGGAATTCTGGTGGACATCGCGCGTCGCGCCGAAGCGGCGACGCTCGAGGAGCTTGTATCCGGGCACCGGCTGAAGCTGTCCCGTCTTGAAGCCTACGAGCCAGGAATTTCCGAGCTTTCGAAGGCGACCCGTACGGCGCTGGAACGGGGGCCCGCCACCGGCTGGGCAGGTTGGCCGGACGAAGGACTGAACCCGGACCCGAACCCGGCTGCGGATCCCACACACCCGTTGTACGGGCAGACTGTTGTCTTCACCGGCGACCTCGGGATTCCGCGGCCGCAGGCAAAGCAGCGGGCCGCTGTGCTCGGAGCGCAACCGGCAAGCGCCGTGACCCGCAAGACCACAGTGCTGGTGGTGGGGAACGGTTTCGTTGCCGCAGATCTGCGCAGTGGTCGGGTAACGGGCAAGGCACGACGCGTGATGGAGCTTCACGGCCGGGGCCAGAACATTGAAGTGCTCTCGGAAGCAGAGTTCCTGCAGATGACCGAGGGACGCTGGCCCGTCACGAGCCAGTAGAGCCTTTCCTATGCGCCCATTTCGGAGGCGAAGCGGCCGGCTAATTCCTCGACCGCCCGTGCTCCCGTGAGCTGATCAATTGCGGCGGCAGGGAGTACATCGCGTCCATGCAGTGCGCCGATGATTGCACCGGCAACAGCTCCGGTAACCCGCGCTGCAGGCGCATCCTGCTCCGCAGCAGCGGCGAGGAAAGCGCTCACATGGGCAGCGTCGTCGTCGGTTGCGGTGGCAAGCACCAGCCTGATTGCCTCGCACAGGATGTTTCCGGCAGTCGGTGAAGCAGTCGGGAGCGCGCCGGCATCCGGACTCGTGAGCTGGACCGAGAGGTCGGTCGACCCCAATGCCGCCGCGTGCGCTGCAGCTTCGGCTACAGCGTCCGACAGCGAGAGTTCCCGGTGGGCGATCGCATGAATCAGGCCGGCGAAGACTGCTGCGGGAATCCGGGCAGCGGGATTGCCGTGTGTGATCGCTGCGGCATCGAGTGTGAGCTTCTCGACCATCGCGGGCGGAACATTGGCGATGAGGCCGAAGGGTGCGGACCGCTGGAGCGCACCGGGGCCGTCGTCGTCCGTTTCAAGCGGCCGCTGACGGCTGCCCATCTCGCCGCTTCTGAGCGCACGGATGCTGGCAGCGTCCGAGTGCCGTCGGGTATGCAGGACGTCCTGCCTGTCGATCCAGCGGGCAGGAGGAGCGGGAGCGGACGACGGCGGTGCCTCTCCCTGAGTCCCGAGCCACCGGAGGTATGCAAGCCAGAGACAGGCGGTTTCATCGGCTGCGACGCCGTCGTTGGCCCACTCGAGCGCTTCAGTCATGCCGTCGACCGTGTAGAGCGTCAGTGCGGTGGCATCGCCGAAGATAGACGCATCGGGTGATCCTGCGGCAGCCTCACCGAGTGCACAGGCCAGGATCGAGCCGGTGATTCTGCTGCGCAATGCAGGGGGGAAGCATTCAGAAGATGTCACCCCGCTAGTCTAGGCAGTCCGCCCAGCCGATCCCTGCCACGATGCCTTCAGGAAACGCCCAGATACGAGTGGAACGCTTGACGGGTTTGCCTCGTGCCCAGCACGCACCACCATCGAAGGAATCAACCACCATGCACCCGATCAGCCAGGAAAAGCCCGCCACGGGCACTCGGTACGACGACAACGGCCCGGGCCTCATCACGGCTTCCCTGCTGGAGGCGCTTGGATCGTTTCTGGTGATCCTGGGCGGCTTGGGCGTGACCATGCTCAATCCGCAGGGCGGCATTGCTCCCGGTGTGGCATTCGGGCTGGGGATGGCCGCGGCCATCGCCGCATTCGGCCGGCTATCGGGCGGTTACTTCAACCCCGCTGTCACCCTCGGACTGGCGATGGCCGGGCGCCTGGCGTGGAGGTCGGTGCTGCCCTTCATCATGGCGCAGGTTCTTGGCGGGCTTGCGGCGTCCGGCCTGTTCTGGGTGATTTTCAGCGCGCACCCGCAGGACATCCAGACTGCCGGGCTGTTCTCGGCAGCGGCGAACGGATATGCGGAGCACTCCTCCACCCAGTTCCCGATCGCGAGTGTGCTGTTGATCGAGGTCACTGCGGCTGCTCTGCTGACCGCAGTAGTGCTTGGATCGACCGGCCGGTCACTTTCACGTGCAGCGGCTCCCTTCGCCATCGGCCTGGGATACGCCGTCTTGCTCACCGCGCTCGCTCCCATGGACAACGGCGCGATCAATCCTGCCCGGTCCACGGCAACGGCACTGTTCGCCGAGGCGTGGGCAGTCCAGCAGCTGTGGCTCTTTTGGCTTGCACCCCTGCTCGGTGCGCTGATCGCGGGCCTGCTCTACCGGAGCTTCGACCTCGCGATCCACAGCCGGCAGAGCGTGTCCGCCCCGGCGGGGGACAACGGCGCTCCGGAAACCGGCGACACTGCAGCCGGTTCCGCGGCAGCCGCCGCTACGCTGGCAGCCCGCCGTGACACCCATGACGACGACGGCACCCCGTAGCGCGTACCGACCGTCCGGGCGGCGTTCCAACCGGTGCTTCGGCGTTGCCGTCCGAAACTGTCGGAGACGGCCGGTAGCTTGGAATCATGAGGTTATTGCACACGTCAGACTGGCACTTGGGCCGCTCCTTCCACGGTGTTGGGATGCTCGAGGCTCAGCGGCTTTTCGTCGATCAGTTGGAGAAGACGGTCCGCGAGGAGAACGTGGACGTGGTGCTTATTGCCGGTGATGTCTATGATCGCGCTTTGCCTGGCGTTGACGTCGTCGAGCTCTTCGACGAGGCATTGGAACGGATTACGGTAGCCGGCGCGCAGGTGGTGGTCAGCAGCGGCAACCATGACTCGGCAGTGCGGCTGGGATTCGGCGGGAAGCTCATTGAGCGCGGAGGGGTCCACCTCCGTACCCGGTTGGAAGACATCGGGCGCCCTGCCGTTTTCAGAATTGACGAGGGGATTGAGGTTGCCGTCTACGGTGTGCCATATCTTGAACCCCGGATGGTTGCGGATCCGCTTAATTGTGAGAGTTCCACGCATACGGCAGTGACTGCTGCGGCGCTGGATCAGATCAGGTCGGACCTGCGGCGGCGCCGCACGCAATCAATCGTGCACTCGGTCGTCATGGCACATACCTTCGCCAGTGGCGGCGTCGGCTCGGACAGCGAACGGGAGCTCAGCATGGGCGGTCTCGGCGTTGTGCCCTTGAACCTCTTCGAAGGGTTTGACTACGTTGCGCTGGGCCACCTCCATGGGCAGCAGCAGTTGCAGGAGCGGGTACGTTATTCCGGATCTCCGCTGGCATATTCCTTCTCCGAGGCGCGGCAGTCGAAGGGAGCCTGGCTGGTAGACATCGATGAAGGTGGGGTAGGTGAAATCCAGCCGGTGAAGTGGGCCCCGCAACGCGAGCTTGCAATCCTGCGCGGTCCTATCGCTGAGCTCATCACTGCGCCGGAGCACGCAGCGGCAGAAAACGCGTGGTGCCAGGTGACGCTCACCGATGCCGAGCGGCCGCACCAGGCCATGGAACGGTTGCGGGCACGGTTTCCGGGAACCCTGGTGCTCGCGTTCGAACCGTCCCGAAACGCGGGGGAAGAGCGTACCTACAGTGAACGGATCGCCCAGGCCGCTGATGATGCTTCCATCTGCTGCGGGTTCCTTGAGCATGTACGTCAACGCAGTGCCAGCACCGAGGAGGCAGCCCTGTTCGCTGAGACGATCGACGCCCTGCGGGCAGCTGAAAGCGGCGCATGAGAATCCACAGACTCGAGATACAGGCCTTCGGGCCCTTTGCCGTGCGCCAGCACATCGATTTTGACGCCCTCACCGAACAAGGCCTGTTCCTGCTGAACGGGCCCACCGGGGCGGGTAAGTCCAGCGTGCTCGATGCCATCTGTTTCGCGCTGTATGGTTCCGTTCCGGGAGCACGTCAGAACGCGAAGCGGCTGCGCAGCGACCACGCCCCCGATGCGCTTGCGCCGGAAGTGGTGTGCGAGTTCTCGGCGGGATCCCGGCGTCTGGAAGTGACCCGAAACCCTTCCTGGAACCGGCCGTCCAAACGCGGAAGCGGAACAACCACAGAGCAGGCCAAGACCTTGCTGCGCGAAAGGGTTGCCGGCGAGTGGGTAACCCGGTCCACTCGCAATGATGAAGCGGGAGCGGAGCTCCAGAATCTTCTGGGAATGAACCGTGAACAGTTTACGCGCGTCGTCATGTTGCCGCAGGGAGAGTTTGCGGCTTTCCTCCGGTCGGACGCAGCCGCTCGCGGCGAGCTCCTGCAGCGGCTGTTCGCAACCGACCGGTTCTCGACTATGGAACACATGCTGGCAGAGCACTCCGCACGGACATCCGCGCGGCTCCAGGAGGCCGAGACCGAGCTGGAGGCCCTCCTCAGTCGGGCTGCAGAGGAAGTTGAGCGCCACGGCCTGACGCCCCGGCAGTCAAGCACCCCGGCGTCATTCCCGGAAGGAGAACCGGATGGTTCCGGCCACGAGGGCAGTGCCTCCGTTGATTGGACGCCTGATCCCGTGCTTCTTCAAGACCTGCTGACGGCGGCCGTGGCTGAGGGTCGGAAAAGGACCCGCGAGCTCAGGATCCTGCGCGATGCCGCCGCAGAGAGGCGCACCCGGTTTGAGGCGGAGCGCAGGGATCGCCTGACGTTCCGCGAGCTGGTTTCAGAAGCGCAGGCTAACCAGGGTGCCTTGGTCGGGGCTGGAACTCTGAGGGCAAAGCTGGCAGATCACCAACGCGCTCAAATCCTCCAGGGAGCGCTGCAATCGAGGGACGAGGCGGCTGCAGAGGTGCATAATCTGCGGGAGGGCCTGCAATCAGCAGCACGTCCGTTGCAAGCCGATCCCGCAGTCCGGCACGAAGCCCCCGAGGTTCTCCATCCCGACTCCCTGCGGTCGCTGGCCACGTTCGAACGTGCTCACGAGGTGGTTCGTGAATCTTTGGCCGCGACGCGCGCAGCCCTGCCGCTGGAAAAGGACCTCAGCCAGCTGTCAGCAAGGATTCGTCTTACCGAGACTGCTCTGGAGCGTCAGAAGGCCGAGGCAACGCGCTGCAGTGAAACAGATGAACAGTTGCGGCGGGAATACGTCGAACTGACATCGCGCCTGGAAGACGCGCAGGTGATGGCAGCCCGTGAAGGACAACTGGCAACGGAGTGCATCGAAGCGGCCAGCCGGTTGGAGTTGCTGGGGCAGGCGGACAGTGCGGAACGTGCTGTGCGTGAGCTGAACGAGCTGCAGCAGGAGCATCAAGCACTCTTTCTCACAGCGAAAGATGACTGGCTGCGGAAACTCCAGGCGCGTCTGGAACAGGCAGCTGCGGAGCTTGCCGAGCGGTTGGATGCAGGGGAGCCCTGTCCCGTCTGCGGGAGTGAGGATCATCCGGCGCCTGCAGCTGCGGATCCGCAGTCCCTCGTCACCCGCGAACACGAAGCACTTGCCAGGGAAGAGCAGGATGCAGCCGAGAACCGGCTGCGGAAGACCGCCGCGGCCCGCGACGAGGCCGCGTTGAAGGCCGCCGGGCTACGCGCCAGAAGCGGCGAAGCCGATGCCGGGCAGCTTCGCGCTACGCTTGTGTCCCTTGAGCAGGAGCATGCGGAAGCGGAACGGGCGGTCCGTCTGGCCACCGACCTCAGCACACGGAAGACCGCGGCGGATACAACGCTTGCCAGGCTGCACGAGCAACAGGCGGACCTTGCGCGGACTCAGGCAGAAGAATCATCACGGCTAGCCGCACTCGCGGAGCAGGAGGCGGCGTTGGCCGCAAAGCTGTCTGACGTGCGTGGTTCTTACGATTCCGTTGAGAAGAAAATCACGGCGCTCGAAGCAACGGAGCGGAGTCTTGGGGCGGTGTGCGCTGCCTTGAATCGCTGTGAGCAGGCAGAGGAGAACCTTGACAAGGCCGAAGCTGCATTGCGGACACGCCTGTCTATAACGGACTTCGCTTCAGCGGAAGCCGCCCGCGACGCGCTGCTGACCAGCACGGAGGCCGAAACCGCGGAGCGGGCCATCCGCGATGCCGAAAATTCTGCTCATCGGATCGAACGGGACCTGCGGCGGCCGGAGAACCTGGCCGCCGCCATTCTGGAGAAGGACGGCAGCCCCGTGCCGAACGAAGATGACATTGCGTCGGCCGCGACCGAGGAAGCGGACGCATCGAAGCTTCTTGACCAGGCTGTCCTGGAGGTGGGGCTGCTGGAGCAGTCAGTGGTTCAGATGGGCTCCTATGCGGACAGGGCAGCAGCGCTTGAGGAACGGCTCGTGCCGCTGCGGCACGCTCACCAGCTCGCCAGGTCGATTGCTGACACAGCCAGGGGCAACGGCGAGAACCTGTATCGGATGAGCTTGGCGACCTATGTGCTGGCGGCCCGCCTGGAACAGGTTGCAGGTGCCGCAACCGAGCGGCTGCAGAAAATGTCAGACGGCCGGTACTCGCTTGTCCACAGTGATTCCAAGTCGGGAAATCGAAAATCGGGCCTTGGTTTGAATGTCATTGACAGCTGGACCGGACTGCACCGGGATACGGCAACGCTGTCCGGCGGCGAGTCATTCATGGCATCATTGGCGCTCGCATTGGGGCTTGCCGACGTCGTGCAGCAGGAGTCAGGCGGCCTGGATATCGAGACGCTTTTCGTTGACGAGGGGTTTGGAAGTCTCGACGAGCATTCCCTCGAGCAGGTGATGGACGCCCTGGAGAGCCTGCGTGACGGCGGACGTGTAGTCGGACTCGTCAGCCATGTTGCCGACCTGATGCAGCGGATCCCCGCCCAGCTGCACGTTTCCAAGAGCCGGACAGGGTCTACCGTGCGCTTCGTCAATCAGCTGCAGCGAGTGTAAAATTGCTGGTGTTACCGGGTTGGGCGCATCGGGAGGAGGGACGATGCGCGTTTCATAGCACCCGGAGTGCACATGGCTACACCAACCTCTGAAGTAGATACCTCGCACCGCGGACGTTTCGGCCGGCTACCTGAGATTGCAGGCGCAGGTTTCCTTCCACTCGGCTTGATTGCCCGCCTGCCTCTGGCGATGCTCACCGTTGGAGCGCTCACCCTGGTGACAGCCGGCACGGATTCCTACGCTTTCGGTGGTTTTGCAGCCGGCGCTGTCGGCGTCGGTTCTGCACTGGGCGCGCCGGTCCTCGGTTTCCTGGCGGACCGCTACGGCCAACGCCCGGTCCTGCTGCTCTCAGCCGCACTCAATACCGTGGCGATCGTCGGTTCGATCATTGTCAGCGGCGTGTCGGGCATCGAAACAGGGCTGCTTCCCACGCTCATTGCTGCCTTCCTCATGGGCGCCACCTGCCCTCAAATCGGTCCATTGGCAAGGGTTCGCTGGATGGCACTGACCCAGGACAAACGACCAACGGATCTCGACACGGCGCTCTCCTACGAGAGCACGGCCGATGAGTTGACCTTCGTGCTGGGTCCTGCGCTGGTGGGACTGCTGGCGAGCCTGATTGCGCCCTGGCTGCCGCTAGCCCTCGCAGCAGCACTGACCCTGGCTTTTGTTTCCGCCTTCGCTGTGCACCCAACGGAACGGGCGGTAATTCCGCTGCGGCGCCGCCCTCGGACGCGAAGCTCGGAGGTGAAGACCCAGCGAAGAGCGCATACCGGTTTTCTTGTGGCGTTGCCGGTTCTCGGGATGGTGATGATGGGCACCTTCTTCGGTTCGACCCAGACCGCCTTGATCGCCTTCGCCGGAGGTTTCGGAGCGGAGACGGCGGCGGGCCTGCTGTATGCCGTCATGGGCGTCAGCTCCGCCCTCACCGCCTTGTCGGTAGCGTACTGGCCACAGCGATTCCGCCACCCACTGCGGTGGGTGGCTTCAGCGGCGATGATGAGCGCGGCCGCTTTCCTGCCCCTCCTTGCTCTGGACATTCCGTTCATGCTCGCAGCACTACTGATCCTCGGGATCCCGGTCGGTCCAACGATGGTCACAATTTTCAGCGTCGGCTCACTCGTGGCCCCGAAGCACCTGGTCGGCACGGTGATGACCCTGTTGGCTAGCGGCATTGTCGCCGGCACGGCGCTTGGAGCGTCCATAGCAGGAGCGCTGGCGGAGGCGAGCGTCCGTGAAGCTTTCGCGGTTCCGATGGCGGCCGCCGTCGTACTCCTGCTGTTGGGCGTGGTGTCGACCGTGGTGCTGCCCAGCAGGACTGACGCGGCGGAAGTCAGCTGAGCTGTTCCTCGATGGTGCGGGCGCTGCCCGCAATCCGCAGACCGAGTTCAGCCTCCGGGTGGGCTGAGCGGATGTAGACGACGGCCACCGCCGCAGGCAGTCCGCCGGCGAGCCGGATGGGAGCTGCAACGGACGACAGGCCGGCGATAACCTCATCGTGGCTGGTGGCGAAGCCCTGCAAGCGCGCTGCAGCAGCTTCTTCCCGGTAGAGCTGGCCCGGCGCGAGCCGCTCCCAATCCTCCTCGCTCACCGCCGACTGGATTGCAATGCCCGGCGCGCCCGCGCTGAAGGCGTGCCGTGTTCCCGGCCGCTGGGCGACGGCGGCGCTGGAGTGGCGCGGCTCGACCGTCACAAGCGTGACGCAGTCGTGGCGGTCCCAGACGGCGACAAATGCGGTCATACCGAGTTCGTTCGCCAGAACCGTCAATTCAGGAAGCGCTGCAGTCTGCAGGTCACGGGAAACTCCTCGCGCTAGGGCGGCCAGACCAGGGCCGGACGTGATTTTGCCGGCATCGTCCCTGACGATGAGCGAATGATCTTCCAGCGTGCGCACAATCCGGTATGCGATGGAGCGGTGGACGCCCAACTCCACTGACAACTCGGCAATTGATAGCGCCCGCGGAGCATCCGCGAGAATCTCGAGGGATCGCAGGCCGCGGGACAGGGTCTGCGAATGCTGGGGCGATGGTGTTGTGTCGGAGCTCACACTCGGATATTATTCTATATCGGAACGATATGTTCAACTATCGAACTGCAACTGCCTGTTTGGTCGGTTAACGGCAGCGGCGGGCAATAGGAGGCGTCGACTTCCGGTAATGCTGCGGTGTAGTGCCCCTGAAGAGTATGATCTGAACCACAGTTACCGAACGTTCTGTCGGTAATTAAAGTCCGTCCCACCTGGAGTAACAATGACGTCTTCAACGGCTGCCCCACGGCAGCGCATGTCTCGGGAGGACCGCAAGGTCGTCGCGGGGACCATGGTCGGTACCACCATCGAATGGTATGACTTCTTCATATTCGCGCAAGCCGCGGGTCTCGTCTTCGCGCAGCTGTACTTCGCGCCGCTGAACGAGGACAGTCCGGGCCTGGCGCAGCTGGTCTCATGGGCCACTATCGGCATCAGCTTCTTCTTCCGGCCGCTCGGAGCGGTAGTTGCAGGTCACCTGGGGGATCGCATCGGGCGCAAGGCCATGCTCGTCTTCACCCTGGTGATGATGGGTTCGGCCACCGCCTTGATCGGCCTCCTGCCGACCTACGCGCAGATCGGCGTGGCGGCGCCGATTCTGTTGATGCTGCTGCGCATCCTACAGGGCTTCTCGGCAGGCGGAGAATGGGGCGGTGCGGCCCTGATGGCGGTAGAGCACGCTCCGGTTCACAAGCGCGGCTTTTGGGGTGCATACCCCCAGATCGGTGTTCCCGTTGGCATGATCATCGCAACGTTGGTGCTGTTCCTGCTGCGCTCTTCCATGTCCCAGGAAGATTTCCTCGCCTGGGGCTGGCGGGTTCCGTTCCTGCTCTCCGTGGTCCTCATCGTTGTCGGCTACTTCATCCGCAAGGCAGTTGCGGAAAGCCCCGTTTTCAAGGAGATGACCGAGCGGAAGCAGGAATCATCTGTTCCGCTCAAGGAGCTCTTCCGCCACAACACCAAGCAGGTTGTACTGACCGCAGCCATCTTCATTGCTAACAACGCGGCAGGCTATCTCCTCATCGCCTTCTTCTCGGCGTACGCCCAGCGCACGCTGGGGATGCCCGGCGGGCCCGTGCTGTTCGCCACCCTGCTTGCCTCCTTCGGCTGGCTGATCTTCACGATGTACGGAGGCATTCTTTCCGACCGGATTGGCCGGGTGCGTACTTTCCAGATCGGCTATGGGCTCGTGTTCGTCTGGATGATCCCCCTGTTCCTGATGATCGACACGCGCAACATCCTCGCCTATGGAGTCGCTCTGTTCGTCCTTACGATCGGTTTGGGGCTGTCCTACGGACCGATGTCCGCGATGTATGCCGAAATGTTCCCTGCGAACGTGCGGTACTCCGGTATCGGAATCGGTTACGCACTGGGCGCCATCCTCGGTGGTGCCTTCGCCCCGCTGATTGCGGAAGCATTGCTGAGGGGCACCGGCTCGTCCATTTCGATCGGCGTCTACATCATGGTGCTCTGCGCCATCTCGTTCGCGGCTGTGACCATGGTGAAGGAGACACGCGGGGTACCGCTGCACGTCGGTTCCGGTCACACTCAGGCGAAGTAGCCGGAACGTCGGCGCCCGGCAGTGGAATCCATGGGTAGTTCTCCCCATGGCGTCCGCTGCCGGCCCTTCATACACTGAGGATCAAGACGGGCCTTGTACGAGGGGCCCGCCGCCGGACTGACGGGTCCGGTACACGAAAGGCCGGCTCGCCACGGGTTCCCCCAGCCCACCGAGCCGGCCTTTTGCATGTCCGGCCTCTGATTCAACAAACCGCATACGTTCAGCTGCGCGAACTTGTGCCGGTGTATTTGGCGTCACTGCTGATGCACTGCCGCCGCTGACTTGAGCCCAGTGATGAGTGAGTCAAGCCCGAGACCGAACGCAGCGTCCGCCTGCCGTTGGTTCGCCTGGTCCTTGCGCGCGGACACGGCAGCAGTGAATCGGGGATAAGCCCCTGCCAGAGGTCCCGATTCGAAGATCGTTTCCGGGGCCGTCGCGTCGAACGCGGACCCGAAGATAAAAGACTCAAGAGCAATGATTGCCGGCACGATCAAAGGTTCCGGCCAGCCGACCTTCTCAAATCCACGGGTCACTGCCTCATAGACGGCAAGGGTCTGCGACGCGCCGCTCACGGGCAGTACGGCGATCACCGGGATAAGCGGAGTATGCCGGGTGAAGACATCGCGATAGGACCAGGCGAACCGGCGGACAGCCTGCTCCCACGGTTCGGACTCGAAACCTGACACGTCCACCTGAGTCATGACGTGGTCCTGCAGAAGGATGAGTACGTCGCCTTTGGATTCCACGTGGTTATATAACGACGACGGCGCCACTTTGAGAGCGCGGGCAAGGGAAGACATGGTCAAGCCCTCATACCCGCGGGTTTCGATGAGCGTGAGAGCCGCCCGGGTGATTGCTTCCTGGGAAAGAATCCTGTTCAGCGGCCTGCCCGCTGAGCGGGGGGATGTACCGGTTGCGCCGACCATCGTTTGTGTTCCTGATTCCTTCCGGCCCGGAGCCGGCACCGTTCACCTGCTCCCTCCTACACGGTAGTGGAAGACCTGCTGCTCTGTTGCCCTGGAGGTTTCGTGGCGCAGCACTCGCAGCGAAGGCCTCCCGCGGTACCGTAGTGCCATGCCTGAGATGCCTGAGGTACAGGGACTGGCCCACTTCCTGGCCGGCAAATTAGTGCCGGAGGACGGTGAACCAGCCCGGGTAGGGAACGTTGAGCTTGGCTCTTTCGCCGTGCTGAAGACTGCCGAGGTTCCCCTTGACGCCGTGTCCTCGATGACCTTCACCGGCGTGGACAGGAGGGGAAAGTTCCTCATCCTGAGCCTTGAAGGCGTGTATCTCGTGATGCATCTCGCGCGAGCCGGCTGGCTGCGTTGGTCTAACGCGCTTCCGGATACCGCCCTGCGGCCGGGCAAGGGGCCGATTGCGTTGAGATTGAGATGTTCGGAACCAGCAGGCTACGGATTCGATCTCACCGAGGCGGGCACAAAGAAGTCAGCAGCGGTCTACCTCGTCCGGAAGGTGGCGGAGGTTCCGGGGGTAAGCCGGTTGGGACCCGAAGCGCTGGACATCGGCCGGGAGCAGTTCATGGCAATGCTCCATGGGCACCGCAGCCAGGTGAAGAGTGCGTTGCGGGACCAGTCTTTCATTGCGGGAATCGGCAACGCCTACAGCGACGAAATCCTGCATGCCGCCCGCCTGTCTCCGTTTGCCCTCGCATCCAAGCTGACTGATGAACAAGTGGGGGTGCTTCACGACGCGATGCACTCGGTCCTGCAATCGGCTATTGCTGCGGCCGACGGCAAGCCGGCGAAGGAGTTGAAGGATTCCAAGCGGCGGGAGATGAAGGTTCATGGCCGGACCGGTCAGCCCTGCCCGGTGTGCGGGGACTCTGTTCGTGAAATTTCATTCGCCGATTCCGCGCTCCAGTACTGCCCAACCTGCCAGACAGGAGGGAAGCAACTGGCAGATCGGCGGACCTCCAAATTTCTCAAGTGATTGGACATCGCCGGTCCTGGTGGCGGCTGCACCTTTCGCAGGCGACATCAATGACCCTAGGATCGAAGATGTAACAATCCGGTTCCAACTACGGAGGTCACCATGACGCATGATTCACACGACCGGGAAGACGACCGCCAGAGCGGGGATTCCACCAGCACGGAGCCGGAAGGAACCATACCCGACACCGAGGACGGTGTGGGCGCGACTACAACTGAGGAGCCGAGCAGCTTCGAACCGGAGGAAGACCCGGATGAGGACGGGGACTCCAAGTGAGGCACTGAGCGGTTTCTGACGCTGGAAGCTGCTAACCCAGTGACGGGGCGTGTGAGGGCGGTTCGGGAATGTGAACGTTTCCGGTCGTCACTCCGCCCGTGATCACGTCGGGTGTATCTGCCTGAGTGTCACTGGGTGTTGGCAGATTGAGGATCATGCCGCCGTCCTTATCGGAGTCGCTTCCCACGCGCAGCGCAAGCGCGACCTCATGCGCGTCAGGGCGCGACTGCGGATTTCTGGCGGTCATGCGCGTGAGGAGATTGACCCAGTCGGCGCCGAGGGACTCAGGAACATCCGGGTCCCGCAGGAGGCGGGCAACGGCGGCCTCGACGACGGGGCCGGGAAACGCCTTTTCCCCGGTAAGGCATTCCAGAAGCACCAGGCCGAGCGAATAGATGTCGCTGCTCGTTTCCACGTGCGCACCCTCTGCCTGCTCCGGACTGAGGTAGTTGGCCGTGCCGATGGTGGCGCCATGTGCGGTGGAGTGCGTTGCTTCCACCATTCGGGCAATGCCGAAGTCGGTGAGTTTGGGGTAGAGGCGGGTGTCCTGCTCCCCGGAGTGGTACATCAGGATATTCGCAGGTTTCACGTCGCGGTGGATGACTCCCTGCGAGTGGATGTAGGCCAGCGCATCCGCGAGATCCGCACCCAGTTGAGCCACGTGCTCGGAAGGAAGCGGACCGGATTTCAACAGCTTGCGCAGATCCAGTCCGTCGACCAGTTCCATGACAAGGAAACTGGTGGTCTTGCCGCTGCCGTCATCCTGCAGGCCGGCATCATGCAGCGTCACCAGCCCGGGATGGTTCAGCGTCGAGAGCAACAGGGTCTCTGTATGCTGACGCCGGTAATCGTCATCATCGGAGGTGGTGGGGTTGAATACCTTGATTGCCACGTCCCGGCCGAGGTTTCGGTCCAGTGCCCGAAACACCGATGCTGCGCCGCCGGTACCAATCAGCTCAATGGGTTGGTACCGCTCGGCCAGGAGTTCATCCACGTGAGACCTCCGGGGAAGAAAGAAAAGTTATGGGGGTGAAGAGCAGGTGATAAGCATGCTGATCACCTCTAACATTCTACCCTGCGCGGAGAGATGCGGAAGACCGCCCCGCGCCGCAGCCTCAAACGTTCAATAATCGTTACGCGGCGAGGAAATTGATGGCCGCGCTCTTGAAGGTCCGGGACGTTACTGCGTTGGTATGGGTTCTTCCTGGGAGCCAGAGTATTTCCGCATGGCCGCTCAGCTCCGCCAGTTCCGGGAGGGTCTGCGCTCGTTCGTCCTTGTCTCCGGCCACCAGGAGGAGCGGCATGTGAGGTATGGCGTCACCGGGCACGAAAGGCTCTCGCTTGATTGCCTCGACCATGGTGAGCAGTGCAAAGACGTCGTTTGTCGGAATAAGCCGTGCCATCCGAAGCAGACTGCTGGTCGACTCGTCGGCGATGGGTGACCCGTCGGTCAGGAATCGTTGCGCGGCTGCCAGGTCGAACGCCGCCAGCGGATCGCCGCTTCCAGGTCCGCCAAGCACCATACGGTGCACCAGTTCCGGTTGCGTGGCGCCGAATTCCCACGCCAGACGTGAACCGAGCGAGTATCCGATGATGTCGACGCCGCTGCCCGGCTGACCGTCGGCGAGGGGGTGGACGTGTGCATCGAGCAGTATCTGGAGCAGGTCCGCCCGGATGCGGCTGGGGGAGTAGGAGTCCATTTCTTCGGGAGCCGTACTTGATCCATGACCGGGGAGGTCGAGGGTGACGACTTTGCGGCCGGCGTCAGTAAGGGCACGAATCCAGCCGGAATCTTCCCAATTGAGCCGGGCCGAGGAGGCGAACCCGTGAAGGAGCAGGATGGGGCGCAGTGCTGACGGGCTCGCGGGCTCGTGGACAAGGACATTCAATCCCGGGTTTGTTCCCTCAACCAGATGATCGCTGTGACGTCCCATGAGTTCCTCCCCGGTGCTCTTGCTGCGGTCTTTCCTGAACTCTAGCGTCCCTTGCCGGGACTCGTACGAAAAGAAAAAGCGGCAGAGAACTGTGCTTCATTGAACAGATCTCCGCCGCCCGGCCAGCAGTGGCCAACCCGTGTGACTTTAGTCACCGCTTCTGCCCGGATGCAAATTGGCTGATAGTGCTTCGCTGTCATTCCCGGAATCTTCCGGCATGTCCGTCATGGAGCGCATCAATTCGGCGCCGATCGAGGTGCCGCGCTAGAATCACTTATAGTCATGATGACTATAAGTACGGAGGGTGAAGGGAGAGCCAGCATGAGCGCAACTTCAGCGAACGTCTCCGAACGACGCGTGCAGCCGCCGTCGTTGGCTATTTCCACAGTGATCTTCGCCCTGCGCCCGAGTGAGTCCTCGGGCAGGCCAACGCTGTGGTTGCCGTTGGTCAGGCGAATTCGCCAGCCGTACCTTGGCCAGTGGGCGCTGCCGGGTGGACCATTGGCGCACTCAGAGTCGCTCCAGGATGCGGCATCGCGCAACCTCCTCGAGACCACCGGGCTTGCACCTCGTTATCTGGAGCAGCTGTACGCCTTCGGAGGCCTGGACCGGTCTGCGGGGCAGCGTCTGGTGTCGATCGTGTACTGGGCGCTGGTTCAACCGGACGAGGCAGCGTTGACGCGCGAATCCGAGAACGTTCGGTGGTTCCGCGCGGACCGGTTGGAGTCGCTCGCCTTCGATCACAACGAAATCGTGAAGTACGCGCTCTGGCGGCTGCGCAACAAGATGGAGTACGGCTCGATTGCCTACCACCTTCTGGGCGAACGGTTCACGCTTGCGCAGGTCCGGGAGGTATACGAGGCGGTGCTCGACAAGGAACTGGACCCCGCCAACTTCCGTCGGCAGCTCCGTTCAACTCCGCACATCGAACCTACTGACGAGCACCTCACGGGCACACGGCACCGGCCACCGCGGCTCTACCGCTATGCCGGGCCCGTCCCGGACGGCAGTGTCAGGCAACCCCTGCCGGCCTCGCCTTGAAGGCACGCCCAGACCACCAAACACCCACCGGCTCACCGGAGCCCGTTTCCATCAGGGAGAACCACCATGACGAGCATTAATACCGCCATCCAACTCATGTCCCGCCAGGACGCCGAGCGGTCAAGCGCACGCGGTGGTACCTGCAGCCCGGACCTCGCGAGGGGACCATGGGAGTTCGACATGCCTGGCGTCTCCAATCAGGGTCCGGACTACGGGCCCGGCGCTTCGATGACTGACACGGCGCCGGTTTCAACGCCGCGGCAGGAGGTGCTTCCAGAGGAATACCAGCGGGCCGGTGAGGTGGAGCTCGAAGCGCGGATCCTCGCAGCAAAGGAAGCGATGGGCGAGCGCCTTGTCATCCTCGGCCACTTCTATCAGCGGGACGAGGTCGTCAAGCACGCTGACTTCGTGGGAGATTCCTTTCAGCTCGCCAACGCGGCGCTAACCCGGCCCGACGCCGAAGCCATCGTGTTTTGCGGAGTGCATTTCATGGCGGAGACCGCTGACATTCTGTCCAGTCCTGACCAGACTGTCATTCTGCCGAACCTTGCCGCGGGATGCTCGATGGCGGACATGGCTGACGCCGATTCGGTGGCGGACTGCTGGGAACAGCTCGAGGAGCTTTTCGGAACAGAGCCCGACGACGCCGGCCGCCAACCGGTCATCCCGGTCACCTACATGAATTCCTCAGCTGCGTTGAAGGCCTTCTGTGGCCGCCACGGCGGCATCGTTTGTACGTCGTCGAACGCTGCCACAGTGCTCGACTGGGCGTTCGAGCGGGGCCAGCGCGTTCTCTTCTTCCCGGATCAGCACCTGGGCCGGAATACAGCCAAAGCCATGGGGGTGCCGCTCGAGCGGATGCCCATGTGGAACCCCCGCAAGGTGCTGGGCGGCAACACCGAGCAGGAGCTCCTGGATTCGCAGGTCATCCTCTGGCACGGCTTTTGCTCCGTGCATAAGCGTTTCACCGTGAACCAGATCGAGAAGGCACGGGCTGATTACCCCGGGGTGAGGGTCATCGTGCACCCGGAGTGCCCCATGCCCGTTGTGGACGCCGCTGACGAAGCCGGGTCAACGGACTACATCCGGAAGGCAATCGCTGCGGCAGAGCCGGGTTCCGTGTTCGCGGTGGGGACAGAGATCAACATGGTGAACAGACTCGCCGCGGAGCATCCCGAGCACACCATCTTCTGCCTGGATCCCGTCATCTGCCCGTGCTCGACCATGTACCGGATCCATCCGGGCTATCTGGCATGGGTGCTTGAGGGACTGGTCGCAGGAGTGGTCCGCAATCAAATCGGAGTCGACTCCGACGTGGCGTCGGATGCACGGGTAGCGCTTGAGCGAATGCTGGCGGCCAAACCGTGACCGCCGTCCTCGTCATCGGCAGCGGAATCGCGGGGCTGTACACGGCGCTGGAGGTGCGCCGGCGAACTGATGCGCAGGTCACCGTTCTAGCCAAGGGCGCGCTTGTCGAGAGCAACACCTGGTACGCACAGGGCGGGATTGCTGCAGTGATTCCTGAGCCGGGCCAGGCCGGCGAGCGCCGCTTAGGCCTGCAGAATGACAGCATCGAGTCGCATGTAGCCGACACCCTTGCGGCAGGAGCGGGGCACTGCGACCGACGGGCCGCGCGCATTCTCTGTTCGGAGGCGGCCGCCCAGATTCAGAGGCTGGTGGATCTTGGAACACTCTTCGATCGCACCGCGGATGGTGATTTCGCAGTCGGTCGGGAAGCCGCGCACGCAGCCTCAAGGATTCTACATATTGGCGGGGATGCCACCGGGGCGGGAATCGCGGCTCCGCTCGTCCGTGCCGCTCAGGCGGATCCCGGCATCGGCGTGTGGGAGCACGCTTTTGCCGCGGACCTCGTCAGGGACAACGGGAGGGTAACCGGCGCCGTCGTCGTGCAGAACGGTGTCCATCGTGTAGTTTCCGCTGACGCGGTTGTGCTTGCGACAGGCGGTGCGGGAGGGCTCTTCCAGCACAGCACCAATCCGTCCGTGGCCACAGGCGACGGCGTCGCGGCGGCCTGGCGCGCCGGCGCGGCGGTGGCTGACCTCGAGTTTTTCCAGTTCCACCCGACATCGCTGAACGTCGCCGGGCATCCGCTCATTTCCGAGGCGGTGCGTGGGGAGGGCGCAGTGCTGAGGGACGCCTCAGGGCGTCGGTTCATGGCTGATTATCATCCTGCCGGTGAGCTTGCTCCGCGTGATGTTGTCTCCCGCAGCATCGCACTGCATCTTGCGCGGACCGGAGGGGAGGAAGTTTTTCTTGACGCGACGAACCTCGGTGCGGACTTCCTCGCTCAGCGGTTTCCGACGTTGAGCGCAGTGACTGCGCGTGCAGGCTTCGACTGGACACGCGACTTGCTCCCGGTTGTCCCTGCTGCCCACTACTGGATGGGCGGAGTGGTGACGGACACCGCAGGACGGACGTCCGTACCTGGGCTGTACGCCGTGGGGGAGGTTGCCCGAACCGGAGTGCACGGGGCCAACCGGCTCGCGTCCAACTCGCTGCTGGAGGGACTGGTGTTCGGCGCGCGGGCTGCGGAAGCGATCGCCGCAGAACGCATGCAGTGGCCGGCGGTCGAGGCGGAGGCGCTGAGCCTGGCGCCCGGTTCGGTACGCGCGGCCCGCGCTGACGTGCAGCGGGTGATGTCCGACCACGTCTCCATCCTGCGCGAGGATGCGGGGCTCCGTATTGCCTCGAAGCAACTCGCCGATTGGCATTCGAACGGCTCTTCTGTCGCGGAGCGGGAGACCGCGAATCTGCTCCTCTGTTCCCGGCTCGTCGCAGCGTCTGCGCTGGCACGCGCAGAATCGCGTGGAGCGCATTACCGAGCAGATTTTCCCGACACCTCCGCCCCCGAGGGCAGCCCCATCATCCTGAGGAGAGCTCCGTGAATTTCACACCGGCCAGACCATCCCCGGCCGACGTCGACCGCATTGTCGCAGCCGCGCTCGCCGAGGACGCGCCGTGGGGAGACATAACCTCGCAGGTACTCATTCCGGAGGAGGCACACGCTGAGGGGGTCGTTGTAGCGCGCGAACCCGGCATCTTCTGCGGAGAGCAGGTCATCGAGGCTTCCATGCGACTCACCGACCCGCGGATCCGCGTCACGTTCAGTGTGCGGGACGGCGACGCTTTCGACGCCGGCGCTGCGCTTGCTGCGGTGTCCGGTCCCGCCCGGTCGATCCTCACCGCTGAACGGGTCGCCCTGAACCTGGCGCAGCGACTGAGCGGTATCGCTACGCTCACCGGCAGATTTGTTGCGGAAGTAGCCGGGACCGGTGCGCGCGTGGTCGATACCCGCAAGACAACTCCCGGACTGCGCGTCCTGGAACGCCATGCGGTGCGCTGCGGCGGAGGGGCCAATCATCGCTTCAGCCTGTCCGATGCAGTGATGGCCAAGGACAACCATCTTGCGGTCCTGACCCAGGGCGGTGCGATCGGCCTTACGGAGGCACTCCGGGGAGTGCGTGCCAGGTTGCCGCATACCGTCCATTTCGAGGTCGAGGTTGACCGGCTCGATCAGATCGAGCCGGTGCTGGCAGCAGGCGTCGACACGATCATGCTCGACAACTTCAGCCTCGAGGATCTGGCCAGTGGAGTGAAGCAGGTCGCGGGGCGCGCGCTGGTGGAAGCAAGCGGCAACGTCCGGCTCGAGTCGATCGGCGCTATTGCGCGCACCGGCGTCGATATTATCTCGTCCGGTGCGCTCACCCACAGCGTTAAGGCACTGGACCTCGGGTTGGACATCCATATCGATGCGCTTGCGCGGGAGGACGGTTCCGGCTCCACCCGCGAAATTCCCGGGAGCGTGCGGTGATCTATCTCGATGCTGCGGCCACCACTCCGGTTCGCCGGGAGGCACTCGAAGCGATGTGGCCGCTGCTCACCACGGACTATGGTAATCCGTCGAGTTCCCATACGGTCGGTGAATCGGCCGCGCGCGCTCTCGACTACGCACGCCGTCTGGTGGCCAGGGAACTCAACTGCAAACCGAACGACGTCGTCTTCACCTCGGGCGGCACAGAGGCTGACAACCTGGCAATCAAGGGCATATCCCTGGCCCGTCCGAAGGGGAAGCATGTTGTTGCATCCGCAATCGAACATCCGGCCGTCCTGGAAACGCTGGACTATCTGCAGCGGTTTCACGGCTTCCGGATATCCCTTCTTCCTGTAACCGCGGAGGGACTGGTGGAGGAAGCGACTCTCCGCGCTGTCCTCACGGAAGAGACCACGTTGTGCACCATCATGTACGCGAATAACGAGGTGGGGACGGTGCAGTCAATTCCAGCGTTGGCCTCGATCTGCCGGGAACAGGGCGTTCCCTTCCACACCGATGCAGTGCAGGCGGCGGGATGGCTGCCGCTGGATAGTGCAGAGCTCGGCGTGGACGCTCTCAGCATCTCGGGTCACAAGCTCGGCGCGCCGAAGGGCTGTGGTGTTCTGTTCATCCGCTCGCGCCTTCCATTGGAACCGCTCGTTCATGGAGGCGGGCAGGAGCGGGGGAAGCGGTCAGGTACTGAGAATGTAGCGGGTGCGGTGGCCATGGCGACTGCCTTGAAGCTTGCCCAGCAGGAGCGTACCGCAAATACAGCGGCCTCGATCCTGCGCCGTGACCATCTGATCAGCGCCGTACTTAAGGGGGTCGAGGGCGCACTCCTGACGGGTCACCGGGAGCAGCGGTTGCCGAATATTGCCTCGTTCTGCTTTCCGGGCGCCAGCGGCGAGGCGATCCTGCTGGAACTGGAGCGCGCCGGAGTCGTGACCTCAAGCGGTTCGGCCTGCGCGGCCGGCGCCAGCGAGCCCTCGGCGGTTCTGCTGGCGCTGGGCCTGGGACCGGACATCGCCCAGACAGCACTGCGGTTGTCGTGGACGGCCGCAACGAGTGATGCAGAGATTGCGCTCGCCGGGCGCGCGGTTGTCGCTTCAGTCAGGAGCATCCAGAGTCTTGGAAGCCGCACGTAAGGCCGTCATCAACCCTGCCGTTTCGGCTGGATTTTCTATCTGCGCGAAGTGTCCGGTGCGGTTCAGCACCACGCTTTGTGAATGCGGCATGAGGGCAGCCAGGGAACGCAGCTCGCCGGGCGGGGTGAAGATGTCCTTGCTGCCGCGAGCGAGAACTACGGGGGCGGTGATGGAGTGCCAGGTGCCGGCGTCGTACTTTTTCAGAGCGTGTGCTGCAGCAATGAAGGACGCCGGCCGCGCATCGAGCGCAAGGTCAGCGAACACGGGGCGCTGCAGGTCAACAGGGGCGGCGAAGAACGGGCCAAGGACGAGCCTCAGTAATCCCGCGCGCTCTGCCCTACGCAGTAGCCAGGGGGCTGCTCTCCCGAGTATCCGCAGAATAAACATGAGTCCGAACATGCCAAGAAGCGGTGCCATGGAGGGATGGCGGAGCGGGTGGTTCAGGGCGGCGCCGGCTGTCAGTGCGGTTGGTGAAAGAGCGACGACGGCGTGCGTTTCTTCCGGATGCGACGCCGCAATGTCCAGCGCCAATACCGCGCCCATCGAATGCCCGAAGAGGTACCAGGACCGGTAGTTGAGACCCCTCAGGACCTCGGCGACGGCCCTGCTCTGCTGCTCAACCGTGAAGGGCAGCATGCCGGGGGATTCTCCCCAGCCCGGCAGGTCAATCATGACGTGGTCGCAGGTGTCCGGCAGCACTGGACTCCGAACGAGCTCACGGAACGTACGCCATGAGCCCGATGCGCCATGCAGCAGAACCCATGGCGGGGTGCCCGGTGTGATCCGGGCACTCGAATGGGCCGGGCGTACGCGCACTGCGACTGAGCCCAGGGATGTATGGATGAACCGCTTCATGTAGGTGATTCTGCGCCGCTCCCGCCGCGGATGTCTCCGAAGTGGTGTGCTTCACTGCATAGAGTGGACATCAGGTCATTCGAAAGGAGCTGTTATGAAACGCACCGTCGGGTCCCGTGCGCTGGGGGCTGTGCTGATTCTCGCCGTCGCAGCCACCATCACCGGCTGTGACGACTTCGTTGTCGGCGACCGGCCGCCTGCCAGTCCTGCTGCAAGTGCAACGAATGATGCTCCGGCTTCGGCAAGCGCCAGCCCTACTCCCGTTGCGCTTCCCATGCTCCCGGAACGGACGGCGCCGGGGAATGGATGGACCGCATTCACCGACGAACAGAGACTTGTCAGTTTCGAGGTGCCCGAGGACTGGACGGTGGAGCCGATCGAAGATTCGGGTGAGGGGTATGACGAGGGAGGCCTGCACTTCGACGTGTCGAACGCGGAGGGCGCCAGCATGGCAGAGCTGCATACCCGAATCATCCCGCCCTCCGAGGAATGCGGCGAGGAGGCAGCGAACCCGTACATCGTTCTGACCAGCGAGCCGGTTGATGTTCCATCCACAGCAGAGGCAGAGGGCTCGATCGAGCCGCGCTTTGTTGTGCGGCTCATCCAGGGCTACCGGTTCTTCAGCTCGTATGGGATCACGGACATGGTGGGCGGAGCCGATGGAGCGGCGTGTGTCCTGAACAACACAGTGCAGGGACCGGAGCACATCGGCCTGTACGCCTTCGGCGACGGCATCCAGCTCCAGGCACTGGATCCGACGCAGGTCGGCTCGCGGACGGAATCATTTGCGACCATCGCCGAGGCCCAGAAGCGATTCGATCAGGAGGACTTCGAGCGGATCCGCCGGATGATCATGTCCCTCCAGGTTGCGAGCTGACCTGGCGCCGCTTTCCTGCTTGGAAGCTCCGTTAGCGTGAAGCTCTGCGAGCGCGACCTACTCGGAGACGGCCTTGCTCACGTCAGCGGGCAGCATGCTTACTATCGCGTTCGGTTCAAGGGCAGGGATCAGGCGGCAGGAAGCCCCGCATACGTCACACCGGTCAGCTCTTCACTCGCCGCCCAGAGCTTCGCAGCAACACCCTCGTCGAGGACTGACGGAGCCGGAGCTACCAGCACGGCGTTCCCGTGGGTTTCGCCCGGTCCATCCGGGCCGTAGTAATCACCACCATGAACGTGCGGGCCGGTTGCTGCAAGAAGGATAGGCTGTGCGCCGTCCACATCCGACTGGCCCATGATCCGGAAGAATCCGCCCATGAGATCGAGCACGGCTGCTCCGCGCATCCCGGCCGTCAGGTTGGTCGTTGACAGACCCGGGTGGGCGGCAACGGCGATAAGCGGCCAACCGGCCGCCCGTACCCGCCGGTCGAGTTCCATGGTGAACATGAGGTTCGCGAGCTTGCTCTGGTTATAGGCCTTCCAGGCACGGTACCGGGCATCGGAATTCAGATCGGAAAAGTCGATGTGTCCGCGCTTGTGGGCCAGGGAAGAGACCGTCACAACCCTCGCGGACGGAGACTGCCGCAGGAAGTCCAACAGCAGGCCGGTCAGTGCGAAGTGCCCCAGATGGTTGATGCCGAACTGCTGCTCAAAACCATCAACCGTGCGCTTCAATGGTGTGGCCATGACTCCGGCATTGTTGACCAGGAGGTCCAGGGGGCCGGTCCAGTCTCGAGCGAACGAACGTACCGACTCCAGGTTTCCGAGATCGAGCTGCCGCAGCGTCAGTGACCCGCTGTCTGAGGCAATGCGTGCCCGCTCCAGCGCGGCCGCTCCGCGTTCCTCGCTGCGGCACGCCAGAACCACCGACGCCCCGCGCTGGGCCAGATCGATGACGGTCTGTAGCCCCAACCCGCTGTTGGCGCCGGTCACAACGGCGGTCAGGCCGTCCAGGCGGTGGTTTGCGGAGCTGTCAGTGGTAGAGCGATTCACCAGGGGCGCCTTTCTCGTCGTACCGTGTTACAGCCAGTGTTTCAGACCGGCACCGTTCACCGCTCATCGACGTCCGCCAGGAGCTACCGGAATGAATCGATCAGTCACGGCTCGTCTCACCGCAAATACCCGGGCCAACACATCAATGGCCTTTTCCGTAGCGGTGGCGCGAAACTCCGGGTATTCAGCGGTGAACGAAGTCCTTGAGATCACGGCCAACGGAGAACCGGTAGCGCCAACCCCCATCCGGGACAGCCATGGCGGGATCCTCCACACGCTCACCCTCGAGCAGCCGTCGGTGCTCGAACTGACCTACCGGGCCGAGGTACGGGGTTCAGCCGCCGCGCCGGAGGAGGACGACGCCGACCTCATCCGGTACGTCCGCCCAAGCCGATATTGTGAATCCGACCGGTTGCTGCCGACGTCGTACAGTCTGTTCGGAAACCTGCACGGCAGCGAGCTGCTGGCCGCTGTGCGCGCCTGGGTAAGCGGCAACATCAGTTATGTCTCGGGATCATCCCGGCCAACCGACGGTGCCACGCAGACACTGCTTGACCGCAGAGGAGTTTGCCGCGACTACGCCCATCTGGTGATCGCGCTGCTGCGGGCCAAGGACGTACCCGCGCGCCTGGTGTCCGTTTATGCTCCCGGCCTGAATCCGATGGACTTCCATGCGGTGGTTGAGGCCTGGGTGGACGAAGCGTGGCATGTCGTCGACGCAACAGGGCTCGCTCCTCGGACCAACCTGCTGCGCATCGCAACCGGGCGGGACGCCTCGGATACCGCGTTTCTCTCCACGGTCGGCGGGAGCCTCACCCTGGACACGCTGCAGGTCACCGCTGTGGCAGACACCTTGCACGACGACGACGGCACCTCGCCGGTCCAGCTCGGCTAGCGTAGAGCGGCCGGCCGGCCGGCTATTCAGCCAGCCGAAAGCGGAGCGAAGCGAGCGGAAACCGACGAAACCGACGACAAGTGGCGCTCAGTCCGGCCGGTGAGCGCCGTCGTCGTGCTCCAGGCCCGCCCGGAGCTTGGTGGTCAGGGTCAACAGCTGTTCCATTTCCTCTTCGTTCAGAAGGGGACCGAGCAGCGCGTGGATGGCGCGCACGTGTGCCGAACCGATCTCGCGCTGCAGGCGACGGCCTTCGTCGGTGAGTGACAACAGCACACCGCGCTGATCATCCGGCGCCTGCCTGCGCTGCACGAGGCCCTTGTGCTCAAGGCGCTCAGCCATCCGGCTCAGGCTTGGCTGGCTGATCAACAGATGGCTGTTCAGCTCGTTGAGCCGTGTCCAACCGGTGGGACAGCGGCTGAGGTTGAAAAGGACGTCATACTCCCCGATGGCGAGCGTCTGAAAGGAAGGATCCCGCCGGAGTCTGCGCATCACCGCCACCTGCGCCCGGAAGAGGGACTCCCAGGCGTCGGCAGTGAGGCGCAGCGGTGTTGCCGGAGACTCAGGCATGGGCAGACACCGCAGCCAGCCGGTTCTCGAAGGTCGGGGGAGCGGGTATCGAGGCCGGCGTGCGCTCAGCAATTTCCTTGCGCAGCGTGGGCAGCACATCGGAGCCGAACAGGTCCAACTGCTCCAGGACGGTTTTCAGTGGAAGTCCCGCGTGGTCCACGAGGAACAGCTGACGCTGGTAGTCCCCGAAGAACTCCCGGAAGGAGAGCGTCTTGTCAATCAGCTCCTGCGGACTGCCGACGGTCAGGGGTGTCTGCGAGGTGAAGTCCTCCAGCGACGGCCCGTGCCCGTAAACCGGTGCATTGTCGAAGTAGGGGCGGAAGTCGTTCACGGCGTCCTGGGACTTCGGCCGAATGAAGAACTGTCCGCCGAGCCCGACAATTGCCTGCTCGGGTGTGCCATGGCCGTAATGGGCGTACCGCTCGCGGTAAAGCGAGATCAGCTGTTGGTAGTGCTCCTTCGGCCAGAAGATGTTGTTGGCGAAGTAGCCGTCGCCATAATAGGCGGCGATCTCCGCGACCTGCGGCGTGCGGATGGTGCCGTGCCAGACGAAGGGTGCAACACCGTCGAGCGGCCGGGGTGTGGAGGTGAAGTTATGCAGGGGGGTGCGGTGCTTGCCCTCCCAGGTCACCACGTCCTCGTCCCAGAGCCGGCGCAGCAGATGGTAGTTCTCAACGGTGAGGTCCACGCTGTCCTGCGGATTTTTGCCAAACCAGGGGTAGACGGGCGCCGTGTTGCCGCGTCCCAGGATCAGGTCCACCCGACCATCGGCGAGATGCTGCAGCATCGCGTAATCTTCGGCGATCTTGACCGGGTCATTGGTGGTGATCAGCGTGGTCGAGGTGGAGAGGATGATCCGCGACGTCTGCGCTGCCACATAGCCAAGCATGGTGGTGGGGGAGCTGGGAACAAAGGGCCGGTTGTGGTGCTCACCGGTCGCGAAGACATCCATGCCGACGTCTTCGGCGTGCTTGGCGATGGTCACCATGGCCTTGATGCGCTCGTGTTCGCTCGGTGCTTTGCCCGTGGTGGGATCAACCGTTACGTCCCCGACGCTGAAGATACCGATCTGCATGGGATTCCTCCTCCTAGAAGTACATGCATTTGCATCTACTGTACTCCGTAACCAGCAGGCTCCGGGATTTGTTCCCGTTCACGACCCACCGCAGCACGCCGCTCCCGCCGGCCTTCGATGAGGCGGTAGAGCACCGGAACCAGTACCAGGGTCAACAGCGTCGAAGAGACAAGACCACCAACGACGACGACGGCAAGCGGTTGGGAGATGAACCCGCCTTCTCCGGTCAGACCGAGGGCCATCGGGGTCAGGGCGAAGACCGTTGCAAGGGCCGTCATCAGGATGGGACGAAGACGTTGCCTGGACCCGCGGGTGACTGCATCGGCAACGCTCAGCCCCGGCGAACCATTCTGCGGCCGGCGGTACTGGTTGATCAGGTCAATGAGCACGATCGCGTTCGTTACAACGATGCCGACCAGCATGAGCATGCCGATCAGTGAGGGCAGCCCGAGCGGGATTCCCGTGAGAACAAGCAGGGCAATCGCACCGGTGGCCGCGAAAGGAACCGAGACGAGGAGGATAAGCGGCTGGATGAGGCTCTTGAACGTTGCCACCATGATCACGTACACGATCGCCACCGCCGCCCAGAGCGCGAGGAAGAGCTGGCCGAAGGAATCAGCTTGCTGTTCGGACGCGCCGCCCAGTGTGGCAGTGGCCCCGGCTGGCAGCGTGACGGCGTCCAGCCGCTCAGTGACGGACGCCGTCAGTGCGCCCAGATTGTCCTGGGACGGCGTGATGGAAACCTGCGCTGTCCGCTCGCCGTTTGAACTGGTGATCGTCAGCGGAACCTGGACCTCTTCCACCGTGGCGACATCCGTCAGCGGGATTGGCCCGGCCGGCGTCGGCAACGAGAGATTGCGGAGTTGGTCCACGCTGGTGATTTCCGTTCCCTCACCGATCAGGATGGGGTAATCCGTGGCATCGAGCCGGACGGTGCCTCCCGGAACGGCGCTGATGCTGCCGCCCAACAGCGCGCCGATCTGGCCCTCGGTCAGCCCTGCCTCCACCGCCGCGTTCCGGTCCACGCTCACCTGGATCTGCGGCTGGGCGGCGGCGAGGTTCGACGTCACATCGCGAGCTCCCGGCACCCCCTGCATGGCGGCGACGACGGCCTGGCTTGCCTTAGCGAGGACGTCCGGTTCGGGGGCAGTGATATTGATGTCCACCGTGCTCGACGTCCCCAATCCACCCTGTTGGTTGGACAGCGAGATCTCGCCCGCTCCCTCAAGCTCGTTGAGCGCGGAGCGAACCTCGTTCTGCAGCTGCTGCTGGTCTGCGTCCTCCTCGGTAGTCACGGTGAACTGCGCGGTGGAAGCGCCGGCGGAAAAACGGGCTCCGACTGCCCCCGCTGCGTTCCCGACCGTGACCTGCACGTCACGGATCTCCTCGAAACCGGCCAGCGCTTCCTCCACGCGCCCCGCTTCGGCAACGGTGTTCTCAAGACTTGACCCCGGCTGCTGGCGCTGGATGACGCTGAAACTGTTCTGACCGGTGTTGCCCAGGAGATTGGTCTGCATGAAGGGAACCAGCGCCACTGTTCCGGCAAGCACTAGCGCTCCGGCCACCACAGTCCACACCGGATGGTGTTGGGTTATCCGGAGGATGGGAAGGTACCCCCGCTGGAGCCAGGACCGCTGCTCCTTTTCCTCAGCGCGGTGCCGCTGCTCCGCCGTAGCAGTCGCAGCCGACGCCGGATCTGCCTGATCGGCTGCGATCCGCGTCCGCGGCAGAAACCAGTAGGCCAGCACCGGGACGATTGTCAGCGACACAGCCAGGGACGCCAGCAGCGCAATCGTGACGGTCAACGCAAACGGCCGGAACAGCTCACCCGCCAGATCCCCGACAAAGGCGATCGGGGCAAAAACCGCCACCGTGGTCAGCGTGGAAGCTGTAATGGCGCCGGCAACCTCGCGGATGGCGGTGAGGATGGCCGAGCGTTTGTCCTCGCCGTAACTGAGGTGACGCTTGATGTTCTCAATGACCACGATCGAGTCATCAACGACCCGGCCGATCGCAATAGTCAGCGCACCGAGCGTCAGGATATTGAGCGAGTAGCCGGTAGCCCACAACCCGATGAACGTGATCAGCAGCGACAGCGGGATGGACACTGCGGTCACCAGCGTGGACCGCGCGGAGAGAAGGAAGACCAGAATAACGACGACGGCGAAGCCCAGCCCCAGCAGCCCCTCGGTTGTGAGGTCGGCGATGGAACGCTCGATGAAGGGCGCTTGGTCGAAGATCACCGTGATATTCGCGCCGTCGCCCAGTTCAGCCTCAAGCTCGGGGATCAGGGCAGTCACCGCATTGGAGAGAGTCACGGTATCTGCGGACGGAACCTTCGTTACCGTGAGCGCGAGTGTTTCGGTGCCGTTGGTACGCGTGATGGACGTGGCGTCGTCGTCGGCTATTGAAACCTCCGCAACCTCCCCAATTGTTGCCGGGTCGGTGGCGCCTGTACTGGCTTCCGGTGGCAGGATCGGCAGGGCGCGGATGTCGTCCAGCGACTGCACGGGACTGCCCGCCTGGATCGTAAGGGAACGTTCGCCCTCCTCGAGGGTGCCGATGGGAAACAGCTCGCCGTTGTTTTCGAGGGCGTCGATGATGTCGCCGGTGGATAGTCCCTGTGCAGCGAGATCTTCCTGGCGGGGAAGGATGGAGATGTGCTGTTCGGCACCGCCGGTGATCTCGGCGCTGCGAACACCCTCTACCTTTTGAAGCCGCGGCACCGTGAGCCTCGTCAGTTCCTCGCCCAGTTCGCTCAGGGAGCGGTCTGAGGACACGGCCATGAAGACAACGGGGAGGTCGTTGATGCTTCCGGCCAACGACTGCGGCTCAACGTCGTCCGGCAGGGCAGAACGTACGGTCGAGATGGCGCGGTCCACCTGCCCTCGGGCGCGGTCCAGATCCGTACCGTAGGCGAACATCAAGCTGACGGTGGAAACGCCGTTCCGCGACGTCGTCGAGGACGATTCAAGGCCTTCGACACCGCTGAGGGCACTTTCCAACGGTTCGCTGACCTGCTTGTCCAGGTACTCCGGCCCGGCCCCCGGCAATGAGGAAACCACAGTGATCTGCGGGAACTCCAGCGAGGGGATGAGCTCCTGCTTCAGGGAACCCATGGCGATCACACCGAACACCGCCGCACACACGGTGATGAGGGCAATCAGTGCGCGGTTCGCCAGGGATAGCTGCGCCAAACGGAACATCGGTTCTGCCTTCTGCGGGCATCCAGTCCTGGCGGCACCGCGGTCTAGTTGAGTCCCAGGACCCTGTCAGTCATTGACTGGATGTCATCGGCAAGCGACTCATTCTCGTTGAGCTTCGTGCCGTAGCCGGGGATCATTTCCTTCAATTTGGGCTCCCAGTCAGCAAGCTGGCCGGGGAAGCAACGACGCATGAGCTCAAGCATGATCGGCGCCGCAGTCGACGCCCCCGGAGATGCTCCCAGCAGGGCACCGACAGTGCCGTCTGCGGAAGTGATGACTTCCGTGCCGAACTGCAGAACGCCGCCCTTCCCGGGTGCCTTCTTGATGACCTGTACACGTTGCCCGGCGCTGATCAGTTCCCACCGGTTGCCATCAGCTGCGGGCAGGAACTCGTTGAGGTACTCATTTTTCGCCTCACGCTTCTTGAGCACCTCGCTGATCAGGTATTTGGTCAACGGGATATTGTCCTTGCCTACCGCCAGCATGGGCAGGAGGTTGGACGGGCGGATCGACGTTGGCAGGTCCAGCAGTGATCCGCGCTTGAGGAACTTGGTTGAAAAACCGGCGTAGGGGCCGAACAAGAGCGAACGTTCGCCATTGACGTAGCGGGTGTCGAGGTGCGGCACGGACATGGGCGGGGCACCGACCGACGCCTGCCCGTACACCTTGGCGTTGTGCCGTGTCACGGTCTTTGGGTTGGTGCAGCGCAGGAACTGTCCGGAGACCGGGAATCCGGCAAAACCGCGGCCTTCGGGGATGCCGCTCTTCTGCAGCAGATGCAGCGCACCGCCGCCGGCCCCGATGAAGACGAACCGCGTGTTCACGGTGTGCGCTTGCCCGGTTGCCCGGTTGCGAACGGTGACATCCCAGCGGTTCTGCGAGGTCTTCGAAAGATTGATGACGTCATGGCCGTAGCGCAGGTCAACGTCATTTTCGCCGAGGTAGCTTGTGAGACCGCGGGTAAGTGATCCGAAATCGACGTCCGTACCGCCGGTTACCCGTGATGCTGCGACGGGCTGACCAGGACTGCGGCCCTCCATGATGAGCGGAGTCCACTCTGCAATCTCCGCGTGCTCAGTGGCGAACTCAATGGTTTTGAAGAGTGGTTGCGTGCGGAGTGCCTCATAACGCCGACGGAGATACTCCACATTTGGTTCACCCCAGACGAAGCTCATATGCGGAACGGCGTTGATGAAGCCGCCCGGATCGCCGAGGTGGCCGTTCGAGACCATATGCGCCCAGAACTGCCTGGAGATCTGGAACTGCTCGTTGATGGCGATGGCTTTGGACGGGTCTACGGAGCCGTCCTTGCCTGCCGGCGAGTAGTTGAGCTCGCATAGGGCGGCGTGGCCGGTCCCCGCGTTGTTCCAGGGGTCGGAGCTCTCGAGCCCAGCGCGGTCAAGCCGCTCGAACAGAGTGATGCTCCAGTCCGGCTGCAGTTGCTTGAGGAACGCACCCAGGGTGGCGCTCATGATTCCGCCGCCGATAAGAACGACGTCAGTGTGATTCGCGGGCTTTCCCGCCTGGCTGTCAGCAGTCACGATGGGTCTCCAATAGCAAGGGCGCTAGCCCTAGAAGCGTAGCCTCTGGCAGAGGCGTTCCCTAAATCCGAATGCCGCACGGCGCAGTGATCCTCGTCCCAGTGCTCCGCCGAATTCACCCGGCTGGCAAGGTGCCGAATCAGTTCTCGGTTCAGGGGACCGGTTGTTCAACATCAGCGAGGTCAATGCTGTTGAAAACCTCGTGCATGACCGGGCTTACGGGGTAGCTGAGCACACGGGGAGACACCACTGCGGCCGAGATGGGAAAGGCGAGCGGAACGGCAGGAATGTCAACGGCGATGCTCTCACTTATCTCCTGGTACGCGGCAACGCGCTCCTCACCGTTGGGCAGCGTGACTGCCCTGGCAATCTTGCTGAAGAGCTGGTTGTCACGGAAAGCGAATTCTTCGCTGTAGCTGCCGAACAGGGCGCCCACGAAATTGTCGGGATCCTGGTAGCTCCCACTCCACCCGAGCAGGTGGAACGCACGGTTATCGTCATTTTGGACGGTCTCGATATAGCCGTCGGCCCATTCGGTCGGGACGGGCTGAAGATTGAATCCGGCGGCCGTGAGCTGACGGCTCAGCTCGGCGTACACCTTCTCCGGTGAGGAGAGATAGGGACGGGAGACGTTGCGGGGATAGTGGAAGGGGAGCGGCTCACCGCTGTACCCGGCCTCGTCCAGCAGTTCCCTCGCCAGCTCAGGATCGTACTCGTAATCGGTGATCTCTTCATTGGTCACCCCGAGCTTCGGCGGAATGAACTGGTTGGCCGGGCTGGTGCCGGCCAGGAAGCGGCCCTCGATGAGTGCATCTTTGTCGATCGCGTGGGCTACTGCCTGCCGGAACAGCACATCGTCGACGCCGGGAAAGTCCTGGTTCATCCCGAGGTACAGGACCGAATATGGATCGCGTTGCAGGATCTGCTGGCCCTCCCGGGCGAGCTCGGCGGCGTTGTCCACGGTCACGAGGTCGTATCCGTCGATTTCCTCGCTCAGCAGCGCACGCAATCGGGCAGCTGTGTTCGGAATGGTACGAAAAGTGACGGTCTGAATTTCACCCGCCGTGCCCCAGTAACCTTCAAAAGCGCTCAAGGTCACCTCATCCGCGGACCAACGGGTGAACGTGAACGGACCCGTTCCGACCGGACTGAGCGCGAACTCCGACAGTTGCCTGCCATTTCGTTCAACAGTCAGCTGGTTCGCGTTGAGCTCGTCGAGCGCTTTTGGCGAGGCCATTCCGAAGGCAGGCAAAGCAAGGGCGGGAATGAAGGACGTGAGGCGACCGGTCAGCCGGATGAGCACGGTGTGCTCTCCGAGCGGCTGACACGAATCGTAGACGGATTCCTCAGGTTCATCAGAGAAGGCTTTGAACACGGACTTGAACGCGATGGTGGCGTCCAGTACCCGGGTTTCGGGAGGCATCGTGTACCAGCGCTCGAAGTTTGCGCAGACCGCTGCGGCGTTGAACGGTTCGCCATCGTGGAAGACAACGTCCTGGCGCAGATCGAAGGCGTAGGCGCGGCCCTCGTCCCGTTCCTCCCATGACGTGGCCAGGAGCGGCGCCGGTTCTGAGGTCAGCGGGTCGATTCCGACGAGACCTTCCAACATCTGCCGGGTGATTCGGTAGGACTCAGTGTCTGCAACAAGTGCCGGATCAAGGCCGGTAGGCGTCGCGGCAGTGCCGAACGTGAACGTTGCGGTGGTGGTATTGCCAACCGGAGCCGCCGGCTCCGCACTGGTGGCGGGCGCCGTCGTCGTTGTTGGTACCGGCGTGGCTGCAGTGCACGCGGTCAGGCCGAGCACTGCTGCTCCCGCCAGCGCACGCAGGAACGGTCCCGACAGCTTACGACGGCGGTGCGTTGGGCTGGCTGGCATGGTCTCCTCGGGGCGCGCGTGCAGTAGGGCACGACTGCGGGCGGAATCTCCAGTTTAGGTCACGAGACTGAAGGGAAGCTGATCGCGGTGCATCGTACGACACGCCCGACACACAAAAACGGTGGGTATCTGCATCGGAGTGCAGATACCCACCGTGTCCCTGATCCAGATTAGAGGAGTCGAATCAAGGAGTCTTTGTCAGACGATTGCTCGCCTGGACTGCCGTGCCTGTTACCCGGGACTGACTACTCGCTCGGGGGCATCAGGATGGAGTCGATCAGGTAGACCGTTGCATTGGCGGTCTGAACGCCACCGCAGATGACCGCTGCGCCCTCTTCGCCGACGGTGATGGAGTCACCCTCGCCTTCGACCGTCAGCTCGGCACCGTTGAGCGTGGTGTGTGTTCCGGCAACCTCATCGGGAGCCAGCTGGCCCTCAACGACGTGGTAGGTAAGGATTCCGGAGAGGAGGTCTGCGTCGGTCTGCAGCGCCTCGACGGTTGCTGCATCGAGCGCTTCGAAGGCGTCGTCAACCGGCGCGAAGACGGTCAGCGCTTCAGATCCGTTGAGGGTGTCAACCAGATCGACATCAGGGTTGATGCCACCTGACACAGCGGCGGTCAGTTGAGTAAGCAGCGGGTTGTTCGAAGCAGCCGTCGCTACCGGATCCTGAGCCATGCCGGCTACCGAGCCGTCGCCGTCGGGCACCCGCTCCGCGTAACCTTCGCAGCCCGGGCCCACCAGGTTGGCGGCGGGGTCCATGGCCTCTTCGGTCATTTCCTCGGTCATCTCGGGTGCTGAGGATTCAGTCGTGGTTGATTCGGTGGTCTCCGAATCACTGGTGGCTGCTTCATCGCCACCGCCACAGGCTGCCAGGCCGAACATGGCTACAGCTGCGACACCGAATACGGAGAGATTCCTGCGCTTGAGAAGTTCCATTTCATTTCTCCTTCATTCATTCCGACCCCCACGGCAAAACGCGATGGTCTAATTTCCGGACGAACACATCGTGTCGATGTCTCACAGGTCATTCGGCTGAGCGATGAAGGTGGATGGGTGAGTGCTGAAAAAATTGTTGACAGCGGCTCGGGGCCGTGATTTCGCATTGGGGCTTAACGAGCCGGGCCCCCAGGCGTGAAGCCTGGGGGCCCGGATAATCGACGCCGATCACGTCTCCAGCTGGTAGTGCGCAAGGGGGGACTCGAACCCCCACGTCCGAAGACACTGGAACCTAAATCCAGCGCGTCTGCCAATTTCGCCACTCGCGCGTGGGCCTGCCGACCGGCCAGAACGATCCGGCGCACGGTCCATTGTACTGGTTCCATCACGGGCAACGGATGCCGCTTACGGACCTGCCGGTTTCGCGTTAGCTGATCCCTAAATCGCGGCGGAGCTTGGCTACATGACCGGTGGCCCTGACGTTGTACTGGGCGAGGCTGACCTGCCCGGATCCGTCGATCACCACTGTGGATCGGATGAGACCTTCATAGGTCTTCCCATAGTTCTTCTTTTCGCCCCACGCGCCATAGGCCTCTGCCACTGCATGATCCGGGTCGGAAAGCAGCGGGAAAGTCAGTGACTCCTTCTCACTGAAGGAGCGGAGCTTCGTTTCCGAATCGGGGGAAATTCCCAGGACCCTGTATCCTGCAGCGCCAAGCGAGGCGAGGTTGTCCCGGAAATCGCAGGCTTCGGTTGTGCAGCCCGGTGTCGCTGCTGCGGGATAGAAGTAGACGACGACATTCTCGCCGGCGAAGTCGCTGAGGGAAACGTCCGAACCGTCCGCGGACGAAAGCCTGAAATCGGGTGCGCGGTCCCCGGTCTGGAGTCGTTTTGACATATTGGTCTCTCTTTTCGGTCTCGATTGTGCATCAGCGGTGCAACTCTCCGGGTTTGCGGCCCGAGCAGTAGCTATCATATGTGGGTGGATTTCAAGGTCCCCAAGCGAAGCTACACGAGCTACGCGGGGTGAAAGGGAGTTTTTGCTGATGCCGCATCTCGAGCAATGGCCTACCGGTCGACTACTGACGACGGCCGCTCGGTTGGTGGAGCATGCGTGGAATGAACGGTTGGTTTCCATTGGTGTCACTCATGCCGGCGTGATTGCGCTCGGCGTGCTGGAAACCCAGGGAGCCATGACCCAGGCCAATCTTGCCCAGCTGGTGCGTGTCCAGGCGCAAACCATGGGCAAGACCCTGTCCCGCCTCGAACTGCGCGGACACATCTTGAGGACGCGCAGCGACATCGATCGCCGCAGCCATGCAGTCTCTATTACGCCCGCGGGCAGCCGGGTGCTCGGAGAAGCGAAAGATGTTGAGCGTACGCTCATCGCCGGCGAGGGGCTTGTCTCCAGTGAACTGAGGTCACACCTCCAGTCCGTCATTGAGGACCTCGGTGCCCCGCGCTGGAACTGGGAAGCTGATGGTGCGCCTGCAGCCTCACGGCGGGCTGGCCTTCCGGAGCCCGCGCTCATTGACGATTAGCGGGTCGCTCGGTTCTTGGAGTTAAAGCAGAAATCCTCCCGCCGGGCAGATGCCCAACGGGAGGATTTCTTTTTCTGTGCACCCCCCGGGACTTGAACCCGGAACCCATTGATTAAGAGTCAATTGCTCTGCCAATTGAGCTAGAGGTGCCTGCGGAATCCGGTCTCACCGCGTTCCGCAACAGCACTAAACTCTACCAGCACTGCGACGGAAAGTTGAAATCGGAGCGCTGCGTGTGAGCTATTGCATCTCCACCCGCAGGATCCTGGATCCACTGGTTTCATTAGTCGCAATGAGCAGGCTGCCGTCAACTCCCGCAAGAGTGTCCCTCAGCCGCCCGTGAGCGCCGTCGAGGAAGCTGGCCGGATTGCCGGCGGAACCTCCGGACACCGGTACACGCCAGAGCCGTTCACCCCGTAGACCGCCGATGTAGGCGACGTCTTCCACGATGGCCATGCCGCTGGGGGAAGCTGTAGCGGTGGACGGCCACACCACCTGGGCGTCAATAAAACCGCGCTGACCCGAAGCCCCGGTGACTGCAGGCCAGCCGTAGTTTCCGCCGGGCTCGATGAGGTTGAGCTCATCATCGCGCTCGGGGCCGAACTCGCTTGCCCAGAGCCGGTCCCCGGAGTCCCAGGCCAGACCCTGCACATTCCGGTGCCCCAGCGAATAGACGGCAGAGCCGAACGGACTATCCGGGGCGGGTTCGCCGTCAGCAGTAACCCGAAGGATTTTCCCGCCGAGGCTCGCCCTGTCCTGTGCGCTTTCTGCGTTGGACGCATCGCCCGTGCCGATGTACAGGTACCCGTCGGGGCCGAATTTGATACGGCCTCCGTTGTGGATGTTCGCCTTCGGTATGCCCGTCAGCACTTCTTCCGTGCCTTCAAGGGCACCGTTGCCATACGCCATGCTGATAACACGATTATCGTCGGTGCTCGTGTAGTAGAAGTAAAGGCGGGGGTCAGCCGTGAAGTCCGGCGGCACGGCAACGCCCAATAATCCGCCCTCGCCGTCGGCGTCGATGGCGTCCTGTACTACGCCGATGACATCAACCACGCCGTCGGTAATCCGTTTCACCTCCGCGCTTTCCCGCTCAGTGACGATGAGGCTGCCGTCCGGCAGCAACGCCATTGCCCACGGAACATCCAAGCCTGTTGCCACCTCCGCGGTGACTGCCGGAATTGGCTGCTCGGACACCGACGGCGCCGGTTCACCGGCGGTGGCACCCAGGGAGGTCGGAGCCTGCCGGACAATGGGGGCGGGCTCAGGTCCGGCATTGCATGAGGTGACTCCGGCGAGCAGACAGAACGCTGCGGCGAGACCCCGGAGTGCCGGGGTGATTCCATCGTTCCGTTTTTCCTGCTGCGCGGTGCGCATGACAGACACGTTACGACGACGGAAAACGGCTGTCCATGGGCCCCACGGTCGTCCGGCTACGCTGATCGCATGACCGCTCCCACAATCCGTACCGTGACAGTGCCTGACCAATACCTTCTGGAAGCACTCAGTCCTGCACCCGCCGGAATCACCCTCGCAGTGTGGGACTTCAAAGGCGAACCCCTTGGGGCTGACCTGCGGGAGGTCGACGTCGCAGTACTGCCCTATATGGCCAGGGGCGATTTCAGCTCACAGCTGCAGTCAGCTCCCGCGCTCAAACTGGTGCAGACCCAATCGACCGGGTATGAGGGCGTGCCGGAAATGGCAGGTGCCGGGGTTGCCGTCTGCAGTGCCGCCGGCGTCCACGCTGCGGCTACAGCCGAAATGGCAATCGGACTCGCCATTACCTCCCTTCGCGGCATCAACGTCGCAGTGTTGAACCAGCGGGAGCGGGTGTGGAAGCCCGAACGATTCCCGGGCCTTGCAGACCGCAGAGTGCTGCTCCTGGGAGTTGGCGGCATCGGAGAAGAAATAGCCAATCGACTCGATGCCTTCGAAGTCGAGCTCACGAGGGTCGGCAGGACAGCGCGTACCGACCAGCGCGGGCAGGTGCACGGCAGCGATGAACTTCTCGGACTGGCTGCCAACCACGATGTCCTGATCATCATTACGCCGCTGTCGGACTCCACCCGGGGACTGGTGGGAAGGGACGTGCTTGCGGCGTTGCCCGACGGCGCCCTCGTCATCAACGTTGCACGGGGCCCCGTGGTGGATTCGGAGGCACTCACGGCTGAGGTGGTCAGCGGCCGCCTGCATGCCGCAATCGATGTCTTCGATCCTGAGCCCCTTCCCGCGGATCATCCGCTCTGGGGTGCGGAAAACGCGATCATCACGCCCCACAACGGCGGGAATACCGGTGCGTTCCTCCCACGCATCGTGCGGCTGCTGCGGCGCCAGTTGGAGGCGTTCGCCGTCGGTCGGGAGCCGGTCAATCTGGTGGTGTCGGGACCGTGGGAAGCGGGGCGCCGCGACGTCTGAGGGCTATGCGAGCGTGATGAACGTCTGCATGAACAGTTCGAAGTCCGCGTAGTCGTCCGCCTGCTCGAGGTGGAGTTCCTGGTGGCGTGCAGGCTGGAAAATGACGTCCGGCTGAACCCCGAAGCGGAACGTCCTGCCGGTGTTTGTTGCCACCTCGTAATCGCCATCCGCCAACTGAAAGGCGTGGGCGAGGTTGGTCATGTTCAATTCGACTGGAACGCCGCCGCCGGTCAGGGTCTGCCCGTTGACGGGAGCCACCATGATCTCCGTGGGTTGCCAACGGTATCCGACGACGTAGTACCTCGGTGCGCTGATTCGCGTCCCGTCGGCGTCCCTGCCTTCGCGGCGAGCGTTCACAGCGAAGATGAGGTTGTAATCGCCGTAGTTAAGGATTTGGGAGTCGAAGATTCCGCGGAGGATGTTCTTCAGGGCATCGCTTCCGGGCTCGTCCTGTGAAGCGTGCGGCAACTGGGGAATCATTTTCGGCCTGGGTAGGGAAGTGCCCGCGGGACGGCTGGTCGGTATGCGGCCGCCGATGGCCGGCCGCACGTGGTCCGCGCCGACCACCCTACCCGAAATAAGCGGTGTCCATTCGGCCGGCGGGCGCGCTGAACGCCGGCCGCCTGTGACGCAGCACACCCCTAAGATGGGCTTAATAGGTCGGTCACACGCGCAGGGCGCACCTGCTTTCGGGCCTAGACTTTTACCCATGAGCGTGGATAGCGAAGCCAAGGCAACACCGGATATCAAGCCAAGAAGCCGTGCGGTCACTGATGGCATGGAGCGGGCACCTGCCCGAGGCATGCTGCGTGCAGTGGGAATGGGTGATGACGACTTCGCCAAGCCGCAGGTCGGCGTCGCGAGCTCCTGGAATGAAATCACGCCCTGCAATCTCTCCCTGAACCGCTTGGCCCAGGGCGCCAAGGAGGGCGTTCACGCGGCCGGCGGGTTCCCTATGCAGTTCGGAACAATCTCCGTCTCGGACGGCATCTCCATGGGCCACGAAGGAATGCACTTCTCGCTCGTATCCCGCGAGGTCATCGCCGACTCCGTTGAGACAGTGATGGAAGCGGAGCGCATTGACGGGTCGGTGCTTCTGGCAGGCTGTGACAAGTCATTGCCCGGCATGCTCATGGCTGCTGCGCGGCTGAATCTCTCGAGCGTTTTCCTGTATGCCGGCTCAATCATGCCGGGCTGGGTGAAGCTGGAAGACGGCACAGAGAAGGAAGTCACCCTGATTGACGCTTTCGAAGCCGTCGGGGCATGCGCGGCTGGAAAAATGTCGAGGGGTGACGTCGACCGCATCGAGCGCGCAATCTGCCCTGGTGAGGGCGCCTGCGGAGGTATGTATACCGCCAACACGATGGCCTGCATCGGTGAAGCGCTCGGTATGTCACTGCCCGGTTCGGCAGCGCCGCCGTCTGCGGACCGCCGTCGGGATGAATTTGCCCGAAAGTCCGGCGAAGCCGTCGTGAACCTGCTGAGACGAGGCATCACAGCGCGGGACATCATGACCAAAAAGGCGTTCGAAAACGCCATTGCTGTCACGATGGCCTTCGGTGGATCCACCAATGCAGTCCTGCACCTGCTCGCCATCGCACGCGAGGCGGAGGTGGATCTTACGCTCGATGACTTCAACCGCATCGGCGACCGCGTTCCGCACCTGGGTGACCTCAAGCCGTTCGGCCGCTACGTCATGACCGACGTGGACAAGATCGGCGGCGTGCCGGTGATCATGCGTGCCCTTCTGGACGCCGGACTCCTCCACGGAGACGTGCTGACGGTGACGGGCAAGACCCTCGCTGAAAATCTCGAGGCGATCAATCCGCCGGACGTTGACGGCAAGATCCTGCGTGCCCTGGATAACCCCATCCACAAAACCGGTGGCATTACCATCCTGCACGGCTCGATGGCTCCGGAAGGTGCGGTGGTGAAGAGCGCAGGCTTCGACGCAGAGGTGTTCGAAGGTACTGCGCGCGTCTTCGAACGCGAACAGGGGGCCTTGCAGGCTCTCGCTGCGGGGGAGGTGAAGGCGGGGGACGTCGTCGTCATCCGGTATGAGGGCCCCAAAGGCGGACCGGGCATGCGCGAAATGCTGGCCATCACCGGAGCCATCAAGGGCGCGGGACTGGGCAAGGATGTACTCCTACTGACGGACGGTAGGTTCTCGGGCGGCACCACCGGGCTGTGCATCGGCCACGTGGCTCCCGAGGCAGTGGACGGCGGCCCCATTGCGTTCGTCAAGGACGGGGACCGTATCCGCGCCGATATTCCGAACAAGACCTTCGACCTGCTGGTCGATCCCGAGGAACTGGAGCGCCGGAGGGTCGGTTGGGAGCCGCTTCCCGCCCGGTACACCAGGGGAGTGCTGGCGAAGTACGCGAAGCTGGTGCATTCAGCCTCCGAGGGCGCCTACACCGGCTAATCTGCGCCGGTTGGAAACCGGAACTGAAGACGACGACGGAGGCTGCGCGCCGGCGTCGTCGTCTTCAGTTAGTGTCCAGTAACTGGAATGGTTGTCCATATAGTGAGACGGTTCCGGGTGTTGTTGACACTGCTGGCGAGGGAGTGAAAACTACAGGTATGCAGCTCGTATCCGTAGTCCTAGTTACCAAGCGCGTGGCCTAAAAGCCCGGCTGGTACGTCTACGTCACGCGCAAACCCCTCGCAGAGCCCACCAGGCTGAGGGGTTTTTTTGTTCCCACCGAACAGATTCGCGCAGTACATTTGCGCAGCGATCAAGCTGTGCTGGATACAAAGGAAGTTCAAAGATGTCCAAGGGATCGCCCATCAGCCCGGCGCTGATGGCAACCAGACAACCCGCTCCGGCGGCACCGGTCCAGCAGCCGGGCAGGGACAACGCGGCTCCTTCCGCGCCCGCCAGTCCGGTGCTCGGGCTCAACCGCGTGGTGCCGCCAACCCAGATGACCGGATCCCAGGCGATTGTCCGCGCCCTTGAGGAACTCGGCGTTGATGACATCTTCGGCCTTCCCGGAGGCGCAATTCTTCCGACCTACGACCCGCTGATGGCCTCTACCAAACTTCGGCACATCCTCGTCCGCCATGAGCAGGGCGCCGGGCATGCGGCCCAGGGCTACGCCATGGTGACCGGGCGTCCGGGGGTCTGCATTGCTACGTCCGGGCCTGGGGCCACCAACCTGGTCACCGCAATAGCGGATGCGCATATGGATTCGGTGCCGATGGTGGCCATCACCGGCCAGGTATCCAGCGCCGTGATCGGATCGGATGCGTTCCAGGAAGCGGACATCGTCGGCATCACCATGCCGATCACCAAGCACTCCTACCTGGTGACCAAATCACAGGACATTCCCCGGGTTCTCGCTGAAGCATTCCACATCGCTTCGACGGGGCGGCCGGGACCGGTGCTCGTGGACATCGCAAAGGACGCCCAGGTCGGCGCGATGTCCTTCTCCTGGCCACCGAAAGTTGACTTGCCCGGCTACCGCACGGTGGTACGGGGTCACGCCAAGCAGGTCCGCGAGGCCGCCCGGCTCATCATGGCCTCGGAACGTCCCGTGTTTTACGTGGGCGGCGGTGTGGTCAAGGCCCATGCGGCAGCAGAATTGCTCGAGCTGGCGGAGCTGCTGGGCGCACCGGTTGTCACCACGCTGATGGCCCGCGGGGTTTTTCCCGACTCCCATCCGCAGCACGTCGGCATGCCCGGCATGCATGGCTCGGTGTCCGCGGTGACTGCCCTTCAGCAGTCGGATCTGCTGATTACGCTCGGCGCGCGGTTCGACGACCGCGTAACCGGTGTGCTTTCGAGCTTCGCGCCCGGGGCGAAAGTGATCCATGCGGACATCGATCCTGCCGAAATTTCGAAGAACCGGACGGCCGACGTACCGATTGTCGGCTCGGTGAAAGAGATCATTCCGGAGTTCACCGCGGCACTGCGCGAGCAGTTCGCCGCCTCCGGTGCGCCGGACTACAGCGCCTGGTGGATGGTGCTGAACCGGCTCCGCGAGAGCTACCCCATCGGGTTCACCCAGCCCGAAGACGGGCTCTCCGCCCCGCAGCACGTCATCCAGCGCATCGGTGAGCTCACCGGACCGGAGGGCGTGTATGCGGCAGGCGTTGGCCAGCACCAGATGTGGGCAGCCCAATTCATCAACTACGAGCGGCCGCATGCCTGGTTGAACTCCGGCGGCCTGGGCACCATGGGTTATGCGGTTCCGGCCGCCATGGGCGCCAAGGTCGGCAACCCTGACCGCGTGGTGTGGGCGATCGACGGCGACGGCTGTTTCCAGATGACCAACCAGGAGCTGGCCACCTGTGTGATCAACAACATTCCGATCAAGGTCGCCGTGATCAACAATTCCTCCTTGGGCATGGTGCGCCAGTGGCAGACCCTGTTCTACGAGGGCCGCTACTCGAACACGGACCTCAACACCGGGCACAACACCGTGAGGGTTCCGGACTTCGTGAAACTTGCCGACGCCTACGGCTGCGCCGGACTGCGTTGTGAGCGGGATGAGGACATTGATGCCACCATCCAGCAGGCACTGGACATCAACGACCGGCCCGTTGTGATCGATTTCGTGGTCAGCCGTGACTCGATGGTGTGGCCTATGGTCCCCACTGGCGTCAGTAACGACCTCATCCAGATTGCCCGCAACATGACCCCGGACTGGGAGCAGGAGGACTAACAATGGCCCGTCATACCCTTTCCGTTCTGGTCGAGGACGTCCCGGGCGTTTTGACCCGTGTCGCAAGCCTGTTTGCTCGACGCGCCTTCAACATCAACTCACTGGCCGTCGGTCCGACCGAAGTAACCGGGATGTCCCGGATAACTGTCGTGGTAGAGGCAGAAGGGGACCTGCTTGAGCAGGTCACAAAACAGCTGAACAAGCTCATCAATGTGATCAAGATTGTCGAGCTTGTCCCCGAATCCTCCGTGCAGCGGGACCACATCCTGGTCAAGGTCCGCGCGGATGCCGCAACACGGCTGCAGGTAACCCAGGCAGCAGACTTGTTCCGCGCTTCAGTGGTTGACGTGTCCACCGACTCGCTGATCATCGAAGCCACCGGCACTGCCGAAAAGCTTTCCGCGCTCCTGTCAGTGCTGGAGCCGTTCGGCATCCGCGAAATAGTGCAGTCCGGAACCCTGGCGATCAGCCGCGGCGCCAAATCGATGAGTGACAGGGCGCTCAGGAGCGCCTAGCCAGCAGCGCGAACTTCACTCTCAATACCTCAACCACGCCGGTCCACGTCAGGTGGGCGGCACAATCACATCACAGGAGAAACACAAGTGACCGAGTTGTTCTACGACGACGATGCAGACCTTTCGATCATCCAGGGCCGCACCGTGGCTGTTATCGGGTACGGCAGCCAGGGCCACGCCCATGCGCTGAGCCTCCGCGACTCGGGCGTTGACGTCCGCGTGGGCCTGAAGGAGGGCTCAAAGTCCCGCGCCAAGGCGGAAAGCGAGGGCCTGCGCGTCCTCAATGTCTCCGACGCCGTTGCCGAAGCCGACCTCATCATGGTCCTGACGCCGGATCAGGTCCAGCGCCACGTCTACGCTGAGGACATTGCTCCCAACCTGCAGGCAGGTGACGCCCTGTTCTTCGGTCACGGGTTCAACATCCGCTACGGCTACATCCAGCCTCCGGCCGACGTGGATGTTGCCCTCGTTGCGCCGAAGGGCCCGGGCCACATTGTTCGCCGCGAATTCGAAGCGGGACGCGGCGTTCCCGACCTGATCGCCGTTGAGCAGAACCCGTCCGGCAAGGCCCGCGAACTGGCACTGTCCTACGCGAAGGCAATCGGCGGCACCCGCGCGGGCGTCATCGAGACAACCTTCACCGAAGAGACCGAAACCGATCTTTTCGGGGAACAGGCTGTCCTGTGCGGCGGCGCGTCCCAGCTCATCCAGTACGGTTTCGAAACACTCACCGAGGCCGGCTACAAGCCGGAGGTCGCGTACTTCGAGGTACTGCACGAACTCAAGCTGATTGTTGACCTGATGGTGGAGGGCGGCATCGCCAAGCAGCGCTGGAGCGTCTCCGACACAGCAGAATACGGTGACTACGTCTCCGGCCCGCGCGTCATTGACCCGTCGGTGAAGGAAAACATGAAGGAAGTTCTCGCGGATATCCAGAACGGTGCCTTCGCCAAGCGCTTCATCGATGACCAGGACGCGGGTGCGCCCGAATTCGAGAAGCTGCGCAAGCAGGGCGAGGATCACCCGATCGAGGCAACGGGCCGCGAACTGCGCAAGCTGTTCTCGTGGATCAAGACCAACGACGACTACACCGAAGGTTCAGTCGCCCGCTGATCATCGTTGTTGACACCCTGGAGGCGACGGCCGGACCGGCGGAGTATCCCGCCGGTCCGGCCGTCGCCCATTGTGTGGCACTTCTCTCATCTGCTCTCCATAGCGGGTAACAAAGTGGGCTCGCCGGAGCGGCAAACTACACTTGAACAAAATTCCTGAACACACATCTGGAACACTTCTGCCCACCGCACTGCGAAGGATCTCCCGTGGAAAAACCAGTAGTTCTCCTTGCTGAAGAACTCTCGCCGGCAACCGTGGATGCGCTCGGACCGGATTTCGAGATCCGCCAGACCGACGGGGCTGACCGGTCCAAGCTGCTCTCCGCTATCGCAGAGGTGGACGCGATCCTGGTGCGTTCAGCAACCCAGGTGGACGCCGAGGCAATCGCCGCCGCCCGCAAGCTGAAGGTCATCGCCCGTGCCGGCGTCGGCCTGGACAACGTTGATATCAAGGCGGCCACGCAAGCGGGTGTGATGGTAGTCAACGCCCCCACCTCCAACATCATCTCCGCGGCCGAACTCACCGTCGGCCATATCCTCAGTCTCGCCAGGCACATTCCGCAGGCCAGCGGCGCTCTGAAGGGCGGCGAGTGGAAGCGGTCCAAGTACTCGGGGATCGAGCTCTACGAGAAGAAGGTCGGCATCATCGGCCTTGGCCGCATCGGTGCACTCGTTGCAGCCCGGCTCCAGGGTTTCGGCACTGACATCCTCGCCTATGATCCCTATGTCACCTCGGCGCGGGCAGCCCAGCTCGGGGTCCAGCTTGTGACACTCGATGAGCTGCTTGCGGAGTCGGACTTCGTGACCATCCACATGCCCAAGACGCCCGAGACCGTCGGCATGCTGGGAGCCTCAGCCTTTCAGAAGATGAAGAGCAGCGCGTACGTGGTGAACGTGGCCCGCGGCGGCCTGGTGGACGAGGAAGCGCTGTACAACGCGCTCAAGGAAGGGCAGATTGCCGGCGCCGGAGTTGATGTGTTCGTCAAGGAACCGAGCACCGATCTCCCGTTCTTCGAGCTGGACAACGTTGTGGTCACCCCGCACCTCGGCGCCTCCACGGCAGAGGCTCAGGAGAAGGCTGGTATCTCCGTTGCAAAATCGGTCCGCCTGGCACTCGCAGGAGAACTCGTGCCTGACGCCGTCAACGTCGCAGGCGGCGTCATTGCGCCGGAAGTACGTCCCGGTATCCCACTGATCGAGAAGCTGGGCCGTATCTTCACCGCACTCACCCATGATTCACTCACTCAGATCGAGGTCGAGGTAGCTGGCGAGATCGCCTCGTTGGACGTCAAGGCGTTGGAACTGGCCGCCCTCAAGGGTGTTTTCACCGACGTCGTCTCCGAGCAGGTTTCCTACGTCAATGCACCGGTTCTCGCCGAGCAGCGCGGCATCAACACGCGCCTGGTCACAACTGAGTCCTCGGAGGAGTACCGCAATGTGCTGACCATCCGCGGTGCGCTGTCTGACGGGTCCCAGATCTCGGTCGCCGGTACGCTCACAGGGCCGAAGCAGATTCAGAAGCTGGTCGGGGTCAACGGTTATGATCTCGAGATCCCGATCAGCGAGCACCTGCTCGTGATCCTGTACCAGGACCGGCCCGGTGTGATCGGAACCCTGGGCCGGGTGCTGGGGGAGCGCGAGATCAACATTGCCGGCATGCAGGTCGCCCGCAGCAAGGAGGGCGGCCAGGCGCTGTCGCTGCTCACCGTGGACAGCTCCGTGCCGCAGGATGCGCTGGAGAGCCTGAAGGACGCAATCGGCGCATCAGTGGCTCGTGAGGTGGATCTGCAGGATTAGTTCGGGAGCGGCCACACCACTGTGGCTTCGATGCTGTCGACTGGGAGCGGACCGAAGTCTCTGGAATCAATGGACTGAGCCCGGTTGTCGCCCATCACGAAGACATGCCCGGGAGGAACCGTGACGGGCCCGAAGTAGGTGCCGTCTATGAGCGCGTGGTCGACAAAAGGTTCGGATACCGGGACGCCGTCAATGTAGAGCAACGCATCTTCAATGGCAACGCTCTGCCCGCTGACGGCCACCACGCGTTTGAGCACGGTACCCGCTTCGGAGGGATTCCGGAACGAGACCAAAGCGCCCGGCGCCGGTTCCCCGTGCCGGTAGAGCACTACGATGCTCCCCTCGGGAACGGTGGGTTCCATGCTCGGCGAAGAGACCCAGAGCGGCTCGATCACCCAAAGCCGCAAGCCGACGAGCAGGAGTACAACGGCCATAAGTCCCGCCAGCGAGCGGTACCGCGGCCAGCGCGCAGACGAAGTTCGTGCGGTGCTCGCCTCCTGACCACCCATGCGATCGTCCTCCAACCGGTCATCCGTTAGTCGTTATCCTCCGCTCGGATGGTTGGGGAAACCCTGCACCTTCCAAGGTATTCATAACGCTCGTACGGGACTCTTGCGGCACCGGTGGAAGACCGTCGGTAGGTCTTGGGAGGAATTATGGGAAAGGCACAACACGCCTCGGAGGAGCACCCGGCTGCTCAGATGCGGCTCACAGGTTTTCCGTTTCGACGCACGCTTTCGGCACTCACATCACTGGCTATGCTCACGGGTATCGGCCTGCCACTGGTCGCGGCGCCCGCGCAGGCGGCGCCCGTCGGCCAGGGCTTTACCGTCACGACGTCCGACTTGGCGTTCATTCTGCGCCAGATCAAGATCGCTGAGGCACATGTCCGCAACACCACCAGCGAGACCGGTCCCTGCGGCGCACTGCTCGGTACCGGACCTGATCAGGTGCCCGGCCCGTTGGTTTCCTACGGACTGCGCACGGTGGATGGCTCCTGCAACAACCTCCAGGCAGGTCGCGAAGACTTTGCGGAGTCGAACCGTCTCTTCCCCCGTCTCACCACTCCCGATTACCTCGATGCCGACGACGGGGCCATCATCCGCCAGCCCGGTCCCACGACCTACGACGGCGTAGGCAACGTGGTCGATGCCGCCCCCCGCGTCATCAGCAATCTGATTGTGGACCAGACCTCTACGAATCCTGCGGCGGTTTCCGCAGCGCAGTACCCGGTACGGACGCAAAGCGGCGCCGACAGCGTGGTGCCCTGCGACGCCGGAGGGCTGCCGGCGGGCTGCGTGCCTGCCGGTGAAACACTCTTCATCCCGAACATCACCACAGACGTCGGCCTCTCGCCCCCGTACAACTCGTTGTTCACAATCTTCGGACAATTCTTCGACCACGGCCTCGACATGGTCAATAAGTCGGGCAGCGCGGTTTTCATCCCGCTGCAGCCGGATGACCCGCTGATTGCGGGGCCCGACGGCGTTACGCCGAGTGCGGACGATCTTCCCGCTCGCCAGCGGTTCATGGTCCTCACCCGCGCCACCAATCAGCCCGGCCTGGATGGGAAGTTGGGCACGGAGGATGATGTCCGCGAGGCGACCAACCGCACCGGCCCACTGGTAGACCAATCACAGACCTACAGCTCGGACCCGTCCCACCAGGTTTTCCTGAGGGAGTACACAAACAACGCCGGCGGCAGGCCGGTCTCCACCGGAGCGCTGCTGGCCTCCGACGACGGCGGCATGGGCACCTGGGCAATGCTGAAGGCCCAGGCGGCCGGTCAGCTGGGCCTCCTGCTCTCCGATATGGACGTGCACAATGTTCCGATGATCGCCGTCGACCCCTACGGAAAGTTCATCCCGGGTCCCGAGCACGGACTTCCGCAGTACGTCACTCCCGACGGCATGGTCGAAGGCAACACGGCGGCGCCGGTTGCCGTGCCGGCCAATGCGCTCCGGGTGAACGAATCCTTCCTCGATGACATCGCGCACAACGCTGTTCCGAAGGCGAACTTCCTTCCAGACGCCGACGACGCCATCAATCCTCCGGGAGCGCCGAGCACCAGCACTTATGACAACGAGATGCTGAATTCGCACTTCGTTGCCGGTGACGGCCGGGTCAATGAGAATGTCGCGCTGACCATGATCCATCAGGTGTTCCACTCGGAGCACAACCGCCTCCTCGAAGACATCAAGGCCACCCTCACCGCAGACACCTCACTCCGGGGAGTCACAGCTCTGGCGGAGTGGAAGAGCGCTGCCGGAGCCGGCGGCTGGAACGGTGAGCGCCTTTTCCAGGCTGCACGGTTCGTGACCGAAATGGAGTATCAGCATCTCGCCTTCGAGGAATTCGCCCGCAAGGTACAGCCGCTGATTGAACCGTTTGCCACCTATCACGACGACGTGGATCCGGCGATCACCGCCGAGTTCGCGCACGCCGTCTACCGCTTCGGTCACTCGATGCTTACCGACACCGTGTCCCGCACCAATGCCGATGGCACAACAAACGATGTGCCGTTGCTGGACGCCTTCCTGAATCCGCCGATGTACCACGACGGCGGCGGCACAGTGCCGCTCTCATCCAAGGATGCAGCCGGATCCATCGCCATGGGCATGTCGGATCAGGTCGGCAACGAGCTCGACGAGTTCGTCACCGACACGCTGCGGAACAACCTGCTTGGACTGCCGTTGGACCTGGCTGCCATCAATATTGCCCGTGCCCGTGAAACAGGCATTCCTTCGCTGAACAATCTGCGCAAGGAAATCTACAACAAGACCAACGACAGCCAGCTGAAGCCCTACGTGAACTGGATCGACTTCGGGTTGAATCTCAAGCACCCCGAGTCACTGGTCAACTTCGTGGCAGCGTACGGTCAACACCCGAGCATCACCGCCGCAACCACGCTGAAAGGTAAGCGGGACGCAGCACAGCTGATCGTGAATCCGCCGATCGATGCTGCAGCGGGCACCGTCCCTGCAGACGTTGCGGACTTCATGGGCGGCGTAGGCACTTGGGCTGGCAAGGAAACCGGCCTGAACCAGATCGACCTCTGGGTGGGCGGACTCGCCGAGCGCACCAACCTCTTCGGCGGTCTGCTCGGTTCAACGTTCAACTACGTGTTCGAGCAGCAGATGCTGGACCTGCAGAACGGCGACCGCTTCTACTACCTCGTCCGCACTCCGGGCATGAACCTGTTGGGTCAGCTGGAAGGCAACTCCTTTGCCGAGATGATCATGCGCAACACCAGCGCCACCGCCCTCAAGGCAGATGTATTCGGCACCTCCGACTGCAAGTTCGAACTTGGCCGGCTGCAGTTCAACGGCACCACGGTGCTGGACGATCCGCGGTCCGAGTGCAATGAGGAAGCCCTGCTGATCCGGATGCCGGATGGCACCATCCGCTACCGCACCACCAACTCGGAGGATCCGGCCGGCATCAACGGCCAGAGCGTCTTCAACGGAACCGCAGTAGCTGACCGTATCTGGGGCGGCGTCGACAATGACACCTTCCTCGGAAACGGTGGCAACGATGTCATCGAAGGCAGCGACGGCGCTGACACCGCCCTTGGAGGAGAGGGCAACGACATCGTGACCGACTCTGCGGGTGATGACGTGCTGAAGGGCGGTCCGGGCAATGATGCACTGGACGCCGGTCCAGGACTGGATCTTGTTCTTGGCGGCAGCGGCAGCGACTTCATCAATGGCGGAGCGAATACCAACGATTCGTTCGGCGGCGAGGGCAACGACTTCATGATTGCGGGCGGAGGCAACGACCTCTCCCGCGGCGACGCAGGAGACGACTGGCTCCAGGGCGGGGACGGCGCCGACCTCCTCATGGGAGATAGCGGTGCCCCGTTCTTCGACGATCCGAACACACCGGGCAATGACGTCCTGATGGGCCAGAACGGTGATGACGATTATGACGCCGAGGGCGGCGACGACATCATGCTCGCCGATCCCGGAATCGAGCGGAATGCAGGTGCTGCGGGCTTCGACTGGTCCTCGCACCAGGTCGACGGCCTGGCGGCGGACACGGACCTGACTCGTAACCTGTTGGGCGTGCCGCTTCCCGTGGACGTGCTGCGGGACCGTTATGCAGAAGTGGAAGGGGTCTCCGGAGCGGCGAAGAATGATGTTCTTCGCGGCGACGACGTTGTTCCCCGACTGGTTGAGGGTGAAGGAACGTCCGGCAAGAACTGGCTGGACGCCGAGGGAGTGGCACGGATCGCAGGCCTGGGCGAACTGCTTCCTGCAGGTGTCACGGCTAACGGCGGTATCTGGGGAGAGGGCAATATCATCCTCGGTGGTGCCGGCTCGGATGTGCTCGAGGGCAGGTCCGGCAACGATATCCTCGACGGCGACAAGGAATTGCGCGTCCGAATGAGTGTGCGTACTGATCCCGCCGATCCGGCTACGGAAATCGGCAGCACTGACAGCATTGAGAAGCCCTACCTGGCCAATGACCCGCGGACTTTGCAGGCCGCAGTCTTCGCCGGCGCAGTTGACCCGGGAAACATCGTCATCGTCCGTGAGATCGTCAATGCAGGGAGAACCGGCGACGCGGACGCTGCAGTCTTCTCCGACCTGGAGCAGAACTACACAGTGGCCACCGTACCGACGGGTGCTGTGCCGGGAGCCCCGGGAAGCGTCACCACGGTGACCCATCTCGGCGACGATCCCGACGCGCTTCCCCCACTGGGCGAGGGCGACGGCGTGGACACGCTGCGGAACATCGAGAAGCTGTTGTTCGCGGATTCCCTGGCTCCCGGTGTCCCGGAGATCGCCGCAGCAGTTGCCGGTGACCGCTCGGCCACTGTCGAATGGGGCGCACCGGTCTCACCGGTCACCACTTACGAGGTACGTGCAGTGGACGCAAATGGTGCTCCGGTGGGCGCTCTCCGCCAGGTTCCGGGCAATGAAACCAGCACCGTGATGACCGGACTGGCAAACGGTCAGGCATACCGCTTCCAGGTCCGCGCATCCAACGAACTGGGAACGAGTGCCTTCTCGCCGCTCTCCGCAGCGGTTGTTCCGGACGTCGTACCCAACGCGCCCACCAACGTAGCAGGCGTCGCGGGCAACGGCGTCGCCAATCTCTCCTGGACCGCCCCGGCTACCAGCTCCGGAACCGCTCTCACCGGTTACAAGGTGCAGGTGCTCGCTGGTGAGACTCTCGTACAGACGATTGCGCTCACCGGAACAGCGACGACGACAGAAGTCACCGGGCTGGCAAATGGCACGGCGTACAGCTTCAAGGTTCTTGGAGTGAACGCTCATGGGGATGGTGCACTCTCAGCAGCCTCGGCAACCGTCACTCCGCGATCGGTTCCCGGAACTCCGGTTCTGGGTGAAGCGACCGCGGCGGATGGATCGGTGACGGTCCGCTGGAGCGCGCCGGTTACCGACGGTGGATCCGCGATCACGGGATACGCAGTCCAGGTGGTCGGCGCTGACGGACAGCCGGTGGGAGCCCTGAGGACAGCAGGCGCAAGCGCCACGAGCCTCGAGATCACCGGGCTTGCCAATGGAACGGCCTACCGGTTCCAGGTGCGGGCAGTCAACGCGCTGGGTGCCGGGGAGTTCTCGGTCCTGTCACCGGCAGTCACACCCACCCGGCCGGAGCTGCGCGAAGACTTCGACGGCGACGGAAGGGCGGACATTGTCGCTCGCGACGGTGCAGGCACGCTGTGGCTGTACCGGGGAGACGGATTGAGTGGTTTCTTCCCCAGGACCGTAATGGGTACCGGATGGCAGGTGATGAATGACATCGTTGCGTCGACGGACTTCGACGGTGACAGCCTGGCTGACGTGCTGGCATACGACCGTAGCGGCCGGTTGTGGTTCTACCGCGGAGACGGCGCCGGAGGCCTGCAGACGCGGATTCAGATCGGCAGCGGATGGCTCGGCTACACCCTCGTGGCACCGAGCGATTTCGACGGGGACGGTCGCTCGGACCTCATTGCGAGGGACACCGTGGGACGTCTGTGGCTTTACTCCGGGACCGGAGCCGGGCGGGTGCATACCCGCACACAGATCGGCGCCGGGTGGAGCTCGTATCACCTTGCCAGTACAAGGGACTTCGACGGGGATAACCATTCCGATGTCATCGCCTACGACAGCGCAGGCACCATGTGGCTCTATCCGGGCAGCGGCACGGGAAGCTTCGAGACCCGTTCCCAATGGGGGGGCGGATGGCGGGGGTACGCCCTCGTCGGCGTTGGTGATTTCAGTGGCGACTCCCGAAGCGACGTAATAGCGAAGGACCAGTCAGGGCGACTATGGCTGTACGCGGGCACCGGTACAGGCAAGGTATCGACTAGGGTGCAGATCGGGAACGGCTGGGGAAGCTATCTGATTTCCTAGTTCTGAGGCGTCGACCCGCAGGGAAGGACCATGGCCGGGAGTACCGCGATGGTCCTTCCCTTGCGCGCCTGTGCCCGGGGACTTGGTCCCAGGGGCACTTGAACCGGCTCGCGGATAACGTGCCCCCGGACGCGGTCTACGGGGTGCGCGGTTCATGGCTCCCGGTGGACCGCGTCCGGCGATGTATTGTTCCGTCCGGGCTGCGCCAGTAGCTTCCCGTAGACACTAAGCCCGTATCCACCGGCCCGGTTGAGTGGCTGGTCCGATTCTGAATCTCCGAACTGCTCGTGAGGTTGGGCATGGTTGTGTGCCGGGCCTTTCTGCCCTTCGGTGTTCCACTGGTGGTCCTGGTTGCGCCGTGTCGGCTGGGTTGACGGAATTCAGGTTGTCTTTGGTGGCGGGTAGAGATGCTCGAAGAGTCGTTGCCATTGCGTTTCCCAGGCCCAGTTCTCGGGTAGGTGGAGCGTGATGCGTCGGGCCGAGGACGCGATACGGGCGGGAATGTTGATGAGCTTGTTCCGGATGGTCGCGGTTTCTGCTTTGCTGGCGCCCGCCGGCCAGGGTGCCTGCGGCGCGGGTGAGGTTGAACGCCATGGCCGCGGCCAGCAGCCAGGCGGCGTTCGCGTTGAACTTCCCCGAGGGCATCGAGGCCAGCGCCGAGTTCTTCAGATCAGCGTGGACCTGTTCAATGACCGCGTGGGCCCGGTGCGTCTTGTCCGCGGCCACCGTGTCCAGGACCGTTTTCTCGACGGTGGTGAAGAACGCGTGGAACCGGTGGACGTCAACAGTGTTTGTTGATCAGCGGTTTTCTTGTTCAGCTCCGGGATGCGGCGGACCACCAGACGCCCGGGAATCCGTTCGGCCCTCTTCCGGGAGCTGAACGCGGTGAACCGATTTCGGCGACCTCAGCCCCGGCGCGGGCAGCCGCGGTGGCCACCGTATGAGCGTAGAACGCTGAATCGGAGCGCAGCAGCACCATACCGGCGGCATCACTCGAGCGCAGCCGGGCCACGATGGCCAGCAGGTCAGAGACGAACTTCCCCGCCCCGCGGGCGGAGTTCGCTGCACCCTTACGCAGCCTCGTCCCTGCAATGAACGGGGCGCACTGGCTGGTCGAGACGGTCCCGATGAAAGCGTTGAGCCCACGGACACGGGAGTAGCCGTAGCCGGAGCCCTGCTTGGCGTAGCCGTGGACCTCGGTGATCGTGACATCGACATCGACATCGACATCGACATCGACATCGACGAAAACGAAGTCCTGCGGGCTCGGGGATCCCAGCAGCAGTGCCCGGGAAGCCAGATGGCAAGGAAACGGGAGGCGACAGCGTCGGGCTGACGCACGTGCCCGAAGGTGAATGAACGCAGGAACTAGCCCAGTGTCGAGGGTGCGTAGCAGGCGTTGAAAATGCGTTTCATTCCGCCGTGTCGCAGCGGTGCCATGTCATCGATCGAGGCGGTGCCGGCGACCATGCCAGCCGCCAGTGAGGCGACCGTCAGCCCCGGGCTGGCGCCCTTGTCCTAGGCACCGTCAACCACCGATCGCCCAGTTCGTGTGATCCGGCGTCCCGGGCCAACATCATAAATGGCAGCAGCCGGTGGTCGACACGAGATTCTGTTCGTCGAAGGCAACTGACGTGGTAGCGGATCTATGGGCAGACTTGCATCTGCGAGATGTCCTTCGACTTCGGGGTAATTGGTTCTGTGGCAAGTCCAATCTCCCCCGCCACGACGGGCATTTCTTATTCGAAACGCCGGAAACTACCAAATCCTCATCGTGGATCAAGACGAAGAGGGTTCCCGCCTGGTTGGGCGGAAACCCTCATTGGATACCTCTAACCGGATTCTCCTACGCTGCGGACATCGCCCGCACGAGGAAGGAGTTGATGACCAGCGTGGCGTCCCGCAGCGACTGCCGGACGTTCTGCGGAGCCGCAGCTGCAGCCACCGGAGCGGCAGTCCTGCTCAGCTGACCGTGAAGAACGAGCAGCGCGGACAGGACGTCGGACAGTTCGCCTTCGCTCTCTGCAGTAGCCTGCAGGAGACGGGCATGCGCGGCCTTCAGCCCCGGCCCGGGTGCGCACCCCAGCTCCCGAACCATTGCCCGCCGGCACTTCTCATAGCTCTGCAGGCCCTCGGCGTAGCGTCCTGTGCGCTCGAGGCCGGCAACCCGGGCCAACCATGCACGTTCATTGAGCGGGTCCATGGTGAGGGCCTTCTGGGCCCAGTCGATCGACTCGGAGACTGCACCGACCGCTGAGGCGGTTTCCGCTGCCAGAACCGTTGCCTCAAGGACCCGGGAGCTGTGCAGCTCCCGCTCGTCTTCTGCCCAGGCTGGGAGGAGCTCGTCGCCCAGCAGGGGAGCGGTGGCGAGTGTAAGTGCCTCGTGAAGGAGTTTGAGCGCTGCTTCCGGCGCGCTCTGCTGGGCCTGCCGCAGGAGCTGATCGAAGCGGAAGACGTCCAGGTCCACCATGGTTGCGTCCATCACGTAACCGCCGGTCGTGGTGCGCAGCGGACCCTGCTTGCCGCTGCCGGGCTGGATGTTCCGGCGCAGGACGCTGACGTAGCTTTCAAGGGTCGGAAGGGCTTCAGCAGGTGCGTGTCCTTCCCAAAGGACCTCGATCAGGCGGTCCTTGGAGACCGGTGTGCCGAGGCTCAGGAGGAGGATCTCCAGGATCTGGCGCGGCTTCGGCCCGCCGAGGGTCCGGGCGTTCAACACTGTGTCTCCGCGCCGTATACGGAGCGAGCCGATCAGCTGGACGGTCAGGAAAGCCGGCACGCCTGGTGCGTCCGCGGGGGAACCCGAATGTGCCGGTGAAAATGCGTCTGACTGCAACATGAGCGAGACCTCGTCTTTCGTGCTTGTGATGACGAGATCAAACCTAGGGATTGGAGAAACGGGGATCACGAGTAGGCCCTACCCGAAAAAATGCCCCCGATTCCGAAGGATTCGGGGGCACTACTCGAATTTCCCGGCGTAGCGGCAGGGTAGTTACCTGAGTAGCCGCTAAGGCTACTCAGGACCACTCACTGACCGGCCGTGTGGTGGTCAGTTCCGAGCGAAAGCCGCGCCTCGCCGTCGTCACTGAGTACCAGTGCGAGCGCCTTGTTCGGAATTTCGAAGACCAGCGTGGCATCAATCGTCTCTCCCTGTTCCGCGATGTGCTGTGACGGGGATGCCCAGATGACGTGCGGTTCCCCGGTGCCAAGCCCGTCGACGAAGTAGTCGGCGGCGCTGAAGGCGATGCCTTCCGGTTCCAGCGCAGTAAGTTCGAGCAGCACGCGGACGCGATGCGCGCCGTGGGGCACTGCGGTCTCAAGGGCAGCCCCGTTGGACGGAGGCACCCAGCCGTCGGATTCGAGCGGGAGTATTCCGTTGATCCGGGCAATTCCGCCGTCCACAGTGTCCGATGCACCCAGCATCGCGGCAGGTTCCTCCTCAACATTGTTGGTGAGTACCCAGGTTGCGCCGCCAAGCACGCCGATCAGAAGCGCGGCCGGGATGAGCATCCGATGCCGGGGGCGGGAAGCGCGGTGGGCGACGCGGCGGTCGTCGAGTTGCTGTGCCATGCAAGTAGTGTTCGCTCCCCACCATGGGAAAACCATGATCGCAGGAGCCAGGCAACGCAATGATGCGACAACCCCACGGCGGCAGGGTAACTTTCTAGGGTGAGTTCTGCGCAGAAACCCCCGTTCTACATCACTACAGCCATCACCTATCCCAACGGCGTGCCGCACATCGGGCATGCGTATGAGTATGTCGCCACCGACGCCATCGCGCGTTTCAAGCGGCTGGACGGCTATGACGTCATGTTCCTGACAGGTACTGATGAGCACGGGATGAAAATTGCTCAGACCGCGGAGAAAGAGGGGATCTCGCCGAAGGAGCTGGTGGACCGGAACGCCGCGGTCTACCAGGCTGCCCACGCTGACCTCGCCATCAGCTACGACCGGTTCATCCGGACCACCGATGAGGACCATTACGCGGCCTCGCAGGACATCTGGCGCCGGATGGAAGCGGCCGGAGACATCTACCTCGACAAGTACGCGGGCTGGTACTCGGTGCGTGACGAGGCGTACTACACCGAGGAAGAGACCGAGCTCCGCGAGGACGGCATCCGCTACTCGAAGGACACGGACACCGAGGTGACGTGGACGGAGGAGGAGAGCTACTTCTTCCGCCTATCCGCGTACCAGGACCGTCTACTGGCGCTGTACGCGGAGCAGCCCGAATTCGGCGCACCGCAATCCCGCTTCAACGAGGTCATCAGTTTCGTGAAGCGGGGTCTGGACGACCTCTCGATCAGCCGCACCACCTTCGACTGGGGTGTACCTGTGCCCGGCAATCCCCAGCACGTCATGTACGTCTGGGTGGATGCGCTCACCAACTATCTGACCGGGGTGGGCTACCCGGACACCGAGTCGGAGCAGTTCCGCAGGTTCTGGCCCGCAGACGTGCACGTGATCGGCAAGGATATCTCCCGCTTCCACGCGATCTACTGGCCCGCCTTCCTGATGTCCGCAGGCATTGAGCTGCCCAAGCGGGTCATGATCCACGGTTTCCTGCACAACAAGGGCGTGAAGATGTCCAAGTCCCTGGGCAACGTGATTGCGCCGAAGGACTGGATGGAGCAGTACGGCCGGGACCAGATCCGCTTTTTCCTGCTGCGCGAGGTGCCCTTCGGAGCGGATGGCTCCTACAGCCATGAGGCCATCGTGACCCGGATGAACTCGGACCTCGCGAACAACCTGGGGAACCTTGCGCAGCGGTCCCTGTCCATGGTGGCGAAGAACTGTGACTCGCTGGTGCCTGCGCCGTCGTCGTTGTCTGAGGCGGACCAGCGCATCCTGGCTGCGGCGAACACGCTGCTGGATACCTGCCGGGCCGCATATGACAAGCAGGAGCTGTCCCGCGCGCTCGAGGCGATCTGGGCGGTCCTGGGAGACACGAACGCGTACTTCGCCGAGCAGCAGCCCTGGGTGCTGCGGAAGACTGACCTCGACCGCATGAACACGGTCCTCTACGTGACCCTGGAGATCCTTCGGATCGTATCAATCCTGGTGCAGCCGGTGATGCCGGACGGCGCCGCGAAGCTGCTCACGGTTCTGGGCCAGGGCACCGTGAACGACGACGGCGCCCGCCGCTTCAGCGCGATCGCAACTCCATTGGTGCCCGGCATTGCCCTACCGGCGCCTGCTCCGATTTTCCCGAAGTACGAGGAGCCCGCGGAAGACTAAATCAACGCGGGTCACGCGCGGAAACGCTCGGCGGCCGTGCTCACCATGATGGCTGCAATTTCCCGCTGTTGTCCGCGCGCCCGCTCTGCAAGCTGGGTGAGGCGCTCGCGGTCGTATCCGGTGAAGGACCAGCCGTCGTCCAGCAGCGCCAGGAGGGTCTCCCACAGCGCTTCCTTCCCGCGGACGAGGCTCTGGAGTGCCTCCAGCTCCAGCTGTGCCCCCGGACCGTTCTCCGCCTTGCTCACATTGAGGGGATTCAGGCGGGCGGCGGCAGCGCTGAGATGCGCGAAGACCATCTTTGCGGGGTTCGGACGGTGGCCTTGAGAGCGCAGGGAGGTGAGGAGCTCACTGCGTTCGTGGTCAATCTCGTCGTGGAGGCGGGACAGCGTGCGCCCGTGCTGTGTGCCCTCCCAGGTCTGGGCAGCTGCCTGAAAGAGACGCACCCCGCCGGTCGCTCCGAGGAGATGGTCCTCCAAATAGCGAAACAGCCATTGCCGTTCTTCCCGAGTGGGGTTCTTCACCGGTCCTCCTGATTGCTTCACGGCCCGAGTGCGCGGACCGTGAAGCAATCCTTGCAGGTCAGCCCTCCACGGCCAATCCCTGGACGGGGGAGAGCCGCGCCGCGCGGCGGGCAGGCAGTACTGATGCCGCCAGTCCCGCAGCGGTAGCGACAACCAGCACGCCTGCCAGCTGCAGCCACGGGAACGACGGCGTCACAACAGCCACCATGCCCAGCGCCGATTGCGCGCCGAGCCAGCCGTAGAGCATTCCGAGTACGATCCCGATCAGCGCTGCCACTCCGGCGATCAGTACGGCTTCCACTGCCAGCATGCCGCGCAGCTGGCCCCGGGTCAGCCCCAGCGCCCGAAGGAGTGCCGATTCGCGTGTGCGCTCAAGCACCGAGAGGGAGAGCGTGTTGGCTACACCAATGAGCGCAATCAATACGGCGACCGCCAGGAGAGCTGTGACGACAAGCAGCAGCACATCGATGATCTGGTTGAAGGTTGCGCGTTCCAGCGCTGCTCCCGAGACGAGATACTCGGACACGCCCAGGGCGTCCACAACGCTCGTCCGAAGCTGCATGATCTCACCCGTTCCCAGAGAGTCGTCCAGCTTCAGCCAGAGAACTCCACCCGTGTCCGTTGCCTCCAGCTGCCCGAGCTGATCGGCAGTGGCCGGCGTAATGAGGGGAACGATCGTACGGCTTTCGGCTTCCTTCACGGGAAGAACCCGGGTAGTGGAGGAACCGGATACTTCCAGCTCGGTTACTCCGGTGCCGTCCGGCATCGCCACTTCACCATCCTGCGGGTACGCGGTCTCCGAGCGCAGAACCGCTTCCGCGTCGGCTGCCGAGAGACTGTAGACCGTCTGCCCGCCTGCTTCGTCTGTGGTGCGGCCCACCGGCATGGGTTGCACCACTGCGTCGACGCCCTCCAGCGCCTGCAGGGTACTCACAGCATCCGGGTCTTCTCCGCCTTCAAGCTGCACGGCCAGATCCACCGGGTAGTTCTGCGCCAGGGCGTCATCGAACGCTGTCCGCGATGTCTGTGCTCCGGCCATCATCATGCTGACGAGGGTGACGCCGACAAGCAGGGCCGTTGCGGTCGCCGTCGTTCGCGCCGGATTGCGTACTGCGTGCAGCGCAGCGAGCTTCCCGGGTACGCCCAGCGGCGAGGCAAGCCGGCCGACGCCCGTGACGAGTGCCGGGACAAACAGGCCGGCGCAGAGCAGGAATCCGAGAAAGGACAGTGCACCTCCGGGCAACGCCAGCAACAGGTTGGCCTGAGCGGCTCCGACCGCGAGCAGAGCGCTGCCTGCCACGACCGCCAGCACACCGATTCCCAGGCGGATCCGGCCGCGTCGGGTGGTGACACCGGCGTGTTCGGCCGGCCGGAGCGCGGCAAGTGGAGCGACGGCGGTGGCTGCCCGTGCCGGCACGAGGGCGGCTGCGATGGTCATGAGGATTCCAACCACCATGCCGCCCACGACAGCCGATGCCGGCACGGCGAGGGTGGCGAATTCACTGCCTGGAACAGTGCGTGCAAGGGACACGAGCACCCACATCACACCTGCGGCGAGCAGTACCCCGAGCGCGGAGGACACCGTGCCGACCACCGCGGCTTCCAGGAGGACCGAGCGGCGGATCTGCCCGCGGCCCGCCCCGATACAGCGCAGCAGCGCGAGTTCCCGCGTGCGCTGGGCGACGAGCACCGAGAACGTGTTGGCGATCACGAGAGCCGTGACGATCACCGCGACAACGGCGAACGCCAGCAGCACGATGGTCAGTTGGTCCTGTCCGCCGGACAGGGCAGCGACGTCCTCGGTCGTCTGTTCGACTGCGGTGAGCACGCTGGCGTCAGCACCGGCGTCCGCCAACACCTGGCCGACGGCGGTTCCCACCTGTGCCGCCTCGGCTGAATCCGTGAGAGTGAGCTGCAATTGTGTCGTTGCACCCTCCGGAACCAGTTCATCGACCTGGGACGGGACGGCATGGAGCGCGATGGCCCCGGAGAGGAAAGGGTGGGCGGACGGTTCGCTGAACCCGGTTACCGTCAGCCCGGTACCCGATGCTGCGAGGTTTTCCTCGAGGGTGCCCTCGCGAAGAGCCGCGCCCTGCACTGTGTCGCCGATTTCCACACCGAGTTGTTGAGCCGACGCAGCGTCAATCACTACCTGGCCGTCGGATTCGGGCAGGTTGCCTTCCTGCAGGACGAGGCCTTCCAGTACGGGCGGTGCCAGCGCGGAAAGATTCGCCATGTTTGTTGCGGTGCCGGCCCGGAGCACAAAATACCCCTGCTGTTCCGCATGCACCACATCGACTCCGGCTACTGAACGAACAGCGTCGGCCGTTGCCGGCGGCAAGGAGCCGTCAGCCGAGGTCACTACGAGGTCGGCTTTGGAGTACTCCGCACCGATGCTGTTCTGAAGAGTTGCAGTAGTGGTGGCGCCGACCATCAGGGTGGCGGCAAGGAAGCCGACGCCGAGCATGACAGCAAGCCCGACGGCGATGTAGCGGCGGGCATGCCGCGAAACCTGGGACAGGGCAACAGTCAGCACGGTCAGGCTCCCAGCTGTGAGAGGGCGGAGAGGATGGTGTCGGGGGTGCTTCGTTCCAGTTCCCCCACCAGGGCGCCGTCCTGCATCAGGATGACGCGGTCGGCGTAGGAAGCCGCAACCGGGTCGTGGGTCACCATGATGATGGTTTGTCCCATCTCCTGGCTACTGCGCCGCAGGAGGGCCAGCACCTCCGCTCCCGAACGGGAATCGAGGTTGCCGGTCGGCTCATCGCCGAAAATGACATCCGGGCGGGTGAGCAGCGCGCGTGCCACCGCCACCCGCTGCTGCTGCCCACCGGACAGTTCATGTGGACGGTGGCTGAGCCGGTCGGTCAGACCGAGGATGGTGCAGATCTGCTGCAGCCATTCGCGATCCACCTGCCTGCCGGCCAACGCGACGGGAAGAGTGATGTTCTGTTCCGCAGTAAGGGTGGGGATCAGGTTGAAGGACTGGAACACGAATCCCACGCGATCGCGTCGCAGCCGCGTCAGCTCGGCGTCGTTCAGTCCGGTGATGTCCGTGCCGCCCAGCAGGATCCGGCCGGAATCGGCAGTGTCGAGGCCGGCGAGGCAGTGCATGAGCGTGGACTTCCCGGAGCCTGAGGGGCCCATGATGGCGGTGAATCGTCCGCTCGGAAAACTGACGGAGACATCGCGCAGAGCGTGCACTGTGGTGTTGTCCCGGCCGTAGGACTTGTTGATGGATTCGGCAGCAACCGCTGCAGCGGAAACGGAGGACGGCGCGGCGGCCGTCGAAAGATTCGGTGTCATGCCTCCACGCTATGAAATGCGTGGGTTACCGCGGATCGGACGGCGGGAGGTTCTTCGCCGCGCCGTTCTCCTACTGGAGGATGAGACCGGCGACGGTTCGGGATGAGTGGGTCAGGGCTGTACGACGCCGGCCTCATAGGCCAGCACCACTGCCTGCACGCGGTCCCTCGCGCCCAACTTGGCGAGAATGTGTCCCACGTGTGTTTTCACTGTCGCCTCCGAAAGGAACAGATCCGAGGCGATCTCGGTGTTCGACCTGCCCTGCGCTATCAGCGTGAACACTTCGCGCTCGCGGACCGTGAGGCTCCCCACCAGGGACTTCGCCCGTTCGTTGGCTCCGGACGGCGCCCTCAGCAGCGGTGCCACGTGTTCCAGCAGCCTGCGCGTGGTTGACGGAGCGATGACGGCATCCCCCCGGTGAACCGTCCGCACCGCCTCGAGCAGCTCTTCGGGCGGCGCGTCCTTCAGCAGGAAGCCGCTGGCCCCGGCCTGGATGGCTGCGAGTGCGTATTCGTCCAGGTCGAACGTGGTCAGGACGATGATGCGCGGCCCGGATCCCTGTGCCTGCGCGAGAATGCGCCTGGTTGCCTCAATTCCGTCCATGCCGGGCATGCGGACATCCATCAGCACGACGTCGGCTGCCGTGGACGCGAGCACGGAGACCGCCTCGGTGCCGGTGCCTGCCTGGCACACGACGTCGAGATCCGGTTGTGAGTTGATCAGCATCGAAAAACCGCTGCGGACCAGTTGCTGGTCATCGACCAGCCCAACGCGGATGGTTGCGGTGGAGGACGGGGTGCTCATTCAGGCCTCCGTATAGGGAATCAGTGCATGGACTTCGAAACCGCCGCCGTCACGCGGACCGGTTTCCACAGTCCCATCGTAGAGTTTCAGCCGCTCGGCCATGCCACGGATGCCCTGGCCGGGGTGAGCGTTGTTCCCGTCAAGGAACCCGCCGTCGGATGCTGCGCCGCGCCCGTCGTCGTCGACTGCCACTTCCAGGCCCCTTCCGGTCCAGGACAGCGAAACGGACGCTGATGCGCGCGGGCCGGCGTGCTTGAGGACGTTTGTCAGTGCTTCCTGAATCACCCGGTAGACAGTGAGTTCTGCGCCCGTTGCCAACTGCCGGCGAGGAGTACCCTGCCAGGTCAGCGCGACGTCAAGGCCCGCCTGCCGCACTGTTCCGATCAGATCAGGAACATCGGCAAGGGACGGCAGGGGGCGGGTGGGGGCGTCGTCGTCGTTTCTCAAGACACCGAGCAGCCTGCGCATCTCCCGCAGCGATGCCCTGCCGGTCTCCGCAATGGTGCCCAAAGTAGAGGTAGCGACGGCGGGGTCCGCGGCACCGGCGTAGCGCGCGCCGTCGGCCTGGGCGATCATGACCGAGAGCGAATGGGCAACGATGTCATGCATCTCACGGGCGATGTGACTGCGTTCATCTGCGGCCGCGAGGTCGCGTTCCTGTTGGCGCTCAATTTCCAGCCGGCGGGCGCGGTCCTGCAGCGCCTGCAGCGCGAGCCTGCGGTTCCGGGCAAGGTCACCGAAGGCCCAGCACAACAGCACCACGGCCACGGCGAAGAAGATGTACAGCGCGTACAGGGGAAGAGCAGCAATGCCGGTCTGGTACTGGTTCAGTCCAAACTGCGCAACGCCGGCCACCATCCCGAAGGCTGCAACACCCACACCGCCCAGGCTTGCCCATCGTGGGGCATAGGCAGCGAGCGCGTACACCATGACGAGGACGCTGAGCTGGGCCGCAACAGGCGGCTGGTTGATCAGGAGTTGGCCGATGGACACTGCCGCGACCGTCGAAGCAGCCGCGACGGTCCTACTGCGCCGCCAGGCCAGGGGGATGACCAGCGCCGCCGATACTACGAACTCGACGGGTGAACCCAGGAGCACGTACGGCAGCGCCAGGAGGACGAAGGCCGCTGCCGCCACAAGGCGGTCGACTTTCTCCTGGTTCTCCCGTAGCCAGCGGGCTAACCGGTGGTGCGCATCCATAACGTCCCACTCTAGGGCGGCTTACTGCAGTGAACATCGCCCCAGGGGTGGAGTTACCGTACGCGCGCCGTAGGAGCAGAGACGCGGGTAGCGGATGCGTAGCCGGCTTTTGATCCGGTGACCGCCACCGTGAGCGCGCTGTGCCGGTCCGCCTTGAGGACCGTGTAGGTCATGACGGTTGCGCCCCGGATCGGGGTGCCGGCGCGGTACCACTGGTAGGTCAGTGCAGTTCCGGTGCTCCAGGAACCCGGGTTCGCGGTGAGCCTCTGGCCTACTTTTGCGGTGCCCGTGATGGTCGGCGCCGGCGCAAGGGGAATGGCCGGCAGCGTCGGTTCGGCAGCCCGGGGTGTGAAGGAGAAGTCGCGGATCGTGACCTGCTCGGGCCGGACCTGGTTCGGATACCCGCCCCCGCCTCCGGTGACCCACAGGTTGAAGTGGACCGCCTCCCGTGCGGGAACGGGAACGGTGGCACCCTCCAGGACAGTGCGTTTGAGCAGGGTGCCGGAGTAGCCCTCGCCGGCGAAGGTCTCATAAGTCAGCCTGCCGGGTTCCCAGACCAGCCGGTGAGTGAGCACGGGGTCCGGCGTGACATCGAAATTCACAACGGTGCTGCCGGTTCCGGCCGGCTTGGTGGCGTCGAACCAGTAACCATGGCCCTGCCGAACCGGACGCGACTCGCCCCAGGCCGCGCCGCCGCCCCACGCGGACGCTTCGCAGACGTCGATTTCGTTGTGGCCCGGTGCGGAATCGGGGTCATAGGTGAACATGCATCCCCACACCACTTCCTTCTGTAGCGTCTGCAGGTTCCGTTCGACCACTGCGCTGTATGTGCCGTAGCCGAAGCCGCGACGGGTGGACTGGAACTCTGCCGCCACGGGTGCATTTCCCGACGGATTGGTGAGAGCAAGGCTGACTTTCCCGTTCGCGTCCGGCCCACTGACATTGGCTGGATCGAAACTGCCGTTGTAGTGCGGACCTCCGGTCCACGAACGCTTGAGCCAGTTATAGCCTTCCCACGTGAAATCGCCGGCTGGACCGGGATCTGTGGTCATCGTCGAATTGTCGGCTGCGGAAGCGCCCGGTACAGCACTCACGGCCAGAACGACGACGACGGCGGCCGCTGCCGCTGTGAGCGGGCGGATGCGGGGGTAATGAACTTTCATGAGACTCCTGGAAGGCTGCAGACTCGCTGCGCGGTGACAGCGCCAGGATCGATTATCCGGATGAACCTGACGGTTTTCCGCAGAGATGGCGCCTGCCGAAGCGCAACGTTGGCTCAGGTTTTCCTTCCATGCAGTATGTCTCACTATCCGGAACTGAATTGTCCGTGATGCGGGATGGTTGCCTAGGCTGATCCCATGACTTCATCCAGCATCAATGTGGCAGTAATTCCCGGTGACGGCATCGGACCGGAGGTCATTACCGAAGCGGTCAAAGTGCTGCGCGCAGCAACGGCTGCTGCGGATGCGGAACTGACCCTGACGGATTACAAGCTCGGTGCCGAGCACTGGCTGACTACGGGGGAGACCCTCTCGGAGGAGGTACTGGACCGCCTGCGCTCCCACGACGCCATCCTTTTCGGGGCCGTCGGTGCCGCCCCGGGAGATACCCGCATCCCTTCGGGCCTCATCGAGCGCGAAATGCTGCTCAAGCTCCGTTTCAGCCTCGACCACTACGTCAACCTCCGTCCCTCACGCCTCTACCCCGGGGTGCCAAGCCCCCTTGCCGATCCCGGCGAGATCGACTTCGTGGTTGTGCGGGAGGGAACCGAAGGACCGTACGTAGGCAACGGCGGAGCCCTGCGCACGGGCACTCCCCATGAGATAGCCACTGAGGTCTCCGTGAATACCGCACACGGCGTTGAACGCGTGGTCCGTGACGCCTTCCGCAGGGCGAGCGAGAGGCCCCGCAAGCACCTCACCCTGGTGCACAAGCACAATGTGCTGGTGCACGCGGGCCACCTGTGGAAGCGCACCGTGGAGGCCGTGGCAGGCGAATTTCCGCAGGTTACCCACGATTACCTGCACGTCGATGCAGCCATGATCTTCCTGGTGACGGACCCCTCCCGTTTTGACGTCATTGTGACCGACAACCTCTTCGGGGACATCATCACGGACCTGGCGGCAGCCGTCACCGGCGGTATCGGCCTCGCCGCGTCCGGCAACATCAATATGGACCGCACGGCGCCCTCGATGTTCGAGCCGGTGCACGGTTCGGCGCCGGACATCGCGGGGCAGCAGAAAGCAGACCCCACTGCAGCGATCCTTTCGGCAGCGCTGCTGCTGCGCCACCTCGGTTTCAGTGAGCAGGCAGAGCGGATCGAGGGGGCGGTGGAGAACGACGTCGCCACCCGGTCCGGCGCTCCGCGCACTACCACTGAAATCGGCGATGCGATTGCGGCTGCAGTGTCCTAAGCTGGTTAGGAACCATTAACTCAAGTGATCGTCTGTGCGTATCCCGTTCGGGATCACCGCCAGGCATGATCGTGTCTTTCGTAGCGCTTGCGGAGGGCAGGTAACCGTGGAGGAACCATGACAGCTACGCAGCTGGAATTCGCCCAGTACCCGTCGGCCAGCCCGAGGTCGGAGGCGGACCGCGAAGCGATACTTGCAAACCCCGGGTTCGGTAACCATTTCACCGACCACACCGCGGTGGTGGATTTCGCTGTCGACACGGCAGGCGTCGGCGGGTGGAGGAATGCGCGACTGGAGGCGTATGGGCCTATCGCCATGGACCCGGCAGCGGCCGTGCTGCACTACGGGCAGGAGATCTTCGAAGGCATGAAGGCGTACCGTCACGCTGACGGTTCCATTTGGACCTTCCGGCCGGAGGCCAACGCGGCGCGGCTCAACCGTTCCGCTGCCCGGCTTGCACTCCCGCAGTTGCCCGAAGACGTGTTCCTGGAGTCCCTCCGCCAGTTGGTTGCCGCTGATCAGGAATGGGTGCCCACCCGCGAGGGCGAGAGCCTCTACCTGCGTCCGTTCATGATTGCCACCGAAGCGTTCCTGGGTGTTCGTCCGGCCCGTGAGGTCTCCTACCGGGTGATCGCCTCGCCCGCGGCGAACTACTTCGGCGGGGAACTGGCTCCAGTGTCAATCTGGGTCTCTCGCGAATACGCACGGGCAGGACGCGGCGGCACGGGCGCGGCCAAGTGCGGCGGCAACTACGCGGCCTCTCTCGCAGCACAGCTGGAGGCGGAGGCGCACGGCTGCAAGCAGGTGCTCTTCCTCGACCAGTTCAACAACAATGCCGTCGAGGAACTCGGTGGCATGAACGTCTTCTTCGTCTTCAAGGACGGCACTCTGGTCACACCCGCGTTGAGCGGCACCATCCTTGAAGGTATTACCCGTTCCTCGATCATTCAGCTGGCAAAGGACCGCGGCCTGGAGGTGCAGGAGCGCACTATCACGCTGGATGAGTGGCGCGACGGCGTGGGCAACGGTGATATCGCGGAGGTATTCGCGTGCGGCACCGCAGCAGTCATCACACCGATCGGCGAGCTGAAGGACGGCGACGAGGTCATCAGCGCGCCGAATCCTTCGGCAGGTGAGGTCACCATGAGCATCCGTGAACAGCTTCTGGGCATCCAGACAGGCAAGGTCGAGGACCCGCACGGCTGGATGACCCGCCTCGTGTAGCGGCTCCGCATCAGCATCAAGCCCGGCTTTCCCCGAGGAAGGCCGGGCTTCGGTGTTTCTTCAGCTCTGCACGGCCGGGCCGAGCGGGAGTGCGTTTCCTGAGCGCAGCAGCTCCGTGACCGCGGGCTCGGGAAGCGGCCTGCTGAAGTAGAAGCCCTGTCCGCTGATTTCTCCGAGGGATCTCAGGAAATCGGCCTGTTCCTGGGTTTCGATGCCCTCGAATACTGCCCCGAGGCCGGCAGCCCGGATGAGCTGGAAGACCGCTGCCACGAAGTCGGGCTGCCAGGAGCCTGTCGCGGGTTCCCGAAGGATGGATCGGTCCACCTTCACCATGTCGACCGGCAGATTGCGCAGGTAGCTGATCGAGGAGTAGCCCGTGCCGAAATCATCAATTTCAATGCACACGCCAAGCTGTTTGAGGCTTAGCAGCGAATAGGTTTCCACCTCGCCGCCGCTCACCAGCGCGGACTCGGTGATCTCAATGACAAGCGAGGGCGGCGGCACAGACATCCGTTTGAGAAGTCCGCGGACGAAGTCGACCATATCCAGCTGGCGCAGTTCGATTGCCGAGATATTGACGCGCACCTGAAAATTCTCGGGTACCAGGAGCGCCGCGCGCCAGATTGCATACTGTTGAAGGGCTGTCGCCATGACCCATCGGTCAACTTCGGAAATGGCGCCGATCTCCTCGGCAAGGGGAATGAACGAATCGGGAGGAATCATCCCGCGGGTCGGGTGGTTCCAGCGCACCAGGACTTCCACTCCATTGACCGAACCATCGCGCAGATTCACGATCGGCTGGTAGTGCACGCACAGCTGGTCCGTCCCAATGGCATCGCGCAGTTCGGATGCCATCAGCGTCCGGAGCTGCCGGTCGTAAAGCATGACCGGCTCGAAGGTCTTGATGATGCTGCGCCCCTCGTTTTTCGCCGCGTACATAGCTGTATCGGCTTCATACAGGAGGGACTCGGCGGTGTGCTCCGGGGTAGCGAGGCGCAGGCCTATGCTGGCGCGTGGATGCACACTGAACTCGTCCACGTCGATGCTCTTCGCGAGGACTTCCAGCGTACGGTTGGCAACTCCGAGCGCAATCTCCATGGTTGATTGCGTCACGAGGATCGCGAACTCGTCCCCGCCCAGGCGGGCCACAGTGTCAGTTGCCCGTACAACTCCACGGAGGCGCTCCGCCACTTCGCGCAGAACGTCGTCGCCGGCGTCGTGCCCGAAGCGGTCGTTGACATTCTTGAACGAATCAAGGTCCAGGAGCAGCAGCGCGGGAGGAGGATCGCCGTCGGCTTGGCCTGAGAGGGACTGCTCAATTTTCTCGACGAGATCCACTCGGTTGGACAACCCGGTCAGCGCGTCTGTCATTGCCATCCGCTTCATGTCCAGATGTGCCTGGTGCAGCATTGCCGTGCGGTTTTCCACGCGCATTTCGAACTGTCGGTAGACCAGTTCGAGTTCTTCAGCCAGAAGATTCACGCCGGTGATGACGGCGTCGACATCATCACGCACGGGGGAGGGCGTCATCCTGCTGCTGAGGTCTCCCCGGGAGAGCCGCACAATGCCGTCGACCAGCATCGCCAGGCGGGGGTCCCCGCCGTCAGCGGTCATCCGCACGCTCCAACAGCCAGGCAACGGCCGTATCCTCGTCCCCGAAGTAGCGGGTGGGGCACGGGGGAGGCTCGCCTCCCAGGAGGAAATTCGCGAGTACCCGGTCCACCGCGCTGGTTCCCAACACTGCAATAGCTGATGCTGAGCGGGAGCGGCTCAGAACGGCGCGCGCCTCGCGGCTGATCGACGCCACACCGGTGATGTCAAGAAGGATCGGTTTCAGGCCGCCGCCGGCTTCTGCACGGGCACGCTGCGCAAAAGCCTCAGCTATCTCTTCGGAGATGTGCTCGGCCTGCGGCAGAACCAGGCGGATGACGGATACCGGAGCCGTGGTGTCCGATACCTCGGTAGGTATCAGCCAGAGTGCATTCATGCCGAGCGTCACTTTCCTTGCTGGAGCGCCGGGGTACGGCGCTGCATCCGGTTCTTGAAACTACCGTACAGAAATACGACGGCGGCGGTCATTGCCCTGACGCATGTCGCGGTTCAGCCGTCGGTCGCCGTGGTAGAGGATCGCTTCCCAATCGGCCTCTTCGGGTGCCTTGTCGATGACGGGTGACACCTGCTGCCGTGGCTCCCGAGGCGCGACATGGAGCCAGTTCAGCACGCCCAGCACCATGTCCACGGCAGAGTTTTTCAGGCCGATGTAGGCACGGATGGCGTAGAAGGCCAGAAACGCGTTGAGCAGCGCAAAGGCCGCGTTGCCCCAATTTTCACTGACGACATCCCGCCAGACTGTGAAGAGGGAGTACGCGACAATCAGGAAAGGCACAACGACATAGAGCGCCGGCGCAGCTGTCCTGTCCTTGACCTTGGGTGTGCGGACGAAAGGGATCTTCTCGCCGGTGAACGCCTGTTGAACGGATTTCAGGACGCCGGCCAGATTCACGGGCAGGAGCACGATATTGAATCCGTAGATCCTGAAAATATCGCTGAAGCGGTGCCCGCAGTCCCGGAGGTCACTGCCCATTGCCAGGAAATAGGGAAGCGCAGTGATAAACACCAGCGGACTGAGTAAGCGGCTGTCGTAGGGGTAGCCGAGCAGGAACAGCAGACCGAAACTGGCCCAGGCGATGGAGGCCATGTAGTTCACCCGCAGCAGGATCTCCCGCGCGAGGATCCGTTCCCGGCGGTGTTTGCGCTCCCGCATCTGATTCCACAGCTTGGGAAGGATCAGCAGCCCGCCGTTGGCCCACCGGCGCCGCTGCACCACGAGTGAACCGAAGTCCGGCGGTGTGGCGCTGTAGCTGAGCCGCTCGGGGTAATTCACCAGGGTCCAGCCGTGAGTTCCGAGGTCAACACTCGACTCCGTGTCTTCGATGACTGTGCGGTCCTGGATGTAGGTTTTGATATCGAATCCGCCAACGCTCTCCACCTCGACAATGTCTTCGATCGCGCGCTTGCGGATGACTGCGTTGGCGCCGACCCAGAAGGTGGCGCCGTAGTAGGTCATGCCCTGGTGAAGGATGTGCTGGATGTCGGTCGTGGCGCCGGCAACGCGCTCAATACGAGTAGGCGCACCGCGGAACGAGGAGTAGGGAGTCTGCGTGACAGCCACCCGTTCATTACCGGGTGACTCCAGCAGGTGAACCAGGCGGAGGCAGTAATCGCGCAGCAGGAGGGAATCGGCGTCGAGCGTGAGCAGGTAAGTCGAGTCTGGGATCTCCAGGTCATCGACGTGGTGTTCTGTGGCAGGACGAAGCACAACGCCGTTGGCCGCCTTCTCTTTGTGCCAACGCCCGCCCATGAGGGAAATGTAGGCGTTGAGGTTCATTGCCTTGTTCGCCTCGTGTGAGAGGGAGGCGTAGAGCTTGCGCTCGAACGTGTTCATGGAAGCGGTGAAGATGCGTGCCAGGCGCACGTAGAGCTCCACCATTCGGTCCGGGTCCGGCGCAGCGTGCTGGGCGTCGGCAGCGGTCAGAGCGAGAACGGTCAGGCGCAATTCACGCGCCAGGCCCATCAGCACCAGGTCAACGAAGAATTCATCGACGTGATCCCCGACGGTCTCATTCTCAGCCATCGTTTCCAGCCACACCGCGGCTGCCTCGTATTCGGCGATCAGGCGCGGCAGTTCATCGCTGGCCGGCGTGTCCGACGCCAGGCGCTCCTGGTATGCGGACAGTGCGCTGGTGAAGCGCATGGAGGGCTCGAGGAGCCGGCCTTCGATCTCGGCAGCGAGTGCACGCGTGGCCTCAAGCCGGGCCAGAACGCCCGGGTCTGTTGGAAACGGCGGGTCATCGAGCAGCAGCGTGACCCGCAGGTTGGGGAACTCCTGAAGCGCCGCGGACCAGAGCGTTGCGCGGACCACCTCGGGCTCTTCAGCGTAGGACGGCACCAGGACAGTGATGCTCTCGTCGTAGCGGGCGAAGTGCCGATCGAGTTCACCGCGCGGGACGCGGCGGTGGTCGCGGAAACGGTACAGCGCTCCCTGCCGGGCCAGCAGGTACATCAGTGCGGAGAATGTCAGGAAGGTGACCACCACGAGGTAGAAAACCGCTTCGAGCTGGAATCGGAAGCTGGCCGACGGGTTCTCTGCGAGCTCCCTCAGGATCGTCGAGACGACATACGCAACCCATCCGAGGATTGTGACCACGATCGCCAACCGGCCCAGCGCGACCTTCCGGCGCGAGGGTGCCGGATGGACAATCGAAAGCGGTTCGGACCGCTTCTCCGATCCCCACTGACGCCGCCGCGATACCGTGCCGGACGTCGAAGACGCACCGACAGCCGATTCCGGCACAGAGACTTGCTGGTTCATCCGCCCCCCAAATAATCTGATGGACATTCCTTACGGAGAGTCCTGTGAGTGTCGCTGCGGCAGGTGACGGGCCCGACGTTCAGCAGTGTCCATCCCGGTCCGGCTGAGGTGACGGCTCAGCGGCATCGGTGTGCGGGATGTGACGGACGAAACAGTACACCATTTTGATTCAGTGCTCTTCCACCGTTACGATACGCTCACCGTTCCCGTCCGAACGGTCTTGTATCTGGGGGACCCATGTCCAAACGTTTTCCCGGCCGCCGGCTTTCGCCTGTGCGCCTCACCGTCCTGGCTGCCATCGTCGGCACGCTGGTAGCGTCCACTGTTGTGGGTTGGAACCGGCTCGAGGATGTGCGCGCTGCCGCCAACGGCGGGTCGTGGTTCGCCGGGTATGTGGATGCCACCGCAACGCCTTTCTATCCTTTCGAGCAGCCCGCCTCGGAGCAGGGCAAGAGCGTCGTGTTGTCGTTCATTGTTGCTGATCCTGCCGAGGACTGCCGCCCATCGTGGGGTGCTGCGTACTCGCTGGACGAGGCGCAGTCGGAGCTGGATCTCGACCGCCGAATTGCGCGGCTGATCCAGGATGGCGGCGAGGTTGCTGTGTCGTTCGGCGGGCTGATCAACAATGAGCTGGCCCGGACCTGTACGGACGTCCGCCAACTCACAAGCGCTTACCGTGCCGTCGTTGAACGGTACAACCTGACAACAATCGACCTCGACATCGAGGGTGAGGACCTGGCCGATTCCGAAGCTGCGGCACGTAGGGCAGAAGCGGTGGCCGCGTTGCAGGAGGAACGGCGTGCGGATGGCAAGCCACTCAACGTCTGGCTGACGCTGCCTGTGGCCCCGTCGGGTTTGACCCTTCAGGGCACCGACGCGGTGACAACCATGCTTGAGGGCGGCGTGGATCTCGCGGGCGTGAATATCATGACCATGGATTACGGCGGAAGCAGGGAACCTGGGGTTTCCCAGCTGGACGCTTCAGTCGCGGCTGCTCGGGCAACTCACGCCCAACTCGGAATCCTTTATGACAGGGCGGGCACCAGCCTCGGTCCGCAGACGCTGTGGAAGAAGATCGGGCTGACGCCCATGATCGGTCAAAATGATGTCCCGGCGGAGGTGTTCGACCTGGAAGCAGCTGCCGCTTTCAACGCCTTCGCCCTGGAAACAGGCGTTGGGCGGATGTCAATGTGGTCGCTCAACCGTGATGCCACCTGCAGCGACAACTATGGCAACGCGAAGATCGTGTCGGACAGCTGCAGCGGCATTGAGCAGGACGGCACGCTGTTCGCGGACGTTCTGGGCGCAGGATTCGAGGGGCGCGCGGCGACCCTGAATTCGGCACCCACCACAGACGAACCCACACCCGAGCTGGTCGTTGATGATCCGGAGACCAGCCCGTACCCGATCTGGTCAGAGGAAGCGACCTACGTGTTGGATGACCGCGTCGTGTGGCGCGGCAAAGTGTATTCAGCGAAGTACTGGACCTCGGGTGACCTGCCGGATAACCCGGTGCTGCAGGCTGCCGAGACTCCGTGGACGCTGATCGGTCCGGTACTGCCCGGAGAAAAGCCGGTCCCTGTTGTGACTGCTCCGGCAGGAACTTACCCCGGCTGGGATGCCGAGAAGACGTATGAGAAGGGCGATCGGATCCTGTTCGACGGCCATGTCTTCGAAGCGAAGTGGTGGAATCGGAGCGACAGCCCGGAGGCAGCGCTACAGACCTCCGATGCGTCCCCGTGGCGTAAGTTCTCCAACGATGAGGTTCAGGACGTACTCGAGGAACTGGAGCCTTGATTGGACGTTGGCGGGGAGAAGCTTTGACTGGCCGTTGGCGGCGAGAACGTCCGGGGGCCTAGGCTTCGGCCCGTCGGTGGACCTCGTCGATCAGCTTCCCGACCTGCGCCTCGCGGTCGGGGGCACCTGATTGCCTGAACAGTTCCTGGCTCTTTTCGAGCTGGAACAGCCCTTCCAGCGCATCGCCGGACCGCGCGAGCGCCTGCCCTAACAGCAGGTACGCTTCCGCGGCCGTCTGGCTGGCAATAAGGGAAGACGCGTCGCAGATAGGCCTCAATCGTTCTACGGCAGCATCGTACTGTGCAGTAAGGAACAGCCAGTGTGCACGGGTGAGGGACAGCTCAAGCTTGTCCCGCTCGCTTCCGCCCACAATGGAGGCAGCCAGCTCAGCCCTTTCGATACACTCAAGCGTCTCAGGCTCCACAACGCCGCCGGCCAGGCGAAGCGCGGCGGAAGCGCGATTGAACCGGGCCCACAGGTCAAGGTCGTTCGAGGGTGAAAGATTACTGGCCGCGCGCCGGTGGTAATCAGTTCCTGTAGCTGCATCCCGCCGAAGATAGGCCACATTCCCGATGACCCAGTAGGCCTTGCCGGCAGTTTGTGAGTTGACGTCAGGTGTGATGAGTTCAGCCAGGCGGAGGCACTCTTCCCATGCATCATCAAGCTGGTCGCTCTCCGCGAGGGCTGCAATGAGTGCGTGCTGCGCTCGTATCCGAAGATCAGGAGATCCGGAAGCCTGCTCAGATTCAGCAACCGCGTGGCGTGCTTCGATTACTGCCGACTCCAGATTTCCCATGCCTACGAGGGTGTCGGCGAGAAATGTCGAGACCCTGGCGGCCAGGTCCGGATAGTGCTGGGTCAAGGGATGCATTCGAACCGTCTCCGCGGTCGCAGCCGCGTCCTCAAAAAAGCCTTCCTTCTTCAGGCATTCAACCTGCAGAAAGGCCATATTCCAAGATGCGTTTTCATCCCCGTTGGCATCGGCAGCACGTTGAGCCTCTCCGGCAATTTCCCGCGCTGCCCCATAGTCTCGCTGAGTCCACGCATCCCGGGCACGCAGTTCCAGGAAAACGTGCTGTCCGGGTTCCTGTGTATGCTCCATGGCCTCGCTCCAACGGTGTGCTGTGATGGGTCCCCGCGGATCATTCTGTCAGAATGACTAGCCAATATTCCCTCGGGCAAGTATCGAGTTTGCCATTTCTTCAGAGTGCAGGAAAAAACTGCGGAAAAGATGAGACAAAAGTCTCTGAATTATCGTAACTCGATCCATATACTGGGGATGCTGTGCAACGCAGAAGGCATATCGTTCTTCTGCGTCCATCAAGTGACAAGGAACAAGTATGAAGAAGGTCTCCGCAACTCTGTTGCTGACTGCGTTGCTTCTGGTTGGGGGCGGCACGGCTGCTCAAGCTGCCAAGAGTGGAAACTGGCCGGACACGGTCACAACGACGAAGAGCGGCAACTGGCCGGACAGCACATACCAGGCTGTTTAGTCGTCATTGTTCCAAAGGCCGTGGAGAGCAAGCTAATTAGCTGATCTTCACGGCCTTTTGCATGCCTACAGGAGTAACTTCAGCTTCGAATGTCGGCCACAATGTCGCGGACGTGCGCGGCCCTGTCCGGTGCACCGGCGTCGTCGAAGCACTGTTCACTGGTTTCGAAGTGAGCGAACGCCTCGAGCTCCTCCCCGCGGGCCGACAGCGCCTGGGCTAGCAGCAGGTTTGCCTCTCCCTCTGTCTGCCGGGAGAGCGCCGAGCCCTCAGCGCAGATTGGCCGCAGGCGTTCGACTGCGGCGTTGAGTTGGCCTGTGAGGAAGAGCCAGTGAGCCCTGGTGAGAGAAAGCTGGAGTTGGTCCCGCTCCGTGCCGCCAACAATTGAGCTGGCGATCTCCGCCCGCTCAATGCACTCAAGCGTCTCCGCATCGACAACTCCGGCGGTGAGGCGTAGCGCAGCCGAGGCACGGTTGAAATGAGCCCACAACTCCAGGTCGTTGTTTGGAGTGAGCTGTTCGGCTGCGAGCCCGTGGAACCGGATGCCGTCGCCCACCTGGTGGCGCATGAACGCCACATTTCCAATGACCCAATGGGCCTTACCCGCGGTCTGCGTGTGGATGGCCGGCGTAATGTGGGTTGAAAGGTCCAGGCACGTGCTCCAGGCTTCATCCAACCGGTCGCTTTCGGCAAGCGCAGCGATCAGAGCGTGATGGGCCTCAATCTGAAGCTCAGGGGAGTCGGCTACCACTGAAGCGCTTTTCACCGCCATACTGGCGTTGTTCACAGCCTGATCAAGATGTCCCAGACCCTGCTGACAGACGGCAGCCAGGGTATGGACTCGTGCGCTCAGAGCTTCCGATTCCAGGGTGAGGCTGCTTTCCTCTAAGGCCTCAGCGCATCGGAGGGATTCCTCCAGCGACCCTTCCTCCCGCAGACATTCAGCCTGAAGGAACGTCATGTTCCACCAGGCATGGTGGTCTTCCGTATGTGCACCAAGTTCTACCGCGGCAGCTGCGAGAAGCCGTGCTGTCCGGTAATCCCGCTGGCTCCAAGCTTCCCTCGCACGCAGCTCATACATCACGAGTTCGCCTGACTGCTGTGCTGCCACACTTCCCCCTCATTCAAAGGCTGCGTCGGACAGGCAGGGGACTCCCGGCGCACTCGACGTGACTGTCCTTGAGTTTATGCGCAAAGTTCCGGTTGAGACAGAGTCGGGCAAAGCTAAAGAGATCCGCTCGTTAGGGGTGTTGCATATCACAGATGCTTCGTATACTGAACTTATCTGGTGTCAGTGACGCTGTACTCCTACCGTTAAGGAATCCGTTATGAAACGACTTTCCGCAGTTCTCCTGATTACAGCAGCCCTGGCAGTGGGAGGGGGGGCCGCAGCTGTCGCCAACGACAGCGCGCCCGCACAGAGGACGGGTGTTGTCACCTATGGCACGCTCATTGACAATTGGCCTCACTGATCACCGCTGAAGTTTGACACTGGGACCGTTCAGAGGACCAATGTTCTCTGAACGGTTTCTAGCGTTTACTGACCAGGTCTGTACTAGCCTGTGTTCATGCGTATAGCCCGATTTGTGCTCAATGATGATCCAGCGTTCGGCCTTGTTGAGGGCCTCGTTGGCGAAGAAGAGGTAGCCGTCATCAGCGGCGACCCATTCTACGGAGGGGTACAGCCGACGGGCGTGCGCCACAAACTGGAGGATGTCCGGCTGCTGGCGCCGGTGATTCCGCGCAGTAAGGTCATCGGTATCGGCCGCAACTATGCTGACCATGCCGCCGAGCTGGGGAACGAGGTGCCGCCGGCGCCGCTGATGTTCCTCAAGCCCAATACATCGGTTGTGGGTCCCGGAGATCCTGTCGTGCTTCCGTCTTTCTCTGACGAGATTTCCTACGAGTCCGAACTGGCCGTCATCATCGGCCGGATCTGCAAGGACGTGCCCATAGAGCGGGTGGATGACGTCGTATTCGGGTATACCTGCGCCAATGACCTCACGGCCCGCGATATCCAGAAGACTGACAACCAGTGGGCCCGGGCGAAGGGGTTTGACACATCCTGCCCGATCGGGCCCTGGATCGAAACGGAGCTTGATACCGAGAACCTTGCCGTCCGCGGATGGCTCGACGGAGAACTGATGCAGGACGGCACCACCAGCCAGATGATCTGGGGTGTGAAAGAGCTGGTTTCCTACGTCTCCCAGGCCTTCACTCTCCTGCCCGGCGACATCATTCTTACCGGAACCCCTGCCGGTGTGGGCCTGATCAACGAGGGGCAGAGGTATGACGTGGAGATCGAGGGGATCGGCAGGCTGTCCAACCCGGTGCGCCGCTGACAGGAATGCCCCGTGGCCAACAGCCAGGACAGTAGACTGAGCCCATCATGACTACTGCTGATCTCCCCACTGTCACGCCCGAAACTCCCGTACGGGTTCGCTTCTGCCCATCGCCTACCGGAGTCCCGCATGTCGGTTTGATCCGGACCGCCCTGTTCAACTGGGCATATGCGAGACATACCGGTGGAAAGATGATCTTCCGCATCGAGGACACGGACGCCGCGCGTGACAGCGAAGAGAGCTACGAGCAGCTCCTCGATGCGCTGAAGTGGCTGGGGATCGACTGGGATGAGGGCGTGGAGGTCGGAGGACCGCACGCTCCCTACCGTCAGTCGCAGCGGAGCGGGATCTACCAGGATGTCATCTCGCGGCTCGTCGCTGCCGGGCATCTGTACAAGTCTTATTCCACACCGGACGAGGTCGAGCAGCGGCACAGGTCCGCCGGCCGGGATGTAAAGCTCGGGTACGACAATTTTGACCGCAATCTTTCAGCGGATCAGCAGGCGTCCTACGAAGCGGAAGGTCGTCCTGCCGTTCTGCGTTTACGCATGCCGGACGAGGACATCACCTTCACCGACCTTGTGCGCGGAGACATCACGTTCGCAGCCGGGAGCGTGCCGGACTTTGCAGTAGTGCGGGCAAACGGCGCACCTCTCTATACGCTGGTAAACCCGGTCGATGACGCGCTGATGGGCATTACCCATGTGCTGCGCGGTGAGGACCTCCTTTCCTCGACGCCCCGCCAGGTTGCGCTGTACCGGGCCCTCATCGATATCGGCGTGGCCCGGTATATGCCGCTCTTCGGTCACCTGCCCTATGTCATGGGCCAGGGCAACAAGAAGCTGTCCAAGCGTGACCCCGAGTCGAACCTTTTCTTGCACCGGGAGCGCGGGTTCATCCGGGAAGGACTCCTTAACTACCTCTCATTGCTCGGCTGGTCCCTTAGCGCTGACGAGGATATCTTCACCGTGGACCAACTCGTTGAGAAGTTCGACATCCATGATGTCCTCGCCAACCCGGCACGCTTTGATGTCAAAAAGGCCGAAGCCATCAACGGTTCACACGTGCGTCTGCTGGACCCTGAGGACTTCCGGATGCGGCTGGTTCCATACCTGCAGTCGGCAGGTCTGGTCGGTCAGACTCTCAGCCCCGGCGAGCTGTCCATTCTCACTGAGGCAGCGCCGCTCATCCAGGAAAGGATCACCCTTTTGGGGGAGGCACCTGAGATGCTCGGCTTCCTGTTCCATCCGGACGGCGAGGTGGAGGTCGCTGCCGATGCCAGCAAAGGCCTGCCCGCCAACTACGAAGAGGTTCTCGATGCCGCGCTCGGAGCGCTCGAACCCATCGGGGACTGGACCGCTGACTCCATCCAGGCGGCTCTGCGCGCTGCCCTCGTCGACGAGCTTGGGCTCAAACCCAGGCTCGCCTTCGGGCCGGTGCGGACTGCGGTGTCGGGACGCAAAATCTCACCGCCGTTGTTCGAATCCATGGTGATTCTCGGCAAGGAGTCGTCGCTCGCCCGAATAAGGACTCTGCGTGGTCAGTGAGCTAACCGCGCATTCCATTCAGGGGGTCCTCTTCGATATCGATGACACCCTGGTGGACCTTGAGACTGCGATGGGGCGCACCCTGCACCACATCGGGGCTGAAACCCTGGCGCATCTCACCGAGGCCGAGTGGGCGGAATACAAGTCGTTGTACACCCGGGATCCTCACGGCTACTACGACCAGTTCCTGGCCGGAGAACTGAGCTTCACGGAGCAACGGATCCACCGCGCTCGGCACGCCCAGGCCGAGTTCCTCAGTGAACCGCTTGAAGGCGCTTCAGCGGCACGGTGGAACAAAGCATACGAGGCAACACTGCCGCTCCACTTCGAACCGTATGAGGACGTCGTTCCAGTCCTCGATGAGCTGGACCGGCTGGGAATCCCGTACGGTGCGGTCAGTAACAACGTGCACGATTACCAGCGTGCAAAGCTGGACAAAGCTGGCTTGCATCGGGTCGCCGCGCTCGTCGGAATCGACGCCGTCGGGGTCGCAAAGCCCAATGCAGCGATCTATCTCGAGGGTGCGCGGCTGCTCGGAACCGATCCTGCAAACACCCTTTATGTTGGGGACAACCCTGTTGTCGATGCACAGGGAGCGGATGCGGCGGGGCTCATCGGCATCTGGCTGGACCGTCGCAGTCGGCAAGACGAGGGCTTCAGCGGCCACCGGATCACCAGCCTGACCGACGTTTTGCGCATCGTGCAGGAGATCCGGTAAAGTTGTTTCTCGGCGCGGAGGGGGTTGACCTGCTGCGAAGCAGGGTAAACATCACCCGAAAGTGCCATTGGGGTATGGTGTAATTGGCAACACACTGGTTTCTGGTACCAACATTCTAGGTTCGAGTCCTGGTACCCCAGCGCTGTAAAAGCACAAATTGAGCGAACAGAAGCCTCGGCGGAACGGTCTGCTTCAATTTGGTTTCACAGCATCGGATGTGAAAGAATCATCTAGCTCGTTTGGCGGGAGACCGGCAAACAACTCAGTACTGGCCCCATCGTATAGCGGCCTAGTACGCTGCCCTCTCACGGCGGTAACGCGGGTTCGAATCCCGCTGGGGTCACACAAGGGTCCGCCTCAACCATTCCGGTTGAGGCGGATTCTCATTTAAGCGGCCGACTCCTCAAATCCCGGACAACACGTGCAGAACTGGCATGATGGGACCATGAATGCCTCGCTGCCGGACGCTGATGTTGCGGGGCTTGCCGATCTGCTGGGCAGTGTCCGCGAAACGCTCAGCCGTCTCACCTTCCCCCTGGACACTCCCGGGGCTACTGCCGCCAAACTTCAAACGCGCACCGCGGCCGAGCAGCTCGACGACTACATCCTGCCCCGCATCAAGAGCCTGGACGCACCGCTCCTGGCGGTCGTAGGCGGCTCCACCGGAGCGGGCAAATCAACACTGGTGAACGCTCTGGTGGGACATCCGGTGACCCGCTCCGGACCGATCAGGCCCACTACCCGCCAACCGATCCTGCTGCACCACCCGGCGGAAGGGCACTGGTTCGCCGATGACCGCGTGCTGCCCTCGCTCACCAGACAGCGCGCCGTCGTCGTCACTGAGGAAGCGGAAACCGTGCCGGCGTCCCACATCCCTTCAACGCACGACGCCGGCAGCGCGGCCCAACTGCTGCTACAACCGGACACGATGATCCCCCTCGGGCTTGCCCTGCTGGATGCACCGGATATCGATTCCATCGCAGACGAAAACCGCCGCCTCGCCTCACAGCTGTTGGCGGCAGCTGATCTGTGGCTGTTCGTCACTACAGCGAACCGCTATGCCGACGCCGTCCCCTGGAAGCTGCTGAGGGAAGCGGCGCAGCGTGACATTCTGCTCGCCATTGTTCTTGACCGGGTTCCGCACGGCGTGGAGGAGGAGGTGCGCGCTGATCTGCACACTCTGCTAGCCGCCGAGCAGCTGGGGCATGCTCCTATCTTCGTGGTTCCCGAAGAACAGCTTGACCCGCTCGGCATGCTCCCGCCGGAGAGCGTGGAGCCGCTGCAGCGCTGGCTGCGTGCTATTTCGGCTGACGCGGAGGGCCGGCGGGAAATTGCCCGGCGCACTCTGGAAGGTGCGCTGAGGGCACTCGGGCACCGCGTGCAGAACGTTGCCGATGCCCTCGACGATCAGGCGGAAACCGCCGCACGGCTCGGGGAAGCGGCGCGTGAGTCATACGCCGCAGCGCTCGACGCCGTCCTTGAGTCGACCAAGGACGGCACCCTGCTTCGCGGTGAGGTGCTTGCCCGGTGGCAGGACTTCGTCGGTACCGGAGAGTTCATGCGCGGTCTGGAATCCACGGTTGGGCGCATCCGGGACCGGATCGGCGGATTCCTTACCGGCAAACCCCCGCGTGCGGTAACCGTCGAGGATGCAATTGAAAGCGGACTGCAGACCGTGATCGTCGAGGAAGCGGCGAAGGCTGCCGACCGCACCCAGCGGCAATGGCGAGCCGAACCTGCAGGGCGCGCGCTGCTGGATCCTGGAACCCCCGTCATGTCACCTGATTTCACCGACACCGTCGCCCGCGAAATCCGTGCGTGGCAGAAAGATCTGTTGGACCTGGTGCGTTCCGAGGGTGCAGACAAGCGTTTCGCCGCCAGGATGCTCTCCTTCGGGGTCAACGGTGTTGCAGTGGCGCTCATGATCGTTGTATTCGCATCCACTGCCGGCCTAACGGGAGGTGAGGTCCTCATTGCAGGCGGCTCCGCCGTCGTCGGGCAGAAGCTGCTGGAGGCCATCTTCGGCGAAGACGCGGTACGGCGGCTTACACGGACGGCGCGCATGCAGCTGCAGCAACGATGCGAGAAGCTGCTCGCAGAAGAGCGGAAGCGCTTCACCGACACGCTGCACGTACTGGCTGGGGAACCAACTTCGCAGGACCTCCGCGCACTGGCTGTGAATCTGACGCAGCGGCGCTCAGTGGCTGAGGATCTGCGGAACGACGGCGCCCTGCCGGAGGGTGGGCAGTGAGCCGGCACCGCGGAGAGGGATCATCCTCGCGACTGCAGGTTCGCCTCGAGTCGCTCAACGCAGCCCGGGAGCTGGCTGAGGGGCGGGTTGATGAGGATCAGCTCGGCGCCGTCTACGAGGTATTGGACCGGGCGAGCTCGCGCAGGTCTCTGTCCTCAGCACACACTGTGGTGGGTATTTTCGGACCGACAGGCAGCGGCAAGTCGTCGCTGCTGAACGCGCTCACCGGAACTGATCTGGCGCGGGTTGCCGCACGCCGCCCAACAACCGCCGAACCTCTTGCAGTGATCTGGAACGAGGATGGAAGCGAGGATCTGCTCGACTGGCTGCAGGTGCCCAACCGCCACGTCATGCCGGACGGCGCGCAACTGCTCGCCGTTTCCGGCGACCGCAGACGTGGCAGCAGCGACGGCGGCGTTGACGGCGGGTTGATCCTGCTCGACCTGCCGGACTTCGATTCGACGGAGCTAGGGCACCGCGTGATTGTGGAGCGTCTTGCAGGGCAGGTGGATGTCCTGCTGTGGATCACCGATCCGCAGAAATACGCGGACGCCGCCCTGCACCGGGAGTTTCTGGAACCGCTGGCAACCCACGAGTCCGTCATACTGGTTGCGTTGAATCAGTCTGACAGGCTCTCGGAATCCGACCTCACGCAGGTAACCGGATCGCTGAAACAGATTCTGGCCGCTGAAGGCCATGGCTCCGCCGTAGTCCACACGGTCTCCGCACTCACCGGAACAGGCTTGGGTGGCCTCGCCGAAGAGATCAGAACCATCGTGCGCCGGAAGGAGGCCGCGACCGGTCGGTTGTCAGCGGACGTCGACGTCGCCGTTGAATCGCTGCAGAAGTTCAGCGGCCCAGAACTTCCGCCTCCGTCGAAAGCGGCGCGTGCTGCGCTCTCGGACCGCCTCGCGGGGGCCACAGGTGCTGATGCGGTGATCGACGCCGTCGTCCGTTCCTACCGCCGGGACGCCCACGCTGTCACGGGGTGGCCGGTAACGCGCTGGCTCGGCAGACTCCGCTCGGATCCGCTGCGGCGCCTCAACCTCCGGCGTGGGGACGTGCAGGACTTCGTCGGCCGGACGTCCCTCCCGGAACCCGGCCCGGCGCAGCGGGCGTCCGTTGACCGGGCGTTGAGAACGTTCGGCGACGAGCTCTCAGCCGGTGCGGTGGAACCGTGGCGGACAGCCATTCGCGACGCAGCGAAGAGCCCTGAACCGGAGCTTCTGGAGCATCTGGATGAGGCTGTTGCCCGCACTGATTTCGCCTCCGGTTCACGGGCCTGGTGGTGGCCGGTGGCCGGAGTGCTGCAATGGTTCTTCCTGGCCGCGATGGTGGTGGGAATCGGTTGGCTGGCGCTGCTGGCAGCGCTGGCGTTCCTGCAGTTTCCTGTTCCGGAATCACCGACCGTAGAGGGGATTCCCGTTCCGACGCTGCTGGCCGTAGGGGGAGTGGCAGCAGGCATAGCGATCGGCATTCTGTGTGCCGGGCTGGCTCGCCTCGGAGCCCGGAGGCGGGGAAAGCGCGTACGACGGCGGCTGGTCGCCTCGATCAGCGAGACCACAGAGACGGTGGCGGTTGGGCCGGCGGCGGCGGAGATCGAACGCTACAACGGCTTCGTCCGCGCTGTGGCTGCAGCGGGTTCACGCCGGTAAGTCAGCCCTGCAGGGCGGCGAGCACCTTCTGCAGCGTGCGCAGGTTTCGCGTGGTCGTTGCCCTTTTGAAGGCAGCCCGGTTGGTGAAGGCGTTGAGCGGACTGTCCAGGGTTCCGCCCTTCGGCGTCTGCCAGGCAGCGGCGATGGTCCCGAGGGGCTGGACCGGTTCATTGATCGAGAAAGCGAACTCGACCATCCCGGTCAGCACGGCGGGGTCGGAGAAGAGCGTGAGGTAGGTGTGCGTGTCTGGATCGTCCGCTGGAAAGGGACAGTCCTCAACAATGCTTCCCACGGTGGCGGCGTCCAGCACAACCACCCAGGCTTCATACCCGAAGCGCTGCCGCAGCGATTGTTCGCTTTGGAATTTCAGCTCATCCGCTGTGAGGTCGCTGCTGCAGACGACGTTGCCGGACGCCAGCAAGGTTCTCACACCGGAGACAGGGAGCCCCTCAAAGGTTGCCCGAAGGTCTGCTGACTTGATGGTGACGCCGCCTACGTTGACGCCGCGCAGAAAGACCGCATATCTGGTCATGAGGTCAGCCTAGCGCGCTCCAGGTTCCAGGAAATTTCGGGCAGCTGCGGCGACGTGGTCAGCATCCGAAGCCGCCATAGATGCGCAAAAGTTCCGTTATTCCGCGGACTTGCCGATTGCGTTGGTCAGCTGGAGTGCGGCGGTCACAACAACCTCGGCATGGATCCTGCCGGGCTGGCGAGTGAGGCGTTCAATGGGTCCGGAGATCGACACGGCGGCGATGACGCGCCCGGAAGGGCCGCGCACCGGGGCCGAAACCGAGGCGACCCCGGCCTCACGTTCACCGAGGCTCTGAGCCCACCCCCGCCGTCGTACTCCTGCCAGCACGGTGGGCGTGAACCGTGCGTTCTGGAGGCCCTGGAGAAGGCGGTCGTGATCTTCCCAGGCGAGGAGGCACTGGGCGGCTGATCCGGCTCTCATCGATAATTGGGTACCTACCGGAATGGTGTCGCGCAGGCCGATCGGGCGTTCGGCAGAGGCGACGCAGACCCGTGCGTCTCCCTGGCGCCGGAAGAGCTGGGCGCTCTCGCCGGTTGCATCGCGCAACTGGAGGAGGACGGGACCGGCGGAGGCAATCAGCCGATCCTCTCCTGCGGCGGAGGCTAGCTCCACAAGGCGGCTACCCAGCACAAACCTGCCCTGGATATCCCTGCTGACCAGTCGGTGGTGAACCAGCGCGAGGGCGAGCCGGTGAACTGTCGGACGTGCCAGGCCGGTGGACGTAACCAGTTGGGCGAGCGTAGTTGGGCCGGCTTCCAACGCGTCCAGAACAAGAGCCGCTTTATCAATGACGCCGACACCACTAGAATTGTCCATAGACTGATATTGCCGTCTCATTATCTGAGACGCAAGTGTTCGGAGTGGCGCGCATGGACACGCTCCTGCTTCAGTTATTGAAAGATCTGATCAAGGCACGCGGAGGAACCGGCCATGGGCAAGACGCTCGCAGAAAAAGTCTGGGAATCGCATATTGTGCGCAAGGGTGAGGTTGTCAATGGACAGGCCGAGCCGGACCTGCTGTACATTGACCTGCACCTCGTCCATGAGGTCACCTCCCCGCAGGCGTTCGAGGGCCTCCGCTTGGCCGGCCGGAAGCTGCGCCGGCCGGATCTGACAATTGCCACCGAGGACCACAACACTCCGACGATCGACATTGACAAGCCGATCGCGGACGTGACGAGCCGCACGCAAATAGAGACCCTGCGCGCCAACTGCAAGGAGTTCGGTGTCCGGCTGCACTCGCTGGGGGACGCGCAGCAGGGCATCGTTCACATCATCGGTCCGCAGCTCGGCCTCACCCAGCCCGGACTCACCGTGGTGTGTGGAGACTCGCATACCTCCACGCACGGCGCCTTCGGAGCGCTGGCCATGGGCATTGGAACCTCCGAGGTCGAGCACGTCATGGCCACCCAGTCCCTTTCCCTGAACCCGTTCAAGACCATGGCGATCAACGTCGAGGGGACGCTCAAGCCGGGCGTTACGTCCAAGGACATCATCCTGGCTGTCATCGCCAAGATCGGAACCGGCGGCGGGCAGGGTTATGTCCTGGAGTACCGGGGCTCCGCTATCCGTGCCCTGTCCATGGACGCCCGCATGACCATCTGCAACATGTCGATCGAGGCCGGAGCCCGGGCCGGCATGGTTGCACCGGATGACACCACCTTCAAGTACCTCAAGGGTCGTCCCCACGCACCGCAGGGTGAGGACTGGGACGCCGCCGTCGAGAACTGGCGCACGCTTCGAACCGACGATGACGCGGTGTTCGACGCGGAGGTCTTCCTGGACGCGGATGAGCTCGAACCATTCGTCACGTGGGGAACCAACCCCGGTCAGGGCGTCTCGCTCAGCCAGGCAGTCCCGTCTCCGGATGACTTCGCCGACGAAAATGAGAAGGCGGCCTGCAGCCGGGCGCTGGAGTACATGGCCCTTGAAGCCGGTACGCCAATGAAGGACATCCGGGTGGACACCGTCTTCCTGGGTTCGTGCACCAACAGCCGCGTTGAGGACCTGCGGCTGGCAGCGGACATCATTCGTGGACGGCAGAAAGATCCGGACATCCGCATGATGGTGGTGCCCGGTTCCGCCCGCGTGCGCCTTGAGGCTGAGGCAGAGGGACTGGATAAGGTTTTCAAGGAATTCGGTGCGGAATGGCGCTTCGCCGGGTGCTCGATGTGTCTGGGCATGAACCCGGACCAGCTGGCGCCGGGGGAGAGGTGCGCGTCGACATCGAACCGCAACTTCGAAGGCCGTCAGGGCAAGGGCGGGCGGACGCACCTGGTTTCTCCCGTCGTCGCGGCAGCCACTGCCGTGCGCGGAACGCTGAGTTCGCCTTCCGATCTGGACCCCGTACCGCCCGCCGCGGCGGTGCAGGCCGGAAACAGCTCCACCATCCACGCTGCCTGAGACCGGGGCAAGAGGAGAAGACCATGGAAAAGATCACTACACACACCGGGATCGGCGTTCCCCTGCGGCAGAGCAACGTGGACACTGACCAAATCATCCCGGCCGTCTACCTGAAACGGATCACCCGAACCGGGTTCGAAGACGCGCTGTTCGCCGCATGGCGGAAGGACGAGAACTTCATCCTCAACCGGGAGCCGTTCAACCACGGTTCGGTGCTGGTTGCAGGACCTGACTTCGGTACCGGGTCCTCCCGGGAGCACGCCGTCTGGGCCTTGAAGGATTTCGGTTTCAGGGCTGTGCTCGCGTCGCGGTTCGCCGATATCTTCCGCGGTAACTCCGGCAAGCAGGGGCTCGTAGCCGCTCAGGTGGCCCAGGACGACATCGAGCTGATCTGGAAAGAGCTCGAGAACCATCCGGGCACCGAGATTACAGTCGACCTCGAGTCACGTCTGGTTACCTGCGGGGCGATCATCGCCGGGTTCCAGATCGATGACTACACACGCTGGCGTCTCCTGGAAGGGCTCGATGACATTGGACTGACGCTGCGCCATGAAGAGGCCATCACCGCTTATGAAGCCGTGCGCCCGAGCTTCAAGCCCACAACCCTGCCTGCCCGAACCTGACCTGGTTCACCGGTGCAAGGAAAATCACGTCCCGCACCGGAATTTCGGACTGAGCCGGGCTGTTTGCACTCCGTGAAGGGACCAACACGGTCCCGCTGACAAGCCGTCGGTATTTCAGTCTGGTAACAGTAGCTCCTATGCTTAGCAGGAGTCTTATCTGCTGTTGGGGCTTACACGTTGAAGGAAATAGGTGTTCATGGGTAGCGTTCTGACAATCCGTGGTGGTGTCCCTCTCGCAGGCAAGGTCACCGTCCGCGGTGCCAAGAATCTGGTACCGAAAGCGATGGTCGCCGCGCTTCTGGGGAACTCTCCGTCGGTTCTCAGGAACGTCCCTGAGATCAAGGACGTCGAGGTCGTCACCAGCCTTTTGAAGCTGCATGGCGTCGAGGTGAGCAAGGATCCGGTCACCGGAGACCTCACTATGGATCCCGCCAACGCCAAAATGGCAGCGTCGAAGGACATCGACGCGCACGCCGGCGATTCCCGCATTCCCATTCTCTTTTGTGGTCCGCTCATGCACAGCATCGGTGAGGCATTCATCCCCGACCTGGGTGGATGCAAAATTGGCGACCGGCCCATTGACTACCACCTTCAGGTGTTGCGGAATTTCGGTGCCGTGGTCGACAAGCGTCCCGGCGGGATCTCGATCTCCGCGCCCAAGGGTCTCCACGGAGCAAAGCTCGAGCTGCCGTACCCGAGTGTCGGTGCCACCGAGCAGGTGCTGCTGACCGCCACCCGCGCAGAGGGCATCACCGAGCTCAAGGGCGCAGCCGTTGAGCCGGAGATCATGGATCTCATCGCCGTGCTGCAGAAGATGGGCGCCATCATCACCGTGCAGACGGACCGGACAATCCGGATCGAGGGAGTGGCCGAGTTGGGCGGCTTCAACCACAAGGCCATCTCCGATCGCAATGAGACGGCGTCGTGGGCTTCTGCTGCTCTGGTAACGCGCGGCGACATCTATGTTGAAGGTGCACGCCAGCTGGACCTCACCGCCTTCCTGAACACATACCGCAAAATCGGCGGTGCCTTCGATGTGAATGACGACGGCATCCGTTTCTACCACCCGGGCGGCAAGCTCTCGCCTCTGGTTCTGGAGACGGACGTCCACCCCGGTTTCATGACTGACTGGCAGCAACCGCTGGTGGTTGCGCTTACGCAGGCGGAGGGCGTCTCGATCGTGCACGAGACCGTGTATGAGAACCGCTTCGGCTTCACTGACGCCCTCGTGCGCATGGGCGCCAACATTCAGGTGCACCGCGAATGCCTCGGCAGCGTCCCCTGCCGATTCGGCCAGCGGAACTTCCTGCATTCAGCCGTCATCTCCGGGCCTGTGCAACTGCACGGAACCGATATCGACGTGCCGGATCTTCGCGGCGGATTCAGCCACCTCATTGCCGCATTGGCGGCGAACGGAACTTCCCGCGTCACCGGTATCGAGCTCATCAACCGCGGTTACGAGCGGTTCCAGGACAAGCTTGAAGGACTCGGCGCTGATTTTGACGTCGCCGAAACGGCAGACGCGGGAATCGGCCGCTGAACGCGGCCGCACACAGCATGACCGAACCCGCTTCGTCCCGCGCAACCTTCGCGATTCTAGCCACCATTCTCCGGCCCCTCATGAATGCAATGATGGCCAAGGAATGGAAAGGCGCCGAGAACCTCCCACGCGACACCGGCTTCATCGTGTGCCCCAACCACGTCACGGAGATCGACCCAATTGTGATCGGGCATTTCCTCTACAACAACAAGGTGCTGCCGCACTTCCTCGCGAAAGCATCGCTGTTCAAGGTTCCGGTATTCGGCGCCGCGTTGCGTGCCACACTGCAGGTGCCGGTGGAACGGACGACGGCGGGAGCCAACCACTCGCTCGATGTCGCCAGAGAGGCGATCGACGGCGGCGGAGGAATCATCATCTACCCCGAAGGGACGCTGACGAGGGATCCTGACATGTGGCCCATGAAGGGCCGCACCGGTGCTGCGCGCCTGGCCCTTCAGACGGGTGCGCCGGTTGTTCCCATTGCACACTGGGGCGCGCAGGAGGTTTTTCCGCGCTACGCGAAGCGCCTCTACCTGTTTCCGCGCAAGAAGTCCCGCGTCCTCGTGGGGAAGCCTGTGGACCTCTCTGAGTTCCACGGCGGCCCCATTACCCGTACCACGCTGGATGCGGCAACTACCCGCATCATGGATGCGCTGACCGAGCTCGTTGCCGAGCTGCGCGGCGAAACACCGCCGGCCCAGCGGTGGGACCCTGCGTCAAAGAACCAGAAGCAGACGGGTCGAAACTTCCGGTCGCCTGCGGGTGAGGCTCAGTGACCCGTCGGCCTCCCGCCGTCGTTGCCGTTCTGGGCTCCGGTAGCTGGGGGACCACGTTCGCGAAGGTGCTGGCTGACGCCGGTGAGAGTGCTGACACACAGGTGCGCCTGTGGGCGCGTCGCGGGGAGATCGCCGATGAAATCAACACCCACCACACAAACAGCCGCTACCTTGCCGAGACGGTATTACCTGACAACATCAGCTGCTCCACTGATACTGCTGCCGTCCTTGACGGCGTGGAGCTCGTGGTCATTGCGGTGCCGGCTCAGTCCCTTCGCTCGCAGCTTTCAGCCTGGAAGCCGTTGATCTCACCGGATGCAGTGGTCGTTTCGCTGATGAAGGGCCTGGAAGTCGGCACCGACGCGCGCATGAGCCAGGTTCTTGCCGAAGAACTCGGCCTTCCCGAGGACCGCATCGCCGTTGTCTCCGGTCCCAATCTGGCCATGGAGATCGCCCGCTGTGAGCCGACCGCCTCTGTGGTGGCCTGCCCGGATGCCGAAGTGGCCACGTGGATTGCCGCAGCCTGCACGGCAACATATTTCCGGCCGTATACCAACACCGATGTGGTCGGGGTGGAAATCGGCGGCATCGTGAAGAACGTCATCGCACTGGCGGTCGGCATTTGCGAGGGCAAGCAGATGGGGGATAACACCAAGGCCTCGGTCATCACGCGTGGTCTCACCGAGACAACGCGGCTCGCCGTTGCGCTGGGTGGGGAACCGGAGACAATGTCCGGGCTTGCCGGTATGGGAGACCTCATCGCCACGTGTTCATCCGCGCTCTCACGTAACCACACGGCTGGCAGGCTGCTGGGCCAGGGGCTCAGCCTTGATGAAGTAACAGCGCACATGAACCAGACGGCCGAGGGCATCAAATCCGCACAGGCGGTGCTTGATCTCGCGCACCAACTCAAGGTCTATATGCCCATTACGGATAGTGTTGTTGCGGTACTTCAGGGCAACCTGTCCGTACATGATCTCGGCCCGCGACTGCTGGCCCGCGAACTGAAATCCGAAGGCTGATTGTGACCCTATCTGCGAAGCCCCGCGTCCTTGTGCTCTTCGGCGGGCGCTCGAGTGAACATGCAGTGAGCTGCGTGACTGCCGCAGGCGTGCTGGAAGCGATTGACCGCAGCAAGTATGAGGTCGTTCCGGTGGGTATTGCGAAGAACGGTCAGTGGTCATTGGTGTCCCTGGATCCGTCCCAGTGGTCGCTGCGCTCGACAGTGCTTCCGGAGGTTCCGGTGTCGCCGGAGTCCGTGGTGCTGGCAACAGCTTCCGACGGCGGTGCAGCACAGGAACTCGTGGCAACCGCAACGGAACGGATGCCACGCAGCCTTGGCGCAGTGGATGTCGTGCTGCCGCTGCTGCACGGCCCCTTCGGCGAGGACGGCACCCTCCAGGGAATGCTCGAGATGGCCGACATCCGTTACGTCGGCGCAGGCGTTCTGGCGTCCGCCGTGGGGATGGACAAGCATTATATGAAGGTCGTATTTGCCTCCGCGGGACTTAGCGTCGGTCCGTACGAGGTGCTCACCGACCGGGAATGGTCACGCAACCGTTCAGGATGCCTTGAACGTGCCGGGAAGCTCGAATTCCCGGTCTTCGTCAAGCCGGCCCGCGCGGGTTCGTCGATGGGCATCTCGCGGGCGGCCTCTCCGGCGGAACTTGAGGCAGCCGTGGAAACCGCGCGCCAGTTCGACCCGAAGGTGATCGTCGAGGCCGGGATCACTGGCCGGGAGATCGAGGTCGCGGTCCTGCAGGGTCGGGGCCTGGATGAGCCGCGCACCAGCCTGCCTGGGGAGGTTGCAGTCCAGCCCGGGGAGCACGAGTGGTATGACTTCGAGGCAAAATACGTTGACGGTGCCGCAGCGGAGCTGAGCTGCCCGGCTGACCTCCCGCCGGATGTCACGGATCGTGTTCGGGCGCTGGCTGCCCATGCATTCGACGCACTTGGCACCGAGGGGCTTGCCCGGGTTGACTTCTTCTACACTCCTGCCGGCGAGCTCATCATCAACGAGATCAACACGATGCCCGGCTTCACCCCGATCAGCATGTACCCGCAAATGTGGGCAAAGTCGGGGCTGACCTACACTGAACTGATCGACGAACTCATCGAGCTGGCGCTCGAACGCAAGACGGGCCTGCGCTAGGCGCAGCCGGGACCAGTTCATGGACGAGCCAAGGCGGCCTACCCTCCGTGATATCGCCCTCGCGGCGGGTCTTTCCAAAGCAGCCACGTCCTACGCGCTGCGGGGGATTCGTGGCTCTGAGAAAACCATTGCCCGGGTACAGGGCATCGCCCGGGACATGGGTTGGACTGCGGATCCGGTAGCCCGCGCCCTCGCGGGAGGCCGCAGCGGAAACGTGGCAATCATCGGATCGCTGGGAGACCTCTGGCGTCAGGGCCTTGCGGTGATGCTGTCTGAGGCGCTGCACGAGCAAGGCATGTTTTCGGCAATCTCCGACGTCGATACATCCCCTGAACGCGAGCGGAACGCGCTGCGCGCCCTCACGCTTCGCCGGGTGGATGCAGCAATAGTGCTACCGGTCGATCCATCCGCGCTCTACTGGGCTGAGGTTCCCGAGCGAATTCAACTGGTATCGATCGGGGACGCGCTCCTGCACCGGCCGGTTGCACACACCGTACTGTTCGACAATGAGTACGGGATCAGCACCGCACTCGGACACCTCGCCGAACTGGGGCATCAGTCCATCGGGCTTCTTGCGCCGTCGTTGCCGTCGACGCCCGGCCGCCCGGCGCAGCTGCTGGTGCAGCAACTGGGCCAGGAGAGGGGAATGAGCGTTGCCGTTGCGTCGTCGGCGTCCTCAGTTGCCGGTGCAGCGGAAGCGGCAACGGCCCTCCTTGCCCGTAAAGCGCGTCCGACGGCGTTGCTGTGCCTGAGTGATTCGCTCGCCTTCGGCGCGTACCGGGCCGCCAGGTCCCTTAATCTGGACATCCCCCGAGACGTCTCGATTCTGGGCTTCGACGACAGCGAGTTGGCTCCCCTCATCAGCCCCGCCCTCACCACCTTTGGCTGGGACGAAGCCGCGATTGTGGCCGCCGCAATTGAGTCAGTGGTGAAGGACGATGCTCCGGCCTCTGTCTCGTTCCGCCCCGAGTTCCTCGTGCGAAGCTCAACCGGGCGCTGCACTTCTGCGCCTTAGCCGGCAGATGCCTACAGTGCGTGAATGCGCCAGCCGACCGAGTGGGATGCGCCAGGTTCGAGCACGATCAGGTCCGTCCCCGAGTTGAACGCGTCCGGCGGGCAGGTCATAGGCTCAGCGGCCAGGCCGAGCCGCGAGACCGCTGGATCCGGCTTGTCCGCGGTGTGAATCTGTACCCAGGGGCAGCCACGGTCGAAGGTGATGGCCGTTCCCTTGCCGTCTGAAGCGCGCACCGAGACGGTGGCGGTGGCGTCGGCGTCGTAGTTGATGCCCGTGTAGGCGTGGTCCACGAATGTGTCCCCGATGAGGCGAGGCTCGCGGAAATCAAAGTGCGACGACGCGACGTCGGTCAGTTCCATCGGGATCAGCCGGTCTTCGGTCACCTGGAGGACCGATGACGCCGGCACCTCCAGCGTCCAGTCGTCCACCAGTCCTTCGCCGGCTACCAGGTAAGGATGCGCCGACGCCCCATAGGGTGCTGCTGACGGGCCTGGATTCGCGGCGGTGATCGTAGTGGTGAGGCCGCTGTCGTCGAGGGAGTAGAGCACTTCGACCTCAAGCCGGAACGGGTATCCCTTCTGCGGGATAACGGATGCGCTCAGGCGGACCGAGGCCGGCGCCTGGCCTGCGAGCGTCCAGTCCACCCACCCGAGGAGGCCGTGAATGGCGTGGGAGCGCTGAGGCTCGGTGAGGGCGAGCTGATGTGCCGCGCCGTTGAATGAGTACTTGCCGTCCACCACCCGGTTGGGCCAGGGCGCCAGCACCGCGCCGCGGAAGGAGGGACGGATCTCCTCGGCATCATAGGGGACCACGAGGTCGCGGTCGTTCCGGCGTAGGTACCGCAGGGTTGCTCCGACGCTGGCGATCGACGCCGTGTACGCGCCGTGCTGGAGGGTGTACTGGGTACCGGACAGTGGAGTGGAATCGGTGGTCTTCATCGAACCCAAGTCTAGGGCGTGGCCTCTCCGACGTGGCATTTTCAGGACACAGGTCAGGCCGTGTCCACCAGTTTCGCGTACACCACCAGGTTGTCCTCAAACTCGCCCGACGACGCCGCGAAGCCATCACAGGTGATGAGCCGCAGTTCCGCCTGGTCCACCGGGAAGTAGACGGCTTTCGTAGGGAACTCGTTCTTGGAATAAACCTCGCTCTGATAGACCTCGAAGATAGCGGTTGAGCCGTCTTCACGATCCACCGTGATCCGGTCTCCCGGTTTCAAAGCTTCGAGGTTGTAGAACACCGGTTTCGAGGCGTCCATCGCCAGCTCCATCTCTGGCGGCGCATCGGCAGCGGACGACGACGGCACCTCAGAAGGTGTGGACGGCGGTGTCGGCGCCACCGGGGAGGGCGACGATGAGGCGGTGTGCGCGTTCCCGGACGGTTCCGCGCCCGTACCGCAGGAGGTCAAAGGCAGGAAGAGGAGCGCCGCCCCCGCGGCAAGGCGGAGGCGGCGCTCCCGAGCACTGTTGTTCATGGGTGCTCAGCGGTCGGCAACCATGCGCCGGCGAACTGCGTACGACCGTTCCGGCAGCAAGGGCGTCCTGGGTTTCCCGGTTCAGCTCAAACGTCCGCTCGTAGGTGTAGCTGCTGCCCGAAGGGGCAACGGTTACATCCGTGCCGGCAGCAGGTCCGGTGCTGCCCTCGAGGGACAGGGTGGTACCGATTGAGCCGTAGGCGCCGGTCGCGTGATCGGCCATTGCAGGTGCTGCTGCCATGGTGGTGAGCCGACGACGGCCGCTAACCTTCCGAGGGCAGGTCCACCGTGTCATTCAGGCTCAGGCACTGCTCGGTCTGCTCGACCTGAGAAACTGCGCCGCCGAGGTCAACCAGAACCGTACTGGAAGCGACCTGGTTCGGATCGAAGAGAACTTCCACGGCCGGGTCGCGGCCATACGTGGTGGCTGTCCAGATGTCATTTTCCGTGGATTCCTGGATGATCCAATCCACATCGTTCACCGACGCGCAGGCATCGGTGGTGGGTCCCGGAATCTGGACACCGCAGCGCAGGACAACCTGCGACGGGTCACCCCATGCTGCTGTTGCCTGGCTGTTGGTTTCACGCAGTTCGTTGCCTGCGACCTGCTCGGGCAGCGCGATCATCACGCTCGCGCAGGCCGGGTTGACCGCATCCGGAGCAGCATCGACATCGACAATGGGGGAGCATGCGCTCAGCGACGCCGCGAGGAGTAAAGCGGCGACCGGCATGAAGGAACGCGGTTTCAGAGGCATTGACCCAGTTTATGGGTGTTTCAGGCGGCAAGGACCCGAGGGCACTGGACTGTCAGTCCTCGTAGGAATCGGCAAGCTTCCTGCGTTCGTGTTGGCGTCTGCTGTAGGTGGCCTCGCGAATCGCCTCGTCGCTGTCGAAGTTCGAGCCGAGAGCTCCTGCGATGGTGCCCAGGGATGCCGCCAGCCACGACAGTTTCGCGCAGTGGACGAGACCGACAGGGCGCTCCAGCGCTGTCCCGCCGGGGTCGGCAACCAGCCCAAGCGTTACTTTCCTCATCGGCGCATCCATTCCGAGTATCGCCCTAGGGCGAGGGGCAGCGAGGTGTTCAGGTTCGTGGTTCCCTCCCCGGCGGTTGGCGCGGCGTCGTCGTTATTGGTCTTGGCTCGACCAGCGGTACTGTTACCGGTTGCGCTGCTGTAAGACGCAAGAGGCGACCGTCGATCCACACCTGCTGATCCGTCTCATCCTCATCAAGCATCCGCACTGTGGTCCCCGAGCGGAGGATCTCGACAGCGATCCGGCTGCCCTGCCACCTCAGCCGGAAAGCAATTCGGTTCAACCGTGCAGGTAGGCGGGGAGCAAGGCGCAGTTGCACATCATCCATTGTCAGACCACCGAAACCACTGACCAGCGCGAGCCACGCTCCGGCCATCGCCGCGAGGTGCACGCCGCGGTGGCTGTCGCCCCGCACATCCCGCAAGTCCGCCAGCGCAGATTCACGCAGGTAGGCGAGGGCGAGGTCGAGATGCCCTGTCCGTGCACAGACAACCGACTGAACGGCGGCGGACAGCGATGAATCACGGACGGTGCGCTGCTCGTAGTACTCAAGATTGCGGGCGCTCTGGTCCTCGGTGAAGGACTCCGAACACCACAACAAAGCAAGTACCAGGTCCGCCTGCTTCACAACCTGCCGTCGGTAGATCTTGGCGTAGTGCGAGTGCTCCTGCACCGGATAAGCGTCGCGGCGGCCCTCAAAGTCCCATTCCCGGTAGGTCGTGAAGCCGTCATTGGCCGGGTGGACCTGGCGGAGGTCGTCGTACGGCACGTACATGGCACCGGCCACTGCGCGCCACTGATCCACCTCGGACTGGTTCACGCCGAGCCGTGCGGCGGGTTCGGTATAGGCAAGACAAGCGTCAGCCGCCGCGGTGAGATTGCGCTGTGCCATGAGATTCGTGAAGACGTTGTCGTCCACCACCCCTGTGTACTCATCAGGCCCGGTCACACCGCGCAGGTGGAAGCGCCCGTCGTCGTCCTGATGAACAGTCGACGCCCACATGCGGGCTGTTTCAATAAGGACATCCACGCCGGCAATTTCGGTGAGCGGCCGTCCCGTTGCGTTGGCATGCAGGGTATAGGCACGGGAGATGCCGGCATTGAGGTGCATGGCCGCAGTGCTCGCTGGCCAGTATGCCGAGACCTCGTTCCCATCGATCGTGCGCCAGGCGAATGAAGCTCCCTTCACGCCCAGGACGTCGGCGCGCTCGCGGGCGGCATCCAGGGTTGATGCCCTCCAGCGAAGGAGCCGCGCAGCGCCGTCAGGATTGAGCAGCGTCAGCGTGGGTGCGACGAACCCTTCGATGTCCCAGAACGTGTGCCCGCTGTATCCCGGTCCGGTGAGCGCTTTGGCTCCGATCGGGGCGTTACTGAGGCAAACCGATGCCTGGAGAATATGAAACAGATCGAAGCGGAGAGCCAGCTGAAGGTCCGTCTCGGGGTCCACTTCCACGTCCGAGTCGTCCCAGAACCCATTGAGGAAAGCGCGTTGGTCAGCGGCGAGGCCTTCCCAACCGCGGCTCCGCGCATCACTCATCGCCGCGAGCGCTTGGGCGGCGAGGTCGGTAGGGGAGTCATCGGCTGACCGTGTATGGGTCAGGTATTTGACGAACGCCACCTTTTCGCCCGGCTCGAGGTCAGCAACCACGGTTGTGAGCACCTCGTCCTGGCTGCCGGAGGTGGAAACGTGGGCGCCCGCAGGAAGCTGAACGTCGTGTTGAGCCATCGCGGCTACACCGATCCGGCTGCCGCGTGTCCTATGTACGAGCAGCCCGCCGACTTCGTAGACCCGGTGGAAGCAAGGAGCGAAGGGCTGCGTGAGCGCTTCGCCGACCCGGGGATCGGGGTTATCCACCTGCCGGGCGGTCCGGTTGACAGCCAGGTCCGAACGAACAACTACTTGGACCGCTGAGTCCACCGCTTCCACTTCATAACGGATTGCTGTGGCTGAGCGTTGCGTCAATGAAACCAGCCGGGTGGAGCGCAACCGCATGCGGCGGCCACCGGCTGTAGTCCACTCCGTCTCGCGATCCAGCGTTCCCGCGCGCAGGTCGAGAGTGCGCGCATGCCGTTCGAGGGGTGCGTGCCGGATGTCGAGCGGCTCGCCGTCGACCTCCACCGTGATCAGAGTGCCGTCTGCAACGCCCACTATTGCCTGGCCCCGGTCTGGATGCCCGTATCCGTCCTCCGGGTAGGAGAGCGGATGGAACTCGAACACGCCTGACATGAATGTTCCGGGGAAAACGCCCGGTTCTCCTTCGTCCAAGGTGCCGCGCGTCCCGATGTATCCATTGGACAGTGCAAAGACGGATTCTGCGACTTCAGGCTCATCCCAAGCGAATGCGGACTCTGTAATCCGCCAGAAGTCTGTCTCGATCGGAAGGTCGGCCACACAGTAATGCTAACCGTACTGATGATTGGCCCGCACGGCAGGCCTACCCGTGTACGTCCCGCGCCCGGCGCGCTGCGGCACGCAGTTCACCGAGGTTGAGTTGGGGTCTGCCGCCGGACTTACCAACTACCTCCGCGGAGGCTGCTGCTGCCAGCCATGCGGCGGACCGCGGGTCATCGTCCTGCAGGAGGCTGATAGCCAGGGCGGCGACAAACGCGTCACCGGCGCCGGTGGGGTCCACTGGATCTTCATCTAGCAGTGGCAGCACCACGAGCCCTTCCGCCCACGCCACCACGTTTCCGCCGGTGGGGCAAGCGAGGGCGGCGATGCGCGGACCGGCCTCGACGAGGGACTGCGCAGCTTTGATGGTGTGAGCCAGATCGCGGGGTTTCCATCCAAGCAGTGCTTCGGTTTCCTCCGCATCGGCGCGCACGACGGCGGCGCAGCGCAGTACCAGCTCACGCGTCTCCCTATCCGGCGGCGCGCCGTCCGTCACTACCATTGCGCCGCCGGATGCAGCGACGTCGAGCGCCATCGAGACGGCCTGAGCGGGCTGCTGCAGTTGAACGAGCACGGCGTCCGCCGCACCCAGCACCTCTTTGCTCGCGCGGAGGTCTTCCGCCGTCAGCAGCACCCGTTCATCGACATCTTCAAAGAGGCGTCGAACTCCACCGGACTCGACGATGTCCACGAGCAGGGCGGTTGGGGCACCCTTCCGCCGAATGACACCGCCAACGCCGATACCGTCCGCTGCGGCTTGACCCGTAACGGTGCGGCCGGGCTCGTCATCCCCGACGACGCCGACAAGTTCCACTTCTGCCTTCAGCTGACGGCACGCGACCGCCTGATTAGCTCCCTTCCCGCCGAGCAGCTCGGAACGCTCCTGCACGGGAACCGAGCGTCCTTCTGCCGGCATCCCTTCGATCCTCAGCACGAGATCCCTCGCCACCTGACCCACAACCACGACACTCGGCATCGCTTTCCTCCTTGCTTGGTTCCGCAGAAACAGTCAGGATTCGACGTCGGCTGCGTCTATTGCCTTGTCGGTGACAATCGGCATCAGAACCAGCAGGGCCAGCGTCAGCACTCCCATGATTCCGAACATTGCCTGAAGTCCAAGCCACGTCGCAAGAAGACCGCCTGCCGCTGCGCCCAGCGGCATGGTGCCCCAAGCGAGGAGACGGTAGGCGCTGTTGACGCGCCCCAGCAGGCGATTGGGCGTGATGCGCTGCCGGAGGGAGACGGTGATGACATTCCATAGCATGACCAGCACCCCGCCCACGAAGAACACGAAGCCAAGGATGTAGGGGTTGTCCGTGAGCGCAGGCGCGCCCACAAAAAACGATCCGCCGAAGATCGTCAGCGCCAGCGACTTTGACCGGCCCAGTTTCCGCTCCGCCCATTCCGAGATGAAAGAGCCGAGAAGTGCGCCGATCGCCGAGGTTGTGAGGAGCACTCCAAAGCCGACCTCTGAAAGTTGCATCGCTGACGACGGTCCGACGGCAAAGAGCACGAACAGGGCAAAGGCCGCACTCGAGGCAAAGTTGAAGGTGCCGGTCATGACGGCGAGCGTGCGCAGGATCTTCTGGTGCCAGAGGAAGCGTAAGCCCTCGGCGATGTCGTGTCGCAGCGTCGTTTTTTGTTCCCGTTCGATCCGGAAGTTTCCTCGCACCAGGAACAGTGAACCCACGGCTGCGAGCCACAGGACGGCTGGAACTGCGAACCCGCCGATTACTCCGGCTGCCACGAGCAGCCCGCCCAACGGCGGACCAATGAACTGGTTGGTCGTCAGTTCAACGGCGTACAGCCGCCCGTTGGCCCGTGAAAGCTGATCGCGGTGCACCAGCTGCGGCATGATGGACTGCGCGGACGTGTCATACAACGTTTCAGCGACCCCCACCAGCAGTGCGATGACATAAAGGGCCCAGATCGAGCCGAGATCGAGCAGGATCACCGCAATGAGCATGGCCGGTAAGGCTGCCCGGGTGAGATTGGCGACGAGCATCAGCCGACGGCGGTCCAGGCGGTCCGCAAGGGCGCCGGCTGTCAGCGCAAAGAGAAGCCATGGCAGGGTAGCGACGAACGACACCCCGGCGATCAGGGTGGGCGACTGCGTGAACTGGATGGCAAGCAGTGGCAGCGCAATCTTGAACACACCGTCGGCGAGGTTTGAGAGACCGGATGATGTCCATAGCTTCCAGTAGGAAGCGCCGAGCGGCGCACGGGCCTGTTCATTGACCTGCACTGATTCGCTAACCATGGGTGAACAGTCCCACAGCGATTGGGAAAACTCAAGGACAAGGGGAGGGAGTTGCTCAGGGAGCTCTCCTGCCCGCTCGGTAGCATAGGGCCAGCAACTATGGCAGGGAGTGTCCGTATTGACCACGCATGACTACACTGATCCCGTTCCGCAACGCGCCACGAAGAAAAAGCGGCCGCTGCGCACTGCCGTGCTGGTGCTGCTCGGCGTCGTTCTCGCACTTGCGGCACTTCTTGCCGGCTACCTGATCAGCCTCGCCATAGCATTCGAGACCAAAACGAACACCATCGAACCAGCGTTTCCGGACTCGTCAACGCGGCCCGAGCGTACAGCGGCCGCAGAAGGCGCCATGAACATCCTGCTGATGGGCAGTGACGCGAGGCCGGAGGCATCCGAAGACGGATTTACCGATTCCCGATCCGACACCATGATGCTTGTGCACATCCCTGCGGACCGGGAGAACGTTTATGTCATGTCAATCCTGCGCGATACCTGGACCGATATCCCCGGGCACGGCGAGAACAAGATCAACGCTGCGATCTCGCTCGGAGGAGTGCCGCTGGTTGTCCAGACCGTCGAGAACATGTTTGATGCGCCCGTTGATCACGTGATGATTGTCGACTTCGAGGGTTTCAAAGGCCTCACGGACGCTCTGGGAGGAGTGACGGTCGACAATCCCATTGCTTTCGAGTCCGAGGGAACAGAGGGGGAGTTCTTCGAACAGGGCCCGGTCACGCTCGACGGCGAGTCGGCGTTGAAGTTCGTGCGTGAACGCAAGGCGTTCAGCGACGGTGACTTTCAGCGGGTACAGAACCAGCAGCTCTTCATTAAGGGCATTATGTCCGAACTGTTGAGTGCCGAGACCTTCACCAACCCCGTGAAGCTCAGCCGGGTCGTGAATGAAATATCCCCCTACCTGAGTGTCGATGCGGACTTCGGCGCGCTGACTGCCGGTTCCCTCGCGCTCGGTATGTGGCAGGTCCGGTCCGAGGACGTCGTCTTCTTCACGCTGCCGAATCTGGGAGTCGGAACTTCGCCGGACGGCCAGTCCATTGTCGTGAAGGATGAAGAAGCAATAGCCCGCATCGCTGAGGCACTCGATCAGGGAACACTGGGGGAGTATGTGGACAACACCAGCGCAGGCTAGTACGGGCGGAGCCCAGGATCAGTCAGGGCTGACCGGAGTCATCACGGATGTCATGAGTGCGCTCGGCGAAATTGGTGTCGGCGTACTCGTGCTCCTGGAAACGGTATTTCCTCCGATCCCGAGTGAAGTCGTCCTGCCGCTGGCCGGCTTCCTGTCCCAGCAAGGCGAGATGAACGCGGTGCTTGTACTCGCGCTTGCCACCCTTGGTAGCTTCATCGGCGCTCTGCTCCTGTACCTACTCGGTGCGAAGCTGGGCGAGGAACGGGTGGTGCGCGGGCTCTCCAGGCTGCCGCTGGTGGACCGCGACGACTTCGAGCAGGCGGCGCGCTGGTTTCACCGCCATGGTCGCTCGGCGGTCTTCTTCGGCCGGTTGATACCGGGTGTCAGGAGCCTGATTTCCCTGCCGGCGGGTGCCGAACACATGCCGCTGGCCACGTTCACTCTCTTCACCGTCGCAGGAAGTCTGCTGTGGAACGTGCTGCTCATCGGCCTGGGCTATTTCCTCGGAACCCAGTACCACCTTGTTGACCAGTACTCCCAGTACTTTGACCTTCTTCTTTATGCGGCTCTCGCCGCTTTTCTCGGTTGGCTCATCTTCCGACGGGTACGACGACGGAGGGCAGGCTAGCCCCGCGAGTCCCTTCCTGTGGGTGCTGACTGCCCTTGTCCACAGGCGACACCCGAATGTGCGGGGTGCAAAGTACGGTGGAAGTATGCCACTTACCGTCAGCCACCTGAGCGAATCGGCCCTGCTCGAACGCATTCTGCCGCGTCTTCACAGCCCTGTTGGCAGCCCCTCAAGTGTGCTGCTCGGCCCGGGGGATGACGCCGCCATCGTTGCCGCCGCGGACGCACGGGTGCTCATCTCCATCGATACCCAGGTCCAGGACATGGATTTTCGGCTGCACTGGCCCAATAGGTACAGCACCACCGGGTTCGACGTCGGGTGGAAGGCCGCCGCGCAGAACCTGAGTGACATCAACGCGATGGGTGGTCGTGCCACCTCCCTCGTCGTCAGTCTCACACTGCCCGGGAACACAACGGTCGAGTGGGTTGAGGACCTAGCGGACGGCCTCACGGCGGCGATTCATGAGCTGAGGGCTTCCACCTGTGCAGTAGTCGGGGGTGACCTGGGGCGTGGAACCGAAATTTCGGTCACTGCGGCGGTTACGGGTTCACTGGATGGGCGCCCTCCGGTGCTGCGGTCAGGAGCGCAGCCGGGAGACGTCGTCGTACTGGCCGGAACGGTCGGGCGCGCCGCGGCAGGATTGGCGCTGCTGGAGTCCGTACATGAATACGGTTCGCTGGAAGAGAAACTACGTGGGTTCATTCGTGCGCAGTGCCGGCCGCGTCCGCCGCTGGAGTCGGGACCAGCGGCCGCAGCGGCCGGTGCAACCGCAATGATGGATGTTTCCGATGGCCTGGTGCGTGATGCAGGAAGGATCGCCGCGGCCAGCTCCGTACGCATTGACCTGGATCCCGAAGCCCTGCGGTATCTCGGCGAACCGCTTCGCGGAGCCGCGAGTCTGCTGGGAATGGACCCGCTGGAATGGGTTCTGGGCGGGGGCGAGGACCATGGGCTGCTGGCCACCGTTAACCCAAACGTTATGCCGCTGGCAGGATTCACTGCGGTAGGCTCGGTAGAGGCCGGACATGCCGAAGTGACCGTCGGGTCACAGTCTCCAGCCAACGTGGGATGGGATCACTTTGCAGACTAAAATCACCGCAAACGCGACTGCGATGAAGCGATGGTTGAGTAAGGCTGAAGTCTCCCTTGGCAACCACAGCGACCGCCTCAATGCCATCAACATTTTTCCTGTAGCTGACGGGGACACCGGCACCAACCTTTACCTGACTGTTCGGGCAGCAGCGCAGGCTGCAGCGGATCATGACACCCATGACCTCGGTGACTTGCTGAAGGTTGCCGGACAGGCCGCCATGGAAGATGCGCGTGGCAACTCCGGGACGCTTTTTGCCGTCTTCCTGTCCGCAATAGCAGAGCCGCTGCACGGCGCGTCCCGTCTCTCAGGGCCGTTGTTGGCCACCGCACTGAACCGCGCGCAGATCCGCAGCTGGTCGGCGCTCAGTGACCCTGTTCCCGGCACCATGCTTTCGGTGCTTGAGGCCGCATCGGTCGGAGCTGCCACCGTGGATCAGGCCAACGAGGGAGATGACAGTAACCACGCCCTCGCCATGACTCTGCAAGGAGCAGTGGAGGCGGCGCTTGAGGCTGTCGTGCAGACCGAGAGCCAGCTTGGCGCACTCACTGAAGCGAAAGTGGTTGATGCCGGTGGTGTGGGGTTCCTGCTCATCATGGATGCGCTCCGCGCGGCCTCACTCGGTGAAGAATTGCAGGACGAACTGCTTGACGGCCTTCATGGCTATGACGTCCAGGCGCCGCACATCCACAACGGGATGCCGGCCGAGGGCGTCGAGGTCATGTGTACCATCAACCTCAGCCCGCTGGAGGCTGCAACTCTTCGGCTTCACCTCGATGAGGTGGGAGATTCCGTCATTATGAGCGCAGTAACGGAGGTCGAGGAGGGCTATCGCTGGCGCGTGCACGTCCACGTTCCCGAAGCTGCCCTGGCACTCAGATACATCGAAGAAGCGGGGCAGCCCAGTCACATCGCCGTGACCCAGCTCGCCGGTGCCGGTGCTGTCAGCCCCCAGGAACCGGGGTACTTCGAGCAACAGGAACGTTACGGGTCCTGACGTCGGTCCGCGGTCATCCGCCGCAGGTACCGCTTGTTCGGCGCTAGGCTGGAACCGGAAGCGCGTCGCAGGCGCTCCGCCTGCCACCGAAGGACGGAAACCGCACGATGCCCACTGCCACCCGAAAAGCGACAGAACGATCCTCCCGTTTCGGGTTCGCCTTCATCGGCGTTCTGCTCATCGCCGTCAACCTTCGGGTATCTTTTGTCAGCGTTGGGCCGGTTCTCGGGAATATCAGCAGCGACCTTCAACTCTCGAGTGCCGCAGCAGGATTCCTCACTGGTTTGCCGCTTATCGCATTCGCGGTCTTTTCGCCCGTAGCTCCGGCGTTCGCTTCCCGGCTCGGACTTGATCGGGCGCTTTGGCTGTCCCTGCTGATCCTTGCGTCAGGCATAGTGCTCCGTTCCATACCGGTGTCGGGCCTGATTTGGGTGGGCACCGCCTTGATAGGCCTCGCCATCGCGTTTCTCAACGTCCTTGTTCCTTCCCTTGTGAAGCGGGACTTTCCAACCAGGGTCAGCCAGATCACCGGCAGTTACACAGCAACACAAGCCGCGTTCGCCGCGATCGGGGCCGCCGTCGTCGTGCCGGTGGCACAGACGTCGCCCGCCGGATGGCGGCTGGCGCTCGGAATTTGGGTGGGACTGGCGTTGATTGCCATGGCAGTCCTCCTGCCCTGGCTGCGCAGACACGCCTCTGACACCGTGCGCGTTTCAAAACCCGAGGCGACCTACCGGTCGCCGTGGTCTTCGGCGTTGGGTTGGCAGGTGACGCTGTTCATGGGACTGCAGTCAATCGCCTTCTACGTTCTGATGGCCTGGTTGCCGACCATCGAGCAAAGCCGCGGCGTTTCGGCGACAACGGCGGGGCTGCACCTGTCCGTGTTTCTTCTTGTCAGCGTATTCGCCAGCCTTGCTGCCGGCGGAATCCTTCATCGGGGTGCAGACCAGCGAATGATGTCCTTCACCAGCGGCGCACTCACTTTCGTGACGTTTGTCGGGCTGGCGGTTGCGCCGGACCTCACATTGCTGTGGGTGCTCCTGGGAGCGATTGGATGCGGAAGCCTCATTGTCATCGCTCTGTCACTCTTCAGCCTGCGGACGGTCAACTATCCGCAGGCCGCAGCCTTATCCGGCATGGCGCAGTCCGTCGGTTATGGCCTCGGCGCGGTTGGACCGGTCATGTTCGGTGGCCTGCGTGATCTCAGTGGCGACTGGACGCTTCCGCTGCTCGTGACTGCAGCCATCATGGCAATGTTGGCCCTGACGGGCGTGCTCGCTGGGCGGGACCGGGTGATCAGCGGCCCTTGAGCACGCGGGTCTGAGGTCAAACTACGCTGAAGCGACCAGTTGCGGCTCGGGCACCGGTCCTGGAGCGAGCAGGTTGTCACGGGTGGCATTGATCACGCTGATCAGTGCGGCGCGCAAATCTTCTTCCGCATAGCCTGCACCGCCAAGAGGTACACCTTCACCCTGCTGCACCTCATCGAGGATTGTGCGGCCCGCGGGAGTGAGGGCGACGAAAGTCACCCGGCGGTCCGACTCACTCTTTTGCCGCGTGACCAGCGCGCGCATCTCCAGCCGTTCCAGAGCTTTACCGACTGTCTGCGCCTGAACCCGCACGATCTGCGCCAATTTCACTTGGCTCATCGATCCCGCAGAGGCCAGCACTTTCAGGATTGTCACACCGGAATGTGTAACGCCGATGCTGCGCAACCGCTCGTTGTCACGGTTTTCATTGAGCCGGGCCGCTGTGCTCAGCAGGCGGCTTGTTGACCAATACGACGTGTCCATGCCTTGACCCTCTAACCCCGAAAGAACGACTGCACCGGCGAAGTGCTGCGCTCTGTAACTTGACCCGGTGGGACGGCACCGGCGACGCCAGACGCTGCGGGGTACGAGACCCATTGGAGATGCGAAGGGCGCTTAGTGAAGTATCCTATGCGATGAAAGTTGAGGTTTGGACCATTGAAAGGTGGAACCGTGGGCGAACTCGTCTCCTTCGAGCCTGATGAGGAGTTCGACGCACCCGGTCGGCTGACCGCGCAGACAGTGGGGACGGGTGAACGTTCGCTTCTTGAGGAGTTGCAGGATCTTGTGCTGTCCACCACGGATATGCAGGAGTTCCTCAACGAACTTGCCGTCCTTTCAGCGCGCAGCGTCAGCGGGCACGAGGAGACGGTGCTGTGCGGCATCACACTGTTGCGCCGCCGTCGGGCGGCGACTGTCGCCTACAACTCGGAGACTGCGAAGTCCATGGATGAACTGCAGTACGCCTTCAAGGAGGGTCCGTGCCTCACAGCAGCCAAGGAGCAGCGCACCATCGTCGTGGAGGATTTTGCTAGCGAGAGCAGATGGCCCGAATATTCAGAGGCGGTCTCCGGATACGGGCTGCGCTCTATTCTTTCTGCCCCCTTTACCATCGGGGCGGGAGCACACGCGGCGATGAACCTGTATTCCTACCGTCCGAGTTCTTTCAGGAGCGAGGAAGTCACTTTCGCCGAGTCATACGCGCGTCAGGCGTCAAAAGGACTGCAGTTGGCGTTGCGGATGGCACACTACAGCGAGGAAGCGGACAACCGCAGCCGCGCCATGGAGTCCCGAACGCATATCGACGTGGCAGTCGGGATCGTCATGGCGCAAAACCGCTGCTCGCAGGATGAAGCCTTCACGATCCTGCAACGGGCCTCGAACGCACGCAACGTGAAGCTGCGCGTGATCGCCGCGGAGATTGCCCAACGGGTTTCCGGCGCGTCACCTGCAACCCACTTCGACGGGTAACGGGATCGTCAGAGCGCGGCGCTAAGCTCGACACTACGTCTCGCTGGTTCCTGCTGCTCAGGAAAAAGGCTTTCAGGAAGGTATATGAAGAACAGGCGCCCGCCCGAGCTTTCCGCACCATTGGACCCCAAATTGCTTGGCACCAAAGTGGTTAAGGTTTTTGGGGAGAGCCTTGAGATTCACTCCGTCGGAGCGCTTCTGAACCACTTTCCCCGTACTTACCTTCCGCCTGGGGAGCTGACGGGGTTGTCCGGCGTCCCGCTCGATGAAGACGTCACCCTGGTCGCCCGGGTGCAATCGGCAAACTCGCGATGGATGCGGACGCGCAAGGGCAAACTGCTGGATGTTGTTATCACCGACGACGACGCCGGGAGTCTCGGGACCATGCATGTCACCTTCTTCAACGCTCATGTTGCTGAACGACAGCTCACCGTTGGAACTCGCGCCGTCTTCTCCGGAAAAACGGGCAGTTACCGGGGACAGTTGACCCTCACCAATCCACGGTTCTCGCTACTCGATGAAGACGACGCCGGCATGGACAAGCATCTCGTGCCTATCCCCGTGTATCCGGCGTCTGAGCACATCAGCAGTGATCAGATCAAGAAGTCCATCGAGAAGGTACTTGACACCCTCGTTCATTCACAGCTGAATGACCCGGTTCCCGCGCACATCGCCCGCCGTGACCGGCTGATGAACATCACCCAGGCCTATGAGTTGATCCACCGACCTGCCGAGGTGGAGGATGCCTACCGTGCCCAACACCGTTTCCGTTACCAGGAAGCGTTGGTCCTGCAGACTGCCTTGGCACGGCGACGGGCTGAAGTCCTCGCAGAGGAGGCAACGTCACGCCCGCTGATCCAAGGTGGGTTGCGCGATCAATTTGATGCTTCGCTGCCGTTCACGTTGACCTCGGGCCAACAGCAGGTGGGGGAGGAGCTTGCAAAGGACCTTGCCGGTGCCCATCCAATGAATCGGCTGCTTCAGGGCGAGGTTGGGTCGGGAAAAACGCTTGTTGCCTTGCGGGCGATGCTGCAGGTCATTGACGCAGGGGGGCAGGCGGCCCTTCTGGCACCTACTGAAGTGCTTGCGGCGCAGCACCATCAATCCATTACTCGTACCCTCGGCCCGCTGGCTGAGGGAGGAATGCTCGGCGGGGCGGTGGACGGGACACGGGTTGTGCTCCTGACGGGGTCCATGTCAACGGCGCAAAGGCGTGAGGCGCTGCTTGCAGCCGCATCGGGTGACGCCGGCATTGTCATCGGCACACACGCCCTGTTGTCGGAAAACGTTCAGTTCTTCGATCTCGGGTTGATTGTTGTCGATGAGCAGCACCGTTTCGGCGTGGAGCAGAGGGACGCACTCCGGGCGAAGGCCGCCGCTGCGCCGCACATGCTTGTCATGACGGCTACCCCCATTCCCAGGACTGTTGCGATGACTGTTTTCAGTGACCTGGATGTATCCACCCTGACGGAACTTCCCGCCGGCCGTGCCCCCATTGCGACTCACGTCGTAGGGCTTTTCGAGAATCCCAACTGGGTGGATCGCGCGTGGGCTCGGACGCGGGAGGAGATTGACGCCGGCCGGCAGGTTTACGTCGTGTGCCCAAAGATCGGCAACTCGCAAACGGAACCTGACAGTGCTGATGCAATGGAACTCTACGAAGGTGCGCCTCCGAACAAGCAGGAACTGACGTCCGTTGTGGAACTGTTTGAGTCCCTGCAGGATGTGCCCGCCCTTGCCGGAGTGAAGATGGGCCTGCTGCACGGGCGCCTTGATCCGGCAGAGAAATCCGCCACTATGGCTGGATTCAATGACGGCGTCATCAGTCTCCTGATCTCCACTACCGTGATTGAGGTCGGAGTTGACGTTCCCAATGCCACTCTCATGGTGATCATGGATGCGGACCGCTTCGGTATCTCACAACTCCATCAGCTGCGGGGAAGGATCGGTCGCGGTGGGCACCCGGGTACCTGCCTGCTTGTCACGCAACTCGAACCGGCACACCCCAGCCGGGAACGGCTGGACGCTGTCGCTTCAACGTCCGACGGCTTCGAACTGTCCCAAAAGGACCTGGAGCTCCGCCGCGAAGGAGACATCCTGGGCGCATCACAGTCGGGAGGCAGGTCGGCACTGCGCTTCCTCAAAGTGATTCAGCATGCCAAGGTGATCGAAAAAGCCCGTCAGGACGCACAGGAACTGATCGATGCTGACCCAACACTTGCGGAGCACCCTGAGCTCGAAGAAGCGCTGGATCTCTATCTGAACGCCGAGAAAGAAGCCTTCCTCGAACGGGGATAAGCGGAACCACTGGATCAGGAAGCGCGGGACGCCGTCTTTCGCGATCTGGAAGCAGGAGTGAGGCGGAAGCGGGAGCGCTCGGAGGCCGGTATCAGGGAGGCCCACTCGGGGTGACCTCCCAGGTATCCACGGACGGTAGGACAGAACGGCATGACCGCCAACCGCCGCCGGTGCAGGTTTTCGAGCACGTTTCCTACGAAGTAGGTATCCAGGCGTGCGCGCTTGAAACGCTGCTCGATAGTCGTGTGCAGCAGCCAGATCTGGCCCTGCCGGTTCTCGTATTGAAGGTAGCCGACGTTGTCTCCGTCAACGTACAGCTCGAACCGGCTCAGCTTCATATTGTCGCGGACTGCCGTCCGCAGGCTTGTTGAGCGGTCGGGATAACGCAGGTCCATGTGAACTCCCACAGTCGAGAGGCTGGTGAGGCTCGCTGCTGAACCGTACAAACAACTATAGCGACAATCAGTAGGCTGACAAAGCAGCCCGCAGGTTCAGGCAATGGCGCGTTCAGGCGATGCCCGAGATGCTTTGACGGAAGGCGAGTTCGTCACAGGCGGCCTGGTAGCGCTCCAGGGCTCGGAGATCGGGCATCTCGGAATCCAACTCAAGGAAGAGGGCGTCGCACAACTCGGCAAGCCGGCGTTCCGGAACTGAAGAGAGATCGACGGGGAAATCGTCGTCGGTTTCGGTCCAGGCGGGAGCGTTATCCCCGGGTTCGCGGATAGATAGTAGAGGTGGCTCAATGAATGAGCGCGACTGAGCGTCCATGAGGTGGCACTCCCACAAGTAGGTCTTACTGTGGCTCGCTGCTGAACCTGTTGCCAGTCTAATCGGCTGCTATTTTGTGGCAACCCCGAGACCGGTTCACACACTGTATCTCTGCCCGGATGCCTGTCAGGCCAGGGTTTCAACCCGATTTCGTAAGCCGACTTTCAATAAAAGTAATAAGCATGCTTCCAATTAAGCGACTGATGTGCCTACCCTTGTGCAACCGGATACTTCGGACAAGCCCTCTGCAATCAATCTCGAGGAGATAAAATGATCACGCAGGAACATATCGACCGCATTCTTGATGGCAACGGGAACGTTGTGGACCAGGACGGCAACAAGGTTGGATCCGCGGGCCAGGTGTACGTGGATGACCACACAGGAGAGCCCAGCTGGGTCACGGTGAAGACGGGACTCTTCGGTACGTCTGAATCGTTCGCGCCGCTGCAGGGCGCTTCCATGGACGGCGATGATGTGCGTATTGCCTACACCAAGGACCAGGTCAAGGACGCACCTAAGGTTGACCCGGACCAGAATTTGAGCGAGGCGGAGGAAGAGGAACTCTACCGCCACTACTCCCTGAACAGGCCAGGTGGAGGTTACGACGCCGCCGAACACGGTACGTACTCGGGCACCACCACCGGGTCGGACGATTTCCGTGACTCCAATCCCGGCATCGCAAGCGCCGGCGAGAGGGACCGCTACGACGCGGACCGCGGTGACCGAACAGTTGGACATGACACTTCCGGGCCCACCACGGATGATGCCATGACCCGGTCCGAGGAACGGCTGCATGTCGGCACGGAGGAGCAGGAGACCGGGCGTGCCCGCCTCCGCAAATACGTAGTGACGGAGAACGTCACCAAGACCGTGCCGGTCCAGCGGGAGGAAGTGCGGGTCGAGCGTGAGCCGATCACCGACGCCAACCGCGGCGACGCTCATGATGGACCCGCCATCAGCGAAGAGGAGCACGAGGTGACCCTTCACGAGGAACGACCCGTCGTGGAGAAGGAAGCTGTGCCGGTGGAGCGGGTGCGCCTCGACAAGGAAGTTGTCACGGACGAGCAGACCGTGAGTGAGGAAGTGCGTAAGGAAGAGATCGAGACAGACGGCGACGATTCCCGTCGCGGGCTCTGACCGGGGCGGCGTCCGGCAATGAACGAACGCTGGTTTCGCCGCGTGTTCCGGTGGGTAGGTGCTGGACGCTCGGAAGCTACGCTTCCGGGCGTCCAGCCACATGTGGAGCGCGCTGACATCAACGAGCGGGTGAGGCACCTCAACTCCGCACAGCTGTGCCGGGCATGGCGAATCAGCTTCCTGGCTGTCATCAGCGCCAAGACAGCGGCGGAACTGGAAGAGCTCGCGCGGAAGCGGCGGCTGTACCTTGAGGAAATGGAATCGCGGAATCCCGCCGGCTTTGCGTGCTGGCTGGCAAGTTCGCCCGCAGCATCAAGTGACCCGGAGCCTTACCTGCTCCACCAGGATGCAGGGCGGCGCCGGTTCGGCTCGCTCTAGGGTGAATCCGTCGGACTTGCGGTCACTACAACGTTCTTGCCCCAGGGATCTTCGGTGTAACAGCTGATGAGAACAAGCCTGTTCGGCGTGATATCCCAGATATTGCTGTCCTTGAGGGTGTCCTTGTCATGAGTGACAATCGAATCGACTACGTAGTGCTGCACACCGGAGCCGGTGTGCAGCACTATTTCGTGCCCCACCTCCACATCGGTGCTTATGCGGTTGAACGGAGCCTCACGATCCTCCCAGCTGTGTCCGGTGATGTACGTGGTGTCGTTCGATCCGCGCCCGGGCATGCCGAATGAGGTAAGCCAGTAGCCGTCCATGGTGAACGGTGGGACGAGGGATTGTGACGCCTCGTCTGCCGAGGTGGGAGTGAGAGGTAAAACTGCTACATCGATGCCGGCGGATTCCACGATCAGCCGCTCCGGAGCGGCGGCACGAGGTTTCGGAGCGGCTGCCTGAGCAGTGGGACTGGGACTGGGGCTGGCTTCCGGGGTGGGGGTGTGCGTGGCACTGGCAGCCATGGTTGCGGGGCGCGCCGGCTCCTCCGGCGCTGCCTGTGGTGCAAATGCCCCGCTGAGCGCTGTGGTGGAAACGAGCGCGCCCAACACTGCTGCCCCCGCAACCCATAGCCGCATTCGCGGCCGGGGAGCGGGGGCAGCAGCGTCACGCTGTGTAGCTGTCATCGAGTGGGTTAGGCCCGGCCCGCGCTTCGACGACGAACGACGACGACGGCACCGGCCGCTGTTACCGCACCGAATCCTGCCAGCCCGGCCAGGAGGGTGAGGTTCGCGGGATCTGTGGCTCCGGCGTCGTCCGCTGCGGTCTGAATGTTCAGGCCGCGCTGCTGCGGAGCGGCTGGCCGGGCGACCGGCGTATGGGCACTAGGCGTCTGCGCGACCGGCGTGTGTGCAACGGCGGGAGCGGAGCACGCGGCAACGACGGCGTCGGCGAGGGCGATCAGTTGCTGAGGATCTGAGCCCTCAGTCAGACTGAGGCGAACGAGGGCGTCATCGAAAGATGCTGCTGCGGTCTCGACCTGCGCCTCAAGAGCAAGGATCTCAGGAGTGCCGTAAGCAGCGTCAAAAGCCAACACGTAAGCCTGGTCAGCCTCGTCGTACTCCATGAAGGCGGCGTCCAACGCTGCTTGGGCTGCAGCTTCATCTGTTGTGGCCTGCACGGTGGCCGCAGCCGCAATGTCTAACCGCGCCTGTGCCTGCTCCAGCTCTGCTTCAGCAGCTTCCAGCGCAGGATCGCCGTCCGGCAATCCATCCACCACCGCTTGTGCGGCGTCCCGATCCGCGAGCGCGGTAGCTTCGGCCGACTGCGTAGCGGCCAGGAGCGCCGCGGCAGCGTTGAATATCTCCGACGCCTCGAAGACGGCGGCGTCCGCGGCGTCAAGGGCAGCAAGCTCATCGGCCACTGCAAGGTCGGCCTCTACGTACAGAGGCTCGAGCTGTGCGCCGAGCGATTCGAATGTAGCTATGGCGGCGCGCAGTTGATTTGCCAAAGCAATATCGACCGATGCAACGCCGAGCTGTGCGCCAAGTGCGCTCTGAGCCGTGAGACATTCAGCCGATCCGGGAGCAGCAGATGCGGGCGCAGCCGTAAGCACCGAGCCTGTCGCGAGAAGTGCTGAGACACCGACGGTGAGCAGGCAGGAACGAGTATTCATATGTGTTGTCTTTCGTGAAAAGCCCCCAAGTCCCCCTTGAGCGGCGCGCGCCGCTCGCACTTCGCTAACGCGGCTGCTTTTCGGCTGCACTTATTGGACCACGCGGAAACTGTTTCTGCTAGTGGTTTAGAGTGTTTTTTCATGAGTCGAATCATCGCCGGGGCCGCAGGTGGCACTACGCTGACCAGCGTCCCGGGCCAGGCGACGCGACCCACCACTGACCGGGTCAAGGAAGCCTTGTTCTCCCGCTTGGATGCCTACAACGTTCTGGCCGGCGCGCATGTGCTGGATCTCTTCGCTGGATCGGGGTCGCTGGGGGTGGAAGCGGCGAGCCGGGGAGCTGCAGCCGTGGACCTTGTCGAATCCGCGGACCGGGCTGCTGCCGCCTGCCGTGCAAACGCCGACGCGATGAACCAGGTCCTTGGTTGGACTTGCGTTCGCGTGCACCGATCGAAGGTTGAGACCTATCTTAATCGGGTCCCGGAAGACGCACTATGGGATGTGGTGCTCATGGACCCGCCCTATCCGCTCGAGGACGCGCCACTGGTGACCATCCTGTCCACTCTTGTTCCGCACCTGGCCGAAGGGGCCGTCGTCGTGCTCGAACGTTCCTCGCGCTCAGGGGAGCCAAATTGGCCCGACGGGATTGAGCGCTTCGCCGACAAGAAGTATGGCGAGACCCGGCTCTGGTACCTGGAACCGGTCTAACGCTTCCGCCGTTCAGTCCGCCCGGTAGCCGGGGCGCTGATCTGACTACCTGATCTCATCTAACTCTCATCTCTGGTTCATCTGCGCCCCATGCAGCATCCGTACGGTGTTTGCAGGACACGGAAACGGGACCCAGAAATACGAAAGCTAGGGGCGTTCATCATGCGGTTATCGGTCATCGGATGCGGGTATCTCGGAGCGGTGCATGCGGCGTGCATGGCGAAGCTGGGGCACGAGGTGGTGGGCATCGACGTCGATGGTGCGAAAGTTGCGGCCCTGAGTGCCGGGGACGCTCCCTTTTTTGAGCCAGGGCTTCCGGAATTACTCGCTGAGGCGCTTGAAACTGGCCGGTTGCGTTTCTCAACCGACATCGCCGATGCGGCCGGCTCCGCTGTGCATTTCATCGCGGTCGGCACACCACAGAAGCGAACAGAGAACGGAGCAGACCTCAGCCATGTCTATGCGGGCGTCGACGCACTGTTGCCCCATGTGAATGCAGGCGACGTTGTGGTGGGGAAATCCACCGTTCCCGTTGGTACTGCCCGCGACCTTTCCGTACGTATCTCCGAGGCATGCCCTTCAGTGACGCTGGCCTGGAACCCGGAATTTCTGCGCGAGGGCTTCGCCGTCAAGGACACGCTGGAACCGGACCGCCTGGTGTACGGGCTGGATGATGCAGCCAGTGGTGCTCAGCTGATCCTGGATGAGGTGTACGCTCAGGCGCTCGCTGGAGGGACCCCGCGATTGGTGATGGACTATGAGACAGCTGAGCTGGTAAAGGTATCCGCAAACGCCTTCCTGGCCACGAAGATCTCTTTCATCAACGCAATGGCGGAAGTCTGCGAGGCCACCGGAGCTGATGTCTCCATGCTCGCGGACGCCATTGGCCACGACGCACGGATCGGCCGGAAGTTCCTCAACGCAGGTCTCGGGTTCGGTGGTGGGTGCCTCCCGAAGGACATCCGCGCTTTTATGGCGCGAGCGGGTGAGCTCGGCGCCGATCAGGCCCTGACCTTCCTGCGCGAAGTCGACTCTATCAATATGCGGCGGCGCTCCCGCATGGTGGATCTGGCGCGGGAGGTCTGCGGCGGGTCACTGCTCGGGCAACGGATAGCCGTTCTCGGTCTGGCTTTCAAGCCCAACTCCGATGACGTCCGTGATTCGCCGGCGCTCAGCGTCGCCGCCCAGTTGCAGCTTCAGGGAGCGGCGGTCACAGCTACCGATCCTCAAGCCGTGCCGAACGCGTCGCGACGCTTCCCTGACCTCGCCTACGCCACCTCGGTTGAAGAGTCAGTCCAGAATGCCGATGCTGTGCTGGTGCTGACTGAATGGGAGCAGTACTGCGCGCTGAATCCAATGGATCTCCGTGCACTGGTGGCTCGTCCAGCGATCGTGGACGGACGAAACTGCCTGGACCCGGTGGCCTGGCGCGACGCGGGCTGGACCTATCGGGCGCTCGGACGTCCAAAAGCCGCCGCCGTACCCGCGCCCACCGCTGCAGTGCGTTAGGACACCTTCCAGCGTCCCGTGCATAGCGCGGTGCCGTGTTTCCCGGAAGAGCGTGTTCGGCGATCTGCGAATGGCCGCGTAAACCTCGGCAACTCGATCCGCACATCTGCCAGATCGGTGTACCAGCGAGGTAGCGGCATCATTGACAGCTGATAGTCCGCGAGCAGCGATTCCCAGGGCAAGGCCGCGAACTGATCGAGTAGTGCTCTGAGCTCGGCCTGCAGCGAGCGTCCATTCGCCGCCGCTATCCGTTTCAGCTCATCGAGCGTGTGTTGATCGACGTTGCGGATACTGATGCTCGGCATAGGTGTTCCTTCCAGAAGGGTGCATGTGCATGCGTTGCATGCATTGAGTGCAGTACATGCACCCTTCTGGAACAAGGCGGTCCCCCCGTATGTGCGGAAAGGGCAGCTTTACGGTGGCTGTGTGGAGGAGCGGTGCTGCTACTGGTTCCGTTCCGAGCCGCGATTGATCCGCCGCGCCAGATCGACAACGGCGCCGCCTCCCAGGACGATCGATCCTGCGACCGCGGCAAGCATGAGGTAGAGCCACACAACGCTGCCCACGGCGTTCTCCGGGACGCTGAGCATCTCGAACCACTCCAACGACCCGCCGATCCAGAAAGCTGCCACTGCGATCAGCACTATCACTGCAGGTGCACAATCCCAACGCAGAATCCCGCTTGCCTTTGTCTTGACTGTCTCCTCGAGTTGCTGCGTTCCCATGAGTCCAGTATTGAACAGCTAGCTGAGCATTCCGTGTCGTGTCGTCGTGTCGTTAGCTAATCGGGACAGGTCCGTTACCCGGCGTTAATCAATACGTCGGTCGTTACCTCGGAAGAGGGGTCAGGCAGGCATTCCTGAGAGGAAACTGCGTTTGCCAAGACGCTCCTCAAGCTCACTGAACCACGTAGATGCCATGTCCCGGTAGGGCGGCCTGAACGCATAAACGCAGGCCAGCCGAAGAGCTGTCGCTGCAGCATAGGCCTCAAATCGCGGGAAAGGTACCGCCAGGACCTCGGCCACTTCGTGGATATAGTGACCGCCAACGGTCGCGGTGCCAGCAGGCAACAGTCCCTGGGCCTCCCGGAAATTCAGGTGAATCGCCAGGTTAGCCAGGTCGAGCGCGGGCTCAGCGAGGGCAAGTGTGTCGCAGTCAATGATTCCCACCGACCGGGTCCCCGGGTCTACTAGAACCTGTTTGTCGTGCAGGTCACGGTGCGCAAGTCCGGCGGGCGAGGAACTATTGAGCAGGGACGTGCCGACCGACGCCGATACGCGGCGAAGTCGGTCCTCCGATACACCGAGAGCATCGAACTCGACTGCCAGTCCAACCCACCGTTCGAGGGTACGAACTTCATCCTGCGCTGAATGAATCCGTGCGGCCATGGAAGGTTCGTTGCTGATAGACGTGCCGACGAAAGCGGGCCATCGTTCTGCCCAGAGTGCCCAGGCACGGCTCCACGCGTCCAGCGGCCTGGAGCCATGGTCGGAGCCGACACCGGAAGCCGACCAAGTGCCGGCGTCCAGACCTCTACCCAGATCGTGCAGGCTCACTCCGGGTACGGCAGATAACGTGATGCTGTGCTCACTGGCAGCTACCACATCGGGCGCAACAACTCCGGATCCAGCCAGCCCGGCAGCAGCCGCCAGATGTGCGTCTCTGACAGCGGCGGCCTTCCCACCCGCAAGAAACTTCGTGTACCGCCCGTCGGCACGCACGACGGCGCGTCGCTTCAAACGGTGCACCAGCAGTTCTCCTGAAGGATCGGCATCCAACCCGGGCAGTGCGCGATCGTCGCGAAACGGCACCAGGGACGCGCAGCCCTCGGCATCGATGCGGCCGGCACGGATCCGACCAGTTCGCGGTTCCCGGCCTTCGATGACCAGACTCCCGTCACTGCGGGGCCAGACGCGGTGGATACGAACCGGCGGACCGCCGTCGTTCGGCAACTCAACCGGTATGTGCATCACCACAAAACCTCTTCAATCATCGTGAGACGGCGGTCGACCTGCTGCCGCCAATCCGGTGCACAGGCGCGGAATGGTTCGCGAAGCCGGTTCAGCAGGTGAAAGGCGGTCCACGCCACTGTCTCGGAGTCATGTACGGTGGCACGCCCGGTGCCGTACCCATTGAGCAGGGCAGCCGTTCGCGGCAGCCCGAGGACGTTGCGGCCGTCGGCCATGGGGGATTCCAGCGCCTCGGCGGCGGCGAAGCTACCCAGGTCGGACGCTGCGGCACCGTAAGTGCTCCACTCGAAGTCGATCAACCGTACCTGCCTGCCGTCCACGAGCACCTGGTCGGCCGAGAAATCTCCGTGGATTACCGCAGCCCTGCCCGGCTGGCGCAGCAGAGCCTCCAGCTCCGCGGACACTCGCTCCAGGCGACCCCCGTTTTCCGGTATCAGCTCGGCATTCTCACGGATGAGTGAACGAAGCCGTCCTGCAGGTGCCCGCCACGCGTGCGTCTTGTGGATCGGTGCTTGATCGTGCAGTAGGGCCAGCGCTTTACCCGCGGACCGGGCAGGCAGTTCCGCAACCTGAAGCGGGACGGTGCTGAGGTCTCCGGAGCCGTACCACGGCAGGTACTCAAGATGCTTGGAGGTAGGTAGGCCCGGCGGCAACAGTGCCGAGTCGAGAGGAAGGACGACGGGCACCCCGCCATCCGCCAGTTCAGAGAGCATTCCGTGGGTAATAGAGTGTCCGCCCGCACTCGCCCTTCCTATGAGACGCGGGGTGCCAGCGGCATCCACGCTGAACACCAGGCGCCGGAACGGGTTGTACTTGAGCACTCCGAGGCCCGGCGACGGCACCTCCAGGCCAGCCCGCCTGAACCCACGAAGCACCGGGTACAAGCGCGGATCCAGCGCGATCGGCCCGCTTGCCAATATTCCGTCATCAAGTGCGAAGCGCTCCCACGCCACATCCTGGGTGAGCGCGCGCCGGAAGGTTTTCTCCAGCTTCACCGACGAATCGGTGCTGTACATCGCCAGCCAGCGGACGCCGCCGTCGTCATCGTGGAGACGCGCGACCGCCGACCTGCCGCGCTTCCAACGCAGGTGAGCGGCACGTACCGGACGTTTGAACAGGGAGCTCAGCGCGTCCGGATCGAAGAGCAACTCGAGTGATCGGAGGTGGGAGTCAAGCGGAGTGCGCAGGCTGCTCATGGCACGCTCCCAGCCGGCACCGTTGCGGTCGTACGGTTCTGTGCGGAAGCGCGTTGCTCCTCGACCCAGCGTGCAAACAGCGGGTAACGCAGCAGCTCCTCCGGTGATCCGTCCAGCAGCACCCGCCCGTCCTGAAGCCAGAGCACGCGGTCGCTCTGCAACGCCACGGAAGCCTCATGGGTCACCGCTACGGTGGTTCGTCCCGCGCTGAGCGTCGTGAGGGCGCCGAGAACCTCGGTCCGCGCGTCATGGTCCAGCCCTGTCGTCACTTCATCGAGGAGCACCACCGGTGCATCGCGCAGGATGGCGCGGGCAATCGCGATACGTTGCCGCTGCCCCCCGGAGAGAGTCCCGCCGCGCTCGCCGACAGTCGTGTCGTAACCCTTGGGAAAGCTGGTGATGAAACCATGGGCCTGCGCCAGGTGCGCTGCCCGCTCAACCTCGCCGTCCGTCGCTGACAGGCGCCCGAAACGGATGTTCTCGCGGATACTGCCGGTAAACAGGACCGCCTCCTGCAGGACGAGGCTGACGTTCGATCGGAGGGAAGCGAGTGTGATGTCGGTGAGGTTCACGCCGTCGAGGCGCACTGAACCGCGCTCCGGATCCATAGTGCGCACCAGGAGGGACAGCAGTGTGGACTTACCGGATCCGGACGGTCCCACGATGGCCGTGGTGCGGCCCTCCTGCAGGCATAGGGTGAGATCGGACAGGACCACCCGCCCCTCATAGGATGCCGAGACGTGGCGGAACTCGAGCTCGCCCCACACCTTGCCCAGCGGAAGGGCCGTAGGGGAGTCGGTGATGTCCACCGCCTCGTCGAGCAGTTCGGCCACGCGCTCGCCGGACGCCGTGGCGCGCGCGATCCGGCCGGTGTACTTCGCGAGGTCCCGTAACGGCTTCATGGCAGTCTTCAAATACATCAGGAAGAGCACCAGGTCACCCGGCGTCATGGCTCCCTGAACCACCCGCCACCCGCCCCCGGCAAGGACGACGGCGGTCGCGACGCCCACAATCACATCCGTCCTTCGCTCCAGGGCGGCTGCGAGGCGGCGGGACCTCACGCCGTCCTTGAGAGTTTTCTGGTTGCTGCTGCCGAACCGGTCGGACAGCGCCCGTTCCAGGCCGTACGTCTGTACAACCCGGATGGCGCCCAGGCTCTCCTGGGCGGTGTTCGCGAGGGAACCTTCACCCTTGCGGGTAAGCCGTGCAGCCACAGTGATCTTGTCCGTGCTGATTCGTGAAAGGAGCAGGAATCCCGCGCATGCGGCGATGACCACCAGTGCCAGCAGCGGATCGAGCCAGAACATTACTCCGGCCATCGCAACCAGGGTGATGCAGTTGGCCAATAGCGGCATACCGGCCGTGACGGCGACCTCCTGGAGCCTGCCGACGTCGCCGACCAATCGCTGGACCGTGTCGCCGGTGCGATTGACCGAGTGGAACCGCGCGGAGAGGGACTGGACGTGATCGAACACCTTAGCTCGCAGTTTGGTAGCAACCCGCGATCCGACCAGAGCGAAAGCGAGTGTAGCGAAGAAGTTGCAGACCGCGCGCATACCGGTGAAAAAGACGAGGGCGGCGCCGCAGGCCAGGAGCAGCAGGGGAGTCGCCTCCGGTCCGGTGCCTGCAAAATCAGCGCCCAGGCTCCGGGTGACCGCGTCCACCACAAATTTCACCGGCCACGGTTCGAGGACCCGGAACGCGACCTCACACAGCAGCACCAGGACACCGCCGGCCATGAGCAGTCCCTGACCAGACAAATGCGGCCTGAGGATCTGCAGCGTACGACGAAGGGCTGATTTCTCGGGTATGACGACCGCCTTAGTCATGCCGGCACCTCCTCGGTGATGCGGTTCAGGACGGTGTCCCAGCTGTGACGATCAGTCGCCGCTGCCCGTGCGGCGGAGGACATCGCCGCCCGGGCAAGCGGAGCCGAGGCCAGCCCATCAATGGCTTCAGCCAGCGCGGACGGATCGGACGGTTCGACCAGAAGTCCGGTGACGCCGTCGTCAATGATGTAGGGCACCTGCCCCACCCGGGAGGCGACAACGGGCAACCCGGCGGCACAGTATTCGTAGATTTTCAGCGGGGAGAAGTACTGGTCGCCGTGGCTCGCGCGTGGGTACGGGGCAGCCGCGATCGAACATCCGGCGAGGGCCTCCGGAACGTGCTCCGGTGCGATTGCGCCGGTGAACTCAACGTCGGCCCCCACACTCTCGGCCAGGCCGCGCAACTCCGCCCCCTGTGGGCCGTCCCCGACTATGCGGAGCGTCCACTCGCGCGATCCCGCAGCCTGCGCTTCTATCAGCGTTTCCACCCCGTGCCAGGGCTTCAGGGTTCCGACGAATGCAACGACCGGCATGCCGGGCGCTTCAGACGAGGGGCGGATGCGGTGGACGTTGACGCCGTTGGCAACTGTGCGGATCCGCTCATGGTGCTCCGGGTCAACGCGATTCCGGACCCAGTCGGCCACCGGATCGGAGACACAAACAGTTCGGGTCGCGGCGCCGACCTGTTCCCGCAAAGCCGCGTACGCCGCGGTTTCATCAATCAGGCTCCGGTGGGTCCGCTGTTCCTCGATCAGCGGCGCGTTGACCTCGAGGAAGCCAGGAACCCGCAGTTGACCCGTAACGCGCGCAAGCGTGTCGCTGAACAGCGAGTAGCGCTCGTAGACGGCATCCGCGCCGTCGTCCAGAATCCGCTGGGCGAGTTCAGCGGCAGCGGCAGCCTGTGAGTTCTCACGAGCCGCCCCTTTCCCGGTCACCGGTACGACGACGACGGCGAGGTCCGCCAGATCAGCCGGGACGTCGCTGCCGGGCCGCGTGCAGTACACCGTCACCTCCGCGCCGCGGTTCCGCCAGGCCCGGACAATTTCCTGAACGTGGACGGACGCACCCTTGGCGCCGAACACCGGCACACCCGGGTCGATGCACACATAAGCGATGCGCTTCATCGGACCACCGCCTCGAGTTCGGGGGAAGTGAAGGACGACGACGATACGGACGACGGGTGCTCTGCGCGGACAGGAGTCTCCGCCTCCGCCGCTGCCGTCCCGCACAAACGCTGCAGTTGTGCGGACTGTGAGCGGGAATCAAAGCAGCGTTCAATCAATGACCGGGCAGCCAGAGCAGTTGCCGTCCGGTCGAACGAGTCGGACGCCGCCGTCCGCAGCGCCAGAATCAGGTCCTCGACGTTACCGGCGCGGACAAGCAGACCGGTGGCGGCGCCGTCCATTCCGCCGAGGACCTCCGGAATCCCGGTGACGTCCGACCCGATGCAGACCACACCCATCGCCATTGCCTCAAGCAGCACCGTCGGCAGTCCGTCGGCGTTGCCGTCTGCACCGATGATGCAGGGAGCGGCGAATACATCGGCCCACCTCAGGAGTTCGATGACTTCGCTCTGCGTGCGGGGGCCGAGGAGGTGTATTTGATCGCTCAAGCCGAGGAGCCTGACGCGGTCGGCCAGGCTATCAGCCAACTCCCCACCTCCTGCTATGCGCACGTCTACCTGGACGCCGGAGCGCACGAGCGCCGAAACAGCGTCAATCAGGAGCGAGAAGCCTTTCTTTTCCACGAGCCGTCCAACTGCGGCGATCCGGAAGGGCGTGTGGATGGGAGCGGGTTCCCTGAAAGGGAAGCGGCTGAGCTCCAGCCCGTTGTAGACGCGGTGGAGCCGGCCCGATGCGGCCTGCGCAAGGGTTGAGAGGTACCGGTAGTTGAAGTTGCTCACGGTGACCGTGTGGTGCGCCGCCTGTATGAGGCGGATGAGTTCAGCCTGGTCAACCTGCTCGTGGTAGATGTCCTTGGCATGGGCAGTGAAGGAGAACGGAACGCCCGTGAGCGCGGAGGCAATGCGGGCGGTGCGTGCTGCGATCGATCCGAAATGGGCGTGGAGATGGGTAATTCCCCGCTCAGTTACCCGGGTTGCCAGTTCGACGCCCTGGTGCACCTCAGATGCCTCGCATTCAGCGAGATCGGGCAGGAGAGCGGCGAAGCGCTGGGCGAAGTTGGGGATCACGTTGTGGGCGGCGGCAATGATGGGCCAGCCCTCGGACAATTTCTGCGGGCGGGCCACGTAGGTAACGGGTGCCTGGACACGGGCCAGCTCGGGGTGGAAGCGGGGGTCAACGGGCGGGCGAAGCGAGAAGATCTCGAGGTCCTCGCCGGCTGCTTCACGGGCGAGGATTTCCGTGACAATGAAAGTTTCCGAAAAGCGTGGGTAGATTTTCAGGACGTAACCGACGCGCCCCTCGTTAGACAGCTGCATGACGGGTCCAATCCGTGCGTCGTTGGGAGCTGTTGTCCGGCTGGGCCAGGAGCTCGGATGCATACTCGTAGGTTGTTGCGAGTCCATCGAGGTTGACTCCATCGCGGGCAACCTCCTGCCCGCCCACTTGCGCCCACCAGGTGGAAAGTGTGTCCGGGGTGAACTCGTCGGGGTGGCAGAAATCGAGCAACCGGTGCCGAGCCAGGCCGCGTGCGCGAATCAGCTGCTCCCGGCGCGGGTGGACCCGCGGCACAATCAGGGCAGGGGTGGTGGTGCTCATGATTTCGCACACGGTGTTGTACCCGCCCATGGCGACGACAGCCGCCGCCGACTGTATCTCTGCAAGGGCGTCCCGCACGGATCCGACGACATGCGTGCCGGGGCCGGCCGCCGCCTCAACCTGTGCACGGTCGCCTTTCGGCATCTGGGGACCGGTGACAATGAGGTGCTCGAGCCCCTCCGGGAGCCTGGCGCGGGCGGCGGTCAGGGTTACGTCAAGACCGTCGGATCCGCCGCCGGCCATCGTGACGACGAAGGGGACCCCGGTGGCGCCGGTACGACGCCGGACCGGACGGCCGAGGGAAAGGTATCCGGTGTGCCGCACGAGGTGGGCGAGGCTGCCTGGAATTTCGCCGGAGCGCACCGGATCGTGGACTAACGGATCCCCGTACACCCAAAACTCATCGAACGTCCGGTCCACACGGTCCAGATCCAGTGCGGTCCATTCACGACGTGCAGCCGAGGGTTGGTCGAGAACTTCGCGCAAGCCGAGCACTACCCGGCACGACGGATGCTCGCGCCGCAGCTGCTCCAGCCCGTTCGCCAGTTCATGCTCCACTCCAAACGGGTGCCGGTCTACAACCACAAGGTGAGGACGGAAGTCGTGGAACACTGCAGCGATCAGGGATGACCGAAGTTTGATGATGTCCTTCTGCTGAACACTCAGGTGCCGGGCTTCATAGCCTCCCGTGCCCTTCGCGATACCCGGCACCACCACCCAGTCCCACCCCTCGGGGATTTCGAAGCGGGTGGCTGCGGCGACTCCCGTGACCAGCACTCCGCTCACCGTCCGGCCTGCCCGCCTGAAGCTGCCGGTGAGAGCATGCGCCAGCGCGAGGTTGCGGCGGGTATGTCCCAACCCCTGGGAATCGTGCGAGTACAGGACCACGCGAAGCGTCCCGCGTTTCTGCGCTCCGGCCGTCGTGGACCTGCTGTCCTTCACCGTCATGGCTTGCATCCAACTTTCCCCGCAGCCAACTGGAACCGCAGGTTTCCCATTTAGCCAGCCGGCTATGAGACGTCGGTGAGCTATTCATGAGAGAGCTCTCATATGAAGTGGTGTGTGGAGCGGAAGTTAGTGGGTGCACGTAGGAGTGCCCGTCCCCTGCAGCCACAGATGCAGGGGACGGGCACTATTCATGCCGGAGCGGCGCTACCGTGGCTGGTAGGAAAGGCAGTCAGCCAGATCAGAACCGGACCCGATCTTCACGTCGTGCTTGTTGCACATGAGATGGCTGTTGTGAACGCACTCGTTGCGTTGGCAGGCACCCACATGCGCAAGGACCATCGGCAGGCCGCCGGTCTCCGAGGTATCGATGAAGGTTGCGCAGGAAGCGTGCTCGGGACTGCCGCTGACTGTGATGGCATACGCGGTGCAGCCGTCGTGGTTGAAGGCGCAGGTGTGAACGGTGCAATCGGATACTTCAGTGACTTCCGTTGTCATGATTCCTCCATCAACGGTGATCGGAAAATTGTCCGTGCAGTAGTTCAACGGTACTGCGGGTTATGGCCCGTGACACGGGTTCTTTAGCGCATGAAAACTGCGCGTAAATCAGCGCTTTCTACCGGCGAAATCCGTGTAGTCGGCGCCGGTCAGGAGTGCGGCCGGATGCGGTCCCGCAGCCGCAAGGGGCGCCGTCCACGCCGGGTTCCACCATGTTGACGCCGCCAGCACGATGTTTCCCGCGTGCTGCCCGGTGAACATGGCGGTCTCGCCCAGCGCCGCGACGTCGTACCCGGTCTCCAGCAGCAGGCGCGCCTGTTCGCGGGCGAAGGTCAGCGGAGGATCATCGCCTACGTTCACAAGCACAACGCCGCCGGGTGCGGCAGCCCTGGTGAGCAGGCGGTAAACCTCCGGCGTGGCCAATTCGGTGGCCCCGTCGGCACCGGAGAACACATCGAGAACGACGGCGTCAAACGCACCTTCAGTGCAGGCGGCGAGTGTGTCGCTCGCGTCTTCTACCAGTAGCTCGCAGTCGGTACCCGGTGGTAGCGGCAGGTGCTCCACCACGAAAGCAAGCAGTTCCCGCTCGCGCTCGACGGCAACCTGGCGGGATCCGGGACGGGTGGCCTGTACGTAACGGGCCAGGGTCAGTGCACCTGCTCCGAGGTGCAGGACGCGTATCGGCTCCCCGGCTGGCTTGAACACGTCAAGGACGTTCGCGATCCGGCGGAGGTACTCATAGAAAACGTTGTGTGGATCGGCGAGGTCGACGTGCGACTGCTGCGCACCGCCGATGCTCAGGATGAAGGCGCCGTCGTTATAGGCATCCATGTCAATTTCAGCATGCGCACCTGCCGCGCGGAGGTAGCGGGACGGCACGCTCACAGCCGCTCCCGGAGCGAGGACAGGCGGTGTACCGCGTCGGCGAGCACTTCCTCCTTCTTGCAGAACGCGAAGCGCAGGAGTGAGCGGGTGCGCCGTGCTCCTGCCTCATGACAGAACACCGGAACGGGGATTGCCGCCACACCAACCAGTTCCGGCATGCGCCTGGCCAGGGCGACGGCATCGGTGACGCCGAGCGGAGCTGCATCGACGACGGTGAAGTAAGTCGCCTGCGGGGTGAAGACGTCAAAGCCGGCGGCACTGAGGCCTTCCCCCAGGAGGTCCCGCCTGTACCGGAGGGAGTCGGCGATCGAGCGGTAGAAGGAGTCCTCCAGGCCCAACCCGAGCGCCACAGCGCCCTGAAACGGAGTGCCGGAACTGTAGCTGAGGAAGGATTTCACGCTGCGGACTGAATCCACCAGGTCAGCAGGCCCGGTCAACCAACCAATTTTCCAGCCGGTCACCGAAAACGTCTTTCCTGCTGAGGAGATCGTGACTGTGCGCTCCCATGCGCCGGGCAGAGTGGCTACCGGGATATGTGTCGCTGCGAACGTCAGATGCTCGTACACCTCGTCGGTGACAATGATGGCGCCGAAGCGCTCGGCCAGTTCAACGACGCGGACAAGCGTTTCCCGGGTGAACACGGTGCCCATGGGATTATGCGGGTTATTCACCACGATCACCCGGGTACGCTCGCTCATGGCGGCTTCAAGGGCTTCCAGATCCGGTTGGTACGCCGGCGCGACCAGCGGCGCAGTGGTGTGCCGGGCTCCGCTGAGGCCGATGATGGCACCGTAGGAGTCATAGAACGGCTCGAACGTCAGCACCTCGTCCCCCGGTCCGGCGAAGGCGAGGATTGACGCGGCTATCGCCTCAGTGGCGCCGGTGGACACAACAACTTCCCGTTCGGCGTCAAGGGGCAGTCCGTAGAAGCGCTGCTGGTGAGCTGCAATCGCCTCCCGGAGCACGGGGAGCCCACGCCCGGGGGCGTACTGGTTCATACCGGAGGCGATGTTCTCGCGGGCGGCATTCAGGAGGAGTTCAGGCCCGTCCTCGTCCGGGTAGCCCTGGCCCAGGTTGATCGCATTGTGCTGCCCGGCGAGCGCCGTTATCTCTTCAAAAATAACGGTTCCGAGGCTGCCGTCGGGGGAGAGAAGGTTTGCACCCCGGGCGGTTCGCTGCCAACCGGAGAGTGGTCTTGCCGCGGCGGATTGGTTCGATTCCATGTCATCCAGTATCCCGAACCCGCGATTCCGGTTGGGACACGACTGAAAACCCTCCTCTCACGCGGTAGATTCGTTGTATGCGTCGAGCCGTCTGCCCTGGATCCTTTGACCCCATCCACAATGGGCATCTCGAGGTTATTGCCCGTGCCGCCAGCCTTTTCGACGAAGTGATCGTCGCAGTCTCCACCAACTACGCCAAGAAGTACCGGTTCGAGCTCGAGGACCGGCTGGAGATTGCCCGCGAAACTCTCACATTCCTCCGCGGCGTTTCTGTGCTGCACATGGGCGACGGACTCCTGGCGGATTTCTGCCGGAAGCAGGGTGCAAACCTGATCGTCAAGGGCGTGCGGTCAAGCGCGGACTTCGAGTACGAGCTGCCGATGGCTGCAATGAACCGCCAGTTGGCCGGAGTTGAGACCGTGTTCATACCGGCGGAGGCAAGCTACTCGCACCTCTCGTCGACGCTTTTGAAGGAGGTCGCGGGCCTGGGCGGTGACATTTCGCCCTTTGTTCCCAAGGCTGTGCTCAAGCGGCTGAACGAAGATGCCCACTGAATTGCCTACGCTTCAGTAGAATCAGGAATACCAGTGCCGGGCGGACAAAAGAGGACACAGTGGGCAAGAGCCGAATCAAGCCTCAGGACACGTTTCCTGACAACCTGAATCAGCTTGAGGATAACCAGGTAGAGGTCCTCAACAGCAAGGTGCATCGTCAGCTTGAGGTCGAGTACGTCGAGGAAGGCACCCCGGACCCGGAGACGGAACACCGGCAGGAGGAGCTGAACGAGGAACTTGATGACAGGGACCTCCTGTCGGAGGTTTCTACCGAGCACACCGGGCCGGCGTCTTCAAACCACGACGCCGGTGCGCCGCAGGTTGCTGGTTCGCCCGAAGATGCTGTCGATCGGAAAGCCGACAGCCGCTGAGGGCTCAGCGCAGATAGATCTCAACTTCGGCGGACTTCACGCTGAAGTACACCTCTGCCCCCGGCAGCAGGTCGAGTTCCGCTGCAGACGCCGTGGTGATCTCCGCGCTCAGATGATCGGCCCGCACAGTGGTGCGTCCGCCGTGCTGCTCGAGGTCGGTGATGGTCACGGCCAGCACGTTCCGCGGACTACCTGTCGGTCGGAGCCGGTGGACCGCCACGGCGCGCGGGCTGAAGACGGCAGCAGCCTCCTCGCCCGCCGGAAGATCCCGATCCCGCAGCGCCGCCAGCTGTACGCCTCCCGGCGTAAGGAGACCATCGCGCGTTGTCGTGCCGGTCATGAGGTTCACCCCGGCGAGTCCTGCAGCGAAGCTGCTGCGCGGCCGTTCGAGGACCAGCCGGGTGGGTCCGTCCTCAACGATCCGCCCGCCGTCGACAATCACAACGCGGTCGGCCAGCAGCAGAGCGTCGACGATGTCATGGGTGACGATGATCGCGCTTCGCCCCTCGAGTACCCGTCGGAGCATCCTGCGCACCATTGGTGCCACCGAAATGTCCAGTGCAGCCAATGGCTCGTCCAACAGCAGAAGCGCAGGCTCAGCGGCCAACGCCCGTGCAACGGCCACCCGTTGCGCCTGTCCGCCGGAAAGGCTCACCGGCCGGCGGTGTGCAAGATCGGCTGCATCCACTTCTCGAAGCCAGCGGTGGGCTTCTTTGCGGGCTGCGCTCCGCGGCACGCCGGCGCACCGGGGGCCAAAGGCAACGTTCTCCAGAACCGAAAGGTGCGGGAAAAGCAGCGCATCCTGCGCCAACAGGGCGATACCGCGGGTATGCGGCGCAAGCCACTCGCCGTCGTCGTACAGGGTTTTTCCATCCAGGGTGGCCGAGCCACAGTCCGGGCGAAGCAGGCCGGCCAGCACGCTGAGCAGCGTGGATTTCCCAGCGCCATTAGGCCCCATCAGCGCTACCGTCTCTCCGGTGGCGAGGGAGAACCGGACGTCGAAATCCCGGGCTGGAACGTGCGCGGTGAAATCCAGGCTCATGGTGCATTGCCCTCATGAATCCGGTGCGCCACGGCGACCACCAGCACCGCAACCGCGACGAGCACGAGGGACAACGCCACCGCGGCGTCCGGGTCAGTCTCCCGCTGCAGATAGATTTCGAGCGGCAGCGTCCGGGTGACGCCCTGCAGGCTTCCGGCGAACGTCAGCGTCGCCCCGAACTCGCCGAGGGCGCGCGCGAAGGACAGCACGGCACCGGAAACGATCCCGGGCCCCACGAGGGGGAGGCTTACCCGCCGCAGCACCGTGGTGGGTCCCGCCCCCAGCGTTGCAGCGACGGCCTCGTACCGGGTACCTGCAGTGCGCAGGGCGCCCTCGAGGCTCAGCACGAGGAACGGCAGCGCGACAAAAGTCTGCGCCAGCACGACGGCGGCGGTCGAGAACGCGATGTCCACCCCTAACACCCGCAGCGACTCGCCAAGCAAGCCCTGCCTGCCGAACGTGTAGAGCAGAGCGATACCGCCGACCACAGGCGGCAGCACCAACGGCAGGAGCACGAGCGCCCGGAGGACGCGCTGGCCCCTGAACCGGGTGCGCGCGAGGGCGAACGCCATGGGTACACCGAAAAGGACGCAGAGCAACGTACTTGTTCCTGAGGTCTGGAGGCTCAGGAGCAGCGCGGCGCGTGAGGAGTCGGAGGCTACCAACTCTGCGAACCGGGACCAGTCCACGCGAAGAACGAGTGCGGCGAGCGGCACAATGAGGAACAGGGCACCCGCCGCTGCGACCGCAAGAAGCCAGCGCGGCATTCCGGAATAGACTCCGGTCACTGGTCGGGCTTCCCGAAGCCGTGGGAGGACAGTATCTCCTGGCCGCTCCCTCCAAGGACGAGGTCAATGAAGTCCGAGGCCGAATCCCCGCTGCTTCCAACCGCTGCGATCGGATAGGTATTTACTGCCTGCGCGGCGGCATCGAACGGTACGCCGTCCACGGCGCCGCCCGAGGCGTCAACATCGGTGACATAGACCAGCCCGGCGTCGGCCTGCCCGGAGGAGACCTTGCCAAGGACGTCGGTAACCGAGCCCTCCTCGCTGACGGGCTCAAGCCAGACGCCGCCTACTTCCTGCGCTGCCGCAGCCGCGGCTCCGCAGGGCACCTGCGGAGCGCACAGCACCGTGGCAATACCAGGCTCTGTGAGTGACTCAAGAGATTCGATGCCGAGCGGGTTTCCCGCTGCCACTGCGATGGTCAGCACGTTGGTGGCAAACGTCTTCGACGGCGAGGCCAGCAGGCCCTCGGCAGCTACCTGCTCCATCGTGGCAGTATTCGCCGGGGCGAAGACCTCGGCGGGCGCCCCGGCGATGATCTGCGTCGCCAGGTCCGATGATCCCGCAAGGTTCAGTTGCACGCTCAGCCCTGGATGGACGGCTTCGAATTCAGTGGCGATTTCCTCAAAGGGGGCCTGGAGTGAAGCGGCTGCGTAGACGTTGAGGACGCCATCCGCCGCCGGATCCGTGTTGCTGCAGGAGGCAAGGGCACACACGACGACGACGGCGCTCACCAGCCTGCGCAAGCGGCGCGTCACCTGGGGCCGCCGGCTGATCGGGGTTGAGAGGTGAAATTATCCGCTGATGTCTCAACGATGACGTTAGTTGCTTTGATGACAGCAACAGCAACGGTGCCCGGCTCTATCCCAAGCTCGCGTACCGCTTCGCTGCTCATCAGGGAAACAACCCGGAGCGGTCCGCACTGGAGCTCGACCTGCGACATCACTCTGTCGCTGGTTACCTCTGTCACCAGCCCCACAAAGCGGTTGCGGGCGGACGTTGCAACACCGTGCGGGTCTGCGGGAAGGACAGCGCGATCGCGTGCCAGGCGTGCGAGCTCCAGTCCGTCGACAGAGAGGACACCCGATGAGCGCTTAGCGCCCAGGATTCCATCGTCGATCCAGCGGCGCACGGTATCGGTACTGACGCCCAGAAACTGCGCGGCGTCTCGGATGCGTACTTGAGTCATAACATCCAACCTATCGTGGTATGTGCAACCAAATGACCCGTATCTGAACAGATTTTTCCATCCCGGTCGAGACCATGGCGGAATGGGTTTGGGGCGGGGCTTGGTTTCGGGCTAAGATGGTTCGTCGGTCACATGTTCTACAGGAGTTTTCATCAAAAGCGATCTCAGTTCGCCCCTGGTCTTCAACGTCAGGGATCTTGGGCGCAGCCCGGGGAGCATGCGGACAGTCGAAGAACATGTGCCCGCGCCGAAAGATTTTGGTGTGGCGCTCATCGGCGTTCAGGAAGGCTCCAGCATGGAGTTGGACCTGAGGTTCGAGGCTGTGCACGAGGGGATCCTGGTATCGGGAACCGTTGACGTCGAAGTATCCGGCGAATGCGGTAGGTGCCTGGACCCGCTCAGCTACGGCACCAGTGTCGATGTGCAGGAACTCTTCTACTACGACGCCCCTGAGATGGCGGAGGATGAAGAGGAGGACCTGCAGCGTCAGGTCGAGAATGACACAGTCAATCTCGAACCGGTGCTGCGGGACGCAGTAGTGACATCGCTGCCGTTCCAACCGGTATGCCGGGAGGACTGCCAGGGTTTGTGCGCTGAATGTGGTGCTCGCCTGGAAGATGACCCCGGACACCGGCACGAGGTCCTTGACCCCCGCTGGGCTGCTCTGACAGGGTTGGCCGGTGCGGCCGCCGGCCCTGAGGCAGCGGAACCAGAAGTTAAGACAGAGTCAGACAAGAGAGAAGAGAGTTAGTCGTGGCTGTTCCCAAGCGGAAAATGTCCCGCTCGAATACGCGTGCACGCCGGTCCCAGTGGAAGGCTGTTGCTCCCAAGCTGGTGAAGACGGTGGAGAACGGTCGCGTCACTTACAGCCTTGCCCACCAGGCCAAGGTTGTCACCGATTCCGCCGGCACTGAGTTGTTCCTTGAGTACAAGGGCCGCAAGGTAGCCGACGTCTAAACGCCAAGAGCACCGGTTTACGGTGCTTGAGGCTTCGATCGCGAAAGCGTCGCCGCGTGGAGAGTTCAGAAGATCTTTTGAAGCGTCTCGGTGTCACTATTGACGCCGAGACGCTTCGTCTTGCCCTGACACATCGGTCCTATGCGTATGAACAGGGCGGAATCCCTACCAACGAACGCCTCGAATTCCTCGGCGACTCCGTCCTCGGGCTTTCGGTCACGGACGCTCTCTACCGGGACAATCCTGATCTTTCAGAGGGTGAACTCGCCAAGAGGCGTTCGGCGGTGGTGAGTACCCGCGCCCTCGCGAAGATTGCCCGCGGCCTTGATCTCGGGCAGCACATCCTCCTGGGACAGGGAGAGAAGCTCACCAATGGCTGGGACAAATCCTCAATTCTTGCTGACACCATGGAAGCCATCATCGGCGCCACCTATCTCAGCAACGGCATGGAGACCGCACGGTGCCTCGTCATGCGCATCATCGGTCCGGTGCTCCGGGACGCCGCAGCCCTTGGCGCCGGAACGGACTGGAAGACCAGCATCCAGGAAATCGCCGCGGCACAGCGCATGGGGGTTATCGACTACAAGGTGACGGGCTTCGGGCCTGACCATGACCGCCGGTTCGAGGCCGTCCTGGTGATCGGCGGAGCGACCTACGGTTCGGGTTCCGGGCGCTCCAAGAAGGAGGCCGAGCAAGAGGCTGCCTCTGCCTCGTGGAAGCTCCTTCAGCCTGAGGTAAACCAACTGCCTCTCGCACACGCGGACGCACAGCTCCGCCACTCCACGTGATCTTTGCACCTCGTTATGCCTGAGCTTCCTGAGGTGGAGGTAGTGCGCAGGGGTCTCGCGCGCTGGGTCCGCGGGCGCCGCATCGAGGCGGTCGACGTCCTGGACCCCCGTTCAATCCGCCGCCATGCCCTCGGCATCGAGGATTTCATTGGAAACCTCATCGGAGCCCGCGTCAGCGATGCCGTGCGTCGGGGCAAGTTCCTCTGGCTGCCCCTTACCCTCACCGATGACGACGGCGGCTCCCGGCCTGCGCCGTCACCGGACCTGGCGTCCTCAAAGGAACTCCCGGACGGCAGGCCGCCAGTTGCGCTCATGGCTCATCTTGGAATGAGCGGCCAGTTGCTGGTCGAGGACCGCACCCAGCCGGACGAGAAGCACCTGAAGGTTCGCCTTCGGCTGTCTCCGGCTGCTGGGCCTCAGCCGGTGCCGGAGGAGCTTCGTTTCGTGGACCAGCGGATCTTCGGCGGGCTTTTTGTCACGAGCATGGTGGCAACAGCTGATGGTCTTCCCGGCGGACTGGGGGAGGACCTCGTTCCCCTGGTGCCGGTTGAAGCGACGCACATCGCACGTGACCCGCTGGACCCTGCATTCTCCTTCGAGGATTTCTATCGCAAGCTGCATTCCCGCCGCACGGGGCTCAAACGCGCCTTGCTCGACCAGACGCTCGTCTCGGGAATCGGAAACATCTATGCCGACGAATCATTGTGGGCAGCGAAGCTGCACTACGCCCGCCCCACTGACACCCTTCGGCGTGCAGAAGCCTCGCGACTGGTCGAGTCGTGTAGGGACGTCATGATCCGGGCGCTCGAGGCAGGCGGCACCAGCTTCGATTCGCTTTACGTAAACGTGAACGGCGCGTCCGGATACTTTGAGCGCGCGCTGAACGCCTACGGGCGGGAGCGGAAGCCCTGTCGGCGATGCTTCGAGAATGGTTTGGATTCCCTGATCCGGCGCGACACCTTCATGAACCGGTCCTCATACACGTGCCCCAGGTGCCAGCCACGGCCGCGTAACGGACGCTGGTGAGCGGCTCCGACGTGACAAAAGTAAGTAAGCTGACTAGATTCGATATCTCAGTATCTCAGTACCCGACACGTCAGGAGTATCGCGATGAAGAACAAGTTGGTTTTTGCAGCAGGTATGGCAGCAGGCTACGTTCTGGGCGCCCGGGCCGGTCGTGCAAGCTATGAGCAGATCAAAGTGAAGGCCAACGAGCTCTGGAACAACCCGAAGGTCCAGGACAAGGTTTCCCAGGCATCGGAGACGGTAAAAACGAAGGCTCCGGAGGTTCAGGCGCAGGCAGAGCAGGCCCTGAAAAAGGCGCAGTCAGCCATGCACCGCAATGGCGATCAGGACGGCCCCAAAAGCGCGCAGGACGAGTACAAAATCTAATCCGGCGCGGCTGAACCGGCGTTTCTCGTGATTGAAATGTGACATCCAGCCCGAAAGAATGTAACGTTATGGACACGCCGGGCTCAAAAGCCCGGCTTCCTTCTGGTGGATTGCCTAATCCTGCCGCCGTCGGAAGGTCCGTTCGCTACACACTGCGGCAGGAGCGGGGGAACCAGATAGCGGGCTTCTTCAGAAGTCCTAGGGGTGAAGACTCACCGGTCCAAGACCGGTAGTCCGGGTGGCTCCCATCCGAATCCGACAGCTAACTCCGCCGGCATTGGGAGAGGCTATTTCCGTGTCCAAAAACCGTCATATCGCACGCCACCGTGCAACCCCGCCCAGCACCATGCAGGTCGTTTCCAAGGCAGTGAGCTCACACGCCGGCACCGTTGGCCGCCCAGCAGCCGTTGTTGTAGCAGCTTCCGGAATCATGTTCGGAGCGGCCCTGCCAGCAAGCGCGGGCACCACCACTTACACCCCAGCACCGTCAGTTGAGGCCAACGTCCAGGCTGCAGCCGCTCCTGTGGCCCCGGCAGCTCCGGTTGCTCCGGCTCCCGTGGCGCCGGCTCCGGCCGTCAATGCTCCTACCCACACTGTGCAGTCCGGGGACACTCTCGGCTCGATCGCAGCGAACTATGGCGTCAGCCTGGACGCCGTGTTCGCTGCTAACGGCCTCGGCTGGGATTCGATCATTTACCCGGGTCAGGTCATCAGCCTCTCCGGTAGCGCTGCTGCCGCTCCGGCTCCTGCCGCAGCTCCGGCGCCCGCTCCGGTACAGCAGATTCAGGTAGCAGCTCCGGCAGCCGCGCCTGCAGTGCAGGTACAGGCAGCTGCTGTTGCTCCGGCACCGGTCGAGACCAGCACCATGGGCATCAGCCTTGCCTCCAGCAACATCCAGGTTGCAGACAACTCGGGCAGCGCCAGCGGCGCAGGCATCCTCGCGTCGGCTAGGGCCCAGCTCGCAGCCGGTGCTATCCAGGATTGCACCGTGCTCCTCGAAAAGGCCCTTGGTACGGGCGATCTCGGACCGGCACAGTTCGCTGCGTACGGTACCCCGGTTAGCACACCTGCACCGGGCGACATTGTCATCACGGGCGGACACGTAGCCGTCTACGCCGGCAACGGCCAGGTCATCAGCAGCGGAATGAATGGTGCAAACCTCACCATGCAGCACCCGCTGAGCGATCTGCCGGGCGCCTACTTCGTGCGCGTCTAATCTTCGCGTTAGTCTCTCGTCGCTGGGGAGGACCTGTAAAGGTCCTTCCCAGCGGGATTTAATGAACCAACGCGACAGGTGGCAGGCTGAGGGTCCGATCGCAAACCGTCAGTTATCTGAACATCAGTGCCTGATGCGCGACGCTGAATCGCCATAGTGCGCGGCGAGGCGTGCAAAACCCTCGTCCAGGCTCACCTCCGGAGTCCAGCCAAGCAGGGACCTGGTGTGCCGCTGGTCGAACCAATGGGCCGTTGACAACTGCTCCGCGAGGAAGCGGGTCATGGGAGGCTCGCTGTCGGCCTTGGAAGCGCGCCAGATACTTTCGACGACGCTGCCGGCCGCTCTGCCTGCCCAGCCTGGGATCGATCTCCGGGGTTCCCGGACGCCGCCGGCGGAGCAAATGCGGGTGAGGAGCTCACCGATCGGGCGCGGTTCACCGTTCGTGATGACCAGCGGGGATCCGGAGATGTACTCCATCCGGTCAAGGGCGGCAGCGATGGCCGACGCCGCATTGTCCACGTAGGTTGTGTCAACGAGCGCGGTTCCACCGGCAAGCAGTGGCAGCCTGCCCGCGCGGGCCCGGCTGAGTACCCGCTCTACCAGCTGGGTGTCACCGGGTCCCCAGACAATATGGGGGCGCAGAACCGCGACCGGCATCTGGCCGTCGTTCGCCTCGAGAGCAAGGATCTCCGCCTGCGCCTTGGTGCGCGCATAGGATCCGCGGGCGAGCTCCGGCTGAGCCGGCCCGGCAACCGCGCCAACCAGCGACGCTCCGGTGTGGGCCACTGACGGCGAGGAAACGTGCACGAAGTGCTGAACGCCCGCGGACCGGGCCGCAGCCAGGAGCCCAGCTGTGCCGAGCACATTGGTGCGGTAGAAAGCATCCGGATTGCCGGTGACAGACACCTTTGCCGCGAGGTGAATGACGGCGTCGACCCCCGCGACAGCGTTCGCAAGGGCGGAACCGTCAGCGAGGTCACCTGCTAGGTCCTCCGCGCCCGGCACACCGGAGGGACGCCGCTGGAAGGTCCTGACATCGCGGCCGTTGCGCAGGAGCAGGGACGCCACCGCGCCGCCCAGCATCCCGCTGGCACCGGTGACGAGGACCTTCACGGCTTCTTCCTCCCACGCCCCTGGAGCGCGTCGCCGGCCCACGCAGCTACTGCTGTACGGTCGATTTTTGCGTTATGCCGGATATCGGTCGGAAGGGCGGACAGCGTGAGGACTGCAGCGAGACGGACTCCGCCCGGCCGGACAACGTCCCGGACCATATCCGACAAAGGGCCAGGCGCCAGGCCCGCCTGATCGGCAGCTTCCACAGGAACGACGACGGCGACAACGGCCTGTGTGCCCGTTGGACCGACACCGACCACGGCCGCCTGGCGAACCTCCTTCAACTGTTCGATCGACTGCTCGGGGCCCACGGGTGTCAGAACGCCGTCTGCGGACGTGATGACGTGTGCAAGCCGGCCCTCCACCCAGAGCCGTCCGTCCGCGTCGAGATGCCCGACGTCGCCGGTGCGGTGCCAGCCCGCGGTGCGTGATGATGCCCGCTCCGTGATCCATAACCGGTAATAGCGGTCTTTGACGTGCGGAGCACGCACGAGGATCTCGCCCGTAACGCCTGGCAAATCCGAGGGCACACCGGTGGCAGTGCCCGTGGGGTCAAGCGCGCTGATGCTGACCTCCGCACCCGGTACCGCTCGTCCAACACAGACGCCGTTCCCGGCTCCTGCTACCGAACTGTCCAGGGCCTCGCGAATGTCCTCGAGCTGTATGTCAGTGACGGGCAGCGCTTCCGTCATGCCGTAGGGCGTGTGCAGTGCGGCACCGGGTACCAATGGCTGCAATTGCTCCAGGAGGTTCACGGGGATAGGGGCTCCCGCAGAAAGCAGCACCCTGACGCGTTGCAAGGCATCCTTGCGGCCGGGGACAATGCCCGAGGCTGTGGCCAGGACGTTGCGCAGGGCAGCGGGGGAAGCGAAAACCGTGGTGGCGTCGATGGCCGCGGCGGCATCGGCCAGCGCCCGTGCAGTCAGCGTTCGCGGAGCGGTGACGTCCATATCGGGTGTAACCGAAGCCGCTCCCAGTGCGGGGCCAAGCAGGGCGAAGGGCGCAAAACCAGCAACGAGAGCGCTGCCCGGCGCAAGGTTGAGAGTTGCAGAGAGAGTGTCCCGCATCGCCGACAGCTGGCGGTGTGTGTACACAACACCTTTCGCCGGTCCTGTCGATCCGGAGGTGAACAGGATCGCCGCGTCGGAATCGGGGGCGGGATCATCGCCCGCATAGCTCGGGTGCCCAGCGAGGAGGTCTTCGAGGCGGTGACGCGCACCGAGGAGCCGAGCCCGTGGCGCTGCTCCGACGCTGACGCGGGTGCCCGGCCACCCGAACAGCCTGCCGGCGACGAGCGCGCGTTCAATGCCGATGAGGAAGTCCGGCACAGTGCCGCGAACGGCGCGGCTGAGCCCCTTGACCCCCAGCCCGGCGTCCGCGACCACGATCACAGCGCCCAATCTCAGGCAGGCATAAATCAACGTGGTCAGCTCAATGCCCGGGGGAACCATCAGGCTGACCCTGCTTCCCGCCTTGACTCCGATCCGGCTGAGGCCGGCGGCGAGGCGGCTGACCCTGTCCTCCAGTTCCTTCCACGACAGCGAGTCGGCCACCGCACCGTAGCTTCCCATATCTGCCACCGCCAGCATGTCAGCAGCAGGACCGCTGCTCCGCTCGTGGATCTGCTGCCAGAGCGGGGTGAACGCTGCGGAGGGACGGGCGGGACGGCCGTCGTCGTCGTTCTCGGTGCGGTGGTCAAGCCAATCAAAGATTGGCGAGGCGATGTCACGGTCTTCAGCGACCAAATGGCTTGCGCCCTCGAAGCGGTGTATATCAGCCTGCGGAAGGCGTTCCGCCAGGTCATCGAGATAGGTGTCCGAAAAAATCGGATCTGCCGGGCCCCACAGCAGAAACACGGGCACGTCGAGTGTACGGATGGAGTCGGCAATCCGGCTCAACTCCGCGTGGCTTGGGTGCCCGGGACCAACGGGAATGTCAGCGACGAACTGTTCGATGCCTCGGCGTCGGGCGGCTGTCCGGTAAGGCAGGCGGTAAGCCGCCCGTACATCCCGGGTGAGACGCGGGCGGGCCAGCGCAAGCGTTGTATCGAGGAAAGCGGTTGTTGTCGACGTTCCCACCCGGTGCACGGCGCCGCTGAGAGCGAGGCGCAGCGGCGCGGGAATGGGGGAGCCCGGGTTCTGGTGGATTGCCGTATTGGTCAGGACGACGGCGGTGAGGTTCGCGCGATTGCGGTCGGCGAAGCCAAGGCTGACGACGCCGCCCCAGTCGTGTCCAACTGTCACTAGAGGTCCGCTGAGCCCGACCGCGGAGACGAAATCCTCGAGGTCGCGTACGCGGTCGGCGAGACGCCGGGCGCGTCCGGTCCGTTCGGAATAGCCCATCTCGAGCTGGTCAACGGCGATGACCCGCCAACCGTGCTCGGCACCCGCGGCCAGCAAGCTGCGCCAGAGGTAGGACCAGGTGGGATTGCCGTGGACACAGAGCAGCGTGCCGCGGAGATCACCGGTTACGGAGGCCAGGTTGTCCAGGTAGTGCCACCGGTTGATGGTTCCAGCCGGATCAACGTCGGCTGTGGACGGCACGTCGAGGTAGGCCGACCACGACGGGTCGACGCCGGGAAGTTCTACCACTCAATCTCCAGCATCGCGGTGTTGAGGCCGGAGCCCACACCCATGCACAGCACGCGGTCGCCGGTAGTAAGCCGCTGGGCTTCCGCGGCGAGCGTCATGGGCAGTGACGCCGGCCCGACGTTGCCCCAGAGAGGGAAGGTCTGGGGGACCCGGGCTGGATCGAGATCGACGGCTTCGATGATTGCCTTGGTATGGGTGGTACTCACCTGGTGGGTGACATAGCGGTCCATGTCCGACCAGTTCCAGTCCTGTTGGGCTTCGGTCCAGGCGTCAACCACCAGCTCCAGGCCGCCGTCGAGCAGCCCCTGTGCGTCCGTATACATGCCGTCGATACCTCCGACGCACAATTCGTGATGCTCAGTACCGGCACGCGCCACTCCGCCGAGGACGCGGTGGGAGCCCGGGTGGAGATCCGCCGGGCCCAGAATGGCGGCGGCTGCGCCGGAACCTAAGGTCAGCGTTGCAAACTCCTGCATGAAACTCTCACGCGTGGCCGTTGGCTCATTCAGCCGCCGAAGGGTGGCTTCCTGGGTGGCCTGGGCGTCTTCACCATTGACCACCATGGCGTACTGGATCTGGCCGGCTTCGATCATGTTTGCCGCCAGGGTCATCCCATTGACGAAACCCAGACACGCGTTGGCGACATCAAAATTCATGGCGGAGGACGGCAGCCCCAGACCGTTGTGGATCTTCACCGCAACGGATGGTTCGAGATTGGTGCGGGAGACCGAGGTGTTGATCAGCAGCCCGATCTGGGAAGCCGCGATACCTGTTGATGCGAGGGCCTTGGCGCCCGCTTCGATGGCGCCGTCTTCGAATCCCGTTCCGGGTGCCCACCAGCGCCGCTCGGTGATTCCCGCCACGCGCTGCAAAAGCCCTTTGGACAGCCGGAGCCGTTTCAGGGCCGGGGAGAGGATGCGATCGAATTCCGCAGACGTGACGATGACCGGTGCCTCAACACTTTCCACGCCGAGGAGCGCGGTGTTGTGATGTCGGAAGTTGAAATTACCGGTCAAATTTCCTGCCTCGTGTCCGTCTATTCCCTGTGCGGGTGGTCCGCTGGTCCGCTGTTCGCTGCACCGGAACCGATAGCGCTTTGCCGGCAGTGGATGCCAATCTGAAAATGATAAGCATACTTCGGTTACTAACGTTCCTGAGGAAAGCCTAGTTCCTCCGGCAGATAACGGCACGTTGACACCGGAGATACCCGGGTGGAGCTGCGTGGGTAAATGCCGTGAAACCGGCTGTGAACGCAGTAGATTATGGGTAACAATCCCTTTTTGGAGACCCGAGACCCGTGCACCTGAAAAGTCTGACCGTTCGAGGCTTCAAGTCTTTTGCCTCTGCGACGACCTTCGACTTTGAACCTGGAGTCACCGCCGTCGTCGGTCCCAACGGATCCGGCAAATCGAACGTTGTGGACGCCCTCGCCTGGGTGATGGGCGAGCAGGGCGCGAAGACGCTGCGCGGCGGAAAAATGGAAGACGTCATCTTCGCGGGCACCTCCGGCAGGCCGCCGCTGGGCCGCGCCCAGGTGTCGTTGACCATTGACAATGCCGACGGAGCGCTGCCGATCGAGTATTCAGAGGTGACAATATCCCGCACCCTTTTCCGGGCGGGCGGCTCCGAGTACGCAATCAACGGAAATAATTGCCGGCTCCTCGACATCCAGGAGCTGCTCTCCGATTCCGGGCTCGGGAGGGAGATGCACGTCATCGTCGGGCAGGGCCAGCTGGATCGTGTGTTGCACGCAACACCTGAAGACCGGCGGGGGTTCATCGAGGAAGCCGCCGGAATACTGAAGCACCGCCGGCGCAAGGAAAAGACGGTCCGCAAGCTCGAGGCCATGCAGGCCAACCTCACCCGGCTCACCGACCTCACCGGCGAGCTGCGACGGCAGCTGACCCCGCTCGGCAAGCAGGCGGATGTCGCCCGCCGTGCCCAACAGGTGCAGTTCGAGGCCCGCGATGCGCGTGCGCGGCTGCTCGCCGACGACCTGGTGCAGCTCACCTCGTCTTTCGAGCAGGAGATTGCTGACGAGACTGCACTGAAGCAACGGCGTGCCGAGGTCGAGTCCCTCCTTGAGGCCGGGCGGTCCCGGCAGGCGGAACTTGAAGGCCTTGCCGCGGAGGCTACCCCGCGGCTGAATGCAGCACGTGACACCTGGTACCGACTTTCATCCGCCCGCGAACGCTTCAGGTCCCTCGGCGCCCTCGCCGAGGAGCGCCGTCGTCTGCTGGGGTCTGTGGACACCGCAGGGGAGGGTGGGCGTGACCCCGCTGAGTTGGACCGGCAGGCCGCGGTTGTCCGTGCCGAAGAGACTGAGCTGCACGAACGCGTTGCCGAGCTTTCCGACATGCTTGAGGACGCGCTCGAGCAGCGCGCCGAGGCGGAAGACGCGGCCGCCGCCGAGGAGCAGCGCCTCGCGTCGCTGCTGCGCGCAGCTTCGGACCGGCGGGAAGGGCTCGCTAAGCTGTCCGGTCAGGTGGGCGCAGCGCGGTCCCGGGTCGAAGCGGCGGAGGCAGAACTGGGCAGGCTCCGCGAGTCCGTCGTCGAGGTGGCCGAACGTCGTCGTCGTGCGCAGAGCGAGTTCACTGCGCTCGAATCGCAGGTTGCCGGTGCGGAGGAAGGCGAAGAGGGCCTGGACGCCGATTATGAGGAAGCCGGCGCCGCCCTTGACGCTGTGCTGGAGAGGCTGGAAGACCTCAAGGCGCAGGAGCGGTCGGCCGAGCGGGAACGCGGCGCGCTCCAGGCACGAGTCGAAGCCCTGCGTCTCGGCCTGGAGCGCAAAGACGGGTCAAGGACCCTGTTGGCGGCCGGGATGGACGGGGTGCTCGGGCCGGTTGCGGGGCTGCTGACGGTGGAGCCGGGCTACGAGGCCGCCATAGCGGCCGCGCTGGGCTCGTTGTCCGAGGGAGTCGCAGTTGAATCGCTCGGTGCCGCCGGTGCTGCCCTTCAACGTATGAAGGACGACGACGCCGGCCGGGTCGAGCTTCTCGTCGCGGTCCCGGCCGGTCAGGAGACAGGCGTTGAAGCGCTGCCCGACGGCGCCCGCGCCGCCGCTTCGCTCGTCACCAGCCGCGGCGGCGTGGAAGCGGCCGTGCGCGCCCTGCTGTCTGCCGTCGTCGTCGTTGAGTCGCTTGCGGACGCCGCGGATCTGGTGCAGCGGCATCCTTCGCTGACCGCAGTGACACGTGAGGGTGACGTCTATACGGCGGTCTCAGTGCGGGGAGGCACTGCCGCGGCGCCCGGCACCCTGGAAATTCAGGCAGCTGTCGATGAGGCAACCGAAGCCCTTCGTATCGCTACCGAACGGAACGAGCGCGCCCGCTTCGGGATTTCTGCAGCCACCGCACAGCGGAAGGAGGCTCAGGAACGGGCAGACGCGGCGCTGGAGAGGCTGCATGAGTCGGATGCACGGCTCGCTGCCGTCGCAGAGAAGCTGGGCCAGCTGGGATCAGTCCTGCGCTCCGCCTCAGGGGAAACCGAGCGGCTGACACGCCTGGCGGAAGCGGCCGAGGAAAACCTTGCCGCGGAGCAGGGCCGCCTTGAGGAAATCGCGCAACGGCTCGCGCACGCACAGGACGCTCCGGCGGACGCTGAGCCCGACACCCAGAGCCGGGACATGCTCGCTCTGGCCGCGACACACGCGCGTCAGGCGGAAATGGAGGCACGTCTTGCGCTGCGGAGCGCTGAGGAGCAGCTGCGGGCAACCGCAAGTCGGGCAGTGTCCCTGGAGCGTGCGGCGCAGACGGAGCGGGCAGCACGGGAACAGGCAGCGGAGCGGGCCAGGATCCGCCGGCTCCAGAGCGCCAAGGCAGCCGCCGTAGGAAAGGCCGCGCACCAGGCCGTGGCCTTCCTCGACGTCTCAGTCAACCGTGCCGGCCGCGCCCGGAACGCTGCTGACGAGGTACGGTCCGCGTGGGAGGCCGAGCTCGCCGGAGTCCGCGCTCGCAACGAGTCGCTGATGGAAGAGCTGGCGGAGTTGACCGATTCCGTGCACCGGGATGAATTGGCCCGCGCCCAGCAGCGGCTGAGGATCGAGGCACTTCAGAACCGGGCTATCGATGAGCTGGGGCTCACTGCGGATCACCTGGTCGCCGAATTCGGACCGGACCAACCCGTTCCGGCCCCCGCGCAGCCGGCGGACAAGTGGGCGGAGCTGCACGTGGCCGTGGACGACGACGGCAATGCCATCCGTGAGGGCGTGCCGTATGTCCGCGGAGAGCAGGAGAAGCGCCTCAAGCGGGCCGAGCGGGATCTTTCGGCGCTCGGCAAGGTGAATCCGCTGGCGCTGGAGGAGTTTGCGGCGCTCGAGGAGCGTCACCAGTTCCTCAGCACCCAGCTGGAGGACCTCAAAGCCACCCGTAAGGACTTGCTGGACATCATCCGCGAGGTCGACGAGCGCGTGGAACAGGTGTTCACCGCCGCCTACCGGGACACTGCGGAGCAGTTCGAGCGCGTGTTCGGTCGTTTGTTCCCAGGCGGCGAGGGCCGGTTGGTCCTGACCGATCCGGAGGACATGCTGACCACTGGCATCGAGGTCGAGGCGAGGCCGGCGGGCAAGAAGATCAAGAGGCTCTCACTGCTGTCCGGCGGCGAAAGGTCACTCACCGCCGTCGCACTCCTGGTGGCGATCTTCAAGGCCCGCCCCTCCCCGTTCTATGTGATGGACGAGGTGGAGGCGGCACTCGATGACACCAACCTTGGCCGGCTCATCACCATCTTCGAGGAACTGCGGGAGTCAAGCCAGCTCATCGTCATCACCCACCAGAAACGCACCATGGAGGTGGCGGACGCGCTCTACGGCGTGACGATGCGCGGCGATGGCGTGTCTACGGTGATCAGCCAGCGGCTGGTGGACGCCTGACGGACAGGTCCGTATCGACCAGCGTCTCGCGTGCCGCCGTCCACATCAGGAAAGCGGCCAGGGCCGTCACGCCGGTGAGCCCGAAGGCCCAGCCGTAGGAGAAGGCATCGACGAGCAGCCCGGCCAGGATCGGCCCGAAGATGGCTCCGGTATCGGTGCTCATCTGGAAGGCGGCCAGCACCTTGCCGCCGCTCCTGTCGTTGCCGATGACGTCGGCGACAGCCGCCTGCTGTGCCGGGTTGAGGATGCCTGCGCCGATGCCCGCGACCACTGAGACGGCGAGGAATGTCGTCACATCCGTGGTGAGGCCAAGGCATGCCATCGCGGCGCCGTTGACGGCCAATCCGGTGAGTACGAGCGGTTTCCGGCCGAGTGAATCGGCCAGCCTGCCGGAGACTGTCAGAGCGAGTGCAGTCCCGCCGGCGAAGAAGGCGAGGGCGATTCCGGCCACCTCCGGGCCTGCTCCGAGCACTGCCGCTGCGAACAGCGGCACGAGCGCCATGCGCACGCCGAAGGACGCCCAACCGTTTGCGAAGCCGGACACGAGCGCGGCCCGGTACGCCGAATCCCGGACGGCTTTTCGCACGGTGAGGGCCGGCTGGGCGGCAGCTGCCGTGCGGGTGCCCAGCGTGGAGTCCTTGAGCTGGAAGAAGACGACGGCGGCCGCAATCAGCAGCGCGCCCGCATACACAAGAAACGGAACCCTCAGGCCGAACCCGGCCAGCAATCCGCCCAGGAACGGGCCGGCAATGCTTCCGAGGAGAAACGCCGAGGCATAGGCGCCCGTCACCCGTCCCCGCATCCCAGCCGGCGCAATACGGACAATGAGACCCATCGCCGAGATTGTGAACATGGTCGAGCCGATGCCGCCAAGGCCGCGGAAGACCAGCAACTGCCCGTAGTCAGCTGCGAACGCGCATGCCGCCGTCGACAGCGCGACAATCAGCAGGCCGGCCACATACACCGGACGCTCACCGAGGCGTTCGACCAACTTGCCGCCGGCGGGCGCAAAGACAAGCCGGGTGAACGCGAAGGCGCTGACGATCACGGCAGCCGCTGTCGCCTCCACGCCGAAGCTCTGGGCGAACTGCGGGAGCACCGGCGCAACGAGCCCGAAGCCGATCGCGATGACGAAGGCCGCGGCGATGAGTACCTTGATCTCGCGCGGCAGGCGCGGGCGTTCTTCAGCGGCGGAGCCGGGTTTCGTGCGCCGGGGAAAGTTTCTGAAAGCAACCACGATTCATGATTCTCCCAGTTTCTGCGCGCCCCAACTGCCGGGCGGCCGTGTGAGAAGCTTGGAAGCGTGAACGAGATCCTCCCGATAGTTATTTACATAGTCGTCGCCCTGGCTGTTCTGGGTTCGCTTGCAGCCCTGTTGGTGCGTTCCCGCCGCACCCCGCCGGGTACCTACTCCACCACGCGGGACCCGGATGACGACGGCGGTACCGCCGCACGCGGCGTCGGAACCGACACTCTGGAGAGGCCCTCCGGCCTCGATACCGGGCCGGACGTCGTCGTGCCTGATGACCTCAGGGATCTTGAGGACACCCCCACCGGCGTCGAGACCGTACCGGTCGAGACTCCAGATCCTGTGCAGGGCCGCCTGGCCAGACTGCGCGCCAGACTGGCGAAGTCCAACAATGCGCTCGGTAAGGGACTTCTGGCGCTGTTGTCCCGCGACCGCATCGATGAGGACGTCTGGGACGAGATCGAGGAAACGCTGCTCCTGGCGGACCTCGGAACTGAACCGACCACCGAACTTGTCGATGCTCTTCGCGAACGCGTGAAAATCGCGGGCAGCCGCAGTCCGGAGGAGGTCAAGGGGATGCTCCGGGAGGAGCTGATCAAGCTCGTTGACCCCACGATGGACCGGTCGCTTGCCACCGACCGCCACGCTGACCGCCCTGCCATTGTGATGGTTGTCGGAGTGAACGGCGTGGGAAAGACCACCACGGTCGGCAAGCTCGCCCGTGTGCTCGTGGCAGAGGACAAGGACGTGCTGCTCGGTGCAGCAGACACCTTTCGCGCAGCCGCTGCGGAGCAGCTGGCCACCTGGGGACAGCGGGTCGGGGTGCCCACGGTGAAATCAGATGTCGACGGCGCAGATCCTGCCTCCGTGGCCTTTGAGGCGGTCAAGGCTGGAATCGAAGGTGAGGTCGACGTCGTCATGATCGATACCGCCGGCCGCCTGCAGAACAAGGTTGGCTTGATGGACGAACTCGGCAAAGTCAAGCGCGTCATTGAGAAGCAGGGCACCGTCGATGAGGTGCTGCTCGTTCTTGACGCCACTACCGGTCAGAACGGTCTGAACCAGGCCAAGGTGTTCTCAGAGGTTGTCAACATCACGGGAATCGTCCTGACCAAACTGGACGGTACCGCCAAGGGCGGCATCGTCGTCGCAATCCAGCGCTCGCTGGGGGTACCGGTCAAGCTGATCGGTCTGGGTGAGGGCGCTGATGACCTCGCGCCGTTCGAAGCCGAGGAATTTGTCGACGCGCTCCTGAACTGACCCAAGGACGGCGGTTCAAGGTTCCGCTCCACCCGCGAAACACGGCGGAAACACCGGGGACACGCACTCTTTACGTCAGTGCGTCCGGCGTAACCTCCCGGCAACACAGTTCCCAACGTGCTGAAACACGTCGTTGCAAGACTTCTCTGCAGCGGGAAGTGCCCGCCACTCGCGAGAGGACGTAACGATGGATCTGACAGCAGGTCACGTCTGGGTCATGGTTTCCGCCGCCCTGGTATTGCTGATGACCCCCGGACTGGCATTTTTCTACGGCGGCATGACCCGTGCCAAAGCAGCACTGAACATGATGATGATGAGCTTCATCGCCGTCGGACTGGTGGGTATCGTCTGGGTGCTGTGGGGCTACTCGATGACGGTGGGCGACGGCGTTGCCCAGCTCTTCGGGAATCCGTTCTCCTCCTTCGGGCTTGAGGGCCTCATCGGAACAGAGGACATGATCGGCGCAGGCTACGGCGTTACGTTTGCGATCATCACGGTGGCCCTGATCAGCGGCGCAATCGCGGACCGCGCCAAGTTCGGCGCCTGGTCGCTCTTCGTGCCCATCTGGGTCACAGCGGTCTACTGCCCGCTGGCCTTCATGGTCTGGGGCGGCGGACTGCTCAGTGCGGAGGGTGCTATCGGAAGCACCGTCGGTGAGGCCATTGACTTCGCGGGCGGCACCGTCGTCCACATCAGCGCCGGCGTCGCGGCACTGGTACTGGCCATCATCCTCGGCAAGCGGCAGGGATTCGGCAAGGACCCGGCACACCGGCCGCACAACGTCCCGCTGGTCATGCTTGGCGCCGCCCTGCTGTGGTTCGGCTGGTTCGGTTTCAACGGCGGTGCCGCAAGTACTGCCGAAGAAGCAGGGCTGATCTGGGTCAACACCATGGCCGCGCCCGCAGCAGCAATGGTCGGCTGGCTCGTCCTCGAGCGTTTCCGCGACGGCCGGCCCACATCCCTCGGAGCAGCCTCGGGCATCGTCGCCGGCCTCGTTGCCATCACGCCGGCCTGTGCAAGTGTCAGTCCCATCGGAGCGGTCGGGCTGGGTCTGGTATCGGGTGCCGTGTGTGCGCTGGCAGTCGGTTTGAAGTACAAGCTCGGCTTTGATGACTCACTCGATGTGGTCGCAGTGCACCTGGTGGCGGGCACCCTGGGAACCATCGCGATCGGCTTCATTGCCCTGCCTGTCGACGGCGAAGGCGGCGGGTTGTTTTATGGCGGCGGCAGCGGTCAGCTTGTCGCGCAGATCGTCTCTGTCCTGGTAGCCGTAACGCTGTCTGCGGTGATGACGGCCGTGATCGGGCTGGCGATCCACAAGACCATCGGATTCCGGGTTACTGCAGACAACGAAGTCTCCGGCGTCGACCTTTCCGAACACGCAGAAACTGCCTACGAATTCGGAGGGCTCGGCGTTGGAGGACAGTTCCACCCATTCCACGCAACTGCCAAGGTCTCCGTTGCCGATCCCGGCCAGCAGAAGGTGACGTCATGAAACTGGTTACTGCCATTGTTCGTCCGGACAAACTGGACAGCGTGAGGGGAGCCCTGGAGAACTACGGCGTTCAGGGCCTTACCGTCAGCCAGGCGAGCGGTTACGGCCGCCAGCGCGGGCACACGGAGGTTTACAGGGGAGCGGAGTACACCGTCGACCTCCTCCAGAAAGCCCGCGTAGAGGTGCTCGTGTCGGACGCCTCGGTCACCGACATCGTGGACGTGCTGGTCTCAACAGCAAACACGGGCCGGGCTGGCGACGGGAAGGTGTGGGTCCTCCCGGTGGAAGATGCCGTCCGCGTCCGTACGGGCGAACGCGGGGAAGCGGCGCTCTAGCGTTCCAAGGATGTTTTGTGCAGCTGTGGCGGGATGGGATCGGCCTATCCCGCCATAGCTGCACTATTTTTCGCCTCCCACTTCGGCTGTGCTCCAGTTCGACGGACCGGCCGATCCCGCTGGATATTCGTCCATCGGTACATCGTTTGCTTTCCAGGCCTCCAGCACCGGTTCCACGATGCGCCAGCAATCCTCAGCCGTGTCGCCGCGTACGGACAGCGTGGGGTCACCGGACAGCACGCCGTCAAGAACTTCACCGTAGGGCAGGAGTTCCGAGGCATTCAGTTCCGCCTGCAGGGTTGCCCGGTCCAGGCAGAACACGTCGCCGGGACCGTTCACATCAAGGTCCAACTCAAGGGTGTCCGGACCGAAGCCGATGCGCAGCCGCGTAGGGGAGTCCACTCCTGTGAAGCCGTCCGGAAGGTGGTTAACCGGCTTGAAGGTGATCACTGCTTCCTTGCGGGTCCGGCCGAGGGACTTCCCTGACCGCAAGCGGAATGGAACTCCCGCCCACCGCTCGTTGTTGATTGACACTACAATTTCGGCGAGCGTCTCGGTGCCACGGGAGGGATCGACGCCGCTCTCATCCACATAATTTGGAACCTCGCGCCCGTCGATGCTTCCCGCGGTGTAGCGGGCGCGTCGGGTACTGGAACGGAAATCCGGGTGCACCGAGCTGGCCCTCAGCACGGTTCCGATATGGTCCCTCAGGTCCCGCTCGTGCAGCGTCGAGGGCGCATTCATTGCGATGAGAGCCATCACCTGCAGCAGGTGGCTTTGGATCATATCCTTCAACGCACCAGCGCCGTCGTAATAGCGCGCACGGTTTTCGAGCGTCAGCTTCTCGTCGAAGACAATGTCTACCGAATCGATGTGGAGGCTGTTCCACACCGGTTCCAGCAGGCGGTTCGCGAACCGCAGTCCAAGGATGTTCAGCACCGTCGCCTTACCGAGGAAATGGTCCACCCGGTGGATGTGGTCTTCAGGCACCAACCGGCCCAGAATCGTGTTCAATCGGGTTGCCGATTCCCTGTCGGTGCCGAACGGTTTCTCCATCACCAGGCGTGATCCGTCCGGGAGGTCCTCAGGTTCGAGTGTGGCGCAGGCCTTCTCGCTGACGGCCGGCGGCAGTGCGAAATAGATCGCGACCGGCGGCTGGAGGCCGGCAATCAGCTCTGCCAGTGAACCCTCCGCTGTGACATCAACCTGATGATAAGTACTGCCCGCGCAGATCTGTTCAAGGGCGCCGTCATCGTTGCGGGTACCGGTATCCGGCGATGCAGCGGCGAAGGACGTGGCGAGGCGCTCCTGCCAATCCTCAGTGCTCCAGGCGTCCGAGCCGGCTCCGACCAGGGTTATCCCTTCGGCTTTCCCGTGTCTCACTAGCCGCGCCAGCCCGGGCAACAGCAGGCGGCCGGTGAGGTCGCCAGAGGCGCCGAGGATCAGCAACGTCTTGATGGCCTGCCCCTGGAATTGGTGTCCGGAAGCCTGTTCGTCAATCGCATGAGTAGTCACCCTTAACACCCTGCCACTGCAAGGGGGTAGCTGTCTGCTGCCTGTTGGAGCGAACCCAGTTGCTACCCTAGATAGTTGAATCCACTTGAGTTCGAGGAAAGCAGTTCACGCACCGTGTTCAATTCACTTTCAGACCGGTTGACAGCGACCTTCAAGAACCTGCGCGGAAAGGGCCGGCTGTCGGAGGCAGACGTCGACGCAACGGTTCGCGAAATCCGTCGCGCCCTGCTTGACGCGGACGTTGCTGTGCCGGTGGTTCGCGCCTTCACAGCGCAGGTCAAGGAACGCGCCCTTGGTCTTGAGGTCTCACAGGCCCTCAACCCCGGACAGCAGATCGTCAAGATTGTGAACGAGGAGCTGGTGGGCATCCTCGGCGGCGAGACCCGACGCCTTCGACTCGCCAAGAACCCGCCCACGGTCATCATGCTTGCCGGTCTTCAGGGTGCCGGCAAAACCACCTTGGCGGGCAAGCTGGCCAAGTGGCTCAAGGGCCAGGGCCATAGTCCTCTGCTGGTTGCCTGTGATCTCCAGCGTCCCAACGCGGTCAAGCAGCTGCAGGTCAACGGGCAGCGCGCAGGCGTTCCCGTGTTCGCTCCACATCCCGGTGTGAGTTCCGAATTCGAGGCGTCGACCGGCAATCCTGTGGATGTTGCCCGACAGGGCGTCGCCGAGGCACGAACCAAGCTCCACGACATCGTCATTGTCGACACCGCCGGCCGTCTCGGCATCGATGCCGAGCTCATGCAGCAGGCGTCGGACATCCGTGATGCCGTCAACCCGGATGAAGTGCTCTTCGTTATTGACGCGATGATCGGCCAGGATGCGGTGAATACCGCACAGGCCTTCAACGAGGGCGTCAACTTCACCGGTGTGGTTCTGACCAAGCTGGACGGCGACGCCCGCGGCGCGCGCCCTTTCTGTGGCGTCGGTGACCGGCAAGCCGGTTATGTTTGCTTCCACAGGCGAGGCCCTCACCGACTTCGAGGTCTTCCATCCGGACCGTATGGCATCCCGCATCCTCGACATGGGAGACATCCTCACCCTGATCGAGCAGGCCGAGAAGGCATGGGACAAGGACGAGGCCGCCCGGATGGCGAAGAAATTCGCCGACCAGGAGGATTTCACCCTCGATGACTTCCTTGCGCAAATGCAGCAGATCCGCAATATGGGCTCCATGAAGAAGATGCTCATGATGATGCCGGGCGCCGCGAACATGCGTGAGCAGCTGGAGAACTTCGACGAGCGCGAGATTGACCGCGTAGAAGCGATCGTGCGTTCAATGACCCCTCATGAGCGGGTCGCGCCGAAAATCATCAACGGCTCGAGGCGCGCCCGCATCGCCCGCGGCTCCGGCGTCCACGTCTCTGAGGTCAACGGGCTGCTCGACCGTTTCGGGCAGGCACAGAAGATGATGCGCAAGATGGCTGCCGGTGGCGGCATTCCCGGCATGCCCGGTATGCCAGGTCCCGGCGGCTTCAATGGCGGTGCACGGAAGGGCAAAGCAAACGCCAAGGGAAAGAAAAAGCCCCGCTCGGGCAACCCGGCCAAGGCTGCCCAGGAGGCTGCTGCCGCAGAAGCGCGTCGGAACGGTCAGCGCACATCCGTGCCCACCGGTGCCGCTTTCGGCCAGCAGGAAAACTTCGATCCCTCGTCACTGAACTTGCCCAAAGGTTTCGAGAAGTTCCTCGGGAAATAGTTCGATCGGGACGGTGGAACGTCAACCGGACGGGTTTGTCGGAGGCGGCAGCTAGGTTGAGGTCATGAAAAGTGATCGCGTTGTCTTCGTACATGGTGCCGGGACTTTTGGTGCAGCTGCCTGGCCCAGACAGCACGGAATGGCACGTGAGTTCGACTGCCTGTTTGTACGCCGTCATGGGTTTGATCCTGTTGCTGCTCCGCTCCCGACAGATTTCGAGGCGGACCAGCAGATCGTCGAGGAGGCACTGGGGCGAGGCGGTCATCTCGTAGCGGCGTCGCAAGGAGCCGTGTCGGCAATGATGTTGGCCGTCGAGAGGCCGGATCTTGTCCGGTCCCTGGTTCTGGCTGAGCCGGCCTGCCTGTCCCTTACCAAAGAACTGCCGGCAACAGCAGCACACCGGGCGCGGGTGGAGCCGCTTTTCATGCGCGCTGCCGAGCTGACTGATGAGGACTTCAACAGGGAGTTTGCCCGGGCGGTTTTCGGTTCTGAACCCCGGCCCCTGAACACCGCCGAAGATCGTGACCGCGCCCGGCGTCTCAGGATGCAGGCGCCTCCGTGGACGGCTCCGCTCGCTATAGTTCCCGGCGTGCCCACCCTCGTCCTGACCGGTGGTTGGGAGCCGCTCTACGAAGAGGTCGCTGAGTACCTCGCCGGGACTGGGGCGGTGCATCGCGTTGTTGGCGGAGGGCATCGTCCGCAGGACACTGAGGAAGGGAACACCATCCTTCGCCGGTTCATCCGAGACCATGCGGAAAAAGGCCCTGAACTGGGAGTTGATGCTTGACCGTACAGTGTTGCTGGGAATAACTTTAAGCTTCAAGTAGTTGGATCGAGTGAACCACACACTTGGAGGAATCATGATGACCGACGACCTGCTTCCCGCGGATACTGCAATGGGCACTGTGATGCTGAAGGTCGGAGATCTTGACCGGATGGCGAACTACTACCGGAGCGCACTTGGCCTGGTCGACACCGCAGAATCCGACGGCGGGCTGTACCTGGGACGAGCCGGCGAACGGCTGATTCACCTTGCTCCAGCCGCCGGCTTGAAGTTGCCCGATCCTACTGAAGCGGGGCTGTTCCATACCGCACTGCTTTTCAGGGACCGCGCCGATCTTGCCGCAACCGTGGCATCCGCGGCTCATGTCGCGCAGTCCGCAGAAGGCCGGTACGTGGGAAGCGCAGACCATCTGGTCAGTGAGGCGTTCTACTTCTCTGATCCCGAAGGCAACGGGATCGAACTGTATTTCGACAAGCCGCGGGAAACCTGGGACTGGACCATTAGCGAAGGAAAGCGGACCGTCGTCATGGACAATGCTCCACTTCCTGCGAGGCAATACCTGGAAAGTAACCTGACAGAGGAGTCGGTGACCAAACAGCAGCAGGCGGCCGCCGACGTCGGGCACGTCCATCTGCAGGTGGGGGATGTGCAGACGGCAGAGCAGTTCTATGTGAGTACCCTCGGGTTCGAGCGCACTGCCGGCTGGCATGGGCAGGCGCTGTTCGTCTCCGCCGGAGGTTACCACCATCACATGGCGATGAACGTCTGGAACAGTCGTGGCGCAGGCCCGCGCAAGGACACACTGGGGCTCGGGGAAGTCCTTATCCGCGTACCTACTGCGGATGAAGTCGGGGCACTGGCTGAGCGCTTGAAAAGTGCAGGTATCGAGCACCATCACACCGGCCAGGAACTGCGGTTCGACGACCCGTGGCGAAACAAGCTCAGGGTTTCAGCGAGCTGAACGTGTGCCAGGTCGCCGGGAAGCATCAACTTCTGGCACAATGGATTCGTACCCAATCTGCGCAGCCCCTCTCTCTGCGTGCGTTGTGTCCTTCAGAGCTCCCAAACGTATGGCCCGCCCCACGGGTGCAGAAACCGGAGTTCGCCCTTTTGATCAACAAGGAGTGACCACACAAGTGGCCGTAAAGATTCGTCTGAAGCGCTTCGGCAAGATGCGCGCACCGTACTACCGCATTGTCGTCATGGACTCCCGCGCCAAGCGTGATGGCCGTGCCATTGAGGAAATCGGCAAGTACCACCCCACCGAGGAGCCCTCGTTCATCGAGGTCAAGTCGGATCGTGCACAGTACTGGCTCGGCGTGGGCGCACAGCCTTCCGAGCAGGTCGCCGCGATCCTGAAGATCACCGGTGACTGGCAGAAGTTCAAGGGTATCGAGGGCCAGGAAGGCACCTTGAAGACCAAGGCTCCCAAGGAGACCTTCACGGCTCCTGAAAAGGGTTCCGTCATTGTTCCCGAGGCAATCACGCCGAAGAGCAAGAAGGCCGACGAGCCTGAGGCTGAAGCTACCGAGGCTGAGTAAGTTGCTTGCTGAAGCGCTGGAGCACCTCGTCCGCGGAATCGTGGACAGCCCTGATGATGTGCAGGTTTCCTCCAAGTCGAACCGTCGCGGTGAGACTCTGGAGGTTCGTGTGCATCAGGAAGACCTCGGCCGTGTCATCGGTCGGCAGGGACGCACGGCACGCGCATTGCGCACCGTCATTTCCGCTCTTGCGGATGGCGAGCCGGTGCGGGTAGATGTCGTGGATACCGATCGCCGCCGCTGATCAGCAGCACCTATGCCTGAAGTCCGGCCCCAACTCTCAAGGCGTTGGGGCCGGACTTTTTACTGTTTCGACACGCTCTCTACCTACCGGAGAATCCATGGATCTGCAGGTCGCCCGCATTGGAAAGCCCCACGGTATTCGGGGTGAAGTAACCGTTCAGCTCTTCACGGACGCCCCTGAGGAGCGGTTCGAGCCCGGCGCCGTCTTCCGGGTGGAGCCGGAAGCTCAGGGACCGCTCACCTGTTCCAGCGCCCGTTGGAACAAGGACATCCTGATCCTCGGATTCGAGGAGGTTCCGGACCGCAACGCTGCCGAGCTGCTGAGAGGTGCGAAGCTCTTCATCGAATCCGGTGGCACTTCAGACGACGACGGCGATGCCTGGTATGAGCACGAGCTGGTGGGACTCGAGGTGCGTGTAGGAGACGCCGTCGTCGGCCGGGTCAGCGCTCTGCGCACCCTGATGGTCCAGGACCTGCTCATCATCGAAGGCTCCGATGGTGAAGAGATTCTGGTGCCGTTCGTTGAGGAGATTGTTCCCGAGGTCGATGTCGAGGGTGGCTTTGTTGTCCTGACCCCTCCAGAAGGCCTGCTTGAGCTGAACCTCCCTGGATCGAACCAGGCAGAGTCCGATTCTGCGGAGGGCGGCAACGCTGAAGGAAAGGCAGACCGCAACTAGTGCGTATCGACGTCGTCAGCATTTTTCCGGAGTACCTGGAAGCACTCAATCTTTCACTGATCGGGAAGGCCCGGAATGACGGTCTGCTGACGCTCGAGGTCCATAATCTTCGAGACTTCACCACCGACCGCCACCGGACCGTCGATGACACACCGTATGGCGGTGGGGCCGGTATGGTGATGAAACCGGAACCGTGGGCACAGGCTCTTGAGACAGTGCGGGAAAATAAACGACCGGTCCTCATCGTCCCATCACCGGCTGGAACGGTCTTCACTCAAGCGATGGCATCGACACTGGCTCAGGAAGACCACCTGGTGTTTGCCTGCGGACGCTATGAAGGAATCGACGAGAGGGTGCTCGACTGGGCCGAAGGTTCGTTCGACGTGCTTCCGCTCAGCCTGGGCGACTACGTGTTGAACGGCGGCGAGGTTGCTGTGCTCGCGATAGTGGAGGCAGTGGCCCGGCTCTTGCCCGGAGTTGTTGGCAACCCGGAATCCCTCGTCGAAGAATCGCACTCGGATGGCTTGCTGGAGTACCCGGTGTACACGAAGCCCTCCTCCTGGCGGAACCTGAATATTCCTGAAGTTCTCCTCAGCGGAAACCATGCGCGCATTGCGCGTCACCGGCGTGACGAGCAGCTGCGCAGGACGGCGCTGCGACGGCCGGACCTCCTCGAGAAGCTCGACCCGGCAGGCCTGGACGCGGCAGACCGCGCCGTACTCACGATGCACGGTTTCGCCGTCGTGGAGGGGAAAGTGGCACGTGCCGCCACGTCCTCGCCGCACTAGTCGCCGGATTCCGGCTGTCCCCGTCGTTGTGGCATAATTGAAGCTTGTGTCAACTGGTACGCACCTGCCACAGGGGGAGCGTAGCCAACAGTATGGCACTCCGGAATGCGCCAAAGGGCATGACGGTATCTAATCTTCAACGGCAACTGCCTGCATGCAGGTCTTGGTCGTTGTGACCAACGTGAGGGACCTGTGGCGTTCACCAGGAGCAATTTCATGCATATTCTCGACAATGTGGACGCAGCATCGCTGCGTAATGACGTTCCCGACTTCCGTGCGGGTGACACGCTCAAAGTTCACGTCAACATCATTGAAGGCAAGAACACGCGTGTTCAGGTCTTCCAGGGCTTCGTTCTCGGCCGCCAGGGCGACGGCGTTCGTGAAACCTTCACGGTCCGCAAAGTCAGCTTCGGGGTCGGCGTGGAGCGTACCTTCCCGGTGCACTCCCCGGTTATCGACAAGATCGAGGTAGTCAGCAAGGGTGACGTGCGCCGCGCGAAGCTGTACTACATGCGCAATCTTCGCGGCAAGGCTGCCAAGATCAAGGAAAAGCGCGATCCAAAGACCGCCAAGTAACTTTCTTCCTGTCTATGCCTGAATTTTCCGACGGACGGAAACCCTCCAGGCAGCCGCCGAAGCGCTGGCCCGGTATCACGGGCCGGCGCTTCGCCTTTTGTGCCGTGGCTTTCGTCTGTGTTGCCGTAGTCGCCGTCAGGGCACTGCTCGCCGATATCTTCTACATACCCTCCGGTTCAATGGAGCCGCTGCTCGAAGAAAATGATCGTGTCCTGGTTTCAAAAACCGACTACGTCTTCGGCGATATCAAGCGAGGCGACGTCGTCGTCTTTGACGGCAGGGGATCGTTCGCACCGCTAGGCGAGGGCGGACTCCAGCAGGCAATATCGGATGCAGCGCACTTCTTCGGTGTCGGCGTCTCCGGGACTAACTACGTGAAGCGTGTGATCGGCACGAGTGGAGATACCGTGGTGTGCTGCGATTCTGCAGGGCGACTGTCCGTCAACGGGAACGCCATTGCGGAGCCTTACGTTTTCCCCATGGACGAGCCGAGTGATACGCAGTTCGAGGTCGCAGTTCCAGAGGGTAAATTATGGCTCATGGGTGATCACCGTTCGGAGTCCTTTGACTCGCGCGGGCTGTTGGGCGCACCAGGCGGCGGGCTTGTCTCCCAGGAACGGGTTATTGGCCGTGCAACCCACGTGCTGTGGCCTTTCGACCGTTTCACCGCAATACCGCGCCCTGCGGATTCTTCATCGTCGGCCCGACTTTCTCCGAACGCACAGCAGAGGAACAGCAAATAATGGCTAAAGCCCACTCGGGGGCGCCGAACGACGGCGCGGGAGACCCCGCAGAGACTTCCCGTTCCACCTCCCCGGACAAAGAGGTTGCTTCCGGTGGGTCAGCCGCCCGCAGCCTCGGCAGCTGGGCGAAGGAAGTACTCATCATCGTCGCAGTTGCTTTGCTGCTTTCGTTCCTCATCAAGACGTTCCTCTTTCGCGCGTTCTTCATTCCGTCAGGGTCGATGGAAAACACCCTTGAAATCGACGATCGCATCTTTGTGAACCAGCTTGTGCCTGAGCCTTTCGAGCTCAAGCGCGGCGACATCGTCGTCTTTCGCGATACCCAGGGCTGGCTGCCCGAACCTGCGGCTGGAACGACGGACAGCAACTGGTTCAAGGATGCGCTCATCTTCGTCGGCCTCGTGCCCGATGAGTCCCAACAGCATCTCGTCAAGCGTGTCATCGGTCTGGAGGGTGACCGTGTAATCTGCTGCGATGCCGAAGGAAGGATCACGGTCAACGGGGAAGCCCTAGACGAGCCGTACCTGTTCCCGGGTGCCAGCCCGTCGGACGTGCCGTTCGACGTCACAGTGCCTGAAGGAAAGATCTGGGTCATGGGTGATCATCGGAACGCTTCGGCGGATTCACGAGCCAACACGGACAAGCCCGGTGGTGGTTTCATCGATGTGGATGACATCGAAGGTAAGGCTTCCGTGATTGCATGGCCGCTGGACCGAATGGGCTTCCTGGGAAACTACCCCGACGTGTTCGCTGACGTTCCTGAGGCACCCCAGAGCAGCACCGGGCGGGAACAGTCGGCGCCGTGACCGGAAAGGCTCCAACGCTGCGCTACGAACGCTCCTTCCTGGCCGAGGGCCACCGCTTCCTCGCCGGCTGCGACGAAGTGGGGCGAGGCGCACTGGCCGGGCCGGTGACTGTTGGCCTGGTGGTGGTCGACCTGACGACTGTGAAAGGCCTGCGGGGGGTGCGGGACAGCAAGCTTCTGAGTGCGCCTGACCGCGAAGCGCTGGTGCCAAAGATCCAACGCTGGGCGGCCTCATACGGGGTTGGGCATGCTACAGCTGCGGAGATCGACGCTACGGGTCTTATGGCGGCGCTCCGCGCCGCAGGCAACCGCGCCTGGTCGCAGGTGATACGCGAAGTACGCCCGGACGCCGTCATCCTGGACGGAAACCACAACTGGCTGGCGCCTGTTTCACAGGGATCACTTTTTGGTGACGCAGAAACTTCTTCCGAAGTCAGTTGCGATGCCCCTGTGCACACCCGGATCAAAGCCGACCTGCAGTGCTTGAGCGTCGCTGCTGCGAGTGTCCTTGCCAAGGTGGAACGGGATCGGCTGATGATCGACTTCGCGCAGGATTATCCGGGGTACGGCTGGGACGTCAACAAGGGATATGCAACGTCTGCTCACCGCGCCGCGATTGACGGGCTGGGTCCATGCGTCGAACATCGTCGGACGTGGCGTCTTGGCACCGCTATTGCGGGTCCCGGCGTGGCTGCCGGCGATATTGGGAGATGATGGGGTCATGAGTGCCGAAGATCTCGAAAACTACGAAACCGACATGGAATTGCAGCTCTACCGTGAGTACCGCGATGTCGTCAGCCTCTTCAACTACGTGGTCGAAACGGAGCGCCGGTTCTACCTTGCTAACCACGTTGACCTTCAGGCCCGTTCGGCGGAGGGGGAAATCTACTTCGATCTCACGCTGAATGACGCATGGGTGTGGGACGTTTACCGCTCGGCCCGGTTCGTCAAGACCGTGCGTGTCATCACGTTCAAGGACGTAAACGTCGAGGAGCTGGCCAAGACCGATGACATCCCACTTCCGAAGGACGGATCACTGGGGGCCTGACTCCTGCTCCACAACCGGGCAGGTTTAGTGCAGTTGCCCACATAGGAATGTAGCCGAGCGCCACCGGTAGTCAGTTGATCCACGCTGGTACCGGAGGTGTTTTCATGAGACACAAGGACGAGCTCGGCAAACGGGGAGAAGCCCTCGCGGCGCGCTATCTTGAGGACGCAGGGCTGCGGATTATTGATCGCAACTGGCGCTGTACGCTCGGCGAAATTGACCTTGTAGCGGTGGACGGCGCCACTCTGGTGGTTGTTGAGGTCAAGACCAGATCCTCTGAGGCATACGGTCATCCGTTAGAGGCAATCACCCCGGGCAAACTGGAACGGCTGTATCTTCTGGCATCGCGCTGGGCGCGGGCACACGACCTCCGGTTCTCCGGCTTCCGGGTGGACGCCGTAGCGATCGTGGATGGCGGCGTGGAAGAACCGGTCATCGAGCACCTGCGGGCGGTGAGCTGATGCCGCTCGGCCGCTCCTATGCTGTTTCCCTGGTGGGATTGAACGGCTACATCGTTGAAGTTGAGTCTGATATTGGTCAGACACTTCCAGCTTTCGTTCTGCTCGGGCTCCCGGATGCTTCACTGTCTGAAGCCAGAGAGCGAATTCGTGCAGCGGCGCGCAATGCCGGCCTGCCCCTCACCCGCCGGAAGATCACAGTCAACCTGGTTCCGGCGTCGTTGCCGAAGCGAGGCTCAGGTTTCGATCTCGCAATCGTCATGTCCGCTTTGGCAGCGGCGGGGGATGTGCGCAATTGTGGGCGAACCGTGTTTCTTTCCGAACTCGGCCTGGACGGCAGGCTTCGGCCCATTCGTGGAGTGCTCCCGGCAGTCATGGCTGCCGTGGAGGCCGGCTTTACGAGCGTCGTCGTCTCCAGTGGGAACGCCGCAGAAGCGGCCCTCGTCCCGAGTGCCGAGGTGAGAAGTTATGACTCACTCGCTGAGGTCGCGTTGGCGTTCGGCGCGGATCCGGCGTGTGTCGAACTTCCTGCCCCGCAGCTGTCCGAGGCTTCAGCGCGGGCAGACCAGCCCGGCGCCGTAGTCATACCGAAGGACATGTCTGACGTAGCCGGCCAGTCCGAGGCTCGTTTCGCGGTGGAAGTGGCTGCCGCCGGAGCACACAACCTGATGATGGTGGGCCCGCCAGGAGCCGGGAAGACCATGCTGGCCGAGCGCATGCCCGGCATCCTCCCGGACCTCACCGACAAGCAGGCTATGGAGGTTACCGCCATACATTCCCTGGGCAGCAGTGAATTCTGTCGGGAGCTGCAACGGCGGCCGCCGTTCGAAAGTCCGCATCACACCGCCAGCGCGGCATCGATCATCGGTGGAGGCAGCGGCATACCCCGTCCGGGTGCGGCCTCCCGCGCCCATCGCGGGGTTCTGTTTCTTGACGAAGCACCGGAATACCAGCGCCGCATTCTGGATGCGCTTCGCGAACCGCTGGAGAGCGGCGAACTGGTCCTCCACCGCGCGGCAGGAACTGCCACCTATCCGGCACGCTTTCAGCTGATTCTCGCCGCAAATCCCTGCCCCTGCGGACAAGCTACAGGTAAGGGAATCGGCTGCAACTGCTCAGCTCAGCAACGCCGGCGCTACTTCGACCGCATGTCCGCTCCGCTCCTCGACCGCGTCGACCTGCAATTGGCTGTACACCGGGTCGCCCTGCAGGATTTCTCCGGCACAGCCACAGCGGATTCATCCGCTGCGGTGGCCACACGCGTTGCGGCTGCTCGAGCCGCTCAACACGAGCGGCTCAGCAAGTGGGAGCTTTCGACCAACGCGGAAGTTCCCGCGCCACTGCTGCACAACGACCTCCGGCTCACCCGAAAGGCGACTGTCTCGGTGGATAAGAAGATAGAGAAGGCAGCCATCACCAAGCGTGGCTATGACCGTGTGCTCCGCGTTGCGTGGACAATCGCTGATTTGGCGGGAAGGTCCTCGCCCAATGCAGACGACGTCACCACGGCACTGCTCTTTCGAACCCAGGAGGAGCCGGCATGACCGGCTCCGTGTGGAGCGACGAGCAGATTGCCCGCGCCGCACTGGCTCGGCTCCTCGAACCATTGGACAATGTCGGTCTGGCCCTCGTGGCCGCGGCAGGACCCGTGGAAGCACTGCAGATTGCCACGGGCGCGACAACGTGTGGTCCCCAGGTACACCGCGCGTTCCTCGAGGTGCTGGACGCAAGCGGACACCGGGTGAGGACGGATGTCCTCATCCAGGCGATCGCCCGCTGGCAAACTCGCGTCGGCGCACTCGCACCCCTCAGGGATCTGGAAACGGTTCGCAGATTTGGAGGCACCCTGCTCATCCCCGAGTCGGACTGGTGGCCGAAAGCCCTCGCGGATCTTCAGCTTGAAGAACCAATGTGCCTGTGGGTACGCGGAGACAACCCCGCGCCGATCCCTTCGCAGGAACGCGTACTGGCGGTCGTCGGGTCACGGGACAGCACCAGTTACGGATTGGAGGTGACCGGAGATCTGGCAGCCGGTCTTGTCGCGCGCGGGTACACCGTCGTTTCCGGGGGTGCCTATGGGATTGACGCGCGAGCTCACCGTGGAGCGCTGAAGGCAGCACGGGAGGATCACCCGCTGCCGACCCTGAGCGTCCTTGCCTGCGGCATCGACCGATACTACCCCGCCGGAAATGAGGATCTGCTGCGTGAAGTAGCTCGTGAGGGACTGCTCGTGTCGGAGGTCCCACCGGGGTCCTCGCCCACGCGTTACAGGTTCCTCCAACGGAATCGGATCATCGCTGCGCTCAGCTCGGTCACAGTGGTGGTCGAGGCACGATGGCGTTCGGGAGCGCTCAGCACAGCTCATCACGCGGCCGGCCTGGGCCGCTCGGTCGGAGCGGTGCCCGGTTCTGTCCATTCCGTCAATTCAGCTGGATGTCATCGGCTCCTCCGGGAGGGTAGCGCCATCTGTGTCACAGACGCCGCGGAGGTGGCGGAGCTGACTGGCCCCCTGCTCGCCGAGCTTGAGGAAAAACGTGAGGACAAGCCGGCGCTGCACGACGGACTGGTGGTCGAGGACCTGCTGCTTCTGGACGCTCTCCCGGTTCGCTCGTCCTCAACAGTGGACAAGCTTGCGACGGTCGCCGGTCTCAGTGTTCCCGGCGTTCTTGCGGGGCTCGGCCGCCTGGAGACCGACGGGCTCGCCCAGCGAACTGACGACGGCGGATGGCGGAAGCGCTCCCGGTGAATCGTCAGCGATTCCCGCCGCAAAGCATCGCAACCCTGCAGTAATGAATCATCAAGAGAGGAAACAACCATGAACATCTTCACGATCATCGACAGTCCGATCGGGGGACTGGTCCTCGTGGCCGGGAACGACTCGCTCGTTGGGGTCTACCACGAGTATCATTCGCCGGAGCCCTCTCCGGTTCTGCTTGGATTGCCCATCCAGGCGGACTCCCAGCACCGCTCTTCCTTGAAACCTGCTCCGGAGGAGCCGCCCGCCATCAATGAAGAAGCTGCGTCCGAGGTGTTCCTTAGGACGAGTGACTGGCTTCGCGGGTACTTCAGTGGAACCGTTGCCGAGCCTTTGTCGTATGGTCTGCCCGCCGGGACGGAGTTCCAGCGTGCCGTCTGGGGAGCCGTTGCTGATATTCCGTACGGAGAAACCCGCACCTACAAAGACATCGCAGAAGGTCTGGGCAATGAACTGATGGGGCGGGCAGTTGGTGCTGCGGTACGCGCCAATCCGTTGTCCCTGGTCATACCAGGGCATCGTGTAGTGGGCGCCGGCGGAGCAATCACAGGCTATGCGGCGGGCGTCGCCGTCAAACGTGCGCTGCTCGAACTGGAAGCTACGGTTGCAGCCGGAGCGGCCGCCTGAATTCCTGCCGCGAAGGTAACGGAGCAACCAGCAGCGCCGCTTCTTTGTTCTGGGCAATTGCACTCCGCGGCGGAGAGCCTCCTTGAGAGCCGACGCATCCTGGCGCAGACTGAACCCGCTGGATCATGCGTCGCAGACGGAGCACGTCACAGACAGAACGGAGAGGGAGGCCATGAGCGGACTCTCTGGAGATAGCCTTCCACCTCCTTTCACCCGTGAAGCGGAGGGATTCATCGGCTACCTCTCCAGGGAGCGGAATCGTTCAATCCACACTGTGCGCGCTTACCGGGGAGACCTTGCGGAATTTGCATCTTTCGCGGCCGAGCGGGGTATCGCGGATCTCACGGAGGTGGATTTGAGTTGCCTGCGGGCATGGCTTGGTTCACTCGATCAGCACGGGCTCTCCAGGGCAACCATTGCCCGCCGTGCAGCAACGGTCCGCAATTTTCTCGCCTGGGCTACCCGTGAAGGTTACTTGCAAGACAACCCCGCACTCCGGCTGAAAGCGCCTCGCCGTCAGAACGGTCTACCTGACGTCCTGTCGGAATCCCAGCTGCAGCCCTTGCTGGCATCCACGCTAGAGGCGGCGCTGGAAGGCGACCCCGCAGCGCTACGCTCCCGTGCTGTGCTTGAGTTGCTGTACGGGTCCGGCATCCGTGTCGGTGAATTGGTTGGCCTGGACATCGACGACCTCGACCACGATCGACGCACTGTCCGTGTGCTCGGCAAGGGCAACAAGGAGCGCACCGTGCCGTATGGCGTGCCGGCGGCTCACGCACTCAACGACTGGCTCACACGCGGAAGAAGGCTCTGGATCGGTCCCGACAGCGGGACCGCTCTGTTCCTCGGACCAAGGGGGCGCCGCCTCGACCAGCGTCAGGCCCGGTCCATCGTGGAAAGATTGCTCGCGTCGGTCGATGGCACCGGCGCCAGAGGCCCGCACGCTCTGCGGCATACGGCCGCTACCCATCTGCTCGACGGCGGCGCGGATTTACGAGCAGTGCAGGAACTTCTCGGGCACCAAAGCCTGGCAACCACTCAGTTGTATACCCATGTCTCAGTAGACCGGCTTCGCCGAAGTTACGAGCAGGCTCACCCTCGGGCATGACCGCAGGCAATTTTTCCCATGGCGCGCTATGGATACTGCGGAGGTAAGTACAGTGGCGCCGTTCGCTTTCATAGGGCAGAATGATGCTAGTTCAATACTCGTGGACTGAGAGCCCCAGTGAAACGTCACTGAAAATCATCGCCACGCTGCAACTCAGGCGCTACCACCTGTAACTGAAGGTCGTTGGGGAAGACGTACCTACAGCTATGGAGGATGGAATGTCTGTTGTGATGGCGCGCGGTGTTTTGTATCTACACTCAGCCCCTTCTGCGTTGTGCCCTCATATCGAGTGGGCCGTCGGATCGGTCATTGACCAGCGCGTGGATTTGCAGTGGTCTCCGCAGCCTGCTGCGCCCGGAATGTTCCGCGCGGAACTCTCCTGGGTTGCGGCGCAAGGGTCCGGGGCTAAGCTGGCTTCTGCCCTGCGGGGGTGGGCGCACCTCCGTTACGAGGTAACCGAAGAGCAGAGCGCCGGCGCTGACGGCGGCCGCTGGTCGCATACCCCGGAGTTGGGCATCTTCCACGCGACCACCGATGTCCACGGCAATGTCATGGTCACCGAAGATCGCATCAGGTATGCATACGAGGCTGGTGCCGGTGATCCGGCGGCCGTCTACCACGAACTTTCGCTTGCACTGGGTGAATCATGGGATGAGGAACTGGAACCGTTCCGGCATGCCGGAGAGGGAGCTCCAGTCCGCTGGCTGCATCAAGTCGGCTAACTGATTCGCTTGCGCTTCGAGGCAATGCGGCCCGGGTACCAGTTGGTACCCGGGCCGCATTCCTGCTCTGCGTCACTTCCCGCAGGTTAGACGTTCTTCACCACGATGACCGCATTGTGGCCGCCGAAACCAAAGGAGTTGCTGAGCGCCACGACATCACCCGAGGGCAGATCGCGTGCGGAGGTGACCACGTCCAGCGGAATCTGCGGGTCCTGGTTCTCGAGGTTGATGGTAACCGGTGCCCGTCGCTCATAGACGGCGAGCACGGTCATAACCGCCTCAACAGCACCGGATGCTCCAAGCAGGTGCCCTGTCTGCGACTTGGTAGCCGAAACAGCCACTGACTCCACCTGGTTGCCCAGCGCGGTCTTGAGGGCGACATACTCCGGCTGGTCCCCGACAGGCGTGGATGTGGCGTGTGCATTGACATGCACAATATCGGACGGCTGAACACGCGCGTCGAACATCGCTGCCTTCAGAGCCCGGGTAGCACCGAGCCCCCCGGGATCCGGCGCAGTGATGTGATACGCATCCGCGGTGACGGATGTTCCCGCCAGTTCCCCATAGATTTTTGCGCCGCGCGCAAGAGCATGCTCCTCCGCCTCGAGTAGCAATGCTCCTGCGCCCTCGCCCATGACAAAGCCGTCGCGGTCCACATCATAGGGGCGGGAGGCGTGCTCGGGATCATCATTGCGGCGAGACAGAGCCTGCATGGAAGCAAACGCCGCAATCGGCATCGGGTGGATAGCGGCTTCCGCGCCACCGCACATGACCACGTCGGCTTTTCCGGACCGGATCAGTTCAAGTCCCTGATGAAGGGCTTCGGTTCCGGATGCGCACGCGGACACGGGAGTATGTGCCCCCGCGCGGGCCCCCAAATCAAGACTGACTGCTGCTGCCGGGCCGTTGGGCATGAGCATGGGAACCGTCATCGGCAGGACTCGCCGCGGTCCCTTGGCCCGGAGGGTATCCCAAGCATCCAGGAGGGTCCACACGCCTCCGATTCCGGTAGCGAAAGCCACGGCGAAGCGATCGTGGTCAACCTCTTCGATCCCGGAGTCGCGCCATGCTTCACGCGCAGCAATGACCGCGAACTGGGTGGAGGGGTCCATTCGCTTGGCCTCCACGCGGGAAAGGACTTCGCTTGCCGGAGTCGAAACCTGGGCGGCGAAAGTGACCGGTAGCTCGTACTCGGCGACCCAGTCGGCCTCGATGGTGCGCGCGCCGGAGACGCCCTTCAGCGCGTTTGCCCACATGGTGGGAACATCGCCGCCGATGGGGGTGGTGGCGCCCAAGCCGGTGATGACTACTTTGCGTGCCATGGTTCACTCTCTGATGCGTCGTTGTTTCCGTGTGGAAAATGTGCCTGATGAGGCGGCGATGGCGACTTCAGGAAGCCACCGCCGCACGCCACTAGGACTGTGCGTTGGCGATGAAATTCACTGCATCGCCGACGGTCTTGAGGTTCTTGACTTCCTCGTCCGGAATGCGCACGCCGAACTTCTCCTCGGCGTTGACAACGATGGTCATCATGGAAATTGAGTCAATGTCCAGGTCGTCGGTGAAGGACTTGTCCGTCTCCACGGACTCGGGCGCCAAACCGGTCTCTTCGTTGACGATTTCTGCCAGTCCTGCGAGGATCTCTTCGTTGCTAGCCATGATGGCTCCTTTTCTTTGAGTCCGGTGTATCCGGATCGATTCGATCAGACCGCACGGTGCGGGCTGAAGTGGAAAACTACGGGAGCACAACCACCTGGGCTCCAAAGACGAGCCCGGCCCCGAACCCAATCTGCAGGGCAAGACCTCCGCTAAGGTCTGGGTTCTCGGACAACAGGCGATGCATTGCAAGGGGAATCGAAGCAGCGGAGGTGTTGCCGGCATCGACAATATCCCGAGCGACAGCCACATGCTCGGGCAGTCCCAACTGTTTCACCATCTCGTCAATGATCCGGATGTTCGCCTGGTGCGGGACGAAGGCAACGAGGTCCTCTGCTCGGATTCCGGCGGCGTCGAGCGCCTGCTGCGCCACTTTCGCCATTTCCCAGACCGCCCACCGGAAAACGGTCGGGCCGTCCTGGCGCATGGTGGGCCAGATTGCGGATTCCGCGGCTGAGGCCAGCGCTTCCGGGCCGCCCGAAAGCGCCGCAGAAGAGAGTTCACGCACATCGAGCAGCGAATGCGTCATACGAATCGATTCGTGCTTGCTGCCGTCCGAGCCCCATACAGAAGGGCCGATGCCGGGCGAGTCCGAGGGACCAATGACAACTGCTCCGGCTCCATCACCAAGCAGGAAGGAAATAGTGCGTTCCGTGTTGTCAATGAAATCGGAGAGCTTCTCCACGCCAACCACGAGTACGTAATCGGCAGTTCCCGCGTGCACCAGAGCATCGGCCTGGGCAATGCCGTAGCAGTAACCGGCGCAGGCCGCCGAGATGTCATACGCCGGCGCAGGGGTAGCCCCCAGGCGGTCAGCCAGTTGCGCGGCTGCGGACGGGGTTGCGTACGGATGTGTGACGGTCGAGACCAGCACAGCGCCCAGCTGCGAGGCTTCGATACCTGCATCCGTGAGAGCGGCCCGCGCTGCTGCTTCTCCCATATCGATGACACTGGTGTCCTTGTCAGCCCGGTGACGCGTGACGATCCCCGTTCGTTGACGGATCCATTCGTCGGACGAATCGATCCACTGGCAGATGTCCTCGTTTGTGACAATTACCTCGGGACGGTAGATGCCCAGGCCGTGAATGCGGGTGTGCTCGCGCAGTGTGGACTGTTTGAGGGTAGGTGTAGTCACGCGTTTCCTTTGACGATGGGGGCGTCCGCCGGGGGAGCGGTGCGCGAATGCTCTTCCATAAAGTCCCGCGCGTTGTCGATGTCCTCAGGCGTTTTGACTGCGAGGCTGGCTGTGCCGCGCATCCCGCGTTTCGCCAGCCCTGTCAGCGTACCCGCGGGCGGAAGCTCAAGCACTCCCGAGACGCCCATGTCCTGAAGCCGCTGCATGCACAGGTCCCATCGAACGGGACGGGAGATCTGCGCGATCAGGCTATCAAGGTTCAGCTCCCCGGAGGCGACTGGTTCGCCGTCGTAGTTGGAAAGCAGCGTGGCGAGGGGAGCCGTGGGTGAAAGTGAGGGCCGAAGAGCTTCAAGGGCTTCTACCGCGGGAGCCATGTGGTGGGTATGGAAGGCACCCGCCACCTTGAGTGGGATTACGCGCGCTCTCTGTGGCGGGTCGGCAGCAAGTGAAGCCAGCTGATCGAGTGTGCCGGCCGCAACAATCTGGCCGCCGCCATTGGCGTTCGCAGCGGTAAGTCCGTGCCGTTGCAAAGTGTCAGCGACATCGGCGGGCTCCCCGCCCAGAACAGCGCTCATACCGGTCGGCGTGGCGGCGGCTGCCGCCGCCATTGATTGCGCACGGGTGCGTACCAGCGCGACTGCGTCCTGCTCGGTCAGTGCGCCCGCGACGGCGGAGGCGGTCAATTCACCCACCGAGTGCCCGGCCACGACTGTGGCGGAGGTCAACGGTGTAGTACCGAGAAGCACACGGACAGCGACCAGGCCAGCAGCAACGATGAGCGGTTGTGCCACTGCCGTATCCCGGATGGTTTCTTCGTCAGAAACAGTGCCGTGCCGCACCAGGTCGACACCGGCGGATTCGCTGAGAGCCGCCAGATGCTCGCGTACACCCGGGAGATCGAGCCAGGGATTGAGGAATCCGGGGGACTGGGAGCCTTGTCCAGGGCAGAGAATTGCAAGCACGTATCAAGCTTTCCAAATGGGCGGTCAGAAGCAGGGTGTTCGGGTGCACGAAGCTCCCCGAGCCACTTTGTAGGAAGTCTACAACGATGCCGTCCGATCCATTCGTGTCGACGGACGCTCCGCTGCACCTCTGGGCGGTGGAGAGAGACGGCCGATGACGAGGGCCGTCTGGAGAACAAAAGCCTCGCGTGGAAGCAGCGGATCCCACCCCGTGATGTCGCACACGCGCCGCAGGCGGTAACGCACCGTATTGGCATGGACGAACAGTTCGCGGGAGGTAGCTTCCAGGGAATGTCCGAGGGCGATGTACGCCGAGAGCGTCTCCTCAAGACCGTTCTGCGCACTGGCAAGAGGGCGGTAGATGTTTCGCAGCAGCGCCTTGCGGGCCGTTTCGTCGCCGGAAATGACGCGTTCCGGCCATAGATCGTCGGCAGCTACCGGACGTGGGGCCGACGGCCACGCGCGCGCGGCCGTGAGCCCCGCGAAGGCGGCCTGGGCGGAACCGCTGGCGGCAACGAGGGAAGCTGATTCAGGCCCATAGACTACTGGGCCCGGTCCGAAAAGCTCGCTCAGCCGGGAATAGGAGTTATCGCGGTCCTGGACGCCTCCGAGGACAAGGATGAGGCGATCCCCCTGGATACCGACCAGGGTGTCTTCCGCCAGCCGGCCTGTTGTGCGGCGTAGCTCATTGAGGAACATGGCATTCGGTTCAGCGGGAGAGCTGCCAACCATGACCGTGATCGGTGCCTGGGACTTCCAGCCCACCGCAGCGATCCGGGAGCGCAGTGCGTCGGAGCTTTCTCCCCGCAGAATGGCGTCCACCACCAACGCTTCAAGCCGCGTATCCCATGAACCGCGCGTTTCGGCCGCCCGGGCATAGACATCGGCTGCCGCAAAAGCGACCTCTCGGGAGTACCTGAGCACGGCCTCCCGAAGCGGCCACTGGTCGGCGTCCGCGGCAAGGTCAGGAACCTGATCCTCCACTACCTGCACGACGACGCGAATGAGCTGGAGAGCTTTCTGGAGACTGATGGAACGCGTGAGTTCGGTGGGGGCAGTCCCGAATACATCACTGAGGACCCAGGCAGGGGAGACCGGCTTCTGATACCAGTTGACGAAGGATGCGATGCCCTTCTGGGCGACCAGGCCAAGCGCGGACCGCTCGTCGGGACGCAGATTGCGGTACCAGGGAAGGGAAGAATCCAATTGTTTCAGGGTGGCCGTCGAAAGCGCGCCGATCTGTGTCCGCAGCCGGTCTACCGTCGCCGGATCCGGAATGGGCAGGGATGTTCCGCGCGGCGGAGTGGGCGATGCCATTGAACGAGCATACGGCTCTGCCACCCAAGGCTCCATTTTGTACGAAGGCTACAAAGGAACGGCTTAAGATACGAGCAGGATCCGCCGGGCTCACATGGATGCCGGCGGACCCTGCTCGAACAGAAAGGGTTAGGAGTCTCCGCCCGCGTTGCCCGTTGTTCCCGCGTTGACGTCGAGGAGCGCGTACTTCTCGATTGCCTGGCGCGGAGCGTCTGCGTCTACCTCTCCCCGCTTCGCGAGGAGCTCAAGAGTGCGTACGACGACGGAGTGGGAGTCGATCTTGAAGTACCGCCTGGCTGCGGCGCGTGTGTCTGAAAAGCCGAACCCGTCCGCTCCGAGTGTGGCGAAGTCCTGCGGCAGGAACTGGCGGATTTGATCCGGAACAGCCTTCATGTAGTCGGTGACGGCCACGATCGGTCCGGGTGCGTCGCCGAGCCGCTTGGTGACGAAGGGAACGCGGGCCTCTGCATCGGGGTTGAGGAACGCCTCCTCCTCGGCGGCGAGTGCGTCACGCCGCAGCTCCGTCCACGAGGTCACCGACCACACATCGGCGGAGACATTCCACTCCTCGGCAAGAATGCGCTGCGCCTCGAGCGCCCACGGGACGGCCACGCCGGAGGCCAGGATCTGTGACCTCGGAGTATTCTCCGCGGAATGCCCGTCCTTGAGCTTATAGATGCCGCGGAGCAGCCCGTCCACATCGAGGTTCTCCGGCTCTACCGGCTGGATGATGGGCTCGTTGTAGACAGTGAGGTAGTACATGACGTTGGGATCGGCCCCGGAGACTGCGTTGCCGTTACCGTACATCCGCTCGAGGCCATCGTGGACAATGTGCCCGATCTCGTATCCGTAGGCCGGGTCGTAGGTGATGACGGCGGGGTTGGTGGAGGCAAGGATGGGTGAGTGTCCGTCGGCGTGTTGGAGGCCTTCGCCGGTGAGGGTGGTACGGCCTGCGGTGGCGCCGATGATGAACCCGCGGGTCATCTGGTCACCGGCTGCCCAGAAGGAATCTCCCGTGCGCTGGAATCCGAACATCGAGTAGAACACGTAGATCGGAATCAGCGGCTCGCCCTGCGTGGCGTACGCCGTGCCAGCCGCGGTGAACGCAGCAACTGATCCGGCTTCATTGATGCCGGCGTGGAGGATTTGGCCTTGAATCGATTCCTTGTACGCGAGAACCAGGTCGCGGTCTACCGAGAGGTAGTTCTGGCCCTTGGGGTTGTAGATCTTCGCTGTCGGGAAAAAGGCATCAATGCCGAACGTCCGGGCCTCGTCCGGAATGATTGGCACCACCCGCTTGCCGAACTCCTTGTCCCGCATGAGGTCCTTGAGGAGACGGACGAAGGCCATCGTGGTGGCGGCCTGCTGCTTCCCCGAGCCGCGCTTGGCCACTTCATAGGTCTTGTCTCCCGGGAGGGCGACCTCTGAATGCTTGGTACGGCGTTCCGGTAGGTACCCTCCGAGGGCCTTGCGGCGTTCGTGGAGGTATTTGATTTCGGGGGAGTCGGGTCCGGGGTGGTAGTAGGGCGCGTTGTAGAGGTCGGCTTCGAGTGCTTCGTCGGGGATGGGGATGCGCAGGTGGTCGCGGAAGTCCTTGAGGTCCTGAAGGGTGAGTTTCTTCATCTGGTGGGTCGCGTTACGGCCCTCGAAGTGTGAACCCAACCCGTATCCCTTGACCGTTTTGGCCAGAATCACGGTCGGTTTGCCCTTGAACTCGGTGGCGGCCTTGTACGCCGCGTACACCTTCCGGTAATCATGCCCGCCGCGCTTGAGTCCCCACACCTGCGCATCATCCATATCCGCCACGAGATCCTTCGTGGCCGGGGTCTTCCCGAAGAAGTGATCGCGCACAAACCCACCGGATTCCGCCTTGTAGGTCTGGTAATCCCCGTCAGCGGTCTCATTCATGATCTTCACCAGATCCCCGGTGGTGTCCCTGGCAAGCAGGTCATCCCACTCCCGGCCCCACACCACCTTGATCACGTTCCACCCCGCACCGCGGAAGAACGCCTCGAGTTCCTGCATGATCTTCCCGTTACCACGCACTGGCCCGTCCAGGCGCTGCAGGTTGCAGTTGATCACGAAGTTCAGGTTGTCCAGATTCTCATTGGCCGCCAACTGCAACAACCCCCGCGATTCGGGCTCATCCATCTCCCCATCCCCCAGGAACGCCCACACCTGCTGATCACTGGTGTCTTTCAACCCGCGGTTCTGCAGATACCGGTTGGACTGCGCCTGATAGATCGCGTTCATCGGCCCGATCCCCATCGACACCGTCGGGAACTCCCAGAACTCCGGCATCAACCTGGGGTGCGGATACGAGGACAACGCATGACCGGCCTTGGACTTCTCCTGCCGGAACCCGTCCAGATCCTCCTCGGTCAGCCGGCCCTCCAGGAACGCGCGCGCATACATCCCCGGCGACGCGTGGCCCTGGAAGAACACCTGATCCCCACCCGAGGGGTGGTCCTTACCCTTGAAGAAATGATTGAACCCCACCTCATACAGGGTCGCCGCACCCGCATACGTGGAAATATGGCCGCCCACACCGATCTCCGGACGCTGCGCCCGATGCACCATCACCGCAGCATTCCACCGCATCCACGCCCGGTACTTCCGCTCGATCTCCTCATCCCCAGGGAACTCAGGCTCCTCATCGACCGGAATCGAGTTCACATAATCAGTAGTCACAACACTGGGAAGACCCACCGACCGGCCACCAGCACGCGCCAGCAAACGCCCCAAAACATCACGGGCACGATCAGAACCACGCTGATCAATCAACTGATCAAAGGACTCAATCCACTCAGCCGTCTCCTCAGGATCCGAATCCCCACCAACACCCGAACCCACAATCCCCTGATCAGCAACCATGCCAAACCCTCCCAATCCGCAGATTATGTCTGCGACGTCTACGACTTCGTGCTTCGGGCCGTTGCTCGTCGAAGCGGTCAGAATCCGGTCGGCGTTCGCCGCACCTATGGATTCACTGTGACACTCTAGCCCCGCGGGCTGTTTGATGCGTAGCTGAACGGGTACCGGTGGGGCCAGGTTACGCCCTCACCGAACACCCCTCTCTTTCCTCTGCTCACCGGCTGTTTCCGGCTGGCGAAGGTCCGGGCGCGGGCGGACGGGCCGTCGTCGTTGTGCTGGCGGCGCGGAAAGCGCGGGTTGAAGCGTGGCGCTTAAGGGTGTTGGCTGGTAATAATGCATATCAACGTACTGTGGATCCGGGGCCAGAGGCACCACCGAGACAATCGCAGTGACAATCGCAGCCTTTCGGAAGGAAAAAAGTGAGCGAGGCCGAAGCCGCCACAGCAGGAAGCGTGGCGGGCAAACTGGGTTTCAAGGACGGCGACCTTGTTCAGGAACTTGGGTACGACGAGGATGTTGATTTCGACTTCCGTGCGGATCTGGAAGATGAGATCGGATCGGAACTGCTGACGGAGGACGATCAGGATGTTGTCGACGGCGTAGTCCTATGGTGGCGTACTGATGACGGCGATCTGGTGGATGCGCTGGTGGATTCACTGACTTCGCTCGATGATGGCGGCGTGGTCTGGCTGCTGACACCGAAGTCGGGCCGGGACGGGTATGTCCCGCCGTCTGAAATCCAGGAGGCAGCGCCTACTGCCGGACTTCATGCCACGTCTTCAGCCGGAGTCTCCCGGGACTGGGCGGCAACCCGGCTAGTGGCCCGTCGCAAACAGTAGGTGACAATTCAGCCGGCGCCCGGCCACCTTGCTCCGGGGTTTGAACTCCCCAACCAACACGGGGAGCCGGTCAGTCTGAGCGCGCTGCGCGGTACCGCCGTCGTGCTGGTGTTCTACCCGTTCGCGTTCTCCCGCGTCTGCACCGATGAACTGGATGAACTACAGGCGAATCTGGGGGAGTTCCGGAGCCGCAGCGCGAGAGTGCTGGCCGTCTCGATCGATCACCGGTATGCCCTGCGCACTTACGCAGAGCAGAGGGGATACGGGTTCGACCTCCTCTCTGACTTCTGGCCGCACGGTGAGGTGGCTGAACAGTATCGTGTGCTGAATTTGTCAGAGGGATATGCGCGTCGAAGTACTTTCTTCATCGATCCTGCCGGACTCATCAATTCGCGCGTGGACGCTCCTCTGGGAGAGGGCCGGGCCTTCGAGACCTACCGTTCCGCTCTCCTCAGTCTTTCCCAACACACCGCAGAATCTCCGCGATGACATCTTCGCCGCTGCCGCACGCATCGTCGCTCCCAGGATTCGGAACAACAGGATTCGTCCGGGGTGAGCCTGCCGCGGCAAGCTCTCTGACGGCTTCGCAGCTGACGAGCCTGCGTGGGGTGGCTGATCTTCTTGCGCATCTGCGCCTCACTGTTCTGACTGGCGCAGGTTTGAGCACGGATTCCGGTATCCCGGATTACCGCGGACCGAATTCCGTCCCCCGGAATCCCATGACGTACCAACAGTTCGTGGGCGACGACGCACTAAGGCGGCGCTATTGGGCACGTAACCATATCGGCTGGCACCACCTGCGTCGGGCGCACCCGAACGACGGCCACCGTGCCCTGGTGCGGATGGAGCAGCGGGGGCTGCTGACCGGCTTGATCACACAGAATGTGGACCGGCTGCATTCGTCGGCCGGCAGCACGAAGGTTGTGGATCTGCACGGAACGTATGATCGCGTGTTGTGTCTGAGCTGTCGTACCTTGTTCAGCCGCCAGGACATCGCGGGGCTGCTTGAGCGGCTCAATCCCGGGTACCTCGAGCGCACCGGCAACGCCGGTGACGTTGCACCTGATGCAGATGCCGATGTTGACGACACCTCCGACTTCATGGTTGCGCCTTGCCCGGTGTGCGGCGGCATGCTCAAGCCGGACTTCGTCTACTTCGGTGAAAACGTACCCAAGGATCGCGTGGATCGGGCGTATGCGATGGTGGATGACGCCGGCGCCCTCCTGGTTGCGGGCTCGTCACTGACAGTCATGAGCGGCCTGCGATTTGTGCGCCATGCGGCCAAGCAGGCAAAACCGGTTGTCATCATCAACCGGGGTGCAACCCGAGGAGACGACTTCGCGTCGTTGAAGCTTGAACTCGGCGTCTCGGAATCGTTGGCGTACCTCGCGGACGCCTTACCCGGGGCTACGACCGAGGAGGTGGGACCAGCGAGACGCTGATTGGCATTGCAGAGCGTCGATCCGGTACAGTAATTCCTCGTGGTGGAGAGCAGGTCAGTCCAGCCCCGCCGTGTCAAGGGTCTTTAGCTCAGCTGGTAGAGCGCCACGTTTACACCGTGGATGTCATCGGTTCGATCCCGGTAGGACCCACCAAGAAAAACCCCGTTGTTCCCGGCCCTGCGGCCTGGGCAGCGGGGTTTTTCGCGTGTCTGTTCTTGTTCGTATCCGGTGCTTTTTGCTCGACGCTTCCATGCACGAATGTTTCGACGGATTACCTCAGCGCGGAAGCGCCGTCTGGCTTCGAACATGACGCCGGTAATAGGGTGGGAGAGCCAAGGCGCACAGGGGCGTCGCTAAGTGATGTGTCCCTGACCACGGGGGCAACCTGCAGATGGAGACTTGATGAGTGCACAAATCGGCGTGACCGGCCTTGCCGTCATGGGAGCAAACCTGGCACGGAACCTCGCACGCAACGGGTACACCGTAGCCCTTCACAACCGCTCGGTTGAGAAGACCGATGCTTTGCTTGAGAAGCACGGAAGCGAGGGCGATTTCATCCGGACGGAGTCCCTCCAGGAACTGGTTGACTCGCTGGAGAAGCCGCGCCGGGTGCTCATCATGGTAAAGGCGGGCGCTCCGGTGGACTCCGTCATCGAGCAGCTCGAACCGCTGCTGGAAGCGGGGGACATCATCATTGATGCCGGCAACTCACACTATGAAGACACGCGCCGGCGAGAAGCGGCGCTTGCGGAGAAGAATCTTCACTTCGTTGGGGTCGGTGTTTCCGGTGGCGAGGAGGGAGCGCTGCTCGGACCCTCCATCATGCCCGGTGGCTCACGTGAGTCCTATGACTCGCTTGGTCCCATGCTGGAGAAGATCTCTGCCAAGTACAACGGCGAGGCGTGCTGCCGGTGGATCGGCACCGACGGCGCCGGGCACTTCGTCAAGATGGTGCACAACGGCATTGAGTATGCCGACATGCAGGTTATTGGCGAGGCCTATGATGTCCTTCGCACTGCTGCTGGGATTGAGCCGGCAGACCAGGCAAAGATCTTCAGCGAATGGAACACCGGAACACTCTCGTCCTTCCTGATCGAGATCACGGCTGAAGTCCTCGCCCACACCGACGAGCGCACCGGCAAGCCGTTCGTCGACGTCGTCGTCGATTCAGCGGGCCAGAAGGGTACCGGCCGCTGGACTGTCGTTTCGGCACTTGAACTCGGTAGCCCCACCTCAGGCATCGCGGAATCCGTGTTCGCACGCGGCCTCTCCTCACAGCGGGGTCAGCGTGAGCTTGCACAGGGCATTCTTGAGGGTCACGAGGGCACAGTTGAATTGCCCGAGGGTTTCGTTGAAGACGTTCGTCTCGCGCTGTACGCGTCGAAGCTGGTCAGCTACGCCCAGGGCATTGACATGCTGACAGCGGCTGCAACGGAGTACGGCTGGGACCTGAAGCTCGACGAGATCGCTTCACTCTGGAGGGCCGGTTGCATCATTCGCGCCGAGCTGCTCGACGACATCATGAAGGCTTACGCGGGAGATGAGAGGCCGGCTAACCTGCTCCTGGCTCCGGCGTTCGCTGAATCCATTGCAGGTGCGGTTCCCGCATGGCGCCGCGTCGTTGCAACTGCGGTCCAGCTGGGCATCCCGGTTCCGGTGTTCTCCTCGTCCCTGGCCTACTACGATGGCCTCCGCCGCAAACGACTGCCTGCCGCACTCACCCAGGGCCTCCGCGATCTCTTCGGAGCCCACACCTATAACCGCGTGGACGCTGAGGGCACATTCCACACGCTCTGGGGCGAAGACCGCTCGGAAGTCGAAGCCGTCGACACACACTAGGAAACCTGAAGCACGAAATAGCGCCCCAGCGGAACAATCCGATCCGCCGGGGCGCTATTTGTCGTTCTCGCCAGCTTTGGCTAGATATACAGGGCCGGGTCAATGTACTCGGCTGGATCCACCGCAGGCAGCGTTTCGCGTGCGGAGTCCCGGTGACGGAAAGTCGCGGGAATGCCGGTGATGATGGAGTCGGGTGGCGTATCCTTCACAACGACGGCGTTGGCACCCACCGCGCTGCCCGCACCGATGGTGATCGGACCAAGAACCTTGGCGCCGGCCCCGATCGTGACGCGGTCGCCGATGGTTGGGTGCCGCTTGACCTTCTCCAGGGACCGCCCGCCGAGGGTCACTCCCTGATACATCATGACGTCGTCGCCGATTTCAGCGGTGCCGCCGATCACCACACCCATACCGTGGTCTATGAAGAAGCGCCGGCCGATAGTAGCCTGCGGGTGTATCTCGATACCCGTCAGGAACCGGGCCGTCTGGGCGAGGATCCGGGCCGGAAACCGTAGCGGTGGAACCCGCCACATACGATGCGTCAGGCGGTGTACCCAGATGGCGTGCAGCCCTGAGTACACGATTCCGTTCTCGACGTCCCCTCGGGCTGCCGGATCATGGGCGCGGGCGGCCTCGAGGTCTTCTCGCATTCTCGCTAGGAAGCTCACAAACCACCCTCTGTTGAAGAAATGACTAACCCCGGATGTCGTCGAACAGTACGGTGGAAATGTAGCGCTCTCCGAAATCGCAGACGACGGCGACAATGAGCTTACCTGCGTTTTCAGGACGTTTGGCCAACTCCAGTGCTGCCCAGACGATGGCTCCGGAGGAGATACCGCCGAGGATGCCTTCCTGGGTACCCAGTGCACGTGCTACACGGACGGAATCTTCGACGCTGGCATCCATGACCTCGTCGTAGATGGAGGTATCGAGAATCTCGGGAACGAAATTGGCCCCAAGCCCCTGGATCTTGTGGGGACCGGGCGCGCCACCATTGAGGATTGCGGAATCCGCCGGCTCCACGGCCACAATCTGTACGCCCGGCTTCCGGTCCTTGAGTACCTGCCCGACGCCGGTGACGGTCCCGCCGGTCCCGACTCCGGCGACGAAGATGTCCACCTTGCCGTCGGTGTCATTCCACACTTCCTCGGCAGTGGTTTCGCGATGAACTGCCGGGTTTGCTTCGTTAGCGAACTGACGGGCCCAGATGGCATTGTCGCTGGCGGCTACGATTTCCTTCGCGCGATCTACAGCTCCACGCATGCCCTCGGAGCCGGGGGTGAGAACGATCTCCGCACCATAGGCCCGCAGCATCACCCGGCGCTCGGTGGACATGGTCTCCGGCATGGTGAGGACAACCTTGTAGCCGCGGGCAGCGCCCACCATGGCCAGTGCGATACCTGTATTACCCGAAGTGCCCTCGACGATCGTGCCGCCCGGCTTCAACGCCCCCGCTTTCTCGGCGGCATCGATGATTGCGACGCCGATGCGGTCCTTGACGCTGTTGGCGGGGTTATAGAACTCAAGCTTGACCGCTACTTCCGCATCCAGCCCTTCGGTCAGGCGGTTCAGGCGCACCAGCGGAGTGCGTCCTACCAACTGGGTGACGTCGTCGTAAATCGGTGCCATGAGATTCCTGTCTGGGTTAGGTGAAGGAGTTGAAGCAAAACTGTGCTCAGCCTAGTCAGCGGCCGGAAGCAGAACTATGCCATGAGCCATTCAGCGTAATATTTCCGGGCTTTGGCAAGCTTCGGATTGATAATCACCTGGCAGTAGCCCTGCTCCGGGTGCTTGGCGTAGAAGTTCTGGTGATACTCCTCCGCTACGTAGAACCGCGGAAGGCGGACCACCTCGGTCACGATCGGGTTTGCCCAGTCCTCCTGATGCCGCTCGATGGCGCGCTCGAACAGCTCCTTTTGCTCAGCGTCCTGGTAGAACATTGATGAGCGGTACTGCGTGCCGACGTCGTAACCCTGGCGGTTGAGCGTTGTCGGATCATGTGAAGCAAAGAAGATGCCGAAGATCACTTCGACGGGCACCACCGTCTCATCGAAAGTGACGGCAACGACCTCCGCGTGACCGGTGATGCCGGAGCACACGGAATCGTAGTTGGGTTCGGGGTCGTGGCCACCGGTATAGCCGGACACGACCTCTGTTACACCCTGGGTTTTTTGGTAGACGGCATCGAGGCACCAAAAGCAGCCCCCGCCCAGCACGAAAGTCATCATGGTGTTAACAATGCTTCGATCAGCGCGATGATTCCCGTCGCACCGCACCAGGGCACAGCGAGTTGGCGCCGAAGCCTGACCGGGCTTTTGGAAGCTGGTAGAACTAGGGCTATGGAAGCTGACGAAGAACACTCCCCAGCAGTGGACGAGGCGAGTGACTCGAGACCCACTGTCGGCGACGTCCTGCTCGCAATCGAAGAATTGTGGCCCGAGTCGCTGGCGGAGGGATGGGACGCCGTCGGCCTTGTTGTCGGTCGTCCGGATCGGGAGGTTTCGACGATTGTCTTCGCTGTGGATCCCTCGGAGGCTGTCGTCGGCGATGCCAGGAAACTTGGAGCGGATCTCATCGTTGCGCATCATCCGCTCATGTTGAAGCCGGTGAATTCGGTGGCGGCCACCCATGCCAAGGGCGCGGCCGTCCACGGGCTCATCGAGGCAGGCTGCGCGCTGGTTACTGTGCACACAAATGGGGACAGCGCGGTTGGCGGCGTTTCGGACGTCCTCGCTGACGCATTCGGACTGACCAATGTGGAACCGCTCGCAGGTTCAGCCGATGGGCTGCCTGAAGAAGGTATCGGCCGCGTCGGCGATCTGGCAGAGGTGACTTCGCTTGGAGAATTTGCGGAGCTGGTCTTCGGTCTGCTGCCCGCTGTTGCCGGCGGAATGCGGGTGGCCGGTGATCGTCACGGTCTTGTCCGGCGGGTAGCTGTCTGCGGCGGGGCGGGGGACAACCTGTTCGATCAGGTGCGTGCAAGCCAGGCTGATGTCTACGTGACCGCGGACCTCCGGCACCACCCGGCACTGGAAGCGCGGGAAGCCGCAGTGAACGGGCGCCCGTACCTTATTGATGTGTCCCACTTCGGCAGTGAGTGGCTCTGGCTGACGCCCGCGGCGAACGCGCTGTCCAACGTCCTGTCCGATCAGGGATTCACCGTTGACGTCCGGGTCAGTGCCGTTAATTCGGACCCCTGGGATTTTGTGCTCACGCCCGGTGAAGGCTAGCAGGCCGCACAAAATTGCCGACGCGCGGTGTGCTCAAGCGCGTGCCATAAGGTAGACGGACAACGAAATTCGGCGACGGCGGAGGACTATCGGTGGCAAAAGCACCTCAGGCGGAACAACTACGGCTTCTTGACCTGCAGGCCAGTGATTCCAAACTCAATCAGTTGCAGCGGCAAGCGGCCACCGTCAGCGCTAATCCTGAGTTGGTCGCGCTGGCAGCGCAGGTAGCGGACGCCGAGTCCGCACTGGTGTCTGCAGCCACAAACCTCGGGGATGCCGAGCGGGATCTCACCCGCGCGGAGGATGACGTGCAGGCAGTCGTCACAAGGCTGGAGCGTGATGAGCAGCGCTTGAACAGCGGCTCCGGCACGTCGAAGGACCTCACGGCGCTTCAAAGTGAGGTCACCTCGCTCACCCGGCGCCGCTCGGACCTTGAGGATATCGAGCTCGAGGTGATGGAGCGGGTCGAAGCCGCGAGGGCAGCACGGGATGATGCCCGCAAAAGGTCGGAGACAGTCCGGAGTCAGCTCGGGGAACTTGAGCGGGCTCGGGACGAGGAACTGGGCCGGATCGATGCCGAGCGCGCCGAGGTCCAGGCCGCACGCGATCAACTGGCGGCTTCTTTTGAGCCGGCCCTTCTCGCAATCTACGAGAGGACACTGGCCAAGCGCGGAGTCGGCGCGGCTCGTCTCTTCCACGGCCGGTCCGAGGGATCAGGCATGGAGCTCAGCCCCGGTGATCTCGCCGACATCTCACGCGCCGCGGCAGACGACGTCGTCTTCTGCCCCGACTCTGGCTGCATCCTTGTGCGTTCGTCCGAGTGGGGAAGCTGAGAAAGTGCAGGACTCCGCCGGAACACTGTTCGACGACGCATTTCCCTCCGCCACCGACGAGAGCCCTGACGGCCCTGCCCGTGACCTCCTGATCGTTGAAGCTGACGGCGGCTCCCGGGGAAATCCGGGCCATGCGGGCTACGGTGCGCTGGTACGTGATCCAAAGACGGGCGCGATCCTCGTGGAGAAAGCCGGCTACATCGGTATTGCATCCAATAACGTGGCGGAATACTCGGGGCTCCTCGCGGGCCTCACATTGGCGGATGAAATTGACTCCGGCTGTCGAATCCTTGTCAAGATGGATTCGAAGCTTGTCGTCGAGCAGATGAGCGGACGCTGGAAGATCAAGCATGCGGACATGCAGAAGCTGGCCGGGCGGGCCCGCCGCATCGTGGATCCCCGCCGCGTCCAGTACGAGTGGATTCCCCGCGAGAAGAACAAGGACGCAGACAGGCTCTCGAACGAGGCTATGGATGCAGGAATGGCAGGGGTTGAGTGGAAGCCCAAGAGCTCCCCGAGCCCGCAGGAAGATTCTAGGCCGGGCGAGAATGCCGACGTCGGTGGTCCACGGATAGCGTCAGGGACCCTGCATCATGTCGAGATCTGGATTCAGGATCTTAATGCCGCGCGCAGCAGTATGGGGTGGCTATTCGAACGGTTAGGGTTCCTTCCCAAGGACAGCTGGGAGAACGGCGCAAGCTGGGCAGGCAACGGTACCTACCTCGTGCTCGAGGCCGGCCCTGATGTCCTGTCGGGGCCACACGAGCGGCGCCGGCAAGGCGTCAATCACCTCGCCTTCAACGCCGGTACGCGAGCGCAGGTGGACCTGCTCGCGCGCCGGGCTGGAAGCCATGGATGGACCCTCCTGTTCCGTGATCGGCACCCCTACGCGGGTGGGCGGGAGCATTACGCAGCCTACCTGGAGAACGCAGAGGGGTTTGAGGTTGAACTCGTTGCGGACCAGAACGCGCAATAGCCCCGGACCAGGACGAGTCAGGCGGAGTGTGCCAGGACAACGTTCAGTTGAGCCGCTTTCCTACTGGTTGCAGGCACGAGGTCGCACGTCCATCGCTCCGATGCGGCCCGGAGTAATTGCTCTGGTGTCGCCGGCGGTTTTCCCCTGCGGGTGAGTAGGTGACGAGCCAGTTCGCCGCGGGTCTGTTTGGCGAAGTGGGAGACGGCCGTCCTCACTCCCTTGCGTTGCTGGAACACGTTCACTGCGACCGTTCGCTCCGGCACTCCGGACCACACGGTGGCGTAGGTGCTTGAGCGGCAGTCGACGATGAGTGAATCGCCGGCCCGCTCATCGAGGACGGACCGGAGCCGTTGCCGCCAGAAAGATGCCAGCCTGCCCGTGCCAGGCAGGTCAACTGACATCGAGAGCCGGTAGGCCGGCACTGCATCGGTGAACCCGACGGCACCCCACAGTGCAGAAACGACGACGACGGCGGAATCCGCCTTTCGCTTTTGCGTGGGGGTCATGCTGCGGTATCCCAGGGCATCATAGAGCACTCCGGAGTAGATGGAGTGGGCCGGCGCGGCGGGAACGTGGCGCAATTCGGTATTGCGGCGTACTTCCGCCGCGAGGGAATTCCCCACTCCGAGAACAGCATGTGCGTCATGGTGGGCGCTGGTCTTCGCAAGTGCGGCCAGCACTTCCGACCGGGCATCAGTCAACCCCGGAAATGCAAGCGAAGCCAGATCGAGGGGGCGCCCTTTGACTGCAGCCGTTTTTCCTTCAGAGGGCGGGAGCAGAATAAGCACCTCAACACTCTACCGTCGAGGGATCAGCGAAATGCTGCACACCAGGTCCGCGGCACATACGGCGTCTCCCGGCGCGTAGAATCGGAATGGATGGGTTGGCCAGGCGGCCGCGTGTGAAGCGCTTTTCGTGCTTCTCCCGAGGAACGTCCGGGCTCCGCAGGGCAGGGTGGTGGGTAACGCCCACTCGGGGTAACCCGCAGGCAAGTGCCACAGAGAATAGACCGCCCCGCTGGTTCGCCCAGAGGGGGTAAGGGTGAAACGGTGGTGTAAGAGACCACCAGCGCACCGGGTGACCGGAGCGGCTAGGTAAACCCCACCCGGAGCAAGGCCAGACAGGACACGGTTGAGGGCTGCCCGCCCGAGTGTCCGGGTAGGCCGCTGGAGGGCGCCGGCAACGGCGTTCGTAGATGGATGGCCGCCACTGCAGCTCCTCACGGATCCGCAGGACAGAACCCGGCGTATCGGCCAGCCCATCCACTTTCCGCAGGTTTTGCTCCACCGGCTCTGCATAATCCGTGGGAAGCGGTGTTTCGTCAAGAGTGCGGGCCCGTTCCCGACCAGTCATCCACAACCGGGCTTATCACCAGAGACGTTCCATTACGCTAAGGGAATGGCCGAGACGACTGCACCCAGAGCTTCCCTGGTGAGTCGCAATCCTAAGTTCAGGGCTCTGTGGTTATCGGCTACGGTAGGCGTTTTCGGCACTGCCGTTGCAGCTGTCGCCCTGCCGATCATTGCGGCGGTTGAGCTCGCGGCCAGCGACTTTGCGGTGGCGGCCCTTGCCGGCATGGCGTTCCTGCCCTGGCTGCTTTTCGGCCTGCCTATCGGAGTATGGGTTGACCGCTGGAAGCGCAAGCCTGTCATTGTCTGGTCCCTCGTGGCACGGATAGCGTCGCTCGCGACACTTCCGGTTGCGTACTGGTTTGGAATGCTTACGGTCACCCACCTGTTCGTTGTCGCATTCATAGCCGGTTTGTCATCGGTTTTCTTCAGCCTCGCCGATCAGGCGTTGGTGCAGCAGGCGCTCTCGGGGGATGAGCTGGTCGAGGGGAACGGCATCATCACCGCGTCCGGCGCCTCCGCAGACGCGGCGGGCAGGGGTATCGCGGGGTGGCTCACCGTGGTGATGGGAGCCTCCAACACACTTCTTGTGCAGGTGGGGGCGTCGCTCGCCTCTCTCGCTGCAATCTCGTCGTTGCGCATCGAAGAAAAGCCGGTCGCTGTTCGGGAGCGGCGCATCTTCGTGGAGATGATGGACGGGCTGCGGTACACCTTCAGCACGGCGCCGCTCCGGGCAATCCTCTTCAACGCTGCACTGTGGAACCTGGGCGGCAGCATGGTCGCCTCGCTGATGGTGCTGTTGGTTGTCCGGGTGCTGCAGGAGTCGGAAATCTGGCTCGGTCTGTTGATGGCTGCAACGTCGGTGGGAGGGGCTGTAGGCGGGCTAAGCGCCAAACGGCTTACCGAACGACTGGGTTCCGGACCGGTGTGGCGGTGGTCCATGGTTCCGGGCGTGCTTGGGTACGCGTCGCTCCTCATCATGACTCCGGGTCCAGGAATGGTGATCGGACTGGTCGGGATGTTCGTTATGGGTGTATCGATCGCGCTGAATATCGTTGTCGGCACAAGCTTCCGCCAACGTGTCTGTCCGCCGGCAATGATGGGAAGGCTGGGAGCTGCAACGAGGATGGTCAGTTGGGGGATGCTCGGCATCGCCAGCATCCTCGGCGGAGTCCTCGCCGAAGTGTTCGGCATTACCTCAGCCGTGCTGGTGGGTGTACTGCTGGCTGCTACAGCTCCAATGGTGGCGCTGTTCGGATCGCTTCGTTCGGTGGACCGTCTCGAAGACCTCGCGCGCGAGCCGCTGCCGGCTGACTAGTGGCCGAATGGGTCCGGATCGACACCCGGCATCCAGGTCAATCCCGGCTGACCCCACCCGTTGACCTTGGCGGCTTTCCTTGCTTTCCGCGAGTACTGCGCATTCAGCCGGTCAACATACAGCGTGCCGTTCAGATGATCGAACTCGTGCTGCATGCAGCGCGCAAACCACCCGGTTGCCTCGAACTCGACCGCGTTGCCCTCGCCGTCATACCCGTTGACCTTCGCCCACTCTGCGCGCTTGAGCGGGAAGGACTCTCCCGGGAATGAGAGGCACCCCTCCGACTCTTCCTCGTCCGGTTCGGCGCCGGAAACCTTCGTGGTGACCAGTGTGGGATTGACCAGGACTCCACGAGGGGGAACGTCGTCGTCATTCGCCATTCCGTAAACAAAGATGCGCAGACCCACCCCGATCTGCGGTGCCGCGAGGCCAACACCGTTCGCCTCGTCCATCGTCTCGTACATGTCTGCAATGAGGGAGCGCAGCTCATCGTCGAATTGTTCGACGTCGACAGCGCGCCGGTGCAGCACGGGTTCGCCGGCGATGGTGATGGGACGGACAGGCATAGGGACTCTTCCTTGCTCCGGTGGCTAGCGGGCGATATGGCGGCCGACGGTTTCGCGCATGATCTCACTCGTGCCGCCGAAAATGCTCAGGAGACGGACAGCGAGGAAGGCCTGCGCGATCGGGTATTCGAGGATATAGCCGTAGCCACCGTGGAGTTGCAGGCAACGATCCGTCACCGACTTCACCCGTTCGCTGGCCCATAGTTTGACCCGGGCGGCGCTGACGGCGTCCAGCGCTCCTTCATTGAACGCCACGACGGCCCGATCAACATAGGTTTCCAGAACCTCGACCTCGGTCTGGATGTCCGCAAGTTCAAACCGGGTGTTCTGGAAGTCGATGATCCGCTCGCCGAAGGCATTGCGTTCCTTCGCGTAGTGCACGGTTGTCTCATACATGGTCCGCGCCACGGCCGAGGATGCAACGGCAATCGCCAGACGCCCCTGCGGCAACTGTTCGGCCACGTACCGCAGCCCGTGCCCGGCCTCGCCGACGAGGTTCGCCTCCGGTACTCGCACGCTGTCGAAGAAGAGCTCGGACGTATCGGAGGCCTTCAGCCCCATCTTGTCCAACTGCTTCCCGGTCTCATATCCGGGACCCTTCTCGACCATGAACAGGGAGAAGGACTCGCTGCCGCCGCGTCCGGTGGAGCCATCCGTGCGGGCGAGGACCAGCGAGGCATCACCGCTGATCCCGTTTCCAATGAAAGTCTTCTGTCCGTTGATCAGCCAGCCGTCGCCGTCGCGCACGGCCTTGGTCCGGACGCCCCGCAAGTCACTGCCGGCGCCAGGCTCAGTCCATGCCACGGACGTGATCTTTTCGCCGGTGACCATGCCGGGCAGCCACTGCTGCTTGAGCTCGTCCGAGCCGTAGGCGAGCAGGTGGGGAAGGACCATGTCGTCGTGCAGGTGAAGAGCCAGCGCTGCGCCAAGGTGGTTGGCCCGGGCAAACTCTTCGTCGAGGACTACCCGGAAGCGGTAATCGGGCATGCCGGCTCCACCAAATTCCTCGGGCACGGCCAGGCCAAGCAGCCCCTGTTGACCGGCGGCGCTCCACATGCTGCGCGGCATAATGCGTTCCCGGTCCCACTGCGCGTAGTGCGGGGCAATCTCCCGTGCGTTGAACTCCTGCGCCACGTCCCGGAACAGTTCGTGGTCCTCCTCGAACAACGCCCGTTTCATACAGTTTTCCCTTCTGCTGATCCCCGTTTCGCGCAGCTCTAAACGAAGCGAGGAAATGCCAATGGCCGCCCCGAAATTACAGGACGGCCACGGAAGCCTGCGGCTACTGCCGGCGGGCGAAATGGGGTGAGTAACGGGGTTTGAACCCGCGACCTCCTGGACCACAACCAGGCGCTCTGCCAACTGAGCTATACCCACCATGCGACTCGGTAAGCAACCCGAGCCTGCACCGCACGGGGGGCGGGCTTGCTGGGGCTGAACGAGGCAGCGCAAACAATTCTACACACTTTTCGGACCACTTTTTCCAGGCACTCGGAACCCCAGCGCCCTGGACCGGTGACGCCTAGCTTCCGGCGGTGAGATTCCGCGCTGCCGTGCGGCTGGTCTCCGAATCGGGTCCGGGACCAGGAACAAAGATGGTGCTCCGGTAGTACTGCAGTTCCCGGATCGAATCCCTGATGTCGCCCAGCGCCCTGTGGTTGCCGATCTTCTCCGGAGCTTGGAAGTAGGCGCGTGGATACCAACGACGAGCCAACTCCTTGATGGTGGACACGTCCACCACCCGGTAATGGAGGTGTTCAACCACCAGAGGCATGTCGCGGGCAAGGAACACCCTGTCGGTTCCCACGGAGTTGCCACCCAGTTGTGCGCGGCGCGGTTCCGGCACATGCGCGGTGATGTACTTGAGTACGCGGTCCTGGGCTTCCTGCATGGTGACTCCGGACGGCAGCTCTTCCAGCAGGCCTGAAGCGGTATGCATGTTGCGCACGAAGTCGCCCATGGACTCCAGTGCGCCGGGAGGCGGTGCAATGACGACGTCGACCCCCTCACCGAGAATATTCAGTTCAGAGTCGGTGACGATGACTGCCACCTCAATCAGGGCATCCGCGACGGAGTCCAGGCCCGTCATCTCGCAGTCGATCCAGACGATGGGCTCACTAGTTATCGGCACCCGACAAATGTACCGGGTTATCGGTTGACCCCGGTCTATGTGTACAACCGTTCGGCGGCGTCCGGGCAGGTGAATGCTAAAATCGAGCGACCTCGATTCCTCCTCGCCGCCCTGTCAGACTGACGATCGGACCCTCCCGCAATGACCGCCCCTGCGCCTGCTTCCGTTGCGACCGCGCACATCGGGCGCCCCAGGATTGCGATCATTCAGGGCTTCATTGGCTCAATGCTCATGCTTGTCGGATCGTTCGGCGTAGGCTGGCTCTCGCTCGCTTCCAGGGAACTCCGGCAGGTGCAGGTGATCATCTGGCTGCGGTTCGAACCTGCCGGCGCTGTCCTTTCCGTCATTCTGCTTGCGTTGGGAGGGATGCTCCTGGTCAGGTCATGGCTGAGGCTCGGTCAACGTCTGCAGGGGTGGGGACCGGAGACGCATCGGACAATCCTGACCGCAATCCTCGCCTGGGCTGCCCCTATGTGCTTCGCGCTGCCCCTGTTCAGCAGGGATGTTTTCGCTTATATCGCTCAGGGCCAGGTCATGGTCGCCGGGCTTAACCCGTACGAAGACGGCTATTCCCAGATCTCCAACTATCTGCAGATCGGAGCGGATGATCTGTGGGCACAGAGCCCAACTCCGTACGGTCCTATTTTTCTCTGGATGGAAGAGCTGATAGTCCGTGCGACCGGAGGGCAGCCTGACCTGTCCATCCTGCTCTTTCGCCTGCTGGCGCTCGTGGGCGTTGCCTTGTGCATCTATTACGTGCCGCGACTCGCAGAACTGCATGGAGTGAATCCACATCGAGCGCTGTGGCTCACCGTTGCCAACCCGCTCTTCCTGACCAATTTCGTAGCGAGCATCCATAACGACTCCCTTATGGTGGGCCTTGCAGTGGCCGGACTCTATTTCGCAGCGAAGGGACGTTATGTCACGTCGGTTCTCCTGGTCACACTGTCCATCGGTATCAAGCCGATCACGCTGATTTTCCTCCCGTTCATCGGCCTGATGTGGGCAGGCCGCGATGCAAGTTGGCCGCGCAAGATCCTCTACTGGGCCATCACGGCGGGGATGTCCCTCGGAATCCTTTGGATTCTGGGAATCATGAACGGTTTCGGCTTCGGGTGGGTCGGCGCGCTCAGCACACCCGGCAGCGTGTGGATCTGGTATGCACCGGTCGGGTTCCTGGGCATGGTCGTGGCAGTGACCGGAGACGCCCTCGGTTTCGACGGCTGGTCATGGGCGGATGTTGTCCACACGATCGGCACTTTGGTGTCGCTGGTACTGATCACCTGGCTCATTTTCAAGGGGGACCATGCGCACCTCGTCCGCCGGCTGGCGCTGGCGCTCACCGCCGTCGTACTCCTAGCGCCAATGATCCAGGCCTGGTATGTCGTATGGCTGATTCCGTTGTTTGCCGTGACCGGGATCAGGGATGACTGGCAGGTGAAGGTGCTGTACTTTCTGGTGTCCTTTTTCATGATTTATGCGATCTCCGACCAACTGGACATATTCCCCTATATCGAACTTGACCTTGGAACTGCCCGCCAGATTGCCGCAGTGGTCGGGGTGGCGTTTGCGACCTATCTCGTGCTGTTGGATCCGCGAACGAAGACCCTCTTTCGAGGGTCGCGATCAACGGATCAGCTCCCTCTTAGCCGATAAGCACCGGTCCAGCGAACATGCGAAGCGTGCCTGATGACGCAATACTGGAAGGATGAGCGAACTGCAGGAACAGGTTGTCCGGGCCGCATTTGATATCTCGCAGTGGGAACCTGAGTCATATTCGGTGGAAGGCGCTGACAGTGAACTGACGCGTGTTCGCGCGACGAAAGAGTTCGCCGGAGACATCGAAGGTTCTTCGGTTGCTGAACTGCTCATGGCCGGCAATAACAGGGGAGCCGGTTATGTGGCATCAGAAGTCTTCACGGGTAGCGTTCTTGGGCGGCGCGGTAGCGTGATCGTCCAGCATTGGGGGCTGGCTGAAGGAAACGCAGCGGCGAGTTCCGGACACATCATTCCCGGGTCAGGGACTGATGAACTGGAGGGTATCGCTGGCCGGGCAGAGTACTCGCAGGACGTTGCGGGCCAGCACTATCTCGAACTGAGAGTGACCTTTCCCGAATGATTCGGTGCCCCCGGCGCGACTCGAACGCGCAACCTACGGATTAGAAGGCCGTTGCTCTATCCATTGAGCTACGGGGGCCTGGCGGGCGAACTGCCCACATGAGTTTAGCGGTTCCTAGTCTGCGTTATCTCCTCCACAGCGGACAAATTGCACTGCACTTTCGCACATAGCCGCATCCACAGGCCACTGGGCAAGCGATCCCGTCACAGACTGGAATCAGCCGACGCACCGGTGTCGGTTCTCGTTTTCTTGAAGGGACGCATGATGAGCAACTATGTGACAATCCGCGGTTTTGTGGGTACCGAGATCAAGTGCGCTGTAGCAGGTAGTGGGCTGCCGATCGCCAAATTCAGGCTGGGTAGTTCTGATCGCTACTTCGACAAGAAGACCAACGCGTGGGTGGATGGCGACACCAACTGGTATTCAGTGTCAATGTTCCGGCAGTTGGCCACCAACGCCGGCGTAAGCCTGCAGAAAGGCGACCGCATCATTGTCACGGGCAAACTAAGGGTTCGCACCTGGATCACTGACGAGGGTAAAAGCGGCACCACCGTTGAAATTGATGCGGATTCAGCCGGGCATGACCTCGTGTTCGGCACAGCCAGTTTCCGGAGATCAAGTGCAGATCGGAATGACTCTGCGGTGCAGGAAGGTGCAGATGAGGGTTTCGATGGCGTGAACTACGCCACCGGCGAGATTTCCACACCCGGTTACGGGGCGCCCGGTACAGCCGTTGAGGAGTCGCCCGAGCCATCGGATGACCCGGCGGAGACGGAGGTCGGCGGGGACCGGGAATTGGCGTCGGCGCCCTTCTAGACGAATTCCCGGCAGCGCCATGACAGAATTGCTGCATACGGAGACCGGTGAGGGGCAAGGATGGACATCAGGACAGTACGATCGGCTGCGCTGTCGTGCATCCTGTGTGTGGGCATCGGAATCGGCGCCAGCGGCTGCGGGACGGGCGCTGCCGGAAGTGAACCCCGGGCTATCCGAATGGCACCGGCAGCGCAAAGCCCCGGTACTGCAGTATCGACGACCGCCCCCAATCCCTCCGATATCGGCGCTCTTACCTCCAGTCTCAAGGACTCCTTGAGTTCGTTGGCAGCTGAGACAGATGACCCGGATGCAGAAGCGCTGCTGGCTGCCTTCGAGGCGGCGGGAGCGGACCAGCGTTCCGTCGAGGTGTCCATTGATACCACTCCAACCGGTCTCGAAGTAGACGCGATGACCGCCGCCGTGCCGCTTGGAGACACCTGCGTCTTCGGGCACATCCGTGATGGCTCTTCAACAGTCACTCAACTTCCCGTCCTCGCCAGCGGCAGGTGCTTCGTCGGGGACCAGCGGTAAAAGCCCACAGCCGGGCGCACCAACGGGACGCCGTCGAATATGTTCTAGGCGTCCTCACGCCGTAGCCTTGGACTATGGCGGAATTTATCTACACAATGACCAAGGCCCGTAAGGCCGTTGGGGACAAAGTAATTCTCGACGACGTAAGTATGTCGTTCTACCCGGGCGCCAAAATCGGTGTCGTGGGGCCCAACGGCGCGGGAAAGTCCACCATCCTGAAAATCATGGCTGGTTTGGATACTCCCTCGAATGGCGAGGCACGGCTTAGCCCTGGATACACAGTTGGCATCCTCCTCCAGGAACCGCCCCTGAACGAGGAAAAGACGGTTCTCGGCAACGTGCAGGAGGGCGTCGGAGAAATCTATGGCAAGATCCAGCGCTTCAACGAGATCTCCGAAGAAATGGCCAACCCTGACTCCGATTACGATCGGCTGCTCGATGAAATGGGCAAGCTCCAGGAAGCCATTGACGCCGCAGACGCCTGGGACATCGATTCCCAGCTCGAGCAGGCGATGGATGCCCTGCGCTGCCCACCGCCCGAGGCTGACGTGTCGATACTCTCCGGTGGAGAGCGGCGCCGCGTTGCGCTGTGCAAGCTGCTGCTCCAGAAGCCGGACCTGCTGTTGCTGGACGAACCGACCAACCACCTTGACGCTGAAAGCGTGCTGTGGCTCGAGCAGCATCTGTCTGCCTACCCCGGCGCAGTTCTCGCCGTCACTCACGACCGCTACTTCCTTGACCATGTCGCTGAGTGGATTGCGGAGGTTGACCGCGGACATCTCTACCCCTATGAAGGCAACTACTCCACGTATCTGGAGAAGAAGCGTGCGCGGCTCGAGATTCAGGGCAAGAAGGACCAGAAGCTTTCCAAGAGGCTTACTGAGGAGCTTGAATGGGTGCGGTCAAACGCGAAGGGTCGCCAGACCAAATCCAAGGCGCGTCTTGCCCGCTATGAGGAGATGGCATCGGAAGCAGAGCGGACCAGAAAGCTGGACTTCGAAGAAATCCAGATTCCACCCGGCCCGCGCCTCGGCAGCCAGGTGATTGAAGCACATGATCTCCGGAAGGGTTATGACGATCGCATCCTCATCGATGGACTGTCCTTCTCTCTGCCCCGGAACGGTATCGTCGGAGTAATCGGCCCGAACGGCGTCGGAAAGACCACCCTGTTCAAGACCATCGTCGGTCTGGAACCGCTCGACGGCGGAGAACTGAGGATCGGCGAGTCCGTCAAGATTTCCTATGTGGACCAGTCCCGTGGCGGGATCGATCCCAATAAGTCGCTGTGGGAAGTAGTGTCGGACGGCCTTGACTACATTCAGGTCGGCCAGGTCGAAATGCCGTCCCGTGCTTACGTGTCCGCGTTTGGTTTCAAGGGACCCGACCAGCAGAAGAAGGCGGGAGTGTTGTCCGGCGGCGAGCGTAACCGGCTGAACCTCGCGCTGACGCTGAAGCAGGGTGGAAATCTGCTCCTCCTCGACGAGCCCACCAACGACCTCGATGTCGAGACTCTTTCCAGCCTGGAAAACGCGCTGCTCGAATTCCCAGGCTGCGCCGTTGTGGTCTCGCACGACCGGTGGTTTCTGGACCGGGTAGCTACCCACATCCTGTCTTACGAGGGCACTGAGGAAGACCCGGCGAACTGGTACTGGTTCGAGGGTAACTTCGAGGCGTATGAGGAAAACAAGGTTGAGCGGCTTGGCCCTGATGCCGCCAAACCTCACCGTGTGACACACCGGCGTCTCACCCGCGACTAGAAAAGCGAGCTGACATTGACTGAGGGAGCGTGCGGACCGCGCGCTCCCTCAGTCAGTTAAGCACGGATCTCAATTCTTCCAGCGACGCATCTTCTGGTCCATCAGCTTTTTCTGCACGGCACCCTTCAGCTTGCTGCCTGCGTCGTCAGGCACGCGGATCATGCCCTCTTGCGCGACTGTGGCAACGAGATGGCCGGAGCGGTTATAGATTTTTCCTAACGCCAGCCCGCGGGCACCGGAAGCGCTGGGTGATGCCTGGATGTACAGCAGCCATTCATCGACCCGAACCGGGCGATGCCACCACATGGCATGGTCTAGACTCGCCACGCTCATCCCCGGGTGAATCCAGGTAAGGCCGTGCGGGCGCAGGATCGATTCGAGCAGCGTGTAGTCGCTCGCGTACGCAAGAGCCGCCTGATGCATCGCGGGATCTGCGGGCATCGCTCCGAATGTTTTCATCCAGACGGCGTTCACAGGTTCATCCGATCCTGTGTTCTCGACATAGAGCGGGGAGTCGATATGGCGGATGTCGAACGGGCGATCATAGGCCCACGCTTTCGCGACCGGATGATCGAAGCGTCCCAGGAGATCCGCCGTCGAGGGGAGCGACTCCGGCTCCGGGACGTCGGCCGGCATGGACTCCTGGTGCGTGATTCCCTCATCAGGTTGTTGGAAGGAAGCGATCATTGACAGGATGGGCACGCCGTTCTGGTATGCGTGAACCCGACGCGCCGAGAATGACCGTCCGTCGCGCAGCCGCTGTACCCCGAAGGTGATGGGCAGGGCGGCATCGCCGGCCCTCAGGAAGTAGCCGTGCATTGAGTGCACAAAGCGCGCCGATTCCACGGTGCGGATAGAAGCCATCAGAGCCTGGGCGAGCACCTGGCCTCCGAACACACGCTTGCCCGGTTGCTTCACCGGAGTAGCCACAAAGATCTCCTCGTCCGTCTGGGCTCCTGCGGCGCTGTCCAGGTCGAGAAGGGTGACAAGCGCGGCTGTAGGGTCCTGTGAGGGCTGGACGGACATGGTGATGGTTGGCTCCTTGTACTACACGGCGCTGTGCCTGGACGGCTCCCGGCTCATCCGGCAGCATGCCTTCAGTGGAACCATCACCGACATTAGACTGCGCGGCGTTCAGCCTCAACTGCGCGGATGAGAGAATTGCACCATGTCTCAACCCTCCACCATGTCCCGAGAACTCTCACTTGCCGATCCACAGGTGATGCTGGACCTGCGCACTTACGTAGGACGCGCACGCGCAGCCGAGGACGGAGCAGTCCGTCTCCAAGCCAGCGGGAAGGTGCTGGCGGCGTACGTGTGCATCCTCGCCCCCCGCATTCTCGGCGAGGCGACGCCGACGGTCCTCGGCCTGCGCACCATTCCGCTCGCGGAACCGGGACAGCTGGACACAACGGTGGCTTTAGCGTCCGTGTCCGACCGGCTGGCCCGCATGACGGAGAACGACGTCGTTCTGCCGGTGCCGCCGACAACGGTCACTGAAATCTGGGCTGGAGTTCTGCCGCCGCGGGCCGGCTGGGAATCGAAAGGCTCGATGTCAACTGACCTGCTGCTCGCCGCTGCCTCGGAGGGTATCCGGGAAGTGGCTCAATCAGTGCCGCAGTCTCCCGGCGCCATCGTTGTGAACAACGCACGCGGCATCATTTGGGGACGCCCGGTTGCAGAGGCACCGGCGGATCTGCCCGCAGGGGCAGCTTTTGGTGCGTTTGTCCTCGGTTTCCTGAAACCGGGCGAGCGGGCAAGCATCTTCACCAACAACCGTTGGACGCGCCTGAGTACGGGAACCGGGCACGTCCTCGTACGCCAGGCCGCTGTTCTCTAAACCGCAGCAGGGCTCTGCAGACCTCAGGCTGAATTGACCATGGAATGTGCCGCCCGATCCAGATAGTCCCATAGCGTCGCCTCGTGCAGCGGTGAAAGTTCAAGGGAATCGACGGCGTCGCGCATATGCGTCAGCCAGCGGTCGCGGGCAGCCGGTGTGACGTGGAAGGGCTGGTGGCGCATCCGCAGACGGGGGTGGCCACGAGTCTCACCGTAGGTTTTCGGTCCGCCCCAGTACTGCTCAAGAAACAGCAGGAGGCGTTCCTTGGCTGGACCCAGATCCTCTTCCGGGTACATGGGACGCAGCAACTCATCCGATGCCACGCCGGCGTAAAACACATCGACCAGGCGGACGAACGTTTCATGCCCACCGACGGCCTCGTAAAAGTTGTCGGTATAAGACGGCTGGTCAAAACGCGGCCCCACCGGGGTCAACTGGGCAATCGGTTCACCGAATCTCGACGGGATGGGAATCGGACCGGGTGTTTCACTGCTCATTGGCTTTTTCCACCTTTTCGTCATCTGCTGCGGGCGGAACGTAGTTGCCCTGTGTCCTGTTGCCTACCTTCATGATGTCACCGTTTCGGATGTACCAGATTGCACCGTTCTCATCCACCATGCGTGTGATTCGCAGTCCGACGGACTGCACAACCCCGACGGTATCTCCCACCTCGATGACGTCGCCGATGCCGTACTGATCTTCGATGGTGATGAAAAATCCCAGGAACGCGTCCCGGATTACTTCCCGGGCTCCGAAACCGATGGCAATACCGACGATCCCGACGCTTGCGAGGATAGGACCGATGTTGACTCCGAGCTGCTCGATTGCGGTCATGAGCGCGATGATCGCGATCGTGACCGCCGTCGTGCTGCGCAGTAGCGCACCGATGGTCTCGGCTCGTTGCATTCGCCGCTTGTGGTCAAGTGTGCGCAACACCGGCTGCGCCCACTGGAAATGCGGTTTCTTGAACATCTCATAGCCGTTCTGCACACGCTTCACCATGCGGTTGATCAACGCGCGAAGTATGAGCCAGAGTATGAGAGCAGCCAGCAGGATCAGCGCGGCGGCGATGATGTTTCCGCCGTAACCGAGCTGGTCAAGAAACTGCATGGGAATACCTTTCATCGGGCTGTACGCGGCCGGGAACATTCAGGGCTCGTCGGGCAGCTCAAGATTACCCGTCGTCGGCAGGCGCGAGCGCACACTGGTTTCCGGCGGCAATCGCGCTGCGCAGCTTAGATTAGCTGGTCAGGCGGTGGTCTTCTGGCGGGAAAGCTCGGTGACCGGGTTCGCTGTGCCGCCAACCATGACAACCGGTTCATGCAAGACGGGGAAATTGACTGATCGTCCGATGAAGCAGGCCGCAGCCGCGTCGGTGTGGATTGACTGGGCCGTATGTTTGACCGTGCTGTCCGTGATGGTGACCCGAGGCTTCAGTATGACGCCGGTGAACTCACCACTGCCATCAGCGTTGAGCCGCATGGTTCCCTCGGCCGCATCTTCATAGGCAGTCACAACAATGCCGTTCTTGACCGCCATATGAAGATAGGACAGCATATGGCACTGCGAAAGAGCGGCAAGGAGGAGCTGCTCCGGGTTCCAACGTTCGGGATTGCCGTGGAACGTCGGGTCTGCCGACCCGGGAATGATGGGGACGCCGGCTGATGCCACCTCGTGATCGCGGGTGTAGGACCGGTAGGAGGATGTGCCGGCACCGCGGTTCCCCGTCCACACCACGCGTACCTGATAGTGATGCTCAGAGAGGTTCATAGCCACAAAGTACACCCGTTGGCCGATAACCGCAGTGCGCGGACCGGCCAACGGGTGCAACTAGCGGCTTCTTCGCTACTTATCTGCTGCCTGCGCCCTGAGAGCGCGTGCCACGCCGTCCCGGTTTTCCAGAACGAGCCGGCGAAGCGAGGCAAGGTCCGGATCCAGAGTTGCCAGGAACTCGTCAGTGGCCGCGAGTGTGCCTTGCGTAGTCAATCGCGATGGATAGAGGCCGACAATAATCTGCTGGGCGATCTCATGCGTGCGGTTTGCCCACACATCCTTCGCCGAAGCGAAGTACTTCCCGGCGAAAGGTTCCAGAAGATTCGTGTCATGGACCCGTGTGAAGCCGGCGATCGCCGAACGCTGTGCAGCGTTTGGCATGTCTGAGCGCTCCACGATGGCCGTCCAGGCTTCCTCCTTTGCTTCAGCGGTCGGGATGGCCGCCTTCGCCTGCGCAGCGGCAAGGGCGCCGGTGGCCGTGGCGTCCTGCTCGAGTTCGGCGTCAATATCCCTCTGGGTCTTCCGGCCACCCACCACGAGGCTGGTCAATAGCTCCCACCGCAGGTCAGCATCCACAGTGAGTCCCTCTGGTGCAGCGGAACCGTCAAGGATCCGTTCGATGATGTCGAGCTGTGGTCCGGTTTGAGCGTGAACGGCGAACGCCTTCACGAACTGTAGCTGCGAGTCCGACCCGGCGTCAGCACCCTCCGCCAACTGCCACAGGCTGTCCGCGGCAGCTATCTCCATTGGCTGCCGGTCAGCCGGACTCACGTAGAGGGCGAGAGTGGTTGCGAGTTGCCGCAGGAGCACCAGAACCACTGAGGAGTCAGACTCTGAGGCGATGTTCTGCAGGATCAGCTCGACGTAATTGCGTGCAGGTGTCTCTCCGTCGCGGGCTGCATCCCAGGCCGACGCCCACACCAGCGTGCGGGGCAGGGACTCGCTGAAGTCCTTCAGATGACGGGTAGCGGTTCGCAGCGACCGGTCGTCAAGCCGGATTTTCGCGTAGGCGAGATCGTCGTCGTTGAGCAGCACAAGATCCGGCTGCTGCAACCCGATGAGTTCATCGACAACCGTGCGTTCTCCCGCAATATCGAGTTCAACCCGGTGCGAGCGCTCAAGCTGCCCGTTGCCTGTCAAATCATAGAAACCGATCGCCAAGCGGTGCGAACGGATCGTCGGAAAGTCCGCCACCGCGGACTGTTGGACCGCGAAGGAGGTGATAGCGCCGTCGTCGTTGGAAGTGATCTCCGGACGGAGGGTGTTGACACCGGCCGTTTCCAGCCACTGGGCTGACCACTCCTTCAGGTCACGGCCGCTTGCTTTCTCAAGCTCGACGAGCAGGTCGGAGAGCTCGGTATTGGACCAGGCGTGCTTGCCGAAGTATTCCCGCACTCCCTGCATGAACTTGTCCTGACCGACCCACGCCACCAGCTGTTTGAGCACGGAAGCGCCCTTGGCATAGGTGATGCCGTCGAAGTTGACCTGCACGTCCTCCAGGTCATTGATCGGAGCCACGATGGGATGGGTGGAGGGCAGCTGGTCCTGACGGTACGCCCAGGCCTTCTCGAGGGATGCGAACGTGGTCCACGACTGTGTGAACTTCGTTGCCTCCGCGGACGCCAGGGTGGACATGAACTCTGCAAAGGACTCGTTGAGCCACAGGTCATTCCACCAGCGCATGGTCACCAGGTCACCGAACCACATGTGGGCGAGTTCATGGAGGATAGTGATAGCGCGGCGTTCAATGGTGGCTTCGGTCACCCGGGAACGGAACACATAGCTTTCAAGGAAGGTCACCGCGCCGGCGTTTTCCATCGCTCCCGCGTTGAACTCGGGAACGAACAGCTGATCGTACTTCTCGAACGGATAAGGGGCGCCGAACTGCTCTTCGAAGAACTCGAAGCCCTGGCGGGTCAGCTCGAAGACGTTCTCGGCGTCGAGGTGTTGCATGAGCGACTTGCGTGCAAAGACGCCGAGGGGGATGGTCCGTCCGTCCGAGCTCGTGAGTTCACTGCGCACGGACTGGTACGGCCCGGCGATGAGGGCCGTGACGTAGGAAGAGAGCACCGGTGTTGGCTCGAAGGCCCAGGTGGAGCGTGCCCCGCCTTCATCAGCCGAGCCGGCTTCAGCGGGCTGGGGCGTGGGGGAGTTGGAAATGACATCCCAGTGCGACGGCGCAGTCACGGTGAATCGGAATGTCGCCTTCAGATCCGGCTGCTCGAAGACGGCAAAAACACGACGGGAATCCGGAACCTCGAATTGCGTATAGAGGTACACCTCATTGTCGACTGGATCGACGAAGCGATGCAGGCCCTCACCGGTGTTCATGTAGAGCATGTCGGCATCGATCACGAGCTCGTTGGACACAGCAAGGTTATCCAGACGGATGCGGACGCCGTCAGAGACATCCGCCACATCAAGGTCTACACCGTTGAGCGTCACCCGGTGGACCGATGCGGTGACGGCGTCAATGAACGTCGATGTACCCTGCTCGGCGTCGAAGGACACTACGGTGGTTGACCCGAAGATCGAGTCACCACGGGTCAGGTCAAGATTGATGGCGTAGCTGTGGACGCTGACTATGGCCGCGCGCTGGCGTGCTTCGTCCCGCGTCAGGTTCATACCTGGCAAGGTGATGCCTCCGAGAGTGGGGGAGTGGTACCGCGCGGTAACGCGGTGTGATCCACCTTACGCAGAACGGTGCACCTTCACCATTTCGCCGTTGCCCTTGCGCGGGCGATAGCGCTGTCCGGTTGAAGGCCGAGCTCAACCTGTTCACAAGGTCCCTTCCTTACCGTTGCATCAGCACGCAGTCGTGCAACGTCCCGCCACCGGTGGCGGTTTGGCGATGCGGCTGTCCGGATTGCATAGGAGTGTGAATATGTCCTCGAGATGGAGCACTGCGAGGGTCACCGCGATAGCGTCGGCGCTCGCGATTGGTGGCACAGCGATGGTTGCAACGCCAACGCTCGGCGCCCCCGGCGATGCGGATGCGTCGGCCGTGAAACTGCAACTGTCGCTGGAGTTGGGCCGCTCAATCCTGCTGGACGTAGACGCAGGTGCAGCAATTGAGGCGACGGGCGAAGTTGCCATACCGGACCTCTCAGCGCATCTCGGTGCGCTAACAGGAGCCAGCGTGGCAGGTACCGCTGCGCTCACGACGACGTCAGGCGCGGAAGGAACAACCAGCTCGGTTCTCGTCGAGGATCTGTCGGTTTCAATGTTCGGCTTGGCAGCGGTAGAGGCAAAACAAGTGGCCTCCTCCGCGGACTGCCTACCCGGAACTTCCCCCGCAGCCGAGACGGATTCCCAGGATGTGACCATTCTGGGAACACCGGTTGACATGGACGAGGTGCCAGTGGAAGGGCAGAGGATCGCAGCAGCGGCGACCGTGCCGGGGATGACAGCCGCTGAACTTGTCGCCAGAGTTCTACCGGCCACAGCCACCCAGAACGCCTCTTCAGCCACAGCTTCGGGCTTGACTGTCAACCTCTCGCTCACCGGGTCAGCTCCCGAGGTGGGCAAGATCGCTACAATCTGGCTTGGCCGCATCTCAATTGGAGACGTGAACTGCGAGCATCTGGAGGCACCGGAAGCGCCGACGGCGGAAGAACTGCTGCCGGCAAATGGCGTCAGTACCGGGGGAGACGCGGTGACGCTCCGAGGGTCCGGTTTCACAGCGGACACAACAGTTGCCATTGGTGGGACCGAAGCACGCGGAGTCGTCGTCGTGTCCGACAGGGAACTCACTTTCACTACTCCGGCAGGCACCGCCGGCCCGGCAGTGGTGACTGCAACGACTCCCTCCGGAACAACCAACGGGCTCGAATTCACCTATGCCGAACCTGCTCCCGAGGCCCCGGAGGTTGAGGAAGTCGATCCGGACGATACGGCATCGACCGGAGGCGAGGAGGTCTGGGTGTTCGGATCGGGATTCGTCAGGGGACAGACAAGCGTCACCGTCGGGGACACTGTAATTTCTCCGGACGACGTAGAGGTAATGAACACAGGAACGCTCATTGTGAATGCGCCGGCCCATCCGGCAGGGATTGCACCGCTGAGCGTCACCACTCCGGTTGGCACGAGCGGCACCGTGGATCTGACCTACATTGCAGCGGCTGCGCCTCCAGTCATCACGTCCATCACTCCGGACAAAGGTCCGCTGGAAGGTACCACCGTGGTCACGTTACGAGGCGCGGGCTTCCTATCCGACGCAACCATGGTGACCATGGGACCTGCATCATTCCTTGATGATGACGTCACCGTCGTGTCCGACACGGAGCTGTCCTTCACGGTCGAAGCGAATACAGCGGGACCGGTTGCGATCTTCATTACGACGCCGGCCGGCGTCTCCAATGAGGTGACCTACACCTACACCGCGGCGGCGCCCACACCGACAGCCACAGCGCTGTCGCCGACTTCCGGTTCGACTGAAGGCGGAACGTCCGTGACGGTGCTTGGCGGCGGTTTCGTTCCAGGCGAAACCTCGGTCACAGTGGACGGAGTGAGCATTCCAGCTGGGAACGTCGCGGTTTCCTCCTCTACGGAACTCTCCTTCGCTACTCCCGTCCACACAGCGGGCAGCGCGGACGTCGTGATCTCAACGTCGAACGGCGATTCCGCCCCGCTGAGCTTCTCCTACCTAGCGGCCACCGCGCCGCCAGCTGGTATTGATGGTCACGATTTTTCGGGTGACGGGAAGGTTGATGTGCTGGCTCGTGACCGGGATGGCCGGTTGTGGCAGTACCGCGGTGATGGGGCGGCGGGTTGGCAGCCTCGTGAGCAGGTTGGTGCTGGTTGGAACGTGATGACCAGCATCCTTGCCCCGGGTGACTTCTCCGGGGACGGGAAGGTTGATGTGCTGGCTCGTGACCGGGATGGCCGGTTGTGGCTGTACCGCGGTGATGGGGCGGCGGGTTGGCAGCCTCGTGAGCAGGTTGGTGCTGGTTGGAACGTGATGACCAGCATCCTTGCCCCGGGTGACTTCTCCGGGGACGGGAAGGTTGATGTGCTGGCTCGTGACCGGGATGGCCGGTTGTGGCTGTACCGCGGTGATGGGGCGGCGGGTTGGCAGCCTCGTGAGCAGGTTGGTGCTGGTTGGAACGTGATGACCAGCATCCATGGGCCCGGTGACTTCTCCGGGGACGGGAAGGTTGATGTGCTGGCTCGTGACCGGGATGGCCGGTTGTGGCTGTACCGCGGTGATGGGGCGGCGGGTTGGCAGCCTCGTGAGCAGGTTGGTGCTGGTTGGAACGTGATGACCAGCATCCATGGGCCCGGTGACTTCTCCGGGGACGGGAAGGTTGATGTGCTGGCTCGTGACCGGGATGGCCGGTTGTGGCTGTACCGCGGTGATGGGGCGGCGGGTTGGCAGCCTCGTGAGCAGGTTGGTGCCGGCTGGAACATCATGACCAGCATCCTCTAACACCCACAGGGCTATCCCGGCCCAAACATAAGCAAGGCTTCCGGCGCTGTACAAGCGTCGGGGGCCTTGCTCTTGCACAAAGCTGATCCGTGAAATGCCGAGTGCCCGCAGTGAACCGTTCCAGCTTCGGCAGCCGGCGTGTTCGCCGGGCGCTCAGCTGCGCGCTGCCGCCAGCGAACATCTCAAGGTATTCCCAGCCTCCACTCGGCACAGTTGCCCCAGGGCAAGTTTTACCTCTGCCTCACCCGGGAGCGGTCTCGTTCGTCGGGGGACTCGGAAACCATCAGGGAGACGATGATGAAATCGAACGGAACACACCTTGCGGCAGGGGCAACTCCGCGCGCAAGCAAGTTATGGAGGGGGACCGGTATAACTGCGACGGCGGTTGTGCTCCTGTCCACTTTCGGTCCACCAGCTGGCGCCATTCCGCAGGCGTCCACCGCAATACTGCCGGCAGCTGTAGCAACGGGCCCGCAAGGGAGCGTCGGCCCTGTGAACCCGGAGACGGGGTATCCGTATTGGTACGGCGACAAGACTGGCCTCCGGCTCGAGCTTTGCCTTGATGTCGCCACTGTGTGCCCCGTGGTCGCGGAGGGTTTCGATCCGGCACAGCCACCGGCTATCCCGGGCAACTTTCCGGACGAGTCGTTCTGGTACTCAGCGGAAGCATCCCTGCCGTTATCGACGGGGGAAGAAGCACGCCTCATCATGGCCACGGAAGCGGCGTTCGGCGGAGCCGGCGACGTTGCGCAGGGCCAGCAGAACGCGTTCGCCCGGATGCGTATCCGCTTTGATGGAGCCCAACCGCTGGAAACCTATACGGCGACGACACCGTACGGGATCTTTGAAGTGACGGCAGACGATCGCGGACGGGTGCGCTTCACCGAGGATCTCGGCTGCCTCCAGCAGCCGTGTGACTGGACAGAGCCGCTAAGCGGAAAGATCGGACCATTCCTGCGGTGGGATGCGGAAGCTCCGGCCGGATCAATCGGTGATCCAAACATTCCGCATACCGTAACCGGAAGCCCGTCTGGTATGAACCTTTTCCGCCTTGAAGGTCCCGGCATGGAAACTGCTGAGACGGACCTCTTTGCAGTGCAGGGCAAGATCGCCACGGTACGTGTGGGCGTGGACAAGCCTGGCGGCGTCTACAGGGCGGCCACTACGGTCAACATCCAGGCGTCCTTCCCCGATGAGGCGAAGATCATCTACACGACCGACAACAGCGAGCCGATGGCCGAGGACGGTACCGTGAGCGCCACGGCAACCGTGTGGACACCATCCGAGGGTGATGAGGATGTGGCTCCTGTAGAACTCGCCACCCCCGGTAAGACGGTGTTGAAGTACATGGCCGTCAGCATGACCGAGCCGACTCAGCGGACCGGCATCCAGACTGAAACCTACACTCTCGATGCCACGAGCCCCTGGATCGAGGCAGCACCGAGCGCAACGCCCGGTCCCCACGCAGGACCTCAGCAGGTCACGCTGGCTGGAACCACAGAGTTGGGCGAAGCAGCGAAGATCTACTACACCCTCGATGGTTCGGAACCGACGTACGATGCCGTCGGCGTCGCCGTTGGCTCCACGATCGCCTACGACGGCAAGCCCATCCCGGTGACCAGCACAACGCTCATCCGGGCTATGTCGGTCGATGGCGACGGAACGGCCGGTGAGATCCGGAACTTCAACTACGTCATCCACAACCTGAAAACCGTAGGTCCCGTTGCAGTTTCCGGAGACGGTCAGCACGGCTATCCCTCATTCCTTGAGGACAATGGGTGGGCAGCTAGTGAAGGCGTGGCCGCACAGGACCCAGTAAAGCTGGAATTGTGCCTCAACGATCCGCTGTGTCCCATCATCGAAGAACTGCCGTTCCCCTTGGACCCACTGCAGTTCCCGCGGAACTTCCCCGGTGAGTCCTTCTGGTGGGCTGCTGAAGCGTTCCTGCCAGTCGGCGACGAGGAGGTGCGCCTGACGCTCGCTCTGGAAGCAGCATTCACGGGCGAAGGAGCCGCGGTGGGAGATGAAGTCGCTTTCGGTCGCATCCGCGTTCGGGGTGATGCAGTGTTCGAAAGCGGCGCCACCTACGAGATCACCCATCCGTACGGGAAGTTTCAGGTTGTCGCTGATGACACCGGAAGCCTCCGCTACACAGAGGACCTCGGAAGCATGAACGGCAACGGTGAATTCTCACCATTGCTCGAAGCGAAGATCGGACCGTTCCTGCGGTGGACTGAAGGGGCACCCGCGGGCTACCTCGGAGACGGTAGTACACCTCACGCCGTCGTCGGCAGCCCCTACGACACCAACTATTTTGAAATCCACAAGGTCTTGACGACCGACAACGTGCCGGTTCGGGAGATTATCGGAACGAGGACGACCGACTTCGTTGTCCAGGGCAAGACGGTCGGTGCCACTCCACCGGAAGCCCCGGCTGTAGCAGCAAGCATTGCGGGAGGGGCGTTCAATACGCCGCAAACCGTGACGCTTACATCCAACCCGGGTGACTTGCCGATCTTCTTCACCACTGACGGTACGCCTCCCGAGCCCGATGGCAACCTATACACCGGACCCATCACCATCAACGCGGACACGGTTTTGCAGTTCATCGCGGTGAATCAGGGAGTCGCATCGCCAATCGTTACGGAGACGTACACGATCGATACGGTGGCTCCGGAGCTGACAACCACAACGCCGGGCGGTACGTTCACCGCAGCGACGACAGCGACTCTCGCCGCCAGCGAAGGCGCAGCAATCCGTTTCACCACGGATGGGACTGAACCCACGGTGGCCAGCACGCTGTACACCGCGCCAATCGCAATAGCTCAGACCACAACGCTCCGTGCGATTGCGGTCGACGCTGCCGGCAACGTCAGTCCACTCGGGCAATGGGTGTTCACCATCAATGCCCCAGCTGGTATTGATGGTCACGATTTTTCGGGTGACGGGAAGGTTGATGTGCTGGCTCGTGACCGGGATGGCCGGTTGTGGCTGTACCGCGGTGATGGGGCGGCGGGTTGGCAGCCTCGTGAGCAGGTTGGTGCTGGTTGGAACGTGATGACCAGCATCCTTGCCCCGGGTGACTTCTCCGGGGACGGGAAGGTTGATGTGCTGGCTCGTGACCGGGATGGCCGGTTGTGGCTGTACCGCGGTGATGGGGCGGCGGGTTGGCAGCCTCGTGAGCAGGTTGGTGCTGGTTGGAACGTGATGACCAGCATCCTTGCCCCGGGTGACTTCTCCGGGGACGGGAAGGTTGATGTGCTGGCTCGTGACCGGGATGGCCGGTTGTGGCTGTACCGCGGTGATGGGGCGGCGGGTTGGCAGCCTCGTGAGCAGGTTGGTGCTGGTTGGAACGTGATGACCAGCATCCATGGGCCCGGTGACTTCTCCGGGGACGGGAAGGTTGATGTGCTGGCTCGTGACCGGGATGGCCGGTTGTGGCTGTACCGCGGTGATGGGGCGGCGGGTTGGCAGCCTCGTGAGCAGGTTGGTGCTGGTTGGAACGTGATGACCAGCATCCATGGGCCCGGTGACTTCTCCGGGGACGGGAAGGTTGATGTGCTGGCTCGTGACCGGGATGGCCGGTTGTGGCTGTACCGCGGTGATGGGGCGGCGGGTTGGCAGCCTCGTCAGCAGGTTGGTGCCGGCTGGAACATCATGACCAGCATCCTCTAACACCCACAGGGCTATCCCGGCCCAAACATAAGCAAGGCTTCCGGCGCTGTACAAGCGTCGGGGGCCTTGCTTATATCCTGCTCAGATCCCGCAAAGCCCCTGCGAGGCCGCCGCATCCAACGGCAGCTCCGGCGGGCTCACGCCATAAGGACGATGCTGTTGCACCCGTTGTACCGCTGAGGGTGGTTGGCTGTCACCTGCGGGCACCGGCTGTCCAAGGTTCTCAGCGGCGGACGTCGTGATGGCCAAAATAGCGGGAATGACAAGCCCGCTATGAATGTCCCGTCTCTAGCCCGTTTGTACAGTGAGGGCTCCCGCCGCGAGACCGGGTGCGGGTGGTGGCGGGGACTCAGACAGCTGCAACGGGGTCTGCCCGCAAGCGGGTAGGCAGCAGCAGTCTCATCCCGCCGCTGAAAACGAGTGACACAGCCGCTGCCGGCCGCCGTCGTAATCGTACAGGTGGATGACACCAGACACTTCGAGACTTTCGCGGTGCCTGCACAACGTACGCACGGCTGGTCCCTCCGCGAGCGTTCCATTGTGCACGCACACCTACCGCAGTCCGTATCCACCCACAGAAAAGTCCAGGCGGCCTTCCCGTTGCCGGGAATGCCGCCTGGACTGAGATGCCGAGGCGGAGGGCTTACTCGCCGTCCCAGAAAGCGGGTGCGGCCTTCATCGGATCGTTGAGGTCCACATCGCCCGGCTTCAGGCCCACGCTGAACTGGGTCATCATGTCGTGGTCCTCGTGCGGCAGATTGTGGCAGTGGATCATGTACTTACCGCGGTGCGGCCCGAACTTCATGAGCAGGCGAACGGTTTCCCCTTCGCCCACATACACAACGTCCTTCGGGCCCATTTCATAGGAGAAAGGTGCACGACCGTTGCGGCTGAGGATCTGAAAGTCGATGAGGTGGATGTGGATCGGATGGAACCACCCGCCGGAACTGTTCTCGAACTCCCAAATCTCGGTGTCTCCTAGGCCTGGATCAGCGCATACCCGGCGATACCCGCTGGCAATGATGTCTGCCCACGAATCTTCCCCGATGACCCAGACGCTGTCATCTCTCTTCACACGGAACTTGCGGACGCGGGTATCGCGGGCTGGGCGAAGATTCATCACCTCGTGCGAAACCAGCGTTTCGGGGATCGTCTTCCAGGTGTGGTCCGCGGTGTCCACCGGCTGATCCGTGACATCGAAAGCCATGATCCGATCGGTGAAGTCGTAGTCAACGTTGTTCTTGTTCGACAGGTTCCGCAGCTCAACGCGCTGTCCGGGCTGATAGCCCGAGAAGTCCACCAGGATCTCGTAGCGCTCGGCGCCGGCATGGCGCCAGGACTCAACCGCCTGCGTCTTCGGCATCAGTCCGCCGTCAGTGGCCACGACATAAACAGGTTCACCCGTGCTGAGCGTCGGGCGGAAGGAACGTGAAATGGACGCGTTCAGAATGCGGAAGCGGTAAACGCGTCGCTGGACCTTCATTACCGGCCACGGCTTGCCGTTCACGAGGATGACGTCGCCCCAGAGTCCCGAATGGGAGTTGTCGTCATAGGCGAGACCCCCGTCCGCGGCGAACATGGCATCAGAGAGCGTCAGGGGAACATCGAACTCGTTTTGCGGGAGTAGATCGCGCTCCGCAGGATCATGCATGCAGAATTGCGCTGACAGACCGGAGTACGCATTCTCCGCGGTGGTGTGCACGTTGTGATCGTGGTACCAAAGCGTACGAGCCGACTGGAAGTTCGGGTACTCGTAGTTCTTCGCAAATCCGGGAGGCGTCACGTCACTGGCATACCCATCGAACTGGGGGAGCGAGGCTGACCCGTGCAGGTGGGTCGACGTCGAAAGGGTGTGCCCGTGCCGGGGGTGAACCTGCGGCAGCTGGTTGCGGATCTTGAGCACCGCCCGCGTTCCCTGAAGCAGGTCGATAGTGGGACCGGGAAAGATTCCGTTGTAGCCGAGAATCGGCGTGGTCAGCCGCGGAAGTATCTTTGCGAGACCGGCCTTCTGCGTGACGCTGTAATAATGGACCTTCGCACCGTCCGGCGCGCGTCCCACCGCATAGGGCTCCAAAATCGGCGGGACCGTAAGCGGTACGCGGTACGGCAGCGGCATGTCACTGTCCGCCAGCTTGCTGGCGGACTTGGCGCTGACGGAGCTGAACGGAACGGCCAGCGCCCCGGCTCCAATTACCCCAAGTCCCCCCATTGTGAGGACCTGTCGCCGAGATACAGACATCGGTCTTCCTTCCCTTGGATGTATGAAAAGGATGTACTTCGCTACTTGGAGAAAACTAGGACTCCAGGGTTCAGGAGCGATAGCCGGGCTTGCTGCGGCACCGCCGCTCGGCAGGCACTAATCTGGGAGGGAAACCTGCAACCTTCCTGGAACGGACCCCTACATGCGCGTTCATATTGCAACCGACCACGCCGGCATGGAGCTCAGTGCGCACCTCGTTACTCATCTGAGAGCGAAGGGGCACGAGCTGATCGACCACGGTCCCTCCGTCTACGATGCAGAAGACGATTACCCTTCCTTCTGCATAAGAGCGGCGCTGGCAGTGGTTGACGATCAGCTTTCGGGCGTCGAGGCGCTCGGCATCGTGCTCGGCGGTTCAGGCAACGGGGAGCAGATTGCTGCGAACAAGGTCCGTGGGGTACGCGCAGCATTGGCCTGGAACCTGGACACTGCCAGGCTTGCGCGCGAACACAATGACGCGAACGTGGTGGCGCTGGGCGGGCGCCAGCACTCTCTCGAAGAGGCCACCGCCATTGTCGAAGCCTTTCTGGAGGAGCCTTTCAGCGGTGCTGAGCGGCACGTACGGCGCATCAGCAAGATCGCTGCCTACGAGACCACCGGCGAGATTCTTCCGTAGTGCCGGAGGGACATTCCATCCACCGGCTCGCACGCCAGTTCACCTCGGTCTTCGCCGGTGAGGCGCTGAGGGCGAGCAGTCCGCAGGGCCGTTTCGCCGACGGCGCGGAACGTATCGACGGAGCTGTCCTGACCCGCGCCCGCGCACACGGCAAGCAGTTGTTCCTCGAGTTCGACAATGACCTGGTAATGCGTGTTCACCTCGGTCTGTATGGTGCGTGGAGCTTCGGTGGTGACAGTCGGTTCCGGGGAGCGTCCAGCATCGGCGCACCCCGGCGCGTTGGGGAGAGGGAAACCGCCGACGACGACGCCCCCGCCGTTTATGCCGGCCCACCACTGCCCGTGGGAGCAGTCCGCGTGAGGCTAGTGTCCGCACACGGTTGGGCGGACTTGCGCGGGCCGACAGCCTGCGAAGTCATTACCGGCGCGGAGCGGGATGCAATCATTGCCAGGCTTGGACCGGATCCGTTGGACCCGGACACTCCTCCGGCGGAATTCATTGCACGGGTACAGCGGACCCGCACCGCCGTCGGCCTGTCGCTCATGAATCAAGCCGTGATCGCCGGAGTCGGCAACGTCTACCGCGCCGAGGTGCTCTTCCGGCGTCGTGTGCATCCATGGCTCCCGGGCCCGGCGCTCGGGGATGCTGGCGCGTTGGCACTGTGGGAAGACCTGGTTCTACTGATGAACGAGGGCGTGCGTGCAGGACGCATTATTACGACGACGCCGAACCATCGGTCCTCCGGCGCAGGGAACGGCTCCGCTGTGCCCGCTGAGGAGGCCCACTACGTCTACAAAAGGACCGGGCAGGAATGCCGAATCTGCGGCACGTCGGTGGCGATGGCAGAGATGGGTGCTCGCAAGCTGTACTGGTGTCCATACTGTCAGGCTGCCTGATCCAGATGCGGAAGGGGCCGGAGAGCTGGGTATGGGGGAGGTGGAGGGGATGACGGGAATCGAACCCGCGTAATCAGTTTGGAAGACTGAGGCTTTACCATTAAGCTACATCCCCGTGACAACCTAAGGACTGGATCGCAGTGCAAGCTGTGCGATTTCCGGGTTGGTCTGGAACGCATATAACTACACCATAAGGGCGTCGAATTCTCAAAATGTGCAACCTTGCGGTTTCTTTCGTAGACTTGCCTCTGCACTTCAACGGGGTGTAGCTCAGCTTGGTAGAGCGCCTGCTTTGGGAGCAGGAAGTCGCAGGTTCAACTCCTGTCACCCCGACTCTGTGTTCAACGGTGCAGAAACCTGCACCAAACAGTGCAGACATGATCCTTCGCGGGATACGTATACCCGGTGCAGAACCGATCCCTATCATTCAGGAGAACTAGGCTGTGAAGAGCGCTGTCGAAAACCTCACTCCCACGCGAGTGAAGCTCAACGTGGAGGTCCCTTTCGAGGAACTCAAGCCGAACATCGAAGCTGCCTACAAGACCATCGCCACCCAGGTGCAGGTTCCGGGTTTCCGCAAAGGCAAAGTCCCCAACAAGCTGATTGACCAGCGGGTAGGGCGCGGTTACGTCATCGAGACGGCCATCAACGACGGCCTCAATGGCTTCTACCAAAGTGCCGTCCAGGAAATGAAGATCCGCCCGCTGAGCCGGCCCGAGGTGGAAATCACCGAGGTTCCCGACCCCACGGCGCAGGACGGCCAGCTCCTCTTCACGGTTGAGCTCGATATCCGCCCCGAGATTGAACTTCCGGAGTACTCCGGGCTCGAAGTCACCGTTGAGGCTGCGAAAGCTTCTGATGAAGACGTCGTGAAGTCACTTGACGAGCTGCGCGGACGCTTCGGCACCCTCAAGGATGTGGACCGCCCCGCTACCGACGGTGACTTCCTGACCCTTGATCTGACTGCCAAGATCGACGGCGAGGAAGTGGACTCCGCTGTCGACATCTCTTACCAGGTGGGATCCGGCACCATGCTGGAAGGCATGGATGAAGCCGTGACCGGCCTGAGTGCTGACGAGTCGTCGACCTTCGAGACCACGCTCGCCGGCGGCGAGCACACCGGTAAGGCTGCCGAGGTTACGGTTTCGGTGAAGGCCGTGAAAGAGCGCGAGCTCCCTGACGCCAACGATGATTTCGCTCAGCTCGCCAGCGAGTTCGACACCATTGATGAGCTGCGTGCTGATCTGGCGAAGCGCTCTTCAGAAGACAAGCTCGTTGAGCAGGGCGTGGAAGCGCGCGACAAGGTGCTTGAGAAACTGCTGGAACTCGTCGAGGTTCCGGTGCCTGAATCCGTCATCGAAGAGCAGCTTGAGCAGCACTTCAATTCGGAGAGCAGCCACTCGGCCGGCGCGGACCACGACACCGAGGAACACCGCGCAGAGGTTCGCGGGAACACCGAGCAGGCATTCCGCAATGAGATTGTCCTGGATGCGGTCGCCGAGAAGGAAGAAATCGGTGTCAGCCAGAACGAGCTGATCGACTACATCGTTACGTCGGCAAGCCAGTACGGCATGGAACCAAACCAGTTCGCGCAGATGCTTGACCAGAGCGGACAGGTACCGATGATCGTCGGTGAAGTCCGCCGTCGCAAGGCCCTGGCCAAGGTTCTGGAGCTTGCAGTGGTTACCGATACCAACGGCGAAACTGTCGACCTTTCGGACTTCGTTCGCCCGGCCGGAGATGTTGAGCAGGCGGAGAGCGAGACAGCGGCTGAGGAGGCCTCCGAGGAGGCAGTCGAGGCGTCGGCTGTCGAGTCCGATGCTCCCGCTTCAGACACTGATGAAGCGGATGCGGAGTCCACGAAGGCTTAGCTCGACCTAGCGGAAACAGATGCCGTCAGCGCCCTGCTGGCGGCATCTGCCGTTAAGCCTCCCGCTTCCTAACGCCGTCAGCGAACAGCTCACGGCACGGGAGCAAAACAGTACGCAAACAGGTTAGTGTCCAGTGAGAGAAAAACCTGAGTGAGAGGTCAATCAGCAATGGCATCCGAATCCACCACACCGACCATGGCAACCGTTGATCCTGCCAGCCGTGACGACTACATCTACAACCGGCTTCTGAAGGAGCGGATCATCTGGCTCGGATCTGAAGTGCGGGACGAAAACGCTAACGCCATCTGCTCGCAGTTGCTCCTGCTGTCGGCGGAAGATCCTGAGAAGGACATTTTCCTCTACATCAACTCACCCGGCGGATCAGTGACTGCGGGCATGGCCATCTATGACACCATGCAGTTCATCCCGAACGACGTCGTCACAGTGGCTACGGGCCTTGCAGCTTCGATGGGTCAGTTCCTGCTGTCCTCCGGCACCAAGGGCAAGCGTTACGCCACCCCGCACGCCCGCATCCTGATGCACCAGCCGTCCGGCGGGATCGGAGGCACCGCTTCTGACATCAAGATTCAGGCAGAGCTGATCCTGCACATGAAGCGCGTTATGGCCGAACTCACCGCCGAGCAGACCGGACAGTCGGTGGAGACCATCCTCAAGGACAATGACCGGGACAAGTGGTTCACGGCGCAGGATGCCCTGGAATACGGGTTCTTTGACCATATTTCGGCGCATGCCGGATCCGTCTCCGGCGGCGGCGGAACCCAGCGCGACTGACCCGCATCACGCCCACTCCCATAGACCTGCCACACAGGAGGCACCATGAACCACGATTTCCAGGCCGCAGCCGGCGGCCGGGCTCCCCAGCTGCCGACAAGCCGTTATGTCCTTCCGCAGTTCGAAGAGCGCACGCCCTACGGTTTCAAGCGCCAGGACCCCTACACGAAGTTGTTCGAGGACAGGATCATCTTCCTTGGCGTTCAGGTGGATGACGCTTCCGCGGATGATGTGATGGCGCAGCTGCTCGTTCTTGAGTCCACTGACCCCGAGCGCGACATCACGCTGTACATCAACTCTCCCGGTGGATCGTTCACGGCGATGACCGCCATCTACGACACCATGCAGTTCATTCGTCCCGAGATCCAGACCGTCTGCCTCGGTCAGGCTGCCAGCGCGGCAGCCGTGCTGTTGGCCGCTGGTGCCCCCGGCAAGCGCCTTGCGCTTCCCAACGCCCGTGTGCTGATCCACCAGCCGGCACTCGGCGGCGGCCAGGGCGGCCAGGCTTCGGACCTCGAGATCCAGGCCAACGAGGTCATGCGTATGCGGGCCTGGCTTGAGGACACCCTCGCGCTGCACAGCGGAAAGACCTCCGAGCAGGTCAACATTGACATCGAGCGGGACAAGATTCTGACCGCCGAAGATGCAAAGGCCTACGGTCTCGTGGATGAGGTACTCACCTCACGCAAAATCACACCGCCGAAGATCAACAAGCCGTAGCTGGTGACAGTGGCGCCCGTGGTCCCTCCAAATGGGGAAAGACCACGGGCGCTATATTGCTGATTCGGGGCACCAAGTGGCCTAGAGTGGAACCTAGTCGACGCATGGAGACCGTCCCATTGCAGCAGTTGGCAGCGGCCAAAGATCTAGACGGAACACTCCAGGACCACGTTAGGGGACTGACACATGGCTCGCATTGGTGAGAGCACCGATCTACTCAAGTGCTCTTTCTGTGGCAAAAGCCAGAAGCAGGTCCGGAAGCTCATTGCGGGCCCGGGCGTATATATCTGCGACGAATGCATAGAACTGTGCAATGAAATCATCGAGGAAGAGCTTTCCGAAGTTGCTGATCTCGGTACATTCGAGTTGCCGAAGCCCCGTGAAATCTTCGACTTCCTGCAGGAATACGTCATCGGACAGGAGCCGGCCAAGCGATCGCTGGCTGTGGCTGTCTACAACCACTACAAGCGGATCCAGTCGGGCCACACGCCCCGCGCCTCGGCTAACCTGTCGGATGCGTCTCCGGCTGAAGATGTCGAGATCGCAAAGTCGAACATCCTGCTGATCGGACCCACGGGCTGCGGCAAGACGTACCTCGCGCAGACCCTCGCAAGGCGGCTGAACGTGCCGTTTGCAGTTGCTGACGCCACTGCACTGACCGAGGCCGGCTACGTAGGTGAAGACGTAGAGAACATCCTGCTAAAGCTCATCCAGGCAGCTGACTATGACGTCAAGAAGGCTGAGCAAGGCATTATCTACATCGATGAAATCGACAAGATTTCGCGTAAGAGTGAGAATCCGTCAATCACCCGGGATGTCTCGGGTGAGGGTGTCCAGCAGGCGCTGCTGAAAATCCTGGAGGGAACGGTGGCATCCGTGCCGCCGCAGGGCGGACGCAAACACCCACACCAGGAGTTCATCCAGATCGACACCACCAACGTGCTCTTCATCGTTGCAGGTGCTTTCGCAGGGCTGGAGGAGATTATTGGTTCGCGGGCAGGGCGGAAGGGCATCGGCTTCGGCGCACCGCTCAGTTCGCTCACGAACGAGGAAGTCAGCTACGGCGATGTCATGCCGGAGGACCTCCTCAAGTTTGGTCTGATTCCGGAGTTCATTGGACGCCTGCCAGTGATCACCACCGTCACGCACCTTGACCGGCCGGCCCTGATGCAGATTCTGACGGAGCCCAAGAATGCGCTGATCAAGCAGTATCAAAAGATGTTCGCCCTGGACGGTGTGGAGCTGGTCTTCGAACCACAGGCACTGGAAGCAATCGCCGACCAGGCTCTCGAGCGCGGAACCGGCGCCAGGGGACTGCGCGCCATCATGGAAGAGGTCCTCCTTCCTGTGATGTTTGACCTCCCAAGCCGGGAAGACATCGCAACCGTGGTCATCAGCGGAGCAGTTGTCGACAAATCGGCCGAGCCCACACTGATCTCCCATGACGTAGTGGCCAAGCGCCGTAACAAGTCCGCCTAGGAGTTTTGTTCATGATTGCTGCCAACCAGACCGCAAAAAAGGCCGACTTCTGGTTTGATCCGGTGTGCCCGTTCGCCTGGATTACCTCCCGCTGGATGGGAGAGGTCGAAAAGGTTCGCGAGGTCTCAGTTGACTGGCATGTGATGAGCCTGTCTGTCCTCAACGAAGGCCGGGACCTTCCTGAGGATTACGAGGAGCTAATGAATCGTGCCTGGGCTCCGGTGCGGGTGATCATCGCCGCCTCCGAGCTACACGGGCGGGAGAACATCAAGAAGCTCTATGACGCCATGGGCACCCGCATCCATAATGGCGGCGCCTCCGATTACGAAGCAGTGATCCGTGAGGCACTTGAAGAGACCGGTCTTCCCGCTTCTCTGTCCGAGTACGCCACCAGCGATGAATATGACACCCAGTTGCGGGCATCGCACCAGGAGGGCATCGATAGGGTCGGCGACGAGGTTGGAACCCCAGTCGTTGCATTCGACGGAACGGCTTTCTTCGGTCCGGTTCTTACACGCATTCCCCGCGGAGAGGAAGCCGGGCGCATCTTCGACGGCGCGGTCATGATGGCGGAATTCCCCGAGTTCTTCGAGCTGAAGCGATCCCGCACGTCCAGCCCCTCCTTCGACTGAGACAGATCGTGGCTGAGTAGACCGGAATAACGAACGCCAAAGCCCCTCCGCCATTGCCTGGCTGGAGGGGCTTCTGCATGGTGGACCAGGCAGGGTCAGGCCGGGGCCGAGGGTTCCTCCGGCGGCGCCAGTCGGACGTCGCTCACGGAAAGGTCACCGTCGGAAACGCGGAGTTCAAGGCCGCTCGCATTGCCGGCGGCGCTCAGATCGGAAAGCGCTTCCTCAAGCTGCCGGACCTGCGCTTCTGAGCCGCTGATGACCGCCGACAGCACCTGTGTGCGCTGCTTGACCTTTGCTTCCGACTTGGCCTTTCGAAGACCACCCAGCGCAGCGCCCACGGTTGCGAGCATTCCGGTATCGGCGTCAAGAGCCGCGGAGGCCAGCATGCCTGCGGCAGGCCAGGCCGACCGGTGCACGGACCCGCGGCGCCACCAGCTCCACACTTCCTCCGTAGCGAACGGAAGAACCGGGGCAAAGAGGCGAAGCAGCCGGTCAAGGGTGGTTGCCAGGGCCGCGAGCACAGATGCTTTCTCGGAATCTCCCGCGCTACCGTACGCGCGGTCCTTGATGAGCTCGACGTAGTCGTCCGTGAATGACCAGAAGAACGTCTCGGTGAGCTGCAGAGCGCGCGCGTAGTCGTACTTCTCAAAGGCAGCCGTGGCCTGTTCAACCACCTCATCGAGGGAGGCCAGGAGCGAACGGTCGAGCGGATTGGTAACCGCCGCTGCGTCCTGGGAGATGATGTCTGCTTCTGTGGCGCCAAGGTTGAGCACGAACTTGGACGCGTTGAGCAGCTTGATGGCCAACCTTCGGCCAATCTTCATCTGCGCGATTTCGTAGGCGGTGTCCGCACCTAGCTTGGCTGACGCCGCCCAATAGCGGACTGCGTCCGAGCCAAACTGATCAAGTGCATCCGTGGGAACAACGACATTGCCCTTGGACTTGGACATCTTCTTGCGGTCAGGATCAAGAATCCAGCCCGAAATGGCGGCGTGCTTCCACGGCGCGGAGTCGAGCAGCGAGTCAGCGCGAACCACCGAAGAGAACATCCAGGTGCGGATGATGTCGTGTCCCTGCGGGCGTAAATCGAAAGGGTAGACCTTGGCGAACAGGTCCTCGTCCCGTGACCAGCCGCCGATAATCTGTGGCGAGAGCGACGACGTCGCCCAGGTGTCCAGAACGTCGGGGTCTCCCATGAAGCCGCCCGGCTGATCCCGCTGCGCTTCGTCGAACCCCGGCGCCGGCTCTGCAGCCGGGTCAACGGGCAGCATGTCATCGGACGGGATGACCGGGTTCTCGTAGTCAGGTGTTCCGTGCTCATCGAGGGCGTACCAGACCGGGAACGGCACCCCGAAGAACCGCTGGCGGGAGATCAGCCAGTCACCGTTGAGGCCCTCGATCCAGTTCTCATACCTACTGCGCATGAACGATGGATGGAAGTCGATCTCGCGGCCGCGTGCGATGAGGCGTTCACGACGGTCGGCATCCCTGCCGCCGTTGCGGATGTACCACTGTCGGCTGGTGACTACTTCGAGCGGTTTGTCGCCCTTTTCGAAGAAATTCACGGGGTGGGTGATCTTCTTGGGCTCGCCGTCGAGCAAATCTGCTTCGTTGAGCATCTCCGCTACGGCTTCCTTCGCGGAGAAGACGGTCTTACCGGCGATGCGGGAGTAGTTGTCCCGGCCGGCCGTCGTCGTAATCCAGTCCGGGGTGTCCGCAAGAATCCGGCCGTCGCGGCCAACGATCGCGCGGGTGGGCAGTTCGAGCTCGCGCCACCAGGTGACGTCGGTGAGGTCTCCGAACGTGCAGACCATCGCAATGCCGGCGCCCTTGTCCGGCTTGGCCAGGGGATGCGCCTTGACCTCGACCTCCACGCCGAAGAGGGGTGAGGTGACCGTGGTACCGAAGTAAGGCTGGAAACGCTCATCATCCGGGTGTGCCACCAGGGCGACGCACGCGGCGAGGAGTTCGGGTCGCGTGGTTTCGATGTGGATCCGGGTGCCGTCCGCGGCCTCGAAGGGATAGCGGTAATACGCCCCCGGAACTTCGCGGTCCTCGAGCTCGGCCTGCGCAACGGCGGTCCGGAAGGTCACATCCCAGAGGGTGGGTGCCTCAGCGAGGTACGCGTCGCCCTGCTTGAGGTTGGCCAGGAAGGCACGCTGGGAGACGGCGCGGGAGGTTGAATCGATGGTGCGGTAGGTCAGGTTCCAGTCCACGGACAGGCCGAGGGACAGGAAGAGGTTCTCGAAAACCTTCTCATCCTCCACGGCGAGTTCCTCGCAAAGCTCGATGAAGTTGCGGCGGGAGACTACGTCGAAATCCCGCTGGTTCTTCGCGGCCTGAGCCGGCGGACGGTAGTCGGGGCTGTATGGCACGGAGGGATCGCAGCGGACCCCGTAGTAGTTCTGCACGCGCCGCTCGGTGGGCAGGCCGTTGTCATCCCAGCCCATCGGGTAGAAGACGTTCTTGCCCGTCATGCGCTGATAGCGCGCCATGACGTCGGTCTGCGTGTAGGAGAACACGTGGCCCACATGCAGGGATCCGGATGCCGTGGGAGGCGGGGTGTCGATGGAGTAGACGTTCTCACGCGACGTCTCAGGATTGAAGGTGTAGGTTCCCTCGGTGCGCCAGCGCGTGTTCAGCGCGGCTTCCAGGCCCTCGAGCGCGGGCTTGTCGGGAACGTTGATGGGCGCCGGTGTGGGCGTGTCTGTACCCTCGTTGATGTTTGCCATGCATCGATTGTTTCATGCTGGCCGGATACACCGACTTCTGGGCCTCCATGGGCTAGTTTGGGTCAATGACTTCCAGAAAGAACAGGGCCGCAGTTGTCACAGGAGCAAGCTCCGGCATCGGTGAGGCCACCGTGCGCCGGTTGACGGCTGATGGTTGGCGTGTCTGGGCGGTTGCCCGCCGTCAGGATCGCCTGGAACAGCTCGGCGGGGAAACCGGAGCAGTGCCGGTAGCGCTGGATATCACCGACGACGACGGCGTTGCCCGCCTGGTCCGCGACGTCACCGAAGCAGGCGGCATCGACACCCTGATCAATATTGCCGGCGGGGCACGGGGCGCGGACTGGGTGGCGGATGCGCGCACCGAGGACTGGGAGTGGATGTACGGCGCGAACGTTATCGGCAGCATGAAGCTGATTCGTGCGTTCCTGCCGATGCTGCGGACGCATGGGGAGGGCACCGTCGTGAACCTGACGTCAACAGCGGCATTGGTTGCCTATGAGGGCGGCGCCGGCTACAACGCCGCGAAAGCAGCCCAACGGGCCATGACCAGGGCGCTCCGCCTTGAAGAGGTTGAGAACAATGTGCGCGTCGTCGAGGTTCTTCCCGGCATGGTGCAGACCGAGGAGTTTGCCCTGAACCGGCTCGGCGACGAGGAGGCCGCAGAGAAGGTGTACGCCGGTGTTGAAAAGCCGTTGACGGCTGCGGATGTCGCGGACGTTATCGCCTATGCCGTGTCTGTGCCGCATCACGTGAACCTTGACGAGATTGTAGTGCGGCCGTTGGCCCAGGCAGCCGTGCACAAGGTGGTCCGCCGGCGCTGAGCGGCGGGAGGCCGTGCAGGTGGCGGATGGTTCGCCCGATTGAGCGCAGCCGGTTAGAATTGGTGCAACAGCTGTGACCCGGCCATCACCGGTGAGCTTCCGGAAGAACGCCCGCAGATGAAGTTTCGCGTCCCGCGGGTCAGTAGAACCGGACGGGTAAGCCCGTAACAGCAGACATGAAGCGGCTTGCGCTGTTCGGCCCGTATCCGGGCGGAGTAGGGCAGGCAAGCGAGGTGGTACCGCGGATTACTCACCGGGCTTTCACTGCCGGCAGGGGGATTCGTCCTTGCAGAATGGTTGTTACTGCCCGCCGAACGTCGCCAGCTTCAGGACACACCTCATGTCACAGATTTATCCCAAGGCCTCCGCCGCGGACCCGGCTGTCTCCGGCTCTGCCTCGCCCAGATTCCCCGAACTCGAGGAACGCGTCCTGTCCTATTGGGACGGGGACGGCACGTTTCAGGCGTCCATTGACCAGCGCGACGCCGGTGAGAACGGGACCAATGAGTTCGTCTTCTATGATGGACCGCCCTTCGCCAATGGCCTGCCGCATTACGGACACCTTCTGACCGGCTATGCCAAGGACCTCGTGGGTCGCTACCAGACCCAGCGCGGCCGCCGTGTTGAGCGGCGGTTCGGTTGGGACACACACGGGCTTCCCGCTGAGCTGGAGGCCATGAAGCAGCTCGGCATGAGCGACAAGCAGCAGATCGAAGCCATGGGCATCGACAAGTTCAATGACGCCTGCCGCGCTTCGGTGATGAAGTACGCGGGGGAGTGGCGTGACTATGTCACCCGCCAGGCGCGCTGGGTGGACTTCGAGAACGACTACAAGACCCTGAACGTCGAGTACATGGAGTCGGTGCTCTGGGCCTTCAAGACCCTGCACACAAAGGGTCTGACCTACAACGGATACCGTGTGCTGCCGTACTGCTGGAAGGACGAGACTCCGCTGTCCAACCATGAGTTGCGCATGGATGACGACGTCTATCAGGACCGCCAGGACCAGACAGTCACTGTAACGTTCCCGATCACGGCCGGGGAGTCCGCCCTGTCGAAGGAGCTTGCCGGCGTCGAGGCCCTTGCCTGGACCACCACACCCTGGACGCTGCCCACCAATGCGGCCCTCGCGGTCGGGCCGGAGATCCACTACGTCGTCATCCCCGGCGGGTCGACGGAAGCCGGGGACCTGGAGGGACGCCGCTTCCTCATCGCCGAGGAACTGCTGTCCGGGTATGCAAAGGACCTGGGATATTCCTCCGCTGAAGAGGCGCGTGCCGCCGTCGTCGGAACGCACCGCGGCACGGAGCTGGGCGGACTGCAGTATGAGCCGCTCTGGGACTACTTCGTCGATCCTGAACGCGGCGGCTACCGCAAAGCGTTCCGGTTCCTCGTTGCCGACTACGTCACGACGACGGACGGCACCGGTATTGTGCACCAGTCGCCGGCGTACGGCGAAGAGGACCAGAAGATCTGCGAGGACGCTGGAATCCAGGTGATCCTCTCGGTCGACGAGGGCGCGCGCTTCCTGCGCACCTTCGAACAAGGCCCCCTGGCCGACATCGTCGGATTGCAGGTCTTCGACGCGAACAAGGCCATCACCCGCGTGCTGCGTGATAGCGGCAGGCTGGTGCGGCAGGCAAGCTACGTGCACAGCTACCCGCACTGCTGGCGCTGCCGCAACCCGCTCATCTACCGCGCCGTTTCGTCCTGGTTCGTCGAGGTCACGAAGATCAAGGACCGCATGGTCGAGCTGAACCAGCAGATCAACTGGATCCCGGACAACGTCAAGGACGGCCAGTTCGGCAAATGGCTCGAGAACGCCCGGGACTGGTCGATCAGCCGCAACCGCTACTGGGGCAGCCCTATCCCGGTCTGGGTGTCGGATGATCCGAACTACCCACGTACTGATGTCTACGGTTCCCTGGCGGAGATCGAGCGCGACTTCGGGCGCCTGCCGCGCAACGCAGCGGGCGACGTAGACCTGCACCGCCCCTTCATCGATGAGCTGACCCGCCCCAACCCGGATGATCCACGGTCCCCTGAGGAGGGCCAGTCGACTATGCGCCGCGTGGCGGACGTTCTTGACGTATGGTTCGATTCCGGTTCCATGCCGTATGCACAGGTTCATTACCCGATGCAGAACCAGGACTGGTTCGAGTCCCACAACCCTGCCGACTTCATTGTCGAGTACATCGGCCAGACACGCGGTTGGTTCTACACGCTGCACGTCCTGGCCACCGCGCTGTTTGACCGGCCGACGTTCAAGAACGTCATCAGCCACGGCATCGTCCTCGGCTCGGACGGTCAGAAGATGTCCAAGAGCCTGCAGAACTACCCGGACGTGTCCGAGGTTCTGGACCGGGACGGCTCGGATGCCATGCGCTGGTTCCTGATGGCCTCACCCATCCTGCGCGGCGGCAACCTCGTGGTGACCGAGCAGGGCATCCGGGATGGAGTCCGGCAGGTCATCCTGCCGCTGTGGAACGTGTGGCACTTCTTCCGCCTGTACACGAATGCCGCCGCCGGTAGAGCAGGCTATGAGGCCAGAACGGTGACGGCCGAGGCCGCCGAGGCCCTTGCGGACCCGCTGGACCGCTATATCCTCGCCTACACGGGGAACCTGGTGGAGGACATGACGGCCTCCCTTGACGCGTTCAACATCAGCGACGCCTGCGAGTCGCTGCGACGCTACCTGGACACGCTGACCAACTGGTACGTCCGCCGCGGCAGGCAGCGGTTCTTCGACGAGGACACAGCGGCTTTCGACGTGCTCTACACCTGCCTGGAGGCGGTCACCCGCGTTGCGGCTCCGCTGCTGCCGCTGGTCACCGAAGAGATCTGGCGCGGCCTGACCGGCGGGCGCTCGGTGCACCTGACGGACTGGGCGTCGCCGTCGTTGTTCGCTGCAGCGCCGGAACTGGTGGAGCGGATGGAACGCACCCGCCAGATCTGCTCCACGGGATCGAGCCTACGGAAGGCAGCGAACCTTCGCGTGCGCCTGCCGTTGGCCGAGCTGACCGTCGTGGCACCGCAAGCCGGGGAGCTGGAGGGCCAGTACCGGGCAATCATCGCTGATGAGCTGAACATCAAGTCCGTCCGGCTGATCGATTCCGCGGATGTCTCGCCGGAGGAGTTCGGGATCTCGCAGCGGTTGGCTATCAACGCCCGCGCCGCCGGACCGCGTCTGGGCAAGAACGTCCAGAGTGCCATCAAAGCAGCGAAGGCGGGGGACTGGTTGGTGGACGACAACGGTGCCGTCACTGCGGGCGGCCTGGCTCTGGAGCCGAGCGAATACACCCTCGAGACGGTGGTCGACAGGAACGACGACGCCGGCGCAACCACCGCCGTGACGGTGCTGCCCGGCGGGGGCTTCCTTGTGCTCAACACGGAAGTCACGCCCGAACTCGCAGCGGAAGGTACGGCCCGGGACATCATCCGGTCCATCCAGCAGGCGCGCCGGGACGCTGATCTCCATATCAGTGACCGGGTGGTGACCACCGTGGAGGCGGACGCCCAGACCCTGTCCGCACTCGAGGCACACGCCGAGCTGGTCAAGCAGGAAACGTTGACAGACGAACTGGAACTCGTTACTGCGGCCACCTCCGGGACGGATGGAGTATCAGTGAAGGTGGAGAGGCAGGCATGAACGCTGGAATGAACGCTGAGGGCTTTCCAACCGGAAGCGAACGGGGAATCGATCAGTTCTCGGTCGAAAGCGTGTATGCCGAATTGTTGAGCCGTGCGCCGGAAAACAAGATGGAGCCCCGGATGGCTCCCTTGTTCCGTGCGATGGAAATCCTCGGTGAACCTAATCGGGCAGTTCCGATCATCCACATCACCGGGACCAACGGAAAGACCTCTACGGCGCGGATGATCGAGGGCCTGCTGCGGGCGCACGATCTTCGCACGGGCCGCTACACCAGTCCGCATCTGGCCCGGGTAACGGAGCGGATCAGCATCGACGGGGAACCTGTTTCGGACGAGACGTTCGTGCGGGTCTGGGACGAGATCCGGCCATACCTGGAGATGGTAGACGCTGAGCTGGACGCCGCTGGCGACCCGCGGCTGACCTACTTCGAATGCGTCACGATCCTCGCGTTTGCCGTCTTCGCCGACGAGCCGGTGGATGTAGCTGTCATTGAAGTGGGACTTGGCGGCATCACGGACGCCACCAACGTGGGTGACGGCGCGGTCGCCGTCGTCACACCCATCTCCCTCGATCACACCGAGTTGCTCGGTGACACTCCGGGGGACATCGCGCTGGAGAAGGCTGGAATCATCAAGCCGGGCGGATTCCTGGTCAGTGCTGCCCAGCCGGCGGATGCAGCGCAGGTGCTTCTGGAGAAGGCACGTGATACCGGCGTCGAGTTCCGTTTCGAAGGAGTGGAATTCGGAGTGGAGGACCGGCGCATTGCCGTCGGCGGGCAACAACTCACGGTGGCGGGCATCGCCGGCCGTTATGAGGACCTGCTTCTGCCACTTCACGGGGAACACCAGGCGCAGAACGCGGCGGTCGCCGTTGCGGCGGTAGAAGCGTTTCTCGGCGGCGGGTCACGGCAACTGGATGACGACGTCGTCCGCGATGGATTGAACGCCGTCACCTCACCCGGCCGGCTGGAACTGGTAAGGACCGCCCCCAGCATTCTTGTGGATGCCGCCCACAACGCGGCCGGCGCCCGTGCTGCAGCGAAAGCAATCAACGAAGCGTTCGAATTCACCAAGCTCGTACTCGTTATCGGCGTCCTCAAGGACAAGGATGCAGGAGCGATCCTGAGCGAGCTGCACGAGGAACTCGGCGGAGTGCTCGAGGACGTCTGTCTCACCCAGTCCACCTCGCCGCGGGCCATCCCGGCGGAGGAACTGCGGCGGCTGGCGGTGATTGCCGGCTTCGCGGACAATCGCGTCCATGTTGCCGAGCGGCTGGACGATGCCCTCGAGTGGGCCGTCCTGACTGCCGAGGAGGGCACAGAGCTCGGCGGCGCAGGTGTCCTCGTCACAGGATCAATCACTGTGGTGGGCGAAGCCCGCACGCTGCTGGGGAAGTAAGGGGAACGCAGATGGCTCGCCAGACGAAAGCGCAGCGCGAATGGCGGCCGGGTATGCCGAAGAAGCGGCGCTCGGTCAAGGTCATGTTCGCGTCAACGGTGCTCCTGCTCGAAGCCTTCGTTGTGCTGTTCGCCACGCTGGTGGTGTTCGGCCTGCGCTCGGACACCATCCCGGTGGGCGTGATCCTCGGCGTCGGGCTTACCCTGAGCGCGGTGCTCATTGTCTCCTGCGCGCTTCTCACGAAGCCGTACGGAATTCTGATCGGGTGGATTCTGCAGGTGCTCATCATAGCCACGGGCATAGCTGAACCGATGATGTTCCTTGTGGGTATCCTGTTCGCGTTGACCTGGCTGTACGGGATCCGCACCGGCGCTCGGCTCGACCGGGAGAACGCCCAGCGGGACCGCGAACAGGCTGAATGGGATCAGGCGAACAAGTCCGAAGGCGACAACGGCCAGCAACCCCTTTAGTAGAGTCAACGATGGAACTCGCCGGGTATCCGGCCAACTGATCTCAATCGGAGGAAGAACATGAGTGCTGAACGAACCCTGATACTGGTCAAGCCCGACGGCGTTGCCCGCGGACTCAGTGGAACCATCCTTGCCCGCGTCGAGGCAAAAGGCTACAAGCTGGTCGATATGAAGTTTGTGCACGCTACCCGGGAGATCCTGGAAGCGCACTATGCCGAACATGTGGGCAAGCCGTTCTATGAACCACTCGTTGAGTTCATGCTGAGCGGCCCGGTGGTCGCAGCCGTCTTCGAGGGAGAACGCGTCATCGAGGGCTTCCGATCGCTCGCAGGAACAACAGAACCGACAACGGCAGCACCCGGCACCATCCGCGGGGACTATGGTCGGGACTGGGGGCTGAAGGTGCAGCAGAATCTCGTGCACGGCTCTGATTCGGTCGAATCTGCTGAGAAGGAAATTTCTATCTGGTTCGGCTGAACCTGGTGTGGCTGAAGGCCGGCTCACCGAGTTGATAGCCTTGGGCAATGACTGAATATCGCAGACTTGGCACATCAGGACTGAGCGTGTCGGTGATTGGCCTGGGGTGCAACAATCTGGGCCGGCCCGGAACCGCCTCAGAATCGCAGCGCGGTGCCGCTGCCGTCGTCAGTGCCGCTCTGGAAGCCGGAATCACCCTCTTTGATGTAGCGGATTCCTACGGACGCTCTCCCGGTGTCAGTGAGGAACTTCTTGGCCGCGCGCTGGGGAGAAACCGCGATGATGTGGTGGTTGCCACCAAGTTCGGACTGGACCTCAAAGGGGTCAACGGTCCGGACTGGGGAGCGCGCGGTTCACGGCGCTACATTCTGAAGGCCGTCGAATCCTCGCTCAAGAGGCTCAACACCGACTGGATTGATCTCTACCAATACCATGCACCGGATCCCGCGACCCCGATCGACGAGACGCTCGCAGCGCTGGACCAGCTCGTGCAGAGCGGCAAAGTGCGTTACATCGGGCATTCCAACTTCGCCGGCTGGCAGGTCGCGGAGGCGGAGTATGTGGCTCGCCAGTTGGGTACTACCCGCTTCATATCCGCGCAGAATCACTACAATCTACTCGAGCGGGCGCTCGAGCGGGAGGTGGTTCCCGCCGCACAGTCCTATGGGCTTGGACTTCTCCCATACTTTCCGCTGGCCAACGGGCTGCTGACCGGCAAATACGCGGCGGGTCACGCGCCGGCGGGGAGCCGGTTGACGCACTCGCGCACTAATCTGCTCGATCAGGCTGACTGGGAGCAGCTCGCAAACTTCAGCGCCTACGCGCGCGCACGCTCCCTTTCAGAGTTGGAAGTTGCGTTCTCCTGGCTGGCCAGCCGTCCCGCCGTAGCCAGCGTCATCGCCGGGGCAACGAGGCCGGAGCAGGTTCGGCAGAACGCAGAAGCGGCCCGGTGGATTCCTTCCGGGGCTGACCTCGAAGAACTCGAGCACATCTTTCCGGCAAGTTCCTAACGGCGCCGAAGCGCCCCAACCGCGTCGAGCGGGCAGTTGCCTCCGAGAAGAAGAACTGCCCGCCGAAGCGGTTGTACAGATGAATCAGTGGAAGGATTTCCCGTTGACCCGTGTCGATGCGCCGACCCTGTCGAGATAGGGCGTGATGCCGCCAAGATGCATCGGCCAACCGGCACCAAGGATCATGCACAGGTCAATGTCCTCCGGTGCAGCGACCACTTCCTCCGCGAGCATGCGGCCGATCTCATCGGCCAGGGCGTCCTGCGTTCGTCGCAGGACCTCCTCGCTGGAGGACGGTGATGAGCCGAAACTGAGCAGCGCGAGCGTGGATTCGGACGCTACCTCCGTGCCGGCGTCGTCCTGCTCCCATAGTCCCTTCCTTCCCGCGTCGATCAGGATCTGTTGATTCCTGGACAGGTAGAAGCGGTCGCCGAAGGCCGTGTTCAGTGACTCCTGCACGTGCTGACCCACAGGCAAACCCACCAGTGCGAGCAGCTTGAAGGGTGTCATCGGAAGCCCCATGGGCCGCAGCGCCCTGTCCGCGGTGGCAGCGTCGGTTCCCTCATCAAAAGCCGCAGTGATTTCGCCGAACATGCGCCCCAGTATCCGGTTCACAACGAAGGCGGGGGCGTCCTTGACCAGCACTGCGGTTTTCTTGAGTTCCTTGCCGACCGCGAAAGCTGTTGCCAGGACCTCGTCCGCGGTGCGCGGAGCCTTCACAATTTCCAGCAGCGGCATGGCGGCCACCGGATTGAAGAAATGAAAACCGACGACGCGCTCGGGATGCAGGAGATCCTCAGCCATGGCGGCTACAGAGAGCGAAGAGGTGTTGGTTGCCAGAACGCATTCAGCCGAGACCACTTGCTCCACCTCTGCGAACACTGACTTCTTGATGTCCAGTTCTTCGAAAACAGCTTCAATCACGAAATCGGCGTCGGCGAAGGTTTCCTTCGACACCGAGCCGGATACGAGTGCCTTTATGCGGTTTGCCTTATCCGGGGAGAGACGCCTCTTCGCCAGCATCTTGTCGACTTCCGAGTGGACCCAGCCGACTCCCTTGTCTACCCGCGCCTGATCAATGTCTGTGAGGACAACGGGGACGCTCAGCTGACGGGCGAACAGGAGCGCGAGCTGGCTGGCCATGAGTCCTGCACCCACCACGCCCACTTTTGTCACCGGCCGGGCAAGCGAGCGGTCCGGTGCTCCCGCCGGGCGCTTGGCCCGCTTCTGCACTAGATCGAGGAATGCGTAGACCGTGTCATGAAATTGCGGGGTGAGCATCAGTTCGGTCAAGGCTGCACATTCGGCCGCAGCAGATTCCGCATGGGTCCGGGTTCGAGCAGACTCGAAGAGGTCCAGGACCTTTCCGGGCGCGGGCGCGGCGTTCGAGGTTTTCGCCTCGACGAAAGCCCGGCCGGCCGCGGCGGCCGCTTCCCAGTCGCCGTCATCATATGCAGACAAGGCGGCGCGGCGGTCGTGGATGCCTGACGCGTTCTTCAGGACATCCGCCGCCCAGCGGATGGACTGCTCGAGGAAATCTGCGGGTTCGAAGAGCGCGTCAGCGATGCCGATCTCGTAGGCGGCCTGCCCATTGAGGGTGCGGTTGTTGCTGAGCGGGTTCTCGATCATGACCTTCACCGCCGCGCGCGGGCCGGTTAGCCGAGGCAGGCGGTATACCCCTCCCCAACCGGGAACCAGCCCGATGAACGCTTCGGGTAGCCCGATGCCGTTTGCACCGGTCGAGACCGTCCGATAGTCGGCAGCGAGTGCGATCTCGAGTCCGCCGCCGAGGGCCACTCCATTGATGAAGGCGAAGCTGGGAACACCGAGCGACCCGAGCAGATTGTAGGCGGCATGGCCGAGCTCTGCCATCAGGCGGCCATGTTCGGACGCTTTCAATGACTTGACTGTGGAGAGGTCTGCACCCGCCGCCAGGAAATAGGGCTTCCCTGTCAACGCTACGGCGGTGATCTCGCCTAGCGCCGCACGGCCTTTCAGGGTTTCGAGGGTGCGCCCGAACTCGATGAGCGTGGCCGGTCCCAGGGTGGTGGGCCTGCTGTGGTCCAGCCCATTGTCGAGGGTGATCAGTGCCATGGTTCCTGCGCCGCCGGGGATCGGCACATCTTCCACGAGTGAGTGCGTGACGACCTCGCCCGGCACCAGCGCGGACAGTTCCTCAAAGCGGTCGAAACTCATGCTGCTTCCTCCGTGATGTGTCCTGAGTAGTCGGCGTGATGCGGGTTTTCCCAGATGACGGTTCCGCCCATGCCCAGCCCAACACACATGGTGGTGATTCCGTACCGGACCTGCGGGTCTTCCTCGAACTGCCGGGCCAGTTGAGTCATGAGGCGCACCCCGGACGAGGCGAGGGGATGGCCTACCGCGATGGCTCCGCCATAGCGGTTCACACGCGGATCATCATCGGCGATGCCGAAGTGGTCGAGGAAGGACAGAACCTGGACGGCAAAAGCCTCGTTGATCTCGAAGAGACCGATGTCGTCGATGGTGAGGCCGGCCTGGCTCAGGGCCTTTTCGGTAGCGGGTACGGGGCCGATGCCCATGACCTCCGGCTCCACCCCGGCGAACGAGTAGGCGACAAGGCGCATCTTTGCAGGAAGACCCAGTTGGTGTGCGGCCTCAGCCGAAGCAAGCAACGCGACTGTGGCTCCGTCATTGAGTCCGGCTGCGTTGCCGGCCGTGACCCGCCCGTGCGGGCGGAACGGGGTGCGAAGCGCGGCGAGGTCCTCGAGAGTGGTGCCGGGCCGCGGTGGCTCGTCCTGCTGGCTGAGCGTCCAGCCTGAGTCCGGCTTCCTTCCGGCGACGGGAACGAGATCCGGTTGGATCTGGTTTCGCCCGTACGCTGCAGCGAGCTTCGTCTGGCTGGCCACGGCGTAGGAATCCGCGCGATCCTTGGTGATGGCGGGAAAGCGGTCGTGAAGGTTCTCTGCCGTATTGCCCATATTCAACGCTGCGGGATCCACGAGACGCTCCGATAGAAAACGCGGATTGGGATCGGTGCCTGAGCCCATGGGGTGGTTGCCCATGTGTTCCACGCCTCCGGCGATTACAACATCGTAGGCGCCGAAGGCGATGCCTGACGCAGTGGTTGTCACCGCGGTCATGGCACCGGCGCACATGCGGTCGATGGCGAACCCCGGGACTGTTCGCGGCAGGCCCGCCAGCAGGGCAGCGGTTCTCCCGATGGTGAGTCCCTGATCACCCGCCTGCGTGGTCGCGGCGATAGCGACGTCGTCGATCCGCTCTGGAGGAAGGGAAGGGTTGCGGCGCATCAGCTCGCGGATGCACTTGACGATCAGGTCATCGGCCCGCGTGCCGGCGTGAATCCCTTTGTCTCCGGCCTTGCCAAAGGGTGTCCGGACGCCGTCGACGAAGACGACGTCCCTGATCTGTTGCCGTGCTGCTGTGGCTGGTGTGGGCACAATCGCTCCTCATTGAGTTCGGGAATCCGACGCCTATGTTACTCGCGGGTAACATTGTGCCGCAACATGCCGATCTGTTATTGCTTCGGCGCTTTCGGCTGCTTCGGCTGAAGTGGGTCGGGATCAAGAAACGCTACGGTGAGCACTGCGGCAACGTGCTCGATCTGCCAGCGGCGTGCGCCGAGGTCAGCAAGGGAGGCGGCGATCGACTCGAGATCGAGCGGCTCGGGCGGACGCCACGCCACCCTCCGCAGGAAGTCGGGAGTCAGGAGGTTCTCCACCGGCATAGTCAACTTCTCCGCGACCGCAGCAATCCGCGGTTTGGCGGTTTGCAGGCGTGCTGCTGCCGTCGGGTCTCTTTCAGACCAGACACGAGGGGGCGGAGGAGCGTTCGTGGGGAGCTGCAGTTCGGGGAGATCGCGGGTGGTCCGTGCCATTGAAAGACACCGAAGCCACCGTGGCGCCTCGCGTTGTGAGGCCCGACCATGGAACCCGTTGACGGCCAGCAGCTGGGGGACCGTTTGCGGCATTGCTTTCGCGGCCGCCACGATTGCGGCATCGGGAATCAGCCGGCCAGGCGCGACGTCGCGTTTTTGGGCCAGCAGTTCCCTTTCCTCCCACAGCTCGCGGACGGCAGCCAGCTGCCGTCGGTCGCGAATCTGGTGAACCCCGGACGTCCGCCGCCACGGGTCTGTTTTCAGGGGTGCCGGGGGGCTGGAGCGAATGAACTCGAACTCTTCCTCGGCGAAGCGCAGTTTGCCGTCCTCGCTGAGTAACTCAATAAGGCGGGCGCGCAGCTCAATCAATACTTCGACGTCGAGCGCTGCATACCGGAGCCACGGTTCAGGCAGGGGACGCTGGGACCAGTCCGCTGCAGAGTGTTCCTTGGCCAGCGTGAATCCGAGCAGGTGTTCGATCACAGCGGCCAGACCAACGCGTGGGAGTCCGGCGAGCCGCGCTGCAAGTTCGGTGTCGAAAAGTTTGTCCGGCCACATGCCCAACTCAGACAGGCAGGGAAGGTCCTGGGTTGCCGCATGCAGGATCCATTCAACGCCGGAGAGTGCCTCGTTGATGATGCGCAGATCAGGAAATGGTTCCGGATCGATGAGCCAGGTTCCTGCGCCTTCCCTGCGGATCTGCACGAGGAAAGCCCTCTGTCCGTACCGGAAGCCCGATGCCCGCTCGGCATCCACCGCCGCTGGTCCGTTGCCGGCGGCGAGCTCACGGGCGGCGCGCTCCAAACCTGCCGGTGTGTCGATGACGTAGGGAACGCCGTCCTGGGGTTCGTCAAGAAGCGGCAGGACTGCTATGGAGCCCTGTCCGGATGCGTCGTCGTTGTGGGCGCGGCTGGCAGGCTCGGATTGCACGGTCATGATGATTCCAGTCTAGCCGGGCACGTCCGGGGATGCCGGGGAAGTGGAATTTCGACGCCGGTGCAGCTGTCGGCATGCACGGGAAGAGACTGAAGGTTAACTTCGGCGCCGGTTCGGGAGCGCTGCAACTCCCTCAGGAAGCGGCGGAAGACCGGCAAAAGTGCACACCATGTCCGCCCATGCCTCCAGATGTTTCTGGACACTGTCCGAATCCGGCGTCCAGGAAGCTCGCAGCTCGATGTCGATCGTGTCTACTCGGTCGGCGAGTGATCCGTAGCTTTCGGAGAGAATGCGCGTGGCGGTGCCGCCCGCGGACCGATACCCGGCGTCGTGTGTCTGCAGGGCCTCCACCAACCACGTCCACGCCACGGATCCGAGGAGGGCGTCGTTGCCCATATCGGGTTCGAGTTGGGCGCGGATATAGGTAACGATACGAAAGGTGCCATCCCAGACCTCGGAGCCGTCCGGGTCATAAAGGAGTATGAAGCGGCCGGTGGCAAGTTCTTCGGCGTGATTGTCCGCGAAAGCAGCCCGTGCAGGTCCATGCACCGGCAGGGGGCCCGGCTGGGCGCTCTGAAGGACTTCAGCTCCGAGAGCCACCGCATAGGGCGCAAGGCGGGAAGGAGCCGGAATCTCGTCGAGGCGAAGTTCATTACGGCATCTCGCCTGCCTCAGCCCGGCCAGGGCGTTCAGGAATTCAGGGGGAACCTGCGAGAGGTCACCAATTGCACTCACTCTCGCAGGTTATGCCCCAATCGCACCCGCGGCCGGGCAGCCACGCCGGGTGCAGGGGCATCTGTCCAACGGCCTGAGTGCTCAGGAAGAGCGGGTTTCGCGTCGGATGGCCTCCGCAAAGGCATCTACATCTTCGGCGGTGGTGTCGAAGGTGCACATCCAGCGCACCTCGCCGGTCGACTGGTCCCAGTCGTAGAAGCGGAAGTGTTCGCGGATTCGGTCTGCCACGCCAGGAGCGAGGGTAGCGAACACGGCGTTGGCCGCCGTCGGCTGGGTAAGCTGGACGCCGTCGATTCCGGAAACCGCCGCGGTGAGCCGTGCAGCCATGGCGTTTGCGTGACTCGCCGAACGCAACCACAGGCCGTCTTCAAGCAGCGCCACGAGCTGAGCGGACACAAACCGCATCTTCGAGGCGAGTTGCATGTTCATCTTCCGGAGGTACTCCAGACCGGTGGCAGCAGCGGGATTCAGGACAACAACGCACTCGCCGAACATGAGCCCGTTCTTGGTCCCGCCGAACGAGAGAACGTCGACGCCCGCGTCGCGGGTGAAGGCGCGCAGCGGCACGCCGAGAGCGGCTGCCGCATTGGCAATCCGTGCTCCGTCCATATGCAGGTGCATGCCCCTGGCGTGAACGTGATCGGCGATGGCGCGGATCTCCGCGGGAGTGTAGAGCGTCCCCAGCTCGGTGGTTTGAGTGATCGATACGGCGAGAGGCTGTGCCCGGTGCTCATCTCCCCATCCCCAGGCTTCCTGATCGATCAGCTCCGGCGTGAGCTTGCCGTCCGGTGTAGGAACGGCCAGTAGCTTCATCCCGCCGATTCGCTCGGGCGCCCCATTTTCATCGACGTTGATATGCGCGGTCTTGGCACAGATGACTGCGCCCCAGCGGGGTAGCAGCGATTGGAGGCTCAGTACGTTGGCGCCGGTTCCGTTGAACACCGGGTAGGCGATGGTGTCAGCTCCGAAGTGCTCCCGCATGAGTTCCTGGAGCCTTCGGGTGTACACGTCCTCCCCGTAGGCAACCTGGTGGCCTTCATTGGCGGCTGCCAGCGCGGCGAGTATCTCGGGATGCACGCCGGAGTAGTTGTCCGACGCGAAGCCGCGTACCTGGGGATCGTGGAGACGGGCGGGAGCGGAGATGGTGTCAGTCACTGGTCCATTATCTCGTATCGGGAAGCAGGGGAAGTTGTCAGGACGCGGGGTTGACCCTTTGCCCGTTGATTGCCGCCGCATCGAGCTCGAACAGGCCGGCCAGAGTCGCGGCGAGATCACGAACATGGGTGTACCCCGGGAAGCGGCGTTCGGGACTCTCAGCACGCATTTTTTCGTCGAGAAGAGCCTTGACCACCACGATCGAGGCAGCGGCACGGGCTTGCCCGTTCGGGTGCGCCGCTGCGAACTCCCGCCCCACAGCGCGCACCCACGTCTCAGCCGCCGCTTTGATCGCTGCATATGAAGCGCTGGAGGCAGTAGGTGAATCGACCGCCGTCGCTGACACGATCGCAAGCCTGCCCCGCTGTGACCGTTCCAGGTCGCCGGCGAACGCCCTCGAGGTATTGCGAAGGGTGGTGAGGATTGAACGATGAAGGAAATCGTAGTCCTCGTCGGATTGCCCGGCGATGCCTGAGCCGCCGCGCCAGCCGCCTACCAGATGAATCAACCCATCCACGGTGGTTCCAGCAGCGCGCAGGTCGTTCGAGAGCGACAAAACGGCGGCGAAATCCGCGAGGTCACAGGTTCTCAATTCCGCACCTGACAGATGGCCAAGCGCTCGTTCAAGGCGCGTGGAGTCTGATCCGACCGCAATGACGCGCGCGCCGGCCGAGGTGAAGGCTTCGGCAGCCGCTATACCCGCCTGGCTGGTTGCTCCCGCAATGAGAACGTTCAGACCTGACAGGCCGGGAGACTCCGTCACGCGGTAGCCCCGGTGATCCCCGCGGTGGACGCGATGACGTCCTTCATCTTCTTGTCCAATGCCTCGAAGAACATTGAGAGGGGGAATTCGTCATCGAGAACCACATCGGTCAGGCCGCGTGGAGGACCCTCCAGAGGCAGTGCGTCGGCTCCCTTGGCCCACACTGATGCCGGATGCGGGGTCACTGTTTCGGAAACCAGCTCGTAGGCTGCAAGCCAGTGTGCGATCTTCGGCCGGTCGATCGAGCTCCAGTAAAGCTGCTGAATCTTCTCGCCGAGTGCAATAACGACGCCGGGAACTTCCTCCCAGTCGATGGTCAGCGTGGTGTCGGTCCAGTGGAGAACGTGGTTCTGGTGTAGCCAGGCGAACAGCAACTGTCCGCCCAAGCCGTCATAGTTCCGCACCCGGCTGCCGGTGATGGCGAAGCGGAAGATGCGGTCGAAAATAACTGCATACTGCACGAGGCGTGCGTGGTGGCGGGCCTCCTCGGAGGCGTCGTCGTCGGCTGCAATCCTCACCGATTCGCGGAAAGCGGTGAGATCGCATCGCAGTTCCTCAAGTGAATACAGGAAGTACGGCATGCGCTGCTTGATCATGAAGGGATCGAAGGGGAGATCACCGCGCATGTGGGTGCGGTCGTGAATCAGGTCCCACATGACAAAGGTTTCCTCCGCCAGCTGCTGGTCCTCGACGAGTTGCCGGGCTTCATCCGGCAAGTCCAGGCGCGTGATCTCTGCGGCTGCGGTCACGACGCGACGGAAGCGTGCCGCTTCGCGGTCCGCGAAGATGGCGCCCCAGGTGAACTGGGGCGTCTGCCGCACAGCGACGGTCTCCGGGAACAGTACGGCGGAGTTTGTGTCGTAGCCCGGCGTGAAGTCCAGGAACCGGATCGGTACGAACAGCTTGTTCGAGTATTCTCCCGCCTCAAGCTCGGCAATGAAATCGGGCCACACTACTTCGATCAGCACTGCCTCGACAAAGCGGTTGGAGCTGCCGTTCTGCGTGTACATCGGGAAGACCACAAGGTGCTGCCGCCCGTCCACCCGATCCAGCTGAGGCTGGAATTCAACCAGTGAATCGAGAAAATCGGGAGCGCCCAGGCCTGCGGCTTTCCACCGGCCGAAATCTTCCATCAAAGCTTCGTGGTAGGCGGCGTCATGGGGGAAGAGGGGAGCGAGTTCCCTGATGGACCGCACGATTGCATCTACGTGCGTTCCGGCTCCGGTCACCTCCGACGCATCGGCGATGGATCCATCCTTGGCCTGCAGGTTCTGCAGGGAGGCAGCCGCGCTTTTGAGCGCCAACCAAGCATCATGATGGTGCGGGCTCTGAGTAGTTTGGGTCCGTACGTGGGAGTCGAGGGTCTGGGTCACGATTACTCCTCATGGTGGTGGGCTGTTGGTTTCCACGAGCGTAACAACAGAACAGCACACCTGATCCTCAAATGGATGCGACCTAAGGAACTCTAATGCTCGGACTGCCTCGGGTCTCAGGGAGGCACAGCACTGCTGTAGCCCTGTCGCCTGGGTGGGTCGCTGTGAAGGGCGTCAGTCCTTCGGAACGAGCCTCATGGACACCGAATTGATGCAGTAGCGCTGATCAGTGGGAGTGCCGTAACCCTCGCCCTCGAACACGTGCCCGAGGTGTGAGTCGCAGTGTCCGCAGCGAACTTCGATCCGTTCCATGCCGAGGGCCCGGTCCTTGATGTAGCGGACCCTGTCTTCGGCCAGCGGCGCCCAGAAAGACGGCCAACCGCAGTGTGAGTCGAACTTCTCGTTGCTGGTGAACAATTCATGACCGCATGCCCTGCACTGGTAGACCCCCTGCGCATGGGTGTCGTGATACTCACCGGTGAAGGGACGTTCGGTTCCCGCCTGTCGAAGTACGTAATACTCCTCCGGGGTCAATTCCCGGCGCCATTCCTCATCACTCTTCTGGATGGGGGAGTTGTCAACATGCGGCAGTGATTCTGATGTACTCATGTTTCCTTCAACGCCTAGGAGTCACCGATAAATCCCGAGCCCGCATAGAGGTGGAGAACGGGGACTCCGAGTTTCTCCTGAGCGCGGTTGGCCCAGTCCCGGTGAAGGGTGTCAGCGACCGCATGCGGCCGCGTGATGACCACTGCCTGGTGTGCGCCGCGTTCCCTCACGGCATTGACCATCGCCTCCACCGCGTTACCCTGGGCGGTGAAACCATCGGCCCTCAATCCCGCCCCTATCAGGGCCTCAAGTGAGCCTTGAAGAGCCTGATCGGCCGAGATACGGACCTCCTCCTCGGTGGGCCGGTGGGACAGTCCCTGCACTGCCTCGCTGAATTCCAGGAGGCTCAGATGATGGAGGAACTCCCCGAGCACGTTTGTGTGCCGGTCTTCCGGAATAACCACTGTGTACGTAGAGTCACCTCCATCGACCAGCGACGACAAATGGGTGGCGTCAGCGGCTGTCAACGGCACCTCAGCGAGCACAACGATTGTTTCCTCCATGTGCCAACAGTAGTCGCCGACCCACCCGCCACCTAGGAGCGGCTCGACACTCCACGCAGGGGGGCAGTCCGCTGCTGCGCCGCTCGCGTAGGCGAGAATGTAGCCATGCCTCTCAGCTTCCCTCCGGCCGAAGCGGACCGTCAGACATGGCTTCGTTGGGCAGTCCTCGGACTTGGTTCCGGCGTCGCCGTCAGTTCCGTCATCGCTGGTGCCGCCTCCGCTTTGGCAGCGCACTTCGCTAAAGAGGTGGTTACACCGCGGAAACGAGACGAGAACCTGGAGATCTTCGCCGTGGTACAGACGGGCGGAGGCCTGGAAGTGATTCTCCCGGCGAACGAGGACACCACCGTGGACGGCACCTACAGTCTGTACTTCGACGAGGGCCGCGGGCATGCCCGGATAGGAGCGATCCGTTCGTTCGTCCCCCGGGAGGGCACAGTTCAGCGTGAGGTGGAGGCGGTCTACTCGGGTGACATCAGAACGGCAATACGGGGCTGGTGGAGCGGTGCCGTCTACCCCACACCTTCGGCCCTCGGCTTCGCAGACGAACACGTGGACGTACCTGTTGCCGGCGGCACCGCGCCCGCCTGGCTGGTGCGTGCTGAAAATCCTGCCGCTACGTGGGCGATCATGGTGCACGGTAGGGGAGTGCAACGCTCCGAAGGTCTGCGCGCAGTGCACACAGCACGCGAACTCGGTATGACGAGCTTGCTGGTTTCCTACCGCAATGACGGCGAAGCGCCTTTTGCTGCTGACGGAAAATACGGGCTGGGCATGACCGAGTGGCAGGACATCGAGTCCGCGATGGAGTACGCCTTTGACCAGGGTGCACAAGATGTCGTGTTGTTCGGCTGGTCCATGGGAGGCGCAATCTGCCTGCAGGCGGCGGATGTGTCCGGGTACCGCTCGAGGATCCGGGCGTTGGTGCTTGACGGCCCGGTGATTGACTGGATGAATGTCCTGACCCACCAGGCAGAGCTGAACCGTATTCCCGCTCCGGCCGGCAGGCTGGGCCAGTGGCTCATCTCGAACAGCTTCGGACGGATTGTGACCGGGCTGTCTACACCGGTGGATCTCAAAAGCATGGACTGGGTGTCCAGGGCGGACCAGGTGACCATCCCCGTCCTGATTCTGCATAGTGAGGATGACGAGTTTGTCCCGGTAGGACCCTCCGCTGAGCTTGCCGAGCGCAACCCCGGGTTTGTCACGTTCGAGCGGTTTTACCGCGCACGCCATACCAAGGAATGGAACGTTGACCCTGCGCGGTGGCACTCGGTGACAGCGGATTGGCTCCTGGGCGAGGTGTTCGGCCGCGTGGAACCGAAGCGGGCCCTAAGCCGCCCCTGATTCCCGAATCTTGCGCTTGATCCGCCCCAGCATCGCCGCCATGCCGCGCATGCGCAGGGGAGTAATGGCACGTGTGAGGCCGAGCCTCTCGGGAACGTCATCCGGAACAGCAAGGATCTCCGCTGCAGGCAGCCCGTCCAGGCCTTCCCGGAGCACGCCGGCGAAACCACGGGTAGTAGGAGCTTCCTGAGGCGCCGAGAAAAACAGGGATACGGATTTTTCGGTGTCATCGGCAATATCGAGCGTCAAGAAGAGCGGGCTCTGGCACTCCACAACCTGCTCAAGAAGCTCAGGGTGGTCGGTGAGCCGCTCCGGCAGCGGAGGCAGTCCCCTGGAAAACTCAAGGAGCAACTGGAGCCGGTCAGGTTCGGACAGAGCCTGGAAATCTTCCACGATCTCGGCGAGCTGCTGGGGTAATGCGCTTGTTGTCACTGTCATCCTCACGATTGCCCCGGGACCGTGACCCCGGGGCTTCTTCAGTCAGTCTGGGTTTGTTCTATCGCTGCCGGGCGGGAACAGGGGCCACGCCGGGCTCCGACCCCTTAACGATCGGCACGCGTACTACGTTGCCCCACTCGGTCCATGAGCCGTCGTAGTTGCGCACATTCTCGAAACCGAGAAGGTGCTGAAGAACGAACCAGGTGTGGCTGGAACGCTCACCGATTCGGCAGTAGGCAACGACGTCGTCCCCTTCATTCAATCCTGCCTCGCCGCGGTAGATCGCATCCAGTTCACCCCGTGTGCGGAAGGTTCCGTCATCAGCAGCGGCACGTGCCCAGGGCACAGACACAGCTGACGGGATGTGCCCGCCGCGCAGCGCGCCCTCTTCCGGGTATGCCGGCATATGGGTGCGCGCGCCGGTGTACTCGTCAGCGGACCTGACATCGATCAGCGGGTTACCGAAGTGGCCCAGAACATCAGTCAGGTAGGCCCGGATGGGAGCGTCATCGCGCTCGACCACGGGATATTGAGTTGTTCCGGGCCGGGGTACGTCCGTGGTGAGGGAACGGCCCTCTGCAATCCACTTGTCGCGTCCGCCGTCGAGCAGGCGTACGTCCTCGTGCCCGAACAAACTGAAGACCCACAGCGCGTAAGCGGCCCACCAGTTCGATTTGTCACCGTAAATCACGATGGTGCTGTCCCGGGAGATGCCCTTGGCGGACATGAGACGAGCAAAGGCTTCGCCGTTGACATAATCGCGGGTGACCTCATCATTGAGGTCCGTATGCCAGTCGACTTTCACGGCCCCCTCGATGTGGCCTGTCTCGTAAAGAAGCACGTCCTCGTCCGATTCGACAATCACGAGACCCGGCGTGCCGAGATTGTCGGCAAGCCACTGGGTTGAAACCAGGCGCTCGGGGTGGGCGTACTGGGCAAACTTCTCATTCGAATCTGTTGCGACACTCATCCGTTGGAGCCTTCCTGCGTTGGTGATAGCTCTTTCCTATCTACCCTAACCACGCGTCCTACCAATTATTTCCGGGCAGGTCACGGGGCGCCATATAAAGTTGGACGAGGGGTCCGGCTACCTTGAACGGGAGTTGACGCGGCCCGCTGTCAGAGGTCCGAATGGGCCGCTGGGGCTGGCCCGGCTGCTGACGTATCCTTGCCTAGCACGGCTCGCAAAGGCCTGCTTGTAGATCACCGACGAAAGACGCACTCATCTGTGGCCACCATTGAGCACCTGACCCAACGATCGCCGCAGGTATCTGTGGATGAACTGCTGGACGGCTTTTTCCCGTCACAGCGCTTCGGAGCCGTATCTTTCGATTCCTATCAACCCGATCCGGGGCAGCCGTCGCAGACCGCCGCGGTCAAGGCCCTGCGCCACTTCGCAGCAGCCGTGAACACCCCCAAGCCAAGCGGCCTTCGCAAAATCTTCGGGGCAAAGCGCGAGGAGAGCCGCGCAGGCATCTATCTCGATGGCGGCTTCGGGGTGGGCAAAACGCACCTCCTTGCTTCCCTCTGGCATGCCAGCGAAGGAAAGAAGGCTTTCGGAACCTTCGTGGAGTACACAAATCTGGTCGGTGCTTTGTCCTTCAGGCGTACAGTGGACGCGCTGAGCACATACCAACTCGTCTGCATCGACGAGTTCGAGCTGGATGACCCTGGTGACACAGTGTTGATGTCACGGCTGATGCGGGAGCTGGCGGATGCTGGGGTGAAACTTGCAGCAACATCGAACACGCTGCCGGGTTCCCTGGGGGATGGCCGGTTCGCGGCCGTTGACTTCCAGCGCGAGATCCAGGTTCTTTCGGATCAGTTCGACGTGGTCCGGATCGATGGCGAGGATTACCGCCACCGTGGACTTCCGGAAGCCCCCGCACCATTGACCGAACAGCAGGTGCGACGCCGGGCTAGGCATCTGCCGGACGAGGTCACGGTTGCCGAAGACAACTTCGGCGATCTCATCAAGCACCTGGCGGGTGTTCATCCCAGCCGGTACCGGCAGCTCATCGATGGGATAGACGCCGTTGCCTGGCACGAGGTGTACACCATCACCGAGCAGGCGGTGGCACTGCGCTTTGTCGTGCTGGCTGACCGCCTGTATGACCGGGATGTACCGATCCTCGCCAGCGGTATGCCGCTGAGTGACCTTTTCACACCGGAAATGATGTCTGGTGGCTACATGAAGAAGTACTATCGCGCTGTTTCCCGCCTGACCGCCCTGGCCCGCCAGGGAGCGGAAGCAGGCGGCTGAAGCGACCGCGAAGGTTTCCGGCGCGACTTCCGGGATGACAAAGGCGCCGACGCTGTCTCTCGGCAGGGTCGGCGCCTTCTTGTCGTGCTAAAGGCTGATTATCAGGCCGAAGCGTTGGGTGATTCAGCCGGCCGGTCGATGTCCTGACCGTCAATCTCAAGTCCGGTTGCTTTGTCCTTCAACTCTCCGGCCCTGCCTTTGAGCCCGTCAACTACAGACACAGACACCTCCCTTCTTTCCCGTGGAACCTGTTGTTCCACCCACTTTCATCATCATAAGGAGCAGAGAGGAGCCAGCCAAGGGTTTGAGCTTTCGCCCTGAGCGTGATCCGTCTTGCTGGGTGTGCAGCAGTGTGCGAATCTGAAGCGGCCAAGCAGGCACCCGGACGAGGTGCGCCGTACCCGGCCAGTGACAAGACGGCGCTGGAGGAGTGAGCAGACCATGGCGTGGTTTGTACTGGTTGTGTCAGGAGTGCTTGAGGCCGTATGGGCCACCGCGCTTGGGAAGTCTGAGGGATTCAGCAAGCTATGGCCGACGGTGATTTTCGCCGTGGGACTGGTGTTGAGTATGGCTGGTCTTGCATGGGCCATGCGAACGTTGCCGACCGGAACGTCCTACGCGGTATGGGTGGGCATCGGCGCTGCCCTGACGGTCACTTATGCAATGATCTTCGACGGCGAGGCGGCCTCGCTGCTGAAGGTCCTGCTTGTCCTTGGGATAGTCGGCTGCGTTATTGGTTTGAAAGTTCTTCATTGAGCCGAACAGACCCGAGGACAAGGACAGGCTCCCTCCAAAAGGAGGAAGCCTGTCCTGTCGCTGCATGAGAGCGGACGACGGGATTCGAACCCGCGACATCCACCTTGGCAAGGTGGTGCTCTAGCCAGCTGAGCTACGTCCGCGAAAAAGCGCCCCCGTGGAGGCGCTTTGTGTGGGCGATACTGGGATCGAACCAGTGACCTCTTCCGTGTCAGGGAAGCGCGCTACCGCTGCGCCAATCGCCCAGGTCTTGCAATTCACCGTATGGAGGTGGGGACGGGATTCGAACCCGCGTATACGGCTTTGCAGGCCGCTGCCTAGCCACTCGGCCACCCCACCGTGACCCGCCGAAGCGGGATCACCAGCCGGAGCCAGCGAATACAGTGACTTGCGAGCGGACGACGGGATTCGAACCCGCGACATCCACCTTGGCAAGGTGGTGCTCTAGCCAGCTGAGCTACGTCCGCAGAGAAAATTTGCCGGGACTGAAATGAGTTTCCCCACGGTGCCCTGCGTCTTTCCAACGAATAAAAACAATATCGGAGGAACCGGGCTTCGTCCAATTGAGCGGACTTCGGAGCGCCGCGCCCTGCAAGGGGTAGTTCTACGATATAAGCACAGATCAAGTACGCACTTCACGCTCCAGAGCAGGAGTACCCGCGAAGAAGTGTCGGACCGGGATGACACACTTGTTGCATGACCGAGCCGCTCCTCGCACACGCCACCGAACGCGGGCGTATGTATTCCCGATCCGTCACGAGTGATCCCCTGGTTCCTTCGATCACAACCGTCATCTCGCAGGCTCAGAGTTCCTCGCTGGATGGCTGGTTCGGATACATGGCCGCCAGTGCCCTTGCACAGGATCCGCGCCTGGCGTCCTCGCTCGGCAACCCAAGCGAAATGCGGGCAGTCATCAAAGACGCTTCGAAGGCAGCCGAGCGCTACCGTGATGATGCCGCGCGGCGCGGAACACGTGTCCATTACTACTGTGAGCAGGTTGCTCTCCGCGACCTCGGACGGTCCCACCGCCTCGACGAGGCCCGCACGGATCTTGCCCAGCATGGGGAGGATGCCTTCGCTGCCCGTTTCGATGAGTGGTGGGATCTTTACCAGGTAAAGCCGATCGCACCCGAAATTACCGTCTGGAACTCGGAACTGGGCTATGCCGGGACCCTTGACCTGGTGGCCACGATCGCCGGACGCTTATGCGTCGTCGATTTCAAGACCCGCGCCACGGATCGCGATGGCATGGTGAAGCCGTTGGACGAGAAGGTAGTCATGCAGCTCGTTGCTGGTATGAAGGCACAGGAGTCGTTGGTGGACCCGCATGCAGGCACCTGGGAACCCTGGAAATACGGGGAAGATCCTGTTCTGCTGGGTGTGGCGATCGGCCAGACCGAAGTCCGGGCGCATCGGGCAAATCCGGATGTCCTCAAAGAGCACTGGTTCAAGTTCTGCGCCCTGCGGCGGGCGTGGGAAGCCGGCAGCAATGCGGCCGGCGCGGGACGCCCGCTCCTGACCGTTCCTCCGCCGCCGCGGGCCGCTGTTGGGGTGGCTGCGACCAACAGGTTGGAGAGCTCAACCGGCAGTGGCAGCGCCGGACGTCCCCCAGAGGAAGGGAACCGCGACTACGCGCCTCAGGGCGGGGTTCCAGAGCATTCGATGGAGGGTTGAGGATCGCCCTGGCCTAGAATTGACCAGGCATTCTGGACAGAAGGGCGTGGTCGGCGGCTTTCCATTCCCGTCCATGGCGTCGCAGACAATTTCCCAAGCACAGATGAGGATGTTCAACCGGATGACGGTTCTGAGTATCAGAATGATCGGTGATCCCGTACTACGGACGCCTGCGGCGCAGGTGACCGAGTACGGTCCGGACCTGGCGCGGCTGGTGCAGAACATGGTTGAGACCATGCATAGCGTGCGGGGTGCAGGGTTGGCGGCGCCCCAGGTCGGTGTCGGCTTGCGGGTTTTCACTTATGCCGTTGACGGAGAAGAAGGTCATGTCATCAATCCGCGGCTGACGGCTTCCGGCGGGCTGCAGACCGACGATCAGGAGGGCTGCCTCTCTGTGCCGGGCATCGGGTTCCCACTTCCGCGCGCCGAGGAGGTCCTGCTCAAGGGATTCAGCGTGACCGGAGAACCGGTGCAACTCAACGCCACGGGGATGCTTGCGCGCTGCTTCCAGCATGAAACCGATCATCTTGATGGGCGTCTTTACATAGATCGTCTGGCGGGCGAGGACCGCCGCAGCGCCATGCGCGCTATCCGTAACGGACGCTACAGCGACGTCACTCTCGACACCGTATCCAAGCGGTCCGGAAACGTCGGATCAGCGTTCGGCATGAAAGCGTCCCTGCCGGGCAGCCAGGGCGCCGGCGCATGAGAATACTTTTCGCCGGAACGCCTCAGGTGGCAGTGCCGTCCCTGAATGAGCTTCGTTGGGCCGGCCATGAGGTCGCCGCCGTGCTCACACGGGCGGATGCCCTTGTGGGGCGGAAGAAAGTCCTCACGCCGAGTCCCGTTGCCCAGGCTGCAGCCGAGGCAGGTCTGGAGATCATCAAGGCAAACCGTATCGACGAGCCGGTTGTTGAGCGCTTGAAGGCGCTGGACCTGGATGCTGCGGTGATCGTCGCATACGGCGGCCTTGTTCCACCCGCAGCGCTGCAACAACCCCGGTTTGGTTGGATCAACCTCCACTTCTCCCTGCTGCCGTCCTGGCGGGGTGCGGCACCCGTGCAGCACGCGCTGATCAACGGGGATGACATCTCGGGGGCATCCACGTTCCTTCTCGAGGAGGGCCTGGACACCGGGCCGGTGTTCGGGACAGTGACGGAGCCGGTCCGTTCCGAGGACACTAGTGGCGTCCTCCTGGAACGCCTGTCTCAGAGCGGCGCGGTACTTCTTTCCCAGACGCTTGCCGCGCTCGAGCAGGGACGCGCAGTCCCTGTTCCCCAAAGCGGCGAAGTGTCCCTCGCTCCCAAGCTCTCGAGCGCCGACGGAAGAATCCGTTGGTCTGATCCGGCCCTCGCAATCAAGCGCCGGATCAGCGGTGTGACACCGGAACCCGGTGCATGGACCTTGCTGGACGGACAGCGCGTCAAGCTCGGAGTAGTTCTTCTTCATCCCGACATCGGAGAGATTCCTTCGGGCCGCGTTCGTGAAAGGGACGGGGCCGTGCTCGTGGGGACAGGCTCGCATGCGGTCCAACTGACGGAGGTTCAACCTGCAGGCCGTTCTATGCTCGCCGCTGCCGAATGGTTCCGCGGAACTCGCCGAGAGGATCTGATTTTCGAATGACACCTGAATACCGGTCCGGAGAATCAAGCCGTCGCAATGAGCGGGGACGCGAACGCAACAGGTCAGGTGAGCGTAAGTTCTCCGCGACCGCACCGGGAGAACGCACCCGGCGGGCGGATCCGGCCCGCCTCGTGGCTTTCGAAGTCCTGCGGGCTGTCGCGGCAGACGACGCCTATGCGAACCTCGTGCTGCCGACCAGCATCCGCAAGCATCGCCTTGGCCGTCAGGACGCAGGCTTCGCCACCGAATTGGCTTACGGGGCTCTTCGCGGTCAGGGCACGTATGACGCCATCCTCTCGCTGTGTGTCGATCGTCCGCTTGCGCAGCTTGATCCGGCTGTCCTTGATGCGCTAAGGCTAGGCGTCCACCAGTTGATGGCAATGCGCGTCCCCCCGCACGCAGCACTTGACCAGACGGTGGGGCTTGCCAGAGCCGTCATTGGAGCCGGACCATCTTCCCTGATCAATGCCGTACTTCGGAAGGTTTCCCGCAAGTCCTTTGCTGAGTGGCTAGACATGCTCACAGAGGGGGTTGAGGACCCTGTCCGCGTCAGTTCGCTGCGCCATAGCCACCCGGAATGGATCGTCCGCACCATGCGGCAAAGCCTCGTGAATCACGGGCGTTCCGTCGTCGAGATCGACGACCTGTTGGCTGCAGACAATGCCGCGCCCGTCGTCAACCTGGTTGCATTGCCGGGTATCGGAGAACTTGACGAAGCGCTGGAAGCCGGTGCCCGCGCAGGCGAGCTGGTGGCGGATTCAGCGTTGTTCGCCGCCGGCGACGTCGGCCGGCTTGAGTCAGTTCGATCCGGCCGAATCAGAGTGCAGGACGCCGGATCCCAGCTGGTCGCGCGTGCCCTGGCCGCCGTCGAGGTTGATCATCCTCCGGAAGACGGCGAAGAGTGGCTTGACCTGTGTGCCGGTCCGGGTGGTAAGTCGGCCCTGCTGGCCGCGATCGCCGCCCAGCGCGGTTACAGGCTCGTAGCAAACGAACCAGCCGAACACCGTGCAGCGCTCGTCCGGCAAGCCCTTGCCGCAGTGGATCCGGCCGTATGGAGCGTACGTGTGGGTGACGGGCGCAGCATCGGGGAATCCTACCCTGGGGGATTCGACCGCATCCTTGTCGACGCGCCGTGCACCGGTCTGGGTGCGCTCCGCCGCAGGCCTGAGGCCCGTTGGCGCCGCCAGCCCTCCGATCTCGCGGAACTGGGACCCCTGCAGCGGGCTCTGCTCGCGGAGGCCCTCGAAACGGTTCGTCCGGGCGGTGTGGTGGCCTATGTCACCTGCTCGCCGCATCCCGCAGAAACTACGGCCGTCGTTCAGGACAGCCTCCGCGGCAGGGACGGTTACGTGCTTCTGGACGCGGGCCAGGTGCTGGATGGCGTGAGCAAGAGCGGTTCACTCCACGCGGGCCATGAGTCAACGGCGCAACTGTGGCCGCACGTACACGGTACCGATGCCATGTTCCTCGCCCTGATTCGACGGGCAACCTAGCGTTCGAGTCCCGACGGTTCACCCCCAAAGAAAGGTCGAACATTGAGAACCTGCTGCATTCACCCAAGCATCCTGTCGGCGGACTTCGTCAATCTGCAGTCCGAACTCGGACGCATTTCCACTGCGGACGCCGTGCACGTGGACGTCATGGACAACAGCTTCGTTCCCAACCTCACGCTCGGGCTTCCAGTTGTGAAACGGATTCAGGCAGTGAGTCCCGTCCCGCTGGACGTGCACCTCATGATTGACGACGCCGACCGCTGGGCCCCTGAGTATGCCGCCGTGGGTGCCGCTTCAGTCACATTCCATGCCGAAGCGGCTCGGGCACCGATCAGGCTGGCACGGGAATTGCGTTCAGCAGGCACACGCGCGGGTATGGCTCTGCGCCCCGCTACCGCCGTCGAGCCCTATCTGGACATGCTCGGCGAGCTGGACATGCTGCTCATCATGACAGTGGAGCCCGGCTTCGGGGGACAGTCTTTCCTTGATGTGACGCTTCCCAAGATCCGGCGGGCGGCCGAGGCCATCCGCGGCTCAGATTTGCCGCTTGTCATTCAGGTCGACGGGGGTATCACGAAGGACACCATAGTCCGCGCAGCCGAAGCCGGAGCTACGGTTTTCGTGGCGGGGTCTTCGGTCTATGGTGCAGAAGATCCCGCGGAGGCCATCGCGGGGCTCCGGCGGGCAGCGTCTGACCAGCACACCCGGTAGGCATTAGGGCTTAGGCCGGCGGTATGCCGGTCAGGGTGATACGCAGCGCCCGCGTGTCGGCAGCCGCCTGGCGGAGCACGTCCTGGCGTGGGTCGGGTACGGGCAGGAGAGGCAGGCGGGGGAGACTGCGGTAGGCAGCCAGTCTCGCGTGCCCAAGGCACTCGGAGAAAAGCTTTGCGTCGCCGCCCGGCTGTAGGCAGGCAGGATGGTCCGCGTCGAAGAGGACAGCCGCCCGCTCTGCTGCGGTATCGACCAGTGCATCAGCCTGGTTGGCCCTTCGCCGGGCGAACCGCTGCTGGGACCAGCCGCCGGCGGCGGTACGTGACTGGACATAGCGGGTGCCGTTCTTCGAAGCGATGAGGGCTCCCTCCCTTGCAATCCCGACGCCGTAGCCGCCGCGCCGGATCAGGAGCACACCTACGGTGACTGGAACCGACGAAACCCGGATCAGTGCTTCAATCGCCGGCTGCGGCTCGGACGGCATCGGTTCACTGAAGACCTCACTCCGGCTGAGAACAGCAAGGGGAGCGGCGATCTCGGCCCTGCACCCATTTGCGGCCCGCAGGACCACAACGCCGGCCTTGCGATCGGCGTGTTCTGCGGAGAAAGTTCCGTTTCGCTCGCCGAAGCGCTGCACCCAGCCGGCCAGGCGCTCGGGCGTGACCAGCACCGACCGTTTGTCCTGCACGTCGCTTCCTTTCGGACCTGTGGGCATTGGGTGTCAGAGGTTCACAGTAGCCTTGGCACTGTGAACGACCTATTCAGCCTCGACTCCGACGGCTATGGCGAGCCGGCTACCGCCTCGGGGACGGAACGCAACCGGCCACGCAGCCCGCTGCCGGTGCGGATGCGCCCGCGCACGGTCGATGAAGTGGTTGGGCAGCAGCACCTCCTCGGTGTGGGGTCTCCGCTTCGGACCTTGGCGGCAGGGGAGCCGGCCGCACGCACGGGAGCTCCAACGTCCGTCATCCTTTGGGGGCCGCCCGGTACAGGAAAGACCACGCTGGCGCATGTCATTGCGCGCGGTCAGGGCCGCAAATTCGTCGAACTGTCTGCAATAACCGCAGGCGTCAAGGACGTCCGCCGGGTGATGGATGAAGCCCTGTCCAACCGGGACCTGCACCGCATCACAACAGTTCTTTTTCTGGATGAGATCCACCGTTTTAATAAGGCGCAGCAGGATGCGCTGTTGCCCGGCGTCGAGAACGGCTGGGTAGTACTCATTGCGGCCACTACGGAGAACCCGTCGTTCTCGGTTGTCTCCCCGCTGCTGTCCCGTTCCCTTCTGCAGACGCTGAAGCCGCTCACTGAAGAGGACATCAGTGCACTGCTGCAACGCGCCGTGGAGGACCCGCGCGGCCTGGCAGGAGAAGTCGCGCTCGAGGAGGATGCGCTGGCGCACCTGGTGAGGTTAGCCGCCGGCGATGCCCGTCGGGGACTGACGGCACTTGAGGCAGCTGCCGGCGTCGCATGCTCCGCGGTATCGGAACAGGGACCGGACGAGGATGAAGACGGGGAAGCGGAAGAGGCATCGGCGAGCGAAGGAGCCCACCCTGGACCTGTCCGCATCACGCTCCAGCATGCCGAAAAAGCTGTTGACGTCGCTGCCTTGCGCTATGACCGCGCAGGGGACCAGCACTATGACGTGGTCAGCGCCTTCATCAAGTCCCTGCGCGGTTCAGATGTGGATGCCGCGCTGCACTACCTGGCCCGCATGCTGGAATCCGGCGAAGACCCCCGCTTCGTGGCACGCAGACTGATGATCTCCGCGGCGGAGGACGTCGGGATGGCAGATCCCACTGCGCTCCAGACAGCGGTTGCTGCGGCACAGGCCGTTCAGCTGATTGGAATGCCGGAGGGCCGCATCATCCTCGCGGAAGCTGTCGTGCATATTGCCACCGCACCGAAGTCAAACGCCGCCTACAACGGAATCAATCGGGCTATCGCCGATGTTCGGGCGGGAAAGGGGCAGGGCATACCCGCGCACCTTCGGGACGCCCACTATCCCGGCGCACGGCAACTGGGCCACGGGAAAGGGTACGTTTATTCACACGATGAACCCCATGGAATCGCGAGCCAGCAGTATGCACCGGATGACCTAGTGGGCACCGACTACTACGTTCCGACTGACCGGGGTACCGAACGGACAGTTTCCGCGCGGCTGGAGAAACTTCGCGCCATTATTCGGAACCGCTGAGCACTGCTAGGATAGTGCGTTGACTGGCAAGTCGCGGCTCATGCATGCCCGCTACCCGCAGGTCTGAATTAACTCAGATCCCTTGGGCAGCAGCACCAGTGAGAACCCGCGGACTGTAGTACCGGAAAAGCGGCCCCTTCCGGCTCTCCGAACGTGGAGGCCAGCGACACCAAAGAGCTCACGGCGTTCGCCTCGTGAGCTGCTTCGCCGCAAAACAGTGAAAGGTAAACGTGGCTAACAACACACGTGCCCGCCGCAAGGTCCGCATCTCGCGGGCCCTCGGCATTGCTCTGACCCCGAAGGCCGAGAAGTACTTGGAGCGTCGTCCGTACGCACCGGGACAGCACGGCCGCTCCCGCCGCAAGCAGGACAGCGACTACGCAGTACGCCTGCGCGAAAAGCAGCGTCTGCGCGCGCAGTACGGTATCCGCGAAGCGCAGATGGCCCGCGTCTTCGAAGAGGCCCGCCGTACAGCCGGCCTGACCGGTGAGAACCTCATCGAACTGCTCGAAATGCGCCTTGACGCACTTGTGCTGCGTGCGGGTTTCGCACGCACCAGCGCCCAGGCACGCCAGCTCGTGGTTCACCGTCACATCATGGTCGACGGTGCACGCGTGGACCGTCCGTCGTTCCGCGTCAAGGAAGGGCAGCTCATCCACGTGCACAGCCGCAGCGAGACCATGGTTCCGCTGCAGGTTGCCGCAGCAGGCGCTCACCGCGATGTGCTTCCGGCAGTTCCCGCGTATCTTGACGTTCAGATTGAGAAGCTCCAGGCCCGCCTGGTCCGCCGCCCCAAGCGCTCGGAGGTCCCTGTGACCTGTGAAGAGCAGCTCGTGGTGGAATACTACGCCCGCTGATCCAACGCCGAATTCGGCGTGTCGGCAGTACAACTGAACATCAGTTACCCAAGAGCCCGCGGCGCACGCCGCGGGCTCTTGAGTAGGTAAGGTACATAGGGAATCGCGGGCGCCTGCCCGCTCTGCGCGAGGACTAAGGAGTTGTTCACGAATGTCAGGTGGAGATATCGCCGGGCTGATTGCCGCCGGAGTCTTTGCGATCCTGGTCGCGCTGCTTGCCATCCCGGTGTGGAAGCTTGGCAAGGTTTTCGATGAGCTTCGCCAGGCCATCCGGTCCGTGAGCGAGGGCACCACTCCGCTCATCGATGAGGTCACCAGCACGGTGTCGACAACCCATCAACAGTTGAAGAACGTTGACGGGATCACCTCAAATGTGTCGGACGCCTCGGCCAACATCTCCGCGCTGTCGTCGCTGGTCGCAGCCACAGTGGGATCCCCGCTCATCAAGGTGGCGGCGTTCTCCTACGGGGTGCGCAACGCATTCGCCTCAAGACGGAAGCCGGCCTCCCGCCGTCGTAGTCGTTGATCGATACCTCACGTACAAGACGCACTTACAACAGACGAGGAATTCTTGATGATCAAGAGGGTTTTCTGGCTCGCGGCAGGTGCCGCTATCGGGGTCATAGCGGTACGCAAGGTATCTGCGATGAAGTCGGCTGTCGGTCCCGAGGGACTGAACCGTGCTGTCGCGCAGCTGACCGACAGCGTCGCCGACTTCGCCGACGTATTCCGGCAGGGAATGCTGGAGCGCGAGACCGATCTGCGTGCTGCGCTAGGCGTTGATACCGAGCACCGTTCCTGATCCCTGAATCACCCGAAACCGCCGCTGCGCCCCGTCCGCGCGCAACACCGAAGGATTCCCATGAAGTCCCAAGAGATCGCCCGCCGCTGGCTCGACTACTTTGAACGCCAGGGACACACCCGCGTGCCGTCGGCCTCCCTGGTGTCCAGCGACCCGTCACTGCTGTTCACTGTTGCCGGTATGGTTCCCTTCATTCCCTACCTGACTGCACGCGAGGTGCCGCCCTACAGCCGAGCGACGAGCATCCAGAAGTGCATCCGTACCGCGGACATTGAGGAAGTGGGCAAGACCGCCAGGCACGGCACGTTCTTTCAGATGTGCGGAAACTTCTCCTTCGGCGACTACTTCAAGCAGAACGCCATACGCATGGCGTGGGAGCTGCTGACAAGCAGTGTGGAAGACGGCGGCTATGGACTGGCTGCCGACCGGTTGTGGGTCACGGTGTACCAGGACGACGACGAGGCCCTCGCCATCTGGCGGGACGAAGTGGGATTCCCAGCCGGACGAATCCAGAAGATGGGGAAGAAAGACAACTACTGGAACACCGGCCAGCCTGGCCCCGGCGGGCCGTGCTCTGAAATCTTCTACGACCGCGGGCCGGAGTACGGCAGGGACGGCGGACCGGAGGCGGACGAAGACCGTTACATCGAAATCTGGAACCTCGTGTTCATGCAGTACCGGCTCTCGGCCGTGCGCAGCAAGGATGATTTCGACATCGCGGGTGAACTGCCCAAGAAGAATATCGACACCGGCCTGGGCCTGGAGCGCCTGGCAATGGTGCTGCAGGGCGTAGAAAACATGTACGAGACCGATCAGGTTCGCCCTGTATTAGACAAGGCTGCGGAACTGTCCGGCCGCGAGTACACCAGTGCAGAATCCGACGACGACCCGCACCACCAGGACGACGTGCGGATGCGTGTCGTGGCCGACCACATCCGTTCAGCCCTGATGCTGATCACCGACGGTGTGACGCCGTCCAATGAAGGCAGGGGCTACGTCCTTCGACGGCTGATACGCCGGGCGGTGAGGGCGATGCGCCTGCTGGGTGTTGAGAAGGCGTGTCTGCCGGAGCTCCTGCCCGTTTCCCGGGACGCCATGAAGGGTGTCTACCCGGAGGTCGAGCGGGACTTCGAACGCATCAGCCGGATCGCCTATGCGGAAGAGAAGGCGTTCCTGCGCACCATCGCTTCCGGCACGGCCCGCCTCGAGGAAGCCGTCCGCGAGTCAAAGAGCGCGGGCCGGAACCTGTCCGGCGAGGACGCATTCAGCCTGCATGACACCTACGGGTTCCCCATCGATCTCACCCTTGAAATGGCTGAGGAAGCCGGCGTGAAAGTCGACGCCGAAGGGTTCCGCGCACTGATGCTCGAGCAGCGCGAGCGGGCGCAGGCTGACGCGCGCGGCAAGAAGGCCGGGCACGCTGACATGACGGTTTTCAACGAGCTGCTCACAACTGGTGAGACGGTATTCACCGGGTACGACGAATTGACCAGTGAGGCTGTGGTGCGGGGCATCATCAGCAACGGAGCGTCAATTCCCGCCGCGCGTCAGGGCGAGGAAATCGAACTGATCCTCGACCGGACCCCGTTCTACGCCGAGGCCGGTGGACAGGCCGCGGATGTCGGCCTGATCACGGGGAACGGCTTCACCGTGGAGGTCACGGACGTCCAGAGGCCAATCAAGGGATTGAACGTTCACCGTGCGCTTGTCCGCGAGGGCGAAATCACGCAGGGTGCGCCTGTTACCGCAGCCGTGGACCGTCAACGTCGCCATGCGGGTGAACAGGCACACTCGGGAACACATATTGTCCACGCTGCGCTCCACCAGGTCCTCGGCCCCGACGCGCTGCAGCGCGGTTCGTTCAATAAGGCCGGATACTTGCGGTTCGACTTCTCCTGGGGAGAGGGCATCAGCACGGCAGCCCGCTCTGAGATTGAAGAAGTCTCGAACCTCGCTATCCGCAGCAACCACACCGTCGAAACGAAGGTGATGGGCCTCGATGAAGCCAAGGCACTAGGCGCAACGGCGCTGTTCGGGGAGGCATACGGAGACAGGGTGCGCGTCGTCGAAATCGATGGCGAGTGGTCGCGCGAATTGTGCGGCGGCACCCACGTCGACTCAACGTCGCTGATCGGTACGTTGACACTGCTCGGGGACCAGTCGGTGGGATCCGGCAACCGCCGTGTCGAGGCCCTCGTCGGCATGGACGCTTTCCGGCACGCTGCCGCTGAGCGCGCTCTGGTTACCGAGCTCTCGGAAATGTTGAAGGTGCCCTCCCCGCAGCTTCCGGAGCGCCTCGGCGCAACCCTGAACCGGCTCAAAGCAGCCGAGAAGGAACTGGAGCGCCTGAGGAAGGAACAGCTGTCGAACGCCGCCGCCTCGCTCGTCGCTACCGCCCAGGACCTTGCCGGCGTGCGCTTAATCATCCACGATGCCGGCACCGTCGGCAGTGCGGACGATCTCCGCAATCTCGCGCTCGATTTGCGGGGACGCCTCGGCTCAGGAGCCGCTGCGGTTGCTGTGGCCGGAGTCAGCAAGGACCGTCCGGTGGTCCTCGTCGTCACCAACGAGGAAGCACGCGCAGCAGGGGTGAAGGCCGGTGCGCTGGTGCGTACCGCTGCAGGTATCCTCGGCGGCGGGGGCGGCGGCAAGGACGACATGGCGCAGGGCGGCGGATCCGATCCGGCTAAGGTTCAGTCGGCGCTGGAGTCCATCCGCGCCGCCGTGGCGGCCAGGTAGCAGGACCTCCTTCCATCGTGGCATTCGGAGAGTACCCTCGAGGGGTCAAGATCGGCGTGGACGTCGGCATGGTTCGCGTTGGAGTTGCGGCCAGTGACAGAGACGGTCTGATCGCCACGCCCGTCTGCACTCTCAATCGGGATTCGCGGAAGAACAGGGACTTGCGCCTGCTTCTCAGGAACATTGTGGAGCTGGCAGCCGTTGAAGTATTCGTTGGGCTGCCACGCAACCTGAGCGGGACCGAGTCCGCCTCAACGGCCATGGCACGCAGTTACGCGGCGACCCTTGCCGGCATGATCTCCGAAGCCCACATGGACGTGCCGGTGCGATTGATCGACGAGCGGCTCTCCTCCGTTTCGGCCCATAGGTCGCTTCGGCAGGCTGGCTTGAACAGTCGTCAACACCGTAAGGTAGTAGATCAGGTGGCAGCCGTGGAGATCCTTCAACATGCCATCGACATGCAACGTAACCTTGAGCGGGATGTGGGGGAGCCGGTCGTTCAGGACCGGCGGCGAAGTCTTGATCCGCCGTCGGCCTCATCTGAGGAGTCAGACATTTCGCAAACCTACAGTGGGAGGAAAGAGGAGCAGTGAGCCATCGTCATCCTCCTTTCCCGGCAGCAGACCACGGAGCTGAACAGCACCCCGACGATCATTTCGAGGAGCATTACCCGGTGCACCCCGAGCCAGTCGAGCAGTTTTTCGAAGCAGACCTCCCGTCCCGCCGCAACCGCCGGCCCTCCAAAGCGCGCCAACGCCGCCGGAGGCGCAGGACCATCGTCATGCTGGTGGTCGTCCTTGGATTCGTCGGAGTAGTGGTCGCCGTCGCCATGTTCCTCAGGAGCCTCCTCGGTGTAGGGGAAGTTACTGATTACGCGGGCCCGGGAACAGGGTCGGTGACCTTTACAGTCGACGCCGGCGCCGGACCGCTGCTCGTCGGTAACAGTCTGGAGCAGCAGGACATCGTTGCCAGCGCAGACGAATTCCTCAACGCTTTTTCCTCTGTTGCCGACGGTCGCGTGATCCAGCCCGGCGACTACGAGTTGAAATACCAGATGAGTTCCGAGGAAGCAGCGAAAGCGCTGCTTGCAGACGCTGATTCCAAGGTGCACTATGCTGCCGTGGCCAGGGATTTGAGGCAGAACGAGGTCTTCGACATCCTGGCCGAGTCAACGGGGATACCGCGTGAGGAATTTGAGGCGTTAGCCGAGGACCCAACACAGTTCGGCATTCCCGAACAGTCACCCAGCCTGGAAGGGTATCTCTATCCCGGCGAGTACCGCTTCGATCTTGATGTAACCGCCACTGAAGTGATCCAACAGATGGTCGACAACACCAAGGCGGCCCTTGAGGATGCAGGAGTCACCGACCCAGCCGAGCAGTACCGCATCCTGACTATCGCGAGCATCGTCCAGGCCGAGGCCGGCCAGGCCGATTACGCGCAGGTAGCCGGCGCCATCATGAACCGACTGGGCCCGGACAATACGGAGACAAACGGTCTGATCCAGTCTGATGCGACGGTGACCTATGGGCTTGGACGCAAGAGCTATAACCTGACGCCTGAGGAAAAGGCCGACACCTCGAACCCGTACAACACGTACGCCAACGAGGGACTGCCTGTCGGTCCTATCGGGTCACCCAGCGCGGAAGCGATCGAGGCTGCGGTCAACCCAGCCGATGTGCCCTACTACTACTGGGTAACCGTCAACCTGGACTCCGGAGAAACCAAGTTCTCGGAAACGCTTGCCGAACATGCACGATATGTCGCGGAGTACCAGGCGTGGTGCGCTGACAATGTCGGAAGGTGCGAATAGGTGGTTCCCGATCAGACGCCGGCCCAGTACCGGGCCGGCGTCATCGGCCAACCCATCGCGCATTCGAAATCACCGCTCCTTCACAGCGCTGCCTACGCCTTCCTGGGTCTTGACTGCAGTTACACGGCAATCGACACTTCGCCGGATTCGCTCAAGGACAGGGTGGCTGAGGTCAGGGCGAATCCTGCCTGGCGCGGGCTGTCTGTCACCATGCCTCACAAGGCTGCTTCCCTGCCGCTTATGGATGAGCTGGGGCCAGGGGTCGCTGAACTCGGGGTAATCAATACCGTGCGCGCTGTTGGGACGGGCCAACAGCGGCGTCTGATGGGCTACAACACCGACATCGACGGGATCTTCCGTGCGGTACGCCACGCCGGCGCCGGGTCCCCGAAGGAGGCCCTGGTGCTCGGTGGCGGCGGGACGGCCTCAGCGGCTGTCGCTGCGCTGGCACGCATGGGAGTCGAGCGGGCGCAGATCTGCGCCAGATCACCGCAGAAGGCAGAATCCCTGGCTGAACTCGGTCGGCGGCTCGGTATCGCCGTGAAGCTCAGCGGGTTCAGCGAAGCCGCAGAGCTCTGCGGAAGCTCGTCGCTGGTGATCTCTACGCTGCCGCCGCACGGGGCGGATGAGCTTGCCGGCGCACTGGGTGCGGCAGCAGCGCGAGACGATGCTGGACTGCGGATTGACTCCGACCCTCGCGTACTTCTCGACGTGGCCTACGACCCTTGGCCCAGCGCCCTGGCCCGGGCGTGGTCCTCGCTTGGCGGCGTCATTGTTCCAGGCCTTGAGATGCTCCTCTACCAGGCTGTGGAGCAGGTGAAACTCTTCGCCGGGGATGCCTTTCGAGAGGAGTCCGCTGTCATAAATGTGATGTGTGACGCGGTGGGGGCCCCCCGGCGCTAGCGGCGCCCTTGGGCCGTGGCAGGATGGACGTATGTTGCGTTGGTTGACGGCCGGGGAATCCCACGGCCCTGCTCTGGTCGGAATCATCGAGGGAATGCCCGCGGGCGTTGAGATCACCAGTGAGGCTATCCAGTCCGCTCTGGCCCGCCGCCGGCTCGGCTATGGCCGCGGCGCCCGCATGAAATTCGAACAGGACGAAGTGCGGATTGTCGGGGGAGTCCGCCACGGACTGACCCAGGGTGGCCCGGTGGCCATCGAGGTGGGAAACACCGAATGGCCCAAGTGGGAACAGGTCATGTCGGCGGATCCGGTGGATGCAGGAGTACTGCAGGAATCCGCGCGTAACGCACCTCTAACCCGGCCCCGGCCCGGCCACGCGGATTTCACCGGCATGCAGAAGTATGGTTTCGATGAGGCGCGGCCGGTGCTTGAACGCGCCAGTGCAAGGGAGACGGCCGCTCGCGTAGCGTTGGGCGCCGTTGCAGCCCAATTCCTGTCGTCCCTCGGCATCGAGCTCGTCAGCCACACCGTCGGTGTGGCGTCCGTCGCCGTTCCGGAAGGATCCGAACTGCCGGGCCCCCGTGACGTCCTGGCACTGGATGAAGATCCCCTGCGCTGCTTTGACCGCGAAACCTCAACCGCAATGGTGGCCGAAGTGGATGCCGCCCACAAGGACGGGGAGACACTCGGTGGGGTGGTCGAGGTGCTCGCCTACGGGCTTCCCCCCGGACTGGGAAGCTATGTCCACTGGGACCGCCGGCTCGACGCCCGCCTCGCGGGTGCGCTGATGGGTATTCAGGCCATCAAGGGCGTTGAGGTGGGCGACGGCTTCGAGACTGCCCGGCGGCGGGGCTCGGCGGCGCATGATGAGATCGTGCGGGAACAGTCCGGGCGGATCGGGCGCACAACCAACAGGGCAGGCGGGATCGAGGGCGGTATGAGCATCGGTGATGTCCTGCGCGTGCGAGCAGCCATGAAACCCATCGCAACGGTTCCGCGAGCCCTCCAGACAATCGATGTAAGTACCGGTGACGCCGCCAGGGCTCACCACCAGCGTTCCGATGTGTGTGCTGTGCCCGCGGCGGGTGTAGTCGCCGAAGCCATGGTTGCCCTGGTCCTCGCAGAAGCCGTGACGGAGAAGTTCGGGGGCGATTCTGTGGCGGAAACGAAGCGCAACGTCAATTCATACCTGGAGAGTATCCCGGCGTCCCTGAATTCGGTTGCGCCCTGATGCATCCGGCGGCCCATAAACCGCTGGTGCTCATCGGGCTCATGGCCACGGGAAAATCGACCGTCGGGCGTCGGATCGCTTCCAGGCATGGCTGGCGATTCGTCGATACGGACGCAGCGATCGTCGACCGCCATGGCCCGATTCCCGCCATTTTTGCTGAAGTCGGCGAACCGGGCTTCCGGCGACTCGAGGCCGGCATCGTGTCTGAGGTCCTCACGGCAGCGGAACCAGGCACAGTCATTTCCCTCGGGGGAGGAGCGGTCCTCAACGAAGGGACGCGGCGGCTTCTTGGATCAGCTTTCGTGGTCTTCCTCGACGCGGACCTTTTGACCGTCCTGCCGCGGCTCAGCGGCGACACCGGCAGGCCGTTGCTGGCCCAGGACCCGGGCGAGACCTGGGCGCGGCTTGAGCAGGAGCGCCGTCCTCTCTACGAAGCTCTGGCAGACACGGTGATAGATACTCGGAATGCGTCCGAAGAAGCAGTTGCCGACCGTCTCGAAATCCGCCTGCGAAACCACATTCTTACTGAAGATAAGGACCAACGGCCATGACCGCTGAACCTACTGCCATCCGCATCACGGGAAGTTCCGCGGCGGAGAACTACGACGTCGTCGTCGGGCATGGCCTGCTGGACCGGCTCTCACCGCTGCTCGGCGAGCGGGTCCGGCGTGTCCTGGTGGTTCACCCCCGCGCCCTGCGATCCACAGGAGATACCGTTCGGGAGCAGTTGGCCGGAGATGGATTCACTGCGGTCACAGCAGAGATTCCGGACGCCGAAGAAGGCAAGCACATCCAGGTGGCCGCATTCTGCTGGCAGGTACTCGGCCAGAACGATTTCACGCGGTCCGATGCCATCGTGGCTGTCGGTGGAGGTGCGGTCACCGACGTCGCCGGCTTCGTTGCCGCGACCTGGCTGCGCGGGGTCAAGGTCGTGCACCTGCCCACCACCCTGCTCGGCATGGTGGACGCCGCCGTTGGCGGTAAGACCGGGATCAACACCGCCGAGGGCAAAAACCTGGTCGGGTCCTTTCATCCGCCGGCGGGAGTTTTCGCCGATCTGGACGCTCTTCAGACACTTCCGGCCAATGAATTGATCACCGGCATGGCCGAGGTTGTGAAGTGCGGATTCATTGCGGACCCCCGAATCCTCGAGCTGCTGGAGTCGGACCCCGAAGCGGTCAAGGACCCCACCAGCGGCGCCGTACGCGAACTCGTAGAGCGTTCAATCGCTGTGAAGGCTGCTGTGGTTTCCGAGGACCTCAAGGAGTCCGGCCGGCGCGAATTCCTGAACTACGGGCACACGCTGGCGCACGCAATCGAACTGGCGGAACGCTATTCCTGGCGGCACGGAGCCGCCGTCTCGGTAGGCCTCGTCTTCGCAGCGGAACTGTCTCGGATGGTTGGCCGCCTGGATGATGCCACAGCAGACAGGCACCGCTCGATCCTGGAAACGCTTGGCCTTCCCGTGACGTACCGGCGTGACCGCTGGGCAACGCTCCTGGACGGCATGCGGCGGGACAAGAAGGCGCGGGGTGATCTGCTGCGGTTCGTGGTGCTCGATGACGTTGCCCGGCCTGGAATTCTTGAGGTCCCGGACACATCACTCCTCTTCGCCGCGTACCAGGAAATCGCTTCCTGATCCGGTTACCGCGGGCAGGGTAGACTGGTCTTCGGTCTTTTGGCGGGCAGTTCCTGAACAGTCCGGTACTGCGCCTGCTGCGACGTAAGCCAAACATCAGTGAATCGACGAAAGAGAATCCGTGGCTACCACGAATGACATCAAGAACGGCACTGTTCTCAAGCTTGAGGGAAACCTCTGGAATGTGCTTGAGTTCCAGCACGTGAAGCCGGGCAAGGGCGGCGCATTTGTCCGTACGAAGCTCCGCAACATCCTGTCCGGCAAGGTCGTCGACAAAACCTTCAACGCCGGGCTCAAGATCGAAACTGCCACCGTGGACCGCCGCGACTACCAGTACCTGTACAAGGACGGCGACGACTTCGTGTTCATGGACACGACGGACTATGACCAGATCACCGTTCCCGGCGCTACCGTGGGCAGTGCGGAAAATTTCATGCTCGAAAGCCAGATGGCGACCATCGCCATGCACGAGGGTTCGCCGCTCTACCTCGAACTGCCGCCGTCAGTGGTCCTTGAAATCACTTACACAGAGCGAGGGCTGCAGGGAGATCGCTCTACCGGCGGCACCAAGCCGGCCACCGTTGAAACCGGGTACGAGATCCAGGTGCCCCTTTTCCTGGAAACCGGGACCAAAGTGAAGGTCGACACCCGCTCCGGTGAGTACCTGGGACGCGTCAACGAGTGAGCGCCCGGAGCAAGGCGCGGCGCAGGGCCATGGATATCCTGTTCGAGGCCGAGCAGAGGTCCGTTTCTCCCCTGGAAGCACTGCAGGCACGCCGCGAGAAAACGGACACCGTCATCAATGAGTACTCGGTGGAGATCATCGAAGGCGTGATGGCCCACGGCACGCAGATCGATGAGTTCCTCGGCACGTATTCGCAGGGGTGGACGCTTGATCGAATGCCCGCGGTGGACCGTATGATTCTCAGGGTCGGCACCTGGGAACTGCTGTACAACGAGGATGTTCCGGACACCGTCGCTGTGAGCGAGGCTGTGCAGCTGGCAACCATGTTGTCGACCGATGAGTCGCCCACGTTCATCAACGGCTTGCTGGGCAGGCTCCAGCAGCTCAAACCCACGCTGCTGGCGTAGTTTCCAGCTGCCCGGACCGGAAGTCTGCGCCGGGAACTCAGACCCTGCGCGCTGACGCCGCGTTGAGGATCCGGCGGCGGGCCGCGTCCAGTTCGTGTAGGAGGTGGACCTCCAGCTGCGGATCATGCGTGGCCGCGTGGCCCGCGCGGAGACGCTGGCGCACAAAGGCCAGACGGACGCCGGTGTTGATGAATTGCTTCATACCAGGACCCGCGCCGACGGCCCGCGCCCACGCCATCGCCGATGACCGACCGCGCGGCGCCGCCACCATTTCCAACTCCTGATTGGTGAGCCAACCGGCACCGGAGTACTCCGCCAGGCGCTGATATGTCACTGCCCGTTCAGCGCGGCGCAAACCAAGCACGACTGCGATCACCACGAGGAATAGCGGCACCTGAACCAGGAAATAGAACGAGAAGAAGTCGGTGAACAGGACCACCAGGCCGCCGTTCCACAGCATGTGACCGGCGATGGCGGGAAGCAGGCCGATGGCAAACGCACCCAGCAGCCGGCCCTTCCCACGGCCTTTCGCGACGGCCATCCCGAGGACAACTCCCAGCGCACCGGTGAACATCACATGGGCGAACGGTGAGAACAGTCCCCGCATCACAAACACCGTGATGAGTCCGCCGAGCCCTGCAGGGTCAGTGATCGCCGATTCGAAGTAGAGGATATTTTCGGTGAACGCGAAGCCCGCGGCGACAGTTCCGGCATAGACCATCCCGTCCACCGGCCCGTCAAAATGGGTGCGTCGGGACAGAGCAAGAATCAGTACGCCGAGACCCTTGGCTGCTTCTTCCACCAGCGGAGCCTGGAAGACAGGACCGATGATGTCGGGACTCGTTCCCTCCAGCCCTACGCTCAAAAGCGCCGTGACGACGGGCCCTAGCAGGAGCGTGACAGCCACCGACATTCCTGCTCCCCAGAGGAAAGCGAAAGTCAGGGCGCCCCGCGGTTCCGGGTCCCACCGGTCCACCCAGCGGATGCCGGCCAGGCAGATTGCCAGCGGCACCAGTGCAAGAGCGGCGCATAGAACCAGTGCAGCCGCCCCCAACTGCACCGTCACGAGCACCGCCACTCCACCAAGAATGAGGGCCGCAAAAACGAGCAGCAAACCATTGACGACGGCGGCGCGCACCGGACGGGAGTGCTCCCTGCCAAGTGATTCCATTCCGGGGGGCGGGTGGGCAGGCGACGGAATCGGTGGCCCCGGACTTACCTGCTGCCACATTCCCAGCGGCGGCTGTGCCGCCGGTTGTACCGTCCGACGTGGCTCCGAGTAGGGGCGCCCGGCGTTCATACTCATCCCCACAGGATAGGCGGTGGGGCGGCTGTGATAGTTTTGAACGCGCAGCCCAACCCTTTAAAGGCCGTCCCGTGAGGCGGAGAAGGAGGACGCGTTCCATGAGTGTACCCAGCCCTCACACCGGAGGCTCCGTGTTCCGCACGGTCCTCGGTGACGCTGATATCGATCGTGCCCTGACGCGGATCGCGCACGAAATCCTCGAAGCCAACAAGGGCGCAGAAGACCTCGTACTGCTGGGCATTCCCCGCCGCGGTTTTCCCATCGCGCAAAGGCTCGCCCGCAAGATCGCGCGCACCGATCCCACCGTGAACCCCGAGCGCATGGTCGGACGCCTCGATGTCACGATGTTTCGTGACGACCTCCGCAAGCACCCCACCCGCCCGCCCGGTCCCACAAAGCTTCCGCCTTCCGGCATCGACGACAAGGTTGTCGTGCTGGTGGATGACGTGCTCTACTCCGGCCGCACGATCCGGGCAGCGCTTGACGCAATCGTCGACGTCGGAAGACCCCGAATTGTCCGTCTGGCCGTTCTGGTGGACCGCGGGCACCGCGAGCTCCCCATTCGAGCGGATCACGTTGGAAAGAACCTTCCCACCTCCTCCGCAGAAAAAGTTCGTGTGCGGATCAGCGAAATCGATTCCGTCGACGAAGTAGTCATTGAAGGACCGGCATGAAGCACCTCCTGTCGACCGAGAACCTGACGGGAACGGAAGCTGTCCGGATCCTCGACACCGCCGAAGAAATGGCGGTTGTCGGTGAGCGGGAAGTGAAGAAGCTGCCGGCGCTACGTGGACGGACCGTCGTAAATCTCTTCTTCGAGGACTCGACACGGACCCGTATCTCTTTCGAAGCCGCAGCGAAGCGGCTGTCCGCTGATGTGATCAACTTCGCTGCGAAGGGCTCCTCGGTTTCCAAGGGCGAGTCACTCAAGGACACGGCGCAGACCCTTGAGGCGATGAGTGCCGATGCCGTGGTCATCAGGCACTGGGCATCCGGGGCTCCCGCCCGGCTTGCTGCCTCGGACTGGATCGACGCCGCCGTGATCAATGCGGGCGATGGAACCCACGAGCATCCCACCCAGGCGCTGCTCGATGCCTTCACACTCCGCAGGCACTGGTCGAAGATCGCCGGACGCCCATCCCTCGGTGAAGACCTGCGGGGGCTGCGGATCGCGATTGTGGGTGACGTTCTGCACTCGCGGGTAGCCCGCTCCAACCTCTGGCTGCTCACCACCCTCGGTGCGGAGGTGACCCTCGTGGCGCCTCCGACCCTGCTGCCCGTCGGTATCGATACCTGGCCCTGCAGGGTCAGCTTCGACCTTGACGAGGTACTGGCGACCGGTCCGCACGCGGTCATGATGCTCCGGGTTCAAGGCGAGCGGATGAACGCTGCCTTCTTCCCCTCGACCCGTGAATACGCCCGCACCTGGGGCTTCGACGATGAGCGGCTGGCAGCGCTGGAGGCCTCCGCCGGCAAGGACACCATCATCATGCATCCGGGCCCCATGAACCGGGGCCTCGAGATTTCCTCAGCTGCGGCTGATTCTCCCCGTTCAACCGTGCTTGCCCAGGTGCGCAACGGCGTATCCGTCCGGATGGCCGTTCTCTACCTGCTGCTGTCGGGCGATGATTCCGCGCAGCCCACACCCGCCCAGGAGGCAATAACAGTATGAGTACCAGCTACCTGATCAAGGGCGCCACCATCGCCACGGGGGAGGCCGGTGTGGACGTACTGGTTTCAGATGGACGCATAGCTGACCGAGGGCGATCCCTTTCAGCTGCCGGCGCCGTCGTTCTTGATGCCGACGGGTTGATCCTGCTACCCGGAATGGTGGATATCCACACACACCTTCGGGAACCGGGACGCGAAGATGCGGAGACAGTGGAGTCCGGTACCCGGGCAGCTGCGCTGGGGGGCTATACAGCCGTGCACGCGATGGCCAACAGCATGCCCGTGGCAGACACCGCTGGCGTGGTTGAGCAGGTTCATGCACTTGGGAGGCGCGCCGGCTGGGTAGACGTACGTCCGGTTGGTGCTGTCACAGTCGGGCTTGCCGGGGAGAGGCTCGCGGAGCTCGGCGCGATGGCGGAGTCGCGTGCCAGGGTCAGGGTATTTTCCGACGACGGCATCTGTGTGTCAGATCCGGTGCTGATGCGGCGCGCACTGGAATACGTGAAGGCGTTCGACGGCGTAGTCGCCCAGCACGCGCAGGAGCCGAGGCTCACTGAGGGCGCACAGATGAATGAGGGCGCCGTCTCTGCAGTCCTCGGGCTGGCGGGTTGGCCGGCGGTTGCCGAGGAAAGCATTATTGCGCGTGACGTCCTGCTGGCGCAGCACGTTGGTTCACGGCTCCACGTCTGCCATGTTTCAACTGCGGGGTCGGTTGACATCATCCGATGGGCGAAACAGCGCGGCGTGAAGGTGACCGCAGAAGTCACGCCGCACCACCTGTTGCTGACCGACGAACTTGTCCGTTCCTGGGATCCCGTCTACAAGGTGAACCCGCCGCTGCGCACGAACGACGACGTCACGGCTCTCCGCGAGGCGCTGGCTGACGGAACCATCGACGTCGTCGGCACTGATCACGCGCCGCACCCCTCCGAACACAAGGAGTGCGAATGGGCGCAGGCCGCAATGGGCATGACGGGCCTGGAAACTGCTCTGTCCGTCGTGCAGCACAGCATGATCGAGACCGGACTCATGGATTGGTCGCGTTTTGCCGATGCGACGTCCATTCTCCCTGCGCGCATCGGCAGGGTGGAGACGCAGGGAAGACCGCTGGAGGTTGGCGAGATGGCAAATCTCACACTGGTGGATCCAGCAGCCCGGTGGACGGTCGATCCCCATAAGATGGCTACCAAGGGCCGTAACAGTCCCTTCGCCGGCCTTGAGTTGCCAGGCGCCGTCGTCGCAACCTTCTTCGCGGGGCATCCGACCGTGCTCGAAGGGCGGCTCAACACACCGCATCCCGATGCACAAGGGGAATGAAGCGTGGACGTAGCAACAACCGCGGTCGTCATCTCACTGATTGCGATCGTGCTGGTGGTGGGACTGATGGCCCTTGGCTGGCGCAATCGCCAGCTGCGCCAGCAGGGGCTGCAGGCTCCTGCCGGTCTTCCCGGCAATCCCGGGACACCGCTCTATGCTGCGGAAGGGCAATACGTGGTCACCACCACCGGCGGTGACTGGCTTGACCGCGTCACAGCCCATGGTTTGGGCAATAAGGCAACAGCGACCGCAGCCGTGTATGCGCACGGTCTCCTGTTTGACCGCACCGGTGATAGCGAGGTGTACATCGCCAAGGAAAATCTTTCAGACGTTCGGCTCGAGCGCGGCATGGCCGGAAAATTCGTTGAAAAGGACGGTTTGGTGGTTGTGTCATGGACCCTGGATTCCCAGACCTTTGATACCGGCTTCCGAACCCGGTATTCCGCGGACAAGACTCAGCTTCTGGCCGCAATCAGCGCACTGATTGAGGACGCTGACCCCCTCACCAACCCCACGAGCAAGGAAATACAGTGACAACACACGCGGGAGTAGCAGGCGCCGGTGCAGAGGCGGTTCTGATTCTGGAGGACGGACGTTCCTTTCGTGGACTCAGTTACGGAGCGCCCGGAACGGCTCTGGGCGAGGCAGTCTTCGCTACCGGCATGACCGGGTATCAGGAGACCATCACGGATCCCTCCTACGCGCGGCAGCTCGTAGTGCAGACGGCACCGCACATCGGCAACACCGGGGTGAACCGGGACGACGCCGAGTCCCGGCGGATCTGGGTGGCCGGCTACGTTGTGCGTGACCCGGCGAGGCGCCCCTCCAACTGGCGGTCCGAGAAAAGCCTCGATGACGAGCTGACCGAACAGGGCGTCGTCGGTATTCAGGGTGTGGATACCCGTGCCATCACCCGCCACCTGCGCGAGCGCGGCGCTATGAAGGCCGGCATCTTCTCCGGACCGGACGCCGCACGCAGTGATGCTGAGCTCCTCGCCGAGGTGAAAGGCCAGCGCAGCATGGAGGGGTTCCGGCTCGCGGAGGAAGTGAGCGCCACCGCACGCTACGTTGTGGAGCCCTCCGACCACGGTTGGGACGGCGAGCCACGGTTCACGGTTGCGGCCCTGGACCTCGGGATCAAAGCCATGACACCGAAGCACTTTGCCCAGCGCGGTGTGCGCACAGTGGTGCTGCCTGCAGATTCAACCTACGACGACGTCGTGGCCGTCGGTGCCGATGGGGTCTTCATGTCAAACGGGCCGGGGGATCCGTCAACCGCGGACGCCCAGGTTTCGCTACTGCGCCACGTTCTCGACGCGCGGATGCCGTTCTTCGGTATCTGTTTCGGCAACCAGATCCTTGGCCGGGCACTCGGTTTCGGCACGTACAAGCTGCGTTACGGGCACCGGGGGATCAATCAGCCCGTACTCGACCGGCGTACGGGCAAGGTAGAGATCACCAGCCAGAACCACGGGTTCGCGGTGGACGCACCACTCGAGGGACCGGTTACCGCCCCTGAGGAACGCTTCGGCCGCGTCGAGGTGAGCCATGTGTGCCTCAATGACGACGTCGTCGAGGGCCTCGCGTGCCTGGATCTGCCGGCGTTCTCGGTGCAGTACCACCCGGAAGCGGCTGCCGGCCCGCATGATTCCGCGTACCTGTTTGACAGGTTCATCGACTTCATGGCCGAAGCTGCCCGCTCCGGCGACGGCTCCGGCAAGCTTGATGCCTCCGAAGTCTCCAAAGCTCCCACCCCCGCGCAGGAAGAAATCTAGATGCCCCGCAGAACCGATCTCACCTCCGTCCTGGTCATCGGATCGGGGCCCATCGTCATCGGCCAGGCGGCCGAGTTCGACTATTCAGGCACCCAGGCGCTCCGCGTGTTGAAGGAGGAAGGCCTGAGGGTCATCCTGGTCAACTCCAACCCGGCAACGATCATGACCGATCCGGAGTTCGCCGACGCAACCTACGTTGAGCCGATTACGCCGGAAGTGGTCGAGAAGATCATCGCGAAGGAACGTCCGGACGCGATCCTTCCCACGCTGGGCGGCCAGACCGCGCTCAACACGGCGATCGCCCTGGACAAGAACGGCGTACTCGAGAAATACGGTGTGGAACTCATCGGCGCGAACATCGCTGCGATCGAGCTCGGCGAGGACCGCGAGAAGTTCAAGGGCGTCGTGGAGCGTTGCGGCGCGGAATCGGCCCGGTCCGCCATTATTCACTCCCTGGAGGAAGCTTTCGTTGCTGCGGAGGATCTCGGATACCCGATGGTGGTCCGCCCTTCCTTCACCATGGGTGGTCTCGGTTCCGGCCTTGCCTACACCGAGCAGGACCTGCGGCGCATTGTGGGTCAGGGCCTGCAGTACAGCCCTACCAGCGAGGTACTGCTTGAGGAGAGCATCCTCGGGTGGAAGGAATACGAGCTGGAAATGATGCGCGACAAGAAGGACAACGTCGTCGTCGTCTGTTCCATCGAGAATTTCGACCCGGTCGGGGTCCATACCGGCGACTCCATTACCGTGGCGCCGGCCCTGACACTCACCGACCGTGAGTACCAGCGCCTGCGGGACATCTCGATCGCGGTCATCCGTGAAGTGGGCGTGGACACGGGCGGTTGCAACATCCAGTTCGCGGTTGAGCCAGGTACCGGTCGCGTCGTGGTTATCGAGATGAATCCACGCGTCTCGCGGTCCTCGGCCCTGGCCTCGAAGGCCACCGGATTCGCCATCGCGAAGATCGCCACGAAGCTCTCCCTCGGGTACACGCTCGACGAAATCCCGAATGACATCACGCGCAAGACACCGGCGTCCTTCGAGCCGACACTGGACTACGTTGTGGTCAAGGTTCCCCGGTTCGCGTTCGAGAAGTTCCCCGCCGCAGATAACACGCTGACCACCACCATGAAGTCCGTCGGCGAGGCGATGGCGATGGGCCGAAATTTCACCGAAGCGCTGCAGAAGGCGCTGCGCTCCCTGGAACAAAAGGGCTCACAGCTGACCTTTGATCCGGTCAGCGAATTCGACGTCCCCGAACTGATCGAGGCGGCAAGGCGCCCGACGACGGAGCGTCTCTCCCAGGTGCAGCGGGCACTCCTCGGAGGAGCGAGCATTGAAGACCTCTATGAGGCCACCGGTATCGATCCGTGGTTTTTGGACCAGCTCGTCCTCCTCAACGAGGTGGCTGCGACCGTCCGCCTGGAAGGGATCAAGCCTGACACGCTGCGACTGGCGAAGCGGCACGGCTTCTCCGACGAGCAGATTGGCCTCCTCACGCATACGCCGGAGGCAGTGGTGCGGGGCGTACGTCATGCCCTCGACATCCGGCCGGTCTTCAAGACTGTAGATACCTGCGCAGCCGAATTCGCGGCGTACACGCCGTACCACTATTCGTCCTACGACGAAGAGGACGAGGTGGGCCTGCACGCCAAGCCGTCCATCATCATCCTGGGCTCCGGCCCGAACCGCATCGGACAGGGCATCGAATTCGACTACTCGTGCGTCCACGCGACCATGGCGCTGCGCAAGGCCGGCTATGAGACGGTGATGGTCAACTGCAATCCGGAGACCGTTTCCACGGACTACGACGTCTCCACCCGACTCTACTTCGAGCCGCTCACGCTGGAGGATGTCCTCGAAGTGATTGCCGCAGAGGAACGGACCGGCGGGGTCATGGGTGTCTTTGTGCAGCTAGGCGGCCAAACGCCGTTGAAGCTTGCCCAGGCGCTGGCCGATGCCGGCATCCCGATCCTCGGCACGTCGCCTGAGGCCATCGACCTGGCTGAGCACCGGGGTGAGTTTGCGCGGGTCCTGGCCGAGGCCGGACTGATAGCCCCGAAGAACGGTACGGCAGTCTCCTTTGAGGATGCCCGGGCCATTGCCGACGAGATCGGCTATCCGGTCCTGGTCCGGCCGTCGTACGTGCTGGGTGGACGCGGCATGGAGATCGTGTATGACGAGGCGAACCTGTCCCGCTATATCTCCAACGCGACAGAAATCACTGCGGACCATCCGGTCCTGATTGACCGGTTCCTCGAGGATGCCGTGGAGATCGACGTCGATGCGCTGTACGACGGCAAGGACCTGTACCTCGGCGGCATTATGGAGCACATCGAGGAAGCCGGCATCCACTCCGGAGACTCCGCGTGCGTGCTGCCCCCGATCACTCTGGGTACCGATGTGCTGGATCGGGTCCGGAAAGCAACCCGCGCCATTGCCGAGGGCGTCGGCGTCCGCGGTCTCATCAACATCCAGTTCGCGCTTGCAACAGATGTGCTGTACGTGCTCGAAGCCAACCCGCGCGCCTCGCGTACCGTCCCGTTCGTCTCGAAGGCCACGGGTGTCCAGATGGCGAAGGCCGCCGCGCTCATCGGCACCGGTGTCACCATCCACCAGCTGAGGATTGCCTATAAAATCCTGCCTGAAAACGGTGACGGCTCACAGCTGCCGCTATCCGCGCCGGTGTCCGTGAAGGAGGCGGTGCTTCCGTTCAGCCGCTTCCGCACGCCGGAGGGCACAGTGGTTGACTCGCTGCTGGGTCCTGAGATGCGTTCGACCGGTGAGGTCATGGGTATTGACAAGCATTTCGATACCGCCTTCGCCAAGAGCCAGGCCGCTGCCAACAACGCCCTGCCCACCCAGGGCAAAGTGTTCGTCTCCGTGGCCAACCGGGACAAGCGTTCGATCATCATGGGTGTCAAGCGACTCTCGGATCTCGGCTTCGAGATCGTCTCCACCGGCGGCACTGCCGATGTGCTGCGCCGCAATGGCATTCAGGCCACTCCTGTCCGGAAAGTCGCCGAAGGCAGCAGTGCAGAGGGCGAGGGAACCATTGCGGACCTGGTGGTCGCCGGTGAAATCGATATGGTCTTCAACACGCCCTCAGGCGGGGAGGCTCGCAGCGACGGGTACCAGCTGCGCGCTGCCGCAACCTCGATCGGCATTCCGTGCATCACCACCGTCGCTGAGTTCAACGCGGCGGTGCAGGCAATCGAGGCGCTGCGCACCTACGAGTGGTCGGTCACAAGCCTGCAGGACCACGCACGGGCTATCCGGGGCGAGACCGTTCCGGACCCGGCCGGAGCATAAGGTGACGTTCGGATCGCGGCTGGCGGCCGCCGTCGGGCGTTTCGGAAGCCTGTGCGTCGGAATCGATCCGCACCCCTCACTGCTGGCGGCGTGGGGCCTTCCCGATACCCCCGCCGGGCTGGACACTTTTTCGGAGACGGTGTTGGAGGCGGTCGCGGGAAGTGTGGCGGTCGTGAAGCCGCAGGTTGCCCTGTTCGAGAGGCACGGTTCCCGCGGAATGGCCGTCCTCGAGCGGCTGCTGAAGCACAGCACCGCGGCCGGGGTGCTGACAATCGCAGACGCCAAGCGCGGGGACATCGGATCAACCATGGCCGGCTATGCCGATGCCTGGCTCCGAGACGGGTCCGCACTGGCAGCGGACGCCCTCACCCTGAGCCCGTACCTGGGGTTCGAGTCGCTTCGCCCGGCCTTGACCGCGGCCAGTGAGACGGGTCGCGGAGTCTTTGTCCTGGCCCTCACCTCCAACCCGGAGGGCGCTTCCGTGCAGCATGTGGGCGGCGAGGACTCGGTTGCGCGCCGCATAGTCCAGGCAGCGGCTGCAGAGAACGACGGCGGCACCCCGGGTTCGGTGGGTCTGGTGATCGGCGCGACCGCAGGGGCAGCGGTGCGTCGGCTTGGGCTCGACCTGGGCACGCTGAACGGGCCGATTCTCGCTCCCGGCGTGGGGGCGCAGGGTGCCGGGCGCCAGGAGCTTCTGGAAACCTTCGCGGGCGCCTCCGGAGTGATCCTGCCCAACTCGAGCAGGGAGATCCTTAGCTCCGGTCCCGACGCGGCACGACTTCGCCAGGCGGTCGCCACGGCGCGACGCGCGGTGGACCTGTCCGGGGTCGCCGAGCCCGGAACGGATTGATTTTCAGTCAGCCGAGCAGATAGGTTCAGTGCAAGCCCAAACTCCAGACCCGTCACTGCCGGTGCTTGGCCGACGGTTTCAACTGCCTAGGGAGCCCGAGTGAGCCTGAAACCTCTCACCGATAGCGAACGAACACTGGCGCGGGAAAAAGCAACTGCGGCCCGGGCCGTCCGGGCGGAGCTGAAGTCCCGGCTGAAGTCGGGAGAAGTGACGGTCGATGAGGTCATCAACGGTTCTACGCATGAAGAAGCGATCGGCAGGCTTCGGGTTCTTGATTTACTCAAGGCTTTGCCCGGTGTGGGGGAGAAGCGGGCCGCGGGCATCATGGACGCCGTGGGAATCGCAGCTACCCGCAGGGTTCGCGGGCTGGGAATCCACCAGCGCAAGGCCCTCGTTGAACATTTGACGAACCACCCGGCGAACAACCGCCACTAGAGAAAGAAGTATTCGTGAATCAGCCGCGGCTGACCGTGCTTGCGGGCCCAACGGCTGTGGGCAAAGGGACTGTCTCGACCTACATCCGTGACAATTACCCGGAGGTGGAACTCTCCGTCTCGGCGACAACCCGCGCTCCCCGTCCGGGTGAGGTGGAGGGAGTTCATTATCACTTCGTGTCGCCGGAAGAGTTCGACTCCCTGGTGGACACGGGCCAGATGCTGGAGTGGGCTGTTGTGCACGGGCGGAACCGCTATGGCACCCTGAGACGCACGGTCAATTCAGCGATGGAGGCCGGAAAGTCGGTTCTCCTCGAGATTGACCTGCAGGGCGCGCGACAGGTGAAGGAGAGTATGCCGGAAGCGAATTTCGTGTTCCTCGCCCCCCCAAGCTGGGAGGAAATGGTCCGGCGGCTCATCGGCAGGGGTACCGAAACCGCCGAGGAACAACAGCAGCGCCTGGTAACCGCTAAACTGGAACTTGCTGCCGAACCGGAATTTGATCACACCGTGATTAATGACGATGTTCAGCGCGCAGCAGATGAGCTTGTTTCATTGATGGGCCTCACCGCGCACTCGCAGTAAAACGCAACGCGCAGTGGCTTTTACGGCCCAGCGACTATTGGAGATTTTGTGTCTACTCAGCCCGAAGGCATCATCAACCCGCCGATCGACTCCCTGCTCGAGGCGTCGGATTCGAAGTACGCCCTGGTGATTTACGGTGCCAAGCGTGCCCGCCAGATCAACGCCTACTACTCGCAGCTGCACGAGGGCCTGTTCGAGTACGTCGGGCCGCTTGTCGAGACCAAGCTGAATGAGAAGCCCCTGTCGATCGCCCTGCGCGAGATCAATGAGGGAATGCTCATAGCTGCACCGGCAGAAGCTTCGGAGTAAGCGCTCCGCCGGTCAGCGCGAAGACTCGACGTGCGTATCGTCCTGGGAGTTGGAGGAGGGATCGCCGCCTACAAGGTGGCGTCCCTTCTGCGTTTGTTCACTGAAGCCGGCCATGAGGTGACGGTCATTCCCACCGATGCAGCGCAGCGCTTTGTGGGCACGGCCACCTGGGAGGCGCTGTCGGGGAACCGGGTCAGCAACGATGTGTTCGACGCCGTCGACCAGGTCCGCCATGTGCGGTTAGGCCAGGAGGCGGATCTCGTGGTCGTCGCTCCTGCGACCGCCGACCTGCTCGCCCGCGCAGCCGCCGGAATGGCGGATGACCTCCTCACGGGAACCTTGTTGGTGACCCGGGCACCGGTTGTGTACGCGCCAGCCATGCACACCGAAATGTGGCAGCATCCGGCAACCGCCGCGAACGTTGCGACGCTGAGGGCCCGTGGCGCCGTCGTTCTGGAGCCGGCGGTAGGCCGCCTGACGGGCGCGGACAGCGGACCGGGGCGACTCCCGGAGCCTGACGACATTTTCGCTGCCGCGCTGGGGGCAGCTTCGGGCACGCCGGCCGGGGCAGCACGTCCGCTGGCCGGCCGCACGGTCACCATCACCGCAGGCGGCACCCGCGAACCGCTCGATCCGGTGCGTTTCCTTGGTAACCGGTCCTCCGGGAAGCAAGGGGTGGCGCTTGCCGCGGCCGCTCTTCAGGCGGGCGCTACCGTGCAGTTCATTGCGGCCCATCTGGAAGTGCAGCCTCCGCCCGGTGCGCAGCTCACGGTCGTGGAAACCGCCGAAGAGCTGCGGGAAGTCACGCTCAAGCTGGCGCAGCGGTCGGATGCACTGATCATGGCTGCGGCCGTTGCTGATTTCCGACCGGACACCGTCTCGGATACGAAGGTCAAAAAGCGCGACGACGGTGAGAACCCTGTGATCACGCTGATTCGTAACCCGGACATCCTCGTGGAAGTGGTGCAGCAGCGCGCAGAGCTGGAATCTCCTGCGGTGATTGTCGGATTCGCTGCCGAAACGGGCGACGACGACGCCACACCTCTTGCGCACGGACAGCAGAAACTGCAGCGCAAGGGCTGCGACCTGCTGATACTGAACAGGGTGGGTCGCTCACTGGTCTTTGGGCAGGATTCCACTGAGGTGGCCATTCTGGACGCAGGCGGCGCGGAGCCGGAGGCCGTGAGCGGGAGCAAGACCAGCGTGGCAGCCGTCATCATTGCGCGGGTTGCTGCCATGCTGGGGACCTCATCCGACCAAGTAGAGTGATCACGTGAATTCACCCCATACGCCTAGCCACCCCTTGCGATTGTTCACCTCGGAATCGGTGACTGAGGGCCATCCCGACAAGATCTGTGACCAGATCAGCGACGGCATTCTGGATGCGCTGCTGGCGGCGGACCCACGGTCCCGTGTAGCGGTGGAAACCCTTGTGACCACGGGCCTGGTCCACGTGGCCGGCGAGGTGACCACCGAAGCGTACGTCGAAATCCCGGAGATCGTGCGCAAGACCATCCTGGGAATCGGCTACGACTCATCAGCGAATGGCTTCGACGGAGCGCGTTGCGGTGTGTCCGTTTCCATTGGTCAGCAGTCTCCCGAGATCGCCTCAGGCGTGTTCAGGTCGCTCGAAACACGGGAGGGCACCAGCACCGACCCCTATGATGCCCAGGGTGCAGGGGACCAGGGGATCATGTTCGGGTACGCCAGCGACGAGACGCCCGTCCTGATGCCGACGCCCATCTGGCTGGCCCACCGCTTGTCCGAGCAGCTCACCGATGTCCGGAAGAACGGCACGCTGTCCTACCTGCGCCCGGACGGCAAGACACAGGTCACAATCGGTTACGACGGCGACAGGCCGGTCAGCGTCGACTCGGTGGTCATTTCTTCTCAGCACGCCCAGGGAGTCGACCTTGGAACCCTGCGGGTTGACCTCGTGGAGCACGTGATCAACCCAGTCCTGGCAACGTCCCAGCTCGACGTTTCAAACGTCCGCCATATCCTCAACCCGGGCGGTGAATTCGTCATCGGCGGGCCGGTCGGAGACGCAGGACTGACCGGACGTAAGATCATTGTGGACACCTACGGTGGAATGGCCCGTCACGGCGGCGGTGCGTTCAGCGGCAAGGATCCGTCAAAGGTTGACCGATCGGCCGCTTACGCCATGCGCTGGGTCGCCAAGAATGTGGTGGCTGCCGGGCTTGCCCGCCGCGCGGAGATCCAGATCGCGTACGCAATCGGCATGGCGCAGCCGGTCGGCATTTACGTGGAGACCTTCGGAACCGAGCAGGTCGATCCGGCTGCAATCGGCTCGGCTATCAACGAGATTTTTGACCTCCGCCCCCTGGCGATCATCAATTCTCTTGACCTGCTCAGGCCCATCTACCAGAAGACCGCCGCGCACGGGCATTTCGGCCGCGAGGGCGAGGGGTTCAACTGGGAACTCACGGACCGCACCGACGAGCTCAAGAGCTACTTCAACGCGTAGGCAGGTATTACCTTCGAACCGATGAGTTCCGACGATGGACGGCAGCTTTCGCTGCTGCAGGGCTTCAGCGCACCGGCGGCTCCGCGCGGTACGTCCCCGGTCGCAGCCGAGTTGCCAGTCGCCCGGGTTCTGATCGATTCACCACTGCCGCATCTTGACCGTCCGTTTGATTACCTGGTTCCGGCGTTGGACGACGCCGCCGCGGTCCCGGGTACGAGGGTAAAGGTCCGCTTCGCCGGGCGGGAGCATGCGGCGTTCATCATCGAACGGCTTGCCGTCTCCGACAGCCCGGCACGTTTGCTGCCGCTGGCCAGGGTGGTGTCTGCGCATCCGGTGGCGACCCCTGAAATCCTGGCACTTGCAGCCGCCGTGGCGGCCCGTTACGCCGGCTCCGTCAGCGATGTCCTTCGATCAGCAGTGCCTCCGCGGGTGGCCCGCGTGGAGAAGGAGTTCACAGTTGACGGGACGGTTCCCCCCGATGTGCCCGCACAGGCCGGTCAGCCCTCTGTGTACGACCGGTACGTCAACGGCGCGTCGTTCCTGGCACGATTGACCGAAGGTGAGAGTCCGCGCGCGGTACTGACGACACTCGGTGGTTACGGGCCGGCCGGGTGGCCGGTGGAACTGGTCGAAGCGGTACATGCAGTGTGGGCGGCGGGGCGTGGCGCCGTCGTCGTTGTTCCTGACCAGCGGGACCTCGGCCGTGTTGAAGAGGCACTTCGTGCGCGCATCGGTGCGGATGAGTTCGTCCGGCTTACCGCCGAAGACGGCCCCACGCCCCGGTACCGCAACTTCCTCAAACTCCTGCATGGACAGGTCAGAGTGGCGGTGGGTACGCGGTCCGCCGCCTATGCACCTGTGCGGAACCTGGAGCTCGTGTGCCTCTGGGACGACAATGATGAGTCACACAGTGAACCACGCGCCCCTTACCAGCACGCCCGCGAGGTGCTGCTGTTGCGCAGTGAACTGCAAGGTTGCGGACTGCTGATAGCTTCAGCCTCCCGAAGCGTCGAGGCTCAGCGGCTGATCGACAGCGGCTGGGCACAGTCCCTTACCGCTGATCGTCCGGCCGTGCGTCGGCTCGCTCCGCGGGTCCTTCACTCGGCCGATACTTTTCACACCGACCGCGAACCGCTGACGCACCAGGTCCGGATTCCTCCGGTGGCCTGGCGCGCCGCCAGGGATGGGCTGCAGCGCGGGCCTGTCCTGATCCAGGTTGCGCGCACGGGATTCTCACCTGCCCTGGCCTGCCAGGACTGCCGGGAACCCGCCCGCTGTCAGCACTGCGCCGGTCCGCTGGCGCAGTCCGGCCGGGGCTCGGTTGTCGCGTGCCGCTGGTGTGGCCGGCCTGATCACGCCTGGCGTTGCCCAACATGTTCGGGCGGCCGGCTCCGCTCCACCGTCAGCGGCGCTGCGCGAACCGCCGAGGAACTGGGCCGGGCGTTCCCCGGCGCCGTCGTCGTTTCCTCGTCCGGCGATCATATTCTCGATGCGGTGGATGATTCGCCCCGAGTGGTGGTGGCAACCCCGGGTGCCGAACCTGTGGCGGCTTCGGGCTACGCCGCCGTGGTCCTGTTGGACGGGAACGCGCTTCTGGGCAGGGAGTCCCTGCGTGCGCTGGAGAGTACCCTCCAGCGCTGGTTCAACGCTGCGGTGCTCGCCCGTCCTGCCTCGGCAGGCGGTGTGGTGGTTGTCACCGCGGATGACGACGTCGCTGCCGGCCACCTGGTCCGTTGGGATCCTGCCGGTGCTGCGGCGCGTGAGCTCGAACTGCGCACTGAACTGGGGCTGCCGCCGGCCGTGCGATACGCAGCGCTGACCGGTTCCCTGGAGTCACTGGCGGCCTTCCTTGAAGGAGTGGACCTGCCGCCATCGTGCAGGGTTGTCGGTCCAACGGCAGTGCGCGCCGCAGCGGGTCCGGCAGGCCCGGAGAAACCGGGCCAACAGTCAGCGGCGGGCTCGCACCGTACTCTGGTGTTCTTCCGGTACCGCGATGCCGCAGAGGTCGTCGGCGCGTTACGGGCGCGCCGGGTTTCGCTCTCGGCCAGGCGGACCTCCGAACCTGTCCACGTTCGGATCGATCCTGTCGGGGCACTCTAGCGCCTCAGTGCTCCAGCCAGTCACCGCTGCCGAGCCCGTGAACGTCGTCGCCCACCGCCTGCGGGTTCGTCGTGGAGCCCTGCTGCTTCTTCAAGTGCGGCGAGGAGTGACTCAGCCGAGGTGTCCCAGGAATAGTTAAGGGCCTGTTCCCGACCGGCATCGGACGCGCTCTTCCAACGCAGCGGATCATCAAGCGCCCGGATGGCACTGGTGAACTCTTCGGGTGAATCCGGCTGCACGTACAACGCCGCTGTTCCTCCTACCTCGCGGAATATGGGCGTATCAGCAGCGACAACGGGGGTACCCACCGCCATGGCTTCGATGACGGGAAGTCCGTAACCCTCAGCCCGGGAGAGCGTCACGAGGGCAGTGGCAGAGCGCAGCAACTGATCGTAGTCCCGGTCGCTGACGCCATTGTGAAAGACCACTGTTGCTCCGGCGGGTACAAGCCTTTCGAGCTCCGCCCGCCGATCAGGCGTAATCCTGCTCAGCAGATGAAGCGTGTAGTCGGGCAGGCCTGCCATCCCGGCCAGCAGGGTCTCCACGTTCTTGTAGGGCATGAAGGATCCCATGTAGAGCAGCGACTTGTCCGGAGCCGGTTCCGGTGACCGCGGTACGGCACCTGATTGGGGGGCATTGCCAATTATCCGGATCGGGCGCCGCGTCAGCCGGTGCGTCTCCATCAGGGCACGGGTGGTCGCCGAGATGGTGGCAACGACGTCGGCCCGGTTCAGAAGCATCCGCTGCGGCCAGTAGGCCAGATGGTACAGCCGCCACAGAACCCGGACCGGTAGGGGCAGAAAGCCCGGCGGCGTGCGGTTCTGGTAGTAGATGAGATCGTGAAGCGTGAGCACCAGCGGGTAACGGCGCCCGAACGAGCCCATGGTCTGCATCGGGCAGAACACGGCGTCCGGCTCCAGGCGGTTGATGCGCCAGGAGACGAACAGTTCGGCGGGGGAGAGCGGGCTGTTGATCATCACGTGCGGAACGTCCGGTAGCAGGGCCAATTGCCGACGGTCATGAACCAACATGGTTACCTCGGCGTCCGGCCGATGTGCGAGCGCTTCAATGAGGCTGGCTCCATAGCGGCTGATGCCGTCGTGGTGGTCGGTGCGGGTGAACCTGGCATCGATCAGGATTTTCATTGGGTCCTCGACTCTACGAAATCGGAGATGTGGCCGGCCGCGGCATCAGGCGCTTCGTAATGGACGAGGTGACCCACCTCCGGAAGCACCACGAGTGTGGAGTCCGGCATCAGCGCCGCAAGCTCCTGCTGCGTCTGCACCGTCCCGAGGTCATCCCTCTCAGCGGCGATCAGAAGCACCGGAAGTTGCAATCGGCGGGCGCTGTCCCGGACAGTCGCGCTGATGGACGCTGTGAATGCCTGCAGGACAACCTCCCGGGAGGCAAACGCACTGAAATAGGCGCGGTGCTGCGCGTGAATCCACCGCCGCAGCGGGCGGTCCCGGGTTTTAGCCATCAGCTCGCTCATGGCACGCACGATGATGCGGTTGCGCAGCACTGCCTGTCCCGCCTGCTCGGGAAGAGCTGCGCCAAGGCGGTAGTACAGCTCCGCCAGGCGGGTGGCAATCCGACTGGACCCTTCGAGGGCTGGAGCGCTGATCGGGTTGATGAGGACCAACGCGCTGAAGGCGCCGGGAGCGTCTGCCGCGGCCCTGGCCGCGATGATGGACCCGAAGGAGTGACCCACCAGCACCGTCTGGGGACCGAGGGCAAGCCGGTCCATACTGCTCCGGACAAACGCAGCGTACGCCGCGACGTCGTGCGTCCCGTCCAGGGGCTCGGACTGACCGAAGCCCGGGAGGTCCGGCGCAAGAACGCGGTAGGCCGGAAGCGCTTCGATGATCCGCAGCAGTCCGTGGTGGTCGCCGCGGAATCCGTGCACCATGAAGATCGCAGGCGCGTCCGGCGCCGCTCCTTCCGGCGGAAAGTCCCAGAAACGCCGCAAGCCGCCGTTCAGGTGAAGTGACCGCACCGTGGCAGCGCGATTCAATACCACCATCTCAGTTGACCAGGTCCGGATGGGAACCGACCCGGGTATCCGAGTCGAGCTGGGCGATGGCGGTCATATCCACCGTGTCGAGCGTGAAGTTGGAGAGCCGGAAATTTTCAGCAATCCGTTCCTGCGAACTGGCCTTTGCTACGGCCGCGCCGCCGGTTTGCAGATGCCAACGGAGAATGACCTGCGCCGGTGACCTGGAATGCTTGGCGGCAATGTGGGTGATGGTGGGGTTCGTGAGCAGGCTCCCGCGTCCGAGAGGACTCCACGCCTGTGTGAGGATGCCGTGCTCGGCATTGAAACTCCTCAGGTCCTGCTGCTGCAGGTAGGGATGAAGTTCGATTTGATTCACAGCAGGCACCACCTCCGTTCGGGAAAGAAGCTTTTCGAGGTGGTGTCGCTGAAAGTTGGATACCCCGATGGCACGAACCCTGCCCCGTGAGTAGAGCTCCTCGAGTGCCCGCCAGGTGTCGACATACTGGTCTTTGGCCGGGCACGGCCAATGGATCAGGTAGAGGTCGAGGTAGTCGAGGCCGGAACGCTTGAGGGAGTCCTCGAACGCGGCAAGTGTCGCTTGGTAGCCGTGATCCTCATTCCAGACCTTCGACGTCACAAAGACGTCGCCGCGCTCAACATGGCCGGCGTCGACGGCATCTCGCACGGCACGGCCCACTCCCTCCTCATTCCCGTACATGGCAGCGGTGTCCAGCAGCCGGTAGCCGGCTTCGAGCGCGAGGGTGCACAGCCCGTGGGCATCGTCCGCCGGTACCTTGTAGAGACCGTAACCCAGCCGGTCCATGACGACGCCGTTGGAGACCGATACCTTGCCGGAAGTATGCATGCCTCCGACTCTACCGAGGTGGGGCCGGGAGCGCGTCATGACCGGCGAGCCGGTCGAATCAGCCCTGGCGCACCAGCGCACGGGCTGAACGTTCATCCACAATGAGGTCGGTTGCCAGCCCGGCAGCGAGCGCGCCGCGTAGGCCGTTGATCTTCGTCTCACCGGACACCACACAGATGCGGCGACTGACCTGGCCGAGCATCCTGAGGTCAGGTCCCGTGCTGCGCTTGTTGAGGACAATGTCGCTGTAGGAGCCGTCAGCGCGGAAGAAGACGGTGGCAACATCACCGACTACCCGGTTCTCGCGAAGGATCCCGAGGTCTTCCTCATCGAGGTAGCCGCCCGCATAGACATGGCTGGGAATGCCCGCGCCGATTGACCCTACCCCGAAGATTGCCATGGTCATGCGCTCCTGTAGGTCGAGGATGCGCCTGACGCTGCGCTCGGCCCACATGGCCGTCTTGGTGTGGGCATGGTCGAAGAAGGCAGGAACCGGAAACTGTTCGACCCGTGCTCCATAGGCAGCGCCGAAGCGGCGGAGAATCTCACTCGCGTAGGTGATTCCGGTGGTCTGCGTGTTACCTGCGCCGTTCAACTGAACGATTGTGCTGTCATGCGTGACCTTACGTGTCAGGTGGTGGCTGACGGCACTGATAGTCGATCCCCAGGCCACACCGATGATCGCATTGGAGTCAACCAAAGGTCCCAGCGTCCGCGCTGCCTGGATGGCAACGCGGTCGAGCACATCAGAGTCGCTCACCAGGTCCGTCACGGGAACCACATGCGCTTCCACGTCGAAACGGTTGCGGATCTCACGTTCAAGAGCAGGTGCCCGGTCAAGGGGATTATTGATCTGAATCTGGACTAGCCCCGTTTCCCGCGCCATGGAGAGAAGCCTGGACACGGTGGAGCGGGACGTACGCAGCTCACGGGCTATCGCGTTCATGGTGAGGTCCTGCAGGTAGTACATCTGGGCGGCGCGGAGAGCGTCGCGGTTACGCGGCTGGGTGACGTCGGAATTTCGGGCATTTGCGCGGTCAGCGGCGTTCGGGGGAGCAGTGTTCACTGAATTCTCCGTAGGTGAGTGCACGTTTGTGCACTGTTGTTGACGAATATTCCCAATCCTCCAAAGAATAGGGGTCAGAACCGTATTGCACCACTAGTCAAGGAGCCAGCATCCCGTGAGGAACAGCACCGGGCCGACGACGCCGTCGGTCGAACAGAACCGTCCTTTACGGGATAGCGTCCAGCAGTTGAAGCAGGCGGGAAGGACCTCCGTACTCATCATCGGCGGCGGCATCAACGGGGTAGGTACGTTCCGCGATCTCTCGCTTCAGGGCATTGACGTCACGCTCATTGAACGCGGCGATTACTGCCAGGGCGCCTCGGGTGCCTCGTCCCACATGATCCATGGAGGCATTCGGTACCTCGAGAATGGTGAGTTCCGGCTGGTGCGTGAATCGGTTGTGGAGCGGAATGCCCTCTTGAAACTCGCACCCCACTACGTCAAGCCGCTCCAGACAACCATCCCGGTCTTCAGCACCTTTTCCGGTATCCTGGCCGCCCCGCTCCGGTTCCTTACCCACAGGCAGGGCGCACCCCGCGAGCGCGGCGCCGTTCTGATCAAGGCCGGGCTGACACTGTACGATGCGTTCTCGCGGGCAGGCGGTACCGTGCCCCGCCATAAGTTCATCGGGCGGAAAGCCTCCCTTGCTCAACTACCCAAATTGAGGCCGGATGTGAAGTACACGGCTACCTATTTCGATGCCTCCGTCCACAACCCCGAGCGGCTCACGCTCGACGTGCTCCAGGACGGACTGCGCGCCAACCCCCGGTCACGGGCCGTCAACTACGTCAGCGCGGTCGGCAGCAGTGACGAAGGCATCGTGCTCCGCGATGAGCTCAGCGGCGAGGTCTTTCCGGTTCAGGCCGACGTCGTCGTGAACGCGTCCGGGGCCTGGGTGGACGGAACCAACAGCGCTCTGGGTCAACCGAGCAGTTTCATGGGTGGAACCAAAGGCTCCCACATTGTGCTCGATCATCCGGAACTGCTGGCGGCCTGCGCCGGCCGGGAGATCTTCTTTGAACATTCGGACGGCCGGATCGTTCTGATCTACCCGATGGGGGACCGTGTGCTGGTCGGCACCACCGACATTGAAACGGACATGGATGCCGCGGCTGTCTGCACCGACGCCGAGATCGACTACTTCTTCGATCTGATCCACCATGTCTTCCCGACTGTTCGCGCCACCCGGGACAGCATCGTCTACACCTTCTCAGGTGTGCGCCCGCTGCCGCGCCACGACGACACCCAACCCGGCTTCGTTTCCCGGGACTACCGCATTGAACGGGGAACTACCGCCAACCGCCCCATGCTTAGCCTGGTGGGCGGCAAATGGACCACCTTCCGTGCGCTCTCGGAGCATCTCGCGGACGAGGTCCTCGGCCTGCTGCAGCGCAGCAGGACCGTTTCCACTGCAGCAATGCCGATCGGCGGCGGGATGGGATTCCCGCAGCAACCACGTGACATTGCTGCCTGGACCGAAGCCAATGGAGCAGGGCTGCCCGCGGAGCGCGTCCGGCTCCTGCTCGAGCGCTACGGCACGAGAGCCGCCGAGGTCGCTGCCTTTATCGTCGACGGCGAGGACCGCCCGCTGCAGACTACCCGGGAAGTCTCCACTCGTGAGCTCGAGTACATGGTGCTTCAAGAACAGGTACAGCACATCTCCGATGTCATCATCAGAAGGACCGCGCTGGCCTTCAACGGACTCGTCAGCGCAGAGCTGATTGACGAGATCGCCGACATTCTCGGGACCTACCTCGACTGGACTGCAGCCGAGCGAAAGGGCGAAATCGAAGACACCCGCCGATTGTTGCAGGAACAACACAAGGTGAGTGTGCATAGTTTGGTTGCATAGGTTACAAGCAACCTTCAGCAGCCCTCGGGTGGCTGAGAACCAACGGCAGCACTTGCCGGGGGAGTAACGCGGTGCCGCGACCATCACGGTACCGGGGTCAATACGGCCCACAGTTGAATAAATGGAGGAGTCAAAGATGTCTCTGGAAGTATTCGTCGCCGAAACATTCGGCACGTTCATGCTGCTGTTGCTAGGTACAGGGGTCGTGGCCAACGTTGCGCTGGCCGGGACCAAGGGAAATAACGGCGGGTTCCTGATGGTCAACTTCGGTTGGGGCCTTGCGGTCTTCGCCGGTGTTTACGTCGCTGCGCTCTCGGGAGCGCACCTGAATTTCGCCGTCACTGTCGGCCTGTGGGCTAATGGCGACATCGCGGAGTTCGCTCCCGGCGTCGATAAGAACCTGGTCACCGCGCTTGCCTACTTTGCAGCGCAGATGCTCGGATCAATACTCGGTGCGGTGGGCTGCTGGCTGGCCTACAAGCAGCACTTCGATGCCGAACCGGATCCCGCAAACAAGCTCGGAGTGTTCTCCACAGGCCCAGCCATTCGTAACTACGGCTGGAACCTGGTCACTGAGATCATCGGCACTTTCGTTCTTGTCTTTGTCATTATCGCTTTCGCCGGTACGCCGTCGGGCCTCGGCCCGCTCGCGGTGGCTCTGCTTGTCGTCGGTATCGGCGCATCGCTCGGTGGACCCACCGGCTACGCCATCAACCCCAACCGCGACCTCGGTCCTCGCATTGCACACGCGTTCCTGCCCATTAAGGGCAAGGGAAGCGGCGACTGGAGCTACGCCTGGGTTCCGGTTGTCGGGCCGATCATCGGCGGTGTGCTTGGCGGCTTGATCGCCATGCTGGTCACCTTCCCGACTCCCGCAGCCTGAGCCACACCAGCCGGTGGCACAGATGATCCTGGGCCATCGCCGTCCGAATGAACCGAGAAGTACACTCAATGAGGAGAAGTAATGCCGCAGTACGTCATCGCTATTGACCAGGGAACCACCTCAAGCCGTGCAATCGTCTTCGACCACCAGGGGAACATCGTCTCCTCCGGCCAGAAGGAGCACGAGCAGATCTTCCCCAAGGCCGGCTGGGTGGAGCACAACCCGATTGAAATCTGGGACAACACCCGTGAGGTCATCGGCAACGCCCTCTCAAAAGCCAACCTGACCCGCCATGACATCGCCGCCGTCGGTATCACCAACCAGCGCGAGACCGCCGTTGTGTGGGACAAGAACACCGGCCAGCCGGTCTACAACGCGATTGTCTGGCAGGACACGCGCACCCAACCGATCGTCGACGAGCTTGCTGCTGATGGCGGTGTGGAGAGGTTCAAGCAGCAGGTCGGCCTGCCGCTGGCAACCTACTTCTCCGGAACGAAGATCAAGTGGATCCTCGACAACGTTGAAGGCGCCCGCGAGAAGGCTGAAGCCGGGGACCTCCTGTTCGGGAACACCGATTCCTGGGTGACCTGGAACCTTACGGGCGGTGCTGATGGCGGAGTGCACATCACCGACGTCACGAATGCCTCCCGCACCCTCTTCATGGATCTCGAAACGCTGAGCTGGGATTCCTCCATCCTGGAAACCTTCGGCGTTCCGGCCTCCATGATGCCGGAAATCCGGTCTTCCTCCGAGGTCTACGGCAACGTTCACAGCTCGCAGCTCCTCCGCGAGGTTCCCGTGGCGGGTATTCTCGGCGACCAGCAGGCTGCGACCTTCGGTCAGGCGGCGTTTGAGAAGGGCGGTGCCAAGAACACCTACGGCACCGGCAACTTCATGATCGTCAACACCGGTGAGGAGATCGTCCACTCGAAGAACGGCCTGCTGACGACAGTCTGCTACAAGCTCGGCGACGCCAAGCCTGTGTACGCACTCGAAGGTTCGATCGCCGTCACCGGCTCACTCATCCAGTGGCTCCGGGACAACCTCGGGATCATCAAGACCGCTCCCGAGGTGGAGCAGCTTGCGAAGTCGGTCGAGGACAACGGAGGCGTCTACATCGTTCCCGCTTTCTCCGGCCTCTTCGCACCGTACTGGCGCTCCGATGCCCGCGGTGCGATCGTGGGCCTCACCCGCTTTGTGAACAAGGGTCACATTGCCCGCGCTGCCCTGGAAGCAACCGCCTTCCAGACACGCGAGGTGCTTGACGCCGCCAACGCTGATTCCGGCGTCAACATGGAAGATCTCCGTGTCGACGGCGGCATGGTCGCCAATGACGCGCTGATGCAGTTCCAGGCCGACATCCTTGGTATTCCCGTGATCCGGCCGAAAGTCACGGAAACCACGGCACTCGGTGCCGCCTACGCCGCGGGCCTCGCCGTTGACTTCTGGAAGGACACGGACGAGCTGGCCTCGAACTGGTCCGAAGACAAGCGCTGGCTCCCGACGATGGACGACGCCGAGCGCGACCGTCAGTTGCGCAACTGGAAGAAGGCTGTCACCAAGACCTTCGACTGGGTGGATGAGGACGTTCAGTAGTTCTTCCTAGCACCAAAAAAAGCGGAGCGGACGTTTCTGTCCGCTCCGCTTTTTTGTGTCGGACGCTGGTAGGTGCCGCCGGAACCTACCGGTCCTTACCGCAAACGCAACGGGCGCCTGAGTTGGTCAGGCGCCCGTTGCGTTTGAGCGAGAGGAGTTTGGTTCGGGTGTTTAGCGGAGGACTTCTCCCGAGACGTTGTCCGGATTTCCGAAACGGTGCGCCGTGATTGTCACCGCCTGCTCACGCAGGAACGGCAACATCTCAATTCGGCCGGCCTCTGTGACGGGACCGCTGTAGATAGCGATGTCCGGATCGCCGTCAGTGGCTGCACACAGTTCCGAGTAGCCGCCGCCCACGAGACGCACCCGGCCCAGGCCCGCTGACGGGGCGGCAGCCAGCCACGCGGCGTCGTCCTCTACCCGGTGGGCGACATTGTGTGCTGACAGGACCGCCGTGAGGGCCGGTGCAAGCGGCTCCGGGGTCGATACCGACATGGTCGAGCCGCTGCGCAGACCTGCCGCTACCACCCGGACGAAGTCGCCGATAGTGCCGGCTTCGTTGAGCCGGACGGTCACCGGAGTCGGCAGGTACCGGAATTCGTTCCGTTCAACGCCAAGGGCCGACACATCTTCATGCGTTCCGAAGGTGCGCACCCAGTGACGCTGATCGTCGGCTGCGGAACGGGCAAGGAAGCCGCGGTTGCCGTCGGGGACTTCCGCCGCGTGCAGCAGCTGGCGGACCGGCCCGCTGAGCGGCGCGTGAACGTTACCCGGATGGAGCTCTTCGCGCTCCCAGCTGCCGAGGTGGATGAGGTAATTCGGTCCACCCGCCTTGGCGCCCGGTCCAACGGACGAGCGCTTCCACCCCCCGAACGGCTGGCGGCGAACGATCGCGCCGGTAATGCCGCGGTTGACGTAGAGGTTGCCCGCCTCCACTGATTCAAGCCACTGTGAGACTTCTTCGGGATTCAGGGTGTGTATTCCACCGGTCAGACCATAGGCGCTGGCGTTCTGCCACTCGATCGCCTGTTCAAGCGACTCAGCGTGCATGATGCCGAGCACCGGACCGAAGAATTCCGTCATATGGAAGTAGCTGCCGGGCTTGACCCCGGTGCGTACGCCTGGGCTCCAGAGCCGGCCGGTGTCATCAACCTGTTTCGGCTTGACCAACCACGATTCGCCTTCCCCGAGCGTAGTGAAAGCATCCTTGAGCTTGCCCGCGGCCGGCTCGATGATCGGACCCATCTCGGTCTCAGGGTCCTCGGGGTAGCCGACCTTCAGGGAAGCCACAGCATCAACCAGCTGATTGCGGAAACGCGCGGAGGTACCCGCCGATCCCACCAGAATGGCCAGCGACGCGGCGGAGCACTTCTGGCCGGCATGGCCGAAGGCAGACCGGACGACATCCGCAGCAGCGAGGTCGAGGTCGGAGCTTGGCGTCACAATGAGGGAGTTCTTGCCGCTGGTCTCTGCAAGCAGCGGAAGATCGTTCCGCCAGGACCGGAACAACTTCGCGGTGTCGTAGGCACCGGTGAGAATGACCCGGTCCACCTCGGGGTGGGAGAGCAGATGTTGCCCGACCGGCCCTTCTGCGACGTCAGCGAACACCAGTACGTCGCGGGGAATACCGGCCTCCCACAGCGCCTCGACCATGACAGCCGCGCACCGCTTGGCCTGGGGCGCAGGCTTGAGAATGACGGCGCTCCCGGCAGCCAGCGGAGCGAGCGCGGAACCGGCGGCAATGGCCACGGGGAAATTCCACGGCGGGGTAGCCACGGTCAACGCTGCAGGGACAAACCGGGCCCCCTCAACGGTGTCGAGTTCTTCAGCGAGCAGCGCGTAGTAATTGGCAAAGTCGATTGCCTCTGAAATTTCCGGGTCTGACTCGGCGATGGTCTTACCTGTCTCGCTCGCCGAAACTTCCACGAGGTCCCCCCGGCTGAGAGCGAGTTGGGCCGCTGCCCTCCGCAGCACTTCCGCCCGCTCTGCTCCCGACTTCGACGCCCACTCGCGCTGTGCCATGCGCGCCGATCGGATGACGGTGTCGACGTCGTCGTTGGTTTCCAGCTGGGACGCCTCCACGAGCGCGACGCCCAGGGTGGAACCGGGGACACGGCTGAGAACCTCGTTGGCCCACTCCCGGATGCCGGGCAGGGACGGGTCCGAATCGGACTGGTTCCGGAACTCGCCGGGCCCGGTTGCGGTGAAGCGGTCCGGCTCCTGTGAACGGTTCGGTTGAGGCACCGTAGGTTCGAGTTCGGTGAGCGATGCGAGGAAGCGTTGCTTCTCACGCTCGAACAGCTCCTCGTTCTTCGTGAGCTCGAAAACGGCGCTCATGAAGTTTTCCTGGCTCGCGTTCTCCTCAAGACGGCGAATGAGGTAGCTGATCGCCACATCGAACTGCGCCGGCTTCACCACCGGGGTGTAGAGAAGCAACGAGCCAACGTCCTTGCGCACCTCTGCGGCCTGGTCTTCAGCCATGCCGAGCAGCATCTCGAACTCGATCCGGTCCTCGACCCCGCGGGCAACGGAAAGCGTGCGGGCGAGCGCAATATCGAACAGGTTGTGCCCGGCAACCCCGAGGCGAACAGCGTCCGCATTTTCGGGGCGCAGTGCCCAGTCCAGGCAGCGCTTGTAGTTGGTGTCTGTGGCTTGCTTGCTCGGCAGCGTGGCCGGCTCCCAACCGTGGACGGCGGCATCCACGAGCTCCATGGCGAGGTTGGCGCCCTTGACCAGGCGGACCTTGATGGCGGACCCACCGGCGGCACGCCGCTCCTGCGCCCACGAGGTCAGGTCCTGCAGTGCACCGAGCGCGTCCGGCAAATACGCCTGCAGGACAATCCCGGACTCAAGGTTCCGCAGATCTGAAGTTTCGAGAATGCGTTTGAAGACCGCGACGGTGAGATCAAGGTCGTGGTATTCCTCCATGTCCAGATTGATGAACTTCGGAGCCGGGGATGAGGCTGCCAGCCGGTATAGCGGCAGCAGCCGCTCAGTGACCCGCTCGACCGTGCCTTCGAAGTCCCAGAGGTTGAGGGTGCTGACCACAGACGAGACCTTGATGGAGACGTAGTCGACGTCGTCGCGCGCCAGGAGGTCACGGGTGCCGCTGAGCCGAGCGTCAGCTTCCTTGTCGCCGAGGACGGCTTCGCCCAGGAGGTTGATGTTCAGGCGCACGCCCTCGCCGCGCAGGGCGGCAATTGACTTGCCGAGGTGCGAGGGACGGGCATCAACGATGAGGTGGCCGACCATCTCCCGCAGCACACGCTGTGCCACCGGAACGACGACGCGCGGCAGGACCGGGGCCATGACCCCTCCCAGCCTGACGGCGCCCTTCATGTACCAGGGCAGGAACGACGGCGTCTTCCGGGCCAATTGGGCAAGGTTCCGTGCTGCAACGGCAGGGTCTTCCGGCCGGATCACCCGGTCCACGAAACCGATCGTGAAGTCGAGGCCGTTCTGGTCCTTGAGGACTTCAGCGAGGAGTTGCGCGGACTTCGATCCGCGTGTGCTGCCTGCCGGAGCCGTTCCGGTGGTGCGCTGGGCGTCACCACCGGATGTGCCCTGGTGCAGCCAACGCCGCACCAGGGCAACCGCATCATCGCCGAGGGTCTGAGGCGATGGATCTGCGGTGGGAATGGTTTGTGTCATTGTTCTCGTCTACCTAACGACGACGGGCCAGAATGCCTGCAGAACAGTCCACCTCCTGCGGTGGCTGGCCGATCAGCCGCGGGCGCATTCCGCCTCGGCATGCTGGGTGCGATAACAGAAAGTTGCGCCCAATGGAAATATGGTAACTCCTGAAGAACACTGCCGGGGCCAAACTGCGCTAAGGTGGAAGAATGTTCGCGCATCTGCTCCTTATCTAGCCGCGCATTCGAGCGCGGCCGCCCCTCCTGTGTTGAGGGGCTTTTGTGTGTCCGGGGCCTGCCATGAACCCTGGGCACCCATTCGGAGCGGTGAAGCGATGGTGGATGGAGAAGACGGTCACCAGTGGTCAACAGACAGGGCAAGAAACAGTGAGCATAAATCCCACGGTGGAAGAGCCGGACGCCGGTACGTACAGTTTCGCTGACATCGAGGCGAAGTGGCTTCCTGTGTGGGAACAGCTTGACACCTTCACACCGGTCGATGACGGCAGTAGGGAACGCCGCTATGTGCTGGACATGTTCCCCTACCCCTCCGGGGACCTTCACATGGGGCACGCGGAGGCCTTCGCGATGGGTGACGTCGTTGCCCGCTACTGGCGGCAACTCGGTTACGACGTCCTGCACCCTATCGGCTGGGATTCCTTTGGGCTCCCCGCGGAGAATGCCGCCATCAAACACAACGCGCACCCGAGCGAGTGGACCTACGCGAACATCGACACCCAGGCGGCGTCCTTCAAGCGCTACGCGATCAGCGCCGACTGGTCCCGGCGCCTCCAGACCTCGGATCCCGAGTATTACCGCTGGACCCAGTGGCTGTTCCTGCGCTTCTTTGAAAAAGGGCTCGCCTACCGCAAGGATCATCCGGTCAACTGGTGCCCGAAGGACCAGACCGTGCTCGCGAATGAACAGGTTGTCAATGGTGCGTGCGAGCGCTGCGGGAGTCCCGTTACAAAGAAGAGCCTGAACCAGTGGTACTTCCGCATCACTGACTACGCAGACCGGCTGCTTGAAGACATGGAACCGCTGGCGGGACACTGGCCGGAACGTGTGCTGGCGATGCAGCGGAACTGGATCGGCCGGTCGGAGGGCGCGCACGTCACCTTCACGATCGAGGCCGACGGCACCCTGCCGGCTACCGATGTCGCCGTCTTCACCACGAGGCCGGACACGCTCCACGGTGCCACGTTCTTCGTTGTAGCCGCAGACGCGGATCTCGCCGCGGACCTGGTGACCCCCGAGCATGCTGCCGCACTGTCCGATTACAGGGCGAGCGTCAACACGCTCAGCGACATCGAGCGCCAGTCCACCGAACGCGAGAAGACCGGCGTCTTCACCGGACGCTACGCAGTAAACCCGTTGAATGGGGAGAAGCTGCCGGTGTGGGCCGCCGACTATGTGCTCGCGGACTACGGCACCGGTGCAATCATGGCCGTTCCTGCACACGATCAGCGTGACCTCGACTTCGCGCGGGCCTTCGATCTGCCCGTGCGCATGGTGGTGGACACCGGGGAGGAGGATCCGGCGGTCTCCGGCAAGGCGACCACGGGGGAGGGGACGCTGGTCAACTCCGGCGAACTGAACGGGCTTCCCAAGGATGCCGCGATCCAGCGGGCCATCGAACTGGTCGCCGCCCAGGGTACCGGCGAGCGCACGGTCAATTATCGGCTGCGGGACTGGCTGCTCTCACGTCAGCGCTTCTGGGGAACGCCCATCCCGATCATCCACTGCGGTGCATGCGGCGAGGTTCCCGTCCCGGATGAGCAGCTTCCGGTACGCCTGCCCAGCGACCTGCGCGGAGAAGACCTGGCACCGAAAGGCACGTCGCCGCTCGCAGCAGCGACGGACTGGGTCAACGTCCAGTGCCCACAGTGTTCGGGACCGGCTACCCGGGATACGGACACCATGGACACCTTCGTCGACTCGTCCTGGTACTTCCTGCGCTTCGCCGATCCGCACGCCACCGACGTGCCGTTCGACTCCGCAAAGGTCAATGAGTGGCTGCCGGTCGGCCAGTATGTCGGCGGGGTGGAGCACGCCATCCTCCACCTGCTCTACAGCCGGTTCTTCACCAAGGTCCTGTTCGACCTCGGGCTGGTCAACTTCACGGAGCCTTTCTCTGCCCTGCTCAACCAGGGCCAGGTGCTCAACGGCGGCAAGGCAATGAGCAAGTCGCTGGGCAACGGTGTGAATCTTGGTGAGCAGCTCGACCGCTATGGCGTGGACGCCATCCGCCTCACAATGGTCTTTGCCTCCCCACCGGAAGACGACGTGGATTGGGCGGATGTTTCGCCGTCGGGCTCTGCAAAGTTCCTCGCCCGCGCGTGGCGCCTCGGCGCCGATGTGACGTCCGAGCGCGACTCCGATGCCGCATCCGGGGATCGCGCGCTGCGTTCGGTCACCCACCGCACCCTTGCCGAGGCTGGTGACCTGCTGAAGAACAACAAGTTCAATGTGGTCGTCGCCAAGGTCATGGAACTGGTGAACGCTACCCGCAAGGCGATCGATTCAGGAGCGGGCGGTGCAGACCCTGCTGTCCGTGAAGCAGCTGAGGTCACGGCGATCATCCTCAGTCTCTTCGCTCCGTACACCGCGGAGGATCTCTGGGAACGCCTGGGCCACCCCGCGTCAGTGGCGGCTGCCGGTTGGCCCGCTGTGGATCACTCACTGCTGGTTCAGGACACTGTGACGGCTATCGTCCAGGTTCAGGGCAAGGTACGGGACCGCCTCGAAGTGTCGGCGGACATCACCGAGGATGCGCTTCGTGAGCTCGCCCTCGATTCCGCGCAGGTCCAGCGAACGCTGGACGGCAGGAACATCCGGACGGTAATTGTCCGGGCGCCGAAACTGGTCAACATCGTTCCGGCCTGACCGGCCGGCGAGGAGATTTCGCCGTGGCATGGTTTGACCGCCGTGCAGGCCGCGCCGCCGTCGGTAGAGAACCGGCGGCGGAACCGACGACGGCGGTCGTCACCGATTCCGCCGCCGCCTTCCCGCCGGCATGGGTCATGGGAGGCGGTCCTGCGGAAAACGTCGCTGTCGTGCCCATGCCGGTCATCATCTCGGGCCGCCATTATGGTGAAGGGGCTGACAACCTGCTCGAGCCGCTCGCAGTGGCTCTCGCGGAAGGGGCGGAGGTGCGCACGTCGCGTCCGTCGCCGGGCCACTTCCAGAGCGTTTACCGGAGGCTGGAGCGCGAAGGCGCCAAGGAGATTGTCTCGATCCACCTGTCGGGCAGATTGTCCGGAACGGTCGACGCCGCTCGCTGGGCTGCGCGCACTGTGTCCATCCCGGTGCATGTGGTTGATAGCGGTACCGTCGGCATGGCTCAGGGGTGCGGGGTTGCGGCGGCGGCTCTTGCGCTGCGCGCCGGAGCGACCGCCTCAGAGGCCGCGGACCGTGCCGCGGTCCTGTGCGCCGGAACAAGCGTCTTGTTTTACGTTCCCAGCCTTGAACAGCTGCGGCGCGGTGGACGGATCGGGGCTGCCGCCGGCTTTTTCGGCGCATTGCTCGCGGTAAAGCCCCTTCTGGTTGTGCGGGACGGAGCGATCGAACCACTCGAAAAGGTGCGCACTGCGGCACGAGCCCGACAGCGCCTTGAGGAACTGGTGAGGGAGGACCTTCACCGGCGCCCATCGGGCAGCGTCGCCGCATACCATTACTTCGGCAACAGGTCGCAGGCCGAGGTTGCCGCTGAGCGGGCGCCGGACGGTGCCGATGCCGTGTTGACCCCGCTACCGGCCGTCCTGGCTGCGCACACCGGTCTCGGTGTCCTTGCGGTGGCGCTGTCCGACCCGCTCCTGACGCAACGCGTCTGATCCTGCACTCCACACAGGCTCCGCTGCGGGTGGGTTGTACACATAGCGACCGGCGGGGCCGCTTGGCAAAGCGTATGTTCCTACGCTGATGCCATGGCAAGGCACCGCTGGGCAACGGGGGAGCGCGTGTCCAGCCCGGACCGGCTGGACCGTGTCCTCAACCTGAATCGCGCGCAGACGGTCGCAGAAGCGGAGCCCGTTCCAGGAGCCGGGCAGAACCCGGTAGAAGTTCGGGCAGCAACTGACGGAGGCCGGGACCATGCAGCACCGGACGGTACTGGCCGATTCCGCCAGCCGGGCGCTGAAGAACCTGCCACGCCCAGCGAGGATCGCCGGCGCCCGCACCGGCGATGGGTGGCTACGCGCCGGGCCGCGCTGGTGGCGGCGGGCTGCACCCTGGTTGTCGGCGGCTGGCAGTTCGTCAATACCGACAGCAAGCCCGCCGAGGTGGTGCCGATCAGGCCGCAGGCTTCCGGCACAGCTGACCCGACGGCCGGCTCGGAGGCTTCTGCGGATGCCTCGGAGGCCGTGCCCGTCGAGGAAACGCAGGAAGCCGGTTCATCCGTACAGGGTTCAGGCTCCGCCCACGCAGATACCGTTCTGGTCCATGTTGCAGGAGCTGTGCAGGCACCCGGAGTAGTGGAGCTCGCTGCCGGGTCCCGCGTTTTCGAGGTCCTGGACAAGGCGGGTGGCGCGCTGCCTGAAGCGGAGCTGTCAGCGGTCAATCTGGCAGCCGTGGTGCAGGACGGACAGCAGATCCTGATTCCCCGTACCGGGGAGCCCCTGCAGCCACCCGCCGGCGCGTCCGCACCGAAGCAGGGGGCGCAGGACGTGCTGGTGAACCTGAACACCGCCGATGTTCCGGAACTCGAGGAACTTCCCAGGGTGGGGCCGGTCCTGGCCGAGCGCATTGTCGAGTGGCGGACCCAGCACGGTCCCTTTGCACGTCCCGAAGACCTCGACGCTGTGCCGGGCATCGGCCCCGCGATGCTCGAATCACTTGTGCCGCTGGTGACCGTCTGAATGACATCGGCAAGGGCAGGGCGGTGGGAGCATCTGGTGCGGGCCGCCGCTGGGGCGCGGTCACCAACCGGTGTGCCGGGGGACCGGCGCGGGGACCGGTCAGCCGGTCCGCGCGCGCGCCGTGAAGCACGCAGGCGGAAGGAACCGGCTGCAACCCAAGCAAGTCCGGCACGGGACCTCAGGCTGCTTCCGGGAGCGCTCGCGGCCTGGGGAGCAGCAGCGTTCGCTACCCGTTTGGAGGCGCAGGATGCACTGGTATTGGGCGGGCTGCTGGCCCTTGTAACCATCGGTTGCGCCGTCGTCGTCGTGAGAAGCGGGAGACATTTACCCGTAGCGCAGGTGCTGCTCGTCTTCCTGGGCGCGGCAGCGATGGTGTGCCTTGCCGCTGCCTCACACCAGTATCAGCGCTCCTCCCCTTCGCTCTCCGCCGCAATATCAGACGAGGCGCATTTGACCGTGAAGCTACGTGCAGTATCGGACCCCCGCGAGGCGTCGACAGCTGCGCCGGACGGTACTGCCCGCTGGATCCTCGAAGCGGAGCTTCTGGAAGGAACGTTCAACGGGTCGAGGTTCACGGCCAGCACGCCGGTTATGGTGATCGGTAGTACGGAATGGAGCGCAGTAGCGCACGGTGACGTCGTGCGTTCGGCTGGGCGGCCGCTCGCGACCGAGCCGGGCGCACGTGCAGGAGCACTGCTGATTGCAACAACGGCACCGGCGCTGATGGCGGACGAGCCACCAGGAGGAGTGCTGGTCGAGCGGCTGCGAAACCGTTTCCTCACGCTGTCATCCGCTACCTCCGTTCCCGACGACGGCTTGATGCCCGGGATGGTCATCGGCGCGCGGTCCGCCGTCGGGCAGGATCTGGTGGAGACCATGAAGGCAACGGGCCTGACCCACCTGACAGCTGTTTCGGGCGCGAACTGCAGTTATGTGCTGGCGTTTGTGTTCCTTCTCTGTCGCGGGTGTCGACTGCCGCGGTGGGCTGCCGCCACGGCGGGAGTGGTTGCCCTCGTCGGATTTGTGCTGCTGGTGCGGCCTGAGCCGAGCGTTCTCAGGGCCGCCGTCATGGGCGCCATCGGAGTGCTGGCCGTCCTGACCGGCCGCGGGCGGCTGTCCCTGACCCTTCTGTTTCTGTCCATAGCCGCACTTCTGGCCGCAGATCCTTGGCTTGGTGTCGAGTACGCGTTCGTCCTGTCCGTCGCCGCCACCTCAGGCCTGGTGCTCGCCGGCCCTGTCCTGGCCGCCCGCCTGTCCTCGGTACTTCCGGTGTGGGCGGCACAGTTGGTCGCAGTTCCGCTTGCCGCCCAGCTGTTCTGCTCACCCATCCTTGCCCTCATCCAGCCGAACCTGCCGACCTATTCCTTGCCCGCCAATATTGCGGCTGCTCCGCTCGTTCCCTTCATCACCATCACCGGGATGGTGGCCGTTGTTCTGGTGGCTCTCGCTCCCTGGGCGGCGGCGCCGTTCGCCGCTACAGCAGGGTGGGCAGCGGTCGGCGTCGCAGAAATCGCACGGTTCTTCGCCGCGGCCCCGCTCGCCGCCATTCCCTGGCCCGGGGGATGGGGAGGTGCGGTCCTGACGGCCCTCATCAGCGGCGTCGTCCTGGTGGCTGTGGTCTGGGGGCCCGCGTTGGTCCGAGTCATCCGAACGGCGCATTCCGTGATGCTCGCGCCGGAGCAGGTGCCGGCAGGAGAGTCGGGACTGAAGAGTGCGCTGATGCGCATGTCAATCTGGGTCTCCGTCGGCTGCGTGCTCGGCGTTGTCGCCGTCTGGGTCTGGACTGGCGCGGTCGGGCGGAATTCCGCGGACTGGACCGTTGCGGCATGCGACGTCGGTCAGGGGGACGGGCTGGCTGTCAGGACCGGCCCGGACAGCGCGCTCGTGTTTGATGCCGGCCCTGATCCGGGTCCGATGGACGCCTGTCTTGATCGTCTCGGCGTCAACACAGTCGACGTGCTGGTGCTGACCCATCTGCACGAGGATCATTTCGGCGGAATAGCCGGGGTGTTCCAGGACCGAACTGTGGGCCGCGTGCTCTACTCCACATCCGAAGACTCCCTGCCCGACGTCGTGACTGAGATCACCTCAAAAGCCGGCATAGAAGCGGAGTCGGCTTCTGCCGGACTTGCAGGCAGGTTAGCCAACGTTTCCTGGTCGGTACTGTGGCCGGGACCCGGACCTCCCGCAGATTCAGAGAACAACGCTTCCGCAGTAGTCCTCGTAACGGTGGAGGGCGCCGCGGGGGGACCCGGGCTCACGATCCTTCTCACGGGAGACCTTGAGGAGGACGCCGCTGCACGTTTCCTTGCAGGACATGCGCACCTTGCTGCCTCCGGAGTGGACATCCTCAAGGTTGCGCACCATGGCGCCCGCAATGGCGGGGCTGAAATCATCAACGCGGTCTCGCCGAAGCTTGCGCTCATATCAGCCGGACGGGAAAACGATTACGGACACCCGCATCCGGAAATACTCGACGCCCTCGAGACGGCGGGCGTACACGTCGCCCGTACCGACCTGCGCGGCACCATCCTGCTCACGCTCCGGGGCAATGGCATACACCTGGACTCGTCGCGATGAGTTGGATGCACCGCGTCCCCGTGGCAAAGTTGAGCCAGCCCATCCCTCCATTGATCAGGAGCCGCATCCGTGTCCCCAAACCCCGCAGCATCGGTGACTGTGAGCTGGCGCGAGGTCACGCCAGCGCCCGTCATCCTGCTGCTCGGTCCGGAGGAGTACCTCGCCGGCCGTAGTTTCGAGGCCGTCCGCCACCGAATGCGGGAAACGGAACCGGATGCCGAGACAGTCCGGCTTGATGCCGCCCACTATGAACCCGGATCCCTGATCATGCTGGGAAGCCCTTCATTGTTCGGCGGTACGCAGATCATCGAAGCGCGCGGGTTGGCACAGATGAACGATGCGTTTCTCCAGGATGCCCTGCAATACATCCCGCAGCCGGCCCCGGACGTGGTGCTCGTGATGCACCACGCAGGCGGCACGCGGGGCAAGAAACTCCTCGATGCGCTGAAAGCGCAGAAGGCCGTTCTGGTTGAGTGCCAGCCCCTGAAGAAGGATTCGGACAAGGCTGACTTCGTTACAGCGGAATTCCGCACCGCACGACGGCGCATCGAACCGGACGCGGTGCGTGCCCTGGTGGCCGCCGTGGGATCGAGCCTGTCCGAGCTTGCGGCGGCGTGCCACCAGCTCGCTTCGGATTCCGAAGGCGCGGTCTCCGCTGAGCTGGTGGAGAAGTACTACGGGGGGCGGGTAGAAGTCACAGGCTTCAAGGTGGCAGACGCCGCGCTCGCAGGCCGCGGCGGACAGGCACTGACCATGCTTCGTCATGCCCTCTCAACCGGCGCGGATCCCGTGCCGCTCGTCGCTGCGCTCGCAATGAAGCTGCGCGGAGTGGCGAAAGTCTATGGGGTCAGGGGCAACTCCGCTCAGCTTGCCAAGGAACTCGGCATGGCGCCCTGGCAGGTTGACCAGGCCCGCCGCGAAGCCCAGCGGTGGACCCCGGATGGCCTGAATCACTGCATCCAGGTCCTTGCCGAAGCTGACGCCCAGGTCAAGGGTGAGGCGAGGGACCCCGTGTACGCGGTTGAGAGGGCTGTGACAGCCATCGCATTGGGCGGGTCCCGCTAGCTTGGGATTTGGACTGAGCATCCTTCTGGGTTAAACAGCAGTGGCCGGCCCGAAGGCCGGCCACTGCGCTGGTGAAGCTGTGTAACTGAAGGGCAATCAGCCGAGGTTGTTGACCCTCTTGGCGATGCCCGACTTGCGGTTGGCCGCATTGTTCTTGTGCAGAACACCCTTGCTTACGGCCTTGTCGAGCTTGCGGTTGGCCACTGCAAGCGCAGCCACTGCCTTGTCCTTGTCGGTAGACTCCACAGCGGTGGTTACGGCGCGGATGGCGGTCTTCAGCTCGGACTTGACCGAGTTGTTGCGCTGGCGGGCCTTCTCGTTCGTGAGAATGCGCTTCTTTTGGGACTTGATATTTGCCACGTATTTAAGACTCTCTTTGTATTGCGGACTGGTCTGAGGGATTTCGGTGCGGCCATTGACTGAGCGGCGTGGGGATACCGGGCGGCCGAGCCGAAGTGCCCGTCGACCTGCGCGGACACACAGCTATACAGGCTACCAGAACGGGCGCGGCTTCGCGCTCCGGGCGCGTCCGGAGGATCCGCGCAGCTACATCAAGGCGCGCTCGTCCAGCAAGGGCCGCTCGTTTCAGGAACGTTCCTCATACCGGGACATGACGCGGTTGAAAAGCAGACGGTCCAACGTCGCGCCGATCCGACGCACGGCTCCGGGGTCGATCGTCAGGAGGCGTTTCACATAGACCTCGCTGGGCCGGCCTCGGCGGTCCCAGGACCCGCTACCTATGTCCACATAATCGTCGTGCCGGCTCCGGGCATTATTGCGGTCCCGGGAGGTGAGCATGAGTGCGAGCAGCGAGCTGCCATCCCTGCCGATAATCAGCACGGGTCGGTCCTTGCCCTGGCTCGGATCGTCCTCGTACGGCACCCAGGTCCATACAATTTCGCCGGGGTCGGCAGTGCTTCCCGGCTCCGGCGCATAGGCCTCTGGAGTGTTGCGCTGCGTGGCGGGGCGGGAAGCGATCGACTTCAGTGCCGCCTTGGCAAGACGGAACAGTGACTGTCCTAGTGAGGTCATCCGGCCAGCGTACCGGCCAGATTGCGGGCTCGAGACGTCCCCATGGGACAATGGAGACTGTACTTTCCGCGCGGGCTGCAGCCCCGGCGTCGTCGTCGTTCTTCCGCGGATTTTCCAAACTGTCCCACAAAGTAAGAGGTACGTCAGTGTCACCCATGGCCCGCACAGCTCCGGTGCCCGCTGCCACGGATCCCGCGATCATCAGAAATTTCTGCATCATCGCCCATATCGACCATGGCAAGTCCACCCTTGCGGACCGGATGCTCCAGCTCACCGGTGTGGTGGAGCAGCGGGATATGAAGGCCCAGTACCTGGACCGCATGGACATCGAGCGTGAACGCGGGATCACCATCAAGTCGCAGGCGGTCCGCCTGCCCTGGGAACTCGACGGCGTCAGCTACGCGCTGAACATGATCGACACTCCCGGCCACGTCGATTTCACCTACGAGGTTTCGCGGTCCCTTGCGGCATGCGAGGGCGCGATTCTGCTCGTGGACGCCGCGCAGGGGATCGAAGCGCAGACGCTCGCCAACCTGTACCTTGCCATGGAGAACGACCTCACGATTATTCCGGTGCTCAACAAGATCGACCTCCCGGCCGCGCAGCCTGAGAAGTACGCAGCGGAGTTGGCGAACCTGATTGGTGGTAATCCCGAGGACGTGCTGCTGGTCTCGGGAAAGACGGGCGTCGGTGTGGAGGCACTGCTGGACAAGATCGTGAGGGACCTTCCGTCGCCGGTCGGGGATGCGAATGCGCCGGCCCGTGCAATGATCTTCGATTCCGTCTATGACACCTACCGCGGCGTGGTCACCTATGTCCGTGTGGTCGATGGCCACCTGAGCCCGCGTGAGCGCATCCAGATGATGTCCACCCGCGCCAGTCATGAACTGCTTGAGATTGGTGTCAGCTCGCCGGAGCCTACGCCGTCCAAAGGTCTTGGCGTGGGTGAAGTCGGTTACCTCATCACCGGGGTCAAGGATGTCCGGCAGTCCAAAGTCGGTGACACGGTCACCAATCTCGCGAAGCCGGCTGCGGCGTCGCTGAGCGGGTATGCGGATGCCAAACCGATGGTCTTCTCGGGGCTGTACCCACTCGACGGCGCAGACTATCCGGTGCTTCGTGATGCCCTGGAAAAGCTGATGCTCAATGATGCCGCGCTGATCTATGAGCCGGAGACCTCCGCAGCCCTGGGGTTCGGTTTCCGCGTGGGCTTCCTCGGCCTGCTGCATCTGGAAATCACCCGGGAACGGCTCGAGCGTGAATACAACCTGAGCCTGATCTCCACAGCACCCAACGTCGAGTATGAGGTGACGCTCGAGGACAAGAACGTCGTCCATGTCACCAATCCCAGCGAGTACCCCGTGGGCAAGATCGCTGCAGTTCGCGAACCAATGGTTTCCGCGACCATCCTTGCACCCAATGAATTCGTCGGCGCCATCATGGAACTGTGCCAGAGCCGGCGCGGCGTGATGGGCGGAATGGACTATCTTTCCGAGGACCGCGTGGAGATCCGGTACCGGCTTCCACTGGCGGAGATCGTCTTCGACTTCTTCGACATCCTCAAATCGAGGACCCGCGGGTATGGGTCCCTCGATTGGAAGGCCGACGGTGATCAGGTGGCGGATCTGGTCAAGGTGGACATCATGCTCCAGGGGGAACAGGTGGATGCCTTTTCCGCGATCACCCACCGCGACAAAGCCTATGCGTACGGTGTGATGATGACGGGTAAACTGCGCGAGTTGATTCCGCGGCAGCAGTTCGAGGTGCCGATCCAGGCGGCCATCGGGTCACGGATCATTGCGCGGGAGAGTATCCGGGCCATCCGCAAGGATGTCCTTGCCAAGTGCTACGGCGGTGATATCACCCGGAAGCGAAAGCTGCTGGAGAAGCAGAAGGAAGGCAAGAAGCGGATGAAGATGGTGGGACGCGTCGAAGTGCCCCAGGAAGCGTTCATTGCCGCCCTGTCGTCGGATGAATCGAAGGACAAAGCCAAGAAGTGACGACGGCGCCTATCAGGGAACGCAGCATTGCCTAGTACTTTGCCCCTCGGTGAGCCTGCACCGGCCGACGGGCGGCTGCCTCCATCAGCTGTTGCCGGTTCACGGGACCGTGCTTTCGGACTCTACGTCCACATCCCCTTCTGTGCGGTCCGTTGCGGGTACTGCGACTTCAATACCTACACGGCTGCTGAGTTGGGTGGGGGAGCGTCGCAGGCCAGTTATGCACTCACGGTCGAGCGGGAGCTCGAATTCGCCGCGGGAGCGCTTGCGCAATCCGGCATTGCGCAGCGCGCGCTGAGCACGGTGTTTTTCGGTGGCGGCACGCCCACGCTGCTTCCGTCGCAGGATCTTGCACGGGTTCTGCAGACGGCGAAAAACGTATGGGGCCTCGCACCCGGGGCCGAGGTGACAACGGAAGCCAATCCGGATTCGGTGACCCCTGAATCACTGGCGGAACTGGCCCGGGCAGGCTTCACGAGGGTGTCCTTCGGCATGCAGTCCGCAGTACCGCATGTCCTCGCCGTGCTCGACCGCACGCACGCTCCGGAGCGGGTCCCCCTGGCGGTTGAATGGGCACGCGCTGCGGGTTTGAAGGTCAGTCTCGACCTGATCTACGGAACACCCGGTGAGGAGTTGTCGGACTGGGAGAGCTCCCTCGAAGCGGCGCTCACCCTGGAACCGGATCATCTGTCTGCGTACGCGCTGATCATCGAGGACGGCACCGCCCTGGCCCGGCGGATCCGCCGCGGTGAGGTGCCGATGGTCGACGACGACGACCACGCGGACAAGTACGAAATTGCTGAGAACATGCTTCGTGGGGCCGGAATGTCCTGGTATGAGGTAAGTAACTGGGCCCGCACTGGCGAGGATCAGTGCCGCCACAACATTGCGTACTGGAAAGGCCACGACTGGTGGGGAGCCGGTCCGGGCGCCCATTCCCACATGGGCGGCACACGGTGGTGGAATGTCAAGCATCCCGCCGCCTATGCGCAGCGCCTGGACACCGGCGCATCGCCCGCGGCCGGCAGAGAAGTACTGGACGAAACGGCTCGCTACGTCGAGGACGTTCTCCTACGCTCACGGTTGGCCGAGGGGTATCCTGTGGCTGACCTCCAGCCGGAGGGACGTCACGCGGTGGCCGGGTTGATCGCGGACGGGTTGATAGAGCCGGCGGATGCTTTCAAAGGTGTTGTGCGCCTCAGCGGACGGGGACGGCTGCTCGCTGACGCCGTCGTCCGGCGGTTGTTGCCGAACTGAGCGGCTAGTGGAAAATCCTCAGGTTGAAGGGGTAGCGGTACGGCTTGCCCCGGTTGACGTGGATACCGGCCGCAACGGAGAACGCTGCCAGCATCACCCAGATGAGCGCATTGAGGACGGCGAAGATCCCGCCGATCCCGGGTATCAGGGACAGCAGCAGGCAGATCCCGGCAATGATGCTTGGCGGGAAAGTGAAGTTGAACGCTTCCTTCGATTCCTGCTCGGTGAAGGCGCCCCGGTCGCGGAAGATCAGAAAAATGATCAGCGACGGCACAAACCCCAGGATGCCGAGGAAGTGGGACAGCGTTGCCCACTGACGGTCTTCCGACGGACTCAGCGGTGGCGCACTGGAACTGGCACCCTGGAACGCGGGATCAGAGTCCCGGGGCGCCTGTCGTGACTGGGCGTCCCCGTGCCGGTCTGCGCTGTTAGGCAACGGTACTTCCTTCGGGCTGTTCGGACTTCACCGCTCACACAAGCGGAACTTACTTCCTCAAGGGTACTTGGTGTACCGGCCGGGCGCAGTCGCGTGTGCCGCGACGAAGCCTTCAATGGCTATGCGCCGGCTCCCGGTGCAGTGAGGAAATCAATGACTTCCTCGACGCGCCCGAGCAGCGTCGGTTCGAGATCAGCGTAGGTGCTGACGCCGTTGAGGATGCGCTTCCAGCCGTTCGCGGCATCCGCCTGCGTGGAGTGCGGCCAGCTTAACCGGCTCAATATCCCCGTCTTCCAGTCCTCGCCGCGGGGTATTACCGGCCAGGCATCAAGACCAAGAGCACGCGGCTTCACAGCCTGCCACACATCGACGTAGGGGTGCCCGACAATCAGTACGTTCCCGGCGGCGCCCGCCACCGTCATCGCCCCGGCCGCGATCCGGGCTTCCTTGGTGCCGGGCAGTAGATGATCGACGAGGATACCCAGGCGGCGTCCGGCGGAGGGAGCAAAGTCCCGCACGGCTGCTGCCAGATCGTCTACGCCATGCAACGGCTCCACCACGATGCCCTCAACCCGCAGGTCGTCTCCCCACACCTTCTCCACCAGCTCGGCATCGTGTTTGCCCTCGACCCAGATCCTGCTGGCCCGAGCCGTGCGCGCCCGCGCTCCGGCAACCCGGACAGAGCCCGACGCCGTTCTCAGCTGTGCTGCTGACTGCGCGCGGGCAGGAATCAGTTCCACCGGCGAACCTTCATGGTGGAAGCCGAAGCCGAGCGGAAAAGTGCGTCGCTTGCCGCGGCGGTCCTCAAGGACCATCACGTGCATCCCACCTGCCTTCTCCGTGCGCAGGATCTCCCCGACGAATCCGCTCTGCACGTCTTCAAGGACGACGCCGGGACGGGCTTCGACCTTGGCGGCCGGGGCGGCCCGGGGTCCGGTAAGATCCTGTGCTCCCCACTCGTGATACGACATGTGACTTCGCTCGCTTCCACAAATCCCTGCCTTCGGAACAGGCAGAGCCAATGCTAACAATCGCCTCGATCGTATTAGACTTGGCACTTAGGTGTGTTGAGTGCTAACTCAGAAACAGGGCAGGAAAGTACATCGGAGGTGAACATGAGCGAACCCAGGCGGCTTGAAGTCCTGCGGGCCATCGTTGAGGATTACGTCCATTCCCGCGAGCCGGTGGGATCCAAGGCGCTGGTCGAGCGCCACAGGCTGGGCGTATCTTCGGCAACAATCCGCAATGACATGGCACTTCTGGAAGAAGAGGGCCTGATCACAGCCCCGCATACCAGTTCCGGCCGCATCCCGACCGACAAGGGTTATCGGTTGTTCGTCGACCGGATCGCCGAGGTCAAGCCGCTGTCGGCCCCGGAAAAGCGGGCTATCCGCGCACTCCTCGAGGGCGCAGACGATCTCGACGACGTCCTCGACCGCACCGTCCGCCTGCTCGCCCAACTCACCAACCAGGTTGCGGTCGTGCAGTACCCGCACCTGGGCACGGCCTCCGTCCGCCACATCGAACTCGTGCTGCTCGCTCCCGGTCGCGCGCTCGTGGTGCTGATCTCCACGAACGGCGCTGTGCAGCAGCGCGTAGTGTCCGTGCCCGCCGAGGCACAGGAAAATGACCTGGCCGACCTGCGCCAGCATTTTCTGGAAAGGGTTTCCGGTGTTCGTCTGCCGTCGGTTCCCCAGGAACTCGGTGCGTGCATTGCGGATCTTCCCCCCTCGCTGCAATCTCTCGGCCAGGCAATTGGACACAGCCTCGAACAGTTGTCAGCCGCTAACAGGGAAGACCGGATCGTGCTGGCGGGCACGGCCAACCTCGCCCGCTCAACCCTCGACTTTCCTTTAACCATTGGTCCGGTCCTGGAAGCGCTTGAGGAACAGGTTGTCATGCTTCGGTTGCTTTCCGAGATGGGGCAGGATGCTCTGGGCATCTCGGTCCGCATCGGCCGGGAGAACCCGTATGGCGGTTTGGCCGAAGCCTCCGTGATTGCTACCGGCTATGGACCGGATTCACTGGCAAAGGTGGGAGTGCTTGGCCCCACGAGAATGGATTACCCGACCACCATGGCCGCCGTGAGAGCGGTGGCCCGCTACCTTTCCCGCATCCTCGATGAATCTTGACCGGATGACGGAGCCCATGAAGCCCAGCCGCTCACGCGGTGAGATAACAGGAAGTGATGTGCAGGAGTGAGTAATCACTACGAGGTCCTTGGCGTTGCACGCGACGCCAGCGGCGAAGAAATCAAGAAGGCCTACCGGAAGCTTGCCCGCAAGCTCCACCCGGACGTCAACGTCGGCACGGAAGCAGCTGAGGAGTTCAAGCTCGTCACGCGCGCGTACGAGGTACTCTCGGATCCCCAGAAGCGGCGCGTCTACGACACCACCGGTAATGAAAACGGCACCGACAATGGATTCGGTGCCGGTTATTCCGGCTCGGGCTTTGCGTTCCAGGACATTTTCGAGACATTCTTCGGCGGAGGCGGTCCCAGCGGCCCCCCATCCCGAACCCAACGCGGTCAGGACGCGTTGATAGCCGTCCGGATCGACCTGAAGGATGCAGTCTTCGGTACCAACAAGAAGATCGAGGTAGATTCAGCGGCGGTGTGTCCTACCTGCGATGGATCCTGTACCCAGCCGGGCACTTCCCCGCGAACCTGTGATATCTGCGGCGGATCCGGTCAGGTGCAGCGTGCGGTTCGGTCCATCCTCGGTCAGGTAATGACGACGGCGACCTGCGGCACCTGCCAGGGGTACGGAACCGTCATCCCGCATCCCTGTAACGAATGCAATGGGGATGGCCGCATCCGTTCCCGCCGAAGCCTCACCATCAAGGTGCCCGCGGGTGTCGCTACAGGTACCCGTATCCAGCTAGCCGGCCAGGGCGAGGTCGGCACGGCCGGCGGTCCCCAGGGCGATCTCTACGTAGAGATTCGGGTCAACAGCGACTCGACCTTCCTTCGTGAGGGCGACGACCTTCACGCGACCCTGAGCGTGCCGATGACAGCTGCGGCCCTCGGCACCAACGTGATAATGAAGAGCTTCGACGGTGATCAGGAACTCACGATCAAGCCCGGCACGCAGTCGGGCGAAGTGATTACCCTTCGCGGCCTTGGGGTGACCCACCTGCGCGGATACGGCAGAGGGGACCTGCTGGTGCATTTGAGCGTGGAAACGCCGCGGAACCTCGACAGCGGACAGGAAGAACTGCTTCGGCGCCTTGCGGAAATGCGCGGCGAAGAATTTACCGAGGGCCAGCTGGCGAGCAGCGGATCAGGAGTTTTTGCCCGCCTTCGTGAACGCCTCGGGAATCTATAGCCGGGTTATCGGACAATGACCAACCAGGCCTTCTTCGGCAATCCGACCGATGTGCAAACCGCTGCCGTCGGCGGCAGTCTGACGCTGCGCGGTCCGGAGGCGCATCATGCCGCAGCCGTGAAGCGGGTTAGGCCGGGTGAAGAGATCGATGTCCTTGATGGAGAAGGACACCGCTTGAGCTGCACCGTTGTCGAAGCAACTCACGGTGCAGTGGTGGTGACCGTGGACAGGCTCTCATTCGATTCGCCTCCCGCGATGCGGCTGGTCCTGGTGCAGGCGTTGGCGAAGGGGGACAGGGCGGAACTGGCAGTTGAGGCGGCGACGGAACTCGGTGTTGACGCGGTGCTTCCCTGGCAGGCGGATCGAAGTATCGTACGGTGGCGTGCCGAGAAGGCAATCAAAGGCCGTACCAAGTGGGAGTCCCTCGTTCGTGCCGCATCGAAGCAGAGTCGGCGCGCACGTGTGCCGGAGGTACTCGATGCGCTGGACACCAAGGGCCTGGGACACTGGCTGGGCGGCGTGCAGCACCCGGTTGTGCTACACGAGGAGGCGAGCGAGTCGCTCGCGGAATACTGGGGTCGGAGTACGTTAGCAACGTCGGAAACGCTGGCCGTGATTGTGGGTCCGGAGGGCGGTATCAGCCCCGAAGAGCTCGGTGTATTGGCCAACGCAGGGGCGGTTCCGGCGCAACTTGGTACCAACGTACTGCGAGCTTCAACAGCGGGACCCGCGGCCATCGCGGTACTGAATCACCTGGCCGGACGCTGGTAGCTGCGCGTCAGCGGACGCTGATCAGTTTGTCATCGGTCACCACGCCGGCGGCCGGGCCTGCTTCGGCGGATGGGCCGGCGGCTTCGTACACCTCGAGGAGAAAAGTTCCCGCCTCCAGCGCAACGCTGAACTCGTATAGTCCGACAGCGCCGGTTCCAGCGTCCACGGGAACCGTTCCGCTGACAACATCTTCGGCGGGGACCCCACCGCCATCTACGCGCCGCACCCGCCACTCAAGGGCAGCATCCGTCGTCGTGGTGCTGCCCTGGACTATAACCGTTCGATCGGAGCGGACTGAGCTGTCCTGCGGGTTGATGATCCACACGGGCGCAATAGCGCCGACGTCCCGTTGGAGCAAGGAACTCAGCTCGATGTGTCCAAAAGCGCTGTAGCCCGCTTTGCCGTCCACCAGCAGGCGGACACTGCTGGGACTTCCGCTTGCAATCAGACCGGAATTGGCGGCTGCAGCCGTTGCCGTGTAGACAAGCTGCTGCACCGCACGCCCGGCGACTGCTGCATCGATGCCGGTGGTAAAGGCGTCCGAGGAGATGTCGATCGTGACCACATTGTCGAGTGAAATCGAAGTGTTGACAGCCGATGCTTCCTGCCACGGGCTGTAGTAATCGTCATCGAGCGGCTCCGCGCTGGTCATCGCCCACACGGCAGCAGCAATCGGATCTCCAGTTGACTCAGCAGGAAGGAACTCGCGATAGAGGAGCCCGTTGGCATCTCCGAGCCAGTAGACAGGAAGGAGCGGGGCGGCGTCCGGGGCCGCGGGACTTTGGAGATCGATTTCGGGCAAGCTGGCAGTCGACTCCAGCAACACTTCTGCCTCTGCTGCGATCTCGGAGGTCGGCTCATTCTGCCCGCCGATCGTGCAGGCCTGCAGGCCCAACGCCGCGGCGACGAGTATGGATCCCTTCCACCGGCGCCCGGAGGTCCGTCGGTTGAGGAGAGGAAGAACGCCCATGCGTGTCCGTTCCTCTCATTCGTCGGGCCGATCGATTGTCGTGCAGCGTAGGTCTGGGCGTCGCCAATCAGTGGTGACGCCAACAGGAACCGGAACTGCACGGAGTTCTACTTCAGCTTTGCATAGGTAGGAGCCCCTGCCCTGTGCTTTTTCCGAATCGCGGCCTGACTGAAACGCTATTGATATCGGTCCGTTGCGTTCCTGAGATTTTTCCGTGCCCGGCCAAACCCCGGCTCCCTTGGCGCCGCATCCAGGTGAGCGGCAACAGGACGGCGGCGGTACGCTAGTAGAAGGCCTCGTCATGGGTCTGAACAAGCACACAACCGGATGAACCGGAAAATTCGGCGGCACAAGGAGAGATGGAAGGCCTACAGGCCGATACTATGACCGATTCTGCAGTGGGTATGGGGGCAGCGGGCCTGGACAGCCGGGTCGTCCAATTCGAATCAGCTGAACAGATGGTGCAGGCCCTCGGAGCCAATGATGAGGCACTGGCCATGATCGAAGGAGCTTTCCCTGGTATCAGTCTGCACGTGCGGGGAAGTGATCTTTCCATCACTGGGCCGGCAACCGACGTTGGGCGCACTGAGCGGCTGATCAGCGAGGTCCGCACGCTTGCCGCCAACCAAACACCGGTGACCGCGCAAGTACTGGAGCAGCTGCTTTTTATGCTCAAGACGCAGGGCGCGGCCAAGCCGGCCGAAGTCCTGTCGATGAACATCCTTTCCTCGCGCGGACGCACCATCCGTCCAAAGACGGTCAACCAGAAGAACTACGTCGAGGCAATAGATACGCACACTATCGTTTTCGGCATCGGTCCGGCGGGTACGGGCAAAACATACCTGGCAATGGCCAAGGCGGTCCAGGCGCTCCAGCACAAGGAAGTCAACCGCATTATCCTGACGCGTCCGGCGGTGGAAGCGGGGGAGCGCCTCGGTTTCCTTCCGGGCACTCTCAACGACAAGATCGACCCTTACCTGCGCCCGTTGTACGACGCGCTGCACGACATGATGGAACCTGATTCAATTCCACGCCTGATGGCCGCCGGAACTATTGAGGTTGCGCCGCTTGCCTATATGCGCGGCCGAACGCTCAATGATGCCTTCATCATCCTCGATGAAGCGCAGAACACCACTCCCGAACAGATGAAGATGTTTCTGACCCGTCTCGGCTTTGGTTCGCGGATGGTGGTAACCGGAGATGTGACCCAGGTCGATCTGCCCGGCGGGACCAGTTCAGGGCTCAGGATAGTCAGTGACATCCTGCAGGGTGTCGAGGATGTTGCGTTCTCCACACTGGATGCCACCGACGTCGTGCGCCACCGGCTGGTGGGAGACATCGTGTCCGCCTACAGCCGGTGGGATGAGTCACAGAGAGTGGCTCTGAACGGACGCCGCGGTCCAGGGAAGGCGACCCGTAATGAGCATTGAGGTGAATAACGAGTCAGGCTTCGAGGTGGATGATGAGGCGCTGGTCAGGCTCGGTCGCCACGTGCTTGAGCGTCTCTTTGTGCATCCGGAGTCGGAGCTGTCGATCATCCTCGTTGACATTGACGCCATGGAAAAGCTTCACATCGAATGGATGGACGAGCCGGGGCCAACCGATGTTCTGTCCTTCCCCATGGACGAGTTGAGGCCTGGTACGGCCACGCGTCCCACGGATTCGGGCATTCTGGGAGATGTCGTCCTCTGTCCAGAGGTGGCCCGGACCCAGGCGGACAACGCCGGACACAGCATGAACGAGGAGCTGCTCCTGCTCACAACCCACGGCATGCTTCACTTGTTGGGGTTCGATCACGCTGATCCGGAAGAGGAAAAGGAGATGTTCGGCCTCCAACGCGAGCTCCTGACCGATTTCCTGGGAGGCAAAGCGCCACGGGAAACCACCCAGTGAGACTTTTCCCAGCGTCGAAGCAGTCCATCAGATGATCGTGTTCCTCCTGGCCCTGATGGCAATCGTGTTTGTGTTGATTGCCGCGTTGGTTACGGCTGCCGAAGCGGCTTTCAGCTATCTTCCCCGCCAGGACGCTGAGGCTCATCTTGACGGGCCCAAGGGAGAACCTGTCCGCCGCGTCCTCGAATCGCCCGTAGCACACATGCATGCGCTACGGTTTTGGCGCGTCTGGTTTGAGATGGCCGCCGCAGTCGCCGTTGCGCTTCTTTTTGCTGATGTGCTGGACAACATCTGGGTCGCGGGACTACTGGCCACGGTGACGATGGCCGGCCTCGGGTTTGTACTGGTAGGTGTGTCGCCACGGCAGCTCGGCCGGACCAACGCAGCAACCCTGGTGCCGTTGACCGCCCGCCTGGTTGGTGTCCTGCGGTCTATTCTGGGTCCCGTTCCTCGCTGGTTGGTCGGCATCGGCAGCGCACTGTCGCCGGGGTCTGCCCGGGCTGAGGCGGCGTTTTTCACGGAAGAGGAGTTTCGGGAACTGCTCTCACGTGCCAATGAAGCGGAGATGATCGAGGACAGCGAGGCCGAGTTGATTCATTCGGTGTTTGAGCTGGGAGATACCAAGGTGCGGTCTGTCATGGTGCCGCGCACGGACATGGTGTCGGTCGAGGCCGGATCCACACTCCGGCAGGCGATGTCCCTCTTCCTCAGGTCCGGATACTCCCGAGTGCCCGTAATCGGCGACAATGCGGATGACGTCCGGGGCATTCTGTACCTGAAGGACGTCGTTGCTGTCCTGAACGGAAACAATCCCAGCGATAGGGACCCGGTGGATGGTGTCTGCCGGGATGTCCGCTATGTTCCTGAGTCCAAGCCCGTGGGAGATTTCCTTCAGGAACTGCAGCGCGAATCAACACATGTGGCCATCGTCATCGACGAGTACGGCGGTACGGCGGGACTCGTGACGCTGGAGGACCTGATCGAGGAGATCGTCGGCGAGATCGTCGACGAGTACGACTCCGAGGTACCCGAAATGGAACAGTTGTCCGAGGGCGGATTTCGCGTCAGTGCACGCATGAGCATCGACGATCTGGGTGAGCTGTTCGACCTGGAGCTTGAGGATGATGAGGTTGACACCGTCGGTGGACTTTTGGCGAAGACCCTCGGACGGGTGCCCATCGTCGGGAGCGAGGTCCAGGTCGGTGACATCGCTCTACGTGCGGAACGGGTCGAGGGGCGCCGCAACCGCGTATCCCACATCCTTGCATGGAGGGTCGAACGGCCCACGGATGAGGACGCACGAACAGATCAGGACAACGGATTTTCGAGGGAAACGGTGGAAAACAAATGAGCACGCAGCAGTATCGCGCGGGGTTCATCTCGCTGGTCGGCCGGCCCAACGCAGGGAAGTCAACCCTGACGAATGCACTGGTGGGGCAGAAGATTGCCATCACTTCGGCCAAACCCCAGACCACTCGGCACACCATCCGCGGGATTGTGCACCGGGAGGACGCGCAACTCATCCTGGTCGACACCCCGGGTCTGCATCGACCACGAACTCTTCTCGGCCAGCGTCTCAATGACTTGGTTGCGGATACTCTGGCGGAGGTCGACGCCATTGGGTTCTGCCTGCCCGCCAACGAACAGGTGGGACCGGGTGACCGCTACATTGCGGCGCAACTGGCGCAGCTGTTGCGGAAACCCGTCATCGCTGTCGTCACTAAAGCAGATCTCGTGAGCAAGGAGGCGCTTGTGCGCCAGTTGTTAGCGGTGTCTGAGCTGGGACGCGAGGTGTTGGGCGAAGCGGGGTGGGCCGACGTCGTGCCTGTGTCCGCAGTTGACGGGTACCAGGTAAGCACGGTTGCCGATGTCTTCGCGTCGCACATGCCCCAGTCGCCGCCGCTGTACCCCGATGGTGCTCTCACCGACGAGCCGGAGGCCGTGATGGTCGCTGAGCTAGTGCGGGAAGCGGCGCTTGAGGGTGTTCGTGATGAGCTTCCCCACTCGCTCGCGGTCGTCGTTGAGGAGATCGTCCCGCGCGAGGGGCGCCCCGAAAACAATCCGCTGCTCGATGTCCGGGTGAATCTTTACGTCGAGCGTTCTTCGCAGAAGGCCATCGTCATCGGAAAGGGCGGCGCACGACTGCGCGAGGTAGGGACTGCCGCAAGGAAGAGTATTGAAGCTCTACTCGGCACCAAGGTCTATCTCGACCTCCATGTGAAGATTGCCAAGGACTGGCAGCGCGATCCCAAACAGCTCGTGAAGCTCGGTTTCTAGCCGGTGCTGATCGCCTCGGGGCACTTCAAGCGGCGCTTGCTCGTTGAGCTACAGATGCCCGGAGCACAGGGGCACCAAGTCTTGAATCACATCGAAAGGGCCGAGCGTCATGAGTGAATCCGGCGGTGAGCGGAACGGCTCCCCGGATGGCATCCGTCTGGGGACCGGTGGCCGGCATCTCGGCAAGGGACGTCCGCGCGTCCTGCAGATAGTCGCGATCTCGCTCGTTGCGGTACTCGTGGGTGCCATCGCATTCGTGGCGCTTTCAGTGGTTCGCCTCCAGGGGAATGTAGCCACCGAACCCCTCAACCTTTCCACCGACGGTGAATCCCAGCTGCCCGTCGACCTCAGCAGGGATCCCGTGCAGATTCTAATCATCGGCAGTGACACCCGCGCCGGGCAGGGTGCGGACAGCGAGCCAGAGGATGTCGAGGGTCAGGCGGATGTCATGATGCTCATGACGATGTCCGCGGACCGGAGCAACGTCACCATGGTGAGCTTCCCCCGGGATCTGTTGGTTCCGCTGCCGGCTTGCGAGAACCCGGAAACCGGTGCAACCAGTCAGCCGATGGCGCTGGGACAGCTCAACAGCTCCCTCGCTAACGGCGGTCCCGGCTGCACCGTCGCAGCCATCAACGAAATCACGGGTCTGCAGATCGACCACTTCATGATGGCTGATTTCAACGCGGTGACTGAGCTTTCGAAAGCAGTGGGCGGTGTTGAAGTCTGCGTCAATCAGGCCGTCGACGACGAATTTTCCGGATTGAAACTGCCGGCCGGTACCAGCGAGGTGGAGGGTGAGCAGGCCCTGGCATTCCTGCGCACACGGCATAGCTTCGGCACCGGAGGAGATGAGGGCCGAATCCGCGCGCAGCAGGCTTTCCTGGCGTCACTGGCACGGAAAATCAAGGAGGAAGGCACGCTGAGCAACATCCCGCGCCTCTACTCCATTGCGGAGGCAGTCACTCAGAACCTGACGGTCGACGACGGTCTCGCCGAGATTCCGGAGCTGCTCAAACTGGCAGGGCGCCTGCAGGAGGTTGACCTGGGAAACGTGGCGTTCGTGACGGTCCCCGTTGTGCCCTATGAACTTGACCCGAATCGCCTCGTCCTGGATGAGGACAAGGCTGATGACCTGTTCGCGGCTCTTCGCGCCGACCGGGACATCACCAAGCCGGTACAGGAGCCCTCGCCGTCAGCAAGCGCGAGTCCGGAGACGGACCCGTCGGGCACGCCTGAGCCGACCCCGGAACCTGAACCCACCCCGACCGTCGAAGAGCTCGGTTTCGATCCGGCGTTGGTCCCGCTTACTGTGCTCAACGCTTCCGGCGAATCCGATCGCGGGCAGGAACTGCAGGAAGTGCTGCTCGCAGAGGGCTACGTACAGGCCACTGTCGCTGACGCGGACGATCGTCCGGCTACCCAACTGTTTGTGGGCCCCGGCTACGAGGGAATAGCGCCCGTCATCGCAGAACTGTTCGGTCTGGCTGATGTTCAGGTAATCCCGAGTGCAACAACTGTGGGACTGGAACTATCCGTTGGCAGCGACTTCACCGAGGGGGAGACTATCGAGGCCCAGGGCGTTGCCGGCGACCTGAGCGGCCAGACGGCCGCCCAGGTAACCTGCCAGTCCTGAGCAGCTCCTACCAGATCCTGACCCGTTCCTCGGGCGCAAGCCACAGCTTGTCTTCTTGATCCACCGAAAAAGCACTATGGAATTCGTCGAGGTTGCGCACTACCTGATTGCACCGGAACTCGTTCGGTGAGTGAGGATCGATGGCGATGCGCCGTGCGGCCTCTTCAGGGCGAATGTTCTGGCGCCAGCATTCAGCCCAGGAGTAGAAGAAACGCTGCACTCCGGTCAGCCCGTCAAGAACAGGCGCTTCCGCTCCGTCCAGACTGATGACGTAAGCAGCCAGGCTGATTCCCAGTCCGCCAAGGTCGCCGATGTTCTCACCGAGGGTGAATTTCCCGTTGACCGGATGGTCCGGAGCCTCGGTGGGAGCCAACTCAGAGTATTGACTGACAAGCCGTCCAGTGAGCGCCTCGAATGCCATCCGGTCAGCTTCAGTCCACCAATTGTGCAGCGCGCCCGTACCGTCGAACTGTGATCCCTGGTCATCGAAGCCATGCCCGATCTCGTGTCCGATGACGGCCCCGATCGCCCCGTAATTTGCGGCTGGATCGGCATCGGCGTCGAAAAATGGCGGCTGCAGGATCGCGGCCGGGAAGACAATCTCGTTCATTGTCGGCATGTAGTAGGCGTTCACGGTCTGCGGCGTGAGGTGCCACTCGCCACGATCAATGGGGCCGCCGAGCTTGGCAAGTTGCCGGTCGGTTTCGAACTCGGTCGCTCTGCGCACATTGCCGTACAGGTCACCGGGGACAATCTTCAGTGTTGAATAATCGATCCAGCGATCGGGGTACCCGATCTTCGTGGTGAAGAGACTCAGCTTCTCCAGGGCACGTGCACGTGTCTCGGCGCTCATCCATTCGAGACGGTTGATGCGCTGTTCGTAGGCAGCAAGGATGTTTTCGACCAGTTCCCGCATGGTGGCCTTGTGGGACTCAGGGAAATGCCGCGCCACGTACATACGCCCAACGGCCTCACCCATGGTTCCCTCGACAATCGCGACACCCCGTTTCCAACGTTCCTTCAGCCGTGGCGTACCGCTGAGGGTGGTCCCGTAGAACGCGAAGTGAGCGTCGACGAAGTCGTCGCTGAGAAACGGAGCTGCGTGCAACAGCACCCTGGCAGCCAGCCAGTTTTTCCACACCTCCAACGGGACTTCATCCAGTGCTCGTACCAGAGCCGTGATGTACCCCGGCTGGTTCACGATCAGTTCACCGGGAATCCCGACGCCGGCAGTCAACTCCGTGAGCCAGGTTTCCAGCTGCGGTGCATCCTTGATCAACGTGACAGTTGTGCGCAGATTGTAGGTGGCCTGTGGATTACGTTTGGTCACCGTGTCCATGTGGGAAGAAGCTAGGCGTGCTTCGAGATCGAAGACGCTCGCCGCCGCAGCACGGCTCTCAGGGCGCCCGGCAAGCTCGAACAGCTGGTGCAGCAGTTCGACATATCCGAGTCGTGCCTCTTCGAACTTCGCCTCCCGGTAGTAGGACTCGTCAGGCAGCCCTAGTCCGGACTGGTAGAGGTGCAGCAGGTAGCGTTCGGGATTTCCTGCGTCGTTGCTGACGTAGGGGAGGACAAGACCGGCTGCGCCGGCCCTCGTGAGTTCGGCGTCGAGGCGGACGATGTCCATGACCGCCGCAGCGCCGTCTATCTCTTCCAGCAGCGGTTGGACGGGAGCGCCGGCCTGCCTGCTGAGACGTTCTGTGTCCATGAAGTCCGCAAACAACGAGCCGAGACGAAAGCGGTCGCCGTCGTCGTCCGTCTCTGCTGCCGCATCCTCGACGATTCTGCGCACGGCCAGTTCAGCTGCATCCGCCAGCTGCGAGAATGAGCCCTCGCGGGCTCGGTCCTCGGGAATGGGAGTGTTTCGTAGCCAACCGCCATTGACGTGGCGGAAGAGGTCGTCCTGGGGGCGGACATCGGAATCGATGTTCGCGACATTGATGCCGGATGCGGTCATGAAAGCTCCTTCGTTGGTGCGTCCTCTCATCCTAGGGGCCGTGCTAGTGTTGAATTGTGCGCGCAGAGCTGCTCCTTCTTAGCTGCCGTGGCGGGGCCACACCGACGGGATAGTCAGTCTTTGACTACCGGGTCGCAGGCCGAATCCCCGCTGCGGAGTCTGTGTTGCCGGCCGCCATCCTGTGAAGCAAGAGCCTTATAGGTTCACCAAAGGAAAGGCCCCTCACCGCCATGCGCAACGCACAGAAACCCTCCGGAATGCCGTTCCACAAGTATGTTCCGTTCCAGGATCAGATCACTGTGGAACTTCCGGACCGCACCTGGCCGGACAAGGTCATCACCAAGGCTCCGCGCTGGTGCGCCGTCGACCTTCGGGACGGCAATCAGGCGCTGATCGACCCCATGAGCCCCGAGCGCAAGCACAAGATGTTCGACCTGCTGGTACAGATGGGCTACAAGGAGATCGAAGTAGGTTTCCCGTCCGCCTCCCAGACCGACTTCGACTTCGTCCGCCAGCTCATTGAGGGCGATCGCATCCCGGATGACGTGACCATCCAGGTACTGACCCAGGCACGCGAACACCTGATCGAGCGCACCTATGAATCGATCGAGGGCGCTGACCGCGCGATCGTCCATCTGTACAACTCGACGTCGGTGCTCCAACGCCGGGTCGTGTTCAACCAGGACATGGACGGCATAGTTGATATCGCGCTCACTGGCGCACGGCTGTGCCGCAAGTTCGAGGAGAATGTGGGTGATACCCACATCACCTATGAGTATTCGCCGGAGTCCTTCACCGGTACTGAGCTGGAGTTCGCGGCGCGCATCTCCAACGAGGTTGCCGCCGTGTTCGAGGCGTCCGCCGATCGCCAGATGATTCTGAACCTGCCGGCAACCGTGGAAATGGCGACGCCCAACGTGTACGCCGACTCCATTGAATGGATGTGCCGTAATTTGGCGAACCGGGACGCCGTTATTCTCTCGCTTCACCCCCACAATGATCGCGGCACCGGTGTCGCTGCGGCAGAGCTCGGCTACCTCGCCGGGGCTGACCGCATCGAGGGATGCCTGTTCGGCAACGGTGAGCGCACCGGAAACGTTGATCTCGTGACTTTGGGCATGAACCTGTATGGACAGGGCATCGATCCGCAGATCAACTTCTCCGACATGGATCACATCCGCCGAACCGCAGAATACTGCAACCAACTCAATGTCCCGGAGCGTTCACCCTACGGTGGAGATCTGGTATTCACCGCCTTCTCAGGATCGCATCAGGATGCGATCAAGAAGGGTTTCGAGCGGATGGAGGCAGACGCCGCCGCCGCTGGCAAGACGGTCGAAGAAATCCCGTGGGCCGTCCCGTACCTGCCCATAGATCCGAAGGACATTGGACGCTCATACGAGGCGGTGATCCGCGTAAACTCCCAGTCAGGCAAGGGCGGCGTGGCTTACCTTCTCAAGCATGAGCACAGCCTGGACTTGCCGCGCCGGGCGCAGATCGAATTCTCGGGAGTCGTGCAGCGACGGACAGACACAGTGGGCGGGGAAGTGAGCGGAGCCGAACTGTGGGAAACCTTCCAGGACGAATACCTGCCGTCCCGTAACGGAACGTGGGGCACCTATGTCCTGACCTCCACGAACACCGACACGTCCGAAGACGGCCGATTCAACCTGACGGCAACCCTTCTGGTTGGCGGCGTGCAGCAGCGCCGATCCGCGCAGGGGAACGGTCCTATTGATGCCCTCGTGTCTATCCTCGGTCAGGACGGCGTGGACGTGCGCGTCCTTGACTACACCGAGCATGCATTGTCTTCCGGAGGTAATGCGCGGGCGGCTGCCTATGTGGAGTGCGCAGTCGGGGAGCGCGTCCTCTGGGGTGTTGGAATTGATGCAAACTCGACCATGGCGTCCCTGAAAGCGGTCATTTCTGCGGTGAACCGCGCCATCCGGGATAACAGCTGACGTCAGCGCAGGGCATACGGGAGGGCTTGGCGCGGCGTTGGTCGCGTCCGGCCCTCCGAATGGGAAAATAGAACGTGTCCAGATCATTCGCGTCGCGAACCTACAGGGCGGAAGGCGTCGTCCTTCGCACGTACAAACTCGGTGAAGCCGACCGCATCATCGTGCTTCTGACCAGGGAACACGGTCAGGTGCGCGCTGTTGCGAAGGGTATCCGGCGGACGAGCAGCAAATTCGGAGCGCGGCTGGAGCCGTTCATGACCGTGGACCTTCAACTGGTTTCCGGACGCACCCTCGATGTTGTGACGCAGGCCCAGACACGCGGCGCCTACGGGCATGGAATTGCGTCCGACTATTCCCGCTACACCGCGGCGGCAGCTATCGCTGAAACGGCCGAGAAGCTCACGGACGCAGACGGTGAGTCTGCAGGAGCACAGTACGGCCTGGTCATCGGTGCCCTGTCCGCTCTCAGCAGGGGTCTCCATCCGTCCGAACTGATTCTTGACTCCTATCTGCTACGGGCATTGGCCACGGCCGGCTGGGCGCCGAGCTTCACCGACTGCGCCCGGTGCGGCGCGGCTGGTCCCCATACTGCGTTCTCGGCCGCTTTGGGCGGCGCGGTGTGCGCCTCCTGCCGGCCGCCCGGTTCAGCGTCACCGTCACCCGATGCCATGGCGTTGTTGGGTGCGCTGCTGTCCGGGAACTGGGAGGTTGCGGATACCGCCGAGGCTTTTGCCCGGCGTGAAAGTGCAGGACTTGTCGCTGCCTACGTACAGTGGCATTTGGAACGAGCAGTGAAGTCCCTCAAACATGTGGAGCGCGTGTGACAAAATCCGCCGGCGAACCGTCTCAGCCGTGGCCTCATCCGAGCGGCGAGCGTCCGCCTGCCATCCCCGTGGACCTTGTGCCGGCCCACGTGGCAATCGTGATGGATGGCAACGGACGGTGGGCCAATGAGCGGGGGCTGCCGCGTACGGAGGGCCACCGGGCGGGTGAGGCCGCGCTCCTCGATGTGATCGCAGGCGCCATCGACATCGGGGTCAAGTATGTCAGCGTCTATGCCTTTTCTACCGAGAACTGGAAGCGCTCCCCGGACGAAGTACGGTTCCTGATGGGTTTCAGCCGGGACGTCCTGCGCCGGCAGCGGGATCAGCTCAATGAGTGGGGAGTGCGCATACGGTGGGCTGGACGGCGCCCGCGGCTCTGGCGCTCGGTCATCAATGAGCTTGAGATCGCAGAGGAGCGCACGCGCTCCAACTCGGTGTGTACCCTCACCATGTGTGTCAACTACGGGGGCCGGGCTGAGATTGCCGATGCGGCCAGGGGCATAGCGGAAGACGTGGCGGCTGGCCGGTTGAAGGCGTCATCCGTCTCAGAGAGCACCATCCAGCGTTACCTGGACGAGCCGGACCTGCCCGATGTCGATCTGTTCCTGCGCACCTCCGGCGAGCAGCGGACCTCAAATTTCATGCTGTGGCAGTCCGCTTACGCAGAAATGGTCTTCATGGATGTCCTGTGGCCGGATGTTGACCGCCGTACGCTCTGGAGGGCCGTGGATGAGTACGCTGCGCGGGATCGGCGCTACGGCGGAGCTGTCGACAAAGCCAAGTCCTAGACCTCCGGTATGGGTGAGGCGCTGCTGTAGCACTTTACCCACCGATCGAGATCGGCATACACCTTTCGACGCACCGCCTTTCGCGACAGGAGGGTGTCATGCAGCGCGCCGTCATACCTGCAGACGGTGACGTGAGGCCCCAGCAGCAGGGCACGTTGCGTCATGACGGTCACATCGAGGACGCTGTCCGAGGAGAGCATTGCTTCACTCCACACGGGACTGATGGTGGATCGCGCAGAGGACAGAACCAGCACTGGAAGGTCGATGGAAAGTCCGCGGCGCACCTGCGCGTGTCCGTTCAGGACAGCGGTGAGCCAGCCGGCCCGGATGGGAAAACCGAATTGCGGCCGCCACTGCCCGTTAAGTTCCCACTCGCCCTCGGCAAGGTTGCTTATACTTCGCCAATAGAAGCCGAATTCCGGCAGTTTCAAGCGTGCCTTGGGCCTGAACCGCGTGATCGGCTCGAGGAGCCCCTGCGTGGTGGTGCGCAGTATTGCACTTCCCTGGATGTCCAGCCACGGACTGTTGAGGATGAGGCTCGATACCCGCCCTGGAAAGCGGTTCGCCCACAACGAAGCGACGAGGGCGCCGGTCGAATGCGCCATCAGGGTGACGCCGGACGGCGGCGCGCCCGTTTTGGCCGTGATGTCTTCGGAGAGGGTATCCAGGGCAGCAGCGATGTCGTCGTCGTACTCCGACAGGTCCGTGACGTAACCGGGCGTCTGCCACGGCCGCAGGCTTCGTCCGTACTTCCGCAGGTCCAGGGCGTAGAAGGCAATACCGCGGTCACTGAAGAAGTGAGCCAGTTCGTGCTGGAAGAAGTAATCGCTCCAGCCATGGACGTAGAGCACCGCCTGCGTTGCGGACTCCTGTTCATCGCGTCCGCGTGGGCGCAGGCGCTTCAGCACCACGCGCGCTGCGTCACGCAGGCCGGTCGGCGCAACGACGGCGGGTGGGGTGTAGGAGACGAGCGTGGCCAGGCACGGGCCCTCCTCGTCTGAGCCAACGTGAAGCTCGGTCAGCGCAAATCCGTCGCCCAGGTGGTCCGGCTGCCAGTTGATGCCCATTGGTCGAGGATATCGATGCCAACATCAACTTGGTGAAGCGGCTGCGGGCATGGCAGCTTTGACCCATGCGTATTTATCCTGCCTTCTTCCGCGTCGTCTTCAGCGGTATGGACCCTGAGCGCGCGCACCGGATCGGCTTCCGCCTGATCCGGTGGACGGGCAGGACCCCGGTGGGCGGCGTCCTGCGCCGCATTACCGCGCCGCCTGCCGAACTGCAGACTACGGCGTTCGGGGTGACCTTCCCGTCACCGTTCGGGCTTGCGGCCGGTTTCGACAAGGAGGGACACGGCGCCGCCGCGCTGGCTGACCTGGGGTTCGGCCATGTAGAGATCGGAACAATCACTGGGCAGGCGCAGCCGGGAAATCCAAAACCACGGCTCTTCCGGCTGGTCGAGGACCGGGCGGTGATCAACCGGATGGGTTTCAATAACGACGGCGCCGCTGCAGTTGCTCCGCGCATCGCGGCCGCACGCCGCACGCTTGAACGACGCTACCCGTCGGTACGGCCCGTGATCGGCGTGAACATCGGCAAGACCAAGACTGTGGATCTGCGCGATGCGGTCGCCGACTACCGAATATCCGCGACGGCGTTAGCTCCGCTTGCGGACTACCTGGTGGTCAACGTCAGCTCGCCCAACACCCCGGGACTCCGTCTGCTGCAAAGCGTCCGCTCTCTCCGCCCCCTTCTGAAAGCGGTCCGAAAGGCTGCGGATGAAAGCGCCGACCGTCACGTACCGCTGTTGGTGAAGATCGCCCCGGATCTGAGCAATGAGGACATCGAGGAGGTAGCGGCGCTGGCACTGGAGCTGAAACTGGACGGCATCATCGCAACCAACACCACCGTCACCCGGGAAGGCCTTACGACCGATCCGGAAACCGTGATGGCTTGTGGGGTAGGTGGGTTGAGTGGTGCTCCGCTCAAGGCACGTTCGCTTGAGGTACTCACGCGCTTGCGGCAGGCGGCCGGGCCCGAACTGGCCCTGATCTCGGTGGGCGGAGTGGAAACTGCAGACGACGTCGTTGACCGTCTCAACGCTGGAGCCAACCTGGTGCAGGGCTACACCGCGTTCCTTTACGAAGGCCCTTTCTGGGCTTCGTCGATCAACCGCGCGCTGAGGAACCACCCCCGCCTGCAGCGCTGAAGCGGCGCGCGATGTCCCGCTGTTAGGCGGGAAAATGCCCGCGGCTTACCTGCGGCTTGGGAAGACGGAGCCGACGGATCTGCATGGCACGTGAGATTCCGTACCAAAGATCCCCACGCCCGGGTTCGCCAAACTTCGCTGTCAGTTGCGCCTTGAGCTTGCGGCGCAGGAGAAGGCAGTCAACGATCACCGCCATGATGATTACCCCGAAGGTCAGCATGACGTAGCCCTGGAGAGTCAGATTGGGGATGAAGCTCAGGAAGACAAAGACCAGCGCCGCAAACATCAGGAACTCGGCGACATTCCAGCGTGCGTCCACATAGTCACGGACGTAGCGACGGGCCGGGCCCTTGTCACGGAACGGCAGGTGCCGCTCATCGCCGTTCTCGAGTGCACGCCGCATCCGCAGTTGGTCCTCGCGCCGCGCCAGGCGGCTGGCCTCCCGCGCTGCCTTCCGGTCATTCGGAACCAGGGGCCGCTTCCGGGCCGCTTCCTGAACGCTGCGCCTGGGAGTGGGCGCGCCCTTACCGGCCGTTCTCAATCGCTGTTCCTCCGCGACTTGCTCTGCGGGATTCTCAACAACGGCAGCGTCTCTTTTTCGTCCAAACACCCCTCTAGGATACCCGTCCTGAGCGCCGGATTCTCCGCATGCGTGTGTAGGCTCGAAGGCATGAATATGCCTTCAAGTGATCTACTGCCGGACACCACCGTTGCTGCCCTGCGTTCCACCGTCGACTCCGCATTCCCGCGGACAATCGAGGAGCTCAAGTCGCTCGTCGCCATTCCGGGTGTGGCCTGGGCAACCTTTGATCCCGCGGAACTCGATCGCAGTGCTGAAGCAGTTGCTTCGCTGGTCCGATCCACGGGCATCACGGATGTGCGTCTCCTCCGAATGGACAACAACGGCACACCCGGTGGTCCTGCTGTCGTCGCGCGGCGTCCGGCTGCTGCGGGAAAACCGACCATCCTGCTCTATGCACACCATGATGTCCAGCCCCCCGGTGAGCGGGACCTGTGGGAAAGCGAGCCGTTCGTCGCCGAGGAACGAGACGGCCGGCTATACGGGAGGGGAGCAGCGGACGACAAGGCCGGCATTATGGCCCATATCGCGGCGGTCCGAGCTGTCTCCGAGGTCCTGGGGGAGGACCTTGGCCTGGGCATCACCTTATTCATCGAGGGTGAAGAGGAGGCTGGATCCCCGACCTTCCGCAGCTTCCTAGAAGAACACCGTGAACTCCTGCGCTCCGACGTCATCGTGGTTGCGGACTCGAGTAACTGGAAGGTCGGCATCCCTGCCCTCACAACCAGCCTGCGCGGACTGGTTGATGGTGTAATCGAGGTCAGAGTCCTGGAACACGCTGTCCATTCCGGTATGTTCGGCGGTCCTGTATTGGATGCGCCGACCCTGCTTGCCCGATTGATTGCCACCCTTCACGACGACGATGGCAGCGTCGCCATCCAGGGCCTTGTTTCGAATGACGACGCGGATGTGAACTATGCGGAAGCTGACTATCGCGCTGATGCCTCGGTTCTCGACGGCGTGCAGCTGGCTGGCACAGGCTCCCTTGCGTCACGGTTGTGGACGAAGCCCGCACTGTCCATCATCGGCATCGATGCGCCAGGAGTAGCTGTCTCATCGAACACGCTCCTGCCCACAGCGCGGGCGAAGTTCAGCCTTCGGCTAGCGCCCGGACAGGAGCCCCAGAAGGCTATGGCCGCCGTCGAGCGCCACGTGCGCTCCCACGCTCCGTTCGGCGCCACGGTGACGTTCACGCCGGGGGAGTCAGGCAACCCCTTCTCCACCGACACAACGAGGCCGGCAGCCCAGATCGCACTGTGGGCCTTGCAGACCGCCTGGGGAACGCAGGCCGTTGAAGCGGGGATCGGAGGGTCCATACCCTTCATCGCGGATCTGACTGAGGTCTATCCGGAGGCGCAAATTCTGGTGACCGGCGTCGAGGACCCGGATTCACGGGCACACAGCGCCAACGAATCGCTCCACCTGGGTGAGTTCAACCGTGCGGTGCTCGCAGAGGCTCTGATGCTCGCGCGGCTCAACGCCGGCGGCTGACACCAGTGCCCCGCCGCGCACTGCCGGGCCGGCCCGGAATGTTTGACCAGCATGGATCGTTACACAGCTGGGCAGGCTGTGCTCACCGGACGTACCATGGGACGGACAGCGCTGCGAGGCGCTGAAAGCCACACGCCGCCCGGCGTTATGATCGCAGGCGGGGGAACCGGTGCGGCGGGCACATAGTAAAGGAGAACGCACACCATGAGCACATCAACAAGCGAACCAACCACTGAGACGGCCGCAGATACCGAACTGCCGGTACATGAGGTTAACCTGTCAGATGTTGCTGCCGGCAAGGTACGCAGCCTCCTTGAGCAGGAGGGCCGGACTGATCTGCGTTTGCGCGTGGCGGTCCAGCCCGGCGGGTGTTCGGGGCTGATCTATCAGCTTTACTTCGATGAACGCGTCCTCGATGGCGATGCGGTTCGTGACTTCGACGGCGTGGAGGTCATCGTTGACCGCATGAGCGTTCCCTACCTCGCCGGGGCCTCCATTGACTTTGAGGACACCATCTCCAAGCAAGGCTTCACCATCGACAACCCGAACGCCGGCGGGTCCTGCGCCTGCGGTGACTCCTTTCACTAGAGGTCCATCCCGAAAGTGGGGTACCAAAGCCCCCGTCACGTATCCGAAAGAGGTACGGACGGGGGCTTTGTTGTCACACGATGGCTGCCGTTGCGGGTAAGCTCTACAGTGAGTAGTAAAACTGAAAGTGCATCGCGTTTGAGTAGCAGCTCAGGCAGCACCGTGCACGGAAATGCTGTCACCGTCGGTGGCACCGCACGTGAGAAAAGGAAGGGCCGTCTGTGAGTTCGCAGGACCGAACCGGCAGCCGACGCGCAAAGATTTTCAAGGTCTCAAGCCTCGTGGTCGTGGCTGCGCTGTTCTTGTCTGGTTGTTCATCAGAAGTCCAAAAGGGTTGGTTACCCACCGAGCGTGATACCACCAACCACACCGGTCGGATCATTGACCTGTGGGTCAACTCCTGGATCGCTGCCCTGATAGTAGGCGTCATCACCTGGGGCCTGATCATCTGGTGCATCGTCGCATACCGTCGTCGTCGCAACGAGACCGGGTACCCGCGCCAGATCAGCTACAACCTTCCGCTGGAAGTGTTTTACCTGACAATTCCGATCTTCATGGTGCTGGTGCTCTTCTACTTCACCGACCGTGATCAACAGATCATCGACGCCCGTGTCGAGGACCCCGATGTCATCATCGATGTGCGCGGCAAGCAGTGGTCGTGGGACTTCAACTACGTGCTCGAGGACAAGTATTCCTCAGGTGTCCAGGCTCAACTCGATGGTGAGCCGGGCGTCCCGGAAACTCTTCCGACGCTTTATCTGCCGGTCAACCAGACGGTGGAATTCCGGCTCAACTCCCGCGACGTAATCCATTCGTTCTGGGTTCCGGCCTTCCTTCAAAAGCGGGATATGATTCCCGAACGGGAAAACTACATCACCCTGACTCCCACGCGTGAGGGCGTCTTCGAAGGGAAGTGCGCCGAGCTGTGCGGCGAGTACCATTCGGAGATGTTGTTCAACGTAGCGGTTGTCTCCGAGGAGGAGTACCAGGCCTATCTGGAAACCCTTGAGGACGGCCAGCTGGGCGAAGAGTATGACCGCAATCCGCAGACTGTGACCGGCGAGAGCCCCAGCGGAGCTGACGAGCAAATTGGGCAGGATTAATTAGATGTCTACTTACGAATACACTGCCGAGGACGCCGGCACGACGGTTGCTCCACGGGTTGTACCGCGGTCCAAGGGACGCATAGTCGTCAACTGGATCACCTCCACTGATCACAAGACCATCGGGTATATGTACCTGATCGCCTCATTCGTGTTCTTCTGCCTGGGTGGGGTAATGGCGCTTGTCATCCGCGCCGAGCTCTTCGAACCGGGAATGCAGATTCTGCAGACCAAAGAGCAGTACAACCAGCTCTTCACCATGCACGGCACGGTTATGCTGCTCATGTTCGCAACCCCGCTGTTTGCCGGGTTCACAAACGTCATCATGCCGTTGCAGATCGGCGCACCCGACGTCGCCTTCCCACGGCTGAATGCCCTTGCTTTCTGGTTCTTCCTTTTCGGCAGCACCATCGCAGTGTCCGGATTCATCACGCCGCAGGGCGCTGCCTCGTTCGGCTGGTTCGCGTACGCCCCGTTGTCCAATACAACGTTCTCGCCTGGTGTTGGTGGTGACTTATGGGTGTTCGGGCTTGCTCTTTCCGGATTCGGCACCATCCTTGGCGCCGTCAACTTCATCACCACAATCATCTGCATGCGCGCTCCCGGCATGACCATGTGGCGCATGCCGATCTTCACCTGGAATGCACTCGTCACGTCGATCCTCGTGTTGATGGCGTTCCCGCCGCTCGCTGCCGCCCTGTTTGCGCTCGGTGCCGACCGGCGGTTCGGAGCACACATTTTCGATCCGGACAACGGAGGAGCGATCCTATGGCAACACCTCTTCTGGTTCTTCGGACATCCAGAGGTGTACATCATCGCCCTGCCGTTCTTCGGTATTGTCTCGGAGATCTTCCCGGTCTTCAGCCGTAAGCCGATCTTCGGCTACAAGGGAATCGTTTTCGCAACGATCGCCATTGCAGCACTTTCCGTGACGGTGTGGGCGCACCACATGTACGTGACCGGCGCCGTTCTGCTGCCGTTCTTCGCCTTCATGACGATGCTGATCGCGGTGCCCACGGGAGTGAAGTTCTTCAACTGGATCGGCACTATGTGGCGGGGATCGATAACATTCGAGACCCCGATGCTCTGGAGCCTCGGTTTCCTCGTCACCTTCCTGTTCGGTGGTCTGACCGGAATCATCCTTGCATCCCCGCCGTTGGACTTCCACGTGTCCGACACCTACTTCGTAGTGGCTCACTTCCACTACGTGGTCTTCGGTACCGTAGTCTTCGCGATGTTCGCCGGCTTCTACTTCTGGTGGCCGAAGTGGACGGGAAAGATGCTGAACGAGCGGCTGGGCAAGATCCACTTCTGGCTCCTGTTCCTTGGCTTCCATGGAACGTTCCTGATCCAGCACTGGTTGGGGGTCATCGGTATGCCACGGCGCTACGCTGACTATCTTCCTGAAGACATGTTCACCGCAATGAACCAGTTCTCCACTATTGCTTCCTTCGTTCTGGGCGCGTCGTTGATTCCGTTCTTCTGGAACGTTTACATCACCTGGCGGAGCGGTACAAAGGTCGAGGTCGACGATCCGTGGGGCTTTGGAGCATCGCTGGAGTGGGCTACCTCCTGCCCGCCGCCAAGGCACAACTTCACCTCCCTGCCACGTATCCGCTCGGAACGCCCTGCGTTGGATCTACACCACCCGGAGCTTGCGCAGTGGCACACACCAGGTTCACCGGCAGGCCAGCTGCTCGGATCCGCTGATCGGAAGGACGCTTAAGTGAAGGTAGAAACACGACTGTTCCTTCTACTGGTTCCCTTTTTTGTACCTGTGGCAGTGGTCTACGGTTTCCTGACCAATTGGTCTGAGTGGGTTGGCATTCTAGGCATCCTGCTTGTGGGCGGTGTCGCCGCCATGATCGGCTTCTACCTCGGGTTCACGGGGCGCCGCGTGGGAATGCGCCCGGAGGATCGCCGCGACGCGGAGATTCATGAAGGCTCGGGCGAGCAGGGGCATTTCAGCCCTTGGAGCTGGTGGCCGCTTGTCCTCGGCCTTGCTGCAGCCGGCGGTTTCTTGGGCCTCGCTGCTGGATGGTGGATTCTCTACGTGTCGGCGGGCCTGGCCGCTATCGCACTGGTCGGATGGGTCTTTGAGTACAGCAGGGGAGACCACGCGCACTAGTCGTCCAAAGCGTGTTCGAAATGGAGGGTCCCGTACATATTTTGTGCGGGACCCTTCGTGTACCTCCTCTTGAGAGTAGTTGCTCTGGATTACTCCGTCACCGCTCCTGATACCAAGCTATAGAATATGGTGACCATACCGGTCTATCTAGCTGGGTTCGCACCCGTGCATAACAGGAGCCGTCATGCCGGATCAACTCGACGCACTGCGTACTACACTCGACGGCAAGGCGGCCAAGCATGTACAACTTCGCGAACTGCTCCGCGAGTACATCCTGTGTCACGCGGAGCCTGGTACAGCCATTCCGTCTGAGCGGAAGCTGACCGAACACTTCGGTGTTGCGCGGATGACTGTACGACACGCCATCGACGCACTGGTTGCCGAGGAGGTTCTGGAACGAATCGTAGGCCTTGGAACCTTCGTAGCCCACACAAAGCTCGATCTGCAGATGAAGCTCACCTCCTACAGCGAAGAGATGCACCGCAGGGGCATGGTCCCGGATGCTCGGGTACTCAGCTTCGAGCAGATGGCAGCCACACCGCTCATTGCCCGCGAACTGCAGATTGAGCAGGGCGTCCCGGTTGTCAGGTTCCGGCGTCAGTTGTTGGCAGACCGCGAACCCATGAGTGTGGACGAAAACTTCATCCCGGCACACCGCGTACCCGGAATACTTGATGATGCTCCGCCGACGTCGCTGTATAACGTTCTCAGCGAGAGGTACGGGCTCGTGATGGAATGGGGGGAAGACACAGTGGAGGCGACTGCGGCGTCGCCCTCTATTGCCCGTCTGCTGAACGTCGAGATGGGCGCCCCTCTCCTGAAGATTCAACGCCATGCCTATGTGGCCCGCGCAATGGTGGATTATTCCGTCTCGTACTACCGGGCTGACAGGTACAAGCTCTGGGTTCCGCTTCAGCGTCCCGGTGTTCGCACTCCTCGGACATACACTGCCAAGCGCTTCAGCTGAACGGGAGTCTGCCGACCGAGAACCACGCCAACCGGGAAACCTGGAAAGAAAAGGAGCGGGCCGCACACTGTGCGGCCCGCTCCTTTTCTTACTAGCTCTTCAGCGTTGACTACTTGCTGGAGATGGCAGCCTTATCATGCTCGTTCGCGACTTCGCCATGGTGGCCGTGGGAGTGGGCCTCTTCAAGCTCCGCCGGAGTGACAGGTGCAACACGATCCTCAAAGAAGAACTTCGATGCCCACGCGCGGCCCTTCTCGCCCTTTGACACATGACCGTTCACGTCCGCCTGGGCAGGCAGGCTAACGGGTGAGTCGAAACTGACCAGCTTGTAACGCTTGTACTCGTCCACCGGCTCGTGAACCTCGATGAACTCGCCGTGGGGGAGCCTGACGATACGACCTGTCTCGCGTCCGTGGAGCACGATCTCGCGGTCCTTGCGCTGGAGGGCCAGCGCGATACGACGGGCGACGATGAATCCGATCACCGGACCGATGATCACCAGGACACGGAGCCAGTAAGTCACGTCATTCAGCGAGACCATAAAGTGCGTAGCGATGAGGTCGGAGCTGGCTGCTGCCCACATGACGCAGTAGAACACAACGCCTGCCACGCCGATGCCGGTGCGGGTGGGAGCATTACGCGGCCGGTCGAGCAGGTGCTTCTCGCGGCGATCCTTGGTCACCCAAGCTTCGATCCACGGCCAGGCAAACAGGAGCGTGAAGACAATCCCTGCAGGCACGAGCGCAGGGAACAGCACGTTCAGGGAGAGCGTGTTTGTGCCCCAAGGGAACGGGATTTCCCATTCGAAGGGGAAACCAGCCAGTATGCCTGGCATAAGCCGCAGGGCGCCGTCTACCCACCCGATGTACCAGTCCGGCTGGGTACCGGCCGAGACAGGGGAGGGATCGTAGGGTCCGTAGTTCCAGATGGGGTTGATCGTGAACGCCGCTGATATCGCGGCGATGATACCGAACACTATGAAGAAGAAGCCGCCGGCCTTTGCCGCGTAAACAGGACCGACCGGGTAGCCCACTACATTGTCATTGGTGCGGCCCGGGCCGGGGAATTGAGTGTGCTTGTGAACAACTACCAGGAAGAGGTGCATCGCGATCAGCAGGAGAATCAGAGCCGGAATCAGGAGGATGTGGAGCACGTACAAGCGCGGGATGATCACGGTACCGGGGAATTCACCGCCGAACAGGAAGAAACTGATGTAGGTCCCCACCACGGGAATTGACTTGATCACGCCGTCGATGATTCGAAGACCGTTACCGGAGAGCAGGTCGTCCGGGAGTGAGTACCCCGTGAACCCTGCGGCCATCGCAAGGATGAGCAGCACACCGCCGATAACCCAGTTCAGCTCGCGCGGACGCCGGAATGCACCGGTGAAGAAAACCCGCAGCATGTGCACTGACACGGCAGCAACGAAGAGCAGTGCAGACCAGTGGTGTACCTGCCGCATGAACAGCCCGCCACGGATATCAAAGGAGATATCGAGCGAGGAAGCGTAGGCCACCGACATTTCGATACCGCGCAGCGGTACGTAGCTTCCTTCGTAATGTGTTTCGGCCATCGAAGGGTCGAAGAAGAAGGTCAGGAATGTACCCGACAGAAGAAGGATGACGAAGGAGTAAAGCGCAACTTCGCCAAACATGAACGTCCAGTGGTCTGGGAAAATTTTCCGCCCAAACTCTTTGACTATCGCGGATCCACCGACGCGGGTATCGACGAAGTTGGCAATCTTGCCGACGTTTGTCTTTGGCTGGTACTGGTGTCCAGCTGCTGAGCTGCTCACACTCCACGCTCCCAGTAACTTGGTCCTACGGGTTCTTGGAAGTCGCTCGTCGCTACCAGGTAACCTTCTTCATCCACGGAGATGGGAAGTTGGGGGAGCGGCCGGGCGGCCGGGCCGAAAATAACCTTCGCTTCTTGGGTGACGTCGAAGGTTGACTGATGGCACGGACAAAGCAGGTGATGGGTCTGCTGTTCGTAAAGGGCTACAGGGCAGCCCACATGGGTACAAATCTTGGAATAGGCAACGATGCCTTCATAGCCCCAATCCTCGCGCCCCGGAGACGGGTTCAGCGATTCAGGACTCAGGCGCATGAGTAGAACAACAGCCTTAGCCTTTTCCTCGAGTTTGTGTTCCGCCTCATTGAGGCCCTCGGGAATGACGTGGAACGCTGAGCCGATAGTGACGTCCGAAGCCCTGATCGGGGTGCCGCTCGGATCACGGGTCAGCCGTACGCCTTCATCCCACATGGTCTGGCGAAGCACGTCACCGGGCAGCGGACCGAGGTCCCGGAAGATTGCGATGGCCGGGAAGATTGCGAGGATTCCCGCGCCGAGGAGCGTATTGCGGATCAGCGGCCTGCGCTTGATTCCGGATTCTTCCAGGATGTCGCCAACGATTTTTTCAGCGTCAGCGCGGTCTGCTTCGGGGCGAATCTCGTGCCGGTCCTCAGCGATCTCATGATCCGGCATCAGCGTCTTGGCCCAGTGCACGATTCCGACACCAATGCCAAGCATGGCGAACGCGGTTCCCAATCCGAGGAGCAGGTTCTGTAGGCGGAGGTTCGCGATTGTCTGGTCGAGGGGGATAAAGAAATATCCGAAGAAGAAAAGCAATGTTCCAAAGATGGAAACGAGGAACAGCACTCCGACCTGACGCTCTGCGCGTTTCTCAGCCCGGGGGTCTACGTCAGCCAAACGCGGCCGGTGCGGTGGGAGTCCAGGATCCTGGAACTTCTGCAAGCCGCCCTGACCCGGCTTAGCTACGGTAACCGCGTTCTCCGGGCTGCCGTCACTATGGTCGGCCATGATCCCTCTCATCCTTCTTTAGAAACTTCACTCGTCAATCCTGTGTCCTTGGTTTAGTGCTGTGGCCGCTCGCTACGAGGAGCGGGAGGTCAGCCAGACTGTGAACGCGATTATCACTCCGAGCCCAGCAACCCAGATGAACAGTCCTTCTGACACCGGTCCTAGGGAACCAAGGTCCGCGCCGCCGGGGGAACCCTGCTCTTCGATGATGTTGAGGAACGCGATGATGTCCTGCTTGCCCTCAGGGGTGATGTTCGCGTCGCTGAAAACCGGCATGTTCTGCGGCCCGGTGATCATCGCTTCGTAGATGTGCTTGTCCGTCACGCCTTCGAGCGCCGGAGCGAACTTGCCCCGAGTCAACGCTCCACCAGCAGCGGCAGCGTTATGGCACATTGCGCAGTTCACTCGGAAAAGTTCACCGCCGGCAGCGGGGTCGGCACCTTCCAGGTCGAGCTCTTCCTCGCCGGGAATTGCAGGACCTGCGCCCAGCGAGGCGACGTAGGCGGACATCTGCCGGATCTGCTCATCGGTGAACTGAACCGGCTTCTGAAGCGCCTGCGGGCCCTGCATTTGAAGCGGCATACGCCCGGTGCCAACCTGGAAGTCAACTGCTGCGGCTCCCACGCCGACCAGCGAGGGCCCGTCTTCAGTGCCGGCCGCTCCCATGCCGTGGCACGTTGCGCAATTTGCGACGAAAAGTTTTTCGCCTTCTTCAATATCACTGGCTGAGAAAGTGGTTTGTGCCTTGGCCTCGTTCGCGTTGCTAGCGACGGCATAGATGCCACCTGTTAGCAACAATCCCATGAGCAGCAGCGCTATTGCTGCCAGGGGGTGACGCCGCCTCTGCGAAAGTGCCTTCACGTCCTGTTTCCTGCCTTCTGTATTGCTTCGGTACGGTACACGATTGGTGTCAGCCACCCTCGCGACCGCCACGCTAATTCTACACCGGGTAGAAAAGGGTTCAAGAGCAATCTACTTCAAGAAGTAGATGATGATGAACAGCCCGATCCACACCACGTCGACGAAGTGCCAGTAGTACGAAGTGACAATCGCCGACGTCGCTTCAAAGTGTCCGAACCGTTTGGCCGCGTAGGCGCGTCCAATAATGAAGAGAAAGGCGATCAGACCGCCGATGACGTGCAGGCCGTGGAAACCGGTGGTGATGTAGAACGACGATCCATAGGCATTGGCGGAAAGGGTGATCCCTTCGGCGACCAATTCTGCGTACTCATATGCCTGCACTGCCACGAACACTGCGCCCATGAGGAAGGTCAGCAGGTACCACTCGACCATGCCCCACTTGGCGATGTTGAACACTCCACCCGCCCTGCGGGGCTGGAGCCGCTCGGCGGCGAACACACCCATCTGGCAGGTGAACGAGCTCGAAACCAGAATGATGGTGTTGATCAGCGCAAAAGGTACATTCAGCTTCTCCGTCTCGGCAGCCCAGAGTTCGCCGGACGTGGAGCGCAATGTGAAGTACATGGCGAAGAGTCCGGCAAAGAACATAAGTTCACTGGAAAGCCATACAACGGTGCCTACCGACACCATGTTTGGCCGGTTGAGTGTTGGATGCGCAGTGGAGCTGGGGGCATGGGTCGCTGTCGTCACTCTGACATTATGTCTCTAAAAGATCCCACTTCACCAATGCGAAACGGCCTCGGCGTGCCCAGCTCATATGTGCGGATGCGAGAGTTGCCTGTAACGGCGCGGGAGTAACACCGTGATGAGTTTCTACAATTCGTAGATAACCTAGGGGAGTGACTGCGATTCCTGCTCCAGAAGCCCCCGCAACCAGCTGGCCGCAGCTGATCTCGAAGCTCATCGAGGGAGAGGATCTCACTGCGCCGCAGACCCGTTGGGCAATGGATTCCATTATGGAAGGACTCGCCTCGCATGCACAGGTCGCCGGATTCCTGATTGGCCTGCGAGCAAAGGGGGAATCTGTTGAGGAACTGGTGGGCCTCGTCGAGGCGATGCTCTCGCGTGCTCACACTATAGACGTGCCAGGTCCTGCCCTGGACATCGTGGGAACCGGCGGAGACGGCCTGAACACGCTCAATATCTCGACCATGTCCTCGCTGGTGGCCGTTGGTGCCGGTGCCAGGGTAGTCAAGCACGGGAATCGCGGTGCCTCCTCTTCCTCGGGTGCAGCTGATGTCATCGAGGCGCTGGGGGTGCGGCTTGACTTGTCTATCAGTGACGTAGCGCGCTCGGCGGAGCAAGCCAATATCACCTTCTGTTTTGCGCAGGTCTTTCACCCGTCGATGCGCCACGTTGCAGTACCGCGCAGGGAACTCGGTGTCCCTACCGCCTTCAATTTCCTGGGTCCGCTCAGCAATCCGGCCGGAGTCGAAGCGCAGGCACTGGGTTGCGCCAGTGAACGGATGGCGCCGCTCATGGCGGGTGTTCTCGCAGCCCGGGGAGTCCGGGCGCTGGTTTTCCGGGGCAGCGACGGCCGCGACAAGCTGACGACGAGCGGATCATCCACCGTCTGGGAGGTGCGCGGCGGGGCCGTCGCCGAGCATACCGTCCATCCGGGTGATTTCGATCTGCCGGAAGCGGCTGTCGAGGCTCTGCGGGGTTCAGACGCCCAAAGCAACGCGAAGGTGGTTCGCGCCGTACTGGCGGGGGAGAAGGGGCCGGTGCGCGACGCCGTCGTCCTCAATGCGGCAGCGGGACTGACTGCGCTGGACACTGAGCACTCGGCTCCGCTTGTTGAGCGGATTCGAGCAAATATGCGCCGCGCAGAGCAGTCGATCGATTCTGGCGCGGCCCAGGCAGCGTTGGACCGCTGGATAGCGGTCACCAGCTCATAAGCGAGTGCTTAGCCCTCGAAACCGAGGGAGAAGGCGGCGTCGAGATCATGCTTCGAGTAGGACCGAAACGCAATCTGGGTGGTGGTCGATTCGACGCCCTCCACTTTTGACAACCGGTCGGCAATTACGTCCGCGAGATCTTCGTGGCGGTTCACCCGCGCAATGGCAATGAGGTCCCATTCGCCGGTGACTGAGTACACCTCGCTGATGCCCTCGAGTTCAGAAATTTCCTGCGCGCACTCGGGGATACGGCTGGCGTCGGTCTGGATGAGTACGAACGCACTGATCATCTGGGTGCTCCTTGGTTTCGACTGGTGTCCGTTGTGGGTTGTGGTTGAGGACGACGGCGCTGCATCAGCCGTACACCGGCGCGAGGGGCAATCAGGAACAGTCCCAATACGCCGAGCGCGACAATCTGGAACGACAAAGCCGCACCATCACCGAGAAGCACCCGTAGCGCCAGACCGCCGGCTGCCGTTCCCAGCCATAGCGGGACTGCAGTGCACAAAAGCGCAAGGGGCCGGTGCCATGGACGCAAAATCGCCGTCGTGACGAAATAGGCAATGAGGAAGGGGAGTGCTGTACGAGTAATGCCGGAGGCGGAAAGCGCACCATAGTGGGAGAGGTGTCCGAGAAGCGCGAAGAGGGAAATCAACACGACGTCGGTGGCCAGCCAGGATGCGTACCCCCGACTGTTGGCAGCCCCGCGGCCGGAACTTACGCTCGTCATGATGTCAGCCTACTGGCTCCGGAAGCGAGACACCGCCTGCACGCAACGCCGGGGTGTCAGGGCAGTTGCATGCCCGCCTGTTCCATAGCGAAGAGACTCGATCTACCCTTGAACCATGTGCAGGAACATCAGAACACTCCATAATTTTGAACCGTCAGCAACCAGCGACGAGGTTCATGCGGCTGCGCTGCAGTACGTCCGGAAAATCAGCGGTACCACCAAACCATCGAAGGCGAACCAGGAGGCTTTCGATCGGGCTGTGGCGGAAATCGGATTCATCACCGAGCGACTCCTGGCGGAACTGGTCACGTCCGCGCCGCCGAAAGACCGGGACGAGGAAGCCGCGAAGGCGAAGGAGCGCTCAGCGCGTCGCTTCGCAACCGCCTGACCGGTTCGCTCGCGCCGCGCTTTCGCACGGTCGAAGAACCAGGTGCAAAAGGACTGGGAGCGGAACCTTTCGTGGTGCACTATGGTGACGGAGCGCACCGCAAGCGCGCCTCGACGAGAGGCACCGGTCGCCCCGGTGATGCGACACGAGGAGACCGATATGAGCACCCGCCTGAATCCTTACCTGGGCTTCCGCGATACCGCCCGGGAAGCGATGACGTACTACCAATCAGTCTTCGGCGGTGAACTTACCCTCAGCACGTTTGGTGATTTCCAAGCCAGCGAGGACGAAAGCGAGCTGGACAAGATCATGCACGGAATGCTGACCGCGGACAACGGAATGGTGCTGATGGCAGCTGACACGCCCAACAGCATGGACTACACACCCGGCAATACGTTTTCGATTTCCCTCAGCGGCGAGGACGAAAATGAGCTGCGCGGTTATTGGGACCGCCTGGCTGGAGAAGGGACTGTGACTGTTCCCCTCGAAGTTGCTCCTTGGGGTGACCACTTCGGTATGTGCACCGACAAGTTCGGTGTTGCCTGGCTGATCAACGTCGCCGGCCAGCCGCAGCAGTAGGGGCAGGGAATCCGATCCTTTAGTTGACATAATGTCGATTATCGGCACTTCGCGGGAGGGGTCTGGAAGGGGCAGGCCAGGCGTCTCACGGCGGAATGTGCTGATCGTTTTATGTCTGACCGAAATCACCAGTTGGGGCATTCTCTTCTACGCCTTCCCTGTTCTTGCCGGACAGATCAGTTCGACCACCGGCTGGACGCTCCCTGTTGTCAACGGTGCGTTCTCGACCGGACTGGTGTGTTCGGCGCTCACGGGACTGGTTGTCGGTCGAATTCTGGACCGCAGTGGACCTCGGGCCGTGATGACTGCAGGGTCTTTCCTCGCCGCGCCCGCGCTGTGCCTGGTCGCCCTGGCCGCCAACCTCCCGATGTTCTTCGCTGGCTGGGTGCTGACCGGCGCAGCCATGGGCATGGTCCTGTACCCACCGGCGTTCGCCGCTGTAACGCGTTGGTGGAGCGTTGGGCGCACCCGCGCGCTGACCATTCTGACAATCGTGGGCGGACTGGCCAGCACGGTCTTTGCGCCGTTGACTGCCGTCATTTCAGTCGGCGTCGGTTGGCGCTCCACCTACCTGATCCTCGCGCTCGTGCTTTTCATCGTCACCGTTCCGGCGCATTTTTTCGGGCTTCGCCGGCCGTGGGAGCCGCACCGGTCCCACCCCGGGCTACCCGAGATTGCGCACGGGCAGCCCGACGAAATCGCCAGGAGCGTGCCGTTTCTGGCCCTCGTAGCGGCTGTCAGTCTGGCCGCCCTCGCGTCCTTCGCCGCCGTCGTCAATCTGGTTCCGCTACTGACCGAGCGCGGGATCAGCACCTCGCTGGCGGCCACGGCGCTGGGAATAGGCGGCGTCGGCCAGGTTCTCGGCCGCCTGGGCTACAGCCTCTTCGAACGGCTTCCGCTTCGTCTCCGGACAGCACTGGTGCTACTGGGAACAACGCTGACGACGGCGCTGCTGGGCCTAACTGAGACCCTCACCGCCGCACTGTTGATCGCTCTCGCAGCCGGTGTTGCACGCGGAATCTTCACCCTCCTGCACGCGACTGCTGTTCCGGATCGCTGGGGCCCGGCCCATTACGGCCGGTTGACGGCTCTCGTCGCCTCACCCATCACCCTCGCCACGGCACTCGGTCCGTGGGCAGGCGCCGGCCTCGCCGCTCTATTGGGAAGCTACTCACGCGCTTTTCTTGTGCTTGCAGCAATCAACGCCGTCGCCATCCTGTTGGCCTTCTACAGTGTGCCGAGGGGATCATCCATGCCAGGCGGCGAACCTAGGATGGACTGATGAACTTCCACTCTCCCGAAAGTATCCGGGCGCTGGTGCACCGTGTTATCGCGCAGGACCAGCCGCCGATCGTCCAACTGGGTGATCCGGTGCTGCGGAACCCCGCCGCCCCGTTCGACGGTCAGCTCGATGATTCAGAGCTGGCCGGACTTCTCGCCGTTATGCGCAAGGCCATGCAGGACGCACCGGGCGTCGGACTGGCAGCACCGCAATTGGGAATACCGTTGCGCCTCGCGGTCATCGAAGATGTCATTCCCCAGCCCGTCGAGGTTGCCGAACTCCGTGAACGGCCGCTGCTGCCCTACTTTGCAGTGATCAACCCGATGTACACGCCCATCGGCCGGGAGACGTCGCGTTTTTTGAAGGCTGCCTGTCCTTCAGCGGTTGGCAGGCCGTGGTTGCACGGAGTCGATCGGTACAGCTCGAATACCTGACGCCCGAAGGCAAGAATGTATCCCGGCAGTTCACGGGCTGGCCCGCCCGCATCGTCCAGCACGAAACCGATCACCTGAACGGTGCCATTTATATCGACAAGGCCAACACGCGATCGCTTGTCAGCAGCGCAGCTTACAGTGAGCGCTGGGCGCAGCCCGGAATCGAACTGGCCCAACGCTCACTCAACTTCTAGGCACCTTCACCGCAGATGCGCGCAGGGTCAAGCCGGCTGATTCTTCTTGCTCGGCAACTTGTCAGCCCACCACCGCAGGATGTGCTCGAACCGCTGTCGCCGGTGCCACGGTGTGCCGGAGCGCGACAGTTCGTGCGTCTCCCCCGGGAAAATCAGCATTTCGGTCTCCACTCCGTGGCGCTTCAGAGCGGTATAGTAACGCTGCGCCTGCTCGAGCGGACAGCGCAGATCCTCCTCCGAGTGGATAACGAAGGTGGGGGTCCGAACCTTGTCGACGTGCGCATACGGACTCTGCGCCCGGACCTTCTCGGGGTCCGCGCCGGTGTAAGCCTCGGAGAAGAACCAGCCGATGTCCGACGAGCCGATGAAGGACTCAGGGTCGAGGAAGCCCCGTTCAACGATGGCGCCCTGGAAACGGTGGTCGTTCGCAATCAGCCAGGCTGTCAGGTAACCGCCATAGGAGCCGCCCATCACACCCAGCCGGTCTCCGTCCAGCCCGTCATACTTCGCCACAGCGCCCTCAAGGAACGCGAGGACGTCCTGCATGTCCACCGTGCCCATCGCTTCCTTGATCACGCGGCCGTGTTCCTGACCGTAACCGGCTGCGCCGCGGGGGTTGCACATGAGAACCGCGTACCCTGCCTCGAGAAACACCTGCGCCTCGTCGAAGTAGCCCCAGCCGTACTGGGCATAGGGCCCGCCGTGGATGTTGAGGAGAACGGGATGCGGGCCCTCGCCCTCCGGCACCAGCACCCAGCCGTGCACGGGATAGCCGTCCGGCGCAGTGAACGTCTCCTCCTGCGGTTCGACGACTGTTGTCTCGCTGCGCAAGGCAGCCGAGAAGTCGGTCAGCCGTGTCAGCGTCTTGCCGTCGATCCTCGCAACGTCTCCCATGGTGCCAGGGTCCGTGTAGGTGACGACGATGATGCCATCACGGCTTGCGGCGCCCGTCACGATGTATTCACCGTCCGCCACCGTTTGGATTGCACCCTGCGAATTCACACGGCGCAGATCTCCGGCGCCGCGGCTGCGGTTGAAGACAAGGACGCTGTCCGCTCCAGCCTGGACAACTTCGCCGACTTCCCCGAGGTCGAGCACTTCCGGATCCGTCAATACGCGCACCTGAGCCGGATCCTCGACCGGCGCAATGTACAGGGCGGTATTACGCGCCACGAAGTCGACGCCGCTCGTTGACAGCGAGCTGCCGAGGTAGAAGAGCCACTGGCCATCCTCGCTGTGAACCGGGTTACCGCAGCTGACGAGTTCGTCGGTGAAGTTGCTCAGCCGCTGCATGTCGGAACCATCCAGCGCAATGGAATAGATGTCCGAACGCAGGTTGGTTGCGGAGTCCGGCTCCAGGGCTGCGCTGAACAGGATGCGCGAGCCGTCAGCGGAGAAAGTCGGCTCCGAGTGGTCGGCATCCGCATCGGTGAGCTGCTTCGGCTCGGTGTAAGCTGACGGCGCGTCCTCCTTACCAGAGCGTGCCGCCCGCCCGACGGGCTTCACAAACGGCTCCTCACCCAACGGCGGAACATCCAGGAGAAAAAGCTGTGACCGCTTATCCGCGATGTAGCCGGCACCGTTCATCTGGTATTTGAAGCCGTCGATGAGCCGTGGATTCTCCTGCCCGCCGGACACTCCCTCCACCGTGCCGTACCGGCCGTCTTCGGGCACGCGAGCGGACAGCACCAGCCGTCGGGAGTCGGGCGACCATTCAAACCCGGACACGCCGAGAGGTCGGTCGGTCAACTGCTGCGGCTCCCCTCCCCTGCTGTCCGTAAGGAAAACCTGGGGCTTGCCGCCAGCGGATGTCCGCAGGAAAGCGAGCGCGGCGCCGTCGGGCGAGTATTTGGGTGAGCTGTCCCGAAAGCCGCGGGTGAGGCGGCGGGGAGAACCATTCTCCAGCGGCACCTCCCATAGCTGACCGACATAGGCGTCGGCGTCGTAGTCCGGCCGGGTTACGGAGACTACGCAGCGTTGGGTGTCCGGGTGGAGCGAGGGTGCGCTCACTGAATGAAGAAGATTGAGTGTGTTTGGTTTCACATTCCGAGACTATGCCTCCGAGGCGCCGACACTCAAAATGGGCAGGGGTCCACCTACGATGGTGGGGTGCCGACTTACCCGGAATCTCTGCTCCTCTGTCCGGTCTGTCGGGATCCGTTGACGGTGAATTCCGCCGGTCAGCACGGGAAGAAGATGGACGACGGCGCGGCACGCTTCCTGCGTTGTCCGCGGGGCCACCGCTTCGACGCGGCACGGCAGGGCTACTTCAATCTGCTGACCGGACGGGGAACCGAGTTCGAATCAGATACCGCAGCGATGGTGCAGGCCCGTGTCGACTTCCTCGGGGGCGGGCATTTCCAGCCGCTGGCGAACGCGGTCTCCTCGGCCGCCGAGAGTTTCGCCGGGAACCTGCCCCTGGTCCTCGATGTCGGAGCGGGGACCGGTTACTACCTCAAGGCGCTTCAGGAAAGGGTGTCCGTCTCCGCGTCGGTCGCGCTGGACATCTCGAAGTATGCGTTGAGGCGGTCAGCAAAAGAGCTACCGGATGCACTCTGCCTGGTGTGTGACGTCTGGAGACCCCTGCCGGTCGCTGATCAGCGCGTAGACCTCCTCCTCAACATCTTCGCTCCACGGAATGTACCTGAGTTCGCTCGGGTTTGCAGCGACCGGGCGGTCGCGCTGGTGGTCACTCCGCTGCCACACCATCTCCGGGAAATTGCAGAGCTTGCGGGGCTCCTCGGCATCCGTCCTGGAAAGGCCACAGAGGTGGCCACCTCGATGGCGGAATTCTTCGATGTGATTGAAGTCAGGAGGGTGGAGTTCGGGATGCGCCTCTCCCCCATCGATGTGCGCAATGTTGCGGCCATGGGCCCGGCAGGCCACCACACCCTGCGCATCGACGTCGACTCCCTTCCTCCCACTTCGGACGTCACCGCGGCCTTCACCGTTCAGGTCTTCCAAAAGCGCGCGCACACAAGCTAGCCGGTCAGGATATGTCGCGCAGGGATATTCCGCCGGGGCTATATATTTCGCTCCGCGGGTTTGGCATGATGGTTGGTAGGCACTCAGGGCGTATTGCAGAGCCGCAGTGCCGTCAGGGAGGGGAAGACTGATGCTTGACTGGCTGGTTCAGAACACCTGGATACTATGGCTCGTGCTTGTGCTCGGCCTGGCCGCGGTTGAGACGCTGACTCTCGACCTGTTCTTCCTCATGCTGGCAACGGGAGCCCTTGCCGGACTGGTGGGAGCGCTGGCAGGAGCAAGCTTCTTCATCCAGGTCGTGCTCTTTTGCGTCGTCTCCCTCCTGATGGTGCTGCTCGTTCGGCCGGTGGCCCTCCGGCACCTCAAGAGCGGCTCAGCCGAGCAGCTCAGTAATATCGACCGACTGATCGGTGAGCAAGCCCTCGCCTTGGAACCGGTGACCGGGGTGACCGGCACAGTCAAGATCGGCGGTGACACCTGGACCGCGCGGACCTCCGACGGCTCTTCGTTGCCCGCCGGGAGTCGCGCCACCGTCTCCCGGATCGATGGGGCAACTGCCGTCGTCGTCGGCACACAACAGGCGGAAAGCGGACCGATCATCCCGTCGTGAGACGGGACCTGCACCATTCACACAACAAGGGGAACCATGTTCACAGATTCAGGCGCAATCGGACTCACCATTGTTCTGATTGTTCTGATCGTTTTTGTCCTGATCATCCTGGTGAAATCCGTGCGGATCATTCCGCAGGCTCGCGCCGGTGTCGTCGAACGGCTCGGAAAATACCAGCGGACACTTCTGCCCGGGCTGACAATCCTGATTCCGTTTGTCGATCGACTGCTTCCGCTCCTCGACCTGCGCGAACAAGTCGTCTCGTTCCCTCCACAACCCGTCATCACCGAAGACAACCTCGTCGTATCCATCGACACAGTGGTCTACTTCCAGGTGACGGACGCGCGGGCTGCAACCTATGAGATCGCCAATTACATTCAGGCTGTCGAACAACTGACCACCACCACGCTCAGGAATGTCGTCGGCGGGCTGAATCTTGAGGAAGCGCTGACCTCACGGGACCAGATCAACGGTCAACTCCGGGGAGTTCTTGATGAAGCCACCGGACGGTGGGGTATCCGAGTCTCTCGCGTGGAACTGAAGGCGATCGATCCCCCGCACTCCATCCAGGACTCGATGGAGAAGCAGATGCGTGCAGAACGCGATCGCCGTGCTGCCATCCTTACTGCCGAAGGCACCAAGCAGTCACAGATCCTCACAGCAGAGGGCCAACGGCAGGCCGCAATCCTGGCTGCAGAAGGTGATGCAAAGGCTGCCATTCTGAGGGCTGACGGTGAGTCGCAAGCCATTCAGAAAGTCTTCGACGCCATCCACAAGGGCAACCCGACCCAGAAACTGCTCGCTTACCAATACCTGCAGACACTTCCGAAGCTCGCTCAGGGCAATTCAAACAAGTTGTGGATCATCCCGAGCGAAGTAGGGGAAGCACTCAAGGGAATTGGAAATGTACTGGGCGCGCAGGAGCGCGGTGAAATGGAGGACTCCGGGTCTTCCCTTCCTGCAGAGGACAACTCCCGCTCCTGAGGCTCCTCCGCTGAGATCATGCCGTTCGCTGGCTGGCCGATCGAATTGGGCTATTCCAGAAGCGTCGGTATAGTGGAGTGTTTGCCGAAGGAGAGTGCCGCCGGGAACAGACGGCGGTTGAGTGACGTTATACCTGTGGTAACACGGCGTCGAAGTCGTTGTGCTGTGCTCCCGAAGGGAGTGCGGCAGAGGCATCTGGGAGTCCAGGATGCCATACGTAGTTTAGGGAGAAAAGATGAGCGACCGTAGCCTGCGGGGTATGCGCCTTGGCGCCCAGAGCATGGAGACTGAGTCCGGCGTTGAGCCGGCACCCCGCCAGCGTGTTGAGTACCGTTGCGAGGACGGCGAACGTGTCTTCGTGACCTTCGCCGCTGAAGCGGAAATTCCTCCGGTATGGGTTTCCAAGACCGGCAAGGAAGCGCTGCTGGTGGATGGTGAGCGTCCCGACACCTCCGGAGACAAGCCCGTTCGTACCCACTGGGACATGCTTCTGGAGCGCCGTTCCATGGAGGAGCTGGAGCAGATTCTCGAGGATCGCCTGAACATCCTTCGGGAGCGCCGCGGGGAGCGCCGCTCCGCCTGATTCGTCGGTACCTGAGAAGCCCGGGAACTTCACCAAGTTCCCGGGCTTCTCTTGTATTCCAAAAGGCCTGCTTCTGCTGCGCTGGATGTTGGGCGCGGGACTGCCTCCCGGTGGCTACGGTCTGTCGGATAGGTGCCCGGCCAGAACCGACCACCGCGCTGCAATGCCCCAGCGGGTGACGTTGGCAATGGCCTCAAAGACGATATTGCCGCTCATCTTGGAGTCTCCGTACTCTCGTTCCACGAACGTGATGGGCACCTCAACAATGCGGAGCCCACATTTGGCTACCCTGAACGTCATGTCCACCTGGAACCCATAGCCGACAGAATCCACCGTAGCCAGATCGATGCTTTCGAGGGTCTCTCTGCGGAAAGCCCGGTAACCGGCTGTGATGTCGCGGACCGTCAGCCCCAGCATGGTACGTGAGTAGAGGCTGCCTGCCCTGGATAGCAGCTTGCGGTGGAGCGGCCAGTTGACAACCGATCCGCCAGGAACCCAACGGGACCCGATGACCAGGTGGGCGCGCGCAACAGCATCAATCAACGCAGGTAGTTGTTCCGGTTGGTGGGAACCGTCAGCGTCCATCTCGACGAGGACGTCATAGCCGCGCTCGAGCGCCCAGCGGAAGCCGGCGATGTAGGCAGCCCCCAACCCATCTTTGCCGTGCCGGTGCAGGACATGCACTGCGGGGTCCTTGGCGGCGATCCTGTCCGCGACTGCTCCTGTGCCGTCCGGGCTGTTGTCATCCACTACCAGGACGTCCGAATCCGGAACTGCGGCTCGTAGCCGGTCAAGAGTCAGCGGAAGGGACTGGCGCTCGTTGTAGGTAGGAATAATGGTGACAACGCGCACTCATGAACCTTTCGATGGGCCTGTGCGCAGGGCGCAACAGCCGAAGAATCCGGACCGGCTTCCCAGTATAGGCCGATGCGCGGAGCGCATCCTCGACATGTGGCTACGGGGAAATGGTGGTTACGGGTAGGTTCACACGCCTTCGGGCCAGCAGTGATCAATTGATCGGCGCTGTTTTCTACTGACGTGCAAACCTACCCGTTGTGATTACCAAGCCTTCCACCACGAAGAAAATCCGCGACGTTCGCGTCTTTCGTCCCCTTCGGCGTCCACGGTGTGCGGTGGCTCGGTCAGGTCTGTCCGGAATGCCGGATCTCAACCCGTAGATCTAAAAGCTTACGGCCTGTAGTGAGAGTGTCAACAGCGCTCTGACCTGCTAATTTATATGTTTCTGCAGGTCAGCGTCACGCCCGGTGAGATCGCCGGTTTGGCATTTGTCGGTCTTCACCGTGCGTCCAGCCCGCCGCGAGTGAAGAGCTGACGACCGTGATGCACGGTCTCAAGGCAACGAGGCTCACTGCCGGTATCCAGCGCGGGAAGCAAGGGCGTCCCTGCCCTCGGGTCAGTGCTCCAGGACTGTACTCTGCTGTCCGGTGTCTGGACCATGAGTTCGTCCACCTCCCATACCGCGTAGGAAGCCGGAGCCCCGGGGACCAGTTGGCCCAGCAGGGGGTTTTCGGCACCCACCGCGCGCCATCCTGCGCGCGTGTGAGCGATGAAAGCCGCACGCGCCGAAATTCTCTCCTCTGGGCTGGCGTGGGTCATGCATGCCCGGACAGATTGCCACGGTGACATTCTGGTGACCGGTGAATCTGAACCGAGGCACACAGGCACGCCCTGACTCAACAGACTCCCGACCCGATTCATCGGCACATAGCGGTCACGGCCGAGACGCTGTTCGTACAGGCCTCCCGGAGCTCCCCACAGAGCGTCAAAACCGGATTGGGCGCTGACAATAGCGCCGAAATGGACGAGGCTGCGGATGGACTCGTCATCGGCCATCTCGACGTGCTCAAGTCGATGCCGTACGGCTCGCACCTTCTCGATTCCGTGGACCGCAGCGGCCTTCTCAAGCCCGGCGATCACCGTATCGAGTCCCTCGTCGCCGATGACATGGAAACCGGCCTGCCTGCCGGCAGCGGTGGCCGCACCGAGGTGGGAAGCGACGTCGTCGGCGTGCATGAAGGCGGTTCCGCTGGAGTGCGGCGCGTCAGCGTAGGGGACGCGCATGCGCGCCGTATGGGAACCGATCGAGCCGTCCACGTTGAGGTCCCCGCCCAGGCCCAGTACCCGACCATCGAAACCAGCGAGCACTGAGCGGAGCTCCTCTTCGGAAGTCACTGCCTGCCCCCAATAGGCAAGAACCTCAGGATGCGCTCCGTCAAGGGATAGCAGCGAAAGGACGTCCTCCCGCGGGGCTATGTGGGGCGCAGCCATCTCGACGACCGTAACGATCCCGTTGGCGGCCGCATTATCCAGCGCGGTTCGCTGTAGGGTTGTCCGCTCAGCTGCGCCGGGGCTGCGGACGGCGGTCCGTGCGGCGAGGTGCGCCTCCCGCACAACAAACCCGTTGTCCCATCCCGAATGTGTGTGGAGGGCAAGCCGCTGTGCCAGGGACGCGGATACGACGGCGGAATGAACGTCAGCCCGGACAAGGTAAACGTCTCTGCCTCCGGAGGCGTTGTCGAGTTCTGCCGCTGTAGGCGGACGTCGCTCGGACCACCTCGATTCATCCCAGCCGTTTCCCATGATGGTTCCCGGGATACTTGCGGCAGCGCCGGCAACGAGCTCCAGCAGCTCACCCAGGCTGTTGACCTCCGTGAGGTCAAGGGAGGTCAGCGCCAGACCGGTCTCGGTGGTGTGGAAGTGTGAATCGACGAAGCCGGGGGCTATGAGCGCTCCCTGCAGGTCAATTATCACCATGCTGCTGTCCGCCAGTGACGCCGCCGCATGTTCAGACCCGACCCAGGCCACCGTATCGCCGGTAACCAGCATCGCAGTTGCGAACGGATCGGCTGCGCTATAGACGGAACCGTTGCGGTAAAGAATGGGCTTTCGATCATTTACAGACACGGGCGTGCAACTTTCAGTGAGATGAGCCGGCAGGCTATTCGGTAACGGCGGAGTAGGCGACGACGCCGCGGCGGATCAGGTCGATCGAACTGATGCATAGGCGGCGGAAACCGGGGGGCAGATCCGGTACTTTGGCCAATTGGTCGATGAGGTCGATGATCTGCTTGGTCCACCGGACGAAGTCCCCGGCCGCGAGATCGGTACCCTGCAGGGCGCTTTGGAGCCCCTTTCCTCGCGCCCACTTGTAGATCGGCCACACCAGGCCGAAGTCAGGTTCACTCGTGACCGACAGACGGTACTGCTCCTCCATATCCGTCAGGCGTGACCACTGGCGGATAACGACGTCGATCGACGTCTCAAGGGAGACTGACGGCATCCGTGGACGAAGTCCGCGTTCCTCCCGTTTAGCCTGGTAGACGAGCGCCGACGCAAACGCAGCGAGCTCCGCCGCATCGAGGTCGTCGAATCCGCCGTGCTCCAGGGACAGCGCGATCAGCAAATCCTTTTCGCCATAGATGCGGCGCAGCTTCTGACCTGCAGGTGTGGTGGACAGGCCCTGATCGGCGTCTTCCTGAAGGTAGCCATACTCAAGCAGTACTTCGGAAACCCGGTCGAACGTTTTCGCGATGGTGTTTGTGCGGCCCTGGATCTGTTGGACCAGGCGGTCTGTCTCCCGGCGCAGCTTCCACCATCGTTCGGCCCACCGGGCGTGGTTCTCGCGGTCGCTGCAGCCATGGCAGGGATGCGCCCTGAGCCGGCGGCGGAGCTCAGCAATCGCCTTTTCCTGACGCTCGGTACCGGTCGCTGGGAACTCAACCGGCGCTCTGGTGGCGGGCGGGCGCCGGTCGTTCAGGGAGTTCCTGAGAGAGGCAGCGAGGTCCCGGCGGTCCTTCGGCTTTCGCGCGTCGAACTGTTTCGGAACCCTGATCCGCGAAAGAACCGCCACCGGCCCGTCGAGGTCCTGTACCGACAGCCGGCGAACGTGTTTTTCCATGGTGAGAACGGTAGGGCGGGGATCCCGCGTTGCGTCAGCAGACAGCACGACCGCATAGCCCGCGATCCGACCGGCAGGAATATCGACGACGTCGCCTGGGCGCAGTCCTTCAAGAGAGGCGGCAGCGGCGCTTCGCCGGTTCCGGCTGCCCGCCCTGGATGCGGCAGCCTCGAGATCGGACAGTTCCCGGCGGATCGAGGAGTACTCGGAGAAGTCACCGAGGTGGCACGTCATCGCCTCCGCGTAGCCCTTGAGGGATTCCTCGCGTGTGCGGACCTGACGAGCCAGGCCCACCACCGAGCGGTCAGCCTGAAACTGGGCGAACGAGGTCTCAAGAATCTCCCGCGTCCGGTACTGTCCGAACTGCGAGACGAGGTTGATGCTCATATTGTAGGTTGGCCGGAAGCTGGAGTTCAGCGGGTAGGTCCGGCGCGAGGCGAGACCGGCGACCGCCCCGGGATCTGTCCCCGACTGCCAGAGCACGACGGCGTGACCCTCCACGTCGATTCCCCGACGGCCAGCCCGGCCGGTAAGCTGCGTGTACTCTCCCGCCGTGATGTTCACGTGGGCTTCCCCGTTGAACTTGTCGAGTTTCTCGAGCACCACCGACCTGGCCGGCATATTCACTCCGAGAGCCAGGGTCTCGGTAGCGAAAACGGCTTTGACCAGTCCCTCTTCGAAAAGCTTCTCCACTACTTCCTTGAAGGTAGGCAGCATCCCCGCGTGATGCGCGGCAAACCCACGGATCAGCCCTTCACGCCAGGACCAGAACCCAAGTATCTCCAGATCCTCCTCCGGGATGTCGAGGGTTGCTTCCTCGACCCGCTCACTGATGACGCCGCGCTCGTATTCCGTGGTGAGCCATAGCCCGGCATCGAGGCACTGTGTAACTGCTCCCTCGCAGCCATTGCGCGAGAAAATGAAGGTGATCGCAGGCAGAAGACCTTCCCTGTCGAGGGCAGAAATCACCTGGGGGCGGCTTGCCCGTCGCACAGCAGCCTGTGGCTGCTGGTAACGGTTCGTGTTGCCCCGCCCTCGCTTGGAGCCTCCCGCCCCCCAGCGGGCCCTTTGATTCAATCGGGTTTCGGTGGTGGCCAGATTTAGCAGCTCCGGATTCACGGCGAATTTTTCCTCCGCGCCGGTTGAGGATCCCTCGGCCGCTGCCTCGTCGAAGGCGACCTCCCCTGCGAAGAGGTCGAGCAGATCATGACCGACCATCACGTGCTGCCAGAGCGGTACGGGCCGGTGCTCGGACACCACCACATCGGTGTCTCCCCGCACGGTATCCAACCAGGCCCCGAATTCCTCCGCGTTGGACACCGTTGCACTCAGGGAAACAACCTTGACCTCGGTTGGCAGGTGGATGATCACCTCTTCCCACACAGCGCCACGGAACCGGTCAGCCAGGTAGTGCACCTCATCCATGACGACATATCCGAGGCCGGCAAGGGTATCCGAGTCCGCATACAGCATGTTGCGAAGAACTTCGGTAGTCATCACGACGACGGGGGCTTCAGAGTTGATACTCGTGTCACCGGTGAGCAGGCCTACGCGGTCTGCTCCATGGACCGCGGCAAGCTCCGCGTACTTCTGATTGCTGAGCGCTTTGATGGGGGTGGTGTAGAACGCCTTGAGGTGGTCCTTGAGCGCCATGTAGATGGCGAATTCCCCGACTACTGTCTTTCCTGCGCCTGTGGGCGCGGCTACGAGGACTCCCCTGCCCGCTTCAAGTGACGTGCACGATTCGCGTTGGAACTCATCGAGCTCAAAACCGAGGGTCTGTTCAAACTGGTGAAGCCGGGTTTTCTCGTACCGGTTGCGTGCCTGCGCTGCCTGGTACCGCTCGGCTGGGGAGGTCATGGTTCAAGCCTAAGCTCTGCAGGGTCGCGGCTCCTGCAATTGAGCCGGGCTCAGAGCCCGTCGATCCTTGAGGCGCTATCCGCATTGGCCTCAATGTCAGCGTCCCTCGCAGCGTTTCGTTTATCACGGCGTTTGTCATTAACCAGGCAGAGCGCGACTGCCACGAAAAACAGCAGCAGCAACGGTACCGCCAGGTAGAACATGCTCATGGCATCTCCGCCTGGTGCCGCCATCGCCGCGAACAGGCAGATAAGGAACACGGTGACGCGCCAGGATTTCAACACTTGCTTGCCTTTGATGACACCCACGAGGTTGAGTCCGAAGAGCACCACGGGCAGGAGGAAGGCAATACCGAAAGCGAGCATCAGCCGCAGGAGGAAGGTTATGTACACAGGAACCGAAATGAGGTTCGCGAAACCTTCCGGTGTGAAGTCTGTCAGTACCCGCACCGCACCCGGCAGGATCAGCCAGGCCAGGGAAAGGCCTCCGATGAACAGTGGAACGGCAACGGCGATGAAACCGAGCGCGACGCGCCGCTCCTTGACGCGCAGACCCGGCGTGATGAATGCCCACAGCTGGTAGAGCCAGACGGGGCTGGCGATCACGAGACCGAGGAAGACCGAGATCTGAATCATCAGGTCAAAAGGGGACCCGACGCCGTCGAAATTCAGCGCCGCATTTCTTCCGTCAATCTCATTGATGTTCCGTACCGGCTCAGCGAGGGCTTCGAGCACCGGGTTGTAAATGAAGAATCCGACGACGGTCCCCACGACGAGCGCGATGGCGGACTTGAAAAGCCGGTTGCGCGCCTCGATCAGATGTTCTTTGAGCGCCATCCTCCCCTCGGGGTTCGATTTGCGCCCTTTTACCCTCGGCATCCTGCTCAGCTGGTTGAAGACGAGCTGCCCGGTCCCGAGGAGCGGGTGGAGCCGTGCTGGGGATCGGTGCTCCGCGGCGCTTCATCGCGGCGGGGCTGATCCATTACCCGTCCTTCTACCGGCGCGGAATCATCAGGGTCGGTGGAACCGTTTTCTTCCTTCATCTGCCGGACTTCCGACTTGAAGATACGGAGCGACTGGCCGACGCTGCGCGCCAGACCGGGGAGTTTGGGCGCGCCAAACAGCAGGATCGCGATAACGATGATGATAAGGATGTGCCAACCCTGGATCTGCATGACGAATGTCCTCTCGGTGAGTCTGAATTCAAGTCTAGGTCATAGGTGCGGTAAGTCACGCAGGAGCTGAGGCTGCCCGTGAAGTGAGCGCCGCCGTACTCTTCGCTCCAACCGCTGCCACTTGCGGGTCCTGGAGGCAACAGCATTCTGGGTGCGGACCACAGCAGGAGCTGCAAAAACGGCGAGGGGCCCCCGCCGCTCCTCAGCAGTCCGCTCGGCAGTGCCGAAATCAGGCGCCAGGAGCTCCGAGGCTCGCCCTGCTTCCTCCATGAGCGCGGTGAACCCGCGGAAGAGGCGCCAAGCGAGGAAACCCAGAAAGAGAAGCGACAGCGCGGCTAGCGCGAGCCACAGAAGAATCCACGTCCACCATTCCATAGGGTCAAGTCTAGGTGGCGGTGCGCGGTGCTCGAACGGCCAGCGCTGCGTCAATGAAGCTGAGGGCATGTTCCCGCTCCGTTTGCGGGGATGCCACGCTGCACTCACCTCCAAGGCTCGCCACCAGACCGGGTAGCCAGGCGGTGGTGCCGACACTGATTTCCGCGACAAGCCTCCCATCGTCAGTCTTCGCTGTTCGCTCAGCCGCATAGGATTGCGCGATCCACTGCGCGCTTGGGCCCAGGATAAGCACAACCTTATGATCTGCGACTGACCGGTCGAAGATCACGGATGGAGTCTCCGCCTTCTGTGTGCTCGGCAGTTCGGTCAGTTCCACCCGCTGGATGCGGTCAAGCCGAAAGTTGCGACGGCCGCCGGCGCTGTGACACCAGGCATCCAGGTACCAGGCATCCTCGTGGAGGAACGCGCTGAGAGGCTCCACGAACCTCTCGGTCACCTCGTCACGGGCAGGTACGACGTAGCGCAGGTGCAACTGTCTCCGCTGCTCGATTCCGGCACGCACCGCGGCAAGGACAGGAGCAACCTCGTCTTCCGTGATCCTCGTGGCGATCGAGTCATTCATGCGCCCTGCCTCCCCTGCACCCGCGCGGAGCTTTTCCCGTGCCGAGCGGACCGCTGAGTGATCGGGCAGGCCAGGGAGGTTGATCAGGGTATCCAGTCCCACCAGGAGTGCGCAGACTTCATCAAGGCCGAAGCGGATGGGATCGCCCAGCGACTGGGGGTCGCTGATATAAATTCGGCCGTCCTCGAGCTGGATGTCTATCAGGCCGTCCGGGTAGAAGCGCGGACCGCTCACGAAGAGCAACTCCACATCCCTGATCAGCTGAGCCGGGGTGATGCTGAAGGCGCGGGCCGCTTCGGCCACCTCCACTCCTGGGTTGTTGAGCAGATAGGGCACCAGGTCGAGCAGCCGTAACACCCGGTCCTCGGTGGAAGCGGTTGGCCGGGAGGCAGGTTGTGCCGTGAAGTTTCCTTCCAGAGAGAACGACGGCGGCGTGTCCCGCAGCGCACGCGCCGCACCGGTCAGCAGGCGTCGTACTTCCGCAACCAGCGGTTCCGGGGAGAGCGCTTCAGCGTTCGCTCCGAAGGACGCGATCACACCTGCCGCTGTTGCTTCATCTGAGTAAGGAAATGTCAGGATGTCCCACCCATCACCGTGCAGGGTTGAGCGTGCGCCGGGCCGCGCCCGGAGGAGATGGCAGGTTCCCGTCCGGATTGCGACGGTCGCCCGTCGGCCAGGATTCTCGGCCTTGAGTGTTGCGAGCGAAGCGGACATGGAAAAGCCGGCCGGAACGCTGTAAGTACCGCCCAGTGTTGCGGGGGGCGTGGTCATGCGGGTAAGGCGGAACCAGCGCTCTGCCTCCCGGTCGAGATCAAAGCCAACCAGATACCAGTGTCCGAACCGGCTCCCCATTCCCCACGGCTGCACCCTGCGCTCCCGCTCCTCCCCGGTACTTGCCGCCCTGTACCCGAACAGAATCACTCGGCGTCCTGTGGTGGCTTGCCAAAGCGCGTCCCAGAACGGTTCGTTCGTTTGGATACGGGCATTGATCGGAGACGGAGAGACCGTCTCCGTGCCTACTCCCCTGCCCTGCAACTTTCGTAGCGCGCGTGATGCCGCCGCACCCAGCGAGGCTTCCTCCCACATACCCGCCGCGATGGTGAGGGCCGCGGACTCAGCGGCAGTGAAACTCATCCCTGGGAGGCGGTAATCTTCAGCGTTGATCCGATAGCGGATGGACGCATTGTCATTGTCGAACAGAGGATTTTCAGTGAATGCCTCAAGCGGGATGCCCTGTTCCCTCAGCGTGGCTTTGTCCCGGTCGAAGAGCTTCTCCCGGGCAGCGGGCGTGGGCGCCTGTTCATACTGTTCGATCTCACGGAACAGGTCCTCCTTGGTCCATCCCTGACGGGTGGATAGGAGCATCATCACCAAGGTGAGCAGGCGCTCCGTTCGTTTCGCTGACACGGTGGCAAGAATACCTTCCCGAAGAGGTTCAACGACGAAGGGCGGGCAGCCACACCATTCGGTGTTGCTGCCCGCCCGCGTTTCGGTCCGTTACCGGACGCCCATCAGGTCCACGATGAAGATCAGTGACTCTCCGGGTGCAATGGCTGAGCCTGCGCCGCTATCGCCGTACGCGAGATGCGGCGGGATCTCCAGCCGGCGCCGTCCGCCGACCTTCATGCCCGCAATACCCTGGTCCCAACCCTGGATGACCTGACCCACTCCGATACGGAAGTCCAACGGCGTACCGCGGTTCCAGGAGGAGTCGAACTCCTCCCCGGTGGAGAATGCGACGCCGACGTAGTGCGCGGAGACGGTATCCCCCACTTCCGCTTCACGGCCTGTTCCTTCGATCAGGTCCTTGATGATGAGGTCCGCCGGAAGGTCCTCGCCGGGGAAATCGACCTCTGGCTTGGTGCGGTCATATTCACGCTGTCCGAAAGACATAGAAACTCCTCTTACTCTGCGGATACTTTTTCGACTATTTCGACATAGAAAGCGAGCGGTCCGGCCGGTCCCTGCGCCGGCTGATCACCGTACGCCATGTCGGACGGAATCACGAGCAGGACCTTGGCGCCGACCTTCAGGCCGGACAGTCCCTGGGTCCACCCGGGAATGACACCGCTGAGCGGGAACTCGGAGGGTTCACCGCGCTCGAAGCTGGAATCGAACTGCTCGCCCTGCCAGGACCATCCGGTGTAATTGGCTGCGATAGTGTCCGCTTCCGTAACCTCTTCGCCGGTTCCCTCTTCGATGACCTTGACGACGAGGTCTGCTGGGGCTTCGTTGTCCGGGAATTCGATCGAGGGAACACCCTCGTCGTTAAGCGTCACAGTAGGCAGCTGTCCGGCTTCCTCAAGCTCGGCAACTTCCTCAGAGGAGAGCTTCTGAGGAGGGTTCTCGGCACTGATTACCTGCAGCATCAAGAGCACATCCTGGGACTGGGGCACTTCTTCTTCCGCAGGTATTGCAAAGGCTACGTGGGAGCCCACCTTGGATCCAAGGAGGACTTCATATAGCGGCTGATAGACTTCCTGAAGCTCTTCATCCAGCGGTAGGGTCTGGGGCGCCCCGGCCTCATACGAGTTCTGAAGCGGGCTCCCGTCCTCAGGGTTGAGAGACAGAACATGGACGCTCACGTTCTGGCCCGCCTCGAGGGCCGCGCCGTCCCCCTCGGTCATGACGCGAGCACCTTGTTCCGTGATGTCAAGCGGAGCGTCAAACTCAACTTCCGGAGCGGTGTCCGGTCCGGCGTCGGTGACCTCTACCGATTCAAGGGTCTCAACTGCCCCGGCGGACTTGCCGTCCTGGTCGAACTCCGCGGGTGTGCTTGCTCCGCCGCATGCCGTCAGGAACAACATCGTGGGCAGCAGGAATGCTAATACTTTGCGCACAGTATTTCTTTCACGTGGGATGGAGAACGCGGTTCCGCGATCCTGCCGGCCGTCCTCTCGGCACCGGACTTACCTACCCTAACGGGTTGGGTGGAAAAGTTTCTCCCGTTCCGGTGAGCGGGACAGGGCCTAGAGATGCTCCAGAAGAGCATTCACGCGCTCGTCTTCTGCGGCGAACGGGTCCTTGCAGAGGATGGTCTGCTGTGCCCGGTCATTGAGCTTCAGGTGCACCCAGTCGACGGTGAAATCGCGGTTGGCTTCCTTCGCGCGGCGCACGAACTCGCCCCGCAGCCGAGCCCGGGTGGTTTGGGGCGGAATATCGACCGCGGCCTTGATGTCGACGTCGTCCACTACGCGCTCAGTCTCCCCGCGGGCCTGCAACATGAAAAATAGGCCCCGCGACCGCGAGATGTCGTGATAGGTGAGGTCGAGCTGGGCGATCCGTGCTGAATCAAGGTCGAGGTTGTTTCGTTCCATGTAGCGATCCACGAGCTTCTTCTTGATCGCCCAGTCGATCTCGCGATCGACCAGCGTGTGGTCGCCGGTTTCAACGGCGTTCAAGGTCCGCTCCCACAGTTCCAGAACCCGTGGAAGGTGCGGAGTATGCGCTCCCTCAGCGGCGACGAAGGCGCGTGCACGATTCAGATACTCCCGCTGGATGTCCAGTGCTGATACACGACGCCCATTGGCCAGCTTCAACGGCTGCTTGCCAGTGAGGTCGTGTGAGATCTCCCGGATGCTCCGAATGGGATTCTCCAGGCGGAAGTCCCGCATGATGACACCGGCTTCAATCATGCGCAGGATCAGATCGACGGACGCGATTTTTAGTAGGGTGGTTGTTTCCGACATGTTCGAATCACCCGCGATGACATGGAGGCGCCGGTAATATTCGGCGTCGGCATGCGGCTCGTCCCGGGTATTGATGATCGGCCTCGAGCGGGTAGTCGCTGAAGACACACCTTCCCAGATGTGATCGGCGCGCTGTGAAAAAGCGTACAGCGACCCTGACTGCGTCTTCAGAACTTTGCCTGCTCCGACGAGGAGTTGGCGGGTAACGAGGAACGGGATCAGGATGTCGGACAGACGGGAAAATTCCAGCTTGCGCGGTATGAGGTAGTTCTCATGGGATCCGTAGGAGTTGCCGGCGGAATCGGTGTTGTTCTTGAAAAGGTAGACCCGGCCGTCGTAACCCTCCTGGCTGAGCTTGCGCTGAGCCTCGGCAATCAGGTCTTCGAGGATGAGTTCGCCGGCGCGATCATGCGCGATGAGCTGCGCGACGTCGTCGCACTCGGCGGTTGCATATTCAGGGTGCGAGCCCACGTCCAGGTAAAGACGTGACCCATTGGTCAGGAAAACGTTCGAGGACCGGCCCCAGCTCACTACCTTGCGGAAGAGGTAGCGAGCCACTTCCTCCGGCGAGAGCGGCCGGGAGTTGGGACCGGAGTAGGCAATGCCGAACTCTGTCTCAATTCCGTAGATCCGGCGGTCCATTACAGTGACGCCCCGTCCGGGGTCAGCATGACATCGAGCTCGTGGGAGCTAATACGGCGGAAGGCACGGACGCTGCCGCGCGTTGTCAGTGGATTGCGGTCCAGAACCGCCACCTCGAGGGTTTTCGAACCGGGATGCTCCCTAGGCTGGGAGTTTGGCCCGCCGTCATAGCGAAGGGAGTCAACTGCTGCACGAATGCCTTCACCGAAATTCTGGTCAGCGTTCCAGCGGTCCTTGAGGGCTTCGACGACGGCGTCAGCCTGACCTCCCATCACAATGAAGCCGGTTTCATCGGCAATGGAACCGTCGAAGGTCAACCGATAGATGTGGTCCTGCGCACTGGACGCGCCGACCTCCGCCACCGCAAGCTCCACCTCGAACGGCTTGCTTTCAGCGGTGAAGACCGCGCCGAGGCTTTGCGCGTAGACGCTCGCAAGGCCGCGAGCGGTCACGTCCTCGCGGTCATACGAATAGCCGCGCACGTCCGCATACCGCACGCCGGCCTGGCGAAGACTCTCGAACTCGTTGTACTTGCCCACGGCAGCAAACGCTATGCGGTCGTAGATCTCGCCAAGCTTGTGCAGCGAGGGTGAGGGATTTTCGGCGACCAGGGCGATGCCTTCCCTGCAGCTGAGAACAACGACGGACCGGCCGCGTGCAATGCCCTTACGCGCGAAATCGGCTCGGTCCTTCATGAGTTGTTCGGGGGAAACGTAGAACTGCTGAGTCATTGCTAAGCCTCCCGCCCTGAGACCGAGCGCGACGCGATGATGTCCTCGGCGGCTTCCGCCAGCGTTCGTTCGGGGATTCGCCGCGCTCCCGCACCGTTGACCGTGTAGACCACGGGCCAGAGCTGGCGCACGACGTCCGGGCCGCCCGTTGCGGAATCGTCATCTGCCGCGTCATACAGGGCTTCCACCGCCACCTTCACGGCGTCGTCTTCCCCGAGGTTGGGCTTCCACAGCTTCTTGAGTGCACCGCGGGCGAAAACGGAACCGGAGCCGACGGAATGGTGCTCCTGCTCCTCGTAACGGCCGCCGGTGACGTCGAAGGAGAAAAGTCGTCCGACCCTGCGGGTGGTATCGAAACCAGCGAAGAGCGGCACAACGGCCAGGCCCTGGAGCGCCAGCGGCAGGTTTGCCCTGATCATGGCGGCAAGGCGGTTCGCTTTACCGTCGAGGCTCATCCGTGTGCCCTCGATTTTCTCATAGTGCTCCAGTTCGACCTGGAACAATCTCGTGATATCGAGCGCGATTCCAGCGCTTCCGGCGATCCCGAGGACCGAGAACATGTCCGCCGGAAAAACCTTCTCAATGTGGCGGCTGGCAATGATGTTGCCCATCGTTGCGCGCCGGTCACCGGCCATCAGCACGCCGCCCGCATAGGTGAGCGACACGATGGTTGTGGCGTGCGGCGCGAGGTCAGCGCCACCGGCCGAATGGTTCGCTGCATCGCGGGCGGAGGGAAGCGCGGCTGGATTCTGTGCGGCGATGTAGTCGGAGAAAGAAGTGGAGGCGGCCCGGCCTATGGTTGCGGCCGCGTCTTCCGGCAGCATGCGCTACTGTCCACCCTTCTGCACGAATCCCCGGACGAACTCTTCCGCGTTGGATTCAAGTACGCCGTCGATCTCATCCAGAAGGTCATCTACACCTTCGGTCTGGCTGCTGTCCTGCGACTGAGCGGCGGCAGGCGCCTGCGCAGTGTCGACGGTGGCCTCGTCCTGCTCCTCGGGGCGTGATCCGGTGTTCCGCTGGTCCTGTGTTGCCATGATGAGAGCCCTTCTCTTCGGCCTGTTGTCGGCTACTTCTATGGTGCCATGCTGGGTTCCGGACCGCCCTGCAGCCGGGACACAAATTCCTCCGCCGTCCGCGAACCGGCGAACAATTCCTCCGTCAACGCGGCTGTCCCGCGAAGTGGTTCGCGCGTCTGGATACGCTGAAGTCTTCGCTGCGACGGCAGTTCGAAGATAATGGAATCCCAGCTCGCACCAACCACTTCCTTCGGGAAGGCGGAGATACAGCGTCCGCGAAAGTAGGCCCGCGTGTCCGTGGGCGGATCCGTGACTGCCGCAACGACGTCGTCGTAGCTCACCAGGCGTTCCATTGCGTTCCTGGCAGCGAGACGGTAATAGATACCCTTGTCCGGCCTGAGATCCGCGTACTGCAGGTCGATAAGCGCCAGCCGTGGATCTTTCCAACCGAGGCCATCCCGGTCACGGTATGCCTGTAATACTTTCAGCTTGGCGACCCAGTCCACCTGACCGGCAGCTTCCATGGGATCTCGACGCAGCGTTTCAATCAGGGACTCCCACCGGGCAAGCACATCCGCTGTTTGTGCATCTCCCCCGCCCTGGGCGGTCACTGCGGACAGTGCAGCTTCGAGATACATCTGCTGAATGTCGAGGGCTGTCACCCTTCGACCATCGGTGAGTCTGATGAGGTGACGCAGGGAGGGGTCGTGACTGACCGCCTGCAGTTCCCGGACCGGTTCGGCAATTTCCGGGATGGGAACCAGCTCATGTTCGATCAGCGACAGAATAAGCGAGGTAGTTCCGAGCTTCAGATAGTTGGATACCTCGCTCAGATTCGCATCACCGATGATGACGTGCAGTCGGCGATACTTCTCGGCGACCGCGTGCGGCTCGTCCCGTGTATTGATGATCGGCCTGCGGACGGTGGTTTCCAGACCGACTTCATTCTCGAAGAAGTCTGCCCGCTGGCTCAGCTGGAAACCGGGCTGCTGATTGAGGGAACCTAGACCCACCCGTCCCGCTCCGCACATGACCTGGCGGGTCACGAAGAACGGGATCAATGCGGCGGCGATCCTGCCGAAGGGAACGCTTCGGGGTACAAGATAGTTTTCGTGGGACCCGTACGAAACACTCTTGCTGTCGGTGTTGTTCTTGTAGAGGATGACGGGCGCGAAGCCGTGGGTAGCCGCGATACGGGCCATGGCGCGCTGCACAACAACGTCTCCGGCACGATCCCAGCGCACAACATCCAGCGGGTTCGTTACCTCCGGACTTGAGTACTCCGGGTGGGCGTGGTCCACGTAAAGCCGCGCGCCGTTACTCAGGACGAGGTTCATCAGCACCGCAGCATCTTCCGAAGGATCGGTGCCGCCCTGGTCAACGAGGGCGACCTCCTCCGCCGTGAGCACTGGGGGTTCATCGGTGAGCTGGGAAGAGTCAGCGACGGACCGTCCCATCTGCCAGCCGCGGGCGTCGGACAGCGGGGCTTCGTCCGTGTAGTCCCAACGGGTACCGGCGAGATTCCCCAAACCTTCGCGCAGTGTTGCAGCGTACGCGTTCACAACCTGTGTGGAAAGCACGGTCGCATTCGCATCGGAGATACCGGGAGCGATGATTCCGTATTCGGTTTCAGTGCCCATGACACGGTGGACGGTCAGAGGCGGCACATCGACTGTTGATGCAGCAGTGGATGAAGGTTCCGTCACAGATACTGCCCGGTGTTGGCGGTGGTTTCGATGGTCTTGCCCGGTTCCTGCCCTGCCTTGCCCTGCACGATGGTCCGGATGTAGGTGATGCGCTCACCCTTCTTGCCCGAGATGCGCGCCCAGTCATCGGGATTTGTGGTGTTCGGCATGTCCTCGTGTTCGCGGAACTCGTCCACCACGGCTTGCAGCAGGTGCTCGATTCGCAACCCCTTCTGACCGTTCAGCAGGAAGTCCTTAATTGCGCTCTTCTTCGCGCGGTCCACGACGTTCTGGATGACTGCGCCGGAGTTGAAGTCCTTGAAGTAGAGCATCTCCGTGTCACCGTTGGCGTAGGTCACCTCCAGGTACTCGTTCGATTTCTCCGTCGAATACATCTTCTCCACAGTGCGGCGGACCATAGCCTGGATGGCGGCAGCGGTGCTGCCGCCGTATTCGGCGAGATCATCCCTGTGAAGGGGTAGGTTGCCGGTCACGTACTTCGCAAAAATCTCCGCCGCACCCTCGGCATCCGGTCGGTTGATCTTGATCTTCACATCGAGGCGTCCCGGGCGGAGGATGGCTGGATCGATCATGTCCTCACGGTTCGAAGCACCGATCACGATGACGTTCTCGAGCTTCTCGACACCGTCGATCTCGCTGAGCAGCTGCGGCACGATGGTTGTCTCTACATCGGATGACACTCCGGTACCGCGCGTGCGGAACAGCGAATCCATTTCGTCGAAAAAGACGACAACGGGCGAGCCGTCCGATGCTTTCTCACGTGCACGGGCAAAAATCAGCCGAATGTGCCGTTCCGTTTCACCGACATACTTGTCCAGCAGCTCGGGACCCTTGATGTTAAGGAAGTAACTGCGGGTTTCCTCTGATCCGGTACGCTCGATTGCCCTCGCCGCCAACGAATTGGCTACGGCTTTGGCGATGAGCGTTTTGCCGCACCCTGGCGGACCATAGAGCAGAATCCCCTTGGGAGCCTTCAACCCGTGCTCGCGGTAGAGGTCCGGGTGGAGGAAAGGCAGCTCGACGGCGTCGCGAATCTGCTCAATCTGCGGTCCCAGACCTCCAATATCCTCGTAAGCAATGTCAGGCACTTCTTCGAGAACGAGGTTCTCCACCTCAGAACGTGCAATCTTCTCCAGCGCATAACCAGTCCGGTTGTCCACGGACAATGCATCCCCGACACGGATCTTCTGCTGCTGCAATGGGCCGCTCAACCGGACTACGCGCTCTTCGTCGGCGCGCCCGATGACCAGAACCCTGTCCTTGCCGAGCAGTTCCTTGGTGGTCACCAGTTCGCCGGCGCGCTCGAATGAAAGCGCCGCGACGATTGTCAAGGACTCGTTCAGCAGAACTTCCTGCCCGGGCATCAGCTGGTCCATGTTCACAAGCGGACTGACAGCGACCCGCAGCTTCCGGCCCGACTGGAAGATGTCAGCGCTGACCTGTTGTGCGGCCTGAGCACCGTTAGCCTCGCCGGACGAAATACGGGCGTTCACTTCGATCACAGTCGCGAAGCTGAAGGGCGCGGCCCCCTCCTTTTCGAGTGCCGCCTTGAGCCGAACAATTTCGGTCCGGGCGGCTTCCAGCGCCGAAACAAGCTTGGAGTTGTTCTGCGTAGCGGACGCCAGTTGTCGATCAATGTGCCGAAGCTTGTCCCGTAGAACATTGATCTGGCGCTGCGCAACTGCCAGCTGTCCGTCGGTCGGAGCCGGGTTGGCATTGGGCGCGGACCGAGGCGTTCCGGACTCATTACTCGATGTATCCAACGCGATCGCCACCTTCACCGTTGTCTGTTGCGTTCTCTTTTGACCATAGCGCAGTGCACATCGGATTATGCCGAAAGTGACAACTTCGTCATCTCGGAAGCGCTCGGGTCAGTCGGTCTGCCGCGACGCCTCGGATTCACGCCGGAACTGCGCCTCCTCGGCCGACAATGCGCCGCGCTGGATGGTCGAACTTGCATCACGCGCGACCCGCCGCAGCCGTTTGTCCGACACTGAGCGCTCGCCCACCGCCTGCGGCGTCCAGGCGTTGAGGTCTTCTTCACTGAATCCGGTCTTCGACGGTCGGCGCTTCGTGCTGATTCCGGTCACTCCGTGCGCGAGACGGCGGGTAATGAGCAGGAATCCGGTATGCGCCACCATGCGGTGGTCGGGGCGCACAGCCAGTCCTTCAAGGTGCCACCCACGCACCATCGACTCCCACGCGTCCGGTTCAGTGAACCGGCCATCGGCGCGGATCGACTCCGCTGTCCGGGAAAGCTGGGTAACGGTGGCCACATAGCTGATCCACACTCCGCCCGGTGCCAGCACGGTGGCGACGGCGTCAAGGCACTCCCATGGCGCGAGCATGTCCAGAACGACGCGGTCAACGCTTCCCGGCTGCTCCGTTTCCAGAACCTGCTCCTGGAAATCCCCGAGCGTGATCTGCCAGGCGGGATGTTCGCCGCCGAAGATCGTTTCGACATTGCCTTTGGCGATGTCCGCGAATTCCTCGCGGCGTTCGAACGAGTGCAGGTATCCGTTGTCACCGACCGCACGGAGCAGCGAGATGGACAGTGCACCCGAACCCACACCGGCTTCCACTACCCGGGCTCCCGGAAAGATGTCTGCCATGGTGATGATCTGACCGGCATCCTTGGGGTAGACAACCGCAGCGCCGCGAGGCATCGACAAGACGAAGTCGGACAGCAGCGGGCGGAGTGCCTGATACTGGCCGCCGGTGGTGTTGGTGACGATCGTTCCTTCAGGAATGCCGATCAGCTGGTCGTGGCTGAGAAACCCCTTGTGAGTGTGGAATGCACCGCCCGGAGTCAGGGTAACGGTGTTCATTCGCCCCTTCTCGTCGGTCAACTGTACGCGCTCACCGGGACGCAGCGGCCCGCGGCGGGCTGCCGCGCCGTGGGGTTGCGGCGCAGAGCGCTGGTTGGACGGAGCCTCATCCGTCTCATGCTGGCTGGTGTTCATGGAGTCCTCCGGTGGTTCTGCTGAGGCAACCTGACGGCGCCCGTGTTCGTGGGTATGCGTAGTGTCAGTTACTGCCTGGTTGAGCACGGCCTGTGATAGCCGCGATGACAACGGACTGATGCAGAACACCGGTGACCGACCCTTGCCGGTCTGTCACCGCGTACTCACTTCCGGCGAGCCTGGCCAGATACTGCACCAGTTCCTGCCCTTCGGCAAATTCAGGCACGTAGGCGCCCGGCGCGAGCGCGCGGGCGACAGCATTCGCCGACGTACCCTCGGCCTGCGTATCGGGGACGGCCGTCAACGCGCCTTGGTCCACCACCGCTTCCGGCAGCCCATCCGGGCTGGTCAGGACGACCTCGTGCCCTGGCCGGTCGGCGAGCAGCCGCCGGACCTGCTGGACGGAGGTTCCCGCCGGGACGCTCACCGCGGGACGCTTCAATCTCCCTGCGCTGACTTCGGGTAGTCTCAGCCGCATCTGAGCGTTGGCTATCGCTGAGCTGGCCCCGAGCCATAGGAAACCGCCCATAACGACGGCGACAATCACCGTGACGGTGCTGGGTTGGGAACCGCCAAGAAGTGGCACCAGCACAACGGCAGCAACGAGGAGGACGGCGATAGCCCTCCCTGTCCAGCCGGCGGCCACCGTTCCTTTTTCCTGGCTGCCGGTAGCACGCCAAACAGCAGATTCGACGATCCGTCCGCCGTCGAGGGGCAGGCCGGGCAGTACGTTGAAGGCCGCGACAAGGAAGTTGGCCCAGATCAGTATATTGGCCAGGAGATTTAACACGCCGGTTGGTTCGATGATGACCAGCGCTCCCCACCCGGCGACAGCAAGGACCAGGTTGGCTGCGGGTCCCGCCATGGCAACGACCAATGACCTGCCGGGGCTGGCGGCGAAGTTTTCAAACTGGGTATGTCCGCCCCAGAGATTCAGGACGATACGCGTGGTCGGCCACCCGAACCTTCGGGCTGAGAGCGCGTGTGCAAGTTCATGTATGAGGACGGACGCTGCGAGCAGGACGGCATAGGTGAGGGCAACGCCGTACGCGCCCAAGCCAATGGCAGGGTACAGGTCTGCCACCTGCGGGCCGAAGACGATGACCACGAAAGCCGTGATGATGAACCATGACCATGCCAGTACAACCGGAATACCGAAGATCCGCCCTAGCGGAATACCTTCCTGGCGCACGGGCTCAGGGCGTCGTGACCTATTCACGCAGTTGCCCTTTCGCCTGTAGCGCGTCCAACGTGGAAGTGGACGAGGTCTTCAACATCTTCCACGGTGCGTCCGGCGAGGCTGGTCCACTGGTGGTCAGCGGATTCAGCGGGCAAGGCAACGAAGTGCGGTACGCCAAGGGTGACTACTCCCGCGGCCCTGGCTGATGTGACCCCGGGAAGGGAATCCTCGATGGCCACCACGCGCTCCTTGTGTAGCATGCGACCTTCCGAGAGGAAGTCAAAGGCCCTCTGGTATGCCTCGGGATCAGGCTTTCCCCGGGCTACCTGGTCACCGGTTACCAACAATTCGAACGCACCCTCCGGCAGGTGGCGTGACACCTCGAGCGCCAATTGCTGCTCGGACATCGTGACCAGTGCACAGGGAATCCCGGCCTGCCGCAGGGCGGTCAGGAGTTCGCGGGCACCCGGACGCCACGGAACCGACTCGCTGACCCTTGCTGTCACCTGTGTCGTGAGCGTGTCAATGATCTCGCGCACGCTCAACCTGACACCAGCGGCCTGCAACACGCCGGCCGAAAAGGTGAGTGCCTGGCCTACCAGGCCCGTTGCCTGCTCATCGGACCAGGATCCGCCGTGGGCGGCGACCAGCGCACGCTCAGCTTCAATCCAGTACGGTTCGGTATCCACGATCGTGCCGTCCATGTCCCACAGCACAGCCTGAAGAATGCGCTCCGCGGGAGCACGGTGCTCGGCACGCTGTCCGTTATCTGAGGGCACAGCCGTATTGCTGAAAGGGGTGACCATTCCTCAAGTCTACGGGGCCACGCAGGGCCGGTCGGCGGGTCCGCTCTGCGCGAAGCTGCGTTGGCGCGCCTGACACGACAGCGGCGGAGGATTAGGGTGAAACGGTGAGTACGTTCGAAGACAACCAGACTCAGGATGTTCCTGACGGCATTCCCGGCCTGTTCCCGGAGACGGAAACCGGAGGAAGAGTCACGGTCATGCTCGCCGCGTTCGAGGGATGGAATGATGCCGGCGAAGCTGCCAGCGATGCTCTGAAGTTTCTCGGTACGCAGTGGGGCGGGGAAAAGATCTCGACCATCGATGCCGACGAGTTCTACGATTTCCAATTCACCCGGCCCGTCATCAGGCGCAATAGCTCCGGACTGCGGCGCATCAAATGGCCCACCACCCGCATCAGCAAGGCCTCAGTGCCTGAAAGTAACCTGGACGTCATCCTGGTCCACGGTGTCGAACCGTCCTACAAGTGGCGCGGATACACAGCCGAGCTGGTGGGTATGGCCAAGGAACTCGACGTCGACTGCCTTGTCCTGGTCGGTGCGCTCCTCGCGGATGTGCCGCACACCCGTCCGATTCCGGTCACGGTGTCTTCCGACGACGACCTCATTCGCGAGTCGCTCAACGTCGAGGCCTCCACCTACGAGGGACCGATCGGCATTGTGGGAGTGCTTGCGGAGGTGGGCCAGCTCGCTGACATACCCACCCTGTCCATGTGGGCGGCCGTCCCCCACTATGTCGGACAGTCACCGTCCCCGAAAGCCCAGCTCGCCCTGTTGAACCGGCTTGAAGAACTACTCCGCGTCGGCCTGGACACGCAGGCACTCGCAGAGGAAGCCGAGGCATGGGAGCGGGGAGTGGATGAGCTGTCCACTGAGGACCCGGAGGTTGCGGCATACGTGCGCCAGCTCGAGGAGGCAAAGGACACCGCTGACCTTCCGGAGGCAAGCGGCGAATCAATTGCACGTGAGTTTGAGCGTTACCTCAAGAAACGCCGTAAGGACTAGTCCTTCAGCCGGATCCCCAGCAGCGCGTCGAAAGCGTCAGCAGCCAGCTGCGCGCCTGAGTCTGTTCCTGCGAGGTGCGCTGTTTCAGCGCACCAGCGATCCACTGCCAGCAGGGCCGCCGGAGCATCAAGGTCATCCGTCAACGCCGCCCGCATCGCTCCGACAAGATCCTCTACCGATTCCACCGTTGCTCCGGCGAGTGCGGCCCGCCACGTATCCAGCCTATAGCGCGCGGTATCCAGACCGATCGATGTCCACGACCAGTCGGAACGGTAGTGGTTCGCGAGGATGGCGAGGCGAATGGCAGCTGGATCGGTCCCGGCTTCGCGCAATGCAGAGACCAGCACCAGATTGCCTTTGGACTTGCTCATTTTCTCGCCGTCAAGCCCTACCATGCCCGCATGCGCGTAGTGGCGAGCAAGCGGACGCCCGGAAATGGCCTGCGCGTGGCCAGAGCTCATTTCGTGGTGGGGAAACATCAGGTCCGCTCCCCCGCCCTGCACCGCGAAAGGCGCCGGGAGATGCTGGAGCGCAATCACCGAGCACTCGATGTGCCAGCCTGGCCTTCCGTCGCCGAGGGACGCACCGTCCCACGCCGGCTCCGACGGCCGGGCGACCCGCCAGAGCAGGGGGTCGAGCGCATTGCGCTTTCCCGGTCGGGCAGGATCGCCACCGCGATCGGCGAAGGTGGGAATCATCTCGTCTTCGCCCAGATGCGAGATGAAGCCCAGCTTCCACTGCGTTTCTCCGACGGCGTCCGATAGTTCCGTTGCCTGGTCGACGGAGAAGTACACATCGCCGTCGGGGTCGGTTTCGGAGCCCGGAACGCGGTACGCGAGGTCGCGCTTCAGCAAATCCTCGATGACCGGGACAATGGCAGCGACGGATTCGACTGCTCCCACGTAGTGGGCGGGAGCGAGGACGTTGAGCGCTTCCATGTCCGCTCGGAAAAGGTCCGTTTGCGAGCGGGCGAGATCCATCCAATCGACGTTGGTGGCGCTGGCGCGCTCGAGCAGCGGATCATCTACGTCTGTCACGTTCTGGACGTAGTCCACCGCGGACCCGGCATCCCGCCAGAGCCGGTTCAGCAGGTCGAATGCCACGTAGGTGGCCGCGTGGCCCATATGCGTGGCGTCGTAGGGTGTGATTCCGCAGACATACAATCCCTGTCGCTGCCCAGCGGGAAGCTCTATGAAGCGCTTCAGGGCGCTGTCCCACAGGCGAATGGGAGGAGGGCTGCCGGGCAGGCCCGGAACGGTCCGGGAATTCCAGGAAATCACTGTTCTACCTTACGGGGTTGGATGTTGGCGATCGGCGCGACAGACGCGTCACGCGGTAATGACGCCGAAGCCGAGAAGCAGGAAGATTACCAGGCCGAGGACGATCCGGTACCAGACGAAGACGCCATAACTGCGGGTGGAGACGAACTTCAGGAACCACCCGATGATGACGTAGCCCACCCCGAAGGCGATGACGGTTGCGAGGAGGGTCTCCAGGCCGCCATAGGGACCGGGCGTCCCGGCACTCTTGTAGAGCTGGTAGAGACCGCTGCCAAAAACTGCGGGGATGGCGAGCAGGAAGGAGTATCTCGCGGCCGCTTCGCGCGTGTAGCCCATCAGCAGTCCGGCAGTGATCGTTCCACCCGAGCGGGAGACACCGGGAATAAGAGCGAGCGCCTGCGCAAGCCCGTACAGGATTCCGTGTTTGTAGGTCAGTCGGTCAAGAGTCAGCCGTTGGCGGCCAACGGCGTCTGCAACCGCGAGGATCACGCCGAAAACGACCAGCATGGTAGCCACCAGCCACATACTGCGGAACGTACTTTCGATCTGCTCCTGGAAGAGCAGCCCGAGGATGACGATCGGCAGGCTGCCGAGGATGACCAGCCACCCCATTCGAGCGTCCGGGTCGTTCTGCGCGGTTTTGCCGGTGAGGGAGCCGAACCACGCCCTGATGATTCGGACGATGTCCCGCCAGAAGTACACGATCACCGCGGTTTCTGTCCCGAGCTGGGTAATCGCCGTGAAAGCTGCCCCCGGGTCCTGTGCCCTGGGCAGAAGCTCTCCGGCGATTCGCAGGTGTGCACTTGATGAGATTGGCAAAAATTCGGTAAGGCCCTGAACGAGGCCCAGGACGGCCGCTTCGATCCAATTCACAGATAAGACCCTACGTCACCGTGCCGGGCCTACCCTTCAATGAGTCCTCGCCTTCGCCGCTCGCCCGCACTCGGCGCGGGTCCCTCGGCCAGTAGGCTTAGGCGTATGCAGTGGCGAAACGCGGGCGGTAGCGGACAACTGGTATCAGTGCTCGGCCTCGGGACAATGACCTGGGGCAGCGACGTTGACGAAGAAGCGGCGCGGGAGCAGTTGCGCCTGTTCGTCGAGGCCGGCGGAACGCTGATCAGCACGGCCGCACGTTTCTCTGACGGACAGTCAGAGGCGGTACTTGGATCGCTGCTGGGCGATCTTGTTGCGCGCTCAGAGGTGGTCCTTGCCGTGTCCGGCGGCATTCCGCGGCACTGGTCCGAGGGACGCCTCGACGCGTCCCGAAAAGGCTTGCTGGATTCCCTGGATGCTTCGCTTTCGCGCCTGGGTACCGACAGCGTTGATATCTGGATGGCACCCGCTACCGGTGCGAACATACCCGTAGAGGAGACGCTGGCTGCGCTCGAATACGCCTACAGGTCGGGCAAGGCACGCTATGTAGGGGTGACCAATTACACAGGTTGGGAATTGACCCGGTTATGTTCAACGGCGGGGTTTCCCCTTTCGGTCCACGAGACGGAGTATTCACTGCTCAGCCGTCGCCCGGAGGACGAGGTGCTACCGGCTTCGGACGCTCTCGGAGTGGGAACGCTCGCATGGGCACCGCTTGGACGCGGTGCACTGACAGGCAAGTATCGATCGCAGCTGCCGTCTGACTCACGTGCCGCGTCCGATGAGTGGGCCGGCTACCTCGAACCGTACCTGTCAGGGCGAGCAGCGCGCATTACTGAAGCGGTCGCCACCGCCGCGAGAGGTTTGGAACTTTCACCCGCCGAAGTAGCGCTTCGCTGGCTTCTCCAACGCCCCACCGTCGCCTCGGCCGTGCTCGGAGCACGCACTGGCGCGCAGTTGAAGGAACTGCTGGCATGCTCGCTGGCGCCTCTTCCTGCGCAGATCTCCGAGGTGTTGGACGAGGTCTCCGCGCCACGCTGAGCGCTCACATCCCGAAACGGTCTCGATGCGGCGTCGCGGCCGAAAGCTGACGGCCAGGTCAGGAGCCGCTGGCCGGTTCCCGCACTCCATTTCCGCTGCTGCCCTCTTCGTCATCTTCCTCGTCGTCTTCGTAGATGACGAGGGGAGTCACTTCGCCGTAGGCGTCATACAGCGATTCCTCGTACGCCTCAAAAGAATCGGCGATGGAAAGATAGGCGGCTTCGACCGCGGGATCATCCTCTCCCCTGCGTGATGCTGCCGCGGCGAGGTGTTCTTCCAGTGCGGAAACCAGCGATTGCAATGCGACACGCGGATCGATGCTCATGGTCTAGACGTTATCGGTAAAGTGAAGCAAATTGGAGGGAAATGCGCGAACAATTTCTGAACTCAACCGCCATTCGGAAACGGGATTACGGCCGCCAGTATGAGTACCTCGTGCTCACCGTCAACGCCGGCGAACCACTCTCCATGGCGCGCCAGCTACTGACTGAGCATGCAGAGTACGGCAAGTGGGAACTGGAGCGGAGCTGCATTTACATAAACGGTCACCGACGCTTCTGGCTACGGCGCAAAGTGCTCCGGGTAGAGCGCACCGCCTGAGCAGTGGTTCTTACTGCTGCTCAGGACCAAGCCACGCCGATGCAACCGTGCGGCGCGCCGACTCCAGGTTGGACGGATGAAAGAAACCCGCTGCTACGTCCCGCGAGATGCGACTGATCTCGCTGTCATTGGAGTAACCCTTTCCGCCGGATAGAAACACTGCCGCGTCCACCAGTTCGCGGGCGGCGCTCGTGGAGTGAATCTTCAGCGCCACCAGTTTAGCGAACCAATGATCCCCATGAGCTGCCCCGGAATCAAGGTCCGAGGCCAGCAGCCTAATGTGGGCATCAACGCGCTCCCAGCTCATGGCGGCGTCTGCCACGGCTGAACGCACGCCAGGACGCGATGCAACAGGAATTCCATCCATCCCCGGAGCCCGCTGGAGCGCGGCCTGCACAGCCAACTCAAGGGCGCGGTCGGCAATGCCGGCATAGACGGCGCTGATCAGCGTCTCGAACGCCGCAAAGATTGCAAAGACAAGTGGATCCCGATTCGGCCCGACCGGTAGCTTCCGGAAGATCCTTGCCGGTGGAATCACGACGCCGTTCAGCAGGGTTGTGTGGGACTGCGTCGCCCGCATGCCAAGCATGTTCCAGTCCTCCAGGATCTCTGTGCCGGCCGAGCCTCGGGTGACGAATCCGTGAACCAACCGTTCACCGTCTTGATCCATGCACTTTCCGAACACACCAAGCCGGGTCCACACGGGCGAAAGGCTGGTGAAGATTTTGGTGCCCGTGAATGCGTAGCCGCCATCCGGGCGACGCTCTACGACGGTGCTCGAATCAAACAACACCGAATCATTGCCAGGCTCCGAGAGCCCGAAGGCGAATATTTCTCCCGCGGATGCCTCGCTGAGGATGAAGCCCAGCGAACTGTCTCCCTCCTGTGCGAGCAGCCTGGCCACAGCCGTCCAGACCAGGTGCATGTTCACAGCGAGGGCCGTGGCAGGGGCGGCCGATGCCAGCCTGCGTTGGCAGGCCACTGCCTGGGCCATGCCCACGGCTGCTCCGCCGTCGTGCTCCGGACAGAAGAGGCGCAGGTAGCCACGGGAAGCGAGCTCCTCAAAATCTTCCGTGCAAAAAACATTCCGTGCATCGTAGTCCGCCGCACGTGCACGGAACCGCTCGAGGAGATCCGCTGGAAGCATTTCCTCTGCGACGGAACTCATCAGCTGCCTGTGAGTAGACGGTTGAGCACGCGCGCACCGAAGCGGAGTGAATCGGTGGGCACCCGCTCATCCACGCCGTGGAACATGCCGGTGAAGTCGAGGTCATCGGGCAGCCGTAAAGGAGCAAACCCATAACCCGTGATGCCGAGCCGGCTCAGCGACTTGTTGTCGGTTCCGCCGGAAAGAGTGTAGGGCAGCACCTTGGCTCCGGGGTCCTCGGCGAGTAGCGAATCCACCATGCGGTCCACCAGGTTCCCCGCGAACGGTACTTCGAGCGAGACATCCTTATGCTCGTAGCTGACATCCACGGAATCGCCCGCCAGCGACTTGATCGTCTCGAAAACCTCCTCTTCCTGTCCGGGCAGAGTGCGGACATCAACGAGCGCTTCGGCGCTGCCGGGGATGACGTTGTGCTTGTAGCCGCCCTTCAACACTGTGGGGTTGGACGTGTTCTGCAAGGTTGCGCCGACGAAGCGCGCAACGGTTCCCAGCTCCTTCAACAGGATTTCCGGGTTATCTGCGTCGAACTCAACCCCCGTCAGCTCCGTGACGCCGTCGAGGAATTGTCGCGTGGTCGGCGTAAGCTCGATCGGCCACTGATGTTCACCGATGCGCGCTACTGCCCGTGCGAGCTGCGTTACAGCGTTATCGGTATTGATCTGTGAACCGTGGCCTGCGCGGCCGTGCGCCACCAACCGAAGCCAGGAGATACCCTTCTCTGCCGTCTGCAGAAGATATGTGCGTTGGCCGCCGATGATTGCCGAGAACCCGCCAACCTCCGAGATCGCCTCAGTTGCGCCGTCGAACAGTTCAGGTTTGTTGTCCACCAGCCAGGAGGCGCCGTAGTTTCCGCCGGCTTCCTCGTCTGCGAAGAACGCGAAGATGAGGTCTCGTTTGGGCCGTGTGCCATCGCGCTGCATGGAGCGCAGGACGGAAAGAATCATGGCGTCCATATCTTTCATGTCCACCGCTCCCCTACCCCAGATCAATCCGTCGCGCTCCTCTGCACTGAACGGATCGACACTCCAGTCCTCTTTCTGAGCAGGTACGACGTCGAGGTGGCCGTGCACCACCAGGGCTGGAAGGCTGGAGTCGGTTCCTGACATCCGGGTCAGAACGGAAGCCCGTCCGGGGGCTGACTCGAACAGTTGCGCCTCGAGCCCTACCTCTTCGATGAGACCTGCCGTATATTCTGCAGCCTTGCGCTCTCCTGGTCCCTGGTTATCTCCGAAGTTCGAAGTGTCGATCTGGATGAGTTCCCGGCAGATCCGGACAACTTCTTCTTCGGGGGCGACGCCCATTGCAGACCTCCATCGAATAGCGGGTGTTGGGACCAGCCTACCGATGCCGCGTCCGGAGTCTGCCCATGCCGTGTGATTTCCAGCACGTTCAAGCCGGCTTCGGCTTCCGTTGCCTCAGGCTACGGCTATCCTGATGGGCGTCGACGCCACTTCGGGCGCATCACTTACCTTTCTGGGGAGATCATGAAGACCATCAAGATTGCGGCCACCGCCGCCGTCGCCCTCGCTGTGCTCACCGGTTGCGGGGAGTCCACCGACTCTGCCGCCACCGGATCCAACGCGGCGCCCACGGCGGCAAGCTCAACCGCACCTGCACAGAACATCGCCGAGCCTTCTGTCAATGACCTCATGGGCGAACCCACCGCTGACGGCGCCAAGGCTTTTCTGCACCACGTTTTCCAGCTCAAGTCCTATGCCCAGCAGACTGGCGATGTGGAGGCACTGCTCGCCTCGCTGGACGGTGCTGAGGCAGCGGTTGCCAATGCAGAAACAATCAAGGGCATTTACGACGACGGCGGCTGGATTCTGGGCGGGCAGCCCAAGGTGAAGCAAATCCTCATCACGACCGCCGCCGAGGAGGTGGCGGAAGGTGTCGAGGTTGACGCGATGATTCCGGTTAATCCGGATGCCTACACCGAGTTCAATGAGGCCGGCGACGTGGAGGAGACTCGCCCCTTCGATCCTGCCGGTTCAATGTACTCCGCCACCGTGGTGTACTCCGATGGTGCCTGGAAGGCCACCTACCTCGAGGAGACGCCGGACGCGGAACTTCCTGCCACTGAGTAGGACCCGTCCACGCGTTACGCACCCGCTCCCTGCCTTCGACAGGAGCGGGTGCTGCCGTTTAACCAGATCCAAGAGCTGTGATCAAGAGGAAGAACGCCACCGCGAGACCACTGCTTCCGTCCCTGTAGGCCACGTCAACATACCGGCTCACACCTGCGACGAGCAGGCAGATGCCAATCAGGGCGAAGACGGACCCCCCGAGGATCTGACGTTTTCCAGCGGCCTCATTATGCTTTCGCCACGAGTTGGAGATGGAGAGCGACATCCGCTTGTCAAAGTTCCGGTACCACTCCTGGCTCATCGATAACCTCTCATCACGTATTCGGGCGGACCACCCGCCCACTGTAAGCACAAGGTACTCGCAGCAGATGCCCTATCAGTGATTCCGGTGCGCCCATCGAGGGTGTCTATCCTGCCTCCCAGTGTTCCTGAGACACCGCCCGACTGGCGAAGTTTGAGCGCACCGCACCTGTGATGCATCCCATACCGATGCTTCAATGGAGTATCCAACCGGGGGGGAAAATGATGTCTCACACCAAACTGCTCAGCACCGGCGGACTATCGATTGTGGTAGGTCTGACCGCCTCGCTACTTCCATTCGCCGATGTCATCGAAGGTAAGAGCGACGCCCTGGGCATAGCGGCCGTCGTCGCGGGATCGCTCCTGATCGCAGCCGGGGCTGTGGTGACCCTCCTGGGACTGTTGGCCCGCCACAAGGACCTGAGTAGACCGCGTACCTACAGTGAGTTGCCCGATGGCGAGAAGTTTCAGCACAACGCTGGCACGTATCAAGGTGCGCGACACGGAGTGCAGGGGTATTCGTCCGGTGACCCTTGCCCTTAGACAGCGGCGCTCCTGATTCCTCCCGGAGGCCCGCGTCCGCGCCTGGCCGGCGAAGTGCGCAGCCCAGCCGAACCCATGCGATGGGTTTGGCGACAGCATCAACGTGGTCGAGGGCACAAAAAAACCCCGGAAATCCGGGGTTTTTATTGTGCGCGGAGGGGGACTTGAACCCCCACCCTCAATAAGAGGACTAGCACCTCAAGCTAGCGCGTCTGCCATTCCGCCACCCGCGCAGGTGGTGATTTCGAGGCTCAAAACCCTCGAAAGCAGCGAGAAAAACTCTAACACGAGCATGGCCCAAGAGTTTAATCGAGTACCTTCGCGGGAAGCCGGTCCGCGATCGCGCGGATACCAATCAACGTCTCTTCGAATGAGGTGGACAGCGGGGACAGGCCCAGACGGAGTCCATCGGGGCTGCGGAAATCGGGAATGACGCCGTCCTTCCACAGCCCGGGCAGCACCGTTCTGAAAGACTCATGGTCAATGGTTATGTGGCTGCCGCGCTGCGCAGCATCACGGGGCGATGCAACATTCACTCCGGCTGGACCCATCAGTTCGTCGACTGCTTCGATGGCGAAGGAGGTCAGCTTCACCGATTTGGCTCGAACGGCTTCGATACCCACACCCTCGATGAGGTCGAGCATGTCCTGCAGCGCAAGCATCCCGAGGATCGGTGGCGTCCCCGAGATCATGCGGCGGATTCCATCCGCCGGCTGGTAGCTCGAACCCATCCCGAACGGATCGGCACTTCCCAGCCAGCCCTGAATGGGCTGGACGAGATCAGCGAGGTGCCGCCGGGCCACGTAAGCCCAGGCAGGTGCACCAGGCCCGCCGTTGAGGTATTTGTAGCTGCAACCGACCGCGAAGTCCGCCCCACAGGCGTCCAACCGCACAGGCACCGACCCCACAGAATGGCTTAGGTCCCACACAATCAGCGCTCCAGCCTCGTGCACAAGCCGGGTGATCGCTTCCATGTCGGCGATGTGGGCCGACCGGTAGGCAACGTGGCTGAGGACGACGACGGCGGTGTCCGGGCCGAGTGCGCCTGCCACTTCCTCGGGGGTGGGACCAGCGTCGTATGCTGCCTCCACCCAGTGAACCGCCAGGCCGCGGTCGGCTGCGATTCCTTCGACGATGAAGCGGTCAGTGGGGAAGTTGTCCCGTTCGATCACTATGCCCGTCCGGCCCGGGCGAGCGGCGAGTGCTGCTCGAATGACCTTGTACAGCAGGACGCTCGTGGAATCGGCGACGACACACTCGCCGTCCGCCGCACCTAGCACAACCCGCCCGATGCGGTCCCCTATTCTCTGGGGAAGCTGCAGCCACTCCTCGTCCCAGCCACGGATGAGCCTGCCGCCCCACTGTTTCCGCACAAACTCAGGTAGGTGCTCCGTGGTTGCCCTCAGCGGGCGCCCGAGCGAATTTCCGTCCAGATAGGCCGCAATAGCATCGTCGTCGTGGCCTTCAAAGAGCGCGCGGCAGGAGGCCACGGGGTCCTCCGCATCAAGAGTGCGGGCACGGGCAAGCAGGGAGTCGTTCGTCATGCAATCAGTGTAGGTGCGCAACACCGGCTCACCGGTGACGCGAAAGCCGGCCCCACCGCGTGAGGTGGAGCCGGCCTTTCCGGACCGGTAAGCGTTGTGCGCTAGCGGTTGGACGCGTTGGTGTACGCGCTCTGGATGGAGCTTCCGAAGTACGGTCCGTACATGACGTTCTTCTGGGTGTTGTAGCCGAAGCTGTTCACGGAGTTCTGTGTGCCGGACGAGCCCGATCCGATGAACCAGGGCCCGCCGGAAGACCCGCCGGTCATGTCACACGGGATGCCCTGGGACTGTGTGCCGCCGATCCGGTCGCGTGAGGCGGTGCCATAGCAGTTCTTCAGGGATTCCCCGTTGAAGGGAGCAGCTGCGGGATAACCGTAGGCGGTGTAGGTGAGACCGCGGGCGAGGTTGAAGCCGATCCTCGACGCACCCACGGTGGCGGCCAGCGTGCGCCCGTTCAACGGCGCTACAACGGCGAAGGCGCCGTCGTAGCTGATGTCGTTGCGGGAGATCCATTCGCTGGTGGAATGCAGCGACGTTGCCGACCACATGCCGTATGGAGCAGACCCGTTGCTGTAGGCGGGCACGAACACGAACTTGCTTGCCCAGCCGGCGTTGATGTCATAGGTGCAGTGCCCGGCGGTGGCAACGGTGCTTTGATTGAAGCTCTGAACCGAATTGGCCGAGCAGACGTAGTTCTGGCCGCCGAGCGTGAAGAAGACCTTCCCGATATGCGACACCGGTGCAGGGCTACCTGCACGCTTGACCGGTGCTGCCTTGGGCTGTGGTGCAGCGAGGGCATCCGCGCCTGCCTTCGGCATGATGGAGCGGCCCTGCTCCCCCCAGCCCTGTGAGTTGATGGTGTTGCCTGGCTTTGCGTTCTTCATCCGCTCCGGGGTCCAGTACGCCTCAAGCGCATCCTGGGAGTCGGTCTGTGCATGGGAGATGGTGGCCGCCGGCGCCTTCAGCGGCGTCTGCGGAGCGGCCTGGGCCGCCCCGCCGGTCATCAGTGCCGTAGCCATCAGCGTCGATGCTGCGAGAACGGCTGCCTTCAAACCTCGTGAATTCACGAAATTCCTCGTTTCGATCAGTGGTGAACCGTCAGCGGTAGCTGACTTCTGGAGTCTGCACTGTTCGAAAGGCCGATCACAGACCAGGAGACCATCTGGGTTGAAACTGATGGCGAATCAGGCCGTCCCTCTGGACATTGAAGGAGGGTCATGCAATTATTCCTCGCCTGCGCTGTCTCCCAGCCTTTCCATTCGACCGGAAAAATGCTTACGACGACGACGCGGATCCCAGGCGGTCACTTCGGCCCCTTGCCACTGGGCCGTTACTGACCTGTCCATGCCCGCCGACAGGAATACCCTTGAGGGCAGGGTGACCGGAGCCCTGAACTCAACTGTCCAGCGGAAGGGTGTTGCGTCCCCGGGGCCCATCTCTGCCGCCATGCGCGAGGCCAGGTACATGCCATGGGCAATAGGCCGCTTCATACCACTTGCCCGCGCCGAGATCCCACTCAGATGGATAGGGTTGTAGTCACCCGAGACGCTCGCGTAACGCCGCCCGATGTCGCTCGCCAGTGCCCACTGGCGGGTGTGAAATTCCGGTAGTTGTTCGGTCCGGCGCTCGCCCGCGGACGGCACGGCCGTACCCGCCGGCCCGTTCGCCTTGACGCCCTTCGCCAGATAGGTGGACCTGCCTCTCCAGACGGATTCGGAGTCAGTCTTGATGTCAACCAAGACGTCCACCTGGGCGCCGCTGTGATGCGGCAACAGATTTTCGACCCAGGCGGTGACACTCAGGCGTTCGCTGAGCGAAATCGGACGCAGGTGGTGGATGTCGTTACTGAGGTGGATCATACCGAGCAGCGGAAGCGGAAAGTCCGGCCTGGCAAGAACGCTGACCGCCACCGGGAACGCGAGGGTGTGGAGATACCCTGACGGGAGGAACTCTGCTTGCGGGCGGCCCATCAGGCGCTGGAAAGCGTCAAGCTTCTCCTGCGTGGCCGTGACGTTGTCAACCCTGTGTCGCTCTGTCGGCAACGGGTCCGTGGGCGCGGGCCTGCGCAGCGCGTTCCTTGCCTGACGCGCCAGCGCCGCAGCGTAGAGCGTCGGCAGCTTCGGAGGAGCGTCCAAGCGGCGATCCATCAGGCACCTACCAGGTTCTGTCCGCAGACACGCAGGACCTGACCGTTGATTCCGGCGGCATTGGTCGAGGCGAGGAATGAGACCGCTTCGGCTACGTCCAGGGGGAGCCCACCCTGCTGCAGGCTGCTCAGGCGCCGTGCCACCTCGCGGGTGGCGAAGGGAATTCTCGCCGTCATGTCCGTCTCGATGAATCCCGGTGCGACGGCGTTGATGGTGCGCCCGGAGCCCGCCAGGGCATCGGCAGTGGCGCGAACCATGCCGATCACGCCTGCCTTGGACGCTGCATAGTTTGTCTGGCCCCGATTGCCGGCGATCCCGCTGGTGGAGGCCAGACACACAATGCTGCCGTTGCTGTTGAAGTGGTCCGAACTGAGCAACTTTTCATTGATGCGGAGCTGGGACTCAACATTGACAGCGAGCACGGAGCTCCATCGAGCCTGGTCCATGTTGGCGAGCAGCCGGTCTCTGGTGATGCCTGCGTTATGTACCATGATGTCGAGTCCGCCGTACCGGGTGGCAGCGTGCCGAAGGATTCGCTCGGCGGCGTCAGGAGCGGTGACATCAACCTGCAGAGCCGTGCCGCCGGCGTGGTTGGCTACCTGCGCCAGCTGCTCCCCCGCCGCCGGTACGTCCACGGCGATGATGTGCGCACCGTCGCGTCGGAGGACACGGACAATCTCCGCACCAATCCCGCGTGCGGCCCCGGTCACTACAGCCGTGCGGCCGGCGAGTGGCAGTTCTGCAGACTTGGGCGGCGCGCCGTGATCCGACCCTACTGCGATGAACTGCCCGTCCACATAGGCGCTTTTGCCGGAGAGCAGGAACTCGAGTGTCCCTCGGACGCTGGGTGCGTCTGTATTCACACCCTCACCAAGGAGGATCCCGTTAGCGGTCGCTCCTCCCCGCAGTTCCTTCGCCAGACTGCGCAGCGTCCCGTCGACGGCCTGCCGGGCGGCAGCGGTCTGGGGGGAGATTTCGGAGGTGACGGGCCGGGAGATTGTGACGATGCGCCCGCCTGGAAGCAGGTTCCGCAGTCCGTGGCCGAGTTCGAGGAAGACCTCCGACAGCTCGCCGGGGTGTGCTAAATCATCAAGCACAACGACGGCCGCGCCAAACTTCTCCTTTGGCCGGAGGTGCCGACGGACGTCCAGGTTCCACTCGAGCAGTGTTGCAGCCATGTCCTGCGTGCTGCGGGAGCGGCCCAGCACCAAAACCGGCCCCGGCACGAGCGGCGCATCTGGAGCGTAACGGCGGAGCGGGACCGGCCGCGGCAGACCGGCGGCCTTCGCGATCCTGCTGAGAGGCTGGGCGTTGACCAGGTTGAGATAGGTGTCCGTCATGGTCAGCGCGCCTCCAGAATAGCCACGACGCCTTGGCCCCCCGCAGCACAGACCGAGATCAGACCGCGTCCCGAGCCCTTCTCGGCGAGGGACTTAGCCAGCGAAGCGACAATGCGTGCTCCGGTCGCTGCGAACGGATGACCCGCGGCCAGCGAAGAACCGTTGACGTTGAGTTTGGTGCGGTCCACTGTTCCGAGCGCACCGGAAAGACCGAGCTGGGTGCGGCAGAAATCCTCGTCCTCCCAGGCGGCGAGGCTGCTCAGCACGGTGCTGGCGAAGGCTTCGTGAATTTCGAAGAAGTCGAAGTCGTCGAACGTCATGTCGTTGCGTTGCAGCAGGCGCGGCATTGCGTAGACCGGCGCCATCAGGAGCCCCTCCTTGCCGTGCACAAAGTCAACGGCGGCCGCTTCAGCGTCCACAACGTTCGCCAGCATGGGCAGATTGTGTTTGCGCGCATAATCCTCGGAGCCCAGGAGTACCGCCGCCGCACCATCTGTCAGCGGGGTGGAATTACCGGCGGTCATGGTGGCCTCCCCGGTCAGGTTCCGGCCGAATACCGGCTTGAGCGATCCCAGCTTTTCAAGGGAGGTGTCAGCGCGCAGGTTTCCGTCCCTCGAGACCCCGCGGAAGGGCGTGACGAGGTCGTCGAAGAACCCGCGGTCATAGGCAGCGGCCATGTTGGCGTGGCTTGCCAGCGCCAACTCGTCCTGGGCCTGCCTGCTGATGTTCCAGCGCGAGGTAGTGATTGCCTGGTGCTCCCCCATGGACAGGCCGGTGCGGGGCTCCGCCGTTGTCGGGGCATTCGGCTTGAGATCGACGGGACGGAGTTTACGCAGTGCAGCAAGTTTTTGCGGGGTAGACCGTGCGCGCGCAAGTTCAAGCAATACCCGTCGCAGGCCCTCGCTCACCGCTACGGGCGCGTCTGAAGCCGAATCTACTCCACCGGCAATGCCTGATTCGATTTGTCCGAGCTTGATCTTGTTGGAGAGCCCAATCACCGTCTCGAGGCCGGTGGCGCACGCTTGCTGCACGTCATAAGCCGGCGTGTCTGCGGCGAGGGCTGATCCCAGCACCGCCTCGCGGGTCAGGTTGAAGTCCCGGGAGTGCTTGAGGACGGCGCCTGCAGCAACCTCTCCGACTCGCTCCCCCTGTAGCCCAAAACGCGCCACCAAGCCGTCCAGAGCGGCCGTCAGCATCTCCTGGTTGGACGCCTGCGCGTATGGTCCACCCGAGCGGGCAAATGGGATGCGATTGCCTCCAATCACGACGGCGCTCCGCGCGCCGCGTTGACCACTGCTGCTCTGGGGTGTGGCGTTCTGCTGGTCGGGAAGAGTACTCACTGCTGCTCCTTGGACTTGAAGGGTGGAAGCGGCTGCAGGATCAAACCTCTGATCTCTCGCGGGCAACACCTCAGTTATCGATACCCAGCGTACCTGATACGCTGGGTATCGTGAATCAGATCATGGCGCCCATGAGACGCCCCACCGCGGACGGACGTTCCAGCAGGTGGTCAAAACATCGCGAAGCCCGCCGCGCGGAGCTGATCAGGACTGCGCGCAAGGCAGTCCACAGGATCGGTCCGGGCGCTTCCATGGAGGACATCGCTTCGGCGGCAGATACCTCAAAATCCGTCTTCTACCGTTATTTCGGAGACAAAGCAGGTCTGCAGCGTGCAATGGGCGAGGTTGTGGTGGGTCGCATGCAGGAACACCTCATCGAAGCCGCGCGGAAGGCCAGCACGCCGAGGGACGGTCTGCGGGCAATGGTTTCTGCGTACCTGCAGATGGCTTCATCCTCGCCGAGCGTCTATGTTTTCGTGACCCAGCCAACACCGGATTCGGCGTCGACGTTGGACGCGTCGCCCACGCTCAGCTCCTTCTTCGACGCCATCTCGGTCATGCTCGCCAGCCCCATGGAGGAATACCTCGCCCAAGAACCGCCGGCGGCAGCTATTCCACAACCGCTGGCTCTTTGGCCCCGCGCCGCCATCGGAATGGTCCGTGCCGCGGGCGAACAATGGTTGTCGACGCCTCCCGGCCCGGCCCGGCCCACTGAGCCTGACCTCGCAAACTCCATTACTGCCTGGCTCTTTGATGGCATCGCTGCCGCCGTGCCGAGCGCACCCCTTGCCCATACCTCCCGCCGCAATCCACGTTCGAAGGACGAATCATGACCCAGACCGCAACGCGTCCCGAATTCTCGGTCCCCGCGACCCTTCCAATCCACGACGACGACGCCGCCGTCGTTGACGTTGCAGCGTTGGGCGAGCAGTTGCTCGGCCGGTGGGCCGACTCCCGCCGCGCTGCACGCGCGCTCGCAGCTGATCCGTCGCTGCATAAGGCTGAGGGCGCATCCTGTGCGGAGCACCGCGCACGCTGTCTGGACCAGCTTCACCTTCTGGTTCAGAACAAAGCGGTGCACCGGGCGTTCCCCACGGAGTTGGGCGGGTCGGATGACCACGGAGGGAATGTCGCCGGCTTTGAAGAACTGGTGGTTGCCGACCCCTCTCTCCAGATCAAGGCAGGTGTCCAGTGGGGCCTGTTCGGGGCCGCAGTGCTGCACCTCGGAACCGAGGATCACCACCATCGGTGGCTCCCAGGCATCATGAACATGGAAATCCCCGGGTGCTTCGCCATGACGGAGACCGGGCACGGATCAGATGTCTCCAGCATCGCTACCACTGCCACCTTCCACCCGGAGAGCGAAGAGTTCATCCTCCATACGCCGTTCCGTGCAGCGTGGAAGGACTACATCGGCAACGCGGCCAGCGATGGAAAAGCAGCAGTTGTCTTCGCGCAACTGATCACCCGCGGAGTAAATCACGGCGTGCACGCCCTGTACGTTCCCCTGCGGGATGAGAAAGGAAACTTTCTGGACGGGATCGGCGGCGAGGACGACGGGCTGAAGGGCGGTCTGAATGGCATAGACAACGGACGGCTCCACTTCACGCAGGTGCGGGTTCCCCGGGAGAACCTCCTGAACCGCTATGGGAATGTCGCAGCGGACGGAACCTACACCTCGCCGATCGAATCTCCAGGCCGCCGCTTCTTCACCATGCTTGGAACCCTCGTTCAGGGTCGCGTTTCACTCGACGGCGCTGCCGTAGCCGCCAGCAAGCTGGCCATGAAGACTGCGATCCAGTATTCGGTGGAACGGCGCCAGTTCAGCACTACCTCCGAGTTGTCCGAGGAAGTACTCCTCGACTATCAGCTGCACCAGCGTCGGCTCTTCCCCCGCCTGGCAACCACCTATGCCGCATCCTTTGCACACGAGGAGCTGCTGGCGAAGTTCGACGGTGTGTTCTCCGGTGAACATGACACCGACGAAGACCGCCAGGACCTGGAAACCCTCGCTGCAGCGCTGAAGCCGCTCTCCACCTGGCACGCTTTGGACACGCTGCAGGAATGCCGGGAAGCCAGCGGAGGGGCAGGCTTCCTCACCGAGAACCGGTACACCTCGCTGCGGGCAGATCTCGATGTCTACACCACCTTCGAGGGCGACAACAACGTGCTCCTGCAACTCGTGGCCAAGCGGCTCCTCGCTGACTATGCCAAGGAATTCCAGGGAGTTGACTTTGGGGTCCTCGCGCGCTTCGTCGCAACTCAGGCAGCAGACCGGACCCTTCACCGAACGGGCCTGCGGCGAGTGTTGCAGACGGTCGTTGACACCGGTTCGGAGCGAAAATCCGCCATTGCCCTGAGGGACGAGGGAACACAGCACGAGCTGCTGTGCGGCCGCGTTGACACCATGGTCGGCGAACTCGCCGGAGAGCTCCGGGGCGCGCGCAAGCTTCCGCCGGCGAAGGCCGCCAAAATCTTCAACCAGCATCAGCAGGAACTGATACAGGCTGCACGCGCGCACGCCGAACTTCTGCAGTGGGAGGCGTTCACAGCGGCGCTCGCCAAGACCGAGGATGCAGGAACGCGGCAGGTACTCACCTGGCTCCGTGACCTGTTTGGGCTGTGCCTCATCGAGGACAACCTCGGCTGGTACCTGATGAACGGCCGGCTGTCAGCCCAGCGCGCCCGCACCCTCGGCCCGTACATCAACCGGCTGCTCCTGAAGCTGCGGCCGCACGCCGTCGATCTGGTCAACGCGTTCGGGTACGGCCCTGAGCATCTGCGGGCGGCCATCGCAACGGGGGCCGAGCGTGAGCGGCAGGAGGAATCCCGCGCCTACGCACGGATCCAGCGAGCCAGCCATGATGCGCCGCTGGACGAGAAGATCCTGATCGCGCGCAAAGCTCAAACCCGCTAGAGAACCGATCGGTAAACACTCAGCGTGGACTCTGCAATAGAGTCCCAGGAAAAGTGCTCCTCCGCCCGGATGCGTCCGCGCCCTCCCATGGCGCGGGCGCGTTCCGGATCGGCAACCAGCGCGTTGAGTGCCTGCGCAAAGTCATTCACGAACCCCTCTGGATCAAGTGGGGTTCCTGTTCCGTCCTGAACCTGCTCGAGGGGCACGAGTACGCCCGTTACGCCGTCGTCCACCACTTCGGGGATGCCGCCTGTTGCGCTCGCTACCACCGCAGCACCGCAAGCCATCGCCTCAAGATTCACAATGCCGAGCGGCTCATAGATTGAGGGGCAGGCGAAGACGGTTGCGTGGCTGAGTACCTGGACCAGCTCATTCCGCGGGAGCATCCGCTCAATCAGGATCACTGAACCGCGCTGCGCACGCAGATCGTCGATCAGGCGGGCGGTCTCGGCGGCAAGTTCCGGCGTATCTGCCGCTCCCAGGCACAGCACCAACTGCACGTCTGCTGCCAGCTTCGCAGCAGCGCGCAGCAGGTACGGAACACCCTTCTGACGGGTGTTCCTGCCCACGAAAACCACGCTGGGACGGTCTGGGTCGATTCCCAGCGCACGGACGGCGTCGTCATTGCGGTCTGCAATCCACGCTTTGGTGTCAATCCCGTTGTGCACAACCTGCACTCGGGCAGGATCAACCTCCGGGTAGCAGCGCAGAATGTCCTGACGCATGCCGTCGGAAACCGCGATCACCGCCGCAGCAGACTCATATGCTGTTTTCTCCACCCAGGACGAAAGCGCATAGCCGCCGCCGAGCTGCTCGGCCTTCCACGGACGCAACGGTTCCAGGCTGTGTGCACTGAGCACGTGCGGGATGCCGTGCAGGAGCGAGGCGAGGTGGCCCGCCATATTGGCATACCAGGTGTGGGAGTGCACCAGGTCCGAACCGCTGATGCCCTGCAGGATGGACAGATCCGTGCCCAGGGTCTGCACCGCCGCATTTGCATCCGTCAGCCCGTCAGGGACGCCGTAGGTGCTCACGCGGGCGCCGTGATAGTCCGCTGGACGTTCTGCGCCGAAACAGTGCACGGCTAAATCGACGCGCCCGGCGAGCACGCGAGCCAATTCCGCTACGTGAACGCCTGCGCCGCCGTAGATCTCGGGCGGGAACTCCTTTGTCACAATGTCTATTCGCACAACTACAACGTAGTGCAGGGCGGGCGAGTCCTCTAGTGTGAGTCGAACGTGGTCATACTCAAGGACGAGCGGAAGGGGTTACCCGTGGCAGTCAAGAAAGTGCTTGCGGTGGTACTGGCAGGCGGCGAAGGAAAGCGGCTCATGCCGCTCACGGCGGACCGGGCCAAACCTGCGGTTCCTTTTGCCGGCAGTTACCGGCTCATCGATTTCGCGCTGTCCAATGTGGTCAACTCCGGCTATCTCCAGATTGTGGTGCTCACCCAGTACAAGTCGCACAGCCTGGACCGGCACATTTCCGAGACCTGGCGCATGTCCACCCAGTTGCAGCAGTACATCGCCTCCGTGCCCGCGCAGCAGCGGCGCGGCAAGAGCTGGTTCCTGGGCAGTGCCAACGCCATTTACCAGTCTCTCAACCTGATCCATGACGCGCGGCCGGACATCGTCGTCGTCATCGGAGCGGACCACGTCTACCGGATGGACTTCGAGCAGATGGTGCAAGCGCATCAGCGCAGCGGGGCGTCGGTGAGCGTCGCAGCTGTGCGGCAGCCGCTTCATCTCGCTAACCAGTTCGGCGTCATCGAAGTCGATTCCAATGATCCCGGCCGCATCTCGGCTTTCGTCGAGAAGCCCGAGACAACGCCCGGACTTCCCGATGACCCCAACAGCTTCCTGGCGTCCATGGGCAACTACGTCTTCAATACGGACGCCCTGATCGAAGCCCTCGAGGTTGACGCCGCACGCCTCAACACCAAACACGACATGGGCGGGGACATCATCCCCCACTTCGTGGAGCGTGGAGATGCCGCTGTGTATGACTTCACCACCAACGAGATTCCCGGATCGACCGATCGGGACAGCCAGTACTGGCGCGATGTCGGCACGCTGGATTCCTACTATGACGCCACCATGGATCTCATCACCCCGCTCCCGTTGTTCAATCTGTACAACCTCGAGTGGCCGATCTACACCCGGCAGAGCATTTCCCCGCCCGCCAAGTTTGTCCGGAGCGCGAGCGGCGTTTCAGGTGTCGCGCACGATTCGATCGTTTCGAACGGCGTCGTCATTTCCGGTGGTGCGGTGCAGGGATCGGTCCTGGCCACGGACGTTTTCGTCGACGAGGGAGCCGATGTGACGGGCTCCGTCCTGCTCGATCACGTGGCGATTGGTTCAGGAGCGGTTGTCCGGAAGGCGATTATCGACAAGAACGTCCACATTCCCCCCGGTGCCAAGATCGGCGTGGACCGCGAACTGGATATCAGCCGCGGATTCACGGTGACGGAGTCCGGACTGACAATTCTCAGCAAGGGGCAGGTAGTCGAGAGGTAACGGGAGATTGCGCAGCGCGGCGGTGGGCCGCGGTCCGTTTACCCCGCAGCGCGGCGGTGGGCCGCGGTCCGTTTACCCCGCAGCCCACCGTCAGGCTACGCGGGTGATTTCCACCGTCACGTTGAGTGAGGACCCACCGCCGCCCGAGAGGATGCCCTTCAGAGGCGAGACATCGCGGTAGTCACGGCCCCGCGCCACAGACACATGGAAGTCGCTGACGGGGCCGCTGTTGGTCGGGTCCCAGCCGCGCCACTCGCCGTCCCACCACTCGACCCAGGCATGGGACTGTCCCGCCACCGCCTCACCGACTGCCGCCGTCCTGCGCGGGTGCAGGTATCCCGAAATGTACCGGGCGGGAATACCGAGGCTGCGCAGTGCGCCGATCGCGACGTGAGCAAGGTCCTGACAAACCCCCTGGCGCTCGGACCAGGCATCACGGGCGTTGGACTGCACACCTGTAACGCCCTGCACGTACTTCATCTCGCCCTTGAGCCAATCAAAAACGGAGTGCGCGGCGGCATGGGGGTCCTCGCCGCCGACGACATCCCGGACCAGCGAGCGGATTTCAGCATCGGGTTCCGTCAGAGGCGTGTCCGGAAGCCAGTCAGCGTAATCGTTCACAACTTCGTCGGAGCGCAGGTGCTGCCAGCTCACCACTTCCTCCGGAGCTGGAATGCGTTCAGTGCGGCTGACTTCCACGAGGGTCCGCGCCGACACTTCCAGCCGGTCGTGGGGCACGTGGACATCGAACGACGTCACACGGGTACCCCAGTAGTCACGGTAGGTGGCCATTGATGCACCGGACGGATTGAGGGTGACCGTTGATTCGAGCACCACCTGCTGAGAATCTGTCAGCGGGGTCATGCGCGCTTCGTTGTAGGACAGCGACACACGGCGCAGATAGTCGTAGCCGGTCCGGTGTTCAATCAGCAAGCGGCTCATGAGACCTCCCCTACCCAGGACAGTTCCGCTGCCTGCGAGAAATACGTGCGTGAGACGGCATCAGAGGCACGCGCACACGCCTTCTGGACTCTTTCCATATGCTCGGGCAGCTCCAGCATGAGGTCGTCCGTCTGATGGAACTCAAGGAAGGTGCGGGCCTGGCCCACGATCCTGCTGGCGTCATTGATGAAGCCGACGCGCTGGTAGGCCGGGTTCAGGTTCGCGAGGCACTTCTCGGCATCACTCAGGGCGTAGACGATCGAACGCGGAAACAGCCGGTCCAGCAGGAGGAACTGAGCCGCGTGCTGTTCGCCGAAGGATGCGCGCCGGGTTCTCAGGAACGACTCGTACGCGCCGGCGCAGCGGAGCATGTTCACCCACGACAGGCCGGATGCGTGAACGTCACGCGTGGAGAGCATCCGGGCAGTCATGTCTGCCCGTTCAAGACTGCGCCCGAGCACCAGGAACTGCCAGCTCTCATCGTGGCTCATGGTGGTGTCCGAGAGACCGCGCACCATGGCGGTGCGTTCGATGACCCAGTGGCAGAAGCGGTAGGTCCCGACTACGTCTTTCCGATGCTGCGTTAGTCCGTACCAGGTGGTGTTGAGCCCCTCCCATACGCTTCCGGACACCGTTTCCCGGGCCCGACGCGCGTTCTCCCGTGCAGCGCCGAGGGCTCCGGCGATGGAAGTAGCGCTGCTGCGATCGAAGGCGAGTGCCTCGATGAGATCAGGCAGGCCGAAGTCATCAGACTCAGGTTTGCTGCCCATAACTCCGAGCAGCTGCCGCGAGACGTCCCGCTGAACGGGACGAGGCATCTGGTTCAGCCGTTCAAGGTGAACATCGAGGATACGGGCGGTGCCGTCAGCCCGCTCAACGTACCTGCCGATCCAGAACAGCGACTCGGCAATCCGGCTAAGCATTGTTGTGCACCTCTCCTTCACCGCTGTTCTGATGGAGCCCATGCAACTGCTGTTGCTGTTGTTCGGGTTGCCGGTCCCGCCACCCCGTCTCAACGGGCCACACACTGACCCGCTCGGTCACCGGAGCGGCTTCGGGACGGACGGGCGCGCTGTCTGACTGGCCGTCGACCACCCAGGTATCCTTCGATCCGCCTCCCTGGCTGGAGTTCACGATCAGTGAGCCCTCCTTCATGGCTACCCGGGTCAACCCTCCGGGCAGGACCCACACGTTCTCACCGTCATTCACCGCAAACGGACGAAGATCAACATGGCGGGGACCGAACTGACCGCCGGACATTGTGGGCACGGTGGAGAGCTGCAGGACAGGCTGCGCAATCCAGCCCCGGGGATCGGCCAGAATCCGGTTCCGGAGTGCGGCAAGCTCGTCCGCCGTCGCATCAGGACCAATCACCAGACCCTTGCCGCCCGATCCGTCCACGGGCTTCACCACCAGCTCGTCGAGCCGGTCCAGCACTTCCTCCCGGGCAACTGGTTCCTCCAGCCGGAAGGTGTCAACGTTGGCGATGATCGGCTCCTCATTGAGGTAGTAGCGGATCAGGTCCGGCACGTAGGTGTAAACGAGCTTGTCATCGGCCACACCGTTTCCTACCGCGTTAGCGATGGTCACAGTGCCTGCCCGCGCCGCGTTGACGATCCCGGGACAACCGAGCACCGAATCCGCCCGGAACTGCAACGGGTCGAGAAATTCATCGTCGATGCGCTTGTAGATCACATCCACGCGCTGTTCCCCGGCCGTCGTCCGCATGTAAACCCGGTTGCTCCGGCAGATGAGGTCCCGTCCCTCGACGAGCTCCACGCCCATAAGCCCGGCGAGCAGGGTGTGTTCGAAGTACGCCGAGTTGAACACGCCGGGCGTGAGCACGACGACGGTGGGGTCCTCCGCTCCGGGCGGCGCTGTTTTTCGCAGCGCTGCAAGCAGACGGCGCGGGTATTCCTCGACCGGACGGATGTGCTGCTGGCCGAAGGCCTCGGGCAGCCCCTTTGCCATGGCCCGGCGGTTCTCCAGCACGTAGCTGACGCCGCTGGGGACCCTCACATTGTCCTCGAGGACGCGGAAAGTGCCTTCGGCGTCCCGCACCACGTCGATTCCGGAAATATGCACGCGCACCCCTCCGGCCGGATCGAAGCCGGCCACCTCCCGGTGGAAGTGCGCCGAGGAAGTGATCAGGCGGCGGGGAATGACGCCGTCGGTCACGACGCTCATCTTGTCGTAGATGTCGTTGAGGAAGGCTTCGAGTGCGTGTACCCGCTGCGTCACGCCGCGTTCAAGTGAGTCCCAGTCGGACCCGGCTATGACGCGAGGCACGATATCAAGCGGGAAGGGTCGCTCCTCCCCCGCAAAATCGAAGGTGACTCCGCGATCGAGGAACGTCCGCGCCATCGAGTCCGCCCGGGCGGTCACATCGGCCAGGTTGAGTTCTTCAAGGGCGGCAGCCACGGGTCTGTATTCAGAGCGCGGTTGATTGGCGTCGTCGAACATCTCGTCGTAAGCGACGGTGCGGCGTGCGACGGTTGCGTAGTCTTCAAAGAGCTCGGACATGGCTCCACATTGCCATGTATCGGACGTGTTTACCTACCGGCGCCACGGACCGGCTGCGCGCCGTCGTGCCCTCGACAGCCATCGCGGCTGGCCGCACCGATCATGGTTGAATAGGCCGGTGCACAACGAGAATCTGCGCCGCGATGAGGCGGCGGACCGGTCAGCAATCATCACCGTCTCCAGCTATGACATCACGCTGGATGTAAGCGCCGCGGAGGATGCCGGCAGTACCGGGTTCTCATCGCGGACAGTTGTGACGTTCGACTGTTCCTCCCCCGGTGCCGACACTTTCCTCGACTTCATTCCCGCCAGGGTGCAATCCGTCACGCTCAACGGTGCGGTTCTGGATCCAGAGCAGGTTGTTGACGGCGCGCGCATCATGCTCCCCCAGCTTGCTGAGCAGAACACCGTGATCGTGGACGGTACGGCGCTGTACAGCCGCAGCGGCGAGGGTATGCACCGCTTCGAGGATCCCGCCGACGGTGAGACGTACCTGTACACCCAGTATGAGCCAGCCGACGCCCGCCGTGTCTTCGCCTGTTTCGAACAGCCCGACCTCAAGGCGTCCTTCAGCTTCCACGTTCGCGCCCCGGAGCGGTGGACCGTCGCATCGAACGGCGCCGAGACCAGCCGCGACCAGCACGACGACGGCTCCGCGACCTGGCACTTCGCGCCCACCATGCGCATCTCGACCTACATCACGACGGTCCTGGCCGGTCCATACGAATCCGTGACTGACGAATGGACCGGCATTCTGGACGCCGGAGAGGTGCTGACCATTCCCTTGTCCCTGTTCTGCCGCCGGTCGCTCAGCGCGCACCTCGATGCGGCGCGGATCTTCGACACCACGCGCCGGGGACTCACCTACTTCCACGACCTGTTCCAGTACCCCTACCCTTTCGGGAAATACGATCAGGCCTTTGTGCCCGAATACAACCTCGGCGCCATGGAAAACCCCGGTCTGGTGACCTTCACCGAGTCCTATGTGTTCCAGTCGAGGGCCACGCACGCGCAGTACGAGGCGCGGGACAATACGATCATGCATGAGATGGCGCATATGTGGTTCGGCGATCTCGTGACGATGACCTGGTGGGATGATTTGTGGCTGAAGGAATCTTTCGCTGACTTCTCGGGAGCGCTCGCGGTAGCGGAGGCGTTGGATTCGCCGACCTCGTGGGTCACCTTCGCCACCCGGCGCAAGGCCTGGGCCTACCTGCAGGATCAGCTGCCTTCCACCCACCCGATCGTCGCGGACATCGTGGACCTGGAAGCCGCGAAGCTCAATTTCGACGGCATCACCTATGCCAAGGGTGCCTCGGTCCTGAAGCAGCTCGTGGCCTACGCCGGTTTCGAAGCTTTTGCGTCCGCGGCACGGTCCTACTTCCGCAAGCACGCCTTCTCGAACACCACCCTCGATGACCTGCTGGGAGCTCTCAGTGAAGCCTCGGGCAGGGACATGTCGGACTGGGCACAGCGGTGGCTGCAGACCTCTGGAGTTCCGCAGCTTGCCGCTCAGGTGGAAACCGACGACGACGGCGTCTATACCTCCCTGGCGATCCTCCAGCAGGCGCTCGACCCCGTGAGTTCAACACCTGCTCCCCGCCCGCACAGCGTCCGTTTAGGGCTCTACTCGCTTGATCCGAACGGCAGGCTGCTCCGCACCGCCTCCCACGATGTCCTGCTGGACGGGGACCGCACGGAGATTCCCGAACTCATCGGCAGCGCACAGCCCGATCTGCTGCTCATCAACGACGATGACCTGACCTATGCAAAGCTCGTCTTCGATGATCGCTCCCTCGCAACGCTTCTGTCCTCCGCGGACCGGCTGGAGGAACCCCTGGCGAGGGCTGTATGCCTGGCTGCATTGTGGTCCTCGACTCGTGACGGCATTCTCAGCGCAGACGACTACGTGGAGGCGGTCGGGAGGACAGCGCCGGCCGAGGAGGGCGTAGGGATTCTCCAGCAGCTGCTTCAGAACGCCCGGCACGCCGTCGAACACTATGCTCCGGTCCCGGCACGGATGGCTCTGCGCGAGCGCTTCACGCGCTTCCTGCTCCGCGGGCTGGAAGCCGCCACACCCGGTTCTGATCATCAGCTGGTCTGGGCACGGGCGCTGGCCGCAACCGCCCGGAAGACAGCAACCCATGCGCCCCTGGTGCGCGGCCTGCTGGAAGGCACGGAGACTGTTGACGGTTTGGTGATCGACGACGAACTCACCTGGCAGCTGTGGCAGGCGTTGGCGGCGCAGAACCTTGCCACGGTTGATGAACTCGAAGCCGCCCTCCAGCGTGACCGCACTGCATCGGGCCGAACCGGCTTCACGACGGCGTGCACGTCGTTCCCGGACGCTGCCGTCAAGGCCAGAGCGTGGAAGGAGGCCGTCTTCGGTGATCGGTTGTCCAACGAATTGCTCAGCGCCACCATGGTCGGTTTCCAGCAAGGACCGTCGGAACTGCGTGAACCGTATGTCGATGCCTATTTCCAGGAGATTGAGAGGGTATGGCGGGAGCTGCCGATTGAAATGTCGGCAAGGATTGTGCGTGGACTGTATCCCGGCGATCAGGACCTCGCCGAGGGATCTGTTCCTGAAGACCATCCGGTGCTGGTGCTGACAGATTCCTGGCTGGATGAACACGCGGGGTCACCTCAATCCCTCCGGAGGATCGTGGTGGAGGAACGCGACCACCTGCTGCGCGCGTTGCGGGCTCAACAGGCCGCGGGCTGACGAATCAGGGCACGCGGTAAAGCCATTCGTCAGTACCGAACTTCTCCTCGACCAGCATCTGCGCCGTTGCCAGTTCGGTCTCTGTCAGGATCCCGTCTACGGCCTGGTAGCGCTCCCTGAAGGTTTCGCTCAGGACCTGGATGATTTCCTCCCGTGTCAGTCCGGTCTGCCGACGAAGGGGGTCCACCCGCTTCTTGGCGCTCTTGATTCCCTTGTCGGAGAGCTTCTCGCGTCCGATCCGGAGGATCTCGAGCATTTTGTCGGCATCGATGTCGTAGGACATCGTCACGTGGTGGAGCATGCCGCCGTTGCTCAGCCGTTTCTGCGCCGCGCCGCCGATCTTGCCGATATCCGTTGCAATGTCGTTGAGCGGCTGGTACCAGGCGGAGATCCCCAGCTTTTTCAATCCTTCCATCACCCAGTCATCGAGGAACGGGTAGGAGTCAGCGAAGCTCATTCCATCCACCAGTGACTGCGGGATGTAGAGCGAATAGGTGATGGCGTTGCCGTGCTCCATGAACATGGCTCCGCCGCCGCTCATGCGGCGGACCACGCTCACCCCGTGGCGACGAACCGCGTCAGCGTCTACCTCGTTGCGCATGGACTGGAAGCTGCCGATGACCACCGAGGGGCTTTCCCACTCCCAGAAGCGCAGGGTTGGGTTACGCAGGCCGGCACCCACCTCACGGGTCAGCACCTCGTCCATCGCGACGTGCATGGCGGTGGGAAGCGGCGTGGGACCGATGATCTCCCACTGGTGGTCAGCGAAGCCGGAAGCCTTTCCGAGCGCCCTGCGGACGGCGGTGGCGACTGCTTCCGGCGAGAAGCCGAAGAGTTGCGCATCCGGTCGCAGCTCCCGTCGGATCGCCGATGCCAATTCGCCGTGGGGAGTATCGGTCTCAAGCCCTTCCAGGGCGGCATTGATGTCATCCAGCGCCTCGTCCGGCTCCAGGAAGAAATCACCGTTCACCGACACCTGACTCAGCTTCCCGCCTGCGACGTCGGTGTCCACCACTACCAGCTTGCCGCCGGCAACCTTGTATTCACCGTGAAATTCCCGTGTGGCCCCGTGATCCATGATCCTCCTGCTGCACCTTCCGGCTACCCCTTGGTATACGGCTTAAAGCGCTGGGCCCGAACCGGAAATTCCGGTTCGGGCCCAGTAACACTGTTCAGGCGAACTACTTCTTGCCGAAACCCTTGAAGCGCTGGTTGAAGCGCTCGACGCGGCCGGCGGAGTCCATGATGCGCTGCTTGCCGGTGTAGAACGGGTGGGACTCCGAAGAGATTTCCACCTCTACCAGCGGGTAGGTGTTTCCGTCTTCCCATTCAACCGTCTTGTTGGAAGTAACGGTTGAGCGGGTGAGGAAAGACTTCTCAGAAGCGAGGTCGCGGAAGACGACCGATGCGTACTTGGGGTGGATATCAGACTTCATGGGAGTACCTTCTGTAGTTGCCTGGATTTTGCCAGGCACCGGTGGTTTGAAAGTTGACGGCCCGTAGGCCAGCAACCAACTCTACCGCACGCGCGGGGGATCCGCGAAAGAGCTCTCGGAGCGCTGGACCGCACTCGACCTGCACTCCCAGAAAGCGACGGCGCCTGCCGCTGCGACGTTGAGGGAATCCACGGCGGAACTCATCGGAATCCTGACGGAGATATCTGCTTGTTCGAGTGTGGATTGCGAGAGCCCTTCACCCTCAGTGCCCAAAATGAGGGCCAGTCGGTCCGGATCGCGCTGCGACAGCTCCTGCAGCTCGAGCGAATCCGGTGCCAGGGCCAGTGCCGCCACCAGAAACCCGGACGCGCGTAGCATTGCGATGCTGCCCGGCCACGAGTCCAGCCTCACCCACGGCACCTGGAAGACCGTTCCCATGCTGACCCTGATAGCCCTTCGATACAGCGGATCAGCGCAGCGTGGCGTGATCAGGACCGCATCCACGCCGAGCGCCGCTGCGGAACGGAAAACCGCGCCCAGGTTGGTGTGATCCACCATGTCTTCGAGGATCGCCACGCGGTGCGCGCTATGCAGCACATCCTCCAGTGCCAGCGGAGCAGGGCGATTCATGGCCGCCAGGGCGCCGCGGTGAAGGTGGAAGCCGGTGATGTCCTCCAGTACCGACTCGGACCCGACATAGGCAGGTGTGTCCGGGAAACGGGCAAGGATGTCTTCGAGGTCCGGGAGCCATTTGTCCGTCAGGAAGAACGATCGCGGCGTATGCCCGGCGTCGATGGCCCGCCGGAGCACCTTCGTGCTTTCGGCGATATACAGGCCCTCAGCCGGCTCGCGGCGCCGACGCAGCTGCGTATCGGTCAGTCCGGTGTAATCAGTAACCCGGGGGTCTGCCGCGTCGGCGAGGCGCTCCAGGGCCACGCTAGCTCACCAGCCGCACGATCATGACGTAGAGCGCAACCAGGCCGAGAACCACAATGACGCTCCGCAGAATGAGGGGGGAAAGGCGCCGGCCGACCTTGGACCCGATAACCCCGCCCACAAGGGAACCAACGGCGATGAGCAGGACAACCCACCATTCGATGCGATCGAAGGCAAAGAGCATGTAGGAGACAGCTGCGATCAGGTTCACCCCAAGCACAAGGACGTTCTTCATCGCGTTGGCTGACTGCATGGTGCCGGAAAGAAAAATGCCCAGGATCCCCACCAGCAGAATGCCCTGCGCGGCGACAAAATATCCGCCGTAGACGCCGGCCAGGAAGACGAGCACCGTCAGTGCCAACGGATGGGATCTTGTGGGCGCTTTGGTCTCAGCGCGCCGCCGCACCCAACGCTGCAGTTTCGGTTGGAAGATCACAAACCCGAGCGCGACCACGATCAGGAACGGCGCCACCAGCCCGAAGACGGTCTCGGGGAGGTTGAGAAGGAGGGCCGCACCGGCAATGCCTCCGAGCAGCGAAGCTGGCAACAGCCGGGCCAGGGTTCGGCCGTTGCCCTTCAGCTCTTCCCGGTACCCCCACGCGCCGGTTACGTTGCCGGCCACGAGTCCCATGGCATTGCTGATGGTGGCGGTCACCGGGGCATACCCCAGGGCAACCAGAATGGGGAACGTCACCAGGGTGCCGGAACCGACGATCGTGTTGATGGTTCCGGCCCACAAACCGCCGAGTAGGATCAGCGCATCGCGCCACAGGTCCACGAAGTATCTTCCGCTGCTAGGACCGCGCGACGGCGCTGTAACGGCCATCCCGTTGGGTAACTTCGAGAGGCATGTCGAACGCCAGGCTCAGGTGTTCGGCCACCAGCACATCACCGACGGGTCCAGCCGCCACCACTGAACCCTCACGCAGGAGCATCGCGTGAGTGAAGCCCGGAGGTACTTCTTCGAGGTGATGCGTCACCAGGACGATCGCCGGCGAATCCTCATCCGCAGCAAGTTCGCTGAGGCGCGCGACGAGGTCCTCGCGCCCGGCCAGATCCAGGCCGGCGGCAGGCTCATCGAGCAGGAGCAGCTCCGGGTCAGCCATCAGGGCACGCGCTATCTGGACACGTTTGCGTTCGCCCTCGCTCAGCGAAGAGAAGGGTCTGTTCATCAGGGTGGACACACCCCAGGCGTCGAGCAGCCGGAAGGCCCGACGCTCATCCAGCCGCTCATACTGTTCGCGCCAGCGGCCGGTCACTCCATAGGAGGCAGTAACGACCACATTGAGCACGGTTTCATGTTCCGGGATCTGGGACGCTAACGCCGCCGAGGCGAGGCCGATACGGGGCCGCAGCTCGAAGACGTCGACCGCTCCCAGCACCTCGTCGAGGATTCCCGCCACGCCGCGCGTTGGGTGGATCCGCGCGCCTGCGATCTGCAGGAGCGTGGTTTTGCCCGCGCCGTTGGGGCCCATAACCACCCAGCGCTCGCCCTCACGGACCTGCCAGTTGACGTCGTCCAGGAGCGCTTTTCCTCCGCGGACAAGACTCACCCCGGAGAGTTCCAGAACATCACTCATGACAGTAGACACTAGGCCAAGAGCAGCCTTGAACGTTAAATGAACAGCGGCGGCATGACCGGAAATCCGTATGGCCCGTCACCGGTTTCACCGCCGCCGGGCAGGGGATCATAATGACAAAGGAGATTCGGATCGAGGAAAGGCCGTTGGCGCACGTGGCGGAGATGTTCAGGGTGGTCAGCTTCGGCGCCCGGTTGGAGGATGCTCACTGCTTGCGGGTGCGCCGCGCCCTGCAGGAAAGTGGCGCCGTCGTCGTCGGTGAAAGCCGGAACGACGACGGCCGCTACCAGGTTGCCTGCCTGACCGTCAGTTCCGATGACGGCATCGATACGCTTCGCACGACGGTTGCGCCGCTATTGTCAGATGAAACGGGCATCGCGGTGGTGCCTACGGCGCTCCTCGGCGAGGGAACCAAACTGCTCATCATGGATGTGGACTCGACCCTCATCAAGCAGGAGGTCATCGAGCTCCTTGCAGCACACGCCGGCCGGGAAGCGGAGGTTGCTGCCGTCACGGAATCCGCAATGCGCGGCGAACTGGATTTTGCACAGAGTCTGCATGCGAGGGTAGCCGTGCTCGCCGGGCTGACTGAGGGTGTCATCGATGATGTCGGCACCCGGATCGAGCTGAGCGAAGGTGCAGAACATCTGGTCGCGGCATTCCTGGATGCTGGTCATGTTGTTGCGGTGGTTTCGGGCGGATTCAGCCAGATCCTCGAGCCGTTGGCCGCGCGCCTGAACCTCACCCATGCCAAAGCCAATGAACTGGGCGTGGACGCCGGCACGCTCACGGGTTCAGTGATCGGTCCGGTGGTGGACCGGGCGGAGAAGGCACGGTGCCTGCGGGCATGGTCCGAGGCCGCCGGGATACCGCTCGAACGTACGGTGGCAGTGGGCGACGGCGCCAATGACCTGGACATGCTGGCCGCTGCCGGGCTTGGCGTCGCGTTCAACGCCAAGCCGGCGGTGCGGTCAGCCGCTGATGTTGCGGTGAATTTTCCCTATCTTGACGTGGTCCGCCACTTCGTGCGGTTGTAGGTCCATGCTCTTCGCGGCAGCCGGCTAAGGGCTAGCGCGTGAAGTGCTCAGCTCCGCCTACGTACTCTGTGTGGCCGGTGGGAACATCAGCGGTTGCCATGGCAACAATCTCGGCCGCGAACTCCTCCACCGTGTAGAGGCGTCCGGCCTCCTGCCGGCGGGCCTCGATGGCGCCCGGCGCCGCGCGGTCGAGCAGGGTAGCGGTGACCGTGCCCTCGATCATGTCTCCGGAGACGACGACGAAGCTGATGCCGCGTTCGGTCAGCGCCGGAACCATCTCCCGAAGCGCATCCTCACCAGCGCGCTTGCTGCGCGCTACCGGCTCGTAGGCGTCCATCGTTTCCACCGTGTTGATGAAGTGGGCCTGGTGGCTCGTGACAAAGACGACACGGGAGCCGGCGGGCATGGCGTCAAGAGCTGCTGTGAGCATGCCGACCTGTGCGTCCCGGTTCAGCTTGAGCGCGTAGTCCTCCCCGAGGCCGGACTCCATACCGCCGGAGGCATTGAGGACCAGCAGGTTGAGTCCACCGAAATTCTGCACAGCAGCGTCCACGAGTGCCTGTGCGCCGTCCTGGGCAGTCAGGTCCGAGCCCACTGCCACGGCACGGCCGCCGGCGGCCTCGATGCCCGCGACCACCTTGTTTGCCCGGGGCGCCTTCTGCCGGTAATTGACGACGACGGCGGCGCCCTGCGCGGCCAGGAGCTTTGCCACCTCAGCGCCGATTCCGCGGGACGATCCCGTGACGATTGCCGTTGTGCTGTCCAGTGCGCCCATGTCCGGGGCCCTCCTTGATTCGGTTGTGCCTTTGGCTGTGTAGTGCGAAGAACTGCTGTGGTGGTCAGTGACCCATTCCGAGTCCGCCGTCAACGGGGATGACGGCCCCTGAAATGTAGGCCGCCTCGTCGCTGGCAACCCACCGGACCACGTTGGCAACCTCGTCTGCATCCGCGAACCGGCCGGCCGGGATGGAGGAGAGGTAGGTCTGCTGGGTTTCGGCCGGAAGCGCGGCGGTCATGTCCGTGTTGATGAAGCCGGGAGCAACCACGTTGCAGGTGATTCCCCTCGATCCGAGTTCCCGCGTCAGCGAGCGTGCGATTCCCACGAGACCGGCCTTGGACGCCGAATAATTGATCTGGCCCGGCGCTCCATACAGCCCGGACACTGACGAGATGAGGACAATCCGGCCCTTTCGCAGGCGAAGCATCCCCCTGCTGGCCCGCTTGATCACCCGGAAGGAGCCGGTGAGGTTTGTGTCTACGACGTCCGTGAAATCCGTTTCACTCATCCGAAGAAGCAGGGTGTCCCTGGTGATACCCGCGTTCGCGATCAGCACCTCAACAGCGCCGTGGGTGTTCTCAACTTCGCTGAAGGCGGCATCGACCTGCGCGTTGTCCGTGACGTCCGCTTTCACCCCGAGCATCCCGGCCGGAACATTGCCGCTTCGGTACGTGATGGCCACCCGGTCACCGTTGGCGAGGAAGGACTGAGCAATTGCCAGCCCGATCCCCCGGTTGCCTCCCGTTACCAGGACGCTGCGTCCGGTTTTCTTCTCGGGCGTTCCAGCGGTGTCTTGTTCCTGCACGGAGGGTCCTTTCGGAGGGAGCGGTGCTGAGCATCCGTTCGATCCTATCTGCACTGACCGATGTTGCCGGGAACTTTAAGTGGGGGCTCGGGAGTGAGACAATGGAGTAGTCCCCTTGGAGTGTGATGATCAAGCTGAGCCTTCAGTCAAAGCGCCGCCCGGAAATCCATAACATCAGTGATGCCCGCGAGGCGCACAGCGATGACATGCGCCAGCGGATGATCAAGTATTCCGTGTCCATGGGAATTCGCATGGTCTGCCTGATCCTCGTTTTCGTGGTGGAGGGCTGGCTGCAGTGGGTCATGATCGCGGGAGCCGTGTTCCTTCCCTATTTCGCGGTGATCATAGCGAATGGTGGAAGCGACACCAGCAACCTCGCCCACAGCGATTCGCTGCTCGACCGTGCTCCTGCCGCGGAACTGGAAGCACCGGCACCGGCGGCAGTGAAAGAGGAGCCCGTCACGCTGCAGGGCGAGATCATCGAAGACGAGCCGGAGCTCGATCAGGAAGCAGGGAAGCAGGAAGGAACATCGTGAGCATCTTCGACCAGTTGCCGGGCGCAGTTCCCTCAACAGCACAGTCTTCAACCAGGGCTGCATCTACAGCGCACGGCAACCCCATCTGCTCCCGGAAAGCCTGCGGACAGAGTGCGTCCTGGCAACTCCTCTGGAACAACCCCCGCATTCACACTCCTGAGCGCAGAAAGACGTGGCTGGCCTGCAGCGAGCACCGCGAGTGGCTGGAGGAGTACCTCACCACCAGAGGACTCTGGAAGCAGACGCTGCCGCTGGAAGGCAGTCCGGCGGCGTCGTGAAGATACTGAAATACCTGGCGACACCCCGCTGGTTCGGCTGGTTGGCGCTCGTTCTGGTGCTGGCCGCAGCCTGCAGCGCACTGGGGCTGTGGCAGTTGGACCGGCGGGACCAGGCGGCGGCTACTGTGAACACGGTCGAGGCAAACTATGATCTCGCGCCGATCCCCTACTCGCCGTCGCTGTTTGAGTCTTTCGATGGGGCAACGGAATGGGCGCCTGTCACGCTCGTCGGACACTATGACTCCGCCAACCAGCGCATCGTACGTAACCGGCCGCTGGGCGGCCGGCCGGGCTACGAAGTTCTGGTTCCGTTGAAGCTCCAGGACGGCACCGCCGTCGTCATCAACCGTGGGTGGTTGCCCATTGGCAACGACCGCGCGGGCCGCCCCGATACTGTGCCGCCTGCTCCGGACGGTGAGGTGACCGTCGTCGCGCGTATCCGCCCGGCAGAGCCGGCCCTGGACCGGTCGGCGCCGGCGGGCCAGCTGGCGTCCATCGACCTGACGGCCTACGAAGCGCAGCTAGAGTACCCCATCGCCACCGCCGCTTACGGGCTGGTGGCCAGCGAAACGCCGCCTCCGGCAACAGCGCCGGTTCCCCCCGCCAAGCCTGCCATCGACCTTGGACCGCACCTGTCCTACTCGATGCAGTGGTTTGCTTTCGGGGTGCTGCTGTTCGTAGGGCTCGGCTATGCAGCGCGGCAGCAGTACCGCATTGACCACGAGGACCCGGACGCAGAGCCGGTGCCTGCCCGCGCACGACGGCGGCCCTCGGCTGAGCAGGAAGAGGATGCGATTCTGGACGCCCAGGGACTCTAGGCGAGCGTCACCAGGTCAAGGTAGTCGTCGTTCCAGAGGTCTTCCACGCCGTCAGGCAGCAGCACTACCCGTTCCGGGTTCAACGCGTCCACAGCGCCCTCGTCGTGACTGACGAGCACCACCGCGCCGGAGTAGTTCCGCAGGGCTCCCAGGATTTCCGCGCGGCTTGCCGGGTCCAGGTTGTTGGTGGGCTCATCGAGCAGCAGCACATTGGCGGATGATGCCACGATCGTTGCAAGGGCGAGGCGGGTCTTCTCGCCGCCCGAGAGGACTCCTGCCGGCTTGTCGACGTCGTCTCCGGAAAACAGGAAGGAACCGAGAATGCCGCGGACCTCTGCGTCCCGCATGTCCGGTGCCGAAGACCGCATGTTCTCGAGGACGGTGCGCTCAGTGTCAAGCGTCTCGTGCTCCTGGGCGTAGTAGCCCACCTTCAGTCCGTGACCGGGGATGATCTCGCCGGTATCCGGCTTGTCAACCCCCGCAAGCATGCGCAACAGGGTGGTTTTGCCCGCACCGTTCAGCCCGAGAATCACCACCTTGGAGCCGCGGTCGATGGCCAGATCGACGTCGGTGAAAATTTCCAGCGAGCCATAGGACTTGCTCAGACCCTCTGCCGTCATCGGCGTGCGGCCGCACGACGCCGGTTCGGGGAAGCGCAGAGCTGCGACGCGGTCCTGTGCGCGTACGTCATCGAGCCCGGAGAGCATCCGCTCAGCCCGCTTTGCCATATTCTGGGCAGCGACCGCCTTGGTTGCCTTGGCGCGCATCTTGTTGGCCTGGTCAATCAGCACCTGGGCCTTCTTTTCGGTGTTGGCCCGTTCCCGCTTGCGCGCCCGCTCATCGGTCTCACGCTGCTGGACGTAGCGCTTCCACCCCATGTTGTACAGGTCGATGGTGGCCCGGTTCGCATCAAGCTGGAACACCTTGTTGACGGTCGCTTCAAGCAGCTCCACATCGTGGCTGATGACAATCAGCCCGCCCTGGTGATTCTTCAGGAATTCCCGCAGCCAGGTAATGGAGTCAGCGTCCAGGTGGTTGGTCGGCTCATCGAGGAGCATGGTTTCAGCGCCGGAGTAAAGGATGCGCGCGAGCTCCACCCGTCGGCGCTGACCGCCCGACAGTGTTTTCAGCGGCTGGTTGAGGATTCGTTCCGGAAGCGCGAGATTCGAGGAGATAGCAGCCGCCTCGGCTTCTGCCGCGTAGCCGCCGTGAGCGAGGAACTCCGTCTCCAGGCGGTCATAGCGAGCCATAGCCTTGTCCCGGACGGTGGTATCTTCACTGGCCATCTGGTCCTGCGTCTCACGCAGCTTCCGGACAACAACGTCCAGGTTGCGGGCAGAGAGGATCCGGTCACGGGCCAACTGCTCCATGTTGGGAGTGCGCGGGTCCTGCGGCAGGTAGCCGATCTCCCCGGTGCGGGTGATGGTGCCGGCGGCCGGCAGACCCTCCCCCGCCAATACCCGGGTCAGCGTTGTCTTGCCGGCGCCGTTTCGCCCGACGAGCCCGATCTTGTCTCCCCGGTCCACCCGGAAGGACACCTGATCCATGAGCAGCCTTGCGCCCGCGCGCAATTCAAGATTCGACACGGTAATCACGGTGGCTGGGCCTTTCCTGTTCCGGCGCTGTAGGCCGGACCTCAATGTTGTAGGAAACCTACAAAAGCGTTTGCTTCTTTCCGCACTAATCTCGGTAAGTAACAGCTCACCGTTGTGTAGATCTCACAGAAAGCGTCACGATGCAACAGACGAATCCGGCTCCGCATTCCACACCCGCCGATACTCCGGCACGGGCTCGTTCTTCCTGGAATGCGACCGATCTCTCGCTGATCGCGGTCTTCGCAGCCGTCGTGGCCGCCAGTGCCATCCTACCCGCTATACCGGTGGGGCAGGTGGGGGTGCCGATCACTTTGCAGACCCTGGCAATCATGGTGACCGGAATTGTGCTCGGGCCGTGGCGGGCGGGCGCAGCCCTCAGCCTGTACGTGGCCGTTGCGCTCGCGGGACTGCCGATCTTCAGCCAGTTCCGAGGTGGTATCGGTGTCCTCTTCGGCCCATCAGCCGGTTACATCATCGCCTTCCCCATTGCAGCCTTCGTGGTCGGCTTCCTCGCACGCATCGTCTTCCGCCGGTTTTCCCGCTACCGGTTCCTTGCACTCTTCGTTGCCTGCACTGTGACGAGCCTGCTCATCACACATCCGTTGGGAATCATCGGCATGATGATCAATGCAAAACTTGACCTCGCCGCTGCCATCGCAGCCGACGTCGTCTTCCTCCCCGGGGATGTCCTGAAGAACCTGGCGGCCGCTGCAATCGGGCTCAGTGTTCTCAAGGCGTTCCCCCGTCTCCAGTCCCGTTCAGCCCGCCGGCGCTGAGGTAGGCAATGATCCAGTTCAGCGAAGCAGCCGTACAGGCAGATCATCCGGCACCACGAACCATCCTGGCACCGCTGAATCTCTCACTGGTAGAAAGCCGCATCAGCATCATCGGCGCAAACGGATCCGGCAAGTCCACCCTGTTGAAACTGATCAATTCACTGGTCCTGCCGACGTCCGGTCAGGTGACGGTCGACGGGCTGGACACCGCGCGCAAAGGCGCGGCGGTCCGGCAAAGCGTGGCTTTCATGTTCACTGACCCGCTGTCCCAACTGGTGATGCCCACCGGTCGTGAAGACGTGGAGCTGTCCCTGCGCCGGCGCTACCGAGACCGCGGGGAGCGGCGCACGGCAGCTGTTGAAGTTCTCGGCCGATTCAGACTCGCGCATCTTGCGGATCAGAGCGTCTACGACCTCTCGGGCGGTGAACGCCAGCTCCTCGCCCTCGCAACCGTCCTTGCGTGTGATCCCAAGGTCCTCGTTGCGGACGAACCGACCACCCTCCTTGACCTCCGCAACTCAGAACGCGTGCGGCGCCTGTTCCGCGGTCTTGACCAGCAGGTCATTTTCACCACCCATTCGCTGGACTTCGCGCTGCAGGCTGAACGCACCCTGGTGGTTGATTCCGGCCGGGTGATATTCGACGGCGTCCCCGCCGACGCCGTCGCCGCCTACCGCGAGCTCAGCCTGCATGATGCGTCCGCTGAAGGGCCGCTGTGAGGGGTCACGCCAGCCTGCTTGGCGCGTATGTGGAGCGCAGATCGATCCTGCATGCCGCTCCCCTGTGGGCCAAGTTCCTGCCGGTGGCTGTGCTGTCGGTGGTGGTCCTGGCACTAAGTTCGCTGGAAGCCACACTGGCCGGTCTGGGCCTGGTTGTCCTGGCCTACCTCGTGGGTGCTCGGCTTGGGTTCCGCGAGTTGCTCCAGCCCCTTCGGAAGATGTGGCTGCTCATCGTCGTCCTTGGAGCGTTCCAGTGGTTCAGCGCGGGACTCCTTCCAGCGTTCCTCGTAGTCGGGAACATCGTGACCTGCGTTCTGGCTGCCCTGCTGATCACGCTGACAACCGAGAGCCAACGCATTCTCGACGGACTGGTTTCACTGGCTCGTCCGCTGCAGCCGCTTGGCGCCGATCCGGAACGCTTTGGGCTGACCGTCGCACTGATGCTGCGCAGCATCCCCTATCTGGTCGGCTCTGCGGAGGATTCCCGCGACGCGGCCCGTGCCCGCGGCCTGGAACGCAATCCACGCGCGCTGATCCTTCCCGTCTTCATCGGTGCGGTGGCCTATGCACAGCAGACCGGAGATGCGCTCGCAGCGCGCGGTCTCGCGGAAGCAGATCACGACGGCGGCACTCCCGGTGGAGCATTCCGGTCCGGTTCGTAGGGCTGCTGGGCAGCGGATCCTCCCGCTGCTACTGGAGGCTCACCGTACGGAAAGCGGCGGCTGTCCCTACGCCGCCGGCTGCGCTCACCGCAGCCACCGACCAGCCGCCGTCGTCCCGGGGGCCGCCCGGCATGGCGGCCTGGCGCAGAAGGTTGGCAACAAGCATCGCGCCCGAAGCACCATATGGGTGGCCATAGGCAAGAGCCCCGCCGTGGAGGTTGAGACGTTCAGGGGCAACTCCTAACAGCTGCGCCGAGGCGAGCACCTGCGCCGCGAAGGCCTCGTTGTACTCCCAGGTGGATACAGCGTTCCTGTTCAACTGGATCCCTTCGAGGAGCTTCAGCACCGCGTGCGCGCCGGCGGTTCCAAAGAGGGCAGGCGCCCCTCCGGCAGATGCAGAACCGTGGAATTCAAGCACTGTGTTGAAGCCCGCCGCCCTGGCACGTGCACGGCTCGTCACGACGGCGACTACCGCTCCGTCTGCATCGGCACAGGAATTGCCGGCGGTAACGCTCCCGGCCGCCGTGAATGCCGGTGGGAATCGGGACAGGACCTTCGATGTCATCCCACGACGTGGTGTCTCGTCCGTGTCGCAGCCGGCAATCGGAACTATCTCCGCCGACATTCCATCGAGCGCTGCGGCTGTGCGGGTGTAGCTGCGGAGGGCGTACTGGTCCTGCTCGTCACGTTGGACGCCGAAGGCGGCGGCAACGTTCTCAGCTGCCTGGCCGGCACTCGGATCGCCGTGAGTCTCCGGTGCAAACCGCGCGCGGGAGAAGAAGTCGGGCGCTCCGGGCAGCGAGGTCAACCGGTGCGCGCGCAAGGGAGCGGTGCTGCAGCTTTCCACACCCCCGGCAATGAACCAAGCGCCTGCCTCCGACTCCACGAGCCGGCAGGCCAACGAGATCGCGTCGAGACCGGAAGCGCACTGACGGTCGATCGTGAGGCCGGGTACCTCCACCGGCAGGCCCGCGGTCAGCGCTGCCAACCGCGCGACGTTGCCTCCTCCACCGGCGGCATTGCCGATGATGACGTCCGCCAGGCCACTCTCCGGAAGGCCGGCGTCCCGGTACGCGGCGTGCAGGACGGCTGCGAGCAGATCATGCGCCTCGGTCGACGAGAACACCCCGCGGAGGCGGCCGAACGGTGTGCGGCGGCAGAGGGCAATGACGGCCCGCCTCTCGTCCCGACGGTCCTCAGGCAAGCCGCTCAAGGGCACCGTCCCTTCCTATTACTGACGCCTTCAGCGCGGCGCGATCCGGTTTCCCCGCGGTGGTCAACGGTAGCCGCCCGGTTCGGAGGATCAGTTTCGGCACCTTATCGACGGGCAGCAGCTCCTTCAGCCGGGTGCGAAGGGCCCGGGTGTCGATGACGGCATCCGGGCGCGCCTGGATGACAGCGGCCAGCGCGCAGCCACGGCGTGCGTCCGGAACCCCGAGCACGACGGCGGCCGGATGACCTGCCGTCGCGAGCGCGGCTTCGACCTCGCTCGGATAGACATTGCTTCCCGCGACCACGAGCATGTCGCCGTGCCGACCGGTCAGGTGCAGCGCGCCGTCGTCGTCAATCCAGCCCTGGTCCTGCACCGTGACCCAGCTCCCGTCGCGCCGGAAGGCGCGTCCGTCGTCTCCGAAGAGATAACCTTCGATCGCTGTGTCGGTCTGGACGGAAATGGTACCCACGTTGCCGTGCCGGCCGGAACCGCTGTCCGCGTCGATCCTGATCCGCACCCCTGGGAAGGGACGGCCGACATCGTTCCCGTCAAAGCCGTCCACCCGCCGGGCGGTGACCAGGCTCAGCTCCGACGCGCCGTAGTACTCGAAGACGCGGGCGGCCGGCGCACTGCGCAGGATGATCTGGGTGTCCGCCGCGGAAAGCCGGGCGCCGCCGGATACCACGGTGCGCAGTTCCGGTAGTTCTCCCTCGATTCGGTCCAGAGCCAGCCGCAGTGTGGACGGGACCCCGACGAGATGCTCGATGCGCTCGGACCTCAGGACCTGCGCCGTCAGCGGACCTGTCGCTGCCCTATCCCCGGGTGCCAGTGAGTGGAAGGTCGAACCGGCGTAGAGACACTCGGCGAGGGCGTACAGATTCAGGCTGGCAGCCAGCGGACCCGGTGCACAGACACGCAACCCCGGAGTGACACCGAACCAGTTCACGCTCCGCTCCAGTGAGCGGGACCACGAACCGACAGTTCGTACAAACCCTTTCGGGACTCCGGACGTGCCAGAGGTGAATCCGCAGTAAAAGCGCGCGTCGGCAGCTGCGTCGGCCAGCGAAGACGGGTGCGCGGCCTCCGTCGGATCCGCTGAAGTGATCACGGCGTCCGGATGGAGGGCCTCCAGGATCCTGACCCGAAGATCACTCGGCCAGCTGGGATCAAGGACGGCGGCGCATTTACCCTGTCCAACCACGGCGGTGAAAGCAACGGCGAAACGCACCGGATCGCCGATCTGTAGGGCGATCATTCCTCCCTCAGGCAACTGCAGTGAGGACGCCCGTGCAGCCAGCTCGCCGTAGGTCAGCCGCAGGGACCCGGCGACGACGGCGTTCCGCCCGGGTTCGCGGCGTGCCCAGTACAGCAGACGGTCGATGAAGGGCATGGTTGGGGCGTCTCCCTCTTCTGGCAATACCGCAAACGTTAGTACATTGGTGCACACGCTCATCGCTGTCGAACCGCGCGGTCCTGTCACCGGGCAGAACGGATGTGACCGTCATGGCACCGGAAGTCCAGATCCTCCACGGTGACATCACCACCCAGCACGTCGACGCCGTCGTCAATGCAGCGAACTCATCGCTGCTGGGCGGAGGTGGGGTGGACGGTGCCATCCATGCGGCGGCGGGGCCGGAACTGCTCGAAGCGTGCCGTGAAATCCGCGCGAATTCTTTGCCCGGCGGGCTGCCGGTGGGTCAGGCTGTCGCGACGCCGGGATTCAGGCTGCCTGCCCGCTGGATAGTCCATACCGTCGGTCCCAACCGCCATGCGGGCCAGAGTGACCCCGCGCTGCTTGAGTCCTGCTTCCGACAGAGTCTCAAGGTCGCCGACGAGCTGGGCGCACGCTCGGTTGCCTTTCCCGCGATCAGCGCCGGGATCTTTGGTTGGGACCCCGACGCGGTGGCCAGAATTGCGTTCGCGAGGGTTGCTGACTACGACGGCGGTATCCGGCAGATCAGCTTCGTGCTGTTTTCGGAGCGGCTTGTTTCGGTCTTTCGGCACGCTCACACGAACAGTAAAGGCTGACACTGACGCACACAAGGGGAGGCAGCGCTCGCAGCGCTGCCTCCCTTGTGTGCGGACCGGTGTTCCGGATGGGCTAGATATTGAAGCCCAGTGCCCGCATTTGATCGCGGCCGTCGTCGGTGATCTTTTCGGGCCCCCACGGCGGCATCCACACCCAGTTGAGCCTCCAGTCGTCGACTACCCCATCGAGCGCCTGCCCCACCTGTTCCTCGATCACGTCGGTCAGGGGGCACGCTGCGGTGGTGAGGGTCATGTCGATCAGCAGAGCGCCGTCGTCGGCGTACTTCAAGCCGTACAACAGACCAAGATCGACAATATTCACGCCGAGCTCAGGATCAATGACGTCCTTCAGCGACTCTTCGACATCCTCAAGGGATGTCTGTGCTGCGTTCACATCGCTCATGTCAGGAGCCTCTCTTTGTGTCGGTAGCTGGATCAGGCGCCGGCAGTAGCTGTACCGGCCACGAGGAAGCGGTCATAGCCCTCTTCCTCCAGGCGATCGGCGAGCTCAGGGCCGCCCTCTTCAGCGATTCGGCCGTCGACGAAGACGTGCACAAAGTCAGGCTTGATGTACCGCAGGATGCGTGTGTAGTGGGTGATGAGCAGGGTGCCCATGTTGCCCTTGCTGTGCTCACGGTTGACGCCCTCTGACACCACCTTGAGCGCGTCGACGTCGAGACCTGAGTCGGTCTCGTCCAGGATGGCGAACTTCGGCTTGAACAGTTCGAGCTGAAGGATCTCCACGCGCTTCTTCTCGCCGCCGGAGAAGCCCTCGTTCACGTTGCGCTGAGCGAAGTCGGCATCAATGCGCAGCTGCGACATTGCCTCCTTCACGTCCTTGGTCCAGTGCCGGAGGCTCGGGGCCTGGCCGTCGAGTGCGGTCTTGGCCGTGCGCAGGAAGTTTGTCATGGTGACACCCGGAACCTCGACCGGGTACTGCATAGCGAGGAAGAGTCCGGCGCGGGCCCGCTCATCGACGCTCATCTCCAGGACGTCCTCACCGTCGAGGGTGATCGAGCCGCTGTCCACGGTGTAACGGGGATGACCGGCGATGGTGGATGCGAGAGTCGACTTTCCGGAGCCGTTCGGGCCCATGATGGCGTGGCTCTCGCCGGTGTTGATAGTCAGGCTGACGCCTTTGAGGATGGGCTTGGCGCCCTGTTCCGTCTCGATGCTGACGTGCAGATCCTTGATCTCAAGGGTGGACATCTTTGGGTTCTCCTTTGCATCCTGCAGTGCAGGGTTGCTCAAATGTTCGAAAGTGTTTTGGCTCGTGACAGTTCTAGCCGCGATCGGGGACAGGCGCCGAGTTGGTCACCGTAGTGATGTCGACGTAAACCTCGTCACCGTGGATCTCAAGTGCAAAAACCGGCACAGGCTCGTAGGCGGGAAGCTGGAGCGGCATGCCGCTGCGCAGATCGAACTGGGAACCGTGTCCCCAGCACTCGATCCTGCAGCCCTCGACATCACCCTCGGAAAGGGAAATATCGGCATGGGAGCAAGTGTCGCCGATTGCGTGGATGCCGCCGTCGGAATCTTTGACGATTGCTACGGGGTAATCGTCAATGAGGATCCGCAGCGCCTGCTTGACCTCAATATCATTCACATTGCAGACGAGCTCGCCCTGCGGCCCGGTGCCGTTCTCAGGTGTCCGGGTCATCAGTAGTTCCCTGCAGCCAGCTCGCGCTCCACGGCTTCCGTGAGGCGCTCTTCCAGTACCGGAACCTTGATCTGCTGGATGACCTCGTTGAGGAATCCGCGCACTACCAGACGGCGGGCCGTCTTCTCATCGATCCCGCGGGCCATCAGGTAGAACAAGTGCTCATCGTCGAACCTGCCTGTTGCGCTCGCGTGTCCGGCGCCTTCGATCAGGCCGGTTTCGATCTCGAGGTTCGGTACGGAATCCGAGCGGGTGCCGTCGGTGAGCAACAGGTTCCGGTTGGTCTCGTACGTATCCGTTCCCTCGGCTTCCTTGCGGATCAGCACGTCGCCTACCCAGACAGTGTGCGCGTCCTGTCCCTGCAGGGCACCCTTGTAGGTGACGCGGGACTTGCAGTTCGGTACGGCGTGGTCAACGAGGAGCCGCTGCTCAAGGTGCTGCCCTGCATCGGCGAAGTAGAGGCCGTACATTTCCACCTCGGAGCCGGGAGCGGTGAAGAATGACGACGGCGTGAGCCGCACGAGGTCGCCACCCAGAGTGACGACCACGTGCTTGAAACGGGCGTCCCGGCCGATCTTCGCCTGCTGCGAGGAGGCGTGTACGGCGTCGTCGTCCCATTCCTGGACACTTACCACCGTGAGCTGCGCGCCGTCTCCGACCACAATCTCGATGTTCTGCGCCAGAGTGGTCTTGCCATGGTGGTCGAGCACCACGACAGCCTTGGAGAACTTCCCTGCAGAAATGATGAGGTGCTGTGCAGCGGGAGCCTCATCGGTGCCGTTGATCGAGATGGTGACGTCGCAGTCGGCTTCCGTCTCATCGGGGATGGTCACGACGGTTGCCTGCGTAACCGCCTCCCACGCGGCCGCGGCAACCCTGTCCTCAGGAATCGCTGCGGAACCGAAGCGGGAATCCGTGCGCTCGACGGTTTCCACCAGGATGTTCGATGCACCGGACACGGTAACCTCGGGCCCACTGCCTGTCAGGGCATCGGTATGCAGACCGCGGAGGCGCTTGATCGGCGTGAACCGCCAGTCCTCTTCGCGGCCGGTCAGTGGTGGGAAGTCGGCAAGCTTGTAAGATTTGAGCCGCTCGCCTCGAGATGCTTCCGGCACAACAGGGTCATCCCCGTGGCTGTGCTTCTTCAACCCGTGCTGCTCGGCGCCGGTGTTCGTCGGGGAAAGGTTTTCGCCTTCCTCGGTGAAGCCGTCAATGGCAATTTTCTCCGGGCTCGACGGTGATCCGATACGGGCCTTCTCGTCAGTCAGTTCGGGGGTCAACTGGGTGGTTTCAGCCATTAACCTACGGCTCCTTCCATCTGGAGTTCGATCAAGCGGTTCAGTTCGAGCGCGTACTCCATGGGGAGTTCACGTGCAATGGGTTCAATGAATCCGCGCACGATCATCGCCATGGCCTCGTCCTCGGGCATCCCTCGGGACATAAGGTAGAACAACTGCTCTTCGCTCACTCGCGAGACCGTGGCTTCGTGGCCCATGGTGACATCGTCTTCACGGATGTCCACGTACGGGTAGGTGTCTGAGCGGGAGATGGTGTCAACCAGCAGGGCATCACAGCGTACGGTGTTGGCCGAGTGAGTTGCGCCCTCCCGGACCTGCACCAGACCGCGGTATGCGGCACGCCCGCCGCTGCGGGCGACCGACTTCGAGATGATCGAAGACTTCGTATTCGGCGCAATGTGGACCATCTTGGATCCGGTGTCCTGGTGCTGGCCCTCGCCGGCGAATGCGATCGACAGCGTCTCGCCCTTGGCATGCTCCCCGACCAGGTAGACAGCCGGATACTTCATGGTGACCTTGGAGCCGATGTTTCCGTCGATCCACTCCATGGTGGCGCCTTCATGCGCGATGGCCCGCTTGGTTACCAGGTTGTAGACGTTGTTGGACCAGTTCTGGATTGTGGTGTAGCGAACGCGTGCATTCTTCTTGACCACAATTTCGACGACGGCGGAGTGCAGCGAGTCTGACGTGTAGATGGGTGCCGTGCAGCCTTCGATGTAATGCACGTAGGAGCCTTCGTCAGCGATAATCAGTGTCCGCTCGAACTGACCCATGTTCTCCGTGTTGATGCGGAAGTAGGCTTGCAGGGGAATCTCAACGTGGACACCGGGCGGTACGTAGACAAAAGAGCCTCCGGACCAGACAGCGGTGTTCAGTGAAGCAAACTTGTTGTCACCGACCGGAATGATCGAACCGAAATACTCCTCGAAGAACTCAGGGTGCTCCCGCAGCGCGGTGTCGGTGTCCATGAAGATGACGCCCTGGCGCTCGAGTTCCTCATTGATCTGGTGGTAGACAACTTCGGATTCGTACTGCGCGGCGACGCCGGAAACCAGGCGATTACGCTCAGCCTCAGGGATGCCGAGCTTTTCGTAGGTGTTCTTGATGTCGTCGGGAAGGTCTTCCCAACTACCGGCCTGCTTTTCGGTGGACCGCACAAAGTACTTGATGTTGTCGAAGTCGATGCCCGACAGGTCCGCGCCCCAGTTGGGCATCGGCTTGCGGTCGAAGTACTTCAGACCCTTCAGCCGGAGATCGAGCATCCACTCGGGCTCGTTCTTCTTGGCGGAGATGTCGCGGACAACCTCTTCGCTCAGGCCGCGACGGGCGTTGGCGCCGACGTCGTTCTTGTCGGACCAGCCATACTCGTAGGTACCGATGCCTTCGAGCTCCGGATTTCTCTCGAGGATGTCGCTGAGTACTCCTGCGGGCACGGCCTCGGGAACCAATGCCTTCTGATCTGTCTGATCCGTCATCACGGCCTTCCTTGCTGATGGTTGGAGACGTTTGTTACGTATGGGTGCGGCGCCGGGGCGTCGCTTTCGGGTGATTGGCGGGCAGTTTCACCGGCGCGCGCGATGCGGCCGATCGGTATGTGTGTTGTGCAGACGTGGCCGCCGGCTGCGAGAGTGGACAGCCTGCGAACGTCCACGCCGAGCAGCCGGGCAAAAACATCGGTTTCCTGTTCACAGAAATCGGGGAAGTCAGCCGCGAGTTCCTGAATGGGACAATGTCCCTGGCAGAGCTGCACGCTCAGCATCGCCGCATGGGGTGCGTTTCTGCCGATTTCCCGTGTGGAGCCGACGAATCCGTCAAGGCTCAGTGCTTCTGCAAGCGCTGCAGCCTTGTCTTCGAGGCGGTCTCCCGCGGACTCAATGACCGGCCGGTACCGCTCCTCCATGTCGGCGAACCTGCCCGCTGCAAATTGGCGGACGGCGTCAGGCCCCGCGATCTCCCGTAGCTGACCTAGCGCTGCCTGCGCGATGTGCAGATAATCGTTGCCCAGCCGTGTCTGGCCCCGCTGGCTGAGGACATAGCGGCGCGCGGGACGGCCTGCACCCGGGGAAGGACTGCCGATGACTTTGACCTCGATCAGGCCGTCACGGGACAGCGCGTCAAGATGGCGCCGGACCGCCGCCGGCGTGAAACCCAGCCGGTCGCCGAGTTCAGCCGCGCTCACCGGACCGTGCTCAAGAACTGCGGAAAGCACTTTGTCCCTGGTCCGCTCATCGACGGCGCGGCGGGAATCGGCATCGTCAACTCCACCGAAAACGCTATCTCCCTTGGTACGGCCCGGGACAACGGAATGTGACAACGTGGCCTCCTTAAGGGTGCATTGGGAAGTAGGCTTGGAGCTCGAATTGAGCGGAACGAGCCAATTAAGACAACATAACCATGTCCTAATCTATTCCAGAAGCCCACCCGCTTCCAGTAAGGCGAGGCTACCCATCCGGTGTGCCGACAGAGCCATCGTGAGACAGCTACTACGTGGCGTAGAATTATCCGGTGCCTTCCTCCCCTCCCGCCGTCGAAGTCAGCGGGCTCGTCAAGGACTTCGGCCCAGTCTCATCCCTCGACGGCAAGATGATCCGCGTGCTCGACGGCGTCAGTCTCCGCGCTGACATGGGCAGCGTCACCGCATTGCTGGGCGCCAACGGAGCGGGCAAGACCACCACGCTCGAGTGCGCGCAGGGCCTGCAGAAGCCCAGCGGCGGCAGCGTGCGCCTCCTTGGCGAAGATCCGTGGCGCGCGGGCGCCCCACTTCGCAGCCGCGTCGGCATCATGCTGCAGGAGGGCGGGCTGCCTCCGGCAGTCCGGCCACTGCCCCTGCTGCACCACGTGGCCGGCATGTATGCCTCACCCCTCAATGTCGAGCAGCTGGCAGCCCGGCTTGGAATCGACTCATTCGCACGGACCTCGGTGAGGCGGCTCTCGGGAGGCCAGAAGCAGCGCCTTGCCCTTGCGTGTGCCCTCGTGGGTAATCCTGAAGTGCTCTTCCTCGATGAGCCAAGTGCAGGACTTGATCCGCAGTCACGCAATATCGTCTTCGAGTTGATTACGGAGCTTCGGGACGAAGGCCTTGCGATCATTCTGACCACTCACCTGCTCGACGACGCCCAACGGCTCGCGGATTACGTCTACATCATTGACCAGGGCAGGACGGTCAGACAGGGAACAGTGGCCGAACTGACCGCCCATACCGCGGATGCCGCCCGGGAGCTTCGGTTTGAAGCGCAGATCGGCCTCACACTGCCCGCCGACCGCCTGGTCCATCTCGATGTCTCTGAGCCCTCGCCCGGCAAATACTGCGTGAACGGCGCACTAACACCAGAGGACCTGGCAGTCATCGCTGCCTGGTGGGCAGAGAACGGCATCCTGCCGGCCTCGATCTCCCTGACCTCCCGCTCGTTGGAGGACGTCTTCCTCGATGTCTCCGGACGGAGTATCCGATGAGCGCTTCCCCGCTGCCCGTGCGGGTCCTGCAGCATGGCAGGTATGAGACGATCGCCATGCTTCGCAATGGGGAACAGCTCGTTCTGGCCATCGTGCTCCCCCTGCTTGCACTGAGCGCCATTGCCTTCACCCCCTTCTTCGATGTTCTCGGCGTGCCGCGGCTCGAGGCAGGGACCCCGGGTGTGATTGCGCTGTGCGTACTTTCCACGGCATTCACCGGACAAGGGATCGCAACCGGGTTCGACCGCCGTTACGGTGTGCTTCGCTTCCTTTCGACCACCCCGCTCGGCCGCAGTGGGCTGATTTTGGGGAAGGTCCTCGCGGTGGGTGCGGTTCTCGCTATCCAAATCACAGTCATCGGCACGATGGCGGTTCTGCTTGGTTGGCAGCCCCCGCTCAGCGGGATTCTTCCGGCACTTGCCATGCTGGTGCCGGGAATCGCGGCCTTCACTGCTCTGGGGCTCCTGATAGCCGGAACCCTCCGGCCCGAGGCAACCCTTGCTGTGACCAATCTGGCGTGGGTTCTGCTGGCAGCCGTCGGCGGTACTGTCATCCCCCGCAGCAGCATGCCCGAGGTCATCCAGCCCGTCGTTGCGCTGCTGCCCTCAGCCGCACTGGGCGACGGGCTGCGCACTGCCCTTACCTCCGGCACATTCGATGCCTTGTCCTTCGCACTGCTGTGCGGCTGGGCCGCCGTCGTGGGCCTGGCCGCCGTCCGCTGGTTCAAATGGAGTTAGGAACATGACTCAAATCTCCCCTGCCCGTCTGGTCGAGCGCCTACCCCGGACAGTCACACCGTCGGTTCGCGCGCTGGCGCTTGCCTCGCTTGTCTCCCAGATCCTGATCGTCGTCACAGGTGGTGCAGTGCGGCTCACCGCATCCGGCCTGGGTTGTCCTGAATGGCCGCTGTGCACTGCTGACTCCATGGTCACCACCCCGGAAATGGGCGTACACGGCATCATCGAATTCGGGAATCGCCTGCTCACCTTCGTCCTCACCGCGATCGCGATCGCCATGCTCGTGGTCCTGTGGAACATGCGAAAGACCCGGCGGGACCTTTTTGTGCCCGCCGTTGTTCTTTTCGCGGGGATCCCCGCGCAGGCTGTGGTGGGTGGGATCACGGTCCTGACTCAGCTCAACCCGTGGGTGGTTGGCTGGCACTTCATCATCTCGATGGTCCTGATTACGGTGGCCACGGTGCTGGTGAACCGCACACGGCTTTCCCCCGCTGAGGCGGAAGCTGACAACACTCCGCGTGCCACACCGCTGCTTCGACAGCTCCTCGCCGCCGCGGGGGTACTGGTGACCGCCGCGGTGCTGCTCGGTGTGGTGGTCACCGGATCGGGGCCCCACGCAGGAGACGCGGGTGCGGCGCGGAACAACCTCAACCCGGATCTGATGACCCGCATCCATGCCGCCCCGGTCTACCTGCTCGTATTGACGGTACTCGTGCTGGTCTTCGCTGCGTACCGGCTCCGGGTTGCGCAGCGCCTGCGCTTCGCCCTGGTTCTTCTGACCGTCGTCGTCTTTGCGCAGGGCGCTGTTGGCTACCTGCAGCATTTCCTCCACCTGCCGGTGGCCCTGGTTGCGCTGCACATGCTGGGAGCTTCCGTGCTCACGGCGGCGATGGCGCACGCCATCTACATCGGATATTCCCGCCGGCGGGTAGAAGCTGCTACCGGCGCCGACTAGCGTCAGCCCTGCACGCCGTCCTCGACGTCGTCGAACGCCTCAGCCAGCCGCGCCAGGTCGCGCTGCTCGCTTCCGGCGATCGGAAGGAGCGGCCGTCGCGGATCTCCGGCGTCCACCCCGCACGCCCTGCCCAGGGCATGCAGACCGCTGAGCTTCCGCAGGCGGTGGACGGCCTGGACCACCGGCACCAGTCGGGACCGTTCCGCGGACACCCTCGCCGGATCACCTTTCAGCACCGCGGCGCGGAACGCCAGGTAGCTGGCAGGCAAGAGCGCTGCTAGGCCCGTGTGCCAGGCGTCCGCGGTCACCTCGCCGGTCGCTATAAGTGGGTCGCCGCTGGCGCCATGACTGATCCGCCGGTTGAGCGCTCCCCGCAACCGTGCCGCGCGATCGGCGAATTCTGCGGGAGTAGCAGCCGTGTCCTTGAAAGCGACCAGGGAGGGCACGTGCTCAAGCCGACCCACCAATTCCACGTCGATGGAGAACTGGGTGGTGGACGGATTGTTGTACAGGCAGATGGGCAGAGTAGTTGCGGAGGCTACTTCCTCCACCAGCGCAATGAGCTCGTCGTCGGTCAGCGGCAGGTAGGACACAGGTGAGAGAACCACCCCGTCCGCCCCCAGCCGTTCCGCGGCCCGTGCTCCTGCAACTACCTCCCGGGTAGCGACTGCGCTGATACCCACCGCCAGCGGAACGCGGCCTGCGGCGGCGTCCACCGCGCAGGAAATGACCCGCTTCCGTTCATCACCGTCAAGATAGGCAAAGCTGCCGGAGGACCCGAGCACCGTGACGGAATCGACCCCCGACCGGGCCAGACGATCCACAAGGAGCGAAAGTTCGGCTGAGTTCACCGCGCTGTCCGCAGTGAAAGGCGTCAGGGGGTAGGCAACGACTCCGGTGAAGACCATTCCACCATCCTAGGTGGAGAGCGCTGCTGCCTAGCTCGCGAAGATTGCAGTCCCGACGAAGGGATCAATAGCGAGAGCCAGAAACAGCACGGTGAGGTAGCTGATTGATCCGTGGAAGACCTTCATCGCCGTCTTGCCCGTGGCTGTCCCCGCTTGGGCCGAGGCGTGCAGTTTATGGGACTCCAGAATGAACCAGCCGCCGCTGAGAACTGCCGCGACGGCGTAAACCCAACCTGCCCCGCCCACGGGAACAAGAAGGAGCGAGCAAATCACCGTGGCCCAGGCATAGAGAACGACCTGAACGGAGACAACTCCAGCGCCCGCAATGGCACCAAGCATGGGCACGTTCGCTGCATTGTAGTCGTCGCTGTACTTCATGGACAGCGGCCAATAGTGCGGCGGCGTCCATAGAAATATCACCAGGAAGAGCACAACCGCCGGCCATTCCACCGTTCCTGTCACTGCAGCCCATGCAATCAGCACCGGCATGCAGCCTGCTGCCCCGCCCCACACGATGTTTTGCGCTGTCCGACGTTTCAGGATGAGGGTGTAGATGACGACATAGAAGAAGATTGCGCCCACTCCGAGCCAGGCAGCGAGAGGGTTGGTGCCTACCCACAGGATGGCGACCGATGCGATGCCCAGGGCCCACGCGAAAATCAGCGCTTCCCGCGGTGTCACTTCTCCGGTCACCAATGGTCTGTTGACCGTTCGGTTCATCACCTTGTCGATATCACGGTCGAGATAGCAGTTGAAAGCACCCGCGCTTCCGGCAGCAAAGGCACCGCCGACCATGGTGGCTATGACCAGGCCGAGCGACGGAAATCCGCCCTGGGCGAAGATCATGGTGGGAAGGGTGGTGACCAGCAGCAGTTCAATGACCCGCGGTTTGGTCAGTGCCAGATACGCGCGAAGCTTGCGGGATACGCCGCTGCCTGCCTGATTCACGCTGGGCGCAACTGCCACCTGATCGAAATTCACGGGAGGATGCTCTGCTTCTGAATTGAGGATAAAGTCCACCGCCATCATACCCGGTCCATACGAGTTTTTTACAGCTCGTAGAAAAGAGGGAGGCCGGAGCGGGCGGGATCCCAGCGCCGTCGTTCGTGTCTTTGTGTGACCCTTCACAAAAGTCCGGGCCACGCGCATTCGGAATCGAAAGCGCTAAGCTGGCCTGTATCGCCTGGATCACTCCCGCACGCCGGGACACACAAGGAATGGCCCGAGGAGTTTTTTTACTCGGCAGATGTGTCAGCAGCACCCAGCGTGCGGGGATTTCCGGTGTGGTCGAAACGCAGCAGTATTCAAGTTTTCAACGGTGAACGGCCGGCTGGCCGCGGGGACTTTCGCTTCCGTGGCGCAGTCCCACTCGGCGCCGCGGCGCTGGCCGTGACGTAAAGAGAGGGGCCCGGTGAACGTGCCACAGCTGGAAAAGCAGGACCTGGACTGGAACGAACTGGATGAGCGTGCGGTAGACGCAATCCGTGTACTCGCGGCGGATGCGGTAGAGAAGGTGGGGAACGGGCACCCGGGAACGGCGATGAGCCTCGCCCCGGCGGCCTACCTCCTCTTCCAGAAATTCATGCGCCATGATCCTACCGACCCGGAGTGGACCGGCCGTGACCGCTTCGTACTCTCCCCCGGGCACACCTCGCTGACCCTCTACATTCAGCTTTTCCTCTCCGGCTACGGCCTCGAACTCGAGGACCTGAAGGCGCTGCGGACCTGGGGCTCCAAGACCCCGGGCCACCCCGAGTACCGCCACACCGCGGGCGTCGAGATCACCACTGGCCCGCTCGGCCAGGGCCTCGCCTCCTCCGTCGGTTTCGCTTACGCCCAGCGCCGCATGCGCGGCCTCCTTGACCCGGAAGCGCCGCAGGGTGAGAGCCCGTTCGACCACACCATCTGGGTCATCGCTTCCGACGGTGACCTGCAGGAAGGCGTTACCTCCGAGGCGTCTTCCCTCGCCGGTCACCAGGAACTGGGTAACCTCGTGATGATCTACGACGAGAACCACATCTCCATCGAGGACGACACAGATATCGCCTTCACCGAGGATGTCCTCGGCCGCTACGCTGCCTACGGCTGGCACACCCAGCGGGTGGACTGGACCAAAACCGGTGAATACGTGGAGGACATCGCCGAGCTCTACAGTGCCCTGAAGGCCGCGAAGGCAGAGACCTCCCGCCCCTCCATCATTTCCCTCCGCACCATCATCGGCTGGCCTGCTCCCAACAAGCAGAACACGGGCAAGATCCACGGTTCAGCGCTCGGCAAGGACGAGGTTGCGGCGCTGAAGTCCACCCTGGGACTCGATCCGGAACAGCATTTCCAGGTCGACGACGAAGTCCTGGCTCACGCCCGGAAGGTTGTGGACCGCGGCCAGGAAGCCCGCAGGAGCTGGGAAGACACGTTCAGTGCCTGGAAGTCCGCCGATCCAGACAGCGCCGCGCTGCTCGACCGCATCTCCGCCCGCGAACTTCCCGACGGCTGGGAGTCGAGCCTTCCTGAGTTCGAGGCCGGCAAGGATATGTCCACCCGTGCCGCTTCCGGCAAGGTACTCAGTGCAATCGGTCCAGTGCTGCCGGAACTCTGGGGCGGTTCAGCAGACCTGGCGGAATCCAACAACACCACAATCGAGGGATCTCCATCCTTCGTGCCTGTCAGCAAGCAGACTGATGCCTGGTCCGGAAACCCCTACGGCAGGGTTCTGCACTTCGGTATCCGCGAACATGCTGCCGCCGCCATAGTAAACGGCATTGTCATGCACAGCAGCACGCGGGCATTCTCGGGCACCTTCCTGATCTTCAGCGACTATCAGCGGCCGGCCATCCGACTCGGCGCGCTCATGGGAGTGCCTGCGATTTATGTGTGGACCCACGACTCCATCGGGCTCGGTGAAGATGGGCCAACCCACCAGCCCGTCGAGCAGCTTGCGTCGCTCCGCGCGATTCCGGGTCTGGACGTTGTCCGCCCGGGCGACGCGAATGAGGTCGCGGTTGCGTGGCGCACCATCCTCGAGAACACCTCGAACCCTGCCGGTATCGTTCTCACCCGACAGAACATCCCCACCTGGGAGCGCGGCGCCGGTGAAGCGGATGGAGACACCTTTGCCTCGGCTGAAGGCGTCGCCAGAGGTGCTTATGTCCTTGCCGAAGCGCCCAACGGTGACCCGGACGTCATCCTGATCGCTACCGGGTCCGAAGTCCAACTTGCCGTCGAGGCCCGCTCGGAGCTGCAGAAGGACGGCATCGCCGCGCGCGTCGTTTCCCTGCCCTGCCTCGAATGGTTCAACAAGCAGGATGAGTCATACCGCGAGTCAGTTCTGCCTTCGGGCATCCGGGCCCGCGTATCAGTAGAGGCCGGAATTGCCCAGGGTTGGCGGGAGCTCGTCGGCGATGCCGGCCGCTCTGTCTCGCTTGAGCACTTCGGTGCCTCAGCCGATTACAAGACCCTGTTCCGCGAGTTCGGAATTACCTCCGAAGCCGTGGTCGAGGCTGCCCGCGATTCGATCGCTGCCGCGGGGACACGCAGTGCTCCGGACGGGACGGCGGCAGCAGCCGGCGCCCCTGCTTCGACAACCGGCGATCACCTCTAGCACTGCGTCACAGACAGCACAATCCACCCTGGATCAAGGAGAAAACGCAATGACTCCCACCCCTACCGCCGCACTTTCCGAAGCCGGCGTGTCCATCTGGCTGGATGACCTCTCCCGTGAGCGGATCACCACTGGAACCCTGAAGGCGCTTATCGCTGACCGCGACGTCGTCGGGGTCACTACCAACCCGAGCATCTTCGCCGCAGCGCTTAAGAACGGCGAGTCCTACTCAGCGCAGGTCAAGCAGCTTGCTGCATCCGGCGCGGACGTCGACACTGCCGTCTTCGAAATCACCACTACCGATGTAGCCCAGGCGTGCGACATCTTTGCCCCGGTCGCTGAGAAGACGGGCGGAGTCGACGGACGCGTGTCCATCGAAGTTGATCCCCGGCTTGCCCGCGATACGGCGGGCACCATCGCCGAGGCCCGGCACCTGTTCGATGCGGTGGGCCGCAGCAACGTCCACATCAAGATCCCCGCCACCGTTGAAGGCCTCGAAGCGATCACGGCAACCCTCGCAGCCGGAATCAGCGTCAATGTGACCCTGATCTTCTCGCTTGAGCGCTACCGCGAAGTCATCAACGCCTTCATGCTGGGCCTTGAGCAGGCGAAGGACAACGGGCATGATCTCTCCACCATCCATTCGGTGGCTTCCTTCTTCGTTTCGCGCGTGGATGCAGAGATCGACAAGCGCCTCGACGCCATGGGAACCGATGAAGCAGCGGCGCTGCGCGGCCAGGCCGGGCTTGCCAACGCCCGTCTCGCCTACCAGGTCTATGAAGAAGCCTTCAGTTCCGAGCGCTGGAAGGTCCTCGCAACAGCCGGTGCCCACCCGCAGCGCCCGCTCTGGGCCTCGACCGGCGTCAAGGATCCCGCGTACCCGGACACGCTGTACGTCACGGGTCTCGTGGCCGCCGGCGTTGTGAACACCATGCCGGAGAAGACCCTCGAAGCCACTGCAGACCACGGTGAGATCGCGGGCGACACCGTCACCGGCACCTATGCGGAGTCCAACGACATCCTGGACCGGCTCGAGAACATCGGAATCTCCTACAAGGAAATCGTCCACCTGCTTGAGGAAGAGGGTCTGGACAAGTTCGTGGCCAGCTGGGGCGAACTCCTCGAAACAGTCACTACCGCGCTCGAATCTGCGAAGGGCTGATCACTCATGGCTACCCTCTTTGTCAACGCATCCGGGGCCGCCGCTGAAGCGATCGAGCGGGCCATGCCCGAACTCGTGCAGGAGAAGGTCGCTTCGCGGATCATGGCCAAGGACTCCACCCTGTGGGGACCTGAGTCTGAGTCTGAGGCATCGGTCCGTTTGGGCTGGGTTGACCTGATCGATGCCTCTCGCGCCCTCCTGCCGGAGATCAAGCAGCTGCGCAGCGATCTCGCAAACGAGGGCGTGAACCACATTGTGCTCTGCGGCATGGGTGGCTCGTCGCTTGCGCCTGAGGTCATTACCCGGTCCGCCGGGGTTGAGCTGACTGTTCTCGACTCAACCGATCCTGCACAGGTTCGCGGGGCACTGGCCGAGCGCATCGGGACCACCGCCATTGTGGTGTCCTCGAAGTCGGGTTCAACGGTAGAAACCGACTCCCAGCGCCGGGTCTTTGAGCAGGCCTTCACTGATGCCGGAGTAGACGCCAAGAGCCGGATCATCATCGTCACTGATCCCGGCTCACCACTGGATGAATCCGCCCGGGCTGCCGGCTACCGCGCCGTTTTCAACGCTGATCCGACGGTGGGAGGCCGATATTCCGCCCTCACCGCGTTCGGCCTCGTGCCCTCAGGCCTCGCGGGGGCGGATGTGGCCACCTTGCTTGATGACGCGGAATCCATCGGTGAATTCCTGTTCGATGACGACGCCGGCAACGTCGGTTTGCGCCTCGGCGCAGTTCTCGGCGGTACCCTACCGCTACGCGACAAGATCGTGTTCGTTGACGAAGGGTCCGGAATCATCGGCCTCGGCGACTGGGTCGAACAGCTCATTGCCGAATCAACCGGCAAGCTGGGAACAGGAGTCCTTCCCGTTGTTGCAGAACAGGGCGCTCCTGAATTGTCCTCGGGTGCACCGGACGTACTGGCAGTCCATCTGGTCTCTCCCGACTCCAACACCGAGCCGGCCGGGAACGCCATCGCCGTCGGAGGCAGCCTCGGCAGCCAGCTCCTGGCATGGGAATTCGCAACCGCCGTCGCCGGCAGGCTTCTGGGTATCAACCCATTCGATCAGCCGGATGTGGAGGCGGCCAAGCAGGCCGCCCGCGGACTGCTGGACGAGCGGCCCGGGCCGCAGCCCCGAACTTCGTGGACGGAGCTGTCGAGGTTCGCGGCAGCCGAAGCCTGCTCGGCTCGGCAGCTACGCTCGGTGAAGCGCTCGAGGCATTGATCGGATCGCTGGAGCCGAACGGCTACCTTGCGGTACAGGCGTATCTCGACCGCATCGCTGAGGCTCCGCTGGCCAGGATCCGACCGGCCCTGGCGCGGGCAACCGGCCGTCCGGTGACGTTCGGTTGGGGGCCCCGCTTCCTGCACTCCACCGGGCAGTTCCACAAGGGCGGAACACCGGTGGGCGCGTACCTCCAGATAACCGGAGCTACTACAGAGGACCTGGTAATTCCCGAACGGCCCTTCAGCTTCGGTGAGTTGATCGCTGCCCAGGCCGCAGGAGACGCAAAGGTTCTCGAAGATGCGCACCGTCCGGTCCTGCGCCTCCACCTGTCAGACCGCCCTGCGGGCATCCGGCAGCTTCAGGACGTCATTGATCACCTGGCCGCCCGATCAGCTGAAAACGGAAACGGGTAGATGCCTGATAACAGCACCAAGTTCAGAAATCCACTGCGGGACCCACGGGACCGACGCCTCAACCGGATCGCTGGACCGTCGTCGCTGGTCCTGTTTGGCGTGACAGGTGACCTTGCGCGCAAAAAACTGATGCCGGCTGTCTATGACCTCGCGAACCGCGGACTGCTGCCTCCGAGTTTCGCGCTGGTGGGGTTCGGACGCCGGGACTGGAGTGATGAGGACTTCGCCCAGGAGGTTCTGACGTCGGTGAAGCAGTACGCCCGAACCCCCTTTGACGAGTCGGTGTGGGAACAGCTTTCAGCCGGCATCCGGTTTGTTCAGGGAAACTTCGACGACGACGACGCCTTCATAGAGCTCAAGAAGACCGTCGAGGACCTCGACTCAACGCGCGGAACCCGGGGTAATCACGCGTTTTACCTCTCCATTCCGCCCAAGGCGTTCGAGCTGGTGTGCCAGAAGCTGTCCGAGCATGGCCTCGCTCAGCCGGAGGAAGGCAAATGGCGCCGGGTGGTTATCGAGAAGCCGTTCGGCCACAACCTGGAATCCGCCCGTGAGCTGAACGCGATCGTTGAGCAGGTCTTTCCTCCCGATGCGGTTTTCCGGATTGACCACTACCTTGGCAAGGAAACCGTCCAGAACATCCTCGCTCTCCGTTTCGCCAACCAGCTCTTCGAGCCGCTCTGGAACGCCAACTACGTTGACCACGTCCAGATCACCATGGCGGAGGACATCGGCATCGGCGGCAGGGCCGGCTACTACGACGGTGTCGGAGCTGCGCGCGACGTCATCCAGAACCATCTGCTCCAGCTGTTGGCCCTGACAGCTATGGAGGAACCGATCTCATTCAACGCGGAGGATTTACGCGCTGAGAAGGAAAAAGTTCTTGCCGCCGTCAAATTGCCTGACGATCTGTCCACCCACTCTGCCAGGGGACAGTACGACGGCGGCTGGCAGGGAGGCGAACTGGTGAACGCCTTCCTGGACGAGGACGGTATTCCAGCCGATTCCACGACGGAAACCTACGCAGCAATCCGGTTGGACATCAATACCCGGCGCTGGAGCGGTGTACCGTTCTACCTCCGCGCCGGTAAACGCTTGGGCCGCAGGGTCACGGAGATTGCCGTCGTCTTCAAGCGTGCACCGAATCTTCTGTTCCGCGATCACGGGGAGGGAGATTTCGGACAAAATGCCGTAGTCATTCGCGTCCAGCCGGACGAGGGCGCCACTATCCGTTTCGGTTCGAAGGTTCCCGGAACGCAGATGGAGGTGCGCGACGTAACCATGGACTTCGGTTACGGCCACTCCTTCACCGAATCCAGTCCGGAAGCTTACGAACGCCTGATCCTCGACGTGCTGCTCGGAGAACCGCCGCTGTTCCCGCGCCACCAGGAGGTGGAACTGTCGTGGAAGATACTCGATCCGTTCGAAGAGTACTGGTCAACCCTCTCCTCAGCACCCGAGAAATACGTTCCCGGCAGCTGGGGTCCGGACTCCGCTGATGAATTGCTGGCCCGTGATGGAAGGACCTGGAGGCGGCCATGATCGTCGATCTACCTGATACAACAACCTCCAAGGTTTCAAAGGAAATCATGACCATGCGGGACAAGGGCGGCGTTGTCGCCCTTGGCAGGGTGCTGACGCTGGTGGTCATCACCCGTTCCGGCCACGAGGAAGAAGCGATCCTCGCTGCAAATGAAGCCAGCAGGGAACATCCTTGCCGCATCATCGTTCTGGCCGAGGGAACCAACCCCGCACAGACTCGGCTCGACGCGCAGATCCGGGTCGGCGGCGACGCCGGCGCGTCCGAGGTGATCGTCCTGCGCGGTTACGGAGAGCTGGCAGGAGAAAGCGAGTCTCTCGTTTCGGCGCTTCTGCTCCCTGACGCCCCGATCGTCGCCTGGTGGCCGCATGGTGTTCCCGAAGCAGCCGCTCAAACCTCAATCGGCAGCATCGCGCACCGTCGCATTACCGATTCAGCAAACGAGCCCGATCCGACGGCGGCGTTGTTCAACATCCGCCGGACGTATCAGGCTGGAGATACCGACTTGGCCTGGACGAGGCTGACGAATTGGCGGATCCAGCTCGCCGCCGTTCTTGAGCAACTCGATGGATCGCCCATCACCGCAGTTACCGTGGAAGGGGCTTCCGACTCCCCCAGTACGGTACTGCTTGCAGCGTGGCTGACCCTGGCACTCGACACACCGGTCTCTATCGAGGCCGGTGAGCCTGGAACCGGCCTGCATCGGGTAGTGCTGTCCCGCGCCGCAGGCGATGTCGAGCTCAATCGTCCGCGGCGATCCGTCGCGGAGTTGCACCAGCCGGACCAACCCGTACAGCGAATTTCCCTCCCCCGTCGCAGCCTGCAAGACTGTCTCGCGGAAGAGTTGCGGCGGCTTGACCCTGATGACGTGTTCGGCGAAGTCATCACCGATGGGCTCGCACGGACCAATTTGAGGAGCGTACGGACCAGTGAACACTGAACCTAAAGTCAGCATCCACCCTGACGCGGGATTGTTGGCGGCGTCAGTAGCGGCGCGTCTCGTTACACGGCTCGTGGATATTCAAAACGAGCGTGGAACCGCCACTGTGGTCCTCACCGGCGGGACACTCGGAATTGGCGCGCTCCGCGCTGTGGCCGAGTCTCCTGCCCTGTCGGCAGTGGACTGGTCCACTGTGGATTTCTGGTGGGGGGATGAGCGCTTCCTTCCGGCCGGCCACCAGGACCGCAATGTTGTTCAGGCCAGGACGGCTCTTCTGGACCAGATCGGCGTCTCCGCCGAGCGTGTGCATGAATTCGGTGCATCCGACTCCTTCAGCACCGAGGACGAGGCAGCTGCCGATTACGCCTCCCGCCTACAGCAAGCTGCGGACAAGGAAGCAGCAGCAGGCACGCAACTCGCGGACCCGCGTCTGCCGAAATTCGACATACTGCTGCTCGGCGTCGGACCCGACGCGCATATTGCCTCGCTGTTCCCCGAGATGGCGGGTATACGTACCAAGGGCCAAACCGTGGTGGGCGTTCGGGATGCACCGAAGCCCCCACCCGAACGGGTGAGCCTCACGCTAGAAGCCATCAACTCGGCTGAGGAAGTCTGGCTGGGAGTTGCCGGTCAGGACAAGGCTGGTGCAGTAGGGCTCGCACTTGCCGGTGCCGGCGCTGTCCAGGTTCCTGCTGCGGGCGCGCGCGGACGGCGGAAAACCCTGTGGCTGATCGATCAGGAAGCTGCAAGCCAGCTTCCTGGGCGTCTGATCGACGCCGGCGAGTCTGACGCCGGCTAGACGGAATGGCGCTGGCGCAACTGCGCCAGCGCATTCTCCAACACCTTTTTTGCTTCCGCTTCTGTGCGGCGTTCCTTCACATACTGGAGGTGACTCTTAAACGGCTCATCGCCGTCGGTGTTGAGATCCATTCCCGGTGACCGCCCGGCGGGCCGGCCGCAACGGCCGCACTCCCACACCTCAGGAATCTCGGCTTCGCTCAACTTTGCGAAGGTGGGCCTCGTCTCGTGGCCTTCCAGGCACCAGTAACTCACGACAGTGCGGTCTACCAGACCCTGCGCGCGTTCTGCATCCAGATGCCTACCCGATGCCGGCAGACTGTAACCGGAACCGATGCGTGAGCCTTTAAAAGCGTGTCCCGCGTTCACCATGGATTTCTCCCATCAGTACCGCACACGACCTGCGTTCGAGGTTCAGTGTACGCCCTGATGTGGTGGACGCGGGATAGCAGAAGGGTGTTCTAGGAGTCCCCGGCGAAGCGTTGGATCAGCCCGAGGGCAACGATGACCACGCCCCACGCGAGCCCGAGGGCAACCGTGAAGCGGTTAAGGTTGCGCTCAGCAACTCCGGAAGACCCCATGCTGGTTGTCATGCCGCCGCCGAACATGTCGGACATACCGCCGCCCCTGCCTTTGTGGAGAAGGATGAGCAGTGTCAGCAACAAGCTGGTGATACCCAGCAGTACCAACAGGATGATACGGAGAATTTCCACGGTGACCTTTCAGCGTGACCTTAGTCGGTCACCAGATGGTGCTCGAACCTGACAATGTTAGCAAACTCATCGACGTCCAGGCTCGCTCCGCTAACCAGCACACCGTCGACGTCGCGCTCCTTGAGAATCGCAGCGGCATTCGATGCTTTCACGGAACCCCCGTAGAGAAGCCGGACCCGCGCAGCAACTGATTCGTCGAAGATCATGGCAAGTTCCGCGCGGATGGCTGCGCACATCTCCTGTGCGTCACCTGGCCCAGCAACCTCACCCGTTCCGATGGCCCACACAGGTTCGTAGGCGACCACCAGATTGCCTGCCTGCTCCGTGCTCAGCCCGGCGACGTCCTCGCGAAGCTGCCCGAGAGTATGTTCAACGTGGTTCCCCGCCTGGCGAATCTCAAGCCCCTCGCCGACGCAGAGGACCGGAACCACATTGTGGCGGTATGCGGCCTGTACCTTTCGGTTCAGGAGTTCATCCGACTCACCATGAATGGTTCGCCGCTCCGAATGGCCGACAAGCACGTAGGCGCATCCAAGCTTCTCCAGGAACTGACCGGAAATGTCGCCGGTGTAGGCGCCGGAATCGAAGGGTGAAAGGTCCTGGCCTCCGTAGACGATTTCGAGGTCATCACCCTTGACAAGCGTCTGGACTCCGCGGAGGTCGGTGAACGGAGGGAACACCGCCACCTCCACGCGCGAGTAGTCGTGCTTTGCGTCATCGAGGGTCCATGCCAGTTTCTGCAGCAGGGTAATGCCCTGGACGTGGTCCAGGTTCATCTTCCAGTTGCCGGCGATCAGTGGACGCCGGTCGAAAGTTCCGTTCGTCGAGGAAGTCATGGTTCTCCAGTTCTAGAGAGAGGTCTGCGGAAGTGGTGTCAGCGCTGCAGAGCGGTCAGGCCCGGCAGTTCCTTGCCTTCAAGGTATTCCAGGCTCGCGCCGCCACCGGTCGAAATGTGGCTGAAGCTCGACTCGTCAAAGCCGAGGCCGCGGACGGCCGCGGCCGAATCACCGCCGCCAACCACCGTGAGCGCACCCGCCGACGTTGCATCAGCGAGTGCCTGGGCCACAGCTTTGGTACCGGCCGCGAAGGCATCGAACTCGAACACGCCCATTGGCCCGTTCCAGAAAACTGTGCGCGCCTGGCCAATGTGGCGGGCGAAGGCAACGCCCGACTCGGGACCGATATCCAGTCCCAGTCCCGCCGCGCCGTATTGCCCTGATTCCATGGCTTCGGCGGGCCGTGTCTCATGGCCGGCGTCGGCCGCAAACTTCTCCGCAACCACGATGTCGGTAGGCAACACGAATTCGGTGCCGGCCTCCTCGGCGCGGGCGAGGTAGCCACGTACGGTGTCGAGCTGGTCCTTCTCAAGCAGGCTCGCACCGACGGAGTGTCCCTGCGCAGCGAGGAAAGTGAAGACCATGCCGCCGCCGATCAACAACCGGTCCGCTGTGCCGATGAGGTTTTCGATGACGGCAAGTTTGTCTGAAACTTTCGAACCACCGAGCACGACGACGAAGGGCCGCTCCGGTTCCACGGTCAGGCGCTGCAGAACATCCACTTCGGCCTTCACGAGGTCGCCCTGGTAGGCAGGCAGACGCGATGCGATGTCATACACGCTCGCGTGCTTCCGGTGTACCGCGCCGAAGGCGTCGTCCACGTAGGCGCCGTTGGTACCCGTCAACTGCACGAGTTCGTCTGCGAACGCTGCCCGCTCGGAATCGTCCTTGCTTGTCTCACGTGAATCGAAACGGACGTTCTCCAGAACCAGTACGGCTCCCTCGGACAGGCTGGAGGCACGCGAGCGCGCGCTCTCACCGGTGACATCATCGGCGAAGGCCACGTCGAAGTCCGCCAGCTCAGCCAACCGGTCCACCGCAGGCTTCAGCGAATACTTCTCTTCGGGTGCGCCTTTGGGACGGCCAAGGTGCGCCATGACGATCACCGCCGCGCCGGCCTCGGTCAGCCTGCGCAGAACCGGCAGCGAGGCCCTGATCCGGCCGTCGTCGGTCACACGCAGGTTGGGAAGGCTGCCATCGAGCGGCACGTTCAGGTCCGATCGGACCAGTACGCGCCGCCCGCGCACGCCAACTTTTAGCAGATCATCCAGCGATGAATAGCTCACAGTGTCCCTAGGAGAGCTTCGCCGCGACGATTTCGGTGAGATCAACGAGGCGGTTCGAGTAGCCCCACTCGTTGTCATACCAGCCGACCACCTTGACCTGGTTGCCGATGACCTTGGTCAGGCCGGAGTCAAAAATGCACGATGCCGGATCCGTCACGATGTCCGAGGAGACGATGGGCGCCTCCGTGTAGGAGAGGTAGCCCTTGAGCGAGCCGTCGGCTGCCGCCGCCTTGTAAGCCGCGTTCACTTCCTCTGCAGACACTTCGCGGCCGACAGTGACAGTGAGGTCGGTCGCCGATCCGGTGGGAACCGGTACGCGGATCGCGTAGCCGTCAAGCTTGCCCTTCAGTTCGGGCAGCACGAGGCCGATCGCTTTGGCGGCACCAGTGGAAGTAGGCACCATGTTGATGGCTGCTGCACGGGCGCGGCGGAGATCCTTATGCGGTCCGTCCTGAAGGTTCTGGTCCGCCGTGTAGGCGTGGACGGTTGTCATCAGACCGTGCTCGATGCCGAAGGCGTCATTGAGCACCTTCGCCAGGGGGCCCAGGCAGTTGGTGGTGCAGGAGGCGTTGGAGATGATGTGGTGGTTCTCGGGATCGTACTGGGCGTCGTTGACTCCCAGTACAACTGTGAGGTCCTCGTCCGAGGCGGGAGCGGAGATGAGAACCTTTTTGGCGCCGGCGTCGATGTGCTTGCGGGCGTCGGAGGCCTTGGTGAAGAACCCGGTGGACTCGATGACGATGTCCACACCGAGATCCGCCCACGGAAGGTTAGCAGGATCCCTCTCGGCCAGCACCTTGATGGTCTTGCCGTCCACCACGAGGGCGCCGTCCGAAACTTCGACGCTGACTCCGAGGCGGCCGGTGACGGAGTCGTACTTCAGCAGGTGAGCGAGCGTCTCAGGACTGGTGAGGTCATTGACGGCAACGATTTCGAGATCGGCGCCCTGTTCGAGGGCCGCGCGGAAGTAGTTGCGCCCAATGCGCCCGAAGCCATTGATTCCAATACGGGTAGTCACTGTATCTATCTCCTTGCTAGGGGTTGCTGCCGGCGGCTGTTGCCCAGGAGGTAGAGCCTGCCCGGCGACTGAAATGTCTTGCACCGCACTGTGCGCGTTGTGAAATCGTTCGTTCCCGTGTACTAGCCGCTCGAGGACCGGCCACTGCACTCCATGTTACGCACCGGCGCCCTTTCCCGCCGGGTTGGCGGGAAAGGTTACGCGCGGCGGGAATCAATCAGGACAGGGTAATCAGACCCGATGCGTTGGCGCGGGCACCTTCGAAGCGGCGGGCAACATCTGCCCAGTTGACGATATTCCAGAATGCCTTGACGTAGTCCGCCTTGACGTTCACGTAATCGAGGTAGAACGCGTGCTCCCACATGTCCAGCATGAGCAGCGGCGTGGTCCCGACGGGAACGTTGCCCTGCTGATCGTAGAGCTGTTCGATGACGAGGTTTCCGCCGATGGGTTCCCAAGCAAGCAACGCCCAACCTGAACCCTGAAGGCTCAGTGCGGCTGCGTTGAAGTGTCCGCGGAACGCGTCGAACGAACCAAACGCATCATCGATTGCGGCTGCGAGCTCGCCCTCGGGCTTGTCGCCGCCGTCCGGCGAGAGATTGTTCCAGAAAACGGAGTGGTTGATGTGTCCGCCGGTGTGGAAAGCAAGATCCTTGGACAGTTTGGGAACATTAGCGAAGTCCCCCTTCTGACGAGCCTCGGCGAGCTGTGCAAGGGCATCATTGGCACCCTTCACGTACGCTGCATGGTGCTTGCTGTGGTGAAGCTCCATGATCCGCGCCGAGATATGCGGTTCAAGCGCCGCGTAATCGTAGTTGAGTTCGGGCAGTACGTATTCGCTCACGAAATCCTCCAGGTCCTGTAGTCCGGGCAGAAGCCCGGTTGTTGCGGTTCTCCAGGCTAGGCCCCGCACCTTTGCCGGCGCGCGGGAGGCCCTTGAACTTCCATCCTATGCACGTATTCAGTCATCCAACATGTCGGCGGTCACATTGGCCTCGGTTCCGGGGATTCCGAGATCGATGGCGCGCTTGTCAGCCATTGCGAGCAAACGGCGGATACGCCCGGCGATGGCGTCCTTGGTCATCGGGGGATCCGCGATCCGGCCCAACTCGTCAAGGCTCGCCTGTTTGTGGCCGACACGAAGCTCGCCTGCGTACTTCAGGTGATCGGGCACTTCCTCGCCCAGGATCTCCAGCGCGCGCTCGACCCGCGCTCCGGCCGCCACTGCTGCCTGCGCAGACCGCCGCAGATTGGCGTCGTCGAAGTTGGCCAGACGGTTGGCTGTGGCCCGGACCTCCTTTCGCATCCTCCGTTCCTCCCACACCATCAGGGCATCATGGGCGCCCATGCGGGTGAGGAGGACGGCGATCGTGTCGCCATCCCGGATGACCACGCGGTCCACCCCGCGGACCTCCCGCGCTTTTGCTGCTATTCCGAGCCGGCGCGCGGCACCGACGAGTGCGAGTGCTGACTCCGGTCCGGGACAGGTGACCTCCAGGGCCGACGACCGGCCCGGCTCGGTCAGCGAACCATGGGCAAGGAACGCACCGCGCCACACTGCCTCGGCATCAGCAGCCGAACCGTTGACGACGGCGGACGGCAGTCCCCGCACCGGCCTCCCCCGGCTGTCGAGCAGTCCGGTTTGCCGTGCAAGTGATTCACCGTCCCGAACGACGCGAACAACATAGCGGTTTCCCCGCCTCAGACCGTTCCCCGAGACGACGATGATCTCGCCGGTATGCCCGTAAACGTCAGCGATGGCCGTGCGCAGCCTGCGCGCAGTCGATGCGAGGTCCACTTCCGCCTCGATTACGATCCGCCCGGAAATGATGTGCAGGCCGCCGGCAAAACGCAGGAGTGCGGAAACCTCAGCCTTGCGTACCGACGATTTCTTGACGTCGAGGTGCGAGAGTTCCTCTTTCACATCCGCGGTCAGCGCCACAGACACCCTCCTAGAATTCGCCGAACATGTCGTGGTAGGCCGTTGCCAGGCGCAACGCGTCATGGACCGGTCCGCCGCTTGAAGACCCTACTTTACCCAAGAACGCCCGGCCGCCCATCTCTGCTACAGCGGCTTCGAACTCGCCGCGGTCGGCAACCACCGAAGGGTCCGCGATGACGGCGTCGATGCGGAAGTCGGGCGCGTAACGCCTGATCACCGCGAGGTGATCGACAGCGCTCATTCCGAGAGTTTCCTTGGTGTCGTTGGTTAGATTCATCGTCAGGCAACGCCGAGCAGTAGTGGTGCAGAGTGCATCCCGCAGCTCGGGCAGAAGGAGGTGTGGAAGCACAGAGGTGTACCAGGATCCCGGTCCGAGGATGACCCAATCGGCCAACTCGATCGCGTTGAGTGCATCAACGCAAGCCGGAGCGTCCTCGGGAAGCAGGCGCACCTTGCTGACGTTCCCGGAACTTCCCGCCATGGCGAGTTGTGCCTGCCCGGACACTCTCCGGAGCCGCAGGCCGCCGTCAACCTCTGTCAACACATCGCCCTCGATAGTCAGCGGCACGCTGGCCATCGGCAGCACACGTCCACGCGCGCCGAGGAGCGCTCCTGCCCACTGAAGGCCCGCGACGGGGTCGCCGAGCAGCTCCCACAGCGTGACGATGAGGAGATTGCCGAGTGCGTGGTTGTCGAGCGAACCCTCTACTCCATCCCGGGATGCAAATCGGTGCTGCATCACATCCCGCCAGGTCCTCCCCCAGTCGGTGTCATCACAGAGCGCTGCCAAGGCCATCCGGAGGTCCCCGGGCGGGAGGACACCAAGTTCGCGGCGCAGCCGTCCGGAGGAGCCGCCGTCATCCGCTACGGTCACTACAGCAGTGAGCTCAGATGTGAGGAGCCGCAGCGCCGACAGCGACGCCGACAATCCGTGGCCGCCGCCCAGGGCGACGACGGACGGAGCGCTCTCCTGGAATCCTATGCCGGAGCGCACGGCCGACGTGGCGGGAATCAGCGGCAGCGATCCGGTGAGGACCGCCACTATTCCCGCCCGAGGTCTCGGTGGTGTGCGGTCACCTGTACGCGGGGCAATTGCGCAAGCCGCTGCGCAATCTCCTCGGTCACCGCAACAGAGCGGTGCTTGCCGCCCGTGCAGCCGACAGCAATCGTGGCATAGTGCTTATTCTCGCGGCGATAGCCCTCGAGGACGGGCTCGAGGGCGTTCACGTACCGGTCTATGAACTCGGCCGCGCCGTTCGCCTCGAGGACATAATCCCGGACAGGTTCATCCATGCCGGTCTGCGGCCGGAGTACGGGCACCCAGTGCGGGTTCGGGATGAAGCGGACATCCGCGACGAAGTTGGCGTCGACAGGCAAACCGTACTTGAAGCCAAAGCTCATGACGTTCAACCGCAGGACGATCGGACCTGAGTCCGAGAACAGTTCAGTGATGGTGGTTGCGAGTGCGTGCACGTTCAGCTGGGTGGTGTCCACCACGAGATCCGATGCGTGCTTGAGTTCCTGCAGCACCTCCCGTTCCGCCGAGATGCCGTCCAGGATACGGCCGTCCCCCTGGAGGGGATGCGGCCGCCGTCCCTGCTCGAAACGCCGCACCAGGGTGTTGTCTGCTGCATCGAGAAACAGGACCCGGTAGGTGATCCCCGCCGTCCGGAGCGCTGCCAGGGACCCCTGCACGTTCTGGAACAGTTCCTTGCTCCGGACGTCGATGACGACCGCGAGCTTCGGTATGGACTCCGGTGTACGGGACACGATCTCGGTGAGGGTGCTCAGCATCTGCGGCGGAAGGTTCTCCACGACGTACCAGCCGTGGTCTTCCAGCGCGTTTGCCGCCGTACTGCGGCCGGCACCGGACATGCCCGTAACCACGAGCAGTTCGGATTCGGCAGGTTTGACCGGCGTTAGACCGTCAGTCTGGTTCATATGTTCGTTTTCCGTCCCACCATCACACGCAAAGGTGCGCCAGCCTCAGGGCCGGCGTCCACATCTACCCTAACTAAGAATCGAGTATTTCGCCGGTCGCCATGTTCACGGCAGCGACGGGCGTCCTGTCCACCCCTTCGCCGCTTCCGGGCGCGAGCTGATGCCGGATCACAGCGGCCAACGCAGGCCCGACGCCCTGCACCGCCTGCAGTTCCTCCACACTTGCCGACCTGAGTTTGCGGACCGAGCCGAAGTGCTTCAACAGGGCGCGCCGTTTCGCAGGCCCGAGCCCGGGCACCTCGTCCAATACCGACACCGTCATTGATTTTCCACGCTTCTGGCGGTGGTACGCCAGCGCAAACCGGTGGGCCTCATCGCGGATGCGCTGGAGGAGGAACAATCCCTCCGAAGCGCGCGGCAGGATGACAGGAAAGTCCCCCTCAGGCAGCCAGACCTCTTCAAGCCGCTTCGCGAGGCCGATGACGAAGACGTCGTCGATTCCAAGGTCTGCCAGCGCACGTGCGGCCGCTCGCACCTGTGGCTGGCCGCCGTCCACCACCACGAGGTTGGGCGGGTAGGCGAACTTCTGGCGTGTTGGCGCTTTCGGATCCGCGGGCACCGGGCTGCCGCCGTCGTCGTCCTTGTATCCGTCTTCATTTCCGTCTCCGGGCAGGGAATCCAGCGGGTTACTCTCGGCAAGATAGTTGCGGAATCTGCGCGAGATGACGTCATACATGGACGAGGTGTCATCGCGTGCGGCGTCCCCGGTGATGGAGAACCTGCGGTAGTCGGACTTGCGGGGCAGTCCGTCCTCAACCACGACCATCGACGCCACCACATTGGTGCCCTGGACATGCGAGATATCGAAGCATTCGATCCGCATCAGCGGCATGGGCAGATCCAGCGCTTCCTGCAACTCCTGCAGGGCAGCAGACCGCGTGGTGATGTCGCCGGCACGGCGGCTCTTGTGAAGCCTGAGGGAGTCGGCGGCGTTCTGCCTGACCGTACCGAGCAGAGTGGCCTTGTCCCCCCGCTGCGGCACCCGGATATCCACGCGGGCTCCACGGAGCTGGTACAGCCATTCACGTATCTGTTCCTCGTTACTCGGCATTTCCGGAACGAGTACTTCGCGGGGAATCCGGTTGTTGCTGCTGTTACCCTCGCCGTACACCTGCTGCAGGAGGTGCTCAACGAGGTCTGCGGTGGTCATGTCCTCCACCTTTTCCACCATCCATCCGCGCTGACCGCGGATCCTTCCGCCGCGTACGTGGAAAACCTGGGCTGCGGCTTCGAGTTCATCCTCGGCGAGGGCGAACACGTCGGCGTCCGTGTCTTCACTGAGTACGACGGTGTTGCGTTCGAAGACCCTCTTCAACGCGGCGATGTCATCGCGGACACGTGCGGCCGACTCATAATCGAGTTCGGCAACCGCCGCGGACATCTTCTGTTCGAGCTCACGGATGAAGCGTCCAGCCTGTCCGGACATGAAGTCGCAGAACTGTACCGCGAGCTCGCGGTGGTCTTCCGGTGAGATGCGTCCCACACAGGGGGCGGAACACTTGTCGATGTAACCCAGCAGACACGGCCGGCCCGAGCGTTCTGCTCGCTTGAAGACGCCGCTGCTGCACGTGCGCACAGGAAAGACGCGGAGCAGGGTGTCGACCGTCTCGCGGATCGCTTTCGCCGGGTAGAAGGGACCGAAGTAGCGGGTGTCCTTGCGCCGGTCACCGCGCATGACCTGCACTCGAGGGTACTTTTCCCCCAACGTGACCGCCAGGTAGGGGTAGGACTTGTCATCCCGGAACATCACGTTGAAGCGCGGGTTGAATTCCTTGATCCAGGTGTACTCCAGCTGGAGCGCCTCAAGCTCACTGCCGACGACCGTCCACTCAACACTTGACGCAGTGTGCACCATGGCCCGGGTGCGCGGCATCAACCCCTGGGGATTCGAGAAATAGGAGTTAAGCCTGGAGCGAAGGTTCTTCGCCTTGCCGACGTAGACTACCCGCCGATGCTGGTCGCGAAACCGATACACCCCTGGATCCTGCGGGATCTCGCCGGCTTTCGGGCGGTACGTTGCTGGATCTGCCACCCGAATATCCTACCGGCGTGCCGCTACTGAGCTGTCGGCTACCGAGCCGTCGGTGCCGGAGCGTGTTCGGGCAACCGGGCGTCATTCGGCCGGACCTACGTTGTAACCGGCGGCCCTGGCCTGGCCGGTCAGCACCGCTATGGCGTCCATGATCGTATCGGTGGCCTGCCTGCGTGCAGGCAGGGAGTGGTCCGGGCCTGTCCGCTCGAAATACAGCGGCTTGCCGATCTTCATGGTGAAGTGTTGTGGACGGATCCAGCGGCTGCCCGCCGGCTGGAGCCGATCCGTACCGAGCAGCCCCACCGGCACCACCGGCGCACCGGTGGTGAGCGCGAGCCACCCCACGCCGGTCCTCCCCCGGTACAGCAGTCCATCGCGGGATCGTGTCCCTTCCGGGTAAATGCCGACGCCGTCTCCCGCCTCCAGCATGCCGAGCAGGGTCTTGAGCGCCTGGACGCTTGCTGCCTGTTGGCCCCGCTGGACGGGAATCGATCCGACTCCCTCAAAGAACGAGCGCATCAGCGCGCCTTTCATGCCGGTGCCTGTGAAGTACTCCGCTTTGGCGAAGAACGCTACGGGACGCGGCATGAGGGCCTGCACCAGGACGCTGTCGAGAAATGACAGGTGGTTGGGGGCGACGATGAACCCAGCGCTGGGCGGTACGTTCTCAAGTCCTTGGACGGTGGGCCGGCACAAACCGGCGATCAGGCCGCGGGTGCTGCTGCGCGTGAGGTCATAGACGCCCACGGGTCACCGCCCGGGCCGGCTCCGCGTACGCAAGGATGTGTTCGAGCAGACTGCCCGCCGTGGACACGATCGCGGCGGGCCCGGCTGACTCGAACTCCCGTTCGCTGCCGAATCCCCACGCGACGGCGATGCAGTCCAAGCCGTTGGCTGCTGCGCCTTCAATGTCATGCACGCGGTCACCGACCATAAGCGCACGGTCGAAGTTGCCCTGATGCCTGGCGAGTGCCTCCGCAATGATGGTTCGCTTGCCGTCCAGCGCAGCGGCCGCCAGCTCGTTGTCCGGTGAGCCGTGGATGGACGCGAAAAGGTTTGCCATTTCCTGGACTTCGAGGAGCTCGCGGGCAAGCGTTTCGGGTTTCTGCGTGGCGACGGCTACCAGATGCCCGCGGTTTAGGAGTTCCGCGACCGCATCCGCTACGCCCGGATACGGCCTGCTCTGCGCCATTCCGTGGGCGCGATAGGCGGCGCGATAGAGAGAAATCACCTCGTCCACGCGGTTCTCGGGGACCTTCGCTATGTCTACGAGCGAGCGCACCAGCGCCGGCCCGACCATCCGACGCATATCCGCCGGGCTAGGCACCGGCAGGCCGAGCTTACCCAGCGCCCCGGCGATCCCACCGGTGATTGCGCCCTCCGGGTCCACCAGCGTGCCGTCCAGGTCAAACAGAACGAGCAGGCGCGTATTCTTCACGGGGCAAGTTTCCCATAACGGCACCTCTGCCCGGAAATTGCATTCCTCATTCGGCATATGGTCAGGCGTTCAGAACCTCCGCCAGGAACTTGCCGGTGTAGCTCACCTCCGCGACAGCGACCTGTTCCGGGGTTCCCGTGGCGATGATTTCACCACCGCCGGACCCACCGTCCGGGCCGAGGTCGATCACCCAGTCCGCACTCTTGATCACGTCGAGGTTGTGTTCAATGGTGATGACGGTGTTTCCCTTGTCCACAAGCCCCTGCAGGACCTGCAGCAACTTGCGGATGTCCTCGAAGTGCAGCCCTGTCGTGGGTTCATCGAGGACATAAACGCTGCGTCCATTCGAGCGCTTCTGCAGCTCGCTGGCCAGCTTCACGCGTTGGGCTTCACCACCGGAGAGGGTTGTGGCGGGCTGCCCGAGGCGGACATATCCCAGACCGACATCCACCAGGGTGGTGAGGTGGCGCGCTATCGGGGTGAAGGCTGCGAAGAACTCCGCTGCTTCCTCGATCGGCATGTCCAGCACATCGGCGATCGTCTTGCCCTTGTAGTGAACCTCAAGTGTTTCCCTGTTGTACCGCGCGCCCTGGCACACCTCGCAGGGCACGTAGACATCGGGCAGGAAGTTCATTTCGATCTTCAGCGTGCCGTCCCCCGAGCACGCCTCACACCGGCCGCCCTTGACGTTGAAGGAGAACCTGCCCGGCAGATAGCCGCGGACCTTCGCCTCCGTTGTCTCGGCGAACAGCTTTCGGATGTTGTCGAAGACCCCGGTGTAGGTAGCGGGATTCGAGCGCGGGGTCCTGCCGATGGGGCCCTGATCAACGTGGATGACCTTGTCCAGGTGTTGCAGCCCATCGATTCTGCGGTGGCGTCCGGCCACCTGCTTTGCGCCGTTGAGTTTGTTGGCAAGCACCTTGTACAGGATCTCGTTCACGAGCGTGGACTTGCCCGACCCGCTGACGCCGGTCACCGCGGTCAGAACTCCCAGGGGGAAGGTCGCATCCACGCCCTTCAGGTTATGTTCGCGGGCGCCCACAACTTTGAGTTGGCGGGAGCGGTCAATCTTGCGGCGTTTGGCCGGCATCTCGATCTTCCGCCGCCCTGAAAGATAGTCGCCGGTGATGGACCTCTCGTTCAGGAGGAGATCCTCGAGAGAGCCGGAGTGGACAACCTCCCCGCCGTGTTCCCCTGCACCCGGTCCGATGTCGACGATCCAGTCTGCCTCGTTGATGGTGTCTTCATCGTGTTCCACCACGATCAACGTGTTGCCCAGGTTACGCAGCCGGGTAAGGGTTTCGATGAGACGCCGGTTGTCCCGCTGGTGGAGGCCGATGGAGGGTTCATCAAGGACGTACAGCACGCCCACCAGACCGGAGCCGATCTGGGTGGCAAGGCGGATCCGCTGCGCCTCGCCGCCCGAGAGGGTTCCTGCTGCCCGTTCAAGGTTCAGGTATTCGAGCCCGACATCGAGCAGAAACCGCAGCCGCGCCTGGATCTCCTTGAGGACCTGGGAGGCAATCTGCGCCTCGCGCCCCGTGAGGACGAGGTTATTCAGGAAGTCACTGCACTCGCGCATAGGCAGAGCGGCTACTTCGGCGATGGACCGCCCGTTGATCAGTACGGACAGCGATGCCGGATTGAGGCGTGCTCCACCGCATTCCGGGCAGGGAATCTGCCGCATGTATTCCTCGTAGCGGTCCCGCGCGTAGTCGGACTCCGTCTCGAGGTGCTTGCGGTGGATGTACTGGACAGCGCCCTCGAAGCCCGTGCTGTACTTCCGCTCGCGGCCGAAACGGTTGCGGTACTGCACCACTACCTTGTGGTCCTTGCCATACAGTGCGGCGTCCCGGGCATGCGCCGGCAGCTTCTTCCAGGGGGTGTCCATGGAGAAGTCGAGTTCCTTCGACAGTCCCTCGAGCAGGCGTGTCCAGTACTCGAGCGTTGCTGTACCCAGTGCCCATGGGGCGATGGCTCCCTCGCCGAGGGCGAGGTCCGGGTTGGGAACGACGAGTTCTTCATCCACCTCGAGTTTGGTGCCGATGCCGGTGCACGCGGGGCACGCGCCGAAGGGATTGTTGAAGGAGAACGACCGTGGCTCGATCTCGTCGATCGCAAGTGGGTGCTCGTTGGGACATGCCAGATTCTCCGAAAAGGCGCGCAGCCGGAGCGGGTCCCCGGACTCCAGGTCAACGAAGTCAGCCAGTACGCGCCCCTCGGCGAGGTTGAGCGCCGTTTCAATTGAATCGGTGAGCCGTTGCCGGACACCGCCCTTGATGACCAGGCGGTCGACAACCACCTCGATGGTGTGTTTGAACTGCTTGCCCAGTTTGGGCGGATCAGTCAGCTGAACAAGATCTCCGTCCACGCGGGCACGGGAATAACCCTTTGCAGCCAAGTCCTGGAAGAGATCGACGAACTCACCTTTACGGCCGCGCACCACGGGCGCGAGGACCTGAAAACGGGTACCCTCGTCCAGCTCGATGAGCTGGTCGACAATCTGCTGCGGCGTCTGCTTGATGACGGCCTCGCCGCATACCGGGCAGTGCGGCCTGCCGACGCGGGCCCATAGCAGCCGCATGTAATCGTAAATCTCTGTAATGGTACCGACGGTGGACCGCGGGTTCTTGCTCGTGGACTTCTGGTCGATCGATACCGCGGGTGAGAGGCCCTCGATGAAATCCACGTCAGGCTTGTCCACCTGCCCGAGGAACTGCCGGGCGTAGGCGGAGAGCGACTCGACGTAGCGGCGCTGTCCCTCGGCAAAGATGGTGTCGAAAGCCAGGGAAGACTTGCCGGAGCCGGAGAGTCCGGTGAAGACGATCATCGCGTCCCGCGGCAGGTCCAGATCGACGTTGCGCAGGTTGTGTTCCCTTGCACCCTTGACAATGAGCCGCGAAAGATCCTGGGGCAGCTTGTCAGGGTTGGAGAGACCGGAATCCACGGAGGTTGCTATAGACACCATTACACTTTAGGGGAAACGCCGTTCGAAGACATATTCGAACGCGGGTTTTCGCGGCGTGTCGGGCTGAATGTTCACCGACGGCGCAGAGCCGCACGCAGGTAGGAGACTGCTTCTTCCTCCGTAAGCCCATTCGCCTTGATGAGCCTGGCATATTCCGCGGCTCCCTCCGCGGCCTTGCGCCGTGCTTCATCCCCCGCGGCCGCCACCACCGTACCGGCGCGCGAACGGGTGACGACAATGCGTGCCTGTTCCAGTTCGCGGTACGCGCGGGCCACGGTGTTGACAGCTACACCCAGATGACCGGCAAGGGTACGGACAGGAGGAAGTCGTGTACCCACCGGGAGCGAGCCGTCATTTGCAGCGTCCAGGATCTGTACTCGCAACTGCTCGTACGGCGGCACAGAGCTGGCCGGATCGATCCGCAGCCACGCCGATACATCAGAATTCACGGTGCGCGCTCCTGGACGACAGTGGAAGGGTGCTCACATTCTGCCACGCGGTGTGCAGCATCACCATCGGCACTAGGGTTGGACCATGTATGACCTCACCGACGTGACCATCCGTTCCTGCTCAGTCAGCGAAATGGACAACAACGTCTACCTCATTACCGCGAAGACCACCGGCGCCCAGGTTCTCATCGACGCAGCCGACGACGCTCGGGCCATCGAACGCCTGCTTGCCGACGGCGCTCAGGACACCGGCGTCCCCGCCAAGCTCGCCCTTGTCATCACCACGCACTCGCACTGGGATCATGTGCGTGCGCTGGCAGAGGTTGTACGTGCCACAGGAGCCCGAACTGCTGCCGGCGCCGACGATGTTGATGACATCGCAGTCCCCACCGACGTCCCACTCGCCCATGGTGATGTGGGCACCTTTGACGGCTTCACCCTGGAAGCAATCTCGCTACGCGGACACACTCCCGGGTCCATCGCGCTGGCGTACCGGGACCCGAGCGGTCCCGTGCACCTGTTCACCGGCGATTCCCTCTTCCCGGGCGGCGTTGGGAACACGGGCGGAGACGCGCAGCGTTTCGAGTCCCTTTACTCCGACGTGGTTGAGCGCATCTTCAACACGTTCGACGACGATACGATCGTGCATCCCGGTCATGGGAAGCCGACCACCCTCGGTGCGGAGCGGCCGTCCCTCGCCCAGTGGCGTTCACGCGGCTGGTGAGATGCCAGTGCTCGATCTGGTGCCCACAGCGAAGATCCGCCTGAACGCAAGCAGCGTGCCGCCGTCCGGCTCCGGCGGGTACGCCGCGGAAAGCATTGCGGCGTAGGTGCGCTCAAACTCTGCTGCGTCAGCAGCCGGAAGGGCTGCAAGAATCGGCCGCAGCCCGGTGCCGCGCACCCATTCCAGCACCGGATCCGCTCCGGTGAGCAGATGCTGGTAGGTGGTCTCCCAGATATCGGCCTCCAAACCGGCCCCGCGCAGGAGCCGGTGGTAGTCCTCCGGTGGGCTGACGACGTCGTCGTGCCTCAGGATAGAGCCCAGTTGCTGACACCAGCGCTCGGACTCCGCCAGCCTGCGCATCAGCACGTGGGAGGGCGCCGAGAAGTTGCCCGGAACCTGGAACGCCAGGCAGGCTCGCTCCTCAAGTGCGGCGGCCCACCGCGCCAGCAACGTCTGATGATCGGGCACCCACTGCAGGACGGCGTTGGAAACGACGACGTCGGTGCCCGCCTCCGGCGTCCAGTCCCGGACATCTCCCGGCACAAACGCGAGGTTGGCCGGGGTGTCTTCCAGACTCCGGGCTCGCTCGACCATCTCAGGAGACGAATCGATGCCGAGCACCTCTGCCTCCGGCCATCTGCGTGCGAGAACGACGGTGAGTTCACCTGGCCCGCAGCCCAGGTCGACGATCCTCCTTGGAGCCGGGTGGTCGATGCGGCCGACCAGGTCGAAGAACGGGCGCGCCCGGTGATCGGAAAAGGCGGCGTACTGTGCGGGGTCCCAGCGCATCGGCCAAGCATATCGCGGGCCCTCAACGGATAGGCTGGGAGGACATGAACATCCAGGAGCACCTCCCCCAGATCGAGCGCCAAGGCACACTCGACGCTGACGCCGTGTACACGGCCTTCCATTCGTGGTCCGCGAGCACCGGGCTCACCCTGTATCCCGCACAGGACGAGGCCGTTCTTGAGCTCATATCGGGCAACAACGTAATCCTCGCGACCCCCACGGGATCCGGAAAGTCGCTGGTGGCCGTCGCCGCGCATTTCCACGCTGTCGCTGAAGGGCGCAGGAGCTACTACACAGCGCCTATCAAAGCGCTGGTCTCGGAGAAGTTCTTTGCGCTGTGCGCCATCTTCGGGGCCGAGAATGTCGGCATGGTGACCGGTGATTCCGCAGTGAACCAGGACGCTCCAATCATCTGTTGCACCGCGGAGATCCTCGCGAACATTGCCCTGCGTGAGGGCGCTAGGGCCGATGTCGGCACCGTCGTCATGGACGAGTTTCACTTCTACGCTGATCCTCAGCGCGGCTGGGCCTGGCAGGTTTCGCTGCTTGAGCTGCCGCAGGCCCAATTCCTCCTGATGTCCGCGACTCTCGGCGACGTCGAGCGCTTTGAGAAAGACCTGACGGAACGTACCGGCCGTTCAACGGTTCTTGTCAGCTCCGGTGACCGGCCGATCCCACTCAACTTCTACTACTCTGAAGACCCCCTCCAGGAAGCGCTCGAGGAATTACTCTCAACCCACCAGGCCCCCGTGTACGTAGTGCACTTCAGCCAGGCGGAAGCCATCGAGCGCGCGCAAAATCTGATGAGCATCAACGTGTGCACGCGTGAGGAGAAAGACAGGATCGCGGCGCTCATTGCCAGCTTCCGGTTCTCTTCCGGGTTCGGCAAAACGCTGAACCGGCTGGTACGCCACGGAATCGGCGTGCACCACGCCGGCATGCTGCCGAAGTATCGGCGCCTGGTGGAGCAGCTTGCCCAGGCGGGCCTGCTGAAGGTGATCTGCGGTACCGACACCCTGGGTGTGGGCATCAACGTGCCGATCCGAACCGTCATGCTGACAGCCCTCAGCAAATACGACGGCGTCCGCACCCGACCACTCAACGTACGCGAATTCCACCAGATCGCCGGCCGGGCGGGGCGTGCCGGCTACGACACGTCCGGCACGGTGGTGGTTCAGGCCCCGGATCACGTCGTGGAGAACACCAAAGCCATGGCGAAGGCGGTCGCGAAGTTCGGTGACGACCAGAAAAAGCTGCGTCAGGTGGTGCGCAAGAAGCCGCCGCAGGGGTTCGTGTCCTGGGGCAAACCCACCTACGACCGCCTGGTCGAGGGCACTCCGGAGCCGCTGGCCTCCAGCTTTGCCGTCAGCCACTCGATGCTGCTCAACCTGCTTGAACGGCCCGGCGATCCGCTGCATGCCGTCCAGAACCTGCTGCGGAACAACCACGAACCGCAGGCGCGGCAGTTCGCCCACCTCCGGCGGGCAATCAGCATCTATCGGGAGCTGGTGACCGCGGGTATCGTTGAGCGGCTTGCCGAACCGGATGAGGAAGGCAGGACGGTGCGGCTGCGGGTTCACCTGCAGGCCAACTTCGCACTGAATCAGCCGCTGTCCCCGTTCGCGCTCGCAAGTCTTGAGCTCCTCGACCCGGAGAGTCCTGCCTATGCGCTTGACGTCGTCTCCGTGATCGAAGCCACCCTCGAAAAGCCGCGACAGGTACTCAGCGCCCAGGAAAAGAAGGCACGCGGCGAAGCTGTCGCCGCCATGAAGGCGGACGGCCTCGACTACGACCAGCGGATGGCCCGGCTTGAGGAGATTTCGTATCCACAGCCGCTGGCTGAGCTCCTGCAGCACGCCTTCGACACCTACCGTTCAGGTGCTCCATGGCTCGGCGATTTCGAGCTCACGCCCAAATCCGTGGTGCGGGATATGTACGAGCGGGCCATGAACTTCGGCGAGTACGTTGCGTTCTACTCCCTCGCGCGGTCGGAGGGAATCCTCCTGCGATACCTTGCCGACTGCTTCAAGGCACTGCGCCAGACAGTCCCGCGGGACGCCCTCCGGGAAGACCTGACCGACATCATCGAATGGCTCGGCGAAATGATCCGTCAGGTGGACTCGAGCCTGCTTGACGAATGGGAGCAGTTGGCGGCCGGCGCTGCCTCGTCCGATACCGGAACTGTCGATCTGCCGCCGGAGCCGGATTCGGTCACGTCGAATGAGCGTGCATTCCGGGTAATGGTGCGCAACGAGATGTTCCAGCGCGTTCAGCTGTTCGCTGACGAGGATGAGGAAGCACTCGGCCGGCTGGACGAGTCATCGGGCTGGAACGCGGCGCGCTGGGCCGAGGCCATGGACGGATACTTCGACGCCCATGATGACATCGACGACGGCCCGAACGCACGCGGTCCGGCGCTGCTCATCATCAAGCAATTTCCGGACCGCTGGGAAGTACGGCAGATTTTCAAGGACCCGTCCGGCGACCAGGACTGGGGCATCAACGCGGTGGTGGATCTGGCAGCCTCCGACGACGCCGGCTTCCCCGTTCTCGCCATCACGTCGGTTGGCGGTCCCTGATCCTACTAGGCTTGGAAACCATGACTCCCATCCGCGAAGCACGCCGGGACGACGTGCCCACCATCCTGCAACTGATCCACGACCTCGCGGTCTATGAAAAGGAACCGGACGCCGTGCGCAACACGGTGGAAGGGCTCGAGGAAGCCCTCTTCGGTCCCAACCCGCGAATCTTCGCCCATATCGCTGAGGACGACGGCGGTGTTCAGGGATTCGCTCTCTGGTTCCTGAATTACTCCACGTGGGAAGGTGTCCACGGCATCTACCTCGAGGATCTTTATGTTCGCCCGGAAGCCCGGGGTTCGGGTTACGGGAAGGCACTGCTCCAGACGCTCGCGGGCATTGCTGCCGAACGGGGCTATGCCCGGGTGGAATGGTCAGTGCTCAACTGGAATGAACCGTCCATTCAGTTCTACCGGAGCCTCGGTGCCCAGGCGCAGGACGAGTGGTCAACCTTCAGGCTGACAGGAGCACCGCTGGCCGCCTTCGCTGGAACCGGCGCGTGAGCTCCGCGGCGCACCACACCGGACCGACGCACGTAATGCGCGGTGTCCGAAGCACCGCCCACCGTTTCCGGGTTCCGCTCGACCACAAGGATCCAGCTGGAGAGCACATCTCCCTCTTCGCCCGGGAATACAGTTCCACGGACCACTCCGACGCCGACGCTGCCCGGCTTCCCTGGCTGCTGTTCCTGCAGGGCGGGCCCGGTGTGCGCGGCAACCGCACCACGCAGCTGTCCGGATGGATGAAGGCAGCCGCCAGGGACTTCCGGATCCTGATGCTGGACCAGCGGGGCACGGGCTTCTCCACGCCGGCCGATTCGGTGACCCTGCCGCAACGTGGCACCCCTGCTGAGCAGGCCGCGTACCTGCGGCATTTCCGTGCTGATTCCATCGTCGCCGACGCTGAGCTGATGCGTGCCGCGCTGGGCTCGGCGCCGTGGACAGTGTTCGGGCAAAGCTTCGGCGGATTCTGCACACTCTCCTACCTTTCCCTGGCGCCCGAGGGAATGGACCGTGCCCTGATCACCGGCGGGCTGGCGCCCCTTGCAGGGCCTCCGGAGGGCGTCTACCGCTCAACTTTCAGGCGGGTGGCGGCGCGCAATGCCGAATACTTCACCCGCTACCCCGAGGACAGGGCAGCCGTCACGCGCATTATGCGGCACCTGGATCGGGTGGAGGAGTTCCTGCCCACCGGTGAGCGCCTGACTCCGCAGCGTTTCCAGATGGTCGGCTCATTCCTGGGTGGTAACACCCGGGTCGATGCGCTGCACTATTTGCTGGAGGATGCCTTCGCTGATGCTTCCGGCGCGGATCGCCTCTCCCCCGTCTTCCTCGACCAGCTCCCGGCGGTCGTGAGCAGGCGCTCGAATCCGCTCTATGCGCTCCTCCACGAATCCATCTACTGTCAGGGCGAGGCCTCCAACTGGGCTGCCCTGCGCGTGCTGGCGCAATTTCCCGAGTTTGCACCCGATGCCCCTGACCCACTGCTCACCGGAGAGATGGTCTACCCCTGGTACTTCGATGAGGACCCTTCATTGGTTCCGCTGAAGGAAACGGCTGAGCTGATCGCCGCTGTGGACGATTGGGGCCCGCTGTACGACGTGCAGCAGCTGGCCGCCAATACCGTTCCGGCTGCCGCAGCAGTCTATAGCGACGACATCTACGTGGACCGGGACTTATCCCTTGAGACAGCAGTCTCGGTCCGGGGCCTGCAGGTGTGGGAGACCGCTGACTTCCACCACGACGGAATTTCCGACGACGGCGATGCCATCTTCTCGCGCCTGCTCGCGATGACCCGCACGGCCTAGAGTCTCCTTCAACGCCGAAGGCGCCGGTCCTGCACAGCAGGACCGGCGCCTTTCGCGCTGCTACTCAGCCGCGCTGTTGTTAAGCTGCGTTCAGGACTCCGGACCGCCGGTGCGCGCCCGCTCGGCGTCGGCAGCGAGTTCCGCGTCGAGCTTTGCACGCTTGCCGGCCGGGCTTAGCAGGCTCGCAATGACGGCGATGACGATTGTCGCGACAATGAATGCCAGTGAAACGAACGTCGGAATCACGGGAGCCCATTCAATGTGCTGGCCGCCGTTGATGAACGGCAGTTCATTTTCATGCATCGCGTGCAGGATCAATTTCACGCCAATGAAGGCAAGGATGATCGAGAGCGCGTGCTTGAGGAAGACCAGGCGGGTCATCAGACCGCCCAGCAGGAAGTAGAGCTGGCGCAGCCCCATCAGCGCGAAGAGGTTCGCCGTGAACACGATGAACGCGCTTTCGGTCAGTCCGAAGATGGCAGGGATGGAATCCACCGCGAACAGCAGGTCGGTCAGGCCGATTGTGATGAACACGATCAGCATGGGGGTAAAGACCTTCTTGCCGTCCACCACGGTGCGGATCTTGCCGCCGTCGTAGTGCTCGGACATGGGAAGCACACCGCGCAGCTTGGTGATGAGCTTGTTCTCTTTGTCCTCTTCCTCCTCGCCCGAATCCTTTGCCTGGTGGTAGGCGGTCCATAGGAGGAAGGCACCGAAGATGTAGAAGATCCAGGAGAAGTTGCTGATCAGCGCAGCGCCGAGCAGAATGAAAATTCCACGCAGGATCAGCGCGATGATGATGCCCACCATCAGCACTTCCTGCTGGTATTTCCTCGGTACGGAGAACCTAGCCATGATGATGATGAAGACGAAGAGGTTATCGATGCTCAGGCTGTACTCGGTTACCCAGCCTGCGACGAATTGACCTCCGTATTCAGGGCCTGTGACAGCAAACATGACGGCCGCAAAGACCAGTGCAAGCCCCACATAGAACGCAACCCAGAGGCCGGCCTCCTTCATGGAGGGCTCGTGCGGACGCTTCACGACGAGAAGAAGGTCCAGCAGGAGGATTATTCCCAGGACGACAAAGGTGCCTATTTCAAAGGCAAGGGGCAGTTCAAGCACAAGGGTCCCTTTCGAAGGTACAACGGAATTTCGCAAGTCTCTCCGTCGCAACCAAGTGTGCGACCGCTACGCCCGGCCGGCCGTCGTCGGCCTGCGTGTTGACGTTCGTAGCGCGAAAGGATACTCCCCTACGTTCCTTCCATCGTACCCGCGTTCGGAACGGAAGGGGAACGTGGAGCGGCTCAGGGATGGTGCGCGGCCAAGGCCGCAACGTGCGCCACAATCCCCGGCTCGGTCCAGTAGTCACTGTGGCTGCGTACGATTCCATCGGCGCGCGGGTCCGGCAGTTCACGGTTGACGGCGTGCGGAATGGGAAACCCGACCGGGTCGGTATCCCGCCAGAAATTGGTCCAGGTCCGTGTGCCGTCCGCAACGTCGGCGAGCAGTTCCGGTGAAAAGGTACGAGGGAAGAACGCTGCGTACACGGACCCGATGGGCGAGCCGGACGTGACGAGGTGCGGATGCGCTTCCGCCATCCGTAAGCGGGCTACGAGCCACGCGCAGAGCACCGATCCTTGGCTGTGCGCCACGAGCACCACCTCGCCCCCGGAGTGGCGGTTCGTCAGTTCGGCGATACCTGCAACGGCCGCGTCCCGGTAGGACGATCCCGCCAGCGGGTGGTCGCGGACGGGCCAGAAGCCTGCGACGTCGGCAATCTTGCCCAGTACCTCCCGCAGGGTCCGGAGCTGCCCGAGCAAGACCACCAGCACCACCACCGCCCCGGCGATCTGCAGCAGCAGGATGGCCAGAGCCAGCCACGGGCCGCCGAGCCTGCCCTCGCCGAGGGCAACCGCCGTCGTCATCGTCATCAGTGCCAGTACCACGGCGAACGGGAGGATCCGGGGCAGCAGTCGCGGTGCCGCTGCACAGACATCATGCCACCAGCGCCCGCGCGCGGCCTTGCCGCGGGTCACCGGCGGCAGCCCCAGCCCCCGCTCCATGGCCAGCACGACGGCGGTAGCCACCAGCGCAGCCGCCGCGGCGATAAGCGCGAGGAACGGGAAGAGATCGAGTCGGCTGTCCCCGGGATCGACCGGATTGTCGTAGGAAAGCAGGATGCCGGAATGCGGTTGGGGCACACGAACCCGGCCAAACAGGCCGGTGATGTAGCCGAGCAGGTTGTCGAGGAGCATGCGGACAAGCGCAGTGACCGCGTGCATGAGGGGTAGGGACACGGCAAGCAGGACGCCCGCAGCAGCAAGCGGGGCGTTGGGACTGCTGCCGTTGTGAATACCGGCGTTGCTGCGGATGGCCAGCACCAGAGCCACGAGAAACCCGATGGCGATACTGAGTGCTATCCACAGGGCCATCGCGTCGAGCCGCGAGGCACCCCCCGGTATGGGGGTGGAGGGCCATCCCCGGTGGAGAAGCTGGGCCGGCGGCGCGACGCTCAGCAGGACACCGCTGCAGACCACGACTGCCGCATGAGCCAGCGGCAGTAATTGGCGGCGATGTTGCTCAGACTGCGCCATCACCACGGTCCGGTACCGGTACGTCAACCACGCGGTGAGCAGGCAGGCAGCGATTAGCGGGACCGCTCGCAGCGTAGGCGGCGGAAGGCTCACGTAGCGCAGGACGGTCTCGCCGAGCACGATCAGCCAGGCAAGCTGCGACAAGGTGAGAATTACTGCGATTACCCCGACGAGTGTTCGCAGAAGTGCGGCCCGCGCAGCACCGGCGCCGGCCGGTTCCATCCGTCCGGCCACGTTCGCCATCGTGAAAGGGAACGCGAGATACCACAGGAAGCCTGCTTGTTTCCTGCGGGAACGCGACCAGTTGACGATGCGCAGCCGGTGGTTCGGCAGCGGAGGCGTGGCAACCTGGACCCACGCATTCAGCGGCTTCTGAACGGGCAGCCCGAGACTGGTGTAGTACTCATGATCCCCGATGCCGTGGACCCGGATCTCAGTAAATGACCCACTGCCGGCGCCGCCCTGTTCCGGCATGGATCAGGCGTGCCCGGCTGACTGCATCTGCCGCAGCTCCTTCTTGAGGTCTCCTACCTCATCACGCAAACGCGCTGCGAGCTCAAACTGGAGCTCTTCTGCCGCGGCATGCATTTGGGCGGTGAGCTGGCTAATCAGGTCTGTAAGGTCCTCTGCGGGGACCGCGGCCAGACCGTCATGCCGGATCGCTGAACCCTTGCCCTTCCCCTTGCCCTTGGCGGACTTCGCCGTCTTCTCCAGCAGCGCACGGGTATCGGCGTCTTCGCGGGCAATGGTGTCCGTGATGTCCGCGATGCGCTTGCGCAACGGTTGCGGATCCACGCCATGCTTGGTGTTGTAGGCCACCTGAATTTCACGACGGCGGTTGGTTTCCTCGATTGCCTTGGCCATCGAATCGGTGATCCTGTCCGCATACATGTGCACCTCGCCGGACACGTTACGGGCAGCACGGCCAATGGTCTGGATCAGCGATGTCGAACTGCGGAGGAAGCCCTCCTTGTCTGCATCGAGGATGCTTACCAGGGAGACCTCCGGAAGGTCCAGGCCTTCCCGCAACAGGTTGATACCGACCAGCACGTCGAAAGTGCCCATCCGGAGCTCACGCAGGAGCTCCACGCGGCGCAGGGTGTCGACATCGGAGTGCAGGTACTCGACCTTTACTCCGTGCTCAAGCAGATAACCGGTGAGGTCTTCCGCCATCCGCTTGGTCAGCGTGGTGACCAGGACGCGCTCGTTCCGCTCCACCCGGATCTGGATTTCTCCGAGCAAGTCGTCGATCTGCCCCTTGCTGGGCTTGATGATGACTTCCGGGTCCACCAGGCCGGTGGGCCGGATGATCTGCTGGACGTAGCCGTCTGACTTGCTGAGCTCATATTTTCCGGGCGTAGCCGACAGGTAGACGGTCTGGCCGATCCGCTCCAGGAACTCATCCCATTTCAGCGGCCGGTTGTCCATGGCGGACGGCAGGCGGAAACCATGATCCACCAGCGTGCGTTTACGGGACATATCTCCCTCATACATGGCACCGATCTGCGGGATGGTCACGTGGGACTCGTCCACGACCAGCAGGAAGTCGTCTGGGAAATAGTCAAGCAGGCAGTGTGGTGCGGTGCCGCCGATCCGGCCGTCGATGTGGCGTGAGTAGTTCTCGATGCCGTTGCAGAATCCCATCTGCTGCATCATCTCGAGGTCATAGGTGGTGCGCATGCGCAGCCGCTGAGCCTCGACGAGTTTGTTCTGCGATTCCAGCTCCTGAAGGCGTTCCCGCAGTTCATCCTCGATCCTGGTGATTGCCCGGCCCATCCGTTCCGGTCCGGCCACATAATGCGAGGCCGGGAAGACGTACATCTCCGTCTCCTCCCGGATGACCTCGCCCGTCAGCGGGTGCAGCGTGTAGATGCGCTCCACCTCGTCACCGAAGAACTCGATCCGGATTGCCTGCTCCTCGTACATGGGAATGATCTCGACCGTATCTCCGCGCACCCGGAAGGTCCCGCGGTGGAAGTCCATGTCATTGCGCACGTATTGCATTGCGACGAACTGGCGCAGCAGGTCATCCCGGTTCATTTCCTGGCCGCGCCGGAGCGTGACCATGGCGGCAACATATTCTTCGGGAGTCCCGAGGCCGTAGATGCAGGAGACCGTCGCCACCACCACTACGTCCCGCCGGGTCAGGAGGGCGTTGGTGGCAGAGTGCCGGAGCCGCTCCACTTCCTCGTTGATCGAGGAGTCCTTCTCAATGAAGGTATCGGTCTGCGGAACGTAGGCTTCGGGCTGGTAGTAGTCGTAATAGGAAACAAAATATTCAACCGCGTTGTTGGGCAGCAGCTCGCGGAACTCGTTGGCGAGCTGCGCGGCGAGGGTCTTGTTCTGCACCATCACCAGGGTGGGCCGCTGCACCTGCTCGATAAGCCAGGCCGTGGTTGCACTCTTGCCGGTACCGGTGGCGCCGAGGAGCACGACATCCTTCTCGCCGGCATTGATGCGCTCGGACAGTTCCTTGATGGCAGTGGGCTGATCGCCGGCCGGCTGGTACTCACTGATCACTTCGAAAGGCGCGACAACACGGTTGATCTCCTGCGCAAGACTCATAGTCTTACGTTACCGTCCACCTGCGGACAACGACCGTCCGCAGAGGTGCTCTTTGCTGGAGGCTGAACGGACTGCTCAGCGTGGGAGGTACTGCTCGGGCGACCAGCCGGCGTCGTTCTTCCAGGTGGTCAACCTGGGCGCAGCGAACGTGGTGAACCAATCCTCCTTGCGGGCGGCATAGCCGGCGATGGTGGCGTCGTCGCGGTGGATTGCGGCGCACCGTTCCTTCTCGGCCGCGTAGGCCGCGAGCATGTCCGGATTGGTTCGCAGCCAGTCGCGGAATGCCAGGGCGTACTCCCAGCCCGGTGAACCCGCCACACGGACGTGCAGGTTGACTGGACGCCCCGGATCAGCGTTGCAGTGCAGCCGCTTCTGCCACTTCTCGGGTTCCGGTACTTCCGCGGTGGGAGTGTCCTGCCAGATACCGGGAAGGCGTGGAAACCCCGCTTCAGCCAGACGGTCGGAAAGACCGTCGGCGTCGTGAAGGGAAGCCACTGTCAGCTGCAGGTCCAGAACGTCCTTCGCCGGAAGCCCGGGAACGGAGGTGGAACCGATGTGTTCCACGCCCAGGACGCGCGGATCCACCCGCGTCAACCGCCGGATGAGCAGTGAGGCCTGCCGGGGCCAGTCCCCATCCTGAACCAGCACCGGCCCGCCCTGCCGTGCTGCCCGCTGCCGCTGGTCAATGTTGCGGGCGAAAGGAAGTATCCGCCTCGCCCACAAATGCTTGACCGCAGCGGCCAGGTCCGCGGGGTTTCCTGCATTGTGCAGCACCACGTCGGCTGCGGCATTGCGCGTCGAGGAGTCAGCCTGAGCCCCGACGCGTCCCAGTGCCTCCTGCTTGGTCATCGCGCGGTTCTCCATCATGCGGCGCACGCGCGTCTGTTGAGGGGCATCAATGACAAGCACCAGATGGAAGCTGTCCTCCTGTCCTGTTTCCACCAGGAGCGGGATGTCATGCACGACGACGGCACCAGCGGCGGCCGCGCGGGCGGCAGCTTCTGCTTTGGCCGCCTCGCGCCGCACGCGCGGGTGGATGATCGCGTTCAGTCGTGCCCGCCCACCGGGATCGGCGAAGATCCGCGCACCGAGTGCCGGCCGGTCCAGCGAGCCGTCCGGTAGAAGCACTTCGCTTCCGAAGGCGTCCGCAACCTCCCGCAAACCCTCCGTGCCCGGCTCCACTACAGCCCGCGCAAGCTGGTCGGCGTCAATGAGGACCGCTCCGAGTTCCTGCAGCGTCGACGCTGCCAGAGATTTGCCTGCGGCGATTCCACCCGTCAATCCAACTCTCAGCATGAACTTAAGGCTACCGCCGTCGTTGGCTATTGGGAGCGCAGCGGCGCCCGGGATGCCTACACTTGGACGGTGAGTGAGACGGCGGGAACGGTAGCGCGCTACACCAGGATCGCCGGCCACCACCGACATGAGTTGGAGATCCGCCGCTCCCGCTTCATCAAAGTCCTGCATAGGGTGGAGACCGAAACTGATGTCGTGAATCTCATTCACGGCCCGCGACTGCAGGCCGGTTGGAGAATGAGTTGAGGCGAGCAGGCATGATCATTGCGGCGGTGGATTATGAAGGGACGTTCACCGGGCTGACCGTCGCGGTGCAGGACGACCACGCAGCGCTGGATGCATTCCAGGGCATGCTGGCGGGGAACACCGCGGGAGAGCTGGCTGCGGAACCTGCCGGCTGGGAGTGGGCGGACTGTGTCTGACTTCCCCTTCACAGAGCTGCGGCGCCGGCCGGATATCGAGGCGGACAACCTTTTTGCTTACGATGCCACCGACAGACTGCTCCTCGACACCATGGTGGAACACCTGCCCGCCAGCGGCGGTGTCGCGGTAGTAGGTGATACCCACGGCGCGCTGACGTTGGGCGCCCAACACAGGGGAGCGCGGAAAGTACACGTCCACCAGGACCCGATCACCAGCGAACGCGCGTTGGACGCTAACGCCGCCCTCCTCGGTTTATCAGGGGAGTATGCCTCCCACGCGCTGGGACCGGACCTGTTCGACGGCGCCACGCTGGTTCTGCTGCAGCTGCCACGTTCCCTGGAAGCACTCGAAGAGATTGCCTGGCACATCGCGGCCGCTGCCTCGCCCAACGTCACAGTGCTAGCGGGCGGCCGGGTGAAGCACATGACACCGGCCATGAACCAGATACTCGGCCGATACTTCGGGGCGGTAACAGCCGGCTTGGCGAGGCAGAAATCCCGCGTGCTCACCGCCACCGGTGCCCTGCCTGTCGGTGCCTGCCCTTTTCCCACCACGGCGGAGTACGACGTCGGCCTCCCCCGGCCGCTGCAGCTGCGGGCCTGCGGAGGCACCTTCGGCGGTGCCAAACTGGATCCAGGGACGCGGCTGCTGCTGCAGCACCTTCATCATGCGCCGCCAGCTGCATCCGCCGTGGACCTCGGCTGCGGGAACGGCACTATCGCGGCGTATCTTGCGCTCACCCGTCCGGCGCTCCAGGTCACAGCGACTGACACCTCGGCGGCCGCCGTTGCCGCCACCAGAGCCACAGCCGAGGCCAACGGTGTCAGCGGGCAGGTCGCCGTCGTGCGCGAAGATGGGTTGTCAGGACGATCCGACGCTGGAGACGAACTCATCGTCCTGAATCCGCCATTCCACTCCGGGCACACCGTACATGCGGGAATTGCGTTGAAGCTGTTCGCGGAGGCAGGGCGCGCACTGCGACCGGGCGGTGAGCTGTGGGCGGTGTGGAACAGCCATCTGCACTACCGGCAGGCGCTCGAGAGGCTTGTGGGCCCAACCAGGCAGGTGGCACGGGACCCCCGGTTCACGGTCACCGTGTCAACGCGTACACGTTAGTTCCGAGGTACGGTCCGATTAACCGTACGGTCCGGTTAACGCAGGAAGCTCCCGCCCAATGGGCGGGAGCTTCCTGCGTTGAAAGGACCTAGTTTCCGGTCAGCTTCTCACGGAGTGCTGCCAGCGCCTCGTCGGATGCGAGGGTACCGGTGCCGGCGCCCGCATTCGTTTCCGGAGCCGGCTCCGAGGAGTAGCTGGTCGTGCCGGAGTCTGCAGGCTCGTTAGCTGCAGCAGCGTCGTCGTTGGCGTGCTGCTCAACCTGCTTCTTGTGGGACTCCCAGCGGGACTGAGCCTCAGCGTACTGGGCTTCCCAGGCCGCGCGCTGCGTCTCGTAGCCTTCAAGCCACTCGTTGGACTCGGGATCGAAGCCCTCGGGGTATTTGTAGTTGCCCTCTTCGTCGTACTCAGCGGCCATGCCGTAGAGAGCCGGATCGAATTCGGTGCTGTCGGCGTCGACGCCCTCGTTGGCCTGCTTGAGGGACAGCGAGATGCGGCGGCGCTCGAGGTCGATGTCGATGACCTTGACGAACAGCTCATCACCTACGGAGACAACCTGCTCAGCCAGTTCAACGTGGCGGACAGCCAGCTCGGAGATGTGGACAAGGCCCTCGATGCCGTCTTCAACGCGTACGAAGGCGCCGAACGGAACCAGCTTGGTGACCTTACCCGGAACAACCTGGCCCAGCGCGTGAGTGCGGGCGAAGGTCTGCCACGGATCTTCCTGGGTGGCCTTGAGCGACAGCGAGACACGCTCGCGGTCCAGGTCAACCTCGAGAACCTCGACGGTTACTTCCTGACCAACCTCGACAACCTCGGACGGGTGGTCGATGTGCTTCCAGGACAGCTCGGAAACGTGAACCAGTCCATCTACGCCGCCCAGGTCCACGAAGGCACCGAAGTTGACGATGGAGGACACGACGCCTGGACGAACCTGGCCCTTTTCCAGCTTGTTGAGGAACGTGGAGCGAACCTCGGACTGGGTCTGCTCAAGCCAGGCACGGCGGGACAGCACAACATTGTTGCGGTTCTTGTCCAGCTCGATGATCTTGGCTTCGATCTGCTGACCGATGTACGGAGCGAGGTCGCGGACACGACGCATTTCCACAAGGGAAGCGGGGAGGAAGCCACGCAGGCCGATGTCGAGGATGAGACCACCCTTGACAACTTCGATGACCGTACCGGTGACGACGCCATCTTCTTCCTTGACCTTCTCGATGTCGCCCCAGGCGCGCTCGTACTGCGCACGCTTCTTGGAGAGGATGAGGCGGCCTTCTTTGTCTTCCTTGGTGAGGACAAGCGCTTCAACCTCGTCACCAACGGAGACCACGTCTCCCGGATCGACATCGTGCTTGATGGAAAGCTCGCGGGAAGGGATGACACCTTCGGTTTTGTAACCGATGTCGAGCAGGACTTCGTCGCGGTCAACCTTGACAACCGTTCCTTCGACGAGATCTCCGTCGTTGAAGTACTTGATGGTGGCGTCAATAGCTGCGAGGAAGTCCTCAGCGGTGCCGATGTCGTTGATAGCGACCTGCGGGGCACCTGGCTTCTCGGTGGTGGTGATGGTCATGTAGTTGGGGCTCCGTTGTGGATTATGAGTTGATCCGGACTCTTGCGGAACCCCGCGGAAAGGCACACCAAATATGTACCCACCGTGATGAGGAACCTGCCCGGATGCGGACAAATGGAAAATAAAAATATCGGATAAAGCTCATGCGGGACCCACCGTGCGTGGGACATGCTTACCCAGTCTAGCGTTGCGGCACAACGCCGGTCAAAGCGCCGGTCAGCGGCGGTGCGCAGTTCGTAGTTGGTGCAACGGTCGAACCTGCCGCCCCTCGAATTAGAAGTGTGTGATGCAGTACGGCTGACGGGAATGGGCGAACAACCGGTCCGCACTCTCCAGTACGTCGGCAGAGTTGGCCCTGATCCGGCCGGCACTTGCCAGCGTCGATGCGGTCACCCCACCGAGGTACAGCGATCCGAGCGCTGCGACATCCATGTCGAGGCCAACGGCGGCTTCAGCGCCAAGCCTCATCACGTCAGCCTTGCCGCCCCTCACTTCCAAGAGGAAAGCACCGTGCGCATGGCCCAACGGATCTTGCACGTGGAGCACCACCGAACCGTCGTGCTCATACGCCCTTGCTTCGAGGGCAGCCACCGGATCAAGGATGCGCAGCCACAGCACGTCTTCGTCGGACTTCAGTTCACGGCAGCGCCGGTCCGCCAGGGCCCACGGAAGCGGGTCGGAAACGGACGCCATAGTGAAGGTGACTCGCTCGATCAGGTCAAGGGACCCGAGATACCGCCACAGCTCAAGGTAGGCCGCCTCGGACACTGCTACCAGGTCCTTCACGCGCATGGTGTAGGGCGTTTTATCCCAGCCGGCGAACGAGTAGGAGACGAAAGCGTCCGGGCGGCCGTCGTCGTCGTAATGGACAGCGGTGCGCAACGCCTTGTCCGGCTGCGGACGCTCCTCGCCCCAGAGGCCGGACGACCGGCGGGCGTACGCGTACTGGCGGCCGATCGATCCGAGCGTTCGGGCGTGGAAGCCGGCAAATATCTCCTGCGTGAGGTGGACGGCGGCGTCCGCGTCCACAACCTCCATCCGGCCGTACGACGGGGACGTGACCGCAAACCGCTCACGGACGTCCACCTCTACCGAGGTCGTGTGGGTGGCCGTTCCGAAACCGAACCGGCCGTAAATTGTTGCTTCGGATGCGGTCAGCGCCGCAAGAGCATGCCCGCGGTCTGCCGCTCCCTGCAGGTCCTCGGTGATCATGCGGCGAAGGAGCCCCCGTCGCCGGTGGGTTGCCCGGACCGTGACGGCCGTAATCAGGTGCGCATCAAGGAATTTGCCGCCGCCCACATTGAGCGAGTTCACCATGGTGCCGTAGGTGGCCACCGGAATGCGCGGGTTCCAGGCGTGAGGGCCGGGGTTGTCGTCGTACGCACCCCAGAGGACTCGCCCGTCCGCCGCGTGCGCCTCGGCGAGTTTCGGCAGGTCCTCAGCCTCGAGCCGCCCCTCGTGGAAGCCGAAGCTCACACCCTCGAACCAGGCGGCAAGTGCGCCGTCAGGAGAGGTGTCGGTGTCCGCGTCCACGGAGAAGGTCTCGATACGGGGTACTGCGGAGTCGGTCTGCGTTTGCGTGCTCACGAGAATCCACCCTAACCGTCCGCGCCCTGACGAACCATGCCTGGCTAGCCCCTGCGCCTAATGGGCAGCTTCGTGCCAGCTCGTACCGGTGCCGACCGAGACGTCGAGCGGAACGGATAGGTCCGCCGCACCGGCCATTTCAGCACGGACCAGCTGCTCAACTTCATCCCGCTCGCCGGGAGCGATTTCGAGCACCAGTTCATCGTGTACCTGGAGCAGCATCCGGGAGGTGAGCCCCCGGGACCGCAGTTCATTCTCGACGCCGAGCATAGCCTTCTTGATGATGTCCGCTGCTGATCCCTGGATCGGTGCGTTCAATGCTGCGCGCTCTGCCATCTCCCGCAGCTGCCGGTTGTCGCTCGAAAGGTCCGGCAGATAGCGCCGCCTGCCCTCGATGGTGGAGGTGAAACCGTCCTTCCGCGCCTGCTCGACGATTCCGCGCAGGTAGTCCCTCACAGCCCCAAACCTATCGAAGTAGTCGCCCATCAAGGTGCGCGCCTCGTCCACAGAAATGGCCAGCTGCTTCGAGAGGCCGAAGGAGCTCAAGCCGTACACCAGCCCGTAGGACATGGCTTTGACCTTCGAGCGCATGGCGTTGGTGACGTCCTCCGGAGCCACGTGGAAGATGTGCGAACCGACGAAGCGGTGCAGGTCCTCCCCCTCGTTGAATGCCTCGATCAGGCCCTCATCACCGGAGAGGTGCGCCATGATCCGCATTTCGATCTGCGAATAATCGGCGGTCATCAGGGACTCGTAGCCCGGGCCCACCACGAACGCCTCCCGAATTCTCCGACCCTCATCGGAGCGGATCGGAATGTTCTGCAGGTTCGGATTCATGGAGGAAAGGCGCCCGGTGGCGGCGATCGTCTGAACGTACGTGGTGTGGATACGACCGTCGTCCGCCACCGATTTGCGTAGTCCCTCCACCGTCTGGCGGAGCTTCGAGGCGTCGCGGTGCGCGAGCAGCTGCTCCAGGAAAGGGTGTCCCGTCTTGACGATCAGATCCGTCAGGGCATCTGCGTCCGTGGAGTATCCGGTCTTGATCTTCTTCGTCTTCGGCAGCGCAAGCTCGTCGAACAGCACAGCCTGGAGCTGCTTGGGAGAACCGAGATTGATTTCCTTGCCGATGATTTTGAAGGCTTCGGCGCTGGTGTTCGCCATGGTTGCAGAGAAGTCGTCGTAAAGGCGGTCCAGTCCGTCCACCGCGACGCTGATTCCCGTGAGCTCCATCCGGGCCAGTACCTCGGACAGGGGCAGTTCCAGTCCCGCGAGCAATTGGTTGGCTCCGCGCTCCACCAGCTGGCCCGCGAAATGCCTGCTCAGCTCGAGAGCGGCGTAGGCAGCGGCAACGGCAGGAGTGGCGACGTCCTCTTCCTCAAGCGCCAGCGCCTGCTGACCGCCGGCGGCAGCTGCCGCCGTCGGGAGGGTGAGCTTCAGATGGACCTGGCTGAGGTCAGCGAGTTCGTAGCTTCGTCGGTCGGGCTGGATGAGGTATCCGGAAATCGCAGTGTCATCGACCTCACCCGCAAGGGTGAAACCGCGGGCATGGAGCAGCTTGTAAGCCGCTTTGAAATCATGGACCACCTTGGGTGCATCCAGGTCCTGGAGCCACTGCGCGATGACGTGCTCCGCGTCAGCACCCAGTTCCTCGAACGGAACGTACACGGCTGCCGACGCCGTCACGAGCGCCACCCCGATAGCTTCCTCTCCCCCGCTCGTGGACCGCGTGACAACCTGCACTGCCGCTGTTGCCTGATTGGTTCCGTTGAACCACCCGGTCAGTTCAGCGGCCGCTGTGATGATCTGGTGCTCCGGCGGTGCCATATCATCCCTGGCGATGTCCGGCTCTTCCTCTCCGAAGAGATCGAACAGACGCTTCCTGAGCACATTGAACTGCAGCGCGTCGAACAGATCCTCGACGGCATCACGGTCAGGCCGCTGAGCGGCCGTGGCCTGCAGATCGACAGGGAGTTCCAGATCTGTCAGGAGGCGGTTCAGACGCCGGTTGCGCTTGACGTTCTCGATGTTCTCGCGGAGCGCATCGCCTACCTTGCCTCCGATGGCGTCGAGGTTCTCGATGATGCCCTCGAGGCCGCCATACTTCAGGATCCACTTGGCGGCTGTCTTCGGGCCTACTCCCGGAACGCCGGGGAGGTTGTCCGCCGTCTCCCCCACGAGCGCAGCGAGATCCGAGTACAGGTGAGGGGGAACGAAGTACTTCTCCTCCACGGCCTTGGCATCCATCTGCGGGATGTTGGTAACGCCCTGCTTGGGGTACAGGACCGTGACGCGGTCATTCACCAGCTGGAAAACATCGCGGTCCCCGCTGACTACCTGAACATCCCAGCCCCGCTCGGCCGCGCCGACTGCCAGAGTGGCCAGGACGTCATCAGCCTCGAAGCCTTCCATGGAGAGCGTGGGAATGCGCATGGTCTCAAGCACTTTGATGATGAGGTCAATCTGGCCGTGGAACTCCTCCGGCGTCCGCGAACGTCCGCCCTTGTACTCGGAGTATTCGGTATCCCGAAAGGTTGGCGTGTCGAGGTCGAAGGCAACGGCTACGTGCGTGGGCTCCTGGTCGCGCAACAGATTGATCAGCATGGCAGTGAACCCGTACACCGCGTTGGTGTGCTGGCCGGTGTCCGTGGAAAAGTTCTCGGCAGGCAGCGCGTAGAACGCCCGGAAAGCCATGGAATGGCCGTCAACGACCAGCAGGCGGGATCGCTCCAGCGTATTGACGGCAGCCGGCGCGGCGCCGGTCCCGACATCTGGTTGCACGCTGCCCTGCACGCCGGTGCGCTCGTCAGTCTGGACGGTTTGGTTTGTTTGGCTCACAGGTGCCAGCCTAGTTCCCATGGATGACAAATTCACTCCGGACGCAGGACCCGAGCGCTCCCACCCGTTCCTCGAGGAACTTACTGCCGCCGGCGTGCCGACGCACATGCACGACTGGCTGCGGGGACATGGCATTGGCCGGCTCGCTGCCAAGATGGGCATTGTTTTCCAGGAGATGAGTGCGGAGCGGATGGTCGCCACCATGCCTGTCGAGGGAAATCAGCAGGTAGCGGGCATCCTGCATGGCGGGGCGCACCTCGTCCTGGCCGAAACGCTCGGCTCCTTCGCAGCAGGAATCCATGCCGGGCCAGACCGGCAGGCAGTCGGCATCGAAATCGGCGCCACGCACCACCGGTCCGCCTCTGCCGGGCTGGTCACCGGCACCGCCGTCGCCATCCACCTGGGACGCACCCTTGCTACGCATGAGGTGGTTATGACGGATGAGGAGGGGAAGCGGCTTTCCACTGCCCGTATCACCAATCTGATCAGGGACGTGCGCCAGCCAAACGGGTGAAGCGGCGCTCAGGCGTAGGCTGCGGACGCGGCGGTTCCGATGCCCAGCACCCCGAGGACGCCCCCGGATGAAATCTCCAGATTCCGGGTGACGCGCGGCCGGTTCAGCCAGGCGTTTGCCTTGGCCGCAACGAGGCACAGACCTGCCAGATAGACCAGCACGATGAGTCCGAGGGTTGCCCCAAGCAGCATGGTGACAGCGAAGACTGAACCGTCCTTGGGGAGGAACTGCGGCACCACGGCGAGGAAGAACAGTCCCACCTTCGGATTCAGCATTGTGGAGGTCAGCCCGGCTGCACACGAACTCCAGGCCCGCGCACCTGCCATCTCCGCGCCGTCCGGAACGACAGCCGAAGATTTCTTCCCGTCTCCCCGGATGGCTTTGATTCCCAGATAAACAAGGTAGATGCCGCCGAGCACTTTCAGCCCCCGAAACGCGACCGCTGACTGTTCGATGAGGGCCGCAAGACCGACGGCGACCAAACCGGCCCAGGCAAGGTAGCCGACGGCGGAGCCGAAGGAAGCGGCGACACCGGAGGACAGCTTCCGGAGACTGAAGCGAAGAATGAGGAAGCTATCAGGGCCGGGCGTCACAGCCAGCACCACGCACAATCCGCAAAACGCCAGGTAGGAGGACATCGACATGTCTCCATTAGAAAGCATGTGGCGCCGTGATACCGCAATGAGTCGGAAGAACGACATTTTTAACCCGGCGGTGCCCGAAGTGGGACTCGAACCCACACACCTTTCGATACTGCATTTTGAGTGCAGCGCGTCTGCCAATTCCGCCATTCGGGCCGTTCAATGCACCCAACGTGAGTTCCATGACTCATGAACCCCCGGGTGCGCGAATCTACTCTACATGCCGATAGGCTGTTCCAGTGAACCGGTGCACCGTGCCTTTTCGGCTGCGCTGCTGCACTCGGAAAACGCAGAATCATTGAACGCATACCTAGGAGCCACCAGTGTCTCAAAACCGCGACTCAGCTAACTCGAGCCCGGCGCGGCGCGTGATTGTCGCTGAGGACGAAACCCTCATACGCCTCGACATCGTGGAGATCCTGCGCGGCGAGGGCTATGACGTTGTCGCCGAGGCGGATAACGGCGAGAAGGCCGTTGAGCTGGCCAAGGAACATAAGCCGGACCTTGTGCTGATGGATGTGAAGATGCCGGTCATGGACGGAATCACCGCCGCTGAGCAGATCGTGAAGGCCCGCATAGCGCCGGTAGTCCTTCTGACTGCCTTCAGCCAGAAGGAGCTCGTGGAGCGCGCCCGTGACGCCGGCGCAATGGCCTACGTGGTCAAGCCCTTCACGCCTGCTGATCTGGTTCCTGCTATCGAAATCGCTCTCTCCCGCCACGAGGAAATCAAGGCCCTGGAGAACGAGGTCTCCGACCTCCAGGAGCAGTTCGCCACGCGCAAGCTTGTCGAGCGCGCAAAGAGCCTGCTCACCACGAAGATGGGGCTTACCGAGCCTGAGGCCTTCCGCTGGATCCAGAAGACGTCCATGGACCGCCGTCTGAGCATGCGTGAAGTTGCAGAAACCATCATCAACCAGGTCAATTAGGCTCTCCACAACGCAGAGAAGGGACCTTGCCGCTGAGGCAAGGTCCCTTCTTCAGTCTGTGCCGGATTCAGTTCCTGGGCAGAGAGTTACTTGTGCTTGTTCTTGACCGGCCAGGGACCGACCTTCTCCTTGCTGGGCGAGTAGTGGTCAGGCAATTGTCCAGCGTCCGCGATGTCGCCGACCTTGTGAACCTTGATGGAGTTCGTTGAGCCGGACTGGCCGGGAGGCGACCCGGCAGCGATGACCACGAGGTCATTCAGGTCCACCAGCTTCTGCTCGAAAAGCACCCGGTCCACCTGGGCGGTCATCTGGTCGGTGTGTTCCGCGTACTCAACGAGCATCGGCTGCACACCCCAGATCAGCGACATCGTGTTGAGAGTTGACTGCGACGGAGTGAAGGCGAAGACAGGCTTCGTCGGGCGAAGGCGGGACAGGCGGCGTGCGGAGTCGCCTGACTGGGTGAAGGTACAGATGTACTTCGCATCCAGCTGGTCGGCGATTTCCACGGCTGCGCGCGTAATGGCGCCACCGCGGGTCTTGGGCTTGCTGCCCAGCGGGGGTACGCGGTCAAGTCCATGCTTCTCGGTGGACTCGATGATGTCCGCCATGGTGCGCACCGTCTCGATCGGGTACTTTCCAACGCTGGTCTCTCCGGACAGCATGACCGCGTCAGCGCCGTCGAGCACTGCATTGGCGCAGTCCGAAGCTTCGGCGCGGGTAGGACGGGGATTGTCGATCATTGACTCGAGCACCTGGGTGGCGACGATGACCGGCTTGGCCCAGCGGCGGGCGAGCTCAACGGCTCGCTTCTGCACAATGGGGACGTCCTGAAGCGGCAGCTCCACACCGAGATCGCCTCGCGCCACCATGATGGCGTCGAAGGCATCGATGATCTCTTCTATCGCGTCGACAGCCTGCGGCTTCTCGATTTTGGCGATGACCGGAACGCGCCGGCCCTCCTCATCCATGATCTCGTGGACGCGGTCGACGTCGGCTGCATTCCGTACGAAGGACAGCGCCACCATGTCGACGCCACGCTGGATCGCCCAACGGAGGTCTTCCTCGTCCTTGTCGCTCAACGCCGGAACATTGACTGCCACACCGGGCAGGTTGATGCCCTTGTTGTTGGAGACTGCGCCGCCCACGGTGACCTCGGCGGTTACCTTGGTGTCGTCGACCGCAACGGCGACCATCGCTACCTTGCCGTCGTCGATCAGCAGGGTGTCGCCGACGTTGACGTCCTGCGGCAGTCCCTTGTGGGTGGTCGAGCAGATCTCGGCGGTGCCCTCGACGTCCTCGGTGGTGATGGTGAACGTGTCACCCGGAAGCAGCACGTGGGGTCCGTCAACGAAGCGGCCCAGCCGGATCTTAGGGCCCTGCAGATCCGCGAAAATTCCAACGGGGCGGCCGAGTTCCTCAGCCGCCTTCCGTACAAATTCGTAGGTCTGGTTGTGCACGGTGTGGTCACCGTGACTCATGTTCATACGGGCGACATCCACCCCGGCCTCAAGTACTGCGAGGGTGTTCTCATAGCTCGCGATTGCCGGGCCGAAGGTGGCCACTATCTTTGCGCGTCTCATAAACCTTGCCTGTCGTGTCGTGTTCGTGGATTGCTGTGCGCTCTAGGCGTCCTGGGAACTACAGGACGTTGAGCGCGCGGTCTGTCGGTGCTACCGGCGCGGGCAGCTTGGTCTGGCCCATCAGCCACTGATCAACCGCAGCCGCGCACGCACGCCCCTCAGCGATAGCCCAGACGATGAGGGATTGTCCGCGTCCCGCATCGCCTGCAACGAAGATTCCAGGCGTGTTGGTCATGTAGTACCCATCGCGCTCAACGTTACCGCGCCCGTCAAAAGCCGCGTCGAGCTGGTCAGCGATTCCGGCAGGTTCCGGGCCCGTGAACCCCAGTGCGAGGAACACCAGGTCCGCGGGGATATCCCGCTCGCTTCCGGGCTTCGGGAGCCTCTTCCCGTTGCTGAATTCGGTTTCGGCGACACGCACGGCGGTGAGCTTGCCGTTCTCACCGACAAATTCGACCGTTGACGCCAGATAGGTACGCTCACCGCCCTCCTCGTGCGCGCTTGCTACCTCGAACAACGTGGGGAAAGTAGGCCAGGGCTGGTTGGCCATGCGCTCAATCGGCGGCTGCTGCCCGATTGCCAGAGTGGTGACCGAGGCTGCCTTATGCCGGTGAGCGGTGCCGATGCAGTCGGCGCCGGTGTCACCGCCGCCGAGAATGACGACGTGCTTGCCCTCGGCATGAATCTGGTCCTCGATTTCCTCCCCCGCGACAACCCGGTTCGATTCAACGAGGTACTCCATGGCGAAATGCACGCCGTCAAGATCGCGGCCGGGAATCGGCAGATCGCGCGGTACCGTTGCACCGGTTGAGATTACGACGGCGTCATAGCGGCGGCGCAGCTGGTCCCAACTGATGTCACGGCCTACCTCGACACCCGCCCGGAAGCGCGTCCCCTCGGCCTTCATCTGGTCAAGTCGCCGGTCGAGCTGGATCTTCTCCATCTTGAAGTCCGGGATCCCGTAGCGCAGGAGACCGCCGATGCGATCATCGCGCTCGTAGACCGCGACTGTGTGCCCCGCCCGGGTGAGCTGCTGCGCTGCGGCAAGGCCCGCCGGGCCCGAGCCGACGACGGCGATGGTCTTGCCCGTCAGCCGCTCCGGCGGGTGGGGGTGGACCCAATCGTTGTCGAACGCCTCGTCGATGATCGAAACCTCGACCTGCTTGATCGTGACCGGAGGCTGGTTGATCCCGAGAACGCAGGACGCCTCACAGGGAGCGGGGCACAGCCGTCCGGTGAACTCCGGGAAATTGTTGGTGGCGTGCAACCGGTCGATTGCCTCGCGGCCCTTGTCCCGCCACATCAGGTCATTCCACTCCGGAATGAGGTTCCCCAGCGGGCAGCCCTGGTGACAGAACGGGATGCCGCAGTCCATGCACCGGCCGGCCTGGCTCTTCAGCACACCCTTTTCCTGGGCCTCATACACTTCCTTCCAGTCCATGATCCGGACCGGAACGGGCCTGCGCGGCTGCGTCTGCCGCTCGCGTACCTTCATGAATCCGCGTGGGTCAGCCACCGGTAACCTCCAAAATTCTGTTCCAGACCTCTTCCCCGTCGGGGTCGAGCCCCTCTTCGATGGCAGCGGCGCGGGCGTCGAGGACACGTGCGAAGTCACGCGGCAGCACCTTGGTCAGGCGGGGCACGGTGCTCTCGAAATCCTCAAGCAGCTTCGCTGCGAGAGGCGACCCGGTCTCCTCCTGGTGACGGAGCAGCAACTGGCGGACAATCTCGATATCCTCGGCGTCCAGTTCCTCCAGCTTCAGTTCGCCGCTGTTCAGCGCCTGCACATTCAGGCGGGATTCATCGAGGTCGAGGACGTAGGCGGTGCCTCCGGACATACCGGCGCCGAAGTTCCGCCCGGTGCGCCCAAGGATCAGTGTCTGCCCACCGGTCATGTACTCGCATCCGTGGTCGCCGATTCCCTCGACAACGGCTGTGGCGCCGGAGTTGCGCACCAGGAAACGCTCCCCCACCTGGCCGCGGAGGAAGATCTCGCCGCTTGTCGCGCCGTAGCCGATGACGTTCCCTGCAATAACATTGCGTTCCGCCGCAAAGACGTTCGCGCGATCCGGACGCACAATGATGCGCCCGCCGGACAGGCCCTTGCCGACGTAGTCATTCGAGTCGCCCAGCAGCCGCAAGGTGATGCCGGCCGGAAGGAAGGCTCCAAGTGACTGGCCCGCCTGGCCGGTCAGCGTGACATCGATGGTGTCCGTTGCGAGGGTCTCCGTACCGAACCGGCGGGTGACCTCGTAGCCCAGCATGGTGCCGACCGAGCGGTCGGTGTTGACAACGTCGAGTGTGATGCGCACCGGCGCGCGGTGGTTCAGCGCGTCGCTGCTCATATCAATCAGCTTGTTGTCGAAGTGCTGGTCCAGCTCGTGGTTCTGCACGATCAGATTCCGGCGCGGTGCATCCTCACCGAATTCGTTTCCGCGCAGGATGGGATCGAGATCCAGCCCGTCGGCCTTCCAGTGCCGAACGGCACGCTGAACGTCAAGCACTTCATTGTGGCCGATCGCCTCAGCCACCGTCCTGAAACCGAGTTCGGCGAGCAGTTCGCGGACTTCCTCGGCGATGAACTCGAAGAAGTTCACCACGAACTCCGGCTTGCCGGTGAAGCGGCTTCGCAGTTCCGGATTCTGCGTTGCCACGCCTACCGGGCAGGTGTCCAGATGGCACACGCGCATCATGATGCAGCCCGAAACCACGAGCGGTGCGGTTGCGAAACCGAACTCCTCGCCGCCGAGCAACGCTGCGATCAGGACGTCACGACCGGTCTTGAGCTGCCCGTCAACCTGGACCACCACGCGCTCGCGCAGGCCGTTGAGCATCAGCGTCTGCTGAGTCTCAGCCACGCCGAGCTCCCAGGGGACGCCCGCATGCTTCAGCGAGTTGAGCGGGCTGGCACCCGTTCCGCCATCATGCCCGGAAATGAGTACGACGTCGGCCTTCGCCTTTGTGACGCCGGCAGCCACTGTGCCGATCCCGACCTCTGAAACCAGCTTCACGTGGACCCGCGCTGAGGTGTTGGCGCGCTTCAGGTCATAGATCAGCTGCGCGAGATCCTCGATCGAGTAGATGTCGTGATGCGGGGGCGGTGAGATCAACGCGACCCCGGGTGTGGAGTGCCTCGTCCGGGCAACCCACGGATAGACCTTCTGGCTCATCAGCTGGCCGCCCTCGCCGGGCTTGGCTCCCTGCGCCATCTTGATCTGGATGTCGTCGGCGTTGGTCAGGTAGAGGCTGGTGACGCCGAACCGTCCCGATGCAACCTGCTTGATCGCCGAGCGACGCTCAGGATCCAGCAGCCGCTCCACGTCCTCGCCGCCTTCACCGGTGTTGGACTTTGCGCCCAGGCGGTTCATGGCGATGGCAAGCGTCTCGTGGGCCTCCTGGGAGATGGACCCGTAGCTCATGGCGCCGGTGGAGAAACGCTTGACGATGCTCGATACCGGCTCTACTTCATCGAGCGGTACCGGCGGCCGCAGCCCTTCTTTGAAACCGAGCAGGCCGCGCAGGGTCATCAGCTCGCGGGACTGGTCGTCAACACCCTTGGTGTACGACTTGAAAATGTCGTAGCGGCGTTCACGCGTGGCGTGCTGCAGTCGGAACACCGTTTCGGGATTGAACAGGTGCGGCGGGCCTTCCCGGCGCCACTGGTATTCGCCGCCACTGTCCAGGCTGCGGTACGGGTCTTCGATCCCGTCCTGCGGGTACGCGAACTCGTGACGCGCCGCTGCCTCGGCAGCAACCACGTCCAGCCCGACGCCGCCCAACTGCGTCTGCGTGCCGTGGAAGTATTCGTCCACCAACTCCTGCGCGAGCCCGAGGGCTTCGAAGGTCTGCGCGCCGCAGTAGGAGCTGACGGTGGAGATACCCATCTTGGACATGATCTTCAGCACGCCCTTGCCGAGGCCCTTGATCAGGTTCGCGACAGCCTGCTCCGCGGTGACGCCGGTGATGTCCCCATTGCGGACGAGTTCCTCGCAGCTTTCCATGGCGAGGTAGGGGTTGATGGCGGACGCACCGTAACCGATGAGCACCGCAACATGGTGCACTTCCCGAACGTCGCCGGCTTCGACTACCAGGGACGTCTTGGTCCGCGTGGCGCTCTTCAGCAGGTGGTGGTGAACGGCGCTGGTCAGCAGCAGCGACGGGATCGGAGCCCACTGCGCGTTGGAGTCGCGGTCCGAGAGCACCACATATTGGATGCCGCGGTTGATTGCGCTGGAAACCTGCTCACAGATTTCCGCAAGCCGGGCGCGCAGGGATGCTTCGCCGCCGTCGACCCTGTACAGACCGCGCACGCGGACCGTGAGGCGGTCGCCGTCGTCGGATTCAAGGTTGGCGATCTTCGCCAGCTCATCATTGTTGATGACCGGAAAGGTCAGCGCGATCTGTTTGGAGCGCACCTGCCTGGCGGAGAGCAGGTTTCCGTCCGGCCCGATGGTCACGCCCATTGAGGTGACCAGTTCCTCGCGGATCGCATCCAGCGGCGGGTTGGTGACCTGCGCGAAGGACTGCACAAAGTAGTCGAACAGAAGGCGCGGCCGCTTGGACAGGACAGCGATCGGCGTGTCCGAACCCATTGCGCCCAGCGGCTCCGCACCAGCCTTCGCCATGGGTCCGAGCAGGATGCGCAGTTCCTCCTGCGTGTAGCCGAAGGTACGCTGCCGGCGGTTGATCGAAGCCTTGGTGTGTACAACGTGCTCGCGCTCAGGCAGGTCCTTCAGGTCGATCAGGTTTTCCTTCACCCACTCGCCCCACGGGTTGGCCGCTGCGACCTCGGCTTTGACCTCCTGGTCCTCAATGATGCGGCCGTCCTCCGTGTCAACGAGGAACATCTTGCCGGGTGATACGCGCCCCTTGCGCACGATCTTGGAGGGTTTGACGTCGATGACGCCGACTTCGGAGGCAAGGACGACAAGACCGTCTTCCATCACCCAATACCGGGCGGGGCGAAGGCCGTTGCGGTCCAGCACCGCCCCGACAAGCCGTCCGTCCGTGAAGGAAACCGCTGCCGGGCCGTCCCAGGGCTCCATGAGCATCGAGTGGTACTGGTAGAAGGCGCGCCGGGCCGGGTCCATGGACGTGTGGTTTTCCCACGCCTCCGGAATCATCATCATGATTGCGTGCGTGATGGGGCGTCCGGCCAGGGTCAGCAGTTCCGCTACCTCATCGAAGGACGCGGAGTCTGAGGCGCCCGGGGTGCAAATGGGGAACAGTTCCTCGGGCGAATCGCCCAACAGGGGGTTGGCAAGCTGCGATTGCCGCGCACGCATCCAGTTCCGGTTGCCCTTGACGGTGTTGATTTCCCCGTTGTGCGCAATGGCGCGGAAGGGCTGCGCCAGCGGCCACGAAGGAAAGGTGTTCGTAGAAAAGCGCGAGTGGACAATGCCGAGCTTGGTTTTGAAGCGCGGGTCTGACAGGTCCGGGTAGAAAGGCTCGAGTTGCGCCGTGGTCAGCATTCCCTTGTAGACCATGGTCCTGGACGACAGCGAGGGAAAATACACGCCGTACTTGTTCTGGGCGCGCTTGCGCAGACGGAAGGCCCTGGCATCAAGATCCTGGGCTGTGCCGGCAACGGGTGCGATGAACAACTGCACGAAGTGCGGCATGCAGGCCCTGGCCATGGATCCGACGAGGTCAACGGTGATGGGAACCTCTCGCCAACCGAGAACCAAAAGGCCTTCGGACTCGGCAAGGCTCTCGATCCCGGCACGGGCAGTTGCCTCTTCGCCGGCCTCGGCTGGAAGGAAGGCGGTGCCGACGGCGTAGGTACCGGCGGCGGGAAGCTCGAAGTCAACGACCGCGCGGAAGAATTCGTCAGGAACCTGGGTGAGGAGGCCCGCGCCGTCGCCCGTTCCCTCGTCAGCCCCTACGGCGCCGCGATGTTCGAGGTTGCGCAGGGCGGTGAGCGCTGCATCAACGATGTCGTGGCCCGGCTCCCCGCGGAGCGTGGCAATGACGGCCAGACCGCAGGCGTCCTTCTCGTTTTCCGGGTTGTAAAGTCCGGATGCGTTCGGGTATGACGCGAACCGCGTGAACGGCGATTCGCTGTGGGTCGCCTTCGGAGGCAAACCAGTGATGGGTGCAGTCATAGATAGAGTCCTTCCCCCATGATGGAGCGTCGGGAGGGGACAGCTTCGGCCCCGGGCGTGCCTTCCCCTGCAGGGAAGCGCTTCATTTCCTTGTGCACATTGTAGAACCGGCACGCCTCACGCCGGCAGAGATTGCGGGCATGAATTGACGGCGGTACGGCCTGGTCAAGCGCGGTACGGGGCGGAAGCCTGTGAGCCAGCTGGTATACCGAGCAGAGCCACGACGCTGTGACAGTGTCTTGAGCTAGGGCGGTGGCCCAGCTGGACGCTAGTTTCGGGGATCTGATTCCCGGGGTTCCTCGGGGGCAAGTCCAGCGGAGGCAGGCGTACCCGAGGCGTCTTTTGTTTCTGGAAGATTAGCACGCCCCGGCTCTGTCCCAGCCGATGTGTCCGAACTCTGGACGTCTGTGCCCGATCCGTTATCTGCCGCTGCGTGCACGGTTTCGTCGTTGTCCGTGCCGACTGGAGCGCGTCCGGGCAGGTAGACGGAGTGCTCGGTTACGCCCCGCTGCTTCACTGACAGGTACGCGAAAATGGCGAGCGAGACGACCAGCACGAGTACGCTCGTCCACACGTTCAGACGCTGGGTCACCCCGAGAATGGTGATCATTTCGGCGTCGTCGATCCGCAGGGCTTCAATCCAGACCCGGCCCGCCGTGTAGTAGGCGGCGTACAGCCAGAACATGAGCCCGCCGCGCAGCTTGAATTTGCGGTCCAGGAGCAGCAGGAGTGCAACGCCTGCCAGGTTCCAGAGCGATTCATACAGGAAGGTGGGGTGGAACAGCGTTCCCGGATCCGCACCCGCGGGGAAGTTGGGGTTGTCGGCGTCGATCTCGAGTCCCCACGGCAGATCGGTTGGCGCACCGAACAGTTCCTGGTTGAACCAGTTACCCCAACGGCCGATTGCCTGCGCGAGCAGGACTCCGGGCGCAGCAGCGTCCGCAAAGGCGGCGAGTCTGACGCCGGCGCGGCGGCAGCCTATCCAGGCCCCGACCGCTCCGAGGGCAACGGCACCCCAGATTCCCAGGCCGCCTTCCCAGATCCGGGGTATGCGCGAGAGATCTCCGTCAGGCCCGAAATACGCGTCCGGTGAGGAAAAGACGTGGTAGAGGCGCCCGCCGATCAGCCCGAAAGGAACAGCCCAGATGGCAACATCCCAGACGACGTCGGGGTTGCCGCCGTAGCGCTTCCAACGCGCCGAGGTGAGGAGCAGCGCAACGATGATGCCGGTGAGGATGCAGAGCGCGTACGCATGGATAGTGGCTGGACCGATCGAGAAGCTGGCCCATTCTGCGGGCGGGCTGGGGATGCTGGCGGGGATCATGGTCAGCCCTTTCCGGTTCCGGTGCTCAGGTCTTTCGCCAGTGCGGCCACGGCGGGAACGCCGCCATCACGCAGGGCTGCAACGAGGGCGGTGCCGACAATCACCCCGTCCGCATAAGCCCCGATCTCCCGGACATGTTCAGCAGTGGACACTCCGAGTCCCACACAGGCCCGCTCAGCACCGGCTTGGTGGGCCGCTGCAACAACCTCGCGCGCAGCCGAGCTGACCGAGGAACGGGCGCCTGTAATGCCCATGATGGACACGGCGTAGACAAATCCCCGCGTTGAATCGACCGTGGACTGCATGCGTTCAGGAGAGCTTGAGGGAGCGACCAGGAACACGCGGTCGAGCCCGAACTCTTCCGAGACAGCCATCCACTCGGCTGCCTCGTCCGGAACGAGGTCAGGCGTGATGAGTCCGGCTCCTCCGGCTGCGGCCAGGCGGCCGGCGAACTCACGGACTCCCATGCGCATGACGGGGTTCCAGTAGGTCATCACGAGGACTGCCGCATCTGTTCGTCTGGTGATTCCCTCGACAACGTCGAAGATCTGACGCACGGTGAAGCCGTTCTGCAGCGCCTCGACAGTCGCCTGCTGAATGACTGCACCGTCCATCACGGGGTCCGAGTAGGGAATCCCGATCTCGATCAGGTCCACGCCGTTTTCCGCGAGTGCGACTGCGGCGTCAATTGTGGTCTGCACGTCGGGGAACCCGGCCGGAAGGTAGCCGATGAGGGCTGTGCGTCCCTCAGCACGGGCACGCTCGATTGCGGCGGCTGACTTGCTCATGGTTCCGGTGCTCACAGTTGTTCGCCTTCCGCGCCGATCTCGGCTTCCGCGCTGTCCTCGGGCAACAGGTCAAACCATTCCGCGGCTGTGGCCACATCCTTGTCGCCACGGCCGGAGAGGTTCACGATAATAATCTTCTCCCGCGGATCCCCACCCTCCGCAGCCAGGCGCCGGCCCACTTTCAGTGTCCCCGCGAGCGCATGCGCAGACTCGATGGCGGGGATGATGCCCTCGGTGCGGCACAGCAGGCGGAAGGCTTCCATGGCTTCAGCGTCTGTGATCGGTTCATAACTGGCTCTGCCGATGTCTGCAAGGAACGCGTGCTCCGGGCCGACTCCCGGGTAGTCCAGGCCGGCGGAGATGGAGTGCGACTCGACGGTTTGCCCATCATCATCCTGCATCAGGTACGAGCGCGCACCATGAAGCACGCCCGGCCGTCCGAGCGTGATCGTGGCAGCATGGCGTCCGGTGTCAACGCCGTCCCCGCCTGCCTCGAATCCGTAGAGGGCAACTTCGCGATCATCGAGGAAGCCGTGGAAAATTCCGATGGCATTGGAGCCGCCGCCGATGCAGGCACAGACGGCATCCGGCAGGCGGCCCGCGAGATCGAGGATCTGCTCGCGTGCTTCTTCTCCGATAACCTCATGGAAATAGCGCACCATTGCCGGGAAGGGGTGGGCGCCGGCAGCAGTTCCGAGGAGGTAGTGCGTAGTCTGAACGTTGGCCACCCAGTCACGCAGTGCGTCGTTGATGGCGTCTTTCAGCGTCTGCGAGCCGTTGGTGACGGGAATGACTTCCGCTCCCAGAAGCTGCATGCGTGCGACGTTGAGCGCCTGCCTCCGGCAGTCCTCCGCACCCATATAGACAACACATTCGAGGCCGAGCAGGGCGGCGGCGGTGGCGCTGGCCACTCCATGCTGGCCGGCACCCGTTTCAGCGATGACGCGGGTCTTTCCCATCCGCTTGGCCAGCAGGGCCTGACCCAACACGTTGTTGATCTTGTGCGATCCGGTGTGGTTGAGGTCCTCACGCTTGAGGAATACCCGTACGCCGCCCGCGTGCTCTGCAAAACGGTGCGCTTCCGTCAGCAGGGACGGCCTGCCGGAGTAGGACCGGTTGAGTTCGGCTATCTGGGCCAGGAAGTCCGGATCAGCTTTGGCCTTGTCGAAGGTCTCTTCCAGTTCATCCAGGGCGGCGATCAGCGACTCGGGCATCCAGCGCCCGCCGTACGCGCCGAAGTACGGGCCCTGCGCATGGCGCAGCGATCCCCCGGCGAGAAACGCGTCTGCAGCGCCGTCAGTTGCAGCCTGCGGTGGTGGGGTTTCAGTCATGAACCTGTCGTCCTGTCGTGATGGGGTGCGGCCGTCCGCGCTGGCGGGAACTGCCTCAGTGATGCAAATCTCAGCGGCGTAATGCCGCGCCTGCGCGGGTGAACTCGCCAACCGTGGCCTCCGGGTTGGAGTGGCTGACCAGCGCCTCGCCGACGAGCACTGCACGCGCGCCCTGCGCTACATAGCTTTCGACGTCGGAGATGTCCCGGACGCCTGATTCGGCAACTACAACCGCACCGGAAGGAATGAGCCCGGCAAGTACCGGGAAGACGGAGCGGTCAATATCCAGCGTCTTCAGGTTGCGCACATTCACGCCGATGATGCGGGCACCAACGGCCACCGCGCGTTGCACTTCCTCAGCGGTATGCGTTTCGACGAGAGCGTGCATGCCTAGCTCTTCGGTGAGTTCGAGGAAGGAGGCGAGTGTGGCGTCGTCGAGCGCAGCAACGATCAGCAGGATCAGATCCGCGCCATGCGCGCGTGCTTCCCAGATCTGGTACTCGTCCACCGTGAAATCCTTGCGCAGGATCGGCAGGTTCACGGCTGCACGGACGGCGTCGAGATCTGCCAGCGATCCGCCGAAGCGCCGCTCCTCGGTCAGGACACTGATCACCGATGCGCCGCCCCGCTCATAGGCGGCAGCAAGCTCAGCTGGATCCTGGATTGCTGACAGTTCGCCTTTGGACGGACTCTTCCGCTTCACCTCGGCGATGACGCTGACACCCTCGGCCTGCGCGGCCAACGCGGCATACGCGTTCCGGGGCGCAGGTGCCTGCTCGGCGAGGATACGAACCTCTTCAAGCGGAAGAAGCATCTTGCGTGCATCGAGATCCTCCCGGACCCCGAGGATGATGTCGTCGAGAACGCTCACTTAGTGCCCGGTGTTCTTGAGCCTGTGGCCGCCGACCCCGAACCCTGCCTTCTTGAGGATGATTCCGAGCGCGAGGCCGATCACCATAATGAGGATGCCGATCCAGAACAGGATGGTTCCGGCATCCAGGTTGCCCTCGGTGCTTGCGAAGATGTAGGCGAACGCGGACAGTGCCGCGCCGGCAAGCATCACGAAGACACAGGTCCACGCCGCCGGGCTGTTGCCGTGTCCGATGGTCTCATCGTGGACGGAGGAATGCTCAGCCATCGGGGTTTGGTTGGAACGGGTCTCGGGCGCGGTCTTAGCCATGGCGTGTCTCCTTGTGCTGTGGTCTGTGTCCATTCTGCCATTGATTCAGCAGGCCGTTGATTCAGCACGGCACTGATTCAGAGCCGCGCTGAATCCTCAAGGGCACTCAGCCTGTCGGATCCTCACCCCGGCTGAGGCTGTCCCAGCTGTCTATCTCGTCAGCATTGGTGTCCGCCTTCGCCTGCGGGTTCCGGGTGGGCGAGGAATCCTGCCGGTTTTCGTAGCGACGGGCCGTTCGCCAGCCGCGGCCGGCGATGAGCAGCCAGACAGCACAGAGCACCAGCAACAGCCCCGCCACGGCGGCCAGCCACGGCATGGCGGTGGCCGTGACGGAGGCGCCGTCCTGGCTGGTGACGCCGAGAGATTCTCCGATTGCCGGTGCCGCGGCGCTTCCTGGATCGGTGGCGACAGCCAAACTGCTGAGGGCAATGCCGGCACCGGCAACGGTCAGAATCCCTGCGATGATCCACCGCGCGATCCGGCCGGCGATCGATGCTGCCAGCGCCGCGGCCAGACCCACCAGTGCGAATGCGGTCACAGCTGTGGCTGCATCTGAGCCTGCCACTTCAATGGAAGGGGTTTGCACCCCGGATTGCGGCAGGGCCACCGACAGCCAGGTCTGGGTGGTACTGCCGAAGGCGGCCAGTGCCGAGGCGACCGTCGCGAGGACGAGAAAGCCCCTGCGACGCAGGGCGGGTGTGCGGGAGACGGCAGGAGCACCTGACTGGGAGGACGGGCTCACGGAGTGCCCGCCCCCGTACCGGTTACCGGATGAAGGCTCGAGGCGATCAGCGCGGCGCGCAGCGGAGCTGCGGCCTTGTTAACCGTTTCCTGTGCCTCGGCCTCAAGGCTGGAATCGGCAACAATCCCACCGCCGGCCTGAACATAGGCGCGGTTGTCGCGCAGCAGTGCTGAGCGGATGGCGATGGCCATGTCCATGTCACCGGCGAAATCGAAGTAGCCCACAACTCCCCCATAGATGCCCCGCTTGTGCGGTTCAAGTTCATCAAGCAGCCGGAGCGCGCGCGGTTTGGGCGCTCCGGACAGGGTCCCGGCTGGAAAAGTCGCTGCGAGCACGTCATAGGCGGACCGCTCCGGGGCCAGTTCCCCGACGACGGTGGACACCAGATGCATGATGTGGCTGAACCGCTCCACCTCCATGAACTGAGTGACGTCCACTGTTCCCGGCCGGCATACCTTCGAGATGTCATTGCGTGCCAGGTCCACCAGCATGAGATGTTCCGCACGCTCCTTCTCATCAGCGAGGAGTTCCTCCGCGAGGGCACGGTCCTGTTCGGCTGTCCTACCGCGCGGCCGGGACCCGGCGATGGGGTGGGTGATGACTTCCGAGCCGTTGACGGTGACGAGCGCTTCGGGTGAAGAACCGACGATTGAATACGGCCGTCCAGCCGGATCCTCAAGGCTGAACAGGTACATATACGGGCTGGGGTTGGTGGTCCGCAGCACCCGATAGACATCCAGCGCTGATGCATCGCAGTCCAGTTCAAACCGGCGCGAGATGACAACCTGGAATACCTCGCCGTCCACGATGGCTTCCTTGCCGCGCTCGATCGCCGCCAGGTACCGGTCGCGATCCCAGCGTTCACGCACGCGGGACATCAGCGCTGCGCTGTCGGTTGCGCCGCCGGCCAGGACTGACACCGGCTGATCCGATGCGGAGGCGAGTCGCTGCAGCATGCCGCGGAGGCGTGCAACGGCGTCGTGCCAGGCTTCGTCAACGCGGTCCGGGGAATTGTCATAGTTGATGGCATTGGCCACCAGCGTCACCTTGCCGCCTGCATTGTCGTGAATGGCCATGTCGGTGACGAGGTTCATGGCCAGTTCGGGCAGATCGAGGTCGTCTTCGGGCGGAGAGGTGAGCCGTTCCCAGTGACGGACCGATTCCCAGCCGATGAAGCCGACCATGCCGGAGGTGAAGGGCGGAAGTCCGTCGAAGCGTGCGGTCTGGAGTTCCTCGACGGTGCGGCGGAGTGCCTCGACCGGGTTGCCATCCACAGGAACTCCCGCGGGGGGCTCGCCAAGCCAGCAGGCCTCACCGTCCCTGGTGGTGAGAGTTGCCCGCGAGTTCACGCCGATGAACGAGTACCGGGACCACACTCCGCCCTCGGCAGCGGATTCCATCAGGAACGTACCGGGGTGCCCGTCTGCCAGTTTGCGGTAGATCCCGATCGGCGTGTGCGCGTCGTCAAGCACCATCAGGCGGACAGGAATCACCCGCCGGTCCCGGGCAAGGGCGCGGAACTCCTCCAGGCCTGGGCTGATTACTCCGAGCTCGTCCATGACATGCGCTTCCTGAATCTCGCGTCCATCCGCAACGGCGGGCGGACTGTTGGTCTCCTGATGCAAACGGTATGGCTCACGCGGAGCCGACGACGGCGGCAAGCTCCCTACCGTCGAAACAGGTCCGCGTGCCGGTATGGCATGCTGCGCCGACCTGGTGCACCCGCACCAGCAGGGCATCGCCGTCGCAGTCCAGCGAAACCGACTTCACATACTGGACGTGGCCGGAAGTGTCGCCCTTGCGCCAGTATTCCTGCCGCGACCGCGAGTAGAAGGTGACGCGGCCGCTGGTCAGGGTTCGCCGCAGCGCTTCTTCATCCATCCAGCCCAGCATCAGGACATCCCCGGTGTCGTGTTCCTGGACGATGGCCGCAACGAGACCGGAGGCGTCTTTCTTGAGTGCGTGGGCCACCGCGGGATCGAGCCCGGGTGTTTCACCGGCGACGGAAGGAGGATCGGGTTCGGGGTGTTGTGACATCGCAACTGATTCTAGTCGTGTCGCAGGGGACGAGCGCCCACCGGCGGGCATGGGGAGCGTCCATCATGCTATTTTCAACAGTGATGCATTTCGTTGATCCTTCCCGTGAAGTCCTCGCCGAAACCCTCCTCGCGGCCGGGCCTCACTCCCCCACGCTCTGCGACGGGTGGCAAACGAAGGAACTCGCCGCCCACCTGTATCTGCGCGGGCACAGACCCAGCGTCGGCATCGGGGCCCTCATCAAGCCGCTGTCCGTTGTTTCGGAAAAGGCCACCCGCACACTAGCGGCGAAATCCGCCTCAACGCCGGCTTACGAAGCCCTTGTCAACGACTTCCGCAAGGGGCATCCGTTTCACTCACCCATGCGAGTGCGGTCGATTGACACCAGCACCAACCTGATCGAGTACTTCGTGCATACCGAGGACGTCCGGCGGGCAACCAGTAGGTGGGCGCCGCGCGCGCTGGACGAGGAGTACTCGAACGCGCTGTGGGACGAGCTGATCAAGCGCGCCGCGATCCTGTACCGCGGCGTGGATCTTGGCATTGTGCTGGTCCGGCCGGACGGTCCCAGGCATGTAGCGAAACGAGCCCCCGTCTCGGTGGCCATTGTGGGCGAACCCGGGGAACTGCTCATGCATGCTCACGGCCGCACACGCCATGCACTGGTCACTTTCGAAGGACAACCTGACGCCGTGGCGCTCCTTGAGAGCGCCGAGGTTGGGCTCTAGGGAGGCCAGGCTCTGGCCAACCCCCGGGGTTAGGTTCTAACGAACCGGAAAGCCTGCGTCCCGGATAGCCCGCTTCACCTCGGCTATCGCGTCAACTGGACCGAAGTGGAACACCGATGCCGCCAATACCGCATCGGCGCCCGCTGCAACGGCCGGTGGAAAATGATCCGGCCTACCCGCTCCCCCGGAGGCGATCAGAGGCACCTTCACTGCCGCCCGCACAGCCCGGATCATCTCAAGATCGAAGCCTTCGCGGGTGCCGTCAGCATCGATGGAGTTCAGTAGGATCTCGCCGACGCCGCGCTCAGCTGCTTCCCGTGCCCAGGCGACCGCGTCGATCCCGGTCCCCTTGCGGCCGCCGTGCGTGGTCACTTCGAAGCCTGAGCGAGCCGCCGGATTGTCCGTCCGGCGCGCATCCAGGCTGAGTACCAGGACCTGCGAGCCGAAATGGGACGTGATCTCATCGATGACCTGTGGGCGGGCGACCGCTGCGGTATTGATGGATGCTTTGTCGGCGCCCGCGCGCAGCAGCCGGTCGACGTCGGAAATCTCCCGGACGCCGCCGCCCACCGTCAGTGGGATGAACACTTCCTCAGCAGTCTTTGCAACCACGTCGAAAGTGGTGGCGCGGTTGCCGGAGGACGCGGTGACGTCAAGGAATGTCAGTTCGTCGGCTCCCGCGCGGTCATAACGGTGTGCCAGTTCCACCGGATCCCCGGCGTCGCGGAGATCTTCGAAATTGATTCCCTTGACCACGCGTCCGGCGTCGACATCAAGGCAGGGTATGACGCGGATGGCCACGCTCATGAATGGTCTCCGCCCCTAGATCCGGCACGCGTGGATAGTGCTCACCAGGATGGCGCGCGCGCCGAGGTCGTAGAGCTCATCCATGATCCGGTTGGTGCTGTGGCGCTTCACCATGGACCGGACGGCAACCCAGTCGGAATCACGCAGCGGCGAGACAGTGGGCGATTCAAGACCCGGAGTCAGCGCCGCGGCCTGATCCACCAGTTCCTTGCGGATGTCGTAATCGAGCAGCACATACTGGCGCGCGACAAGCACCCCCTGCAGCCTACGGATCAGGATGTCCAACCCGACAGGCGCTGCGCCTTTGCGCCCGATGAGGACTGCCTCGCTTTTCAGGATGGGTTCGCCGAAGATCTCCATGCCGGCGGCCTTCAGGGTGTTTCCCGTTTCGACGACATCCGCGATCGCGTCTGCGACGCCGAGGCGCACTGACGATTCCACAGCGCCGTCAAGCCGGACAACCGTGGCGCTGACGCCCTGCTCAGCCAGGAAGTCGCGCAGGAGCCCGTCATAACTGGTGGCCAGGCGCCGCCCCTCAAGTTCGGCGACGGAGCTGAAGTTTCCGACCGGGCCGGCGAAGCGGAACGTCGACGCACCAAAGCCCAAAGGCAGAAGCTCTTCGGCTTCCACCTGGGCGTCAAGGAAGAGATCGCGGCCGGTGATTCCGACGTCGAGGGTTCCGGAACCGACATAGACGGCTATGTCCCGCGGCCGGAGGAAGAAGAATTCAATCTCGTTCTCGGGGTCCACCATCACCAGTTCACGGGTGTCGCGACGCTGGCGGTAGCCCGCCTCGCTGAGCATTGCGGAGGCGGATTCGGACAGGGATCCCTTGTTGGGGACTGCAACTCGAAGCATGGGGTTCCTTTGGGAAGGAGGGTTTTGCGGGAGACGTTGCCTGAAAGCAGGCTCTGGGCCGCGCGCGAGTTCTGCGAAGATTGTCGCCGCGCGGCTACAGATGCTTGTAAACGTCTTCCAGCGTGAGTCCCTTGGCGATCATCATGACCTGGAGGTGGTACAGCAGCTGGGAAATTTCCTCTGCAGCAGCTTCATTCGACTCATACTCGGCGGCCATCCACACTTCGGCGGCCTCCTCGACTACTTTCTTGCCGATGCCGTGCACGCCTGACTCCAGCTCGGTCACGGTGCGTGACCCCGATGGACGGGCGGCAGCTTTCTCGCTCAGCTCGGCGAAGAGGGTGTCGAAGGATTTCACTCTGTCTAGGTTACTGGGTTCCATGAGATACGCCGTACCGGGGCCGTTCTGTGTGACGAAACTCCCGACGCGAGGCCTCCCTGAGGTTCACGTGCCCCAGGGCCCCAGTACAGCAGCTGTTGCCAATGCTGCGGCGGTGGCTTCATATCCCTTGTCCTCGCTCGATCCGGCGAGCCCGGCGCGGTCAAGGCCCTGCTCTTCGGTATCGCAGGTCAACACGCCAAAGCCCACAGGCACACCCGTGCGCACGCTGACTTCGGTGAGTCCCGACGTCGCAGCCTGGCATACGTAGTCGAAGTGCGGTGTGCCGCCGCGGATGACTACACCGAGAGCGACGACGGCGTCATAGTGGGGCGCCAACCTCGCCGCTGCGACCGGCAACTCAAAACTGCCCGGTACGCGAATCACCACGGGTTCGATGCCGGCATCCGCGGCGGCCCGGCGGGCGCCGTCAAGGAGCCCGTCCATGATGGCGGTGTGCCAACTGGCGGCAATGACGGCGAGCCGGACGGGCTCCTGCTGTTGGTGCGCAATGCTGGTGACGTCGATGGTGGGGGCGCCGTGTCCGGCCATGGTTCTCCTTGGGATGGGGGGGTGGATTGGCGGAAGGAACTGTCAGCTCTGCTGAACGATCTTTTCCTGGGGACGCTGGTGGAACCGCTCCTCCAGATGGGACAGCTGGTGGTTGAGGCGGTCCCGCTTCGTCTCGAGGTACTGCTGATTTTCCAGTCGCGATGGAATCTCGGAAGGCACCATCGACACCACGGTGATGCCGTACCGCTCAAGGTGTTCCCGCTTGACGGGATTGTTGCTCAGCAGGCGGATCTTTGTGATGCCCAAAGCGGTGAGGATTCCTGCCGCGGCCTGGTAATCGCGCGCATCGACCGGAAGACCAAGCTGCTCGTTTGCCTCGACCGTGTCGGCGCCGTTCTCCTGCAGCGCATACGCGCGCAGCTTGTTGGCAAGGCCGATCCCGCGACCTTCCTGGCCCCGCAGATAGACAACCGACCCGCCTTGTTCCTGAACCAGCCCGAGCGCCTGCTCAAGCTGCTCACCGCAGTCACAGCGGTAGGAGCCGAACACATCGCCGGTGAGGCACTCCGAGTGTATCCGGACCAGCGGGGCACCGTCATCGATGTCCGTGCCGGGCGCGGACATTGTCAGGTGCTCCACGCCGGAGGCCGCATCCGTCCAGGCCTGCGCGGTGAACGGTCCGTACGCCGTCGGAATAGTGACTACGGGACCGCCGGTAACCGCGCTCATCCAGCGGCTCCCGTGTCGCCTGCGGCAAGGTACTCCACCAGGTCCTCGATCGAAATCAGCGGCGCCTGGAAGCGGGTGGCGAACTCACGCAGCGCCGGCAGGCGCATCATGCCGCCGTCGTCGTGCGTGACTTCCGCAATAACGGCGGCCAACTCCACACCGGCCAGCCGGCACAGGTCAATTGCAGCTTCGGTGTGACCGCGCCGCTCCCGCACTCCGCCCTCCACCGCCCGCAGGGGGAACATGTGACCCGGCCGCGTGAGGTCAGCGGGAACCGCCGACGACGACGCCAGCGTCCTGGCGGTCAGTGCCCTGTCCGCGGCGCTGATACCGGTGCTCACGCCGACGGCGGCGTCGCAGGACACGGTGTAAGCCGTTTGCTTGGCGTCCTGGTTGTTGATCACCATGGCGGGCAACTCCAGCCGGTCCGCGGTTCTCCCGGTCATCGGAACGCACAGCACGCCCGAGGTGTACCGGATGGTCCAGGCGGTCAGTTCCGTTGTGGCGAACTGGGCAGCGAAGATGATGTCGCCCTCGTTTTCCCGGTTGGCGTCGTCAACAACGACGACGGCGCGGCCGCCGCCATTGCGGCAACGGCCGTGTCCACCGGGTCAAGCACAATCTCAAGCACCGCACCGCTCTGCGGGTCCGGGGCACTGCCCGCGCCGCTGCGAATCATGCCCGGCCTTCCTTTCCCGTGAACGCGAGCAGCCGCTCAGCGTATTTGGCCAGGACATCCATCTCCAGGTTCACAGGATCTCCGATGTTCTTGGCTCCCAGGCCCGTCTCGGTGAGGGTTGTGGGGATCAGGCCGACCTCGAACCAGGGCTCGGGTGTTCCGGCGTTGCTCACGGCCGTCACCGTCAGTGAGACACCGTCCACGGCGATGGACCCCTTTTCAGCGGCATAACGGTCCAGAGGGACGGGCAGACTGAAACGCAAGCGCTCCCAATCGCCGAGATTCTCACGCTCGAGGAGCGTACCGACGCCGTCGACGTGACCCTGCACAACGTGGCCGTCCAAACGGCCGTTCGCCGGTACGCAACGCTCAAGGTTGACCCTGCGGCCCTCCGTCAGGCCCCCGATTGTCGTACGCCTCAGCGTCTCCCCCATCACATCCACGCTGATTCGGCCGTCGTCGATAACGGTCGCGGTCAGGCATACCCCGTCCACAGCGATGGACCCGCCGGGCTCGAGCCCGGCCCCTGTGGAACCGGCCTCGAACACAAGCACCGCGCTGCCGCCGTCCGGCGAGGTGCGGAGGGCGGTGACGTTGCCCCGCCCGGAAACAATTCCTGTGAACACTTAGAGGCCTTTCGTGATGGGCGCCGGAGGCGGCGCAATGGGTTTGAGGTGCAGCCGCACGTCGTCGCCGAGCTGCGTGAGACCCGCGGCCCCGTCCGGGTCCAGACGCCACACATGGGCGTCAGTAAGCGTTGCCACACCGAGCCGTTGGAAGGCGGGTACACCGGCGCCAAGGAGCATCGGCGCGACATATGCGAAGAGTTCATCGGCAAGATCAGCCATGAGGAAGACTCCGACCAGTTGCGGGCCGCCCTCTACGAGAACGTGCCGGACGCCCCGGCTGAACAATTCAGTCAACACGGCCAGCGGATCACGGGTTTCCAGGTGCACAAATCCGCTTCCACGCACCGCGGCATCCCCGGGGATGCCCCGTAGCCCGACGGCAACCCGCAGCGGCTGGCGGCTGGCATCGGATCCGTCCAGGGCCCGCGCGGTGAGGCGGGGATTGTCGGCAAGGACGGTGCCGGTGCCCACCAGGACGGCGTCGACGCGGGCACGGATAGTGTGCCCGTCTGCGCGCGCGTGCGGGCCGGTGATCCACTGGCTTGAGCCGTCCGCTGGCGCGGATTGTGCATCCAGGCTCTGCGCCACTTTGACTGTAACGAAAGGGCGCCGGGCCTGCACGGCAACGAGCCAGCGGCGGTTCAGCTCCGTTGCGGCATCTTCGAGGAGCCCGCCCGCCACATCGATTCCGTGGTTGGCGAGCCGTGCGGCACCGCCGGCGGCATCAGGAGTGGGATCGGCAGCCGCGTACACAACGCGCGTGATGCCGGCTTCCATGATCGCCTCGGTACAGGGACCTGTGCGACCGGTGTGATTGCAGGGCTCCAGCGTCACCACCATGGTGCAACCGGCGGGATCCACCCCCTGCAGGGCCGCACTCTTCAGCGCGGCTACTTCCGCATGGTCAGTGCCGGCGCCCAGGTGGAAACCGGTGGTTACCATTGCGCCGTCCCTATCCAGAACAACAGCGCCCACCAGAGGGTTGGCGCCGCGAACGCCCTGGCCGGCGAGCAGGAGCGCGTGCTCCATGGCCATCATTTCGGGTGCGGTGAAGCCGGCGGATCCGGTTGTCATGGCAGGCTCGGCTCAGGACTGGGTGCGTGATCAACCGGGTGCGCGGCGGCCTGCCGCTGCGCCCGGGCCCACACAACAAAGCCTACGAGGGTGAAGATCCCGTAAAACAGGTACATGAAAGCTGAAGCGTAGTAGCCGGCGCTGAACAGGAGCGGGACGCCAACGACATCGACTGCCACCCAGATGAGCCAGAATTCCACCCAGCCCTTGGCCATTCCGAACGTGGCCAGCAGAGATCCGACGAAGGTCCAGGCGTCCGCCCAGACCGGCTCGTACGAACCGAGGGCCCGGAAGAGCGGGGTCACGGCCACAGTGCCGAGGACCAGGGCGGCAACGAGCCCCAGACGTGTTCGGTTTGTTGCCCAACGCGGGGTAATTGCCGCGCCGGCATCCGATTGTGCCTGCCGCCACCGGCGCCATCCGTAGACTGCGACAGCGATGAACATGACCTGGCGGGCAGCCTGTCCGAGGAGATTCGCCGTGGAAGCTACACCGAACACCGAACCGAGAAAGACGGTGAGCAGGAGCAGGTTACCGGCGATGCCGACAGGCCAGGCCCAGACCTTGCGGCGCATTCCCCCGAGCGCGCTCAGGAGACCGAAGACATTGCCGAGCACTTCCCGAAGCAGCAATGGACTGCCGCCGATGAAAAGTTGGGCTTCGAAGAGCCACCTCAGTAGATCCATACTGTTCCCTTTAGAACTCGCGATGACGGCTCCGGGGAACGACAGGCAGGGCCGGCGCTGCCGACGGCGCATGAGGCACCGACGACAGAGCACAGCCAAAGCTGCACGTGCTTCTCCCATCCAGACTCTAACTGTCGGTGCCGGAATTTCACCGGCTCAACCGTTTGCTGCCCCAGGGGGCTGCGCGCGGGTCGCGGACTATAACCGCCGGTTCGGAATTACACCGACCCCGGAGCACGTTGTACGAGCTTATTCTTTCACATTTTTGGGCGCGTCGGACTTTCCTGCCGGCTTTGCGTCCACGCCTGCTTCCTTCCGCTGTTGAGGCGTGATCGGTGCAGGAGCAGCCGTGAGCGGGTCATAGCCGCCGCCGGATTTCGGGAAGGCGATGACGTCGCGGATGGAGTCGCTGCCGGCAAGCAGTGCGACAACCCGGTCCCAACCGAACGCGATGCCGCCGTGGGGCGGTGCGCCGTACTTGAAACCCTCCAGCAGGAAGCCGAACTTCTCCTGGGCGTCCTCGGGGCTGATTCCCATAACAGCGAAGACCCGTTGCTGAACATCCCGCTGGTGAATACGGATCGAGCCGCCGCCAATCTCATTGCCGTTGCAGACAATGTCGTAGGCATACGCGAGGGCACTGCCCGGATCGGTGTCGAAAGAGTCCAGGTACTCCGGCTTCGGTGAGGTGAAGGCGTGGTGAACCGCCGTCCACGCACCGGTCCCCACGGCGACGTCACCGGCGGCGACGGCGTCCGACGCCGGCTCGAACATGGGCGCATCAACGACCCACACGAATGCCCACGCCGCCGGATCGATCAGCCCGGTGCGGTGACCGATCTCCACCCGTGCAGCACCAAGCAAGGCACGCGAGGAGGACTTCTCGCCGGCGGCAAAGAAGATGCAGTCCCCCGGCTTCGCACCGACAGTGCCGGCCAGCCCATCCCGCTCGGCGTCCGTCAGGTTTTTGGCGACGGGACCACGGAGGCTGCCGTCGTCGTCGATGAGGACGTACGCAAGCCCCTTCGCTCCGCGCTGCTTGGCCCATTCCTGCCAGGCATCCAGCTGACGGCGCGGCTGGGAGGCTCCGCCGGGCATGACGACGGCGCCCACATACGCAGCCTTGAACACGCCGAATCCGGTGTCCTTGAAGTACTCGGTCAGCTCGGTCAGCTCGAGACCGAACCGAAGGTCCGGCTTGTCAGAGCCGTAACGCGCCATGGCATCGGCGTAGGTCATGCGCTGGATCGGAGTGGGGATCTCGACGTCGATCAGCTTCCACAGCGCCGTCACCAGCTCCTCGCCGAGCGCGATGATGTCATCCTGCTCGACGAAGCTCGCCTCGATGTCCAGCTGGGTGAACTCGGGCTGCCGGTCGGCACGGAAGTCCTCGTCCCGGTAACAGCGGGCGATCTGGTAGTACTTCTCGAAGCCGCCCACCTGGAGAAGTTGCTTGAACAGCTGCGGTGACTGCGGCAGTGCGTACCAGGACCCTGGGGCCAGACGGGCCGGAACCAGGAAGTCACGGGCGCCCTCAGGCGTCGAACGGGTGAGGGTGGGTGTCTCAATCTCCACATAGCCGTCTGTGTGCAGAAGCTCGCGGGCCACCCGGTTCGCCTCGGAGCGCAGGCGGAGGTTGGCGTTCGGCGTTGGGCGGCGGAGGTCCAGGTAACGGTGCTTCAGACGCGCCTCCTCGCCCACCTCGACATGCTCGTCGATCTGGAACGGCAGCGGGTCCGAGGTGTTGAGAATTGTCACCTTCTCGGCGATGACCTCGATCTCACCGGTTGCAAGCGCCGGGTTCTCGTTGCCCTCGGGGCGCTGCTCGACGGTGCCGATGATCTGCAGCACGTACTCATTGCGCAGGCCATGGAAGACGTCCTCCTCGCGCACCACTACCTGGGCGACGCCGGATGCGTCACGAAGATCGAGGAATGCCACGCCGCCGTGATCACGCCGACGGGCCACCCATCCGGCGAGAGTGACGGTCTGTCCAATGTGCCCGGTCCGTAGTGAACCCAGGTCATGTGTGCGCAGCACAGCATTCCTTCCGGTGGAATTAAATCCAGTCTGTGAATCGTGGTTGAATCTCAGTGTTCGAGTTTACCGCCGGATGAGATGCATTCCCGGCCACACTTATCACCGGACGGGGACCATCGCTAAATGCCGCAGGCATTGAACAGACAACTCGGCGGGTTCGACGCCACCACCGTCGGCATCGGATCCATCATTGGAGCCGGCGTTTTCGTTGTCTTCTCCCCGGCAGCCGCAGCCGCCGGCTCCCTGCTGCCGCTCGCAGTCGGCCTGGCCGCCGTCGTTGCCTATGCCAACGCCGCAGCATCCGCCCAGCTGGCGACCGTGCATCCGGTGAGCGGCGGTACCTATACCTACGGGCGGCGCCAGCTCGGCGAATGGCCGGGCTTCCTGGCCGGGTGGAGCTTCATCACCGGGAAACTTGCCTCGTGTGCAGCGATGGCGCTCACCTTCGGGCTGTACGCCGCTCCGGGCTTTGAGAAAGCTGCAGGGGTGGCAGCCGTAGTGGCCCTGACTTCCGTTAACCTGTTAGGCATCACGCGCACCGCGCTGTTGACGCGGATCATCGTTGCGCTGGTGGTGCCTGTCCTCTCCTTCGTCATTGTTGTGGCCTTTGCCCAGCCTGCCGACGCCCCCGGCGCCGTGCCGGTTGGACCCACCGGCGTCCTGCAGGCGGCCGGGCTCATGTTCTTCGCGTTCGCCGGCTATGCACGTATTGCCACGATGGGCGAGGAGGTCCGCGAGCCCGCGCGCAACATTCCGCGGGCTATCTTCGGCGCACTCGGTTTCACCCTGGCCCTGTACCTCCTGCTCGCGTTCGGCCTGCTTCGCGCGGTGGGGCCGGACGCCCTCGCTGACTCGCAGGCGCCTCTCACCGAAGTATTCCTGCCGAATGGGTCCTTACCTGGGCTGGCAATGGCGATTGCGGCGGCACTGGCGAGTCTCGGCGCACTGCTCGCGCTGATCAGCGGGATCGCCCGCACAACCCTGGCTATGGCGCGAGAGGGTGATCTGCCGCGGGTTTTCGGCGCGGTGTCAGCCCGCCGTGCCACACCGTTCGCAGCGGAGCTGGCGACTGCCGTCGTCGTCATTGCACTGCTGCTGGGAACCGATGTCCTGACGGTGGTGGGCTTCTCCAGCTTCGGTGTGCTGCTCTACTACGCGGTGGCGAACCTCTCCGCGCTCACCCTGGCCTCGCGTCCCTGGTACGCTCCGCGGGCGCTGAATGTACTCGGCCTGACGGGATGCCTGGTGCTCGCGTTCACGCTTCCGGTGCGGTCGGTCCTGACCATGACCGTCATTCTGCTGGTGGGGCTGCTTGGCCGCGCCGCTATGCTCCTCGTACAACGACGACGGCACTGACGGCGGCACTACAGGGCAGCGCGCCGGCTCAGCCCTGAGGCAGGACGGCCGGCCAGCGGTCCTCAACGGGAGGGGTCCACGACGAGGGATCAGCGACGCTCTGCTCCCCTGATCGAATGTCCTTGACCTCATGGGTGCCGTCTTCCGAGGTGAACCAGACGAAGGGAATGCCCCGGCGGTCCGCGAACTTGATCTGCTTGCCGAACTTCTCGGCCGTTGCCGCAACCTCCACGGGAATCCCGCGACCGCGCAACGCGGCGGCAACATCCTGGGCGGCGGACCAGGAGTCGTCATTCGCGAGGGTGACCAGGACCGCCGTCGGTACCTGGCGGGAGGCAGCCGCGAAGTCCTGGCTCAGAATGCGCGTCACTAGGCGCGTAACACCGATGGAAAGCCCGACGCCGGGGAAGGTCAGGTTGCCCTTGCTCGCCAGCGCATCGTAGCGGCCGCCGGAGCAGATGGAGCCGAGTGCCTCATGACCGACCAGCACCGTCTCGTAGACCGTGCCGGTGTAGTAATCGAGACCGCGCGCGATGCTCAGATCGGCGATCACCTTCCCCGGTGCGCGTTTCGATGCCTCTGCGATGACTTGCTCGAGTTCGGCAAGTCCTTCCTCAAGCAGCGGGTCTTCAACGCCAAGGGCGCGCACCCGGTCAACGAAGGAGGTGTCTTCCGTGCGGATCCCGGCGAGGCTGAGGGCGGCTTCCGCCTGCTCGGCCGTGGCGCCCAGCTCGGTTTTCAGCAGCTCCGCCACTTTCGCGGGGCCGATCTTCTCCAGCTTGTCGATGCTGCGCAGCACCCCGGGAGTGTCCGTCAGACCGATTCCCCGATAGAAGCCTTCAGCCAGTTTCCGGTTGTTGATGCGCAGCTGGAAGTCGGGAATCGGCAAGGCGCTGAGCGCCTCGGCGATCACGAGGGCAAGCTCGATGTCGTAGCGGAACGGGAGTGCGCCGTCACCCACCACATCGATATCCGCCTGGGTGAACTCCCGTGCCCGTCCCTCCTGGGGACGCTCCCCCCGCCAGACCTTCTGGATCTGGTAGCGGCGGAACGGGAAGGCAAGGTGGCCGGCGTTTTCAACCACATAGCGTGCAAAGGGAACAGTCAGGTCAAAGTGCAGCGCCAGCGAGTCGTCGCCGGCGGCGCCGGTGTCCTCATCCTGGAGGCGCGATACCGCGTAGACTTCCTTGTCGATCTCCCCCTTGCGCAGCAACTGACCCACTGTTTCAACCGCGCGGGTTTCGACGCTGGAGAATCCGTGAAGCTCGAACGTCCGTCGCAGGGTGTCCAGAACGTGCAGCTCCACCAGACGTTCCTGGGGCAGCCATTCGGGAAATCCGGACAACGAGGACTTTCGTGCCATACGGCAACTCTCCTTGGGAAATGATGCTGGTGTCCCCAACCGGGCGGTTCGGGATGCTGGGGAAGCCGAGAGGTAAGCGGTCAGCTGTGCCTACACTGTCTGCGGCATTCATTTTAGTGGTTCGTGCCGGACCGGACTAACCGGACCGGGAGTGCCAGGGTAAAAGTGGGCAGCACCCGAAACAACCGCCGGACACAGGAGGTCGCGTGGCCGTTGATCGTCGCGGACGCGAAATGCGCCGTCATATCAGTCAGATCGAGGCCCGGCGGGAGCTTGAGCGCGCTCAGGAGAAACGGCGGCGGAAAGACAGCACGACGGCGGGGATAGCGGCCGCGGCGGTCCTCGCCATTGCTTTCGCCCTGCAGGTGTTCTGGTTCAGCTCGAATCCCACGGCCGCGCAGATGGACGTTCTTGACGAGGCACCCGGTGTTGTGGAGACCGCGCCGGCGGAGCCGACGGCGAATAGCTCGAACATTCCGGATCCGTCGAGTGCAGCGGGGAAAGTGTTCACGGGGACCCTTGCCACCAGCGTCGGCGACATCGGTGTCCAGCTGGACGGAAGCAAGGCCCCTCAGGCGGTAGCCGTCTTCACCTCGCTCGCCCAGGAGGGGTTCTTCGAAGGCAAGACGTGCCACCGGTTGACTACCGCGGAGACCATGGGCGTGCTGCAGTGCGGGTCCCTCAACGGCGATGGTGCGGGTGATCCGAACTACCAGTGGGGTCCGGTGGAGAACACTCCTGAAGACGGCGTCTACCCTGCCGGCACCATTGCCGTGGCCCGCGGTGCTGCGACGGACAGCAATGGGACACAGTTCTTCATTGTGTACAGGGATTCCCGGATTCCACAGAACACCGGCGGATACACCATCATGGGTTCGGTGACCTCCGGTCTGGACCTTGTCCGGCAGGTTGCCGAGGCCGGAGTGCAAGGCGGCGGCGAGGACGGAGCCCCGGCAACGCCTGTGACGATAGACTCATTAACCTTGCAGTAATCAACGGGACACGGCCATGTGGGCCGTCCATCGAGCGAAAGACTTTTAGCGGTGACAAACAGTCAGCAATCCGACGAAATGCCTGTAACCGAAGCGACCGGGATCGAGCAACCTGAGGCTGCAGCAGAACCTTCTGCTACTGAGCAGCCCACGGCGCCGGCTCCTGAGCAACCGGCCGCGCCGGTGCCGGGAGCCGCAAACGCTGCGCGTCCCCGCCCCACCCCTGCCGCGATGGCACCGCGGCCCAACGGTCCCGCCGCGCCCGCCGTCGTTGCTGCTCCCCCGATTCACAGCACCCCGCTGGCGGAGGCGGAGAAGTTCGCCCGCGTGGAGGAAGACGGTCATGTCTTCCTGCTCGTGGACGGCGAGGAGTTCCCCGTAGGCCAGTACCCGGATGCCCCGCGCGAGGAAGCGCTGGGCTACTTCGTGCGCAAGTACGACGACGTCGCCGGCCAAGTCACACTGCTGGAGCAGCGGGTCCACGCAAAAGCACCCACCACGGACATGAGGAAGACCGCCGCCCATCTTGCCGAGCAGGTCTCCGAGCGGAAGATGGTCGGCGATGTCCGTGCCCTGGAGGCCCGGCTTGAAGCACTGGTCAGCCTCGTCACGGAGCTTGAGTCCGCGGAGAAGGCCGAGCAGGACGCCGCCCGCGCCCGCGAAAGGGAAGCACGGGAGGCGATCGTTGCCGAGGCCGAGGAGATCGCCGGCCGCGATCCGTCCACCGTGCAGTGGAAGGCCAGCAGCAACCGGATGAACGAATTGTTTGAGCAGTGGAAAGCTGCTCAGAAGTCCGGGCTTCGGCTCGGGCGGGGCACCGAGGACGCACTGTGGAAGCGGTTCCGCTCGGCCCGCACTATCTTCGATCGTCACCGCAGGGCGTACTTCTCGCAGCTCGACAATGACAACGCAGAGGCAAAACAGGCAAAGGAAGCACTGATCCGCCGCGCCGAGGAGCTTTCCGCCTCGACCGACTGGGGTCACACTGCAGCCGAGTACCGGCAGCTCATGGACGAGTGGAAGGGGTCGAAGCGGGCGAGCCGCAAGGACGACGACGCCCTCTGGACCCGTTTCCGGGCTGCACAAGACGTGTTCTTTGCTGCCCGCAAAGCTGCAAACGAGGCCATTGATGAGGAATACGGTTCAAACCTCGTGGTAAAGGAAGCCCTCATCGCGGAAGCGCGTCAGCTTCTGCCAGTCAAGGACGCCACCGCGGCCCGGAAGGCACTGCAGTCGATTCGGGACCGCTGGGAAGAAGCCGGGAAGGTTCCCCGGGCGGACATGGGGCGCGTCGAAGCGCGCCTGCGTGAAGTGGAAGATGCAGTGCAGGCCGCGGAGCAGGAGCACTGGCAGCGCACCAACCCGGAGACCAAGGCACGCACCAACAGCGCGCTCAGCCAGCTCGAGAGCACCATCGCGTCCCTCGAGGAAGACCTGGCAGCAGCGGAGAAGAACGGGGATGCCCGCCGGATCTCCGAGGCACGTGAGGCACTCGAGGCGCGCAGGCAGTGGCTGGACATGCTGCAGAAATCGGCGCAAGACTTCTCGTAGGCACGTACGGCCCTCCAGGCATGAAGTCCCGGTCCACCGTTATCCACAGCGGGTAGGCCGGGACTTTCCCTTTTCCTGCCGGTTGGGGAAGCTTGAGGCATGCCATATTCGCAAGGACCTCCTGTGCAGGGCCGCGGGCTTGCCCATCGGGACCTTGCCATCAACTCCACGGGCGGAGTGCTGTTCCACGGCGGAAGCCTGTTCAGTTCCGTCGAGTTGCAGGCCATGCGGATGGACGGCTTGATGGCGCATGTCTGCGGGGAGTCCTACGTGCGCACAGATCAGCCGTCAACTCCGGCGATTCGCGCCCAGTCAGCCATCAACACGGTTCCGCGCTCTCTCCACGCGCGGGTTGCGCTCGCCCGCCAGAGCGCGGCCTGGGTGTACGGCTGCGCCCCTGCTCCAGCTGTCGTCAGCTTGGTCACCGATCATCGCCGGCGCACAACGGCGCTTCCCGCCTTCTGTGATGCGGTGATGCATCAGGTCACCCTAGGGCCCTGCGATCTTTCCACAATCGGCGGTGTGCCAGTGACCTCTCCATTGCGGACTGCGCTCGACGTCGCAATTCACGGTCAGGATTTCTGGGCTGTTGAGACGCTCAAAAGCATTGCCGCAGCACCTGGACTGCGCTGCCCGCTGCACCTGGTGATCCTCTCGCTGGAGAGTTCCGTGCGGGTGCCCGGAAAAGCACGTGCGTTGAGTCGCTTGCGCGAGGCCCTGCGTGTCAGCCGCTAGATGCGCCGCTGGGATCCGGTGGTCCGGTAAACGTCAAACACGCCGTCAATCCTTCTCACCGCGCTGAGGATGTGGCTCAGGTACTTGGGATCGCCCATCTCGAAAGCGAACCGCGACATAGCCACCCGGTCGGTCGACGTGTTCACGCTCGCTGCCAGGATGTTCACATGGTTCTCGGACAACACCCTGGTCACATCCGAGAGAAGGCTCTTGCGGTCCAACGCCTCTACCTGAATCTCCACCAGGAACACACTGGACTGCGTGGGAGCCCATTCCACGTCCACGATCCGGCCCGGTTGGTCCCGCAGCTCCTGGACGTTCCGGCAGTCGTTACGGTGCACCGAGACCCCAGACCCCCGCGTGACGAACCCGACGATCGGATCGGGAGGGACCGGTGTGCAGCAGCGGGCCAGCTTGACCCAGACGTCACCCACACCGCGCACGGTGACGCCTGAATCCGAGAACTTGGGGCGCCGCGGCTGCGTTGCGACCGTCGCCTCAGCGATGTCTTCCTCAGCGCCGGCATGGCCGCCCATCTGGGTGACAAGGTGCTCGATGACGTTCTGGGCCGAGGAATGTCCGTCTCCAACAGCGGCGTAGAGCGCTGAAATGTCCGCATGACGCAGTTCCTGGGCCACCGCCAGCAGGGCGTCGTGCGTCATCATCCGCTGCAAAGGAAGATTCTGCTTCCGCATAGTGCGCGTCAGCTGGTCCTTGCCCTTCTCAATCGCTTCTTCGCGGCGTTCCTTGGTGAACCACTGACGGATCTTGTTCCGCGCCCGAGGACTCTTGACGAATCCCTGCCAGTCCTGGCTTGGCCCGGCTCCCTCCGCCTTTGAAGTGAAAATTTCCACCCAGTCGCCGTGGTTAAGCTCGCTGTTGAGCGGCACAAGCTTGCCGTTGACCCGGGCTCCAATGGTGCGATGACCAACCTCGGTATGCACGGCGTAGGCGAAGTCGACCGGCGTCGATCCGGCGGGCAACGCCATGACCTCACCCTTGGGCGTGAACACGAATACTTCACGGGCGTTGATCTCAAACCGCAGCGAGTCGAGGAACTCGTCGGGATCGGATGTCTCCTGCTGCCAATCCACGAGGCTGCGAAGCCATCCCATATCACTGTTGTCCGGAACACCGCTGGTGCCGGCCCCGCCCTGATTCTTGTACTTCCAGTGCGCTGCCACACCGTACTCGGCACGCCGATGCATATCATGTGTGCGGATCTGGATCTCAACGGGACGCCCGCCGGGGCCGATCACCGTCGTGTGCAGCGATTGGTACATGTTGAACTTGGGCATCGCGATGTAGTCCTTGAACCTGCCCGGGAGCGGGTTCCACCTCGCATGCAGTTGCCCCAGGGTTGCATAGCAGTCGCGCACCGAGTCAACGAGCACGCGTACACCCATCAGGTCGTGGATGTCGTCGAAGTCCTTACCCCGCACGATCATCTTCTGGTAGATCGAGTAGTAGTGCTTAGGGCGTCCTGTGATGGTGGACTTGATCTTCACCGAGCGCAGGTCCTCGCCGATCTGATCCCGGACGAGGTTCAGGTGCTTTTCGCGCTCCGGAGTGCGGTCCCCCACCATCCGCACAATCTCCTCGTAGACCTTGGGATGCAGCGCCGCGAAGGAGAGATCCTCAAGTTCCCACTTAATGGTGTTCATGCCCAGGCGGTGCGCGAGGGGTGCGAAGATCTCGAGGGTTTCCCGTGCTTTTCGAGCGGAGGATTCGGCTGATACGAAGCGCCACGTCCGCGCGTTGTGCAGCCTGTCAGCCAGCTTGATCACGAGGACCCGGATGTCCTTGGCCATAGCGACAACCATCTTGCGGACGGTCTCCGCTTGGGCTGCGTCGCCGAAGGATACCTTGTCCAGCTTGGTGACTCCGTCAACGAGCATTGCCACTTCCTGGCCGAAGTCACGCCGGATGTCATCAAGGGTGCAACTGGTGTCCTCGACGGTGTCATGCAGGAGAGCGGCGGCAAGGGTTGTCCCGGTCATGCCGAGCTCAGCGAGAATGGTGGCTACCGCAACCGGGTGGGTGATGTAAGGATCACCACTTTTGCGCTTCTGGCCCTCGTGACTGCGCTCAGCCACTTCATAAGCCCGCTTGATGAACTCAAGATCCTCTTTCGGATTGTTCGCGCGGGCGGTGCGCAACAGCGGTTCGAGGACCGGAGAATAATCTGTGGTTCCCCGTCCGGCAAGGCGTGCGAGGCGGGCACGGGTTCGTTCCCTGCGGCCAGGCGCGACGGCCCCTTCAGTAGCAACCGGGGACCCGGATCCGGTCGCGGGGCGCTCCGGCGGCGGAGCCACCGTACGGGTTGGTTGTGTACGTGCTTCGGTGCCCGGACCTGTGGACGGTCCGGTTCCGGACGGGCGTCCGGGACCACTGGCTTCAGCCACCCATTACCCCACTTCCGTTGGACTTCCGTCATCCCCACCGCGGACGGGTAAGGCTACAACATCCCACACTCACGGCTGCCTCTCCAAGTTTATCCGCCGTCCGCGGCATCCCGTGCACGTTTTGCCGTCCGCGTAGAGATCAGTGCCGCTTCCGGAAGATGGAACGCCAACGGCCCGGCACCTCGCAGGTACCGGGCCGTTGTCTCGGTGTGCGCCGCAACGCAGCGAGGTCACGCCGGAGCGGTATCAGCTTCCTTGGCTTCGAGGGAGCGGCGGTGCATTACGCGCTTCTCCTGCTTGCGGATGTCAGGCTCGTTCATCCGAAGCATCGCGTACATGGGAGCAGCAACGAACACGGTGGTCAGCGTGCCGATGATGATACCGACGAAAAGCGCCAGTGAAAGGTCCCGCAGGGTGCCCGCGCCGAGCAGCATCGCGCCGATGAAAAGAATTGCAGCGACTGGCAGGACGGCAACAACGGAGGTGTTGATCGACCTGACAAGTGTCTGGTTGACCGCCAGGTTGACCTGCTCTCCGAAGGTCCGCTTGCTGGACACCTCCAGATCTGCCGTATTCTCCCGAATCTTGTCAAAGACCACGACTGTGTCATACAGCGAATAGCTCAGGATCGTCAGGAAGCCGATGACTGCCGATGGAGTGACTTCGAAGTCACTGAGCGAGTAGATGCCGGCAGAAGTCACCATCACCACCACCAGCGCCGCCATTGCCGCAACCGACATCTTCCAGGTGCGGAAGTAGATCGCCATCAGCGCCGCGGCGAGAGCCACAAAGACAACCAGACCGATGATCGCCTGGCGGCTGACATCCTCTCCCCAGGTGGGCCCCACGAAGTTGGACGTGACGTCTTCCTCCGTGACGTTATAGGCGCCGATCAGCCCATCACGCACGCTCAGGGTTTGGTCATCGCTGAGTCGTTCCGTCTGGATACGCATGGTTTCCGGGGCAATGTTGGTTACCCGCGGAACCGCTTCCGGCACCACCTCGGTGACGGCTTGTTCGCCCGCGGCGACGGAAGTGTCCTGCACATTCGAGACGGTGAATTCTGACCCACCGCGGAAGTCGATGCCCAGGTTGAACCCACCCTTGATCACCGGAACCAGCAGCGAGAGCAAGATCGCCACACCGGCGATCATGAACCACAGGTTGCGCTTTCCAACGAAGGGATAGGACCGCTTGCCGGAATACAGTTCGTTTCCGAATTCGGCAAAACTGAACCGGCTCATCGGTTGTCCCCTTCCTTGGTTCCGCGTGCTTGCGCACTGACGGTCTTTTGTTCTTCAACGGCCTTCTGCTGTTCAGCCAGGCGCCGTTCAGCAATAGTCATGCGCCGCTCAGCTTCACCCGCAGCGGCCTTGTTCCGGCCGCGCAGTTCTACTGCGGGCCGCTCTACCGGCTTGTGCCGCACCCGGCCGGCTCCGCGGTACAGCGGAAGCACGCCGAGTCGCGAGGGATCAAGCCCGGACCAGCGGTGACCCTCGCCGAAGAACCGGGTCATGGCGAGCAGTCGCATTACCGGGTGGGTGAACAGGAACACGACAACGAGGTCGGCGATTGCCGTCAATCCAAGCGTGAACGCGAAACCGCGCACGTTTCCGACGGCCACGAAATACAGCACGACGGCGGCGAGAAGGTTCATGGCCTTGGACGCCAGTACGGTTCGCTTGGCACGCCGCCACCCGTTCTCGACAGCCGGGACCAGACCACGGCCGTCACGGAGCTCATCCCTGATGCGTTCGAAGTACACAATGAATGAGTCTGCTGTCTGACCGATTGCGACAATCAGCCCCGCTACACCGGCGAGGGATAGCCGATAGTTTTCTGTCCAGCCGAGGATGCAGATTGCCAGGTAGGTAAGCACCCCGGCCACCACGAGCGAGGCGATCGTCACCAGGCCGAGCATCCGGTACTGGAAGAGCGAGTACACAGCGACGAGAACCAGCCCGATCACGCCGGCGATCAGACCGAGTCGCAATTGGTCGGCTCCGAGCGTGGCGGAGATCTGCTGTTCACTCTGAATTTCGAAGCTGATGGGCAACGCACCGTACTTCAGCTGCTCTGCGAGAGCTGCTGCCGATTCCTCCGTGAAGCTGCCGCTGATCTGCGGACGCCCGTCAGGAATCACTGCGTTGGTGGTGGGAGCTGAAACAATAACGCCGTCCAGCACGATGGCGAACTGGTTCCGTGGATCTCCCGGACCGATGGCGAACAACCGCTCGGTTACTTCGCGGAAGGTCTCGGTACCCTCATCGTTGAAGTCGATGTTGACGACCCACTCATTCAGGGTCTGGCCCTGGGCACTGCGCGCCATGCCGTAATCGGCTGACTCGATCTCAGTGCCGCGAACCTCGACCGGACCGAGGATGTACTTCCCCTGTGTGTCCGGCTCGCAGGCAACCATCGGCTGGTCGGCGGGAGCCGGCTCGACTGCAGGCTCAAGTGCCTCCGGACTGGTGCAGTCAGTCGACTCGAACTCCTGCAGAAGCTCGGGGGTTATCCAGTTGGGATCGCTGGCACCAGTCGGTTCGGCACTCGGAGTGGGAAGCTGGTCTTCGGGCGTCGGCGTCTCAGCCGCCGGGGCAAGCCCAGGGCCTCCGAAAAGCACGGGCCGGAACTCCATCTGGGCCGATGCCTGGATCAGTTCCCGCGTCTCCGGTTCAGGGATGCCCGGGAGCGCGACAATGACGTTCTGTCCCGACTGCGTGCTGATCTCGGCCTCGGCGACACCGCTGCCGTCGACGCGCTGCCGGATGATCTCGACCGCCTGGTCAAGCTGTTCGGGGGTTATTTCCTCGCTGCTGCCCTGTACCTCGGGTGCGAGGATCATCTGGGTACCGCCCTCGAGGTCGAGGGCGAGCTTCGGTGCCCAGCTGGCGTTACTCCACAGCGAGCCTCCGCCGAGCAGCAAGGCGAGGAGTGCAAAGACTACGCCGAGCCATACGAGGGTACGTTTGGCGGCGGAGCCTGGGCCGGTTCGTGCCATGGTGCGTGAATCCTTTGGGTGTTGGAATTCGAGACGTGACGGGCCGAAGGAGTACGGCCGTGTCGCAGGTTACTGGTCTTTGTCGTTTCGGTCGCGCGCGTTTTCCCTGTTCAGCCGCTCGGTTGACTCTTCCGGTGTCTCTTCGCGAAGCGGGCGGTCAGCATCGCTGAGCGGGTCCGTCAGTGAGGAGGCGTCGTCGGGAACGCTGTGCTCTTCCTCGACCACCGGTTCCGGGGCGACCACCTTGCTCAGGGTCTGGGAGTGAACGGTCGCGGTAACACCCGGGGAAAGCTCGATAAGGGCCTTGTTGTTGTCCTCGTCGAGGGAAACGATGGTGCCGAAGAGACCGAAGTTGGTCATGACCTCGGTACCCGGGACCATCTGGGTGCGCTGCTCCGCGACCTGCTTTTTCATCTTCCGCTGCTTGCGGAACATGGTGAAGATCAGAAAGGCGAGAGCCAACGGGAGGAGCAGGCTGAAGATGTCAAACCCGCCACCCGTCTGCTCGGTGGTCTGGGCAACTACATTTGCGAGCACAGAGAAGATCCGTTCCTATATTTGGTCAGCACAGTCGGCTGCGGTGCAGGTGATTCCGACGCTGAAGTTCCGCGGCTGCGCGCGGTCCGCGGGAGCACTGCCTGACTATTAAGCCAGCAGTGTTTCCAAAGCTTTGACCGTGCGCTGCGCCACACGTCAGAACAGTCTACGGGGAATGGGCCTCAACTTTCGCACTAGCCGCTGTTGCGGCTCCATTCCGTTTCGCTCCCGAGCGCCATTTCGACCCCGGAAACGGGATCATCCTCGTATACCGGGAAAAGTCCTTCGGGCATGGCTGCTGCGATTGATGCAGGCATGACCAGACCCAGATGTTCCCACGCAGCTGCTGTGGCGATTCGCCCGCGCGGCGTTCTGCCGAGCATCCCCTCGCGCACGAGATACGGCTCGGCGACCGTTTCCACGGTCTCGGGTTCTTCCCCTACTGCAATGGCCAGAGTGGACAGTCCCACCGGCCCTCCATTGAACTTTGTCACAAGCGCCGTCAGCACAGACCGGTCGAGGCGGTCGAGTCCTTTGGCGTCAACCTCGTACATATCCAGAGCGGATCCGGCGCACCGTGCATCGATGACGTCCACGCCGTTCACAAGTGCCCAGTCACGAACGCGCCGGAGGAGGCGGTTCGCGATTCTGGGGGTGCCGCGGGAACGTCCGGCTACCTCAGCAAAGGCTGCGGAGTTGACCCGCATGTCCATCATCATGGCCGAGCGCCGGAGAACGAGCTCAAGCTCCGCCGTGGAGTAGAACTCGAGATGGCCGGTGAATCCAAACCGGTCGCGCAGCGGACCCGGCAGCAGCCCGGCGCGGGTGGTGGCGCCGACCAGGGTGAAAGGTGGCAGATCCAGCGGAATCGCTGTTGCGCCCGGCCCTTTGCCCACGATGATGTCTACCCGGAAGTCCTCCATTGCCATGTACAGCATTTCTTCCGCAGGGCGCGACATGCGGTGGATCTCGTCGAGAAAGAGCACCTCCCCCTCGGTCAGCGAGGACAAGATAGCGGCGAGGTCTCCGGCATGCTGGATGGCGGGGCCTGAACTGATGCGGAGGGGCGCATTCATCTCCGCGGCGATGATCATCGCCAGGGTGGTCTTTCCGAGCCCGGGAGGTCCGGAAAGGAGAACATGGTCCGCGCTGCGGCCACGCATCCGGGATGCTTCGAGGACGAGGGACAGCTGGCGGCGCACTCTTGCCTGACCGACGAAATCATCCAGGTTCTTCGGCCGCAGGGCTGCCTCGACCGCCCGGTCCTCCGGATCCACGGCCGGCGAGACAAGGGGCTGTTCCTGATCTGTCATCAGTTCACCGAAGCCCGTGCCGAGCTGCGGGCGCCATCCTGGCCCAGCCTGCGCAGTGTGAGCTTCAGGATGGAACCGACATCCCCAGATGCCGCAATCTCTGGAGAATCCTTCACTGCGGCGTCGATGGCTGAGCCGGCGTCCTTTTCCGACCAGCCCAGACCCATCATCGCGGCGAGAACCTGTGACTGCCAGGCGCCGGAAGCTGTAGTTGGGGTATCCGTCTCAAGCGGAATGAGTTTGTCAGCGAGTTCAAGCACAATGCGTCGCGCGCCCTTGGGGCCGATCCCCGGCACCTTGCTGAATGCTTTGTCATCCCCGGACGATGCGGCGGTGCGGATGGCCGCCGGGGCGTACACCGCGAGCACCGCCAGCGCCAACCGTGGGCCTACGCCGCTGACGCCCAGCAGTGTCTCGAACACCTCACGCTCGTCGGCATCCGTGAATCCGAACAGGGTCATGGAATCCTCGCGGACTATCAGCGAGGTGTTGAGCCTGGCCTGGTTGCCAAGCCGGAGGGTGGAAAGAGTCTGGGGCGTTGCCTGTACCTGCATTCCGAACCCGTTGACGTCGAGTACGGCCGAGTGCAGGCCCACATGGCTTACGGTCCCGGTCAGAGAACTGATCATGCGCTGGGCTCCAGATGCTGAGAATCGAAACGAATATCACCGAACATATCTACGAATCAGCGTACGTCCCGGCGCGGACTATCCGGCGCCGCCACACCGATGTACTCCGGCACGCAGACTACCCGGGAGTAGGTTCATCGCCGTTGACGCGCCTTCGCTTCCGCTTCCGCCCACAGCCGTTGGGCTGCGGTCTGGCCAACCCCACCCTGGCTTCGGGCTGAGGACGTAGTTCCGGTTCGCCAGGCGTGCGTGATGGCAAGTGCCAGTGCATCAGCGGCGTCGGCAGGGGTGGGCGGCGTTGCGAGGCGAAGGATTTTCGTCACCATCTTGGTCACTGCGGCCTTGTCAGACTGGCCGTTACCCGTCACTGCCGCCTTGACCTCGGTCGGTGTGTGAAGCGCTACCGGAATGCCCCGCCTCGCCGCCGCCGCTATCACCACGCCCGAAGCCTGAGCGGTACCCATGACGGTGCTGACGTTGAGCTGGCTGAAAACGCGTTCGACGGCGAGCACCGCCGGTGAGTGCGTGTCCAGCCACACATCCACTGACTCGGCGATCATCAGCAGGCGGCGATCGAGGCTGTGGTCAGCCGGCGTACCGACCACACCGACCGCCACCAGAGTGGCGCGCCGGTTCGGTTCGACATCGACCACGGCAAGTCCGCAGCGGGTCAACCCCGGGTCAACACCCATGACCCGCAGTGTCACGGGTGTCCCCCAAGATGGGCGGAGCGGAAACTAATCGTCGCTCTCCAGCTCAGCGAGCACGTCATCGCCGAGCTCCGCATTCGAGTACACGTTCTGGACGTCGTCGAGCTCTTCGAGCGCGTCCACGAGCTTGAGGAACTTGCGTGCGGCGTCCGCATCGAGTTCAACCTGCATCGACGGGACAAACTCGACCTCGTCGGTCTCGTATTCGATACCGGCTTCTTCGAGACCCGCGACGACCGCGCGGAGGTCTGTGGGCTCGGAGTGAACGTCGAATGATTCACCCGACTCCTTCACCTCTTCAGCGCCTGCGTCCAGGACTGCCATCAGGACATCATCCTCCGACAAGTCTTTCTTCGGCAGGGAGACTACGCCTTTGCGCGCGAACAGGTAGGCGACCGATCCGGGATCAGCAATTGATCCACCGTTTCGGGTAATGGCGACCCGGACCTCCGAGGCTGCACGGTTCTTGTTGTCCGTGAGGCATTCGATGAGCAGCGCCGAACCCTGGGGTCCGCGCGCTTCATAAATGATCTCCGAGTAGTCGACGACTTCGCCGGTGAGCCCAGCGCCGCGCTTGACCGCCCGGTTGATGTTGTCGATGGGAACGGACGTCTTCTTGGCCTTCTGCACGGCAAGCTCGAGGGCCGGATTGCCCGCCAGGTCAGCGCCGCCGGCGCGGGCCGCCACCTCGATATTCTTGATCAGCTTCGCGAAAGACTTGGCGCGCTTGGCGTCAATCACGGCCTTCTTGTGTTTGGTGGTAGCCCATTTAGAGTGCCCCGACATGCTCTGCCCTTCTTTGTGCGATCAACGATAGGAAAAGCTCATGGATGCGATGCTCACCGGTCACTTCCGGGTGGAAGCTCGTGGCGAGCAGGTTTCCTGAGCGAACTGCAACAATCCTAGCGACCGGCTGTGCCCTGGCACTGTCACGCCCAGTGTGGGCACCGTGCTCGGCGGGCGGCGTATCCGGCGCCTCGACCTGTGCGAGGACCTTCACCGACTCCCCTACCTTCTCCACCCACGGGGCCCTGATGAACACCGCGTGGACGTCGGAGCCGTTCCCAGGCAGTTCCTCAAACGGGAGGTCCGTCTCGAAGGACTCGCGTTGCCTGCCGAAGGCGTTGCGGCGGACCACGATATCCAGGCCCCCGATGGTCTGCTGGGGATTGCCCGCCAGGTCAACGGAGGGATCAGCAATGGTGTCCGCGAGCATGATCATTCCCGCACAGGACCCGTAGACCGGGAACCCTTCGCGGATGAGTTCGCGCAGCGGTTCGGCGAGCCCGAACGCGCGGGTCAGCTTGTCCATGGTGGTCGACTCCCCGCCGGGGATGATAACGCCCTCGACCTGCTCCAGCTCGCTGGGGCGCCGGACGGCTGACGCCTCTCCGCCCAAGGATTTGATCACCCGGATGTGCTCGCGTACGTCGCCCTGCACTGCGAGAACGCCAACGCGCAGGGCGGCACCGCCAAGGGAAATGGTGGAAGTCACCGACCCAGTCTAGTTTGGCGCTGGGACTGTCGGGCGCCATACCGGGTAGGCAACGAAAGCGCGATAAGTTAGACACCATGTCTGGTCTGTCTACCTTGAGCGTGCCCCTGGGCAAAACAGTTCGGGCGCTCACGCGTCTGCGCGGCGGTGGTTCGGCGTTTCCCGGTCTGGTCGTCGAACGAATCGATCCAGGCTTCATGGCGCGGGCGCTGCGAAACCTGCCCAAGGGCATCATCGTCGTCAGCGGCACCAACGGGAAGACCACCACCACCAAGATGGTGGTCGAACTCCTTGAGGGCCAGGGGCTGAAAGTCTTCACCAACCGGACGGGAAGCAACTTCACCAGGGGCGTTGCCGCCGCGCTGCTCGGCGAGGTGGACTGGCGCGGACGGCTGAGAGCCGACGTCGCCGTCCTGGAACTGGACGAAGCCCACGCCGTCCACTTTGTGAATCTGGTCCCTCCGACCCATTCTCTGCTGCTCAATGTCCTCCGGGATCAGCTTGACCGCTTCGGTGAGATCGACAAGACCACCAAGCTGCTCGAGCACATCGCAGTAAAGACCACCGGCACGGTGGTATTGAACCGGGAAGATCCGCGGGTCGCTTCAATTGCACCATCGGTCCGCAACGCCGCGGTGGCTTATTTCGGGCTGGCTGAATCTCTCCGGGACACCTTTCCCAGCGATGATGACCTTCGCGGCGCCACAGGAACAGCACCAGCCTCTTCCCTGCCCGCCGACGTCGTGCTTGAAACGGTCGAATCCAATACCGCTACGTTCAGCATGGACGGCGAGGCAAGCACCGTCGACCTGAGCCTCCGCGGCGTCTACAACATCTTCAACGCCGCCGCGGCGCTCGCAATGGCGAGGATCATCCTGGGCGGTGAGGCACAACGCGACGCGATGCTGCGCTCGCTCGCAGCGGTTGAGCCGGCCTTCGGACGCGGGGAATCCCTGCTGGTGGACGGCCAGCCCCTGGAGCTTGTCCTGGTGAAGAATCCGAGCGGCTTCCGCCTGGGCCTGAAGTCCTTCGATGCTGCAGGCTACGCAACCATGATCGCGATCAATGACAATTACGCCGATGGACGGGACATGTCATGGCTCTGGGACGTTGATTTCGACAGCCTGCGGGCCGGCGGCGTGGACATGGTCAGCGGCGTCCGCGCGTATGACATGGCACTGCGACTGCAGTACGACGACGTCGCCGTTCAGGACATCGATCCTGACACCGGATCAGCACTCCGCAGGTTCATCCGCGGTGCGAAGGACCGCCCGAAGCGGATCTTCTGCACCTATACCGCGATGCTCGCGATCCGCAGGGACCTGTCCAAAATTACCGATGTGAAGGTGGTTTCATGAGTTCCGGCACTCCTGCGGGCTCTCCCGCTAACCCGCCCGCGAGTAAGGGCGCCGTTCGGATCCTGCAGCTCTATCCGCGGGACATGAACATCTATGGCGACTGGGGCAATGTGCTGGTGCTCAAGCAGCGCCTCGCCTGGCACGGGTATGAGGCGGTGATCCTCGAACACAATGCCGGGGACACCTTCCCTTCAGACGTGGACATCCTCATCGGCGGCGGCGGACAGGACAGCGGGCAGGTTGTAATCCAGCAGGACCTGCAGTCCAATGCAGCCCATCTTCGCTCGCTTGCCGGGGACGGTACGCCCATGCTCGCGATCTGCGGTCTTTACCAGCTTTTCGGAAACTTCTTCAAGACCCATGACGGCACAGTGATACCCGGGATCGGAATCCTGGACATCGAAACGCATGGCGGGTCGGAGCGGCTGATCGGGAACGTGGTCGCCCGGAGCGAGGAGTTCGGCGACATCCACGGCTATGAGAACCACAGCGGTCAGACCTTCCTCGGTCCAAACGTCCGTCCGCTCGCCACCGTGACCAAGGGTGAAGGCAATAACTCGAAGGAGGACCATGAAGGAGCCCGGCACCTCAACATCGTCGCCAGTTACCTCCATGGCTCACTGTTGCCGAAGAATCCCGCGGTTGCCGACTTCCTGATCCGTGAGGCGGTGACTCGCAAGTACGGCTCCTTCGAGCCGGGCGATGTCGATGACAGCCTTGCCGAGCTGGCGCGCCGCCACGCTGCTGCCCGGCCGCGCTGAGTCGGTTCCGCTTAGTCTTCCTCGGTCACCAGCCACTGGTGCGCGCCGTCTTCGGACGCGCCGTAAGTCTCCACCGTTGCCAGCGTTCTGGCCTTGACCGCCGCTTCATGCTCCGGGGTTGAGCAGGAGCCCGGCTCCTGGTCTGGAGCCAGCGAACACCAGCGGTACGGATCCCGGACGATCACCGACGGCACCCAGGCCAAATCGCTGACTGTCCACTGACCCGACTCATCGGCGGCGAACTGCGCCCGGATGGTCAGCCCCTCATTGTTGACGTCATATACCGGTGACAGCTCGGTGACGCCGTTACCCAGGCCATAGACGATCCAGGTGTCGTTGTAATACTCGATCGGCAGCACCGAGTGCGTGTGGTGACCGTAGATGAAATCGACGGCGCCGCTGTCTGCCAGCGCGTGGGCGAGGTCGATCTGCTGCTGGTTGGGCAGCGAGGCGTACTCATCGCCGGCATGGATAGCCGCGATAACGACGTCGGCTCCCTCCTCGCGCGCCCTCTCCGCCTTTGCGATCATGGTGGGCGCGTCGAGCATGTCCACCTGCCACGGGAATTCCGGAATCAGGCCGTTCAGACCGTAGGTGGCTTCGATGACTGCAACCTGCGCGGCCGGCGTCTCGAGGATCATCAACTCCTGGGCGTCCGCTTCGGTGCGGTAGGAGCCGGTGTGTTCGAGTCCGAGCCGGTCCAGGGTGTCCAGGGTGCGCACCAACCCTTCCGTACCGGCGTCGATTGTGTGGTTGCTGGCCGTGGTGCACGCCTGGTATCCAACGGCCTTCGCGGCGTCGAGGATCTGCGGTGGGACGTTGAACTGGGGGTAGCCGCTGAAGGGACCTTCAGGCGTCGCTACCGGCGTTTCCATATGGCACATGGCGAGATCACTCGCCTCGATGTAGGGACGCTGTCCAGCCAGAAGCGGCTCGAAATCAAGAGTGCCCTTGCCGGTTTGCCGCGCATCGACGGCTGCCTGGTCCCACAGTTGGGGGTGCACCAGAAGATCGCCGGAGGCCATGAAGGAGAAGCAGCGGTCCGTCGGGCAGTCCGGCCCCTTCCCGGGCGTCGGCTCGGGGGTAGGTTCCGGAGCCTCGGAGGAATTTGAGGTGGCCGGCGCAGAGGAGGCGGCGGGCGCAGAGGAGGCGGCAGGCGCCGTCGTCGTTGGTTCTGAGCCCTGGGTGGTGCGCCCCTCGCCTGCTCCCATGCAGCCCGAGCAGGCAAGCGTGAGGGCCAGTCCCAGCGCTCCCCACGTGCTCCGAATTCGCGTCTGTCCCGACACAACGACCTCCCTTGATGATGACTTCCAATGATAGGTGCGACCGGAGGGGAACCTGAGGATGAACCCACCGAAGCGAACACGGGATGCAAACGGGCTTGCCTGCTGGAGCGGTGCCGCTCGTTATGCCAAGGTTGGTTACCATGAGCAACCCTTTTCAGAATCCGAGCACCCTGCCGTTCCAGTTGCCTCCCTTCGCGCAGATCCGCGAGGAAGACTTCCTGCCGGCGTTTGAAACCGGTATCCGGGAGCACCTCGCTGAGATCGAGGCGATCATCGCCGAGCCTGAGCCCGCATCCTTCGACAACACGATCGTGGCAATGGAGCGCGCCGGGCAAGCGCTTCGCCGCGTCGCGCTGGTGTTCTTCAATAACTCATCCGCTCACTCCACTGAGGGAATCCAGGCGGTGGAGACGGAGATCGCCCCGCGCCTTGCCGCGCATGAGGACAACATCTACCTCAACGCTGCGCTCTTCGCGCGCGTGAATGCAGTTGAGACATCCGGGCTCGACGCTGAGTCCGCACGTCTGGCCGACGAGTACCGGCAGCGCTTCGTTCGCGCCGGCGCCCAGCTCGACGACGCCGCGCAGCACCGCCTGCGCGAACTGAATGGCGAGCTCTCCCGGCTCAGCACCGAGTTCGGGCAGCGGCTGCTCCGTGACACGAATGCGTCTGCCCTGCTTGTCGACGACGCTTCAGAACTCGACGGATTGTCCGCGGACGACATCGCCTCTGCAGCAGACGCCGCCGGTGCCGCCGGCCACCCGGGCCAGTATCTCCTGACGCTGATCCTGCCGACCTCCCAGCCTGCACTGGAGTCCCTGACCAACCGGGAAACCCGCCGCCGCCTGCATGAAGCGTCCGTCAATCGCGGGTCCCGCGACAACGCGGACAACACCATCCGCGTCGCCGCGGAAATGGCGGCGCTGCGGGCTGAGCGGGCGTCCCTGCTGGGTTTCACCAATCACGCCGAGCTGGCCACTGATGACCAGACTGCGCCGTCACTGGATGCTATCCACGAAATGCTCGAACGCCTTGCACAGCCGGCTGTCCGGAATGCACGCGCGGAAGCTGAGCAGCTCGAGGACGTGGCAGGTCACCCGGTCGAGGCCTGGGACTGGTCGTTCTACTCCGAGAAGGTCCGCTCCGAGCGGTACGACGTGGACCTCGCCGCACTGCGCCCCTACTTCGAGCTCGACCGGGTACTGAATGACGGCGTTTTCTTCGCGGCGAATAAGCTCTACGGGCTCACTTTCCATGAACGGGAAGATCTTCAGGGGTACCACCCCGAGGTACGGATCTGGGAGGTCCGGGAAGAGGACGGCTCCGAGTTGGGGCTCTTCCTCGGCGACTACTACACACGGGACACCAAGAACGGCGGCGCGTGGATGAACTCCTTCGTGGAGCAGTCGCGCCTTGGCGGAACCCGGGCCGTCGTGGTGAACAACCTGAACGTGTCCAGGCCACCCGCGGGTGAACCCACACTGCTGACCTTCGACGAGGTGCGGACCACGTTCCACGAGTTCGGTCACGCACTGCATGGGCTCTTCTCGGATGTCACGTACCCGTTGTTTTCCGGAACGAGCGTTCCGCGGGACTTCGTGGAATATCCTTCACAGGTCAACGAAATGTGGATGCTCTGGCCGGAAGTGGTCAGCAACTATGCGCGCCACCATCAGACCGGTGAGGCGCTCCCACAGGAGATGATCGACAAGCTCGTAGCCGCCAGGAAATGGGGTGAGGGTTTCGCCACCACCGAATACCTGGGTGCTGCTCTTCTCGACCTCGCGTGGCATGAGCTGCCGCCGGGCACCACGGTGGAGGACCCGCTTGCTTTTGAGAAGCAGGCACTGCACGACGCCGGCGTGGACTATGCGCCCGTCCCGCCGCGGTACCGCACCGGATACTTCAAACACATTTTCGCGGGCGGCTACTCAGCGGCTTACTACGCCTACATCTGGAGCGAGGTTCTGGACGCGGACAGCGTCGAGTGGTTCAAGGAATCGGGCGGGCTGACGCGGGAGAACGGAGAACATTTCCGCAGGGAACTGCTTTCACGCGGATACAGCGTTGACCCGCTGGATGCCTTCGCTGCCTTCCGTGGCCGCGCAGCCAGCATCGATCCCCTCCTCGAGCGTCGAGGGCTGGCTGAGCAGTCATGACCACCATCGCCGGTTGCCAGCGCCTGCAGCGCGCCTGGTTCGCTGCCATGGCGCAGGCAACCGGCGGCCGCACCTTCTCCACGCACGAATGCGACTGGATCTGGCTGCCTGCTAGGCGTGAGCTCATGCTGATGTTTCCCACCACGTTGTCCCCGGCAGGGTTGCGGCCGGGGCTGGCTGAGGGCGTCCGGTTGGGTGCCCGCACAGTGGGCGTGTGGCTCAACGGGGCAGTTCGGGGCAAGGAGCTAGCCGACTTCGGGTTTGAATCCGGCTGGCAGCCTTGGTGGATGAGCGCGCCGGTCGAGGCGCTCGCCGGCCTTGACCCGGCAGGAGCCGCGATCACCACGCGCGTGCCCGAGTACTCCGGTCCGCTCGCTGCGGAACTGGCCATTACCCGCGCCGAACCGGCGAAGGCCTGGCATGCGCTCGCGCGTGTGGGTGAGATGCCCGTCGGCGCCGCCTATTCCTTCTATGACGGAGCGGCCGCTGACGCAAGAGCCGTCGGTGGGATCTTCAACATGGAGGTGCTCCCCCAGTTCCGTCGCAGCGGCCTCGGCACGGCGCTCCTTTCAGCGGTGGCGCAGGAGGCTACGGCTGCGGGGGCGCAGGAACTGGCGTTGAACGCCACGCCTGAGGGGTATGAGCTATATTCCCGCCGCGGATTCGAACTCATTGGCCGCGGACAAACGTGGTGGCTGCACCTCCGTTGAAGCTTGGTGGATTTACTGCCCCTGCCACTCGACGGCACCGGCATCTGCCGCCCCCATCGACTCGACGGTTACCTTGCTGCGCTGCCTGCTCGCCGCGTCCGCCTCGGTGGAGACGCAAGACGTACCCAACGCGGCCATCTCCTCGAGATTGACGGCGGCCACCGGGCACCAGCGGTGGGCCGGCCCGTTCCAGGTGGCCGGAAGCCAGCGGATTCCTGCACCCTGCCAGCCGCCGTCGTCGTCCTGCTCGAAGGAAACTTCCACCAGCAGTCCCTCGGTGTTGCGGATGTCCGGCGTGAGGTGTGCGGCGATGGTGTTCCCGAGTCCATAGACGATCCAGACGCCGTTGTACTTCTCGATGGGCAGCACCGAATGGCTGTGGTGGCCGTAAACCAGGTCGAAGCGGCCGCTGTCCACGAGTGCGTGCGCTACTTCCTGCTGCTGAGCGTTGGCATAGTCGGCATATTCGTCGCCGGCGTGCACCGCTGCAAGTACGACGTCGGCGCCCGCCTCGCGCGCTTCGTCCGCCTTGGCGATCATCACTGCCGGATCCAGCTGATCCACCTGCCAGCCGAACTCAGGCACGATCCCGTTGAGCGCATAGGTTCCGGTGATTACGGCGATTCGCGCTTCGCCGGTATCCACGATGAGCGGCTCAGCTGCCTCCGCGGCTGTGCGGTAGGAGCCGGTGTGTTCGAGCCCTGCCGTATCCAGCGTGTCCAGGGTGCGGTTCAGTCCCGCAGTGCCGGCGTCGAGGGTATGGTTGCTGGCTGTTGTGCAGGCGTCGTAACCCAAATTCGCGACGGCGTCTGCAATCTGGGGAGGGACGTTGAAGGCTGGAAAGCCGGAATATGGGCCGCCCGGCTCAGCCAGCGGAGTTTCCTGGTGACAGATAGCGAGGTCAGCCGGCGCGATGTACTCCTCCTGCGCCGCAAGCATCGGTCCGAAGTCCAACTGACCGCCGCCGTCGACTGCTGCCTGTTCCCACAGACCTTCGTGTAGCAGCAGGTCACCGGTGAGCACCACGGTGAGGCATTCCCCGCCCGGGCAGGTAGCGGTCTTGGCGGCGGTGGTGCGAAGCGGCGTCGGGCTCGGTGATTCAGGCTTAGGCCGCGCCGTAGCGGACGTTCCAGGCGATGGAGCGCCCGGCGGAGGTGAGGTTGTGTCCGCTATGTCCGGGGGTCCCGTAGGAGACACGCTCCCGGATCCGGAGCACCCGGGTAGCAGCAGCAGTACGGACAGCGCTGCTGCTCGAACGATTGATGTGCTGCTACGGTTCACACCGACAGCGTAGCCCCGAGTGAGCGCCAGGATCCCAACGGCAAAGGGCCGGACATAGTGTCCGGCCCTTCGCGCTATTCAATGCTGTCTGCAGTCCTACCAGCCGCGCTCGGCGAGGCGGTGCGGCTGCGGGATCTCGTCCACGTTGATGCCGACCATTGCTTCACCGAGGCCGCGGGAGACCTTGGCGATCATGTCCGGATCGTCGTGGAAGGTGGTTGCCTTGACGATGGCGGCGGCGCGCTCGGCCGGGTTGCCGGACTTGAAGATGCCGGAGCCTACGAAGACGCCGTCAGCACCGAGCTGCATCATCATGGCGGCATCGGCCGGTGTGGCAATGCCGCCGGCGGTGAACAAGACGACCGGAAGCTTGCCTGCCGCGGCAACTTCCTTGACGAGCTCGTACGGTGCCTGGAGTTCCTTGGCTGCAACGTATAGCTCGTCGTCGGCCATGGAAGTGAGGCGGGCAATTTCCGAGCGGATCTTGCGCATATGCATGGTGGCGTTGGAGACGTCCCCGGTGCCGGCCTCGCCCTTGGAGCGGATCATGGCCGCACCTTCGTTGAGGCGGCGCAAAGCCTCACCGAGGTTGGTTGCACCGCAGACGAAGGGAACGGTGAACTTCCACTTGTCGATGTGGTTGGTGAAGTCCGCAGGAGTCAGCACCTCGGACTCGTCGATGTAGTCCACACCGAGGGACTGCAGCACCTGCGCCTCGACGAAATGACCGATGCGGGCTTTTGCCATGACCGGGATGGAGACGGCCTCGACGATGCTGTCAATCATGTCAGGGTCCGACATGCGCGACACCCCGCCCTGGGCACGGATGTCGGCGGGTACGCGCTCGAGCGCCATGACGGCAACGGCACCGGCGTCCTCGGCGATACGGGCCTGCTCTGCGGTGACGACATCCATGATGACGCCGCCCTTGAGCATCTCCGCCATTCCGCGCTTGACGCGGCTGCTGCCGGTCACGGGCGCAGTGGTGGAAGCTTCTTCAACAGTGGACACAGTATGGCCCCTCGGGTAGAGAAAAGATGACAATCCATGATACGCCCGGCGGCTGCTCCGAATCGCCGGTCAGCAACTGTACGTAACGGCGGATTTGTTGTGCACGCGAACAGCGCACCATCGGGCATACGTTCAACAAAACGTGTACCTCACAGCCCCGCGATGCATGTATTGACAGACAATGCTTGCAATACAGACAATGCTCGGTCGCCAACCGGCCTATCTACGCCGCGATCGGAGTGACCCTGGCGCGGGAGAAGGACATCCTGGGGCTCTGGGCCGGCACCGGCGGGGAGGGCGCGAAGTTCTGGATGAGTGTGCTGACCGACATCAAGAACCGCGGCGTCAAAGACAGCTTCTTCCTGGTTTGCGACAGGCTCAAAGGCCTACCCGAAGTGGTCTCCAACGTCTGGACTACGACGTAGAGATCCGGCGAGTGATCTGCTCAACCAACGCGATCGAATCCCTCAATGCCAGGTACCGGCGCGCCGTGAAGGCCCGCGGTCATTTCCCCACCGAGCAGGCTGCGCTAAAGTGCCTCCATCTGGTCACGCGATCCCTCGATCCGACCGGTGCCGGCAAGACCCGATGGGCAGTGCGTTGGAAGCCCGCTTTGAACGCCTTCGCATCACTTTCAGCGACCGATTCCCGGCAGCTGAAACTACTAAACAAACCGCCGGATACACCGTAAATGAGACAGTCCCTGCTCGCTTGAAAGATGACCTTGAGTCCGTTCCAGCCGGAATCGATTTTCACCTTGGTCTTCCAGCCTCCCCGCTTCCAGGTTCCGTCTTCCAAAATGACACTCTGCCCTCGTTCGAGCAGTTCTTTCCAAAGTCGATTCAGCCGCAACTGCAGCCCGTCGCGCAACCCATCGAAGTAGTCGACGCCTAGATCTGCCATCCATTCATCGGTACTGAAGCGGATGGCACCCGTCTCCCGTTCTCGCTCACACCCGGCAGTGGTCTTGCCGGATTCGGGAAGACCACAAAAGAGGATCAATACCGGTCGCCGTACAATTTTGCCTCCGGGTGCCATATCCCTCCAAGGGCTCCATAATCCTAAGGTCGAGGCGTTCACGGGAGGTTGGTTTCCTGCTGCCGTGTGGTCATCGTAGTTGGGCGGTCCCGTCCGCCGGAGAGCACGGCGAGGGCGTTCCTGTCATCGATGACCTGCCCTCGGAAAGTCGGTCGAAAAATCACCGAGCTGTCGATCATTTACTGCACGATGTCCCGTCGACGACGGGATGCTCAACCTCGAAGACTACGGTGACAAAGTCATGGTCCGGCTCACCGCGACGCGCGACCTGAACCTCGCGTCTTTCATGGGAACTGCCGCGCCTGGCTCTCCAACTTATGCGCGCCACTTCACGTAAACGTCTCCTGATCACCGAGCGCTGAATGGTCGCATCAGCAGACGCTGTTCAGCCATGCCACCGCGGTTTGTTCAGGGTCGTCTGTAGCGACGTCTGGTTCGATGGCCCCGGTGTACCCGGTCCCATCAGCGGTGGCCATCCGGGACTGGGTGACGCCGATAATCGAGCCGTCGGGAAGCCGCGAAGAGACATTCCCCGTGGCGTAGCCTGCACTCGGGCTTCCGAATGTTCGGACACCCTCCCGCGACAACAGCGAAATAAGCGTAGCTTCCCCCGAGCTGGCTGTGTCTCCCGACTGCAGGACCGCCAACGGCAGGTCAGCGAGCTCAGGCGCGCTGCCCGTAGTGCTAGTGACGTGCTCTTCACCGGAGAACACACTGTCAGCCTCGACAGAGACAACAGACCGCTCTCCTACCCCGTCGACGAAAGACATCACTGGTCCGTCTGGGAGGAATGGGGTGAGCGAAGCAATCCTCGGCCACATATTGCCGCCCGTGTTGTCTCGCAGGTCGACGATCCAGCCGCACGTTGCCTCCCCTTGATTGGCATTGATTGCGTCGACAGCTGCGTCTGCGTACCGTGTGGCAAGCCCGCCCGCAGTTTCGTTGAAGGCCGGAATTTCTAGGGATACAACGCCGTCGCCGAGGACGGATCCTGACGGGTGCACTGGATCCTCTGTACCAGTTTCGGCCAGGTCCTCGGGTGTGAGAAAGAAACTGTGGTCTCCGCTGGCTTCCAGCAGTACATCGTCGATGACTGCATGAGTCCCTTCGACGGTCTGGGCATTGGCCGTGTCTTCGATTGCACCAGCCTTGAGCTGTTTCCAGTCCAAAGACTCGTCAGTGGCAACTTTGTACGAATTCTCCTCGATGAAGGTGAGCGCCTGACTCACATACTTCCGTACGTTCTCGTCGGGGGCGTTGGAGGACTCTGCCTCCGGAGTGCCCGGGGATGCACTAGATGCGCAACTAGTCATCAGGGCAAGTGCAAAGAGATAGGCAGCCGTCGACCGGACTGCTCGCCGTAAAGACATCGCTTGCTCCCTCAATCGCTATCACTAGGCTACGTCGTCATAAGTCAGTGTCTGCCGCGCGTCTTTCCTCCGCCTGAAGTATCCAATACAGGACAGCAGAACACCCGCAAGCAGTAAGACGAGCGCCGCTCCGGTAAGGAAGAGGGCCATGCCAACTCCTCCGGCACTATCCTTGTAGACCACCTCGACATATTGGCTGATGCCTGGGATGAGCAGGCATACACCGATCAGTGTGACGATGGACCCGGCGAGCATCTGCCGCTTCCCAGCCACCTGATGGTGCTTTCGCCACGAATTGGAGACAGAGTGCGACATTCTCTGATCGAAGTTTTTGTACCACTCTTGGGTCATTAGGGCCTTCTCTAGATGAATGCTTGGTCGGAGAGGCGACGGCCCCGAAGCTGTGACGCCCGGGGCCGTCATACTCCTAGGTCAGCTGTTCAGAACAGGCGCGACTGCACACGTCGCCGATTCCACCTTGGGCCCCGCCCCAGCCTCCGCCACCACACTGGACTGACTCGGATCCGGACACGGTCGTGCCATCACCGCAAATCATGTACTTGGCGTTTGCTGGCATCGCAGCCATCAGCATCAGCGTGCACAGCGAGACGAGACCAAACAGGCCCGAATGAATTTCTTCATGTTCTCCCCTTAGTTGAGACTTGTGCTGGTTTGCAACACTCACCCACAGTAAGCACGAAAAACGACGCATCAGTCACAGAATCGTTTGATTTGATCGAAATTCAGCGGAACTGGTCCTCGCCCCTAGCCAAGTGGAAGCCGCCGGGTTACCGTGCCCCAAAAGCTGATAATTCCCCCTCGCAGCCCATACCATCCCATCGAATACCTCCGAGAAGTCCGGGCCACCGACCTCTTGAGCGCGGAAGCATCGAGAGCACCCAGATTGAGACACTTCGCACTTGGTGGAGCATGCTCGGAGGAAGCCGCTGGCCGCCGCCTGTTTCCCGGGTGTGCCCCTCGTTCAACATCAACACGATTCGTGTGTAGGACGAACTCTCCCTGGCGGGTATTGAGCCTGGTCGCCGACTCTGGCAGCACGAATGGTTTCGGCTCCCCTGTACGCAAGCAGCTTCGTCAGCTGCTCGGTGTTCGAATCGTTCAGCAGGTCGTAGGCTTTGCCGCGGGCTGATGCGGTGCCGGCGGTCTCCTTGAACTCGACGATGAACTGATCCGTGGGCTTCTGCTCAGGCGTCGCGCGGACGGTGTCGTCCACCTTCGGCTTGGGCGCTTCAGCCGATGCCGGCATTGCGAAAAGAGTGGAGCCGAGCAGCGCAACAATCGTGGCGGCAGCGGCGGATACGAGACGGGGGCGACCCATGAGCGTCCTTGAGGTGAAGGCCCGATGTGGCGGGCGGGGGGAGCGCCCAATTGCATCCCCCCGTGTATTTTATACGAGGGAAGGTTTTGCCCGTACCACTGTGATCGGTGCGCTCTGCACCGACTGAGCGCCGGCAACGACACGACGACGGTTGACTCCTCATGCTCCGAATAAGGAGTCGCAACTGATCGGCAGCCGGCCATGAAACGGCTGCACAGATGGCAAACAGTCCTGCTGCCACAATGCCGCCAGCGATTCGTGTGGAAATGAAAAATCCCAGGGCCGCCAAACAGACGGGACTACCCCGGTTCTGTTGACACCCTCACCCGGTGAGCTGGCGTTCAGGGATGAAGGCCGCTTACGCTCGGGCTGGCTTGGGGCGGAGTTCCCGCCGGGACATTATCAATGTGACCCTGCATCACAGCATCCACGCTCCGTCGACCGCTACAGCTAGCGGGCACCAGCACTCCGGCGTGCTGGGACTGCCTCCCTCGCCCGGGATCGCTCTCGCGAATGTTCACGTCTTTTGAGAAGTGCCGCATCGGTAATGAAGATGGTTAGTAGTTTGACCGAGCATCTTCACGTCGGTTTCCACGCATCGCGGCCACGTTAGCCGTTACTCGTTGCTCGGCACAGTCCGTCCGGATCTTCGATAACGTGTGTGACCTCGGATGGTTCCGGCCAACTCTGGAGAATTCCGTCGACGTAACCGCTGTCATCCGGGTCCGCTGCATCAACAGTCAACATGTCAAGCTCGCCGTCGTAGATATGCAGCAGGATCTGCAGCAGGGTGCCGTCCGGACCGGTGAACTGCGCACGAACCGGGAACACCTGGTTGTGGGGCACGGCGCGGGGAAATTCATCTGGAACCCGAAAGTGCGCGGTGGAGGTAAACTCCTCGTCCCAGTAGACCTCCCGAGCTGAGGCGAGTTGCGCCAGAAGCTCCGGCGCCCCCGAGATGTCCCGGGCACGCAGGATGCCTTCGGCGATGGTTCGAACTCCAGGGTCCAGCACCCTCTCATGCTCAGGTGGGTGGCCGAGCACCGCCTCGAACCGGCTCTTCCGGGCGGCGGTTCGGTCACTCAGGTAGCCGGCGAACGTCGTTCCTGCCGCCGCCACAGCCATCCAGCGGCGTGGATGTTTCGCCCCGGCCTCGCGCAGCTTCTCCTGAAAGCGCAGGTCGATCGTGTCGCCGGCGTCGGCGAAGCGAAGGGCGATACCGGTTGCGGCGATCCCGGCCGTCGTCTTCAGCGGAACCAACCCCCTCTTGCTGCCGGCGATTGTAGCGGCGACGTAGAAACCGGTCAGGACTGCTGTTACGGCATGCACGGCGCGGCGCTGCGGTGCATCCAGTTTGGACGCGTCAATGAGAGACAAACCGCCCGCGACTACTGTCGCGACAACGCCGAAAACCGGCGACGCGTTCATCGGCTGATGCTGCTGGTCAAAACCCATAAGCGATCCTCTCTGAGTAGCCGCTTTGGCGCTAGACTTGATTGCTCCGTGCGGTCCTGCGATCTTTGCGAAGCTTATCCTCAGGCCTAAGGAAAAGCACGACCAGCATCCGGCGCCTTCTGCAGATGCATCGCGCTCAGGAAGCTGCAGCCTGGACCCGCACCGTCAGAATGCGCTGCACGATGGTGACGACGCTTGCCAGTGCCAGCAGGATCAGGACTGCCAGCAGAACTACCTCAGGAAGCCCGAGTCCGGTCAGACCTGTCACGACCAGCACCGACACCAGACGCTCGGCGCGCTCCGCGATACCAACGTTCGCAGTGAACCCGAGTGACTCGGCTTTGGCACGCGCGTAGGAGACAATCATGCCGAGCACCAGGCAGGCGAGAGCAGCGACGGCGATCGCGCTGTTGCTGCCGCCGAGGAAAAACCAGACCGCGACGCCGGCAAACAGTGCACCGTCCGCGATGCGGTCGAGGGTGGAATCGAGAAAACTGCCCCAGGAGCCGCTGCGGCCCTGCATGCGCGCCATGATTCCGTCGACGACGTCCGAAAAGACGAACAGGGTGATGAAGACGGTGCCCCAGAACAGCTCCCCCAGGGGGTAGAAGACGAGCGCTCCTCCTGCCACACCGAGTGTGCCCACCACGGTGACCGTGTCCGGCGATATTTTCCACTTGAGGAGCAGGGTAGCCAGCGGTGTAAACAGCGAGGTGAAGAATGACCGCGCGTATTTATTCAGCATCGCCCGCTCCGGCATCGGTGGGGGTAGCGGAGGCTTCTTCCCATGCTGCGGCGAGTTGCGCCCTCACCTCGTCGAGGGTCTGCGTGATTGCCTTGGTCTGCGCGATGATCGGGAAGAAATTGCCGTCGCCGCTCCACCGGGGAACAACATGCTGGTGCAGGTGGGATGCGATGCCGGCACCCCCGGTGACTCCCTGGTTCATGCCGAGGTTGAAACCCGTGGGCCGGGCTACGCTGCGCAGCGCATGCATGGCGGTCTGCGTCAGCTGCGCTATTTCGACTGTCTCCTCGGCGGTGATGTCGGTGTAGTCGGGTACGTGTCGGTACGGGCACACCAGCAGGTGGCCTGGGTTGTAGGGGAACAGGTTCAGGACGACGTATGCGCTTGTGCCGCGGTGGACAATCAGCGATTCCTGATCGGACCGTGCAGGAGCGGCGCAGAAAGGGCAGTCCTCCTGCTTGTTGAACTGCCCCTGCCCGCCCTTGATGTATGCGAGGCGGTGTGGAGTCCACAGGCGCTGGAAGGCGTCGGGGACACCGGGCAGCTCAAAGCTGTCCGTTACGTTCGTGTCCTCGTGGATCTGACCGTCAACGCCCGACTCGTGGTGCATATGCCGCTACTGTTCCCGGTTGCGGACGGCTTCCACGATCCGCTTCACGGCCTGGTCGACCGGCACCTGGTTCTCCTGGCTTCCGTCCCGGAACCTGAAGGAAACGGCACCGGCGTCGGCGTCGTCCCCACCGGCGATCAGGACGAAGGGCACCTTCTCCTTGCTCGCGGTACGAATCTTCTTCGGGAAGCGGTCAGAGCTGATGTCGACTTCGGCACGGATCCCCTCGGCCTTGAGCTTGTCGACGACGTCAAACAGGTAGTCGTTGAAGGCGTCGGCAACGGGGATGGCGAGGACCTGGACGGGAGCCAGCCAGGCTGGGAAGGCACCCGCGTAGTGCTCGGTCAGCACACCGAGGAACCGCTCAATGGAGCCGAACAGCGCCCGGTGGATCATGACGGGCCGCTGGCGCGTTCCATCCGCCGCCTGGTACTCAAGCTCGAAGCGCTCGGGCAGGTTGAAATCCAGCTGGATGGTTGACATCTGCCACGTGCGGCCGATCGCGTCCCGCGCCTGCACTGAGATCTTCGGCCCATAGAACGCAGCTCCGCCCGGATCGGGAACCAATTCCAGGCCCGATGCCTCTGCGACCTCGGCGAGAGTCCGAGTTGCTTCCTCCCAGGCCTCGTCCTCGCCGACGTACTTCTCGGGGTCCTTGGTGGACAGTTCCAGGTAGAAGTCGTTGAGGCCGTAATCCTTCAGTAGTCCGAGGACGAAGTTGAGCGTACCGGTGAGCTCATCCTTCATCTGCTCGCGGGTGCAGTAGATGTGCGCATCATCCTGGGTCATGCCGCGCACGCGGGTCAGTCCGTGCACCACGCCCGACTTCTCGTACCGGTAAACCGACCCAAACTCGAAGAGCCGCAACGGCAGTTCACGGTAGGACCGCCCGCGGGAGCGGAAGATCAGGTTGTGCATCGGGCAGTTCATCGGCTTCAGGTAGTAGTCCTGGCCAGGCTTGCGGACCTTGCCGTCGGCGTCGAGCTCCGCGTCCACGTGCATGGGAGGGAACATGCCGTCGCGGTACCAGTCCAGGTGCCCGGAAACCTCGTACAGGTGGCCCTTGGTGATGTGCGGTGTGTAGACAAACTCGTAGCCGGCCTCGACGTGCCGCTGCCGTGAGTAATCCTCCATCGCCTTGCGGATGATGCCGCCACGGGGGTGGAACACCGGCAGGCCTGAACCCAGCTCGTCCGGGAAGGAGAACAGGTCCAGTTCAGTGCCGAGCTTGCGGTGGTCGCGGCGCTCGGCTTCGGCCAGGCGCTCCTGGTAGGCCTTGAGGTCTTCCTTGGTGGGCCAGGCAGTGCCATAGATGCGCTGCAGCTGCTTGTTCTTCTCACTGCCGCGCCAGTACGCCGCGGCCGAACGCGTCAGCGCATACGCGTTGGAAATCAGTTTGGTGTTCGGCAGATGCGGGCCCCGGCAGAGGTCCTTCCAGACCACGTCACCGGATTTGCGGTCCACGTTGTCGTAGATGGTCAGCTCGCCGGCACCGACCTCAACGGAAGCGCCGTCGTCGTCAGTAATATCGCCGTTGCCGCCCTTCAAACCGATCAGTTCGAGCTTGTAGGGCTCGTCCTTCATCGCTTCGCGGGCTTCGTCTTCACTCGCGACGCGGCGCTGGAAGAACTGGTTCGCGTTGACGATCTTCAGCATCATCTTTTCGACCTGCTTCAGGTCTTCGGGAGTGAAGGGCTCGTTGACATCGAAGTCGAAGTAGAAGCCGTCGGTGATGTACGGGCCTATGCCGAGTTTCGCATCAGGCCGCAACTGCTGGACGGCCTGCGCCATCACGTGCGCGGCGGAGTGGCGAAGAACGTTCAGCCCATCCGCAGAATCAACGGTAACCGGTTCCACCTGCGAGCCGTCCTCCAGCGCGCGGCTCAGGTCCCACAGCTCGCCATTTACACGGACGACGACGACGTCGCGCTGCTCCCTGAAGAGGTCCGCTCCCGTAGTCCCGGTGGTCACCCGCTGCTCTTCGCCGTTGACGATGAGGGTGATTGATGGGGGCGCTGACACTGAGGTCTCCTCTTGATAAGGGTGAAGTGCACGGATACTGATCGATCAACCGTACCCGCGGATGTTGGCCAACCCAGGCCCAACACTCCTGCGGCGGTATTTCGATGGTATCCGTTGCGTGCGCGGCCAACCAACCAGCGCGTACCTATGCGATTGCCGGGTGCGCTCTGGGGTGATCCGGGCTCAGGACGTGCGCCGGACCTTCAGTTCAAACTCGATGAAGGCCTCGATCATGGCCCGGTATGTCCGTTCGACCACAGCGGGATCCACGTCGAGCTTTTCGGCGTAACCTCGAACGTTCGAAATGACCTGTTCGACCCGCGCCGGCGCGCGCACGGACTCGTCGTCGTCCTTGAGTGAACCCGCCCTCCGCACCAGCCGCTCACGTCGGGAGATCAACCCGACCATCTGCTCATCGACCTCGTTGATCGCGATACGGACGGCCTTCAGCTGTTCGGCCTGGACCGAACCGGGCTTCGGACGCTCGGGCGTTAGGGGGTTTGGCATACGGCGACACTACGCGAGGTGCCACTGAGCGCCACGGTTGATGACGCGCATACCGGGAATGGTCCGCGCAGCGCAGACGTTACATTTGCTGACAGAAACCGCAATAATCCGCGGACTCGACGAGTCCGCTATTTCTCCAGAGGAGCACCGTGGATTACACACCCGCTGCCGGCACCATCACCATGTTCAGCACCACCTGGTGCGGCTACTGCCGCAGGCTCAAGTCGCAGCTCGACGCGCAGGGTATCGGCTACCAGGAGATCAACATTGAGGAAGTGGAAGGCACTGCGGAACTCGTCGCCTCGCTCAACGGCGGAAACCAGACCGTGCCTACGGTCATCTTCCCCGACGGCAGCACGGCCACCAACCCCTCCGCAGCCGAGGTGAAAGCGCGCGTCGCCGCCTAGGCACCCTCGTAATTTCGCAGGACACGCCCTTTATCCGCCCGGATAACGGGCGTGTCCTGCTTTTCAATGTCGATAAGCTGGAGACGTTCCCCCACCCTCGAGGAAAAGGACTGTCTCAATGGCACACAGCGTCAAGGGCGTCGTCGTTATGGAGAAGGATGCGCCCGCTACCGTCGTCACCATCAAGGTTCCCGATCCGGGACCGGGTGAGGCGCTTGTCGACATCCTGACCTGCGGCGTGTGCCATACGGACCTTCACTACAAGCAGGGAGGCATCAGCGATGATTACCCCTTCCTGCTCGGCCACGAGGCAACCGGCGTTGTGAGCGCCGTCGGGTCTGACGTGACCAACGTCCAGCCCGGCGACCGCGTCATCCTCAATTGGCGGGCTGTCTGCGGGCAATGCCGTGCGTGCCTGCGCGGAGAGCCGCAGTACTGTTTCAACACCCACAACGCGGCGCAGAAGATGACCCTCGAAGACGGCACGGAACTGTCGCCCGCCCTCGGTATCGGAGCCTTCGCCGAGAAGACCCTCGTAGCGTCCGGGCAGTGCACCAAGGTCGATCCCGATGCGGATGCAGCCGCCGTCGGCCTTCTGGGTTGCGGAATCATGGCGGGCATCGGTGCAGCGATCAACACCGGCAACGTCCGGCGCGGAGACTCCGTAGCCGTGATCGGCTGCGGCGGAGTGGGTATAGCTGCCATCGCCGGATCAAAACTGGCCGGCGCAACCCGGATCATCGCGGTGGACATCGACAACCGCAAACTGGAACTCGCCAAGGGATTGGGCGCCACCGATCTGGTGAACTCCAAGGAAACCGATCCGGTCGAGGAAATCCGCAGGTTGACCGGCGGCAACGGAGCCAACGTGGTGATCGACGCCGTCGGCCGTCCTGAGACTTACAAGCAGGCGTTTTACGCCCGTGACCTCGCCGGCACCGTGGTGCTCGTAGGGGTACCTACGCCGGACATGACGCTCGAACTTCCCCTGCTGGACGTCTTCGGCCGGGGAGGTGCGCTGAAATCCTCCTGGTACGGCGACTGCCTCCCGTCACGTGACTTCCCGATGCTCGTGGATCATTACCGGCAGGGCAATCTGGACCTCGACGCGTTCGTCACCGAGCGCATAGCGCTTGACCAGGTCGAGGATGCCTTCACCAAAATGCACGACGGCGTAGTGCTGCGTTCGGTGGTGGAGCTCTGATGGGCGCGCGTATCGACCAGCTGGTCACCTCCGGCACGTTCTCCCTGGACGGCGGCACGTGGGAGGTGGACAACAATGTCTGGATCATCGGCGACGACTCCGAATGTATTGTCATCGACGCCCCGCACGACGCCGGCGCGATCGTGGACCAGATCAACGGGCGCCAGGTCCGCGCGATCCTGCTGACCCACGGCCATGACGATCACATTCGCGCTGTCGGGGAGCTCTTCGACACAGTACGAGCGCCAATCCACCTTCACGCCGAAGACCGCATGCTGTGGGACGCGGTATACCCGGATACCGTTCCGGGAGCCACCATTGCCGACGGCGATACCTTCAGCGTCGCCGGAGTCACCCTCCACGCGATTCACACGCCCGGCCACTCCCCCGGCTCGGTCTGCTTTTACCTGCCCGACGCCGGCACCCTGTTCAGCGGCGACACCCTGTTCCGGGGCGGGCCGGGAGCAACCGGACGGTCCTACAGCGATTTCCCCACGATCATCGAATCCATCCGCACCAGGCTGTTCACCCTCCCCGCGGACACCGTGGTGAGAACCGGGCACGGCGACTCGACCAGCATCGGCGAAGAAGCACCGAACCTCGACGAGTGGATCGCCCGCGGGCACTGAACCCGACTGCCGGCCGGCTCGATCTTCAGAACGACCGGCCGGCAGCAGGCCTCAGAAGGACCAGCCTGAGCAGCTACGGCACCGGGGCCGCGACATCCTCGTAAGCGGCGACGACGGCGCTTGCCACCGCGTCCACGGTGAGACCGGGCACGAGGTCTTCCGCGGCCCCCGCCGTCGACGGCTGCCACGGAAGTTCCAGCGCCGAGTACGTCGCTTCAAGGACTGACCGAATCGATGCAGAGTCCTCCACCACGATCACCGAGGAAAAAAGCCATGCACCGGAGATGACTCGCTGCGCGGTGCCGACCAGCTTCACGGCCTGGGTGCCGTCCACGCCGTGCACGCTGAACTCGCCCGGGCAGTATTCACCGGGAATCTGTCCCATCCGGGCATCAACGCCGACCCGCCACAGCGATTTTGCAAGGATCTCACCGAGCAGTCGGAACCGGGCATGCGATCCGGCGACCGCGTCATGGTGGGGCTCGATGTGGTCCACGATCAGACACCCGTGGTGGTAGGCCGCAGCCCGTCCGCCCGCCTTTCGGACCAGTGGCTCGAACCCATGCGTCCGGGCGGCGTCCGAAGCCGTCCCGAAACCGGGCAGACGGGTGTCCCGCTGCCCGAAGGCAACAGTGGGCTGGGGGCGGTAGAGCCGTAGCGTGGGCCCGAGGTCCCCAGCTGCCGCTGCGCGTAAAAGGGTAAGCCCGCGCTCCATGTCCGCTGCCGCACCCGAGGACAATTCGTGTAGGACCTGCAGGCGCCCTTCAGACCAGGCACGAGGAATCATGTGTCACAGGCTCCTCAGCGGCCGCCGTCAATAGATCGGCTCCGCTGCTCGACGCCCGGGGTTCCGTAAGGATAATCAGCCAAGCCCGGCGCGCTGGCCTGGGACAGCCGTTCAACCTCATCGCTGCTCAGCGTCAGGGCAGCTGCCCCAAGGTTGTCTTCAAGCTGCTCGCGAGTACGGGCACCGAGAATGACCGACGTGACAGCTGGCTGCTGCGCAACCCATGCCAGCGCTACCTGGGACGCGCTGACTCCGCGCGCCTCAGCAATACCGAGGACGACGTCAATGATCGCCCAGGTCCGCTCCTGCGCGTTGCGCTTTTCCCACGCTTCCATTCCGCGTTCCGGATTCTCGCCGAGACGGGTTGCGCCCTTGGGCGCAGTATCCCGCTTGTACTTTCCGGTGAGCCACCCCCCGCCAAGCGGTGACCACGGCAGTAAGCCCATACCGGCGTCGAGCGCTGCAGGCACAATTTCTGCCTCGATCCCCCGCACCAGAAGGCTGTACTGCGGCTGGAGGGTGGCCGGCAGGTCCCACCCTCGCGCCTTCGCAATGCCGGCGGCCTTGGTCAGCTGCCATCCGGTGTAGTTCGAGAAGCCGTAGTAGCTGATCTTGCCGGCGCTCACGGCGTCGTGGAGGAAGCCGAGCGTCTCCTCCAGAGGAGTGAGCGGGTCCCAGGAGTGCATCTGGTACAGGTCGATGTGGTCGACGTTGAGCCGCTTCAGCGAGGCATCGAGCGCCAGCCGAAGGTGCCGCCGGGAGAGGCCCAGATCATTGGGGCCCTTACCCATCGGGAACCGACCCTTCGTAGCCAGGATCATGCCGGAAGCGGACGGGCTCTTCGCCAGCCAGCGCCCAATGATCTCCTCGGACGCTCCCGCGGTGTAGACATCAGCGGTGTCGATGAGGTTGCCACCGGCGTCGGCATAGTCATCGAGGATCGCATGTGACGTCGCTTCATCGGCTTCGGCACCAAACGTCATGGTGCCTAACGCATAAGCCGAAACCGATGCGCCGCTGCTTCCGAGGTTCCTGTATTCCATCAACTCTCCTGGGTAGGTGATAGTGCGTGCACTGCTCTTCAGTCGGTCACGGTCACGCCGCGCCAGAACGCCACGTGGTCCTTGATGTTCGCGGCGGCTTCCTTCGGCTCCGGGTAGGTCCATGCGGCGTCCGGATTGCTCTCACCGTCAACCTCCAGGCTGAAGTAGCTGGCGTCACCCTTCCAGGGACATGTGGTGTGCATGTCACTCGATCGGAGGAACTCCTGCTTGACGCTTTCCTTCGGGAAGTAGTGGTTCCCCTCAACCATCTCGGTGGAGTCAGACTCCGCAATGACCTGGTTGTTCCAGACTGCCTTGGCCATGATGTCCTCAATCCTCTGAACGGCTCAGCGCCGGTTGCGCTGTGAGCGCGATTACACAATCTGCCAACGACGACGCTGCTCGCTGCATTCCCCCGCCTGGAGTTAGAGCTTGCGCAGCGTAAGGATCTGCTCACTCCGGCCGAACGGCCCGTCGAGGTCGTGCAAGACGGACGAGGTCAGCCCGATTCCTTCCCGCCCGAAACTCACTCGGGTATCGAGGCCGAGCCACTGGCCCGAGGGCTGGCGGTGAAGGTGCACCTGCAGGTCGACGTTGGGAAACGCCCAGCTGCCGGGTCCGGGAGGAACCCGCGTGGCGATTCCGTTTGCGGTGTCGATGAGCCCGATCAGCCGGGCCGAGTCCGACGACGCTTCACCCTCCACCAGCGGGTGGGGCGTCCGCAACCAGACCCTGCCCCGGCCGGGCCTGTGGCCTTCGATCTTGCGGACATCAATCGACTGGATGTAGCCGCCGGGCCACTCCGCCACGGCGTCGTGCTCCTCACCCTGATCCGGTCCCGGCATGGACTCGTCCTCAAGCGCCGCGACGGACGAGGTATCGCTCGAAGCCAACCGCCAGGCGCGGGCGCGGATAGCTGTCCGCCCGCCATGGTTCATCTCCGCTTCCAGCAACTCGATGGTCCTCCCTGGGCGCACCATCCGGGTGGTCACCTCGACGGTCTCCAGCGGTATGAGGCCCAGGATCTCGAACGAGATGCGCGCCATCTGCAGCTCTGCGCGTGGCTGGAACTGTTCAAGGCAATGTGCGAGCAGACCGGATGCGGGCGCCATGTGCTGCTCGTGTGCGTTCCAGGCACCCTGTGCATGAATTGTGGCCTCGAACCGGCCCCCGCCCGCCGGACGGTAGTAGGAATCTGCCATGGTGGGAAAACACGCTCCTGAGGGAAAGCTCGGTTAAGGCTGGACTCGTGCCCTGTTGACGGCGTCCGAGGCACGAATAAAGCCTAGGTGACTGAAGGCCTGCGGGAAGTTGCCTGCCAGCCGGCCGCTCACCGGATCGTACTCTTCCGCGTACAGTCCGAGGTCATTCGCGTAACCGGTGAGCCGGTCAAGCAACGCCGTGGCATCGTCGGTGCGGCGGCTGTTTGCATACTGTTCCACAAGCCAGAACGTGCAGATCAGGAATGGGTATTCGTGGCCCTCCAAACCATCGAGGCCGGATGCTGTGCGGTAACGGTGCAGGAGCCCATGGGCATCCTGCAATTGCTCCTCAATGCGGGCCACGGTGCCAAGCATCTTCGGGTCATCGCTGGCCACAAAGCCTGTGTGGGGCAGTTGCAGCAGGGACGCATCGACTTCATCGTTCGAGTATGTCTGCGTGAACGAGTTGAGCTGGGCGTTGAATCCGCGCTCCATGATCTCCTCCCGGAGCCGGTCCCGGATCTCCTCCCATCGATCGGCCGGCCCTTCCAGCCCGTGCTCACGCACTGCCCGGACCCCCTGATCGAAGGCAGCCCACATCATCACTCGTCCATGAACGAAGAACTCTGCTTCCCCGCGCATTTCCCAGATGCCGTGACCCTTCCGGTCCAGGTTCTGCTCACAGAACCGAAGGAGGTTCTTTTGCAGCCCCCAGGAGTACTCGCCCTCGGCTGCCCCTGTATCCCTCAGCGCCGCGAGGGCGAGCATGACTTCCCCGACGACGTCGGCCTGGTATTGGCCCACAGCCCCGTTACCGATTCTTACCGGCTTTGAATTCTCGTAGCCGGCCAGGTGGTCCAGCTCGCTTTCGGGGAGCTGGCGTTCGCCGGCGATGCCGTACATGATCTGCACCTGATCCGGATCCCCGGCTACCGCACGCAACAGCCAGTTGCGCCAGTGCAGCGCACCTTCGGTGAAGTCATGCGCAATGAGCGCCTCGATGGTGAGTGCGGCGTCGCGCAGCCAGGTGTAGCGGTAGTCCCAGTTGCGAGAGCCGCCGAACTCCTCCGGCAACGACGTGGTGGCTGCGGCCACGATGCCGCCGGTTCTGCCATGGGTAAGGGCACGGAGCACCATCAGCGAGCGCAATACGGCCTCATCGTGTCGATCATGAACCTCCACCCGGGAGGACCACTGAGTCCAGTAGGCGATAGTCGCTTCCAGGGCTCTGTCCGGGTCTGCTGCAGTTGGAAGCCCCTCGTGAGACTGGTGCCAGGTAAGTACCCAGCTTTCGGATTCGCCGGCTACAAGCGGAAAGGCACCGCTCAGCCGCTTCGAGACAGCGCCCTGGTAATCGTCCGCATGGCCCTCGGCGGAGGCTTCGTGGCGGTCTTCCATGCCGGTCTGTGGTTCTGCCCGCTGGGACTCGTGAGGGTGCAGCAACGGTCCGGTCAGCAGCAGCGCATCCGGACCTGCAACCGACAGCAGTCCGCACGAGCCGACTTTCTTGAGGTCGACCCGCCGCGTCCAGGGCTTCGCCCGGGCATAGTCGAACCGTATGCGCAGGTCGTGCTCCACTTCAACGGTTCCCTCGACGCACTCCACCCGGCGCACCAGATCCGACTGCGCGTCGCCAGGCGGCAGGAAGTCGGTGACCACCATCTTTCCGTTGGGCGTGCTCCAGGTCGTTTCCAGGACGAACGTTCGTGGAAGATACCGCCGGGAAACCACCTCGCCGTCAGAGGCGGAAACTTTCCATCGTCCGTCTTCCGGGGACCCCAGCAGGGCCGCGAAGACGGAGGGAGAATCGAAGCGCGGAAAGCAAAGCCAGTCGATACTGCCGTCCCGGGATACCAGTGGCCCCGTACTCAGATCAGACAGGAGGGCGTAGTCCTCCAGCGGCGTGGACGCGTGCTCTGCATGCTCAGCTGTCATCCTCCCATTCAATCAGCAAGCATCCTGCCGTGCAGGAGCCCGGTGGGAACGCCGAGGCTGACCGGTTCCGGTTGACCACAGCAACCGGACTGCGAAACCATCTCGCCACCGGAGGATGCAGTGTCGCAGCTTCCCCCGAGGTCGGTGCTGCAGACCCCCGTTTCGGGGAGATCGAGGTGAACTGACGCAGCGGCGTCGTCATCGCCGGCAACGGCGGCGACGACTGACCGCACCTGCTCATATCCGGTGGCCAGCAGGAAGGTGGGGGCGCGGCCGTAACTCTTCATACCTACGAGGTAGAAGTCCTTGTCCGGGTGCGCGAGGACAGCTGCCCCGTGCGCCGGGACGGTCCCGCAGGAGTGGAATTCAGGGTCGATCAGTGGCCCCAACGCGCGCGGCGCTTCAACAGCGGGATCGAGCTCGAGCCGCAGTTCGCGGAGCATCCGCAGGTCCGGACGGAACCCCGTGGCCGGAACGAGCACATCCACTTCGACCTCACGTGCGCCCTCCGGGCTCGAGGCATGAACGAGGAGCGCGCCGTCGCCGGCCTCCAGTTCAGTGATGGTGAATGAGGTCAGGAGCTCCACCACGCCGTCCTCCACCAGCGAGCGCAGGCGGCTTCCGAGCGCTCCGCGGGCCGGCAACCCGTCGAGGTCTCCGCCGCCGTAGAGCCGCTGTGCTGATCCGGATCCGCGCACACCCCAGATCAGGCGGGTTCCCGGCTCAGCTTTGGCAACCTGTCCGAGACTTAGCAGGGTGTTCGCTGCGGAGTGCCCTGCGCCGACTACCATCACGCGCTTGCCGGCGAAGCGGGCGCGGTCCTTGCCTGCAGCATCGGGAAGGGGCTGCGTGATGAAGGGGTGCACAGCGCTCTCTCCCGGGGCAGGCAGCCCGGCCTGGCCCAGCGGATTGGGCTGGCTCCAGGTGCCGGATGCATCGAGAACGGCCTGCACCAGGTGATCCTCAAGTCCTCGCGGGCCGAGCACACGGACAAGGAACGGCTGGTCCTCGCGATGCAAGGTCCTCGTCTTGTCCATCCCCTGCCGCGTCACTGCGAGCACCTCGGTGTTGAGGTGCAGGGCTGCTGCGATGCCGGGTAGCGCCGCGAGCGGTTCAAGGTAGGCCTCAACCAGTTCATTACCGAAGGGAAGCGCTGAGCCGCGCGGCGCCTGCCAACCGGTCGGCTTCAAAAGCCGGCGGGCGGCGTCGTCGATGTTGTACTGCCAGGGAGAGAACAGGCGGATGTGGCCCCATTGGCGGATGGCAGCCCCGACGGCGTCGCCCTTCTCGAGAATCAAGGGTGTCAGCCCTCGTTCGAGGAGATGGGCGGCGGCTGCGAGGCCGATCGGGCCGGCCCCGATGATGGCGACGGGCAAGTGACGCTGTTCCGGCATCGCTATTCCTTCCGTTCTATGGCCCACTGGTCTAGTTACATTGATATTCATCGATATGAGTATCTGCGAGCTATCGATAAATGTCAATGTTCGAGCAACCTGGGGAATGAGTGCACAAATGCGCACGTATGTACTATGTTGAGCAGTGTGCTGACAGTCCTCCGCAATGTTGCGTATCGCAAACTCTTCTCTGCGCAGGTGATTGCGCTGCTTGGTACAGGCCTGCTCACCGTGGCACTGGGTCTCCTCGCGTTCGATCTTGCGGCGGGCCAAGCAGGAGCCGTCCTCGGTACTGCCCTCACCATCAAGATGCTGGCCTACGTCTTCGTGGCTCCCCTGATGGCGGCACTGGTGGAACACCTTCCCAGGAAAGCCGTCCTGATTGCAGCTGACCTCGTCCGCGCGGCCGTTGCCCTAATGCTGCCGTTCGTGGATCAGGTGTGGCAGGTCTACGTTCTGGTATTCGTGCTGCAGTCGGCCTCGGCTACCTTCACCCCGGCGTTCCAGTCGGTGATTCCTGTGATTCTGCCGCGGGAGCGCGACTACACGAAGGCGCTATCCCTCTCGCGGCTCGCCTACGATCTTGAGTCGCTCCTGAGCCCCGTCATCGCAGCCGCGCTGCTGGTGATTATGAGCTATTCCAGTCTCTTTGTCGGCACCGTCATTGGGTTCCTGATTTCCGCTCTGCTCGTCGGAACCACCCGGTTGCCCGCTCCCCCGCCACCCGCGCGCGGGAGTTCCCTCCTGCACCGCACCACCCTGGGGGCCCGGATCTTCCTGCAGGTGCCGTCTCTTCGTGGTCTCTTCGCACTGAACCTGGTGGTTGCCTGCGGTACCGCGCTCGTCCTGGTGAATACCGTCGTTTATGTCCGAGAACTTTATGGCGGAACCAACGCTGAGGTGGCAATCGCCCTCGCCTGCTACGGCGCCGGATCAATGACTGTGGCACTGACGACGCCGGCACTGCTGGAGCGCTTTCCGGACCGGGCCTTCATGGTGAGTGGAAGCGCGGTGATCGCAGCGGGCGTGGGTGCGGCCGGCGTCATCGCGTTACTGCAGCCCGCCTGGGTACTGATGCTCCTGCTGTGGGCGCTGCTGGGTGCCGGTACTTCGATGATCAATACGCCGTCTGCGCGCCTGCTGCGCCGCGCGGCCACGGATGCAACGCGGTCCTACCTGTTCACGGCGCAGTTCTCCCTCTCGCACGCCTGCTTCATTCTCAGTTACCCGATTGCGGGATGGGCTGGAGCCGCCGCCGGGCAGCCTGCGGCCGCGTTCATCCTTGCAACGCTCGCTACACTGGGCGCTGTGGCAGCATTGCGGCTTTGGACGGCCGAGCCTCCGGCTACCGGGGCAGATGAGTCACCTGTCAGCAAGGAGTGGACTGTTGAGCGAAGAACCGGTCGGCTCGCGGCCCAGCCTGAATCATCCGAACGATCCTGATGAAGCACGCCTCGACGTCGGCGCATCCCTGTTCAGGATGCTCGCCGACCCTACGCGGCTGCACATTCTGTGGCTGCTCTCCGAGGAATCCGGCGACGTCAGTTCCCTGGTGGAACGCACGGGAGCAACCCGCACATCAGTCAGCCAGCATCTGGCCAAGCTCCGTTTCTCGGGATTAGTAACCACGCGGAAAAGCGGCCGCAATGTCATCTACAGCATTGCGGACGGGCACCTCGCACGCCTGGTACGGGAGGGCCTGAACCACGCCGACCACCGCGTTACCGGGGAGCCTGCACACGACTGATCCTCCTGCTCCTCGGAACCGGCGCCTACCGAATGCACAGCAGGCTTCCTAGTTTAGAGTTCTGGCATGAGCTTCAATGACAATGCCCAGTTCGATCCCTCCCGGGTGAGTGACCGGCGCGGCCGCGGCCGCGGCCGCGGCGTCGCTATCGGCGGCGGCCTCGGCGGCGGCCTGATCCTGCTGCTGTCACTGTTCTTCGGCCCGGGTGTGGTGGACCAGTTAGGACTTGACGGCGGCACCGACACGGATACCGGTATCGGTGCGGACTCTGATCCCGCCATCAACGCGTGCCAGACCGGCGCGGACGCCAACGAGCGGCTCGACTGCCGCATCCTTGGCACCGCTGAAAGCCTGGATAGCTTCTGGTCCCCTTACCTGGAGCCCTTCGGCATTCAGTACACGCCGCCCGGGGTGGTCCTGTTCAGCGGCCAGACCAACACGGGCTGCGGCGCGGCGAGCAGCGCCGTCGGGCCCTTCTATTGCCCGGCGGACGAGCAGACGTACTATGACACCGCCTTCTTCAACGATCTGGTGACCCGCTTCGGTGCGTCCGCTGGGCCGCTGGCTCAGGAGTACGTAATTGCCCATGAGTTCGGGCACCACATCCAGAACCTGACGGGCGCACTGAGCGCATCCCAGCAGGACCCCCGCGGTGCAGAGTCCGGAGCAGTCCGGGTGGAGTTGCAGGCCGACTGCTACGCCGGCATGTGGGCGGCGCATGCCACAACGGTCCCTGATCCAGAATCCGGGGTTCCCTTCCTGCGCGAGTTCACTCGAACCGACCTGCAGGACGCGCTGTCAGCGGCGTCGGCGGTCGGCGACGACCGCATCCAGGAATCGACCACCGGTCAGGTCAACCCCGAGGCGTGGACCCACGGTTCCAGTGAGCAGCGTCAGGCGTGGTTCCTGCGGGGACTAGAAACGGGAGACATCGAAGCGTGCGACACATTCGCCGCTGAGGATCTCGACAATCCCTAGCCCGCTTTCTCAGGTCCCGCAGAAGGTCCGGTACGAGCCAAAGTCCTCAGGCGCTCCAGCGGCATAGCGCTCGAAGCCGTCACGCTCCTGAAACGGCGCCGTCACAGCAGCGAGCAGCGTGCCCAGCGGTTCGAGGTCATCCTCAACGGCAGCAGCGAGAGCTTCTTCCACGCGGTGATTCCGCGGGATGTACACGGGGTTAACCCTGTCCATGGCGTCTGCTGACGGGTTCAGGGTGAGCCACTGCGCCAACCAGGTATCAAAACGTGCGGGGTCAGCGAAGTAGCTGCGGGACACTTCAACGTTCCCGCGCGCGGCAGCGCTCAGGCTCCGCAGGAAGGACGTGTAGTCCACATGGTCCTCCTCCAACAGCGTCAGGAGCTTTCCTGCGATGTCTGCCGCATCGACGCCGTCCGGCAGGCCCAGCTTGATGCGCATTCCCGCGGACCAGGCACCGCTGTAGAAAGCGGGGAATTCTGCCAGCGCTTGCTCTGCCAGCTTCACGGCGTCGTCCTGGTTTTCATCGAGCAGGGGCAGCAGCGTTTCGGCGAAGCGGGTGAGGTTCCAGTGGGCGGCGGCCGGCTGGTTCGCATAGGCATAGCGGCCCATGGTGTCGATTGAACTGTAGACCGCTGAGGGGTTGAAGGCGTCCAGAAAGGCGCACGGACCGTAGTCGATGGTCTCACCGGAAATGGTCATGTTGTCCGTGTTCATGACGCCATGGACGAAGCCCACCAGCATCCACTGCGCGACAAGCTCCGCCTGGGCACGGATGACCGATTCAAGCAAGGCGAGGTAGGGGTTGGGTGCCTGTGCTGCCTCGGGAAAGTGGCGGGTGATGGCGTAATCCGCTACGCGGCGGAGCAGTTCGATGTCACCGGTGGCACGGGCGTACTGGAAGGTACCGACGCGCAGGTGGCTGGCGGCGATTCTGGTCAGCAGGGCGCCCGGCAGCAGTTCCTCGCGCTGCACTGGACGTCCCGTGGCCACGACGGCGAGCGAACGGGTGGTAGGGATGCGAAGTGCGTTCATCGCTTCGCTGACGATGTATTCACGCAGCATGGGGCCAATGGCGGCGAGTCCGTCGCCACCCCTTCCGAACGGTGTGCGGCCGGAGCCCTTGAGGTGGATATCCCGCAGGGTGCCGTCCGGGTTTGCAACCTCTCCGAGCAACAGCGCGCGTCCATCACCGAGGCGGGGGCTGTACCCGCCGAACTGGTGGCCGGCGTAGGCCTGCGCAACCGGGGTTGCACCTTCGGGTACGCGTGCGCCGGTGAGGAGACGGACGCCGTCGGGAGCCCGCAGGAAAGCCGGATCAAGCCCGAGCTCGGCCGCGAGCTGCTCGTTGAGCACCAGCAGGTGCGGTTCGGCCGGCTCTGCTGCTTGCCAGGGCGTGCCCATTTCCGGCAGGTGGCGGGCGAAGTGGTTGTCGAGGGTGACGGTCGGCGCCGTAGAAACACTCACGTATATGTCAACAGACGTGGCGTTCGGGTTGTTCCCCGCGAACGGCCCCCTTTCGTTATCGCTTTCCCTGAGGACCGGGCGTATGTTGGAGGTATGTCGGCAATGGGCCGTCCGCCCGGCGCCGTAGCTATGCGGCACGGGAAAGGAGCCGGACATGTTTAGCTTCCGACGAAAGGGCGCCGCCTTCGAGCGCAAGAAGGCCGCCGCTGCATCTGCCCATCAAAAGGACTTCCGCGAGGGGTACGTCCACATCCATGGGAACGAGGAAAAGGCTAACGACCTCGCCATGAGGGCGTATGGCGACAAGGACGGTGACGGCAAACCGGACGTTCCGTTCATGCCGTTCCCGGGGTGACGGGGCCCAGAGCGTTCGCTACATGACCCGCTCACCCAGGGTGATGTTCCTGCCGAAATCGGAGTAGAAGGGCGGGAAGACTGTGACGGATTCAGCGACCGGCTTACCCGTCAACTCGGTCAACAACTCGCGCACCCGCGCAGGTTCCTGGTAGAGGCCGTTCAGCTCGCCAGTGATGCGCAGGGCCTGTTGGCTGGTCCGATGCATCACTTCGTGCAGTGGGGAGTCCCCTGTGATGGTGTGGCCGGCGTTCAGCGCGTCAAGTAGTTCGTTGAGTTCCATGGTGTCCTTTCGGTCTGACGGAAGTTCCGAGGCAGCCAATGAACCGCAGCCTGGTGACAACTCTTCATGACAGGATGCCCCTTATGGGGAATACGTTGAAAGTTCTCGTCACTACAGTCGCCATTTCTGCCACGCTGATTGCCCTCGCCGTCTGGGTCCTATCCGGGATAACGGCTCTGGACGCGTTCGCGGTAGTGGCGCTGTCGCTGCTGATCGCTCTTGCCCTGCGCCATCTCCGGGAGAAACACGTGAAGCTCAGGGCTGACGACGAGGGACAGCGCCATCACCGCGGACGCGGTGGAGGCGGGCTGATGTGACAGTCCGCCTCGGCGCAGGTGAACCATGGACACCAGTCCCCTGAGGGTTCACCGTCGCGCGGATGGTTACGCTGGGTGAATGGCGACAGTTCTTCTCGTGCGGCACGGCCGCACCACAGCGAATGCTTCAGGGCTTCTGGCGGGCAGGGCCGACGGCGTCAGCCTGGACCAGGTCGGCCGGGAGCAGGCGGCCCTGACCGCTGACCGGCTTGCAGCCGTCCAGGTTGCCGGAGTCGTATCGAGCCCGCTTGAGAGATGTCAGCAGACCGCCCAGTTCATCCTCGATCGCCAGTCCGGTGCCTCGCGTGCACCCGTCGAAATGAATCTCGATGCCTGTCTGACGGAATGTGATTACGGCCAGTGGCAGGGCCGCATGCTCAATGATCTCGCCACCGAGGACCTGTGGTCGGCAGTGCAATCGCAACCGTCCGCCGTCACTTTTCCCGGCGGCGAATCCATGGCCGCGATGCAGGCCCGGTCGGTGGCGGCGATTCGACGCCACGACGCCTCCTTCGAATCCCTCCACGGGCCGGGAGCAGTGTGGGTGGCAGTGAGCCACGGTGACATCATCAAGTCGATCCTCGCCGACGCCCTCGGCATGCACCTCGACCTATTCCAACGCATCAACGTGGGACCGGCCTCCGTGTCGATCGTGCGTTACGGAGCCAATCGGCCGACCGTTCATGCAACCAATACCGACGCCGGCGATCTGTCTTGGCTGTCCACCAGCGTCACTTCCGACGACGCACCGGTGGGCGGTGGCGCAGGACACACGGCGTCATCAGCGCGATGAGCCTAAAATAGCAACATGCCCACAACTGTTCACGAGTTTGTCTGGCCTGACCGCGTCGTCGTCGGCACCATCGGGCTTCCGGGGGCCCGCACGTTCTACCTGCAGGTACGTGCAGGAAAGCAGATAGTCAGCATCGCCCTCGAGAAGCAGCAGTCGGCGCAACTCGCCGAAAAAATCGATGAGATCCTCGATCAGCTCATCAACCTCGAGGGCAACCCCTTCAGCGTGCCCACGAGCACTCCCATCGAACTCGTCGACAATGACCAGCTTGAGGCGGTAGAGGAACAGTTCCGCACCGGCGTCATGAGTTTGGGGTGGGACCCGACCACGGCGCAGATCGTCGTCGAGGCGTACCCGCTCAGTGACGCTGAGAGCGAAGACGAAACCTTCCCCGATGACGACGACGCCGATGCGTCCGAAGTGCTGCGGGTCAGCATGCCTGTTGGTACCGCCCGCGCCTTCGCCAAGCGCACCCGCGAGGTTGTAGGCGCCGGGCGTCCGATCTGCGTGCTGTGCGGTCAGCCAATCGACGCTGATGGGCACATCTGCGCCCTGCCCGAAGCCTGATGCCGACGCCGGACCTGTTGACCGCCGAGCTGACGCTCACCGGCCGCATCACGACGGCGTCGAACGCGACCTTCCTGGGCAGCATTGGCGATGCAGCAGTCATCTATAAGCCAGTAGCAGGCGAGCGTCCGCTCTGGGATTTCCCCGACGGTGTTCTTGCGCACCGGGAGATGGCCGCCTACCTCGTCTCGGAGATACTGGGCTGGAATGTCGTTCCTCGCACCTGGCTACGCGACGGTCCACTGGGTGAAGGGATGGTGCAGCTCTGGCAGGAGACGGATCTAGCCCAGAACGCGGTGGATCTGGTTGCGACGGGCGAGGTGCCGAAGACCGGCTGGAAGCAGGTCCTCGAAGGTCAGGACGAGAACGGCTCGATGGTAGCTCTCATCCACGAGGACTCCCCCGCGCTGAGACGTATGGCGGTGTTTGACGTACTGGTCAACAACGCCGACCGCAAGGGCGACCACATTCTTGCAATGGAGGACGGGCATCGGCACGGTGTGGACCATGGGCTGACCTTCCACAGCGACCACAAACTGCGCACGGTGCTGTGGGGATGGCTCGGTGACCCACTCACGAGCGAAGAGCTCGACGGCGTCGATCGCCTCAGCGAAGCCCTGCACGGTGAGCTGGGCCATGAACTGACGGACCTTTTGTCCGCGGACGAAATCGCTGCGCTCGCGGCGCGTTGCACCCGGATGCGCTCATCCGGGCGGTTCCCAGCTCCGAGCGGTGAAATGCCCGCGGTGCCCTGGCCATTGTTCTAGGAACGGACGCAATCCTTCCGTGAAGAATCGTCCTCTACCGTAGCTTTCAGCGCCCCTTCACCGGAGAATGAGGGCCATGACGACCTACACCAGCACGAAGGAATTCGAGGGCGCAACCTTCGTCAGGGCAAGTTTCAAAGGCGCCACCCTGCGATTCTCCGATGTCAGCGGCGTGTCGATGCGCGGCGTCGACGTGGACGGACTCGACATCGACAGCCACGACCTATTCTTCGGCAGTCTTCTCGTCAACGGGGTCGACGTGGTGCCGCTTGTGGATGCCGAACTCAACCGGCAGTTCCCGGGCCGCGAACTGCAGAAGGCGCAGACGCCCGAAGGCCTGCGGGAGGGGTGGCTCGCGGTGCAGTCCGCGTGGCAGGAGACTGTGGATGGCACGCCGACGAACTTGGTGGACAGGCAGGTAGCGGACGAATGGTCTCTGGCTCAAACCCTGAGGCACCTCATTCTGGCGACCGACGCCTGGCTCGGCAGCGGGATCCTGCGGAAGGAGCAGCCGTTCCACGAGATCGGACTGATTTTCACCGGCGCCGGCGAGATGGGTTTCGACATGTCGATCTTCCGGGTGGAGCTGCCGGCGTACGAGGAGATTCTCGCTGTTCGGGCAGAGCGCCAACAGCAGGTCACCGATTTTCTGGCCACGGCAACGCCGGATCTTCTCGCAGAGGAACGCGAGAACCCCTGGGGCGGCGGCGACTGGCATCCAAGCGTCGGCGACTGCATTCGCGTGATCCTCGAGGAGGAGTGGGCACACCTCCGCTACGTCAGACGGGATCTCGCTCGTATTGGTTAGGGCCCGAGAAAACCAGCCGGGCCGGGTCCGCCTGGGGGACTCGTTAGCATGGGCTCATGGGACGAGTCAGGAATGTCAGGATAGAACCGCTGATAGGAAGTCTTGTTCTGATGCTTATCGTCGGATACTTCTCGCAGACGTCTCCATCTGCATGGGTGGCGCTCCTGATAACACTGGTCACCGTAGCGTTCGGCATACAGATCGCTACTGCTGTCCTCAGGAACTCATCCGAGCAGGTCGAGGGTGCTAAACCTGCACCCCGACGGCGTACCGTGATGGCACTCGCATCAGTGGTCGGTCTCATCGCGGTGGCGCTATTCGCGTACGCGTCCTACACGTTGCTCGCATTCGCGCATTACTTCTCGCTGGCTGCCATCGGTGCGGCGCTCTGTAGCGTGATTGTCGCTTGCATTTCGATCCGAGCCGCCAATTACGCAGCCTTGCAGAACTGACGACAGGCACCCGGCTATCCCGTCTCCCGGCGGTAGTGACAACCAACTCAGGAAAGCACGGGAACGGCGAATTCCAGCTGGTCAGCTCAACCACTACTCCGATGAGATTTACAGTAAAGGATGCGCCTGACCCGAAACCGCGACCGGCGGCCGTTTGAGCAATGGTCGGCCGTCGTCCTGATTGCCCTCCTGTCAGCAGCGCTCTGGTTCGGCTGGTTCGCCTGGGATACCGAGTACCAGTACGACGCCGCCACGGGTGAACTGACTGGACCGTATGAAGTATGGCAGGGAGTGGCAGCGCTTCTGTGCGGCATCGTGGTGATAGGGCTCGCCTACCGGCTCTTGCATTTCATCGTTGCTCTGCTGGTACTTCCTGCTTCCTTCACGCTTGCATGGATCAGCACTGCCTCTGCCATAGATTCGGGCGGCCTGTGGGCGGTCGGGGCGATACTTCTCGCCTTCGGTACTACTTTCGGTACAGCCGTCTTGCTTGGCATCGCCGCAGCAATCGAAGCCGTAGGCAACAGACAACGGGCCCCGATATCCGAGTGAGCAAACACCGGGCATGTCCAGCAGTCGTGGGGTGATCTAATTCTCTGAGTCCCGTGGAGCTGGCGTAACCAGACGCGCCAGGTCGGTGCCCGGCGCCGCAAGTCGGTCCACGATGTCAAAGACGAACTGCTGCATGGCAGCAGCGGCGGCCGAGGGCCCGACGTCGTTGCGCCGGGCCAAGTTGACGGTCCGCGTCAGCGAAGGACTCACCAAGCGAGCGCTCCGCAGTCCGGGGCGGTCATGGACCACCATCGCCGGCACCACGGCCACGCCGAGCCCTCTTTCAACAAACCGCAGCACTGCGTCCATTTCGGCGCCCTCCACGGCCACCACCGTTTCCAGACCAGCGGCGGAGAACGCAGCATCGGTGGCGACCCGCAGGTCGTAACTGCGGTTGAACGCCACCTGAGGGATGTGAGCCAGCTCTTTCAATGTGAGCTCTTCCGGCATCGCCGATCCGGCGGCGGAAACGACCACAAGCTCTTCTGCGAGCAGTGGAATTAATTCGGTGCCCGGAACCGTCGGGTTCACTGCGCGGGTGACCACCAGGGCCAGATCCAGTGCACCTTCGGTGAGGGCCTCCACCAGGAAACGCGAGCCGCCCTCCGTGATGTGTAGTTCCACCCCGGGATGCGCACTGCGGAAGGCGGCCAGCACATCGGCGACCAGCGAGACGCACAGAGTCGGTGGAGCGCCCAGCCGAACTCGACCGCGGTGTAATCCTGACAGTTCGTCCATCTTCTCGCGAGCGGTCTGCGCGTCGCCGAGCATGCGCCGAGCGATGGGCAGCAACAGCTCGCCCGCGTTCGTCAGCGTTGCTCCTGAGGAGCCCCGGTGGAACAGTTCAGCACCAAGATCGGCCTCAAGCGCGGCGATCTGACGGCTCAGGGACGGCTGGGCGAGATACAACTCGTCGGCCGCGCGTGTGAAATGCCCCACTCGAGCTACCGCTTCAAAAGAGCGCAATTGGTCTAACTTCACCTGTATAGCCTAAACGCATCATGGTGAGCCAAATAATTCATTGGAAACATGGAGCGCACAAACCTACCGTTGTCGATATGAATCTCCACCACACTTCCGAACGTCTCATGTCCACGTCCGTGCTGGTGATCGGTACCGGAGGCGCCGGGTTGCGCGCTTCGATCGAACTCGCTCAGCGTGGGGTGCAGGTGCTTGCAGTGGGCAAGCGCCGCAAGCATGATGCGCACACCTCTCTGGCGGCTGGCGGGATCAACGCCGCCCTGGGCACCATGGACCCGGAGGACAGCTGGCAGCAGCATGCCGCCGATACCCTTCGCGAGTCTTACTTCCTGGCCGACCCGAGCATCGTAGAGACCGTAGCGCGCAATGCGGCCCGCGGCATTGCGGACCTCGAACAGTGGGGGATGCCGTTCGCCCGGGAGGAAGACGGACGAATCTCGCAGCGCTTCTTCGGTGCCCATAAGTACCGCCGTACCGCCTACGCCGGGGACTACACCGGTCTTGAAATCCAGCGCACCCTGATGCGCCGGGCAGCAGAGCTGAACGTGCCGATCATCGACACGGTCTACATCACCCGCCTGCTCGTCGCCGACGGCACGATCTTCGGCGCCTACGGCTTCGACATCGTGGACGGCACCCCGGTGCAGATCCACGCCGACGCAGTCATCCTGGCCGCAGGCGGGCACACCCGCATCTGGCGCCACACCTCCTCCCGTCGCAACGAGAACACCGGTGACTCCTTCAGGCTGGCAGCGCTGGCCGGTGCCCGTATTCGCGACGCGGAACTTGTTCAGTTCCACCCGTCGGGCCTCCTGGAGCCCGACGACGCCGCCGGCACCCTCGTCTCCGAAGCCGCGCGTGGAGAGGGCGGTATCCTCACGAACGCTCTCGGTGAACGTTTCATGGAACGCTATGATCCCGCGCGTATGGAACTCTCCACCCGGGACCGGGTGGCCCTTGCCGCATTCACCGAGGTTGCCGAGGGCCGCGGGACCGAGAAAGGAGGCGTCTATCTGGACGTCTCACACCTGGCGCGCGAGACCATCCTGGAGAAGCTGCCGCGGGTCTACCGCACCCTGATCGACCTGCAGATGGTGGACATCACCACCACCAAAATGGAAATCGCACCCACCGCCCATTACTCGATGGGCGGGGTGTGGGTAGCACCGGAGGACCATAGCACCGGCGTGAACGGGCTGTTTGCAATCGGCGAGGCTTCCTCAGGTCTGCATGGGGCCAACCGGTTGGGTGGCAATTCACTGATCGAACTGCTTGTCTACGGGCGCATCACCGGAGAGCATGTCGCTTCGTACGTGGGCTCCCGCACCGAGATAAGCAGGGATCCGGCCGCCGTCGGACTGGCCCGCACCGAGATGCAGTCTCTGTTGCGCGAGAACGGGACCGAGTCAGTACGGCGCCTACAGCGCGAGCTGCGCAACCTGATGACCGAGCATGCCGGTGTGGTGCGTACCGAGCAGGGGCTCCAGGAAGGGCTGGACAAGCTAGCGGCCCTGGAGGAGCGTGCTCAGAACGTCACCGCACATCCGGACATCGCCGGCTTCGACGACCTGGCCCATGCCTACGACCTGCTTGGCTCGCTGCTGGCCGCACGTGCCACCCTGGAGTGCGCGCTCGAACGGCGCGAAACGCGTGGGGCCCATAACCGAGCGGATTTCCCTGCGATGGATCCCTCCCTCAAGGGGAACTTCATCTGGTCGCCGGCAGAGGGAGTCAGCTTCGAAGCGCTGCCGCCGGCTCCCGACTCGTTCCGGGCCCTCGCTGAAACCACCGCGGACGACTCCGTCGCCGGCAAGCTTTTGGAGTGAATACTGAATCTCCAGCTGCGGACATTCAGCTCGAGCTGTTTCTCGTGATCAGGTTCGGATGAGGAGTGCTCCATCCGTTGTCCACATAGTCCTGAAGGTTTGCGTCGTCGGTTACGAGCCGAGCCTCAACGCCAAAGGCGATATACGATGCGCCGACTTCCTCGCCAATGTTTAGGTCGCACCCACCGGTCGTCTGGCCGGGCCCCTGTGACACGACGACGAGACAGGTGTTGGAACCCGCGTTAGACGTTTCCACCCCCGCGTAAAAATGCAAACCGTCCTGCTCGGCGAGGAAACGTGAAGAGTTCTCATCGAGGTAGGAAACGTCCGCTTCCGCCGAAATCGTGTCCTCTTGACCGGCCGTTGTCTGTAGGACATCGAGGTCCGCGTGAGTTAGAGGTGCGTCCGGCTGCGCGCCGATGAGCGATTCACTGCTACAACCTGTCATGGTGAACAAGAGCGCCGTTACTCCAACGACTAGCCGCCCCTTAAGCATCGTTTCTCGTTTCGTCGATGGGCTGACAATACGTGTAGCACCACCCTCAGCTCCGAAGACATGGTCGTAAAACCAGATTCAGACGGCAGCGAGCAACGCCGTGTGGCCGCACACGACGCTAGAAGTCCCAGTCCTCGTCTTCGGTGTTGACTGCCTTGCCGATCACGTAAGACGACCCCGACCCGGAGAAGAAGTCGTGGTTCTCATCCGCATTCGGTGACAGCGCCGACAGGATCGCCGGATTCACATCCGTGACCGAGGACGGGAACATCGCCTCGTAGCCCAGGTTCATCAGAGCTTTGTTGGCGTTGTAGTGCAGGAACTTCTTGACGTCCTCAGCAAGGCCAACGCCGTCGTACAGGTCATGCGTGTACTGAACTTCGTTCTCGTACAGCTCGAAAAGCAGCTCGAACGTGTAGTCCTTGATCTCCTGGCGCTTCTCCTCGGAAACCTTCTCCAGGCCCTTCTGGAATTTGTACCCGATGTAGTACCCGTGAACGGCCTCATCGCGGATGATCAGGCGGATCAGGTCGGCAGTGTTCGTCAGCTTGGCGCGCGAAGACCAGTACATGGGCAGGTAGAAGCCCGAGTAGAACAGGAAGCTCTCCAGCAGCGTGGAGGCCACCTTGCGCTTCAATGGGTCATCGCCCTGGTAGTAATCCATGACGATGCTGGCCTTCTTCTGAAGGTTGACGTTCTCGGTGGACCACCGGAATGCCTCGTCAATCTCCTTCGTGGAAGCCAGCGTGGAGAAGATGGAGGAGTAGCTCTTGGCATGCACCGATTCCATGAACGCGATGTTCGTGTACACGGCTTCCTCATGCGGAGTGATCGCATCGGGGATCAGCGAGACGGCGCCAACGGTGCCCTGAATGGTATCCAGGAGCGTCAGGCCGGTAAACACCCGCATGGTGAGCTGTTGCTCCGCCGGCGTCAACGTGTTCCACGACTGGACGTCGTTGGACAGGGGTACCTTCTCGGGCAGCCAAAAGTTGTTGACCAGGCGGTTCCAGACATCGACGTCTTTGTCGTCCTGGATACGGTTCCAGTTGATCGCTTCAACGTGCGACAGCAACTTAACCTTTTCGGTCATCGTGACCCCTTGTCCCATTCGCTTGAACTGCCCGCTAGGGCGGTGAATTTCCTCTAATATATGTACGACGGCGGCGGGCCGGCTTCTGCTGCCGGCCCACCGGCGTCGTCGTTTGCTTTAGTTGCCCTTGTCAACTACAGCATGCAGCTGACGCAACCCTCCACCTCAGTGCCCTCCAGCGCCAGCTGGCGGAGACGGATGTAGTAGACCGTCTTGATGCCCTTTTTCCAGGCATAAATCTGCGCCTTGTTGATGTCACGCGTGGTCGCGGTGTCCTTGAAGAACAGCGTCAGCGACAGGCCCTGGTCCACGTGCTGAGTAGCAGCGGCGTAGGTGTCGATGACCTTCTCGTAGCCGATCTCATACGCATCCTGGTAGTACTCCAGGTTGTCGTTGGTCAGGTACGGCGCCGGGTAGTACACGCGTCCCAGCTTGCCCTCCTTGCGGATCTCGACCTTCGACGCCACAGGGTGGATGGACGAGGTTGAGTTGTTGATGTAGCTGATCGAGCCGGTCGGCGGCACGGCCTGCAGGTTCTGGTTGTAGATTCCGTGCTCCATGACCGAGGCCTTAAGCCCACGCCAATCTTCCTGCGTGGGGATATGCACCCTGGCGAACAGTTCCTTGACCCGCGCGGTCTGTGGGGCCCATTCCTGATCGGTGTACTTGTCGAAAAACTCTCCGGACGCGTACTTGGACTTCTCGAAGCCGCCGAAGGTCTGCCCGGTCTCAATCGCCAGCAGGTTCGAAGCCCGCACAGCGTGGTAGACAACCGAGTAGAAGTAGATATTGGTGAAGTCGAGGCCCTCTTCAGAGCCGTAGTGCACCCGCTCGCGTGCCAGGTAGCCATGGAGGTTCATCTGCCCGAGCCCAATGGCATGCGAGGAATCGTTACCGCGAGCAATCGATGGAACGGAGGTGATGTTAGACATGTCCGAGACAGCCGAGAGTGCACGGATGGACGTCTCGATGGTGCTGCCGAAGTCAGGGGAATCCATCGTCTTTGCGATGTTCAGCGAACCCAGGTTGCACGAGATGTCCTTGCCGGTGTCAGCGTAGGAGAGGTCATCGTTGTACGTGGTGGGCTGTGAAACCTGCAGGATTTCCGAGCACAGGTTGGACATGATGATCTTGCCGTCGATCGGGTTAGCCCGGTTCACGGTGTCCTCGAACATGATGTACGGGTAGCCGGACTCGAACTGGATTTCCGCGAGTGTCTGGAAGAACTCACGGGCCTTGATCTTGGTCTTCTTGATCCGGGAATCGTCAACCATCTCGTAGTACTTTTCGGTGACCGAGATATCGGAGAACGGCATGCCGTAGACGCGCTCGACATCATAGGGCGAGAACAGGTACATGTCCTCGTCCTTCTTCGCCAGCTCGAAAGTGATGTCCGGAACGACAACACCCAGCGAGAGAGTCTTGATGCGGATCTTCTCATCGGCGTTCTCACGCTTGGTGTCGAGGAAGCGGTTGATGTCCGGGTGGTGCGCATGCAGGTACACGGCGCCGGCGCCCTGACGTGCGCCCAGCTGGTTGGCGTAGGAGAAGCTGTCTTCGAGAAGCTTCATCACGGGGATGACACCGGAGGACTGGTTCTCGATCTGCTTGATCGGCGCGCCGACCTCGCGGATGTTGGTGAGCGCGAAAGCGACGCCGCCGCCGCGCTTGGACAGCTGGAGTGCCGAGTTGATCGAGCGGCCGATCGATTCCATGTTGTCTTCGATGCGCAGCAGGAAGCAGGACACCAGCTCGCCGCGCTGCCGCTTGCCGGCGTTGAGGAAGGTCGGTGTTGCCGGCTGGAACCTGCCCTCGATTATTTCATCAACCATGCGGTTAGCGAGGTCTTCATTGCCCCGCGCGAGGTGCATGGCAACCATGCAGACCCGATCCTCGTACCGCTCCAGGTAGCGCTTGCCGTCGAAAGTCTTCAGTGTGTACGAGGTGTAGAACTTGAACGCGCCAAGGAAAGTTTCGAACCGGAACTTCTTCTCGTAGGCCCGCTTGTACAGGTCACGGATGAAGTTCATTGTGTACTGATCGAGGGTTTCCCGCTCGTAGTACTCATTCTTCACGAGGTAGTCGAGCTTCTCCTCGAGGTCATGAAAGAAGACGGTGTTGTTGTTGACGTGCTGAAGGAAATACTGGTGCGCGGCCTCCCGGTCAGCCTCGAACTGGATCTCGCCGTTCGGGCCGTAAAGGTTCAGCATGGCGTTGAGCTCGTGATAGCCCAGGCCCTTGAAGCGCTCCGGAAGTGCGGGTGCTTCTGTTTCAGCGACTGTCATGTCCAAAACTCATCCAATCCTTGGGTTACCCGGTCAACGTCCTCGGACGTGCCCATTAGTTCAAATCGATATAAAACGGGAACGCTGCACTTGGCCGCGACAATATCCGCCGCCAGGCAGTACGTGTCCCCGAAGTTGGTATTGCCCGCGCCGATCACGCCGCGAAGCAGCAGGCGGTTGTCCTCGACATTGAGGAACTTGATCACCTGCCGGGGCACTGCCCCTTGACCGCTGATTCCGCCGTAGGTCGGAAGGACCAGCACGAACGGACTCAGCGCGTGCAGCGTGTCGTCTTTGGTGAGGAGCGGAATCCGCGCCGAACGAACTGGCAACTTGGTGACGAACCGGTGGGTATTATCCGACGCCGACGAAAAGTAGATGAGCGGCGCGTCAGTTTCCAACGGTTCCCCAACTGCCCGTCCACGGGCACTTCGACTGATGGTTGGTGTTGTCATCCCGACTACATCCGCCCCTCGCGAGTGGGTGAAACGAAAGGCCTAGGCTACGGAAGTGACCGATCCCAGGGCGAGTTCATTGATCTTGTCCGGACGGAACCCGGACCAGTGGTCCTTCTCGGTGATGACAACAGGCGCCTGCATGTAACCGAGCGAACGAACCCGCTCCAGCGCCGCCGGATCCTGAGAGATGTCAACGCTCTGGTAAGCGATGCCCTTCTTGTCCAGGGCCCGATACGTGGCGTTGCACTGTACGCATGCTGGCTTGGTGTAAACCGTGACGGTCATGTCCCTGACTCCCCTTGTGAAGTGCTGTTATTCGGCCAATGTTGGTGGGCTTCATGCCGCTCTTCAGACCGCCCAAACGGTTGATACGGAACGTGCCACGCCAGCAGGTAATTCGATATCTAGATACTACATCTAGTGCAACGCAGTGGCGCCGACCCCAAGATGATGTATTACAAGTATGTCATTTGCTGTCCGATTAGTCCACAGGGAATCCACATGCGGAGGGTCCAGGAAACGGCTCAAACGCACGGCTTCTCCTCCGTCGGTCCACAGCCTGTGGACTGCTGTCCACACAGGCAAAGTCATGTGCGTGTCGTGTCGGCTCGGCGTGTCGGCCGACCGTGAGAAGATGACGACGTGGTCAACCCAGTTCACCTGCGGACGCTGCTGGAGGTCATCCGGCATGGTTCCTTTGCGTCCGCCGCAACCCGCCTCGGTTACACCGCCTCGGCAGTGTCGCAGCAGATGTCCGCCCTTGAACGGGATACCGGCGTCACCCTGTTCACCCGGTCCGCGCGGAGCGCGGTTCCCACGGAAGCCGCCGTCGTCATGGCGCGCCACGCTACCAAAGTGCTGACCGACATCGACACCCTCATGGCGTCCACTGCAAAGGCCGGAGCTGCGGTGACGCAGGAACTGCGGCTCGGGATCTTTCCCAGTCTTGCCACCTTTGCACTCCCCCGCCTCGTCCACACACCGCAGTGGAAACAGCTGGGCATCAATTTGAAGGTTTTCGTGGGCGAGCCATCGCAGACCATCCACGGTCTGCGGAACGGTGGCGAACTGGATCTCGCACTGGTCTTCCAGGTGGGGCAGGGCGGGTTGGCCTGGCCGTCTTCGGTGAGCAGGCAGTGGATCGGTGATGATAATTTCCGCGTGGTCCTGCCGGCGGCGTGGGGAATCGCGGAAGGGTCTGCCGTGTCCGCAGGGCAGCTGGCGGACATGCCATGGATCATGCACCACCCCGGAACCTCGGACGCCACGGTCATTGAAAGGTTGTTCGCCAGCTGCAACCTGCACCCGCATATCGCGGCCTACTGCGACGACTTCAATGCCAGCCTCGCCATGGCCGCGGCGGGTATGGGTGCTGCACTGGTTCCTGAGCTGGCAATGCTGCGCGCCCCGGAAGGTATCGTCGCTCTCGATGTTCCCGAGATTCGCCTCGCCCGCAGCATCTTCGCGCTCCAGATCGCCGGGAAGCAGACCACGCAGGTACGTCTCTTCATGGACCAGCTCGCCGACGTCCTGAAGGACCGGCGGATCGCCCCGCGGACGAGCAGCCGCCCGGCTTAGGTATGGATTCAGGCGTTAAACGCCGCTGAGTGCGCGGATGAACACGAATACCTTGCGGCACAACGTGGTCCTCCGCGCACTCAGCGTGTGTGAGGGCGTCTAGGAGACCGAAGCCTCAAGCTGGGAACGAACGGCAACCGTGGCGTTGACGAGGTTCCGCAGGGATTCCTCGGTCTCGGTGTAGCCGCGAGTCTTCAAACCGCAGTCCGGGTTGACCCAGAGCTGGCGCGCCGGCACGTGCTGCACAGCCTTTTCCAGCAACTCGGCGACCTCCTCCTGACCCGGCACGCGCGGGGAGTGGATGTCGTAGACACCGGGCCCGACGCCGCGCTGGAAGCCGTGCGCCTCCAGGTCATGCACCACCTCCATGCGGGACCGCGCCGCCTCGATCGAGGTGACGTCGGCATCCAACCCGTCAATCGCGTCAATGATCGCTCCGAACTCGGAGTAGCACAGATGCGTGTGGATCTGCGTTGCGGGAGCAGCGGACGCCGTAGAGAGCTTGAAGGAGTTGACCGACCATTCGAGATAGCCGGACTGATCCTCCGTGCGCAGCGGCAGGAGTTCGCGCAGCGCCGGTTCATCCACCTGGATCACCTTGATGCCGGCGGCCTCCAGATCAGTCACCTCATCACGGAGCGCCAGCGCCACCTGGTTTGCGGTGTCGCCCAGCGGCTGGTCGTCGCGGACGAAGGACCACGCGAGGATCGTCACGGGACCGGTCAGCATGCCCTTGACCGGCTTGTCGGTCAGCGACTGGGCGTACTCCGTCCAGGGAACGGTGATCGGCGCCGGCCGGCTGACGTCGCCCCACAGGATCGACGGCCGGGTGCAGCGCGAACCATACGACTGAACCCAGCCATGGACCGTCACGTCGAAGCCGTCGAGGTTCTCAGCGAAGTATTGCACCATGTCGTTGCGCTCCGGCTCGCCATGCACCAGTACATCGAAGCCGAGCTCTTCCTGCAGGTCGATGACGCGGTTGATCTCGTCCTTCATGAGCTGCTCGTACTGCTCCGCAGTCAGGTCGCCCTTGTTGGCACGTGCGCGGGCGGACCGGACCTCCGAGGTCTGCGGGAAGGATCCAATGGTGGTGGTCGGGAGGGCGGGCAGGTTCAGCGCGTCCTCCTGGGCGGCGAGCCTCACCGCATAGTCCCCACGGGAGAAGTCCGACGGCGTCAGGGCGGCAGCGCGGTTCCGCACTTCGGCGCGGTTCACGCCGGCGGCTCCGGCACGGGATGCCAGAACCTCGTCCGTTGCAGCGATTTCAGCGTCAATGGCTCCCGGGTTACCGATCGCCCGCGCGAGGGTGACAACTTCGGTGACCTTCTGGTCCGCGAAAGCCAGCCAGCTCCGCAACTGGGCGTCAAGCTGCTGCTCATCGCCGACGTCGTGCGGTACGTGCTGCAGCGACGTGGAGGTGGACACGGCCAGCGCGGGCACTGAGGCTTCCAGCTCGGCCAGCTTGTAGGCAGCGGCGCCGAGGTCGGCCTTCCAGATGTTGTGTCCGTCCACCAGGCCGGCGACAAGCGTGGTCGATACGAACTTGGCAAGATCCTCCCCCGCGGGCACGGCGCCCTTGAAGACGTCGATGTGCAGCGCGTCGATGTCGGTTCCGGCAATTACCGGAAGCAACGAACCGAGCGACCCGTACTGGCTGGTAACCAGGATGGCCGGGCGCTTCGCCGCGTTTGTGGCCAACGCTGCGTAGGCACGCTCCACGGCGGCCGCCACCTCACGCTCGGGAATTGCCTGGTCCGCCACCAGGGACGGCTCCTCGAGCTGGACCCACTCAACGCCGGCATCCGCAAGCTTGCCGAGCAGCTCCACGTACAGCGGAAGCAGGTCATCCAGGCGGCTCAGCGGACTGAACCCTGCGGGAGCCTCGTCCGCGGCCTTGCTGAGCAACAGGAACGTGACAGGGCCGATAAGCGTCGGCCGTACCGAATAGCCTGCCGCAGCGGCTTCCGCGACGTCCCGCAGGATCCAGTCATTCGCCAGGGAGAAAACAGTGTCGGGACCGATCTCGGGGACCAGGTAGTGATAGTTGGTGTCGAACCACTTGGTCATTTCGAGCGGCTGGCGCTCCTTGTCACCGCGGGCAAGCGTGAAGTAAGCGTCGAGACCAAGCGAACCGTCGGCGTCGTACAGGTCCTTGAAACGGTTTGACACGGCACCAAAGGTGACCGCGGTGTCCAGCACCTGGTCATACAGGGAGAACGACGCCGGAATGGAGTAATTGCCTGTCTCCAGGCCCAGCTCGGTCAGGCGGGCGTAGGACGCAACCCGCAACTCGGCCGCGGTTGTCTCGAGCTCAGCCGCTGAGGTGCGGCCGGCCCAATAGGCTTCAACCGCCTTCTTCAGCTCGCGGCGGCGGCCAATGCGCGGGTAGCCAATGATGGTGGCTTTCGGAAATGCGGTGCTCATGGATATGTCCTTTGTCTAACGTTTCTTGACGTTTGCTAAGCGGATCGGCTGAGTCCACCCGGAACGGGAGGACGGCGAAGCTGAAGGTTTTCGAGCACGTCCAGCGCTGCGGCGTGCTCGTTGAAGGTGTAGAGGTGAATTCCCGGTGCGCCGGCGTCGAGAGCAGCATTGGCGAGGTTCACCGTTGCCTGAACGCCGATGCGGCGTCGGGCGGCGTCGTCGGTGGCTGCCGCCAGTCGGTTCCGCAGTTGGTGATCCATCTCAATGCCCGCGAGCTCGGCCAGTCGATCAAGCCGGCGCACGCTCGTGAGGGGCATGACGCCGGGGATGATCGGGATGTCGACGCCGGCACGACGGGCAGCGGACACCAGCCGCTGATAGTGGTCGGGGAAGAAAAACACCTGAGTAATTGCGAAATCGGCGCCTGCCGTCTGCTTGGCAAGCAAGGCCTCAATGTCGTGGCCAAAACTGGGCGACTCCGGATGTCTGGTGGCGTACGCCGCTACGCCGACGGCCAGTCTGCCCGCGCAGAGGTGGGCGGTTCGGCGTCGCTCGGCCTCGCGGACGAGTTTCACCAGGTCGCTGGCATAGGGCAGGTCCCCCGCGCCCACACTGGGGTCTTTCGGGGTGTCGCCGCGGAGGGCGAGGATACCCCGGACGCCCAGGGTGATGAGTTCATCCACGAGGTCCAGCAGATACTCTCGGGAATTGCCTACGCAGGTCAGGTGGGCCAGTGGGCGAAGTGATGAATCCGACAGGAGTCGGGAGAGCAACTCGACGGCCGTATCCCGGTTTGAACCGGAGGCGCCGTAGGTCACCGACACGTAATCCGGACTGGTCTGCTCCAGTTCACGGATGGTGCGCCAGAGGGTTTCAGCCGCAGCGGTACTGCGGGGAGGATAAAGCTCATAGGACAGGGCGGGGTAAGGCTGCGAAGCCGGGGGACCTACGGAATAGGCGGACTTGGACGGTGGTGACATTCGTATCCTCGGTCGTTAGGACATCCGGTTACCGCTGCTCAAAGCTTGAGCGCGGATGAGACCGAAATGAAATAAGGGAAAGGAAGCAGGAGAAAGTCCACACAACAGCGCGGCCGCGCTGAAGGGAACTCCTGCGAAACAAATGTCAGGCCCACATGGGGGCACCCACACTCCCTCGATGGGGAGTCGCTGACCCGTTACGGAAGTAACTTGACCTGAACGTTACGGCACCGGCAGGCACGCCTTCAAGAATGTTGCAGACCCGCGAAACATTTCTTTCCGGCCGCGGTAAGCGTGCGCTCATTGGACTCTCATAATCGGTTGTCATACTTGAGAAATGCTAAGCTCACTTACCGGTTCGCCGGCCGGAACCCGCGCGAGAAAGCTGATCACCCATGAGAGGGTGCTTCTGGCAATCAAGACAGCCCTCGCTGCCGCCATCGCCTGGTGGATCGCGCTGCGGGTGCCCGGTGTAGCTGCCCAATACCCGTACTACGCCCCGCTCGGCGCGGTGGCCTGCATGTACCCGACGGTCGCCGGCTCGGCCCGTCAGGGCTTACAGACCCTCATCGGTTTGACCGTCGGCTTTGCTCTGGCGTTTCCGATCATCCTCATCGGTGACGTCTCGGTGGTATCCGTCGCCATCGTCGTCGGCGTGGGCGTCCTTGCCGCCGGGCTGCCGAAATTGGGCGCAGGGCGTGACTGGATTCCGATCGCCTCGCTGTTTGTCCTCCTCGTCGGTGGCGATAGCCCGGAGGAGTATTCCTTCGGATACCTCATTCAGATGCTGGTAGGCGTGGTCGTGGGCTTGTCGGTGAACATGCTGGTGTTTCCGCCGCTTCACCTGGACGGCGCGCTCCGTGGGCTCCGGAATTTCCGGGAACTGCTTGCGCAGCAGCTCTCGGACATGGCTGCGGCCCTGGGCGAGTCCTGGCCGCCTGAGCACGAGGAGTGGGCGGAGCGCGAGAGCAGCATGTCGAACCTGGGCCAGGAGGTGCGTTCCGCGGTCCAGCTGGCGGATAGCAGCCGGCGCGGAAACCCGCGGCGGTTGCGCCACAAGCGGGATCTGAGTGCTGATTACCAGCGCCTTCAGGCGATGGAACGGATCGCGTTCCACGTCCAGGACATGACGGAGGTGCTGGCGGGGGTCATCTGGCACACCCCGGAATCCACTCCCCTGCCGCCGGCGCTTGTCGACCCCCTTCGTGATGCAATTGTGCGCACGGCGGAGGCGTTGAATGCCTGGGATCCGGATGGACCCACCATGACAGAGGCGGAGGCCGCTGTAGAACGCTTGATGCAGGAGATCGCCTCCGGCGCAGCAGCGGAACAGCGAATCCAGGCAACGGCTGCGCTAGGCATGGATTTGCGGCGCATTCTGCTGACAGTGCGTGCAGAATCAACGTCGCCGTATGAGGAAGCCGTGCCGGATTCCGAGCAGAGCCAGAGCTAGGCTTCGTCCTCGGGATCAATGCGCACAGCGCCTTCGACAATCCCCAGCTTGCTCAGCTGCTCGGACATGCCCGCGCCGTCCCTGGCGTAAACCCACGGAATCCCGGGGGTGGATCCGGCCGGGCTCTTCTTCGACCGGCCGCCGGCCAGTACCGCCTCGCTTGGTGAGAGTTGGCGGATGGCAATCGCCCGGACGTTCCCCGGATGATTCCGGGCAAATTCGGCGTAGATCGCCTCGTCGTGTTGACCGTCATCGCCGACCAGGAGCCACTTCACTGACGGAAACTCCTCCGCGAGCCGCTCGAGCGAGGATCGCTTGTGTTCCTGGCCGCTCCGGAACCAGCGATCCCGGGTGGGGCCCCAGTCCGTCAGCAGTTTGGGCCCGGCCGGATAGAGGTTTCTCGACAGAAAACGGGTCAGCGCCGGAGCCACGTTCCAGGCGCCCGTGGAGAGGTACAGGACCGGCGCTGCGGGATTCTGCCGCACGATCCTTTCCATGAGCACCGACATTCCGGGAGTCGGCGTGCGGGCATGCTCGTCGAGAACAAATGTGTTCCAGGCCGCCAGGAACGGCCGTGGCAGCGCAGTCACCATCACGGTGTCGTCGATATCGGAGACAACGCCGAACGTCGCGTCGTCTTCAACAACACGGACTGGAGCGTCTGCGACAACTGAGTCACCCGACTTGATCCGGACGGTATGCCACCCCGGTGTCAGTGAGGCTTCTACGTGAACGTCGATGACTCCGCCGCGGTCCGCATGCACGACGGCGCTGGTTCCGTCGATTTCGAGTGTCACTTCGGCGTAGCGCACCGGGGCACTGACGAAGTTGCGCCACCCCCGCAGCCCCTCCTTGATGGGTTTCATCATCTCCTTGCCTTCGAGCGGCTGGAGATCGCGGGGATTGGAGAGCACAACGCGTGCCAGAATGCGGACCCAGCTTGTGGTGCCGTAACCGGTGTACGGGATGATCGTCTCCACGCGGCCCCGTTGCTCCGCGATGCGGGTCTGCAGCGCATGCCAGGTGTCGCCGATCATCAAACCGAGGTGGGTTCGCTCCCGCACCTCGTCCTCATGCGGAGGGAGCGCGGGCGCGGGAGGCTCGGGTGATGCCTTGTCGGATGCCATGCGACCAGTCTTGCACGGTCAGAGGCGTCCCTACAGGAGGAATCCCTCAGGCGCTCACTTCGGCATGCTGCTCCACCCGTTTCCAGACCGTGACCGTTCTATGCCCCGGATTGAGGAAGGCGTGATTCTGGGAAGTGACTGTTTCAGCAGTCTTGCTTTCGACAAGCCAGGTCCTCTGACACTGGCGGCATCGCATTAGTCCGCTCATGATCGCCCCATGCTTCGTTCGTGCTTTGAGTTGCCGTTTCCAGTGTGAACTTCATCACTCCAACCTTCAAGAGGTTTCGTCAACCAAATGGATTTATCTGGCCAGCTGTCGTTCATAGCCGGACGGCGCACCGGCGTCGTCAATCTTCTGCCTGACCGTGGCAGTATCGATGTGTGGCCGAACGACTGATGCTCCTGGATACTCCGTCCCTATACTTCCGCGCCTTCTACGGGCTGCCGGACAGTCTCAAAGCAGCCGACGGGATGCCCGTCAACGCCGTGCGCGGGCTGCTCGACATGATTTCCCGGCTGGTGACCGATTACGAACCCACGCACCTCGTCGCGTGCTGGGATGATGACTGGCGGCCGAAATGGCGCGTGGAGCTGATCCCGAGTTATAAGGAGCACCGGGTCGCCAGGAATGTGTCCGACGGTCCTGATGTCGAGGAGACGCCGGAGGGACTGGTTGCCCAGCTGCCCCTGATCCGCGAAGTCCTGGCTTCGCTCGACCTCCCGATCATCGGCGCGGCTGACCACGAAGCAGACGATGTCATCGGCAGCCTTGCCAGCCAGGCAGCCGCGCCGGTGGATATCGTCACCGGTGACCGCGATCTTTTCCAGCTTATCGACGACGCCACCGGCGTCCGCGTCCTGTACACCGCTCGCGGCATGAGCAAACTTGAAGCAGTGACCGATGTGACGGTGGTAAGCAAGTACGCAGTGCTCCCCGGCCAGTACGCCGACTTCGCTGCCTTGCGGGGCGATGCTTCGGACGGGCTGCCCGGAGTTTCCGGCATCGGAGATAAGACAGCGGCCAGCCTGCTCAAGGAGTTTGTTGACCTGGACGGCATCATGGAAGCGGCCTCGAACCCCTCCAGCTCGATCTCTGCGTCGATACGCCGGAAGCTCACAGCTGCAGCAGATTACCTCGCTGTCGCCCCAACCGTGGTGAATGTGGTCAGGGACCTCGACCTCGGAACATTCGAGTCACGGATCAGGCCGCTCGATACCGATCACGAACAAAAGTTGAAGAAACTGGCTGACCAGTGGAATCTCGGCGGAGCGGCGGACCGCGTGCTGAAGGCGTACGCCGCCCGCGGCTAGTTGGCCGGCCGTTCCCGGAGCGCGCGGCCCATGCGCTGGACGGCTTCGGTGAGGATGTCCGGGTGGGTGGCGTAGTTGATGCGCGCGTGACCCGCTCCGCCGCTTCCGAAGACGTGCCCTGAGCTGAGCGCAACGCGGGCGGTGTCGAGAAAAAACCGTGCCGGTCCCGCAAGGTCGGTCACGACGGCTAGACCGCCGCTTCCCGCACCCTCCTCGAATCCGAGCTCGCGAAGGTCGAGCCATGCCAGGTACGTCCCTTCCGGCCTGGTCAACGCCGCCCCGGGGAGATGCCCTACGATGAGGTCTCCCAGCAGCGCCCGGTTATAGTCGAGGCCCGTGAGGAGTGAATCAAGCCACGAGCCACCCTCCCGGAAGGCGGCCGTGTGAGCAAGCACACCGAGGTGGCTCGCCCCGTGGCCGACTTCTTCGGGAAGCCGGGCCAGGTCCGATGCTGCGGCTGGACCGGCGAGCAGCAGCGCCGCTTTGAGCCCGGCAAGGTTCCAGGCCTTCGAGGCGGAAACAAGTGAAAACGCGTCTTCACTTCCGGCGACGCTCAAGTACGGTGTGAAGCTGGCGCCCGAGAGTACAAGCGGGGCGTGGATTTCATCGGAGATGACCCGCACACCGTGCCGTTGAGCAAGGACGGCGACTCCTTCGAGTTCCTGGCGTGTGTGGACAGTTCCGGTGGGGTTGTGCGGGTTGCACAGGAGAAACACGGCGTGCTCGGACTGGGAGCTTGCCCTCCGGAATGCATCATCGAGAGCGACCGGATCCAACCGTCCATCCTCACCGAGAGGTGCTGCAAGGACCTTCCGGTCCGCATGCTCGATGAACGCAAAGAACGGCGCGTAAACGGGTGGAGTGACTACCACCGGATCCCCCGGACCGGTGATCAACCGAAGGGTTTCCACTATTCCCAGCATGACGTCCGGAACCAGCGCAACGCGGTCCGGATCGACACCGTCCCACGACCACCGGGCAGCGGCGAACTCCCGAAACGCTTCTGCGTATTCGTTTCCCGCAGGATAGCCGGTGTCTCCGAGATCGATGGCACGCTTCAATCGGGCGTGGACCGGCGGTGCCAGGGAAACATCCATTTCGGCGACCCACAGCGGCAGAACATCAGCTGCGTAGGTGCGCCACTTCACGCTGGTCCGCTGCTGCAGCTGTGCAAGGGAGAGCTCGGAAAGCGGGTTCATGGAGCCAATCTATACAAGATCACCAGGAGGGATATGAGCGTCGCCTCGGCTGAGCTGGCTGTGTCACCTGATTGAAGGACCGCCAACGGTTGGTTCGAAAGGTCGGGAGCAGCTGTTGCTGAACTCAACTGTGTCTCGCCGTCGAGCAGAACGCTCATGCCTGCAAGAGAGACCTTTGTCTCCTCACCTGCGCCGTCAAGGAAGGACATAACCTGCCCGTCCGGCAGGAAGGGCGCTACAGAAAGCAGCATAGGCAACATGTTTGTCTTGCCCCACCATGATGGATGACGGAGTTTCCCGTTCCCCTGACTTCGTGGCCGCTATCTCATCAGGGGTGAGGAGGAAGCTGTGATCGCCGGTAGCCTTCCGCAGAACGTCCGCGATGACGGGATAGGTATCCTGCGTGGTCTGTGCCTCGGAAGTCCGTTCCAGCGCGGATTGCTCGACTTGTTCCCAATCCGGATGCAACGAAGTTGCCACGTCGTAGGAGTTCTCCTCAATGAAGGACAGTGCCTGCAACATGTAGGCACGGACGTGTTCCTTTGGCTCCGGCGGTGGTGAATCGGCCTGGACGGAACCGCAGCCTGCTGAAGACAAGACTAAACACACCGATGCTGCCACAACCCTGATAACCGGCGCCCCGGCGGTCTGGTTCAATCCCGGTGCTGGCCGTAGTTGTCGCACATGTGGTTCGCTGGCCTGTCCATCCAGGCGGGCCTATCCCCGAACATCGACGGTCGTGCGCTTGCCACCTCAGGCTCTGTCCTTGACGCCCAGGTCTGTACGGTGTTCATGTACTTGCTTCTGCACCGCTCCCCCAACGCCGTCGTTGATTCAGCCTACATCGCCGATGCTGGTGGCGCCTTTGAGTGGCCAACTGCTGAGTGCGAGCACTGAAAGGCGTCGAAGAACAAAAATCCGCTGAAACCAGGCTACTTCCCTGTGTTCCAGCGGATTGTTGGTGGAGCTGAGGGGACTCGAACCCCTGACCCCCTGCATGCCATGCAGGTGCGCTACCAGCTGCGCCACAGCCCCAAACCCATTGATCCCGCCCTGATCGGGCCGAAGCAACTTGTTCAGTTTAGACAATTTTCCTGCCCCCGCAAAATCGGCGCGACGGCGTCGATTCAACCTTCCAGCGGCGACGACGGCATGGATGCCAGCCCGACGTTATGCTCGGTCAACTGCCATCTGAGCGGCACCGCCGACGACGACGGATTCAGCTCCTCCAGAACCGACCAGTGACAGTTGGCCACACCAGCCAGCGATCCCCAGAGGTTCGCCGGGATACCCATCAGGGCGGCAACGCCTGCGCGGATCGCTCCGCCGTGGCTGACCACGACGAGCGTCTGTCCCGGCGCCAACTGAGCGACGGCCGCTAGCGTCCCCGCCTTCATGCGCCCGCCGACGTCCGACCGGCTCTCTCCACCGCCGGCAGCAACAAAGGGATCACCTTCATGCCACGCCTGCTGCTCCTCGGGAAACCTCGCGCCGATCTCCGCGAACGCAAGTCCCTGCCACTGGCCGGCATAGGTCTCCCGGAAGCGTGGGTCCGTACCCACAGGCACTCCCGTGGCTACGCTCAATGCCGCTGCAGTATCCCGCGCCCGTTCCAGATCCGAGGACACAATGAGCGACGGCGACAGGTGCTTCAGCTCGTGCGCTGCCTGTGCAGCCTGCTGCCTGCCAAGATCATCGAGCGCGATGTCCTCCTGGCCCTGGAACAGGCCGCGGGCGTTCCACTCAGTCCGACCGTGCCGCCAGAAAACGATCCGCCGACCCTCTGGTGCGGAGTCCCCAGCTGCGCTGTCTACGGCGCGCGGACTCACTCGGCGTCGGCGGACGCGGTGTCTGCGGGAGCAGCGCCCGACGCGCCCTCCAGCTGCAGGTCAACCTTGGGGCAGTCGCCCCACAGCCGCTCCAGGGCGTAGAAAACGCGGTCTTCCTGGTGCTGCACGTGAATGACCACCTCAGCGTAATCAAGCAGCACCCAGCGGCCCTCGCTCCGGCCCTCGCGGCGTACGGGTTTCAGGTCCTGCTTTGAGAGTTCTTCTTCGATGCCGTCAACAATGGCGTTGACCTGGCGCTCGCTGGGGGCCGAGGCCACAAGGAAGACGTCAGTGATCGCCAGGCGTTCACTGACGTCGATGGCCACGATGTCCTCTGCAATTTTGTCCGTCGCCGCGCGTGCTGCGGTGCGGGCAATCGCAATAGACGATTCCGATGCGCTCACTAATCTCCTAGGGTGTGGTCGGCTGCTAAAAGCGGCCGACGATCATCATGATTCCGGTGATGAGCGCCAGAGCGCCCAAACCTACTACCGAATACTGCGCGATTCGCATTCGCTGGACACGTGCCAGTCCTGCCGTCATCGCATCAAGGGGCTCCAATCCGTGGGCGCTGCGCGCACGGATGGGAGTGGCGCCGTCGGAACCCGGACGGCGCTGTTCACGGACCATTGCCTCCGCCTGCGCTAGCACCTGCGAGCGTCCCGCAGAGTCCGGAGACAACGCCGACGACGGCGGCCTGCTCGGCACAGCGGGCGCAGTCACAACCGGGATGTGGGAGGTCGAGGGCTCAGCGCCCTCCGGAATTTCCGTCGGAGCCCGAACGAACTCGACCGGGGAAACGATCGAGAGATTGTGCGCCGTTGTCGGGTCATTAAGCAGCGGCTTGCGCTGCCGGTTCTCCTGCGTGAGCTGCTGGATTTTCTGCGCACGCGTGTTGAGCACGGCTGCACGCTCGGCAAGTGCCTTCTGCTGGGCGAGGATCTCCAGGTCAACCGAGAAGGGATCGTCCTTCGCCGCCGCTTCCATGACCGCCACCTGGTTTTGCGCTTGGTGAGCAATTGCTTCACGCGCAGCCAGAGCTTGCTCCACCGTCATCCCGTCCGGATGAGCAACGTCAGATGGGCTTACCTCGGCGGGCGACGTGAGAGGAGTGCCTTCAGCCTGCAGCGCCTTCTCGCGGGCTGCCTGCTGCTGGAGACGAAGTTGGCGTCGGGTGGGGATACCTGCGGGCTGGTCAACTTGCTGGTCAGCCAGCGCACGGTAGCTGCGCAGCATTTCGCGGTCACGGGCACGGACCTGCGACAGACGTTCCGTGGACGGAGCCGACACGGCCGACGGCGCGTCCACAGGAGCGTTTGCTGCCCGCCGGCTGCGCCGTTCGCGGGGCGCAGGTTCAAGGCTGACAGCCGCCGGCTTGCCGGACTGCGCCGGCGGCCGGTGCCCGGGCATCAGTGCCCCCTCGGAACTTCCCTGCGACGGCAAGTGGTCCCCGGCGGAGGCTGCGCTCGCTTGTCGGAGCGACCTCCGGCTCTGCGGGGACTCGTGACCGTTACTCATTACTTCTTCACCCAGTGATTGTCATGTTGTTGTGGACACTTCAGGTTGGACCGGCGTTCCCGTCTCAGGGGCACCTTTCCGGTAGAGCCCATGCTTTGCGATGTACTGCACGACGCCGTCCGGAACCAGGTACCAGACCGGCTCTCCACCCGAGACTCGGCGACGGCAGTCTGTCGAAGAAATCGACATAGCCGGAACTTCCATCAGGCTGACGTCCTTGCGTTGCGTGCTCAGTTCATGACCAGGCCTGGTGACACCGACGAAGTGCGCCAGAGACCACAGCTCATCCACGTTCTTCCAGGAGAGAATCTGCGCCATGGCGTCCGCGCCCGTGATGAAGAACAACTCCGCTTCCGGCCGTGTAGCTCGCAGGTCCCGGAGTGTGTCGATCGTGTAGGTAGGGCCCGGGCGGTCGATATCCACCCTGCTCACCGTGAACCGCGGGTTTGATGCCGTGGCCACTACGGTCATGAGGTAGCGGTGCTCGGCCGGGCTGACTTCCTGGGCATTTTTCTGCCAGGGTTGGCCCGTCGGAACAAAGACGACTTCGTCGAGGTCGAAGGCTGCCGCAACTTCACTGGCCGCAACGAGGTGACCGTGGTGGATCGGATCGAAGGTTCCACCCATGACTCCCAGACGCCAGCGGGCAGGGCCATCGGAAGGGCGAGCGTTCGGGAGTATCCCTTGCTCAGGGGTGGACGCGGGCGGAGCGGTCAACGAGATCAGTAGGCCGATTCGCCGTGATCATGCTTGTTCGGATGCTGGCGATGGGGATCGGCGTGCTCCTGCACTGCCTCATGCCGGTGCCCCAGGCTGGTGAACGCGATAGTGACGAACATCAGCAACAACAGCAACCCCATGATGATGGCGCCGTACGCGATGGCAGGCATCGGAAGCTCGTTGTGGTGCTCGGCAGTCTCGCCTGCAACAACAGCAACGTTGAGGATTTGTGTCAGCATTCTTCTCCCCTTGGGAACGAGGTGTCCGCCCGCCGCCGGGCGCGGGTCAGCGCGTACTTTCAGTACTGTTTCGGTACTATCCTACGCGTTACTACCGCCGGATCTGTCCGTCGCCCTGGATGATCCACTTCGTGGTGGTCAGTTCGCGCAAGCCCATTGGTCCCCGGGCATGCATCTTCTGAGTGGAGATGCCGACCTCGGCGCCCAGGCCGAGCTCGCCGCCGTCGGTGAATCGCGTGGAAGCATTGACAATGACGGCCGCCGAATCCACACCGGCAATGAACTCTTCAGACCGTGCCAGGTTATTGGTGATGATGGCTTCGGTGTGGCCGGTGCTCCAGGTACGGATGTGCTCCAGCGCTTCATCCACGGTGTCCACCATTGCAACGGCGATGTCGAGATCCATGTATTCACGCGCCCAGTCATCCTCGCTGGCTGTATCAGCGCTTACGCCCTGCGGGAGGATACCCTGTATCCGGGCGTCTGCGTGGATACGCACACCGGCAGCGGACAGTGCTTCCAGAACTGCCGCGGCAGCCTTCGCGTCCTTGTGCACGAGGAGGGTCTCTACCGTGTTGCAGACACTGGGGCGCTGTGTCTTGGCATTGAGCAGGATGTCTACCGCCATCTCCTCGTCCGCGCTCTCATCGAGGAAGATGTGAACGTTGCCTTCGCCCGTCTCAATGACGGGCACGGCTGCATTGCTGACTACCGTCTGGATCAGGTCATGGCCACCGCGGGGAATCAGTACATCCACCCGTCCGCGTGCCTTCATCAGGACGTTGGCTCCTTCGCGGCCGAACTCGTCCACAGTCTGCACGGCATCCGCAGGCAGCCCCGTGCGGTCCAGTGCATCCCGGATAATGCCAAGAAGCGCAGCATTGGTATGAGCGGCGGCGCTGCCACCACGCAGGATAACGGCGTTGCCGCTCTTCAGTGCGAGGCCGGCGATGTCCACCGTCACATTGGGCCGGGCCTCGTAGATGGCTGCGACCACACCGAGGGGAACGTGGACCTGCCGGAGACGGACGCCATTAGGCAGAGTTTGCCCGCGGTCGATGGTACCTACGGGATCCGGCAGGCCGGCAAGGTTCTCCAGCGCTGCGGCCAAACCCGCAATCCTTTCTTCGCTCAGGCTCAACCGGTCAAGCAGGGCAGCTGAGGTGCCTTTGGCACGCCCCGACTCCAGGTCCTTCTGGTTGGCCCGAAGAATGGCGCCCTGATTGGCTACGAGTGCCTCACCGATGGCTTCGAGCGCCTTGTCCTTATGGGACCGGTTGGCTCGGGCAACGATCCGCGATGCGGTTCTGGCGCGGTCCGCTATGGCGTGCACAGCCTGCTCGACGTTCACCGGCGTGGCCGGCTGCTCGCCGTCGGCGGATTCGGTGGTTGTCTGATGGGCAGTCTGCTGTGTAGTCACGTCAGTCATCACTCCAGTCTAACGAGCGCGTCCTCCCAACCCCAGCCGGGGTCAGGAAGGTGCGACCGTATTGAGCACGACCAGGTCGTTGACGTGCACCACTGAACGCTCGTATTCCCTGCCGAGTTCCTTCGACAGCTCGCGGGTGGTCCTGCCGAGCATCCGCGGCAACTCGAATGAGCTATAGTTCACAAGCCCCCGGGCAATGACCGAACCGGTTCGGTCCACCATCTCGACGGGATCCCCTGCCTCAAACTCTCCGCCGACTGAAACGATTCCCGCCGACAGGAGCGACCGCCGCCGCTCCCCCACGGCTTTGGCCGCGCCGTCGTCAAGCGTGAGCGTTCCCTGAATCCGGGCCAGGTGGGCCAGCCAGAGCAGGCGGATCGGCTGGCGGCGGCCATTGGTGCTGAACCAGGTTCCCACGTCCTCTCCAGCCAATGCCGGTCCGGCATTATCCGCCGATGTGACCAGTGCTGGAATGCCGGAGGAAGCGGCGATCGTGGCGGCTTCGACCTTCGTCACCATACCGCCCGTACCGACCCCGGCCTTCCCGGTCTTGCCGATGCTCACCCCTTCGAGGTCCTGAGGTCCACCGACTTCGGGGATGCGCTTTGCTCCGTCCTTGGGTGGACCGTCATAGAGGGAGTCGACATCAGAAAGCAGGATCAGCGCATCAGCCTTGACCAGGTGGGCAACCAGGGCAGCCAGGCGGTCATTGTCCCCGAAGCGGATCTCGGAGCTTGCCACGGTGTCGTTCTCGTTGACGATGGGGACCACGCCGAAGTTCAGGAGCCGCTCCATTGCGCGGTGCGCATTCGCGTAGTGGCTTCGCCGTATCAGGTCATCGAGGGTCAGCAGGACCTGGCTGACGGTGACCCCGTGAGCGCCGAATGCGTGGGTGTAGCGCGCCATGAGCAGGCCCTGCCCCACACTGGCAGCCGCCTGCTGCGACGAGAGCTGGTTCGGTCGCCGTGGGAGTCCAAGCGGAGCGAGGCCCGCTGCAATTGCGCCCGAGGAGACAAGGATGACCTCGGTTCCTTCGTTATGGCGGGCAGCGAGCACATCGGACAGGGCGAACAGCGCTTCATCGGAGAGTCCTCCGGAGAGCGACGTGAGGGAAGATGAACCTACCTTGACAACAATTCTCTTGGCCTTCGCCAGTCCGGAGCGGGTTTTGATCGGGCGCTTTACTGTCATCTATTCCTTCTGTTGATTGCGGACTTTCTGGTGCTCGGCGAAATCAGTCCTCGCCAGCGTCACCGCCGGAGCCGGTGTCGGTGGCGCCGTCGTTCTTCGCTGCCTTCGGACCGGAGTGCTTGTAGTTGACCGACTCCGTCCAGATGCCGGCCCTCCGCTCTGCCTCGAGTTCTTCGCGCGCTGCGGCCCGCGCATCCTTCCGGTTCTGGTGGTCCTCACGCTTCTGGTCACGCGTGGGGCGCACGTACTCGGCCAAACGGATGTCGGTACCGCGCGGAGAAGCGAGAAGTTCAGCACCGCCCATCATGGTTGGCTCCCAGTCGAAGACGACGCCGTCGCCCTCGCCGATCACCACGGTGTCCCCCGGCTTCGCTCCGCTCCTAAAGAGCTGTTCCTCAACACCCAACTTAGCGAGCCTGTCCGCAAGGTAGCCAACAGCCTCGTCATTTGTGAAGTCGGTCTGCTTCACCCAGCGCTCGGGCTTCTCACCCAACACCCGAAAGAGGGGTTCGAGGTTTTTCTCCTCGCGCCGGATGACGAATCCCTTTTCGTTGACTGCGCGCGGACGGAGCACCGGAGGAGCCACAACCGGAGGTGCGGTTTTGAGCAGCTCGCGGGCCTCGCGCACAATCTCCGCCATCGCGAACCCGAGCTGCCGGAGCCCTTCATGGCTTGTAGCTGACACCTCGAAGACACGGTAACCGCGGGCTTCAAGTTCCGGACGCACAAACTCTGCCATGTCACGGCCGTCTGGCACATCCACCTTATTGAGTGCCACCAGGCGCGGACGCTCATTGAGCGGCACAACCTCACCGCCGGGACCGGCGTAACTCATGTCAACGGCGTAGCGATCAAGCTCGCTCTCAATGATTTCAAGGTCCTTCAGCGGATCCCTGTCAGTCTCAAGCGCGGCGCAGTCAAGCACATGGACGAGGGCGGCGCACCGTTCGACGTGTCGAAGGAAGTCATGGCCCAGTCCCCTGCCCTCGCTTGCGCCCTCAATAAGTCCGGGGACATCCGCGATGGTGAAGCGGACCTCGCCGGCCTGTACGACTCCAAGGTTGGGACGCAGAGTGGTGAACGGGTAGTCAGCAATCTTGGGGCGGGCCGCAGACATGGCGGCAATGAGGCTGGACTTGCCGGCCGAGGGGAACCCGACCAGGGCGATGTCAGCGATGGATTTGAGTTCCAGCACCACATCCCGGGCATCACCCGGAATACCCAGGAGTGCAAACCCGGGTGCCTTGCGTTTCTGCGACGATAGTGAGGAGTTACCGAGACCACCCTGTCCACCGGCTGCTGCCACATACTCGGTACCGGCGCCGACAAGGTCAGCCAGCACTTCGCCGTCGCGCGTCTTCACTACCGTGCCGTCCGGAACGGGAAGGATGAGCGTCTCGCCCCTCTTTCCCTCGCGCCAGTCACCCATGCCGTTTCCACCGTTGGTGGCATGGCGGTGCGGGGCATGATGGTAGTCCAGCAGGGTTGTGGTCTGCGGTTCCACACGAAGGATGACGGCTCCGCCGTCGCCGCCGTTCCCACCGTCAGGCCCGCCCAGCGGCTTGAACTTCTCCCGCTTGACCGAGACGCACCCGTGCCCGCCGGTGCCGCCCGAGACGTGCAGAACTACCCGGTCAACGAAGCTTGCCACGGTGTACTCCTCTTGAGAAACTTCTCATTTTTGCCGAGTTTATCGGCTTAAAAGAAAATGGGGTGAGCCTGATTGGCTCACCCCACCCTAGTGCTCTTGTATAACGCTGCTATGGTGTGCGGTTGCGAGTACTACTCGGCAGCCGCACCCACGATGTTGACAACGCGACGTCCACGGCGGGTACCGAACTCAACGGCACCGGCTTCCAGGGCGAACAGCGTGTCATCGCCGCCACGACCGACGTTGGCGCCGGGGTGGAAGTGGGTTCCGCGCTGGCGGACGATGATTTCGCCTGCCTTGACGACCTGTCCGCCGAAGCGCTTCACGCCGAGGTACTGCGCATTGGAGTCGCGACCGTTGCGAGTGGAACTCGCACCCTTCTTATGTGCCATCTGTTATGCCTGCCCTTTTCTGAAACAGAATCTTTGGATCAAGGAACCTGCAGCGGTTACTTGATACCCGTGATCTTGACCTTGGTGAGCTCTGAACGGTGACCCTGGCGCTTCTTGTAGCCGGTCTTGTTCTTGAACTTCTGGATAACAATCTTCGGGCCCCGAAGATTCTCGACGATTTCGGCAGTGACACTGACCTTTGCCAGGTCCTGTGCTGCTGAAGTCACCTTGTCGCCGTCTACCAGAAGGAGAGCAGGCAGCTGGAAGCTGCTGCCGGCCTCACCGGGGACGCGGTCAAGGGTTACGAGGTCTCCCACGGAAACCTTTTCTTGGCGGCCGCCTGCGCGGACAATCGCGTACACCACTTGGGAACTCACTTCTCTCGACGATCAAACTGTTTGCATACTGTTTCCGGGACCGTACGCTGTTGTCAGCGCAGCCGGAGGGGTGCTAGTGCACTCACGATGCATCCACGCCCCGAAAATAGCCATACGAGGGCGCCGCACCGAAGATCTAGATTACGGCAATTTCGCGGAATCCCGCAAATCAAGGCGTGTCGGCGCGTCAAAAAACTCATGTTCATACCAGGCAGATGCTTCGAACGCCTCGACCATTGCCTCCCTGTCTGCGGGCGGGGCAGCAGCGAAACACGAATCTGCGATGGAAATTGCACGTGCGGTGGCCTCCGCGAACGCTGGATCGGCGTACGTTTCCAGCCAGTTTGCGTACGGGTGGTCCGGGCTGGCTCCGTTGCCGATCCACTGCGAGTGCAGGGCATTGCCCACGTGTGCGTAAAGCCAGTAGCACGGCAGGACCGCCGCCACCAGGACGGCGTAGCCTGCGTTGGCAGAGGCTGCCAGCAGATGGTCAACGTAGGCCCTCGTCACCGGCCCCTGGGCCGGTGACTGCCCGCGTCCGGTCAGCCACGTCCGGTGGAGCTCGGATTCCACCTCAAGGCAACTGAGTGCCGACTTCGCCCAGAAGAGTTGCTCAGCCTCGCTGGGTGCAAGAGCGCTTGCCCTGGACAGCACGCGCGAGTAGCCCCTCAGATACATGGCGTCCTGTGCCAGATAATACGCAAACTGTTCAGGCGACAGGCTACCGTCGCCGAGCGCCCGTACGAACCCGAGCGTCTCGATCGCCAGACGGTGGCTTGTGGTGAGCTCCCAGACCTGCTCGCTGAACGGGCGCTCCTCTGGCGGGGGCGCCGGGATCGGCCTGGGTACGAACTCATGGAAGTGATGGATCGGTCCGTTTCCCTGCCCCACGTTGAGCTCGTCGGCTCGTTCGAGCGCGCCCCGAAGCCATTTCTTCACGATCAGCAGCGACTGGTGCCAGTTCCCGGTGCGGGTCTGGACGGTCGCCAGGGCCGCCGAAAGGGAGCAGCCGGTACCGTGCGTGTTCCGTGTATCGATGCGAGTACCGCCCACCACGGAGACTGTGCCGGCGTCGCCGGACGCGTCTACGAGCGCGTCCGGGCATTCCAGGGCACCTTCCAGATGGCCGCCCTTGACCAGCACCGAGGTACCCGTTGAAGCTGCAAGCCGTTTGCCCTGCTCCACAGCCGCTTCCCAGCCTGTCGCAACCGGCTCGCCGAGCAGTACCGCGAGCTCCGGCAGGTTCGGCGTCACGAGGTCAGCGAGCGGCACCAGGGCGCGCAACTCGTCCTCCGCGTCGGAGGCCAGCAGCCTGTCCCCGCTGGTTGCAACCATGACCGGATCGAGGACGATGACGGCCCCGGTCGCTCGCGGCAGCCATCGCCTGACTGTGCGGATGGTTTCCGCGTCTCCGAGCATCCCGATCTTCACCGCATCAATGGTGACGTCATCACTGACCGCCTGCAGCTGTTCATCGAGGAACGTCGACGGCGGTGTATGCACGCTGCGCACCCCGCGGGTGTTCTGCGCAACAAGGGAAGTGACTACCGCCATACCGTAGCCACCCTGCGCCCCGATGCTTTTCAGGTCAGCCTGAAGACCAGCCCCGCCGGTGGGGTCTGTTCCCGCAATGCTCAGCACGTGCGGAATAGTCCGCGCCCGCGCTGGAACCGATAGGGCTTCTGTGTGCTCCACTGTGTCTACGAGCGTGCGAATACTCATCCGCGACATCCCTCCGCTAGGCCAAAGGCCGCCTATTGACGGCCATCTCTAGATCAGGTTCAACGCGTTTCATCTCAGCCCGGAACCGGGCACCGCGTGTCACTGTGGCCTACCCTACCGTGCAGGGGGCTCACCGCCCGCAATCAGAACACGCCGCCCCCTTCAGACCGGGAACGGCGCGTTCCGTCGAGCGACGATTGCTACAGCTCGGAGGCCGGCACCCCGACTCCCAGGATCATGGGCTCGTCCGACTGCTGCGGTTTGGGCGCAGCTTTGCCGGCACGTGCAACATACTGTGTTCCGGCTGCCGGTGCGTCCGCCACGGTAGCGGCACGCTCGATCGTGGCGTTCTCAGCCGAGCCCTGGGCGCTGCTGGCGGCTCGGTGCCGCCGCTTACGGTGACCGGACGATGGGGCCGCACCGGAGCCGTCCGCGGACATGCCCTGCCTCGCCGCCTCCTGGCCCGCCGGGGCCCGACGCGCCGGTTCGTCCTCCGCAGGCGCCATGGTCCCGCTGGCCGGGCTCGCAGGATCCTCGCGCGCCGGGCTGCCGGAATCCGCCCCACCCGCCGTAGGGAAGCGGTTGAAGGCCTCCGTCAGACTCTCCAGGGTCAGGGCCGGCTCCGGACGGACGGAAGCAGGCGCGTTCTCCGCTTTGGGGAGCGTCACCTGCTCCCCATTGATCGTCAGCACAGCGGCCGACGACGGCGCTTCCGCCACCGGCGAGACTCCTTGCCCGTGATCGTGCTCATGCGCCGCATGAGTGGCAGCGGCGATGCTGGCCAGGGCAGCCCGCGCGGCTTCGGCACGAGCCTGGCGTTCGGCGTCGTCGGCCCTCGGTTCCGGCGGGGAAACGTGCTCCTCCTCCACCGGCGGAGTCTTCGCCCGGCGCTTGCGTTCGCTGCGGGACATCTTCTCCTGGCGCAGGTGCTGCTGGTGGTTCTCCGTCGACACAGCGTGCCTGCGGTGCTCAACAGGTTCGTCATGGGTGACGACACCGCGACCCGCACAGTGCTCGCAGTTCTCGCCGAACACCTCCAGCAGCCCGGTTCCCATCCGCTTGCGGGTCATTTGGACGAGGCCCAGCGAGGTGACCTCAGCGACCTGATGCTTGGTCCGGTCCCGTCCGAGGCATTCGACGAGCCGCCGCAGCACGAGGTCGCGGTTCGCCTCGAGCACCATGTCGATGAAGTCGATGACGATGATGCCGCCGATGTCGCGCAGGCGAAGCTGCCGGACGACTTCCTCAGCCGCTTCAAGGTTGTTCTTGGTGACGGTTTCCTCGAGATTGCCGCCGCTGCCGGTGAACTTGCCTGTGTTCACATCGACCACGGTCATGGCTTCGGTCCGGTCGATCACCAGCGAGCCGCCGGAAGGCAGGAACACCTTGCGGTCCAGTGCCTTGTGGATCTGCTCGTCGATGCGCCGGGCCGTGAAGATGTCCTCGTCCTTCGTCCACTTCTCGAGCCTGCCCACGAGATCCGGGGCGACGTACATGACGTACGCCTCTATTGTGTCCCAGGCTTCCTCGCCGGAGACGATCAACTTGGAGAAGTCCTCGTTGAAGACGTCCCGGACCACCTTGATGGTCAGGTCCGGTTCACCGTAGAGCAGTTCCGGCGCGAGCGTCTTGGTTGACTTCGCCTTGCCCTCAATTGTCTCCCACTGGGAGCGGAGGCGGTTGATGTCGTGGGTCAGTTCCTCTTCGCTGGCCCCCTCTGCCGCGGTGCGCACGATGACGCCTGCGTTCTCCGGGAGCCGGTCCTTGAGGATCCGCTTGAGGCGATTGCGCTCAACGTCGGGAAGCTTGCGGGAGATTCCGGTCATGGAGCCGCCCGGCACGTACACCAGGTACCGCCCGGGAAGGGAGATCTGGCTGGTCAGCCGTGCGCCCTTGTGGCCCACCGGATCCTTGGTGACCTGCACCAGCACCGGGTCGCCCGACTTCAGCGCAAGCTCGATGCGGCGCGGCTGGCCGTCCAGTCCGGCCGCGTCCCAGTTGACCTCGCCGGCATACAGTACGGCGTTGCGTCCCCGCCCGATATCGATGAACGCAGCTTCCATGCTGGGCAGGACGTTCTGGACCTTGCCGAGGTAGACGTTCCCGATCAACGAATCCTGCTGGGTCTTGGACACGAAGTGCTCCGCGAGCACTCCGTCCTCCATGACACCGATCTGGATCCTGTCGTCGCGCTGGCGGACCACCATCTGGCGGTCAACGGATTCACGACGTGCAAGGAACTCCGCCTCGGTGATGACCTGGCGGCGCCTGCCCGAATCCCTCGACTCACGACGGCGCTGCTTCTTGGCTTCCAGCCGGGTGGATCCCTTCACGCTGGTCACCTGGTCCGACGGCGCTTCCTGGCTCTGCCGCGGCGCACGGACACGCGTGATCGTGTTCGGCGGATCATCATCCTGCCCGCCGGTAAGTTCGAGGTCCTCATCACCGCGGCGGCGGCGACGGCGACGGCGGGAGGTCACCGGCTCGCTCTCCTCACCGGATTCCGCCGGCCCCTGGTTCCGGGCCTCCGGCCCGGATTCGGAGGCCTCAGACTCCGTCGCCCGGCTGCGGCTCCTGCTGCGCCTGCTCCGGCGGCGTCCGCGCCCGTCGTCGTCGCCCTCGGTATTGTCTTCGGCGTCTTCGGTAACAGCCTTCGGAGCGGTCTTCGGCGGCGTCCGCGGCACAACCGCGGTGAGGTCCGGAGCGTGGAAGAGCAGGGATACCGGCGAATCCGGAACGGCGAAGGGGTCCAGGCCGGCACGGTCATCCGCTTCGGCGCCCCCGGAAGCGACGTCCTCGTCGGCCGCAGCGTCTGGTGCCGGCGCAGCCTCCGGTGCGCCGGCAGCAGTCTGAGCGTCCTGGCTTACGCCCGTTCCAGCGCTCCCGGAATCGGCGAAGTCATCTGCAGGCCCCGCGCTGCGTGTTGCTCGACGGCTGCGCGTCGGGCGGGATCGGCGGGGAGCTTCTTCGGCCGCCGGCACTTCGGGAGCACCGGCAGACTGAACATCCGGCGCAACAGTTTCCGTGGCAGCAGGCTCAACTGCTGCTGGGGGTTCTACTGCCGACCCTCCGGTAGCCCCCTCCACGGTGGCTGCCTTCGTTGCCACACGACGACGGCGGACGGGCCGCTCCGGCGAGGAACCGGCCTCATCCGGCGCCTCCGCTGAGGCCTCGGACGGCTCAGGACTCACATCGGTCGCGGATTTGCGGGTACGCCGGGTGCGCGCGGGCTTCTTTTCTGCTGCGGGTGCATCGCTCGAAAACTGGCCCTCTTCGACGACAGCTTCGCCGGTCGGGGCGTCAGTAGAAGTTCCGGAAGCACCGGCGTTTGAACCGACCGACGGCGGCTGGGATGGGGACTCGGGCAGGCTGACCTCAGGCTGTGACGCCCGCCGGGAAGTCCGGCGGCGCGCGGGTTGCGCGGCCTCTTCACCGTCAGCGGCCGCCGGTACGGCTTCCGGACGCTCAGCTACGTCCTCATTTTTCCTGCGTCGGGTACGCGGCGCCTTGAGCGCCGGCGCTTCCTGCTCAGCTGTGTCCGTCAGGACCTCTGAGGTGTCTGATGCGTTTGTATCCATATTCGGCTGTGCTCCACCCCCGCGAACGGCGTCCACATTCCGTCGCCGCGAGGCGCTTGGTCGGGTGTCCGCGGCGTGAGTGCACGCGCCACCCGGAAGTCGTTATTGTGTCGTTCGAGGTCGCGCCAACCATGGGGCGCGGCATCACTCGAAGACCAGTGGCGCTTTTCCTGCCCGATCGCTGAAAACCAGCGCGGGTCCTGCCCGGCGGATTCTGCGGGGTTCACCATCAAGTGCCAAATCCGCAGGAGCGTCGCCGGCAGAACCGGAAGCCTGTCACTGGACCGGCACCGGAATGTGGTTCCCGCACCAGCCACGTTCATTGTCTCACACGCCCATCACCACCGCCTGTACCGGCCGCTAGACTCGCTGGTGGCAAACAAGCCGGCACAGCGATACCGAGGAGGGGCGCATGCCCGAGGACGCCCGGACAGAGCCGGCGGGTTGGAGCGGAAGCACTCAACCTGCGTTGGCCGGCGACCGCGGTATGGCGTGGTTGATGGCCGTGTGCGGCGTCGTCGGCTTTCTGGCCTCGGGGCAACTGGTCCTGGAACGGATCGCGCTGTACGAGAATCCGAACTACGTGACGTCCTGCGACATCAGCCCGTTTGTCTCCTGCGGCGAGGTGTTCCGCACCTGGCAGGCGGCGTTGTTCGGGTTTCCCAATCCGCTGATCGGCCTTGTTGCCTTCACGATCATCCTCACGACGGCGATGGTCCTGTTCTCGGGTGCGCGTCCGGCCCGCTGGTACTGGCGCGGCCTGCAGATCGGAGTCAGCCTCGGGTTCATTTTTGTCGTCTGGCTTTGGAGCCAGGCGCTGTTCGTGATCCACATCCTGTGCCTGTACTGTATGGCGGTGTGGGCAGTTCTGATCGTCCTGACTGTCCTGCTGACGGCGCGGAACATCATCCGTGGAGATCTTCCGGCGCCCGGAGGCATACGGCGGTTCCTTGCCGAATGGGCCTGGCCGCTCACCGTGCTGCTGCTCGTAGCGACCGCGGCCTCTGTGTTCTTCAGTTTCTCCCGGGCATTCCTCGGCTGAGCTGTGTCCGGCGGGTTAGAGCTTAGGCAGCTGACCCGTGGCCGAAGGCACCTCACCGGGCAACGGACGCGCCACGGGCACCTTGGTTCCGAGCACCTGCTCCACTGTGTCCTGTGCAACCTTCCGGGCAGTCAGCCCGACACGCTCCAGAACCTCGCTGCGTGAGCCATGGTCAAGGAATTCCACCGGCAGGCCAACCTCGTTGAGTGCCGTATCCACGCCGGCAGAGCGCATCTCCTGCCGAATGCGCGAACCGACGCCGCCGGCACGCACCCCGTCCTCGATGACGACGACGATGCGGTGCTCGGCAGCAAGCTCAATGACTGAACGGGCCACCGGCAATACCCACCGCGGATCGATGACGGTGGAACTGATCCCCTGGGCCCCCAACCGGTTGGATACATCAAGCGCGAGTTCGCTCATGGCTCCGACGCTGACAATCAGGACATCATTCTGGCGGGAACCGGCCGGTCTGCGGCAAAGGACGTCCACCCCGTCGGAGAGCCGTTCAACAGCCTCAACCTCGACACCGACGTTACCCTTCGAGTAACGCACCACCGAGGGTGCATCGCCGATGGCCACCGCCTCGCGGAGTTCCTCCCGAAGCCGGGTGGCATCACGCGGCGCCGCCAGATGCAGCCCCGGTACGATCTGCAGCATCGAGAGATCCCACATACCATGGTGGCTCGCGCCGTCGGGCCCGGTAACTCCGGAGCGGTCCAGCACAATGGTCACGCCCGCCTTATGGAGGGCGACATCCATCAGAAGCTGATCGAAAGCACGGTTCAGGAAGGTGGCGTACAGCCCGATCACCGGATGGAGGCCGCCAAAAGCCATGCCGGCTGCACTGGTGAGAGCATGCTGTTCCGCAATGCCGACGTCGAACACCCGGTCCGGATGGTTCGCGGCAAACTTGTGGAGCCCGACCGGAATGAGCATGGCGCCGGTAATGCCGACGATGTCCTGCCGCTCATCGGCTATGGCCGCAATTTCCTCGGCGAAAACCGAGGTCCATGACTGTACTCCCCCGGCGCCGATCGGCTCGCCGGTTTCAGGATCAATGATTCCGACGGCGTGGAACTGGTCTGCTTCATCGGCACGTGCGGGCGCGTAGCCGTGGCCTTTCTCGGTAATGGCATGGACGATGACCGGACCACCATAGTTTTTGGCCTGGGTCAGTGCGTGCTCTACCGCAGCGAGGTCATGACCGTTGATGGGGCCAATGTATTTCATGCCCAGATCCTCGAAGAGGCCCTGGGGCGCCCACCAGTCCTTCACGCCCTTCTTGGTGGCGTGCAGGCTCTTGTAGGCGAAGCGGCCGACTGTACCGCCGTTCTGCAGCTTGCGCTTCCACCAGTCGAGGGTGCCCTCATACACGCGGTGGGTACGCACCGTGTCAAGGGTTGGCCGCAGCGAGGCGAGGTAGTCAGCAACCCCGCCGATTGTGGGTGCGTAGGAGCGACCGTTGTCATTGACGACAATCACGACCCGGCGCCGTTGGTCAGCGGCGATGTTGTTGATCGCTTCCCAGGCCATTCCGCCGGTCAGGGCGCCGTCGCCGATCAGGACAACGGCAGTGCGATCCTCCTCGCCGTTCAACACGCGCGCCCGCGAGATGCCATCCGCCCACGAAAGCGACGCCGAGGCGTGCGAGCTTTCAACGACGTCGTGGACTGATTCAGCACGGGAAGGATAGCCCGAGAGCCCGCCCTGCTGGCGCAGGGAATCAAAATTCTGACGTCCGGTCAGGAGTTTGTGCACATAGGACTGGTGCCCGGTGTCAAAGACAATACTGTCGCGAGGGGAGTCAAACACCCGATGAATGCCGATTGTCAGCTCAACAACGCCCAGGTTGGGACCCAGATGGCCGCCGGTTCGCGACACGGTACGGATGAGGAAGGCACGTATCTCCGCTGCCAGGCGGGAAAGCTGCTGTCCTGACAACCTGGTGAGGTCCTGTGGGCTGTGGATGGTCTCCAGGAGTCCCATCGCGCCTCCTTCTGCTACTTGTGATTCACGGCACCGGTGCGTTCTCACACGCTGTTAACTCTAACGCGGCCTGCCGCCCAGCCGTGCCCGCGGCCGTCGCGCGCCGCCGGTGCAACACAAAACACGCCGCTCCCAATACCGGGAACGGCGTGTTTTGCATGGACGGGGGCTCGGTCAGGACGCCGCTGCCAACTGGCGCAGGACGTACTGCAGAATTCCGCCGTTGCGGTAGTAGTCAGCTTCACCCGGCGTGTCGATGCGGAGGACAGCATCGAAGGTGACCGGACTACCGTCCTCTTCCGGAGTGGCCGTCACCTTGACGGTTGCCGGCGAGTTGCCGTTGTTCAGCTCGGTGACGCCCTCAATGGCAAACGTCTCAGTTCCGGTCAGTTTGAGCGTTGCAGCATTTTCACCGGCAGGGAACTGCAGGGGCAGCACACCCATACCGATGAGGTTTGACCGGTGGATACGCTCGTAGCTTTCTGCGATGACGGCCTTGACTCCGAGCAGCGCAGTGCCCTTGGCAGCCCAGTCACGCGATGACCCTGAACCGTATTCCTTGCCCGCGAGGACAACCAGCGGTGTCTCTGCGGCCTGGTAGTTCATCGCGGCATCGTAGATATAGGCCTGCGGTCCGCCGGTCTGCGTGAAGTCGCGGGTGAAGCCGCCCTCTACTCCATCGAGCAGCATGTTGCGCAGCCGGATGTTTGCGAAGGTGCCGCGGATCATTACCTCGTGGTTGCCGCGGCGTGATCCGTAGGAGTTGAAGTCCTTGCGGGCTACGCCATGCTCGAGGAGGTAACGGCCCGCCGGGCTGTCGGACTTGAACGATCCCGCGGGGCTGATGTGGTCGGTGGTGACGGAATCACCGAGCTTGGCGAGCACGCGGGCTCCCTCAATGTCCGCTACCGGCTCCGGTTGGGCCTGCATGCCCTCGAAGTACGGAGGCTTGCGCACGTAGGTGGAGTCCTCCGCCCAGGCGAAGGTGTCGCCCTCCGGGGTATCGAGCGCCTTCCAGCGGTCATCGCCGTCGAACACTCCCTCGTAGCCCTTTGAGAACATGGCCTCGTCAATCGAGGAATCGATGACCTGCTGCACTTCGGTGGGGCTCGGCCAGATGTCCTGCAGGAAGACGTCGTTGCCTGACTCGTCCTGTCCGAGCGGATCATTCTCGAAGTCGAAGTCCATGGTTCCAGCCAGCGCGTAGGCAATGACCAGCGGCGGCGACGCGAGGTAATTCATCTTGACGTCGGGGTTGATGCGGCCCTCGAAGTTCCGGTTGCCCGAGAGCACTGCAGCAACCGAGAGGTCGTTGTTCTGGATCGCGTTGGAGATTTCCTCCTCAAGCGGACCGGAATTGCCGATGCAGGTGGCGCAGCCGTAGCCCACGATGAAGAAGCCAAGCTTTTCCAGGTACGGAGTCAGCCCGGACTTGTCATAGTAATCGGTGACAACCTTCGAGCCGGGTGCCACGGAAGTTTTCACCCAGGGCTTCGAAGCGAGGCCCTTGTCCACGGCATTCCGGGCGAGCAGCGCCGCGGCCAGCATCACTGACGGGTTCGAGGTGTTGGTGCACGAGGTGATCGACGCGATGCTTACTGCACCGTGGTCGAGGATGAATTCCCGCCCGTCCGCCATATTGACCTTGACCGGCCGGGACGGCCGTCCGTTTGCCGATGCTGCAGCGGAATGCTTGAGCGTGGACGTCATGGCAGGGACGTCGGAGGCCGGGAAAGACTCCTCGAGCGCCTCGTCCAGCGCTGCGTCATCAGCGTTACCGGTGTAGTTGTGGATGTCCTTGCGGAACTGCTCCTTGGAGTCCGTCAGGGCGATGCGGTCCTGGGGCCGCTTTGGCCCTGCGATGGAAGGAACAACGGTGGACAGGTCCAACTCGATGTACTCCGAGAAACGGATCTCACGCGAGGGGTCATGCCAGAGGCCCTGTTCCTTGGTGTAGGACTCCACGAGCGCGACACTCTCTTCGGAGCGACCGGTGAGGCGCAGGTACTCGAGCGTGACGTCGTCGATGGGGAACATGGCGGCCGTTGAACCGAATTCCGGGCTCATGTTGCCGATGGTGGCGCGGTTGGCCAGCGGAACCTCTGCAACGCCTTCGCCGTAGAACTCAACAAACTTCCCGACGACGCCATGCTTGCGGAGCATCTCCGTGATGGTCAGAACTACGTCGGTTGCCGTTGCGCCGGCCGGGATTGAGCCGGTGAGCTTGAAGCCGACGACGCGTGGAATCAGCATCGACACGGGCTGGCCAAGCATCGCGGCCTCGGCCTCGATGCCGCCGACGCCCCAACCCAGCACGCCCAGGCCATTGACCATGGTGGTGTGGGAGTCGGTGCCGACGCAGGTGTCAGGATAGGCACGCAGCGTACCGTCTACCTCGCGGGTCATGACCGTACGCGCCAGGTATTCGATGTTGACCTGGTGCACAATGCCCGTTCCGGGGGGAACAACCTTGAAGTCATCAAAGGCGGTCTGGCCCCAGCGCAGGAACTGGTAACGCTCGCCATTGCGCTCGTATTCAATCTCCATGTTGCGCTCGATCGCCTCGGAATTGCCGAAGACGTCGATCTGCACGGAGTGGTCGATGACCATTTCAGCAGGTGCGAGCGGGTTGACGCGCGCCGGATCTCCGCCGAGCTCCTTGACAGCTTCCCGCATGGTGGCCAGATCCACGACACAGGGCACGCCGGTGAAGTCCTGCATCAGGACGCGCGCCGGAGTGAACTGGATTTCGGTACTCGGCTGGGCGTCTGCGTCCCAGTCTGCGAGGGCGCGAATGTGATCCGCAGTGATATTTGCGCCGTCCTCGGTGCGCAGCAGGTTCTCGAGCAGAACCTTGAGGCTGTACGGAAGGCTCTCGGCGCCTTCAACTGCATTCAACCGGAAAATCTCATATTCGGCACCGGCGACGTCTAGTACGCCTTTGGAACCGAAGCTGTCCACACTACTCATGTCAGGACTCCTCTCGCCGTCTTCTATCCTTGTTCCGGCGGGCGCGAGCTGCTAGTTAGGAGTACCTAAGACTCCAGCAGGAGCAGGTGTCGGGTTTTCGCGTCGATCATAAGGCCGCGAAGTCCACGCGGAACAACATTTTCATCCTATCGGTATGCAGCGATCGAGCGCTCACTCTCCGCGGAAGACTGCCACCGACTCCATGTGGTGCGTGTGCGGATACAGGTCAAGCACGCGCAGGGATTCAAGGCTCCATCCCGCCGCCGTGAAGTAGGCGGCATCGCGGGCGAAGGAAGCCGGATCGCAGGATACGTACACCACCGACTTTGCGCCGGTTCCGGTCATGGCCCGAACGACCTCCCTGCCTGCACCGGCCCGCGGCGGATCCAGCACGACGGCGTCCAGATGCGGCCGGCGCTCACGCAGCACCTTCTCCACCTTGCCCTGCACGATATCCACGTGGGCACGCCCGTGGAGATTCCTCCGCGCGTCACGGCTCGCTGCCGATGATCCCTCGACGGAGAGGACGGAACCCGCCTCACCGACGCGTTCCGCGAGCGCTGCGGTGAACAATCCCGCTCCGGCATACAAATCCGCCAACCGCAGGCCGGGCGCTGCATCGAGGCCCTCGAGCACCGCCGCTGTCAGGACCGCCGGGGCACTACGGTGGATCTGCCAGAAGCCCTCTCCGGTGACCCGGAAGCTATGGTTTCCAACGGTTTCACGCACCCAGGTCTTACCGCGGAGCTGCGTCAGCGAGCCCGTTTCAGGGTTCCACGCCGCCACCGACGCGCCCTGGATTTCCTCAGCTACCGTCCGGATCCTGCGGTTAGGCCGATCCTGTCGGGTGTTGAGCAGCACCAGCGGCTCATCATCCCCGGACCCCGCGGCGACTTCCACTCCATCCAGGCCGCTGAAGTCCAGGTTCCAGAGCGCCAGGCCATTGATCGCAGGAACGGCCAGCGGCATATCGGCCACCGGAATCAGCACGTTCGAGCGGTGCTCATGCATGGCAAGATGCCCGTCTGGATCGACGGCGAAACCCACCCGGGTGCGCCATCCCAGCCCGTCCGGCGCTTCATCGGGAACCGGTTCGACGGTGATGTCGCGCTCGATCTTTCCAAGGCGCACAAGCTGCTCCGAGAAGATTTCACTCTTCAGACGGCGCTGCGCGGACAGGTCGATGTGACCGAATTCCGCGCCTCCCACCGGACGGGTGCCGCGCAGTCCGGCGAGGCCGGCGTCAGCCAACGGCCATGGGTGGTTCACGCGGTCGGAAGAGGACTGGAGCACCTCCGTGGCGTCCGCGCGCCAGAAGCGGGCGTCGTCGTCGTGCTCGGTCAGGCGTGCCTTCACCACCTCTCCGGGCAGCGCGTGGCGCACGAAGATCACCCTGCCCTCGTGCCGGGCAACGCAGTGCCCGCCGTGGGCGGGCGGACCGATGGTTAGTTCGAGTTCTGGGTTCTGGGTCACCTGAGGTCCTGGGATTCGCGGGCGGCGTCGGAGGATGCCAACTGCCATGGCACGCTTGCCACCATAACCCCCGGCTCGAAGTGCAGCCGGGTCTTGATGCGCAGCGCGGTCTGGTTGTGGACCAGCTGCTCCCACCATTTACCGACGACGTATTCCGGGATATAGACCACAATGAGGTCCCGCGGCGAATTCCGCCGCATGGACTTGATGTAGTCCATGATCGGCTGGATGGTGTCCCGGTAGGGCGAGGCGAGGACGGTGATCGGCACCGGGAGCTCGAGCCGGTCCCAGTCCTCGAGCGTGCGGCGGGTCTCTTCGGCGTCGACATCAACCACGATCGCATCAAGTTTTGAGGGGCGGGACGCACGGGCGAAGGCCAGCGCGCGCAGGACCGGCTTGCGCACATGCGACACGAGAATGACGGCGTGGACCCGTGAGGGCAGGGCGCGGGCGGAGGCGGCGTCGTCGATCGCAAGTTCACGCGCCACCTGGTCATAGTGCATTTTGATGCTGAGCATGACCGCGAAGAGCACCACCATCGCAAGGACTGCGATCCAGGCTCCGAACTCGAATTTGGTCACCAGGACCACCACGAGCACTGCGGCGGTGAGTACAAATCCGATCGAGTTGATGGCGCGGGACTTGTTCATCTGCCGCCGGTGCTTCTTGTCGACGGTGCTGCGCAGTTCCCGGGTCCAGTGCTTGATCAGCGCGAGCTGGGTGGCGGTGAAGGAGACGAAGACGCCGACGATGTACAGCTGCACCAGCTGGGTGACGTCCGCCCGGAAGACAACGATCAGCGCAATGGCCCCGAGACCCAGCGCCATGATGCCGTTGCTGAAGGTGAGCCGGTCGCCGCGGGTACGCAGCTGACGTGGAAGGTATCCATCCTTGGCGAGGATCGATGCCAGCACCGGGAAGCCGTTGAACGCTCCGTGCGCGGCCAGCAGGAGGATGAGCGCAGTCGCTGACACAACCACGATGAACGGCAGGCTTCCGCCGTCGAAGATGGTTCTGGCAAGTTGGCTGATCACCGGGTTCTGGACGTAGGAGCCTCCCACGGGTTCACCACCAAGCAGCAGCTGCTCCGACGGATTCTGCACCACATGCACGCGGGTCGCGTTCGCCAGGTAAATAACCCCCGCCGTCATCGCCGACGCGACCACGCCCAGGACGAGCAGCGTGCTCGCTGCATTGCGGCCGCGCGGCGGTTCGAAACTCGGCACGTTTGCGCTCGGTGCCTCCACGCCGGTCAGCGCAGCCGCGCCCGAGGAGAACGCCCGCAGGATGAGCAGCGCTCCGGCCAGTCCTACCAGACCGCTCTCGAACGCCGGATCCGGAATGATCTCGAAGCGGGCACTCGGCGCCTCCCCCAGCGTCCCGGAGAGCCGCTGCACGATCCCGGCCACGCAGAGCGCGAGGATCGCCGCCATGAAGATATAGGACGGGACGGCCAGGACCCGTGCGTCCCGTGTGAATCCCCGCAGGTTCACAAGCACCAGAACGACGACGGCGCCCGCCGCCAGCGCGCTCTGCGTGCCCGCCAGGGCCGGCGCCAGCGAGATTAGATAGTGCGCGGCGGCGGAGACCGACACCGCCACGGTGAGGACGTAATCCACCATGAGGGCCGCGGCGACGGTCACGCCGGCCCCGTTGCCCAGATTGCGCCGGGCGATCTCATAATCGCCACCGCCTGAAGGATAGGCGTGCACTGATTGACGGTAGGACGCTATGACCACCAGCAGCACCACGATGACGGCGAGACCCACCCAGGGCGACACAGCAACAGCTGTAACGCCCGCCAGCGCGAGGGTGAGGAGAATCTCGTCCGGCGAGTACGCTGCCGAGGACAGCGCGCTGGTGGAGAACAGCGGCATGGCGATCTTCTTGGGCAGGGTCTCATGCCGGAGCCGGTCATTGCGGAACGGTTTGCCCACCAGCACCCGCTTGACGGCCTCGAAGAATGTCAGCACAGCCCACAGACTAGCGCGTTTGAGCGGCGTCGCCTCTACCGGACCACTACGCTTAGGTCTGACAATCGGGAAGCAGACAACCAGGGGTGGTCAGTGGCGCATTTCGTAATCATGGGTTGCGGCCGGGTGGGAGTCAGCCTTGCGCATACGCTCGACGAGTCCGGGCACAGCGTTGCGATCATCGATCAGGACGACCGCGCGTTCCGCCGGCTGAGGGGCTCATTCGGCGGCCGCAAGGTTACGGGTGTGGGGTTTGACCGCGACACCCTGAAAAACGCCGACATTGAAAACGCCTATGCCTTTGCGGCTGTCTCCAGCGGAGACAATTCGAATATCCTTGCAACCCGGGTTGCCCGGGAGATCTTTCACGTGCCGCACGTCGTCGCCAGGATCTACGATCCCGGACGGGCCGAAATCTACCAGCGGCTGGGAATACCCACGGTGGCGGCGGTCCGGTGGAGCGCCGACCAGGTTCTGCGCCGGATTCTGCCTGAACAGAGCATCAACGGTGACTTCCGTGAATCCTCGGGCAGGCTCATCCTCGGTGAACTCGCACTCCATGACGGTTGGCTCGGCAGGTCTGTGAAGGAAATCGAATCAGCGGCAGGGGTCCGCGTTGCTTACCTCACCCGATTCGGCGAGGGAATGCTGCCGGTCTCCGGGACCAGCTACCAGGAAGGCGATGTAGTCCACGCCATGATGGAAACTGTCGCAACAGACGAAGTGGCTCGGGTACTGTCGAAGCCGCCTCGGGAGGAGCAGGAATGAAGGTTGTCATTGCCGGGGCCGGGAGTGTCGGGTCATCCATCGCGCGCGAACTTCTCTCCAATAACCACGACATCCTGCTGATTGACGAGAAGCCGGAGGTGGTCGGCCGAAGCGGGTTGAAGGGCGCGCGCTGGCTGATCGGCGATGCCTGTGAACTCACCACCCTGAAGGACGCCCGGCTGGATGAGGCCGACGTCGTTGTCTCGGCTACCGGTGATGACAAGGTGAATCTGGTGGTTTCCCTCCTCGCGAAGAGCGAGTTCGGGGTAGGGCGCACAGTGGGCCGGGTCAACAACCCGAAGAACGACTGGATGTTCGACGACTCCTGGGGCGTGGATGTAGCGGTGAACACTCCGCGACTGATGACCGCGCTCGTGGAGGAAGCGGTGGAGATCGGCGACCTGGTGCGACTGCTGACGCTACAGACCGGTGTCTCAGCGATTGTGGAGTTCACTGTTCCGCAGGATTCCCCGCTCGTGGGACGGACTCTCGGATCGATTGAACTGCCGGCCGACTGCACGGCCGTGGCGATCCTCCGTGACGATGCCCCCATCACGCCCAGCCCCGATGATGTTGTCGAAGCCGGCGATGAACTGTTCTTCGTCGCTGCAATTGCCGCGGAAGACGCACTGAGAGCAGCTCTACGGCCCGCTTCCTGACAAGCCTGTGTCAGGCCGGGGGATGCTCCTTCTTCACAAGCGCCGGCCGGGAGACGAGCCAGGCGAACCAGAGCCCGAGCGCATAGAGCGGAACTCCCATCGCAACCCGGGCGGTGCCGAGCGCCGCGATATTGTCTGCCAGATACAGCGGCACCTGCACGATGAGCCGCAGCGCGAGCACGGCAACGATCAGCCAGGTGGCCAGCGAGTAGGCCCGGATCCTCGACGCGTTCCTGCGCCACTCGGTTCCCTCTCCCCGGATGAAGCCGAAGAGCAGCCCGGCCAGCGGCCACTTGACCGCAATGGAAACGACCATGCCCACGATATACGCGGCATTGGTGAAAAAACCCGGAAGGAAAAAGTCTTCCGCGTTGCCGGTCCGGTTGGCGACGAACGCGCAGATTCCCACACCAATCAGCCCGGACAGAGCCTGGGTGAGCGGTGTCTTGGTCAGCAATCGAGTGATCGTGAAGACGGCCGAGACGGCAAGGGCAACGATGAGCGAGATCTGCAGGTCCCGCAGGATGGTGAAAACCACCGTGAACAGAAGACCCGGAAGGATGCTCTCGGCCAGACCACGCGTACCCCCGATCGACTGGAGGACGTCAATTCGCCCGCTTTCGTCCTGACGAACCCCGGCCTTTGCCGCATACTGGCCGGCAAGCGCACTCATGCTCAAGTCTGGAACCGGTTCCCCGGGATTATCCGAGGCGTCGCCGCCGGTGCGGTCCTCAGCGGGCTGGTTCACAGTGACTCCTCAGGACGGCAGACAATCTCGTACCGCGGGTTGTGGATGGTGGGAATGCCGTCGATGAGGCTGACCATGCCCTCGAAAGCCAGATCGACTCCGGGGTCGATCCCCGGGATGCGGCGCTGACCGATCCAGACAAGCCGGACGCGGGTTCCCGGGGGCGCGGCTTCCGCGGCCGGGGAGGCAGCCCGCTGGGTGTGCAGGGCAATCGTGGCGTCGAACTGCGGCGCGGAGCTGCGTGGCAGAATCCTCACCCGTTCGACGAAGCCGCTGCCGGCGAACCGTCCGCGCGCCGGTAATGGAGCCGGTGCCGCTGCCGGGTTCCCTGGTGCACCCTGGTCAGCCAATGTGAGTGATCTCGGGGCCCCGCCGAAGCGGGTCATCCGGTGTCGCTTTTGGCTGCTCAGGCTGCTTCGGGGCTCCGGCGTCCTTCGGCAGCTTGAGCGGAAGGAGTTCACGCGGAGGCAGCGGATGGTCTCCTCGAACCACAACCACGTTGCGGAAGAGCTGCTCCATGGGCCCGGCGATGGCAGAATCCATGGCAGCGGGGCCGCCGAACACTCCCCGGAGGAACCACCTCGGACCGTCAACGCCGACAAATCTGGCAACGCGGAAACCGGCGCGGCCGTCCGGTGTCTGCGCGGGTAGCTTGGCAATCAGTTCAGTCCCGAACTCGCCCTGCCGCTCCGAGACGGTTCCGCCCTGCGAGCCCACCGAGGCACCAATCTGCTCACGGATTTCATCCCAGAGCCCCTCCGACCGTGGAGCGGCGAAGGCCTGGAGCTGCAGGTTGGAGCCATTGATATCCAGCGTCACAGCGATCACGCGTTTGGTCCGTTCCTCAACCTCGAGGCGGAGCTGAAGGTTCTCGGCAGCGGCAATGCGGAGGGCGCCGAGGTCGATGTACCCCGCCGCTGTGTCTTTCTCCGACTCATCGAATGGGCCTGTTGAAGCACGTCCGGGAGTCGGCTCAGCCTGAGCTGGAGCATTCTCTGCACCACGTTCTTCGCGGTCCCCTGCGGTTTCGTCAGGCGAGATCGATGCCGTGTCGTCTTGAGCTGTCTCTGCTGCTTCGCTCTGATGCTGGCTTTTCTTGCGGCGCCCGAAGATCATGATCGGGTTCCTCCTTCGATGGTCATGGGCAGCTGGTCGCTGCCGGTCGGTTGCGTCAGCGTGAGGCTTCTGCGGTCGGAGCGAATCCGCCCGTGGATCCGAAACCGCCGGCTCCGCGCGCTGAGTCCGGAAGGTTCTCCACCGCTACGAATGTCGCCTGCTCCACCTTCTGAATAACCAGTTGGGCGATGCGGTCGCCCCGGCGGAAAGTCAACGGCGCCGACGCATCGGTATTGAGCAGCGTCACGGCAATTTCTCCGCGATAACCGGCGTCTACCGTGCCGGGCGCGTTGACCACAGTGATTCCGTGCCGTGCAGCCAGCCCCGACCGGGGGTGGACGAACGCCGCGTACCCTATCGGCAGTGCGATGCAGACACCGGTAGGAATGAGTGCGCGCTCGCCCGGCTGGAGTTCAAAGTCGATCCTCGTGGACAGGTCGGCGCCGGCGTCACCAGCGTGTGCATAAGCAGGCGGCTCGAGTCCGTCGTCGAGCATTTTGATCTGCACGGATAGAGCTTCCGCGGTATCAAGCATGTCTTCTCCTGCACGATTCTTTGATGGCACGGTTCTTTGGGGGCGGGCACTGCACGCGCTGCTCACCGGCGCGATGCGCCGAAAGCGCGGAATGCGCCGGAGCCCTTTGCTCCTTTTACTCTAGCGCTTCCACCTGTGGGCCAGCGCCTTCGCGCCAGGATGAAAAGCGGTCGGAAAGGTGCTTAGCTAGCTGACATGCCTACAGGATCCGCCGGTGAATCGGTTCTTTACGAAGAGAAGTTGTGGCCGGCACCGTGGATCTGGATGGTGGTGGCCGGCGCAGCCGTCGCCTCGGTGTTCACGTTCATACCGATCAGCATCGAGGCGGGGATTGTTGCCGCCGTCGTTGTTGCGGCCGTATTGACCACCCTGCTGGTGCTGTCCACACCGCGAATTCGGGTAACCGCTGCGGAACTCCAGGTGGGCAAGGCACAGATCGAGCGCCGGTACCTCGGCGACGTCACGGCGTTCACAGGCGCCGACGCCACCGCGCAGCGCGGAACCGAGCTGCATGGGAGGGCCTACCTCTGCATTCGCGGGTGGATCTCGCCCGTCGTCAGGATCACGATCGAGGACGCAGAGGATCCCACGCCGTACTGGTTGACGTCGACGAGGCGGCCGGAGCAGCTCAAAGCCGCGCTGACCGCCCCGGCGCAGGGAGTGTGACGCTTCGGCACGCGACACGAACGGGTGAGAGCATCCGGAAGATAGCGGAAGTCAGCCTTCACAGTCCTTGCAGTAGGCCAACCCGCCCTTTTCCTTCGCAATCTGTGAGCGATGACGCACCAGGAAGCACGAGGCACACGTGAATTCGTCGGCCTGGGCGGGGAGCACGCGCACAAGCAGTTCTTCGCCGGAGAGGTCGGCGCCGGGAAGCTCAAAGCCTTCCGCAGCCTCCGTCTCATCCTCGTCGACAACCGCGGACTGCTTGTCCGTGCGGCGGGACTTCAGCTCTTCAATCGAGTCTTCGCTGACTTCGTCATCAGTCTTCCGCGGCGCATCATAGTCAGTCGCCATAGTTAGTAGTTCACGCTCCGGTGGATGTAAGTGGTCATAGGTGCCATGGTCAAATCCGCGCTACAGGAACGGTGCCGTAAAGCGCAGGAATCCTGTCCGTGTCACAACGCTGAGAGGGCCGCTTTTGTGCCCGCACCGCAGAGATTGTTGCTGATCGCTCCCTCAAAAGCCAATCAGAGCACAAGTTCCGCGCCACACCAGGGATGGAGTAGGAGCCAACCCCTTTGAATGGCAGAGTTTCACTGAAAGTAATGTATGTCGGCTGGAGGGTTTTTCATGCAGGAGCTACGGCTGGTAGGCGTGGATGAGGGCGGAGGTCATCTGCTGCTGAGCGGTGAGGGCGGGGCTTCGTTCCGCCTGCCCGTCAACGAGGCGTTGCGGATGGCGAGCTCGAGGCCATCCACACGTCCGGCGGCACGGCAGGAGCCGTCCGCTGATACCGAGCGGCCGGGCGGTGCAGCCAAGCGCCCCTCCCTTGCGCCCCGAGATATTCAGGCGAGGATCCGCAGCGGCGCAACCGCCCAGGACATCGTCGATGAGACGGGCGTCGAACTGCAGCACGTGCTGCGCTACGAAGGCCCGGTCCGCGCCGAACGCGACTACATGGCTCACCTGGCGCAGCGCGTGGAAGTCGCCTCCCCGCTGCCGTCCAATGACGGATACCGCTCCGCGTTCGGCGAAAACCCGGCCCAGCTTGAGGATATGGTGCGCTTCCGGCTGCGCGCCTTCGGAGTGGACCCTGATACAGCGCAATGGGACGCCTGGCGAAAGCCGGATGGTTTGTGGGCGGTCGTGGTCAGGTTCGAGCTGCCCACAGGATCCGCCGCCTCCGTCGGTGAGGAGCCGCCGGCGCAGTGGACGTTCAACCCGTCCCGGCGCGCGGTCCTCAACGCAAACCGCTGGGCGCAGGTCCTGAGCGAGCTTGAGCCGCTGGATGGTCCGCTGCCCTCCCGGAAGCTGAGTGCGGTCGCGGACAGGGTCTTCGATTTTGAAACGGATGCGGCCGTTGACTCCCCTGAAGAGGACGATTCCGACGAACTGCTCGAAGTACTGCGCTCACGCCGAGGGCAGCGGCTGGGTGCGGATGAAGACGGCGATGATGCGCTGGCCCTGATGCTCGCCAAGGGCCACATTCCAGCCGCTCACCCCCGCCAGGGAGCTGACGAGGCAGAGGGCACCGACGATTCCGGCAGCGCTGATCCGACTCCCTTCCCGGGGCTGAGCCTGGCTCCCTCCATTTTTGAAGGCAAAGACTCCGAAGACCACACGTACGACGACGGCACTCCCCGTCTTTTCGAAGGCGTCAGCACCGACACGCGTGAAGTAAGCGTCATCGCGAGGCCGCAGCGCTTCGCCCGCGACACTGACGAGGCTGCGGTTCCGCGGTCCGAGAGCAGGGGGTCGGACCGCCGCTCGGAAGGGTCACCGGAACGAGTTCCGGAATCGGAACCGGACGATGCTCCAGCCAAAGCAACTGATCAGAACGCTGACCGGAAACTGAAGCCCCGGCGTTCCAGCGTGCCCAGCTGGGACGAGATCGTGTTCGGGACCAAGGGCGACTAACAGTCCCCGGTCTCAGAGCCTTGCGGCAGCCGGATCGAAGGGCAGCGGCACGTCGCTGCCGGCGTGGGTGCGCGCAGTATGCGCCGTCACTCTGCGCATATGGTGCCTCCGGCAGAGCGTCTCATAACCGATCACCGGACCGGCCGGAAGATCGAGTTCATCGAGCCCTCCGCCCGTCAGCCGCGGCTGGCCGGGATCGCTTTCGGTGCTGGACGGTTCAACATCTCCGACCACCATCTGTTCTCCCTCGACGACCATGACGCCGTCAACCGTGCGCGCGTTGTGCGTGGCCCGGCGCCCGCACCAGCACAATGCCTCCACCTGAAGGACCTGCGTCCTGTCGGCCAGTTCAATCAGCCGCCGCGACCCCGGAAACAGCTGCGTGCGGAAGTCGGAGGTGATTCCAAAGGCGAAGACGTCTATGGCCATGTCGTCGACGATGCGCGCAAGCTGCTCAATCTGCACGGGCGTGTAGAACTGCGCCTCATCGCAGATGAGGTAGTCGACACGGGTTCCGTGAGTGCGGCTTCTGACCAGCTCCTCCCAGAAATCGGTGTCAGCGCGGACCTCAATTGCCTGAGTCATGAGTCCCAGCCGACTCGAGATGACAGACTCCCCCGCACGGTCATGAGAGCTGAAGAGCAGCCCGGCGCGTCCGCGGGCGCTGTGGTTGTGATCCATCTGCAGGGCAAGAGTGGACTTGCCGCAATCCATGGTCCCGGAGAAGAAAATGAGCTCGGCCATGGATTAGCGTCCGACCATTCGAACCGGACCGGGCCCCGGCTTCACCAGGGTGAGCAACGGCACTTCACGCTCGGCACGCGTGAGGGAGCCGTGCTGACCAACGATCTCGAGTGCTGACGCCGGGACCCGGCGGGTGTCGTAGAACGCTACCGGTTCCCTCGCTGCGATCAGGACATCCCCGATCCGAGGCTCGACGTCCGGCGAGACTGTCCCGAACAGTCCTGCGGTGATCGCCTCCTTTCGGGTGAGGATCCACGCATGCGCACTGTGCGCCGTCCGCCAGGAATCGACTAGACGCTGCATGCCGGCGTCAGGCAGGTCCGGCTCTGTATAGAGGTGAACCATGCGCGGCTCTCCTCCGGTATGCGCGACGCCGTCGACCAGCGAGGCATCAGCCGAGAAGTCGACGTGCTGCTCCGGCGCAACATCCACCATGCCGTGATCCGCCGTCAGCAGCAGCAGGGTGTGGGGCGGGACCTTCGCGGCGAGGGATCGCATGGTCCGGTCCAGGTCTTCAAGCCGGTCCCCCCACTCGGGAGAAGCACAGCCTGAGCGGTGCCCGGTCTTGTCGAGCTCATTCAGATAGAGGTAGACGAGCGCCTGATCGCTCGCACCCAGCGCCTTGCACACCGCCTGCACCCGTGCCTCGGGGGTACCTCCCGCCACGTACCTGCCGCCTCGCAGCGCTGCCCGGGTCAGCCCCGACCCGTCGAAGCGCGCGAGCCCTACGCTCGTGACTGGAAGTTCGGCTGCGACCCTCTCAAACACCGTGGGGTGGGGCTGCCATCGTCCGGGTTGCACCATGGCATCCCAGCCGCCGAGCATGTTCACCACTTTGTCCTGTGCAGGGTCCAGGACGTCGTAGCCCACCAGCCCGTGTTGTCCCGGCGCCAATCCGGTGCCGAGTGAGGCGAGCGCGGCCGCCGTCGTGCTCGGAAAGACGGATCCCAGCTTGCGGGACGAGTCGAGGAACTGCCGCAGGAAAGGTGCATGGCCGGAGCGTTTGCGCAGCAGCGCGGCGCCGAGTCCGTCCACCAGCACCACACACACCCGAGGCGCGGCCGGCAGGTCCAGTGCATTGGGAAATCCGGGGAGTCCGAGAGCTGACGCAGAACTGGTGAAGACCTCGGCGATGGTTGAGCGGCCGTAGGCGGGCGCGGCTGGGAGAGGCTCCGTGTGGAGCGGTGAGGTTGGCACGGGCAGGACTACCGCCCGTGATGGGCTCGGCTGAAACGGGTGGCCAGCCCGGGCTGCCTCCGGTTTGGTCCCGGCTGGTTCACGACGACGCCGGAGACGGCCGGATTGGCGGTGCTCACCGTGCGCAGGGCACGGGCGAAGGACTTGGCGTTCTGCACAGCCTGCAGACCGTCAGCTTCCGCGCTGACGCGAAGCACGATGTCTTCCTGTGCGATGGTGCCGGTGTACCCGTGATCGGCATCGCACTGCGGATCGCCGCAGCTCGCCGGTCCCATGTCCAGCCGCTGACCGCCGGACCAGGCAATGCCGAGGGTGAGTTCACGGACGGGATCGGACGGTTTGTAGTTCTGCGGCTGCGCGTACTGGTAGCTGAGCACAACCGAGCGGATCTGGCTGACCGGAACCGACTCGGTGGACACCTGCGCCGTTACTTGCTCTCCGGTGTCGTCCAGTTGTTGGTCATCCACGTGCGTGACCACCAGCATGTCCTCGGTCAGAACAAGGACGGTGATGTGCCGTCGAATTTCGGTCCGCTCGAAATGGGTCTCCAGATGAACCACGTGCGAGAGGGGTTCCCTGCCATCCAGGGCATCATGGACGACGTCGGCCACCAGCCGCGGGTAGAAGCCCGCTCGTTCGAGGGAGGCATCCAGGTCGCGGCGTTCCGCCGACAGCGATGGAGTCATGATTCCAGTGTGACTTATGCCGAGGGCGCACGCCTAACCGGCGTGGACCGCGGCACCGGCCCGGCGGGGCTGCCTGGGGCGAGTCAGTCGCGCATCGCCCGGCGTGCGCTGTCAGTGCGTTGCTGGGGGTTTCCTACGCTGATTTCTGCGCTGAGGACGGCGAGCCCGCTGGCTGAGACCAGAACCGGGTTGAAACGCAGCAACGCAATCTCGGGATGCCGGTCCTTGAGCAGGGCAACCCGCAGGAGGAGATCCTCGATGGCTGGGACGTCCACTGGCGGCAGCCCCTGGTAGCCGAAAAGCCGTCGGCTTGCCCGCGGCGTCCGGAGAAGATCTGCAGCGTCCAAAGTGGTCAGCGGCGGAATGCCGTGCGCCCAGTCGTCGAGCAGGTTCACCGCATCTCCGGCCATCCCGAATGACACTACAGGTCCAAGCAGGGGGTCCTCGATCGCCCTGATCACGCAGGCCTGCCCCGGCGGCGCCATGGGCTGGACTTCCAGGCCTGGACTCCCGAAGGGGCGAAGTTCGGCCCGCATGGCTTCGATCCCCGCGCGCAGGCCGGAGGCATCCGGGATGTTGAGCCGCACTCCGCCGAAATCGAGGCGGTGCCGCAAATTCTCTTCAACCGTCTTCAGCGCAACCGGCCATCCCAGCGAGTCTGCGGCCTCGACAGCCTCGTCAGCTGAATCGAAGGGAATCGAGGGCAGCACGTTGATGCCGTAACAGTCGAGGAGCTCGTGCAGCTGGCCGCTGTCGAGACGGCGCAGCCCCACATCCCGCACATCGGACAGGACACTGCCGAGCAGGGCAGCAGCGCCTTCCTCATCGACGCTGTCCAGCTGCGCGAACACACCATGCTCGCGCTCCCTCCAGCGGCTGTACCGGACGACCGCGCCCAACGCAGACACAGCGGCTCCGGGACTGGCAAAGCAAGGTACGGAGGCGTCACCGTCTCCGGGCTCGTCCCCGCGGCGTGAATAAGTACCGCGGGCGGCACGCAACCCCTCAAGCTGCGCGGCCGGATCCAGCACGCCGGTGAAGCATGCGACAACTGGCTTGGCCGCAGCGGCGCCGCACTCCTGCAGCACCGGCAGGATCGCCTCGAAGGAGAGCCCGACCACCGGAATGAGGGTGAGAATGAGGGAGTGCACCTCCGGATCCGCGAGTGCCTCGGTGAACGCCGTTTTGAGGGCGGACAGTGCCACGGACTGCCCTGCGTCGAGATCAAGGTGCGCATTCAGCCGCACCACGTTCAGTTCCTGTGCAAGCGCCGCGTCCGCGAGCACTTTCCCCAGGGCAAGTGAGTTGCTGAAGACAGCCACTCCCGTTCCGCCGGGAACAGGCTGGCCGACCACAATCTGCGCTACGTCCATCAGTTGTTCGGTGGTCTCGACGCGGATTACCCCGGACTGCCGCAACATCGCGTCGAGTGCGCCACTGGGCGCCTGCGTTGTGCGTACCGCATGGCCGGGCGGCAGCTGCAGTCCCATGACGTCGGACTTGGCGACGATAACCGGCTTCATGCGGGAAAGTCTGCGTGCGATCCGGGAGAATTTGCGCGGATTGCCGATCGACTCCAGGTACAGTGCTACGGCCCGGGTGTTCGGATCATCCTCCCAGTACTGCATGGCGTCATTACCGGAGACGTCCGCCCGGTTGCCGGCGGACAGCGCCGAGGACAATCCGATGGCGCGCCGGCTGGCGGCGGCATGGAGCATGACGCCGATTGCTGCTGACTGACTGAAGAGGCCCAGCCCGCCACGCTCCGGCAATTCGGGCGCCATCGATGCATTCAGCCGCACGGCTGGATCCGTGTTGATGATGCCCAGGGATGCCGGACCCACAACCCGCATGCCGTAGGAACGGGCGCTGTGCACCAGCGCGCGCTGGCGCGCGAGTCCTTCGCCGTCGTCGTCGGCGAACCCCGCCGTCGCGACAAGCAGCCCTTTCACACCTGCCCGCCCGCACTCCCCGGCGACAGCGAGCACCTGATCGTAGGGCACCGCAATCACGGCGAGATCCACAGGATGGGGTATCTCTGCAATGGAGCCGTAGGCCACCATGCCGTTAAGCTCGAACGCCTCGGGGTTGACGCCGGCAACCGGTCCAGTGAATCCACCGTCGACGATGTGTTCGAGCAGCGAGTAGCCCACGCTCCCCCAGCTGCGGCTGGCACCGATCACTGCAACCGAGGACGGCGCCAGCAGGGTCTGCATGCTGCGCGCCTCGGCGCGGTGCTCACGTGCTTCCATCACTGCGCGGGACTTGTCGGTCGGGTCGATATTGAACGTCAGCTCCACGACACCGTCATCGAAGCGGCGGTCCACCTCGTAGCCGGCTTCGGCGAACACCGTGATCATCTTCCGGTTTTCGGGCAGCACCTCGGCGGTGAATCGCCGGATGCCGTTCTCCCGGGCTGCGACGGCGAGGTGCTCGAGCAGGATAGACCCCAACCCCCGGCCCTGATAGGCGTCAGATACGTTGAAGGCGACCTCGGCCTCGTCGGGATCATCGAGGCGGTCATAACGGCCGATGCCGATGATGTCCTGGCCACGGGTCACGACGAAGGCCACGCGGCCCGCGTGGTCTACCTCGGTGAACCGCTTGAGTTCCCTGGCGCTCAGCGAGGCCTTATAGGTGAAGAACCGCAGGTAGATGGAGTTCTGGGACTGCCTCATATGGAATGCCTGGACGGCGTCCGCATCCAGGGGCGAGATGGGCCGGAGATGGCCGGTCGAGCCGTCCCGCAACACGACGTCCGCCTCCCAATATTCGGGGTATAGTCCGTCAGCCACCATAGACTCACAGTAGTGGGCGGCTGCCTTTTCCGTCAGCCGGAGCCCGGTTGCCGTCCGCCCACACGACCTACCGACCACCGCATACCACCTACGCGATCAGCTGCCGAAGGATTCGACACACCATGGCAAGGCGCCAAGCCACACCCCCCGAGAGGGATTACACCGAGAAGATCATCGACATCGACGTCACCTCCGAAATGGAGGGCTCCTTCCTGGAGTACGCCTATTCGGTGATCTACTCGCGTGCCCTCCCGGACGCCCGCGACGGCTTGAAGCCGGTACAGCGCCGGATCCTGTACATGATGACTGACATGGGTTTGCGTCCCGACCGCGGTCACGTGAAGTCGGCGCGCGTGGTCGGAGAGGTCATGGGCAAGCTTCACCCCCATGGCGATGCAGCCATCTACGACGCCATGGTGCGCATGGCCCAGGACTTTTCGCTCCGCCTTCCCCTGATTGACGGGCACGGAAACTTCGGTTCGCTCGATGACGGCCCGGCCGCTGCCCGCTACACCGAGGCGCGGCTCGCTGCTGCGGCCCTGACCATGACGGACCACCTCGGCGAGGACGTCGTCGATTTCATTCCGAACTACGACAATCAGCTCACCCAGCCCGAGGTCCTCCCGGCAGCCTTCCCGAACCTCCTCGTCAACGGGGCAACCGGAATCGCTGTCGGCATGGCCACCAACATGGCGCCGCACAACCTCGGGGAGGTCATTTCAGCGGCACGGCACCTGATCGACAACCCGGACGCCACGCTGGAAGACCTCATGCGCTTCGTTCCGGGGCCGGACCTCCCGAGCGGCGGCAAGATCGTCGGGCTGGACGGCATCCGTGACGCGTATGCGAGCGGCCGCGGCTCCTTCAAGACCCGCGCCACCGTGGAGGTTGAGCAGCTTTCGGCCCGCCGCACCGGGTTGGTGGTCACGGAACTGCCCTACATGGTGGGGCCGGAAAAGGTGATCGAGAAGATCAAGGATGCTGTAACAGCGAAGAAGCTGCAGGGCATTTCCGACATCGTGGATTTGACTGACCGTACGCACGGGCTGCGGCTGGTCATCGAGCTCAAGAACGGCTTCAATCCCAACGCCGTGCTGGCGCAGCTCTACCGGTACTCGCCGATGGAGGATTCCTTCGGCATCAACAACGTCACCCTGGTGGACGGCCAGCCCCGCACCCTCGGTCTGGTCGAACTGCTTCAGGTGTACGTCAGCCACCGGATCTCGGTTGTCCGGCGCCGTACCTCCTACCGGCTCGGGAAGAAGAAGGACCGGCTCCACCTCGTTGAGGGCCTGCTGATTGCCATTGTGGACATCGACGAGGTCATCCAAATCATCCGGTCCTCGGATGAGGCCGCAGCTGCCCGCGAGCGGCTGATGGCAATCTATGATCTGACCGAGATCCAGGCCAACTACATTCTTGAACTCCGGTTGCGCCAGCTGACCAAGTACTCCCGCATCGAGCTGGAGAAGGAGCAGGACGAGCTGCGCAGGGAGATTGCCGCACTTGAGGAAATCCTCGGCTCCGAGCAGAGGCTGCGCGGGCTGGTATCGGAAGAACTCGCCGCCATCGCGGAACAGTTCGCCACGCCGCGGCGCACCGTGCTTCTGGAGTCGGAGGCCAGCGCGCCCTTGAAGGGCACGGTTCTGCCCACGCCTGCCGGCAACGGAGCCAAAGCGCCTCTTGCCCTGGAGATCGCCGACGACCCCTGCTGGGTTCTTCTCTCGACCTCAGGACAGCTCGCCCGCACCACGGGACGGGAGCCGATGTCCGACGGCGGCCAACGCGTCAAGCACGACGCCTTCACCTCTGTTGTCGCAACCACCGCCCGAGCGGAGATCGGCGCCCTCACCTCGGCGGGCCGCATGCTGCGGCTCCAGGTTGTGGACATGCCCGCTCTGCCGCCGACGAACACCACACCGAATCTGGCCGGCGGGGTTTCCATCAAGGAGTTCATTACGCTGGAGCGCGGCGAATCGCTGGTGGGCCTCGTCCCGCTGGACAAGACGTTCGCGCTTGGAACCGCCCAGGGGATCGTCAAGCGTGTAGTCCCGGACTACCCGCTCAACCGGGATGATTGGGAGGCAATCACCCTCAAGTCGCGGGACAGTGTGGTCGGCCTTGCGGCCGCTGAGGACTCCGACGACCTCGTTTTCATCACCCGGGAAGCGCAGCTGTTGCGCTTCCCGGGTGGCGCCGTTCGGCCTCAGGGACGCACCGCAGGCGGCGTGGCCGGCATCAAGCTGGGAGCTGAGGACACCGTCCTCTTTTTCGGTGCGGTGCGCGCGGGAGATCCTGCCGCCGTCGTCGTCACCATCGCAGCCGGGAGCGAGGCGCTGCCCGGAACCACCCCCGGATCGGTGAAGGTGACGGAATTCGCGGAGTACCCGGCCAAGGGACGGGCAACGGGCGGCGTCCGTTGCCACCGCTTCCTGAAGGGCGAGGACCATCTGGTGCTTGCGTGGGCGGGACACGGGCCGGCGCGGGCCGTATCAGCCACCGGCGTTGCCCGGGCACTTCCGACCGAACACGGGCGCCGCGACGGGTCAGGGGTGGCGCTGTCACAACCCGTCGAGGCGATCGGGCCAAGTCCGGAGTAGGAGCCGGTACTACTCCGGCTGCGCGAGCTGCTTCTCGAAGACCATCGACCGGCGCGTTGGGGTGTACCCCATGCGCTCATATAGGCCGAGGGCGCCGGAGGGGTTCTCGGTGTCCACGCCCAGCCCGGCGTTCTCCATGCCGTCTGCCTTGAAACGGCGCATGGCTTCGGCCAGGAGCGCAGGTGCGAGACGACGCCCACGCCAGTCGCGTCTCACGCCCAGCAGCTCGGTGTAGCCCTCATCGTGGCCGACCAGTTCCCTGGACTCGGGGTCATAGCTCGCGATCTCGTACGCGGCCACCTCACCGGAGGAGTTGTCGATGACGGCAAGGCTCCACTCCGCCCGGAACTCCGGGTGGCTGACGGTGAACCGCCAGCTCTCCTCATCCCGAGGCTCACTCCCCCAGTGATCCTGGAAAGCCTCGTTATGCGCCAGGCGGATGGCCTCGGAGAGGTCGTCGCTGAACGCTACGATCTCGAATTCCGGGTCGAGATCGACCTCCGGGATGTCCGCCGAGAGATCGCGGGTCATTTCCGTGAACCACCGGGTGATGGTGCCGCCGGCCGACTCCATGAGCGCGCGATGCCCCGGATTGAGCTCCTCCACGTAGGAACGGATGAAGCCTCCTTCCACCCCTGCTTCCGCCAGTCTCTTACCCGCACGCTCGACCTGCCAGCCGTGAATCGCCCGGCCGATCCCCCGCCGTCGCCATTCCGGATCGACTCCCCCGAAAACGTGCACCAGCTGTGAACCCGGATTTGCACTGATCCGCCCGAAGGCGCGCGGTGTGCCGCCATCATCGAAACCCATGACGGTGTCCAGCACGGGATCATTCTTGGAAGCTTCGAGGACTTCCTCCAGGTCAGCGCGCTGTTCGATCCAGTCCGGCTTGTCAGCGACCGCCATCCGGCGTAGCAGCGACTCCCAGTCCTCAAGGTCTGTGGCTGTTATTGCCCGCCAGCTCAGCTGCTGGTGGGTTGGAATGAGCTCAGGCGTAGGCATGCTCCCAGCTTAAGTGATTGCCCTCGCTGCCGGCAGCCAGTTCGACGCCGGTGTCACAGCGGAACGCTTCGGCGCGGTCGTGGGTGACCAGGAGCACCGGCCGATCCCCCAGCCCGCTCCGCAGGTCACGCAGGAGGCGGAAAGCGCCGTCGGCGTCGAGGTGGGCAGTGGGCTCGTCGAGGATCAGCACCGACGCTCTGGTCAACAGCGCGCGGGCAACCGCGAGGCGCTGCCGCTCGCCGCCGGAGAACCTGTTCCCGCCCGGGCCGATTTTGGTGTCCAACCCGTCCGTGCGCCCCCGCATGGTATCGGCCAGCCCTACGGCTTCGAGAACACGCCACAGCTCATCATCATCAGCGTGTTCCTGCGGGGAACGGGCAAGCAGGAGGTTGGCCCGCACCGAGGAGTCGAACAGGTGGCCTTCCTGCGGGCACCAGGCGGCGGGCAGCATTCCGCCGTCAGCCGCGGCCCCTGCCAGGTACCTGCCGCTGCTGAGTGGCAGGAACCCGAGCAGTGCGCCGATGAGGGTCGATTTGCCGCTGCCCGAGGGACCCGTGAGTGCGGTCCAGGATCCACTCCGCACCGAGAGCGTGACGCCCTCTACCACTGGAGCACCGGGCTCGTACCCCACAGCGGCGTCCACCAGCGCGAGCACCGCCGCGTCCACGCCCTGCGCCGGCTCCGGGATACTCCGCCGGACCTCCACGCCGGCTGCGGCGCCGGCAGGATCCAGGTGAGCATCGAGCCTGCGCGTCACGGCTCCAAGCGGCGCCCACTGCTGCACGGCGCTCACCCCGGCTGCGAGAGGCTCGATGAGCGCAAGCTGCATAAGCACGACGACGGCCACTACTTCCGCGCTCTGCCCGGCCGAGCCTGCCAGGACGGCGACAGCGGCCAGGGCGCACGCGAAGACGACGAGTGCCTGTCCGATGCCGGCGGCCCAGGAGATGCGGCGCAGGCCGCGGGCGGCACGGGATTCCAGCCGAGCGAGGCGGTTCAGGGCGCCTGCAGTGAGCCCGTTGACCGCGACATCGCGTGATGCCCGCAGAAGACCCGTGGTCTGGGCAAGGGAAGCCGCACGCAGCCTGATGCCCGCTGCTCCCGCTGACCGTTCCGCCAGCAATGCGGCGGCGGGGGCGGCCAGTAGACCGGTACCGACGGCGAAGATCTGCCAGAGAATCGCGTCCGGCAGCAGCAGCGCCGTCGTACAAATGGCTGCCAGACCGGTCAGGACCGCCGTCAGCGGCGGGAAGACCGCCCGCGCGGCGGTGTCCCTCAGTTCGTCGATGTCGCCCACTAGCCGTTCGATGCCACCCGATCCGCGTGATAGCGAGCGCCAGGATTCCGCACGGCCCAGCAACGCATGCCACAGCCGCAGGCGCACAGCGTCAGCGGTCTGCAGGATACTCTCGTGCAGCCACAGCCGTTCGCAATAGCGCAAGAGGGAGCGTCCGATGCCGAAGAACCGAACCCCCACGATGGCTGCGAGAAGGTAGAGGATGGGCGGCTGTTCAGACGCTCGGACGATCAGCCAGCCGGACAGTGCTGTGAGGGCCACGGCGAAAACAGACGAGCCCGTACCGAAAGCGAGCGCTGCGAGGAACCGGGGGGACCACGGGCGCACCAACGAGAGCGCTCGCAGGGCTGTCCGAACGGCCCCGTGGCCCATCATCGGCTCGGCCAACCCGGATCGAGCGGGCGCAGATGGCGAGGTTTCGCGCGGGTCGGGGTTATTTCCGCCCGCTCGATTCGGGGTGTGCGCAGTGTGCGGCGCTGTAGCCAGGCTTCGGGCTGACCCGAGGTCGACCGTGCGGTCGGCGAGGCGTGCGGTCTCATCATCATGGGCGATCAGCACAACAGTGACCGTTGACGGCAGGTTTCGTACTGTCCGGCGGATAACCGCCGAGGTGTTCTCATCCACGTGGGCGGTGGGTTCATCGAGCAGCAATGTTCCCCCGGCGGGCCCGGTGCGCAGCAGGGCCCTGGCCAGCGCAACCCTCCGGAGTTCGCCCGGGCTCAGTTCTCCGGTGGACTTCTCCAGCAACTGGCTTCCGTCCACTGCCGCAAGCAGCCCAAGAAGCGCCTGGTCTTCCAGCGGTGACTCTGCGTAGAAGGCAAGTTCTTCACGAACGGTGTCCATCAGCGGCTCGGGATGCTGCGGCACCCAACCGAGCGGGCCGCTGAGCGGCCTGACCGCGCCATCAATATGAAGGCCGGGCTGGGGAACTCCTGCCAGCAGCCCCATCAGCGTTGACTTGCCGGAACCGCTGGGACCCCTCAGCGCGGTGATCCCCGGTGACAGGGTAAAGGTGAGATCCTCAACGATCGGTGCTTCTGAGCCTTCGAACCGCAGGGTGAGGCCTTCGGCGCCGGACGCACCGTCGTCGGCGTTTTCCGGGCGGCCGACCGGCACGGCGGCGGACGTCCGTGGCGCATCGATGATGTGCCGCACGGCCCGTCCTGCCTCCAGCCCGTCATCGCTCGCATGGTGCGCGGCCCCCAGGTCCCGCAGCGGCAGGTAGCACTCCGGCGCGAGGATCAGGGCGAGCAGGCCCACTTCAAGCCCCACATCACCGTGGATCAGCCGCACGCCCACGAACACGGCCACGACCGCCACTGAAATCGTGCTGATCAGTTCGAGCGCGAGGGATGACAGGAAGGCGATGCGCAGTGTCTCCATGGTCCGGCGGGAGTAGCCGGCGCCGATATCCTCCAGCGCACGCGTCTGGGCACTTGCCCTGCCGAGGCCAACGAGGGCGGGCAGCCCTTTTGCGAGTTCCAACAGATGGTCCGAGAGCCGATCGAGCGATGCCCTCGCCTCGGCTGTTCTGTCCTGCGTGTGCCAACCGATCAGCACCATGAAGACCGGGATCAGCGGGATGGTCAGGACGATCACGGCGGCGCTCACCCAATCCGCAGCCAGAATGCGCGCGCCGACCAGGAGGGGAACCACTGCGCAGGTGATGAGCGCGGGGAGGTATTGCGTGTGGTACTTGTCGAGGCCGTCCAACCCGCGGGTGAGGAGCACGCTGAGCGCGCCCGTACCCTGCTTCCCACTCGTGGTCCCGCCGTCGGCAAGCACCCGCTCAAGCGCCTCCCGCCGCAGCCGCTCCTTCACCCCGTATGCCAGGCGCTCAGCGGTTCCCTGCTGTGCCCAGGCAGCGCCTGCGCGCAGCACTGCACCGGCCACCCCGACCTCCAACAGGTCTGCTGACGGCAGGGCACCGCCGGCGAGCGCCGCGATGCCGCGGGCGATTGCTTCCGCGATCAGGACCAGCCCCACTGCCTTGACCGCAGCAAGGACACCGAGGAGGTACACGGGACGAACCGGAACGGACATGCCGGCGGGGCCGCGGGCCAGGAGCCGGTCGATCACAGGGGGCTCACCGAGTGTGCGTCGGGGATGCTCTTTTCGGTGACGCGCTTCCGGAAGACCCAGTAGGTCCAGCCCTGGTAGGCGAGCACGAGGGGCACCCCGACAGCCGCGACGATGCTCATCAATCCGAGGGTGTATGGCGAGCTCGAAGCGTTCTCCACCGTGAGGTTGAAGGCGTCGCTGAGCGTCGACGGCAACACGACCGGATAGGCCGAGCCGAAGATGCATGCCAGCGAAGCCGCCAGCGCGGCACCCAGCCAGATGAAACCCCAGCCATCATGTGAGGACCACTCGGCAAACCAGGACGCAGCCGCCGCAGCTACGGCGACGGCAAGGATAAGACCGGTCCACACCGTTCCGCCGGCGAGGTGCACTGTCGCTGCCCACAGCAGCAACGGCACGACGGCGAGCGGCAGCAGCCGTATCAGGAGCTTTCTCGCTCGTTCCCGGATGGGCCCGTCGGTCTTCAGCACCAGGAACGCCAGAGCGTGGGCGAGGCAGAAGAGGACAACGGCGGCCGCGCCAAGGAAGGCGTCAAACGTAACCCAGACGAATGGCCCGCCCACCCGGTCACCGTTCTCGTTGAGCGGAAGTCCGGAGGTGGTCAAGGCGAGGGCGGCGCCGATTCCAGCCGCTGCGGTGAAGGAGCCGAGGAAGATTGCCAGATCCCAGCGGCGGCGCCACTGGTCGCTGTTCATCTTTCCGCGGTACTCGAAGGCGACTGCCCGGAAAATGAGTGCGAGGAGCACCAGGATGAAGGGCAGGTAGAGCGTGGAAAGCAGCGAGGCATACCAGAGCGGAAAAGCGGCGAGAGTTGCACCTATCGCGGTGACGAGCCAGACCTCGTTGCCGTCCCAGACCGGCCCAACCGTGTTGAGGAGGACCCTCCGTTCCCGGTCGGTTCGCGCGAACAGCTTCATCAGCATGCCGACGCCGAGGTCGAATCCCTCAAGGAAGAGAAAGCCGGTCCACAGCACGCTGATCAGGATGAACCAGATCGTGGGCAGGAGCTCGGTCATGTGCGTGGTTCCTTTCCGCGCGGCGCAGTGGAGTTCGGCTCAGTAGGCAAAGGCGAGCACATCGTCGTCGTCCTTTCCGCGTGAGGAACTGTCGTCGTCGTGCCTGGCAGCCAACTCCGGCATGGCGGAGGCAACCCCGCCGCGCACGTAGGTGAAGAGCAGCTTCACTTCGACGACCAGCAGGACGGCATAGACCAGAGTGAGTGCGACCAGCGAGAAGACGAGTTCGGCGAGCGATACCCCCGGCGACACTGCGGCGGCCGTGAACATGAAGACGCCGTCGATGCCGCTGGGGTCAGGGTTGGGCGCCACGACAAACGGCTGGCGGCCCATTTCCGTGAAGATCCAGCCCGCGGAGTTGGCCCCGAAAGGCGCGAGGATTCCGAACACCGCAAGCCGCATCAGCCAGCGGGACTCAGGGACCGTCCCCTTCCGCAGAATCCACAGGTCTACCAGCGCAGCGAAGGCGGCGAGTGCGCCGAAGCCGATCATGATGCGGAAGCCCCAATAGGTGACTTCCATGACCGGCAGGTAGTCGATGCTCATGCCGGCGCGCTCGCCGTACATCGGATCGTCCGGCAGTGTCTGTCCGTACTGCTCCTTGTACTCGGGCAGGAGCGTGTTCACGCCTTTGACTTCGGTAGTGAAGTCACCGTTCGCAAGGAAGGACAGCAGGCCCGGAACCTCGAAAACCGCAACGATGTCGTCGCAGTCCTGCGATCCCAGGTTGCCGACCGAGAGGACCGAGAAGCCGGTTCCATCGTGGCAGGCGGCTTCCGCTGCCGCCATCTTCATGGGCTGCTGCTCAAACATCAGCTTTGCCTGCAGATCACCTGACACTGCGGTTCCGGCGAAGGAAATCAACGCGACGACGGCGCCGATCCGCGCTGAGCGCAGCCACACCTGGTGGTCAATCACTCCGCGGGAACCGGAAGTGTCAGTTCCGACGACGACCTTCCCGTCGCCGTCGACCGTGTCCAGCCCGTCATGGCGCCGCTTCCAGAGGTGGTACCAGGCAATACCGAGCAGGAAGCCGCCCGCAACAGCGAGGGCACCGAAGATGGTGTGGGTGAAGGCGACGAGGGCGGTGTTGTTGGTGAACACTGCCCAGGCGTCCACCATGCGGGCACGGCCGTCCACGAGCTCGACGCCCACGGGATGCTGCATCCAGGAGTTCGCCACGATGATGAAGTAGGCAGAGAATACCGACGCCACGACTGCGGCCCACAGCGCTCCAAGGTGCAGCACCTTCGGCAGCCGCTGCCAACCGAAGATCCACAGGCCCAGGAAGGTCGATTCGACGAAGAACGCAAGCAGCGCTTCCATGGCAAGCGGCGCACCGAAGACATCGCCTACGAACCGGCTGTACTCGCTCCACGCGAGCCCGAACTGGAACTCCTGCACCAGTCCGGTTGCAACCCCCATGATGAAGTTGATGAGGAAGAGCTTCCCCCAGAACTTCGTCATCCGCAGGTAATGGTCCTTGCCCGTCCGGTACCAGAGGGTCTGCATGGCAGCGACAACGAGGCCAAGCCCTATCGTCAGCGGCACCATCAGAAAGTGGTACACGGTGGTGATACCGAACTGCCACCGTGCAATTTCAAGTGCTTCCACAGGTCCTCAATTCCTCAAGCACTGGCGATGTGTGAGCTACTTCTACGCTCTGTAGAAAAACTCTTCTACATATCGTAGAACAACTTTCCCGCACACTTCTACATGACGTAGAACCTTGCGCGAAAAAGCTGTAGATTAAGAGGGGTTGGAAGTGGCATTGCACCGCGATCAGTCCGTCCAGCCGCAGATCAGGATCAACAAAGGAATAAGAATGGCCACGCTCGGTGAACTCGAACGCACAGTGATGGACCTGCTGTGGGGCACCCAAGAGGCCATGACCGCGAACACTCTTCGTGATGCATTGGCGCTAGCTCCTGAAGGTACGGCGGAAGGCAAGGAACTCGCGGTCACCACGGTGTTGACCGTCCTGTCCCGGCTGGAGAAGAAGGGCCTGGTTGAGCGTGAACGCGACACCCGCCCTCACCGCTACCGCGCCGTGACCAGCCGCGAAGACCACACGGCGGAGCTCATGCATGAGGTACTGGTAACCGCTCCTGACCGCGAAGCTGTACTGGCACGCTTCATCGGCAGTGTCTCTGAGAGCGAGGCCCGCACACTCCGGCGGCTCCTGGGCAGCAACTAGCCGCCATGTTCTGGGCCTCCCACTTCCTGGCGGCGCTGGCCGTGATTCTGGCATGGCCCGCACCGATCGCCCTCTCCCGCGCACAGTGGCCCTCACGCTCGCCGTTCACCGCGATGATCCTGTGGCAGGCAATCGCGCTCGCCGGAGGTCTGTCAATGATCGGCGCCATGCTGGTGTGGGGACTGGAACCGCTGGGAGATAATCTGCTCGAAGCGTTGCAGGGCCTCTGGGACATCCTGGTGAATAACCGCCCGGCAGACACTCTCGGCCTCGTCCACGTCTTCGCCCTCAGCGCCGCAAGCCTCCTGACCGCGCACCTCGTGTTCACCCTGCTGATCACCTATGCGCGGATCAAGGGCCAACGACGGCGGCACCGCAACCTGCTGAATCTGTTGAGTTCACCCTCACACACCAACCCCTCCACGCTGGTGATCAAGCACCCGGCCCCGGTTGCCTATTGCCTGCCCGGCGGCGCGCGCTCCGTGACGGTCCTCTCCGACGGACTGATGGGGCTGCTCTCCGAAGATGAACTGCGGGCCGTTCTCGTGCATGAGCGTGCCCATCTGAGCCAGCGGCATCACCTGCTGCTCTGGGCTTTTGCGGCCTGGCGTTCAGCGCTCCCGTGGCTGCCGACGTCGCGCCTGGCGCAGCGGTCGGTCAATGAGCTGATCGAGATGCTCGCGGACGACGAGGCCGTCAAGGAAGTGGACCAGGAGACCCTTGTAGGAGCAATAGCCATTGTGGCGACGGGCTCGCACGGTCCGTCTGTTTCACACGGGCGTTCGGGCGAGACACCGGATCATGCACTGACCGATGCCGCAGCAGCGCAGGATCCCGAGCAGGATGATGCCTCGCTCTCAACGGTTCACCGGCTGCGCCGCCTGCTCGAGCCGCAGGCGCCGCTCACCCCCGCACAGACCTTCGCGGCCCTCGCCACATCGGCGCTGCTGCTGACCGTGCCTACCGCCCTGCTGATCGCGCCCGGTTTCCTGGGCTGACGCGGCGGGCTTCCAAGGCTCCCTGATTCAGCTCCTGCGCAAGCTGGCTGTGCAGACTATGTCCCTGTACTAGGCGTCGATGCGTTCGCGATCCAGCGACGCGGCGCCGGCCACAATGAAGTCCTTGCGCGGTGCAACGTCACTGCCCATGAGAAGGTCGAAGACCCGCTCAGCCGATTCGGCCTCCTGAATCCGTACTCGACGCAGGGTGCGATGGCGCGGATCCATGGTGGTTTCCGCCAACTGTCCGGCATCCATTTCCCCCAGTCCCTTGTACCGCTGAATGGGTTCCTTGTAGCGCCTGCCCTCACGTTCGAGGGCGGTGAGCAGCCGGTGAAGCTCCTGGTCGGAATAGGTATAGACGGTTTCATTCGCTTTGCTGCCGGGGTTGAGTATTTCCACCCGGTGCAGCGGCGGAACGGCCGCAAAGACCCGCCCGGCATCAACCAGGGGACGCATGTACCGGAAGAAGAGCGTGAGCAGCAGGGTACGGATATGCGCGCCGTCGACATCGGCGTCCGTCATCAGGATGACCTTGCCGTAGCGGGCCGCATCAAGAGAGAAGCTGCGGCCCGACCCTGCGCCGACAACCTGAATCAGCGCGGCGCACTCGGCGTTGGAGAGCATGTCACCCACCGAGGCCTTCTGCACGTTGAGGATCTTTCCCCGAATGGGCAGCAGCGCCTGGTAGTCCGAGGACCTCGCCAGCTTGGCGGTCCCCAGCGCGCTGTCACCCTCAACGATGAACAGCTCGGAACGCTCGGAATCGTCAATGCGGCAGTCTGCAAGCTTGGTTGGCATGGATGATGTCTCCAGCGCGTTCTTCCGGCGCTGGGTTTCCTTGTGAACGCGCGCCGATACGCGGGACTTCATCTCGGCGACAACCTTCTCCAACAGCAGCGCAGACTGCGCTTTGTCTGCGCGGGCCGATGAATTCAGTTTCGCAAGGATCTGCGTTTCCACCACCTTGCCGACGATGGCGCGGACGGCGGACGTTCCGAGGATCTCCTTGGTCTGGCCTTCGAACTGCGGCTCCGCGAGCCGCACGGTCAGAACCGCGGTGAGACCCGCAAAGACGTCGTCTTTCTCCAGCTTGTCGCTGCCCGCCTTGAGCTTGCGTGCATTGGCCTCGACCACTTTCCGGAAGGTTTTCAGGAGCGCTTGTTCGAAGCCCGACTGGTGGGTTCCGCCCTTGGGCGTAGCAATGATGTTGACGAAACTTTTTACCGTGGTGTCATAACCGATCCCCCAGCGCAGCGCGATATCCACTTCGCAGTCACGCTCGACCTCGGCGATCCGGCTGTGCCCCTGATCATCGAGGACGGGAACGGACTCCTTGAAACGGCCGGACCCATGCAGGCGCCACACATCAGTGACGGCGTGGTCAATCGCCAGGAACTCAGCGAACTCGGAAATTCCGCCGTCGTGATGGAAGACTTCTTCGACTACCCCGTCCGTGCCGGGTAAGGCACGCTCATCGCGAAGCGTAATGCTTAGTCCCGGTACCAGGAATGAAGTCTGCCGCGCACGAGCCTGCAGCTCTTCGTAGGAGAACTTGGCATCAGGAGTGAAAATCTGCCGGTCCGCCCAGTACCGGATCCTCGTTCCCGTGACGCCGCGTTTGGTGCTCCCGACGACTTCGAGGCGGGAGCTGTCGACGAAGGGGGAGAACTCCGCTGTAGGCAACGGCTTGCGCTCATCGGCAAACCGCCCGGGCTCACCTCTCCGGAAGGACATCTGGTACGTCTTGCCGCCACGGTCAACCTGGACGTCGAGGCGCGCGGACAGCGCGTTGACCACGCTGGCGCCGACGCCGTGGAGCCCACCGGACGCGGTGTAAGAGCCGCCGCCGAACTTGCCGCCGGCGTGCAGTTTCGTGAAGACGACTTCCACGCCGCTCAGCCCGGTCTTGGGTTCGGCGTCTACCGGAATGCCGCGCCCATCGTCATGCACCTCAACGGAACCGTCGGCATGGAGGATGACCTTGATGCTCTGGCCGTGTCCCGCAAGTGCTTCATCCACCGAGTTGTCGATGATCTCCCAGAGGCAGTGCATGAGCCCCCTGGAATCAGTGGAGCCAATGTACATGCCGGGACGTTTGCGAACCGCCTCAAGCCCCTCGAGGACGGAAAGATGGCGGGCTGTGTATTCAGAGCGGGGTGCCACTTCCTTGGAAACTCCTTGGGATTGCGGTCTATCTCGGCGAGCGTCGGCGAGCCGGGAGCGGCGCACCCTCCCAAGCATATTCCCTTGTCCCCGCTGTGTATGGCAGGCATGCCGGGCCCACGGGCGCGCGGTTCGTCCCTGCCGGATGCCTCCCCGCGAGCGTACGCGCTCAGCGAAAGCACACCCAGCTTGCGAAGAAACGGCAACGAATAGTGGTTATATGAACTACAGGAACCACTAAGGAGGCATCCATGACAACAGCTACAGCAACCCGTGAGCTGACCGCTTTGCACCGTTGTGACCGGTGCGGGGCCCAGGCCTATGTGCGCGCAGTCCTTCAGTCCTCCGGTGGTGAGCTTCTCTTCTGCGGGCACCACGCCCGCGCCGTTGAGAGCACTCTCCGGCCGCAGACGTCAGAGTGGCAGGATGAAACCGCCCGGCTGACCGAAAAGGCGCAGAGCACTGTAGAGGCATAGCCGCGCACAGGCCGTCCGCCGAAGCGCAGCATAGTTGGAGCCTCCTGAACGGATGGCACATAAATAGGAAGAACCCCCTCCGCGGAGGGGGTTCTTCCTATTTATGTGCCTGCTGCCGCCGTTCCTAGTCGAGGTAGTCCCGAAGTACCTGCGAACGTGACGGGTGCCGCAACTTAGACATGGTCTTGGACTCTATCTGGCGGATGCGCTCACGGGTGACGCCGTACACCTTGCCAATTTCATCGAGGGTCTTCGGCTGGCCGTCAGTAAGACCGAACCGCATGGCGACCACACCTGCTTCCCGCTCCGACAACGTATCCAGGACGGAGTGAAGCTGCTCCTGCAGAAGTGTGAAACTCACCGCATCCGCGGGGACGACTGCTTCCGAGTCCTCGATCAGGTCGCCGAACTCGGAATCACCGTCTTCGCCGAGCGGAGTGTGCAGGGAGATGGGCTCGCGGCCGTACTTTTGAACTTCGACGACCTTTTCAGGCGTCATATCGAGTTCAAGTGCCAGTTCTTCCGGTGTGGGTTCCCGGCCGAGGTCCTGCAGCATCTGCCGCTGGACGCGGGCCAGTTTGTTGATGACTTCGACCATATGTACCGGAATACGGATGGTGCGGGCCTGGTCTGCCATGGCACGGGTGATGGCCTGGCGGATCCACCACGTTGCGTAGGTGGAGAACTTGAAACCCTTGGTGTAGTCGAACTTCTCTACAGCACGGATCAGACCCAGGTTGCCTTCCTGAATCAAGTCCAGGAAGAGCATTCCGCGGCCGGTGTAGCGCTTGGCCAGCGACACCACGAGACGGAGGTTTGCCTCGAGAAGATGGTTCTTGGCGCGCTTCCCGTCATGGATGACCCACTCAAGTTCCCGACGCAGCTTGGGATCGATGTTCTCATTCGCCGCCAGCTTCTCCTCGGCGAACAGGCCCGCCTCAATGCGCAGAGCGAGGTCTACTTCCTGCTCGGCGTTGAGAAGGGCGACCTTGCCGATCTGCTTCAGGTAGTCCTTGACCGGGTCCGCAGTAGCGCCTGCGGAAACGACCTGCTGTGCCGGTGCATCGTCGTCGTCAGCATCCGAGTAGACAAACCCGCTCCCAGTCGAAGCTTCAGCCGCCTCCGGCTCTGCAGCCTCAGTGTCTGCACCTTCGACTTCTGCGGCACCCGGCGCGGTCTCCTGCTCTGCAGGAACGTTTGCGGGGCTGCCCTCAGGGGCCTTCGTGTCTACGCTGCCATCGGCTGCCGCGGGCTTGGCGCCACGAGCGGTAGCGGCCTTCGATGCCGGCTTAGCAGCGGCGGTCTTGCGCTTGGTTGCAGTTGTACCGGGTTCTGTTAACACCGGTGCTGTTGTCTTCTTGGCCGACACTCAAGAACCTTTCATACGGCGGTTTGCGGCGCCGCCAAGGAGGGCAACACCACTATGACCCTGTCAAGTCCGTGTTTGAAATCAGACCTATCAACGGGAACTGTTCGTACGTACAACAGCTCTGCCGAGTGCGCTATTCCCCTTGCGGACGTGTGGTGGTGTGAATACCAACATCCGAAGTGCCTGAAACGCGTCGATCTGAAACACGAACCCAACCGGGTCTCGTTTCCATTGTCGCACGCTTTGCGAACCTCACGTAAATTCCGAACCGACAGCCGGTGCTTCCGGTGAATCCCGCTCTTCTTTCCTCAACGAGTCCGTGTACGGTTCAGGCCACGCTGCGGGATTCGGAGGTCCAGGCGGTCTCGCGCCGGCGAGCCCACGGTGCAAGGGAACCGGTTCCGACCAGCGCCATCAGGAGTTCAGCGAGGGTGTATCCCGGAGCTTCGTCCAAAGCCTCCTGCAGATAGTGATGAGCACGCGACCCCCTGCCACGTGCCCATTCGAGCCAACCCAGAATGCTGAGAAGAGCCGCCCGCGGCTCCCCGCTCGCCACTGCGGTCAACCCGAGAAAGCGGGTGTGCGCTGCATCAAGGCGATCCCAGTCCGGCACGCTGAGCGTGGCAAGGAAGACATCCCGAAAGAGTGTTGAGGGATCCTCGTTGTCCTCCTGGTCTGCGGGTCGCGGAAGACCTCCCGTCGGTCGCAGAGCCTGCAGGCCCGTCATCAGGGCGTCGCAGGCGTACGGAAGTTCCTCCTCCTCCGGATCCGCCGGCAGCACGCCGGCTGCGACTGCGGCTTCCTGCGCAGCGTCCGGACCCGCGGCTGCCAGCACTATGAGGCTGTCCCGCACGGGCGCGCTAGTCAGACCGGCCAGAAGGAAAGCAACAACCTGCGGCGAAACTGCCGGTTCCTGCGGATCTGCCGTGCGTGAAAGAAACGCGTCCCAGAGGATGAGGGAATCACGGCCAAGGCTTGTCTTGTCCCACCTTCCACACCACTGTTCCACGTAGGAGGCCGCCAGTTGATTGATTTCTTCGCTGTGCCCGGGGTCGGGTGTTCCGACCGCGGCTGCCAGGGAAGCGGCATAGGTACTCCCCTGATAGACCAGCTCCGCGTTGAGGACGCTTTCGGTGATCCGGGCAAGCGGGTGGCCCGGCCAGGGACAGCAGGACGCATCCTCGCAGAAGTAGTCCCGCCAATGACTTGAGCTGACGAGCCATCCGTCCAACAGCGGCAGTCCTGCGGCGTCGAGCACCAGGTCGAGGCAGTGGATCAACGGAGCGTAGGGCGGGGAGCCCGGCTCGGCCCACTCGGCGTCGGTGTACACCGCCATCAACACTCCGTCGGCCGAAGAGTCCGATTCGAGGTAGTCGCGCACCGTGGATGCATAGTCCAGTGGATCAGAGTCCGCCGGCGGAAGGTCGAGACGCAGTGTGGCGCCCATGCGTTTGCCCGACATGGTGAGGAAGACGAGGCTCTCCCGCGGTTGGAAGCCAAGGATATGGGGAACGTAACTGAGGATGTCGGCCGGCGTGCTGACCTTGATGGGTGCTTCGGGGTTAGGTGCGTTTGCTGTCATGAATACGACTGTGACGCTGATGCACCCGCATGTGGCCTTTCAAAGGCGCTATGTGGGTAAACCTCGAAAATCGGCTGCATGTGGAGGGAAGGTCGCTACCTCTGCACTTCGCGCCGTCGTCGTATTTCCCTTGCAATTGCCTGCCGCAGTGGCGGCACGATGATCGATTGACGAGCCAGCTGGGCGCGCACGCGGCGCCGGAGCACCAGGACTGCGACGGTTCCAATTCCGAGAACCACAAACTGCACAGCAAAAGCGATCCTGAATGATTCGAGTGCATACAGGTCACCGTTGGAGAATCCGCTCGCCAGGAGCAGGTCCAGAATCAGGCCTACGGCGAACATGGTGAGAAGCGCTGCCGTGAATCCGCCAATGTTGACAATGCCGGTCGCGGTACCGAGCCGCGAGGCAGGATTGAACGTGCGGGCGAAGTCGAAACCAATCATCGACCCCGGTCCGCCGACGGCAAGCGTCACGACCAACAGCACGAGCAGCCAGACGGGTGCCTTTCCCGGATAGGTCAGCACCACCAACCACGCGAGCGCAGTCGCCGCGGTAATTGCCAGAACCATGGTCGAGCGGCGCAGCGGGTGCCGGGCTACATACACTCCCAGGAGTGGCCCACAGATCATGCCCACTACAACAAAGAGGGTCATCAGCACCGAAGCCGTCCCTGCGGCGAGTTTCTCAGCACTCACCAGATAGGGGTAGCCCCACATCAGAACGAAAACCGTGCCTGAGAACTGCGTAGTGAAGTGGCACCAGAGGCCGAGGCGGGTCCCGGGCTGCTTCCACGCCTCGGTGAGGGAGACACCAGTCTGGCGCAGCGATGCGCGGCTTCGCTGGCCATTTCCTTCCGGATGATCCCGGATCAGGGCAAGACCGAGAACGGCCGAGAGAACTCCCAGGCTGGCCGCTGACAGGAACGCAGTACTCCAGCCGGCCAAATGCAGGACGGCCAGGAATGGGATGACGCTGAGAATCTGGCCGAGCTGCCCGAGGATGCCCGTGAGCTGGGTCAGCACGGGAATTTTCCGGGTCTCAAACCATGCCGGCAGCAACCTGAGAACCGCGACGAAAGTCATTGCGTCACCGCCGCCAACCAGCAGCCGGCCCACTATTCCTGCCGTGATGGACTCGGCGAATGCAAGCTGAGTCTGGCCAAGCGCCATCAGAACCGCGCCGCTGACGATCATGATGCGCGGGCCGAATCTGTCGACCAGGACGCCCACCGGAATCTGCAGTCCGGCGTAGACCACTAGCTGCGCGACCGTGAAGACAGCCAAAGCAGACGCTGTTGCGTCGAACCGCTCGGTCGCCTCGACTCCTGCAACACCGAAGGAGGTGCGCTGCGTAACTGCTATGAGGTAGGCCAGTACCCCGGCGCCCCATACCAGCCAGGCGCGCCGGTCCGTTCCGGCAGCCGGATCAGCGCCCAGTCTGTTTGCCTCCGTCTTCGGTGTCACCCGCCGCGCCGTCGCCACTGCGTCCAGACCCTGTGCTGCCGGACGTGCCGCTTTCTCCGCCTGCTGCGTCACTTTGCGGGGCGTCCTCGTCCAGCGTCGCGGCGAGCTCGTCGGCCGCATGCGGACCTGCGAGAAAGGCCTCCACGGCCGAACCCAGCTCCTCGGCGTCGGCCAGCTCCATATTCTGTTTGACAAGCAGTGACCGACGCGCGCCGTCGGAGTGCTCGTCGTAGCGTTTCTCCAGCGATGACACGACGCCCTGTACCTCGGCCGAGTTGTCCACCTGACGCGCTATCTGCCGCTCCACGTCGCGGCCTGCTTCCCGCAGCCGGTCAGTGGGCAGAACACGGCCGATGGATGCGCCGAGGTACTCCAGCGCCGTCACTGCGGCAGGCGGATACTCCGCTTCCGCCAAATAGTGGGGAACGTGCACCACGTATCCGACGACGTCGTGCCCGGACTGTGAGAGACGCAACTCCAGCAGGTGTCCGATGGAGGCCTGCAGTTCCGCGGTGGGCCGCCAGGTGGAACCCATCCCTTCGATCAGGTCTCCCCGGTTTCCGTGAACGGTTACACCGAGCGGACGCGTGTGTGGGACGGGCATCGGGAGCGAGTGGACCCAGGAAACCAACGGCACTTCGAACAGGGAAACGAGTTGTGCGACGGCGGAGCAGAACCTTTCCCACTGCAGGTCCGGTTCCATTCCGCTCAGGAAGAGGAATTTTTCGCCCAGACCGTCCTGGAGAACCCGGAGCTCAAGGGCAGGCGGCTGGTAATCCCGCAGATGATCCTGTTCGAACGTGATTCGGGGCCGACGGCTCCGGTAATCGATGAGCTGGTCAACGTCGAACACCGCCAGGACTTCGTGGTCGAGCGTTCCGAGCAGCTCATCGCGCACCTGCGCAACCACCTGCCCCGCATCGACGAATCCGGTGAAACCTGCAATAAGGGGTAGCCCCCGAAGGGAAGGATCATGACGAATCGAGCTGCTGACGTTGTACAGGCTTTGCGGCTCCAACATTTCATCCTCCTCAATTCGTATCAAGACACTGCGGGCAGTGCAGCGCGCGTCATCCCGGCGGCTTTTTCAGTGTTCACTCCAGCGCTGCGCCGTTGCGTCAACCCTAGTTGATGCACCATCACGTGCCCGGTGTGTGTAACACCCCAGCTCGCTCCTCTCATTCCCGCGGCCTGTCCGTAGGACGCATGTCACAGGCTGCGACTACGATCGATAGGAAAGCATGGGCGTCACCAGACCCGCACGCCCGCTGCAGCACTGCCCAGCCATCGGAAGCGAGGAAGAACCTTCGTGAGCAACACCAGCGATATTCACCTGACCGCAGTCTCCCGGGACATCAAGAAATCCGCGTGCGAGGTCCTGGTGATCGGCACGGGCCAAAGCCCGGATGGTCCCGTGCTTCTGGAAAACCCGCTCTCGGCTAAATCTGCCCGCGCCCTCACCGACAGTCTCCCCTCGCTGGGAGTAACCGGAGCCGCTGACGAAGTGCGTCGATTCCCCGGACTACCTGAAACCGGCGCAGACGTACTCGTTCTTTCCGGTACGGGACGCACCGTCGCCGGGACCCCGCTGTCAGAGGAGACGCTACGCCGGGCAGCAGGAGCCGCTGCGCGTCAGCTGGGCGGAGTTGAGAGCCTGGCTGTTGCCCTCCCCGCCGCCTCGGTTGCACAGGCCGCCGCGGTGGCCGAGGGCATTCTCTTGGGAAGCTACACCTACACAGAGCACTATTCGGCAGTTGGCGGCAAGGCGCCGCGGCCCTCCGCCGCCGTTCTCTCGCGAGTCGTTTTACTCACTCCCGCCGCGCAGGACCGGACGCTGAAGGCGGCACTTGAGCGTGCACAGACACTTGGACGCGGAGTCAATGTGACTCGCACGCTTGTCAACCAGCCGCCGAGCCACCTCTACCCGGAATCGTTCGCGCAATTCGCCCGGGAACATGTCAAGGGACTACCGGTGAAAGTAACCGTGTTGGATGAAAAGAGACTGGAGAAGGACGGGTACGGCGGGATTCTTGGGGTGGGGAAGGGATCTTCCCGTCCGCCAAGGCTCGTGAAGCTCGAGTACTCCCCCGCCAAGTCAAAAATCAACCTCGCACTGGTCGGCAAGGGCATTACCTTCGACTCCGGCGGTTTGTCCCTCAAGCCGGGCGCCGGGATGCAGACGATGAAGCTGGACATGGCAGGCGCCGCCGTCGTGCTTGCTGCCGTTGCGGCGATTGCGCGGCTGGGTCTTCCGGTCAGCGTCAGCGGTTGGCTCTGTCTCGCGGAGAATATGCCCTCCGGGACAGCGCAGCGGCCCTCGGATGTACTGACCACTTTCGGCGGGCGCACTGTGGAAGTTCTTAATACCGATGCCGAGGGCCGGCTGGTCATGGCCGACGCCCTGGCTGCGGCGAGCCAGGAATATCCAGACGCGATTATCGACATCGCGACGCTCACCGGTGCACAGATGGTTGCGCTTGGCAAGCGCGTGTCCGGTGTCATGGGCGACGACGGGGTAAGGGACGCCGTGAAAGCAGCTGCAGATCGCGTGGGCGAACAGTTCTGGCCCATGCCGCTGCCCGAGGAACTGCGTCCAAGCCTCGATTCCACGGTTGCCGACATCGCGAACATCGGAGAGAAGTTCGGCGGCATGATGACGGCTGCAGTATTCCTCCGTGAATTCGTCGGAGAAATGGACGGGAAGAAGATTCCGTGGGCACACCTGGATATTGCCGGCCCAGCCTTCAACGAGGGTGGCGCGTACGGTTACACCCCCAAAGGTGCCACCGGCGTAGGTGTCCGCACTCTCCTCGCCTACGTGGAAGACGTCATCGAGCGCGCCGAGAAGCACTCAGCCTGAACACGTCCGTCACGAGGTGACACTCGACACACAGGGGTGTGCAACAGCCTTCATCAAGTGGCTGATGGTGTGATCTGGCGATAGGGTGAACCCAGATCACACCAAGCATTCCGCCAGACTCAATCGACGCGCGAACCTAAGTGCGTCACCGATTACGCGAGGGAGCGTCCACGTGGCCGATACGGCAACTGCGCAAGAGTTCGACATCCTGGTATTGGGCGGAGGCAGCGGGGGCTACGCCGCCGCTCTTCGCGCCGTTCAGCTCGGCTTCTCTGTCGGGCTCATCGAAAAGGGGAAGCTCGGAGGAACCTGCCTTCACAACGGGTGTATTCCCACCAAGGCGCTGCTGCACTCAGCCGAGGTCGCGGACAGTGCACGCTCCGCGGAGAAGTACGGCGTCAAGGCAACGTTCGAGTCGATCGACCTGAACGCCGTGAACGCCTACAAGGACGGCATCGTCGCCGGCAAGTTCAAGGGCCTCCAGGGACTCATCAAAGCCAAGGGCATCACCGTGATCGAGGGTGCAGGCAAGCTGACCGGTGAGAACACGGTTGAGGTCAACGGCACCACGTACACCGGCAAGAACATCGTTCTCGCGACCGGCTCATATTCGCGGTCCCTCCCCGGACTCGACATCGGCGGCAAGGTCATCACCTCTGATCACGCCCTCACCATGGAAACGATTCCCTCCAGCGCAATCGTTCTTGGCGGCGGGGTGATCGGATGCGAGTTCGCCTCCGTGTGGAAGTCGTTCGGCGTAGACGTCACGATCATCGAAGGACTGCCCTCCCTGGTTCCCAATGAGGATGCCTCCATCGTCAAGAACTTCGAACGTGCCTTCAAGAAGCGCGGCATCAAATTCAACACCGGCACCTTCTTTGACAAGGTCGAGCAGAACGACGACGGCGTCAAGGTGACTCTCGTCGACGGCAAGACCTTTGAGGCGGACCTGATGCTGGTCGCAGTCGGCCGTGGGCCCGTTACGGACGGCCTCGGGTATGACGAAGCCGGGATCACGCTCGATCGTGGATTCGTCATCACCAACGAACGCCTGCATACCGGCGTTGGGAACATCTACGCTGTCGGTGACATCGTTCCCGGACTTCAGCTTGCACACCGCGGGTACCAGCAGGGCATCTTTGTGGCCGAGGAAATCGCCGGACTCAAGCCGGTCGTCGTCGAGGACGTCAACATCCCCAAGGTGACCTACTCGGAACCCGAGATCGCCTCTGTCGGGCTCACCGAGAAGGCTGCCCGCGAGAAGCTCGGTGATGACAAGGTCGAGACCCAGGAGTACAACCTCGCAGGTAATGGAAAGAGCTCCATTCTGGGCACTGGCGGAATCGTCAAACTGGTGCGTGAGAAGGACGGCCCGGTGGTGGGCGTCCACATGATCGGTACCCGCATGGGTGAGCAGATCGGCGAGGCCCAACTCATCGTGAATTGGGAAGCCTACCCCGAAGATGTGGCCCAACTGGTCCACGCGCACCCCACGCAGAACGAGTCGCTGGGCGAAGCGCATCTTGCTCTCGCCGGCAAACCGCTCCACGGCTGACCGGCTCCGGCCCCTCTGCTGCACCGCTGCACCACACTCCACATAAAGCATCACTGGCAACCTCAAACCGACCGGCTGTTCCCGGTACCGGCGGTCGAAGGTAGAACGAACAAGGAGAACCGGACACCATGTCTGAATCCGTGAACTTACCGGCCCTCGGCGAAAGCGTTACCGAGGGTACCGTCACCCGTTGGCTCAAGCAGGTCGGCGACCGCGTCGAAGTCGATGAGCCGTTGCTCGAGGTATCAACGGACAAGGTCGATACAGAGATCCCCTCCCCCATCGCCGGAGTTATCGAGGAGATCCTCGTCGCCGAAGACGAGACCGCCGAGGTTGGCGCTCCGCTGGTAAGGATCGGAGACGGCTCAGGCGGCTCGGACAGTTCCGACAGTGGGGATTCAGGTGTGGAGTCATCTTCGGGCGATGCAGCTGAAAATGCTGGTGGGGACCAGCCTGTCGAACAGAGCGAAGAAGAAGCAGAAACCCCTCCCACGCAGGAGTCCACGGAAGCCGAGGGCTCCACGGAAGCCGCGGGCGGCGGTCAGGGAACCGAAGTCACTCTGCCCGCCCTCGGGGAAAGTGTGACGGAGGGTACAGTAACGCGTTGGCTCAAAGCAGTAGGCGATGACGTGGAGGTGGACGAGCCGCTTCTCGAGGTGTCCACCGACAAGGTAGATACGGAAATCCCTTCCCCCGTCGCCGGCACCCTGCAGGAGATCCGGGTCAACGAAGATGAGACCGCAGAAGTTGGCTCCGTACTGGCTGTCATTGGATCTGCCGGCGCCGCTCCTGCACAGGCGGAGCCGAAGAGCGCCGAACCCGTCGCTGCGGCGCCGTCGGCTGAGCGCGAAGAGCCTACTGCAGAACCGGAGGCAGCCCGGCCGGAGCCCGAACCACAGCCGGAACCGTCCAGGAGCACTGAGCCCACTGAGGCAAAGGAAGCGCCGGCTCCCGCAAAGTCACCGAGCGACGAAGCAACAGGCTCAGATTCCGTATACGTCACTCCCCTGGTCCGCAAACTCGCCAACCAGCATGGCGTGGACCTGAGCTCCATCAAGGGTACCGGCGTGGGTGGACGCATCCGGAAGCAGGACGTGCTTGAGGCAGCCGAATCCTCGAAGGCTTCACAGCAGGACGCTCCGAGTGCTACTCCTTCCGCTCCTGCACCCGCACCCGCGGCCGCGCCTGCAGCTTCGAAGCTGCGCGGGACCGTGGAGAAGGCCCCGCGCATCCGCCAGACGATTGCGCGACGCATGCGGGAGTCGCTGGAGGTTTCAGCGCAGCTTACGCAGGTCATCGAAGTTGATATGACCCGCGTTGCGCGTCTCCGTGCGAAGGCGAAAGAAACTTTCCAGGCGCAGAACAGCGCGAAGCTGACCTTCCTGCCGTTCATTGCCAAGGCAGTGACAGAGGCCTTGAAGCAGCACGCCAAACTGAACGCGTCCTTCGACGAGGAAGCCAAGGAAGTCACCTACCACGACGCCGAGCACCTCGCTATCGCGGTGGACACCGAAAAGGGCCTGCTGGTTCCGGTAATCAACGATGCCGGCAACCTTAATTTGGCGGGCCTTGCCAAGAAGATCGCCGATGTCGGTGCGCGTACGCGCAGCGGCAAGATCGGACCGGACGAACTCTCGGGCGGTACCTTCACGATCACCAACATCGGCTCGGTCGGCGCCCTGTTCGACACTCCGATCATCAACCAGCCCCAGGTCGGCATTCTGGGAACCGGGGCAATCGTGAAGCGTCCCGTAGTGGTCACCGATGCAGATGGCGATGACACCATCGCGATCCGCTCCATGATGTACCTGTCCCTCACGTACGATCACCGGCTGGTGGATGGCGCGGACGCAGGCAGGTTCCTTCAGGCTTTGAAGTCCCGCCTCGAGGAAGGCGCTTTCGAGGCCGACCTCGGCCTGTAGTTCACGCAGATGCAGAAGGCAGCGCTCCGACGACCGGGTGCGCTGCCTTCTGCCTTTGAGGATGCACCAGCAGAACGCTTCCGCATCACCTGATGCGCAAGACACCCGGGCGCCCGTCCGGTGCACGTGATTCAATCATTGAAGAGGAGAACTGATGGCTACAGTACGCTCAGCACATACCGTCTGGAGTGGAGACCTGCCCAGCGGATCAGGACAGGTTTCTCTGGACACCTCCGGACTTGGGACCTACGACGTCACCTGGAAGGCGCGGGCAGAGGAGGCTGAAGGAAAGACCAGCCCCGAAGAACTCATCGCCGCAGCACACTCGGCATGCTTCTCCATGGCCTTCAGCCATGCTCTTGGCGGAGAAGGAAAGACTCCGGACCGCGTCGAGACCAAGGCCGAGGTGGATTTCCAGCCAGGCGTTGGCATCACCGCCATCCGGCTCACCCTAAAGGCATCGGTGCCGGATCTGAACGAGGAGGATTTCCAGCGCCTTGCCAACGAAGCGAAGACGGGGTGCCCTGTCTCCCAGGCACTCGCCGGCGTCAAGGACATCTCGCTGGATGCAACTCTGGAGTCCTGATACCTGCTTTCATCCGGTAGCACTGTGCCCCCGTCACCAACTACGGTGACCGGGGCACAGTGCTACCAGCGACAGATCAGCTGCGCGGCGGCAGGGGCAGCGGTGCAAGCTGCGGATGATTCCTGCGTGCCGGCGGTACGTCCGTGGGCAGTTCTTCAAGCATCTCGCGCAGAATTCCGACGGCGTGCTCTAACTGAGGATCTTCCTGTGCGGCGTACGCGTGCGGCGGAAACTGCACCTCAATGTCGGGGTCCACGCCGTAGTTTTCCACGCCCCACTCAATGCCTCCGGTCATCCAGAACGCGTAGCGCGGCTGTGTGACTCCGGTTCCGTCGGCGAGGCTGAACCGACCGTCGATGCCGACGACACCGCCCCACGTCCGGGTGCCGATGACCGGCCCGATCCCCCGAAGCTTCGCCACCTGGGTGATGATGTCGCCGTCGGAACCTGCGAACTCATCAGTGAGGACAACGACCGGACCCCTCGGTGCATGTGCCGGATAGGTACCCGGCTGCTCACCTCGCGGGAGTGACCAGGCCGTCACTTTACGGCCGATGAGTTCGGCTACCAGCTGTGAAGTGTGACCGCCCCGATTGCGGCGCACGTCGATGATGAGACCGTCGCGGGCAGTCTCGCGGTCGAGGTCCCTATGCAGTTGCGCCCATCCCCTGGCCACCATGTCCGGAACGTGCAGGTAGCCGAACCGGCTATCCGAAGCTTCGTGGACGATCGTACGGTTCGCGCTGACCCAGTTCTGGTAGCGGAGCCGTTCCTCACTGCGCAACGGTACAACCGCGACCCGGCGAACGGCGGGTTGGCCGCCGTCATCGTTGTACCGTGCCACGGTGAGTTCGACGGGCCGCCCCCCTGCCCCTGTGAGGAGTACGGCCGGACCAAATTCCGGAGGCACGGGCACGCCGTCCACCGCCTGAATGATGTCTCCAGGCTCCACAGCCACTCCTGGCGCTGCCAACGGCGCAGCTGCCTGCGGGTCGGAGGACTCGCCGACGAAGATACGGTCTACCCTCCAACCACGCTCGGCTCGACTGAGCTCGGCTCCGAGGAAACCCTGGGCGCCCGCGCCCGCCTCGCTGGGTAGGGCCGGAGTGACGTAGGCGTGGGACGTCCCGAGTTCGCCGTGCAGCTCCCACAGGATGTCGACCAGATCATCGTGCGAGCCGATACTGTCCAGCAGCGGTCGGTAACGCTCGCGCACGCCCTCCCAATCCAGGCCGCCCATGTCTTCGGCCCAGAAAAAGTCGCGTTGCAGACGCCACGCATCCTCAAACGCCTGCCGCCAAACGCTGGGAGGATCAAGCAGTACACGGATCCGGTTGAGATCCACCGTTACCCGCTCAGCAGAGTCCGGTTCCGCAGGACCGGAGGTGGGCACCGCTGTAACGGCTCCCGCGTGGACTATTACCGCACGATTGCCGTCGCCGCTGACTTCGAAGGAGTCCACCTCCTGAACGAGTGTGGAGGTCTCACGCTTGGCCATATCGAAGCGCTCGAGCCGCCTCGCCGGCTCTTTGGCATCCGTGGTGGCGCGGCCGTCGCCGGTGATCCCCATCGTGTCAGCTGCCGTCCAGAGCAGCGCGTTCTCCACTGCCCGCATACCCTCATAGGATCCCTGCGTCACCGGCACGGGAATGATGCGTTCGGCAAGGCGGTCCGCATCAACCTCGACAACTAGCGAGGGAGATTTTTTTTCCTCGGCCGGCGCCGGCCGATCGTACACAGCAGGCCCGAACGGTGACGCTGTGTCAGCCGCGAGAGCCACCAGGAACGGTTTCGTCGAGGCCGGGAAGCTGAGATCGAAACGATGAGTGTCATACACCGGGTCGAAACTACGGTCGGACAGGAAGGCAATGAATTTGCAGTCCGGGGTGAATGACGGAGCATGGTCCCGAAAGCGGCCATCGGTGACGTTCAGGATCTCGGTATTCTGAAGTACGCGGCTCAGCCGGACGCGCGTGCGCGCCCCTTCACCCGTGACGGGCTCCGCCCAGGCAAGCCAGGCTGAGTCGGGTGAAAACGTCACGTCGTCGATTGCGCCGTGGGCGGTGGTGGACAGGGTGAAGAATCCTTCAGTACCAATCTCGTGAATCAGTATCTCGCCCATTTCACCTGCAACCGCGATGATTTTCGCGTCGGGACTCACTGCGAGGTTGCTTGCCCTGAAACGGTCTCCAAACCGGATGCAGGAAACAACTGTGCTGCCCGCCTGGTCCTGGGCAAAGACGGCGGCGTCCGGCGCCCCACGCTCAACAGGCTCAGCTTCGCCCGACTCCTGATCTTCGCTCGTGCTGTGCGGCTTCGCTGCCGGCACCGGCGCGGGCAAACCATCATCCGCTGCCAAAGTTTCCGGGCGGGTTGAACCGGTGGTGACAGGGACATCGACGTTGAACGCGCTGCGGATGTACAGCGCTTCCTCACCCTCATGGTCGGCAATGTAGGCAACCCGGTCTTCGCCAACCGGACGACCGAGCCGTGCCCGCACACCCGCAGTTGCATCCACAACGCGGGAGGGCCCATCCCGGTGGCTCAGAAGATGCAGGGTCCCGTGAGATTCAACTACGCTGGCGCGGCCGTCTTTGACGGGAACAGCGGCCGCGAGATGCCGCGCTACGTTGAGCGGCTGTGGGCGCCTGCCGGTGGAGGCTGAGCCAAGCTGGATATCGAGTGGCCGCGCTTCCGCATCAAGGGCTTCGAGCAGCCAAAGTTTCCCTGTGGATTCGTAGACTACGCGGCTCCCGTCCGTGCTCGCATGACGGACATAAAAGGCCTCGTTATCTGTGTGGCGCCTCAGATCCTGACCACTTGCCGTCACAGAGTAGAGGTTCCCGTACCCCTCGTGGTCCGAAAGGAAGGCAAGACGGCCACCGACCCACATCGGATCGGCCAGGTTGCCGTTGAGTTCAGGCAGGAAGCGCCGAAAATCACCGGAACCATCCGGATCAATCCAGAGCTTGCCCGCGGTACCTCCCCGATACCGCTTCCACCAGGCCTGTTCACGAGTCATGACGCTGCTGATGACAACGGGGCGCTCGTCCCCGACAGCTTCCCCATGAACAATGGCGTCAAGCGGTCCATAAGGCACGACGTTACCCGGGGAGCCATCCACGGGAAGCGTGTACGCCCAGGTATGCCGGGGATCCTCGTGCCGGAAAGCGCTCGTCGCGATGACCTGACCGTCTGCAGTGAAGCCCTTCACTCTGGTGCTCTGATGCCCCCAGTAGGTAAGCCGACGGAAGTTCCCCCCGTTTGCATCAGCAGCAACTACCTCCGGTGCGGCGCCCTGTACCACTGTCCAAGCGATGGTGGAGCCATCGGGGGAGAATCGCGGGTTCCGTACCGGCTGTTGGAGCGACGATATTCTCCACGCGCGCCCGCCCGAGACCGGGACAACCCAGACATCGTTCTCCGCTGCGAAAGTGAGGAGATCTCCGGACAGATGCGGATAGCGTAGGTAGTGAGAGGAAGCCATCATCCGATCATAACCACTCCCGTACCGCCCGCTCAGACGGCGTCGCTATTGTGGACACTGGCGATTCTCCATACTCCTTCCTCTCTAACCAGGACGAAAACGAGGTCCTGCAGCGTCGATTCCGCGACCTCGCGCACGGCAGCACCTGAAGCGTCCATTTCGGTGTAGCCGGACATGACGGCCGTCGCGGTGACCGCTGTGGCGCCCTCCGGAACGGGGAATGACTCCGCCGGCGCGGCCTTCTCCAGACGGATACTCAACCCATTGAAGACGTGGCCACGTTCCTGCAACCCGGCCATGATCTGCCGGTCGGCGGCCATAGCGTCCGAATCCTTGACGTTCACAACCGGCAGGAGGCCCGCTTCCCCTGTTGCGAGGAACATAGCTCTCACGGCAACGAGGGCGGACAGAGCTGTTACCGGGTTTTCGTCCGCCAGACGCTGCGTCATCTCGTCAGTGAGTGCCGTGTCCTTCGCTGGGGCATTCCCGCTTCTGGAGTCCGCCGGAGCGCCTCCCGCTGCAGGCTTTGCCGGAACACCCGAGGGCGCATCCAGCGTGTCCTTGAATTCAGCAGACCCACGTTCTGAATGAGGAACACTGCTGCCCAAGGTGTCCAGAAGTTGCGAACCGAGCAGCAGAACTCCACACAGCACCAGCAGTGAGGCGGCGCCCCTGATGACAGAACCCATCCCCGTTCCTTCCGAGTTACGCGCGCTCCGGCGCCGGGCCCTGGAAGGTTGTCGGTTCAGCTTCCCGCGAGAACCGTCCGCGCGACGCGACCGCTCCGTGCGGGTTGATGGGTGTGCGGACTTCGTCTGCTTCCGGAGCGTCGTCGGGATCTTCGTCGCGTATATCCGCGCGAGGGCTTCGGGCAGCCGGCGCCGGGTCCCCTTCGTGGAATCGGCAGTGGCGCGCCTGGTGAGCAGTTGGGGCAACACAGAAGGGTGCACGGCTGCGACGAGGTCCAGCGGCTGTGCTGGCGCCGCTCGCAGCACGGCATCCGCCAACTCATTGGCGCTCGGGCGTTCGCCGTGGTCGTCGTGCAGTGCGGCTTCAAGGATATGGAGCAATTCGCCCGGCACGCCAGGCACGAGCAGGCTCAGCGGCGCCCGATCCCTGGCCCGGTCGGGTGGGTTGCCGGTCAGTGAGTACCACCCGACTGCGGCAGCTGAGAACACGTCGGAAGCAAAACCGGCGGAGAGGCTTGGCAGCAGGCCCGCCTCGGCGAAGCCCGCCGTGCCGCGAGCATGATCTGCCGCTTCCCCCAGCATGCGTCCGACGCCGAGATCAGCAAGTAGCGGCTTTCCATCGGCCGTGAACAGCACGTTGCCCGGCGATACATCGCCATGCTGAATGGCGGAGGAGTGCAGGTATGCCAGTGCCTGTGCTATCGGCCCAAGGACAGTGATGCATTCACCGACGCTCAACCGACCGCGGGCCGTCACCAAATTGAGGAGTGATCCTCCGCCGGCATAGTCCATCAGGAGTCCCGGACCACGGTCTGTACTGACGACGTCGCGGATTCCCAGGAGATGAGGGTGCTTCAGCGCGCCCAGAACAGCGAGCTCCCGATCAAGTGGAGTTAGGGACCCATCCCTGCCTTCAAGCTCTGCTCGTGAAAGAGGTGTAGTTGTGGGGAACACTTTGAGAGCGCTGAAAATACCCGTGCGTTGATCCTCGACCAGCCAGACATGAGCGCTACTGCCGACGCCCAGTAGCCTTCCTGTGCGATACCCACTGAGCCTGGGAGGCTGCTGTGCCTCTGGACGATCGGTAGATGTCGCTTCCCGTGCTGCGGCCGTCTGGCGTCGAAAGTTGTCCATGGTGACAAGTCTTGGCTACTCGCGCTCCCGGCGCAGAAGTTATCCACACCCCGTCCACATTCACGAATGTGGGATCGCCGCCCACCCGGGTCTACGCTTGAGGAATGACGCTGGAGTTCTCCCGAATCGGATTCGATCCCCACTTCGTCGACTACCGGGACGGATGGGACCGACAAAAGACGCTGCATGAATCAGTGATCGCCGGTACGTCGCCCAGCACTGTTCTCCTCCTCGAACATTCGCCGGTCTACACCGCAGGAAAACGGACCGAGGAAGACGAAAAGCCGTTCGATGGGACCCCCGTTGTACCGGTTGACCGGGGAGGCAAACTTACCTGGCATGGCCCGGGTCAATTGGTGGGCTACCCCATCCTCGCCCTTCCTGAGCCCACCCGCGTTGCCGACTATGTCGGAATTCTCGAGGATGTCATCATCGCGGTCCTCAGCGACTATGGGATCACCGGAATTCGAATCGAAGGCAGATCCGGAGTCTGGTTATCAGGTGATTCCCAACGACCGGCGCGGAAGATTGCTGCTATCGGCATCCGCATCAACCGGCGGGTAACCATGCACGGATTCGCGATCAATTGCAGCAACGATCTCGCGCCCTTTGCGCAGATTGTGCCCTGCGGTATTACTGACGCCGGTGTCACGAGCATCTCCAAGGAGATCGGTCGCTCCGTATCACCGGTCGACATCGTTTCGCGCATTGAAGAAGAACTGCGCAACAATGAGGCGTCGCTGGTGCTCGGTCCCGAAGGCAATCGCCAGCTAGCCGAGACAGCACAGGCCGTCGGCAACGACCGGCCGGAAGGAGTCTTACTGTGAGTCTGGCCCCCGAGGGAAGGCGCCTGCTGCGCGTCGAAGCACGGAACGCCGCAGTCCCGGTCGAGCGCAAGCCGGACTGGATCAAGGCCAAGGTCAACATCGGTCCCGAGTTCGTGGGAATGAAGAACCTCGTGAAGAAGGAAGGCCTGCACACCGTCTGCGAGGAAGCAGGTTGCCCCAACATTTTCGAGTGTTGGGAGGACCGGGAGGCAACATTCCTGATCGGCGGTTCAGAATGCACCCGGCGGTGCGATTTCTGTCAGATCGACACAGGCCGGCCTGCACCGCTGGACCGCAGCGAGCCCTTCAAGGTCGCGCAGTCGGTACAGACCATGAACCTGCGCTACGCCACCGTTACGGGGGTGGCACGCGATGACCTCGAAGATGAGGGGGTGTGGCTCTATGCGGAAACTATTCGTCAGATCCACTCGCTCAACCCGGGAACCGGCGTCGAGATCCTGATTCCTGACTTCTCCGGCAAACCGGAACACATCGCCGGAATTTGCGACGCCCGTCCGGAGGTTTTCGCCCACAACGTGGAGACGGTCCCGCGCATCTTCAAGCGCATCCGTCCAGCCTTCCGCTATGAACGGTCGATGGACGTCATCACGCAGGGCAGGGACCACGGCATGGTGACAAAGTCGAACCTGATCCTCGGGATGGGTGAAACCCGCGCGGAAATCTCGGAAGCACTGCGCGACCTTCATTCCGCAGGTTGCGACCTGATTACAATCACCCAGTACCTGCGTCCCAGTGAGCGGCACCTTCCGGTGGATCGCTGGGTCAAGCCGCAGGAGTTTGTGGAACTTCAGCAGGAGGCTGACGAGATCGGCTTCCTCGGCGTCATGAGCGGTCCGCTTGTGCGGTCTTCCTACCGCGCCGGCCGTCTCTGGGCACGGGCGATGCGAAAGAAGGGCCTCGAATTACCTCCTGAGCTTGCTCACATTGAGGATTCGGGAAGCACTCTGCAGGAAGCTTCGAGTCTCATTCCCGGCTGACGTAGCGTCACGAGGCGCAAACCTTCGCTCGGACGTTCGCGCTGCGCGCGGACGTCCGATGCGTTAGGTATCCCGTAGACTTAATGCACTATGGCCAACAGTACTGACAACAGCTCAAACGCCACCTCGGACCCAGACGGATCGGGCTCGCGGCGCCGCCTCTTCTCACGGAAGCCGAAGGCCGCCAAGCCGGCCAAAAAGCCGGGAACGCTGAAGCGTATCGGCGAGGTCTTCGCGATGACGCGGCGCAACGATCCAAACGTTATCTGGATTATGGTGCTGGCGTTCCTGGCGGTTGTTGCCGTCGGGCTGCTCATCGGTTTCCTGATCCGCAACGTCGTGACCATGCTTATCATTGCCATCCCACTGGCATTCCTCGCAGCACTCTTCATCCTGTCGAGACGGGCTGAACGCGCTGCGTTCTCGCAGATCGAGGGGAAACCCGGCGCATCAGGAGCGGCCCTCAGTGTCCTGCGCCGGGGCTGGATCCTGAAGGATGAGCCGGTCGCAGTGAACGCTCGTACCCAGGACGCCGTTTTCCGTGCGATCGGGCGGCCCGGCATCGTCCTCGTGGCGGAGGGGCCAGTGAATCGCGTCAAACCGCTGGTCAACGCAGAACGGGTCAAAATGAACAGGATTGTGCCCGGTGTGCCGGTTCAGGTTGTCCATGCCGGCAACGGAGAGGGGCAGGTTCCGCTTCAGCGCATCTCGAAGAAACTGCAGAAGATGAAGAAGAACCTCACGCGTCAGGAAGTCTCTGCCGTTGACAAGCGGCTGAGCGCGCTGGGTACCCGGATGCCGATTCCCAAGGGAGTGGACCCGTTCAAGGCCCGCCCGGATCGCAAGGCGATGCGGGGCCGCTAGATCCGCACCAAGGCGGTTCGAACGGCTCTGTCATGCAAGCCGCGCTGATCCTCATCGAAGACAACTGCCGGAATCACCAGGCAGATGAGCAGGGTACGCACAATCGCTGCTCCCAGCCCTGCGGGCGTGCCCTCCAGCCGTTGCACCTGCATGCCGAAGACGCGGTGTCCCACGCTATATCCCAGTGACCCGACGAGCAGCATCTGTTCGAGTGCGAAGATGCCGAGCGTTGCAGTACCGTCGTATCCAAAAAATGCCGCCGAGATCAGGCTGCACAGCGCCCAGTCGATAGCGAGAGCGCCTAGCCGGCGCCCAGGACGGGCGATTGAACCTGCGCCGTTCCGTGGCCGGCCCAGGCGCTGACCCGGCCAGTGGCCGTCACCCCGCGACGGCGGTCCTTCAAGCCACGAACTGATGTCTCTGCGGTCAACCACCGCTCCACTCTATCCTGCATCACTCGGGCATTCCGGCTCTGTGGACCTGCTCTGTCCAACTGGATGCAGTCCCCCCGATACAGTCCTACTCGTAGCGCGGGGGCGCTACCGATAGGGTGGAACAAGAGCACGTATGCGTAGCTGCCGGCTTAAGTTACATGCCGGAAACATTTGCGACACCAGTGGGTAACTGCGCATTCATAGTGTGGAGGCTGTTGCGACCGCAGCAGGTCAACCCTTGTGGCGTCTCCCCCGCGCTACCGGCCCCGGTCGCTCTTCCCGAATATGCGTAAGGAGCATAATCCGATGTTCAAGAATGCGGACGAAGTCCTCAAGTACATCGTCGACGAAGATGTGAAGTTCGTCGACGTCCGATTCACCGACCTCCCCGGCGTGCAGCAGCACTTCAATGTCCCGGCGAAATCGGTTGACGCCGACTTCTTCGTTCACGGTCAGCTCTTCGACGGATCCTCGATCCGAGGGTTTCAGGGCATCGCCGAATCCGACATGCAGCTGATTCCGGACGTCACTACCGCATTCATCGATCCTTTCCGGATCGAGAAGACGCTGGCACTGAATTTCTCCATCGTCAACCCCCGCACGGGTGATCCGTACCATCGTGATCCGCGCGGTGTCGCAGAGCGCGCCGAAGCATACCTGTCCTCTACAGGCATCGCGGACACCGCGTTTTTCGCTTCGGAGGCAGAGTTCTACATCTTCGAGAACATCCAGTATGAATCCAGCCCGCAAGGGAGCTTCTACAAGGTTGACTCCATTGAAGCCCCTTGGAACAGCGGTCGTGAGGAGGTTGGCGGCAACCTCGGCAACAAGACCCCGTTCAAGGGCGGCTATTTCCCTGTTGCCCCGGTGGACAAGCAGGCGGACCTCCGTGACGCAATCTGCGTTGAGCTGGATGCAGTGGGTCTTGAGGTTGAGCGTTCGCACCACGAGGTGGGAGGTGCGGGGCAGGCGGAGATCAACTACAAGTTCACCACAATGGTCCATGCTGCCGATGACCTGCAAAAGTTCAAGTACATCGTCAAGAACGTTGCCAATGCCTGGGGAAAGTCGGCAACATTCATGCCCAAGCCGATCTTCGGTGACAACGGTTCCGGCATGCACTGCCACCAGTCACTGTGGAGCAACGGCGAGCCGCTGTTCTACGACGAGCGCGGTTATGCCGGCCTGTCGGATCTTGCGCGCTGGTACATCGGCGGCGTACTGAAGCATGCCTCGGCCGTGCTCGCGTTCACCAACCCCACCGTGAACTCATACCGCCGCCTGGTGAAGGGCTTCGAAGCCCCCGTCAATATGGTCTACTCGCAGGGCAACCGCTCCGCAGGTATCCGCATCCCGATCACCGGTTCCAACCCGAAGGCCAAGCGCATCGAGTTCCGCGCTCCGGACCCTTCATCCAACCCGTACCTCGCCTTCGCCGCGCAGTTGATGGCCGGCCTGGACGGAATCAAAAACCGCATTGAACCGGCCGACCCGATCGACAAGGACCTCTACGAGCTCCCCGCTGAAGAGGCCAAGGATATCCAGAAGGCTCCCGGTTCCCTTGAGGAAGCGTTGCTGGCTTTGGAAGCCGACAATGAGTTCCTGCAGGCCGGTGGTGTGTTCACCCAGGACCTGATCGACACCTGGATTGCGTACAAGCGAGAGGTGGAAATCACTCCGCTCGCTGCACGCCCGAACCCCTACGAGTTTGAGCTGTACTACGGCGTTTAGGCACCACGCACCTCAATCAGCAGCAGGGCCGCACTCCGGTGCGGCCCTGCTGCTGTCTCACTGCTGCTGTCCAAGGTCACTCGCCGTCAATCGCCATACCCGTAAAACGAGCGCTCGAAAATTGCACGGCTCCGCCTGGTCAAGCGCAGGTAGTCCTCCTCAAGCTCCGTCCCCTGCCCCGGACCGTAACCACACCAGCGCGCAACGGCTTCAAGGTCTCGGCGGGAGGAGGGCAGCAGGTCCGATTGCCTGCCGCCCCACACCGTGTTTGCAGCCCTCACACGTGAGGCGAGCCGCCAGCTTGATCGGAGAGTGTCGACGTCGCCGGCAGGCAGAAGCCCCTGCTCCTCGACCGCGTCCATCGCCTCGAGCGTCGAGGTTGTCCTCAGGGACGGCGAGCCGTGCGCGTGCTGCAGTTGCAAGAGCTGAATGAGCCACTCAACATCGCTGAGGCCGCCCCTGCCCAGCTTGACCTGGCGTGATGGATCGGCACCGCGCGGCAGCCGTTCCGATTCCATCCGCGCTTTGAGGCGGCGTATCTCCCGCAGGTCACCCTCTGTCACGTCCCGTTCGTAGCGAAGAGGATCTATCAGCTGCAGGAAATCCGATGCCAGCCTGTCGTTTCCCGCCATCGGCGAGGCCCGCAGCAGCGCCTGAGATTCCCAGACCAGGGACCATCGCCGGTAGTACTCGCGGAACGATTCGAGGGAACGAACGATCGGGCCCTGCTTACCCTCCGGGCGCAGGTCTGCATCGATCTCCAAAACACGCTCCGCCATGATCGGAGGCGAGCAGGGCTGCTGTAGGAACTGCCGCAGCCTGCCGACGATCTGCTCGGCCTGCTTCTGCGCAGCAGCTGGATCAGCTCCATCCCGCGGCCGGTGGACATACATGACGTCGGCGTCGGAGCCATAAGTGATCTCCCGTCCGCCCTGGCGACCCATGGCAATAACGACGACGTCGGTCAGCGCCTGCTCCCCGGCATACACCTCCGCCTCCGCTACGTTGAGAGCGCCAAGAACGGCGGCCCGGTCCGCATCGGCAAGTGCAGGCCCGACGTCCTCCTGCTTGAGCAACCCTGAACTGTCCGCGATGGCGATCCGCAGAATTTCACGACGGCGGATCAATCGGATGAGGCGCATCGCCTCCTTTGGTGCGGGGTGGCGGGACATCTTCGATTGGATCTCCTGCCATTGTGTTTCGAACGCAACGGGCCTCAGCTCCTTGTCCGAGCCGAGCCATTTCGTTGATTCAGGAGAGACCTCCAGCAGATCGGTGATGAATCTGCTGGAGGACAGGATGTGGCACAACCGCTCCGCCGCTGCCTTGGAGTCCCGAAGCATTCCGAGGTACCAGTGCGTCTCCCCCAGTGCTTCGCTCAGGCGTCGGAAACCCAACAGCCCTGCATCCGGATCCACACCGTCAGCGAGCCAGTCGAGCAGGACGGGCAACAGTTGCCGCTGCAATGCCGATCTTCGGCTGATTCCCGTTGTTAGTGCTTCAATATGTCGCAGGGCCCCGCGTGGATCCAGATAACCGAGGGCAGCAAGACGAGCGCTGGCTGCCTCCGGAGTCAACCGGACCTCGTCAGCGCTGAGATTCGCCGCCGCGTTGAGCAGCGGCCGGTAGAAGATGGCCTCATGCAGGCGTCGTACCAGGCGTTTGGTCTGCTGCCATTCTTCGGTCAGCGCAGCTGCGGTGGGCCGGGTCTCCAGCAGAGAGCTGGCTGATGACTTGGCGAGCGCCTTCAGGCTCGCTTCGTCGTCGGGCATGAGATGGGTGCGGCGCATCTGAACCAGTTGGATGCGGTGCTCGAGGACGCGCAGGAAGCGGTAGGCCTGGTCGAATTGCTGGGCATCCCGCCGGCCGATATAGCCGGCTGAGCTCAGTGCGGCGATGGCCGTCGTGGTGGCGCGGGTCCTGAGCGTTTCGTCAACTTTCCCGTGGACCAGCTGGAGCAACTGCACCGTGAACTCAACATCGCGCAGTCCTCCTGCCCCGAGCTTCAGCTGCCGGTTGACCTCGTGGGAGGGGATGTTGTCGGTGACCCGCCGGCGCATCGCCTGAACGGATTCAACAAATCCATCGCGTTCCGATGAGGTCCAGACGAGGTCGGACACCGCTTGGGCATAACGCTCGCCCAATGCCGGATCCCCCGCGATTGGACGTGCCTTGAGCAACGCCTGGAACTCCCAGGTCCGGGCCCAGCGCGCATAGTAGGTCAGGTGGGAGTCCAGGGTGCGGACAAGCGGGCCGTCCTTTCCCTCAGGGCGAAGATTTGCATCCACCTCCCACAGTCCCGGTTCCCGTCCGGCCGACGTCACCGCCCGAGAAATGCCGGCGGCCAATGCGGTCCCGACGCGCACGGCGGTTTCTTCCTCAAGGCCCTCAGCGTCGATGACGTAGATGACATCGACATCCGAGATGTAGTTCAGCTCTCCGGCTCCGCATTTACCCATTCCGATCACCGATAACTTGACGGCCGCCACCTGTGCAGTCGGGAAGGTTGTCGCCAGTTCCGCGCGCGAGATCGCCAGGGCTGCCTCGAGTGCCGCTGCGGCAAGGTCGGACAGCTCCTGGCCGACCGTGGGGAGAAAATCGGTGGGTGATGCCGCACCGAGGTCCCGTATGGCCAGCTCGGTAAGGTGCCGGCGATAGACCGTGCGCAGGGCGCGGTATGCGTCCTCGCCGGATACCGCCGCGACGGGATTGGCATCTCCCGCGTCAGCACCGACAGACCGCAAAAGCGATTGCCGCAGCACCGCCGCGTCCACCCGCCCGGGCTCTGCACTTGTCCCAACCCGGACCACATCGGAGTGCTCCGGATGGCGCATGAGGAATTCAGCGAGCGCTTCAGAGGCCCCGAGCAACCGAAAGAGGGACTCAGCGCCGGAGCCCCCAAGCCGCACGAGGTCGGCCAGTTCGGGTTGGACCGCGAGAAGGCGAACGAGGGACTGAAGTGCCAGGTCCGGATTAGCCGCGACAGTGAGCCCGTTGAAGAGCCGGTCCTCCGGTATATCCGCAAGTTCTGCCGCAGCCAGAAACCGGGTGCTCTTGTCGAGGTCCGTGAAACCCCTGCTGATCAGTTCCCTGTTCAGGCTCATGGACAACTTCCTTTATGCCTAGAGGATGCCGAGGTTGCGCCTGAGCTCGTAGGGGGTTACCTGGATTCGATAGTCATGCCACTCCGCACGCTTGTTGCGGAGGAAATTCTCGTAGACCTGCTCGCCGAGGATCTCAGCCACAAGTTCCGAATCCTCCATGGCCCGCACGGCGTCGTGAAGGCTCGCCGGCAACGGATCGTGACCCATGGCGCGCCGCTCCGCGGCTGTCAGGCTCCAGACGTCATCCTCTGCTCCCGGCGGCAGTTCGTAGGCCTCCTCGATTCCCTTCAGACCGGCACCCAGCAGCACGGAGTACGCGAGGTATGGGTTTGTTGCGGAATCTATACCGCGGTATTCAATGCGGGCGGATTGCCCCTTGTTCGGCTTGTACAGCGGAACGCGCACCAGCGCGGAACGGTTGTTGTGACCCCAGGAAAGGTAGCTTGGTGCTTCGCCGCCGCCCCAGAGACGCTTATAGGAGTTGACGAACTGATTGGTGACTGCCGTGAATTCCGGTGCGTGGCGAAGGATGCCTGCGATGAACTGGCGTGCCGTTTTGGACAACTGGAACTCGGCGCCGGCTTCGAAAAACGCGTTGGTGTCCCCCTCGAAGAGCGAAAAGTGCGTATGCATCCCGGAGCCCGGGTGATCGGAAAAAGGCTTGGGCATGAAGGTGGCGTAGCTGTCCTGCGTCAGCGCTACCTCTTTGATGACTGTGCGGAATGTCATGATGTTGTCGGCAGTCTGCAGCGCATCGGCGTAACGCAGGTCGATCTCATTTTGCCCCGGACCGGCCTCGTGGTGGCTGAACTCGACCGAGATTCCGACAGATTCGAGCATCGCAACCGCGGTCCGCCGGAAATCCTGCGCCACGCCGCCCGGTACGTGATCGAAGTAACCCGCCTGGTCCACCGGAACAGGCTGACCGTCTGCGCCGAGCTCGTCAGACTTGAGAAGGTAGAACTCGATTTCCGGGTGGGTGTAGCAAGTGAATCCCATGTCCGCCGCTTTAGCGAGGGTCCGTTTCAGCACGCCGCGCGGGTCAGCTGATGACGGCTGGCCATCCGGGGTCAGGATGTCGCAGAACATCCTGGATGTCTGCTCTTTTTCACCGCGCCAGGGCAGGATCTGAAACGTCGAGGGATCCGGCTGGGCAAGCATGTCGGACTCGAAAACCCGGGCGAGGCCCTCAATCGAGGAACCGTCGAAGCCGAGGCCTTCCTCGAAAGCACCCTCGACTTCCGCGGGAGCAAGGGCAACCGACTTCAACGAGCCGACGACGTCGGTGAACCACAGCCGGACAAAACGGACGTCGCGTTCCTCGATGGTGCGTAGGACGAACTCCTGCTGCCGATCCATTCCAACCTCTTTCCCACTCATCCCGTTGTCTTTCCGACCTCCCGTACAACCAGGTGCCTACTCCCCGGTCCGCTGCTCACTTTACTGACAATGGACCGTCAGCGCGGGCACCGGCGTGCGGAGAGCCGCACCCGTACAGTATGTCCGGCTTGTGTTACGACGGCGTTACCCGTGAAGTAGGCTCGTGGTCATGAATTTCGCGGAAACTCCAGCCCCCTATGGAACCGGATCACAGGCCGGTGGTGCACCGTCCCAGCCGGTCCCGCGGATCCGGACACACCATCTCCAGGCGGCGAAAGACAGCGGCCGACGATTCGCCATGCTGACCGCGTACGACCAGTACGCAGCAGAAATCTTCGATGCTGCAGGCATAGAGGTGTTGCTTATTGGAGATTCCGCTGCGAATAATGTGCTCGGGCACGCCACCACACTGCCGATCACGCTCGACGAAATGATCCTTTTCTCCCGCGCCGTCACACGGGGAGCGAGCCGCTCTCTAGTGGTTGCGGACCTACCTTTCGGCAGCTATGAGGTCTCGCCTGCCCAGGGCGTGGAATCCTCCGTCCGTCTGATGAAGGAGGGACTGGTTCATGCGGTGAAAATGGAGGGCGGAGCGCACTATGCGGAAACAGTCCGCGCTATTGTGCGCGCAGGCATTCCCGTCATGGCACACGTCGGCTTCACACCGCAAAGCGAGCACTCCCTGGGCGGCTACCGGGTCCAGGGCAGGGGTGAGGCCGGACGGCAGGTAATTGATGACGCCGTAGCACTCGCGGAGGCCGGCGCCTTCTGCATTCTCATGGAGATGGTGCCGGCGGATGTAGCGGCTGAGGTGGACCGCGCTGTCAGCGTGCCCACCATTGGCATCGGTGCAGGCTCGGCGACCACCGGCCAGGTACTGGTGTGGCAGGACATGGCGGGCCTGCGCTCGGGCAAGCAGGCCAAGTTCGTCAAACAGTTCGCAGATGTTAGATCCGTGCTTTCCGATGCCGCTCGCACCTACGGCGATCAGGTCCGTGACGGAAGCTTCCCCGGTCCCGAGCACAGCTTCTAGCAGCTTCCGCAGAAGCTACTCCTCGTCCTGTGCGTCCCACGCACGGTTGCGCTCCTGAACCTTTTCCGGCGCGCGTTCCGCTTCTGCTCGCGTGGGATAGGGACCAATGAGTTGGCTCCAGTCGGACTGGGCATCTTCTTCAACCTCGTGGGTCCGAACGTTGTACCAGTACTGCACCATCGCGGCCTCCTTGGTCTTGCTTTCACTTTCGGCTTCGGTGGTTCCACACCGATAGGATCAAGAGTATGTCCCAGCATTCCTCCTCCGCACCCGTCGGCACGCTCATCGGGGGGACTATCAGTCCTCCCCGTAAGGTGCCGCGGTCAATTGAGCGTCCGGAGTATGTCGGCCGCCCCGGACCTGCCCGGTTCGAGGGATCCGAGGTCAAGTCGGCTGACACCATCGAGAAAATCCGCCGGGCAGGAAAGATAGCCGCGCAAGCCATCCAGGAAGTCGGCCGGCACATTACCCCCGGCGTCACCACTGACGAGCTCGACGCCGTTGGGCACCGGTTCCTGATCGAGCACAAGGCGTACCCTTCCACCCTCGGTTACCGCGGATTCCCGAAATCTTTGTGCTCGTCGCTCAACGAGGTCATCTGTCACGGCATACCTGACTCCACCGAGCTCCGCGACGGAGACATCATCAACATCGACATCACCGCCTACATCGACGGTGTGCACGGGGATACCAACTACACCTTCCTCGTCGGCGACGTCGACGAGGATTCCCGCCTGCTGGTGGAGCGCACCCGGGAGGCTCTGAACCGGGCTATCAAGGTGGTTGCCCCGGGACGGGAAATTAACGTCATCGGCCGTGCCATTGAGTCCTACGCGAAGAGATTCGGCTACGGTGTTGTGCGGGACTTCACGGGTCACGGAGTCGGAGAGGCTTTTCACACCGGGCTGATCATCCCGCATTATGATGCCGCGCCGGCCTACAACCGCGTCATCGAGCCCGGGATGGTATTTACGATCGAACCGATGCTCACGCTTGGAACCATTGAGTGGGATATGTGGCCTGATGACTGGACTGTGGTCACCCGGGATCGTCAGCGCACCGCGCAGTTCGAGCACACGCTCGTGGTGACTGAGACCGGCGCCGAAGTCCTGACGCTTCCCTAGCAAGACCAAGCACCACCTCCGCGCATTACCGGCAAGGCGCGGACCAAACACACCCGAGAGAATTACTGGAGAAACATGGGCAAGAACAGCGGCAAGACGAAGGGCGGCAGGAACCTGCCTGCCACGGTCATCGGAATCGACATCGGTGGCACCGGCATCAAGGGCGGCATTGTTGACCTCACCGCCGGGGCCATCGTCGGTGATCGGTTCCGGGTGGAGACTCCCCAGCCGGCTACACCGGAGGCTGTCGCCGTCGTCGTCGCCGACATTGTTGCTGAACTGTCCGTCCGGGAGGGAGCGCCGCCTGCAGGCCTGCCGATCGGGGTGACCTTCCCGGCCATCATCCAGCACGGTGTGGCGCGCTCGGCGGCGAATGTCGATGAGAGCTGGATCGACACCGATGTGGACGCACTGTTTACCAAGGTCCTCGGACGCGACGTGCACGTTATCAATGATGCTGACGCCGCCGGCCTCGCAGAGGTTCAGTACGGCGCGGGCAAGGGCGTCGACGGTACGGTCCTTGTCATCACACTCGGTACCGGGATTGGTTCCGCTTTCATCTTCGACGGCAAGCTGGTTCCGAACGCAGAGCTTGGCCACCTTGAAATAGACGGGCACGACGCCGAGACCCAGGCTTCAGCCGTAGCCCGCGAACGACTGGGACTGAGTTGGGATGAGTACTCCGTCAAGCTGCAGCGCTACTTCTCCCACGTCGAATTCCTGTTCTCGCCTGAACTCTTCATTGTGGGCGGCGGCATTTCGAAGCGAAGCAAGGACTTCCTTCCCAATCTTTCCCTGCGAACGCCCATCATTCCTGCCGAGCTCCGGAATCACGCCGGCATTGTGGGAGCAGCGCTTCAAGCGGCGCTTCACTTCAAGAGCCAGCCGGTCGAAGCGAAATAGCGGGTGGTGCCGGTGGTGGCGGCGGCTTCCCCTCCGCAGCCACCACCGGAGATTATGTGGCGGTGAGCGGCCGCTGCTTACCCGATGAGACCCGGGCCGCCGCATTCTCCGCTTCGAGGCGGAGCTTCTCGATAGCCTTCTCGAAGTCCTCGAGGGAGTCGAAGCCCTGGTACACGCTGGCGAAGCGAAGGTAGGCTACCTGGTCCAGCTTCTGGAGCGGCCCAAGAATAGCCAGCCCAACCTCGTGGGCGTCGATTTCAGCGACGCCGCTTGCACGAACAGCCTCCTCGACGTCCTGCGCCAACAGTGCGAGGTCATCCTCAGTGACAGGCCGCCCCTGGCAGGCCTTGCGCACGCCGCTGATGACCTTGCTGCGGCTGAAGGGCTCGGCAACGCCGGACCGTTTGATGACCGACAGGCTGGTGGTTTCCACGGTAGTGAATCGCTTGCCGCATTCGGGACACTGGCGCCGACGGCGGATCGCTGATCCATCATCGGTGAGACGGCTGTCAACGACACGCGAGTCGGAACTGCGGCAGAACGGACAGTGCACTCCACCCTCGTTTCAACTCTGGCGAACAGCGTATTCATCGGATACGACGCAACTTTTCAATGGCGTCCGGAAACCATTCTAGAACTAGATGTAGTGAAACTACAACCATGTCATTACTAGATGTGGTGGTTTGGCACTCAGGGACAGGAGCGGTCAGCCGGAGTACCCGTCAGGAAAAGCGCACCCGCACCGCATCGCCGTGTCCCGGCAGATCCTCAGCCTGAGCAAGCTGAACAACATGCTCACTCACCTCCCGCAGGGCGTCTGCGCTGTAGTCGATCACCTGCATTGCCCGCAGGAAGGTGAACACGCTCAGCCCGGAAGCAAACGCCGCCGTGCCGGCTGTGGGCAGGACGTGATTCGAGCCCGCGCAGTAGTCGCCCAGGCTCACCGGACTGTAGTCGCCCACGAAGATCGCCCCCGCGTTCTTGATACGCGCCGCTACTGCTGGCGCCTGATCCGTGTGGATCTCCAGGTGTTCCGCGGCATACGCGTCACATACCGCAATACCGTGGTCAATGTTGTCCACCAGGATGGTGCCCGATTGAGGCCCGCCCAGCGCAGTTTCGACCCGCTCGCGGTGCCGGGTGGACTTCGCCTGGATCGACAGCTCCGCCCGGACGGCAGCAGCCAGTTCAACCGAAGGCGTGATCAGTACCGAGGCGGCGTTCGGGTCATGTTCGGCCTGGCTGATCAGGTCCGCGGCAACCAGTCGCGGCTGCGCCGTCCCGTCTGCCAACACAGCGATCTCCGTGGTGCCGGCCTCAGCGTCGATCCCGACCATGCCCTTGACCAGCCGCTTCGCTGTGGCGACGTAGATGTTCCCCGGGCCCGTGACAACGTCCACCGGCTCAATCGCGGTACGATCCTCCTCGCCTGACACACCGTGTGCGAAGGCGGCAATCGCCTGGGCACCGCCGATGCCGTAGACCTCCTTGACACCGAGCAGTTCCGCCGCGGCAAGAATCACCGGGTGCGGCAGTCCCCCGAATTCCTTCTGCGGCGGCGATGCCAGTGCAATGGACTGAACGCCGGCAGCCTGTGCAGGTACAACATTCATGATGACCGACGAGGCGAGGACCGCAAGCCCACCGGGGACATAGAGCCCCACCCTGCCAACGGGCACCCACCGCTGCGTCAGGGCAGCTCCAGGTCGGATCTCGACGACGACGTCCTGCGGTTTCTGCGCCAGGGCAAAGACACGGGCGCGGTCAATGGACTCCTCCAGCGCGGCCCGCACGTCAGGCGAGAGCGCCCGAAGTGCCTCACTTAAAGCCTCAGCCGGCACCCGCGGGTGGAACTGTTCAACGCCGTCGAACCGCTGCGCCAGCTCGCTGAGCGCGTCGAATCCGCGTGACCGGACAGCAACAATAATGTCTTCAACGCGGGAGGCGACCGATTCGAACGACGACGTGGTGCTCCTCGGCATCGCGGCACGGAGTTCGGCGGTGGATAGATGTGTCCCGCGCAGGTCGATCGTGCGGAAGGCGTCGAATGATCCGGGAGCGGTCTGAGCAGTCACAGCCGCAATTCTACCGGCGGCTGTCCTGGCTTCTGCCCACGACGGAAAGGGTGCGCTACCGATTCCGCCGGATAAGCAGCAGCCCGAGCAGCGAGGCCAGGAAAACCACCAACGCTGCGGCTGCGGGCCAGACCAATGCCACACCGAGCGAACGCAGCACAAAAGGAAATTCGCCGTCACCGCCGGAAAACAGGGCTCCAAGCCCCTGCCCAACCAACACAGCAAGGACGGATCCCACCATGCTTCCGCCCACGGCCGCGCACACACGCTGCCACGCGCCGGGCAGGTCGATACGGTTAGTCAACAGCCATCCGACGACGACGCCGGCCAGCAACTGCAATCCGCCGAGCACAAGGTCCCGGATCAGCCAGGACTCAGCGTTGGCCCTGTCTCCATAGAATCCGCCACCAGGCGACGCGAACCACCAGAGGACGCCGAGCACCGGTCCGAGCACAGTCGTTGCCGCGGCCCACCAGAGCAACGACGACGGCGGCACCGCCGTCTCCGCGGCGGGACCGGCATAGACCGCTGGTGGATACGTACCCGGCTCCGCTGCTGATTCCTGCGTCCGTCTCATCTAACCGTTCCCAATCTGTCGGAACTCATGCATCGAGGCACGTTGGTCCAAGAAGCACCTTGAGGTCCCCGAACAACGCCGGCGTCGGGTTGACCCGAAGGTCAACCGGCAGCGATAGCACTGACATCTGGCGTTCCTTACGGACATGCAGCCGCACCTCGGAGTTGCCCCGGTGCTGTCTCAGCACTGAGCCGAGTTCATGGATTACGGGTTCGGTAGCCCTGTGGTGAAGCATGGAAATGACCACCGGGCCGGAGTGGCCCTCCGTCAGATCCGGAACGGAAAGTTCCTGGGCGTTGAGGGTGACCGCGCCGTCGTCGCGCCGTTGCAGGCGTCCGCGAACCACCACGATTAAATCCTCCTCGAGTACCGACGCGATCGGTCCGTAGACCTGTCCGAAGAACATCACTTCCATCGATCCGCCAAGATCTTCAATTTCGGCCCTGGCGTAGGCGTTTCCGCTATTCTTGGCGATGCGGCGCTGGAGAGAGGTGATCATTCCGGCAATGGTCACGGGGGCGCCGTCGGCCGGGCCGTCTTCGCCGATAATGGAGGTGATGGCGGAATCAGCATGTTGGCTGAGCAAGCCTTCCAGGCCCTGGAGGGGATGGTCGGATACGTAGAGGCCCAGCATGTCCCGCTCGAAAGCGAGCTTGTCCTTTTTTGCCCATTCCGGCAGGTCCGGAACCTCGACCGAAAGCCCGGTTCCGACGCCCGGATCATCGAAGGCGCTGAAGAGATCGAACTGGTTGGCGGCTTCATTACGCTTGAGCACGACGACGGAATCCACGGCTTCCTCGTGGATCATCGCCAGTGCGCGGCGGGGATGACCCAGAGAGTCGAAGGCACCGGCCTTGATGAGCGACTCGATCGTCCGCTTATTGCAGACGACGGCGGGCACCTTCTGCAGGAAGTCGGAGAAGGATTCAAACGCACCCTCCTCCTCCCGAGCAGCCACCATCCCGCCGACCACGTTTGCGCCGACGTTGCGAATTGCGCCCATCCCGAAGCGGATATCAGTCCCGACCGGAGTGAAGTTGACGCTCGACTCGTTGACGTCCGGGGGCAGCACTGTAATGCCCATCCGTCGGCACTCGTTGAGGTAGATGGCCAGCTTGTCCTTGTCATCGCCGACACTGGTCAGCAGTGCCGCCATGTATTCGGCAGGGTAGTGCGCCTTGAGGAACGCGGTCCAGTAGGACACCAGTCCGTACGCCGCGGTATGAGCCTTGTTGAAGGCGTAGTCGGAGAATGACTCAAGCACGATCCAGAGCTTGTCCATAGCCGACTGTGAATAACCGTTGGCCTTCATTCCGGCGAAGAAGTCCGCTTGCTGCTTGTCCAGCTCGGACTTCTTCTTCTTGCCCATGGCGCGGCGCAGCATATCCGCCTGGCCCAATGTGAAGTTCGCCAGCTTCTGTGCGGCCGACATAACTTGCTCCTGGTACACGATCAGGCCGTAGGTGCCGCCGAGAATCTCCTCCAGTGGTCCCTCGAGTTCTGGGTGGATCGGCTCGATCTCCTGCATTCCGTTTTTGCGCAGGGCATAGTTCGTATGTGAATTCACGCCCATGGGACCAGGGCGGTAGAGAGCGAGGACCGCTGAAATGTCTTCGAAGTTGTCGGGGCGCATGAGCTTCAGAAGCGAGCGCATGGGCCCGCCGTCGAGCTGGAAGACGCCAAGGGTGTCGCCACGCGCCAGCAGCTCATAAGACTCCCGGTCGTCGAGTTCGAGGTCCTCCAGAACGAGGTCCTCGCCCTGGTTGGCCTTGATGTTCTCAACGGCGTCGGTGATGATCGTCAGGTTCCTCAGACCGAGGAAATCCATTTTGATCAGGCCGAGACCCTCGCACGTGGGGTAATCGAACTGCGTGATGATCTGGCCGTCCTGATCACGACGCATGATCGGAATGATGTCGATCAGCGGGTCGGAGGACATGATGACCCCGGCCGCGTGCACACCCCACTGGCGTTTCAGCCCCTCCAGTCCCAGGGCTGTCTCGAATACCTTCGCAGACTCGGCATCGGTCTTCAGGAGTTCCCGCAGTTCCTCCGCCTCCGAGAACCGCTTGGCGTCCTTGTTGTGCACGTCCGCCAATGCGAGCCCCTTGCCCATGACGTCCGGCGGCATGGCCTTGGTGAGGCGCTCCCCCGTGGAGAACGGATAGCCCATCACACGCGAGGAGTCCTTGAGTGCCTGCTTGGCCTTGATGGTGCCGTAAGTGACGATCATGGCGACGCGCTCGTCGCCATACTTTTCAGTTACGTACCGGATGACCTCGGAGCGGCGGCGATCGTCAAAGTCCACGTCGAAGTCCGGCATGGAGACGCGCTCGGGGTTGAGGAACCGCTCGAAGATGAGGCCGTGCTTCAGGGGGTCCAGGTCCGTGATGCGCATGGCGTACGCCACCATGGAACCGGCACCGGATCCGCGCCCGGGACCCACCCGGATGCCGTTGTTCTTGGCCCAGTTGATGAAGTCGGCCACAACCAGGAAGTAGCCCGGGAAGCCCATCTGCGTGATGACGCCGACCTCAAACTCCGCCTGCTTGCGGACGTCGTCGGGTACGCCGGCCGGGTAGCGGTACTGCAGGCCCGTCTCGACTTCCTTAACGAACCAGGACTGCTCGTTCTCACCCTCGGGAACCGGAAAGCGCGGCATGTAGTTCGCCTTGGTGTTGAACTCGACGTCACACCGCTCGGCAATAAGCAGCGTGTTGTCGCAAGCCTCAGGGAAGTCACGGAAAATTGCCCGCATCTCGGCCGGCGACTTGAGGTAGAACTCATCGGCGTCGAACTTGAAGCGCTTGGGGTCCGCCATGGTGGAACCGGACTGCACGCACAGCAGCGCCGCGTGCGCCTTGGCATCCTCTGCATGGGTGTAGTGGAGGTCATTGGTGGCCACGAGGGGAAGGCCCAGTTCACGGGCGAGCTTGATGAGGTCCGCCTGGACGTTCCGCTCAATATCCAACCCATGGTCCATGAGTTCACAGAAGAAATTTTCGCGACCGAAGATGTCGCGGAAGTCGGATGCCGCCTGAACTGCCTCCCGGTACAGGCCGAGGCGCAGCTTTGTCTGGACTTCTCCCGAGGGGCAACCGGTGGTTGCAATCAGCCCTTTGCCGTAGGTCTGCAGCAGGTCGCGGTCCATGCGCGGCTTGTACAGATAGCCCTCCAGCGAAGCCAGCGAGGACATCCGGAAGAGATTGTGCATGCCCTCGGTGGTTTCCGACCACAGGGTCATGTGGGTGTACGCGCCCGCACCCGATACGTCATCGCGTCCGCCTCCTCCCCACTTGACACGGGTCTTGTCCGCACGGGCGGTGCCGGGCGTCAGGTAGGCCTCGACTCCGACAATCGGCTTCACTCCCGCATCACGGGCCTTGTTCCAGAAGTCGAAGGCCCCAAACACGAACCCGTGGTCGGTCGTGGCCAACGCGTTCATGCCGAGCTCCGCCGTATGGCTGAAGAGATCACTCAGGCGGGCAGCGCCATCGAGCATCGAGTACTCGGTGTGGTTGTGAAGGTGGACGAAGGAGTCCCGCGACGAAGCCGGGGCCACTGGGGATGAGGACGGAGCTGAGGAAACCACCAACTCATTCTAGCGAGCGCCGGGGACGCTTCCCGCGCGCCTGCAAGCGGGTGTCGGTCTCAGACCGTTCCGCCGGTCAGCGCATCGAGTGCATACTGCAGGTCCATGGGGAACCCGCTTTCAACGGCTACCCGTTCGCCGCTGCGCGGATGGTCAAACGAAAGCATGCTGGCGTGCAGCCATTGCCGGGTGAGTCCGAGCTCCGCCGCCAGCCGGGGGTCCGCCCCATACGTCAGGTCACCGGCGCATGGGTGGCGCAGAGCGGAGAAATGCACGCGGATCTGATGCGTACGCCCGGTCTCCAGGCGGACCTTGACGAGACTTGCCTTCCCGAACGCTTCCTCCACTGCGTAGTGGGTCACCGATGGACGGCCGTCCTCCATGACGGCGAACTTCCAGTCGTGCGCCGGGTGGCGGCCGATGGGCGCCTCGATAGTTCCCTGGAGCGGATCCGGTAGCCCCTGGACCAGCGCGTGATACTGCTTGTCTACGGTCCGATCCCGGAAAGCCTGCTTGAGCACGGTATAGGCATGCTCACTCTTGGCAACCACCATCGCTCCGGAGGTCCCAACGTCGAGTCTGTGGACTATACCTACCCGCTCGGGTGCACCGGTCGTGGAAATCCGGTACCCGGCAGCCGCCAGCGCTCCCACGACAGTGGGTCCCACCCATCCAGGGGACGGGTGAGCCGCAACTCCCACCGGCTTATCGATGACCACCAGGTCATCGTCGTCAAAAAGGATGCCCATTCCGTCAACCGGCTCGGCCACGATCCGCAAGGGATCGATTTTCTCCGGTACAACGACGGTGAGTGATCCGCCCGCGACGGCACGGGTTGACTTCTGGACGGGTGCACCGTCCATGGTGACGTTCCCGCCGCTGCACCATCCGGCAGCGACCGAACGGGATACCCCGGTCAACCCTGCCAACACCGCATCGATGCGTTGACCCGCAGCCGGCTCCGGAATGTCGAACGTAGTACTACGGACGCTCATCATCCACCACCTCGGCAGTGTCCGGGTCCTCCCGCTCCTCGTTGCTGCGTAGGCCGTCCATGCCGATGCCCCGCAGTGTCAGCAGACAAATGAGAATGACTCCACTGACCACGGCGATGTCGGCGATGTTGAAAATAGCGAAATTCGGCAGCGCGATGAAGTCGACGACATGCCCCTGACCAAATGTGGGCTCACGAAACAACCGGTCCGTGAGGTTCCCGACGGCGCCGCCCAATACCAATCCCAGTGCAACAGCCCAGCCTTTTGAAGCGACCTTACCGATCTGCGTGATGATCACTATGGATACGAGGGCCTGAATGATGGTGAAGACCCAAGTAATCTCTGTTCCGATGGAAAACGCCGCCCCGGAATTGCGAATGAAATGCCAGCTCAGCACGGGCGGCAGCACCTCGGTGATCTGACCCTCCACCATGGTGGAAACGACCCAGATTTTGGTCAGCTGATCGATGATGTAGGCGACCAGTGCGAATGCAACCAGAAGCAGCGCGTAGCGGGCTCCGATGCGTTTGCCGTGCTTGCGGTGCGACCGGCCCGAATCGGGGCCTGAGACGGAAGGATGCTCGGTCATGGTGCTTTCAGTTGTACGCGCCGAAGAGGCGGCAGTGGACGCTTGGCTCTCTATTCAGGGTACGGCAGAGGCCAGCCGCCGGATAAACCGGCGACTGGCCTCGTGAGCTTTGGATCCTGCTTAGGCGTCTGCAGTTTCAGATGCAACGGAACCGCGGGAATCAAGGTCCCGGAGCTGACCTTCGATGTATGCCTTGAGACGGGACCGGTAGTCACGCTCGAAGCTACGCAGCTGCTCGACCTTGCGCTCGAGGACTGCTTTCTGCTGCTCCAGCGCGCCGAGTACCTTCCGGCTCTTTTCCTGAGCGTCATTGACGAGGCCACTGGCTTCGATCTGCGCTTCGGCGATGATTTTGTCGCGCTGCTCAACGCCGGCGTTGACGTACTCGTCATGAAGCTTCTGCGCCATCGCGAGGACACCCGCCGCAGACTCCGCGGTGCCGCCCTGCTGGACAGGTGCAGCGGCGGCAACCGGCTGGGCAGCCGGGCGCTCCTCAGCCTTCGGTGCCTCCACCTTGGGCTCCTCAGGCTTTTCCTCCTCGCGGACCTCTTCGGTAGCGGTGCTGGCGGCCACCGGAGCAGGGACGGCGGCGTTCTGCGCTGTGCCCGTGGAAACTTCCGAGAGCTGGCGGCGAAGGTCGTCGTTTTCCTGGTTCAGACGACGCAATTCCACGACGATCTCGTCGAGGAAGTCGTCCACCTCGTCCTGGTCATAGCCTTCACGGAACTTGGTGGGCTGAAACCGCTTGTTGACAACATCTTCTGGCGTCAGGGCCATCTGGTCACCTCATATGGATTTAGTCGAAGCCGCCTGTCGAGCAGACCTGACAACGTTACCGAATTGTGGACATGCTTGTGGAGGCAAAACCTCCTGCTTCACACCAATATGTGATTCAGCGTATATCTTTTAGGTCTCGAAAACTAACCGGATCAAGCCGTTGCCAATGAACCTGCAATTGCCTTGAGGATAGTAGCCCCCAGAAACACCACGATGAATGCGAGGTCGAGCGAAACGCCACCCAACCGGAGCGGCGGGATGAGCCGGCGAAAAAGCCGGATAGGCGGATCTGTCACCGCGTACACCATGGATGCAAGAACAAGCGCCAGCCGTCTGGGGCGCCAGTTGCGGGCAAACATTTGAACGGCGTCATAAACAATACGAATGATCAGCGCGAGCTGGAACAGCATCAGCACCAGGTAGATCAGGGCGAAGACCAAGCTCACGTGTCAGTCACAGTCCTCTGGCATGAACGGAATAGTTACGAGTACCAGTAAACAGTGTCAGCTTTGATTGAAGAAACTCGCTTGACCGTCGCTGGTCTTCTGATCCTCCCCGAGGACCTCGATGTAGGACGGCGATAGCAGGAATACCTTGTTGGTGACACGCTCGATCGACCCATGAAGGCCGAAGACGAGTCCGGCCGAGAAGTCCACCAGCCGCTTGGCGTCTCCCTCGCCCATGTCCGTGACGTTCATGATCACAGGAATGCCGTCGCGGAAGCTTTCTCCGATGATCTTCGCGTCATTGTAGGAGCGCGGGTGCACCGTGGTGATCTGGCGAAGCGATGAAGCGTCCTCGCGTGCAGACTGCGCCCGCTTGATAGGCGTGACCGGAGCGCGATACTCATCCGGAGCCGCCTTTGCTGCCGGCGCGGCCTCGACATGGCGCTCGTCACGGTCGTAGTCCACGGAGTAGTCCTCATTCCTGCTGTGGGATGTCTTTGGCTCGGGCTCGTAGTGCTCGTCACCGTCGGCGAGCCCAAGGTAAATCATTGTCTTGCGCAGTGCGCCAGCCATGGTTGCTCCTGTCAGTCCTTCGTCCTGCATCCGTCATGCAGAATGTAAAGCAAGGTGTGATTCAACACCGCCCAGGCACCTCCTGAGATTCCCCGCGGTTACAGCGTTGACGCTACCCCACGGGCGGGCGGGCACCGAGGACATCTGAGCCGACGCGAAGGTGTGTCGCACCGGCCGCGACAGCATGTTCAAGGTCACCGCTCATCCCAGCCGAGATGCCGCTTGCCGCCGGATAACGGGAGACGAGCTCCGAGGATAGGCCAGCGAGCCGGCTGAAGGCTTCGCGGGGGTCCCCGCCAAGCGGCGCAACGGCCATCACTCCCGCCAGGCGCAAATGATCGCTGTCATGAATCCGCGCGGCAACTTCAAGCGCATCGGAAGGATGAGCTCCTCCGCGACCGGTGCCCTCGGCTGACAGGTTGACCTGGACGAAGCAGTCCAACACTGCAGGACGGCCGCGCGTAGTTCCTCCCGCAGGCGAATCAGGGTGTTCGGCGCGACCTGCCATCGCCTTTTCCAGAGCGCTCACCAGGGAGCTGCGGTCGACGGAGTGCACGGAGTGGGCGTAGCCCACAACCGACCGGGCCTTGTTGGTCTGCAGTTGGCCGATGAAGTGCCAGCGCAGTTCCGGATCCGGAACCTCCCGGGCTTTGACAGCAGCCTCCTGGTCGCGGTTCTCACCGACGTCCCGAACCCCGAGCTCATGGAGCAGTAGAAGGTCCTGCGGCGGGAAGAACTTGGTCACGACAATGAGCGTAGGTCTGTTCCTGCCTCCGCATGCCGCCATCGCGTCATCAATCCGTTTGTTGACCCGCTGAAGGTTGGCCTCCAGTTCAGCGCGCCTTCCCGAGGTGTCAGCCATCCCGCCACACCAACCCTGCCAGACGGCCCGCCGGCCTACCCTGCCGGACGGCACGGTGGGAGAACAGACTTTCGTTCTCAAGCGTGCACGGATTGCCGCCCCCGCCGAGATCTTGCACGGAAACTCCGAGTGCCTCGAGTTGACGGCGAACACCGGCGGGAAGGTTGAGCGAAGGTGTCCCCCAATGTGTGCTGCAGTGAGTCAGTGGCACGGCTTGGGCAACCTCCTCGCGCATGTCCGTCGGCACCTCGTAGCACCGGCCGCACACGGACGGCCCGATCCACGCTGAAATGGATTCCGCCCCGTGGCGCTGCAGTTCAGCAACTGTGCGTCCGGCTATGTTTCCTTCAACCCCTCTTCGTCCGGCGTGGATGACCGCCGTCACGGGTTCATGACGGGCAGCGGACCCGACGAGCACCACCGGAACGCAGTCAGCAACGAGGACGGCGAGTGGGTCCGTGCCGGTCGGGCTCACCAGGGCATCAGCCTCGGGCACGTCCTGGGATCCTGCCTCTGCTACGACGGTCGAGTGGGTCTGGTTCATGAAACGGAGTGAACCAGGGCCAGTTCCGAGTTCAAGCTCCAGCGCCTGCCTGGAACGAACGGCGGCATCCGGGTTGCCCCCGATGCGCGGAGCGAGGTTTCCCGCGCCACGATCAGTGAAGGCAACCCGGATACCGGGCGCTACGAGCGATGTCCAGAAGAACAACGGCTACTTCAGGAAATCGGGAACGTCCAGGTCATCGGAACGTCCGGTCGAGTAGTCAGGCTCGACGACGGCCGGCAGGTCCACATCGAACCCGGCGTCACCCGGAACATCGTTGCCTCGTCCGTTGGACGAGTGCTGCGACCACGAACCGTAGCCTGCTCCTGCCGCGACGGTCTGCGGAGCCGGTGCGGACTCGCGCCCGATGGCGGGAGCTGAGGCCGGCTTTGCCGCGGGCGCTGCTGGTTGCGACGTGGCATCCACCTGATCGAAACCTGCTGCGATAACCGTGACCCGCGCCTCGTCTCCCAGTGCGTCGTCGATCACCGCACCGAAGATGATGTTTGCCTCCGGGTGCGCAACTTCCTGCACGAGGCGCGCTGCCTCGTTGATTTCGAACAGCCCGAGATCCGATCCGCCCTGAATGGACAGCAGAACGCCGTGGGCGCCGTCGATGGAAGCTTCGAGGAGCGGCGAGGCGATCGCCAGTTCCGCTGCCTTGACTGCACGATCCTCACCGCGGGCGGAGCCAATGCCCATGAGAGCCGAACCTGCGCCCTGCATGACCGACTTCACGTCTGCGAAGTCGAGGTTGATCAGGCCCGGCGTGGTGATGAGGTCCGTGATGCCCTGGACACCCGAGAGCAGCACCTGGTCCGCTGAGCGGAACGCGTCAAGCATGGAAACGTTGCGGTCGCTGATGGACAGAAGACGGTCATTCGGAATGACAATCAGGGTGTCGACTTCATCTCGAAGTGTGTCGATACCGGTTTCTGCCTGGTTGGAGCGCCGGCGACCTTCGAACGTAAACGGCCGGGTCACTACGCCGATGGTCAACGCACCAAGAGAACGCGCAATCCGCGCGACAACGGGTGCGCCTCCGGTACCGGTGCCGCCGCCTTCTCCTGCGGTCACGAACACCATGTCCGCGCCGCGGATGACTTCCTCAATCTCCTCGGCGTGATCTTCGGCCGCCTTCCGGCCCACTTCCGGATCAGCTCCGGCGCCCAGTCCACGGGTGAGTTCGCGTCCGACGTCGAGCTTCACATCGGCGTCACTCATGAGTAGTGCCTGCGCGTCGGTGTTGATGGCGATGAACTCCACGCCGCGCAGGCCAACCTCGATCATTCGGTTGACGGCGTTCACGCCACCGCCGCCGATGCCGACGACCTTGATGACGGCCAAGTAATTCTGCGGTGCTGCCACGTCCTGTGTCCCTTGTTCGATCTGTGCGCTGGTTGGGTTATGGGCTGGAGGTTCCAACCTTCAACTTGCTAACATTCACCTTCAGGTTGAAAGTTAATGTTATGTCAAGTAGTTTCTTATTGAGACGCTAGGTGCCCGGCCACCGGCATGCAATGACCACTCCCGCGTGTCGGAAAACTCATCGGGTTACCGGCCTCGATGGTGTGCTTACGTCGTAGACGCTAACCGGCGCATCCTGCTGCGGAAGAGTAAGCAGCGCGGCGATGACACGGGCCTTTGCCTCGTTCTCCTCGGCACTCCCCCAGAAAATTGTTTTCCCGTCCGTCAGCTTCAGCTCAACGGAGTCGATTGACTTTGCCGATGCGTGGACCAGGCGCTCCCGGATAGCTGCGGGCAGGGCGGCAAGGACATCGGTAATTGACGAGAAGACCGCACTGTTGACGGCATTCGTACCTCCGTCGATGAGGGGCAAGGCAACGGACTTCCTGTCAGTGACCGTGGTGAGCTGCCGGCCTTCTGCGTCTATGAGGATGTACTTACCGCCGCTCTCAAGGATTGCAACAGGGGTGCGCTCCGTGACAGTCACGCTCAGGGTGGACGGTGGTGCCGCGGCCACGGAGATATTCTCGATCGGAGCGAACCCTTCTAGCAGTGTGCGGACGTCGTCGTCCCCGATCTGGGTCAGAGACCTTCCCATCAGCGGCTCCAGTGCCGCCGTAATCTGGTCCTCCGGTACCAATTGGTTCCCCTGCACCTCGAGGGAACGTACTGCAAGCGCCGGTGAGAACACCAGATAGGCGATTACGCCCGCGACGATCAGCACCGTTGAGATGATGCCCGTCAGCCACCACCTCCTGCGCCGGCGGCCGGGAGGTTCCGGAAAAGCAATGACCGTGCCGTCGTCGTCCTCGCGGTCCAACAGGGCAACAGGTGCTTCTTTCGATGCGGATATTCTGCTTCCCCGCATTCTGCTGGACTGAGGAGGATGCACCTGCTTCTCGGCGGTGATGGTTTCATTTCCCGACGCTGTGTTGGCCGGCGTCGATGCCCTGCCCGGCTTGCGCGGAGGACGTGCTGTCACTGTGGATGCCCCTTTCCTGCAAGGAGGTCAACCAGCAGCGGACCGAAGCGGGTAACGTCGCCTGCTCCGACCGTCAGAATGATGTCACCGCTCTGCGCCGTAATGACCATCTCCCGCAGTGCCTCGTCTGCATCGGGCGCGTACCCGCCCGGAACCGTGAGCCGGTCGCTGATGAGCCGGCTCGTCACTCCCTCCACCGGGTCTTCCCTTGCGGCATAGATGTCAAGCACGCGCACCGTATCAGCCAGTGACAGAGCGCCGGCGAACTCCTTGGCAAACTCCTGAGTGCGGGAGAAAAGGTGCGGTTGAAACAGGACGTGCACGCGGTGGTCTCCCGCGACGGTCCGGGCAGCGCCCAGCGCGGCCGCCACCTCCGTGGGGTGATGGGCGTAGTCATCGAAGACGCGCACACCGCCTGCTTCACCCTTAGCCTCGAACCGTCTGGCAGCACCGGAAAAGGATGCGAGGCCCGCGGCAGCAGCAGCCGGATCCACGCCCAACTCCAACCCGACGCTGAACGCCGCTGCCGCATTCAGGACATTGTGCCGCCCAGGCACCCCCAGCTGGAGTTCCTGCTGGCTGTCGAGTCCATCGATAGAGAAGGAAAGGACGCTGTTCGACGTGCTGCCGAGCGCGCGGGTGTTGCTGATTCGAACGTCTGCGCCGGCACAGTAGCCGTAGGTCCGCACCCGGCGGGAACCGGCGATTCGCGCCGCCAGGGCGGCAGCGCCGTCGTCGTCACGGCAAGCTACCAACACGCCGGCGTCGGCCGGCAGCAGCGCAGCGAACCGATCGAACGATTCGTACACTGCAGCAGCGGACCCATAGTGGTCCAGGTGATCCGCCTCGACGTTGGTGACAACGCCAACGTGAGGACGGTAGTTGAGGAAAGAGCCGTCCGACTCATCTGCCTCCGCCACGAAGACTTCCCCCTCCGCCCATTCAGCGTTGACTCCAAGCGCCGCGACGTCCCCACCGATCGCAAACGATGGACGGGTTCCGGCGGCCTGCAGCATGACGGTGATCATCGCCGTCGTCGTGGTTTTGCCATGCGTGCCGGCAACAGCAACCACTTTCCGCCCGTCCATCGCGGCAGCAAGCGCTTCCGAACGATGCAGGACGCGCAGGCCGCGCGTTTTTGCTTCAACGAGCTCGGGGTTGGTCTCCCGGATTGCGCTGGAAACCACCACGGTATCTGCGGCACCGACGTTCGCTTCCTCGTGGCCGACGTGCACCGTTGCGCCCAGCGCGGCGAGAGCCTGCAGACCGCGCGAGTCAGCGGCATCGGACCCTGACACCGCTACTGAGCGGCCGAGGAGGACCCGCGCCACAGCGGACATGCCCGCTCCGCCGAGCCCAATGAAATGGACCCGGCCGAGATCCTGGATAACTGCACTCATGAGCGGCCTCCCGCGGCGTCGATGATGAGCTCCGCCATGCGGACGTCCGCGTCGCGCACACCGAGCGGCGCCGCGGCCCGGGACATGTTCTCGAGACGCACAGGGTCCTGCACCAGCGGCAGGGCTTCGGTAAGCAGCCAGTCACCAGTAAGCTGCGCATCCTCGATCATGAGGGCGGCGCCTGCGTCCACCAGCCCCGAAGCGTTTCGCCGCTGCTCACCGTTTCCGTGCGGCAAGGGCACGAACACAGTGGGCAACCCGACTGCCGCAACTTCACAGACGGTTGCTGCGCCTGCACGCGCCAACAGCAGGTCTGCCGCCGAGTAGACATTCTCCATACCGTCCACATATTCGACCTGCCGGTACCCCTCGGCAGCAAGGAGCGCGCCGTCGGGGCCGGGAACCTGCTTGCCGCGTCCGGTGATATGAAGCACCTGTACCTGCGCTGCGTCATCGACCATTTTTGGCGCCGCTGCGGCGACCGCCCGGTTGATGCTCGCAGCGCCGGAGGAACCGCCGGTCACGATGAGCGTTGCACGATCCGGGTCCAGCCCAAGGCTTACCCGCGCTTTCCGACGGGCGGCCGCCCGGTCCAGGGTGGAAATCTCCCGCCGCATGGGCATGCCCACCCATTGCTCGTCCGGCAGTCCGGTGCCGCGGAATGCCACCGCAACGCTCCGGGCAATACGCGCGCCAAGCCGGTTGGCCAGGCCGGGGCGGGCATTAGCTTCATGGATGGCCACGGGAACGCGGCGGATCCAGGCCGCAAGATAGAGCGGCGTGGACACATACCCGCCAACCCCGACGACGACGTCAGCCTGCGCCGCGTCGATAATCTTCAGCGCCTGCCGCACGGCTCGGACCAGACGGACCGGCAGTTTCAACAGATCGACGGACGGACGGCGGGGCATGGGCACCCGTTCAATGGTTTCCAGCCGGAAACCGGCCGCAGGAACAAGGCGGGTCTCCATTCCGGCGGCCGTTCCGACGGCAAGCACCCGGGCGTCCGGGCGGGCCTCGACCAGAGCTCGTGCAATGGCTAGCAATGGGCTGATGTGCCCGGCAGTTCCCCCGCCGGCGAGCACGACCGACAGGGCAGCAGATTCAGTCAATGGGTTCTCTTGATCTTTCACTTGTCGCTTGCAGAAGTCTGGTTGGAGCTGACGGCCGGTCCGGCAGTGCCAGGCACGGCGGGCGGCATCCGCCGCGCAAAGGCAAGGAGCACACCGACGGCGGCAAGCGTGAAGGTGAGGGCAGAACCGCCGTAGGAGATGAACGGCAGCGGCACACCGATGACGGGAAGAACGCCCGTGACCATGCCGATGTTCACAAAGGCCTGGCCGATCAGCCACACGAGGATGGAGCCCATGAGGATGCGCACGAAGGGGTCGGTGTAACGCCGTGCCACCCGGAGTGTTGCCACCGCGAGGATTCCGAAAAGCGCGATCACTACGAGGGTACCGATCAACCCGAATTCTTCACCGATGATGGCGAAGATGAAGTCATTGTGCGCTTCCGGGATCCAGTTCCACTTCTGCCGGCTCTGGCCGATTCCCACTCCCCACCAGCCTCCGGACGCCAGTGCGAAAAGCCCCTGGTTCGTTTGAAAACAGGGATCCGTCGCGCTTTCGCAGTTCAATCTGAGCCAGGCCTGGATGCGGGTACTTCGTGTGCTGTTGAGCAGGATGGCGCCGAAAGCGCCGGCAATTCCGAGGAGGCCGACCAGCGTAAACAGCTTCATTGGTGCGCCGGCAAAAAACAGCGCTGCCGCCATAATCATTCCGAGGATGATCGCTGTACCGAGGTCACCGCCCAGCATCACGAGCAGGAGGATGACTCCTCCGAGCGGTGCTACAGGTATGAGCGCGTGCTTCCAGTCACGGATCAGGCCGCGCTTGCGTTCCAGGACCGTGGCGCACCACAACGCGAGTGCGAGCTTTGCGGGTTCTGAAGGCTGAAGAGACTGGTTGCCGATCCGGATCCAGTTCTGGTTTCCGTTGATGTTCTCGCCAATGAGCAGCACCAGTACCAGCAGGACAATCGCGACGCCGAGCCCCGGCCACGCAAGGAACTTGAAAACCCGCGGCCCCAATCTGGACAGGACGAGCATCAGCACCACGCCGAGCACCGCATACATGCTCTGTTTGAAGAAGAAGTCAAAGACGATCGCGCCCTCATCAGTGGGCTCGACCGTGGATGCTGCATTGGCAATCGATTCAACAGACGACGCCGAGAGCACCATCATGAGCCCGATGGCCGTCAGCGCCAGCGTGGCGCCGAGAATCATGTAATAGCTGGAGCCGCTGGTCTGCCGGTCCGAACCCTCGAGAAAGCGCCACATGCGTCCGAAGGCACCAAGAACGCCCTTGCGCTCCGGGCGCGCCGCAATGGCATCCGCCGCAGGATTGCCAGAAGCGTTGACCCGGGACGAGCCCCTGCTGCCGGAGTGTTGCCGCGCCGCCGGCCTCCGGCGCGGATGCCGGGTGGGCGTGCTGACCATTACAACTCCTTAGCGGTGAATCCCTGCCCCTCCACAATCCCGCGAACCGCCTCGATGAATGCGGTGCCACGGTGAGCGTAGGAAGGGAACTGGTCCATCGACGCTGCTGCCGGCGCCATGAGAACAGTGTCGCCGTCAACGGCGATACGCAGCGCTTCGGTGACAGCGGCGCGCATTGCCTGAACGCCGTCTGAACTCGAGTGCTGGGACGGCAGCTCGTCTCTACCAGTGTGACCCGCGGCTGGAACTATCACGGGAACATCGGGCGCGTGTCGGCTGAGAGCAGCGGCTAGGTCAGAGCTGTCGCGGCCGATAAGGACAGCCGCCTTGAAGCGGGCTGCGTTATCCCTGACGAGGCTGTTGTAGTCGACGCCCTTGGAAAGCCCACCCGCAATCCAGACGACACTGGAGAAGGAGGACAGGGCTGCGTGTGCCGCGTGCGGATTGGTTGCCTTGGAATCGTTGATCCAGAGCACGCCGTCCCGTGCCGCAACAAGCTCGATTCGATGCCCGGACGGCTGGTAGTTACGGATGCCTTCACGCACCGCGGCCGCCGGGAGGCCCGCTGCCCGCACCAGGGCCGCCGCTGCCAGGGCGTTGGCAACGAGGTGGCGGGGAACCACTTCCCCGAGGTCCGTCACCGAGGCCAGTTCCGCCGCTGAATCCTTCCGCTGTTCGATATACGCACGATCCACCAGCAGACCGTCTACAACCCCGAGCATGCTGATAGCAGGGGTATTGGTGGTGAAGCCGATCGCCCGGCAGCCTTCCTGGACATCAGCATCCTCCACCATCCGCTCGGTGGCTTCGTCTTCGGCGTTGTACACACAGGCCACGCGGGTGTTCTCGTAGATCATTGCCTTGGCCGCCCGGTAGGCTTCGAATCCTCCGTGCCAGTCCATGTGATCTTCGGCCAGATTCAGGCAGACACTGGCGAGCGGCGCGAGGCTCGAACTCCAGTGCAGCTGGAAACTTGAGAGTTCGACGGCGATCACATCGTAGCCCTGCGGGTCCCGGATGGCGTCGAGCAGCGGCGTGCCGACGTTCCCCGCGGCGATGGCGCGAAGGCCTCCGGCGCGGAGCATCGATTCCGCCAAGGTGACAGTGGTTGTCTTGCCATTGGTTCCGGTGATGGTCAACCACTCAGCGGTGGGCCTGCCCCGGCGCACTCGTACGCGCCATGCGAGTTCGACATCACCCCATACCGGGATTCCGGCAGCGGCGGCCGCAGCGAGCAGCGGCTGATCAGGACGCCAACCGGGAGAGGTCACCACCAGTTCGGGCGCTTCGCCGTCCACCTGTGGGAGCGTAGCAGCGGCCTCGGCCCCGAGCAGGACGTCCACTGCCCCGACGATGCGAAGGGTGTCCGCCTTCGCCCTGTTCTCTTCGGAATCCGAGGAGTCGCACACCACAACCCGTGCACCGAGTTCGATCAGCGTGTCAGCGGCAGAGAAACCGGACAGTCCGATCCCCGTTACCACGACGCGTAGCCCTGCCCAGTCAGCGTCCCACGACGTCAGGCTTTCAAGGCGGTCAGAGCTCTCCTGGGCACCTGTACCACTCACAGAAGTACAACCCATTCAGCGTAGAAGATACCGAGCGCGACAGCGACGAACAGTCCGGCAAGGATCCAGAACCGCACAACCACCGTGACTTCCTGCCACCCCTTGAGCTCGAAGTGATGCTGGAGCGGCGCCATTTTGAAGACCCGCTTGCCTCCGGACAGTTTGAAGAAGCCCACCTGGATGATCACGGACAGCGTGATCATGACGAACAGCCCCGCCATGATGACCAGGAGAAGCTGGGTGCGGGAGAGAATAGCGAATCCCGCAATTGCTCCGCCGATCGCGAGCGATCCGGTGTCTCCCATGAAAATTTTGGCCGGTGAGGTGTTCCACCAAAGGAATCCCACCAGAGCTCCGCACATCGCACCCGCGATCAGCGCCAGGTCCAGGGGGTCGCGGACCTCGTAACAGATGTTGGTTGGAACCTCCGGCGATGCGCACCTCTGGTTGAACTGCCAGATGCCCATCAGCATGTAAGCGCCGAAGACAAAGACTGATGCACCGGTGGCCAGTCCGTCCAGGCCGTCCGCCAGGTTCACGCCGTTCGTTGCGGCGGTAATGATGAGAATGGACCACAGAACGAAGAGGATGGCGCCGATAATCGAACCGGCGAATGCCAGGTCGACTGCTGTATCCCTGACGAAGGAGATAGCAGTCGACGCCGGCGTGCGTCCATTCTCATCCGGGAAGTTCAGTGCCAGCACGGCAAACAAAACACCCACCAGGGTTTGCCCTATGATCTTCGCCGGTGCGCTGAGTCCCAGGCTTCGCTGCTTTGAAATCTTGATGTAGTCGTCGAAGAAGCCGACGACTCCCATGCCTACGGTGACCATCAGCAGCAGGAGACCGGACACGGTCGGCCCGTCGGAGCCACCCGCCGCCATCATGATCAGGTGTGTGGCGAAGTAAGCGAGAACAACCGATCCGACGATGACGGCACCGCCCATGGTGGGCGTCCCGCGCTTTGTATGGTGGGCCGTTGGGCCGTCGTCGCGAATGAACTGGCCGTAGCTCTTTCGGACGAGGAGCCTGATGAAAAGTGGTGTGCCGACAAGTGCAAGGAGCAATGCGGAGGCGGAGGCAATCAACAGCGCAATCACAGCGAGGGCCCCCCTTGGTTCATTGGACCGGGTCCATTCAATTCAGCCTGTGATCCCGGGGCTGCTTCTGGCACCGCCGACGAGTTGTCTGACGCCAATGCTAGCCGATCACCCAGATGGCGGAGACCGGCACCATTCGAGGATTTCACGAGGACAAGGTCACCCGGCTGCAGTTCCCGATCGAGGATTTCCTCGGCCTGGGAGACATCTTGAACGAAGACCGCTTCGTCTCCCCATGATCCTTCCAGCACTGCTCCGGTGTGGAGTGCTTTGGCCCCGGACCCGACAACCAGCAGCTTGGAGATATTGAGCCGGACAACCACCCTGCCAAGTGCATCGTGGGCAGTGATGGAGTCCTCGCCCAGCTCGAGCATCTCACCGAGTACTGCCCAGGTGCGACGGCCGCGCCCCAGCTCGGCGAGCGTCGCAAGCGCCGCACGCATCGACTCCGGGTTGGCGTTGTAGGCGTCATTGATCACCGTCACGCCGTCCGGCCTGTCGGTTCGCTCCATCCGCCAGCGGCTGACCGCCCGGGCGGTGCACAGTCCGGCAGCGATTCGATCCCCCGGAATCCCGAGGAGGTGGGCAGCGGAAGCGGCCGCGAGGAGGTTGGCGACATGATGCCGTCCGATCAGCAGCGGCCGAACCTCGTGACGACCACCGTCCGGGAGGTGCAGGGTGAAACACGGATTACCTTCGACGGAGAGCGTTACATCCGCAGCACGGACGACACTGCTGCCCGGCTCGTCAAAGGTGGAGTCCTCGGTAAAGAGGACGGTCTGTGCCTGGGTCTGATCAGCCATCGCCAGTACCCGCCGGTCATCACCATTAAGGATGGCCACACCGTTTGAACCAAGGGACCGCGGCAGCTCCCCCTTGGCCTTGGCAATCATGTCGACGCCGCCGAACTCACCTGCGTGCGCGGATCCGACGCACAGGACTATTCCGATGTCCGGCTGCACCATGGAGGCAAGGTACTCGATGTGCCCGACGCCCGTGGCGCCCATCTCAATGACCAGGTAGCGGGTGCCGTACTCGGCGGAGAAAACCGTCAGCGGAACCCCAATCTCACCGTTGTACGAGCCGATGGGGGAAACGGTGGGCCCCTCCTGGCGGAGAAGCTGCGCAAGTACGTCCTTCGTGGTGGTTTTGCCCGCTGAACCCGTGATGCCGATGACCGTCAGTGGTGAGTGCGCACGGAGGCGGCGCACCACCTCTCCGGCGAGCCGGCCCATTGCCTCCACGGCATCGGGCACCACCACAGCGGGGAAGTCAGTGCCGGCGTCGTCCATTACCGGCCGCTCGACAAGGGCCAGGACCGCACCGTTCGCGAAGGCACTGGAGACGAAGTGATGGCCGTCTGTGGACTCACCCGGCTTTGCGATGAAGAGACCACCCGGGCGGCTTTCCCGAGAGTCGGTGGTGGCTGAATGGACAACCAAAGAAGGAGCCCCTTGAGCCGACAGGGAGAGCGTTCCGCCTGTGACTGCCGCGATGTCGGCTGCGCTGAATTCAATCATGACGATCTAGGACTCTATCCTGTTGCCGGAAAGCGCAGAGAATCCGTGCCGTGTCAATGCGGCCGCCAGCTCAACCCGGTCATCGAGTGGAAGATTCACGCCCTTGACCTCCTGCCACACCTCATGGCCACGCCCGGCGACAAGGACCACATCGCCTTGCCGGGCAAGAGCCACCGCTCGATCAATAGCCGCAGCACGCGGGAACACCTCAATGATTTCGCACGACAGGTTCTCGCCGTCCCGTGCAACGCGAGCACCCTCAAGCACGTCCGCACGGATGCTGGCCGCGTCCTCATCATGGGGATCGTCATCCGTGATGATCACGACGTCGGCCCGCCTGGCTGCCGTGGCGCCCATGATCGGGCGCTTCGAGACGTCCCTCTGCCCGGTAGCGCCGAAAACCACGATCACACGGGAGCCGGCGTCCGGCACGCGCACCGAGTCGAGCGTAAGCTCCAACGCGTCGGGATTGTGTGCGAAGTCAACAATGGCAGCAGGACGCTCAGCAATAAGCTGCATGCGGCCGGGTACCTGGGTGGTGAACGGATCGTGCGCGTCCGCAGCCCGCTGGAGCGTATCCGCCTCAACGCCCGAAGCCAGAACCATCACCGCAGCCAGAGCGGCGTTGGCTACGTTGAAGGTGCCGGGGAGGCCGCAGCGAAGCCGCAACTGCTGTCTCTGCGGACCAATGAGTGTGAAGGTATGTCCGAGGCCGGTGCGCTGTATCTCCGAGACGTTCCAATCCGCCTCCGACGCACCGGTCACCGACACCGTAAGCGTCTCGACGCCGGCTTGGTCCGCGATGCGGCGCCCCCAGGGATCGTCGATCAGGACGACGGCGCGGCGGGTCCGGTTCGGCCGGAACAGGGCAGCCTTCGCGGCGAAGTACTCTTCCATGCTTCCGTGGAGATCCAGATGGTCCTGGGTCAGATTGGTGAAGCCCGCAACGTCAAAGTGCACTCCGTCGACACGACGGTACTCAATGGCATGCGAGGAAACCTCCATGGCAGCAGCTTCGATACCCCGCTCCCTCATCAGCGCCAGGATGCCGTGCACCTGCGGAGATTCGGGCGTAGTGAGGATGGACGGGATAACCGTTTCCCCTACCCGGATCTCGATGGTTCCGATCAGTCCGGTACTCCTGCCGAGCGCCGACTCCAGTGCAGTCAGGAAGTAGGTCGTGGTGGTCTTCCCATTGGTGCCGGTCACCCCATAGAGCACGGGACGGCTGCCGGCCGGCTGGCTATTGAAAACGACGGCGGCAAGTGGTCCGACGTAATCCCGCACCGGTGCTGCCCGGTACAGCGGAATCCTCGAGCCGCTCAGCGCCGGCTCGGCGACAGCCACTCCCTGGTCATCCGTGAGCACTGCCGTGGCTCCGGCCGCAACGGCTTGACCGGTGAAGTCAGCCCCATGGCGACCCGTGCCCGGCAGTGCAATGTAGAGGTCGCCGGCACGAACTTCCCGGGAATCAATGGTGACGCCCGTGATCGAAGCGGGCGCACCGCCGTCGTGGGGTCCGGTTACGAGCTGCACGCGGGCGAGCTCCGACGGGAGCTCGGCAAGCACCTCATCCATGGTGCGGGGGACGACGGCGTCCGGACGCATGAGCGCAGCGGACTCTTTATTTGTGGACACGTTGGGGCCTGCTTACGCGGTTCAGTACTTGACCGGGTAAGTCTCGGGCTTACCGGTCGAGGGTGGGATGTTGTTCGAGTTCAGAACATACTTCATGACCTTTTGGAAGGACTCCCCCGGAACCAGATAGTACAGGTCACCCTGAGGCCGCTGAAGGGTGACGACGACAATGTACTGCGGGTCCTCCATCGGGGCCATTCCGGCGTAGGAGAGAGTGTAGCCGTCATAGCCGCCCTGTGGACTGGGCGCTTCAGCGGTACCCGTCTTGGAGCCCACCCGGTACTGCTCGAGTGCTCCAGAAGCTCCGGACCCTTCCACCGTGACGGTTTCCAGCATGGTGTGAAGCTGATCCGCCGTCTCTTGGGACACCACCCTTGTACCCTCTGCCTGCGGAACGACGTGCTCGGTGCCGTCTGCATCGATGTAGGCGTCGATGAGGCGGGGCTGCAGTCGGACGCCGTCGTTGGCGACGGCCTGGTACACCATGGCGGTGTGCAATGCGGTCTGCGCGAGTCCCTGACCGAAGAGGACGGTGTACTGCTGGCGTTCATCCCACGAGTCCGGCGTCGGGAGGATCCCTGCCGTCTCGCCGTTGAGCCCCACATTGAGCGGTTCGCCGATGCCGAACTTTCGCAGCCAGTCATAGCGCTGCTGCTTGCTCAGCTGCTCACCGATCATGACCGTTCCGGTGTTCATGGACTTGGCGAAAATACCGGCCGCTGTGCGCTTTTCCGTCCCGTGCTCGAACGCGTCCTTGAAGGTCTGCCCGTCCACGGTATAGGTGGGCGGTGTTTCGAACCTGCTGGTCGGTTCGATGATCCCCTCCTCCAGCGCGGCAGCCATGGTGATCAGCTTGGTGGTGGAACCCGGCTCAAAGGAGGCGGTGACTGACAGCGGCTTCCAGAACTCAGGAGCAGTCGCCGCATAGTCGTTGGGGTCGGCCGTGGTTGACTCTGCCATCGCTTTGATGGCACCGGTTTTGGCCTCCACAACAACAATATTGCCCCATTCGGCGTTGTAGTCCTCGACCTGCGCGGCAATGGTCTGCTGTGCGAAGTACTGGAGGTCCTGATCGATGGTCAGCCGCACCGATTGGCCATCCTGTGCGGGCACGTCCTCGTTGGTCGCGTATGGAATGCGTATACCGTCACCGCCGATCTCGAAGGTGCGGCTGCCCGGTGTCCCCGTCAGCTGTTCCTCCTGGGTGAGTTCGATTCCACTCAGGGCGCGTCCGTCACCGCTCATGAACCCGAGAATCGAGCCCGCTACTGCTCCCGATGGGTACGTGCGCAGTGTCGTGGGGTCGGCGTAGACTCCCGGCATCCCGACAGCAAGCACCTGGTTCCTGATGTCGGGCGTCACCGAACGCGCAACGAAGGCAAACTTGGCGTCTCCGAGGATGGAGGACTTGAGCGTGGCGACGTCCTCTCCAAGGATTGTTGAGAGCTCCTCGAACCCCTGCTCCATGGGGATGTCCTCAACCCGCTTACCGGTCTCCCGGTTGTACCGGTCGAAGGTTTCACCGCCGCTGAGCGTCTGGTCAACCACAATATCGAAGCGCTGCACCGTGTGCGCCAGCTCGTTGCCCTCGTCATCAAGGATGCTGCCACGCAGTGCCGGCACCTGCTGGGTAACCAGTCGCTTGTTCAGGCCGACCTGCGCCATTCCGTCGGGGTCGAGGCCCTGGACCTGGAAAAGGCGAACCCCAAGGACCAGCAGCAGAATCAGGACAAAGGCCAGTCCGACCCTGAGCCTTGCGGCTCCGAGCGCGACCCGTAATGTTTCATGTTGGGGGTTGTCGGCTGGTGCCACCGTGATTCCTCGCTGCGTTGGTGTACTGCGGTCTCTTACTGTCCGGGCTTAATCTGCGCCGGTGCGGGGATTGTCCCGTCGTCGACGGTCGCTTCCGGTGCGGCGGCCGCGTCCGGTACGGCGGGTTCCGCTGGTGCGGACGGTTCCGCCGGCTCATTCGCAGGCGTCGGCGCGGCGGCCTGGCTCGGCACGTTCACGGCAGGTGCCGGCACGAGAACTGGCGGTGCATCCGACTCCTTGGCTGGCTCCGGGCTTCCGGTGACTGCCAACGAATTTACATCAATGGTCCCAAAAGTCGGGGAGGCCACCATGTCGAGTTCGTGCGCCGCTGATGCGAGGTTCTGCGGTGCGCGGAGGTTCTCCAGCTGCTGCGTCAGCGCCTGGTTCCGCTCGGCAAGTGCAACCTCTTCACCGCGCAGCGAGACCAGTTTGTACTGGCTGCTCGAGACGGAGATGTTCAGCATGAGCACCACCACCAGGGCTGCGATCAGCGCGGCCATGGAGAACACAGCGAATGGGACCCGGCCACGCGTGGGTGCGGCCGGGACCACCGAGAGTGGGGTCCGGCGTCGTTCCCGTCCCGGCTGCACCGCGGGACTGGACACTGCCGGGTGCTGCAGCGCGCGGGCGGTGTTTCCGGCTACTGCGCCGGCCGCTGCATGAGCGCTGTGACGCACAGACGGCCTTTGCTGCACTGATTGGCTCATCTCGCGTTCCTGTCTGTTGTGTTGGATCTGGTGCGTTCCACTGCCCTGAGCTTTGCCGATGCGGCGCGCGGGTTGTCAGCGATCTCCTGGTCGGTAGGAGCCTCCGTGCCCTTGGTCAATGTCTTGAGGTAAGGCTTGTGTTCCTCGAGCTCCACCGGGAATCCGACGGGTGCGGACGATCGCGTTCCCGCGGAGAACGCGGCTTTCACGATCTTGTCCTCAAGGGAGTGGTAGGACATCACAACCACTCTTCCCAACACGTCCGTCGATTCGAGTGCGGCAGGAATAGCACGCGTCAGCACGGTGAGCTCTTCGTTGACCTCGATACGCAGAGCCTGGAAGGTCCGCTTCGCCGGATGACCTCCGGTCCTTGCCGCTCCCGCGGGAACCACGGAGCGGATTGCCTCGACCAGCTCGCCCGTCGTGGTGAACGGCTTTGCCTCCCGGGCCGAGACGATTCCGGACGCAATCCGTCCTGCGAACTTCTCCTCGCCCCAGGTACGGATGATGCGTCGCAGCTCTTCCTCGGAGTAGGTGTTGACGACATCCGCGGCGCTCTGCCCGGTGCTCGTGTCCATCCTCATGTCGAGGGGGGCGTCATAGGAGTAGGCGAATCCGCGGTCACGCTCGTCCAGTTGAAGGGACGAGACACCGAGATCGAAGAGCACACCGTGGACCCGTGCGATGCCGAGGTCTTCGAGGACCGAAGGGATTTCGTCGTACACCGCATGGACGAGGTCGGTGCGGTTCCGATACGGTGCCAACCGCTCTCCGGCAAGCCGCAAGGCCTGCCGGTCGCGGTCGATACCCACGAGGTGAAGTTCGCTGAACCGCTGAAGCAGTGCCTCGGAGTGACCACCCATGCCGAGGGTCGCATCGACGACGACGGCCCCCTCACCGGCGGCCTCGATCGCGGGAGCGAGGAGATTGATGCACCGATCCAGCAGAACGGGAGTATGCCGCTCCTGAGTGGGACGCTCCTCCCCCATTCACCCGCTCCTTCCTGCTGTCCTGTTCAGGCTGAGCCTGCGTGAATCCGTTGCCGTGGTACTTCAATCAGATCCCCATCCGCTCCGGGCTTCCGCCTGCCTGGCTCCGGGGAAGGTGATCCAGGTAGTCGGCCGGCTGGGCGGCTGGAGGTCTCATCGAAGATCCTCGGTCAACTCGGTCTTGCTGTACTGCTCTGTGTCTCGCTTGTTCGCAGCTGTCAGATAATTCCCGGCAGTGCATCTTCGTCTGTTTCAGAGAAGGCGGTTTCCTTCTCTTCGAGGTAGTCATTCCAGGCGGTCGCATCCCAGATCTCCGCGCGGCTTCCCGCTCCGATCACTGCGAGCTCCCGGTCCAGCCCTGCGTAGGTCCGCAGCATTGGCGGGATGGTTACCCTGCCCTGCTTGTCCGGAACCTCATCCGAGGCACCCGACAGAAATACCCGAATGTAGTCCCTGGACTGACGCGATGAGATTGGCGCCTCACGCATCTGCTCATGGACCTTGACGAACTCCCGCTGGCTAAAAACGTAGATGCAGCGCTCCTGCCCCCGGGTCAGAACCAAACCCTCGCTCAGCTCGTCGCGGAACTTGGCCGGAAGGATCAACCGTCCCTTCTCGTCCAACCGCGGCGAGTGTGTTCCGAGGAACATTCGCCACCGCCCGTCCGTCATGAGAGCCAAGCGCTGCCACTACGCTCTTATAGCCTCCACTTTACTCCACAATCCTCCACAGTCAATGTCCCTCCGAGCGTTTCTCGATTCGTTCGCCCGGGAAATCCGCGTAGCTGTGCGGTATCTGGCGTGTGGTGGAGAGTGGAGGGTAGTTGGGGGGCAACAGGGTCAGCGATTGATCAGTTCCGGGTCGAACCGCATTAAATGCCGCAGGACCAGCCTTTCGGCCGGCCCTGTGGGGGAAAGTGGAGGAAGTGGGTGGTTTAGGGTTGGTCCCGTTTACGCTCGTCCCACTTTTCTTCCAGACTGCTGAGGAAACTGCCACGCGGAGAACTGGAGGCCTTTGCGACTTTACCGGCACCAGGGGCCGCGCCGTCCACCTTCGACCTTGTGGTGGCGTAGTACACGCCGGCACCCATGATGAGGAAACCCGCCACTCCTACCGGGATGAACTGATTCCAGATGCCCAAAAGCAGGACCGCCAAGCCAGCGACGGTCACAAGCGATCCGAGCACGATGCGGCGCGTGGACATCGAGCGACCGGTGTTTGATGCCATGGAGTGGGCGAACTTGGGATCGTCGGCATGAAGCTGTTGTTCCAACTGGTCAAGCAGCCGCTGCTCGTGTTCCGAGAGTGCCATCACTGCCTCCTTGCTACTAATACCGAATCCCTCAAACCCAACAACGAGTTCAGCCGTGAACTGGTTCCCGGCTGCTGCCGCCGCGATGCGCTTCAGCATGCTGATCTGAGTGGGTCAACGCCTAATTGATCCCTACTGCTAAGGATAGTTTGCAATCACCCGAAGGGAAAGCCACAGTCACCCGCCGGCCGGCCCCTGCCCGCCGGTATCCCGGCGTTTTGGCTGCCCGTCGGCAGGGTGCCCGCCCCTCGCGCCGGACGGCGGTTTGAGCAGCCGCGCAGGCAAGACCATCGACGCACCGAATTTGCCGTTCACCTTGTCGAGTACCTGCTCTGCGAGGCGCCAATTGTCATCCTGGCGGTCGATCGTCAGCTGATGTGAAGTGCCCGCAGCGCCTTCGAGCCGCTCCGCCCGGATTCCGATGAGCCGAACGCTCAGCGGGCGCTCACCCAGCGATTCCAGGAGCTGACACGCTGCCGCATATAAGGCATGCGCGCTGTCGGCAGGTTCGGGGAGGCGCCGTGACCGGGTCAGGGTGGAGAAGTCAGCGTAGCGAACCTTCAGTGACACCCCTCCTGTCTGCAGCCCTGCGGAACGAAGGCGCGTGGCTGTGCGGTGCGACAGGCGAAGCAGTTCTGCCCGAAGGAGATCATCGTCATCGACATCGGATGCAAACGTTTCCTCGGCACCGATACTTTTCTCCTGCCTGCTGACGGTTACCGGACGGGGGTCCTGCCCCCAGGCAAGCCGGTGGACATGGGCACCGGTGGCGCCGAGAGTCCGCTGGAGGACCGACACGGGAGTGCGCGCGACGTCCTCCACGGTCCTGATCCCCAACCGTGCAAGAACCTCCTGGGTTTTGGCGCCGACACCCCAGAGCGCCGACACCGGAAGGGTGTGGAGATATTCCACGGTTCGCGCCGCTGGAATCAGCAGCAGCCCGTCCGGCTTCGCGCGGGTGGAAGCAATTTTCGCGACAAACTTTGTGGAGGCAATACCCACGCTCGCCGTTATTCCAAGTTCCCGGTGGATCATTGTTCGGATCAGCTCGCCGATTGTCCTGGGTGAACCCAGTCGCCGGATCGACCCGGCGACGTCGAGGAAAGCCTCGTCGACGCTCAGCTGTTCCACCATAGGCGTGACTGAGCCGAAGATTTCCATGACGGACGCCGACACCTCGGCATAAAGGTGGTGGTGCGGTTCGAGGACGACGGCATGGGGGCAGAGCCGCAGGGCGTTGACCATGGGCATCGCGGAGCGCACCCCGAACCGCCGTGCTTCGTAGGAGGCCGACAGCACCACCGACCGACCTGACGGCGAGCCGGCGATAACAGCCTTGCCCTGCAGGTCTGGGCGGGAAAGCAACTCCACTGAGACATAGAAGGCGTCCATGTCCACATGGAGGATTGTGCAATCCGCGTCCTCGATTCCCGCGAGGTCGGAACGGACGGGCATGCGAACCATCCTACTGCTGCGCGCCCACGGAATCGGTGGGCGGGATGCACCTGAAGCAGCTTCGCCTGGGAGGGCAGCACCTAGACTGAGCCTATGACTGACGGTATCGCTGCTCTTTCCACTCCCGTGCAGGATGAGCAGGATCGCTTCAGGAAGTCGCTTACCGAAGCTACCTCCCGCTTCCTCTCAGCGCAGCGGTCCATCCTCGAAACGGTGTCGTCCGACAGTGCAGTGCTTGTCGATGCGATAGAACGGTTGGCCTCCGGTGGCAAGAAGATGCGTCCGCTGCTGTGCTACTGGGGCTGGCGAGGCGCCGGAGGCGCAGCGGATGACGACGGCGTCGTTCTGGCGGGCATGTCCCTGGAACTGTTTCAGGCAGCTGCGCTCATTCATGACGACATCATTGACCGCTCGGATCTCAGGCGCGGAGCCCCCAGTGTGCACAAACAGTTCGAGACCCTTCATGACGACGGCGGCTGGCATCTGGATGCCGGACATTTCGGAACCGGCGCTGCGATCCTCGCGGGTGACCTGTGCCTGTCTCTCAGCGAAGAAGCATTCGCTTCGATCACCGCCGCACCTAAGCGAACCGCTGAAGCCCGCGCAATATTCAACAGGATGCGCACGGAAGTCATGGCCGGCCAGTATCTGGATCTCCTGGAAGAGGCAGTCGGGCCTGATCGGCACCCGGATGTTGCAGTTCAGCAGGCACTGAGCATCGTGCGCTTCAAATCCGCCAAATACTCCACGGAGCATCCGCTGTGCATTGGGGGCGCTCTCGCGGGAGCATCGCCGTCGTTGCTTGCCGGCTACTCCGGCTTTGCACTCCCCCTCGGGGAAGCTTTCCAACTGCGGGACGATCTTCTGGGCGTGTATGGCAACCCGGCGCTCACCGGCAAGCCCGCCGGCGATGACCTGCGGGAGGGAAAGCGAACGGTGCTGATTGCCAAGGCGCTGCAGGCTTGCAGCGCAGACCAGGCCAGGACCCTCAATGCCGGCCTTGGCCGAGAAGGCCTGAGCCAGGACGAAGTGCTGGAACTGCAGCGCATCATTGACGCAACAGGTGCCCGCGACGAGGTGGAGGCGTTGATAGCCGAACGTGCCCGCGCCAGCTACAAATCGCTGGAGGCACTCCCCCTCGATCCGCCCTGCAGAGACGCGCTCTCCGTTCTTGCGGAAGCTGCCGTTACGCGAGTGGCCTGAACAGGGCGGCTACCACGCCGAGGATTGCGCACGGCGGCGGATCTCGGTTTTGCGCCCCGCTTTCAGCGCATCGACCGGCCGGCCCGGCAGAGACTCGTCTTCCGTGAAGAGCCAGCGAATGATCTCTTCATCCGAGAACCCTGAGTCGCCGAGTACAACGACCGTCCCCTTGAGGCTTTCCAGGACGTGCCCATCATCGATAAATTCCGCAGGCACTGAGCGGATTCCACGATCAGTAACGCGAACCGACACCAACGCCCGCTCATTGATGAGTCCATGAACCTTGGTGATGGACAGATCAAGCGCTTCCGCGACATCGGGAAGGGTGAGCCAGCTGCCCACGAGGTTCTCCAGTGTATTCACGCCCTTAAGCGTGCCATGCCTTGCTGCCCTAACTCCACTCAGCAGCTGCAGTCAGGATGGAATCACCGACGCGCCGAAACTGCGCAAATACTGAGACTTTTTGAGCTGTTGTGGTAAACGACCCATGGTGTAGATTCACATAAGTCACACAGGTAACAGTAACAACTTGTGTATCAACTGCACCATGGGGTTCGGGGATTACGGCGGCATCGACTGTTGCTCCCTGCCCTGCCATGCGGCCCAGCCCGCCATTACAGATGAGGACAGACCATGACCGCCCAGCGCCCGTCATCGCCGCTGAACGTGCCAGCCGCCTGCACCACGCCTTTCCGAAACCGTGGAATCGGTATCGCAGTGTCTTCCGCAGCGATACCCGCCGTCGTTCTTTCGTCGCTTGCACTTGCAGCACCGGCAGCCGCCGCGCCGGCCGCAGGCCATAGCGCGTACCAGCCATTGAAGACCATGCCGGCCGCTGCCAGTGCGACCGGCGCCATGATTCCCGCGGCCCTGGTGGCAACGCAGGTACCGCGGATTGTTCCCATGCAGAGCAGCGCCACAACGTACGTGGTCCGTGCGGGAGACACCATCAGCGGCATCGCAGTCCGTCACGGGCTGAGCATGCACGCGGTCCTGAAAGCGAACGGGTTGAAGGTCAACTCCATCATCCACCCCGGCCAGAAGATCAAGCTGGCGGGTTCGTCGGCATCTGAGGCTCCGGTGAAGCAGACTGCTCCGCCCAAGCAGCAGTCCTCCGCAACGTACACAGTGAAGTCCGGCGATACTCTGGGAGCAATCGCTGCCCGCCACGGTGTCAGCCTCTCGTCGGTTCTGACGGCAAATGGGCTGTCGATGACGTCCATCATCCACCCGGGCCAGAAGATCAAGCTCTCGGGTTCATCCGCAACGCCGGCGCCCAAGGCGACAACCCCCAAGCCGTCAGCTCCAAAGCCCGCCGCATCGGCATCCGGAGCAACTTATGTGGTGAAACCAGGTGACACGCTGGGTGCGATCGCTGCCCGCCACAATGTGAGTCTGGGATCCATCCTTTCGGCGAACGGGCTCTCCATGAGCTCGATCATTCATCCTGGCCAGAAAATCAAGCTGACCGGCGGGTCGAGCGTTGCTGTTCAGACAAGTCCGAAGCCCGCAGCGCCGAAGCCGTCCGCCCCAACGGCCAGCGGCTCGTACACGATCAAGGCCGGCGATACGCTCGGCGGCATCGCCGGCAGGCATGGAGTCAGCCTCAGCGCGCTGCTCTCCGCCAACAAGTTGAGCGCCACCACCATCATCTACCCCGGAAAGAAGCTCACGATCCCCGGTGGGTCCAAGGCTGCCCCGGAACAGAAGCCGGCGGACCTCGTTCCATCGACCTTCCTCCACTACACCTACCCGGATGCAGTGGTTGCGGAAGCCAATAAGAACAAGCACACGCTGAACGGCCTTCCGGTTCCCTCGCAGGCCCAGATGAAAGCGATTGTCGCTGACACTGCCCGCAAAATGGGCGTAGACCCAAGCCTTGCGCTCGCCTTCTCCTACCAGGAGTCGGGGTTCAATCAGCGGGCTGTCTCACCGGCGAACGCCATCGGTGCCATGCAGGTCATCCCGATGTCCGGCGAATGGGCTTCCGATCTCGTTGGCCGGAAGCTGAATCTGCTGGATCCCTATGACAATGCAACCGCCGGTGTGGCGATCATCAAGGCGCTGATCCGGACCAGCCCCAACCTGGATACGGCGATCGCGTCCTACTACCAGGGCCAGTATTCGGTGAAAACCCACGGCATGTTCGCAGACACCAAGAATTATGTGGCAGCGATCAAGGCGCACCAGAAAAACTTCCGGTAGGCGACCACCGCCCCCTGCGGGTTCAGCGGCCGGCGCCCGACCGACCTGTGTTGGTGCGGGCGCCGGCCGCTGCTTCACTTAGTATCGAAGAGTGCGGGAGCGGCCGAAGGACTCACTGGTAGACACCGTTGTAGACGGGCGCTACCACGTTCGTTCACGGCTGGCGAGCGGCGGCATGTCGACCGTCTACCTTGCCACCGACGAACGGCTGGAACGCGACGTCGCGCTGAAGGTTCTCTATCCGCACCTCGCAGAAGACGAGCGCTTCCTCGAGCGTTTCGAGCGCGAAGCGAAGTCAGCGGCCAGGCTTTCGCACCCGCACGTGGTCGGGGTACTGGACCAGGGCGTGGAAGACGGACCAGGGCAAAGCGTCGCCTACCTCGTAATGGAGTATGTACCGGGCAAGACCCTCCGGGACCTCCTCACCGAACGGGGACGGCTGACGCCCCGCCAGGCTCTCGCGATTCTTGATCCAGTGGTTGAGGGACTGGGAGCGGCACATGATGCCGGGCTCATTCACAGGGATGTCAAGCCGGAGAACGTCCTGCTGTCCGAACGCGGTGGAATCAAGATTGCCGATTTTGGTCTTGCCCGTGCGGTCTCGGCCGCAACCCATACCGGAACGCTGGTGGGCACGGCGGCCTACTTCCCACCGGAGCTGGTGACAGGCGGAGCCGCGGACGCGCGCAGCGACATCTATTCGGCTGGCATCGTCCTGTTCGAGCTCCTCACGGGCAGGCAGCCATACTCCGGTGAAGCGCCCATCCAGGTTGCGTTCCAGCACGTGAACTCGCGGGTTCCCGCGCCCTCCACGATCGTTCCGGGACTGGCAGAGGACCTCGACGAACTGGTGCTTTGGTGCACCGCGGTTGATCCCGAAGAACGCCCTATCGACGGCAATGCCCTCCTCGGCGAGTTGCGGCACATTCGAACCACCCTGAGCGATGACGAGCTCGACCACGGCAGCGACCACCGCGCCGGTTCGGCACCAGGCGGCGAAGAAGCAGCGGCCTCCGACGGCGCCGAACGTACGGAGATCATCGGCGCAGCGCACTCGTCCACAGACGTAGCGGGATCGCATCCATATCCAACGGAGGTCATCGGCGCCCCGGGCTCTCCGACAACTGTGCTGGGAAACAGTTCCCACCACACCACAGTCCTGGGCTCCACGCCGGTTGCAGGATCCATGCCGCAGCGGCAGCTGGATTCAGCCGCACGAGAGAAGCTCGCTGCGAGGGACTTCAAGACCTACCGCAAAGAGCAGGCACGGGCCGTACAGCGCCCGGAAAAGACGCTGCGGCCAGGCAATGCACGGCGCAGGAATGCCTTTCTCATTCTCTTGCTCGCACTGCTCGCAGCGCTAGCGGCAATAGCCGGCTGGTTCTTCGGTGTGGGTCCGGGCGCGCTGGTGGCCGTTCCCGATGTTTCCAGCCGCTCAGTAAGCGCAGCGCAGGCATTGCTGGCCCAGGCCGGCCTATCCTCGAGCGCGGAGCCGTCCTATTCTGATTCCGTCGCGGAGGGCCTTGTGATAGCCAGCGAGCCGGAGGCAACCGCTACGGTGAGGCCCTGGGAGGAGATTCAGCTCCTAGTGTCGCTGGGACCGGAACTTTTCGCGATTCCGGAGGTCGTCGGTCTCGCTGAGGCAACAGCGGCGGCCACACTGGTCGCCGCCGGTTTCGAAGTAGGAGAAGTGACGCCGCAGTTCAGTGACACCGTTGCCGACGGCGCGGTGATCGCGACTACTCCAGCAGCAGGTGAACAGGTTCCCGCGGGCACCCCCGTGAGCCTGACGGTTTCACGGGGACCGGAGCCGGTCTCGGTTCCTTCCGTTGTGGGCCTGCCGGAGGAAGAAGCGGTCAGCATCCTGGCGGGCGCCGGGCTGACCCCGCTAATCGAGCCCGCGCCGGTCAATGACATCAAAGTACCGGCCGGATCCGTCCTGGTACAGACACCGGCAGAGGGGCAGCTGCCTCCGGGCGGGTCAGTGACGCTGACTCTCTCCGACGGCCCGCGCATCATTGCTGTTCCCGACGTATTCTCCGAACGTGAGGCGGAAGCCATCGCCGCACTGGAGGAGGCCGGGTTCACGGTCAAGGTGAACTACGCCTTCGGCCGCCCGGTGCTGGGCCTCGTTGCCGGCCAGGACCTCACGGGCGAGCATCCCGAAGGATCAACGGTCACCATTACCGTGACGTGAGATCGAAGCACCGGCGAAGGTAGCTGCGCCGGTTAGCGTCGGGACAGCGCCCCGGCCACAAGGAAAGCCATCTCGAGGGACTGCATGTGATTCAGGCGTGGATCACACACGGACTCATAGCGGTCGAGGAACGCTTCCTGATCGATCGGGTCCGCTCCGCCGAGGCACTCCGCGACGTCATCACCGGTCATCTCAACGTGAAGGCCGCCCGGGAAGGTGCCGAGTTCGTTGTGTACCTCAAAGAAACCGCGCACCTCATCCATGACATCGTCGAAATTGCGGGTCTTGTACCCGTTGGGGGAAGTGACCGTGTTGCCGTGCATTGGATCAGTTACCCAGAGGATCTTGGCGCCGGAATCAGTCACCTTTGACACGAGGTTGGGCAGCTTCTCGCGGATATTCTTGGCGCCCATCCGGGTGATAAACGTGAGGCGGCCCGGCTCCCTGTTGGGGTCCAGCTTGTCAATGAGTGCCAACGCATCATCCGGCGACGTACCGGGGCCAAGCTTCACCCCAATCGGGTTGCGTACGCGTGACAGGAAATCAATGTGAGCGCCGTCGATATCCCTCGTTCGCTCGCCGATCCACAGGAAGTGTGCCGACGTGTCATAAGGCAGGCCTGTGCGTGAGTCGGTGCGGGTCAATGCGCGCTCATACTCAAGCAGCAGGGCCTCATGGCTGGCGAAGAACTCGACGCGGGTCAAGGCATCAAAATCGGCGCCGCAGGCTTCCATGAAGCGGACGGCGCGGTCAATTTCGCGCGCCAGCGATTCGTACCGCGAGTGGGCCGGATTGGCAGTGAAGCCCTTATTCCAGTGGTGGACGAGACGGAGGTCTGCAAATCCGCCCTGGGTGAAGGCGCGAATCAGATTGAGCGTCGATGCGGAGGTGTGGTACGCCCGCACCATCCGGGAGGCGTCATGACCACGGCTCTCCGGCGTGAAGTCATACCCGTTCACCATGTCCCCGCGGTATGCCGGTAGGGTCACGCCTTCGCGGGTTTCATCGTTCGATGAACGCGGCTTCGCGAACTGGCCGGCCATGCGTCCCATCTTGATGACAGGAAGCGAGGCACCGTACGTGAGGACTACGGCCATCTGGAGGATGGTCTTTACACGAGCGCTGATTCTGTCTGCGGTGGCGCCCTCGAAAGTCTCCGCGCAATCGCCCCCCTGCAGGAGGAACGCCTTACCCTGGGCAGCGGCGGCGAGCCGCTCACGCAACACATCCACCTCACCTGCGAAAACAAGCGGCGGCAGCGTGGAGAGCTCGTCGAGAGAAGACCGGTGAACGGTGGAGTCCTGCCAGCTGGGCTGCTGGGAGATTGCCAGCTCCCGCCAGATATCCAGCCCATGATCGGGTGCTGCTGAACGGGAAGCGGAGGTAACGGTTGTTTCGTTCACTACTTAAGCCTAATGGCTATACCCGATGCCGGCGGACTCCCCTGTCATGCGGCAGCGCCCGTCCCGTCACATAGCCCGGCTGCTGGAATCGCCCTCGTGCCTTTTCCGTGTTCGCCGGGGTGCGGCAGGAGGGTCCGGCGTCTCATCAGAGGCCTCGCCAGGGTCATGTCCGATGGTTCGTACTTCACCGGGCAACGGACCTTCGGTACTTGGCGGCAAGGAGGTGTCCGACGACGGCTGAAATACGTCTGCCGGAGCAGAGCCTTCCAGCCGGACGGCGGCCTGACGGGACGGATCCGCGATCCGCTCCGCCTTCTTGCTGGTCTTCCTGCCTGCCGTCTTCGCGCTGGCGAGACGCTCCTTGACGCTGCTGGCGTAGACGTCGACATACTCCTGACCGGAGAGCCGCATGAGCGCATACATGATTTCATCGGTCACGGAACGTTGAATGAAGCGGTCCTCGCCCATCCCTGCATAGCGCCGGAAGTCCATCGGCTCCCCGACGATGATGCCCACACGGCGAATATTCGGGATCCGTCTTCCGATGGGCTGCACCTTGTCCGTACCGATCATGGCAACCGGAATGACCGGTACCCCGGTTGCGAGGATCAGCTTGGCGACGCCGGTCTTTCCGCGGTAAAGCCTGCCGTCCGGGCTACGCGTTCCCTCGGGATAGATACCCAGCAACGCACCGGACTTCAGGATTTCTTCTCCTGCCGACAGCGACGTGGCGGACGCGGCGCCCCCGGAACGATCCATCGGCAGCTGGTTTGTCAGCCGAAAAAACGCAGCGGTCAGCTTTCCTTTCAGGCCCTTGCCTGTGAAGTACTCGGATTTAGCCAGAAACACCACAGGACGCGGCACTGCAAGTGGAAGGAAGATCGAATCCGAGAAAGATAGGTGGTTGCTCACGATGACAGCTGCACCGGTTGCCGGAATGTTATCCAGTCCCTTGACCCATGGCCTGAACAAGAGATTCACAAGTGGACCAATAAAGATCCTCTTCATGATCCAGTAGAACACTCTGCCAGCCTTCCTGCGTGGATGTTCCGATTACCTGGGAACAGGCAAAACCATGCCTTCCGCAAACGGGTTCTTGGAACACTACTCTACGGGCGGACAGTGTGCGGGACGTCACTGGCAGTCCGCGGAACGCGATGACACCATTGGAATCATGACGGCCGACCCCACTCTCGCAGCGTTCTCCTCGAACGGTTCAGGAAATAACGCACGTATTGGGGTTCTTCTGAGCCATGGCTTCACCGGCTCGCCGGCGAGCGTGGCTGGCTGGGCCCGGTACCTGGCTGATTACGGCTTCGCCGTGCGGCTCCCGTTGCTGGCCGGGCACGGCACCACCTGGCAGGAGCTCGCAAGGACACCCTGGGAGCGCTGGTACGAGGGGATCGACACGGCGTATCAGGATCTGGCTCGAAATACTGACGCGGTGGTCGTGGCAGGACTGTCGATGGGTGGTGCCCTCGCTCTGCGGTTGGCGGCGCTGGAACCGGTGGCCGGCGTCGTCGTCGTAAATCCCGGCCTCACCATGGGCGATCCGCGCGCCCGTTACGCCGGCGTACTGAAGTACCTGCTCCGGTCGGTCCCCTCGATCGGCAATGACATCCGGAAGGAGGGCATGGACGAGCGGGCGTATCCCCGTACGCCGGTCGCTGCAGTCCACCAGCTTGCGCAGCTTTTTCGCGACACCACCGACCGGCTCCCCCAGGTCACCGCACCCACGCTGGTCTTCCGGTCCAATGTGGACAGGATTGTGCCGGAAAGCAGCCTGGAAGTTCTACAAAGGCGCATTGGGAGCGCACACTTGGAAGTAATACGGTTGGAGAACAGCTACCACGTGGCCACCATGGACCACGACCAGGAGCTCATCTTCGAGCGCTCCGCAGCATTCATCGAGCACGTGACAGCAGGTACCACCGCATGAGTCCCCGAGCACAGGACCCTAACGAATCCACTGACGACGCCGTCTGGCAGGACCTCGTCGCGCGGTTGGAAGAAAGCCCCAGCAGTGACTTTCCCGAACGTCAGGCATCAGGACCTGCACCCACCGCCGAGGAGCGCGTTCGGGCGATCTTCGACAACCAGCCTGCACCGGCGCCGCCCGGCCCCCGGGATTACTCGGCATCCGAACATGAGGATGACGGCACCTACCAGCCGCCCGAACCTCCGGCCCTCGGCGTGGGAGATCCCCTCGTGGTGCTGGCCTGGCTGTGCGCGGTGGGCGGCCCAGTAGCGCTCATGCTGATTGCAATGTTCTGGCGGTCAGTCTCCACCACCGTGATGCTGGGAATCGTCGGGATCTTCATTGCGAGCGTGACGTTCCTGATTTTCCGCCTTCCGAAAACCCGTGATTACGACGACGACGGCGCGGAGGTCTAACTTGCCGCCGGCGGCTTAGCGCCGCTCACGGAAACGTCCCGACGGCGCATTTCCGTAAGCCCTGCCCAACAATGGGCGGTATCTGATCCGTGAGAGGTCCGCGGCGCCGACGAGGCCGGCATCCGGACCCAGCGCTGCTGAGGTGATCATGGCGGCGGGACGGAAGCCGCGTCCGGTCAGATTACGTTCGAAGGTTCGCCGCGCCGGGTCAATGAGGAGCTGCCCGGCGGCACCGAGTCCGCCACCGATGACAAAGGTCCCCGGGTCCAGGGCGGCACCGAGATTCGCGAGGCCAAGGCCAAGCCACTGACCGACGTCGTCAATCAACTCCCGGCACACCGGGTCGCCACGAAGCGCCAGGCGTGTGACCACTGCTCCGGTGATGGCGTCGATGTTGCCATTCACCTCCCGCAGCAGCGTTTGCGCCACCGGTGAATTGGCGGACGCCAGCTCGCGGGCTTCCCTGCCCAGGGCGTTGCCCGAGGCGTACTGCTCCCAGCAACCACGGTTTCCACACTCGCAGCGATGCCCGTTCGGCACGATGATTTGGTGGCCGAACTCCCCCGCCACGCCGTGGCGTCCGCGCTCAAGCACACCGCCCATGATCATTGCGCCGCCTATTCCGGTGCCCAGCGTGATGAGGACGAGCCGCGGTTCCCCACGCCCTGCACCGAAACGCCATTCGGCCCAGGCGGCGGCGTCGGCATCATTGAGCACGGTGACGCGCCGCCGCAGCGCCTTCTCCAGGTTGGCTCTCAATGGTTCGTTGCGCCAGGCAAGGTGCGGGCTGAACAGGACCGTCCCGTTGTCGAGGTCCATCCACCCGGCGGCGCCGATCCCGACTGACCGGATGCGGCGACCGCTTCCAAGCTCCCGCACCAGGTCAGCGATGACTCTTTCCACTGCACGCGGATCCTGGCCGGGAGTTTCCCTGCGGGCAGAGGCCACGATGGTGCCGTCCGGATCCACGACCCCGGCTGCAACCTTGGTCCCGCCGATGTCGATGCCGATGGCAAGACCCCGTGCACGCAACGGGCGCGCCGCGTAACGGGAGCCGGCGGCCAGCGGCGATCCAAGGGGTTGGCGGCTTCCGCCGCCGAAACGGTTTCCGCCTGCCGTGGGACGCTCTTCTCGTTCCGTCTGCATGGGTACCGGCCTCCCGCCGTCGTTCTGGGACTGCACCGCGTTGCTGACTGCGGTTCACCGTTACCGTTTTGTACATTACTGGAGAGTAAGAGCTCCCGGGAAAAGCTATAGGCTAGGGCCACTCACAGGATGTGATGAAGATCAAAGGAGATTCCCGTGCGCGAATTCAGCGTTCCGGTCAAGGTGAAGGTCCCTCGGGACAACAACACTACGCACCTCGTGGTGAAGCAGGCGGAGAAACAGAGCAATCCTGCCCTTTTTGCCACGAAGGACGCCTCAGGGCAATGGTCCGATATCCGCGCAACGGACTTCCTTTCCGATGTTCGCAGGATCGCCAAGGGCCTGATGGCGTCAGGTGTGGAAGCGGGCGACCGCGTCGCGATCATGGCGCGTACCCGGTATGAGTGGGCTCTGGTTGATTTTGCCGTCTGGTTCGCGGGGGCTGTCTCCGTGCCTGTGTATGAAACGTCGTCGCCGTCGCAGGTCGCTTGGATCCTTGGTGATTCCGGTGCAGTCGCTGCTTTCGTGGAGTCTGGCCGCCACGAGAACGTGGTGCGTCAGGCAGTTGCCTCGGAGAACCTGGAGGGGTTCCGCGATGTGTGGCAGTTTGACGGCGGCGGGCTCGATACCCTGCGGGAAGCCGGGGCGGCCATTGATGATGCAGCGCTTGAGGAGCGGCGCCTGATCGCGGGTCTCGACGATGTAGCGACCATCATCTACACGTCCGGGACAACCGGAAAGCCCAAGGGGTGCGAACTGACGCACGGCAACTTCGTTGAGTTGTCGGAGAACGCGGCGGCGGCACTGCCCGAAGTTGCACACGAGGGCGCGCAGACCATCATGTTTCTGCCCCTCGCGCACGTCTTCGCCCGGTTCATCTCGGTGCTCTGCGTTGCCGCCGGCGCCACCGTTGCGCACACACCGGACATCAAGAACCTGCTTCCGGACCTGCAAAGCTACAAGCCGACCTTCATTCTGGCTGTACCGCGCGTGTTCGAGAAGGTCTACAACAACTCCATGCTGAAGGCCGAGGACAACGGCAAGGGCAAGATTTTCCATGCCGGCGTCGATGTCGCGATCGCCTGGTCGAAAGCCGACCAGGCGGGCAAGGTGGGCCTCGGCCTGAAGGTCAAGCACGCCATCTTCGACAAGCTGCTCTATGGCAAAATCCGGACCGCTATGGGCGGCAGGGTCCAGCATGCTGTGTCAGGCGGCGCGCCGCTGGGCGACCGGCTCGGCCACTTCTTCCATGGCATCGGGCTGATGGTGCTCGAGGGGTACGGGCTGACTGAAACCACGGCGCCCATCTCGGTCAGCACGCCGCAGAAGATCAAGATCGGCACGGTGGGTGCGCCGCTGCCGGGCAACGCAGTCAGGATCGCGGACGACGGCGAAATCCTCACCAAGGGCGTCTGCGTCCTGAAAGGCTATTTCAAGCGTCCCGATCTCACGGAGGAAGCCTTCACCGACGGCTGGTTCCACACCGGCGACATTGGGCAACTCGACGAGGACGGTTTCCTGAGCATCACGGGGCGCAAGAAGGAAATTATTGTGACGGCCAGCGGCAAGAACGTCGTCCCGGCACAGCTGGAGGACACCATCCGCGCCAACGCGCTCGTGTCCCAGTGTGTTGTTGTGGGAGATCAGAGGCCGTTCATCTCCGCTTTGATAACCCTCGATGAGGAAGCTTTGCCCGGATGGCTTGAGCGTCACGACCTTCCTGCCGGAACCACGATGGCTGAAGTGGCGAATCATCCCGCGGTCCGCGCAGAAATCCAGGCGCTCGTGGATTCCGCCAATGAGTCGGTCAGCCAGGCGGAGGCGATCAAGGTATTCCGCATCGTTGAGCAGGACTTCACAGAGGCAAGCGGTCATCTCACGCCGTCGATGAAGATCAAGCGCGCGCAGGTGCTCAAGGACTACTCCACGGTGGTTGAGGAAATCTACGCGCAGCAGCGCATGCAGCAGGCGTAGGTTCTCAGGTGGAGGGCACCTTCAGCGAAAGCAGGGCGTTCTCCACCACCTCGGTCAGCGCAGGGTGAATCCAGTACTGGCCGCGGGCCATGGTGAACGCGTCCAGACCGAAGTGCATTGCCTGAATGATCGGCTGGATCAGGTTCGAGGCTTCATGTCCCATGATGTGTGCGCCGAGGATGATGCCGCTGTCTTCCTCCGCGAGCACCTTCACGATGCCCGTGGTGTCTTCCATCGCCCACCCGTAGGCGGTTGACCCGTACTGCTGGACGGCCACCGCAACGCGTGAACCCGTTCGCTCCGCGCGTTTCAGTGCCTGCTCTTCGGTAAGACCCACGGTCGCGATCTGTGGCCTGGTGAAGACGGCTGCGGGCACATAACGGTGATCGCTGGTATGCAGGGCCTCCGGATGAAGCAGGTTGTGGGATACCACCCGCGCCTCATGGTTAGCGACGTGCTTGAGCTGGAAGGGGCTTGAGATGTCCCCGAGTGCCCAGACTCCGGGTACGGGCTTGCCGTCCCTCAGCACTCGCTGGAACGGGTCAACCGCAATCCGGCCGTCTTCGGTTTCGTCGAAACCGACCGCCGCTGCACCCACCCGGTCGCTGTTCGGCGTGCGTCCGGTCGCGACGAGCACGACGTCGGCTTCCACAGACAGAGCGGTTCCGTCAGGTCCAGTGACGTTAGCGGTGACCGATCCGTCGGCGTTGGCGTCCACTCTGTTGACCTGGTGTCGGGTAAGAACCTTCCACTGCGCCAGTGCCTTCTCCGTGAAACGTTCGGAAATGGTGTCGTCGAGGGAGCGCAGCATGTGTCCCGACCGCACCGCAAGGTTGACGTCGGTGCCGAGGGCAGAGAAGATGTGCGCGAACTCGGCTGCAATGTACCCGCCACCGATAATCAGCATCCTTCGTGGCTGTTCCTCCAGCCGCATGACGGTGTCCGAGGTGTGGACCTGTGGCAGGTCCAGTCCTGGAATGTCCGGAATCACTGCCCGCGAGCCTGCCGCGACGACCACCTGATCAGCAGTGATCTCGGTGCCGGCGTTCGTTCTCAGAGAGTGGTCGCCGGTGAAACGTACGTCTTCCTCGTACAGGTCAACATGCTGCAGTTCATCGGCCCGGTAGACACGCCCTGCGTCGGAGATGCTGTCGATGCGGGTGAAAATCCGGTCCCGCAGGTCTGTCCAGCGTGTTCCGGTGTGCTGCAGGTCCACTCCGAGGCGGCCGGCCTCGTCAGCTGCACGGGCCAGCTCCGCCGGGTAGACGAACATCTTGGTCGGGATGCAGCCCACGTTCAGGCAGGTTCCGCCGAAAGTCCCGCCTTCGATGATCGCGATTCTTTTGTCATCCCACTCAGGCGTGATGATGGTGTTGCCGGAGCCGGACCCGATAATCGCGAGGTCGTAGTGGGTCACTGGTCAGTGCAGCTGATCTACAACAAGCGCGGCGAGCTCAACCACTGCATCCCTGGTGCGGGTCTGCAGTTTGGAAAGCTCCACGCGGGAGCCCTCGGCGAGATGGCGGTCATACGGGATGCGCACAACAGTGCCGACACGGGAACGGAAGTGTTCCTCGATCTCGTTGACGTTGACCTCCGTGCGGTTCCCGGAGGACATGTTGACCACCACGATTGCCTTGGCCACCAAATCATGCCGGCCGTGCGCTTCAAGCCAGGACAGCGTTTCGGACGCAAGGCGCGCCTCGTCGACGCTGCCGCCTGAAACGAGGACGACGGCGTCGGCTTTCTCGAGGGTCCCCTTCATAACCGAGTGCACCATACCGGTGCCGGAGTCAGTGAGGACGATCGAGTAGTACCGTCCGAGGATGTCCGTCACCGCGCGGTAATCAGCGTCATCGAACGCCTGGGCAACAGCGGGATCGGTGTCGGAGGCGAGCACGTGAAGGCGCGAGCCGTCCCGTGCAACATAACTGGACAGCTGTGCGAAGGAATCGACCATGAACCGGTTCTGCACCAGTTGGCGCGCGGTGAAGTCGGCTTTGCCCGGCGACCGGTCGGAGAGCGTGCCGCGGTCCGGGTTGGCGTCCATGGCAATGATCCGGTCCTCGCGGATGTCTGCCAGAGCCATTCCGAGCAGGGTAGTCACTGTTGTCTTCCCGACGCCGCCCTTGCGGGAAAGCACCGGGACGTACCGGGTCCGCTCTCCCAATCGGACGCTCACCCGGTGCTCAAGCGCACGGCGGATGCGCACGGCGTCCGAATCGCCGAGGTTCAGGTAGCCGAAGGTCGCCTTGTACAGCCAGTACCGCCATCCGCTGATGGGGGCACGCTGCTGTGACGTCAGCAGCCTGTCTGCCGTGAGCGACGACGCCGGCTCCGGACCCTCTTCCCTGTTCCGCCGCGCGCTGCGGTCAGGGGATGCGGGGGTAACAGCCTGAGGGACAGCAGGTAGTTCGCTGCCACGTCCGCCTGACGGCTGCCAACCGGTCAACTCCTCATCCTCGGAGAGCCGGATGTCGCTGTCGGCCAAGGTGAGCTCGGAAGAATCGGTCGGATGTTGTCCCGGGCGCTGCCCATCCGTGGCGGGGGTGATCCCGATGTGCGGCAGCCGGTCCGGCAGCGGCGCCTGGACCACCGCAGGACCGCCCAGATCAGCGCCATCCGGTGAAGCGGCGTCGTCCTCAGAGCTCAGCGTGGACTCCCCGGCCGCTTCCGGTGCTGGGTGTTGCGCCTCATCCGAGCCCGCCTGCTTGTCTGACTGTGCCGTGCCGGCGCCGCCAGGGGCCGTCTCGCCAGCGGACTGGTCTCCAGTCATTACGGCCTCATCCGACTCCTGCGGCACGCCGACCCCGTCCTTGGACCGCTCTGCCGGCTTCTTCTCGTTCGCCATAATTCCTCACGCTCGCATAACACCCGCAGCGGGACACCGCAGGTGGATTCTGCATCACCTTAGCGCAGGCACCTTTCAGGATGGATCGATGACCAGGAGGAGGTCGCCGCCTTGTACCTGTTCGATGGCGCCGATAGCGAGCCGTTTGACGGTTCCGCCGACGGTGGTGGTGATGCCTGCTTCCATCTTCATTGCTTCAATGGTTGCGACAGTGTCACCTGCCTGGACGGTGTCACCTTCAGCCAGACTGACTGTGACGGCGCCCGCGAAGGGTGCGGCGACGTGACCGGGCTGGGCAGGGTCGGCTTTCTCGGCGGCCTTGACGTCACTGTGGACACTGCGGTCGCGTACGACGACGGGGCGCATCTGCCCGTTGAGGGTGCACATCACGGTCCGCATGCCCTTCTCGTCCGGTTCAGAGACTGCCTCGAGGGTCGCGATGAGGCGGACACCCTTCTCGAGTTCGATGACGTGCTCGCTGCCCTGCTGCAACCCATAGAGGTAATCGCGGGTGTCCAGGACGGACACGTCGCCAAAGGTATCCCGAGTGGTCTGGAAGTCCTTCGTGGGCCCTGCGAACAACAACCGGTTCAACGTGGCGCGGCGGGTCGCCGAGTCCCCCTCCAGTGCCTGCTGGTCTTCGGCGGCCAGGTCCGCGTCGCGGACCTTGATGGTGCGTCCCTGCAGGGCCTTGGTGCGGAACGGTTCAGGCCAGCCTCCGGGCGGGTCGCCGAGTTCACCGCTGAGGAACCCGATCACGGAATCCGGGATGTCGTAGCTTTGCGGGTTCTCCTCGAACGCTGCCGGGTCCACGTTCGAGCCCACGAGCTGCAGGGCGAGGTCCCCGACGACCTTTGAGGACGGGGTGACCTTCACCAGCCGGCCGAGCATCCGGTCCGCCGCCGTGTACATGTCCTCGACGGCTTCAAACCGCTCACCCAGACCCAGGGCAATGGCCTGCTGGCGGAGGTTGGAGAGCTGACCGCCAGGAATCTCGTGCCGGTAGACACGGCCGGTCGGCCCGGGCAGCCCGGACTCGAACGGGGCGTACACCCGCCGCACTGCTTCCCAGTACGGCTCCAGGGAGCTCACAGCCTCCAGCGACATGCCGGTGTCACGTTCGGTGTGCGCGAGGGCTGCGACCAGGGCGGAGGCAGAGGGCTGGCTGGTGGTTCCGGCCAATGAAGCGCTGGCGACATCGACGGCGTCGACCCCGGCGTTGGAAGCCGCCAGCAGGGTGGCCAACTGACCACCCGCGGTGTCATGGGTGTGCAGGTGGACCGGCAGGTCGAACCGCTCACGCAGCGCGGTGACAAGCTTCGCCACCGCCGCCGGGCGCAGCAGCCCCGCCATGTCCTTGATCGCCAGAATGTGCGCACCGGCGTCGACGATGCGCTGCGCAAGGTCGAGGTAGTAATCCAGGGTATAGAGCTTTTCCTCCGGATCGAGCATGTCCGAGGTGTAGCACAGGGCCACCTCGGCGACGGCGGTTCCGGTATCCCGGACAGCGCGGATCGCCGGTTCCATCTGCGAAACATCGTTCAGGGCATCGAAGATCCGGAAGATATCGATACCCGTCGCTGCGGCTTCCTGCACGAACGCTTCGGTGACCGCTTCCGGGTACGGGGTATAGCCGACCGTGTTGCGGCCACGCAACAGCATCTGCAGACACACGTTGGGCATCTCGGCGCGCAGCACAGCGAGCCGCTCCCACGGGTCCTCGCCCAGGAAGCGCAGCGCGACATCATAGGTAGCCCCGCCCCACGCCTCGACAGAGAGCAGTTCCGGCATCTTCGCCGAGACCGCCGCACCTGCCGCGGCAAGGTCACGGGTACGGACCCGGGTCGCCAACAGCGATTGGTGAGCATCCCGGAACGTGGTGTCAGTGACCGCCAACGCCGTCTGCGCGCGCAACTCCGCAGCGAAACCCTCCGGACCCAATTCCTGCAGCCGCTGCCGGCTTCCCGGACGCTTCGCCGTGTCCTGCTCCGGCTCGGTGATTTCCGGTAGCTTCTCGGCCGGGTCAAGCTCAACCGTGAGTTCCCCGTTGGGCTTATTCACGGTGACATCAGCGAGCCAGTTCAGCAGTTTCGTGCCACGGTCAGCGGAGACCCGGGCCGTGAGCAGTTCGGGGCGCTCATCGATGAACGAGGTGGCGACGTTACCGGCGATGAAGTCCGGATCCTCCAGCACCGCCTGCAGGAATGAGATGTTCGTCGACACTCCACGCACCCTGAACTCCGCCAGCGCGCGGCGTGCCCTGCGGACCGCGGACTCATAGTCCCGGCCGCGGCAGGTGAGCTTCACCAACATCGAGTCGAAGTGCGGGCTGATCTCAGCGCCCGCATAGACCGTGCCACCGTCCAGGCGCACACCCGCGCCGCCAGCCGACCGGTACGCGGTGATCTTCCCGACATCCGGGCGGAACCCGTTCGCCGGGTCCTCCGTGGTGATCCGGGACTGCAGGGCAGCACCCCGAAGCCGCACTGAATCCTGCGACAGGCCAAGATCCGCCAGCGTCTCCCCCGCTGCTATGCGTAGCTGTGACTGGACGAGGTCGACGTCGGTGACTTCCTCCGTCACCGTGTGCTCCACCTGAATACGCGGGTTCATCTCAATGAAGACGTGCTGCCCGGCGCGCTCACCGACCGTGTCCACGAGGAACTCCACCGTTCCCGCGTTCACGTAATTCAAGGCCTTCGCGAACGCGACCGCGTCACGGTACAGCGCCTGACGGATGTTCTCATCAAGGTTCGGTGCCGGAGCGATCTCAATCACCTTCTGGTGACGGCGCTGCAGGGAACAATCCCGCTCAAACAGGTGCATCACGTTGCCCTCGCCGTCGGCGAGGATCTGAACCTCAATATGCCGCGGGCGCAGCACCGCCTGCTCAAGGAACATGGTCGGGTCACCGAACGCGGAGTCTGCCTCGCGCATCGCCGCCTCAAGGGCTTCGCGCAGGTCCTCCCGCTTGTCCACCCGGCGCATACCGCGGCCGCCGCCACCGGCGACCGCCTTTGCGAAAATCGGGAAACCAATCTCATCCGCCGCCGATACCAGCTCCTCAAGATCGGCACTCGGCTGTGAAGACTTCAAAACCGGGATACCAGCCTGACGGGCTGCTTCCAGCGCACGGACCTTGTTGCCGGCCAGCTCCAGCACATCAGCCGGCGGGCCCACGAAGGTGATCCCGGCGTCGGCCGCTGCGCGTGCAAGGTTCGGGTTCTCCGAAAGGAAACCATAGCCAGGATAGATTGCGTCGCAGCCCGCCTCCTTGGCTACCCGAACGATCTCATCGACGTCCAGATACGCGCGGACCGGATGGCCTTCCTCACCGATCAGGTACGCCTCATCGGCCTTCTGCCGGTGGATCGAGTTGCGGTCCTCCTGCGGGAAAACCGCTACCGTCTTGGCGCCGGTTTCAAAACCCGCCCGGAACGCACGAATGGCGATTTCGCCTCGGTTGGCTACCAGAATCTTCGAGAACATTGCTCTCCTGTGCTCTTGCGGGTTCGATGGAACGACAACTTAGCGTCCCCAGCCTACATTTGGTCTTTCTGGTCACAGTAATCTGCGTTCACGAGCCGGTAACTTCTTGTCGCGCCCCACCGTAGAGCTAAGTTCGTCGGAACTATCGGTCCACCTATGATGAATAGGTGTGCGGGCACCATAGATCCTGCGATCCGGGCATCTCAACGTTAGGTATTGGTTCAACAAGTGCAAGTAGTGAGCATCAGCAGCCTCAAAGGTGGGGTCGGCAAGACCTCGGTCACCCTTGGACTCGCATCGGCGGCGATGTCCGCTGGAATCCCCACACTTGTTGTTGATCTCGATCCCCACGCGGACGCCACCACCGGACTGGGTGTTCAAGCCGGCGACCAGACTGACATCGGCCGCCTGCTGAAGAATGCACGTCGGGGAGATCTTGCAGCCAATGTGGCGCCAAGCGGTTGGGTGAGTAACGCCGTCAAGCGCGGCTCGAACGGCACGGCTCCGGTCCTCGATGTCGCGATCGGCTCTGCGTACTCTGGCATTTACGACCGCCCCGACTTGGGAAAGCGCGACTTACGCCGCCTGTCGATGCTGCTGGAACGGGTCGAGGATTACCGCCTTGTCCTGATTGACTGCCCACCTTCGCTGAACGGCCTCACGCGCATGGCCTGGACTGCGAGCAACAGGGTTCTGCTTGTTGCCGAGCCCGGACTGTTCTCCGTTGCCGGCACTGAACGGACCATGCGGGCCATTGAACTTTTCAAGAACGAGTTTGCACCGAACCTCACACCCGCAGGGATAGTGGCCAACCGGGTGCGCACCGGTTCCAATGAGCACACCTTCCGGTTGAACGAGATGAAGCAGATGTTCGGCGACCTCCTGCTCAGCCCAACCATCGCAGAACAGGCCAACTGGCAGCAGATCCAGGGCGCGGCGCACGCGGTGCACCACTGGCCGGGTGAATCGGCCAAGCAGGCCGCCGGGTACTTCGATGATTTGCTCCGTGCGCTGCTCGATTCCGGCCGTATGCGCAATCGCGTGGCGCGCCGCTAAAGCACGGCCTGCGATCTATTCAATCCTGACGCAGGACACAAAAATGCCCCGCTCGGGGCGGGGCACAATGCACACTTCCGGTCAGCTGATTTTGCGGGCTTCCCGTCGCTTGCTCAACTCGTCATCCGGGAAGTTCTGGTCGGCTGCGTGCTCGCTGGGTAGCGCTGCGAGACTGCCTTCAACTTCCCGCCATACACGCCCGACGGCGATGCCGAAGACTCCCTGCCCGCCCTGGACAAGATCAATCACTTCGTCTGCAGACGTGCACTCATATACGCTCGCGCCGTCACTCATCAATGTGATCTGCGCAAGATCCTCGACGCCGCGCTCCCGCAGGTGCTCAACGGCGCTGCGAATTTGCTGAAGTGAGACTCCGGTGTCCAACAGACGTTTAACAACCTTGAGCACCAGGATGTCCCGGAAACCGTAGAGCCGCTGGGATCCAGATCCCTTGGCGCCCCGGACCGCCGGTTCAACCAGGCCGGTGCGCGCCCAGTAATCGAGCTGGCGATAAGTGATGCCTGCGGCTTTGCAGGCTGTGGGGCCGCGGTAACCCGCGTCTTCATCCAACACAGGGAGGTCTTCGGTGAAGAGCAGGCCCTGTGCGCTGGCAGGTATCGCAGTACCCGTAGCGGCCGCGTTGGCACCCGTACCGGCGTCGCCTTTCGGACTCACGTGTTGCCTCCTCGTTCTGGTTCCCGGGGGGAAGTGGCGCAAGCCGAGGTCCACAGGGGTTTATTGAGTGTTGCCCTGAGTTTACAGCTAGTGCAATGGGAACTGTATGCTTCGACGTTAGATCTCCGGGTGCCCGAGGTCAAAGATGCCATACATAACAATCCAACCGTGTCGTTTTTGCTTACTTCTCAAAGTCTTCGGGTTCGACGTCGGCCAGGAACTCGCGGAACTGTTTCAATTCACGCTCAGCGTTAGCCTGGCCTTCGGGGGAAGTCGCCTCGCCGTCGTCGTCGTCCGCTTCTGCGATCTCCACCCCGGTGTCCTCCATGACCTGTGGAGCACAGTAGATCGGGCATGGCACACGCAGTGCGATTGCTATGGCATCTGACGCACGGGAACTGACAGTGGTTCCGTCCTCAAACACCACTTCGGCGTGGAACACCGTATCCTCAACCCGAACGATCCGGACCTCAGTTACGGTGTGGTTCAGTGCTGCGACCATGCTGACCAGGAGGTCATGAGTCATGGGCCGCGGCGGAACAATACCCTGCTGGACGAAGGCGATTGCGCTGGCTTCAGGCGCACCGATCCAGATGGGGATGTGGCGCGTGCCTGCGGCTTCCTTGAGCAGCACGAGAGGCTGATTGGACGGCAGCTCGATGCGAACGCCCACAACATCCATCTCGATCATGTCTGCCTCCTAATTTTCCATCCGAGCAATCTGGCCCTGGACGAGGGCGCTGTGGAGGTTCAGACACAGCTCACTGATTTCGCGAGCGGTTTCTGCAGCCCGGGCCTTGGATGCAACGTCCCGGCGGGAGGCGACCGGGGCGACGACGCTCTCAACAAGACCGAGTTCACGGTCCGCTGCAGCACGGAAAGGACGAAGGTGCCGCGGCTCGATTCCGTGGGACTCCAACTGGACGCACGCACGAGTGATCTTCAGCGCGTGTTCATCGAAACGGCCCTCCACCTCGGCGATGAGACCGAACGCCATGAGGTCCCGAACCAGTTCCGGGCGTGCACCCGCCTCCGCGGCCAGGGTTTCCCGCGTGAGCCGGCGAGCGTGCGATCCGAGCTCGCGGGCTAGCTGCTCCGAGACCATCCGCGGCGCGAGAGTGAGACCGCCGGGCAGGTTCTCGGGGCGCTCTCCCCGGTCCACCGCGTCGAGGTAGTCCTTGATGACTTTAAGCGGCAGGTACTGATCGCGTTGGAGGGCCAGGACAAAACGCAACCGCTCGACGTCGACAGGCGTGTATTTCCGATAGCCCGCACGGGTGCGCTGAGGAGTGATTAGGCCTTTTTCCTCCAGGAACCGAATCTTGGAGGCACTGATGTGCGGGAAGTCCCCGGCCAGCTCAGTGAGGACCTCCCCGATATTCAGTACGTTCCCGCTGACACGCTCCGGGGCTACACCCACGGGTCGCCGGGACGGCTGGGAGGAGGGCATGAAAGTCCCTAGACCTGACCCTGCGGCTGCGACACGCTCCCGGCAGCATAGAAAGTGAGGCGGAACTTGCCGATCTGCACTTCGTGACCGTTGCGCAGCACCACGCTGTCCACGCGGTCATTGTTGACATAGGTGCCGTTGAGGCTGCGGGAGTCAACAACCCGGAAGCCCTCTGCTTCACGGCGGAATTCAGCATGCTTGCGAGAAACCGTGACGTCATCGAGGAAAATATCAGCGTTTGGGTGGCGTCCGGCCGTCGTGACATCTTCGTCCAAAAGGAAACGAGCGCCGGCATTCGGTCCGGTGTGTGCTATCAGCAGTGCCGATCCGGCCGGGAGGGCGGCAACGGCCGCGAGTTCCTCGCGGGTGAGCCGCGGTTCCACCGACGTGGAGGTCTGCGGCGGCAGTCCTATTGTGGTGGTTTCAGGTGAAGGCACATGCGATCCCGAAGCGTCCTGTGCGGCTGCGTTGTTCTCGCCTACCATTGAAAATTTCCTTCCCCAAAACTCGTGGCCAACCGGTTACCCGGCTGGCCACCATCTGTTTGCCTGAGCCGGTAACCCTAGCCTACCTGCTGTGAGTATTCCGACGAACTGAGAAGCTCCTTGACCACCGAGCTGTCCTCCACCTTGATTTCAAGCAGCCAACCGTCGCCGTATGGATCGGTGTTGATCAGGGCAGGCTCGCCGTCGAGCGCTTCGTTACGGTTGACGACCTCGCCGGTGAGCGGGGCGTAAATGTCGCTGACACTCTTGGTGGATTCAACTTCACCGATGACATCGGATGAACCTACTTTGGAGCCGGCCTCCGGCATCTGGACATAAACGACGTCGCCGAGCGCATCCTGGGCGAAGTCGGTGATGCCGACACGAACAACGCCATTGTTGTCGGGGGCTGTGACCCATTCGTGTTCAGCCGTGTAGTAAAGGTCTTCGGGAATGTTGCTCATTGTCGGCCTTTCGTGGGCACCGGACGGATGATTCCTGGCATGCGGTAAATAAGCGGCGGCCCCTTCTCTTCCGATCGGGGGCCTTAGGAACGAGTATAGGCACAGTGCCCATGCCGTGCGTCACCTCTTTCGGAACGTTCAATTCCAGCGTCACCGCGCTGCACATATGCCGTGTCCATGGAAATTCAGATCTCGATGAGACAGGATCGATCCATGACTGACCTGCCCTTCCCGATTCAGCCGATGCTCGCTAAAGCCGTGGACGCTGTCCCGGAGCCAGACAGCGTTCCCGGCGGACTCAGCTACGAACCGAAGTGGGACGGCTTCCGCGCGGTTATCCATGTGGAGGACGGGAAGTGTGAAATCGGCAGCCGCGGGTCCAAGACGCTCACCCGGTACTTTCCCGAGCTCGTAGAGGCACTCCTTGAGAACCTACCTGAGCGGTGCGTGGTCGACGGAGAGATTGTTGTCCGCCGCGGTGAACCTGGAGCTGAGCGCCTCGACTGGGAAGCTCTGTCGCAGCGGATCCACCCAGCCGACAGCAGGGTCCGCCTGCTCGCCAAGGAGACACCGGCGTCGTTCATTGCCTTTGATCTGCTCGGTCTTGACGAACACAATCTGTCGGATGTCCCTTTCTCAGATCGCCGAAAGGCGTTGGAGGGAATTGCTGAAATGTTTTCCGAACCGGTGCACCTCTCACAGGTGACCGACGACGTCGAGCTCGCTCGGCGTTGGCTGGTCGAGTTCGAGGGTGCCGGGCTGGACGGTGTGGTCGCCAAGCCGCTCACTGCTGCCTACGAGCCAAATAAGCGCCGCATGCTCAAGGTCAAGCACAAGCGCACTGCCGACGTCGTTGTACTTGGCTACCGCGTACACAAAAGCGGTCAGGGTGTTGGTTCGCTTCTTTTGGGCCTGTACGACGACGGCGGTGGGTTGCGTAATGTCGGCGGCGCCTCCGCATTCTCCGACAAGCGACGGTTGGAACTGATTGACGAGCTTGAGCCCGATGTCATCCGGGATGAGGACGGCGAGATTGTTCGCGGCGAGACGGACCGGAGCCGGTTCGCTTCCGCGAAGGATGTTTCGTATGTCCGCTTGTATCCGCGACGGGTCATGGAGGTGCGGTACGACCAGATGGAGGGCGACCGGTTCCGGCACACGGTGCAATTTGATCGGTGGCGTCCGGACCGGGAAGCGCGGTCCTGTACGTTCCAGCAGCTGGAAATTCCGGCGGCATACGACCTCAGCGAGGTGCTCGCCTAGGCGTCGTTACCCCTGCGTGTGGATAACTGCTGGCGTGTCAACCGACTCTGGTTAGGATGGTTGGCAGCTTACTTCATCACAGGTTCGGGGAATTTATGAATCAGTCTCGCCTGGCGTGTGCCCTTGCCGGCGCCGCCCTTTCAGTTCTTGTTCTCGCCGGGTGCTCAGGTGGTGATCCCGGCGCAGCTCAGACGCCGTCGGAATCTCCGTCGGCGTCAGCAGTACCTTCGGCGTCTGAGGCACCCTCAGCTACGCCCACGCCGACGCCGTCTCCCGCTTCCGCAGCAGGGCCCGCCGTAAACATTCCGGTTCCGGAAAAGCCTGCTCTCGCCGACGAGAATTCGGTGGAGGGGCTGGAGGCGTTTACGGAGTGGTGGTTTGAACTCCTGAACTACGCTTACGCGACGAACGATCTCGAGCCGCTGAAGGCAGTGACGGATGAAGGTTGCACGACCTGCCAAAACATCGAAGATTCCATTGCGCAGGTCTATGCGGACGGCGGTTGGATGAGTGGCGGGGACGTTTCTGTTGATTCCTTCAACAGCGATTTCGTACCCATTCAGGGCGGATCGATCGATGCGTTCGTGAGCAACAGTCAAGGCGCCACCACTGTTTACGATTCGACGGGCGCAATCAAAAGCGAATTTCCGGAGCAAGAGTACGAAGCTGCTTCTCTTTTTCGAGCCGCCCATGTTGACGACGCCTGGCTTGTGGTTGACTACGGCTTGTCCACCTCAGGTAACTGAAGGATGGAATCTCAACGCGTAACGAGAAGAGTTACAGCAGCATCGGTCGTCGCCGTGCTGGCCTGTCTCCTTTCACCGGGCATGGCACTAGCAGAGGAAGGCGATCTGAACCCTACGTTGGGTCCCGACTTTGTCGCTGTCGATCAGAAGGTGCCGGGCGGTCAAAAGGACGCGAATAAAAGTGAGGACAGCGGAGCATCGGTTCCTGCCATTTCGGAAAAGGAACCGACCGCCTCGTCGCCGCAAGTTACGTACACTTACGAGCGCGTGTGTCTGCAGGGCGTGGAAAGTTTCCTTAGCCCCGAAGACTGCGTTCGCATAGACGCTGCTTGCGATTCTGGACCGGACGGTTCCATGGTCGAGTGGATTGCCATCGACAGCTCCACAACCCCGCCTACGGAGACCCGCACTGGCGACAGATCCTGCCTCTACCCGGGCTCCCCTGCGCCAGAGCCGCCGAACGGCGAAGAGGTAGCGGAGCCCGCAGTTGTGATCACCCTGGAGGACTTCCAGAGTCAGCCGATTATCGCCGCTGCCGTCATCTCGGAGCCGAACAACTTCGGACTGCTGGGCGGACACAACAACTTCTGGGCGGACGTTGAAGAACAAGAGTTTGCCTTCGAGACCCTCGGTGACGAGGTGCGCATCCGTGCCTGGCCGGTGGCCTACGACTGGAACTATGGCGACGGCACTACCCGGACCACTCAAACCGCGGGCAACGCCGTCCCCGAGTCGGACTGGCTCTTGGTGGAAACGCCCACCAGTCATGTCTACGGCGAGACCGGGGACTACAACCTGGTCCTCACTACCCGCTTCAATGGGGACTATTCGGTCAATGGCGGACCCTGGATTCCCATCGCGGGCCAAGCTGCGGTCCAATCAGAGCCGCACCTCATCAGTATCTGGCGCTCCGATAACCGGCTTGTGGACGGTACCTGCTCAGAGAACCCGTCAGCGTGGGGATGCTAGCGGGACCTACTTGTCTTTCTTCGCCCGGCTCGGCTGGACCCTGGGCGGCTCCCCCGGCATCTTGGGGTAATCGGGCGGAAACGGCAGCTCCCCGAGACCGGAATCCAAGTCGCGTTGCCACCATTCGAGCAGCGTGTCGATAGTCCCTGGATTCTCGTGGAAGTCGGCCCACGGATCACCGACCGTACGCAGCCGATCCGGCACCGTCAGGATCGTGAAGTCTTTGGGGTGAATCCTCTCAAGCTCTTCCCACGTGATGGGACAGGAAACCGGAGCGTGTGAGAGCGCCCGCGGGCTATATGCACCTGCGATAGTGCGGTCCCGGTTCGCTTGATTGAAGTCGACGAAGATCCGCTCGCCCCGCTCCTCCTTCCACCAGGAGGTGGTCACCTGCTCAGGCATACGCCGCTCAAGTTCACGGGCAGCAGCAATTACCGCATGCCGTACATCAAGGAACTCCCGCACGGGCTCAATCGGCGCGTACACGTGAATCCCCCTGTTACCCGACGTCTTCAAAAATGCGTTGAGCCCGGCCTCCTGCAGCACTTTCCGCAGCTCCATCGCAGCCGGCACGGCGTCGTCGAAATCGGTGCCGGGTTGAGGATCGAGGTCAATGCGTAACTGGTCAGGGTTGTCCGAGTTCTCGGCACGGGATGGCCACGGGTGAAATACGACGGTATTCATCTGGGCTGCCCACACCGCTGCCGCCGGCTCATCTATCACCAGCTGCGGGTGGGACCGCGCACTCGGATACTCGACCTTCACGGAGCGGATATAGTCCGGTGCACCCTTCGGCGGGTTCTTCGAGAAGAACTGGTCACCATCGATGTTGTCCCCAAAACGCTGCAGCGCGAGCGGACGGTCTCCATTGGCCGCAATGAAGGCGTGGCCTACATCGATGAGGTACGTCGCCAGATCAAGCTTCGTCAGTCCGAGTGCCGGCCACATGACACGGCTGGGACTCGAGATGCGTACTTCGCGGGTGCCGTGCGGCCCATCAACGGATAAGACTGTCGCCTCGGATGCCATGCGTCCAACATACTCTGCAGGACCACGAACGCACCCGACGCGGCACGCCGCAGATCGAGCATGCCGCAGATCGAGCATGTCGAAAGGGTCACGTAGGGAGGACCACACCAATCGGCTCGCGCTTCTCGGCCTGGAACTTGTCTTCGGTACGCCCAGCAGCCCAATATCCGGACAATGAGAGCTGGTCTTTGGACAATCCGCGATCCTTGAGGAAGACGTCCCGCAGCGCCTTCATGGATTCCCGCTCGCCGTGCGCGAAGACTTGTACGCGTCCAGTCGGCCACTGATATCCGGTGACCGCAGCGGCGAGTAGCGACTTCGTCCTGTCATCACGCGCGTCACGGTGAACCCAAACGATCTCTACACCGGACGGTTTCGAGAGCTCGAGGACGTCGTCGTTTCCGCCGCACTCAAGGAAAGCAACGCCCACAGCCTCCTCCGGCAGGTACTCAAGGGCCGCGGCAATGGCAGGCAGCGCTGACTCATCACCGGCAAATAAGTGCCAGTCGGCATTCGCGTCAGGAGCGTAGGCTCCACCCGGGCCCATCAATGCGATCCGGTCTCCTTGCTTTGCTTGGGCCGCCCAGGGACCGGCCAAGCCCTCATCACCGTGAACGACAAAATCGATGTCGATGGTCCGGTCAATCGAATTGACCTGCCGAACCGTGTAGGTACGGGTGACCGGAACGTCCTCGGGCGGCAGCTGTTCACGAAGCGCAGCGAGATCGTAGGGCGGCTCAAGTCCGAGTTCCGGCTTCGCGAACAAGAGCTTCACATAGCTGTCAGTGACGTCCTTGCGCTGAAACTGGTCGAATGCAGGTCCACCAAGTGTCACCCGCACCATGTGAGGGGTCAGCCAGGAAGCACTCACGACATCAAAAATAAGCTGCGGCCGCGCCGGCTTTGCCTTCTTCGGGACATTATTCACACATCCAACTTCTCACGCCCGGACACGTTCCACTGAATCTTCACGGGCTCGAAGCGTGCCGGGCCCAAGGGCATAGGGTCAGAGAGTGATCGCCCATCCCCAGGAAGGAACGCCGGGTGCCGTTTGTACTCTCCCGCTTGATTCGCCGACTTGGCCGCTCCCGCATCTGGGTGGCGCCGGGTCTCATTATCCTTACAGTGTTCCTGACCAGTTGGCCGCTCATGGCATGGGCAGAGCCATCCAGCAACACCATCACGTCACCAGAGAACTACTGGTGGTGGTTCATGGTTACGGCTTCCACTGTCGGTTACGGCGATTTCTTTCCCACTACAGTCGGCGGGCACCTTGTTGGCGTCTACGTCATCATCGGCGGCATCGTTACCCTGACCACGCTATTCACCCGCATCGCAACCGCGATCGAAAACGCGAAAGGACGGCGCATGAAGGGTCAGTCAGACCTCGATATGTCGGACCACCTGGTGATTGTCGGCTACACGCCCGGCCGCACCGAACGGCTGGTGCAGGAGATCCTGGCAGACAGCGCTGACCCAGTGGCGCTATGCACCTGGGAAGACGTCGCCGAAAACCCCATGTCGGACCACGCCAACCTCGGCTTTGTCCGCGGTGACCTCGCCGAAGAAGGCGTGCTGAAGCGTGCCGGGGTCCATCGCGCAACGCGGATCCTCATCGACGCTCGGGATGATAATGAAGCGCTGACCATCACTGTGGCTGCCACGCACGTAAACCCCGACGCGCACATCGTTGTCACGTTGCGGGATATGAGCCGCGCCCGCAACTTCTCCTACGTGGACGACGACGTCCGCTGCGTCCAGTGGCACTCACCGCGTCTCGCTATCGAAGAACTCCAAGACCCGGGTATTGCAATTGTCTACGCGGACCTGATGTCCCATGGGGGCAGGAATACCTACAGCACAATGCTGCCGAACACGCTGTCGACCATGAACTTCGGCCAGGTGCAGGAAGCATTGGGGCGAAAGTTCACTACGACGGTGCTTGCAGTTCAACACGAAGGAGCCGTCATCAATCCCGGATGGGACTCGCCGCTGCCTGCCGGCTCAGTTCTCTATTACGTAGGCGAACGCAGGCTCTCAGCGCAGGAAATCACCGGCGCCATGTCCAGGTAGCGGGGAGCGGAAACTCCGCCCCGAAGGACGCCCGGGGGAACGAAAAAGGTCCCGGAAACCGTAAGTTTCCGGGACCTCGCTGTCGGGATGACAGGATTTGAACCTGCGACCCCCTGACCCCCAGTCAGGTGCGCTACCAAGCTGCGCCACATCCCGATTGGCGCGGACATACGGTCCGAACCACCTCAAGAATCCTATCCTATCGCTGCCCTGACCAGCGAACCGGTGCAGGGCGACGATGCATCTACTTCTTGCGTCCGCGCTTCTCCCGAACGCGCATCGAAACCTCGATCGGCGTCCCCTCGAAACCGAACGTCTCACGCAGGCGGCGCGTGATGAACCGGCGGTATCCCGGGTCGAGGAATCCGGTGGTGAAGAGGACAAAACGCGGAGGACGCGATGAGGCCTGCGTCCCAAACAGGATGCGCGGCTGCTTTCCACCGCGCACCGGGTGCGGATGGGCTGCAACGAGCTCACCAAGGAACGCGTTCAGTTTGCCGGTGGGGATGCGCTTGTCCCAGGACTCGAGCGCCCGATCAAGTGCAGGTACAAGACGGTCCTTGTGCCAGCCGGTCATCGCGGAAAGATTGACGCGTGGCGCCCACTCCACGTGCGCCAGGTCCTGCTCGATCTCGCGCTCCAGGTAGCGGCGGCGTTCGTCGTCGAGCAGGTCCCACTTGTTGAACGCGAGCACCAGCGCACGGCCGGATTCAATGGTCAGATTGAGGATCCGCACATCCTGCTCACTGAGCACCTCATCAACCGCGAGGAGGACGACGGCGACCTCCGCCTTCTCCAGCGCGGACTGAGTGCGCAGCGACGCATAGAAATCGGCGCCCTGCGCCATATGCTGGCGTCGGCGGATGCCCGCAGTATCGACGAAGCGCCACACACGGCCACCGAGCTCGATCATCTCGTCCACGGGATCGCGCGTGGTGCCGGCCAACGGGTCAACGACAACCCGCTCGGTACCTGCCAACTTGTTCAGCAGTGAGGACTTGCCGACGTTCGGACGCCCGATCAGCGCAACCCGGCGCGGGCCGCCGGAACGCTCCAGTCCGCCGTGCTCGGAAAACTCCGGCATGAGCTCAACAGCCCTGTCCAGCATGTCCGCCGTACCGCGGCCGTGCAACGCGGACACCGGCATCGGCTCGCCGAAGCCAAGCGACCAGAGCGCTGCGGCATCGGCCTCATTCTGGATGTCGTCGACCTTATTGGCGACCAGGATGACCGGCCTCTTCTTGCGCCGCAGCATCCGCACGATCGCCTCGTCGGTGGCGGTAGCCCCGACCGTTGCATCCACAACAAGCAGCACGGCATCGGCGAGGTCGACGGCGGCCTCAGCCTGGTCGGCGACGCGAGCGTGAATACCGCGCGCATCATGTTCCCAACCGCCGGTGTCCACCAGCGTGAAGTCGTTGCCGTTCCAGGTGGCCGAGTACATCACGCGGTCACGCGTGACACCCGGAGTGTCCTCCACGACTGCCTCGCGGCGTCCGAGGATGCGGTTAACGAGCGTCGACTTGCCGACGTTGGGACGCCCGACGATCGCAAGGACCGGATCCAGCCGGACCGGGGCGTCGTCGTCGTAATCGCCCAACTCCTGCGCGAGGAGGGCTGCGTCCTCCTCGTCCAGCTCATAGTCCTCCAGACCGGCGCGCAGCGATTCAGCGCGGCGCTCAGCCTCTGCGTCATCCAGGGCATGGATGTGTTCGGCTACGGAGTCCTCGCCCGTGGGCTCGTACTCTTCCTCAAGTCCGGTCTGGTTCTCGCTCATATTTCGCGATCCTTCGTTTTATTGGTGGGCGACAGTGCGAACGACGTCGAGCACCGCCGCCACTGTCTGCTCAAAATCCAGGTCCGATGAGTCAACGGTAACTACACCGTTTGCGGCCTGCTGAAAATTCACCACTGAGGAGTCCTTTGCGTCACGCGCAAGGACCTGCTGCTTCAGTTGCTCGACTGTCTGGGTACCGCCGAGCTGATCCCCGCGTCGCCGAAGCCGCGCCTCCTCGCTGGCGGTCAGCAGGATGCGTACTTCCGCGTCAGGGGCGACGACGGTGGTGATGTCTCTGCCTTCTGCCACGATGCGGTGGTGGGAGTCGGCAATGATCTGGCGCTGCCGGCGGATCAGTTCGCTGCGCGCACCGAGGGTGGTCGCGACGGCGCTGACGGCCTGCGAAACCTGCGGTTCGCGGATGGCGTCCGTGACGTCGATTCCGCTGATCAATACTGACTCGGTATCCGGCCGGGTACTGATGGACAGATCGAGTTCACGGGAGGCTCGTTCCACCGCGCCGGCGTCGGAGAAATCGACGCCCTTCTCGAGGCAGTGAAGTGTCACCGCACGGTACATTGCGCCGGTGTCGAGGTACGCCGCGTGAAGCCGTCGGGCAGTTTCCCGGCTGACGCTGGACTTGCCCGAACCGGACGGCCCGTCGATGGCCACGACAAGTGATTTGCCCAATCGGAAGTGGGCGAGAGATGCAGTCACTGGACCACCTTCCAACCGCGGTTCGTCAGGAAATCGGTGAGCTCGTGCCGCTTGCCGGGCAGTACGGAGACCTCGGCCATGCCCACCTGCCGCTCAGGTGAATGTTCCAGGCGGAGGTCCTCAAGGTTGATTCCGGTTTCCCCGATGTCGGTGAGCAACCGCGCGATCTGCCCCGGAACGTCATCGACCAGCACGGTAAGCCGGGCGAAGGCTTCCGGCGGTGTGCCGTGCTTGCCTGGAATGCGTGCCTGGCCGATGTTTCCCTCGGCCATCAGCTGTGCCATGTCCAGGCGGGCGCCCTCCCCCACCGGATTTTCGAGCGTCCCGATCAGCCGGTTCAGATCCTCGCGCACCCCGTAGAGAATCTCCACGAGCCGGCCGGCATTCGCCGAGAGGATCTGGACCCACAGCCGGGGGTCGCTCGCGGCGATACGCGTCACGTCCCGGAGCCCGTTACCGGCGAGGGACAGCGCGTGTGCGGGCGTGTCCTGCAGCCGGCTCGCCAGGAGGGACGACAAGACCTGCGGCAGATGTGAAATGACCGCAACTGACTGGTCATGTTCCTCAGCGGTCAGCCGCGATACGACTGCGCCCAGGTCGATAGCCAGGGCCTCGGCCGTGCGTACCGCTTCCGGCGCACTGCGCTGGGATGCGCAGATCACCCACGGCATGGACGTGAAAAGCTCACCGCGGGCCGCTACCGGCCCGGATTTCTCGCGCCCCGCCATCGGGTGGGTGCCTACATAGCGTGAGAGGGCGTCGTCGTCGGCTGCTTCCAGAACCGACTTCAGCACCGCATCCTTGACACTTGCAATATCGACGACGACGGCAGCCGGATAGGCTGCCAGCGCATCAATCACGAGCGCACCGGTGACGTCCGGCGGCGCTGCAACAACCACGAGTTCCGGCGCGAATGCGGCATCAGCCGGCTCAAGCGGCCGGCCGGCTCCGATGTCCTGCGCCACGGCCTGGGTGGACGGGGAGATGTCCGACAGGACAACATCGATTCCCCGCGCGCGCAGACCGAGCCCGATACTGGTGCCGAGCAACCCGGTGCCGACGATAAGCACGGGCCCCGACAGGTGTGTGCCGCCGTTTGTTACGGTCATCGGCTACATCTCCACAGCGGCCAGGAGGTGCCCAACTTCCTGACGGCCGAGAACGCGGATGCTGCCCTGACGCTGGTCGCCGACGCGAATTGGACCGAACTGGGTGCGGACCAGACGCTCGACCGGGTGCCCGATGGCATCGAACAAGCGGCGCACCACGCGGTTGCGGCCCGAGTGGAGAACGACCTCCACGAGCACGTGTCCAGGAGTGGAATCGACAAGCCTGAAGGAATCGACCCGGGCGATGCCGTCCTCCAGCTCGATGCCTTCCTTCATCTGGGTGCCGATGCCGTGGGCCATGGGGCCACGGACCTGCACCAGGTAGGTCTTGGGCACCTCGAAGGACGGATGCGTCAGGCGGTTGGTAAGTTCGCCGTCGTTGGTCAGCAGCAGCAGGCCTTCGGTTGCGACGTCGAGGCGGCCGATGTGAAAGAGACGCTCGCCCTTGCGGTTCTTCAGGAAGTCGCTGATGCAGGGGCGGCCTTCGGGGTCTTCCATAGTGGAAACGACACCCTTGGGCTTGTTGAAGGCGTAGTACATCATGGTCTCGTTGAGCTGAAGACGGAGGCCATCGACGTGGATCGCTGCGGTCGATGCATCGACGCGCACGCCGAGGTCCGTCACTATGGTGCCGTCAACCTCGACGCGGCCGTCACGGATCATGTCCTCGCACACCCGGCGGGAGGCGACGCCGGCGGACGCCATGATCTTCTGCAGGCGGACGCCGTCGGGATTGTGCACATCGAGCCGGTCGACGGGCGGAGCCTTGGGGCGGCGGGGGCGGTGCACTGCGCCGAGATTGCGGCCGAACCGCTCCTTGCCAAAGGGCGCTGACCCGGCGGAAGCACCACGCTGACCGCTGCGCGCTGCTTTCGGAGCGCCCTTGCCTGCGCCGCCACTCTTGGGAGCACCGGCACCCTTGTAACCGCCTGCGCCCGCACTCTTCGGAGCACCGGCACCCTTGTAACCGCCTGCGCTCTTGCCAGCACCGGCTCCTTTGTAACCGCCTGCGCCCGCACTCTTGGGAGCACCGGTGCGTTTGGGGCCGTCGTACTCCCTGCCTGCGCGTGCGGGCTTCGCGTCACCGGCGTCCCTGGCGGGCCTGCCCGCGGAATCGGAGGCAGGATTACGGCCGTCGCGGTTCCTTCCGGATCCGGAGCGGGGCGCCTGTGTCATTGAAAGTCCTTAGCTGTTGTACGTCAGTACGTGGTGGGATCGAAGTCCTGCAGGTTTTCCAGTCCGGGCAGGTGCGGAGAAAGCTTGGGCAGATCGGCAACGGTGCCAATACCCAATCTTTCCAGAAAAAGCGGTGTTGTTCCGTAGAGCACCGCGCCGGTCTCCGGATCGGTAGCAACATCGGCGACAAGTCCACGTTGAACAAGGGTGCGGACCACGGAGTCCACATTCACCCCGCGGATTGCCGACACCCGCGAGCGTGAGACCGGTTGCCGGTAGGCGATGACGGCGAGGGTTTCCAGAGCTGCCTGCGAAAGCCGCGCACTCTGTCCGTCGAGAACAAACCGTCCGACGACGGCAGCGAACTCGCTGCGCGTATAGAACCGCCACCCGCCGGCGACATTTCGGAGCTCAATACCCCGACGCCGCGTTGGTCCGGGTTCCGGGCCCTGACCAGTATAGCCGTCATACTCGGCCATCAATTCCGCGAGCGCTTCCTGCACCTGCTGGACAGGAACTTCCAGCGCTGTGGCCAACTGCATCTCGGTCACCGGTTCCTCAACGACAAGGAGCACGGCCTCGACTGCGGCCGGCACTCCGCCGGATAAAGAGGCGACGTCAGTCACCGACCCCTCGCCCGGCTCACCGCGAGTGCCGTCAGGTGTTTCAGTTCGCTCGCTCACGGACTCCTCCTTCTGCGTTCTCATCCACAACCGGCGACACGTCCTGATCGTATTCCTCGCTGATGCGCTCCGCTGACCAGTCCCGCTCCCCCGCCGACCACCGGACAGTCAGCTCCCCCAGCGGCGCGGCCTGGTCCATGGTGATGACCATGTCCCGGAACATTTCCAGCAGGGCAAGAAAACGGGCGACGACGACTACAAGTGAGTCCGCGTCTGCCGTGAGCTGGCGGAAGGACAGGACTCCCTGCTCCCGCAGGCGGTGCCCGATGATGTCGGCTTGCTCGCGGACGCTTACTGCCGGAGCGTGGAGGTGACCAATGCCCACTTCGGTAGGCGCCGGTTCGCGGGGCTCCAGCGCTTTCGCGGCGATCGCGGCAAAGTCCGACGGCGACATTCGCCAGGTGAGCTCGGGCATCATTGCGGCGAGCTGCGGTTCAAGCGCTACCTCACGCGGGAAGCGTCCGGCCTCTTCGGCGAGGCGCGTGCCCAACTGCCGGGCGATTTCCTTGAATGCCTTGTATTGCAGCAGGCGCGCGAAGAGAAGGTCACGGGCCTCGAGCAGTGCGATGTCCTCCTCGTCCTCAACTTCCCCCGATGGCAGCAACCGCGCCGCTTTGAGATCCAGGAGGGTCGCGGCGATGACAAGGAATTCGCTTGCTTCGTCCAGTGAAAAACTGTCCCCGGCTGCACTGAAAGCGCGGATGTAGCCGATAAACTCGTCGGTGACCTTCGCGAGGGCAATCTCGGTGATGTTCAGCTCATGCTTGGAGATGAGGCTCAACAAAAGGTCAAACGGTCCGTTGAAGTTGTCGAGCCGGACTTCGAACCGCCCGGCCTTCTCAGGCTCCGGCAGCGCGAGGGGGGCGCCGCCGTCGTCGTGAGCGTCCTGCGCCATCAGGCGGGGTGCCTGCTAAGGCGCGCCGCCGCGGGAGATGAGCTCCCGGGCGAGGTTGCGGTAGGCATCCGCGCCGGAGTGGTTACCGGCGTAGGTGGTGATCGGCTCTGCGGCGACGGTGGCATCAGCGAACTTGATGGTGCGCTTGATGACCGTTTCGAAGACCTTGTCTCCGAAGGCTTCCACGAGACGGGCGATGACCTCTCGGCTGTGGAGGGTCCGCGCGTCGTACATGGTTGCGAGGACGCCATCGACCTGTAGTCGCGGATTGAGGCGGTCCTGAACCTTCTCGATGGTTTCAACCAGCAGCGCAACGGCGCGCAGCGCGAAGAACTCGCAGATGAGCGGAATGATGACACCATGCGCCGCGGTCAACGCGTTGACTGTCAGGAGACCGAGTGATGGCTGGCAGTCGATGAGGATGACATCGTAGTTGTCCTCGACCTTGCGCAATGCGCGGTCCAGGACCTGCTCGCGGGCGACCTCATTGACCAGCTGCACCTCGGCGGCGGAGAGGTCGATATTCGCGGGGAGGAGGTCGATGTTCTCGACGCCGGTGCGCTGGATGGCGTCCTCGATGTTGACCTTGCGGTCCATGAGGACGTTGTAGACGGTGACGTCGAGCTCATGCGGGTTGGTGCCGAGGCCCGCGGAGAGCGCACCCTGCGGATCGAAGTCTACGAGGAGGACACGGCGGCCCGCTTCTGCGAGCGCGGCGCCCAGGTTGATGGTGGACGTGGTCTTGCCGACACCACCCTTCTGGTTCACCATGGCGATGACGCGGGCTGGGCCATGGGAGGCCAGCACCGGCGGTTCGGGAAATTCGGTGACCGGACGTCCGGTGGGGCCAATCTCTGAGTCGGTTGCGTCCTTCAGAGTTGTGGAACCCTGTTCGCTACTCACGTATCTATCCACGCTTCCGTCTAGTGCTTGTCCAGTAACAAGTTACTGTTCGCTTGCTTCCCCACGTTACAACCGCTCCCCTCCGGAGCCGTGGAAATGTAGTGTTCGCGGTGCGCGAGCCTTGAGTCTCAACTTGAAGTTCAAGCTTGAGATCCTGGCTGGCGGTGGAGGTCAATGAAACAGCAGGACACGCCCCCTATGAGCCTGCAAAAGGGGCGTGTCCTGACAATTGAACGGGGGGATCAGCGCGTGGCGCCGACCCTTTCCGCTTCGCGGCCGGTGATGTGGGCTTCGGCGATGTCGGTCTTGGTTTCTGCGCCGTCCTCGGCGGTGTCCGCTTTGGCATCTTCGAAGTGACCGGCAGTCATGGTCGCTTCGTCGAAGGGCAGGCGGCCGGCCAGCACTTCGTCCACCTGACCGCGCTCGATCTCCTTGGTCCAGGTACCGATCAGCACGGTGGCAACGGCGTTGCCGGTGAAGTTGGTCAGTGCGCGTGCCTCGGACATGAAGCGGTCAATGCCCACAATGAGGCCGACGCCGTCCACAAGGTCGGGGCGGTGCGACTGCAGGCCGCCTGCCAGGGTGGCCAGGCCTGCGCCAGTGACACCTGCTGCACCCTTCGACGCGATGATCATGAAGATCAGCAGCGAGATCTGCTCGCCGAGCGCCAGCGGGGTACCGAGGGCGGAGGCAACGAACAGCGATGCCATGGTCAGGTAGATGGCGGTGCCGTCAAGGTTGAAGGAGTAACCGGTAGGAACCGTGACACCGACTACCGGCTTGGAGACACCCAGGTGCTCCATCTTCGCGATCAGGCGGGGCAGCGCTGCTTCCGAGGACGAGGTCGAGAAGATGAGCAGGTACTCGCGGCCCAGGTACTTCATCAGCTTGAAGATGTTGATGCCGGTGACGATCTTGAGGAGACCGCCGAGGATGACGACGATGAAGATGATGCAGGTGACGTAGAACGCGGCCATCAGGGTGAACATGCTCACAATGGCCTGGACTCCGGTTTCACCGACGACGGCGGCAATGGCCCCGAAGGCGCCGATCGGTGCGAGCCACATGACCATGATGAGGATGCGGAAGACCAGCGCCTGGATGTGGCCGATGCCGCGCAGGATCGGCTTACCGGCCGTTCCCATCTTCTGCAGCGCAAAACCGACCAGCAGGGCGACAAAGAGTGTCTGGAGGATGCTGGTGCCGGTCAGCGAGGACAGCAGGGTGTCCGGAATGATGCCGAGCAGGAAGTCAACCGTTCCCTCAGCTTCCTTGCTCTCTGTCTCATAGGTGGCGCCGGAAATGTCCAGGCCCGCACCGGGCTTGACGATATTTCCGACCACGAGGCCGATTCCCAAGGCGAACGTGGACATCAGCATGAAATATCCGAGGGCCAGACCGCCGACTTTGCCGACAGTTGCCGCTTTCGCAATGGACCCGATGCCCAGCACGATGGTGCAGAAGATGATCGGGGCGATCATCATCTTGATCAGACCGATGAAAGCCGTGCCGATGGGCTTGAGTGATTTGGCAACCTCAGGCGCAGCGAGGCCAAGAATTGCGCCGGCGATGACGGCGACGATGACGGCAATGTAGAGAAAGTGGGTCTTATCCACCTTCTTGCGGGGTTTGTCGACCGAAGCGGCAGACTGTGCAGGCATCTTCGCCATGCTATTTACTCCTTATGCTGGTAGGCGGCCCGATGGCCGGTTCCTAACCATCGTGAGCGCTAGAGTGATGCCGGTCACGATTGCGTTCATACTGTTCGCCGGACCGTGAACAATGCTGGGCAACTGCCAGAAGAACGGGCGCCGTCGCAGGCGGAAGGAGCGTGATCCGAGTGAGGAACTGGAGCCTGGCACGTCAGTTCTTCATTGGCCAACTCGTCTTCGTCCTCGCGCTGACCACGACCATCTCCTGGGTCCTCTACCTCGATGCGGAGGACAACACCTTCGATTCCGCATCGGCGCGCATGCTCGCAGTCGCCACGACGTTCGCCAACGATCCCTTCGTCCTTGAAGCGGTGCAGTCACCGAATCCCTCGGACCTCCTGCAGCCCTACGCGGCGGAAGTGATGGATGAGCTCGGCGTCGATTTCGTGACCATTATGGACACCGACCGCACCCGCTACACCCACCGAAACCCCAGTGAGATCGGCGGCCAGTACATCGGATCCGTTGAGCAGGCGCTTGGCGGAGTCCCTCACGTCGAGTTGTTCACGGGGACACTGGGACCGTCAGTCCGTGCGATTGTCCCGGTCACTACACCGAATAACACCGTCACCGCCCTGGTCTCGGCCGGTGTCACCGTGGACACCGTGTCCATTGCGCGCAATGCGCAGTTGCCGCTCGTCTGGCTCATTGCAGCCGGTGCACTCACCGCCGGAACGATCGTTTCCCTGGTGCTGAGCCGCCACCTTCGCCGGGCAACGCTCGGCCTTGGCACCGAACAGCTCTCGCGCATGTTCGTGTTCTACGATTCAGTGCTGCACTCCGTGCGTGACGGCCTGGCGCTGACCAACCTTCGGGGGGATCTGGTGCTCTACAACGACCAGGCCGCAGCGCTGCTGAACTTGCCGCCGTCGGTTCCGGGCGAGCCAAAGCCCGCGTCCGACGTCGGACTCTCGCCCTCTATTCGCGAGCTGCTGGCGAGCGGCCGCCGCGCGGTGGACGAAATCCATGTCACCGATGACCGTGTGCTGGTGGTCAACCAGGAACCGGCCGTCCCGGCGTCGGGAACAAAGCCCCTGGGCACAGTGACCACCATCCGCGACCACACCGAGCTGGAGGCCCTCTCGGACGAAGTTCAGACCATGCGTACCCTGACCGAAGCGCTTCGGGCGCAAACCCATGAGCACGCCAATCGTCTGCACACCATCGTGTCCCTCATCGAACTTGATCGCGGGACGGAGGCCCTCGAGTTTGCGACGAGGGACCTTCAGCAGTCGCAGCAGCTCACCGATGAGGTGGTGGCCGCCATCGACGAACCGTTCATCACCGCGCTCCTGGTGGGCAAGGCGGCGCAGGCGAACGAACGGGGGCTGTACCTGGACATCGATGTTGCAGGCACCCTCGAAACCCGCGGCATGGATCCGAGGGACCTCGTCACGATCATCGGCAACCTGCTGGACAACGCGTTCGATGCCGCCGCCTCCTCGGAGGAACGGTCCGTCTCGCTTTCGATCCACACAGCGGGCGACGACGCCGGCTTTGTTGACATCGAGGTCGGCGACAGTGGGCCCGGCTTGAGCGAGGCCCAGCTCGGCACGATCTTCACGCTGGGCTCCAGCTCCAAAGGCACGGCAGGAACTCGCGGTCTCGGGCTGGCACTGGTTCGGCAGGCCGTGCACCGGCTCGGCGGCACCATTGCCGTCACCAACGACGGCGGCGCACTCTTCACGGTCCGCCTCCCGGCCGGACCGCGCGCACCGGAAGGCGCAGACCCGGCCGGACCGCGAGCGCACGGGGAGGCTACCCGTGGCTGACCGGCCCGCCGCTCACCCCATCCGGGTACTCGTGGTGGAGGACGATCCCATCGCGGCGGAGGCCCACGCTCTATACGTGAAGCGTCTCGACGGGTTTGACCTCGCCGGTATTGCCGGCACCGGATCCGAGGCGCTTGCGATGCTGCGCCGGCAGACCGAGGCGGGAGGCGCCGTCGTCGATCTGGTGCTGCTCGATATGAATCTGCCCGACCTTCACGGACTGGACATCATCCGCAGGATCCGAGGTTCGGGCAGCAGCGTGGACGTTATCGCCATCACAGCGGTACGGGAGCTCGGTGTGGTGCGCTCCGCGATCTCATCCGGAATTGTGCAGTACCTGATCAAGCCGTTCACCTATTCGGCATTCAGCGAGAAGCTGGGCAACTATCGGCTGTTCCGCGAGAACCTGCACGCGCAAGCCTCCTCCACCACGCAATCGGAAGTCGACAACGCGTTCGCAGCGCTGCGTCCGCCGTCGCAGGGAACCCTGCCGAAGGGGCTGTCCGAGGAGACACTGCGCGCCGTCGTTTCCTTCCTGTCTGCTGCGCCGGCGCCGGTGTCAGCGGTGGAAGTTGCGTCCTCGCTGGAACTGTCCCGGGTGACCGCACGCCGCTACCTGGAACACCTTGCCGACGGCGGGTCTGCCCGTCGGATGCCCCGCTACGGAACGCGTGGTCGGCCTGAACTCGAGTACACCTGGAACCGGTAGCCGAAAGCGTCGAGAATGTCCGGGTAGAGCAGTTCATGTATACAAAAAGCGCACTAACGCGGCGATGTATTGTTTCGGGCGCCTGTTCTGTATACATTGGAGCGGTGAGACGGGCGATGGAGCGGGCAGATGCGAGCCAGTGACCGCGCCTATCAGGCTCTGCGCGCTGACATCATCGAATGGCGGCTGGGGCCGGGCACCGTACTGGGGGAAGTCGAGCAGTCAGCCCGGCTCGGTGTCTCCCGAACACCGCTGCGGGAGGCCCTCTCACGATTGACGGCCGAAGGATTGACGGCTCCGCAGCCGGGACGCGGGGTCATCGTCAGCGAGGTGTCCCTTGAGAAGATCACCGGGCTGTTTGATGTCCGTATCTCCCTGGACTGCACAGCTGCTGCCCTCGCTGCGACGCGCGGGGACCGGCACACATTCCAGGAACTGACCCGCCGGTTTGAATCGGCATCCTCGCTGATTCAGGAGGCCGACGGCGAACAGCACGAGTACTACGAGCTGGTCGCCGAGCTCGACGCCGCAATTGATGCAGCCGCCGCTAACCCCTATCTCCTTCAGGCCCAGCGGCACTTGCGCACTCACCTGAGCCGCGTGCGCCGGCTGGCCCGGGACGATGTTGCACGCCTGACGGCCTCGGCGTCCGAACATGCGCAGATAGCCCGGTCCATTGCCCAGGCCAACACCGACCTGGCCGTTGCATCGACCAAGGTCCATCTCCACAACAGCCTGCAGTACCTGCTGGCCGCCCGAACAGACAGCACCACCCGAACAGACAACACCGCGCGAACCGTCCGAGAGGAAACACCACATGGTTGAGCTACACCCCGTCCGAGTCCACCGCAGCGAGGAAAACCTGCCCCGAAGCGGCCAGCTGGCCTGGAAAATCGCCGAGGTGGCTGCCGATCCCGTGGGAGTCGACAGCGACGTGACCGACATGGTGATCAACCGCATCATCGACAACGCGTCCGTCGCCGTTGCGTCCCTCTCCCGCGCACCGATCGTGGCTGCCCGCGCCCAGGCTCTGAGCCACCCCGTCTCCGCCAACGGACGCGGCGCAACGGTTTTCGGGATTGACGGGAAATCTTCGCCCGAGTGGGCCGCCTGGGCCAACGGGGTCGCCGTACGCGAACTCGACTATCACGACACCTTCCTCGCCGCGGACTACTCCCACCCGGGAGACAACATCCCGCCGATCCTCGCCGTCGCCCAGCACACGGGGGCAAGCGGTGCCGACCTCCTGCGCGGCATCGCCACCGGCTACGAGATCCAGGTGAACCTGGTGAAGGCGATCTGCCTGCACAAGCACAAGATCGACCACGTTGCGCATCTCGGTCCGTCCGCGGCTGCGGGGATCGGAACCCTGCTCGGCCTCGACGTCGAGACGATCTTCCAGTCGGTCGGGCAGGCGCTGCATACGACGACGGCAACGCGCCAGTCACGCAAGGGCGAAATTTCGACGTGGAAGGCCCACGCGCCGGCCTTCGCCGGCAAGATGGCAGTGGAAGCCGTCGACCGGGCCATGCGCGGGCAGACCTCCCCCACACCGATTTACGAGGGCGAGGACGGCGTGATCGCGTGGATGCTCGACGGCCCCGACGCCCGCTATGAGGTTCCGCTGCCCACCCAGGGCGAATCGAAGCGAGCAATCCTGGACACGTACACGAAGGAGCACTCCGCCGAGTACCAGGCGCAGGCGTGGATTGACCTGGCCCGCAGGCTCCATAGCGCACATCCAGACGTCACCGACCCGCAGAAGGTTGAGGCCGTCCGGATCCACACCTCGCACCACACCCACTACGTGATCGGCTCGGGCGCGAATGACCCGCAAAAGTACGACCCAACGGCGTCCCGTGAGACGCTCGACCACTCGATCCCCTACATCTTCACCGTTGCACTGCAGGACGGACGCTGGCACCACGTCGACTCCTACACTCCCGAACGCGCTTCCCGCGCCGACACGGTCGAACTCTGGCGAAAAGTCACCACGGTGGAGGACGCTGAATGGACCCGGCGCTACCACTCACTGGACATCAGCGAGAAGGCGTTCGGCGGAAGGGTGGAAATCACTCTCACCGACGGAACCGTCATCACCGATGAGATTGCCGTCGCTGATGCCCACCCGCTGGGTGCCCGCCCCTTCGCCCGCGAGCAGTACATCGGCAAACTCCGCACCCTCGCAAACGGAATCGTGGACGACGCGGAGGTCGACCGCTTCCTCGACGCTGTCCAGCGGCTCCCGCTGCTCGCGTCCGGCGAGCTGGACCAGCTAAACCTGACTGCCGCCGTCGGCGTCCTTTCCGCACAAGCACCGAAGGGGCTGTTCTAAATGCTGTACTCCTCCATAACGCCCGAGAAAAAGCGCGAAGCGCTGCGCGCAAGCCTGACCTCAGGCCGCATCCAGCAGTTCCCCGGAGCCTTCAACCCCCTGTCCGCCCGCCTGATCGAGGACAAGGGGTTCGACGGCGTCTATATATCCGGAGCTGTTCTCGCCAATGACCTTGGCTTGCCCGACATCGGGCTCACGACCCTGACCGAAGTTACCACGCGCGCCGGCCAGATAGCGCGCATGACGGACCTCCCTTCGCTGGTGGACGCGGACACCGGTTTCGGCGAACCGATGAACGTCGCCAGGACGGTGCAGGAGCTGGAGAACGCGGGCCTGGCCGGCTGCCACATCGAGGATCAGTTCAATCCGAAGCGGTGCGGCCATCTGGATGGCAAGAACGTTGTGGACACCGACACTGCCGCGAAGCGAATCCGCGCCGCTGCCGATGGTCGCCGCGATCCCAACTTCCTTGTGATGGCCAGGACTGATATTCGCGGCACCGATACGTTGCAGGCAGCCCAGGAGCGGGCGAAGGCTCTTGTTGACGCCGGTGCGGACGCCATTTTTCCGGAGGCGATGCGGGATCTGACCGAGTTTGAGGCGATCCGCAATGCGGTCGATGTACCGATCCTCGCGAATATGACCGAGTTCGGAAAGAGCGAACTCTTCTCGATCGCGGACCTCGAATCCGTGGGTGTCAACATGGTCATCTATCCAGTGACGCTGCTGCGTAGTGCCATGGGCGCGGCGGAGCGTACGCTGGAAACGATCAAGGCCGACGGCACCCAGCAGGGCGCTGTTACTTCCATGCAGACCCGCGCCAGACTCTACGAGCTCGTCGACTACGAAGCGTACAACCAGTTCGATACCTCAGTGTTCAACTTCCAGGTCCCCGGCGGACGCTAAGCCGGGCCCAGCGCACCCACCACTTACAGACGAAGGAGTCAAGGCATGACCGAACCGCAGATCTACAAGGGCCTCGCCGGCGTCACCGCGGACACCACGGCAATTTCGAAGGTGAACCCCGAGTCCAATTCCCTGCTCTACCGGGGGTACCCGGTTCAGGAGCTTGCGGCCGCGGTGAACTTCGAGGACGTCGCCTGGCTGCTCTGGCACGGCGAGCTCCCGACCGAAGCGGAAGCCCGTGAATTCCACTCCGCGGAACGCTCAGCCCGTACGCTCGCGGACAACGTGAGGGCCGCCATTGACCTGCTGCCGCTCAGCTGCCACCCGATGGACGTCAGCCGTACCGCTGTATCGGTGATCGGGGCGAACCATCCGAAGGCAGAGGATTCATCTCCGGAGGCCGAACTGGAGAAAGCGGTGGAGCTGTTTGCTGCCTTCCCCGCAGTCGTTGCCTACGACCAGCGGCGCCGCCGCGGGCTGGAGCCGGTGGAACCCCGTGACGATCTGGATTACTCCGCGAACTTCCTGTGGATGACTTTCGGCGAGGAGGCGGCACCGGAGGTGGTCGAGGCCTTCAATATCTCGATGATCCTGTATGCAGAGCACTCCTTCAACGCCTCAACGTTCACCGCCCGCGTCATCACCTCCACATTGGCCGATCTTCACTCTGCGGTGACCGGGGCTATCGGAGCGCTCAAGGGTCCGCTGCACGGCGGTGCCAACGAGGCCGTCATGCATACCTTCGAGGAAATCGGCATCCGCGAAGAGGAGTCCGCAGAGGAAGCGACCGCCAGGGCCAAGGCATGGATGGACGAGGCCCTGGCCCAGAAGAAGAAGATCATGGGCTTCGGCCACCGCGTCTACAAGAACGGTGATTCCCGGGTGCCCACCATGAAAGCGGCCCTCGACGGCATGATCAAGCACTACGGGCGGCCGGAAATCCTCGGTCTGTATGAGGGCCTCGAAACAGCCATGCAGGAGGCCAAGGGAATCAAGCCGAACCTCGACTACCCCGGCGGTCCCGTCTACCACCTCATGGGTTTCGATACCGAGATGTTCACCCCGCTCTTCATTGCCGCCCGGATCACCGGGTGGACTGCCCACGTGATGGAGCAGCGCGCGGCGAACTCGCTGATTCGGCCGCTGGCCGCGTACAACGGCCCGGAGGAGCGTCACCTTTCCTGACAGCGGACCGGACCTGTCCGCCGGGGACTAGGCGAAGTCCGCTGTCCGCACCGTCTCATTGTCGCTATTGAGGGTGACGGTGACGTCCAGGCGCTGGCTGCGCAATACGTGACCGAGCCAGTGCCTGGCGTCCTCCCACATGCCGTCCCAGGGCAGCTGCCCAACGGGGTACCAGCAGGGATCGATTTCATCTGTGAGGGCCGGCTCACCCCTGAAGCGGTCGGCCGAAAAGACCACTGCGTCCATGTCCAGTACGGGCTTGACCGGAAAGCGCCACCGCACCGGACCGAGCTCCAGGAGATCCGCCACGTCAACCACTATCCCGGATTCCTCCTGAACCTCCCGGGCCGCTGCTTCTCCCGCAGTTTCACCGGGTTCGATCCCGCCGCCAAGCGCAACGATCCGGCCCGTTCCGAATCCGGAGCGCTTCATTCCGAGCAGCACTTCGCGGCCGGCCTCCGTGTGCCGGAACAGAAAACAGAGCGCAACGCGTCGGGGGGTCATGCGAGCCAAGTTTAGTCGCGGCCGATCCCAGGGTTGATACCGCCGTCCGGTGTGGTCCGCCGCCGGTCATCCTCGCGAAGAAAGAATGCGCCCAGCGAACCCGCCAGCGTAGCGAAGACACCAATCGAATAAACGGCGAGCACAACCTGCATCACGCGGGCGAAGCCCGTCTCCGGTGTGATTCCACTGCCGGTGATCGTGGCCATCGCGCTTTCGAACAGCGCCTCACCGTAATTCGAGTGTGTTCCGGTCGCATAGAAAAGCTGGCTCGTCGCCAGGATGACGACGGCGGTCACGGCGACCATCCAGCCAATCCGGCTGGAAAGCAGCCTTCCAGCCGAGCGCGAACCCCGGATCCCTGCGGAAAGAATTCCTCCCACCCGTGCCACTCGTGTCAGCCGCAGCAGGCGCACCGCCTGCAGCGCACGGAAGAACCGGAGGAACGGCACAAGCAGGAAGACCACCTGCCACCAGTTCTTCTTCCAGAACGCCTTACTGAACCCGGCGATGTAGGCACGCAGAAAGAATTCGGCGACAAACACTGCCCAGAAGACCCAGCCCGCGATGCTCAGTGCCAACACCAGGGTCGGGTTGGTAGCAAGGAGCTGGCCCAGGACCACGAAGAGGAAGACCAACCCGAGCACACCCATCGGCCGATCCAGGCGGCGGGCGAGCATTTCGGCGGCGGTCAGGCTGTCTCCCGGAGTGGGCGGTTCGGAAGAGAATTGGTGCGAGTCGTTCACTCGCCCATCTTTCCACGACAGGATGCTGAACCAGTTAGACTGCTCCGACCGACGACCCCCGACCAGTCAGGAGAGCGTTGTGCCGTTGCTGCTGTCCGTCCTCGGTGCTTTGGTGATCCTGCTGGGGCTGATCGAGGTGTTTCACACGCTACTTCACCCCAGCGGCCGCGGGCGCCTCAGCAGATTGTGCGTGGCGGCCGTCTGGAGGATCATGCGGCGCCTGGGAGACAAGGGCGCCGGAATTGCGGGGCCGCTCGCGCTCGTCTGCGTGATCGTTTTCTGGACTGCCCTGCAGGCGCTCGGCTGGGCGCTGATGCTCTATCCTCACGTACCCCAGGGCTTCACGTACTCTCCTGGCCTCGATCCTTCCCGCTACGGTGACGCCGCTGAGGCCTTCTACATCTCCATGGTGACCCTGACGACCCTGGGATACGGAGACGTCATTGCTACCGACCCCGTGATTCGCCTCTTGGCTCCCCTGGAAGCGCTGACGGGCTTCGCTCTGCTGACGGCCGCGGTGTCCTGGTTCATGCAGGTCTACCCGGCGCTGGCCAGGCGACGCGCACTGGCGATCAGGCTCTCCCTGCTGCAGAATGCGGGTTACGCCGCCCGGCTGGAGCAGTTGAATGCTGCCGCAGTCACCAACACCGTGGAAACACTCGTTGCTGATCTGGTGCAGATCAGGGTGGACCTCACCCAGACCTCGGAGTCCTACTATTTCTGGGAGTCCAACATGGATCTGTCCCTGCCTGCCTCACTCTCCTACGCTGTCGACATCGCTGATCAAGCAGGCCATTCTGCCCAGCCGACCCTCCAGACGGCCGGCGCCCTCCTGAGCGATGCTCTCGATTCGCTTGCCGCTTTCCTCAAGGAGGAGTTCAAGCACGAAGGCGAATCCACGCAGGACATCTTCCAGTCCTATGCCAGCGACCACCGGTATCCGTACCGCGGGAGCTCATGAACGGATGAAACCTCGTGTGCTGTATCCGGCATACAGCATACGAGGCCTCAAGGGCTGCAGGGTAGACAGCCGCTAGCCGGTGATTTCCAGTGACTGTGCGATCGCGAGCATCTCCTCGAACTCAGCCGATTCCACGTACGCCTGTGCCTGTTCGAGGTTCGCGTGGTTATGAAGCGAACCAAGGCTGTCCGGCCCGATCATGAGGGCTGACGCCATCGAGAACAATCCCATTTCGGGGGTGCTGATGACGTTGTACAGCATGCAGTAGTTGCCACTTGCCGGCTCGGTCGCAAGGACCAGCGCTGCAGAGCCATACACTCCATCTGCTGTCTCGATGACCCGGTAGACGAACTTGGTGTCGAGTGCCGTCCCGCTGGGGAGCTGCAGGGTTACGGGTGTCGACGAGATCTCGGTGATCGGCACCGGATCCCCGCTGCACGCTCCTCCGATGCCGCTCTCAAAGGTCCGTGTAATCGTCATCACGGGATCGCCGTCCGCATTGGTGACGCCTACTTCCCTGACCGGGCTCACAGCCGCGCCCATGGTTGACCAGCCCTCAGGGAGCTCGAACTGCAATGCCATATCGGCCTGCACGATTTCCCGAAGGGCGCCTGCCTCGGATGCACCGGGCCCATCCCCCACCAGCTCCGGGCGAAGCTCCACCGGGATGCCCGTGTCGATAAACTGCTGGTCCATCACCTCTTGAGGGGTACTGCCTTCCACAACGGGCAGGAACTCCCACTTCGTAAGCGCGCTGTAGCCGGCGGTTTCGACCAGCCATTGGCCGTCCACCCGTCGAGCGACGTAGTACCAGGCGTTGCCGCCGTCCTGCGGGTTGGCCTCAAAGCCCGCGTCCGTCAGTTCCATCGCCATCCAATCATCGGTGCAACCAACTACTGCATAGTGGCTCGGATCAGCCGCAAAGGGAGTCAGGCTCATGAAGTCACTCCCCTGTTCCATGACACGGTCGACGTCCTGCACGCGGCAGCCCTCGTCCGCCGGAGGACCTGTCGGCACCCCGCTCGGCTCGACACTTGGTTCCGCAGTCGGTTCCGCGGTCGGTTCAGCTGACGGTGACGGATCGGCCGTTCGTTGCTGGGTCGGTTCAACCGATGGCGCGGGGTTCGTTGTTCCCGCCGGCAGGGGTGATTCAGCACCCAGGGAACCGCCGACGACGACGGCGCCCGCCACCACTGCTGCCGCGGCGGCACCCGCGAGAATCATTGCCGTCCTGCGGCGGCGCCGCAGGGGGACGACGACGGGACGGTCATCGCTGAAGGCGTCGTTCCCCTCATTCCCGGTTTCGCGGCCCACGATAGGCAAGCTGTCGATAGGTTCGGTGTTCATGGTAACTCCAGGTTCCTGCTGGCCGTTCCCGGCCGGAAGAGCGATTATTTCGGTGGGTGAATCGGAGGATTCCCGTTCGGCGCGCACGGGGTCGAGGCCCCGGATCAGGTTCTCTATGCGGTCCATTTCAGGCTCCTTCTTCTGCCATGAGAGCGGCAGGCATCATCTGTGCGAATGCGGCGCGGGCCCGGTGCAGGCGCACCTTGGCTGCGGAGGGACTACACCCCAGCACCTCACTGATCTCTGTGGTGGACAGGTCATCCCAATAGGCGAGGAGTAAAACTTCGCGTTCCTTCTCCCGGAGCCGCAGCAGTGAGTCGGCTACCGCCTGCTGCCCCGCCCCGTTTCCGGCCCGGGCGGCAAGAACAACCGAGTCCCGTACCCGTTGCATGAGATGCTCCGCCCGCTCACGGCGGCGGTATTCATTGCCGATGACGTTGCGGGCGACGGTGAGAAGCCACGCCGGCGTGACGTCTGAGGCTTGCGGGTTCCGCTGCCAGGCAATACGGAACACGTCGTTGGTGAGTTCCTCGGCTGCTTCCCTGCTGCTCACCCGCCGGTGTATGAAGGAAAACACTCGGTCGCGGTGTTCTCTGTGTAACGCCGCGAAAACGTCATCGTATCGCTGCAACACTGTCCCCCCTGGTGTATGTGTCCTGTCCATACACCTATAGTTTCCGACAGGCCTTCCGGGGTTACAGGCACTGTCAATTATCTGTCAACCACGTACCAATTAAAGAGCGCGCGGGTGGGCTGCAGCATAGATTTCCCGCAGCGTGTCAGCGGTGACCAACGTGTACACCTGGGTTGTCGTGACGGACGCATGTCCCAGGAGCTCCTGGACAACCCGGACGTCGGCGCCTCCCTGCAGCAGGTGGGTGGCGAAGGAGTGGCGAAGGGTATGGGGTGACACTTCCCCGGCTACTTTGGCGCGCTCCGCAGCGGCTTTTAGGATGGTCCATGCACTTTGCCTGCTCAGCCGGCCGCCGCGGAGATTGAGGAACAGTGCAGGAGCACTGTTCCTCTCGGATGCGTTGGCGGCCAGCGCCGGGCGAGCCCGCACCAAATAGGACTCTATGGCCCGCGCCGCGTAAGAGCCGAGCGGCACCAGCCGCTCTTTGGACCCCTTGCCGAACAGACGGACGACGGCGGGACCATCCAGGGCTGCATCGACCGACACATCATCCACGTCCAGTCCTACGGCCTCGCTGATGCGTGCCCCGGTCGAATACAGAAATTCCAGCAGTGCCCGGTCACGCAAGCCGCCGGGAGTGGAAGTGTCGACGGCTTCGAGGATCCGGGTGACGTCGTCCACGGAGATCGCCTTCGGAAGCCGCTGCCCGGCGGTGGGCGGGTGCACATCCTCGGCGGGATCCGCCGTCGTCGTTCCTTCGAGTGCGAGAAAGCGGTGCAGGCCGCGTACAGCGACAACGGTACGGGCTGCGGAGCGGGGACTCAGCGGCGCCTGCCCGTCCTCGCCGGTGGCCAGTCCCTGCGCGAACGCGGACACCTGCTGGCGCGTCACGGTGTCCATCGACTCGATGCCCGCTGCTGTGAGGAAGCGGTGGTATCTCAGCAGGTCGCGGCGATAGGCCGCAAGGGTGTTCACGGAGAGGCCGCGCTCCACCAGCATGTGCTGGAGGTACTCGCTGATAAGCCGGCCGGGTCCAGTGGTCTGGAGCTCGTCCTGTACGGTCGCTTGCCTGCCCTCGGCCATTGGGTCAGTCCTGCAGGACAGGGCCCTGGGGCCACGTTCCGTGCTGGCTATGGTGCTCGGGCCAGGGAGCATCTGCGGGGCGGAGGGAGCGGTAGCCCGATGTCTTGGCCGCCGCCGCTGCCAGCACGGCTGCCGCGGCGGAGGGGCTGTGGATCCGCCCCTCGAGCACTGCCTGGACTACATCCGGCAAAGGTACCCAGGCGAGCTCGATTTCGGCTTCCTCATGGGTGCGGGTGTGCCGCTTGTCCTGAGGAACTTCCTCAATGCCCTGTGCGAGGTAGATACGCAGGGCTTCACTCGAGGAGCCGGGAGACAGGAACAGGTCCGACAGGACGTGCCAGGTGCTCGCCGTGACGTCCGCTTCCTCAGCCAGTTCCCGAGCTGCGGCGACGGCGAAGTCCTCTCCGTCAACGTCAAGGAGACCGGCGGGAATCTCCCACAAATCCATCCGGACCGGGTGGCGGTACTGGCGAAGCAGCAGGACGCGCTCGGAATCATCCATGGCGAGAATCGCGACCGCGCCCGGGTGCTGGATGTACTCGCGCGTGATCGGCTCGCCGTCCTCATCCAGCCGGAAGGTCTCGCTGACCACGTCCCAAATCTTGCCGGAGAAAGCCGTGGTGGAGTTGAGCAACCGGCGTGGACTCTGCCGGTCAGCTATTGCGGCGGCCTGCGGCTCGACTCCCATGGCTAAGCCTTGACGCCCCGGCGTGAGAGGGCCGCCTTGACCAGCCCGGCAAACAGCGGATGCGGGCGGGTGGGACGGGAGCTCAGCTCGGGGTGGGCCTGGGTGGAGACATAGTACGGGTGTGCCGAAGCGGGCAGTTCCACGAACTCGACCAGTTTGCCGTCCGTGGTGGTACCGGAGACAACCAAACCGGCGGCCTCGAGCTTCTCGCGGTACTCGTTGTTCACTTCGTAGCGGTGGCGGTGGCGCTCGCTCACCTCGGTGCGGCCGTACGTCTTTGCGATCACTGACCCCTCCTTGAGCGATGCGTCCCACAGGCCGAGCCGCATGGTGCCGCCCATGTCACCCTCGCCGGCAACGATCTCGAGCTGCTCAGCCATGGTGGCGATGACCGGGAAATCAGTGTCAGGCTCAAACTCGGTAGATGAAGCGCCCTTCAGGCCCACAACGTTGCGGGCGTACTCGATCACCATGCACTGCAGACCGAGGCAGAGACCCAGCGTGGGCACCTTGTTCTCACGGGCGTAGCGCAGGGCACCGAGCTTGCCCTCAAGCCCGCGGATGCCGAAGCCACCTGGGACGCAGATGGCGTCAACGCCATCGAGCGCCTTTGCCGCACCGTCCGGGGTTGCGCAATCGTCCGAGGGCACCCAGCGGATCTGGACCTTGGCCTTGTTCGCGAAGCCGCCGGCACGCAGCGCCTCGGTCACGGAGAGATAGGCGTCCGGGAGGTCAATATACTTGCCGACCAGCGCAATCTCGACATGGTGCTTCGGGTGGTGAACGGCTTCGAGGAGCTTGTTCCACTTGGTCCAGTTGACGTCCTTGAACTTCAAGTCGAGCGCCTGGACGATGTAGGCGTCGAGTCCCTGCGCGTGGAGGGTCTTGGGGATGTCGTAGATGCTGGGGGCGTCAGCGGCGTTGATCACTGCATCGACATCCACATCACACATGCGGCCGATCTTCTCGCGCATGGCATCCGGCACCTCGCGGTCTGACCTGATGACGATGGCGTCCGGCTGGATACCGATTGATCGCAACATGGCCACCGAATGCTGCGTGGGCTTGGTCTTCAGCTCCTGTGAGGGTCCGATGTAGGGCACGAGCGACACATGGACGAAGAACACGTTGTTTCGGCCGATATCCTGGCGCACCTGACGCGCTGACTCAAGGAACGGCTGGGACTCGATGTCACCGACCGTGCCGCCGATCTCGGTGATGATGACATCCGGTCCTTTGCGGGACCCTGTGGGCTCCGCGGGCAGGCGCATGCGGCGCTTGATTTCATCGGTGATGTGCGGAATGACCTGCACAGTGTCACCCAGGTACTCGCCGCGCCGTTCCTTGGCGATGACCTCGGAGTACACCTGGCCGGTGGTGACGTTGGCTGAGCCGTCAAGGCTCTCATCGAGGAACCGCTCATAATGACCGATGTCGAGGTCCGTCTCCGCGCCGTCGTCGGTCACAAAGACCTCGCCGTGCTGGAACGGATTCATGGTGCCGGGATCAACGTTCAGATACGGATCCAGCTTCTGCATGGTGACGGACAGACCGCGCGCCCTCAACAGGTGCCCGAGGCTGGAAGCCGTCAGTCCCTTACCGAGAGAAGACGCCACACCACCGGTGACGAAGATGTGCTTTGTAGTCTTTGCGGACTTCTGGAACCGGGAGATTGTTTGCTGCACCACGGAGTTCGACCCTATCACCTGACGGCTGTCCGCGCTGCATCAAGCAGAAGCTCCTCCGCGTGTGCCTGGGCGCTGGCAGACTCCTCCTGACCCGCGAGCATACGCGCGAGTTCCCGCACCCGCTCCGACTCCGGGAGGACCTCGACGTCGCTGGCGGTGAAACCGCCGTCTGCCGCCCTGCTCTTCGTCACGCGGATATGGTGCGAGGCGAATGCCGCCACCTGCGGCAGGTGGGTGACGACGACAACCTGTACATGCTGGGCCAACATGGCAAGACGACGCCCGATTTCGACGGCGGCCTTGCCGCCGACTCCCGCGTCAACCTCGTCGAAAACGAAAGTCGGTACGGGATCCACGGCGGCGAGCACCACCTCGATCGCCAGCATGACCCGTGAGAGCTCACCGCCCGAGGCACCCTTGCCCAGTGGACGCGGGGCCGCCCCGGCATGCGGCTGCAGCGAGAAGGAAACCTCGTCGGCGCCCAGCGGTCCAGGGGTGCCGCCCGAAGTGACGTCGATGATGAGCAGCGCATCAGGCATGGCCAAGGCGGAAAGTTCGCTGCTGACCCGTCCGGACAGGTCTTCTGCGGCAGCCAGTCGCAGACGGCCAAGGACCTCCGCGTCAGCGACCAGCTTGCTTTCCAAAGCAGAGGCTTCCTGCTGCAAGCCCTCGATCCTGTCGGAGTCACCGCTGATCTCGTCGAGCCGGTCCCGGCTGGTGGCTGCCCAGTCGAGCACCTCGCTGATGGACGGAGCGTACTTGCGGATCAGAATGTTGAGCTCTGCCCGCCGCGCCTCGACCTCGGCCAGCCGCCCGGGCCCCTCCGAGTCAAGAGATGCCGCGTAGCCGGCCAGCTCGGTGGAGATGTCAGCCAGGATGTAACCGACTTCAGCGAGCCGCTCGGCCAGTGATCCCAGCTCAGCGTCATGCGCTCCGACCGCTTCCAGCTGGCGCTTCGCCGCATCTACCAGAGTTGTGGCATCGCCCGATTCGGGGAACTCACCCGACACCAGCGCCTGATGCGCGGCCACGGCCGCAATGCGAAGCTCCTCGACGTTGCCGAGCTTCATCGCTTCCGCTTTCAGCGCCTCGTCCTCATTCGGCTGCGGGTCAACGGCATCGATCTCCTCGAGTGCCGACTGAAGCGACTCGGCCTCCCGCAGCCTGTCCCGCTCCGCGCTACGCAGCGCCTCGAGGCTCGCGCTCACCTCCCGCCAGCGCCGGTACGTCCCCTGGTAGGCGGCAAGGGCGGCGGCGAGCTCTGGGCCCCCGAACTTGTCCAGCGCCTCGCGTTGTGCCGCAGCACTTCGCAGCCGGAGCTGGTCCGACTGGCCATGGACCACCACCAGCTTCTCCCCCACCTCGGCAAGGACGCCGGCGGGAGCTGATCTTCCACCGACGTAGGCGCGGCTACGGCCGTCGCTATTGACTGTGCGGGCAAGAATCAGGCCGGCACCGCCGTCGTCGTCTGTTTCCAGCTCCCCGCCCGCTTCCAGGGCTCGCTGCGCTGCAGCGCCCTGAAGGTCCACGCGAAGCACTGCCTCAGCGGACGCGTTCTTCGCGCCAAGGCGTACAGCGCCGGCGTCGGAACGCGCGCCCATCAGCAGGTTCAGCGCAGAGAGGACCATCGTCTTGCCCGCGCCGGTTTCACCGGTGACAACGCTGAAGCCGGCCCCCAGGGAGAGCGTCGCGTCTGCGATCACTCCGAGGTCGCGGATCCGGATCTCCTCGATCATCGGGCGGGCTCGCCGTCATGAGTGGCCGGGCCGCGCCAGCCCTGAGTGGGCAGCTCGAACTTGCGGACGAGCCGCTCCGAGAAGGGTGTCTGATGCGTGCGCGCCAGCCGGACCGGGATATCTGACCGCGTGGCCTCAACCCGGGCGCCGGGCGGCAGATCGACGGTGCGCCGCCCATCACACCAGAGCACGCCGGATGCGTCGGTGCGGGTGAGGAGTTCCACGGCGAGCAGCGACGTCGGGGCGACCACGAGCGGCTTCGCGAAGAGCGCGTGCGCACTGATCGGAGCCACCAGGAGGGCCTCCACCTCCGGCCAGACAACCGGACCGCCGGAAGAGAAAGCGTAAGCGGTGGAACCGGTGGGGGTAGCCAGGACGACGCCGTCGCAGCCGAAGGAGCTGACCGGGCGGCCATCAACTTCCAGGACCACCTCGATCATGCGCTCACGGTTGGCCTTCTCGATCGCGGCCTCGTTGAGCGCCCAGGTCTGTGCGGTCAGCTGGTCGCCACGCCAGACCTGCACGTCGATGGCCATGCGTTCCTCGACGGTGTAATCCTTGTCCACGACCCAGCGGACCGCCTCGGCGAGATCCGCCCGCTCACTCTCGGCGAGGAAACCGACATGGCCGAGGTTGACGCCCAGTAGCGGAACGTCTGTCCCGCGGACCAGTTCAGCTGCACGGAGGATGGTTCCATCTCCGCCGAGCACCATGCCAAGCTCGATATCCTCGAGTCCCACGTCCGCCCCGAGCGTCTCGGTAGGCGCTGCCAGCGTGCCGTACTCCGCCTGGATGTCGCGCAGTTCCTCGGCGCGCATGACCGGAGTCAGCCCGGAAGCGTGCAGCCGTGTGCAGGCCTCCTGGGCAGCGGCCATTGCGTCATGCCGGCCGGTGTGGGCGAGTACCAGTATGCGTCTAGTCATCACGCTCCGTTGTATCAGGTGGGGACGGCTTCACGCATCGCCGCTGGAGCCGAACGCGGAGCTGCCGTCCACGATTCGGTGCGCAAGTTGACCTGCGTCCCTACCGATCCTAGGCACCATCGAGCCCGAGGGCACCTTCATCCACAGAAAGAACTCCACATTTCCGTTCTGACCCGCCAGTGGGCTACGCGCGACCCCCTCGACGTCGAGACCCGCTTCCAGTGCGGAATGCACCACGCCGACGACGGCGCCGCGCCGCTGCTCCTCATCCGTCACCACTCCGGTGCGGCTGAGTGCGCTCCTGCCGACCTCAAACTGCGGTTTGACCATGAGCACCAGATCCCCGCCTTTCCGCGTCGCATTAGCAAGCGGTGCCATCACGAGGGTCAGCGAGATGAAGGAAAGGTCCGCAACCGTCAGGTCCACCCGCCCGCCGATCTGCTCCGAGTCGAGGAACCGGACATTGAGCCCTTCGTGCACGAAAACGCGCGGATCGTTACGCAACTGATCGACCAGCTGCCCGTGCCCAACATCCACCGCCACCACTCCGGCCGCCCCACGGCGAAGCAGGACGTCGGTGAAGCCGCCGGTGGACGCGCCCGCGTCGAGGCACCGCTTGCCCTGAACCCCGACGCCGGTGAAGACTTCCAGCGCACCTTCGAGCTTGTATGCGGCGCGGCTGGGGTAGTCGGGGGCGCCGCTGCCGGCCACGAGTATTTCGTCACCCTCCGAGACCGACGACGAGGCCTTGGTCAGGACAGAGCCGGAGCGGCGAACCCTGCCTTCTGCGATGAGTTGCGCCGCATGGGATCGTGAGCGGGCCAGCCCACGAGCCACCAGCTCCTGGTCAAGTCGGGCCACGCTCAGCTGTGCTCCGTGTTGAGCTCAGCGAGCAGCTCGTCGTGAAGCTGTTCGTAGGCCGTGTGCTGGTCCGCCTCGGCCAGCTCAGGCATCGCGGTGAGCGTGTGCAGAACGTCGTCCACAGCCGCGTCACCGGTGGACGACACTGCTGGATAATCCGCTAGCCCGCCGTCCGGCAGCGATCCTTGCTCAACAGGAGGCGGTTCAGTGGCTCCCACGATGGCTCCTCATCGTTGCGCATCCTCGTCCAGGAATTTCAGTCCGGGAAGATCGGCGGTGTCCTGCAGCGGGCACGCGGCCCACCAGGCAGCGCACGCTGCACGCCAGGCGTCGAGATCATCGCGGCCACCGGTCATAAGAACGACGCCGTTCTCAACCCTGGCTGACGACTCACCGCAGGAGAAGACGCCGTCCTGCTCGGTGACCTCCGGATAAGGACGGTGCAGCTGGTCAAGGTCCGCGAAAAGGTACGTTGGGCGCTGCCCGGTGACGGCTGCCAGCGCGTTCTCTGCCGTGTCCACTCCGGTGAGCACCAGCGCCGTGGCCATTCCGGCACGGTTTCCGCCGAGAATATCCGTGTCGAGGCGGTCGCCGACCACCAGCGCTTCCTCGACGCCGAGGTGAGCCGCCGCCGTTGTAAACAATTGGGCTTCAGGCTTGCCGGCGACGATCGGGCTTCTACCGGTGGCTGCGCTCACCGCCGCGACAAGCGTGCCATTGCCTGGAGCGATTCCACGTGCCTGCGGGATGGACATGTCTGTGTTCGTGGCGACCCACACCGCGCCGCCGGCAACCGCAAACGCAGCCTCGGCGAGATCCTTCCATCCAAGCGATGGCTCGAAGCCCTGAATGACGGCGTCGGGAACCGGATCCGCCGTGGTCACCGGAACGAGGCCCTGATCAGCTACATGCTGCGCAAGGACCGCGCTGCCGGTGACGAGAACTGTTGCCCCCTGCGCCACCTGCGTAGCCAGGAGTTCGGCGCCCGCCAACGCCGACCCGAAGACCTGCTCAGCGGTGGCTGGAGCGCCCAGCTCACGAAGATGTGCTGCCACCTCCGCTGAGGATCGGGATGCGTTATTGGTGATGTAAGCGAGGGCGACGCCAAGGTCCCGGAGCTTCTCCAGCGCCTCAGTGGCACCGGGAATCGCTGACGGGCCTGCATAGACGACGCCGTCAAGATCAGCGAGTACAGCACCGTAACGGCATGCCAGCGGCGTACCGGCCTCACTCACTGTCACGCTGCTCCTCACCGTCACCGGGCTCCTCACCGTTAGCGGGAGCCTCATCAGCCGTGGATTCGACATCCTGGTCCGGAGTTGAACCGACACTCTGGACAGCGCCCCTTGCAGCGGTGCGGTCCAGCTCCAAGTCTTCGTCCTCGCCAACGAGGTCGATGATATCGGGATCCGCAAAGGCACCGACTCCGAGAGCATTCTCCGCACGTTCGGCCTGGCGCTGCCAGGACGCAGCTTCCTCCTCGCGGCCCACTGCCGCAAGAGCGTCTGCGTAGGCACGGAACAGCCGGGGGCTGTAGCTGAAGGCGCGGTTCTTCGTCAGCTGCGGGATCTCGAGCGCGGCGACCGCGGCGTCGAGTTGGTCGAGGTCGGTGCGCGCCCCGGATACCACGATGGCCAACTCGACTTTCCCCGCTGCGTCGAGGGAGGACGCGTCCTCAGACCGGGCGAGGTCCAGGGCGCGATCAGGGCGGCCCAGTCCGCGCTCGCAATCCGCCATTAACGGAAGGTGGACGTTCGATCCGTTGATTCGCCGGTAGGTCCGGAACTCTCGCAGGGCCTCGCCATAGTGTCCCGCCGCGTATGCGGTGAGACCGACCGCTTCGCGGACAACCGCGAGACGGCCCCCGCGACGGCTCGCCGCGAGAGCATGCTGGAACGCAAGCTCCGGCTCGTCGTCGATCAGGCGTCCGGCCATGACGAGATGCTTCGCCACCCACAGGGCGCTTCGCTCCTCGAGGTTCCGGATTTCCGCGCGCGTGACCTTGTCCAGTTCGCTTCCCGTGACATCTTCATCGATCTCGGGGGAACGTTCCCGATCCGGTCGGTTGGCACTGCGAAGATCACGCGCGTTATGCGGGCGCTCGAACGGACCGTCGTTCGGTCCTGTTTCTCTGGGCGAACGCTCAGGACGCCGCCCGTACTCTGCTTCCCTGCGGTCGCCTCCCCGAGGTGCATCACCGTAAGAGCGCCCCGGACGACGGTCCTCGCCGAAGTTGCGGCTTTGTCCACGATCGCCGCCACGGGAGAATCCGTCGCGTCCGGAAGAGCCCCCGGGGCGCGACCTGGTCCCATCCGAAGCTCCGCCGCTTCCGCGCTCTCGGTACGAACGGCCTTCGGCGCCGGCTTCACGTGACCTGTTGTCCCCGCCGGTTGGCCGGTCCCAGCGCCGTGCAGGATCACCGGCATTCCGGGAGTCCTGATCACGGTTGGGGCGGCGCTCGCCGCGCTGCCCATCCCGGTCCTGCCGGTTCGGACGGTTGCCGGACTCGGCTGGCCTGCCCCGACCGCCGAAGTCCCTGCGGGGACCGCGGTCGTTGCCACTCTCACGAGAGCCACCCTCACGACGCTGGCCACCACCCTCACGGGTTGGCCGGCCGGAGCCGCTTTCGGAGCGATCCTGATAGCGCGGCCGGTCACCGGATTCAGGCTTGCGGCGGTCTGCGCCGCTACCGGCCCCCCGGGGTGCGGAAAAACCCCGCCGAGGCCGTTCACTCGAGTCACTCCCGCGGCGTTCCGCACCGCGGCGCTCTTCGCCGCGCTTATCATCCTCGCGGTGATTCGCTCCGCGGTCGCGGAAGGGTTCCCGATCAGCCATGGCACAATTCCTCTCGTCATGAGCTGACCTGACCCTGTGTCGGACGCTCTCGCTGTTGATCTATGTGTGAAGTGTCGGAGGATTCTGAGCCTGCGATCTTCCTATTGTAGGCAAGAGCCGGCAGGCGTGTCCGAGTCGTTAAATGACTGAGGCTCCGACAGTATGTCGGAGCCTCAGTGCTAAGTGTTGTCCGGCGGTGTCCTACTCTCCCACACTCTCTCGGGTGCAGTACCATCGGCGCTGTGGGTCTTAGCTTCCGGGTTCGGAATGGGACCGGGCGTTTCCCCCACGCTATGACCGCCGTAACCCTTGTACCCGACCCCGTACCGGTGTGAGCGGTGGTGGGGTGGGAAGTATGTGGTTACAACTGTTCAGTGTAGTTGTACGTAATTGTCAATATTGTGTTGTGTGTTCCCTGGTAACCGGTGTTATTGGTTGGGAACCGCATAGTGGACGCGTAGCATTCGTGTTTTGTGTGGTGTCAAGTTATCGGCGTATTAGTACCGGTCAGCTTCACGAGTCGTTAGTCCTCGCTTCCACATCCGGCCTATCAACCCAGTGGTCTGGCTGGGGGCCTCTCACACCAAATGGTGTATGGAAATCTCATCTTGAAGCAGGCTTCCCGCTTAGATGCTTTCAGCGGTTATCCCATCCGAACGTAGCTAATCAGCGGTGCACTTGGCAGTACAACTGACACACCAGAGGTTCGTCCGTCCCGGTCCTCTCGTACTAAGGACAGCCCTTCTCAAATTTCCTACGCGCGCAGCGGATAGGGACCGAACTGTCTCACGACGTTCTAAACCCAGCTCGCGTACCGCTTTAATGGGCGAACAGCCCAACCCTTGGGACCTACTCCAGCCCCAGGATGCGACGAGCCGACATCGAGGTGCCAAACCATGCCGTCGATATGGACTCTTGGGCAAGATCAGCCTGTTATCCCCGAGGTACCTTTTATCCGTTGAGCGACGGCCATTCCACAATGTACCGCCGGATCACTAGTCCCGACTTTCGTCCCTGCTTGAGATGTCTCTCTCACAGTCAAGCTCCCTTGTGCACTTACACTCGACACCTGATTGCCAACCAGGCTGAGGGAACCTTTGGGCGCCTCCGTTACTTTTTAGGAGGCAACCGCCCCAGTTAAACTACCCATCAGGCACTGTCCCTGACCCGGATTACGGGCCGAAGTTAGATATCCAGAGTGACCAGAGTGGTATTTCAACGATGACTCCACCTGAACTAGCGTCCAAGCTTCACAGTCTCCCACCTATCCTACACAAGCCACACCGAACACCAATACCAAACTATAGTGAAGGTCTCGGGGTCTTTCCGTCCTGCTGCGCGTAACGAGCATCTTTACTCGTAGTGCAATTTCGCCGAGTTTATGGTTGAGACAGCGGGGAAGTCGTTACTCCATTCGTGCAGGTCGGAACTTACCCGACAAGGAATTTCGCTACCTTAGGATGGTTATAGTTACCACCGCCGTTTACTGGGGCTTGAATTCCCAGCTTCGCCCACAAGTGAGCTAACCGGTCCTCTTAACCTTCCAGCACCGGGCAGGAGTCAGTCCGTATACATCGTCTTGCGACTTCGCACGGACCTGTGTTTTTAGTAAACAGTCGCTTCCCCCTGGTCTCTGCGGCCCCGATCCGCCTCCCCACAGCAAGTGTGGTTCACGGTTGGGGCCCCCCTTCTCCCGAAGTTACGGGGGCATTTTGCCGAGTTCCTTAACCATAATTCTCTCGATCGCCTTAGTATTCTCTACCTGATCACCTGTGTCGGTTTGGGGTACGGGCAGTTGGAACCTCACGCCGATGCTTTTCTAGGCAGCATAGGATCATCGGATCCCCACCAAAAAGCGGGGCCCATCGGGTCTCAGAGACGGTATCAAAACCAGGACCACGGATTTGCCTATGGTCCCTCCTACATCCTTAGACCGGGACAACCATCGCCCGGCCCGACTACCTTCCTGCGTCACACCTGTTAATACGCTTACCTCCCAAGATCAGGTCCCACGCTCCCCATCAACACGGACCCCGAAGGGCACTGGAAAATGGTTTGGGCGGTTAGTATCCCTTGTTCAGTATGGGCGGTTCTTCACCGGTACGGGAATATCAACCCGTTGTCCATCGACTACGCCTGTCGGCCTCGCCTTAGGTCCCGACTTACCCAGGGCAGATTAGCTTGACCCTGGAACCCTTGATCATTCGGCGGACGGGTTTCTCACCCGTCTTTCGCTACTCATGCCTGCATTCTCACTCGTGTAGGCTCCACCGCTGGTTTACACCGCGACTTCACTGCCCACACGACGCTCCCCTACCACTCCAAACGCCTGAACTCAGGAGAACAAGTCTCCGGCTTGGCTAACATTTGAAATCCACAACTTCGGCGGTGTACTTGAGCCCCGCTACATTGTCGGCGCGGAATCACTTGACCAGTGAGCTATTACGCACTCTTTCAAGGATGGCTGCTTCTAAGCCAACCTCCTGGTTGTCTGAGCAACTCCACATCCTTTCCCACTTAGCACACGCTTAGGGGCCTTAGTTGGTGGTCTGGGCTGTTTCCCTCTCGACTATGAAGCTTATCCCCCACAGTCTCACTGCTGCGCTCTCACTTACCGGCATTCGGAGTTTGGCTGACGTCAGTAACCTTGTAGGGCCCATCGGCCATCCAGTAGCTCTACCTCCGGCAAGAAACACGCAACGCTGCACCTAAATGCATTTCGGGGAGAACCAGCTATCACGAAGTTTGATTGGCCTTTCACCCCTACCCACAGCTCATCCCCTCCATTTTCAACTGAAGTGGGTTCGGTCCTCCACGACGTCTTACCGTCGCTTCAACCTGGCCATGGGTAGATCACTTCGCTTCGGGTCTAGATCACGCCACTCACTCGCCCTATTCAGACTCGCTTTCGCTACGGCTACCCCACACGGGTTAACCTCGCGACGTAACACTAACTCGCAGGCTCATTCTTCAAAAGGCACGCCATCACAGGACAAAATCCCGCTCTGACGGATTGTAGGCACACGGTTTCAGGTACTATTTCACTCCCCTCCCGGGGTACTTTTCACCTTTCCCTCACGGTACTGGTCCGCTATCGGTCATCAGGGAGTATTTAGGCTTACCAGGTGGTCCTGGCAGATTCGCACGGGATTTCTCGGGCCCCGTACTACTTGGGATACTCTCCAAGCGGCAGCACGCATTACAGCTACGGGACTCTCACCCACTCCGGTCGGGCCTTCAAACCCGTTCACCTATACGCCTGCACTCACTTCACCAGTCCGGCAGAACTGATACGGAAAGTCCCGCAACCCCAGAGATGCAACGCCCGCCGGCTATCACACACCACTGGTTTAGCCTCATCCGCGTTCGCTCGCCACTACTAACGGAATCACTATTGTTTTCTCTTCCTGTGGGTACTGAGATGTTTCACTTCCCCACGTTCCCCCCACGCACCCTATGTGTTCAGGTACGGGTCACCCAGTCACTCGCGCGCTGAGCGGGGTTTCCCCATTCGGACATCCTGGGATCAAAGTTCGGTTATCAACTCCCCCAGGCTTATCGCAGATTCCCACGTCCTTCTTCGGCTCCTGATGCCAAGGCATCCACCGTGTGCCCTTAAAAACTTGACGATCACACACAACCAACACAACCAACCCCAAAGAGCCGGCCATGCCAAACGATTGCGTGCATACACAAAATTTAAGATGCTCGCGTCCACTATGCAGTTCTCAAACAACAACCCCAGTCAACACACCACCCACACCCCACAACCCCAAACAAACAGGATCAAGACATGAGCGGTAATGCCCAGGAAAACCAGAAACACCAGCCAACCAAACCCCCACCCGAAACAAACCACACAACCGTGCGACTCATCCCCAGCAGAAACCCAGCCCCTGTTGCCTCAGGACCCAACAGTGTGCCACACACTACCGAACCAGCAACCAACCAGCCCTTTCCCAAACCACACACCCCACCCCGCCAGGACAAACCCGACAGAACAGAAAACATGCGACCCGTACTCAAACCAACCAGCACCAACCCGGCACCTATTCATTGATATTCCACCCATGAGCACCCACCGCAGAACAAACGCCTGCGCAATGGGCATACTCCTGACAACCCCCACACCCCACACAACGCAGGATGCAAACAGTTGTAGGCGCTCCTTAGAAAGGAGGTGATCCAGCCGCACCTTCCGGTACGGCTACCTTGTTACGACTTAGTCCCAATCGCCGGTCCCACCTTCGACGGCTCCCCCCCAAAAGGGTTAGGCCACCGGCTTCGGGTGTTACCAACTTTCGTGACTTGACGGGCGGTGTGTACAAGGCCCGGGAACGTATTCACCGCAGCGTTGCTGATCTGCGATTACTAGCGACTCCGACTTCATGAGGTCGAGTTGCAGACCTCAATCCGAACTGAGACCGGCTTTTTGGGATTAGCTCCACCTCACAGCATCGCAACCCTTTGTACCGGCCATTGTAGCATGCGTGAAGCCCAAGACATAAGGGGCATGATGATTTGACGTCGTCCCCACCTTCCTCCGAGTTGACCCCGGCAGTCTCCCATGAGTCCCCGGCATAACCCGCTGGCAACATGGAACGAGGGTTGCGCTCGTTGCGGGACTTAACCCAACATCTCACGACACGAGCTGACGACAACCATGCACCACCTGTAAACCGGCCACAAGTGGCCGACACATCTCTGCGCCGTTCCGGTTCATGTCAAGCCTTGGTAAGGTTCTTCGCGTTGCATCGAATTAATCCGCATGCTCCGCCGCTTGTGCGGGCCCCCGTCAATTCCTTTGAGTTTTAGCCTTGCGGCCGTACTCCCCAGGCGGGGCACTTAATGCGTTAGCTACGGCGCGGAAAACGTGGAATGTCCCCCACACCTAGTGCCCAACGTTTACGGCATGGACTACCAGGGTATCTAATCCTGTTCGCTCCCCATGCTTTCGCTCCTCAGCGTCAGTTAATGCCCAGAGACCTGCCTTCGCCATCGGTGTTCCTCCTGATATCTGCGCATTTCACCGCTACACCAGGAATTCCAGTCTCCCCTACATCACTCAAGTCTGCCCGTACCCACCGCAGATCCGGAGTTAAGCCCCGGACTTTCACGGCAGACGCGACAAACCGCCTACGAGCTCTTTACGCCCAATAATTCCGGATAACGCTTGCGCCCTACGTATTACCGCGGCTGCTGGCACGTAGTTAGCCGGCGCTTCTTCTGCAGGTACCGTCACTTTCGCTTCTTCCCTACTGAAAGAGGTTTACAACCCGAAGGCCTTCATCCCTCACGCGGCGTCGCTGCATCAGGCTTGCGCCCATTGTGCAATATTCCCCACTGCTGCCTCCCGTAGGAGTCTGGGCCGTGTCTCAGTCCCAGTGTGGCCGTCCACCCTCTCAGGCCGGCTACCCGTCGTCGCCTTGGTAGGCCATTACCCCACCAACAAGCTGATAGGCCGCGAGTCCATCCAAAACCACAAAAGCTTTCCACCAACCACCATGCGATAGTCGGTCATATCCAGTATTAGACCCAGTTTCCCAGGCTTATCCCAGAGTCAAGGGCAGGTTACTCACGTGTTACTCACCCGTTCGCCACTAATCCCCCCAGCAAGCTAGGGATCATCGTTCGACTTGCATGTGTTAAGCACGCCGCCAGCGTTCATCCTGAGCCAGGATCAAACTCTCCGTAAAAAACTACGAACACAACACAAACCCCCCGGAAAAAGAGAAGCCCATGCTGCACAAAATTCGAAACCAGCCAAAAAACCAGCCACCCCACCAGGGCGAGATGACCAGCAAATCAACCAATCAAAAAACAATCGGTATCAACAAACATGGCACACTATTGAGTTCTCAAACAACAGAAGCAATTCACATACTTTGTAAAGTTTTCATTTACATTTCCGTGCTGCGGTGTTACTAAATCTATTTCATCCGAATTGTTTCTGTCAAATCGGCTTATTTGCCGGAATTCGACCGAACAATTCGAATCCGCCCACCACAAACTGTCTGGCTTTGGGCTTTCGCGCTCAGCGCATGCCCGAACCATTCGGTTTTAGGAGGGGGTTTGTCACCACTCAGCGGCGGCGACTCAGAAAACATTACACGGCCTTCGGGTCCCTTGCAAATCGCCTTCTGACGAGCCGGAAACCTGCGGGAACTAGCTGACTTCGACGGTTGCGAGTGTCCGCTTTCCGCGACGGAGCAGCAGGAACCGACCGTGCAACAGCTGCTGCGGACCGACGGTGGCGTCAGGATCGGACACCTTTTCGTTGTTCACGTAGGCACCGCCTTCAGCGACGGTTCGGCGGGCTGCGGAATTGCTGGGAGACAGCCCGCTGCTCACGAGGAGATCGATGATGCCAAGCCCGCCGCCGTCGACCTTTGCGGTTGGCAGCTCAGCGGTTGCAGCGCGAAGAGTGACCTCGTCCAGCTCGGTCAGGTCGCCCTGCCCGAACAGTGCCGCAGAGGCAGCAATCACCTTGTTCGTTGCCTCGACGCTGTGAACCAGTGAAGTGACGTCGAAGGCGAGGGCGCGCTGCGCCTCACGCAGGTGCGGCCGGTCGGCCACGGATTCCGCCAGCTGATCGATGTCCGCACGGCTGCGGAAGGTGAAGACCTTCAACCGGTCGACGACATCTGCATCCGACGTGTTCAGCCAGAACTGGTACATCGCATACGGTGTGGTCATTTCCGAATCCAGCCAAACGGCATTGCCCTCGCTCTTGCCGAACTTGGTGCCATCCGAGTTGGTGATCAGGGGGGTTCCGATTGCGTGGACAGTCTTGCCCTCCACCTTGCGGATGAGTTCCGTACCACTGGTCAGGTTGCCCCACTGATCAGACCCGCCGGTCTGCAGGACGCACTGGTGGTCGCGGAAAAGATGCAGGTAATCCATGCCCTGCAGCACCTGGTAGCTGAACTCCGCGTAACTGATACCTTCCTCGGAGTGCAGACGCTTGGCAACTGTTTCCTTCTTGACCATGGTGCCGACGCGGAAGTGCTTGCCGACCTCGCGCAGGAAATCAATTGCGCTCATGGGCGCAGTCCAGTCAAGGTTATTGACCATCCGGGCAGCGTTGTCGCCCTCGAAGCTCAGGAACCGCTGGACCTGCCCCTGTAGGTACCCGACCCACTCGGCAACGGTTTCCTTTGTGTTCATGGTGCGCTCAGCGGACGGCCGGGGGTCTCCCACCAGCCCCGTGGATCCACCGACCAGGCCAATCGGCCTGTGACCAGCAAGCTGAAGCCGGCGCATTGTCAGCAACTGGACGAGGTTTCCCAGATGCAGGCTCGGAGCCGTGGGGTCAAAACCGCAGTAGTACGTGATGGGTGCGCCGGCGAGAAGTTTCTCCAACTCCGCCTCATCAGTGGAAACGTGGATCAGCCCGCGCCACTTCAGCTCCTGCCAGAGGTTCTCGAAGGAGCTGTCGTTTTGCTGCTGGTTCACGGCCGCGTGCGCGGCTTCGGTAGGTTGTTGCACTGCTTCAAAATATCAGCCCTCAATGCCCTCCGGAATTTCGCCCGTCGAAATGAGGCGGAGACGCTGGGTCGGCCTGGTCATTGCGACGTACAAGTCCCCTACCCGGACGGCTTCCTGCTTCAGCATCTCGGCCGGTTCCAGGACCACTACGCCGTCGAACTCCAGGCCCTTTGCCTCGCGTGGTGTGGTGACCACGATGTCCTGGCCCAGCCCGCCTGCGCCCCTGCCGACTCGGTTGCCGTACGTCGCCGTGACGGCGGCCCGGACCTGCTCGACGATGCGCGCAGGCGCGATGACGGCAAGAAGACCATCGGAAATCGCATCCAGTTCCTCCGGCAAGGCAGACAGTAACGCCGGTTCGAGCTCCGAAACCTGGTCGATCACCGGATCCCACCGCCCTTCGCGGACCGCCTTCGGGGCAGACACGACGAGGCCTGCGGCATTAGCCATGCGTACTGCCGCCTCGGCAATCTGCGCCGGCGTCCGGTAGTTGACCGTCAGCTCCTCAAGCTGCCACCGCTCCCCCACGAACGGCTCGAGTGCCTGCTGCCACGAGTAGGAACCGGCGATGGAGCTGGTTTGGGCAATGTCACCGACAATCGTGAAGGACTTGAGAGGGCATTTGCGCATGAGCAGCCTCCACTGCATCGGCGAAAGCTCCTGCGCTTCATCCACCACGATGTGCCCATACGCCCATGTGCGGTCACCGGATGCACGCTCGGCAGCCGTCAACCGCGATTCCGCAACCGTATTGTGCTCCGCGAGTTGTTCGGCACTGAGCATGCCGTCAATGCCGGCGTCCTCAAGTGTGCCGCTGACGTTCTCCAGGGCGCGCTCGGCGTTGGCTAGGTCCCGGCGTCGTTCCTGTTCCTGTTCCGCGGCGTTGCGTCCTGCGGACGCATCAAGCTCACCCAGCAGTTCCGCAGCCTCATCGAGGAGAGGGACGTCCGCTTCCGTCCATGGCGCGTCTTCCGTTCGGTAGAGCAGCTCCAGCTCGGCATCGCTCAAGTGGGGTGCGGCGGCCTCGAGCTGGGCAGGCTTGGCGTAAAGGTCCCGCAGGAGTTTCTCCGGCGTCATGGGCATCCAGGCGAGATTGAGCGCGATCCGCACATCGCGCGAGGTCCGTACGTCCTCGGTGAGATAGGAGCGGTCCGCGGTGTTTCCGGCACCCGAGGATTCTTCGAGCTGCTCAGTCAGCTGCTCGGTGAGCTCGCGCAGCATGATCTTCACGAACGTAGTACGCGCCTCATTGTGCGGTTTCCCGGTGGCGCGGGCGCGGTCCCGCGCCCGGCGGACCTGCCGGGGAGTGAGGATCAGGGTGGTCCCCTCGACGTTGAGCTTTCGGTTCTCAGCCGGTATGCGCTGCCGGTTGGCCACAGCCTGCTTGATGACGCCGGCCATGTCCAGCCTGCCCTTGAGCTCTGCCGTCTCTTCTGACTGCTCCTGAACAGCCTGAATCCCCGGCATCAGGCTGCCGATGCTCGCCATCACCACCCCGGTTTCACCCAGCGAGGGCAGCACGCGCTCGATGTACTTCATGAAGGCATTGGTAGGACCGACCAGCAGCACTCCGGCAGATTTGAGCCGCTCCCGGTGTGTGTACAGCAGGTAGGCAGCCCGGTGCAGGGCGACGGCCGTCTTGCCTGTACCCGGACCGCCCTGTACGACGACGACGCCCGGCAGCGGCGCGCGGATGATGCGGTCCTGCTCGGACTGGATAGTTCCGACGATGTCCGACATCTGCCCGGTGCGCCGCGAATTCAGCGCGGCCAGCAGCGCTCCCTCCCCCTGCAGCGAGTCGGCGTCAGTAAGCATGGAAGCGTCGAGGACATCATCTTCCACAGCGACGACGTCCCGTTGGGAAAGGATCAGGTGACGACGGCGGCGGACGCCCATCCGCTCGAAAGCCGTGGCCTGGTAGAAGGTACCCGCTTCCGGTGCACGCCAGTCCACCATGAGCTGCTGCAGATCCTCGGAGGACAGACCGATGCGGCCGATGTAGCGCTCATCACCGCTGTCCAGATCGAGACGCCCGAACACCAACCGGTCATCGACCGCATTCAACTGGGCGAGGCGGTCCTCGTACATGGTGGCGAACGCATCGCGCTCGGACCGGTTCTGATGCGATCCTGCCGATGTTGTCCGGCGCACCTGATCGAGCTGGCGCTGCTTTTCGGCCCGCAGTTCATCAAGCCGTTGATACAGGCCGGCCACATAACCCCGCTCGTGGTCCAGCTCGTTCCGGGCTACTGACATTTCATGCATTGCGCGTTTCCCTCTCGCCAAGGCGGACCGTCAATTCTATCCCCCTTCGGTGCGAATTTCCTTTATGCCGCTGTGCACGCTGCCGGATGTTTCGCCCGATGCGGTTCTCCGTGCGGGATCAGCCGCCCTCCGGGCGCCTCGGGGCTTGGCGGCCGGCCGGTACACGGAGACGCTCGGGTCCCCGGCCAACCAGTAGCGCCAGGGGTAGGCCGGTGATCCGCCGGGTCCACTCACGCCGACGCGCGGGCCCGTCTGAAGACGCAGGGGGTCTGCAAGATGGTCCGGCAAAGTGAGCTGGAGCCGGTCAGAGAAAACATCCGTTCCGTCCAGCTCCCGGTCGATCCCGAGGGCCTGCGCCAGGCGCGCCGGACCGCGCGCAAGGTCCCGGTCCAGGCGAGGGTTGCCCCGACGGCGCCGGGCCGCGTCCACTCCGCCGACGATCTCCCCTGCGCGCAGGAGCAGTCCGGTGGCATTGCCTGGCCACCCACAGACCACGTTGGCGCAATAGTGCATGCCATAGGTGAAGTACACGTACAGGTGCCCCGCTTCACCGAACATGGTCGCGTTACGGGCCGTCTGTCCGCGGAATGCATGGGAGCCCGGGTCTTCTGACCCCATATAGGCTTCCACCTCGGTGATGCGCACCGTGACCGGCTCCGCGCCGTCGTCATGGGTCAGGTGCGCGCCCAGCAGGAGCGGTGCAACCTCGATGGCCGGGTGCGCAAGCCGGGTGCGCTGGAGAGCTGGATCCACGAAAAGACCGTATCAAGACGCAGGGACTCAGCCTGCACGGTCATGTCCGATTTCCGCTAGCAGCGCACTCGTCCGCCTGCGAGGATGGACTCATGGATTTCTGGCAGCAGTACCGGGCGATCGAATCGCGGGACACCCGGTTCGACGGGCAATTTGTCACCGCGGTGGCGACGACGAAGATCTACTGCCGCCCGTCCTGCCCTGCGCGCACTCCGAAGCCGGCCAACGTCAGCTTTTATCCGACCTCTGCGGCGGCGCACGAGGCCGGATACCGTGCCTGCAAGCGATGCCTGCCCGAAGCGGTACCCGGTACGCCAGCGTGGAACCTGCGCTCGGATGTCGCTGCGCGGGCAATGAGGCTGATTTCCGACGGCGAGATTGACCGCGTCGGCGTTCCGGGGCTGGCGCTGCGGCTCGGCTACTCAACCCGCCAGCTTGGCCGGATCCTCCACCACGAGCTGGGTGCCGGCCCGCTCGCGCTCGCGCGCGCCACCCGAGCACAAACGGCGCGGACACTGCTCACCGCCACCGATCTGGCGCTTTCCGACGTAGCCTTCGCCTCCGGGTTCAACAGCATCCGCCAGTTCAATGAGACGGTCCAGGAGATCTACGACCTCTCCCCCTCGCAGCTGCGGCACCGCAGCCGTACTCTTTCCCATGCATCGACGGCGGCCGGCTCCCCGACGTCCCTCAGCCTGACACTGCCCGCGCGCATGCCCTACGACGACGGCATCTTCTCCTTCCTGCGCGCCCGCGCCGTCAACGGTGTTGAGCAGGGTGATCCGGCAAGCTATGCCCGCCTGCTGCGCCTGCCCGGCGGCGAGGGCTGGTTCAAGGCCGAACCAGGACCGCGCGGACTCGATGTCTCCGTGACGGTGGAGCAGTTGAAGGACCTGCCCGTCCTGCTGTCCCGCATCCGACGCCTGTTCGATCTGGACGCTGATCCCGCGGCCATCGACGATGTCCTCTCGGCAGACCCGGTCCTGGAAACCCGCGTGCAGCAATATCCGGGGATCCGCCTGCCGGGTGCGGTGGATCCGCAGGAGATCCTGATCCGCGCCATGGTTGGCCAGCAGATCACCGTAGCGGCCGCCACCGGTATCCTGGACACTCTCAGCGTGCTGGGCGAGCCCTCCAGGCTCGGCCGTCCCGGTCATTCCCGTCTGTTCCCCACCGCTGCTGCCCTGGCCGATGGGGCGGGCCCGCTGCTGAAGGGACCGGCGCGCCGCCGCTCGAGTCTGCTGGCCGTCTCAGCGGCCCTGGCCGACGGCAGCCTGAGGATCGGCGTGGCTGACACACCCGGTGAACTGGCGCAGAAGCTCCTGCCGCTGCCGGGAATCGGGCCGTGGACTGTCCGCTACGTCGCCATGCGGGTACTTGGTGCTACAGATATCCATCTGGACAACGACGCCGCGGTCCGCACAGGTTTCGCCCGGTTATCCGGACGCACCGCCGATCCGCGGGAAACAACCGCCTGGTGTGAACAGTTCAGTCCCTGGCGTTCCTACGCGACCATGCACCTCTGGCGCCTCGCCTCCGAGAAACCGCTCGCCGCTGATCAGCAATCACAAACTCAGGCAGCAACCGATACCCCTAGAAAGGCGCTGGCATCATGACCACCCAGACCACCACCGTTCCCACTCCCGACGGGCCGTTTACGGTCGTGGAACGGGACGGTACAGTCCTGGCCTCCGGCTGGACCGCTGAGCTCTCCGAGTTGACGGGTCAGATTCACCCAACCCTCAGGGCGGAACCTGTTCAGTCTGTACGAAGTCTCGCGTCCATCACGGACGCCGTGTCAGCCTATTACGACGGCGACCTCGCCGCCATCGAGAGGGTACGGGTGCATCAGTTGTCAGGACCTTTCCGTAACCACGCCTGGGACGTGCTGCGCACTGTTGCCCCCGGAAGGCCGGTGACCTATTCGGAGTATGCCCGGCTGGCCGGCCGGCCCGCCGCCATCCGTGCCGCCGCCGGAGCCTGCGCCTTCAACGCTGCTGCGCTGTTTGTTCCGTGCCATCGAGTGATCCGGACGGACGGCAGTCTCGGCGGCTTCCGCTGGGGCGTTGCCGTCAAGACCAGCCTGCTGGCCCGCGAGAAAACAGCCTCTCAGTCCGCTGACCCGGTAAGCGTTGCACGGTAGAAATCTTCGAGCGCGTGCAACTTGCGCATGCTGGTATGCGGCTGGTCGCCGTCCACCGACACCGCGACAGCATCCAGATGGGCGTGCCACTGAGCCAGCAGGGCGGGAGCTTCGTCCTGGCCCTCCACAACGTGCCGGACGGCCACCCGGGTACTGCCGCCGTCCGCAGTGAAATCGACCTCAGCCTGCTCAACCCTCGGCTGTTGTTCGGGATCCGCAGTGAGCGCATCCTTTACGAGCGGCAGGGTGGAAGGGAGGCGACGGTCGAAATGGACCATGGTGACGCCGTCGTCCGTTTCCACCCATCCCATGGTGTTGGACACGTTGAACTCTTCGGCATAGGCGTCCCGCAGGGCCGCCCAACCTCCATCGGGCGCCGGTTCCCTGCCGGCGGCGACGTCCTCCAGCGCGGCGAGGATCTGTTGCCAGCCGGCGGCTCCCTCGGTCAGGAAGTCCGGTGTCTCGGAGCGTGCGCGCAGCTGCAGCAGGGCGCCGCCGCTGCACTCAAGCACGCGCCATTCAAGAATCGATTCGAGACCCAGTGCATCATCCCAGGTGATCTGGAGACTGGTGGGCGGATTGAGCTGCAATACCGTACCCGTGGTGACTCCGCCACCCATATCCAGCGAGTATTCCTTCCCCAGTTCCCAGTGGCCGGCCAGTTCTCCCAGCCATAGGCGCACCTTGCCCGGGTCCGTCAGCAGGTTCCAGATGTATGAGCGCGGGTAATCGAACTGGCGGTCGAAGGCGAGCACGTAGCCGCCGCTCAAACGCTCGATGCGGCCACGCGGCACCACGGGATGAGCCGCTGATCGATCAACATCCGACGTCATGGCGTCTGCCTTTACCTCGTCCTGAACCTGCGGTAATTCTGCTCGCGTGCTTCCCAACTTAGCGCAGTGCCGTGCGCCTGATAAGAGTTGCGCGGCGCAGATCCGAATCTTTCAGACGCCGCGACATGCAGCGTAGTCCTCAGCCACGCGGCGCCATGGCTGACGGCCAGGGAAGGAGCTCGGGAAGGTCAACGCCGTCCGCCGCGGCGGTCGCGTTCAGCCCGCCCAGCGGTTTCCGACCTGCCAGCCAGGCGGCGATGTCCTGCAGGAGGCCGGTGACGACGACAGTGCGTGCGGGGGTTCCCGAACCGTTGAGGAGGGTGCGTGGTTGCTCCCCCAGCGGCTGAAGCTTGAGTGCCGTGCCTGCGGGGACCCGTGCTGTGAGGAATTCGAAAAGGTAGTGGCAGAAGGCGCTGTCCCAGTCGAGGGAGGTGCGTCGGAGGCCGAGATCGGAGGCGTGAATGACCAATTCCCGCCAGAGCGCGAGCGCGCCGTCGCGTACGGTGCCGTCCCGGTAGGAAATACGACTGTCCCACTCGCTGCCGGTCACGCCGGCAAACACCGCCACGGCGGTGCTGACGGCGTCGGTCAGGGTGTTAAGTTGCTCTTCTGCAGCGCGCTGTGCCCGCCGCTCGATGTCCCGGTTGCGGCCGTCGGGCCCGTCGTCGTAAAAATCGACGGTTTCACCGCGGGCGGCGAATTCGAGCTGACGCGTCATCGCCCGGCACACGCCCTCGACGTGGGCGATGACGAAGGCGCGATTCCAGCCCGGGAGGTCCGACGGTTCCGCGAGGGCGACGTCGCTGATCCCGGCCGCTGTTGCCAGCAGTTCCCGGCCCGCGTCGGCAAGGAGTCCCGGAAGTCTCCGGGGATCGTGCTGGGGTGCTTCCGGCTGCGACGTGTTCACGGACATCCTCGGGCTCGGGATCGGGTGGTTTGTCCCGAGGATACCCGCAACTTCCAGCGCTGTGCCTGTATCTGGAGCTAGGACAACGCCGGCGCCGATCGCGCCTGCGCCACCTGCTCGGTCAGTTCATCCAGCTGGCGGCGTACTGCGGCCGGGGCGGTTCCGCCCTGTGAGTCGCGGCTGTTCAGCGACCCTTCGACGGTCAGTACCTCCCGGACACCCGGCGTCAGCTGCGCGGAAATGCCGGCGTAGTCCGCGTCGGTCAGGTCCCACAGTTCGACGCCGCGGCTTTCAGCCAGCTTGACCGCTTCGCCGGAGAGCTCATGCGCCTCCCGGAACGGCACACCCTGGCGAACCAGCCACTCAGCCACGTCCGTGGCGAGAGCGAATCCGAGCGGCGCAAGCGAGGCCATCCGTTCGGTGTGGAACGTCAGCGTCGCGATCATGCCCGAGACGGCAGGCAACAGCACCTCGAGGGTGTCGACGGCGTCGAACACCGGCTCCTTGTCCTCCTGCAGATCCCTGTTGTACGCCAGCGGCAGCCCCTTGAGCGTGGCCAGCAACCCGGTCAGGTTACCGATGAGCCGGCCTGCCTTGCCGCGGGCAAGCTCGGCCACATCGGGGTTCTTCTTCTGCGGCATGATCGATGAGCCGGTGGAGAAGGAGTCGTGCAGCGTGACGAAGGAGAATTCCTTGGTTGCCCAGATGATGACCTCTTCGCTGATGCGCGAGAGGTCAACTCCGATCATTGAGGCCACCCAGGCAAACTCCGCATACACGTCCCGCGCCGCAGTGCCGTCGATCGAATTATGCGTCGCCGACTCGAACCCCAGCTCGGCAGCGACCGCCTCCGGGTCAAGGCCGAGCGACGATCCCGCCAGCGCGCCTGAGCCGTACGGCGAGACCGCCGCCCGGCGGTCCCAATCCTGGAGCCGCTGCACATCGCGCAGCAGAGCCCAGGCGTGGGCGAGCAGGTGGTGGCTCAGGAGCACCGGCTGCGCGTGCTGAAGGTGGGTACGGCCCGGCATCGGCACCTCCAGGTGCTCCTGAGCCTGTTCGACCAGTGCGTCAATCGTGGCGAGGACGCCGCCGGCAATGATGCGGGCGTGTTCCCGCAGGTACATCCGGCCGAGCGTAGCCACCTGGTCGTTGCGGGAGCGGCCGGCACGGAGCTTGCCGCCGAGGGCCGGCCCCGCCCGCTCGATCAGGCCCCGCTCAAGCGAACCGTGCACGTCCTCGTCGGAGTCCGCCGGCACGTACGCGCCCGTGCGGACGTCGTCGTCGAGCGTGTCCAGGGCGGCCAGCATGCCGGCCAGCTCGCCGTCGTCGAGCAGGCCGGCACGGTGAAGGACGCGTGCGTGCGCACGTGAGCCGGCGATGTCATGACGGGCGAGTCGCCAGTCGAAATGCGTCGACTTGCTCAGCGCCGCGAGGGCGTCCGCGGGGCCGCCCGAGAACCGGCCGCCCCATAGCGACCCTTCGTTCGTCCCGTGTGCGGCAGTACCGTGTGCCTCTGTCACCGTTCAGCTTCCTGCGCGCTGATCGCGGCCTGAGGCCACCTTGGAGGACAGCCCGAAGATTTCGATGAAGCCGCGGGCCATCGACTGGTCAAAAGTGTCACCGGTGTCATAGGTGGCCAGGTTGAAGTCGTACAGCCCGACGTCGGAGCGGCGGCCGGTGACGGTTGCCCGCCCGCCGTGCAGCTCCATCCGCACGTCGCCGGACACGTAGCGCTGGGTATCGTCGATGAAGGTTTCCAGCGAGCGCTTCAGCGGGGAGAACCACTGGCCGTCATACACCAGCTCGGTCCAGCGCTGGTCAACGGTCTTCTTGAACCGGGCCTGCTCGCGTTCAACCGTGACGTTCTCCAGTTCGCGGTGGGCGGTGATCAGGGCCATGGCTCCGGGCGCCTCGTAAATCTCGCGGCTCTTGATACCCACCAGGCGGTCTTCGACAATGTCGATCCGGCCTACGCCCTGTGCGCCCGCGCGGCGGTTCAGTTCCTCGATGGCCTGCAGCGGCGTGACGGCGTGGCCGTCAATCGCCACCGGAAGGCCCTCGCGGAAGGAGACGACCACCTCATCGGCCGCCGGTGAGAACTCGGGCGAATCGGTGTAGTCATAGACATCCTTCGTGGGGCCGTTCCAGATGTCCTCAAGGAAGCCTGTTTCGACGGCGCGTCCCCAGACGTTCTGGTCGATCGAGAATGGGTTCTTCTTGGTGGTCTCGATCGGCAGGCCTTTTTCCTCAGCGAAGGCGATGGCCTTGTCGCGGGTGAGTGCGAGGTCACGGACGGGTGCGATGCACTTCAGATCCGGGCCGAGGGTCTGGATGCCGACCTCGAACCGGACCTGGTCGTTACCCTTGCCGGTGCAGCCGTGCGCAACGGTGGAGGCGCCGAACTCACGCGCCGCGGCGACGAGGTGCTTGACGATCACCGGCCGGGAGATGGCGGAGACCAGCGGATAGGCGTCCATGTACAGGGCGTTCGCACGCAGCGTGGGCATGCAGTACTCGTTGGCGAACTCGTCACGTGCGTCCGCGACGTAGGCTTCCACGGCGCCGCAGCCCAGTGCGCGCTGGCGAATGGTCTCGAGCGATTCCCCGCCCTGTCCGACGTCGACGGCGACAGCCACCACTTCTGCTCCGGTTGCCTCGGCGATCCAGCCGATGGCCACCGACGTATCCAGTCCGCCTGAGTAGGCGAGGACAATGCGTTCAGTCACTTGGGTAGCTCCTCTTGTGTGTTGGGGTATTTCGGTGATGTGGAGAAAATCTGGTGTTCAGGACGCTTCGTGCGCGAACTGCAGGAATCGGGCAGCCACCTCGGCGCCGCCGGAAGGATCGCGGCTGACCAGCATAATCGTGTCGTCTCCGGCGATCGTACCGAGCACCGACGGCATGACCGAATGGTCGATGGCCAGCGCCAGGAAGTTCGCGGCTCCCGGCGGCGTACGCAGGACCACAAGGTTCCCGGATGCCTCGGCCGTCACGAGGAGCTCCCCGCACAGCCGGGACAACCTGCTGTCCAGGATTTCCTGCGTGACGCCGCTCTGCGGTGCCCGCCCGCCGCCTTCACCGGGCACGGCGTACACCAGTGCGCCGTCCTTACCACGGACGCGCACGGCTCCCAGCTCGACGAGGTCCCGGGACAGCGTGGCCTGCGCCACCTGTAGACCGGCATCCGCCAGCAGTTCGGCCAGTTCAGACTGGGACCGCACCGACTGTGCGGTGAGCAGGGCAGTGATCCGGGCCTGGCGGGCGATCTTCGTCGTTGGCTGACCTGTCGGCTGACCAGGAGGCTGGCCGGCCGATTGACCTGGTGACGCCGCAGTAGTCACGAGCGCTCCATGAGCCACACCATGAGCGCCTTCTGCGCATGCAGCCGGTTCTCCGCCTCGTCCCACACAACAGACTGCGGCCCGTCGATGACCGCGGCGGAAATCTCGTAGCCGCGATAAGCCGGCAGGCAGTGGAGGACGACGGCGTCGGCCGCCGCCTGCGCCAGCAGCGCCTCATCAAGGGCGTACGGACGGAACAGCTCGAATCTCGCAGTCTTCGCGGCGTCGTCCTCGATCTCCTGCCCCATGGACACCCAGGTGTCGGTGGCAAGGACATCGGCCCCGGTTGCCGCCTCGCCTGCATCCGTGGTGATCAGCACCGAGCCGCCGGTTTCCGCGGCGCGCTTGTTGGCGGCGTCGACAATGTGTTGTTCCGGCAGGTAGCCCTCGGGACCCGCGATGCGTACGTGCATACCGGCGGTGACCCCGGCAAGCAGGTAGGAGTTCGCCATGTTGTTCGCGGCATCACCGAAGTAAGCGAGCGTGAGGCCTGCCAGCGCGCCCTTGTGTTCCCGGACGGTCAGCAGGTCGGCGAGCAGCTGGCACGGGTGATAGTCATCGGAGAGCGCGTTGATGACGGGCACGGAGGACGCCTCGGCCATCTCCTCGAGCCCGGCCTGCGCATAGGTGCGCCAGACGATGGTGGAGACCATCCGTTCAAGGACCCTGGCCGTGTCAGCGATGGATTCCTTGTGACCGAGCTGCGACTCGCCCGCACCGATGATGAGCGGCACCCCGCCGAGGTCCGCGATCCCCGTGGCAAAGGACACGCGGGTCCGGGTGGAGGTCTTGTCGAAGATCACGGCGACGGTCTTGCGTCCCGAGCCATCACCGGCATAGGCGGGGTTCGAGTACGGTGCCTTCTTCAGTTCAAGCGCGAGGTCGAGGACCTCGTTTTGTTCAGCCTGGGTGAGGTCGGTGTCGAGTAGGAAGTGGCGGGTCATTCGGATGCCTCCGTGGTCTGGGCTGCGTTGTTTCCGGCTGCGTTGTTTCCGGCTGCACCGCAGTTTCGTGCCGTCTCGAGGATCGCCGGCAGTGCATTGAGGAAGCTCTGTGCCTGGGTGCGCGTCAGGATCAGCGGCGGCGCGAGCCGGAGTGTGTGCGGCGTGGGCGCGTTGATGATGAACCCCTGGGTGAGGGCCTCCGTGACGGCGTCCGAGGCGTAGTCGCCGTCGAGGTCGAAACCGATCAGCAGGCCCTCTCCGCGGACCTCGCTCACGCCGCTCACGCCGGCCAGCTTGCTGCGAAGGTAGCTGCCGACGTCGTTCGCGTTCTGCAGCACCGAACCCGCCTCAAGCGCGTGCAGGGTGGCCAGCGCAGCGGCCGTCGCGACTGGATTCCCGCCGAAGGTCGTTCCGTGCTGGCCCGGCGTGAGCAGCGAGGACACCTCACTACCGAATGTCACCAGCGCACCGATGGGGAAACCGCCGCCCAGTCCTTTGGCCAGGGTCATGGCATCAGGGGTGATACCGCTTGCCTGGTGCGCGAACCAGCGCCCGGTGCGGCCCACGCCGGTCTGTACCTCGTCCAGGATGAGCAACGCGCCGACTTCACTGGTCAGTTCACGTGCCTTGCGCAGGTAGTCGATGCTGAGCGGGCGCACGCCCGCCTCGCCCTGGATAGGTTCGAGGACGACGGCGGCAACAGACTCATCGAGCGCTGCCTCCAGCGCCGCGGTGTCATTGAACGGCAGATGCTCGACGCCGCCGGGCAGCGGTTCGAACGGCTCGCGGTACGCCCGCTTCGCGGTGAGGGCGAGAGCGCCCATGGTGCGGCCGTGGAAGCCGCCAGCAAGCGCGAGAATGCGCTTGCGTCCGCCGGCGCTGTTGCGGCGGGCGAGCTTGAAGGCTGCCTCGACGGCCTCGGTGCCGGAGTTCGCGAAAAACACCTTCGATCCTTCGCCGGCACCGGACAGGGACAGGAGCTTCTCGGCGAGCGCCACCTGCGTGGGGCTGGTGAAGAAGTTCGAGACATGCCCGAGGGTGGCCAGCTGGGAGGAAATCACCGACGTGACGAAGGGGTGGGCGTGGCCCAGCGCGTTGACGGCGATTCCGCCGAGGAGGTCGAGGTACTGCTTGCCGTCGGCATCCCAGACGTGGCAGCCAGCTCCGCGCACCAGAACGCGCTGCGGCGTGCCGAAAACACCCAGCACGGCGTTCGAATAGCGCTGCAGCCATTCTTTCCCCTGTGCAGGGTCAATGAGCGCCGCTGCCGATGCGGATTCGAGGGCGGTTTCCTTGGTCACAGTGCTTCGTCCTCGTCCGGCACTACCTGTGTGCCTATTCCAGCGGCCGTGAAAATCTCAAGCAGCATTGAGTGCGGCAGTCGTCCGTCGACGATGTGCGCCCGCTCCACTCCCCCGTCAACGGCCTTGAGGCAGGCGGTCATCTTGGGAATCATCCCCGATTCCAGTTCGGGCAGGAGGCCTCGCAGATCGGCAGCCGTCAGTGAAGAAATCAGGCTCGTGCGGTCCGGCCAGTTGGAGTAGAGACCTTCGACGTCGGTAAGGATGACGAGCTTCGACGCACCGAGCGCTTCGGCGAGCGCCGCAGCGGCGGTGTCGGCATTGACGTTGAGGACCTGTCCCGTTCCATTGCCTGTGGAGTCAGTCTCGGGTGCCACGGTGGAGATGACCGGGATGCGTCCTGCTTCGAGGATGTCGAGGATTGCGGCCGGGTTGACTCCGACCACTTCGCCGACCAGCCCGAGGTCAACTTCCTCGCCGTCCACTACGGTGCCGGTCCGGACGGCCCGGAGCAGGCCGCCGTCCTCACCGGAGAGACCAACGGCATAGGGCCCATGGGAGTTGATGAGGCCGACCAGTTCACGGCTCACCTGGCCGGTCAGCACCATGCGGACAACATCCATGGCTTCCGGGGTAGTGACGCGCAGGCCGCCCTTGAATTCCGAGGTGATGCCAAGCCGGTCCAGCATCCCGTTGATCTGCGGGCCGCCGCCATGCACCACGACGGGGCGCACCCCGGCGTGGTGGAGGAACACGATGTCCTCGGCGAAGGCACGGCGCAGCTCATCGTTGACCATGGCGTTGCCGCCGTACTTGATGACCATGGTGGTGCCGGCGAACCGCTGGATCCAGGGAAGCGCCTCGATCAGGGTTGCCGCCTTGTCCTGGGCGGCGTTGAGAGTGTTCATTTTGTCCTTCGACTCGGCGTCTGCAGCGGCAGCATCTTCACCTGAAAAGTTCAGCTCGAGTAGGCCGAGTTTCCATGCACGTAGTCGTGCGTGAGGTCATTGGTCCAGATTGTGGCCGATTCGGAGCCGGCGTTGAGGTTGATCTCGACGGTGACCAGGCGGGCGGTCAGGTCGACCAGTTCCCGTGGTTCACCGATTCCGCCGTCGCGGCAGATCTGCACCGCGTTGATCGCTACATCGAGGCGATCGGGCTCGAAAACGGCGTCGGTGGTGCCGACGGCCGCCAGGACCCTGCCCCAGTTCGGGTCGTTGCCGAAAATGGCAGCCTTGAAGAGGTTGGACCGGGCGACGGCACGACCAGCGGTTTCGGCGTCTTCCTCGGTGGCTGCGTTGATGGTCCGGATCGCGATGGTGTGGCTCGCTCCTTCCGCATCCTCAATGAGCTGATGAGCCAGTGAAGAGCAGACGCCGGTGAGAGCTTCGGTGAACTGGGCCGGATCCGGACGGACTCCGCTCGCGCCCGAGGCAAGCAGCACCACCGTGTCGTTGGTCGACATGCAACCGTCCGAGTCAGCGCGGTCAAAGGTGACTCGGGTTGCGGCACGCAGCGCGGTATCGAGGACTGCAGCGTCCAGGACGGCGTCAGTGGTGAGGACAACCAGCATGGTGGCGAGGCCCGGCGCAAGCATTCCAGCACCCTTTGCCATTCCGCCGATGGAGTAGCCCTCGCTCGGCTCATCCTGCGTGGCGGGGTAGGTTGCGGTCTTGGGCACCGAGTCAGTGGTCATGATTGCCTCGGCAGCAGCCCGGCCGCCGCCGTCGGACAGGTGTGCGGCTGCCTCGTTGACGCCCGGCAGCAGCTTGTCCATGGGCAGCTGTTCTCCGATGAGCCCGGTGGAACAGACGAAGACATCGCTGGCTGAGACGCCAAGCGCCTCCGCCGCGAACTCCGCGGTGCGGTGCGTGTTCTGAAAGCCCTGCGGCCCGGTGCAGGCGTTTGCACCACCGGAATTGAGCACGACGGCATCCACCCGCCCGTCCGAGACCACCTGACGCGACCAGTGAACGGGCGCAGCGGCGACCCGATTGGAGGTGAAAACCGCCGCTGCCTGATGGTGCGGACCATCATTGATGACGACGGCGACATCCCGTGCCCCGGTCGACTTCAGTCCTGCCGCCACGCCTGCTGCGCGGAATCCCTGCGGTTCGGTAACGCTCATGGTGCAACTCCTGATCCGGTGAGGCCCGTGATCTCCGGCAGACCGAGGGCAATGTTCATAGACTGCACCGCACCACCGGCAGTCCCCTTGGTGAGGTTGTCGATGGCACAGCTGACGACGACCCGGCCGGCGTGCTCGTCGAAAGCCAACTGGAGCTGCGCAAAGTTGGACCCAAGGACGGATTTGGTGGCGGGCCACTGACCAAGCGGCAACAGCGTGACGAAGGGTTCGTCGTCGTACGCGGTTTCCCACGCCTCACGCAGCTGCTCAGCGGTGGTACCGGGTGTGACCCGCGCCGTCGCCGTCGTCAGGATGCCGCGTGACATCGGAGCGAGGGTCGGTGTGAAGGAGACCGTGACCGGCGCACCGGCAGCCCAGCCCAGCCCCTGCTCCACCTCCGGGGTGTGCCGGTGGCTGCCGCCGACTCCGTATGGGCTCATCCCGCCCATCATCTCTGAGCCGAGCAGATGCGATTTCAGCGCCTTGCCGGCGCCGGAGGCACCGGAGGCAGACACAATGACGACGTCGTCCGGCTGGAGCAGCCCCGCAGCGAATCCCGGGGTGAGGGCCAAGAGTGCGCTGGTCGGGTAGCAACCGGGGACGGCGATGCGGCGGGCGTTCCGCAACGCGTCGCGGGCACCGGGCAGCTCCGGAAGTCCATAGGGCCAGGTGCCGGCATGCTCGGAGCCGTAGAAGCGGTGCCAGGCGTCGGCGTCTTCGAGCCGGTGGTCAGCTCCGGCGTCGATGACCAGGACTTCCGGCGGCAGCTGTGCGGCCACCTCGGCGCTGGCTCCGTGGGGCAGGGCGAGAAAGACGACATCATGCCCGGCGAGGTTGGCGGGATTGGTTTCCTCAATAATGCGGCCAGCGAGGGAGTGCAGGTGCGGCTGCACCTCGCCCAGCCTGCTGCCGGCACTGCTGTGGGCGGTGATCGCGCCTATCCTCACCTCGGGATGGGTCGAAAGCAGGCGCAGGACCTCGCCTCCGGCATAGCCGCTTGCTCCGGATACCGCGACGGAAATATTCATGCGATTCATCGTACAGCAAACCTATTCACTGGTGCACATATTTATCCAATGGGTACTGGAGGTCGGAATGAGTTCACCACGGGACCGGTTGCACGCAGTAAGAGCACACCGATGAGAGGAAGCACTGACATGCCCATTGCCATTGTCGCTGAGCGCGCCGGAGGACCCGAGGTCCTCAAACCCGTGTCCATCGAACGGCCTGCACCGTCCGGTTCGCAACTGTTGGTCGGGGTCGCCGCGGTCGGGGTGAACTTCATTGAGACGTACCAGCGTGCCGGGATCTATGCGGTTGAGTATCCGTTCATTCCGGGCGGTGAGGCAGCCGGTGAAGTCATCGGGATAGGGCCGGAGGCCCACGGCTTCTCGGTTGGCGACCGGATAGCGTTCGCCGAGGGTTCCCGGTCCTACGCGGACTACACACTCGTTGATGCGGAAAGGGCACTGCCGGTGCCCGACGGCGTGGACCTTGAGACCGCCGCCGCGCTTCCGCTGCAGGGAATGACGGCGCACTACCTGGTGAATTCCACGTACCCGGTACAGCACGGTGAAACTGTGCTGACCCACGCGGGGGCCGGCGGAACGGGGCTCCTGTTGACGCAGATGCTCAAAGCCAAGGGAGCCCGGGTCATCACAACCGTCTCGACCGACGAGAAGGAAGCACTGGCGCGGGAGGCGGGAGCCGACGTCGTACTTCGCTACGAGGGCTTCTCGGAGCGGGTGCGGGAGCTGACCGACGGCGCGGGTGTGGATGTGGTCTATGACGGAGTGGGCAAGGCGACCTTCGACGGGTCGCTGGAGTCACTGCGCGTGCGCGGGATGCTGGTCCTGTTCGGCGCTGCATCCGGGCCGGTTCCCGACTTCAATCTGCAGCGGCTGAACAGCTCCGGTTCGCTCTATGTGACGCGGCCGAGCCTCGCCTTCTATCTGCGGTCCGCCGAGGAGCGGCGCTGGCGGGCAGGAGAGGTCTTCGGCGCGGTTGCTGACGGATCGCTCACCGTGAGGATCGGTGCACGTTACCCGTTGGCTGACGCCGCGCAGGCGCACGAGGACCTCCAGTCGCGCAGGACGACGGGCAAACTTCTCCTCGTCCCCTGATCCCGCGCGCTAAGTCCCCCAACCCGCGTTCATTTGTCAGGACACACCCCTTTTGGCTGTCCATAGGGGGTGTGTCCTGCACATTCAACGCGCGGATGCAACACGGGTCAGCGGCGCTGCACGGCTCCGTGGCGCTCGGCTGCGAGGTGCACGGCCTGGTCGCGGGCGGCGCTCGCCTCATCTGCGGTCAGGGTGCGGTCGGTGGCGCGGAAGCGAAGACCGAAGGCGAGTGACTTCTTGCCGTCGCCAATCCCCTGTCCTGAGTACACGTCGAACAGGTGCACCTCCTCCAGCAGTTCACCGGCGCCTTCGCGCAGCGTGGCGAGAACCTCATCGGCCGGCAGACCCGCGTCAACCACAAGGGCTACGTCCTGCGTGGTCGCGGGGAAGGTCGAGAGATGCCGGGCCACGATGACGTCCGGCGCGGCGTCGAACAGCAGGTCTGCGTTGATTTCCAGTGCAACCGTGCGCGGCGGCAGGTCCTGCGCGGCGACCAGCTTCGGATGCAGTTCTCCCGCGTAGCCGAGCTCCTCACCGCTGCGCAGACTGATGCGTGCGGTGCGTCCGGGATGGAAGGCCCGGTGCTCACCCTGTTCGATCACGAGGTCGACGCCGACGACGTCAGCCATCAACCGGACGATGTCGAGGGCGTCCGCCCAGTCCCAGGCACGCGGAGAGTGGCCGGCTGCAGCCGGTGAGTCCTTGCCGAAGAACACGGCGGCGATAGTCAGCGGCTGCAGCGGGAGGCCGTTGTACAGCGTCTCGAGCGTCGCGTCGTCGGGCAGGGCTCCGAGCGGCGGGATGGTTGCGGTGCCGAGGGTCTCCTGCGGCAGGAACACCGAACCGGCCTCGAAGAGCGCCAGATCGCGGAATCCGCGCGAGGAGTTCCGCTTGGCCACCTCGATCAGGCCGGGAAGGATGGAGCGCCGCAGATAGCCGAATTCGGCACTCAACGGGTTGGCCAGCTTGACGGCGGGCCCCGTTCCCTCCGCTGCGCCGAACGTGTCGTTGGCCTCCATTGAAACAAAGGGATAGGACAGCACTTCGGTCAGCCCTGCGCCGGCGAGCGCAGTCAGAACGCGGCGCCGCTGCTGCTGGGTGCGCGTGAGGCCGCGCCCGGGAGGAGCGACCGGCAGCCGGGACGGGATCTGGTCGTAGCCCACCAGCCGGGCAATTTCCTCGGCGAGGTCGTCTTTGATGGTCAGGTCCTGACGCCAGCTGGGGGCGGTAACCTGCCAGCCGCCGTCGTACTCCGCCACATCAGCACCGAGGTCGGTGAGTGCACCGACCACCTGTTCCGGCGCGAAATCCATACCGATCCGTTCCGAGGCATAGCCTGCCGGCAGGTCGATCAGGATGGGTTGGGGCGCGGTTCCGACGTCGGTGATCGATGCATCGGCGGTACCGCCGGCAAGCCTCACGAGCAGGTCCACGACGCGCTGGGCCGCGACATCGGCAACGTGCCAATCCACCCCACGCTCGAAGCGCTTGGACGCCTCCGACGGCAGCTTGTGGCGGCGGCGTGCGCGGGCGATTGACACCTCGTCGAAGTGTGCGGACTCCACGAGAACGTCCGTGGTGGAGCTCGAGACCTCCGTGGCCGCTCCGCCCATGACGCCGGCGATGCCGATGGCGCCCGAAGCGTCAGTAATGAGGAGATCCTCAGGGTGCAGCTCACGCTTGCGGTCATCGAGGGTCACGATGGTTTCGCCGGCGTTGGCCCGGCGCACCACAACCTCACCGGTGAGCCTGGCGACGTCGTAGCAGTGCGTCGGCTGGCCGAGCTCGAGCATGACGTAGTTCGAAATGTCGACCGGCAGCGAGATGGATCGGATGCCCGCCAGGCGCAGCCGCGAGACCATCCACTGCGGCGTCGGCCGGGTGGCATCCACCCCGCGCACCACGCGGGCCACGAAACGGTCGCAGCCGGCATTCCCGTAAATGGGAGCCTGGTCTTCCAGCCGCACCGGGTACCCCGCGCCGTCCGCCGGATCGACGACGACGGCGGCAGCCGGGTCGGTGAACGCCGACCCCGTGGCGTGGGCGTACTCACGCGCGATCCCCCGGATTGAGAAGCAGTAGCTGCGGTCGGGGGTCACATTGATTTCGGCCGCCTGGTCATAGAGTCCCAATAACTCCATGGCGTCCGATCCGACCTCCGGGTCCAGCCCGAGAGTGGACAACACGAGGATGCCGTCGTGGTCCTCACCGATTCCCAGTTCACGAACGGAAGCAATCATCCCGGCAGACACATGGCCGTAGGTCTTGCGTGCGGCAATGCGGAAATCGCCGGGAAGCACGGCGCCGGGAAGGGTGACCACCACCTTGTCACCTTCGACGAAGTTGTGTGCGCCGCACACGATTCCCTGCACGCCGGACGGGTCGATGCCGTCCGCGGTCAGGGTCTGCTCAGCGCCCTCGGGCACCACACGGACCTGGCACCAGTTGATGGTCTTACCGTTGGTCTGCGGCTCTTTCTCGACCGAGAGCACCTGTCCCACCACGATCGGCCCGGAAAGGGTATCGGTGGGACGATGGACGGCCTCTTCCTCCAGGCCGACCTTCACCAGTTCGGCCATGACGTCTTCGGCGGATGCCTCGCCAGGAACCTGTGCGTACTCACGCAGCCAGGACAGTGGTACTCGCACGGTTAGATCTCCATCCCGAAGTGCTCGCTGAAACGTACGTCGCCCTCAATCATGTCCCGCATGTCGCCTACCTCGTTGCGGAACATGAGGGTGCGCTCGATGCCCATGCCGAACGCGAATCCCGAGTACACGTCAGGATCGATGCCGGCGGCTCGGAGCACGTTCGGGTGTACCATGCCGCAACCGCCCCACTCAATCCACTGGGGGCCGCCCTTGGCACCCGGGTGCCAGATATCCAGCTCGGCGGAGGGCTCGGTGAAGGGGAAGTAGTTGGGGCGCAGGCGGATGCCGGCATCATCGCCGAACATGAGCCGGGCGAAGTGTTCGAGCGTTCCGCGCAGGTCCGCCATGCTCAGGCCCTTGTCGATGGCCAGGCCCTCGAACTGGTGGAACACGGGAGTGTGGGTGGCGTCCAGCTCGTCCGTGCGGAACACCTTGCCGGGGCACAGGACATAGATGGGAACCTCGCGCTCGAGCATCGCTCTCACCTGTACCGGTGAAGTGTGGGTGCGCATCACCAGGTGCGCCTCGGGCGGCTCAACGAAGAAGGTGTCCTGCATTTCGCGCGCAGGGTGATCGGGTTTGAAATTCAACGCGTCGAAGTTGAACCATTCGGATTCAACCTCGGGCCCTTCGGCGATTTCCCAGCCCATGCCGACGAAGATGTCGCTGACCCGCTCCTGGAGGATGGACAGCGGATGCCGGGCCCCAGCACGACGACGGCGCGGAGCAGCGGTCACGTCGACTGCCTCCTCCACGAGGATGCGCGCGTCGCGCTCAGCTTCCAGCTCGGTTGCCCGGGCGGCGAGTGCCTGGTTGATGCGTCCGCGGGCGGGGCCGATGTTCTTTCCGGCGGCGGCCTTCTGGTCTTTCGCGAGCGAGCCGATCTGCCGGTTCGCGAGGCTCATCGGCGACTTCTCGCCCGTGTGGGCAAGCCGTACCGATTTGAGCTCGTCGAGGTTCCCTGCGGCGGCGATCTCGCTGAGCGCGCGGTCAACCGCGGCCGCGATGGCGTCGGCGTCCAGGGGATCCGGGGCGGCGGCGGTGTCCGGAGCGTCCGCGGGTGTGGTGGGTTCAGACATGAGTGTGCTTTTACCTTGGTGTCGTGAGCGCGATGGGTGCCGGCGGCACTGATGATCCAGTACTCCGGCGGCCTTGCCAGTCTAAAGGACCGTTGGCGGGTGCCCCGAATGGCCCCAACCACGGCCGGGCATGTCCTGCACCATATCTTTAGACTTGGGCCTATGCATCGCCGCGACCGCCTGCGCTCGGCACTCAACTGGATGAACGGATCTACGCTGCTCGGCCTGGCCGCCGCGAAGCTGGTGGGCTGCGAGCTCCGCCCCGCTTCCCGCGGCCTCATCTTCGCGCATCACTACTCCCCCCGGCTGCCGAAGGCGTCTGCGTTCACCGTGGGAAACGTTGTGCTGTTCCGTGCAGGACCGGAAGTGGTGGCCCGGAGACCGCGGCTCGTCGAACATGAAGCACGCCACTGTACGCAGTATGCGTTGTGCTTCGGCCTGCCGTTCCTGCCGGCCTACTTTCTTGCCGCGGGGGCGTCCTGGCTCCTCACTGGTGATCCGGCGTCGCGCAATGTCTTCGAACGCGGGGCCGGTCTCCAGGAGGGCGGCTACGTGGAGCGCCCGCTGCGCGCCGCGCTGACCCGGCGTGTCAGTGCTCCGCGCCGGCTGCGATCCTCAGATCCGCTCCAGCGTCGGCACTCGTCCGGGCAATAACAACCAGCGCGCGGGCCATCTCCCCGATCGGCATCCCGGACGCGCCGTGAGCCTGTGCCTGTTCGGTCGAGAACGGCACATGGATAAAGCCGCCGCGCGGCGCACCGTCACCGTGGGCCAGTAGATCCATGAGCCCGTAGAAGACGTGGTTGCAGACATACGTGCCGGCCGTCTGGGACACCGCCGCGGGCAGCCTGGCCTCCACCAGCGCCTGCAGGCTCCGCTTGAGCGGAAGAGTGCTGAAGTAAGCCGCTGGCCCGCCGGCGCGCACGGCATCGTCCACCGGCTGGTTGCCCGCATTATCCGGAATCCGGGCATCATCGACATTGATCGCGATCCGCTCGAGAGAGACTTCCGACCGGCCTCCCGCCTGCCCCACGCACAGCACCAGCTGCGGCTGGTGAGCACGAACGGCATCAGCAAGCACATCGATGCTTGCGCCGAAGACGCAGGGCAACCGAACCGCTACCACCGCCTCGCCCTCATCCGCCAGGATGGCTGCGGCCTGCTGAGCCGCCTCCCAGGAGGGATTGACGGTTTCGCCGCCGAAAGGCTCAAAGCCGGTGAGCAGGATCATTTCACCAGCCTATCCCTCCGGCCTTTCCGCAATTCAATAGGAACTTATGTTCTAATAAAAGAATGCGATGGGATGCGCAAAAAACGACGACGACGGTGGCCGCTGCCGGAGAACCGGAGCCGCTGGTGCCGCTCGCCGGGCTTGTGCGGTCCGTTAGAACCCCGGAGTTCGCGGGCATCACCTTCCACGAGGTGCTGGCCAAATCGGCCCTGAACCGAGTCCCGGAAAGTTCGGGAATGCCGTTCTCGTGGACCGTCAACCCCTACCGTGGGTGTTCGCATGCGTGCGTGTACTGCTTCGCCCGCAAGACCCACAGCTACCTCAACCTGGACACCGGTCTCGACTTCGACTCGCAAGTAGTGGTCAAGACCAACATCGGCGAGGTCCTCCGGCGCGAGGTAGCCAAACCCTCCTGGAACTGCGAACACGTGGCGATGGGCACCAACACCGATCCCTACCAGCGGGCCGAAGGACGGTACCGGTTGATGCCGGGCATCATCCGTGCGCTCGCAGACAGCGGTACACCGTTTTCCATTCTCACCAAGGGGACGCTGCTCAGCCGGGATCTTCCGCTACTCAAGGAAGCCGGCACCCAGGTCAGCCTCGGCATGGGAATTTCGCTTGCGGTGCTCGATCCCGAGCTTGCCCACACGGTGGAACCGGGAACTCCCACCCCGCGCGCACGCCTGGACCTCATCACCAGGTTGCGGGATGCGGGTCTGCCCTGCGGCGTCATGGCCATGCCCATCCTGCCGTGGCTCACCGACAGCGATGAAGCCCTGGACGCCTTGTTCGCAGCCCTCGCTGCGGCGGGCGCCACGGGTGTGTCCGCCGGAGCACTGCACCTGCGTCCGGGAGCCCGTGAGTGGTACATGGAATGGCTGGCCAAAAAACATCCCTCGCTGGTCGGACGCTACCGCCGGCTCTATGGCGGAGGCACTTACGCCTCCGGTGAATACCGCACCTGGCTCTCGAAACGCGTGCAGGTGCACCGGCGTCGTCATGGATTGGCTGCCGGGGCACGCTTCTTTCGGGAGGAAGCGGGAGCAGGTGGGCACGCGCCGTCGTCGTCGGCATCGCCCGGGCATGGGGTGTCAGCAGCCGAGCCCACGCTCTTCTGAGCCGAACTTCCCGCGTCTGCGCCCGGCTACCCTCTTCTGCTCCTAAGTCAGATCTTCGACCGGAACCACGGTCTCGAGCAGAGCATCAACGATGGGACGGTCCGCAGGGATCCACGGAAGATCCCGGAGCTCGCCGGTATCCCTGAGACTGACCCAGCGGAGCTCGTCGTGGTCCTGCAATGCGGCCGGTATGCCGGCGGTGATGACCGCCAGCCACACCCGCATTCCTGCTGAGGCATTCAGCGGCCAGCCGTCGGGATCAGGGCCGACGAGTTCAGCCCCGACCTGCACGTCCACGCCCAACTCTTCGCGCACTTCACGCTGGACCGCCTCCAAGTCATCTTCGTCCGGCTCAACCTTGCCGCCGGGGAACTCCCACTGCCCGGCGAACTGCTCCGGAGCGCTTCTGCGCGCTGCGAGCAGTTTGGACGGTGCAGTGAGCGAATCAACAATGGCGGCGCCGACAACTTGTGTGCGCTGGGTATCGGTCATCCAGCCAGTCTAGGGGCGCAGAACGACGGCTTAGAAGATGGCGTTGATTCCGTTCCAGCCTGAGCCGAGGGGACTGCGCGAAAGGAAGCCGGACCTGCCGTTGCCCGGGTACAGCCAGAGTGCACCGCTCGAATCACGTGCGGCGATGTCAGCAATTCGGTCACCGTTGAGGTCACCCGTTCCAATGATCGCGGTCATCGAGTTCCAGCCATGCCCGGCGCGGACCCGTGGCAACCATCCGCCCGCACCGTTACCCGGGTAGAGCCAGAGGATGCCCGCGGCATCGCGTGCGAGGACGTCGCTGGTCCGGTCGCCGCTGAAATCGCCCGGCGTGATGATCGCGGTTATCGAGTTCCATCCACTTCCCACGAGGACGCGCGGCAGCCAACCACCGGAACCATTCCCCCGATACAGCCACAACGCACCCGTGGCCCGTTCGCGTGCCAGCAGGTCCACCCGCTGATCACCGTCGAAATCCCCAGGTGCAGTGATGCTGCTCATTCCATTCCAGCCATGGCCCACCTGTACACGCGGCAACCAACCGCCGGTGCCGTTCCCCCTGTAGAGCCACAGCACCCCGGTAGCTGCTTCGCGACCGATCACATCTGCGGGGCCGTCGCCGTTGAAGTCGCCGAGTGTCTCCAGCGCGTTGAAGATCCCCCAGCCATTGCCGATCTGGATTCCGGAGTTCAAACGCCCGGCACCGGTTCCGGCATACAGTCTCAGCTCGCCGGTCGCGCCGACGCGGGCCAGAATGTCGTTACGCCAGTCCCCGTTGAACTCGGCGGTGGAGCCGGTCAGCGTAGAGGCCGGGATGGGCAGCGCAGTGAAGTTATACGGTTCGCACGTGCGGTCATAGTCACGGACATCGTCATACCACTGGGAAATGTAGACACGGCCGGCGGAGAAGCTGGGTGGAAAGCACCTGTCGAGTGCCTCGGTCGGGTAGTCCAGCCTGCCTGCCGTGGCCCAGACAGGTACGCCCGTCAACCGCCATTGGCCAACGATTTCCTGCCAACCGGCGGTGTAGGAGTAGAAACCGTAGGCGAATCCAGCGTCACGCAATCCGCGCATGAGCCCTTCGACGACGTATCTGTTGTCCAATCGTTGGGCGGCGGTTGCAGCCGGCCATGGTTGGGCAGGGCGCGGTTCAACATCGATCCACACCACCGGCGGGCGGAATCCGATCCGAGTGAGGCTCTGAACGGCGAAGCGGGCCTCCGAATAGCCAACGTTGGAAAGCCGCCCGGCGTGCGTTGTGGACGACCACGGCCCCTGCCCGCCGTAGGTGGTGAGCTGGGCCGCAGTCGGGTAGGTGGCCATGGCGTAGCCGTGGGCCGGCTTGGCGTTGGTGCGCGCCCAGGTTACCTGGTCTGCAAGGCACGGGTTTTCGGTGAAGGCAAGCCCGCGGGTCAGGCCGATGATGACAAACTGGGATGCCGGCGGCGGAAGAGGCAGCCCGAAGCCGCCCTGCGCCGTCGAACACTGTGGCCAGGAAACGTCATGACCGAAAAGGGGCGCCGCGTGAGCCGCGGGAACGGTAGCTCCCAGCATGCCCACAATGAGGCTGAACGTCAGAAGGCAGGTGGTCAACAGCCGGTGGACAGCCGAAGGCGGCGCAGGCGACCCGTAGTCAGATGATCTCCGGAACGAATACTGAGACGTTCCGGGAGAAATTGCTGGTTCAGGGGATGATCCATCCATGGCTCCGCGCTCCTCGTGCCGGTCCAATTTTAGAGCCGACTGCCGTACTTTGCACCGCCCGGTTCGGGATCTTTTTGGCATCGATCCAATCTCGGACCCGTAAAGTGGAAGGTGCAAGAAGTCCCTGCTCAACGATGCGCGGCCACATAACCGGCGCCGCTTAGGCACTTCCCGTCGTCGAAATGAGTCCCGTGCCTGCAATGCCCGCCGAACGACCAACGCACACCCTTGTCCTGGCGATTCTCGCCCTGGCGGTGGGTGGCTTCGGGATCGGCACTACCGAGTTCGCCATCATGGGGCTGCTGCCCAACATGGTGGATGACCTCGGCGTGGATATCCCCGCGGGCGGGCACGTCATCTCGGCGTACGCGCTGGGAGTCGTCGTTGGTGCTCCCCTGCTCTCAACGCTCGGTGCCCGGCTCCCGCACAAGCGGGTAGCGCTGGCACTGATGGCCCTCTTCACCGTAGGGAACCTCTCCTCCTACATTGCCCACGACTACGGGTGGCTCCTGGTCTCCCGATTCATCTCCGGCTTGCCCCACGGGGCCTTCTTCGGAGTAGCCGCGGTCATCGCCGCATCACTGTCCTCGCCGACGCGGCGTGCCCACGCTGTTGCGATGGTCATGATGGGACTGAGCATTGCCAACGTTGTGGGAGTGCCTTTTGCGACCTGGCTCGGGCAGCAGTTCGGGTGGCGGACCATGTTCATCCTCGTAGGGTTCATCGGCATCCTCACGCTGCTCCTGATCGCCCGCTTTGTACCCCATCAGGACGTACGCGACGGCGCGAGCATCACCCGGGAGCTGGGGGCACTGAAACGGGGACAGGTATGGATGACCCTGCTGATCGGCACGGTCGGTTTCGGCGGATTCTTCGCTGTGTACACCTACATTGCACCGACCATGACGGAAGTGGCCGGTGTCTCCGAAGCTGTGCTGCCGATCGTCGTCGCGCTCTATGGTCTTGGCATGGTCGCAGGCAACGTCGTAGGCGGGCGACTCGCCGATATCTCCGTATTGGGGACCATCTACTGGGTGATGGGAAGCATCTCGGTGTGCCTTCTGCTTTTCGCCGTGGCGGTGCAGTGGGCACCGACGGCCCTGCTGTTCGTCTTCCTCGTCGGGGCGATCGGATCGGCTCTGATCCCCTCGCTGCAGGTGCGCCTGATGGATGTCTCCCCCGACGCTCCGTCGCTGGCGTCTTCCATGAACCACGCGGCGCTCAATACGGCGAATGCGTTGGGCGCGTTTCTCGGCGGCGCGGTGATCGCGCTCGGCTGGGGCTACACGGCACCGGCCCTGGTGGGTGCTGTGCTTGCGGCCTTCGGTCTGGGAGTGGCGTTGATCAGCGGTCGGATGGACCGCGCCGCCACGGCTCCGGAGAAGCCGGTTCTCGCCGCCTCCCGCTGAGCTTTTGGCCGCCTCCCGCGGACCCGACGGAAGAAAGCCGTCTAACCGCGCTGAGCCCGGGCGGACGCGTAGAGGCACACAGTTGCTGCGGTACCGACATTCAGGCTCTCAGCGCTGCCGTAAATGGGTACTGACACCCGGTGGCCGGCTGCCTCCAATACTTCCGGCGCCAATCCCTGCGCCTCGTTGCCGAAAAACCAGGCTGTGGAGGCCTCCAGGAACGGCTTCCGTGCGTCCTGCTCATTTACACTAAGGGACGACGGCGCCAGCCGCCTGGCCGCACTCGCGTCCTGAAGCTCGTCCAGGTTCCAGTCGCCGTAGCCGTCGGCCGCCAGCACCGTGACGGAATGACCGGCAAGCGCTGTCAGCAGGTCCCGGGTATCGACGCCGACCACCACGGGCAGATGGAAAAGGGAACCCACAGTCGACCGGACGGTCTTCGGGTTGTAGACGTCCACGCTTCCGCTGGTCAACACCACAGCGTCAGCGCCGGCGGAGTCGGCGGCACGGAGGATAGTCCCGGCATTTCCGGGATCACGAACCTCCACCAGGACGGCAATCAGCCGCGGACTGCGCTCAAGCACCGACGCCAGCGACGAGTCGATGAAACGGCAGACTGCGAGGGCACCCTGCGGCGTGACGGTTGAGCTCATAGCTGCAAGCACCTCGGCCGTCACCATCCGCGGCGGAACCACAGCACCGAACTCCGGGTAGCGCGCCAGGGTCTCAACGGTCAGATACACGTCCTCCACGACGCCGGCTCCCCCGGCCAGACGGCGGGCCTCGTGGAGGCGCAACGCTTCGCGTACAGCCTGCGGACCTTCGGCGAGGAAGGATTCCTGCCGCTGACGGGCCGAACGCCCCGCAAGCTTCGCTACCTCCCGGACCCGATCTGATCGGGGATTGGTCAGTAGCTGTGCCTGGGGGCGTTCGGATGTATTCATGGATTATTTCAACCGGCTCACGGAACCGGCTGGGTGCGCTGCCTACGCGTGGACCGGCGCAGAGGTGTCGGACGGCAGTGCGTCCTTGGCGATCTGCACGAGTGCCGCGAACGCGTTGGCGTCAGTTACGGCGAGGTCTGCGAGCATCCGGCGGTCAACCTCAATGCCGGCAGCCTTCAAGCCCTGGATGAGGCGGTTGTACGTGAGGCCATTGGCACGGGACGCAGCGTTGATGCGCTGGATCCAGAGCCGACGGAAGTCGCCCTTGCGCTTGCGGCGATCGCCGTAGCTGTAGACGAACGAGTGGAGCAGCTGCTCCTTTGCCTTGCGGTACAGGCGCGAACGCTGCCCCCGGTAGCCTTTGGCGCGCTCAAGAATAACCCGACGCTTCTTGTGGGCATTGACTGCCCGCTTCACACGTGCCACGTGCGTACTCCTTAGATAGATCGTCCGAACAGAGGTTCCGTGGGCGGCAGTACAGCCGCCTGCGAGGGTGTCCGGAAGTGATAGGGGTGTGTTAGACGCCGAGCATCTTCTTGATGACCTTGGTGTCAGCCTTGGACACGATCTGGTCGCTGGCCAGACGGCGCGTCAACGTGGAGGGCTTGTGCTCCAGGTAGTGACGACGGTTGGCCTGCTGGCGCTTGAGCTTTCCGCTGCCGGTCAGCTTGAAGCGCTTTTTGGCGCCACTGTGGGTCTTCATCTTCGGCATGGAAACCGATCTCCTTTGGTCTCCGCCGGCACTTTGCCGGCGGCTCTTGCGATCTCCGCAGCGGACTGCGGTGCTTACGTGTTGCCTTGCTGCCTGGTGGGCAGCCGACTCCTAGTTGGAGCCGGACGGCTTCGATCGGCTTGGCGTTCCCTTGGCCGGGGCAGCCTTGCCGGTTGGTTTTGGTGCAGCCGACGCAGGCCTGGGCTTCGGCGTTGCTGCAGGTTTGGGCGCGGCAGCGGGCTTCGGCGCTGCGGCAGCAGCGGCAGGCTTCGGCGCTGCAGCCGGAGCGGCAACCTGCTTCGGTGCGGCTTCCTTCGGCGCGGCCTGCTTGGGCGCAGCTTCCTTCGGTGCAGCTTCCTTCGGCGCAGCTTCCTTCGGCGCAGCCTGCTTCGGCGCAGCTTTCTTCGGTGCTTCCTCTACCTGCGTGGCCTCAGCAGCCTTCGGCGCATCAGTAGCAGGCGTATCAACAGCAGACGCTGCGGTCTCAGGTCCTGCCGTCACAGGTGCCGAACTCTCAGCTACAGGAGCCTCAGCTACAGGAGTCTCAGACGCCGAAGCTGATCCTGCCGTACGCAGTTCCTCGGGCAGCAAGTCTCCGATGCTCTGCGTCATCGGTGCGGAGCCAGAGGTGTCAACCTTGTCCCTCGATGAATCATTGGCAGCCTTTGACTCGGCGCGCTGGGCAGCACGGCGTGCTTCAGCCTTGGCTTCGGCTTTGTTCTTCACCGGGCCGATAACCATGACCATGTTGCGACCGTCAATGCGGGGGGTGGACTCAACCACGCCGACCTCGGACACATCCTCAGCAAACTTCTGCAGGAGGCGGATGCCCATCTCGGGACGTTGCTGCTCGCGACCGCGGAACTGGATCATGGCCTTGACCTTGTCTCCGGCACCGAGGAAGCGGATAGCGTGGCCCCGCTTGGTCTCGTAATCGTGGGTATCGATCTTCAGGCGGAACCGGATTTCCTTCAGCACGGTGTTCGTCTGGTTCTTGCGCGCTTCACGCGCCTTCACCGCGGCTTCGTACTTGTACTTACCGAAGTCCATGAGCTTGGCAACGGGAGGCTTTGCCTGAGGTGCCACCTCAACAAGATCAAGGTCGGACTCAGCGGCGAGGCGGAGGGCGTCTTCGATGCGGACGATTCCAACCTGTTCGCCGGCAGGGCCTACCAACCGCACCTCTGGGACGCGGATACGATCATTGATTCTTGGCTCGCTAATGTGCTGCTCCTGATATCCGTTGAAAAACTGAACCGCCTGCAAAAGGAGAAGGCCTCCAACTGCATGCGCAATCGAAGGCCTCGGCATCAGTGCATCAACGGCGCTCCCTACCAAAGGGAGAGCCAGCGCACCGACCCGAACCCGGCTGCCTGTGGCTGCCTCTGGGGCAACGGCGGCAATCGCGGGTGGGAGAGGACTCCGCTTGCATACTGGTGATCTTTTTCATGCCGTTCCCGGCCACAAAAAATAACGACCCCCAGTTGGTCTGTGACAAGCTTACCAGCATGAGCACAGCAGACAATAATCCCGACGCCGCACGCCACACCTTCCAGACGCCGGAGGAAACGCGCGCCGCGTCCGGCAATGCGAACAATCCCGTTCGGGACATTGCGGAAGTCGCCGCCGTCGAGGTGATTACGACGTCGGCAGTGCACCTGATGAGCGCAGCTGCCGTCAAGTGCGGACTGGCTGAGGGCACTGACGCCGAAACCTACAAGGACCTCGACGAGGCCCGCAAGCTGATTACTGCACTCGCCGGCTTCATCACCGCCGCAGCTCCGGAGATCGGCAGCCAGCATGCCGGCCCGTTGCGCGATGGCCTGAGGTCCCTGCAGCTTGCGTTCAGGGAAGCATCACTCATCCCTGACGCTCCAGGCCAGGGACCGGGCGAGAAGTTCACCGGTCCGGTCAACTGACTGTCCTTCGCGAAACGGGATCTGAGAGATCAGGCGAAGCGCCGCCGTCGTAGTACCTGTTGTGCTCCCAGACACGCCAGGCTCAGGGCGGCGGCCGCTGCACCCACTGCGACGAACCCGCCCCACGGGCCCACGGAGTCGATCATCACGCCTGCCAGCGGCGCGCCCAGTGCCACTCCGGAGGTGAGGGCTGAGCCATACCAGCCCATGGCTTCCCCCCTGCGTTCCTCGGTGACCAGATGAGCAATCCGCTCCGAGGCCGCGGAGAGAACCGGAGCACATAGCAGCCCTGGCGCAATTGAGAGCAACGCAAGAACCACCGTGCTGTCCGCAAAGCCCATCGGGATGGTGAGAACCGCCATCAGCAGCAGGAGCACCAGCGGCGAGAGCGGTCGGTGCATGGCACCGTAGACGAGGCCGCCCACAACGGACGCCGAGCACCAGGCGAGGAAGACCCAGCCCAGCTCGAAGGCCCGCTGATCGGCTTCCAGTACCGCGATGATGCCGACATCCGTGCCGGCAAGGACAAGGCCGGCACCGGCGGCCACGATCATGACCACGGCCACCGGCAGCGTGAGCCAGGCGAAACTGTGCGCCATCCGCGCCCGCGCCCGTACAGCACGGGCCGGCCGCGCTCCGGGAACGAGTTCTGCTGACGCTTCACTGACGTGGGCCGGAGCTGATGCCACCAACACTTCCACGGCCGCTGCATCATCCTGCGCTCCGGACAGCGTGGCACCGACGGCTCCCGGCTGGGTACTGCGTGTCGGCGGGTTGAACCACATGAGGAACATCCCCGCCACGGCGGTGGAGAAGCCCACAACAGTCAGTCCCAGCACCGTGGACACCTGCGTTGCGAGCACAGCCCCCAACGCCGGCCCGCCCATAAAGATCACCTCGGTGGCCACCGCGTCGAGGGTGAAAGCCGTCCGGCGGGAGTTTCCGCTCACGAGCACACCCAAAGACTGCCGGACAACGGAGAACACGGGAAGGGTAAAGATGCCGCCAACGAGCGCGGCCAGCAGCAGCCACTCGTATGACAGGTGGGGCGCCACCGACCAGATCACGGCCTCGGCAATCACCGATGGAATCAGCGCGGCCCGCAGGCCTGCTGTATCGACACGCCGGCCGCGCCAGGGCGCACCGACGGCGATACCGATGGTCATCACTGCAGCTACGGCGCCCGCCTCGGCATAACCGCGTTCGAGGGTCTGCACCACGTGGAGGGTAAGCAGCACCCCTGCGGCAGAGTGGGGAAAGCGTGCGATCATTCCCACGATCAGCAGTCGGCGGACCGGGACAATCCTGAGCAGCTCCCGGTAAACGGCAAAGTTCAACGTTCTTCATCTTTCACGCGGGCCCAACCGCGTGGAAGATCAACGCGTGAGCCGGATTTCGAGCGAGTCCACCCGCTCGACAAACTCCTGCAGGTTTTGGAGGCGGTCCTGGAACGCCGCCGCTGTGGAGCGGACGTCCTCCTGTGAGAGACCTTCCTCAAGTACGAGGGTCAGGCGCAACTCGGGACCGGCACCGCCGCCTCCAACCACTTTACCGCCAGCGGTGCGGCTTGAAATTCCTCCCCCGGGCGCGATTTCGACCCTGCGAATGCTCCCGCCCGGAACGACCGCCTTCCCCACGAGGCGGGCCAGGTCCGGATCAGAGTACGACGGCGACCATTGGCCCTGTTGCGCCAGCGCCCAGAGAGCGGGGCGGCGCACGACGAATGTCACTTCTGCGCCCGGATCGACCACCATGAGTTCAGCTTTCTCGGACACCGCGGCCAGGGCTGCCCGGGAGGCGAAGACCGCAACGGGCCTGGCCTCCGGATGCCAGCTCTGGAGGTGCGCCGTGGCTGTGAAGACCGGCAGGGCGCTCCGCCCGTCCGGCGCCTTGATGGTTACCAGCGCCATGTCGGCTTCCTTGTCACCTTCATGGTGCCGGTCCCCGGGAGCTGCAGTGACATCATCAGCAGCTTCCGGGCCGCCAAGCTGCGCGATCACCGGTACGAAGACACGGATTTCCGTCAGCGCCCGCAGCACTGCGGCCTCATCAGCGGCGCCGTGCACCAGAGCCTGCAGGGCAGCGGCGTAAACCGCCGGCACCGCGCCGTCGTCCTTGTCGAAGGCGTGCAGCGGGTTCCCGCCGCCGGAAAGATCCCTTCCTTCCCAGGCGCGGCCTGCCGAGTCAGCGATGTTACCGCTCAGCGCCGCTTCGATGTGGGCAGGAAGCCTCCGCTCTGCCATGGCTAGCGCTCCGGGAGCCCCGCGACGTCGAGCGCCTGCGGTAGTGTGAAGGCGCCCGCATAGAGGGCCTTTCCTACAATGGCTCCTTCAAGCCCATCGGGGACCAACTGCCGGAGCGCGGCAAGGTCATCCAAACTGGAGATGCCGCCGGATGCCACCACGGGCCGCTCGGTTTTCTCGAGCACCTCCCGGAGGAGCTGGAGGTTGGGACCCCGAAGCGTTCCGTCTTTGGTCACGTCAGTCACGACATAGCGAGCACAGCCGGCATCATCCAGGCGGGCGAGTACCTCCCAGAGGTCACCGCCTTCCTCCGTCCAGCCGCGGGCAGCCAGGGTGGTGCCACGAACGTCGAGACCGACGGCCACGGCGTCGCCGTAGCGGGCAATTGCGCTGGCTGTCCACACGGGATTTTCCAGGGCCGCGGTGCCGAGGTTTACCCGCTCCGCTCCGAGCTCGAGCGCCTGGTCCAGGGACGCGTCATCCCGGATCCCGCCGGAGAGCTCCACTTTGATGCTCAGTTCCTTGACGACGCGGGCAAGCAAATCGCGATTTGATCCCCGGCCGAAGGCCGCGTCCAGGTCAACGAGATGGACCCATTCGGCGCCGTCGTTCTGCCATTGCAGTGCGGCATCGAGTGGATCGCCATAACTTGTTTCGCTGCCGGCCGCTCCCTGTACCAGCCGGACGGCCTGGCCGTCGGCCACGTCAACCGCAGGGAGCAGTTCGAGGATGGGCGATTCGGTGAAGGGACTCATTCGCTTCCTTTGTTCTTAAGATCGGTGCCGGCGCAGCCGGACAGTTAGGGGGTCAGGGTGAGCAGGTACGCGGCGAGCAGCGCCAGGACGGCGAGAACGCCGAAGCTGATGGTGAGCGCGCGGGGCATCTGCTGGCGATGGAATGAAACGACGCCGCCGATCAGCAGCCCCGCCAGTCCCATGAGAATCAGGCTCCACATGGATCAGCGAAGGCTGCCGGTCCAGTTACGCAGCAACTGCGCACCGGCGTCGCCGGATTTTTCGGGGTGGAACTGCGTGGCGGAGAGTGGGCCATTCTCCACCGCGGCAATGAACGGGCTGCCGTGCGTGGACCAGGTGACGAGCGGCGGCCGCATAGCCGGCTGGGTGACGTCGAAGTTCCATTCCTGCACACCGTAGGAGTGAACGAAGTAGAAGCGCTCTTCAGCAATGCCCTCGAAAAGCACCGACCCGGCGGGGGCGTCGACGGTGTTCCAGCCCATGTGCGGCACAACTTCCGCCTTGAGCCGTTCGACCGTACCGGGCCACTCCCCCATGCCCTGGGTCCGTACGCCGTGTTCCACCCCCTCCTCAAACAGGATCTGCAACCCGACGCAGATTCCGAGGACGGGGCGACCGCCGGCAACACGACGGCCGATCATGCGCAGCGCGTCTACCTCTTTCAAGCCCTGCATGACGGCGGCAAACGCTCCCACACCGGGCACGACGAGCCCGTCGGCGTTGAGGACATCATCAGCCGCTGAACTCAGTGTGACTTCAGCGCCGACGTGTTCCAGTGCCCGCACCGCCGAACGAATGTTCCCGGAACCATAATCGAGAACCGTCACTTTCGGCGCGCTCATAGCGCTCCCTTGGTGGAAGGGATTCCGCTCACCCGCGGGTCCGGTTCAACCGCGGCGCGAAGGGCGCGGGCGAAAGCCTTGAACTGGGCCTCGACGATGTGGTGCGGATCCCGGCCGCCAAGGACCGTCATATGCAGGCAAATCTGGGCGTGCAGGGTGATCGCCTCGAAGACATGGCGCGTCAGGGATCCCGTGAAATGTCCGCCGATGAGGTGGTACTCCTGGCCTGTGGGTTCACCTGAGTGAACCAGATAGGGGCGCCCGGAAATGTCGACGACGGCATTGGCGAGAGCTTCGTCCAGGGGCACAGTTGCCTCACCAAACCTCCGGATACCTGCCTTGTTGCCGAGAGCCTCGCGCAGAACCTCACCGAATGTGATCGCTACATCCTCCACAGTGTGGTGGACATCGATGTGGGTGTCGCCGGTGGCCCTCACGGTGAGATCGATCAATGAGTGCTTTGCCAGGGCCGTCAGCATGTGGTCGTAGAACGGCACGGACGTGCTGATCTCCGAGCGCCCGGTGCCGTCTAGATCGACCTCGACGAACACCGACGACTCACTCGTGGTCCGCTCACGTCGGGCAGCGCGATTGGCAGTAGCTTCCGCGGTCATGGATGGTCCTTACGGTTGTTTCGGCAGCGAGACGGGCGGCGGGCCCGCATGTGCGTCCCGGTCCAGTTTAGGAGACTCGCGGCCGGATCAAAGATTCGAGGGCTTTCAGGAAGGTTGTGGTCTCTTCCTGCGTTCCGGCGGTCACCCGAAGGTGGCCCGGAATCCCGACGTCCCGGATAAGAACCCCGGCATCAAGCAGGTCCTGCCAGACGGCGCCCGGATCATCGAGCCCTCCGAACAGCACAAAATTGGAGTCCGAAGGTGCAACGGGCAGACCCATCCCCGTCAGCCCGGACACAATGCGGTCTCTTTGCCGCTTGATCTCATCCACGTTGGCGAGCAGCTTCGCCGAATGGGTCAGCGCCGCGACAGCCGTGGCCTGCGTAATCGCCGACAGGTGGTACGGGAGACGCACGAGCCGAAGCGCATCCGCAATTTCCGGGGCTGCGGCCAAGTACCCGAGACGGGCTCCGGCCAGCGCAAAGGCTTTACTCATGGTGCGCGAGACGATAAGCCGTTCCCTGCCGGGCAGGAGCTCCAGCGCACTCGGAGTGCCGGAGTGGGAAAACTCTGCATACGCCTCGTCCACAATGACGATTGCCTGCGCCGCTTCGCCTGCATCGTAGACCTCGGAAACCACCTCCAGGGGAAGCGCTGTGCCGGTCGGGTTGTTCGGGCTGCACAGGAAGACAATGTTTGCGCCCGTGGCGGCTACCTCGCTGGCGGTGGTACGAGCGTCCAGGTCGAAGGATTCATCCCTCGAACCTGTCAGGTATCCAGTACCGGTGGAGCCTGCGAGCAGCGGATACATCGAGTAGGTGGGAGGAAATCCCAACGCAGTCCGGCCCGGTCCGCCGAACGCGAGGAGGACGTGCTGCAAAACCTCATTGGATCCATTCGCCGCCCAGATGTTGTCCGCGGTGAGTCCGTGCCCTAGGTACGTGGCGAGATGTTCGCGAAGCACGGTGAACTCCCGGTCAGGGTAGCGATTCAGCCCCGCCACGGCGCCCTCGACTGCTTCAACAATTGCACTGCGAACATCCTCCGGAACGCCATGGGTGTTCTCATTGACGTTCAGCAGAATGGGCACATCGATCTGGGGCGCACCGTATGGTCGAAGGCCGCGCAGATTCTCGCGGATCGGCAGTCTGTTAAGGCGTTCTAGCGGATCGGTCACCATGAGAGTTTAAGGCCGCCCCATCCGCCACGAAGAATTCCGCTGAAGCCGGGCGAACTGTTACGAGCCAACCTGTGAAGAATCAGCGCGCCTACCGCTGTGCGGAAGCAGATCCGCTCCTTATGGATTTCCAACCGGAATATGAAGCGACTGCCCGGCCTGCACGGTCGACGAGCCTAGAACATTCAGTTCGACGATTTCCTCAACGACGGCTCGCGGATCACGTTCCGGCGCGTACTCGGCAGCAAGAGCCCAGAGTGTCTCCCCCGACGCAACACTGACCCGGACAGTGTCCGTGAGGTCACCGCCGGCTGTCGCTGCCTGCGCCTGGGAGGTGAAGAACGAAGCAACCACCAGCAGTACGGCAACAAGCAATGCGACCGGAATTGCCACCAGAACCACCCGGCCGCGACGGGTGAGATGAAGGCGCGGCGCCGCAGCCGGCCCGTTATTCTCACGGTCCTCTGGGTGAAGTACGGAAGCTGATCCTGCGATATGGAGCGTAGACATGGCGTCCACCTTTCTCGTTGTGTGGATCTCCCACAGCTTTGTTCGAAGCTGTGTTCTATTCCTCTGCACTTATTATTAGCACTTGTAAACTAATATTGTCGAGACTCACTCGAACAAATGTTTGAAAACACGTCCCGCCTCCCCTAGCGTTGCTGTCAAGGGTGACGGTCCGGCTGCTTCACAAACCAGCTCATCACCCGCCACTGACAAAAATGGTTGGCGAGCCAGCAGTCCGGGCCCGGCCGGAGGAAGGGATGCATCTCGTGGCAGATCTCAGTGCGTCAAAGGACATGGCAGAGGTGCCTTCGCCCGATGCGAAGCGCGGACGCGGAAGGCCGCGCGGCAGGGCCATGCCAAAGGGAATGACAGCACGTCAGACAAAAATTCTTGAGACAATTCAGCGCAGCGTAGCTGCGCACGGCTACCCGCCCTCAATGCGCGAGATCGGTGACACCGTAGGTCTTGCGAGTCTGTCCAGCGTCACGCACCAGCTTTCACAGCTGGAACGCATGGGTTACATCCGCCGCGATCCCAAGCGCCCGCGAGCGATGGAAATCCTGCTTCCTCTCACGCTCGGTGACAGCACACCGCGTGCGCTGCCCTCCTCCGCCGAAAGAGAGGAACCTGCGCGGGCATCGTCGGCCGTCGACGCGGCAATGGTCCCGCTGGTCGGACGGATTGCAGCCGGAGGTCCTATTCTGGCGGATCAGGTTGTTGAGGATGTCATGCCACTGCCCCGGCAGCTCGTCGGGCACGGCGATCTGTTCATGCTGCGTGTTTCAGGTGACTCCATGATTGATGCAGCGATCTGCGACGGAGACTGGGTAGTGGTCCGCCAGCAGAGCACAGCCGAGAACGGCGATGTGGTGGCAGCACTCCTCGATGATGAGGCCACAGTGAAGACCTTCCGGCAGCGTGACGGTCACACCTGGCTTCTGCCGCAGAACACCAATTACGAGCCGATACTCGGTGACCACGCCACCATCATGGGCAAAGTTGTCTCGGTGATGCGTGCGCTCTGACCGAGGCGCGCGGCATGGTGCTAGGCGCGCTGCGTCTCAGCGAGCCGGGAGAGGACCCCGAGCGCCGTTGCGCGGTCCGTCGTCGACCAAAACGGCGGTAGCGCAGCCCTGAGGAAGCCGCCGTAGCCCGCGGTTGCCAGCCGGGAGTCCAGTACTGCCACCATGCCTCGATCATCGTGGGAGCGGATGAGACGGCCGGCTCCCTGCGCAAGACGAACGGCGGCATGGGTAGCGGAAACATTCATGAATCCGTTGCCTCCGGCCTTTGCGACAGCTCGGGTCCGCGCAGTCATGAGTGGATCATCAGGTCGGGGAAACGGTATGCGGTCGATGGTGACAAGCCGGCAGGCAGTTCCAGGCACATCGACGCCCTGCCACAGCGACATAGTGCCGAACAGGCAGGTGTCGGGCTCCTCTGAAAACTGCTTCACCAGCGCGGACATGGAAGATTCACCCTGACAGAGAATCTCAACGTCGAGCCGGTCCCTCAACGCGTCAGCAGCGTCCTCCGCCGCACGCCGCGAGGAGAACAGTCCCAGCGCTCCTCCGCGGGAGGCTTTGATGAGCGCCTCCAGCTCATCCAGTTGTTCCCCGGAAGTCCCGCGGCCCGGTTTGGGCAGGTCCTTGGCAACGTACAGGACACCCTGACGGGGATAGTCGAATGGGCTGCCAACGTCCACGCCGGTCCATGACGGCGCTCCCTCGCCCGTCAAACCGAGGGACCCGGCAACCGGTCCGAACTCCGAGCCGATTGCGAGCGTAGCTGACGTGAGCACAACCGTGTGGTCCTCGAACAATCCCCGCCTCAGACGCCCGGCAACCGACAGCGGCGCAATGCTGATCGTGGCAGGCGAGGAGTCATCAGCCGCGGAGTAACCGGAGCCCGGTGTAAAGGTACTTGGCCGACTCGCCCAGAGCACTTCGCCCGCGCCACCTGCTGCGACCATCCGTTCGGACAATTCGAGCAATACCAACAGCCGTGAGCGTGCCATCTGGCGGCCACCGTCTGCCGACTGGGAGGACCCGTCGGAACTCGATTCGGACAGCGCCAGGCGGCATGACTCCCGCAATTGCACGAGCGCGAGTTCCTGCAACTCGTCCAGTCCCCCAGCCATCAGACCCGTGGGCTGAGCGTCGAACGCGTTCTCGAAGGCATCCTGCGCGGCCGCCAATGTGTCCGTGTTGGAACCGAGATGGCGCCTCGCCGCTGAGGCCGCAGCGCCGATCAGTGCTCCTGACAGTTGCCCAGACACCGCAGACGTGACGCGGTCGTGTAGCTCGTGCGCCTCGTCAATGACCACTACGTCGTGCTCCGGAAGGACCGCCAGCCCCTCGAAAGCGTTGATCGCCAGCAGCGCATGGTTGGTGATGACAATGTCCGCTTTTCCTGCCCTCTCCCGTGCGCGCTCGCTGAAGCATTCCTCAGCAACGGGACACTTTTGCGCACCAAGGCACTCCATGCTGGACACCGATACCTGGCGCCAGGCCCGGTCGCTGACACCGGGAAGGAGTTCGTCCCGGTCCCCGGTCTCCGTTTCTTCCGCCCACTCCCGCAACCGCACGATTTCCCGTCCGAGCGGGGTGGAAGGTCCTGCCGCAGGATGCGGCGCCGCGGTGTCACCGTCGAGGGAGAAGAGGGCTCCCGAATCATCCTCGTCGGGGAAACCTCCTGCCGTCTTATGCCTGCAGACATAGTTCCCCCGGCCTTTCAGAAGCGCTACGTCGACCGGCCGAGGAAGCGAACCACGCAGGGTCTCGAGAAGTCTCGGCAGATCGCGGTTGACGATCTGGGACTGAAGGGCAAGGGTGGCCGTCGAGACGATCGAGGTTGTGTCACCCTTCACGGCATGCGCGATGAGCGGAAGCAGATAGGCCAGTGACTTCCCTGTTCCGGTTCCGGCCTGCACCAACAGGTGTGTGCCGTTGCCGATTGCTTCCTCGACCTGGCGTACCATTTCATGCTGCCCGCTACGCTGCTGCCCGCCCATCGCCGCTACGACGTCATCAAGCAGTCGAAGGGGACTGATGCTTCCCTCAGCCATGCGTGACGAACGGCTCCAGTTCTGCCGCCAGACCTTCCCTGACCATCACATCTACCCGAGTGCCGTCCTCCACATGCTCCAGGCCGAGGATCTCTGCGTCCGGCTGATGCAGTCGGCTCACGATGTCTCCGCGCTGGTAGGGCACGAGCAGAGTCAGTTTCACGCTTGGACGCGGGATGGACTGGCTGATCAGTTCCAGCAGCTCCTCGATCCCCTGACCTGTGCGGGCGGAAACAATTGCATGGCGGGGTTCGCGCTGCCTGAGGCGTTCAAGCACAAACGGATCTGCCGCGTCGGCCTTGTTCAGGACGACGATCTCAGGCACTTTGCGTGCGTCGACTTCCGTCAGGACGTCGCGGACCGCTGTGATCTGCCCCTCCGGATCCGGATGGGATGCGTCCACAACGTGGAGGATCAGGTCCGCATCAGCAACTTCCTCGAGCGTCGAACGGAACGCCTCGACGAGCTGGGTGGGGAGCGACCGGACAAAACCGACGGTGTCAGCAAGAGTGAACTCGAGTCCGTCAGGCGTCTGTGCCCGGCGGATGGTGGGGTCCAGGGTCGCGAACAGCGCGTTCTCTACCAGCACGCCCGCATCGGTCAACCGATTGAGGAGAGACGACTTTCCGGCGTTCGTGTACCCGGCAATTGCCACTGATGGAACCTCATGACGACGACGGTTGGCGCGCTTGGTCTCGCGTGCGGGCTTCATGCCCGCGATTTCGCGCCGCAGCTTGGCCATCCGCGTGCGGATCTTCCGCCTGTCGAGTTCGATCTTGGTTTCACCCGGCCCGCGTGAACCCATACCGGCACCGGCGCCGCCAACCTGGCCGCCAGCCTGACGGGACATCGAATCGCCCCAGCCGCGCAGCCGCGGAAGGAGGTACTCAAGCTGCGCAAGCTCGACCTGCGCTTTGCCTTCACGGGACTTTGCATGCTGGGCAAAGATGTCCAGGATGAGCGCCGTGCGGTCGATGACCTTCACCTTGACGATGTCCTCAAGCCCCCGGCGCTGGGAGGGGGCCAGTTCGCTGTCAACGACAACGGTGTCCGCACCAGTGGCCATCACAATGTTCTTGAGCTCTTCCGCTTTGCCGGCCCCGAGGAACGTTCCGGGATCCGGCTTCAGGCGCCGCTGGATGATGCCGTCAAGCACTTCCGATCCCGCCGTCTCAGCCAGGGCAGCGAGTTCACGCAGTGAATTTTCAGCGTCATCAACCGTCCCTTCGCCCCAGATGCCGGCCAGCACCACCCGCTCAAGGCGAAGTTGGCGATACTCGACTTCGGTGACGTCTTCGAGTTCGGTGGAGAGCCCGGCCACACGCCTCAGTGCGCGCCGCTCCTCACGATCCTGCTGTTCACCGTCGTAACCCGTGTGCTCTTCGTCGAGATCAGACAGCGCCTGCGCGCGGCCACCGGGCCCGCTACCGAAACGCCGTTGGGAACCGCTCGAAGACGAGGCGGGGTCCTTGGCAAGTATCCGATCAATGACGGCCTGGATTTCATCCGGGCCCATTTCCGGCTCGGGCGTTGCGGACGCTCCGTTATGTGTGGTCATACTCTCCCTTGGTGATCGTCTTTCCATGGTAGTCCGTTGCCCCCGCGGCATGGGCAAAAATTCTCTCAGCGCGGAGGGACAACTCCTGCACAGCCAGCGGTCCCCGGCCGCACGGGTACGGCCCGGAGCACTAGGCTGGAGCATTATGGATTCGCAGCACTACTTCAGCGCCGCCCCCTCCGGACCCGACAAGCGCCGGCCGCTCCGGGTACCCATTGCGGGTCAGGAACGTGACCTCATCACCTCAGGTGGCATCTTCAGTCCCGACGGCATCGACAAAGGCACAGCGATCCTGTTGTCGGAGGTGCCTCCCGTCACCGGTTCCACTCTGCTTGATATTGGTTCCGGCTGGGGCCCGCTTGCCCTGACCATGGCCGTTCAGGCACCGCACGCCCGGGTCATCGCAATCGATGTGAACGAACGCTCGTTGGAGTTGACGAGGGAGAACGCCCGGAGGCTGGAGCTGGGCAATGTGGCGGCCATGCTGCCCGACGACGTCAACCCTGACATTGCCTTCGACACGATCTGGTCCAATCCACCGATTCGGATCGGCAAAGAGGCGCTTCACGAACTCCTCTTGCGCTGGCTCCCGCGCCTTGCTCCCGGCGGGAACGCATGGTTGGTAGTCCAGAAGAACCTCGGTGCGGATTCGCTGCAGCGTTGGCTTGCAGCGCAGCTGCCGCCCGACTATGAAGTCGACCGCCCTACCACGTCGAAGTCTTTCCGCATTCTGCGGGTTGAGCGGACCGCACCGGAAAACGCCCGGAAGGCCTAGCTGAACGTACCTCGCGCCACGAGCACCGCGGGACCGCTGAGATGCACATGCTCTCCCCCCTGTGCGCTGACTGTGAAGCGGACGCCGACGATTCCGCCGGGCACGGTCACGCTCCAGACGTCGGGCGCGTCCGCTCCCGCCCAGTAGCGGGTGGCAATTGCAGCGGCGCAGGCTCCGGTTCCGCAGGAGAGGGTTTCTCCAACCCCCCGTTCGTGCACGCGCATGCTCAGCTGTCCAACGCCGTCGTGCATGAGTGGATCATGCGGGACGACGAATTCCACGTTGGTTCCGTGCGGCGGTGCCGGGTCCACCGAAGGCGCGTCGAACAGCCGCGTGGCGCGAAGCTCCGCGATTTCGGCAAGGGCGACGACCGTGTGTGGATTACCCATGCTGATTGACAGTCCAGGCCGGGCGACCTGCAGCCCGTCTGCTTCGACCAGCGAGTCGGTTGCACGCGCGGCCGCGGCTTCCGGGTAGATGAACTCCCACGGCCCCATGTCCACGGAGTACCCATCGACTGACCGCTTCACCACTTTGACGCCGCCGCGGGTGCCGATGGCCATCGAGGCGCCATCCGCCAACTCAACCAGACCGGATTCGAGGAGGAAATGGACGAAGACGCGGACACCATTGCCGCACATCTCTGATACCGAGCCGTCGCTATTGCGGTAGTCCATGAACCATTGCGCTTCAGGAGTGTCCTCAAGCAGGGCCCGTCCCTCGGGAAGGAACGACGACGGCACGGCACGGATCAATCCGTCCGCGCCGATACCCCGGTGGCGGTCACAGGCGGCAGCCACATCGGCGGCGGTCACATCGACCGAGCCGTTCGGGTCTGCCACCAGAATGAAGTCATTACCGGTACCGTGCCCCTTGGAGAAGGAGAGTCCCGTCAGTCCCGGCCTTGCGGACAATGCTGGTTCAGTGTGTGAAGTCACGTTACCTAGGATAGGGGGCGTGCGCGGCGACGGCGCCCAGCGCCTTCGTGAGGAGCTCCGGATCACGCCAGTTGAACCACTGAATCCGCTCGTCGGCCCGGAACCACGTCAGCTGCCGGCGGGCGAACCTGCGGGTAGCCGCAACGGTGTCTTCGGCTGCCTCTGCTGCTGACCAGCCTCCGTCTAGTACCCGCAGAAACTGGCTGTATCCCAGCGCGCGGGAAGCCGTGCGGCCGCTTCGCAGCCCGAGGTCGTCCAGCCTGCGGACCTCCTCCAGCAACCCCCGCTCCACCATCGAGTACACCCGCTCAGCGAGTCTCTCCTTGAGGACGTCCCGATCGGCCTGCAATCCGATCTGGACGGCAGACTGGTGATAGACGCGGCGCGGCATGTACGAACTGAAGGGCCGGCCCGTGAGCTCGTGCACCTCAAGGGCGCGGATCACCCGCCGCTCGTCCCCCAGCCGTTCCGCCGATACCGCGTCGACTGCGGCAAGGCGCTCCCGCAGTGCAGGAAGGCCCACCTTGTCTCTTTCAGCCTCGAGACCGGCTCGAACGACGGCGTCGGTCGGTGGAAATTCAAGCTCGTCGAGCACCGCACGGACGTACAGGCCTGATCCGCCGACGAGAATGGGCACGTTTCCCCGCGCACGCACCTGCGCAATTACCTCGCGGCTGTGCTCCTGATAACGGGCGACACTTGCTTCCTCACGCACATCGAGGATGTCCAACAGGTGATGGGGAACAGCTCTGCGTTCACCGACTGACAGCTTGGCGGTGCCGATGTCCATGCCGCGGTAAAACTGCATGGCATCGGCGTTGATGATCTCACCGCCGAGCGCCTCGGCCAGCGCGATGCCCAACTCGGACTTTCCGGATCCGGTGGGCCCGACGACGGCGATCACCGGCGTCGCGGGCGCAGCAACAGCGCGGCTCACCTCAGTTGCTGCGGAGAGGAAGCGAGGGCATGCCGAGCACTACTGACCTGCCTGCCGCAGCGCCGACGCCGGGGGCCGGCGCCCCGCACGATTCTGCCTGAGATCGGTCCCAAGCGTCGCCTGCGCGTGAGCGGCGGAGCTGATAGTCCGACGCCGACGGATCGGCGACGAGGTGGAACGCGGCAGCTCCGGTGACAGTCACCGTCACGAGATCGCCAGGCCGCGGAGCGTCTGCTCCTTCGGGCACGGAGAAGTGAACGAGCCGCTGGTCGCGCGCCCGCCCACTCAGTCGGTGGGTCTCATGGTCCTTGCGGCCCTGATGAGCAGTAACGAGCACCTCCACCTGCCGTCCAACCTGCGCCGCGTTCTCTTCGCGGCAGATGCGGTCCTGCAGCTCGGTGAGCCGCTCATACCGCTCCTGCACCACGGCCTTCGGGAGCTGATCCGGCAGGTCCGCGGCAGGCGTGCCTGGGCGCTTGGAGTATTGGAAGGTAAACGCCGTCGCGAAACGCGACTGCTCCACGACCCGAAGCGTCTCCTGGAAGTCCTCTTCGGTTTCTCCGGGGAATCCGACGATGATGTCGGTGGAAATCGACGCATGCGGCATCCGCGATCGGACCCGGTCAAGGATGCCGAGGAACTTTTCAGAACGGTAGGACCGCCGCATTGCCTTCAGGATCCGGTCCGACCCAGACTGCAACGGCATATGCAGCTGCGGAGCAACATTCGGGGTCTCTGCCATTGCATCAATGACGTCATCGGTGAAGGCGGCCGGATGGGGGCTCGTAAACCGGACCCTTTCCAAACCGTCGATGCTTCCGCAGGAGCGCAGGAGTTTCGCGAACGCACCGCGGTCCCCGAACTCGACACCGTAGGAGTTGACGTTCTGGCCGAGCAGAGTCACTTCGATAGCGCCGTCCGCCACAAGGGCCTCGATCTCGGCGAGGATATCCCCGGGGCGCCTGTCCTTTTCCTTGCCGCGCAGCGAGGGCACGATGCAGAAGGTGCAGGTGTTGTTGCAGCCAACGGAGATCGACACCCAGCCGGAGTACACGGCATCACGTTTGGTCGGCAGGGTGGACGGGAAAACGTCCAGGGATTCGAGGATTTCAAGCTGCGCTTCCTCGTTGTGGCGTGCCCGCTCAAGGAGCGCGGGCAAGGCTCCGATGTTGTGTGTGCCGAAAACGGCGTCCACCCACGGCGCCTTGCGGAGGATCGTTTCGCGATCCTTTTGGGCTAGGCATCCACCGACCGCGATCTGCATTCCAGGCCGTGACTGCTTGACCGGCGCGAGCTGGCCGAGGTTTCCGTACAGCTTATTGTCCGCGTTCTCGCGAACAGCACAGGTATTGAAGACGACGACGTCGGCCTCGTCGCCGCCGGCGCTCACATACCCGGCGGACTCAAGCAGCCCCGAGATCCGTTCGGAATCATGGACGTTCATCTGGCAACCGAAGGTGCGCACCTCATAGGTGCGCTGCGTGGCAGAGAGGGGCTCGGCCGGCTGTGCTGACGGGGAGGGGTAGGCAACTGTGGAACTCACCTGTTAAGGGTACGGCCCACCGAGAGCAGCCCCAACCCGGCCAACTACCGCCGGGGAAGACGGGCGGTTGAGATTACTCCTGCTGGTCAAGGACATCCTTGACGATGGAGAACGCGAGCGACGGCGCATAGCCCTTGCGTCCGAGCATTGCCACAAGCCGGCGCACCTGCTTGTCACGGGATGCACGGTCACCAGGATCCGCAAGGGGCCTCGCCTTTCTCCGCACAAGGTCCTCGGCCGCTGACCGCTCGTCTTCGTCTGTCCGCTGGAGCAGTGCGTCCTCGGCCAGCTCTCCAGTGATGCCCTTCTCAGCGAGCTCGCGCTTGATGGCGGACCGCGCAAGCGACCTGGTCTGTGCCCGGCTTCGTACATACATGCGGGCAAACTCGGCATCATCAATCAGTTGAACTTCCTCGTAGCGATCCAGGATGCCCGCCGCCACCTCTTCTGAGACACCCCGCTCACGAAGTTTAGTGTGAAGCTGGTGGCGGCTGCGCGGGGCCATGGAGAGCTGGCGCAGGACGATAGCGCGTGCCACCTCATGGGGATCGGCCTCGGGCGTGAGATCAGCAGGCGAGCCTGGCGTAGGAGCCCGCGGGCCGCTCTTCCGTGCTGAACGCCGGGCACTGCGCTGCGTTGCTGCACCCGGAGTTCCGGAGAATCCGTTCATGGACCGCTAGCGGCCCTCGCCGCCGACTGCCTTCAGCTTGGGACCATCCTGTTCCGGTGTCTCCTCCACCGCACCTCCGACGCCGAGCTTCTGCCGGATCTTCTGTTCGAGCTCATCCGCCAGGTCCGGGTTGTCGAGCAGGAACTTGCGGGCGTTCTCCTTGCCCTGGCCCAGCTGGTCTCCGTCATAGGTGAACCAGGCTCCGGACTTCTTCACGAGACCGTTCTCCACGCCAACATCGATCAACCCACCCTCGCGAGAGATTCCGAAGCCGTAGAGGATGTCGAACTCCGCCTGTTTGAACGGCGGAGCCATCTTGTTCTTGACGATCTTCGCCCGCGTCCGGTTACCAACCGGATTGGTACCTTCCTTGAGCGTTTCAATGCGCCGCACGTCGATCCGCACTGATGCATAGAACTTCAGCGCCTTGCCGCCTGTGGTGGTTTCAGGGCTGCCGAAGAACACACCGATCTTCTCGCGGAGCTGGTTGATAAAAATGGCAGTTGTCTTGGTCTGGCTCAGACGGCCGGTGATCTTACGCAGCGCCTGGCTCATCAACCGGGCCTGCAAACCCACATGGCTGTCACCCATCTCTCCCTCGATCTCAGCGCGCGGAACGAGGGCGGCAACGGAGTCGATCACGACGATGTCAATGGAACCAGAGCCCACGAGCATGTCCATGATCTCCAGGGCCTGCTCACCGGTGTCCGGCTGGGAGACGAGAAGAGCGTCGGTGTCCACCCCAAGCTTCTTGGCGTACTCGGGATCCAGCGCGTGCTCCGCGTCAATGAAGGCGGCAATGCCGCCGTTGCGTTGGGCGTTGGCCACAGCGTGCAAGGCAACGGTGGTTTTACCCGACGATTCCGGACCATAGATTTCCACCACCCGGCCCCGCGGCAGACCACCGATGCCAAGCGCTGCATCGAGTGCGATCGAACTGGTGGAAATGGTCTCGATAGGAGCGCGGACCTCGTCTCCAAGGCGCATGACTGAGCCCTTGCCGTATTGCTTATCAATCTGTGCCAGTGCGGCTTCGAGAGCCTTTTCACGATCGGCTGGTACGGCCATCATTCACCTCGGTATACTCATGGCCGCCAGGGCCTGTTTTTCTCTTCCCCTTGACCGTAGCGTCCCCCTCCGACAGTTTGCCCCGCGGGGCATCCGATGTGGACATCCCACTTGAAGCGGCGGGATTGTGGAGGACGAGTGGCATGGGAATCTTCTGATTCCAGCATAGTCCGGATCCGAACACATATTCGATTGATTCGCCCGGCGTGTTTGAACCGGCTAGCGCGGTTTCACATCGCGTCCGAGCCGTCTGTACTCGGGCACGTCCTGCATCTCGCAGACCGCCAGCCAGACGGCCTTCGGGTCAGCTCCCGCCTGCAGGGCTCCAGCCGGCGTGCGGTCGCCGAGCCCGGACAGATGCAGTGTTTGGGCCAGCGTCCTTGAATAGGCCGGCCCGAATTCGTCGTCCATGAGCCGCCAGAAGTCGCTCGTGCGCATGCTGCATCCTCCTTCTCCAGATAAACCCTAGAATGAAACGCATGACTGTTGACCGCCAGGAACCCGATGCTTCCGTCGATGCTGCCGTGCAGGCGTTGGAACAACAACTCAGTATGCTGTGGCGGCGTGCGCGGTCGAACTCCTACAAGGTTGCGCGGCGGGTCCATCCGGATATGGAACCTGCTGCCTACGGGCTGCTGGTCATCCTACAGCGGGAGGGCTCCATGCGCCTGACCGATCTGGCCGCCAGCATTGGCGTCGGCAAGCCCTCCGTCAGCCGCCAGATCGCCATGCTCGAACACCTGGGCCTGGTTCAGAAAACCGCAGATCCGCTGGATGGCCGCGCCCAGTCGATCAGCCTCACGGCGGCTGGACTGACGCAGCTGTCCACAGCACAGGAAGCGCGCAAGGAGGCGTTCCATCAGCTGATGGAGGACTGGAGCCTTTCGGATCTCACGACACTCGGGGAGCTCATTTCCCAGCTGAACCAGACCTATACGAGAGACAACTGGTAGCCGCAGACCAGAAAGAGGCCCGCCGCATTCGGCGGACCTCCCTGTGGAACGTGGGTTGTGCCGGTATCAGTTCTTGGTGACTGCCAGTCCCCTGCTGAAACCACCGGTGAAATCCTCCGGCATGTCCCCGCCGAACTGCTGGGCAAACTCCTGCGGGACTGTGTCAGGGACAGCAACACCTTCGGCTTCGGCCAGCCGGTCGCTGACCTCCCGAAGCATCATCGACAGCGGTACATCAAGTGCAGAGCAGATAGAGGACAGCAGTTCCGAGGACGCTTCCTTTTGGCCCCGCTCCACCTCACTGAGGTAACCGAGGGAGACCCGGGCGCTATGCGACACTTCCCTGAGTGTGCGGCCCTGGCGCTGGCGGACGTCACGCAGGACGTCCCCGATCTCGTGGCGTAAAACGACCATTTTGCGCTCCTTCGGCTTACGTTGCGGATCTTCTGCCAACCCCACATCCCGCCAACGGATGACACCGTTCACGGATACGGGTTGCTTTACCATGTGTATCGCCTAACTCCCTTGTGCTGGCCGCTTTCGCTGCCGTCTGATTTAAGCCTAGCCCGTCTTGCTTCTCCGTGCTGGACACTATTGATAACTATTGCGGAACTCCGTTTGTTCCCGCGGACTCAAGCTCAAGCGCCTCCGTGAGCAGGATCACCGCAGCCGAACAGGATGCTTCCCGAATCTGGCTCCTGCTTCCCCGGAAGCGATATTCTCGAACCAGGTTGACAGATACCGCCACCACGCTGATGAACACAGTACCCACCGCTTTTCCATCGTGCGGTTCGGGGCCTGCTACTCCTGTGGTGGACACGCCGATGTCGGCGCCACAGCTGTCTCTGGCACCGAGAGCCATTTGCCGTGCTACCTCCGCGTCAACAGCGCCCGCACGTTCCAGAAGTTCTGGTTCAACACCGAGCAAGGCCGCCTTCACGTCCCGGTGATAGGACACGACGCCGCCCCGAAGCACAGTCGAAGCCCCAGGAACCGAAGCAAGCGCGGCCGCAACCATCCCGGCGGTCAGCGATTCTCCGGTAGCAATGGTGAGCCCGCGCTCCTGCGCGAGGAGTACAACCCGTTCAAGGGCGGCCCTGCCCAACCCGCCTGACACCTCAGCGGCAACTGTCACAGTGCGGTGTTACGTGCTGAGCGCCGCAGTCGGAGCGCCTGCAGGACATAATCTGCGCCGGTCACCACGGTAATTGCCAAGGCAGCCATCATGACGACGACGGCGGGCCACCACGCCCAGTCGCCGAGAGCCGGCACCAGCAGGTAGAGGAAAATAGCCAGCGTCTGAACGACGGTCTTCAACTTCCCACCGCGGGAGGCAGGCATGACTCCATAACGGATGACCGCGAACCTGAGCAGGGTGATGCCGAGCTCGCGGGCAAGGATGACGATGGTCACCCACCACCAGAGCTCGCCCAGTACGGACAGAAGTATCAAAGCGGAACCGATGAGCAGCTTGTCCGCGATCGGGTCTGCAATCTTCCCGAAATTTGTGATGAGACCACGGCTGCGCGCCAGGTCACCATCGAGCTTGTCGGTATAGATTGCCACTGCGAACGTGGCTACCGCGAGCCAGCGGAAAAGCCCGCCCTCGCCGGAGTCGGCCAGCAGGAACCAGACGAAAAACGGTACCAGCAGGATTCTCACGACCGTCAGCACATTCGCGACGTTCAGGACTGGCACCGCTCCAGCGTCAGAATTACTCACTGCTCAAGGCTACCTGCCTGTCAGCTCCCAGGCGTCTTCACCGCCGTCGTCATCATCATCGTTGTAGTCCATGGCCTGCGGACGCGAGTCCAGGTCCTCCGCCACCAGGTCCGCGGCGCCCGGCTGGTAGCGCGACTGATCAACCTCCGGCGATGCGGCCGGCGCCGGCGGGTCATCGCCACGCATAGCAGCGAGAACAGGACCGAGGTCATCAGGCTTCACCAGGACGTCACGCGCCTTCGATCCCTCCGACGGCCCAACCACTCCCCTGGACTCCAGCAAATCCATCAGGCGGCCCGCCTTCGCAAATCCCACGCGCAGTTTGCGCTGAAGCATGGAGGTGGAACCGAACTGCGTCGTGACAACTAGCTCAGTCGCCTGCAGCAGGACCTCGAGATCGTCCCCGATGTCGTCGTCGATCTGCTTTTTGGGTGCTTCCACCGCCACATCATCGCGATAGACGGCTTTCAACTGTTCCTTGACGTGTTCCACCACTCGGTGGATCTCAGACTCGGTCACCCAGGCACCCTGGACGCGCATGGGCTTCGACGCACCCATGGGCAGGAAGAGCGCGTCGCCCTGGCCAATCAGTTTCTCAGCGCCCGGCTGGTCAAGGACCACCCGGGAGTCGGTCACCGACGAAGTGGCGAATGCCATGCGGGAGGGCACATTGGCCTTGATCAGACCTGTCACAACGTCCACAGACGGCCGCTGGGTAGCGAGCACCAGGTGAATACCCGCTGCCCGGGCCAGCTGGGTGATGCGGACGATTGAGTCCTCGACGTCCCGCGGCGCGACCATCATCAGATCCGCCAGCTCGTCGACCATCACCAGCAGGTACGGGTACGGCCGCACCACGCGCTTGGAGTCCGGTGGCGGAACCACCTTGCCGTTGCGGACCGCCTTGTTGAAATCATCGATGTGCTTGTAGCCGTAATTGGCGAGGTCATCGTAGCGGGTGTCCATCTCACGGACCACCCATTGGAGCGCTTCCGCTGCCTTCTTGGCGTTGGTGATGATCGGTGTGATCAAGTGCGGTACGCCCTCGTACGCAGTAAGTTCCACCCGCTTGGGGTCGATCATGATCATGCGGACCTCATCCGGGGTGGCCCGCATGAGGATGGACGTGATCATCGAGTTCACAAAGGAGGACTTACCAGCACCGGTGGCACCCGCGACGAGCAGGTGCGGCATCTTGGCGAGATTCGCGACCACGAACCCGCCCTCGACGTCCTTGCCTACGCCCATGACCATCGGGTGATCCGTCTTGCGGGCATTGCCGGATCGAAGGACGTCGCCCAGCGACACAGTCTCGCGGTCTGTGTTCGGAATCTCGATGCCGATCGCGGACTTGCCCGGAATCGGCGAAAGGATGCGCACGTCCGAGCTGGCGACCGCGTAGGAGATGTTCTTGGACAGCGCGGTTACACGCTCCACCTTGGTTCCCGACGCCAGTTCGATCTCGTAGCGCGTCACCGTCGGTCCGCGTGAGAAGCCGGTGACCTTTGCGTCGACGTTGAACTGCTCCAGGGTGTGGGTGAGGGCGGCGACGACCGCGTCGTTGGCCTCCGACCGTTCCTTGGGCGGAGTCCCCGGCGGCAGGTAGTCCGAGGGCGGCAGCGTGTAGGTCACGTCTCCGGCGAGGGACAGTTGCTCAGTGCGCTGCGGGATCGGCGTAACGGGCGCCTGGGGCTGAACCGGATTGGACGGGACCGGAACGGGTTGGGCGGCCGGTGCGCTTGCAGGCGGAAGCACCGCCATGGCTTCGGTTGCAGGTTCTGTCTCCCCGAGCCCCTGGTTGCGCTTGATCTTTTCGGCGGCAAGCTCCTGCTGTGTGGGACGGCGCACGCCCGGTCGGACGGCCGGCGACGGGGACGTTGTGCCGCCGTCGTCGTTCCCCTCGTCGTCGTCGAGCACTGCGCGTTCGAAGGCTTCATCGCCGACATAGCCGTCCAGGTCATCATCCTGATCGGTGTTCTTCTTCTTTCTACCGAACAGGCCGGACTTCTTCCTGGGCTTGGCCGCCGCGCGCTCGCGGTCGGACAGGTAGCTCTGATCGTGAGCGTCGCCGTCCGCGCTGCCCTCGTGCAGGTCCTGTCCCATGAGGTGCTCATAGAGCTGGCGTAGCCGAGACGGAATATGGCGGAACGGAGTAGCCGTGATGATTAGGATGCTCACGAAGACGAGGAAGGCGAGTACAGCGGCAACCGGCCACACCGAGAGAATTGCAGCGACGGGTCCGGCAACGAGGTAACCGATGACACCGCCTGCCCGCCACAGCGCATCAAGTCCGGCGGCGAGCTCGGGCCGGCCGCCCACCAGATGGGCAATGCCCGCGCCCGCGAAAGTCAGGACGGTGAGCCCGATGCCGATACGGTTGTTGGCACGAGGATTTTCCGGATACCGGAACAACCGGACCGCGCCAATCAGTAGGACGAAGGGCAGCAGCAGCGCCATCCAGCCCACAGAACCTCCGGCCACAGCATGCACGACGCCTGCAACCGGCCCGGGCAGTGCCCACCACTCAACCGTGGCGACGGCTGCCGCGCACAGGAAAAGGAAGAAACCCGTGCCGTCCCTGCGGAGGTCCTTTTGCGGCTGCACATCGTGGCCGAATTTGCGGATAGCGCCGGCCACCAGGTGGGCCAGGCCCATCCAGAAGCCACGGACGGCGCGCAGCGGCAGCGGCAGCTTTTCCTCGGCTGCCGGCAACGGTTGGGTCTTGCTTGTGCCTCGCGCGGTTGAGCCGCGGCCGGCCGCGGAGGTGCTGCCGGTGCGCGACTGCTGGGATCCTCGCGGCTTCGGAGCTCGCGGCTGTGAACCTCGCGGCGCTGTGGGGGAAGTACGAGTCGCCATACCCGCTACGCTACCGGACGGCGCCCGCCGTTCCCGGGATTAGCGCGCCCGTCAGGCTTCAAGCACAACCGGAATGATCATCGGGCGACGCCGGTAGCGGCGGTTTACCCAGGTCCCTACGACGCGGCGAACGACCTGCTGTAGCTGATGCGCTGTGTGGTCCTTGTTGCTCATGACAGCTTCTGCCAGTGCGGTGCTGATCCTGGGTTTGATGTCATCGAAGACGGAGTCATCCTCGGCGAATCCGCGCGCGTGGATGTCCGGACCGGAAACGATTGTCCCGGTGCTGCGGTTGACTACCGTGATGATCGAGATGAAGCCTTCCTCACCGAGGATGCGCCGGTCCTTCAGATCGGCATCGGTGATCTCGCCGATGCTGGAGCCGTCCACATAAACGTAGCCGCACTCGACTGCACCAACGATCCGGGCGACGCCGTCCGACAAATCCACCACTGAGCCGTCGTCGGTCTGGAGCACGTTTTCCGCCGGGACGCCCGTCTGGATTGCGAGTTTTCCGTTGGCTATAAGGTGGCGGGTTTCGCCGTGGACAGGCATGACGTTCTTCGGCTTGAGGATGTTGTAGCAGTAGAGCAATTCACCGGCAGCGGCGTGACCGGATACGTGTACCCGGGCATTGCCCTTGTGGATGACGTCGGCGCCCAGTTTGAGAAGTCCGTTGATGACGCGGAAGACGGCGTTCTCATTTCCGGGGATGAGCGAGGAGGCAAGGATCACCGTATCTCCCTTTCCGACGGTGATCTGATGGTCCCCGTTGGCCATGCGTGAAAGCGCTGCCATCGGCTCACCCTGCGAGCCCGTGGACATCAGCACCACCCGGTCATCGGGAAGGCTATCCACGTTCTTGACGTCGACGAGGATTCCATCGGGTACGCGCAGGTATCCCAGCTTGGCGGCAATTGTCATGTTGCGCACCATGGAGCGCCCGGCAAAGCAGACGAACCGGCCGTGGGCCGCCGCCGCGTCGAGCACCTGCTGAACCCGGTGGATATGCGAGGAGAAGGACGCGACGATGACGCGCTTGCTCACCTGGCCGAAGAGCCGGTCCAATTCCGGACCAATCTCACGCTCGGCGGTGGTGAAGCCTGGAACATCGGCGTTGGTGGAGTCAACCATGAACAGGTCGACGCCCTCTTCTCCCAGCCGCGAGAATGCACGAAGGTCGGTGATACGACCGTCGAGCGGCAACTGATCCATCTTGAAATCGCCCGTGTGCAGGACAGTGCCGGCCGCAGTGCGGATAAAGACGGCAAGCGCGTCAGGGATGGAGTGGTTAACTGCAATGAACTCGCATTCGAAGGGCCCGAACTGCTCAATCTGGCCCTCGGCGACGGTGAGCGTGAACGGCTTGATCCGGTGTTCCTGGAGCTTCGCCTCGATCAATGCGAGCGTCAGCTGGGATCCAATCAGCGGGATGTCGTTCTTGAGACGCAGGAGGTACGGCACTGCACCGATGTGATCCTCGTGTCCGTGAGTAAGCACCAGGCCCACGATGTCATCCAGACGATCCTCGATGTAGGAGAAATCAGGCAGGATCAGGTCCACACCGGGCTGGGTCTCCTCCGGGAACAAGACTCCGCAGTCAACGATCAGCAGCTTCCCGCCGATCTCGAAGACCGCCATATTCCGGCCGATCTCACCGAGGCCGCCAAGCGGAACAATCCGAAGCGTTCCCTCGGCGAGCGGTGGAGGCGAAACGAGTGCGCTTCCTGCGGGTTCTGTCATGGATTGGCCTTTCAGATGCTATCGGGTAGTGCCCGCAGAGAAGTCCCAACCCGCTTCCGCGAGGTCGGTGAGTACCGGCTCCATTTCGACGGCGGTGGGCTCGACCAGCGGCAGCCTCACCACGGAGTTTGCCAGCACACCTTGCATCCGAAGGATGTGCTTGGCTGAAATTGCGCCGGGGATGTGCGTCATGACGGCACGTACAACGGGGTCAAGCTCGAAGTGGATCTTGCGCGCCATGGCGAGGTCACCGGCGGCCAGTGCGTCCACGAGGGACCGGAACTGAACCGTGGCGACGTGGGCGCTGACGCTGACGACGCCGACGGCCCCCGCTGACATCCACGGCAGAGTCAGCCCGTCGTCGCCGGCGTAGACATCCAGGGCAGTGTTGGCAAGCACACGCGTCACCGCTGCGTAGTCTGCTTTCGCATCTTTCAGTGCGAGAATCTTCGGGTTGTCCGCCAGTCGAATCATTGTTTCCGTGCTGATCGGGATCCCGGCCCGGCCCGGAATGTCATAGATCATGATGGGCAGGTCCGACGCAGCGGCAACGGCGTCGAAGTGCGCGAGGACGCCGGCCTGGGTTGGCTTGTTGTAGTAGGGGGTTACGACAAGCTGCGCATCCGCGCCGGCGCGCTGCGCGCGTTGCGCCATTTCGACGGAGTGCGAGGTGTGGTTGGTGCCGGTGCCGGCGATCACCTTTGCACGGCCGCCGACGGCTTCTGCGACCACGCGGAAAAGGTCTTCCTTTTCCTGGTCCTCCAGGGTGGATGTCTCACCGGTAGTACCCGATACGACGAGGCCGTCGCAGCCATCCTCGACAAGCCGGACAGCCAGGGCAGCCGTGGCATCGAAGTCCACAGCGCCGTCAGCGGTGAACGGTGTCACCATTGCCGTGACGAGGGAACCGAATGGGAGCGGGCGAATGTCGGAGGCAGCCATGGGTCAAACTTACCCGCTGCGGCAGGCGTGAGAACATTCCATCATGGCCATCACACAAACCCCGGGCCGGCTCAGCGGCATAGACGCGGCCAGGGGCATCGCCCTCTTCGGCATGATGTGCACCCACGTATTTCCGCTCTATGTGGAGGGGACCTCGGACGCGTCCTGGATAGGCGCCACCTTCTCCGGACGATCCTCGGCCCTGTTCGCGCTCGTCGCAGGAATAGGGTTGGCGTTGCTCAGCGGCGGTAGCAGGATGCACGACCGCGCCGGAATCTCCCGCGACCGGCGCGGAATCGCGGCTCGGGCCGTCGTGATCGCGATGGTCGGGCTGATGCTGGGCGGACTGGAAACCAACATCGCAGTGATCCTCTTCCATTACGGCATCCTGTTCCTGATGGCACTGCCGTTCATCGGGATGCCGTTGCGCAGGCTCTGCTGGTGGGCGGCCGGGTGGACCCTGATCTCTCCGGTGGCGGCTTTCCTCCTGCGCCCCTGGGTTGGAACCAATATCAATCCCTCCGACCTCGATGGCAACCCTGCGCTTGAGCATTTCGCCCAGCCCGCGACCCTGCTCGCGGACATCCTCGTGACCGGCTACTACCCGGCGCTCCAGTGGCTGAGCTACCTGCTCCTGGGCATCCTCATCGGCAGGCTGAACCTGAGGTCGTTCGGGGTACAGGCCGGACTGCTTGTTGCGGGCGTCGGGCTCGCCGGATTGTCCAAGTTCGTCAGCGCCTTCCTGCTGGGACCGCTGGGTGGGCTGGCCGTCCTACTCGAAACTCCGCAGGGCCGGCGTTACGACATTGAGGCCATGCTCCCGGTGAGCCTTACCGGCATTGACCAGACCGGAACGTGGTGGTGGCTGGCGGTCAGCGCACCGCACTCCGGGACGCCGCTCGATCTGATGCATACCGCAGGAACGGCCGCCGCCGTCGTCGGGCTCTGCCTTATGGCGACCAGGCGGCTGCAGTGGCTGCTTCTGCCGCTCTCGGCTCCCGGCGCCATAACGCTGTCCCTGTACTCACTGCATATCTGGATCATGAGCATCGTCGACCAGCAGGAGATCCCGCTGGATCCGGCGCCGGTCTACTGGGCCCAGGCCGCTGTCTTCATTGCGATCGGGCTGCTGCTGCGGAAGCTGGGTGCCCGCGGTCCGCTGGAGTATGTGGCGGCCGGCGCAAGCGACGTTGCTCGGTCAGCAGGGGCTGTTTCGAGGCGTTAGTCACGCCGCCCTGCCGCGGAACAGTTTCGCAGCATGCCGCATGCTGCGGCGTGCACGGGTGCGGTCCCCTGCGGCGTCGTACGCGCATGAAAGCCGGAACCAGGAACGCCAGTCATCCGGGTTGGCCTCCGCGTCCGCCTGGTAGGCGGGGAACTGAGCGTCCGCTGCCTCACGTACGATCCGGCCGGCCGGTGTCCGGGGGAGGTCATCAACGGGCAGCCCTCCCTCCGTATGCAGCGCAGACGCCATCCGCTCGGTCTGGGCGCCGAAGGACAATTCACGAATCAACGCCCACGCCCCGATCAGCGGAAGCAGGAGGTACGCAACTCCCAAGGCTTTGGCCACCGGTTCGGGGTCCGTCAACAAAAGGACGCTCCGCTGGAGCGCCACAACCAGCCAGAACGCCAGCAGGACAGTGACGAATACCACGCCTATTTTGACGCGATGTTGCTTGAGGAAGTCCAGTGCACCCATCACGCCTGCAGGTCCAGGTAGCCGTCCAGACCGACGGTCAGTCCGGGATGGGAACCCACTTCCCTGACGCCGAGCAGAACACCGGGCATGAAGGACTCACGGTGGAAGGAGTCGTGACGGATAGTCAGCTGCTCACCGACCCCACCGAACAGGACCTCCTGGTGCGCCACCAGCCCACGGAGCCGTACGGAGTGAACCCGGACGCCATCGACGTCGCAACCACGCGCGCCGTCCCTGGAGGTGCGGGTGGCGTCAGGGCTGGCGGCAAGACCGGCTTCGGCACGGGCTTCAGCGATGAGCACCGCTGTTCGCTCGGCTGTGCTGGACGGGGCGTCCACCTTGTCCGGGTGATGGAGTTCGATGACTTCGACCGACTCGAAATACTTGGCTGCCCGTGCAGCAAAGGCTGTGGCCAGCACGGATCCGAGGGCAAAATTGGGCGCGATCAACACGCCCACCTCCGGATTGAGCGCGAGCAGATCCTGCAGCCGGCCGAGCCGTTCAGAGTCCCAGCCGGTAGTGCCGACGACCGCGTGCATTCCATGTTCGACGGCGAAGGCAACGTTCTGTTCGGTGCTGTCCGGAACGGTGAGGTCAACAACTACCGCGGCGCCGGCCGCCACCAGTTCCTCAAGTGGGTCTTTCCTGCCAAGCGCCGCCACAAGATGCAGATCAGCGGCGGCCTCGATGGCCCGTACAGCCTCTGACCCCATGCGCCCGGACGCGCCGAGTACGGCAACGGCAAGAGGTTGTGTCATGGATTCAAGAGTAGTGTCAGCCATCCACTCCGACCCATTCCACGTCACCGTCTGCGAAGAACTGCTCCTTCCAGATCGGCGCTCGCGCCTTGACGGTATCAACCAGCTCGCTGCAGGCGGCGAAGGCTTCTCCACGGTGGCCGGAGGCAACGGCAGCGACGAGGGCCGGATCCCCAACCTCCAGCGGACCGATGCGGTGCGCCACCCAGATGCGTACGCCGTCGTACTTCTCGGCGATCTCCGCAGCGATGTCGGCAATCACACCGCCGGCGGAAGGATGGGCACTGTAGCCCAGACGGTCGACCTGCCTCCCGCCGTCGTGGTTGCGCACCACGCCGCCGAAGCCGACGACGGCACCGCAGTCAGCGGAATCAACGACGGCCAGGGCATGGTTCAGGTCGAGCGGCTGCCCGGAAACTCCTGCGTGGAGAACGGTGCTAGTGCTCATGGCTTCCCTCCAGTTGTGCGCAGATGTGATCGAGGATGGGTTCCAGCACGTCCAGGCCGTCCTGGACGGCTTTCGGTGAACCCGGAAGATTGATGACGAAGGTGCCCTCCGAGACGCCCGCGTGACCGCGGCTCAACGCCGCCATGGGTGTCTTCGCAGCGCCGGCCCGGCGCACTGCTTCCATGATCCCCGGTAGGGATCGGGTAAGGAAGGCTTCGGTGAGCTCGGGGGTCACGTCATCGGCGCTGAGTCCGGTACCTCCGCTGGTGATGAGCACCGAAGGTTTCCCTGCGAGGCAGGCGGCCAGCGCTTCCCGTACGGCATCACCGTCCGGAACCACTTCGGCCAGCTGCACGGCATACCCTTTCCCGACCAGCCATCGCTGAATCAGGGGCCCGCACTCGTCCTGGTAGACGCCCGCCGCCGCGCGGGTCGACGCAATGATCAGCGCCGCGGTCCGTTGCTTGCTCATGCGACCCAGTCTCCGCTCTTGCCGCCTGATTTCGCCAACACCTGGATGTCCGTGATGACTGCGTGCTTATCTACGGCCTTGATCATGTCGTACAGCGTGAGGGCAGCAACTGACGCTGCTGTCAGCGCCTCCATCTCCACGCCGGTCACTGAAGTGGTTTTCACCGCTGCCTGAATAACGACGGCGGCACCTTCCGGTGCGAAGTCGACCGTCACCTTGCTCAACGGCAGCGGATGGCACAGCGGTATGAGCGCCGATGTCTGCTTCGCCGCCATGATCCCCGCTACCCGGGCCACAGCCAGTGCGTCGCCCTTCGGAAGATCCCCATCGGCAATCAGCGCAAGAACCTGCGGCGTTGTCCGCAGGATGCTCTGCGCGGTGGCCTGGCGGGCGGTGACCGCCTTCTCCGATACATCGACCATGTGTGCCGAGCCGTCCTCACGGACGTGTGTCAATCCAGAATCAGGTGTGGTCATGTCAGCGCCTCTCTAGTGGGATTGCCGGGATGGAGGGGTTGCGCGCCCTGGCGCAGTTCGCCCAGCAGCCACACGGCGACCGGCGTCCCCGCCTCCACCGTCCCCGTGCCAGCCGGCAGGTGTACGAGGGCGTTGGATGCAGCGAGGGCGTGCAGCAGGTGGGAGCCCGGCCCGCCAAGCAAGGTGACGTCTCCGATCCCCTCCCCCTGACCCGACCGGTCCGTATACAGGCCGCGACGGACCTGGTGCTTACCTTCGGGTGACTGAACGTCCTCGGTGAGCCGCGCCGGCAGGCAGACGCGGTTCCCCGGGAGCCCCGTCACCGTACCAAGTGCCGGGCGCAGGAACATTTCAAAGGAGACCAGTGCGCTTACCGGGTTGCCCGGGAATCCAAGGAACGGCACGCCGTTGATGGTGCCGATGGCCTGCGGCCCGCCCGGCTGCATCGCCACTGAAAGGAACTCCACGCTGCTGTCCGCCAGGGCCTGCTTCACAACCTCGTAGGCACCCTGGCTGATTCCTCCGGTACTGAGGATGAGGTTGACCTGCCCGCCGATGTTCTGGAGGGCGCCCCGCAGCTCCTCCGGATTGTCAGCCACCACACTGTGCCGCTGCACGTGCGCGCCCGCTTCCTCCAGCGCAGTCGTCAGCAGTGTGGTGTTGGCATCGAAGATCCGGCCGGGCGCCAGTTCGGTTCCGGGTTCCTGAACCTCGTCTCCGGTGCTAAGCAGCAGGACGCGGAACCGCGGGCGCACCGGCACCGTCGCCAGCCCGCAGGCCGCGAGGAGTCCCAGCTGGGAGGGTCCCAACAGGGTTCCGGCAACAAGCGCAACGCTCCCCGCTTCGAGATCGCTGCCGGCACGCCGGATGAACGAGCCCGCCTGGGCCACGGGCAACTCGACGGTGAGGCCCTCCTCCCCGCAGTACTGCCCCGTGGTGGGAAACTGCGAGGGCACTGCGTTCTCGATAGGCACGACGGCGGCTGCACCTTCCGGAATCATGGCTCCCGTCATGATCGGAGCAGCGTGACCCGGCTCAAGTGCAACAGGTTCCGCACCAGCCGGCACCGGCGGCGCGACCGCAAGGTAGAGGGGCGCGCTCCCGTCCAGATCATCGCCGTGAACCGCGTAACCGTCCATCTGGGAGTTGTCGAACGGAGGCAGGTTCACCGGGGAGAGGAGGTCCTCGGCGAGCACCCGGCCACGGGCCGTTGCGAGCGGCAGTATTTCGGGCGCCGCGTCGGCGAAGGCGCTGCTGTAGCGCAGCAGCCCGAGCACGGCCTGCTGGTGTTCCTCTACTGATCGTGTCATTACGCCCCGTTGTATCAACCCGCCCTGACATTTGTGCTGCGGCATCACTGCCGCAGCTAACAGCCTAGCCGCGCGGGAGTGCAGGATGCGCCCGGAATGTGGACCGCTGATGGAGGCACCAAGGCGAAGGGCGTAACCTCGGACTATGGGAATCCCACTCGGCACACCGCGCATCGGCGCTCCGGCACCTGCTGACGGGCTGCTCGACTCCTACGGCCGGCGGGCCACGGACATGCGGCTCTCACTGACGGACAAGTGCAACCTTCGCTGTACCTACTGCATGCCCGCTGAAGGGCTGCAATGGCTGCAAAAAGACCAGGTGCTCTCCCGCGAAGAGATTGTGCGCCTTGTAGGAATCGGCGTCAATCGCCTGGGAATACGCGAGTTGCGTCTGACGGGAGGCGAGCCGCTGGTAAGGGCTGACCTGCTCGACATCATCGCGGAAATCCGGGCAAGCCACCCGGACCTGCCCATATCGCTCACCACCAACGCACTGGGCCTGGACAAAAAGGCGCAGCGGCTCAAGGATGCAGGCCTGACCCGCATCAACGTTTCAATGGACTCGCTCCACCCCGACACCTTCGCGCAGTTGACGCGTCGACCCTTCCTGGACCGGGTACTCCGGGGCATCGAAGCGGCTGCGGCGGTTGGGCTTGGCCTCGTGAAGATCAACGCAGTGCTGATGCGCGGCATCAATGACCATGAGGCGCCGGATCTGCTGGAGTGGGCAGTGTCCCGCGGCTTCGAGCTGCGGTTCATCGAGCAAATGCCCCTCGATGCCGATCACGGGTGGACCCGCGAGGGAATGATCACTGCAGCAGAAGTCCGTGAGCGGCTCAGCGAACGGTTCATCCTCACTCCCGACCCACGAAACCGTGACGGTGCCCCCGCTGAACGGTGGGAGGTCCGCCGGGCGGAGGAGCCCAGCATCGTCGTTGGTACCGTAGGCGTCATCGCCTCCGTCACGGAGCCGTTCTGCGCGGATTGCCGGCGTACCCGCGTCACTGCCGAGGGCAAGATCATGAGCTGCCTTTTCTCCCACGAGGAGACTGACCTGAGGGACCTGCTCCGGTCAGACGCCGACGACGCCGCCATTGCCCTGCGCTGGCAGGAGGCTATGTGGGCCAAGCCCAAGGCGCACGGCATGGACCATACGGGACTCGGGGCTGCGGATTTCGTGCAGCCGGACCGTTCCATGAGCGCGATCGGCGGCTGAGATGCTGGTGAGATACTTCGGCGCGGCACAGGCTGCCGCCGGCGTCCCTGAAGAGCGCCTTGAACTGGACGGCGCTTCCCTGGAGGAGGCGCTCGGAGAAATACGTTCGCTGCATCCCGCTGGCGAACCATCCATGGCCCGCGTACTCGATCGAAGCAGCTTCCTGCTCAACGAAGTGGCGCTACGCGACCGCAACGCGCCCATCCGGCGCAGCGATGTGCTCGACATCCTGCCGCCGTTCGCCGGAGGTTAGGGCGGCAGGATACTGAGCAGGTTACAGTCCCAGCTCGGCTTCGCTGTCGAACGGACCGACAACCGTGATGGTGCGCGGAGCGTCCGCCAGTTGCCGGGCAAGGTCCTGCACCTGCGCGGCAGTAACGGCCCTCACACGCTCAAGAGTCAGATCCAGCCCGAGGAACTCGCCGCTGACCAATTCCGCGCGGCCGAGCCTGGACATCCGGGAACCGCTGTCCTCGAGGGACAGGACCATTCCCCCGGACAACTGCCCCACGGCGCGCCGCAACTCCTCATCACTGACCGGCTCCGACGCCAGACGCTCCAGCTCTGCGCTGAGCAGGCTGATGACCTGGCCGGTCTTGGCCGGGCTGCAACCCGCGTACATCGCGAAGTAACCGGCGTCGGCATACGACGCTGAGAAGGAGTAGGTCGAGTACGCAAGTCCGCGCTTCTCGCGGATCTCCTGGAAGAGCCGGGAGGACATTCCTCCACCGAGCACCGCGTTGAGCACGCTCATCACGAACCGCCGGTCATCAGTGGCAATCAGTGCCGGGCACCCGACCAGGACGTTGGCCTGCTCGACGGCGCGGCGGATAACCTGCACTCCCCCGGATTCTTCGAGGACGGCCGGAACCGGCACGCGCCTCGGCACCGGCGCCGCATCGTCCGCAAGTTCCCACCCGGCCCGTTGCAGGGCTTGAACGACGAGCGCGCAGACAACCTCATGGTCGAGCCCGCCGGCAGCCGTGACCACAAGCTCCTCCGGGCGGTAATAGCGGTGATAGTGCTGCAGCACCGATTCCCGCGCGACCTCCTTGATGGCCTCAGGGGTGCCGCCGATGGGGCGACCGAGCGGATGGGAGCCCAGTACCGCTTCCACGAACTTCTCGTGCGCAACGTCGGATGGATCATCGCTGTCCATGGCGATTTCTTCCAGAATGACGTGCCGTTCCTGCTCGAGTTCCTCAGGGTCGATGACAGCCGAGGTCACCATGTCGGCGATGACGTCGATAGCCATGGGCAGGTCGGTGTCGAGGACCCTGGCGTAGTAGCAGGTGTTCTCCTTCGCAGTCGCTGCGTTGGATTCTCCGCCCACTTCATCGAAGGCCGCCGCGATGTCCAGCGCGGTCCGCCGCTTCGTTCCCTTGAAGAGCAGGTGCTCAAGGAAGTGTGTGGACCCGTGCTCGCCGTCCGCCTCATCCCGGGATCCGACTCCCACCCAAAAACCGATGCTTGCCGATCGCTGGCCCGGCATGGCCTCCGTGAGCACACGCACCCCTCCCGGAAGTACGGAGCGACGGACTACTGCTCCTCCGGAGGTTCCAGCAACGAGCATGGACTTGCTGTCCGGTCCGCTCGGTGTCAATGGCAACAGCACGGGTGTGCCCTGTCCTGTCTCAGTCATTCATTCTCTCCTCAACGCCAGCGGCTCCGCGGCGAACATAAGTTTCGCCGCGGAGCCGCCGGTTTGTACTTTGAGCGTGAGCCCAACAGTTGGTTGTTGGCGCCTAGTTGTTGTCGTCGCCCTCAGCGGAATCCTGTGCGTTTGAATTCGGAGCATTGTCCAAATCCGCTTCGCCGGCTTCCTCTGCAACTACAGGCGAGAGGGAGAGCTTGCCGCGGTCATCGATCTTGGTGATCTCGACCTGGACCTTCTGGCCCACGGAGACGACGTCATCGACGTTATCCACCCGCTTGCCGCCGGCGAGCTTACGCAGCTCCGAGATGTGGAGCAGGCCGTCCTTGCCCGGCGTGAGCGAGACAAACGCACCGAAGGTGGTGGTCTTGACAACCGTGCCCACGTAACGCTCGCCGATTTCGGGGACCTGCGGGTTGGCGATGGCGTTCACAGCTGCCCGCGCCGCCTCGGCGGAGGATCCGTCCGTGGCCCCGATCAGGACCGTGCCGTCATCTTCGATCGAGATGTCCGCGCCGGTATCTTCCTGGATCTGGTTGATCATCTTGCCCTTGGGACCGATGACCTCGCCGATCTTGTCAACAGGGATCTTCACCGAAATGATGCGCGGCGCGAATTCCGACAGTTCATCCGGGGTGTCGATTGCTGCCTCAAGCACACCGAGGATGTGCAGGCGCGCTTCCCGGGCCTGCTTCAGCGCTGCGGCGAGCACCGATGCGGGAATCCCGTCAAGCTTGGTGTCCAACTGGATGGCAGTGACGAATTCCGAGGTACCTGCAACCTTGAAGTCCATATCTCCGAAGGCGTCTTCCGCACCCAGGATGTCGGTCAGCGCAGCGTAGCGGGTCTGTCCGTCAACCTCATCGGATACAAGACCCATGGCGATGCCGGCAACCGGAGCCTTCAGCGGCACACCGGCATTGAGCAGGGACAGCGTCGAAGCGCAGACCGAACCCATCGAGGTGGAGCCGTTGGAGCTGAGGGCCTCGGAAACCTGGCGGATGGCGTAAGGGAACTCCTCCCGGCTCGGAAGCACTGGAACGAGCGCACGCTCGGCAAGTGCACCGTGGCCGATCTCGCGGCGCTTCGGGGAACCGACGCGGCCGGTCTCACCGGTGGAGTACGGCGGGAAGTTGTAGTTGTGCATGTAGCGCTTGCGCGTAACCGGCGACAGCGAGTCGATCTGCTGTTCCATCTTGAGCATGTTCAGCGTAGTGACACCCATGATCTGGGTCTCGCCACGCTCGAAGATAGCCGATCCGTGCACGCGGGGAAGGACCTCGACCTCGGCGGTGAGCTTGCGGATGTCACTCAGGCCGCGGCCGTCGATGCGGACCTGGTCGCGGAGAATACGCTGGCGGACAACCTTCTTGGTGACCGAGTTGAAGGCACCCGCGATTTCCTTCTCGCGGCCTTCGAACTGACCGGAGAGGGATTCGATGGTTTCCGTGCGGTAGGCGTTGGCGGTCTCTTCGCGCTCCTGCTTGTCAGCAATCGTGAAGATCTCCGCCAGGCGTGAACCGGCAGCACCCTCAACGGCAGCGAAGACGTCGTCCTGGTAATCCTTGAACACGGGGAATTCAACGGTCGGCTTTGCCGCCCGGCCTGCGAGGTCAGCCTGAGCTTCGCACAGTGCGCGGATGAAGGGCTTTGCAGCCTCGAGGCCGTCAGCGACAACCTCCTCGGTAGGTGCGGTAGCGCCGTCGTCCTTGATGAGCGACCAGGAGTTGTCGGTAGCTTCGGCCTCGACCATCATGATGGCAACGTCGTCACCGACGACACGTCCGGCTACGACCATGTCGAAGACGGAGTTCTGGAGCTCGGAGTGCTTCGGGAAGGCGATCCACTGGTCTTCGCCGGAGCCATCGGACACGAGCGCAACGCGTACGCCGCCGATCGGCCCGGAGAACGGCAGACCCGAAAGCTGCGTGGACATTGACGCAGCGTTGATCGCGACGACGTCATAGCGGACGTCCGGGTTGATGGCCAGCACCGTAACGACGATCTGGACCTCGTTGCGCAGACCCTTGACGAAAGCGGGACGCAGCGGACGGTCCATCAGGCGGCAGGCGAGGATGGCTTCGGTGGACGGGCGGCCTTCACGGCGGAAGAACGAGCCCGGGATGCGGCCAGCCGCGTACATACGCTCCTCGACGTCCACGGTCAGCGGGAAGAAATCAAAGCCCTCACGCGGAGATTTTCCGGCGGTAGTGGCGGAGAGGAGCGCGGTGTCCTCGTCGATGTAAACCATGGCAGCGCCTGCGGCCTGCTGGGCGACGCGCCCGGTTTCGAAGCGAACAGTGCGCTGGCCGAACCGCCCGTTGTCAATGACGGCTTCGGCGAACTGGATTTCGGGACCCTCCAAGAGAGTCACCTCCGTTTCTTTGGTGGCGGAGGCAGGCGGCGTTTTGCTGATCAACGCCGTTAGGACGGGTTGTGGCACCCGGTCTTCGATCGAGGTCCACGGGAAATCCATCACACGATGGTTTCCCGGAGACCACTACCGAGGACCGCGAATGCCTGCGTGTCCGCCTGGCTCCTGGTTATGAACTTCGTACTTCTTTGCATCCGCGCTGCGAATGCGGCCTTCAAGGGCACCGAGAGGAACCCATAAAGATTGAAGGCGGCCCCTTCCCGAAGGAAGGCGCCGCCTCACAGTCTAACGCTTCGCACCTTCCCCGAACTCGCTTCGCTCGCCCGGGGACCCCGCGTTTGCTTGCTTAGCGGCGCAGGCCGAGGCGCTCAATGAGCGTACGGTAGCGCGTGATGTCGGTGTCGCGCAGGTAATCCAGCAGACGACGACGGCGACCCACCAGCAGCAGCAGGCCACGACGGGTGTGGTGGTCATGCTTGTGCATCTTGAGGTGTTCGGTCAGGTCGAGAATGCGGCGGGAAAGCATTGCAATCTGCACCTCGGGCGAACCGGTGTCGCCCTCGGAAGTTGCGTACTGCTTGATGATTTCCTGCTTCAGAGCGGCGTCAAGTGCCACAAATAACTCCTATGAGTTGTACCGTGAACAAAGTAGATGCCGGTTCCCCTCGCAAGCGAGCGGAACTCCGGCGGTGGCCCAGCAACCACGGACTGCAGCAGGACCGCAGTCAACTTTACCCGTACGTGCGCTGTTCTGTCGAAAGCACAGTGCGGGTCTGGTTGACGTCCAGCCGCATCTGCTCGATCAACGCTTCCGGCCCGCGGTAGGCAACCATTCCGCGAAGTCTTCGGACAAATTCCACGATGACCGTCTGCCCGTACAGGTCGAAGACGTCAACTTCCTCCTGGGGTCTGTCGATGACGTGAGCCTCGACCTGTCTGCTGACTCCCTCAAACGTCGGGTTGGACCCAACGGAGATCGCGGCGGGCCAGCGGACCTGGCTGCTGTCAATGAGCCAGCCGGCGTAAATTCCGTCTGCGGGGATGAAACCGGTTGAGTCCGGCGACAGGTTTGCCGTCGGAAACCCAAGCGCCCGCCCGCGCGCCGCGCCGTGAACTACAACGCCGCGCATGCGGTGCGGCCGGCCCAGGATGCGGGCGGCAGTGGCGACATCGCCGTCGACCAAAGCCTCACGCACCCAGGTCGAGGAACAGCGTCGTTCCCCGGCTGCCGCCGTCGTGCTCTGCAGGCTGGAGCCGTAGTCATCGATGACAATCACGTCAAAACCCAGTTGCCCGCCGAGTGTCCGCATGGTGGAGAGGTCACCGGAATTGCCGCGTCCGAACCGCACGTCATGACCAATGACGACCGCTTTCGCCCGCAGTCCGTCTACCAGGACGGATTGGACGAACTCCTCCGGGGTGAGTGCGGCAAGCTCGAGGGTGTAGTGCATCATCAGCAGGCCGTCGATGCCGGTGTCGGCAAGGGTTTCCACCCTGTCCTGCAGGCCCATAATGAGTTCCGGAGCACTTTCCGGGCGGTGCACCTGCGCGGGATGCGGCTCAAAGGAGATGACGACGGCGGCTGCGTCGCGTTCCCGGGCGGCGGCAACAAGCTGCCCCAGCACGCTCTGGTGGCCTCGGTGCACGCCGTCGAAGTTTCCGATGGTGATAACTGCGGGACCGAAACCTTCCGGCACGTCGGCCAGGTCTCTCCAGTGGAACACGCATCTCCCTTTAGCGGTTGGACGGGCAGCAGGAGCCCTTCGTCGTTCCTCTCATTATGGCCGATGGTTGCGGGCGGTCTCGACGTCGCGCCAGTGGAACTGTCACTGTTCCTCCACATCGCCGTCCGATCAGGCCACTTGCGCACATAGCCGGCTCAGTCCCGTTCAGTGTTGTTTGGAAGGACCAGTGTTGGTTCCTGTGCGCTGCTCTACCGGCTTCGGCGCCGCCCTGAAACCTGCGATCTGGAGGACATCCGTGCAACTTTTCTCATCTCTTTTCCTGCGTTTGCGCTTGCTGCCGGCGGGTGGTCTCGTGCTACTCATCGCGGTGCTCCTCCTGGTTCCGCAGGTCCCGCCGTCGCAGGCCGCTCCGGCCGGATCAGACTGGTCCCGGGCTGCCGGCATACACGCGGCCGAGCATTTCGTAGGCCAATACAGGGATGCCGGCGGCCAGGTGGCCTACTGCACCGACTTCGAACGGCTGTCCCCGGAAAACTCCGGCGGCTACGGTGACGGCAAATCAGGTGGCTTTGTGCGCAGCGACGGCAGTGCGCTAAGTACGGCGGAGAATGCGGCGCTGTCCTACCTGCTGCACCGGTGGGGCGCTACGGCCGATGATGCCACGGCGGCCTCTGTTCAGTTGGCTGTCTGGGCGCTTACCTCACCCGGGATGTCCTGGGATTCCCCGGGCATGAACGACATCCTCAGGGCCGAACAACTGCCGGCTGATGTAGTGGAACGAGCCCGCTCCATGACCAGGACGGCGTTCAACGAAGCTGGTCCTTACGCAGTCCATATCGATCTTGACGCTACGGACGCAGGAACCGTCTCCGCGGTGATCGAGGTGCTAGGAGCCAATGGGCAACCGGCCGCCGGGCTGGGCGCAGCCGCGAAGCTGACTGGACCGTTCGTCCTTGCGGAAACCGCCGCATCGACCTGGACGACCGGAGAAGAGGCACACCGCCTCATGCTTCAGAGGACGGGATTGGGCAGTGGATCCATCACGGTGACCGTCCCACGGACGCCCGCGGCGGGAGTCCAGTGGCTGGCCCCTTCCAGCAGTAAAGTACAGCGGCTGCTGTTCGCCTCAGTGCTGGAACCGCGCGACGCGGCGGCAGCGGTGGCAGACCTCCCCGCCTTCCAGCCTGCCGTAGCAACGAGGACCTCGGCTGCCCGAACACACCCAGGCGCATCCATCCATGATGTGCTCACCGTAGGCAGCGCCCCTCCTGCCGAGGGCAGTTCGGCTGAGCCCGCTCCGTGGCTGTCGGTGCCCGGCAGCGACTCGCCGGTATCCGTGGAGGTGGTCTCCACACTGTGGGGACCACTCGACGCTGAACCCGTCCTGCAGGAAGCCGTACCGGAGGGTACGCCGCGCGTTGGCGAGGTCACCACGCGGGTGGCGGGGCCGGGCACGTACAGCACCGCTGACCTCGTCGTTCCCTCACCCGGGTGGTACGTCTGGACCGAGTCAATTTCCCCTGAGAGCGTGCTCCCGGCGGAGGCGGCCCCCTATGTCCTCGGTTGGCAGGGACAGTTCGGGATCGCGGCTGAGACAACCTTTGTGCCCTGGGCACCGAACATTCGCACGCAGCTGTCGGCGGGCGATGCCTTCCTGGGCGACCAGGTCACCGATGCTGTGGTTGGAGAGGGATTCGGCCCATCTGCACAGGGATCAGGCAGCACGATCACATTGACGATGTATGGCCCGCTCGCAGAATTGCCCTCGCCCACCACCGAGATTCCTGCGGATGCACCGCTGCACTCCCAGACCTCTGTGCCCGCGGTAAACGGGAGCCAGTCCAGTGAACCGTTCGCCGCCTTCACGCAGCCCGGCTGCTATACCGTCGTGGCAACCTACCCCGGCGACGAGCACACAGATCCATTCACCTCCGCGTTTGGGGAGCCGTCTGAAACGGTGTGCGTTCAAGCGCCGGCCCCTACACAATCCCCTGCCCCTGACACGAAGGAGACCCCCGGGACTCCGGCCGCTGACGACGGCCCCGCTGCGCAGGCTGCTCCGCCGCACCGCCCCGAGCTGGCTCAGACGGGAGTTCGCGCTGAGGTCACCGCCGGAGCGGCGCTGGTACTGCTCGGAGCGGGCCTTGCCTGCCTGCGCCGGGGACGGGAATCCACGCGTAGGGTCAGTGGCAGCGTCCCATGCTAAGGGCGGGCTGCGTACTCCCTGCGCAGTTCGCTGGTCTTGGCGATGTAGCGGTGCCACACCAGCAGCGCTGCGGGGAATGCCAGCTCGATAACCATGAGAATGATCAACAGAAAGTGCGGAGTCCCCGAGAAGGCCCAGGAAAGGACCCGCCCGATTCCGCCGATGAATACCATGAGGCAAACCAGCCACAGCATGTTTGCCCACTGGAATTTGATCGCGATGGTCACGAAAGCGGCGCCCACGCCGATCATCATCGCGGCGAAGAACCGGAACTGGTTCTCGAATGTCGGGTTCACTGGACCGTCCCCGGTTTCCGGCAGCCCGGCGGTGCCGGTAATCAGGTAGTAGCCCCCGAAGCCGGCAATAACGAGTCCGACGAGCACTACCACCGTCCGGAAGACGCTCCAGTCACTCCCGGTTTTGTCGGATTTCGTTGAGTCCTTCTTCGAGGTCTTCGCCGTGGTGCCACCTGTCGCGGGTTGTTTTGCAGCGGGGCGGCCCGAAGCGGAGGTCTGGTCCGAGCCGTGTGAGCCCGCTGGGCCCTTTCCCGTATCCGCGGAAGAACTGCGACGCTCCGGCTGCGGGTTGTCAGGGGTGTTGCTGTTCATGGTGTTCCCTCTGTGGTCGACGGTTCGGCCGGGCAAGGCCTGCACAATTCATCTTCTCACCCCGGACGACCCTGTGCCCGGCAGGCCTCAGGTAGCTACCGTGCGGCGGTGGCGATACAGCCACCAAAGGCCCAGCACAGGCAGGATCAAGGGAACAAATCCGTAACCCCTGCCGTATACCGACCACACGGTGTCCGCTGGAAAGAGGACAGGGTCGACGACGCTGAGTGTGCCGATGGTGAGCACCCCCACCAGCTCGATTCCCACGGCAGCGACGGACAGCCGGTACCAGCGCCGTCCCGAGCGGCTCAGGGATACGGTCGCAAAGACATAGACGAGGGCCGCAAACGCCGTCAACGTGTAGGCGAGCGGAGCCTCGGAGAATTTGGTAGCGATCTGGAAGGCCGCGCGCGCTGTGGCCGCCAGGGCGAAAACGCCGTACACGGCGATGAGCAGCCTACCGGGCCCGCGGCTCAACGTCCCAGCAGATCCGGCCGGCTTACTGTGCAGGTTCACGCCGGCACCGCCCCGTCCCATATCTGTTCCATCCGGTACAACATCACGAAGATGGTGAGGCCCACTGCGCCGAGGACCAGATTGCTCCAGCGTGAACGTTCAAGGATTGCCCACCAGAACGCGCCCACTGGAACCAGCAGCGCGGTGAGCAGGTAACCCCAGAACTCCCACAGCTCACCGGTGACAGTCTCCCCGCCTACCTGCCGAACAATCCCGGCCACCGCGTAGACGAGAAGGAACAGTTCCACAGCCGCCACAGTAAGGATGGTCACATCGTTGGGAGGTTGCCTGATCACGGCAGCACCAACGCAGATCAAGGTTGAGATCAGGCACACCACAGTACCGGCGATGAAAAATCCGTCGACGACCATCAGCTGCCGGCCTGTCCCGGCGCGAAGACCAGCGCCGGCTTCGCCTCACTCCCCCGATTCTCGAGGAGCGCGATCAGCGCACCATCAGGGGCAAAGGCAGCAACGGGCCGCTGGTCGCCGGCATCATTCCTGGGCGAACCGCCACAGTCACCACCGGCGCTCGCGCTGATACGCCGTCCGTGGGAAAGGTCCAGCGCCTCGGTGGAACTCAACTCGCGCACAGGAAACAGCGCACGGGCAGCTTCGTCAATGCCGAGAAGCCGGAAGTCCTGGGCGAGTTCCTCCAGCGTGGATGCCTGGGCCAACGTATAAGGGCCCACCTCCATGCGGCGAAGCACTGTCAGGTGGCCTCCCACGCCAAGGGCTGCGCCCAGGTCCCTCGCCAGGGCACGGATGTAGGTTCCGGAACTGCAGCTGACCGTCACATCGAGGTCCTGGACTGCTCCGTCGTTCTCGCGCCGGATATCGGCAATGTCGAAGCTGTGCACGATGACTGGACGCGACGGTAAGACAACCTCCTCGCCCGACCGTACCCGGCTATAGGCGCGTTCGCCGTTGACCTTGATGGCGCTCACGCTGCTTGGAACCTGGCTGATGGAACCGGTCAGCTCCTCAACCGCGGCGCGAATCGCTGAGGCCGGAACCGCCCCGGCGGAAGTTTCAGCTGTCACTTCTCCCTCGGCGTCATCAGTGACAGTCGACTGACCCAGACGGATGGTTGCGGTGTAGGTCTTTGAGGTGCCGACAACATAGGTCAGAAGGCGGGTAGCCCGGTTGATCCCAACCACGAGCACTCCGGTGGCCATCGGATCGAGGGTACCTGCGTGTCCCACTTTGCGGGTGCCGGCAAGCCGCCGCATCCTGCCCACAACGTCATGGCTGGTCCAGCCCTGCGGCTTGTCCACTATCACTAGTCCTGAGTGGACCTGCCCCGAATTCACGCCTCCCAGTATAGGTGTCAGTGGCGAGCCAACCCTCACCGCTACGATGCCCCTATGCCGTCCATTGCAAAGCACATCGAGCAACTCCCCTCAAATCAGATCAGGGAGATCACCCAGGCTGCCTGGGCTACGCCGAACGCAATTGTCCTCAGCATCGGCGAACCGGCGTTTCCGGTTCCACGCCACATCCTGGACGCGGGGATGGCGGCGTTGGATCGCGATGACACCAACTACACCCCGAACGAAGGTATCGCTCCTTTGCGGCGGAGCTTCGCGGAGTGGTTCGGCCGCCGAAACCGCATGGACGTGACACAACACCGGGTCTACGTGACTGCAGGCGCGCAGCAGGGACTGCACCTTGCCATGAGCATGCTGCTTGACGCCGGCGACGAGGTGTTGATTCCCAATCCGGGATACCCGACCTTTGCCATGACCGCGCAATTGGTTCATGCCCGTCCCGTCAGCTACCCGCTTCGTCCTGAGAACGGATTCCAACCTCACATCAGCGACCTCGAGGAGCTTGTAAGTTCGCGTACCCGCCTCCTCGTGCTGAACTCGCCGTCCAACCCGCTGGGAGCCGTCTTCAGCGAGGAACTCACGCGAGATCTGGTGCGCTTCGCGCAACGTCACGACCTCTGGATTCTGTCGGATGAATGCTATGAGGCCTTCACCTACGGCGTTCCCCACGTGAGCCCTGCACGATTTGATGCCACGCGGGTGCTGACTTCGCTCACCCTCTCAAAGACGTTCGGGCTGACAGGTCTGCGCATCGGTGCGCTTGTACTGCCGGAGGGGCTCGGTGCCGAATTCAACGCAGTGATGGAGTCGATTGTGTCCTGTGTCGGTGCGGCCCAGCAGTACGCGGCAATTGCTGCGCTCACGGGTCCCACCGACTACGTGGAAACAGCGGCGCACCACTACCGTTCAAACAGGGATGCAGCGGCGGCAGAGCTGTCTTCGCTCAACATCAAGTACCTCGAAGCGCAGGGGGCCTTTTACCTATGGGCTGATATGTCCCACGCCACCGGCGGAGATGTACGCAGCTGGGTCCGCACGTTCCTCGCGGAGCAGGGGGTCGCCGTCGCGCCCGGAACGGCCTTCGGCTCACAGGGCGAGGGTTGGATCCGGATTGCGCTGTGCACAGACAGGGAAAGCCTGCTCACCGGAGTGAGCAGGCTTCCCAAACGCTGAATCCCGCGGCGGGTGGAGACTAGAGGGAGTCTTCCTGCTCGTCGTCCTCGCTTGGCTTGCGGTAAGGATCGGCGTCGCCGGCGAAGGCGGCCTTCCTCGCGAGTTCGGCCACCTCGGCGTCCCGTTCCTTGGCGGTCCGGAGCAGTTCCTCCAGATGGCTTGCGTTGACCGGGATCTCGTCCGGCACGAACTCCAACGTGGGAGTCAGTCGTGCGGTGATGTTCCGACCCACCTCAGAACGGAGCACGCCCTTGGCCGACTCGAGTGCCTTATGCACTGCTGCCTGCTCTTCGGACTCACCGAACACTGTGTAGTAGATGGTGGCATGCTGCAGATCGTTGGTAACACGGGCGTCAGTAACGGTGACCGCTTCCAGCCGAGGGTCCTTCACCCGGCGGCGAAGGGCCTCCGCAACGATGACCTTGATGCGCTGTGCCAGCCGTGCAGCGCGTGCGGCGTCTGCCATGACTTCTCCTTACTTCCTCCCCCAGGGGAGCTGAAACGGCGATCGAGCGCTCATGCGTCGATCGCCGGTATGGGCTGGATGGGCCCGCTGCGAGCAGCGGACCCACCCGATACGGGCCTAGACCCGAGGCTTCTCACGCATCTCGTAGGTCTCGATGGTGTCGCCTTCCCTGATGTCATTAAACGATCCGAGCCCGATACCACACTCGAAGTCCGTGCGGACCTCGGTGGCGTCGTCCTTGAAGCGGCGAAGCGTGTCAACGCTGAGGTTGTCGCCAACCACCACTCCGTCACGGATCAGACGTGCCTTCGTGTTCCTGCGGATAACACCGGAACGGACAATCGAGCCCGCGATGTTGCCGAACTTGGAAGACCGGAAGACCTCCCGGATTTCCGCGGTACCGAGCTGCGCTTCCTCGTACTCCGGCTTGAGCATGCCCTTGAGTGCAAGCTCAATGTCATCGATGGCTCCATAGATGACCGAGTAGAAGCGCAGGTCCACGCCTTCGCGCTCAGCGAGGTCAGCCACACGTTCGGCCGGCTTGACGTTGAACCCGATGATGATCGCGTTGTCCACCGTTGCCAGGTTGACGTCGTTCTGCGTGATCGCACCGACACCGCGGTGGATGACGCGCAGTGCGACTCCCTCGCCGACGTCGATCTTGAGCAGCGAGTCCTCGAGCGCCTCCACGGCACCGGAGACATCGCCCTTGAGGATGAGGTTGAGAGTGTCAACCTTGCCCTCGGCCACGGCCTGGTCGAAGTCTTCCAGGCTGACGCGCTTGCGGCGCTTGGCCAGGGCCGCGTTGCGATCTGCTGCCTCGCGCTTCTCGGCGATCTGGCGGCCCGTGCGCTCGTCCGGGGTGACGAGGAACGTATCGCCGGCACGGGGAACCGTGGACAGACCCAGTACCTGGACCGGACGGGACGGGCCCGCCTCGGTGACGTTGTCGCCGTTCTCGTTGAACATTGCGCGGACACGGCCGTGCGCGATGCCCGCGACAATGGTGTCTCCGACAACCAGCGTTCCGGACTGGACCAGCACGGTAGCAACCGCACCGCGGCCCTTGTCGAGGTTTGCCTCGATCGCGATACCGCGGGCGTCCTTGTTCGGGTTTGCGCGCATGTCAAGTGCGGCATCGGCGGTCAGCAGAACCGCTTCGAGCAGTTCGTCGATTCCCTCGCCGCGCAGCGCCGAGACGTGCACGAACATGGTGTCGCCGCCATACTCTTCGGGGACCAGTCCGTACTCGGTGAGCTGGCCCTTGACCTTGTCCGGGTTGGCGCCCTCCTTGTCGATCTTGTTCACCGCCACGACAACCGGCACGCCGGCCGCCTGGGCGTGGTTCAACGCCTCGACGGTCTGCGGCATGACGCCGTCATCCGCTGCCACAACAAGCACAGCGATGTCGGTAACCTTCGCGCCACGGGCACGCATGGCGGTGAACGCCTCGTGACCCGGGGTGTCAATGAAGGTGATGGGACGGTTGTCGCCCTCGTGCTCATGGTCGATCTGGTACGCACCGATGTGCTGGGTGATGCCGCCGTGTTCGCCGGCCACGACGTTCGACTTGCGGATCGCATCCAGCAGACGGGTTTTACCGTGGTCGACGTGGCCCATAACGGTCACTACGGGGGGACGTGCTTCAAGCTGCTCGTCACCCTCGGCCGCAAGTTCAGCATCCAGGTTGATGTCGAAGTTGTCGAGCAGCTCGCGCTCCTCGTCTTCCGGCGACACAACCTGGATCTTGTAGCCGAGCTCGCCGCCCAGTACCTCGAAGGTCGCTTCGTCCAGGGACTGGGTTGCTGTGGCCATCTCACCGAGGTGGAACAGAACGGTAACCAGTGCTGCGGCGTTCGCATCAATCTTCTCGGCGAAGTCGGTGATCGACGATCCGCGACGCAGCCGGACAACAGTGTTGCCGTCGCCGCGGGGAACGCTGACGCCGCCCAACGATGGAGCTGACATCTGCTCAAGCTCTTGCCGCTTTGCCCGCTTCGACTTGCGCTGCTTGCCGCGGCCGGCTCCACCCTTGCCGAAAGCACCGGCAGTGCCGCCGCGACCGCGGCCGCCCTTGCCGAAACCGCCACCGGCGGGCGCTCCACCACCGGCACCGGGGGCTCCCCCGGGGCCGCGCCGAGGTCCAGCGCCTGCACCGGCAGCTCCACCACGACCGGGCGCAGCCGGACGCTCGGTACGGTTGGGCATCATGCCCGGAGTCGGTCGGGCTCCACCGGCACCACCGGGGCGCGGAGCGCCAGGGCGAGGCGCACCCGGACGCGGCGCTCCGGGTCGCGGACCACCTGCACCAGCGGCAGGACGTGGGCCGCCTGCACCCGCGGCAGGACGGGGGCTGCGCTCATCGTCGCGGCGCCCTCCCGGACGGGGCATGCCCTGGGATGGCGCGAACGGGTTGTTGCCCGGACGCGGACCACCGGCGCGGTCGCCTTCTCCGCGGCCGGACCGCGGCATACCCTGCGATGTCGCGAAGGGGTTGTTGCCGGGGCGCGGCCCACCGGAGCGGTCGCTGCCTGGGCGGGCTGCTCCCGGACGGGCAGAGGTTGGCCGTGCGGCTGCGGGCTTTGGCCCCGGCTTGCTGTCGGTGCCGGGGTCGCTGCTGGGAGCAGCATCCGTGCCCGCGCCTTGAGGGGTCTTCGTCTCTGCTGCGGGAGTCTCCGGCGCCTTGAATGCGGGCGCTGCCGGAGCCTGCTCCTGCGGAGCAGCGGGGGCCGGCGCTGCCGGCTTTTCCGGGGCAGGTGCCGGGGCTGCCGGAGCAGGACCTTGCGTTGCCGCCTTGGGGGTGGGCTGCGACCCACGTGCCGGTGCCGACGCCGGTGCCTTGGCTGCCGCCGGGGCGTCCGGGAAAGCGCCGCGAAGTTTCTTCACGACGGGCGCTTCAATGGTTGAGGATGCCGACCGGACGAATTCGCCCAGTTCCTGCAGCTTTGCTACTGCATCCTTCGAAGTAATTCCGAGCTCTTTGGCGAGCTCGTGTACGCGGACCTTGGCCACATTTCTCCTGTCTCGGTCCGCACCGAGTCAGGAGCGAACCGTCTAATTCCTACTGCAGACCCCAGCCGCCGGGGCAGCTGACGCGCTGATTGCAGAGCTCAACAGATTGTTCATCGTTGGGCACTCATCGCTGGGTACTCATCGGGTTTCCATCAGTTTTCTGACCCGCTTTCAGGGAGGACGGTGTACGTGCGGGGAACCTCCATCAGGAGGTGCCCCGGAGTGTGTGCAGCCACTGCTCAACACTCTGCGAATCAACGACACCACGAAAGGCGCGGTTGAACGCTTTGCGTTTGAGCGCAAGCTCCACACAGGACGGTCGGGGATGCAACCAGGCACCCCTGCCCGCTAGCTGACGGCGGTGATCCACCTCGGCGACAGTGACGCCGCTGCGGTTGACCGCTGACCATCGAACCAGATTGGCTTGGTCATCACGACTTCGGCAACCGATACAGGTTCGTACCGGTTGATGACGTAACGACATAAGCCCTATCCATTCTAGCGCCAAGCATCTCGATATGACGCATCGGCGGGTTTATTGAGGCGAGCCCCGGTGCTTCACGCGCCGGCGGCGTCCGAGGCGATGTCGATCCGCCATCCGGTCAGCTTCGCGGCGAGCCGCGCGTTCTGGCCTTCCTTGCCGATGGCGAGTGACAGCTGGTAGTCCGGCACAACCACCCGGGCGCTGCGGGTTTTTTCATCAGTGATGGTCACCGATGAAACCCGCGACGGCGAGAGTGAGCTGGCAATGAAGGTGGCTGGATCGTCGCTGTAGTCAACAATGTCGATCTTTTCGTCGTTGAGCTCGTTCATCACGGCGCGGACGCGTGATCCCATCTCTCCGATACAGGCGCCCTTGGCGTTCACTCCGGGAACATGTGCCTTCACAGCGATCTTGGTGCGGTGGCCGGCTTCCCTTGCCAACGCGACGATTTCCACGCTCTTGTCGGCGATCTCCGGTACCTCGAGCTCGAACAGCTTCCGGACGAGACCGGGGTGCGACCGCGAGAGCGTGATGGACGGACCCTTCATCCCGCGGTGGACGTCAATGACGAAAGCGCGCAAGCGGGTACCGTGCAGGTATTTTTCACCGGGTACCTGCTCGGGCGGCGGAAGCAATGCCTCAACTGAGCCCAGGTTCACCTGGATCATGTGGGGGTTGTTGCCCTGCTGGATAAGGCCGGCCACGAGCTCGCCTTCCTTACCGCGGAATTCGCCGAGGATGTTGTCATCCTCCGCATCGCGCAGCCGCTGCAGGATGATCTGACGAGCTGTGCTCGCCGCGATCCGTCCGAAACCGGTCGGTGTGTCGTCGAACTCCCCCACGGCCACGCCGTCGTCGTCGACCTCGGTAGCCCAGATGGTGACGTGGCCCGTCCGCCGGTCCAGCTCCGCCCGGGCAATCTCCTGCGCACCTGTGGTCTTGTGGTAGGCAACAAGGAGTGCCTGCTCGATCGTGGGGATCAGCAGTTCAAGGGGGATCTCGCGTTCCCGTTCCAGTAGCCGCAGAGCGCTCATATCTATGTCCATTGGGGCCTCCTCAGCAACCAGCGGTGGTAATCAGTCATTGTTGCCGCCGGATTCCTCGGCATCAGCGTGGGCGAATTCAACCTGGACGGTCCCCTTGCGGATTTTGTCGTAGGGAATTGCCCGATCTTCCCCGAACTTCGGTTTGGTGCCCTTCTTGACCGTCATCAGCGGCTTTAGCGACACCGACGTCTCATCAGCATCAATCAAGCGGCCTTCCAGCACCTCGCCATCGACAAGTCTCACATCAACCAACCTGCCGATATTCCTTCGCCAGTGACGTGGCTGGGTCAACGGCCTGGAAACTCCGGGTGAGGAAACCTCCAGATTGTAGGGGCGTCCATCATCCCCCGGATCATTATCGAGAGCATTGGAGACGCTCTGGGACACCTCGGAGACAGTGTCAAGACTCACGCCGTCGACGCCGTCATCCGGCAGATCCACCACCACATGGAGGGTACGGTGGCTGCCGACGATGCGGACTTCAACGTCTTCGAGGAGAAGCTTGTGCCGTTCCACTGTGGGGCGCAGGAACTCCCGCAGCCGTTCGGCCTCAGCCGCCGCATCGAGGTGCGCAGGGGCCGGATTCCGGCGGGGTATGGAAGTGTCTTGCCTTGCAGCAGTGTTCTGCTTGCCGGATTTACCCGCCATTGCCGCCTCCCGCTCGATGATCTTGTAGCTACTACCCTAACGACTTTATGACAGGTCGGTGAATGGCACACGGAACGGTCGTCCGCATGGCATGATGATCGGTTGTGACGCACTCGAAGGCCCGTTCCGCCTCCACCGGCAGCGGCTTCAAGGCAGCAGTGTGGCGTGTTGTCCGCACGGTGATACTGCTGTTGATCCTCCTTCTCGTGGCTTCGATCGGGCTCGTCATCGGCAGAGGGTCCCCGGAGCCTGAGCCGAGCGCCTCCGAACTGGCCCTCAGCGAGGGAACGCAAGCGGCGCAGACCCTCGCTGAAGCCGCCGCCTTTCTCGAAGATGCCGCTCCTCCGGCCGGACCTGATTACGCGGCGCTGGCCGGGATGCTCCGGTTGCACGCGATCGCCCTGCGCCCTGGAGCCAGCTCCCCCGAGCCCACCCCTTCCGCTTTCCCGGCGGCACCACCATCCGCACCTGCATCGCCGTCCGCATCGCCGGATACTCCAACGCCGGCAGACCTTCTGAGCGGCCTCAGGAACTCCTACACCGGTGCCTTTGAAGCAGCAGCGGTGGTTGACGCCGGGCCGGCACGGGTGCTGGCATCGGCTGCGACTGCCCAGTGGCTCCGGAGCCGCACGCTTGCAGCGAGCCTGGGCGAGGAGCCGCCTGCGATTCCTGTTCCGGAGATACAGTACGACGACGACGCCCCCACCTGCCCGCCGGAGACAACGCTCACGGCTGTTAGCGGCCTGGCCGGTGCCCGGACAGCCGTACTCGCCGAACAGCGTGCAGCCTACGCCTATGAAGTGGTTGCGGCCCGTTCCGCCGACCCCGCACAGCTTCTGCAACGGATGGCGCAGCACGAAGCCGCGGCGGCCGTGGGTTCGGCCGTTTTGACCCGGCACTGCGTCGCTGAGCCCCTGCCGGCCGCGGCCTATGCGCTGGACGAAGTGTTCCTGGCTGATCCTGGACCCGCCTTGCGGGATTTGGAGGAGTCGCTGGTCGGTACCTACGCGGACCTGGTCGGTATGAGCGGGCGCGGACCGTTGCGTGACTGGGCATTACGGCAACTGGTCGGTACAGCGCAGTATTCCTTTGAATCCGCGGACAGCGTGCCCGCCGGCGGAGAACCCGAGGCGTTTCCCGGTATCAACCCGGACCAGTACCCGCAGCTGTCCGGGCCGGGCAGCTAGTCTTAGCGGGTGGACGCACGCAACATCGAGCTCCCGCGCACCCTTGTGCGCAAGGTGCTGAACCTGCCGGGTGGCAGGGCGTGGGTGGAAGCCTGGGCTGACATCGCAAACCGCTACCTCGAGACATGGGATCTGGTTCTTGAGCTGGAACCGGGAGCTGAGCCATGGAGCGGTCACTGCGCCGTCGTGCTTCCGGTTGTCCGCACCGACGGACGGCCGGCCGTCCTCAAGATTACCGTCCCGCACGCGGAGGCAGTTCCTGAGCCGGACGCGCTAGCACTGTGGGAGGGACGCGGCGCCGTCGGACTCCTGGACAGTGCGCCGGAAGATTTCGTCCTGCTGCTTGAGCGGCTGGACGGGGACTCATCCCTGGCTGAGTTGCCGCTGGCCGAGACCACCGACATCTGGGGATCGATCATGCGTCGGCTCTCGATTCCTCCGGCTGGTGCGGCCGGTTCCGATCCCCGCTGGTTCTCCCTTCCCTCTGTTGCCGACCAGGCAGAACAGTGGACAGATACGCTGCCGCTTGAATGGGAGGCCCTCGGGCGCCCCTTTGACCGTTGGCTGCTGGAGTACGCACTCGAGGTGTGCCAGCTGCACGGCGCAGTTGGCCGACGCCGGAATCACGATGTGCTGGTTCACTCCGACCTGCACTACCTGAACATCCTGCCGGTCCTTGGAGATCCCCGGCAGTTTCTGGCGATCGATCCGAAACCGCTCCTGGGCGATGCGGAGTTCGCGGTGGCGCCGATGCTCTGGAACCGGATCAGTGAGCTCTCTGCGGTTGACCCTGCCAGCCATCTGCGTGATCGCTGCACGGATCTGGCACTCGCTGCGGATCTGGATCCGATGCTGGCCCGCGACTGGTCGGTGGTCCGGGAGGTTGATAACGCGCTGGACTACCTGAGGGAAGGCAGATCGGACGACGCGGACCGCTCACTCTGGGTGGCGAGCAACCTGCTGCGCAAACCGCTGGAGAACCTGCCGCCGGCGGCCCGGCTGACGGCGCCCTGAACGGCGTCAGCGGATATTCTCCACCCAGACGTCGTAACCGAGCTTCACGATAAGCGCACCGACCACGGCCAGGAACACCACCCGGATGAAGGTGCTGCCGCGGGTGATGGCCATCCGGGATCCCAGGTAGCCGCCCACCATGTTGGCGCCGCCAAGGATCAGTCCGAGCCCCCACAGCAGAGATCCGTTGGGCAGGAAGAAAACCAGGGCGCCGAAATTGGTTGCCATGTTCACTATCTTCGCCTTGGCGCTGGCACCGAGGAAGCTGTACCCGAGCAGCGTGACCATCGCGATGATCAGGAATGAACCCGTGCCGGGCCCAATCAGGCCGTCGTAGAAACCGATGACCAGACCGATCGCCCCGGCCGTCCCGTAGTGCCGGTGGCCCGTATACCGGAGTTTGGTCAGGGTACCGACGGTAGGCCGGAACGCGGTGAAGATCGCGACGGCGACGAGGGCGACGATGATGATCGGCTTGAACACCGAAGCCGGAAGGAACGCCGCCAGCATCGCGCCGCCGAAACTGCCCACGAGCGCAACCAGCGCCATCGGTACCGCCGTCCGGAGATCCGGTCTCGCACGACGAAAGTAGGTGATGGCACTTGTTGTGGTCCCGAAGATGGAGCCCATCTTGTTCGTGGCCAGCGCCTGCACCGGCGTGATGCCGGGAACCATCAGCAGCGCGGGAAGCTGGAGCAGGCCGCCCCCGCCAACGACGGCGTCGACCCACCCCGCGGCAAAGCCGGCTACCACGACAAGCACGATCGTAGAGAGCTGGATCTCCTCCAGCCCGGACATCATCGACGCGCCTCAGGCGCTGATCAGCGCATGCAGATGATCGACGACGTCGGCAACAGCGACGTTCTCGCTTGTGCCCGAACGGCGGTCCTTGACCTCGATGTGGCCTTCGGCCAGCCCGCGTCCGACGACGACGATGGTCGGAATACCGATCAGCTCGGCATCGCCGAACTTCACCCCGGGCGAGACCTTCGGGCGGTCATCGAACATGACACTCAGTCCCCTGGCCTCAAGCTCCCCGGCAAGCTGCTCTGCCGCGGCAAATACCTCGTCACCCTTGCCTGTTGCTACTAGATGAACGTCAGCCGGTGCCACGTTCCGCGGCCAGATGATGCCCTTGTCGTCACGGTTGGATTCCACCAGTGCGGCCACCGCTCGTGTGACTCCGACGCCGTAGGAACCCATGGTGACCGTGGTCAGCTTGCCGTTCTGGTCCAGAACCTTGAGGTGCAGTGCCTCGGCATACTTTCGCCCGAGCTGGAAGATGTGGCCCATTTCGATGCCGCGCTGGGTACGGAGCGGACCGGAGCCGTCAGGAGCTTCATCTCCAACACGCACTTCGACGGATTCGATCACCCCGTCCCAGGTGAAGTCCCGGCCGGCAACGAGCCCGAAGACGTGCTTCCCGCGGACGTTGGCGCCGGTCACCCAGGTGGTCCCGGACACGATGCGCGGGTCAACCAGGAACGTCAGGCCGGTGGAGCCCTTCGACCCAAGTACTGCCGCGTCAAGGCTCAGGCCGGGCCCTATGTAGCCCTTGACGAGGCCCGGGTGCTTCTTGAGGTCCTCATCAGTTGCAGCCTCCACAGTTACCTCTCCGCTGACGGACAGGTGGAGACCGATGTTGGCTTCGATCCGCTTGAGGTCCACGCTGCGGTCACCGGGAACACCAATCACCACCAGCTGGCGCCCACCGGTAGGCAGGACCACGGCCAGCACCACGTTCTTCAGCGTGTCTGCGGCCGACCAGGGACGATCCTGCCGAGGCAGCGCGGCGTTGGCGTGATCAACCAGCGTTTCGATCGTCGGAGTGTCCGGGGTATCCCGAACTTCCGCCGGCTGCGCGTCCGCGTAATCCAGCTCGGAGGGCACCACTGTGGTGACGGCCTCGACGTTCGCCGCGTAACCGCCGTCGGACACTACAAAAGTGTCCTCGCCGATTGCGGAAGGGTGCAGGAACTCCTCACTCCGGGAGCCTCCCATGGCGCCGGCTGTCGCGGCGACCGGGATGACATCGAGTCCCAGCCGGGAGAAAATGCGCAGGTACGCTTCCCGGTGCAGCTCATAGCTGCGTTCCAGGCCGGCGTCGTCGATGTCGAACGAGTAGGAGTCTTTCATGATGAATTCACGGCCGCGCAGGAGTCCTGCCCGCGGCCGGGCCTCATCACGGTATTTCGTCTGGATCTGGTAGAGGCTGAGCGGGAGGTCCTTGTAGGAGTTGTACAGGTCCTTCACCAGCAGGGTGAACATTTCCTCATGCGTAGGCGCCAAAAGGTAGTCCGCGTCCTTGCGGTCCTTCAGGCGGAAGATCCCTTCGCCGTACTCGGTCCAGCGGTTGGTTGCCTCGTAAGGCTCCTTCGGCAGGAGCGCAGGGAAGTGAACCTCCTGCGCACCAATCGCGTCCATCTCCTCGCGAATGATGGACTCCACCCTGGCGAGCACCTTCAGGCCCAGCGGAAGCCAACTGTAGATTCCGGGAGCGGCGCGGCGGATGTAGCCTGCGCGCAGGAGCAGGCGATGACTTGCCACCTCAGCTTCGGCGGGATCTTCGCGCAGCGTGCGCAGGAAAAGAGTGGAGAGTCGAAGGACCACGCTTGGAATCCGTTTCTTTGGCACTTTTCTGCCGCGGTTCTAGGATCAGGGCGGCAGCAACAACACCTACCAATCTAACCGGTCCGGCGGGTTGCCGGTGACAGGCAGTCTCAGCGCGCGCGGAGCTCAGCCGCCACGAGATCCGTGAGGCGTTCAGCGCGCGCCGCATCGGCTGCCGGATCGGGAGAGCCGCCCACCAAAACGTCAACGACGGTGCTGCCCACGACGGCACGCACCGTAATGGATTCCTGGATGGTTCCCGGAACCTGCGCGGTGGTGCGCAGGGCAAGGTCCTCATCCGCGGCAGTATCAACGTCAACCTCGGAGACGGTGGTTCTGATCTCCTGGTTGGATACCTCCATGGTGAACTCTGAGCAGGCGTCCAACTGGTCCCTGCCGGCGCGTAGCTGCGTGCGGGCTGCTTCCTCCGAGGCGAGGCCGGAGAGACTCACGGTGTCCGGCTGCAGCGAGGACTCCCCCGCGAAGGTCATCGCTGCGCGGCTGGCTTCAGCGGAAAGGCTCTCCGTACTGGATTCCGCGTACACGTTGCACTCCTCGGGAGTGACCACGATGTCCTCTGCCCCGCGGGCTCCCTCCTCCTCAAGGGCGCGCAGCTCCGCGTCAGCGATGATCTGCGCATTAAGGGACTCCGCCTCGCTGACTGCCGCCAGCACCGCCTCGAGCTGTTCGGCGCTCAGTCGGGACCCGCTGCCCGGTGTGGAAGAAGGGGTTGCCGTTGGACTGGATGTGGCCGGGGCCGGCGTCCCTGAAGCCGGAGCGGCTGTTTGCGCCGCGGTTTGGGATGGCTGTTCCGGCGGCTGTCCGCGCGGCGGATCCGCGGTGCAGGCCGTCAACGCGAGAACCAGCGTTAATCCGCCGGCAAGACGAACCACACGCCTCATGGTTGACCTTTCAGGACGGCGGGGAGGAGCGGCGGCGAAACGGTTCAGAAGAGCACCGTCGCAAACTCACCCGTCCGGGTAAACCCGACGGTCCGGTACAGCGCCAGGGCACGTGTGTTGAATGAATTGACGTAGAGACTGACAACGGGTGCAAGCTTGAGCGCCTCGTTCACCACCGCCGACATATAGCCTGCACCCAGCCCCTGCCCGCGGTAAGCGGGATTGATCCAGACACCCTGGACCTGGGCAGTAGTGGCCGAAACCGTTCCCAGTTCCGCCTTGAAGATCACCTGGCCGGCGTCGTCGAAATCCACCAGCGAGTGCCGCCTTCGAATCAGGTTGGCCACTCGCCGCCGGTAGTGCTCCTCGCCGCCGACATACGGGGAGTAGCCCACTTCCTCCTCAAACATGGCCGCGCATGCGGGCAGGATCTTTTCCAACTCAGACGGTTTGGTATGCCGGAGGGTGGAGGTGGGCGGCACCGGCGACGGCTCCCGGATCTCCAACAGCGGTTGCTCGGACCGGACGTCGAACGGCTCCGCGCTGAAGGAACTCAACGTGGACCAAATGCCCATCACGGAAGCCGCGGGACCAAAAATGGAGGAAAAGCGGCGGCCGCTCTCCCCGAGGAGGGTTCCCAGGGCGGCGGCATCGCTACCCGCCATCCCCACAGGAACAAGGTTGACCCCGGTCCAGCATGCGGAGACCATGCGTGAATCGTGGAACGCGCCGATCACTTCACCGCCCGACGACGAAGGTGCCGCCGTTCCTGCTGCCTCCAGATGCGCAGCCATGAAGACATTGGCCGTGCTGTCTGTGTTCACCAGCTGCCAGAGATCACAGGTGTCTTTCCCGCCCAGGGTACGGAATGCAACTCCGCCCGGGGTGTGCTTACCGGACGGAAACCACGGGGCTACCCGAGCCAGCAGTTTCGCCATCGGTTTCGCCCATCTCTTCTGCAATCCTCATTGCTTCTTCAATGAGTGTCTCAACAATCTGGTCCTCAGGAACAGTCTTAATGACCTCTCCCTTGACGAAAATCTGCCCCTTCCCGTTTCCGGAGGCAACGCCGAGGTCAGCTTCACGTGCTTCGCCGGGACCGTTCACCACGCAACCCATGACCGCGACCCGCAACGGGACCTCCATGCCCTCGAGCCCAGCGGTCACCTGCTCGGCGAGGGTATACACGTCCACCTGGGCGCGGCCGCAGGACGGACAGGAGACTATATCCAGCTTGCGCGGGCGCAGGTTCAGCGACTGCAGAATCTGGTTCCCGACTTTGATTTCTTCCACGGGAGGCGCTGAGAGCGAGACCCGGATGGTGTCCCCGATTCCCTTGGCGAGTAGTGCCCCGAACGCAGTGGCCGACTTGATGGTGCCCTGGAAGGCCGGGCCGGCTTCAGTCACACCCAGGTGCAAGGGCCAGTCGCCCCGCTCAGCGAGCAGCTCATAGGCGCGCACCATCACCACTGGGTCATTGTGCTTGACGGAAATCTTGAAGTCGTGGAAATCGTGTTCCTCGAACAGGGAGGCTTCCCAGACGGCCGATTCAACGAGCGCCTCAGGAGTTGCCTTGCCGTACTTCTGAAGCAGGCGCGGGTCGAGGGAGCCGGCATTGACGCCGATTCGGATGGACGTCCCTGCAGCCTTCGCGGCGGCGGCGATTTCCTTGACCTGGTCATCGAACTTCCGGATATTGCCGGGGTTGACCCGGACAGCAGCACAGCCCGCATCGATGGCTGCAAACACGTACTTCGGCTGGAAGTGGATGTCCGCGATAACCGGTATCTGCGACTTCCTGGCGATGATGGGCAGCGCTTCGGCGTCATCTGCGGAGGGGCAGGCCACCCGGACGATGTCGCAGCCTGAAGCCGTCAGCTCGGCGATCTGCTGCAGGGTGGCGTTGATGTCCGTGGTGGGCGTGGTGGTCATTGACTGCACGCTGATAGGCGAGTCCGAGCCCACCCCTACGGAACCCACCTTGATCTGGCGGGTCTTGCGCCGCGGTGCCAGTGTTGGCGGCGGAGCGGCAGGCATTCCGAGGTTGACCGAGGTCAAAATGTCCTCCAGGGCTAGATTCTTGATGGATACGTTTCTGATCGCTACCGATCAGTCAGCGATCCGCATGTTCGGCGAGAACGCCAATCACTGGATTCCACTGCGTTGTCTTGACCGCGGAGATGACACCTGCAGCGGCAAAAGGATCCTGCTTCAGCAGCTCATTGAGCTGCGCTTCACCGTCCGCGACGAAAAGCAGCAGCGCTCCCGCATTGTCCACGAAAGGGCCGGATGCAAGGACGTTTCCCTGGCTGACCAGCTGGTTCAGCCACTCCCGGTGTGCGGGACGGTACTCATCCCGGCTGGCTGCGGATTCAGCGCCATACACGTACTCGACTGCGAAAACACTCATGGCTCCACCCTACGTGATCAGAGCAGGTAGGCAGCTGTGAGTCCCGCGACAGCGCAGGCCCACAACAACGACGTCAGCGTCCCGATGATGAACCGTTCGGCGGCCGCGGGCGTTTCCTTCAGCTCCGCGTAACGCCCCAGTCCCTTGATAGCAACGACGTAGGCAATGGCAACCGGTTCGTTCAATAGAATTGCGAGCGCCACACCCGTGCGCTCCAGGATGCCGATCACCAGCCCGCCGCGGAGCACACCCGGTGTGTCCGGAGCGGTCTCCTCGACCGCCGCTTCCGTTTCACCCGTTACCTCGACAGCGGGCGTCTCACTGTTGGTGACGGGGGCAGGGGGCCGCTTCTGGTCATCAACAGCACGCGCCAGGCGCAGGACGGCGAGCGTGATGGGAGAGCCCAGGCCGCCTGCAACGACGAGCGCCATAACGCCCCAAAAAAATTCCACTATTCCCTTACCCCATCTGCGGTATGCCCAGCATCTGCACTTGCCAGCTGCAACAATACTGCGGCGGCGGGACGGGCAGCCCACTCTTCGATCCAGGCTGATCGGAAGACCGCCTTACTGACCGCCTGCGGGCTGATATCCAGCGTCCTGGCCACCGCCGATTGGCTCCCTCTCTGTTGCGGTTCGAGCAGGTCCAGAATGCGCCACTCCGCATCTGTCCGGTGCATGACGAACCGTCCAATGAGCGAGAGCACCCCTTCCGCGTCAGCGGCGCCGTCTGCACCCTCCACGGCGAGCGGCGCACGGTCACCTGTTTTCTTTGCCCGCTCGACGGCGGCTCTTGCAGCCACGAAGGCGCTCCCCCTTCCCTCGCGCGGGGTCGGCGGCAGCGGAAGCTCCACTGTGCCGATGCCGATGCCGACGTACCATCCGCCGGAACGCAGGCAGCGCAACGCAGCTTCAACAACGTCTTCCCCGGCCGCCAGGACTCCCTGGATCTCATCCCCCACTGACCGCTCGAACGGAACGGCTGCGGGGACCCCCTCCAGATAGTTGAGCAGGGCGGGAACGCGGTCGGGCTCGTTGGTGCTGTTCCGCTGATCGATCGTCAGAACGTACATACTGGAACCTTAGAAGGTTGATCTTAGAGATTCAACCTATTTAAGGTGAATTTATGAATTCAACCTAGCCGAAAAGATCCACCGGCTTCACAATGTCGGCGTAAATGAGAAGCGCACCCATTCCCATCAGCAGAATCGCGACGGCGTAGGTCACGGGCAGCAGCTTCGCCATATCAAATGGCCCCGGGTCCGGGCGTTTGAAGAGTTTAGCCACGCCGCGCCGCAGTCCCTCCCACAGCGCGCCGGCTACATGGCCGCCGTCGAGCGGCAGGAGCGGAATCAGGTTGAACACGAACAGCGCCAGGTTCACGCCTCCCACCAGGCCGACCAACGTCGCTGCACGGGCTTCCAAGGGGATTTCCTCCATAGCGGAGACCTCCCCGGCGATCCGGCCGACACCCACCACGCTGATGGGGCCATTCGGATCACGCGGTGCGTCGGAGAACGCGGCTTCGGCCACCTGCGCGACACGTTGAGGCAGATTGAGCACGACGCCGGTCACGCGGACCAGGCTCTCGCCCACCGCCGGCATCACTTCCGAAGCCGGCTGCGGCACCAGTTCCTGCTGGGACCCGACCCCGATGAAACCGACTTCCTGCATGACCGGGGTGCCGTCGTCATTGAGCATTGCCCTGCCATCGACGTCGGGGACGGGGCGCTCGGTGAGCAGCGGCTCAATGGTTTCGTTGATCGTCTCGCCGTCCCGAACGTAGGTGATCGGCACTTCCTGACCGGCTGCATCCCGGATCCAGGACGAGAGTTCGCTCCAACTCGTCACCTCGCGTCCGTCGAAAGCTACGATGCGGTCCCCCGGCTGGAGCCCGGCTTCGAAAGCGGGAGCGGCCGGATCCGCGGGGCCGCAGTCTGTCTGACCGGTTTCCTGCTGCTGATCGGCCGCAACCACACACTGATACACCTCCGAGACCCTGGTGGTTGCCTGCGCGGATCCGAAGCCCATGATGAGGACGGCGAACATGATGATGCCGATCAGCAGGTTCATCAGCGGCCCACCGAGCATGATCACAATCCGCTTCCAGATGGGCAGCTTGTAGAACACCCTGAACTCGTCACCGGGCTGGAGCTGTTCGGCTGCCGCCTGGCGGGCATCTGCTGCAAGCTGCTGGAACATACCGGTGCTGGACTGGCGGACTGTTGCGCCGCCGTCGGCCTTCTTCGCCGGAGGGAACATACCGACCATGGACACGTAGCCGCCCAGCGGGAGGGCCTTGATGCCGTACTCGGTTTCGCCCCTGCGACGGGAGAAAATGGTGGGACCGAACCCGATCATGTACTGCGTGACCCGCACCCGGAAGAGTTTCGCGGGCACCAGGTGTCCCACCTCATGCAGCGCGATGGAGGCCGCGATACCGACGGCCACAAAGAGCACGCCGGCTATGAACAGCACAATGGTCACTCGTCAGTTCCTTCTCGCTGGTAAGTCTCAGTCCTGGAAACCACAACGAATCCGAGCCCGGCGCCGTGCCCAGGTTTCGGCGTCGAGCACTGACTGCAGGGTGAGGTGCGCTTCGCTGGTATGGTCTTCGACCACGGCGCGCACGGTGTCCACGATATCCGTAAAGCGGATCCGGCCGGCGTGGAATGCCGTTACTGCCTCCTCGTTTGCTGCGTTGTAGACCGCCATGAAGGTCCCCCCGCGCGCCGCTGCGTCCTTTGCGAGCGCAACGGCGGGGAATGCGTCCTCATCCAGCGGTTCAAACGTCCAGGAGGTGGCCGTGGTCCAGTCGCACGCCGATGCTGCGCCGCGTACGCGGTCTGGCCAGCCGATACCGAGGGCGATGGGCAGGCGCATGTCGGGCGGCGAGGCCTGGGCGATGGTGGAGCCGTCAATGAACTCCACCATCGAGTGCACCACGGATTGCGGGTGCACGACGACGCCGATCCGGTCGAGCGGCACGTCAAACAGCAGGTGCGCCTCAATCACCTCGAGGGCCTTGTTCACCATGGTGGCGGAGTTGGTAGTGACCATCAGCCCCATGTCCCAGGTGGGGTGGGCGAGTGCTTCCGCAGGGGTGACCGACGCCATTTCGGCGCGGGACCGACCGCGGAACGGTCCGCCGGAAGCTGTGAGCACCAGGCGCTGGACCTCCTCGGCGGTTCCGGAGCGGAGTGCCTGGGCAATGGCGGAGTGCTCAGAATCGACGGGAACGATCTGCCCCGGACGGGCCGCGTCACGGACCAGTTGACCGCCGGTGATGAGCGATTCCTTGTTGGCGAGCGCCAGGAGATGGCCCTGCTTCAGTGCTGCAAGAGTAGGTGCAAGGCCGATCGAACCGGTGATGGCATTGAGAACGACGTCGGCGTCCGGCCGGGCGGCAAGGCCGGCGGATGCGTCGGGACCAGTGAGCAGTTCCGGCCGGTACCCCGCTTTGCCTGCCTTCCGGGCGGCGTCAGAGATAGCGGCGTTGAGTTCCTCCTCAGAGCTGGCCGCCGCGGCCACCGCCGGAGACTCGGCGTTCACCGCTTGTTCAGCGAGCAGCGCCAGGTTGGATCCTCCGGCGGAGAGACCCGCGACCGTGAACAGGTGCGGAGACTGTGCGATGACATCCAGGGCCTGGGTACCGACTGAACCGGTGGATCCAAGAATGATGACGCGACGCGCGGACTGTGCAGGATCGGGTTGGGGCAGCGGGAACTCCATCTCCCCAGTATCCCGCACTGCCTTGAGCGAGGCGGAACAACCGTCCTCTTGTACCTTTGCACCTGCTCTGCCAAGGTATGGATATTTCTTGATCGTTGCCGATCGAAGCGGAGGACGGCGAGTGACTGGCATTCATGTGGTGGTCGGAGCCAGCGGCGGCACCGGCAGAGCGCTGGTACGCGAACTAGTCCGGCGCGGCCGTCAGGTACGGGCCATCAACCGCAGCGGCAGCATACCGGTGCCGGAGGGTGTGGAGGTTGCCGCCGGCGATGCAACCGACCCGGATCGGATGATTGAGCTGTGCCGGGGAGCGGCTGTTGTCTACAACGCCGTCAACGTCCCCTTTGTGCAGTGGAGAGAGGCCTTCCCCAAAGCCGTTGATGGTGTGTTGGCCGGCGCGCGAGCCGCAGGTGCGGTCATGGTCTTCGCGGATGACACGTGGATGTACGGCCGGGTTGAAGGTGCGATGAGGGAGGATCTGCCCTATCGTCCGGTCAGCGACAAGGGGGTGTTGCGCGCGTGGCTGGCTGAGCGCGTTCTGGCCAGCCATTCCCGCGGCGAGGTCCGGACGGTGATAGCGCGGGCACCCGAACTCTATGGACCCCAGGTTGAGTCCCTCCTGGCCCGCAACCTCTTCGGGGCCGCCGTCGGCCGTTCGCCGGCGGTGTGGGTGGGTGCGATGGATCAGCCGCTCGGCCCGCTGTTCATTGACGATTTTGCCCGTGGAATGATCGAGCTCGGTGAGCAGGAGGCGTCCTATGGTTCGGTGTGGCATATTCCTACTCCGCCGGCAATAACCGCCCGGAAGTTCCTGTCAATCCTCGAAGCCGAGTCAGGTAGCCGAGTGCGCGCGCTTCGTGTAGGCGCCGGAACCGCTCGGGCGCTCGGTCTGGTGTGGAAAGTGGCGCAGGAAGGCGCCGAAATGCTCTACCAGTTTCACCAGCCGCATGTAGTGGATGGGAGTGCGTTTCAGGGATGCTTCGGTCCGGTGGAACCCACAGCCTATTCGGAAGGAATAAGGCGCACCCTCCAGTGGTACCGCCAGTCACCGCGACAGCGGCTCATGTCACTCGGAGCCTGAGGCGGCAACGCTCACACCATCGCGTTAGGGCTGGCCAGCCCTGCGGAGGGTCTGCTCTGCGTGGCGGAGGATCGGCCCGTCCACCATAGTGCCGCGGAAGGTAAAGACGCCGCCCTCGTGCTGCGCCGCTGCCAGCACGTCGCGCGCGAACTGTTCCTCGTCGGCCGAAGGCTGGTAGGCCTCCCGAATGATGCTGACCTGACTAGGGTGGATGCAGGCCTTCATACCGAACCCCGAAGCGACGGCGTCACGCGCCTCCGCGGCGAGCCCGTCCACGTCCGGGATATTGACGTAGACCGAATCAATCGCCTGCTTCCCTGCAGCGGCCGCCGCCAGGAGGACCGTGGAGCGGGCATGCATCGCGATGTCGCGGTAACTGCCGTCCTCCTTGCGGCTGCCCGTACCACCCAGGGAAGCGACGAGGTCCTCGGCTCCCCACATGAGGGCGACGACGTTGGGTTCCTCGGCAAGCTCGGTCGCCTTCAGCACTCCGCACGCCGTCTCGCAGAGCGCGACAACACTGAAACCGTTCAGCGACCACAGGTCCTCTACGCCCTCCGCCTTGGCCAGCATGACCGTGCGGTACTGGGTGTCCCGAAGCGCCTGCAGGTCCAGCGCAAACTCGTGGCTCTGGGCGGGATTCACCCGCACGATGGTCCTCGCAGGATCAAGCGGGTTCGCGATCAGGGCTTCGCGGGCTGCTGCCTTGCTCTCAGGGGCAACCGCGTCTTCGAGGTCGAGGATGACGGCGTCCGCGCGCTCTGCTGCCTTGGAGTACCGCTCGGGACGGTCAGCAGGGCAAAAGAGCAGGGCAGGGCCCATGCCGAAGTCAGTCATGAATGCGCTCCCCGACTCCATGCGCCACAGCCATCCACATCAGGACGGTGCGGGTAGCGAGCGCCACGATCTCGCCGTCCTGATTGCGTCCGGTATGTTTCATGGTCACGAGCCCCTGGCCGGGGCGGGACTTCGACGGCCGCTTCTCGGTGATCTCCGTCTCGGTGTACAGGGTGTCGCCATGGAAGACCGGCTTGGGGAAGGAAATGTCCGTCAGTCCCAGCTGCGCCACGATGGTCCCCTGCGTGAGCTGCGTGACTGACTGCCCGACGACGGTCGCCAGCGTCAGCATCGAGTTCACCAACCGCTGCCCGAAGGGCTGTTCCCCGCTCCACGCAGCATCAAGATGCAGCGCCTGCGTATTCATGGTCATGGTGGTAAACAGGACGTTGTCCGCTTCAGTGAGCGTCCTGCCCGGACGGTGCGCATACACCACGCCCGTCTGCAGTTCGTCATAGTAGAAGCCGCGCTGCACCACTGTTCCGGGCGCTGGTTCCTTACCGCTCATCGAGGTCGACCTCCAACGGGGCACCGGTGGCCGCGATCACGTCATCAACGCTGACTCCTGGAGCGGTCTCACGAAGGATCAGCGTTCCTGAGTTGCGCCCGGAATCCACGTCAATGACGGCGAGGTCGGTGATGATGCGGTCCACGCACCCCTTGCCCGTCAGCGGCAGCGAGCACCGCTCGACAATCTTCGGGTTGGAGTTCCGGTCCACGTGCTCCATCATGACGATCAGCCGCTTGGCTCCGAACACCAGGTCCATGGCGCCGCCCATGCCCTTGACCATCTTGCCCGGGATCATCCAGTTGGCCAGATCCCCGTTGGCGGCAACTTCCATGGCACCGAGGACAGCGACGTCGACGTGCCCTCCCCGCACCATGCCGAAGGAGGAAGCGGAATCGAAGAAGGCCGCGCCGTCATTGACGGTCACAGTCTCCTTGCCCGCGTTGATCAGGTCCGGGTCCAGCTGGTCCTCCGTGGGATACGGTCCGACACCGAGGATTCCGTTCTCCGAGTGAAGTACCACTTCAACGCCTGCAGGAATGTAGTTGGGAATGAGCGTGGGCATGCCGATGCCCAGGTTCACGTACTGCCCGTTCTCCAGCTCCTGCGCCACCCGCGCAGCCAGTTCGTTACGTGTCAGGGCCATGGTTAGAGCTCCTTCGCCTGGCCGGAGAATTCTTCCGGGCTGGAGGTAGTCAGGGAAACCGTCCGCTTCTCGATGCGCTTTTCGGTGTCCGGCGCATGCACAACCCGCTGAACGAAGATGCCGGGAATATGGACGTGCTCCGGATCGAGCTCGCCCGGCTCCACCAGTTCCTCCACCTCCGCGATAGTGATGCGGCCGGCCTGCGCACAGAGCGGGTTGAAGTTCATGGCCGTCGCGTGGAACACCAGGTTCCCGTGGCGGTCACCCTTCCACGCATGGACGAGGGCGAAGTCAGGTGTGACTGACTCCTCCAGCACGTAGTCCTGCCCGTCAAACTCCCGCACTTCCTTGGGGGAGGAAGCAATGGCGATGTTGCCGGCGTCGTCGTATTTCTGGGGCAGCCCGCCCTCGCTCACCTGCGTGCCTACCCCGGCAGTCGTGTAGAAGGCGGGAATGCCGGCGCCGCCGGCCCGCAGCTTCTCCGCCAGCGTTCCCTGCGGCGTCAGCTCAACCTCAAGTTCCCCCGCGAGGTACTGGCGGGCGAACTCCTTGTTCTCACCGACATACGAGCTGATGGTGCGCCGGATCCGGTGGTCGTCAAGGAGCCGTCCCAGGCCCCAGCCGTCCACACCGCAGTTGTTGCTGATGGTTTCGAGTTCCTTGGTTCCCTGCTGGTGCAACGCATCGATGAGGGCCACAGGAATACCGCAGAGCCCGAACCCGCCCACGGCCAGGGACGCGCCGTCAGGAATGTCCGCTACGGCCTCGGCTGCTGAGGCGACGACTTTGTCTATCACTGCTTCTCCCTTACTCGTTTCAATCAGGTGAGTGGCCGACTGCCCGGCTCAGAGTCCCAGTTCGCGGGCAATCAGCATCAGCTGCACCTCGGTGGTTCCCTCTCCAACCTCGAGGATCTTCGAGTCACGATAGTGGCGGGACACCGTGAACTCATTCATGAACCCGTAGCCGCCGAAAATCTGCGTGGCATCGCGGGCGTTGTCCATCGCTGCCTCGCCTGCGACCAGCTTAGCGATGGATGCTTGGGTCTTGAACGGCTTGCCCGCGAGCATCCGCGCAGCGGCGTCGTAGTAGGCGAGCCGGGCAGTGTGAGCGCGTGCCTGCATCCGCGCGATCTTGAACTGGATCGACTGGTAGCTGCCGATATTGGTGCCGAAGGCCTGGCGTTCCTTGGCGTAGCGGATGGATTCCTCTACACAGCCCTGGGCGGCTCCGGTAGCGAGCGCAGCGATGGCGATACGGCCCTCGTCGAGGATTTGGAGGAAGTTCGCGTAACCGCGCCCCCGCGTCCCGAGCAGGTTGGCTTCCGGTACGCGCACGTCCTTCAGGGTCAGCGGGTGAGTGTCCGACGCGTTCCAGCCAACCTTGTTGTACGCTTTTTCCGCCGTGAAGCCCGGTGTGTCGGTGGGCACGAGGATGGTGGAAATCTCCTTCTTCACCGAGCCGTCCTCCCGCGTGGCAGTGTCAGTGACGGCGGTGACCGTGACCAGGCGCGTGATATCGGTTCCGGAGTTGGTGATGAACTCCTTGCTGCCGTTGATGACCCACTCACCGTCGACCAGCTTCGCGTTGGTCTTGGTGCCGGAAGCGTCAGAGCCGGCCTCTGATTCGGTCAGCCCGAACCCGGCGAGCGCCTCACCGCTGGTCAGCATCGGCAGCCACTGCTGCTTCTGTTCCTCGGTACCGAACCGGTACACGGGCATGGCGCCCAGTGAGACGCCCGCCTCGAGGGTGATCGCCACCGACTGGTCGACCCGCGCCAGTTGCTCAAGGGCCAGGCACAGCGCGAAGTAATCGCCGTCCATGCCGCCGTACTGCTCCGGGAACGGGAGCCCGAACAGGCCCATCTCGCTCATCTGGGCGATGACCTCGTAGGGGAAGCTGTGCTCTTCATCGTGCTTGGCGGATACCGGCGCCACGACCTGGTCAGCAAACTCCCGGACGGTATCAACCAGGTCCTGGTATTCCTCGCTCAGTTCAAAGTTCATGATTGGGGCTCTTCCTGTTCGGTTGGAACTGTTCCGGCGGCAGGATCTTCTGCCTCGCCGGACGGGACGGGGTGAATGCGGGCAACAACCTGGTTTGCTGACACGAGGTCACCCGGGCTGAGGGTGATAGCAACGGTGCCGGACACTGTCGCGGTGAGCTGGTGTTCCATCTTCATTGCTTCGACGCTCACAAGCACCTGCCCTTCGGCAACGGAATCACCGTCGGCGACGTTCACCGTGATCACCGTGCCGGGCATCGGCGAGCGCACTTCAGGATCGGCGGCGCCGTCCGTTCGGGCAATGGAAGCCAGCTGTGTCTGGAGGACCTCCTCGCGGCTCAGCATCCGTACTGGCTGGGACCAACCGGCATCCGTCAGCCACAGTGTGGAGCCGTTCGGGGCGAACCGGGTATCCAGCGTGACACCGTCGACAACGGCGCGGCCCGTCCCGTTTCCCTCCCCATCGACGAGCCAGTCAACCTCGTAGCGATTGTCATTGAGAGCAACCACACTGCGCGCGCCGTCGCGCGTCAGGAACACGGTCTGCGGCGAAGTGTTCCCGACCTGAAGCTGAACGGGTGTTGCCGCGTGCACCCCGCCAATGCGCCAGCCGTCCCTTGAGTGCCAGGGGGAGGCCGCACCGCCACCTGTGGAATGCCCTGCCAGTACGACGGCGGCCGCAGCGATCTCCGCGTCGGAGGCCGTCCGGAAGGCGAGGTGGGGAAGCTTCCGCTCGATCATGGTGGTGTCGAGCCGGCCGGCGCGGACGTCGTCGTCATTGATGAGCAGGCGGAGGTACTCCACATTGGTGCGCAGGCCCGCTATCCGGGTGCGCGCAAGCGCAGAATTCAGCCGGTTGAGGGCCTCCGAGCGGGACGGCGCCCACGCAATGACCTTCGACAGCATCGGATCATAGGTGGGGGAGATTTCCAGCCCCGGCAGCAGCGCGCTATCAACCCGAATGCCCTCACCCTGCGGTTCGGCCAGGTCGACGACGGTCCCCGCCGAGGGCAGGAAGCCCGCCTCCGCGTCTTCCGCGTACACGCGCGCTTCCACTGCGTGGCCGGTGAGGACGACGTCGTCCTGTGCCAGCGTGAGCTTCTCGCCGGCGGCGATACGCACCTGCCACTCGACGAGGTCCACGCCTGTCACCATTTCGGTGACGGGGTGCTCGACCTGGAGCCGCGTATTCATCTCCATGAAGAAGAATTCATCCGGCGCGTCGTCGGACACCAGGAACTCAACGGTCCCGGCCCCCACGTAGTCCACGCTGCGGGCCGCGTTGCACGCGGCCTCGCCGATCCGCGCGCGGGTCGCCTCGTCAAGAAGCGCCGAGGGAGCTTCCTCGATGACCTTCTGGTGCCGCCGCTGCAGCGAGCACTCCCGCTCCCCCAAGTGAATCACGTTGCCATAGGAATCCGCGAGCACCTGCACCTCGATGTGCCGCGGTGTGCGGATGAGCCGCTCGAGGAACAGGGTGTCATCACCGAAGGCGGACGCTGCAACGCGGCGCGCCGTCTTGAGGCTCTCCGAGAGATCTTCAGCGCGTTCCACGGCGTGCATGCCTTTGCCGCCGCCGCCGGCCGAGGGCTTGATGAGCAGCGGGTAGCCCACCTGGCCGGCTGCTTCGATGAGGTCTTCGTCGGTCAGGCCCGACTCAGCGATGCCGGGGACCACGGGCACGTCGAAGCCGCTGACGTGGTTCTTGGACCGGATCTTGTCACCCATGACGTTGAGGGCGTGGACCCGCGGCCCGATGAACACCAGGCCGGCTTCCTCGAGCGCGCGGGCAAAGGCCTGGTTCTCGCTGAGGAACCCGTATCCGGGATGCACGGCGTCGGCGCCGGTCGCATTGCAAGCCGCGATGATCGCTTCAATGTTGAGGTAGCTCAAGGCAGCGGCAGCCGGGCCGATCCGCACTGCCTGATCAGCCTCTAGCACGTGGCGTGCACCGGCGTCGGCGTCGCTGTACACGGCGACCGAGCGGATGCCCAGTGCGCGTAGCGTCCGGATCACCCGGCAGGCGATTTCACCGCGGTTGGCTACCAGGACTGTTTCAAAAAGGGGCATCTCACTCACATCCTGAAGAGGCCGAAGGAGGTCTCCGGCAGCGGCGCGTTGGCGCAGACATCGAGCGCGAGGCCAAGCACACGGCGGGTGTCCGCCGGGTCAATGATGCCGTCGTCCCAGAGCCGCGCGGTGGAGTAGTAGGGACTCCCCTGTGCTTCGTACTGCTCGCGGATAGGAGCTTTGAACGCCTCCTCATCCTCGGCGCTCCACTCTTGCCCGCGCGCTTCCAGCTGGTCGCGCTTGACCGTGCTCAGCACGGAAGACGCCTGGTTGCCGCCCATGACGGAAATGCGGCTGGCCGGCCACATCCAGAGGAAGCGCGGCGAGTAGGCGCGCCCGCACATCGAATAGTTACCCGCACCGAAGGAACCGCCGACGACGACGGTCAGCTTGGGCACGCGGCACGTCGCCACCGCTGTGACCATCTTTGCCCCGTGCTTGGCGATGCCGCCGGCTTCATAGTCGCGGCCGACCATGAAACCCGAGAGATTCTGCAGGAAGATCAGCGGAATGCCCCGCTGGTCGCACAGTTCGATGAAGTGGGCGCCTTTGAGAGCTGACTCGCCGAAGAGCACGCCGTTATTGGCAACGATGCCCACGTGGTGGCCATGCAGTGTGGCGAAACCGGTGACGAGAGTGGTGCCGTACTCCTTCTTGAACTCGTGGAACTTACTGCCGTCCACGATGCGCGCGATGATCTCCCGGGCGTCATAGGACGCATTCACGTCGACCGGCACGGCGCCGTAGAGGCTCTCCGGCTCCACGGCTGGTTCTTCGGGAACAGCAGGCGCCCACGCCTGCTCCGGCACGGGCAGGGTCGAGACAATATCCCGAACGATCTCCAGTGCGTGCTGGTCGTTCTCCGCGAGATGGTCGACAACGCCGGACGTCTTCGCGTGCACGTCCCCGCCGCCGAGCTCTTCGGCGGTGACGATCTCACCGATGGCGGCTTTCACCAGCGGCGGGCCGCCGAGGAAGATGGTTCCCTGGTTCCGGACGATCACCGTTTCATCACTCATCGCCGGAACATACGCTCCACCTGCGGTGCACGAGCCCATGACTGCGGCGATCTGCAGAATCTTCCGCGCGGACATGGTGGCCTGGTTGTAGAAGATGCGGCCGAAGTGCTCGCGGTCCGGGAATACCTCATCCTGTCGGGGCAGGAACGCTCCGCCTGAATCCACCAGGTACACGCAGGGCAGGTTGTTCTCCAGCGCGATCTCCTGGGCGCGAAGGTGCTTTTTGACCGTCATCGGATAGTAGGTGCCGCCCTTGACTGTGGCGTCATTGGAAATGACGAGGACGTGACGTCCGTGCACCAGACCGATACCCGCGATGACTCCCGCTCCGGGGCTCTCGTCGTTATACATCCCGTTGGCGGCCAGCGGGGCTATCTCCAGAAACGGACTGCCCGGATCGAGCAGGTGGTCGATCCGGTCCCGCGGCAGCAGCTTCCCGCGGCTGACGTGACGTTCGCGGGAACGCTCCGGGCCGCCGAGGGCAGAGTCAGCGAGCCGGTCCCGCAGCTCGGCAGCGAGTGCGCGCTGGCCGGCGTCGTTCTGCCGGAACGCTTCGGCGTTCGGGTCCAGTCGCGAGGCCAGGGTCTCCATTGACGTCCTTTCGGTCCGCGCGCGAGCCTTCAAACTTCACGCACTCAACCACTCAGTTAGCAGGGATTAACTCAAATTTAGGTTAGTAGCTATTAACCGAACTGTCCACCAGAATGGAGGAATCCCCTCCGAAGTATTCCGCCACCGAAGTTCCTCCACCGAAGAAAGACAGGCATGGACGCCCCAGCTCCCACCCGGATGACCGGCCGCAGCCTCGCCAAGGCCTCACGGCGAGCGGCACTGTTGGATGCGGCCGCGCAACTGTTCGCCGAGCGCGGCTACAACGGAGTCTCCATCGAGGACCTGGGAGCAGCAGCCGGTGTCAGCGGACCGGCGGTGTACCGGCACTTCAGCGGAAAACCAGCAGTGCTCGCCGCGCTGCTGGCCGGCGTCAGCCAGGACCTGCTCGAGGGCAGCCGTGCCGTTGTTGCTGAATCCCCCGGCCCCCAGCAGGCGCTCCGCGGGCTGATCGAGTTCCAGGTGGACTTTGCACTCCGCAATGCCAACGTCATCAGGGTTCAGGACAGGGATCTCAGCTCCCTGGCTGATGAGGACCAGGAGACCGTGCGTTCCCTGCAGCGCACCTACGTGGAGGTATGGGTGGATGCCCTCGCCGCTCTCGCGCAACAACCAGACCGAACCCATCTGCGCCGCAAGGCCCACGCCGCATTCGGGCTCATCAACTCCACCCCGCACTCCACTCACCGTCGCCGCAGCAGCAAGGACACCGCAGACCTGCGCCAGCTGCTTGAGGAAATGGCGTGGGCCGCCCTCAGCGTGGAGCCATGAGTGCACACGGGGCGCCACTTCCCGCGTCCTAGTACGCTGATGAGTAGAGCACCTCACGTGCACCCGAACCTCGCAGAAACCACCCCTGTTCCGCCTACCGGAAAGTCTCCAGTGATCACGCTACGCGCCGTTGAACCCACCGATCTGGACGAGTTCTTCTCACACCAACTCGACCCCAGCGCCAACCACATGGCCGCCTTCAGTGCCAAGAACCCCTCGGACCGGGGGGTCTTCGACCTCCACTGGCAGAACATCCTCAATGACCCCACGGTCACAGTCCGCACCATCGAGGCTGACGGAGCGGTGGTGGGAAGTATTCTCGCCTACCGCGACGCCGACATCCCCGAGATCAGTTACTGGATCGACAAGGCGCGCTGGGGCCAGGGAATTACGACGGCGGCAGTCGGCCTCTTCCTCGAAGAGTTCACCGAGCGCCCGCTCCGGGCACGCGCAGTCGCAGACAACACCAATTCGATCCGGATCCTCGAACGCTACGGATTCACCCAGGTCGGTGAGACGCAGGGTTTCGCGAACGCTCGCGGCGCGGTGGTCAGGGAGCTCGTCCTCGAGCTTCGCTAACGCTCCCAAGAACGGAACTTTTGTGCAGCTCCGGTGACTTCGACGCTTGTCGAAGTCACCGGAGCTGCACAAAAGTTCAGGGTGGACGGGCGGCCCAACCCGAGGTGGACAGGTCCGTCAGACCATCGTCAGGACCATGCCCGGGTCGGACAGGATGGTCCCGATATCCGCGAGGAAGCGTGAGCCCTGTTCGCCGTCCACCAGCCGGTGGTCGAAGGACAGGCTGAGGGTCATGACCTGCCGCAGGGCAACCTCATTCTGGTACTCCCACGGCATCTTCCGCACCGACCCCATGGCCAGGATCGCCGCTTCTCCCGGATTGAGGATCGGCGTGCCCGCGTCAATGCCGAACACACCGACGTTGGTGATGGAGATGGTCCCGCCGGAGAGATCCGCGGGACTGGTCTTGCCGGCACGTGCCGTTTCCGTCAATCCTTTGAGCGCATCTGCCAGCTCGCGGAGCCCGAGCGTGTGCGCATCCCTGATATTCGGGACGACCAAGCCGCGCGGAGTAGCGGCTGCAATGCCCAGGTTCACGTAGTGATGCTGCACAATCTCCTGGGCGGCCTCATCCCACCGGGAGTTCAGCGTGGGATTGCGGTCCAGCGCGATGCACAGTGCTTTGGCCACCAGCACCAACGGAGTAATGCGGACATCTGCGAACGCCCTGCTCGTTTTCAACCGTGCCAGCAGGTCCATGGAAGCCGTGACATCCACGGTCAGGAACTCGGTGACGTGCGGCGCAGTGAAGGCGCTGGCCACCATGGCAGCGGCGGTGTGCTTCCGCACGCCCTTGATCGGTGTGCGTGTCTCCCGCTCGCCACTCATGCGCGACGCCGGCGCCCCGCCTGTCTCCGCAGGCTGCACCCCGCGGTCGGATCCCTGCTCTCCGGATCCCTCCTGACCGGATCCCCCCTGTGCCGCCAGCACGTCTTCGCGGGTGATGAGACCCTGTGGACCGCTGCCGTTCAGAGCGGTGAGGTCGATGCCGAGATCACGTGCAAGCTTGCGTACCGGCGGGGTTGACCGCGGACGCTCCAGCTGCGCCTCCGCCGGAACGGAGGGCTGCGGTGCCTCAGCCATCACAGGAGCGCCAACGGGTTCTGCAGCGCGGGCAGGCTCTGCCGCTCCGCTGCTGCGCCGAGCCCGCCGCGCGGGCCGGCCCGTCTTCTCAACAGCCGCTCCGTACCCCACGAGGTTGGGTTCCCGCTTGGCCGGCGGCGCGTCGTCGTCGTTTGTGTCCGCTGAGGCGTCCGGAGAATTGGTGGAGGGTCCGCCGGAACCCGGCACGTCGAAGGACACGATCGGCGAGCCGACCTCCACAACCGTTCCGGGCTGCTCGTGCAGCTTCGCCACAACGCCCGCGTACGGCGACGGCAGTTCCACGACCGCTTTCGCGGTTTCAACGTCCGCGATGACCTGGTTCAGCTCCACGGTGTCGCCCACCGCTACATGCCAGGCGACGATCTCCGATTCAGTCAGGCCTTCGCCGAGGTCGGGCAGTCGGAATTCCTTGATCACCGGTGACACTATCCTTCCAGTCCACTGCGGGAGCTAAGGGAGTTTGACCGGCCCAGGGCGCGGTCAACTCCATCGAGTATGCGGTCCAGATCCGGTAGATGATGGAACTCAAGCTTGGAGTAGGGGTACGGGATGTCGAATCCCGTCACGCGGACCGGTGCGTGCTCCAGGTGGTAGAAGCAACGCTCGGTGATGCTCGCCGCAATTTCGGCGCCGAGGCCGCCAGACTGAGCGGCTTCATGCGTAATGACCAGGCGTCCGGTTTTCCGCACCGACTTCTCCACGGTGGCGAAGTCAATCGGAGCCAGGGAGCGCAGGTCAATCACCTCGATCGAAATGCCGTCGTCGGAGGCTGCAATGGCGGCGTTCTGTGCCGTCGGCACCAGAGGCCCGTAGGTGACGAGCGTGACGTCGCTGCCCTCGGTAACCACTTTCGCGTCATTCATGCTGGTGGCGCCCAGGTCCACGCCCTCGTCCACCTCACCCTTCACGTGATAGCGGCGCTTCGGTTCGAAATAGAGCACAGGGTCATCGCTCGCAATGGCCTGCTGGATCATCACAAAAGCATCCTGGGGGTTGGAGACGCTCACCACCCGCAGCCCGGACGTGTGGGTGAAGTACGCTTCCGGGGACTCCGAGTGGTGCTCCGGGGATCCGATACCGCCGCCGAACGGCACCCGGATGGTCAGCGGCACCTTGACTGCACCCTGGGTCCGGTAGTGCAGCTTGGCAACCTGGCACACGATCTGGTCGAACGCCGGGTAGATGAAGCCATCGAACTGGATTTCGACGACGGGACGGTAGCCGCGGTAGGCCAGGCCGACTGCCGTGCCCATGATGCCGGACTCCGCGAGCGGCGTATCGAGGACGCGGTGGGACCCGAAGTCCTTCTGCAGGCCGTCGGTGATGCGGAAAACGCCGCCCAACTTTCCGATGTCCTCGCCCATCAGGACAACCTTCGGGTCATTTTCCATGGCCCTGCGAAGGCCTGCGTTGATGGCACGGCCGAATGTCATGGTGGACATCAGCGGCTCACCTCCCTGGAGGAGTTGGATGCAGCGGTATCTGCGTCGGCGGAATCAAAGTACTTCAGATACTGCTCATAGGAGTCCTGCTGGCGATCGAGCCATGAATTCGGCTCACTGTAGACGTGCTTGAAGACGTCAAGGACCTGCGGCTCCGGCATAGAGATGCAGCCCTCGCGAAGCCGGGCGGCGACGTCGTCGGCGGTGGCCTTGACGGAATCCGCCACCTCCGCGGACAGCAGGCCGCGTGCGTCCAGAAGCGCGGCCAGGCGTGCGATGGGATCCTTCGCGGCCCAGTCCTCAAGCTCGTTCGCGTCCCGGTAGCGGGTGGGGTCATCGGCCGTGGTGTGCGGGCCCATCCGGTAGGTCACCGCCTCGATGAAGGTGGGACCGCCGCCGGTCCGGGCGCGATCGAGCGCCTCACGGGTAACGGCGAGGCACGCGAGCACATCGTTGCCGTCCACGCGGACGGAGGGGATGCCGAATCCGGGCGCGCGGTGGGCGATGGGCACGTGTGCCTGCAACCCGACCGGCTCGGAGATGGCCCAGTGGTTGTTCTGGCAGAAGAAGATGACGGGCGCCTGGTAGCTGGCGGCAAACACCATCGCCTCGTTGACATCGCCCTGGCTCGTGGCACCGTCTCCGAAGTAGGTGACCGCAACGGAGTCCGCACCGTCCGCCAGAACGCCCATGGCGTATCCGGTGGCGTGCAGGGTCTGCGCGCCGATGATGACCTGCGGCGGAGCCATGTTGATGGCGTAGGGATCCCAGCCGGCGGAGGCGTTGCCCCGCCAGACGCGCAGGAGATCCGTGAGGTCCACGCCGCGGCAGTAGGCAACGCCGTTCTCGCGGTAGCTGGAGAAAACAAAGTCATCTTCGCGCAGAGCGCGGCCGGAGCCGATCTGCGCCGCTTCCTGTCCCAGCAACGGCGGCCAGAGCGCAAGCTCACCCTGGCGCTGGAGAGCCGTGGCTTCGGCGTCGATCCGGCGGATGACGATCATGTCCTCGTACAGGGCCTGCAGAGCGGCGTCGTCGACGTCGGAGACCCAGCGGTCATACGCGGCGTTGCTTCGGCGTTCGCCATTGGGCGCAATGAGCTGGACCAGCTCATCCTGCGTGGCATCCGCATCGTTGTTCAGAGGCACGTTCACTCATCCTTCTTCTTACCGGCTTCGGCGTTTGTACACCGGTCAACCGCAGCCTCCGACGCCGATCCGTGGGTGTTCGGCGGGCCGAGGGCGCCGTGGCCCGAGGTTTAGTGTGACGATACTCACGCAAGCCACACAGCACAACCGAACATGGAATGACTGAGCATTGTGCTCGATTTGCTGCCTTCGCGCCGTGCTACCGTTGCGCACTATGCAGCCCCTTGATGCCACTGACACGCGGCTCCTTCTCGCGCTGGCCCGGGACTCCCGGCGGACCGTCGTCGCCCTCGCCCAGAAGCTGGGGCTCTCGCGCAATACCGTCCAGGCACGGATGACCCGGCTGGAGAAGAATTCGACGTTCCTGTCCTTTGAACGGCGGATCAATCCGGCAGCGCTCGGCTACCCGCTCACCGCGTTCATCAATGTCCACGTGGACCAGCGGAAACTCGGCTCCATCACCGGCCAGCTCGCCGGTATCCCCGAGGTCCTCGAGGCGCACGGGCTGACCGGGCAGGCGGACATCCTGGTCCGCGTGGTGTCAGTGGACGCCGAAGACCTCTTCCGGATCAATGGAAAGATCCTGGCCTGCGACGGAGTGGAACGCTGCGATACCTCCCTCGCCATGCACGAGTTGATCCCTTACCGCATGGAGCCCCTGCTGGAGCGCGGTTCCGCGGAGTAACCTCTTCCATTCCTGATCCGAACAGCAGAACCATCCAAAGTGAGCACTGATCCGAATGGTGTGCAGAGCTCCACCAGGGAGCGCACATCACACGAAAGGCATCACCATGGGAACCTCCCCCAACCGGCTACTCGCAACCGTCTTCGGAGCCGTCTACCTGCTCGTCGGGATCCTCGGCTTCTTCGTTACCGCCGGAGTCGGCTTTTTCGCCACTGAGGGCAACACGCTCATCATCTTCGAGGTCAACCCGCTCCACAACATCATCCACCTGGCCATCGGCGCAGCACTGCTGCTTGCCGGCCTCAACTCGGTGAGCGCCGCCAAGGGCGTCAACACCACCGTGGGTGCGGTCTACCTCCTGGTGGGCATCCTCGGGCTCTTCCTGGTCGGCACCTCGCTGAACATCATTGCCCTCAACGGTGCCGACAACGTTCTGCACCTCGCGAGCGCCGTCCTCCTGCTGGGCGTAGGCCTGTCACAGGACAAGAACGTGCGCACCGCCAGCACCCACGCACACACCGCGTAGTCCGGACGTCGCTTTGATGAAGAGTGCTGCGGTTGAGGAGCGGGCCCTGCCCGCTTTTCAACCGCGCGCCGACGCGGAGCAGGGCACCACGGGTGAACTGCTCCGCCTGCTGGCCGGATTCACTGCCCTCGGCTCAGGCCTGACGTTCTTTGCCCTCGCAGCCGACGCCCTGCTGGCTGCCGGCGGCATCCTGAATGTTGTGGTGGGAATGCTCACCGGGCTGTGGGCGGCCGCACTTACCCTGTGGGGAATTCTGGCGCTGCGCGGAACGCCCGGGCGGAACCGGGTTCCTGCCCTGCTGGCAGTGGTGGTGCCTGCCGTTCTTCCCGGTGCCGCCGCCGTCGTGCTGGGTGTTCTGGTGTGGGGTGCGCTGCTCGCGCCGGCCGGAAGCAGGAACTTCGACCTCACGCTTGCCTCCGCACTGGCGCTCGTCCTCCTGCAGCTCGGTTGCCGCGGCGCCCTGCGCCGGCGGGCAGACCGTTCAGCTGCCGGCGCGAAGCTCTCCCCCGGCAGGCTCCTCACCGGGCTCTTCCTCTCTGCCGTCCTGGTTGCCGGAATTACGACGCCGGGACTCGCCGCATCAACGGCCGGTGACAATGCGGTGCCGCACGGCGAGCACGGCCTGGTTCCCGCTCCGGCGGAGCATCCCGGTCACTGAACAAGCGAGTTCATGAACAGACAAGTTCGCGAAGATGACAGTAGGGGCCGGAATCGACATGATTCCGGCCCCTGCTGCGTCTAGTTGGGACTAGTGGTTGGTCGCCTTTTCCGCGCCTACCCCTGTCAGCGAGCGGACCTCCATCTCCGCCTGCTTCTGCGCATCCTCAGTCCGCTTGGCCAGCACGGTGCCGAGCCAGCCCAGGAAGAACGCCAGCGGGATCGAGACGATCCCCGGGTTGCTGAGCGGGAACCAGGAGAAGTCAGCCGTCTGGATCATCGACTTCTCCCCGCCGGAGACCACCGGCGAGAACGCGATCAGGATGATTGCGGTGAGCAGGCCGCCGTACATGCTCCACAGCGCGCCCTGGGTGTTGAACTTCTTCCAGAACAGCGAGTAGATGATGGTTGGCAGGTTGGCGCTCGCCGCCACGGCGAAGGCCAACGCGACGAGGAACGCAACGTTCTGTCCCTGCGCACCTATTCCGCCGACAATCGACAGCACACCGATAACGACGACGGTGCGGCGCGCCACCTTCACCTCACCGTCCGGATCCACCTTGCCCCGGCGAACCACGTTCGCGTAGATGTCATGCGCGAAGGATGCGGCGGCGGTAATGGTAAGTCCCGCAACCACCGCGAGGATGGTGGCGAAGGCAACCGCGGAGATGATTCCCAGCAGGAATGGCCCGCCGAGTTCGAACGCCAGGAGCGGTGCGGCCGAGTTGACGCCGCCGGGTGCATTGTTGATGCGGTCGGCGCCGATGAGGGCTCCGGCGCCGTAGCCGAGAACCAGCGTGAACAGGTAGAACGCTCCGATGAGCCAGATCGCCCACACCACTGAGCGGCGGGCTTCCTTGGCTGTGGGAACGGTGTAAAAGCGCATGAGAACGTGCGGGAGGGCCGCGGTTCCCAGGACGAGCGCCAGGGCCAGGGACACGAAGTCCAGGCGCGTGGTGCCCGAGGCGCCGTACTGCAGTCCCGGGCCGGTGATGGCAGGGTTGCCGGAGGTCTCGATGGCGGCACCGAGCAGGGTCGAGAGGTTGAAGTCGTGCAGGGCGAGCACCCAGATGGTCATCACGAATGCGCCCGCGATGAGCAGGCAGGCCTTGATGATCTGGACCCAGGTGGTGCCTTTCATGCCGCCGATCAGCACGTACAGGATCATGAGCCCGCCAACCACGGTGATGACGAGGGACTGTCCCAGCCGATCGTCGATGCCGAGGAGCAGGGACACCAGGGCGCCGGCTCCGGCCATCTGCGCCAGGAGGTAGAAGAAGCAGACAGCGAGCGTGGTGATGGCCGCTGCTATCCGTACGGGACGCTGCTGCAGCCGGAAGGACAGGACGTCCGCCATCGTGAACTTTCCCGTGTTGCGGAGCAGTTCCGCGACGAGGAGCAGTGCCACCAGCCAGGCGACGAGGAAGCCGATCGAGTACAGGAATCCGTCATAGCCGTTGATCGCAATGGCGCCCACGATGCCGAGGAAGGACGCGGCGGACAGGTAGTCCCCGGCAATAGCCGTTCCGTTCTGCGGGCCGGTGAAGGATCGTCCGGCAGCGTAGTAGTCCGCCGCCGTCTTGTTGTTGCGGCTCGCGCGCAGCACGATCACCAGGGTGATTGCCACGAAAATGCCGAAAATGGTGATGTTCAGCCAGGGCTCGCCGACCTGCGTCGTCTCAACGGTCTGCAGCGGCAGGTACTGCCTCATTTGGTTCCTCCCTCTGGGGCATTGAATACCTCAGGTGCGGCGTCTTCGAGGTCGTTGCGCAGTTCCTCGGCGATGGGATCGAGTCTCCTGTTGGCGTAGCTGACGTACCACATGGTGATCCCGAAGGTGCTGACAAACTGCAGCAGCCCAAGGAGCAGTCCGATGTTGACGTTCCCCCATACGGGCGTGGACATGAATTCGTGTGCGTAGTCAGCGAGCAGCACGTACAGGAAGTACCACAGCAGGAATGCTGCTGCCATGGGAAAAACGAAGCTGCGGTGACGCTTCCTCAATTCCTGAAACTGCGGCCGCTGCTGGACTTCCGTGAAGTCCACGGGCGCCGACGGCGGTGCGCCGGGTGCGGATGGGTCGTGGCCCATTGATACCTCCTCGTTAGGCTCCCACGCAGGATCAGTACCGCACTGGACGGCAGGGAACGAGGGAGTGTGACTCCCATCACTGTTGGTCACATCGCGTGAGGGCGCCAGCACCTTGGGCAGGCACATCGCCCAACGCGCGTCGGCCTGCGATAAACGGTGCGCGCCTGCGCCGAACGGCTCACGGCCACTGCGCCAGACGATTCAAGGCCACCGTGCCGAACGGTTCAGGGCATGGCAGGGTTCACGGCTACTCTTGACCCATGCTGAGCCCCGCCGTCGACGCCGCGCTGGTCGGCGCCGTCGTTCTCGTCACCCTCGCGGTGGTGGCGGTCCTCGGCTTCAGGTTCTCCCGTTCCTACCGTGACCTCGGTTCCGACGCGGACCGCGCCACCTACGCGACGCTGCACACCGTTGCGCTGGCCTCTGAGCACCTGAGGACCGGCCTGACGCCCGGCGGAGCGTCGAAGGCGGCACGGCACCTGCGGGGCCTGCTGCGCAGCCAGGCTCTCCTGGTGACGGACCTGAACGGCGTCCTGGCGTGGGATGGCACCTCCGCCGAACCCGCTGAGGTGATGACCGTTGTGCAGGAGGTCCTCTCCAGCGGGCGGACGCAGATCTTCAAGAGGCTCCGGCTGGGGCCGGTGACCGGAGGAGAGGAAGGACTTGCCGAGGCAGTTCTGGCACCGATCCGGGTAAACGGCCGGGTGGTGGGAACGGTGGGAGCCTTCGCACCGACAGTCAGCGCAGGGCTCGTCCGCGCGACGAATGAGGTCGGCGCCTGGGTGGCCACCCAGGTGGAGCTTGCGGAGCTGGATTCCTCGCGCACCCAACTGATGGAGGCCGAGGTCCGTGCGCTCCGGGCGCAGATCAGCCCGCACTTCATCTACAACTCCCTGAACGCCATCGCGTCCTTCATCAATACGGACCCACAGCGGGCGCGGGAGCTCGTCGTCGAGTTCGCGGACTTCACCCGCTACTCCTTCCGCCGCCACGGCGACTTCACCACCGTCGCGGAGGAGCTGAGGTCCATCGACCGCTACCTGCTGCTGGAGCGGGCGCGTTTCGGTGACCGGCTCCGCGTCAGCCTCCAGATCGGTCCGGAGGTGCTCAGCACCGTGATCCCCTTCCTCAGCCTCCAGCCGCTGGTGGAGAACGCCGTCCGCCACGGCCTCGACTCAAAGGACGGGACAGGCAACATCACCATCACAGCGCACGACGCCGGCGCCTACGCGGTGGTCACCGTCGAGGACGACGGCGTGGGGATGGATCCCGATCGCCTGCGCGCCGTCCTTGCCGGGCACGTCGACGGAGTCCACGTGGGGCTGCGGAACGTCGATTCCAGGCTGCGTCAGGTGTACGGTGACGCCCATGGGCTGATCATCGATACCGCACCCGGCGCCGGCACCCTGATCACGCTGCGCGTTCCGAAATCCCAGCCCGCCCACCAGACCTGAGGGTTGCCCTGCGTCCCGTGGCGCGGACGCCTGATCGACCGCGTAACCTAAGGAGCATGGTCAACGTGGTCATCGTGGACGATGAACTCCCGGCGCTCGCCGAACTCGGCTTCCTGCTCTCCAAGGACGCCCGCATCGACGCAATCCATCAGGCGTCCAGCGGCGCCGAGGCTCTCCGGATCCTGCAAAGCCACCCGATAGATGCACTGTTCCTCGACATCCACATGCCGTCCCTCTCAGGGCTGGACATCGCCAGGGTCATCTCGCGCTTCAGCCGGCCTCCCGCCGTCGTCTTCGTCACGGCGGACGAGGACCGGGCGCTGGAGGCGTTCGAACTTCGCGCCGTCGATTATTTGCTCAAGCCGGTGCGCACGGAAAGGCTGACCGAGTCCGTCCGGCGGATCTGCGAGCTGATGGAGGACGGCGCAGCCACCCCGGACGTCATCACCGTGGATCAGGGCGGCATCAGCAGGATGATCCGGCGCGACGAGATCCGCTACGTGCAGGCGCAGGGCGACTACGCCCGGCTGCATACGGCCGAGGCGAGCTACCTCATCCGCATTCCACTCAACGACCTTGAACGGCAATGGGCCGATGCCGGTTTCCTGCGGACGCACCGCTCCTACCTCGTGGCCATGGATCAGGTGACCCAGGTCAAGCTCGGGTCAGGCAGGGCAAGTGTCCTCGTGGGCGAGGCGGAACTGCCCGTCAGCCGGCGGCACCTGTCCCAGATCCGCGGCAAGCTGGAAGCCACCCGCCTGAGGCCGGGACAGTAACGAACGTGACAGAGCCTGAGGACCGCCCGGCCCGGGTTCGGGTCACCGCGCCGCACTCCGCCGCCGGGCCCGCCGGAACCTTTCCCGTCTCGCGGGAGATGGCTGAACAGTCCGACGTCGGCGAGCTGTTTGTGCGTTCACTCATCCGATCCCAGCTGCGCCTCGCCGTGGTGGTCGCCTCCAGTTTCCTTGTGATCCTGGTGGGCATCCCCATCCTGTTCAGCATCTTCCCGGCCGTCACAACGTGGACCGTCGCAACCGTGCCCGTTCCCTGGCTCCTGCTCGGCCTGGGCATCTACCCGCTCGTGATTGGCTGCGCCGTCCTGTATGTGCGAAGCGCCGGACGCATTGAGCAGCGCTTCCGGGACCTGGTGGACGACCGGTGACATTCCCTGAGCTGAACCCTGTGGTCGGTTACGTGTCACTGGTGATGGTCGCGGTCTCCACCGTCCTGATCGGCATCTATGGACTCCGGATCTCCCGGACCACCGGTGACTTCTACGTGGCCTCGCGTACGGTGCGACCCTGGTGGAACGCCTCGGCGATCGGGGGCGAATACCTCTCAGCAGCCAGCTTCCTCGGCGTGGCCGGCCTGATCCTGCTCTCCGGTGTGGATGCGCTGTGGTTCCCCATCGGTTACACGGCCGGTTACCTCATGCTCCTGCTGTTCGTGGCCGCTCCCCTGCGGCGCTCCGGCGCCTACACCATTCCTGATTTCGCTGAAGCCCGCCTCGAGTCCCGCAATGTCCGCCGGATCACCAGCCTCCTCGTCATCGCCGTCGGCTGGCTCTACATCGTGCCGCAGCTGCACGGCGCCGCCCTTACCGTGCGGATCACTACCGGGCTGCCGTCGTGGGTAGGTTCCGTCGCCGTCGTCGTGGTTGTCTGCCTCAGCGTCATTACCGGCGGCATGCGGTCCATCACCTTTGTCCAGGCCTTCCAGTACTGGCTGAAGCTGACTGCGCTGGCCGTCCCCATCATCTTCATCCTGGTTCAGCTGACCGGCACCGGTGAATCGATCACGAACGACGGCGCGGTCTTCGCACCGGAACTCAACACCACCTCCGATGCCACCCTGTACCAGAACATCTCGCTGGTCATCGCCCTGCTCTTCGGCACCCTGGGACTGCCCCACGTGCTGGTGCGTTTCTATACGAACCCGGACGGCGCTTCCGCCCGCCGGACAACCCTGCTGGTGCTGGGGCTGCTCTCCGTGTTCTACCTCTTCCCGACGCTGTATGGACTGCTGGGACGGATCCACACTCCGGATCTGGCGGTCCGCGGCGCGGCCGATGCCACCGTGCTGCTGCTCCCGAGCCGCATTTTCGACGGCGTTGGCGGAGACATCCTGTCGGCATTCGTCACGGCGGGTGCATTCGCCGCATTCCTCTCGACCACCAGCGGTCTTGTGGTCTCGCTGGCCGGCGTGGTGAGTCAGGACTTCTTCCGTGCCAGCGTTTCCGGGTTCCGATGGGCGGCGATTGTCTCGGCGCTCATACCGCTGGGGTTTGCCCTGCTGACGGACACCCTTGCCCTGGCCGGCAGCGTGAGCATGGTTTTTGCCTTCACTGCCTCCACGATCTGCCCGCTGCTGGTGCTCGGCATCTGGTGGCGGGGGCTCACGGATGCAGGAGCCATCGCGGGCATGGTTTCCGGGGCGGTTCTGTGCGGCGGATCGATCCTGATAGCTGCGGGCCTGGGTATGGATCAGGCCCCGCAGTGGCTCCAGCTGCCCGCGCTCTGGACGGTCCCTGCTGCGTTTGCGGTCACCATCACGGTGTCGCGGCTGACCGCAAACCGCCGGCCGATGAACACATCACGGGTGCTTGCGCGGCTGCATACGCCTGAGGCTGTGTGACGGTACTGGTACGTGCCCGGAAGCTAGTCGATGGCCGCCATGAGTTCAACCACGCGGTCTAAAAAGGCATCCACCTGGGTCTCCTCGTACCCGTCCTGGCCGATAGCTTCACGGAAAACGGCCCGGCGGACTACATCGACGCTGAGCGGCATGTCCCTCTCGAAGTACCCGAGCAGCTCGTTGCAGAGGGCATCTACGTCCTCGATGTCATAGCTGGTCGTGTTCTTCCGGGAAGGACGCCGGAACCGCTCCCCCGGCGGCCTGTGCAGCCTGCTCCTCAGGACGGCGGACGTGCGCCCGATCTGCATCAGCCACGCCTGTTCGCCGCTCGCCGCGATCAGGGTGTCCCGCTCCCGCTGGGCAAAGACGTCTTCCAGCCGGTCCAGTGCGGCATCGACCGCGCGTGGTTCATATCCGCCCCGGGCAGGATCAAAGGCGGTGGTGCGGACTTCGGCACTGGTCACAGGCTCACCGTCGGTGCCGTCCGAGTTGTAGAAGGTGCGTGCACGGGTCAGGAACCTGTCGACCTGCTTTGCCTTATAGCCGTATTCACGGCGGCCGACACGGGCGAACGGCGAACTGCCGTTGCGTGCTCCATCCATAGTTGTGCGTTTCACTTTCTTTGCAACGGCTTCGGTGCAACGGCGCAGTCACGACGCGCCGTCGTCAAGTTCTATAGGGTCCCGGGTACCAATGTAACGGACAGCAGGAACGCAACCGGCGAAGCAAAAACAATCGAGTCAAGCCGGTCCATCACGCCGCCGTGTCCAGGCAGAATGCTGCTCATGTCCTTGACTCCGAGTTCCCGCTTGATCATGGACTCGGCGAGGTCTCCGGCGGTAGCCGCGGCGACAACGGCGACCGCCAGGCAGATACCAACCCACCAGGGCCTGTCCAACAGGAAAACCACTGCAAGTACGCCGACAACCATTGCTCCGCCGATCGACCCGCCAAAGCCTTCCCAGGACTTCTTCGGGCTGATCCGGGGTGCCATGGCGTGCTTGCCGAAGAACGCCCCCACCAGGTAGCCGAAGGTGTCATTGGCAACCACGAGCAGCAGCAGGGTTGCCACCTTGATCGGTCCCGAAGGCTCCTGCAGCAGCAGCATTGCGAAACTCAGGAGGAACGGTACCCAGAGGAGGACGAAGGTTCCCGCCATGATGCTCCGCGCGGCGTCGGGCGCAGGGTCGAGGCTGCGCCACAGAGCGATCGCGGTCACGGACACCACTGTGGCGAATGCCAACGCCTCAGGGCCGCCGAGGTAGGCGGCGAAAGGCAGCGCCACGCCGGCAGCCAGCGCCGGAACGGTGGGAACCTTGATTTGGCGCACCTCAAGCGCCCTGCCGACTTCCCAGACGCCGACGACGCCGATCATCGTGGTCAGCGCCACGAACGCAAGGGGAAGGAACAGCATGCCGACCAGCAGCGAGATCAGCAGCGCAAGCCCGACCCCGATGGCCGCGGGAAGGTTCCGCCCTGCCCGTGAGGGCTCGCCGGACTTGGCACGGGGCGGACGGCGCTTGAACATGCTTTTGCTCTGGAGTGCCCCTTCGCGCAGTGCACGCCTGCCGGACAGCGCACCGGAAGCCGGCGGACCGGCCGGCGCCTGGTGCGCGGCATCAGCGTTTGCAGCATCAGCGGCAGGCGTGCGGCCAGCCTCTGGAGAAGGCTGGGAGTCGCTCATCAGACTTCGAGCAGCTCGGTTTCCTTGCGCTTGAGCATGTCGTCGATGGTGTCAGTGTGGGACTTCGTCCGTGCGTCGAGGTCTTTCTCGGCGCGGGCGCCGTCGTCCTCGCCGGCGTCACCGTCCTTGACCGCCTTGTCAATGCCGTCCTTGGCCTTGCGGCGGATGTTCCGGATCTGGATCTTGGCGTCTTCAGCCTTGCCGCGCACTACCTTGACGTATTCCTTGCGCCGCTCCTCGGTCAGTTCGGGAAGAACCACACGAATGACGTTGCCGTCGTTGGACGGGTTGGCGCCAAGATCTGAGTCACGGAGGGCCTTCTCGATCTCAGAGAGCGCGGAGCGGTCGAACGGCGTGATGAGCAGCGTGCGTGCTTCCGGGTTCTGGAAGGATGCCAGCTGCTGCAGCGGCGTCGGCGAGCCGTAGTAGTTCACGACGACCTTCGAAAACAGGGACGGGTTGGCACGGCCAGTGCGTATGGTTGCGAAATCTTCCTTCGCCGCCTCGACTGCCTTGTCCATGCGCGCGGTTGCCTCTGACATGGTCTCTTCGATCACGATTGCTCCTTTGGTTCGAAATCCGCTGCTTCTGAGCGTCCGATTCAGTTGATAATCCTAGTTCACAGCCGGGCTCCTGCCGGGACTTCACCGACCGCTGCGCGGCGCTCAGGCCGTGACGACCGTGCCTATCCGTTCACCCATGATCGCGCTGGTGACGTTGCCCTCGCCCTCCATGCCGAAGACCACCATGGAAAGATTGTTGTCCTTGCACATGGTCATGGCCGTCTGGTCCATGACCCGGATGTCCTGGCGCAGCGCGTCGTCATAGGACAGCGAATCGAGTTTCTGCGCGCTCGGGTCCTTGCGGGGGTCCGCGGTGTAGACGCCGTCGACACCGCTCTTGGCCATCAGAACGACGTCGGCACGGACTTCCAGCGCCCGCTGGGCGGCGACTGTGTCGGTGGAGAAGTAGGGCAAGCCTGCACCTGCACCGAAGATGACGACCCTGCTCTTTTCCAGGTGGCGGATTGCCCGGCGGGGGATGTAGGCCTCGGCGACCTGGCCCATGGTGATTGCGCTCTGCACACGGGTTTCAACGCCGGCCTGTTCCAGGAAATCCTGCAGCGCCAGGCAGTTCATGACCGTGCCGAGCATGCCCATGTAATCCGCACGCGAGCGGTCCATCCCGCTCTGCGAGAGCTCGGCACCGCGGAAGAAGTTGCCTCCGCCCACCACGATGGCAACCTCCACTTCGCCGATCGTCGCGGCAATCTGCTTGGCTATGCCGCGCACCATGTCAGGATCGACACCGAGCTTGCCCCCGCCGAAAACCTCTCCCGAGAGCTTCAACAGCACGCGCCGCCTCGGGGATTCGCTGTGACCGGCCTTGTCGTATGTGTCCATGATGCCTCCCGGGCAGTCGTACGTGCGTGTCAGAATCTGAGTTCCGTGTGGGTGTCAGCGCGTCAGCAGTGGAACTGATGTCCGGCTTGGTAAGTCTTACAGGTTTCCGGCAGGTCCACTCGCCGGACATGGCGGAGGGGCGGCCACCGTGGCGACCGCCCCTCCATCATCTCAAACAAAAACCGGCCCGGAAGGGTCAGTACCTGATCAGGCACCCACCCGGAAGCGAGCAAATTCCTTGGGCTCGACAGAAGCTTCCTTCAGTACCTGGGCAACCGACTTCTTGGCGTCCTTGGCGAACGCCTGGTCAACCAGCACGCCCTCCTTGAAGAACCCGGTCAGGCGGCCTTCGACGATCTTGGTGAGGGCGGCCTCGGGCTTGCCTTCGGCGCGTGCGGTCTCATCGGCAATACGGCGCTCGGTCTCGACCAGCTCTGCCGGTACGTCCTCACGGGTGAGGTACGTGGGCGAGTAGGCGGCAATGTGAACTGCCACATCATGGGCAGCCTCAGCCGCGGCGTCTCCGCTACCTTCAACGGCGAACAGCACGCCCACCTGTGCGGGGAGGTCCTTTGACGTCTTGTGCAGGTAGGCATCGACAATGGCGCCCTCGACGCGTGCCACGCGACGGATGTCGACCTTCTCGCCGAGCAGCGCACCGGCCTCGATGACATGTTCGGAAACCGGCTTGCCGTCAAGGGTGTAAGCGAGCAGTGACTCAACGTCAGAGGCGCCGGACTCGATGGTCGCAGCGAGCACCTTGTTGGCGAACTCGATGAACGGCCCGGCCTTGGCCACGAAGTCGGTTTCGCAGTTGACCTCGACCATGACACCGACGTTACCGTCAACCTTGGCGGCCACGAGACCTTCAGCGGTTGAGCGGCCTTCGCGCTTGGTGGCGCCCTTCAGGCCCTTGATGCGGATGAGCTCCATGGCCTTCTCGGCATCGCCGTTGGCCTCGTCGAGCGCCTTCTTCACGTCCATCATTCCGGCGCCGGTCCGCTCGCGGAGAGCCTTGATGTCAGCGGCAGTGTAGTTTGCCATTTGAACTCCTCAGATGTGGGTTTCTCGTCAAGTATTGAGTAAAAGTTCTCCGGATCTTTCTCCGGCACAAGCGAAAGGGTGCGGGCTTTGACGTCCCGCACCCTGTCGATGAAACTACTTGCTCTCGCTGTTTGCAGCTTCCTCAGCAGGAGCGTCAGTTGCGGGGGCTTCCTCAGCAGCGGCAGCCGGTGCTTCTTCAGCGGCGGGAGCTACTTCAGCGGCGGGAGCCTCAGTTGCCGGAGCTTCCTCAGCAGGCGCGTCTGCAGCGGGAGCATCAGCAGCGGGTGCACTCTCGGCAGGTGCGGCGCTACCCTCAAGCAGCTCACGCTCCCACTCGGCGAGCGGCTCTTCTGCTGCGGCAGCATCATTGCCGGAGGACCGGTTATTGCGGGCGATGAGACCCTCAGCAACGGCGTCAGCGACAACGCGGGTCAACAGGTTGACTGCGCGGATGGCGTCATCATTACCCGGGATCGGGAAATCAACTTCGTCAGGATCACAGTTGGTGTCGAGGATGGCGACAACCGGGATGTTGAGCTTCTTCGCCTCGTCGATTGCGAGGTGTTCCTTCTTCGTGTCGACAACCCAGACGATGGACGGAGCCTTCGTGAGGTTGCGGATGCCACCCAGGTTGGTCTCGAGCTTGGTCAGCTCGCGCTGCAGCAACAGCAGTTCCTTCTTGGTGTGCCCGGAACCGGCGACATCCTCGAAGTTGATCTCCTCAAGTTCCTTCATGCGCTGGATGCGCTTGGAAACCGTCTGGAAGTTGGTGAGCATGCCTCCCAGCCAACGCTGGTTGACGTACGGCTGGCCAACACGGGTTGCCTGCTCGGCAATTGCTTCCTGTGCCTGCTTCTTGGTGCCGACGAACAGGACGGTGCCGCCGTGGGCAACAGTGGCCTTGATGAACTCGTAGGCGCGGTCGATGTAGGACAGCGACTGCTGGAGGTCAATGATGTAGATTCCGTTGCGCTCCGTGAAAATGAAGCGCTTCATCTTCGGGTTCCAGCGACGGGTCTGGTGGCCGAAGTGGACGCCGCTGTCAAGCAGCTGGCGCATGGTAACGACTGGCATGCCGTTCCTTTCGTTGGGCAGCACAGGCACTGCTGTGTTCTGCCGGTTTGACGGTTGATGTCCCGCGGGTGAACGCGGGGGTCCTGGTGCCCGTCAGCTGTGCGCTCACTCCTCCAACCGGATTTCTCCGGACCGCTGGAGCAGTGTTCCCAGGCGTAAGCTCACTCATGAAAATCGATGGCGAGATGCCTGCGAATCGGGGACACGCGTAGTCAGTTCCCGACACCCAACGGACCGAAAGAGCCTTTCATGGCACGACGGGATACGGAGAACTGCTTCATCAAGTGTACTACAGCCGCCACATCCCCCGGACTGGCAAAGGCAGGCGTCACTCCGCCTCCACAACACTCCACCTGCACAACACTCGACCTGCACAGCGCGCCGCTTCCGCTGAAGCTGTCCACATAGAGCGCACGACGCCGATCCCGCGCAGCCAGGCTCGTTCACAGTGGGTGGGTGGCTACTTTCGCGAATATATTCCGCTTCCTGGCGGGCGCCGCCGTCTGCATCGGACTGCTGCTCTCCCCCGGGCCGTCGCCTGCTTCCTCGAATCCGGAAGCTCCCTGGAGTTGGCCGCTCGACGGAACCCCGCCCGTACTGCGGCACTTTGACCGGCCGCCGGAACCCTGGATGGCTGGGCACCGCGGTGTTGACCTCGGCGCGTCGGACGGCGTAGTCCTCAGCCCGGCTGAGGGCGTGGTGGTGTTCGTCGGCACGGTGGTGGACCGGCCGGTACTGACTCTCGACCATGGCGGCGGACTGTTATCCAGCTTCGAACCTGTGACAGCCTCGGTAGCGGAAGGAGATACGGTCGTTGCAGGGCAGGAGGTGGGGCGTATCAGCACGGAACCCCACTGCCCATCCCTGTGCGTGCACTGGGGCGTGCGGGAACACGGGGAATACGTCAACCCACTACCCTTCGTCTCGGACCGGCGGCCGTCAGTCCTGCTGCCGCTGGCCGATCCCTGAGCCGGTGCAGCGACTTAGACGAAGGCAGCAATTCCCGTGATGGCCCGACCCGTCACAAGCGAGTTGATTTCGTAGGTTCCCTCGTAGGAATAGACGGCTTCGGCATCGGCGAAGATCTTGGCCATCTCGTAGTCGGTGACTATGCCGTTGCCGCCGAGGATGCTGCGGCCCAGGGCAACTGTTTCCCGCATCCGGGCAGTGGTGAACGCTTTGGCGAGGGCGGACTGCTCATCCCGCGCGCCGCCATCGTCGGCCAACTGCGCCAGACGCACCATCATGCCCAGGGAGCTCACCGTGTTGCCGAGCATCTCGACCAGCTGCTGCTGGATGAGCTGGAAGGACGCGAGCGGGCGGCCAAACTGCTGGCGCTCCACGGCATACCGCCGGGCAACATCGAAGGCTGCCAATTGTTGCCCTACAGCCTGCCACGCCACCGAAAGCCGTGTGATGCGCAGGACCTTGTTGGTGTCCTTGAAGCTGTTGGCGCCGGTGAGCCGGTAGTCGTCGCTGATCTGGAGGCCGTCGAGCACAATGTCGGCATTTTCAACGGTGCGCAGAGCGGTTTTGTTCTCGATCTTGGTGGCCTTGTAGCCAGGTAGCGAGGTGTCAACCATGAACCCCTTGACCTGGTTGTCCGCAACATCACGGGCGAAGATGACAACCCAGTCGGAGAAGGTAGCGTTCCCGATCCAGCGCTTTGCACCGTTGAGGACCCACCCGTCTCCGCTGCGCTCCGCGGTTGTCCGCGTACCGCCCGCGACGTCGGAACCGCCGAGCGGTTCCGTCAGGCCGAAAGCGCCGATCTTTTTCATGGCGTAGATGTCCGGAAGCCATTCGGCTTGCTGCTCCGGGGAGGCGAGCGTCTCGATGGAGCCGGTGAACAGGCCGTCGTGAACACCCATGAACGTTGCAATAGAGGTGTCGGCACGGGTGAATTCGGCGTGCAGCAGGCCCGCGAACAGGTTTGAATAGCCCAGCCGTTTGACTGGAGACACAATGTCCAGCTCGGCGATCCGCGGGATCAGCTCAGTGGGAAAAGCGCCAACGTTCCACCAGGACGCTGCGTGCGGGCGGACTTCCTGGGCCAGCCATTCCCTCACCTCAAGGAGCCGGGTACGCTCCTTCGGGTCGAGCATCTGCTCGAAGAAGTAGAAGTCGCCGTCCGCGTACGGCAGGTTGTCAGCGTCGATTGCGGGTGCACCCATGAAACGTTCCTCACCATCAGTCGCACCGGCGCTCAACTGCACCGGCGCTGTCCGTACCCTCGCGGTGCGGATCACCTCGGCCTATGTTACCCGCGGGTAACTTCCAGTGCCACCCGTGCGCACGATGCAAAAAACCCCGGCCCATCCGGACCGGGGTTTCCTGCACGAGTAGGGCTGCTGGGGCTTGAACCCAGGACAAACGGATTATGAGTCCGCTGCTCTAACCAGCTGAGCTACAGCCCCGCAACGCCGACGACGCGCCGGCGCAGTCCATTGTAGCCACGATGGTGGCCGTGAATCAGACGGCTAGACCGTTTCGGTGTCGTGGAACCTGCCGAAGTAGAGGTCCTCGAACGTGGACAGTGTGGCATCGATGCTGTGCTTTTCAACCATGGAACGGCTCATCTTCCCCATCCGCTCGCGTTCAGCCTCCGGCATGGAGATGATTTCGGTAAGGCGGCGGCCCAGCTCGGCACTGTCATGGGGAGTGAACAAATAGCCGTTTGCCCCGTCTTCGACCAGGTGCGGCAATGCCATGGCGTTTGCCAGCAGAACCGGGGTGGAAGCGGACATCGCCTCGAGTGTGACCAGGGACTGCAGTTCCGCTGTCCCCGGTTGGCAGAACACGGTGGCACGCAGGTACGCCTGACGGAGTTCCTCATCAGAGATGAGGCCGTGAAATGTGACCCGGTCTTCAAGCCCCAGCCGCTTGACCTGCGCCTGCAGAGCCGGTTTCACTTCTCCCCCGCCGACAATCTCCAGGTGCAGGTTCAGCTCGCTGGGAGTCTTCGCGACCGCGTCGATGAGCACGTCGACGTGCTTTTCCTCAGCGAGGCGCCCCACGAACAGGGCGGTCGGGTGACCGGGATGCTCGAGCTGCTCGCCGGGCCTGGCCTCGTACGCTGCCGCGTCGATGCCGTTCGACAGCGGCAGCACTTTGCGCAGAAACGCGTGTTCGTGCATGGCCTTTGCGGCAAGAGGCGTAGGCGTGGTCACAACGTCTGCTTTCCCCATGACCTTGCCCATGTCGCGCCAGGAATTCTTCGCGACAATGTTCTTGAACCACTTAGGGAAGGGCAGGAAGGGGTTCAGGTTCTCCGGCATGAAGTGATTGGTGGCGACCACACGGATCCCGCGCTTCACGGCTTCATACAGCGCGTACTCACCCACCATGTAGTGGCACTGGATGTGCACCACATCGGGCTGCACCCGGTCGAAGAGCATGCTGATCTCGCGCTTGATTTCCCAGGGTAGGCAGATCCGCCAGTATTCGTGGGTGGGGACAGAGTGCGAACGGAGTCGGTGCACCGTCCAGTCTCCGCCCGGCTCGGTGAAGCTCCGGCCGTTGATCGTGTTCGGGGCAAGAACGTGAACGTCATGGCCGCGGGCCGTCATCCCCTTGGCCAGGCGGTAGCCGAACATGGAGGCGCCGTTGACATGCGGCGGGTAGGTGTCTGCAGCGATCAGGATGGTCAGCGGCGCATCTGCTGCCGTATCGGTCACGAAGTAGTCCTCGGGTTGGCAACGGTGGGAGAAGTTACGGGCGTTACCGCCGTCGTGCTTCTTTCTGTCGCTTGACCACATCGGGATGGTGGCGCGACAGTGCTATTACTCCAACAATAGCAACGATGGCGGCCGCTCCCATGGCAATTGCAATCACCGATTCAACGTTTGGCTGGAGTTCACCCAGCACCACTATGCCGACGGCAATTCCCACGATGGGATCAATGACCGTGAGGCCGGCAATCACCAGATCCGGCGGGCCGGTGGCATAGGCGCTCTGGACGAACCATGAGCCGAGGCCGGCGGCTGCGATGATCGCAATGACGCTGTAGATGGGGACGTTGAGAAAGACCCGGCCGTTTGGGTCCAACAGGTGCGTAGCAATGATCTTGGTCAGCACGGCAACGAAGCCGAAGAGGACGCCGGCGCCGAGAATGTAGGCGAAAGCGCTGAGCCTGCGCTTGAAGACGACGGCAAGCGTGCCGAACAGTGCGACGGCGATGCACAGCAGCAACACGGCGGTCAGTTCCTGGTCCGGCAGGACAACATGGTCTTTGCGTGTCACATTGAGTGCCAGCAGCACGAACAGCGCACTGCCTGCGACGCACGCGGAGATTGCGACGACGGTGGGCCGGTTGATGCGCACGCCCTGGTCCCTGGAGTTCACGACGGTGGTGATGACCAGCGCGATGGCGCCGATCGGCTGCACAACGGTGAGGCTGGCCAGGCTGAGGGCGATGACGTTGCACACCATCCCGGCACCGAGCAGGATCAGGCCGAGGATCCAGCGCGGATTGCGCAGCAACCGGACGAACCCTGTGGAGTTGAGGGACAGCCCGCCGGTATTGGAGCGCACCGCACTGCCCTGGCGCTGGGCACCGACAGCAAGGAAGCAGGCGCCGAGGAGCGCAAGGAGTACCGCTACCCAGGCCATGCGCCCGCTTTCGTCATGCGGTGCGCTCCAGCCGGTACACCCGGTGCGACGCCGTGAAATAACCGTAGAACGCAATGACGTGACCGATGCACCCGAGGATCAGCAGCACGTTGGCGGTGATCTCGAGCCACAGCTGGTCGAACCCTTCCACACGCTGCAGGAGCAGGAGGGGGGATCCCACCAGCAGCAGTGCGGTCCGGATCTTGCCGATGTTGGACACGGGCAGACGCAGCCGTCCGCCGAAGAGGATCAGGACGTTGATGATGAGAATTGCATCAGGGATCACGATGGCCCACACGAGCCAGGCGGGCGCAACGCCGTCCACCACGAAGGTCACGGCAACCACGATCAGCGCCGTTCGGTCTGCCACGGGATCAAGCCACTTGCCCACCGAGGACACCTGGCTGAACCTGCGGGCGATATAGCCGTCGATCCAGTCGGTTGATCCGAGCAGCACCAGGGTGATGACGGCCGCGGCATATTCGCGCTGGACAATGAACATCACAAACAGCGGGACCCCAAGGAACCGGACAACGGTGATGATGTTCGGTACGGTCCAGAACGTGTCCAGTTCGGCCGTCGCCTGACCAGGCTTTCCCCCGGCGCCAATAAGTCTGATCACAGTCCCTCCGCTCCCATTATGCAGGCAGGGCCCTGGATGCACCGAAGCGGCTGACGCAGCGTCCGCGCGATGTGCAGTGCCTACTTGGCGACGAGCCGTCTTACCATGACAGCGATTGCAGCGGCAGAAGCGGCGACAACGCTTAGTGGCTTCCAGCGGTCAGCGAGCGTCTGGTTGTGACGTGCAGGGGCAGATGACCCAGGAGTGTGGGTCACGCGGGTCGAGCCGCTACGGGTCCGCTGCGCTTCCCGGGCATGAACTGCCGAGGACTTGGCTTGGGCGGCGGCGGTGCGCGCGCGTGATTTCGTGTGGTCCACCTGGGACTTGAAGTCCAGTCCGCGCCCGAGATCATCCCTGGTTTCTGCAATGTGATCGCGGCGGCGGCCGGAGCGGCTGCGGAGCTCAGCGTACGACGGCGCAGGCGGCTTGGGGTCCCCTGTTTCCTTGTGCTTGGGCTTCTTTTCTTCCTTGGGCTTCTTGACGTCAAGCGTGGCCGGGTTGAACTTGCGCCCTTCCTTGAGCACACCGATGTCATACTTGATGCCGCGAATGGCGTCTTCCGGCAGGAGCGGCAGCGCCTTCTTGAAGCGGGACAGGCCCATCAGTGCTGCAATGGCGGCAATGATGAGGAACAGGGCAGCGAAGCACAGAGCAGCCAGCCAGGGGGGCATGACCGTAGCCAGGCCCATGATCGCCGCGACAATGAGGGCTACGGCAAGGAATGCCACAAACACCAGCGCTACGACGAAGAACGCCGCAGCAATGCCGGCCGTGATGCCCTTCTGTTTGAGCTGTTCGCGGGCAAGCGAGACTTCGTCGCCCAACTGGCGCGGGGTCAGCCGCAGCAGCAATCTGATCAAGCCGATCACCGACGGCTTGCCGCCGGCCCGGTTCACCCGCGTGCTGGTCGAGCTGTCCATATGCCCTGCTCCCATCCGTTCATCCTGCATCTGTTCCCAAAATTACCACTGACGCATACTTCCCGCCCGCGCCCGGGCCGATCACCGGCTCAGCGGGCCGGCAATTCGTCCCGGTCCTCGAGTTCCCGGCCGGCATACTCCTGAAGCTGGGTCTTCACAAACCAGAAGGAAACAACGGCGAAGCCGGTGAACACCGCGTACATGATCCAGACGCCAAGGTTCTCACTGACCCAGGGAAATGCGAGCGTGACAATGAAGTTGAAAATCCAGTTCACCATCGTGGCTACGCCCAGTGCGATGGAGCGCACCTTGTTCGGGAACATTTCTCCGAGTGTCACCCACATGACCGGCCCCCACGTCGCCGCGAAGAAGATGACGAACAGGTTTGCGCCGACCAGGGCCACCGGTCCCCATGCCCCGGGGAGCGAAACATCCGCTCCGCTCCCCGTTGCCTGCGCGAAGGACACGGTTGCGGCGAGAAGGCCGACAAACATTCCTGCGGAACCTACCAGCAGCAGCTTGCGGCGGCCGATCCTGTCAACGAAGAAGATGGCCACGAAGGTCATCGCGACGTTGATGATCGACGTGATCACCGACGTCGTAAATGACTCGCTCTCACTGAACCCGACTGACTGCCACAGGGTGGTGGAGTAATAGAAGATGGCGTTGATGCCGACAAGCTGCTGCAGGGCAGCAACGGTCATGCCCACCCAGAGAATGGGCTGCAGGCCGAGCATCGATCCGCGCAGATCACGCAGCGTCGTCTTGTCCTCCATCCGGAGGGTGGAACGGATCTCTGTCAGTTTGGCGGTGGTGTCCCGAATACCGGTCACGCGGGACAGCACATGTGCGGCTTCTGCGTCGCGGCCACCGCGAATCAGATAATGGGGCGATTCCGGAATGGTCAGCGCCAGCACTCCGTAGATGATTGCCGGTACGATGCCGACAAGCAGCATCCAGCGCCAGGCCGGCAGCCCCCACCACAGTTCTCCGGTGGCTCCGCCTGCCAGGTCGGCAAGCCAGGCGTCGGACAGCAGTGCAGCGAAGATGCCGACGGTGATTGCCAGCTGCTGAATGGATGCGAGTCCGCCACGCCACTTGGCCGGAGCGATCTCGGCGATATAGCCGGGCGCGATGACTGATGCGACTCCGATGGCGACGCCACCGATGAGGCGCCAGAGCATCAGGTCCCACTCGCTGAATGCGAAACCGGATCCGACCGAGTTGATCAGGAAAAGGATAGCTGCGCCCAACATGACGCGTTTGCGGCCGAGCCGGTCCGCGAGTTCACCGGCAAACCAGGCGCCCGCGGCACAGCCCAGGAGCGTGATCGCGACAGTGAACCCCAGGACGGCTTCCCCCAGGCTGAAGTCTTCCTGGATAGCGTCAACCGCACCATTGATGACGGCAGTGTCGAAGCCGAACAGGAGTCCACCGACAGCGGCCGCGACACTGACTCCGATGACTTTTCCCATGTGCGGCTGCGGTGCACCTGAGGGCGCACTTGTATCCCGATCTCCGGCGTTCACGTTGTTTCTCCTGACCTCTGCGCTACCCTGTGGACCTCTGAGCTGCATTTCACCCTACGACAATCCGAAGCCTACTGAGCACCCGGGTGTCAGCATTCATAGCGGCAGGTCTTCCGCGAGGTTGGCTGAGGGCCCTAAGATGGATGTTGATTCGTTCCGGCAACCACCTCGATGCCTCGACCGGCTCTCCACCACCTTTCGTCTGCAGCGCCGCAGTGCGACTCCCGCATCCGCCACGCCAGATAGGTATCTGTTGAGCACCACCACGCACCCCGGCGACGCGCTCACCAGGCGCCAGAAGCTGATCTACGTTGTCATTCTCGGCACGCTCACCGCGCTCGGTCCGTTCACTATCGACCTGTACCTGCCCGCGTTCCCGGCACTGCAGGATGATCTCGGCGTCACCGAGGCTGCTGTGCAGCTCACCCTGACCGGAACGATTGTGGGCTTTGCTGCAGGCCAGCTGATCGTGGGTCCGCTGAGTGACAAGGTGGGCCGGCGCCTGCCGCTGATCATGGCCACCAGCCTGCACGTCATCGCCTCGCTCGGGGCCGCGCTGTCCACAGAGATCGGCATGCTCATGGTCTATCGTGTGCTGCAGGGAATGGGCGCAGCCGGAGGCGGCGTGGTGGCCATGGCGATGATCCGCGACCTCTTCAGCGGCTACCCACTGGTTCGCATGCTTTCCTACATGGCGCTGGTGAACGGGATGGCCCCCATCTTCGCGCCCGTCATCGGGTCCCAGTTACTCGTGATCATGCCGTGGCCCGGAATCTTCTGGTTCCTCGCCGCGTACGGGTTCCTGGTGATCCTCGCCGTCTCGTTGTTCATCATTGAAACCCTGCCTGCGGACCGGCGGAAAGCGTCGTCGTCCACGGCTCTTCAGCGGTATCGCGCGGTGCTGACCGACCGTGTCTTCATCGGCATTCTGCTGGTGGGCGGCATGAACTTTTCGGGCCTGTTTTCCTATCTGTCGGCATCGCCGTTCCTGTTCCAGGACGTGTACGGGCTTGATCCCCAGCAGTACGGGCTGCTCTTCGCAGTGAACTCGCTCGGCATTGTGGCTGCTGTCCAGATCAGCGCCCGGGTGGTCCGGAGGGTGGGTCCGCAGTGGATCATCGCCTGCTCCACCGCGGCAATGCTCGCGATGGCGCTCCTGATGATCCTCTTCGACTACCTCGGCTTCGGATTCTGGGGTACCGCGGTTCCGCTCTGGTTCTACATCTCGGCTGCCGGCTTCACGTTCCCCTGCGTCCAGGTGCTCGCGCTGGCCAACCATGGCGCGCAGGCCGGAACCGCCGCGTCACTTCTCGGCGCGACCACCTTCGGGTTGGCTGGGATCATCTCACCGATTGTGGGAGTTCTCGGGATAGCGTCAGCCACACCCATGGCGGCGGTCATGGCCTGCTGTATTGCCCTCGGGATTGTGTTCCTCTGGACGATTGTGCGGCCGAGGACCGTACCCGCGATCAGCTAGCCAGCTCCTCTCAAGCGACGGCCAGGGACAGCAGGCTCTACGCCTGGTGCCCGGCGCGTTCGGCTGTACGCGTGATGTTGCGCGCCATGGAGGCGAACACCACGCCGTGGAACGGCAGCACGCCGAGCCAGTAGAGCCGGCCGGCCAGGCCGCGGGGGAAGAAGATGGCGCGCTGGCGATATTCGCTCGCTCCGCCGTCGGGCACTACCGAGAGTTCGAGCCAGGCTCGTCCAGGAAGTTTCATTTCCGCCCGCAGACGGAGCTTCTCGCCGCGCACCAGCTCTTCGACGCGCCAGAAGTCCAGGGCCTCTCCTGCCATCAGCTCCGACGAGTGCCGGCGTCCGCGGCGCAGGCCGACACCGCCGGCGAGCTTGTCCAGCCAGCCGCGGGCAGCCCACGCCACGGGCCAGGAGTACCAGCCGTTTTCCCCGCCGATGCCTTCGATCACTTTCCAGACCGCGGGAGCGGGTGCGCTGGAGCGGAAGGTGCGCTCGTCCTTGTAGACCGTGTGGCCGGCCCACTGTGGGTCGGAGGGAAGCGGATCCGCGACAGCGTCGCGCTGCGAAGCTCCCGCCCAACTCGTTTCCACCTCACCGGCGCTCATTTTGTTCAGGGCGAGGTCGACGGCGGCGCGATAGTCGGTGAGCCCGCCCTCCGGCAGCGGCACATACTCATGGATGTCTGCTTCGGCGGTGACCGCGTTGTGCTGGAGGGATTCAATCAGCGGCATCGCCATAGCCCGCGGGATGGGGGTCACGAGGTTCACCCAGTGCCCGGCCAGTCGCGGAGTGAGCACCGGCAGCGCCAGGACCGTTCGACCGGGCAGACCGGCGGCTTCCGCATAGCGCTTCATCATGTCCGCGTAGGTCAGGACGTCTCCGGAACCGATGTCGAAGGTCCGGTTGAGCCCCTCCGGCAGGTCCAATGCGCCGAGGAGGTAGTGGATGACGTCACGCACGGAGATGGGTTCGATGCGGTTCAGTACCCACTTCGGCGCGGGCATGACCGGCAGTACATCGGCCAGGTGCCTGATCATCTCGAAGGACGCGGAGCCGGAACCGATGACGACGCCGGCCTGGAAAGCGATGGTGGGAACGCCCGATGCCAGCAACACTTCACCCACGGCCACGCGGGAGCGCATGTGCGTTGAGAGCTTTACACCCTGCGGGTGGAGACCGCCGAGGTAGACGATGCGCTTGACGGAAGCCTGCGAGGCAGCCTTGGCGACGGTCGATGCGATCTGCGCTTCCCGCTCCTCGAACCCCCGTCCGGAGCCCATGGAGTGCACGAGGTAATAGAGCGTGGAGACGCCCTCGCTTGCACGGTTCATAGTTTCGGCGTCCTGCAGATCGCCTTCGACCACCTCGACCTGCGCTGCCCACGGTACGTCCCGCAGCTTCTGGGGTGACCGCACAACCACGCGGACCCGCCGGCCGTCTTCCAGCAGCCGGGAGACGAGCCGACCTCCGATATATCCAGTGGCGCCCGTTACCAGAACAAGATCATCATTGCGCATAGGGGTCAGACTACGCGCCCAGCCTGAGTGGCAACCCGGCGGCTAACGAGAAAGGCTCCTGACCGGCGAAAACGCAGGTCAGGAGCCTATTTGCTCCCCCGACTGGACTTGAACCAGTAACCCTTCGATTAACAGTCGAATGCTCTGCCAATTGAGCTACGGGGGAAAGCAGCAGAAACAACTTTACATAGGAAAACCGGGTAAGTGAAATTGGCCGGCTGCTAGTCCGAGCGCAGGGCGCGGCGTTCCATTTCGAGCTCCATCAGCTCCCGGTTCAGTTGCTGAAAGAGGGATGGATCAGCCGCCGGATCGAGCCTCTGCAGTGAGCTCAGCTTCTCTGCCTTCAGCCGGGTGATGCGCAGCTCCGAGAGCCTGCTGAGGATGTCTCGGCAGTACGCGGCCATCCCCTCTCCATCCGTCGCGGGCAGCGGCGTCACGGCGAGTTCGCTCACATAACCACGCAGCATGTCGGGAACCTCCTGGCGCACCCGTTCCACCCAGTTCGATGCGGAGTCGGCTCTGTCTCTCCCTGTAGTTCCGGCAGCACGCACTGCATCATGCAGCGCGGCGTAGGCGGGCACGGAGAAGCGGGAATCAGAAAAACGGTCCCACTGGTCCTGATCAAGCAGTTGCGGATACTGGAGAACCACCTCGAGCGCTTCGCGCTCCATCCGTGCAACAGGATCACGCGGATCTGGACGCCGGAACTGCGGCACTTCTTCCACCAATTCAGGGCCGCTGCCCGGTGCCTGGGCGGGCTGGCGGCTCTGCGGGTTCTGTGCACCCTGCTTGCCATCCTGTGCCGGTTGGGTTGCCCGCTTTGCCGCGGCCGTGACCGCGCGCGCCACCTGGTCCTCGCCAACGAATTGCATGCCGAGCCACCGGGACAGTTCCCGGGTGTAGACCGACCTCAGGGACACATCGCGGATGTTGGCCACGATGGGAGCCGCGTGCCGTAGCGCTTTTGTCTGGCCCTCGCCGGTGGAGAGATCGAACTGGTCAAACGATGCTTTGATGGCGAACTCAAACAGCGGGCGCCGGGTGCTGATGAGGTCCTGAACGGCCTGGTCCCCCGCGGTCTGTCGCAGCTCGCAGGGGTCAGCGCCGTCAGCGCCGACCGCCACATAAGTCTGCGCGTTGAACCGCTGATCCTCCTCGAAGGCGCGCAGTGCCGCTTTCTGCCCGGCGGCGTCGCCATCGAAGGTGAAGATGACCTCTCCGCCGGTGCCGTCGTCGGACAGGAGCCGGCGCGCGATCTTGATGTGCTCGGCACCGAAGGCCGTGCCGCAGGTGGCTACGGCGGTGCCTACTCCGGCGAGGTGGCACGCCATGACGTCGGTGTAGCCCTCCACCACCACGAGCTGACGTGACTTTGCGATCTCCCGTTTGGCGAGATCGATTCCGTACAGGACCTGCGACTTCTTGTAGAGGGTGGTCTCAGGGGTATTCAGGTACTTGGGCCCCGGGTCATCCTCATACAGCTTGCGGGCGCCGAATCCCACGGTGTCCCCGGTGATGTCCCGAATGGGCCACATGAGCCTGCCCCGGAAGCGGTCGTAGAGCCGGCCCGAGTTGTTGGACGAAACACTGAACATGCCGGTCAGCTTCAGCTCGTCCAGGAGAAACCCGCGGCCGGTCAGGTGATTGAGCAGGCCGTCCCACCCCTGAGGCGCGTAGCCGACGCCGAAGTGTTCAGCGGCGGCCCGGTCGAAGCCGCGCTCCTGCAGGAAAGCGCGGCCGGTCGCCGCCTCTGGTGTCAACAGTTGGTCGCGGTAGAACTCCGCAGCAATCTTGTGTGCATCGAGGAGGCGCTGCCGCTTGCCGGAATCCTCGCGCCGGGGGCCGGTTCCGCCATCCTCATAGCGCAGTTCGAAAGAGATGCGTGCGGCCAGCTTTTCAACCGTCTCCGCGAAGGACGTGTGATCCATCTTCTGCACGAAGGAAATGACATCACCACCTTCACCGCATCCGAAGCAGTGATAGGAGCCCATGTGCGGACGGACATGGAACGACGGCGAGCGCTCATCGTGGAAGGGGCAAAGGCCTTTCCACGACCCCACACCGGCGGACTTCAGGGTGACGTACCCGTCCACCACTTCCTTGATGTCGGTGCGCTGGCGAACCTCATCGATGTCTTCACGCTTGATGAGTCCGGCCATATTATCCAGTCTAGTGTTCGGTCTCCGGTTCCGCCGTCCGGTAGCCCGGCCCTGTGAATACCGCTATCCGGGCGTGTGCATAACCCTCTACCAGAGCGCGGGAACGGGCCCGACAACCCTTTCGTGCAGGGCGAGGGCGGAGGCATCCGTCAGGGATGCCACCTGGTCGATCACCACGCGGAGGCGGGCGTCGTCGTCGTCCGCCTGGCGCCAATCGGAGGCGAACATGGGCTCAAGGAAGCTGTCCCCTGCGGCGGCCATCTGTTGCACCAGCGAGGACAGCACCTCACGTTGCCGCTCATAAATGGGCTGGCGGTGGACGCTGGTCATCACGTAGGTGGTTGCAAGGCCCTTCATCACCGCGATCTCGGTGACCGTGTCCTCGGGAACCACCATCTCGGCGGCGTACCGGGTGAGCGGGTCGGTGCCGTAAATGCCCCGTGTTGTCTGCAGTGCACTGAGGCAGAAACGACCGATCAGCTGGCTGGTCATGTTCTTCAGCGCGGCCATGGCTTTGCGGCTGCCGTCAGCCTCGCGAACCCAGACGTCCGTTGCTTCCAGCCGTGCGAGCGCAGCGTCGACGGCGGCCGGATCGGAGTGCGGCAGGTACCACTGCTGGGTGTACCCGACAACGCGGGCGCGGTGGTCGGGGTTGTCCATCCACTTGAGCTGGAAGTGACCGGCCACGATGGCGTCTTCGACGTCATGGACGGAGTAGGAGATGTCATCGGCCAGGTCCATGACCTGCGCTTCAAGGCAGGACCGGCCGGCCGGTGCCCCCTGCCGCAGCCAGGTGAAGACGGGGAGATCGTCCTCATAGGCGCCGAACTTCGAGGTGCGGTGTCCGTGGATCACCGGCGCGTTCACAGCAGTCCACGGGTACTTGCACGCGGCATCGAGGCTGGCTCGGGTGAGGTTGAGCCCGGCCGGTTCGCCGTCGGCACGGATGACTTTGGGCTCAAGCCGGGTCAGGAGCCGAAGTGTCTGTGCGTTGCCCTCGAACCCGCCGATGGAGTGCGCCAGGTCATTCAACGTGGCCTCGCCGTTGTGCCCGAACGGAGGATGTCCAAGATCGTGGGAGAGGCAGGCGGCGTCGACGATGTCCGGGTCGCAGCCGAGGGAGCGACCCAGCTCCCGCCCCACCTGCGCCACCTCGAGGCTGTGGGTCAATCGGGTCCGCACGAAGTCGTCAGTATCGGGGGCGACCACCTGCGTCTTCGCGCCAAGCCGTCTCAACGCCGAGGAGTGGAGGACGCGTGCGCGGTCACGCTCAAAGTGCGTACGATGCAGGCTCTTGGGCGCTTCATCGACCCAGCGCTGCATGTCCGCATCCGTGTAGCCGGGAGTAATCGGCGCTGCATTGCCGACGGGGGAATTCTGCATGTGCTCAGCCGCCCTATCCACCCGATATGTCGACTTCCGCCGCGGCGATGTCCGCCTGCTGTTCAGGATTGAGCTGGCGGGCCTCGAGCCACTTGTCCGGCAGCGACGTGCGCTTGGGTGATCCCGCACGCCCGCGCGGTCCTTCGGCGTCAGTGCCGGGATACGGAGACGTGCGGTCCAGTTGATCGAGCAGACCGCGCAGAACCTCGAGCGTGGGTACGGCGGCGAGCGCTGCACGCAATTCTCCACCCACCACGTAGCCCTTGAAGTACCAGGCCATGTGCTTGCGGATGTCGCGCAGCGCCATCATCTCGTTGCCGAAGGTGTCCACCAGCAGCTCCGCGTGGCGGTACACCGTGTCCGCCACCTGCCCGAGCCCGGGCTGGTGCCGCTCATCCCTGCCCTCGAAGGCGTTCATGAGGTCACCGAACAGCCACGGCCTACCCTGGCAGCCACGGCCTACCACGACGCCGTCAACACCAGTCTGCTGAACCATGCGGATTGCGTCTTCCGCACTCCAGATATCACCGTTTCCCAGTACCGGAACATCCGGCAGGGCCTCACGCAGCTCGGCGATGGCGTTCCAGTCGGCTTTGCCGGAGTAGAACTGGGAGGCAGTGCGTCCATGCAGCGCAACGGCGGCCACGCCGGCATCGCGCGCGATCTTGCCTGCCTCACGGAAAGTCAGGTGATCCTCGTCGATGCCTTTGCGCATCTTGATGGTCAACGGGATGTTCCCCCGCGAAGCTTCCCGGACGGCCGTCTGCACGATGCCGGTGAAGAGGTCGAGCTTCCACGGAAGCGCCGCTCCGCCGCCCTTCCGGGTGACCTTCGGGACCGGGCAGCCGAAGTTCAGGTCAATGTGGTCCGCGCGGTCTTCCTCGACGAGGATACGAACGGCGGCTCCGACGGTCTTGGGGTCCACGCCGTACAGCTGGACGGAGCGCACCAATTCATCCTCGTCATGGGAGATGATGCGCAGGGACTCCGGATTGCGTTCGACGAGGGCGCGGGACGTCACCATTTCGGAGACGTACAGGCCGCCGCCGTACTCGCGGCACAGCCGGCGGAACGCTGTATTGGTGATGCCGGCCATGGGAGCGAGAACCACAGGGGTATCGACGGTTATCCCGCCCAGGCGCAGCGGCGGCAGGTCGAGCCGCGTGGAGGTAGTAGTCGGTGCAATGCTCACCCAACCATTGTCGCAAGACAGGGCAAATCGAGGGGCGTCAGCCCTGCCTCTGCTCGCGCATCTCCCTGCGGCTCGGCAGCGCGCCCGCCGCAACCTGCCCGCTGTGTGCGCCTTCAGCCGGCTGCCCAGGCGCCTCCTCGGCGGCGAGCGCTGCAGGGGTGGGTGCGCCGTCGTGCTGTTTCCTGGAGACGACCGGACCGGCTCCACGGCCGACCGCCTTGACCACCAGGACGGCAACCAGCGTGGTAACCGGGATGGCAAGAACCAGGCCTATTGATCCGACCAGGGTACGAACCACCTCCTCAACGAGTTCACCGCTGGTCAGGGCGGTCATCAGGGAACTGTCCTGTAGCGACACGAGGATCAGCAGTGGAAGGGCGGCGCCCGCGTAGGCAAAGGCAATCGTGTAGACCGTTGAGGCGATGTGGTCGCGCCCAATGCGCATGGCCCCGGCGAACAGCCGCCGCGTGGACGTTCCTGGCGCCAGTTCGTAAAGCTCCCAGACCGCCGAGGACTGGGTGATGGTCACATCGTTGAGCACACCGAGCCCGGAAATGATCAGTCCGCAGAGGATGATTCCGGAGAGCGAGACCTCAGGCGCTGCATTGATCAGTGCACTTGCGCTGTCATTGCCCACACCGGTGAGGTTCGCGGTGTCCGTGGCCCAGGCTGCCAGCAGCGCGGTGATGGCGAGTCCGAAGATCGTGCCGAGCAGCGCCGTCGAGGTTCGCGCCGAGAAGCCGTGCGCAAAGTAGAGGACCCCGAACATGATGACAACCGAGCCCACCAGCCCCAGCAGCAAGGGAGGTTTGCCCTCGATCAGCCCGGGCAGCATGAACTGTGCCAGGACGAAGAGCGCGCCCACCAGTCCGATGATCGCCCGAAGTCCGCGCCACCGGGCAACAGAAACAACGACGACGGCGTACAGCACCGCGAGCGCTGCCACGGGGAGCGTGCGCACGAAGTCCACGAAAATGTAGGGCGTGCCTGCACCGTTGATGACACCGTCGAGATTGAGGTAGCGGATTGAATCGCCCGGTTCCACCTGACCGGAACGTGCAATTTCAGGGTTGAGTTCCACCGGAACGGCTGAGCCGCCGGAGTCAGGCTCTGTGTAGGCGACCAGGCACTGCTGCGCTTCGCCGCCGGCGTCGACGGTTGGTTGGGAGGACGGGCAGTCCTCCGAAACCACGCGCTGCACCGTACCCACATCCATTGAGGTGCCGGGCGCGGTGGCGAGCGGATCGGCAACGGTGATGCCGGACCGGTCGGCGCCCGGCCACAGCATCATCATCGCGACGAGTGTGATGACGCCGAGCGGAACAAGGATCGCCGCGAGGAGAAAATTCGCCCGCCGGCGCGTTCTTGACAGGGCAGCGATCTGCTCCGGGTTGGGTGGAGGAGCGGCCCCGTCAGAAGGATGGATATGGCTGTGGCCCACTCATCGTTCCTTGCTGTCGGTGTACTACTGGCAGGATGGAAACCGGTCTGCCTGGTGCGGAGTCCCCCGAGGATTCTACGCAGGATGGCGGTCGGGAGCAGGGACGCAGTGCATGGCCTGTGTGTATCCGGATCGGAAGTGAGTGGAGGGTGCATGGCGAAGGAAAGGTTCAGTGAAGCCGACCAGGATGCGGCCGACGGGATGGCGCATGCGCCGGAAGTGACGGTCCGGCCGGCGGCTGGCGCCGTACGCGGGGTTGTGCTGGTGCTGCACGGTGGGCGCTCGAACAGCTTCGAGCCGGTGCGGTCACGACACCTGAGCCCGGCACGGATGATTCCGTTTGCCCGGCTGCTTTCTTCCTGGGGATCCCCGGCCGGGCTTGAGACCTGGAGCCTGCGGAACAGGGTGCGAGGATGGAACGGCGAGCACATGTCCGCGCTGCACGATGCGCGATGGGCGCTGCAGCAGATCCGGAAGCGTCACCCCGGCAAGCCTGTCTACCTGCTGGGCCACTCGATGGGTGGCCTGACGGCCCTGTGCGCGGCGGATGATCCGCAGGTCCGCGCCGTCGTAGCCCTGGCACCATGGCTTGACAGCACAACGCCGCTGCAGCAGGTGTCCGGACGAAGAGTGCTCATCGTCCATGGGGACGCGGACCGCTGGACCTCGCCGCGGCAGTCACTGAGATACGCGCAGCGAATTCAGCACATTGCCGACGACGTCCGGTACGTCACGCTGACCGGTGCCGGACACTTCATGTTCACGAAACTTTCCGTATGGCACGAGCTCAGCGCCTCTTACCTGCTGAAGAGTTTCTCCGACGACACCGGCGCACCGGTGGACGCGAAGTACCTCCGGCGCGCTGCGGACGTGCTCGTTGAACCCTCACCGCTCGGCGTCACGCTGTGAACCCGTTGTCCCTATCCCCCCGTTCGAAGCGGGGCGTCTGAACGATGGCCTGGGTTCCGAAGCAGAGCGTTCGGTTCTACCGCATGCTGGTGCACAGCGGTCTGCTGCTGCGGTGGATCTTCCGGATGCGCGTCATGGTCAGCGGCGAATCACATCTGCCTTCCGCGCACGCAGGCACGGGGGTGTCACGAACGCCTGTGCCTGGAGAGGGAGCGGTGTTCGCTATCACCCACTTCGGTTACCTCGACTTTGCGTTTGCCGAGCTTGTGCTGTGGAAGCATACCCGCGCCCAACTGAAGTTTCTGATTACCAAGGCTGCGGCGTCGCACTGGTTTGCAGGACCGGCCATCTCCGCCTGCGGACACGTGATCGTCGACCGCAGCGCAGGCGCGGCGGCCTACGAGGGTGCGCTCGAAAAACTTCGCGCCGGCGAGTACATCGCCATCCTTCCCGAAGCCGGTGTGAGCCGTAGCTTCACGGTGCGCGAGCTCAAGACGGGCGCGGTACGCCTTGCGGCCGAAGCCGATGTGCCGCTCATTCCCGTGTCAGTCTGGGGAGCGCACCGGCTGATGACCCGCGGTCACGGGTTCTCACTCCGCCGGGCCTGGCGTGCACCAATCCGGGTTCACATCAGCGAACCGATCAGGCATACCCAGGACGCGGACATAGCCCTCGAGACGGAACAACTACGTGCGGAACTGCAGGACGGCATTGACCGCGGGATTGCTGATTTTCCGCTGGTGCCGCCACCTGGCGCGTGGTGGCAGCCTGCCCATCTCGGTGGAGGTGCGCTGACCGAGGCCGAGCGTGCTGCAGCGGATGCACGGGACGCCGCGGCCGGACGTTACCGCCGCGGATGATCTAGGCGACGCGGGTGACGCAGGCGACAGGACTTCGGTCAGTCGCTGACAACCCGCGTTTCCGCCACGACCCTGGCGGCACCAGTGGCAAGCAGCGGATCAAGCACCTCAACCAGCGCGGTCATGGAGTCATCAACCTCCAACTGCACGGGGTACTGATACACCAGCATCGCCAGCAGCGACGCGACGGCAGCGCTCTGCTCGCTGGGCCGCAGGCCTGTGTCGCACCCGATGAGCACGTCTGCCGGCGCGTCCGTTCGGCTCTGTGTGTAGCTCAGCGCGAATGCCGCAATCGCACCGCCGGCGCTCCTGGGCTTGTCACGCAGGACCACGGCACCACCGGCACCTGCCGTATCAGCGAGCAGGAACTGCTGCGCCTGGCCCAGCGTCATATCAGCCGGGTCCCACGAGTGCACCGCGTTGTACCACTCGGTCACCGCCCTGGTGAGCTCAACCGAACCGGTTGCAGCCTCCTCAAGCTGGGGGCCGTCGTCGTCGTCGAAGTTCGGTACCGCGAGCGCTCCGGGTGCAACCTCGATGATCCGCGAGCGCTGGATCTCCCGGAAGCCTGCCGCCGCTGCGAAGGCAGCGCCGTCAGATCCGGGGACCACCTTTGCCCGCAGCGTGGAAACGCCCGACGGCGACGAGCCGGCTTCGTGGCGGAGCATTCCCAGGAGCGTGGCGGCAATCCCTGTTCCCCGATGAGCCTGGCTGACCTCAACGTAGGCCCAGAGCCGCTGATCATGAAGCTTCGGCTCGAAGACGTAAGCGGCAGCGACCGGCACGGCCACACCGTCCATTGCATCTTCTGCCACGATGCAGCGCAGCCACGGGGAATCCGACGACGGCCGGAACAGTGCCCGGGACTGCTCCGCCTGCGGATTCGGCGGGCCTCCCCACACCTGCAGGAGTTCGAGGTCGTCGCCGTCACGCCAGGGGCGGTACTGGATTGCCACTTACGCGCCTACCAACCGCTGCGCCAGGTAGCCCTCGACCTTGTCGAGGGAAACGCGTTCCTGGGCCATGGTGTCGCGTTCACGGATAGTGACGGCCTGGTCTTCGAGCGTGTCGAAGTCCACGGTGATGCAGAACGGGGTACCGATTTCATCCTGGCGGCGGTAACGACGGCCGATGGCACCGGCGTCGTCGAAGTCGATGTTCCAGCTCTTCCGCAGCTGGGCTCCCAGATCCTTGGCCTTGGGCGAGAGGTCCTCGTTGCGGCTGAGCGGGAGAACGGCGGCCTTCACCGGAGCAAGACGCGGATCGAGCTTGAGGACGGTGCGCTTGTCCACGCCGCCCTTCGCGTTGGGCGCCTCATCTTCTGCGTAGGAGTCCACGAGGAACGCCATGAAGGAGCGGGTCAGCCCGGCGGCAGGCTCGATGACGTAGGGGGTGTACCGCTCGTTGGTGGCCTGGTTGAAGTAGCTCAGCTCTGTGCCGGAGTGCTTCGAGTGCGTGGAGAGGTCGAAGTCGGTGCGGTTGGCGACGCCCTCAAGCTCACCCCACTCGGAGCCGGAGAATCCGAAGCGGTACTCGATGTCCGTGGTGCCCTTGGAGTAGTGGCTCAGCTTTTCCTGCGGGTGGACGAAGAGGCGCAGGTTGTCCGGGTTGATGCCGAGGCCGGTATACCAGTCGAACCGTTCCTTGATCCAGTACTCGTGCCACTCATCATCGGTGCCGGGCTCGACGAAGAACTCCATCTCCATCTGCTCGAACTCACGGGTGCGGAAGATGAAGTTTCCGGGCGTGATCTCGTTGCGGAAGCTCTTGCCGATCTGGCCGATGCCGAACGGTGGCTTCTTGCGGGACGTAGTGAGCACGTTGTTGAAGTTCACGAAGATGCCCTGCGCGGTTTCGGGCCGTAGATAGTGCATGCCCTCTTCACTGGCAACAGGGCCGAGGAAGGTTTTCAGCAGACCGGAGAACTCCTGGGGTTCCGTCCACTGGCCGCGGGTGCCGCAGTTGGCGCAGGCAATGTCCGCCAGGCCGTTCTCCGCGGGCCTGCCCTTCTTCTCCTCATACTCTTCCTCGAGGTGGTCAGCCCGGTAGCGCTTGTGGCAGGAGAGGCACTCCACCAGGGGGTCGGAGAATACTTCGACGTGGCCGGATGCTTCCCATACCTGGCGGGGAAGGATAACCGAGGAGTCCAGACCGACGACGTCCTCGCGCCCACGGACCATTGACTGCCACCACTGGCGCTTGATGTTTTCCTTGAGCTCGGCGCCAAGGGGTCCGTAGTCCCAGGCGGAGCGGGAACCGCCGTAGATTTCACCGGCCTGGAAGACGAAGCCGCGCCGCTTGGCGAGGGAAATGATTGGGTCCAGGGCTGAAACCTGCTTGGCCACGATGAATGCCATCCTCTACATGTTTGGACAGGCCGCTGGGTGCGGTCGTCGTTGTGCCGTGCGGAACGGCCCAGCAGCCGGAATTCAACGCGAACTGCCGTGCCGGACCGGGCGGGCGAAGCTACTACCTTAGCCTACCGAAACACGCCTGCCTGCTCGCTGGCGCTAAGGTCGTTCCTGTTGGTCCGGCGCGGGAACCGCCCGGGATTCACCGTTCAAGGAGGAACAGCATGGCAGGGAATGTGGTTGTGGGAGTCGATGGCAGCGAAACCGCTTATAAGGCGGCATCACGGGCAGCGACGCTCGCGCAGGGGCTGGGAACCGAACTGGTCGTTCTGAGCGCGCACATCACCGGCAACACGGAGATCGTCAAGATCGGCAGCGAAACCTGGGTGCTGGATGATGCCGAGCGTGCGCTGGAGATGGCAGAGCAAGTGGCAACCAAACTGCGCGGTGAGCACCCGGGGGTGGAAATTCGCCCTGCTGCCGGCCGCGGGAAGCCCCAGGACGTCCTGATGGAAGAGGCCGAGCGCTCGGGCGCCCAATTGCTCGTGGTAGGCAATGTGGGCATCAAGGGGCTAGGGCGAGTGCTGGGGAGCGTCGCCTGGAGCGTTGTTCACAACGCTCCGTGCGACGTCCTCGTAGTGAAAACAGCTTCCTGACTACCGCCGGTTGAGGATGCTGCGGATCATTCCGCCGACTCCACCGGAACCGGGGCGGTTGGCGCCGCTACGTCCCGTTCGCATCCCGCCGGTCCGCGGTGTGCCTCGGGTTGTTCCGGCGCTGCCTCCGCCTGCGAATCGGCCGGCGGCGCTCCTGATGATGTTGCTTAGGCCCATGGGAAATCTCCTTTGCCTCACATAGTTCCCCGCTTCGGGAGTTCCGACCCTACGCGCCTTGGGGGCGGTTTTCTACCGGTGATGAGGCGGTCTCCCACCGGTGATGAGGGCGGTTTCCACCGGTGATCTACCGGCGGGTAGGGAGCCCTTGACGCGGCGGGACAACTGTCCATAGATTGAACGCACCCCTGTGCCGTGATCCGCGTCACAGGGGTTCGAGTGTCTGCAACCGTAGGCACGCCTTTGCGACAGAAGGAACAACGGTGATCCCAAACGCTCTACTTAAGCGCGCCCATTTTGGGCGAGCATCGCTTGCATTTGCCGGTGGACTCGCGCTCGTTGCCTCGGGAGGGCTGGCGGCAACTGCCGGGCCAACCCACGAGAACAGCAACAACAACACCTCTGAAAAGCTCCGCGCCGCCGTCTCGGTTGACCGGGTGGTCGGTCATCTTGAAGCCCTGGACGCGATCGCCGATGCCAATGATGGCACCCGGGCATCCGGAACCCCGGGATATGACGACTCCGTGGCCTACGTGGTCGGGAAGCTCCAGGCTGCTGGGTACTCCCCCGTTGTGCAGGAATTCATGTTCCCGTACTTCCAGCAGCTGAGCCCTTCGGTCCTCACCCAGATCAGCCCGGAATCACAGGTTTACGCAGCGGAATCCTTCGCGACCATGACCTATTCCGGGGCAGGAGAAGCGGTGGGCGCTATCACCGCCGTCGACACCACCGGTACCGCCGGCGCCAACACCAGCGGGTGTGAAGCCACCGACTTCGATGGATTCGCAGCCGGATCAATTGCGCTGATACAGCGTGGCAGTTGTTCGTTCGCGCAGAAGGCCAGCAACGCAGAAGCAGCCGGGGCCACCGCCGTCGTCATTTTTAATACCGGATCGGAAGGCAGCACCGGTCCGATCAACGGCACCCTCGGGGCACCGGGAATCGAAATTCCGGTCCTGGGAGCAAGCTTCGACGTGGGCGTCAGCCTGATCGGCGAGAACGTCACGGGCACAGTGACGGTGGACACCGTCTCCGAGAACCGCGCGACTTACAACGTGCTTGCGGAAACCGCAACCGGCGACGCCGACAATGTGGTGATGGTCGGCGCTCACCTCGACAGCGTGGTGGCCGGTGCCGGCATCAATGACAACGGCACGGGTAGCGCCGCAATCCTTGCGGTCGCGGAATCGATGCAGAAGGTCAAGACTGCAAACAAGGTCCGCTTTGCCTGGTGGGGTGCAGAGGAACAGGGACTCCTCGGCGCGGAGCACTATGTCGCAGACCTCGCGGAAACGGGAGAGCTGGACAGGGTTGGGCTGTACCTGAACTTCGACATGATCGGCTCCGCCAACTTTGGCCGCTTCGTGTACGACGGTGACAACTCGGCCTTCCCTGTCGGTCCCGGCGCTGCTGAGGGTCCTGCGGGATCCGGTCAGATCGAGCAGGATTTCCACGACTACTTCGCAGCTGAGGGACTGGCCTCAGGTGAAACAGCGTTCAGCGGCCGTAGTGATTATGGACCATTCATCGCAGAGGGCATTCCCGCAGGCGGACTCTTCACCGGCGCAGAGGGAATCAAGACCGAAGAGCAGGCAGTGCTCTTCGGTGGCGTTGCGGGCGCACCCTACGATGCCTGCTACCACGCAGAATGTGATGACCTGAGCAACGTCAGCGTTGAGTCACTCGACCAGATGAGCGACGCGATTGCTCATCTGACCCTCACCTACGCCATGAACACGACCGCGGTGAACGGCGTTGGAGACAACGTGAAGGGTAACTTCAAGCAAAAGGGCGGCTTCGAAGGTAACCCGCTGGGCGGCGGCACCGAAAGCGGCGGCGGGCTCCACCCGGAGCATGACCACGATTCCGAACTGGCCGACCGGTAGTATCCCGGGCTAGCCAAAGGCGGGTCGGGACCACTTCTTTCAGGTGGTACCGACCCGCCTTTTCGTTGCCCGCGATCTTTTCCTGGATCAGCGTCGCAGCAGGCGCCGGTTCCAGGGCAGCGTGGTCAGGATGATGGCCCCCAGTGCGAGGATCGGCCCCGCCACGGTGGCGAAGACGACGACGGTCCCCGGCGTGGGGAGCACAAGGTCCAGTGCCAGCGAACCCAGCAGCTGGCCTGCGATCATTCCGAGGCCGGTAAGCAGCACACCCAGGGATCGCACCAGGAGTGCACCGATACCGATGAAGATGCATCCCATCGGTCCACCCAGGTAATACCACCACTCTGCCGGCAGCGGTTCAGGAGGGCCGGTGAGCACCAGTTTCACTAGCCAGGCGGCGAGGAGCACGACCGATCCGGCAATGAAGTTCATCAGGGTGGCGGTAATGGGTGTGCCGTACTGCACGGCGGCGGTTCCGTTCATGGCTTGTTGGAAGCTCACCAGGATGCCGGCTGCGATGGGAAGCAGGAGCGGAAGGATGAGTGCCGCCGTCGTACCTGTTCCGCCGAGGCGGGGTGAGACTGCCCAGATAACTGCCGCGACCGTCAGCGTCACGCCGATTACCCGCATGATGGTGATTATGCGCCGCCCGCCGGGTCCGATCCCGAGCCTGTCCACGGCGAGTCCGCTCAGCGTCTGGCCCATGACCGCGGCGACCGTAAAGAGCGCGACTCCAAGGACCGAGATGGTGAGCGCCTGCGAGAAAACAAACAACGCACCGATGGTCCCTGCGGCCAGGTAGATGCGGGGAAACCGCCGCTGCCGCACGGCAGGGATCAGCTGGCCGAGGCCCGCCCGTCCGCGCGGAAGCAGCAACGAGATCAGGATCATCAGCACCAATCCGGTACCGAAACTGATGAGCGCGGCTGCAAGTCCGTCGTCGAGCGTTTGCCCCAGTGCTCCGTTGATCCTGCTTTGAAGCGGAATGGCTACGCCGGAGGATATTGCCAGCGGGAGGCCGATGACGGCGGGAAGGTGGGGGGCTCGAGACACCCGTTAAACCCTAGGGCACTGGCCTGTTCCGGCCGGTCACTTCCGGCGGGCAGAATGTAACCATGAGCATAAACGATGAGACCAGCGCCGCCACTGAAGTGCCTATCCGTGACTCGATGATCCGGCTGGGCCAGTTGGTCAAGCTGGCCAATCTTGCCGAGGATGGGGTGGAGGCCAAGGAACTCGTCGAGAACGGCCTGGTGAAAGTCAACGGTGAGATCGAGGATCGCCGGGGACGCCAGATTCATCCCGGTGATTCCGTGACGGTGAACGGCGTTACCGTGACAGTGGTGCAGGGATAACGCAGGCATCGCGGGCTTCGGCTTCGCACACCGCAACGAGAAAGTCCGATGTTGGCGTCCAGGCCTGAAGATCCCACGTGGCCAGGCGCAAGGAGACGGAGAAGCCGGCGCCGGCGACGTCAGTGAAAAACTGGTCGAAGGTGTAGCCGCGCCCGGCGCCGAACCCGACGATCAGGCGTCCACCGCGCGCCAGGTGGCGATGCAGGCGTGCAAGAACCTGTGGCGCCGTGCCCGGAGCAAGGAAGGCGAGGACGTTTCCTGCACAGACAATCACGTCAAAGGACTTGGCCACTCCGCGGGCCGGCAGATCCAGCTCTGTCAAGTCTCCCACCAGCCACACAGTCCCTGGGTGTGCTGCCCTCGCCGCTTCGACCAACTGGGCGTCCGCGTCAACTCCCACCACGGAATGGCCACGCAGCGCCAGTTCCCCGCCAACCCGGCCTTGCCCGCAGCCGGCGTCGAGAATACGCGCATTTCGGGGAGCCATTGCGTCGACGCACCGGGCTTCCCCGTGTAAGTCCGCACCCTCGGATATCAGCTGTTCAAAACGCTGGATGTAGGCGGCTGACCTGTTGGGGTCCGCGCGTTTTCCTGCGTCCCAGAGCGTTTCTTTCTTCACATTCGGGAGTCTAACCCGCCACCGTAACGGCGTTACCGTGACAGTGGTGTCCGGCTGACGCCGGGCACCACCATCTGCAGAAATTCCCGCACATGTCCCAGTTCCTGTGCGTTGATGCTGTGGTACATGCCCGCGTAGAGCACCTTGGTGAGCTTGGTGTGGCGGTTCAGCCAGCCGTGGGTGAACTCGATTCGATCGGCGGGAATGACCGGGTCTTCCTGATCCCGGCCCCAGAAGAACGGCACTGGCTTCGCAACAAGCGCGCTGTCGTTGAAGAACGTGCTGCCGTCGGTCGGCACAACAAACCCTGAGAGCCCGACGACGGCCGCGTAGTCTGCGGGCCGGGCACGCAGCATGGAGCTTGCCACTGCCATGCCCATCGAGAAGCCGAGCAGGGTGACGCTCGAGTGCGACTGCTTGATGGAGTCGACCCAGTCAATGACGTCCTGGACGGCGGCGGTGACCTTGTCGACCGAATAGGCGGCGTCCTGCATCAGCGGGAACCAGGTGAAACCTGCTCCCAGGGCGACCGGTGCACGTACGGATGCCACGGTGAACTCGTCGGGCAGGAAGTCGAGGATACCCATGAGGTCTTCCTCGTTGGCCATGTGTCCGTGCAGCAGCACCAGGAGCGGCGAGCCGGAGCGCTCGTCTTCGGGCTTCGACCAGACGACAGTCGGTGCGGTCGAGGCCGGGCCGGTCCCGGGCGGCCCGGTCTCGGGGGCGGAGGCGGAGGCGGAGGAGGAGGCGGAGGAGGGCGCAGCAGAACCGTCAGTCGAGGAAAAATTCGTCATAGCTCCATAGTGGCATGTTGAACTGTGCCGGCGGCGTGCTGCGGCAGGCTGCGTCTCAGCCCGCGCGCAACCGCAGCGCTGAGGCGCTCTCCTTGACATCGCCGTCGTCGGTGTTGCTATAGAACGCTGCTGCCAGCGCGGGCTCAAGCTGCGCAATCTCGGTGAGGAAGGCATCGTGGCCGATGGGAGATTCAATGGTGTGGACGGCAACGTTCCCGGGCAATGCGGACGCCAGTTCAACGGACTGGCGAGGCCAGTAGAGGCGATCCGAATCCACCGCCGCGACGAAGAACTCTGCCGAGGCAGCTGCGAGTGCAGTGCTGAGGCTCCCCCGGTCACGGGCAACGTCGTGGCTCATGAGCGCTTCAGTGAGGATGACGTAGCTGTTGGCGTCAAACCGCCGGACCAGCTTTTCCGCCTGATGGTCCAGGTAGCTCTCCACCTGGTAGCGGCCGCGCCCGCCCGGCGCCGACGACCCAAAAGGCTCTTCCATACCCTGCGCTGCCCGACCGAACCGGTGTACGAGTTCCGCCTCCGAACGGTAGGTGATGTGCGCGATGCGCCGGGCAAGGCCCAACCCATCCTCGGGACCGGCGCTTCCGTAGTAGTCGCCGCCGGTGAACCGCGGGTCGAGGCGAATGGCCTGCACCTGGGCCTGCGCGAAGGCGATCTGCTCCGCGGTGCTCGCTGCTCCGCACGCGATGACGGCGCACCGTTGCACCCGCCCGGGATAGGTGACAGCCCACTCAAGAGCCCTCGCGCCTCCCATTGACCCACCCAGCACGGAGTGCCAGGAGGAGATGCCCAGCAGGTCTGCGAGCAGTGCCTCGGCACGCACGGAATCGCGGATGGTGACGAAGGGGAAACGCGAACCCCACGGCTTGCCCTCCGGATCAAGCGACGCCGGCCCCGTGGATCCGTAACAGCCGCCCAGCATATTGATGGACACCACGAAGTAGCGGTTCGTGTCGATGGTTCTGCCCGGACCCACCAACCCGTCCCACCAGCCATCCTCGGAGGACTCGCCCCGCGCTACATGTGAGCTGCCGGTGAGTGCGTGCTCGATCAGCACCGCATTGGAGGCATCGGCATTGAGCGTGCCCCAGGTCTCGTAGGCGAGGACGACATCGGGCAAATGGCCGCCTGTTTCCAGCGCCAACGGGCCAATCCGGAACCGTTGCACGACGACGCCGTCAACCAGCCCCGCTTCCGGCTGCGGAACCGCTGTGGTGATGCCTGTCAAAACCCTGCCGCCTCACTGAATCGCGCTTGCTCCTGCACTGCATGCAGGGCCTGGTCTTCACCCGGGGCACCCCGCCGCGAGGGAGGGTTGCCGGACAGCAAGCCGGGGCTGATGGCGGGTGGAACCTGCCGCACTGTCACTCGTTACCTCGTATTAGGAAACCTGACCAGCGCGGGTGAGGGCAACTTGTGTGACTCGCCGTGAAATGAAGCCGACTGGCGTAGTAGCCGTGAAAGGCGCGCGTGCGGCAGAGGATGCTTGAGTGGGGCCGTTCGGCGTCTATGGGAAAACGGTCGGCCCCACTCAAGGGGGACACCCAGTGGGCGTCCCTGGCAGGAAACTCCGGCGGTCTCGGAACCGGGCTTCCTGTGTGAAGCAACTATCCGGCTCTGACCTTGGGTTTTGCTTGGAACATTGTCGCCCGCGGTGTGACTTAGGTAACCCTTAGTCGAGGCCTCCATCACAAAGTGCCAAAATGGGGCCATGCGCCTGGATCATGTGTCTTATGCCTGCGAACCTGACGGACTGACTGCTACTGCGGAACGGATTTCCGACGCCCTCGGAGTTGAATTCGTCAAGGGTGGAATCCACCCGCGGTTCGGTACCCGCAACATGATTTTTCCGTTGGTCAACGGCCAGTACCTCGAGGTAGTCGAGGTCCTTGACCACCCAGCCTCGGACAAGGCTCCATTTGGCCGGGCGGTGCGGGCACGGTCCGAGGCCGGCGGCGGCTGGATGGGCTGGTGCGTAGCCGTTGATGACCTCGCCCCGTTCGAGGACCGCCTTGGCCGCAGCGCCGTCCCCGGTAACCGCAAATTCCCGGACGGGCAGGAGCTGACCTGGCAGCAGATCGGCATCAAGGGCCTCATCGCTGACCCTCAGGTCCCCTACATGATCCGCTGGGATGAAGGCACGGAGTCCCTCCACCCATCCCAGGCGCGCACCGCGTCCGTGCGCCTCAGCGCGCTCACCATCGCCGGGTCGGCAGAGCGCGTCACAGAGTGGCTCGGAACGCCCGTCACCCACCCGTTGGACGACGTCGACGTCGAGTGGATCGCCCCCAACGGCACGCCCGGCATCATGTCGGTAGCGTTCGAAACCCCGAAGGGTGCGGTCCGGATCTAATTGGTTCTTTCGGACGCTGGTTCCCCAGGCCGCGTGGCCGGGGGTTAGCTTCCGATGCCGATAGCCGGGCCGAAGAGCGCGAAGCCGACAAAGCCTGCAATGTCCAGCAGCGCATGCGCTATCACCAGGGGCATCACCCGCTTGGTGCGCGTGTAGGCGTAGCCGAAGATCAGCCCCATGATCACGTTCCCGATGAACGGGCCGATCCCCTGGTACAGGTGATAGCTCCCTCGCAGGAGCGCCGAAGTCACAATAATCACCGGGACTGACCAGCCCAGTTCCCGGAGCCGCTCAAAGAGGTAGCCCACCACAATGACCTCTTCGAGCACCGCGTGACGGATCGCCGAGAGCACCAGCACAGGCAGCGTCCACCAGTAGGTGTCGAGCGCCGTCGGGATGATCGCAGTGGTAAGCCCCAGTGCCCGGCCCGCGGCGTACACCCCGAGCGTTCCCACCCCGATCACCGCGGCCAGCCCCACTCCCAGACCGAAGTCGACCTTCGGTTTGCTGAAGGTGAAGCCAATCCGGCGGAAGGCCGACTTCCCCGGCTGGGTGAGCAGGAACAGCACAAGCACCACGGGAACCAGCGCAAAGAAGATTCCCAGCAGCTGGTAGGTGAGATCGAAGTACTGCCGGTTGTCCAGAACCGGATTGAGCCTGGTGGTCTGCGCAGCCAGCGGCGCACGGGTCAGCTTGTCGATCAACTCCACCACCGCGTAAACCCCGGCCTGGCCGAGGGACAGACCAAGGATAATCAGGATTTCCGCTTTGATCCTCTTCCGGCGGGCGGTCGGGGATAACGACGACGGCTGGCTGGTTTTGGCGGTTGGCATGCCTTCATGGTGCCGTACGCTTCGGTGCTTGCCAAAGCGTACAAAAACGGTTCCCCGGGAGGTTTTTGTCGCCTATCTGCTGTTCTGAGCGTCGTGAAACAGCAACTAGGCGACAAAAACTCAACGGAGGCGCTGCCCGGCGCGCCACACCGCATGGGTCAGCTGCATCCCCGGACGGTAAGCCAGGTGGGTTGCGGACGGTGCGTCCAGCAGTTGCAGGTCCGCGCGGTGTCCGACAGCGAGCGACCCAACGGCCAGCCGGCCGCCGTCGTCGGTTGTTTGTTCGCGGTGGAGGGCAAGCGCACCGCCGTAGGTTGCCGCGCGGACAGCTTCGGCAACCGTCAGTCCCATCTGCAGCACCGCCGTAGCTACGCAGAACGCCATGGACGAGGTGTAGGACGTCCCCGGATTGCAGTTGGAGGCAAGCGCGACGGGTACTCCGGCATCCAGCAGCTGCCGGGCGGGCGCGAGGGGTTGGCGGGTGGACAGATCGCACGCGGGCAGGCAGGTTGCCACCGTGCCCCGGCTGTCCGGATCACCCTCCCAGCCGGACCAGGAACCTGCGAGGGCCTCGATGTCCGACAGCGCCAAATGGTTCACGTGGTCGACGCTGGCCGCTGCCTCCTCCACAGCGATCCGCACGCCCTCCCCCGGGCCGAGCTGGTTCCCGTGCACCCGAAGTCCCAGACCCGCGTCCCGGCATGCGCGAAGCACTTCACGGCTCTGGTCCGGTGTGAACGCGCCCGTTTCGCAAAATACGTCAGCCCACTGCACGTAGGGCCGGACGGCGCTGAGCATGGGTCCGGTGACGGTCTGAACGTAGTCGTCCGCTTTCCACCCCTGCGGAACGAGGTGTGCTCCGAGGAAGGTCACCTCGTCCGCTGTTGCGGCAGCGATCCGTGCGCTGCGGGCTTCTTCCTCGACGTTGAGACCGTAGCCGGTCTTGGTTTCGAGGTAGGTGGTTCCGTTCGCTCCGGCTTCGGCCACCCGCTGGGCCACGAGCGAGCCGAGTTCCTCATCCGAGGCGCGCCGCGTGGCGTCCACCGTCACAGAGATCCCGCCCGCGGCATAGGACTGCCCGGCCATGCGTGCCTCGAATTCCGCGGTTCGGTCGCCGGCGAACACCAGGTGGGTATGGCTGTCCACCCAGCCGGGCAGGCAGGCGCGGCCACCGGCGTCGTACCGGGAATCAGCGGCAGGAGCGTTTGCGGCCGGACCGAGCCAGGCGATCCGCTCATCCTCGAGCACGATCGCCGCGTCCTTGAGAACCCGCTGCTCGGCGTCCTGCGTCATGAGCTCGCCGATGCCGGTGATGATCGTTGTAGCGCCCGTCATGAGAGTGCCTTCCCCGTTGTGGCCTTCGTTGTTGGTGCTGCCTCGTCCATCCGCGCAATCGCCGCGGCGAGCAGCGTGCCCGGACCCCCCAGCCGCACATGGCGCCCGTTCCGGGCCACCACTTCCCCACCGACGACGACGGCGGTGACATCCTGCGCTGTCGCCGTCAGCACGAGCTGGGCCGGAGAAGAGCCGGCCGTGCGTGCGGTTGCGGGATCAAGTGCGACCAGGTCGCAGACTTGTCCCGGTGCCAGACCGGCTGCGGGCCGACCCTGTGCCCGCGCCCCGCCGCTGGCGGCCGCGCGCACCAGCTCGGCAGGTGAGAATCGCCCCCGCCCTCCGCTGGCCAGCCGTTCGCCGTGTTCCAGCGCCCGCATTTCAAGCCAGGGGTCGACGACGGCGTGCTGGTCCGTCCCCAGACTCACCACCGCGCCGGCATCCTGCAGAGCGCGTGCCGGACCGATGCCGTCGGCGAGATCCGCCTCCGTTGTGGGACACATGGCTACGGTGACCCGCGCCTGACCGAGGAGATTCATGTCCTGGGCGGTCAGGTGGGTCGCGTGAACCACCGTCAACCGTTCCGAGAGTAGATCATGCCTGGCCAGCAACCCGGTCGGTGTGGTTCCGGTCGCCTCGAGACAGTCACGGTTCTCGGCAGGCTGCTCGGAAAGGTGAATGTGCAGGGGTACGTCTGCGGGAAGGTGTTGTGCAATGTATGCAAGCGCAGGTTCATCCACGGCGCGCACGGAGTGCAGGGCAGCACCGACAGAGACCTGGGATGCGTCGAAGCTGCCCGTGATGGCGGTGTGCAGGGAGTGCCACCGGCTGAGCCAGGCGTCCGCGCTGCCGTCGGTGAAGCGTGCCTGTTCGGGCAGCACCGGCGCGCCGAAGCCGGCGGAGAGGTAGCAGGTGTCCAGCAGTGTCAGCCTGATGCCGGCGGTGACCGCAGCGCGGGCAAGCGCCAGCTCCATGGCATGCGGGCCGTCGTCGTGCGTTGGTGCTGCCTGCGTTAGTGTTGCGTGCGTTGGCGCTGCGGTTTCTGGCGGCCCGATACGCTGCTTGCCGTACTCGGTGCTGTCCTGCCGGTGGTGCACGTAGTGGAATTCGGCGACGCTGGTCCAGCCGGCCGTGACCATTTCGGTGTAGACGGCGGTCGCAAGTTCCTCGTACAGCTCGGGTGTGAGGGTACCGGCCGCCTGGTACATCGCGTTCCGCCACGTCCAGAACGTGCCCGTGCCGGCATGGGTTCGCCCGCGAAGCACCCGGTGAAATGCATGCGAGTGTGCATTTGCCGCAGCCGGGAAGACCACGCCGTTCAGCCGCAGATCATCAGGTTCCGGTTCAGCACCGCGGCTAACGGTGCGGACAACGCCGTTGTCACCGAACTCGGCCCGCACGCCCGCCGCAATGTCCCCCGGTTCCAGCCAGGCCTGCTCGCACCAGAGTGATTTCACAGCAGCCGCTCCAGGGCGTCGGCGAGCGCAACGGCGCCATAGTCGGCGTCGTCGTTTTCAACATGTTCCTCCGGGGAATGGCTGATGCCGGTCGGATTCCGCACGTACAGCATGGCTGACGGTGCGTGGGCGGCGAGGATGCCTGCGTCGTGACCGGCACCGGTAGGCAGGCCGGGAGCGCCCGGAATGGCGAGCTGCAGCTGCCGTTGGAGTTCTCCATCGAAGGTCACGGTGCCGCTGACGGACTCCCGGGTCAGCGCGGCGGTGCACCCTTCGAACGCCGCAGCCTTCTGCGCCTGGCCGTGGATCGACTCCACCAGCGAGGCCGTGGTGGCGTCGTCGGGATGCCGGATGTCGATCCACAGCTCCACCCGGGAAGCGATTACGTTGGTACCGCCCGGGATCGGCTGCAGCCTGCCCACAGTGGCGCGGGCTTCGGGCGTGGCGGCGGCGGTCTTGCGGATGGCGAGGATGACCTGTGCTGCGGCCACCATGGGGTCCGCGCGGTCCTCCATCAAGGTGGTCCCGGCATGGTTGCCCTGTCCGCTGATGGTCAGTTTCCAGCGGCCGTGGCCGATGATCGAGGTGCCCACGGCGATGGCGGAGTCGAGGTCGATGAGTCCGCGGCCCTGCTCGACGTGGAGTTCCACGAAGTCACCGATCCGGCGAAGCGCGTCCTCGTCCCTGCCCAGATGTGCGGGATCCAGCCCGTTGGCGCGTGCGGCCTCGGCGAATGTGACGCCGTCCGGATCCTTGAGATTCCGGGCTGTATCCGGGTCAATGGCACCGGTCAGCAGCCGCGAACCAAGGCACGCCACACCGAAGCGCGAGCCTTCCTCCTCGGGAAATACTGTGACGGCGAGCGCCCGCTGCGGCTGGACTCCGCGTTCCTTCAGGAGGTCCACTGCAGCAAGGGCAGCGGCGACGCCGAGCGGACCGTCAAATGCACCTCCACCGGGCACCGAGTCGAGGTGGCTGCCGGTGACGAGCGCGCCGTCCCGGGTGCCGCCGTCGTTCCGGTCAGCGCCATCGACATCCCTCCAGGCCCAGAGGATGCCGTTGCGGTCAGTTTCGATATCCAGTCCGCGCCGACGGGCCTCCTGCTCGAACCAGGACCGCAGGTCCAGTTCAGCCGGAGAGAACACAGGGCGGGAGTAGCCGCCGCGGACCGTATCCCGCCCCACACCTTCGATTGATTCCAGCAGGTTGCTTACGCTGTCCATCGGTTTCCCTTCCGGTTCTTCAGAGTTTTCCCAGTGCCACAGGTACCCCTGTGCAGACTGATTGATCAGGCCTAGACTCACCAGCATCTCGCTAACCGATCAATCTGGAGGAGTTCATCGTGGCAGGACGTGTTGTACATTTCGAAATCCCTTTTGACAATGGCGATCGCGCCCGGGAGTTCTACCGCGAGGCGTTCGGCTGGGACGTGACCCAAATGCCCGAGTTCGACTACACCGCCGCCGGCACCGGACCTGCCGGAGAACAGGGTCCCACTGAGCCGGGCTACATCAACGGCGGCATGTTCAAGCGCGACGGCGGCCCGCTCTCCGGTCCGATCATCACGATTGACGTCGAGAACATCGAGGAGTCGATCGCGAAGGTCGAAGCGCTCGGAGGGTCCGCCGTCGGCGAGAAGATGACCGTCGGTGACATGGGGTTCGCCGCCTACTTTCGTGACCCCGAGGGCAATGTGATGGGCCTCTGGCAGAACCCCTGACCTTCCGGGCACGAACCCCGGGTCAGCCCTCCATGGGCACACGGACTCCACGCTCATGGGCCACCTCCCGGGCTCGCTCGTAGCCGGCGTCGACGTGGCGGATGACGCCGGTTCCCGGGTCATTGGTCAGGAGACGTTCGAGCTTCTCTGCTGCCAGCGCCGTTCCATCCGCTACGGACACCTGCCCGGCGTGGATCGAACGGCCGATACCGACTCCGCCGCCGTGATGGATGGAGACCCAGGTGGCACCGGAGGCAGTGTTGAGCAGGGCGTTGAGCAGCGGCCAGTCTGCAATGGCGTCGGAGCCGTCCGCCATGGCTTCGGTCTCGCGGTAGGGCGAGGCAACCGAACCCGAGTCGAGGTGGTCCCGGCCGATCACGATGGGTGCGGACACCTTGCCCTCGGCGACGAGCCGGTTGAAGAGCAGGCCGGCTTTCGCGCGGTCGCCGTAACCCAGCCAGCAGATCCGGGCAGGCAGTCCTTCGAACTCCACGAGCTCACCGGCGGCGTCGAGCCAGCGGTGCAGGTGTTCGTTCTCCGGAAACAGTTCCTTGAGCGCGGCGTCGGTGACGGCGATGTCGGCGGGGTCACCGGATAGGGCGACCCAGCGGAACGGGCCGAGGCCCTCGCAGAAGAGCGGCCGAACGTAGGCCGGTACAAAGCCGGGGAATTCGAACGCCCGCCCGTAGCCGCCCTTGCGTGCCTCATCGCGGATGGAGTTGCCGTAGTCGAAGACGGTGGCTCCGGCGTCCTGGAACCCAACCATTGCCTCGACATGACGGGCCATGGAGGTTTGGGCCTTCTTGGTGAACCCATCCGGGTCCCCTGAGGCTTCCCGCTCCCACTCGTCCATCCCGATGCCCTCGGGAAGGTAGCTCAGCGGGTCATGCGCGGAAGTCTGGTCGGTGACGATATCGATGGTGAACTCACCGTTCCGCTGGCGCTCCAGCAGCGCCGGCAGCACTTCGGCAGCATTCCCGACGACGCCGACAGACAACGCACGCTTCTGGCGTTTCGCTTCGAGGACCTGCTTCAGTCCGTCTTCAAGGTCAGCGGCAACGACGTCGAGGTAGCGCTTGGCGGCCCGCCGGCGCAGGCGGGTCTCGCTGACGTCAAGAATCAGCACCGCGCCGCCGTTCAGTGTGACGGCCAGCGGCTGGGCACCGCCCATCCCGCCGCAGCCGGCGGTGAGTGTGAGCGTTCCCGCAAGAGTCCCGCCGAATCTGGCCGTAGCCACGGCGGCGAAGGTTTCATAGGTTCCCTGCAGGATCCCCTGGGTACCGATGTAGATCCAGGACCCGGCGGTCATCTGCCCGTACATCATGAGACCCTCGGCCTCCAACCGCCGGAACTCGGGCCAGTTGGCCCAGTCTCCCACCAGGTTTGAGTTGGCCAGGAGGACCCGCGGTGCCCAGGGATTGGTGCGGAAGACGCCCACGGGTTTGCCCGACTGCACCAGCAGGGTTTCGTCGTCCTCCAGGTCCTTCAGCGTGGCCACGATGGCGTCGTATGCCTCCCAGCTGCGTGCCGCCCGGCCGGTGCCGCCGTAGACAACGAGGTCTTCGGGCCGCTCGGCCACCTCGGGGTCGAGGTTGTTCATCAGCATCCGCAGGGGTGCTTCTGTCTGCCAGCTTTTCGCCGTGAGTTCGGTGCCACGCGGTGCGCGGATGGTGCGCGACGGATCGTGCTGGGTGAAGGTCATGATTGTGCTCCTGACGTTGAGGACTCGTTCGTGGGAGAGGTTTCAGTTTCCTGCGGGGCAGTGTCTGTTCGGGCGGTGAGAATACCTGTGGCTTCGCCGGCGACCTGGCGCCCGATCCGGCGCGCGCCGTCGTCGGTGATCCGGTAGGAGGGCACAACGACACTCAGCGCTGCCACCACGTGTCCGCCGGACAGCACGGGTGCGGCGATCGCGGTGACGTCGGGTTCGATGCCGTTGCTGACCACCACGTAGCCGTCGTCGGGAGTCTTGCCGCTCAGGACAGCACCGGCGGCGGAACCGTCCAGCGGAATGCTCCTGCCCACCCAGCTGGTGTGACGAACCGAGTGGGTTCCTTCCCGGACGGACAGGTAGATCCCGTGGCCATCGTGGGAGGGCACATTGAGGTAGGCGGACTCCCCCGTTGAGTCGACCAATCGTTCCAATGCGCCCTCCGCCAGCGACACCAGCGATTCGTGCGAGAGCGCCTGCGCGCCGAGCTGGACCACGCGCATGCCGGGCCGGTAGCCGTCGTCGTCCCTGCGGACAAAACCGGTGCCCTCGAGGGTGCGCAACAGCCGTAGCGCAGTCGATGCCGAAAGTCCGGCATCACGGGCAGCATCGGCCAGGGTCACCGAACCACGGTCACAGACCGTGCCGAGCAGGAGCAGGGCCCGCTCAACGGTGCGGGTGGAGGTATCCGCCACGAGTTCTTCCTTGCGTTCGGTGGAAATATGTATTTCACTTATTGAAACGCTCATTTCATCTGTTGGCAAGAGCGGTCGATTGCGGGACGAGAAAAGGGACAGGTCATGCCAGAAGAGAGCACCGTGACAATCGGTTTAGGAGCACTGGCGCCGGCGGAGGTTGTTGCCGTGGCCCGGTACGGTGCGCGGGTGGAGCTCGGCGACGACTCGCTGTCTGCCATGCAGGACAGCCGCTCGGTGATTGATGCGCTCATCGATGATCCGACACCCCACTACGGCGTGTCCACCGGCTTCGGCGCCCTGGCAACCAAACACATTCCCGTCCAGGAGCGCACGCACCTGCAGCGCAGCCTCATCCGCAGCCACGCGGCGTCGTCGGGCGCGGAAGTCGACCGCGAGGTGGTGCGCGGGCTGATGCTCGGGCGGCTCTCCACCATGGCTACCGGCCGGACCGGCGTGCGGCCGGTCGTCGCGCAGACCTACGCGGACCTGCTGAACGCAGGCATCACTCCCGTGATCGGTGAATACGGGTCGCTGGGCTGCTCCGGCGACCTCGCTCCCCTGTCCCACGTGGCGCTGGCCCTGATGGGCGAGGGAGAGGTAAGGAACGACGACGGCGCGCTGCTGCCCGCCGCCGAGGCGCTCAGTGCCGCCGGAATCACCCCGGTCGAACTGCGCGAGAAGGAGGGCCTCGCCCTCATCAACGGCACCGACGGCATGCTGGGCATGCTCGTTCTCGCCTCTGCGGATCTGCACCGGCTGCTGCGGACCGCTGACCTTGCAACGGCAATGAGCGTGGAGGGCCTGCTGGGAACCGACAGTGTCTTCGCGGAGGATCTGCACCAGCTTCGGCCGCATCCCGGACAGATTGTCTCCGCGGCGAACATCCGTCGCGTGCTTTCCGGGTCGCGCCTCATCGGCGAACACGCCTCTGATGAGCGCAAGGCACACCGGTTCACGCGGGTCCAGGACGCCTACTCGCTGCGCTGCGCGCCGCAGGTTCACGGGGCCGCGCGGGCAACGCTGGCACACGTCGAGTCCGTCGCGGCGATCGAGCTTGGCTCCGCCATCGACAATCCGGTGGTGACCGTTGACGGCCGCGTTGAGTCGAACGGCAACTTCCACGGCGCGCCGATCGGCTATGCGTTGGACTTCCTCGCGATCGCCGTTGCGGACCTCGCGTCCATGAGCGAACGCCGGACCGACCGGTTCCTGGACAAGAGCCGAAGCCACGGGCTCAATCCGTTCCTCGCGCATGATCCGGGTGTTGACTCCGGGCACATGATCGCCCAGTACACCCAGGCCGGCATTGTGTCCGAGCTCAAGCGCCTGGCTGTTCCGGCCTCCGTCGATTCCATCCCGTCCTCCGCAATGCAGGAAGACCATGTGTCAATGGGCTGGTCCGCCGGTTTGAAGCTGCGGCGGGCGCTGGACGGGCTGACCCGGGTGGTGGCGATCGAGCTGCTGACCGCGGCCCGCGCGCTGGACATGCGCGACGGCGGAATCAGCACCTCCTGCAGTTCGCCCGCCATCTCTGCGGCGCGGGCCGCGCTCCGGGAGGTGGTGGAGGGACCGGGGACGGACCGGTATCTCGCGCCTGAAATTGAGGCAGTGCGGAAGCTGGTGGAGGCCGGGGCGGTTCTTGCCGCCGTCGACCGCGTGTTGGGCGAGCCGCTCGCCTAGGTCGTCCCCATTACTCCATTACCCCATCGCACGCGCAGTAATGGCGCTTTGAGTAACTCAAAGCGCCATTATGTGACTCCACACGCAGGAGGGTTGGGGGCGGATCCCCTACCAGCGATGAGCCACATCGATGACCAGCCGGGATGAGGTACCCGGCCCGTCGAGTGAAAAGACCCGGAACGGAAGGCGGGCGCGAACGCCGAGGCCAAACGTGGTGCGGCTCTCGAAGCTGTCCACGTAGGCCACCTGCCGGAAGGTTGTGAAACCGGCAACATTGACCGCTTCGGACCTGACGGCCGGACGGTAGGTTGCGTTGCCCCGTCCGTCCTGGGCCGGTGCGTTGACGGTCACCTGGATGTCGGCCCCACCGCGCAGCGGCGTGGCCAGGCCGGAGGTCCCGACGACGGCGCTTACGTACCGGACGGTGTAGCCGGCACCTTTGCCCCGAACATCGATCACGAGCCGGTCAAAACAGGCATGGCGGCCGGCCCGTGCGTTCACCACCGGGGCGCTGGTCTGGGCCGTGCTGGTCTTGGCCAGTGAGCCCCAGGTTATTCCGCAGTAGGGAGCAGCGGAGGCGGAAGACGGCACTACCAGCCCGAACCCGACAATAAGTAGCAGGCTCGCCAGCAGCGCACGGAGTGTGTGCATGATGCACCACCTTTCAAAGAAGTAGGTGGGATCATCGTAGGGCCGCGTTTCCGGGGAAGATCCGGTCTGTGAACCATCGGCGCCCAACCGTTACGGGCGGCGCATGTGCCGGATGTTCACCGGGCTTTTCGGCGGTAAATCGCAATCATTCGGACACCGCAATGACACCGTGTGTGTTGCGGGATCCTGTGTTGCTTCTGCTGGTTTACGCAGGGTTCTAGGCTGGCTGCGGCGTCATGCGTAGGACCAGACGCATGGCTGGTTCTGCGAGCCGTGCCGCAATTGGACCAAGGATGGCCATTAGCAGCACGTAGGCCGTTGCCAGTGCAGCAAGCTCGTCCGTGATGGCTCCGGACGCCACGGCAAGGCCGGCAATGACGATGGAGAACTCGCCGCGGGCGATCAGCGCTGCACCTGCGCGCGCACGGCCCAACTTGCCGACACCCTGCCGTTTCGCCGCCCACCAGCCGGTTGCCACTTTGGTTGCAGCCGTGATGGCGGCCAGGAGCAACGCGTAGCCGAGCACCGGAGGAATGGTCGCGGGGTCAGTATTGAGTCCGAACACCACAAAGAAGATGGCTGCGAACAGATCGCGCAGTGGTTCCAGGAGGCGGGTGGCATTGGTGGCAGTGGCCCCCGAGATCGCAATGCCGAGCAGGAAGGCGCCGACGGCGGCTGAAACCTGCATCGCCGCTGCAAAGCCCGCGACAAGCAGCGCACCGCCGATCAGCGTCAGCAGGAACACCTCGCGGTCCTTGGAGTCAACGATGGCGGAAACTGTGCGGCCGAAGCGGAGCGCGATCACCAGGACGATGGTGACCACCACCAGCGACACGCCGACTGCCTGAAGCCCGCCGGCAAAGCTGACCCCCGCGAGCACCGTAGTGAGGATGGGAAGGTAGATGGCCATTGCGAGGTCCTCGAAGACCAGCAGTGACAGGATGACCGGGGTCTCACGGTTCCCGAGGCGCCCCAGGTCCGTCAGCACTTTGGCGATGATGCCCGACGACGAAATGTACGTCACTCCGCCGAGGACGAGTGCTCCGACACCGCCCCAGCCGAGCATGAGGGCAACAATCGCGCCGGGCAGGAAATTCAGCAGGATATCGAGGACTCCCGCCATCCAGGACTGTTTCAGGCCGGTCACCAGTTCGCCGGCGGTGTATTCCAGGCCAAGCAGCAGGAGCAGGAGGATGACCCCGATCTCACTGGCTATCTCGCTGAACTCCTCCAGCCCGTCCAGCTCGACAAAACCGCCCTGCCCGAAGAACAGCCCTCCGATCAGGTAGAGCGGGATGGGCGAGAGACCGATCCGCCCGGCGAGCCTTCCGAGGATACCGAGGCCAAGGAAAACCGCTCCCAGCTCAATGAGGACCAGCGCGCTGTGATTCTCCACGGGCGGCTCAGCCGCCGCTAAGAATCTCGGCCGCGGCGTCGAGCCCTTCGGAGGTTCCAACGGCCACCAGCAAGTCGCCGGCAGCCAACGTGAAATCCGGTGTGGGCGAGGCCTGGACCTGCCCTCGCCGGAGCACCGCAACCAGCGAGACGCTGGTGCGCGTGCGCATCTTCGTGTCACCGAGTTTGCGTCCGTCATACGGGGAGTCGACATCGATGAGGAATTGCCGGGTGTTGACCCCCGGCAGATCCCGGTGGTCTTCCGTCAACTGCGCCACAATCTCGTGGGCTCCGAGCAGGTTACCCAGCGCAGAGGCCTCCTCGGCAGTCAACGGGATCGATGCCAGACACGCATCGGGATCATCGGCACGGGACACGATCAACTCCGTCTCTCCGCTGCGCTGGGTGACTGTGCCGATCCGGCGGCCCGACGCCGTCACAATGTCCTTGCGCACGCCGATTCCCGGCAGCGGCGTCTCTTCAACCTTCATGGTTTTACTCTAGACCCGCCGGTGCACTCGGGATGCTCAGGATTCCTGATTCAGCGTCCGGCGGCGAGCGCTGAGGCGAGAGACTGGCCGGCGGCGGCTCCTGCTCCAGTGCCGGTGATGAGCCCGGCCGACAGTTCGGCAATGGCCGACGACGTCTGGAACCCGTAGCCGCCCTGGCCCGCCAACCAGAAGAATCCCTCGGCTTCCGGATCGAATCCGACAACCGGGAGACCGTCTGCCACCTGGGTCCGCAATCCTGTCCAGGCGCGCATCACGCTCCCGATTCCGAGTGTGGTCATGGAATCAAGGCGAGCGATCAGTGCCTCCAGGTCCTCGGGACGCGGCTGTGCGTCCTCCGGCACGCTCGGGACCGTCTCGGCAGGTGAGATGAGGAGGCCGTCGTCATCCCTGCGGAAATAGAAACTGTCATCCGCCGCCGCTACCATCGGCGAATCGGGGGCGGGGATATTGTCTGCGCCGACAACCGCTGCCGTCCGTCGGTAGGGCCGCATGCCCTGTGTGGCCACACCGGAGAGGACAGCCAGTTCATCAGCCCACGCGCCTGCCGCATTGACGACGACGGCGGCGTGCACTGCCTGCGAACCGGCACCGACTTCCCAGGCCGTCCGGAGCCGCTGGACCGAGTGAACGCGCGCGCCGGTCATGATCCTGGTGCCGCCTGCCTCCGCTGCCGACCGGTGATGATCCAGCAGGACGTCCGTGTTGCAGCCGACCGCCGTGGTGTCGAGTCCGGCGGCGTTGTAACCCTGCTGCCGGGCGGCCGGCTCGATTTGCGGACAAAGCTGCACTGCTTCTTCCCATGGGAGGCGTTCCATGGCGCCGCTGGCTCTGGCAGCGACGTCGTTGTCCGAACCGATCAGCATGAAACTGCGGGGAGTGAGCACCGGCGAGGGTAGCTCATCTTCACGTTCCCGGATGAGCTGAAGCGTCCGTGCGGTGAGTTGCTGGATCGCCTCGGGCCCGTAACTGGGGATGAGCTGCCGGGCCGACCTCGAGGAGGTGTGGTACGCGAGGGAATGTTCCGCCTCGACGAGGATGATCCTCAACTGTGCCCGCCGGTCCGATGCCAGCGCGGCCGCGAGCGAGAGCCCCGCGATACCGCCGCCAACAATCACAACGTCCGCTGTCTCAGTCATTGCGCTCCTTCGTTCCGCTTCCCTGGCGCTTTCACACCAGCCACAGCTACTCCAGTGCGACGCACAGGACTGAGGCGTCATCGGCCGATTCGCCGATCTCATCCTGTGTGGTCCGCAGCATCAGCATAAGCTCCTGCGCGCCCATCGGAGTCTGTACAGCCTCAAGGAAATCCGCCGGGCCGCTGACCAGCCCGAGGTCCACCGCCCGCCACGCGCCGTCGGATGCCAGCGCCACGGTATGGGCAGGCCCGAGCGTGACCAGCCGGGCGTGTTGCGCCGCTGCCGGTTCACGGCCTGCAACCCAGACCCCTTCCGGCGTGTTTCGCTCCAGCCGTGCCCGGCGCAATTCGTCACGCGATGACGGTCCGTCCAGGGCCTGCCCCACGTGTCTGACCTCCCCGTCATTGAGGGCCGCCACCACGTGGCAGTCGGCGAGGCTGAGGACCGAGAGGGCGCCGTCGTCGTCGGTTGTGACCAGGGAGACCGCGGCGCTCGGGAAGCGCTGGGATTCCGGTCCCACCAACTGGTGGCCGAGCTCGTCCACTTTCGCCAGCGCGGCGGCCAGAACGGCGCGGGGGTCCTGTGGTCCGGCGCTTTCCGCCAGCGCCAGCCCCAGGACCTGCGCATACCAGGAAGGGTTCGACGCGCCGGGGAGATCGAGTTCGTCGAGCAGCGACGTTGCGCCGTCGATCATCCAGGCGGCGTTGGCGCGGTATCCGCATGCGTCTTCCATGACGTGGTTGTCACCCTCGGTCTGGACCCGCGAGACATGTGTGAATTTCATCGGCAAGGCCCTTCGTCGATCAATATGTCATCGGCGAGAACGTCCTCGAGGATGCGGATCCCCATCGTGTGGAAGGCGGGATTGTCATCGGATGTTGCTGCCATGGCTGCGGCGATACAGAGCGCCCAACCGCGTGCCCGCTGCCAGGTCGCGGAATCCACAGACCGTTCCCTGGTGACCGTCTCGATGAAGGTACGCCTTCCAATGCGGTCGAAGACGAGCCAGGCCGCGGCGAGGTCCGTGGCGGGGTCCCCTGCCGTCAGGTCGCCGAAGTCAAGGACGCCGGCGAGCCTGCCCTGCGGATTCAGGACGAGGTTCGCTGCGTGCAGGTCGCCGTGCAGCCACAGCGGCGGTCCGGTCCACTCGGGTTGGTCCCGCAGGACCCGCCAGAGGTGCAGGAGTTCCTCGGGCTGGCCGGCTGCGGCGATTCGCTCCTCCACAACCGCGCTCCGTGTGGACAGTGGTACTCCGCGGACCGTATTTCGTGGGGCGTCAGCCGGTGCCGGGCGGTGGAAAGCGTTCACGAACCGTGCCAGATCGGCGGCCGCGTTGAACCTGTGCGCTGCTTCGATGTCAGCCGCCACGGTCCCCTTCAGCCAGCGCGTGATGGACCAATACCACGGAAAGTACGACGACGGCGTGCCCGTCCGCACCGGAAGAGGCATGACAGTCGCGAGGCCCCGGCTCACTTCCGGCAGCCAACGCTGCTCGTTGCGGATGAGCTCCGCCGCCGCCTGCCGCCGCGGAAGGCGGACAGCGAGCTCGTCACCGAGCCTGAAGATCACGTTGTCCCAGCCGTTGGCCACCTCTAAGAGCGGCAACTCGGCGAAATCAGGGTGCTGGTCAGCCAGCAGGCGCATGACCAGGGCGGCGGTGACGTCCACCTCTGCTGGCGGCATTCTGGTCACGTTGTCCTCACCGCTGAACCTGATCTTCTGCTGATGCCGGCTAGCCCTCAACCCCGAGGCGTTCGAGGATGAGTTGACGAACTCGCCCGGCGTCTGCCTGGCCGCGGGTGGCCTTCATGACCCCGCCCACAATTGCTCCGACTGCCTGCAGCTTCCCGCCACGGATCTTCTCCGCGACATCGGGCTGCGCGGCAAGGGCGCCGTCAATCGCTTCGAGGAGGGCGCCGTCGTCTGACACGACCTCAAGGCCGCGCTGCGAGACTACTTCGGTGGGCGTGCCTTCGCCGGCGAGGACGCCGTCGAGCACCTCCCGGGAGAGCTTGTCGTTGATCTTGCCGGCGTCGATGAGGCCCTGCAGTTCCACGATCAGCGCAGGGGTTACGCCCAACTCGGCGGGTTCAACATCAGCGACCTTGGCTCGGCGGGAGATCTCACCCATCCACCATTTGCGTGCGGTTGCAGGCTTGACGCCGGCAGCGATGGTCTCCTCAATGGCGTCCATGACACCGGCGTTTACCACATCGCGGAACTCAGCGTCCGAGTAACCCCAGTCGGCCTGGAGGCGCTTGCGACGTGCGGCGGGAGGTTCAGGGAGCTCGCTGCGGAGCTTCTCGATCCAGGCGTCGTCGGTAACCACGGGCACCAGGTCAGGTTCCGGGAAGTAGCGGTAGTCGTCGGCATCGGACTTGGGGCGCCCCGCCGTCGTCGACCGTGTGTCCTCGTGCCAGTGGCGGGTTTCCTGCGTGATGGTGCCTCCGGCGTCGAGCACTGCGGCGTGGCGCTGGATCTCGTACCGGACAGCGTGCTCAACGGCACGCAGTGAATTGACGTTCTTCGTCTCGGTGCGGGTGCCGAACTTCTCCTGGCCCTTGGGCTTGAGGGAGACGTTGGCATCGCAGCGGACGTTGCCGCGCTCCATTTTTGCGTCGGAAACGCCGAGGTTCTTCACGATCTCGCGGATAGCTGCCACGTAGGCCTTGGCCAGTTCCGGCGCGCGCTCGCCAACGCCGACGATCGGCTTGGTGACGATTTCCACGAGGGGTACGCCGGCGCGGTTGTAGTCGACCAGCGAGAATTCGGCGCCCTGGATGCGGCCGGTGGCGCCGCCCATGTGCGTCAGCTTGCCGGCGTCCTCCTCCATGTGGGCGCGTTCGATCTCGATGGTGAACACGGTGCCGTCGGCGAGCTCGATGTCGATGGAGCCGTCGTAGGCGATTGGCTCGTCATACTGCGAGGTCTGGAAGTTTTTCGGAGTGTCCGGGTAAAAGTAGTTCTTCCGCGCGAAGTGGCATTTCTCGGCGATTTTGCAGCCCAGTGCCAGGCCGATCTTGATGGAGGATTCGACGGCTACCCGGTTGATGACGGGCAGAACGCCGGGAAGCCCAAGGTCGACCGGTGTGACGTTGGTGTTGGGTGTGTCTCCGAAGGCGTTCGGCGCTGAGGAGAACATCTTGGTGCGGGTGTTCAATTCAACGTGCACCTCGAACCCGAGGACTGGATCGAACTTCTCCATGGCCTCGTCGAAGGACAGAATTTCGGCGGTTGCAGTGCTCATTTACTTCACTCCAGCGATCTCGGGTGCCTGTGCCAGCAAAGGTCCGCCCCAGGTGTCTTCCAGCAGCGCTTCCAGTGCGGCGCCTGCCCGGTAGAGCCGTGCATCCTGGCGCGCGGGGGCGAGGAACTGGATGCCCACCGGCAGTCCGTCAGCCAGGCCGCCGGGGACCGAGATGCCCGGCACGCCGGCCATGTTGGCAGGGATGGTGGCGACGTCGTTCAGGTACATGGCGAGCGGATCGTCCAGCTTCTCCCCCAGCTTGAAGGCCGTGGTGGGAGCCGTGGGCGAGATAAGAACGTCTGCCTGAGTGAAGGCGGCGTCGAAGTCCCGTTGGATCAGGGTGCGGACTTTCTGTGCGGAGCCGTAATAGGCGTCGTAGTACCCGGCGCTCAGTGCGTAGGTGCCAAGGATGATGCGGCGCTTCACTTCGTCGCCGAAGCCGGCTGCGCGGGTGGCGCCCATGACGCGCTCGATCGTGGGAGCGCCGTCGGGCACTACACGCAGACCGAAGCGGACGCCGTCGTACTTGGCAAGGTTGCTCGATGCCTCCGAGGGCATGATCAGGTAGTAGGCGCCCAGCGCGTACTTGAAATTGGGGCAGGAAACCTCGACGACGTCGGCACCCGCTTGGCGCAGCAGGTCCAGTGCTTCAGTGAAGCGTGCCTGGACGCCGTCCTGGTAACCCTCTCCCTGCAATTCCTTGATGACGCCGATGCGCAGGCCCTTGACGTCCGCGTTGCGTGCAGCCTCGGCGAGAGCGCCGACGGGATCAGTCAGCGAGGTGGAGTCGTGTGGATCATGGCCGCCGATGACCTCGTGGAGGAGTGCGGCGTCCAGCACCGTGCGGGTGACGGGGCCGATCTGGTCGAGGGAGGACGCCATGGCGATGGCACCGTAGCGGGACACGCCACCGTAGGTCGGCTTGACGCCGACGGTTCCGGTCACGGCACCGGGCTGGCGGATGGAACCGCCGGTGTCGGTTCCGAGCGCCAACGGCGCTTCGAAGGCGGCGACGGCGGCCGCTGACCCGCCGCCGGAACCGCCGGGGATGCGGTCGAGGTCCCACGGGTTGCGGGTTGGACCGTAAGCGGAGTGCTCCGTGGAGGAGCCCATGGCGAATTCGTCCAGGTTGGTCTTGCCGAGGATCGGCATCTTGGCGTCGCGAAGGCGCCGGACGACAGTGGCGTCATAGGGGCTGTGCCAGCCCTCGAGGATTTTCGAGCCGGCGGTGGTTGGCTGGCCTTTGGTGACGATGAGGTCCTTGACGGCAATAGGGACGCCTGCGAGCGGATGCATCGTATCTCCAATTGACCGCTCCTTGTCCACCTCGGATGCCACACGGAGGGCTTCATCAGTGTTGACGTGGAGGAACGCGTTGATCGCCGGATCCACTTCACCGATGCGATCGAGGTGAGCCTGGACAGCTTCCGCTGCCGACACCTCGCGGGAGGAAAGCTTGCCGGCGAGCTGGGCGGCGCTGAGCCTGGTGAGATCGGTCATTTCTACTCCTCGTCCAGGATTGCGGGGACCTTGAAGCGGCCGGCTGCGTTGTCCGGGGCGCCGCTGAGAGCTTCCTCGTTGGTGAGCGTTTCACCGATGACGTCATCGCGGTAGACATTGCTCAGCGGAATGGGGTGGCTGGTTGCGGGAACGTCATCACCGGCAACTTCGCTGACCGTCTTGATGGAGTCGACGATGACGGAGAGCTCGCCGGTCATCCGGTCCAGCTCCTCGCCGGTCATGTCGATGTGGGCAAGCCGTGCCAGATGCGCGACGTCCTCACGGGTGATCTCGGGCATGTTTCTCCAGGATCTCGAGATGGCTGGGTTTCGGGTTCTAGTCTACGGGCGGGAGGTGACAGTCCTGTCCGGTTGCAGCCCAAGCCTGAAGACCCATAGCTGGATGTCTTCGTCGCGCACCCACCAGTCACGGCCTGGCACGCGTTCGAACCCCAAGGATTCGTACAGTCGGTGTGCCCGCACCATGTCGGAGCCACTGGTCAGGCTGACGGCGTCGATGCCGTCCAGGGCGCGCGCGTAGTCAATGATCCACTCGACCATCCGGCGCCCAAACCCACCACGCTGGACGGCGGGATCCACAGCGAGCATGCGGAACTCCAGCTCCCCCGCGAGTGCGATGTCGGTGTAGCGCTGACCCTCGAACGTAATGGCAAAGGAACCGACGACTACGCCGTCCTCCTCCCCTACCCATACCTCGGCGTGTTCGGCCCTGTGCTCGATATCGGAGAGAATCTGCACGTAGGGGTGGTCTGGGTCGCTGAAGTAGCCGGCGTGAATGTAGGCGTCCCGGGTGATCCGGCGGACGTCGTCGTAATCTGCTGCAGTGACGCGACGGATAGTGAAGGGCATAACGCAAGCCTTGTCGTGGAGTGGGCGGATCTGAAGCGGGCGGAAGATCCGCCTATCTATTGTGACGCACCCGGTTCTTATTACCGGGCTTCCTGGATGAAAGCCGAGGCGCCCTCGCCACTGAATTCATTACGGTCAACCGGACGGCCTGAGACGCTTCCGATGTTGGTGAGGCGAGCTAACGGTTTATCCCGTTACCCACAGCCCCTTTCTTTCGAAGATGTCTTCTAATAGAATGAGGTATGAGCCTGACAGCCGCACTCGACGTCCTCCCCGGCGAACGGCTGCGCGCTCTCCCAGCCTTCGGATTCGATGATCCGGCCGGTTGCTCCGAACCTTCGATCAGCGAGCTGAAGCAGCTCCTTGCCGCGTACACCTCGCGTTTGGTGGCCGAGTTCGCGGGAATGGGACAGGATAAACTCGCCGAGCATTTGACCGGGATCGAGGATCTGTCCCGGACGGTCGAGTACCTTCAGCTCGTTGCGGCAACGGCAGTGGATCGCAGCAGCGCCGCAGCGGGCGGCAAGCCCACCGACACCAACAACACCACGACCGACGACGACGGGACCCCCACCGGTGGTGTCGGTTTCGCGTTCGGTTTGTCCGGTCAGTCCGGTGGGCGTTCGGCCTACCGGTGCACCGCCGGATACCTGCAGGACCGGCTACGGATCAGCAGAAGCGAAGCCAACCGCCGGCTCCGCCTCGGCGCGAAACTCATCCCCCGCACCACACTCACCGGAGAACCCCTACCCGCCGCCTGTGCACACCTCGCAGCGGCGGTCTCAGCCGGAGTGGTGTCCGGCAAAGCAGCCACCATGATCAGCAGCGCACTGGACCGCGCACAGTTCACCACCGAACCAGCCGTGCTCAACACGATCGAAGCCCAACTCACCGCCAGCGCCACCCGCTTCGATCCCGATTTCCTCACCAAACTCATCGGCCGCGTCGAAGCACACTTGGACCCCGGCGGACCGGAACCGAGCGAGAAGGAACTCACCGCCCGCCAAGGCGTATTCCTCCGCGGCAAAAAACGCGGCCTCCACCTACTCGACATCGCCGCCACCGATGAACAATACGAATACCTCACCACCATCATGAACACCGCCACCAACCCCCGAACCACCAACCCCGGAGACAGCGGAAGCGACGCCGCGGCAATCGAGACCAGAACCCGCGCCCAGCTGCTCCTGGACGGACTCGTCGGAGCCTGCCAACTAGCCCTGGCCACCGACAAACTCCCGGCCACCGGCGGGCAGCGGCCGCAGGTACTCGTGACCATCGACTACCAAACACTCCTCGGCGACCTCGAAATGAGTACCGGCACCTTCTCCCCCACCGCCGGGGCATCACTCGCCTACACCGGGCCCGTCAACGCCCGCACAGCCCGCAAAATCGCCTGCGACGCCGACATCATCCCGGTCGTCCTCGGCGGACAAGGCGAAATCCTCAACCTCGGCCGCCCACAACGGCTCTTCACAGCCAAACAACGCAAAGCCCTCATCGCCCGAGACCAAGGCTGCGCCTTCCCCACCTGCACCATGCCCGCCCACTGGACCGAAGCCCACCACATCCAACCCTGGTCACACGGCGGAACCACCAGCACCGACAACGGAATACTTCTGTGCAGCCACCACCACCATCTGATCCATCAAAACGAATGGACCATCCAGATACGGGACCGCCTCCCCTCGTTCATCCCACCCCACACCTCGACCCACACCAACAACCCCAACGCAACCACTACTGGACACTCTGCTGAACAATCGCACCCGGCTGGAAAGCAGACGGCCGAGCAATCACGCGGCTGAGCGATCACGCGCGAGTAGCAGAGGAGCAGTCCCCAGACCTGTCGTTTACAGCTATTGCGGCCGGCTGATGCTGCCTGCGACCATGATGACGTGCAGCCTGAACCAGTCTCTCCACCCGATCTCTCAGCAGTCAGCCTCATGTGGAACGCTTATGCCCAAGCACATCCCGAAGCAGTAGCTGCCTCGCCCGAATACACGGTTGATCACTTTGGTGATTCGAAGTGGTTGGCCGACGAGCTCCTGAGCCTGGTCATCGGCGGTCGGAAACGGGCTACCGCGGATCTCGTCGCTGAATTCCTGGCACGCGGTGACGAGCTACCGCGCATCGGTTCCCACTGGGTTGCGTGCGACAGCGAAGGAAACCCCCGCATCATCATCCGCAGCACAGAGCTTCGTATCGGCCCTTTCACCAGTGCTGACGCGGCCTTCGCCGCCGACGAAGGCGAAGACGACGGAACCCTCGCAAGCTGGCAGCACGAACACCGGCGCTACTTCACACGTGTCAGCGCCGCTAGCGGCCGGCATTGGTCAGAGGATGACGAGATTATCTTCGAGCGCTTCGCTGTCACCTGGCCACCGGAACACGCTGACTGACTCCGGTGAAACCCGCTGACTCCCGGCGGACTCCGGCACTCCGGCGATCCAGCGATCCGACGACACGGCGATCCGACGATCCGGCGAAACGGTCCTAAAGAGTCAACTTGTAGACGTGCAACGCAAAAGTGTCGGACAAGAGAAAGTTCCGGGCAGGAACTCGGACAAAGTCCATTGACTCGTACAACTTGTGCTGTCCATCCATGTTCGGTGCGATGGTCAGGACAACCGCCGACACGTCAGGATCCATGCGAGCCCGCTCGATCACGGCCGCCACCAGCGCGTGCCCGATCCCCTTGTGCTGTTCGCCGGGCTCAACTGCGAGCATCCGAAACTCGAGTTCACCGTCATGCGCGACATCGCTGAAATCACCGCCGGCCCTCGTAACAAAAACCGATCCCATAATTTTTCCGGCCGATTCCGCAACCAGTAATGATGACCCGGAGTACCCCTCCTCAATCGCCGCCAGGATGTGGTTGTATGCGTACTCATCGTCGATGTAGCCGGCATCCGAATAGGCGGCCACAGTGATACGCCGGATCTCTGCGAAATCGTTCCTGTCCGCCGACCTGATATTAATGTCCATGGACGCCTCCTCTTGCGTTGGACGAGCGATGATCTGAGTGTGGCAGACCAACGAACCGCGAGCGCCGGACGAATGCAACGATCAGATTAATTTAGCCGGCAGGCGCTCTCCGGTACCGCGTTCCGTCTGGGTTGCGCACGAGAAACCCGAAGTCGACAAGCGCACGCCGAAGAGTCGGGATGTCCCCCGTAACCGTCGCTATCAATAGGTTCACTGCCGGCTCATCCAGCTCCTGATCAAGCGGGAACAAGCGATCGGCAAGGTGCTCCAGCACCGCCAACCGGTCCTCCTGGCCCGCCGGCAATCCATCGAGTCTGCCCTCGTGAAAGAACCGGTCCACTCCCCGTGGCCGCGCACCCGCCGCAGAACCCAGTACGTCCTTGAACATCCCGTCATTGACGGATCCATCGCTCAACAGCAGCGCCGATTCAACGAGCTTCGAAAACTCCCTGGACCGGGCGCTGACGTCCTCACCAAGAATGGCCCGCGCATACGCTTCCCGAAGAGGTTCTGAGGCCAGCGTCGAAAAGACCTTCTGCCAACTGACCGTCATGTCCTGAGCTCCAGACGTTCCGTAACATCAATAACCGACTGCGGACCAGCCACTGTGAAAGCCGAGAAGCGCTCGGCTTCATCCGGCCCGCCATCGAGGACGGACGTAATGCCGGGCCGACGTACGGCCACGCCTGCTTCCTCGGCAATCAGCGCACCGGCCGCCCAGTCATGCTCGTTCAATCCTCGCTCGACATAGGCATCCAGCGTGCCGTCAGCCACCATGCACAAATCCAGAGCAGCCGACCCGATCCGCCGCAGATCACCGTGCCCCGCCAGCAGCTCACCCAGTTCACCCAGCTGCTGGGAACGCTGCCCCGGGTTGTAGGTGAAGCCACTCCCCACCAGCGTGCCCGGCCTGCCTTCAGCCGGACCGTGCAGCTGCCGCACGGCACCCCGTTCACGTACCCATGCTCCCTGCCCGTGCGATGCCCAGTACACCCGGTCCAGCGCAGGCGCATGAACGACGCCCGCCAGCCACACGCCGTCGTTGTCCACGGCTGCTACAGACGTACCGTAGTAGACGATGTTCCGGATGAAATTGGTGGTTCCATCAAGTGGGTCTATGGACCAGCGGACGCCGGAAGATGATCCTTCAGGCACGGTGGTCCCGTACTCCTCGCCGGTGATCGCATCATGCGGACGGGACCGCCAGATCACATCACGGACGGCCCGCTCGGCTGCCGTGTCGAAAGCCGTCACCCAGTCACTGTCCGAACTCTTGTTCTCCGCCTGAAGCTCACCCTCACCGCGCTTCCGCAACACTGCCGCACCCGCTTCAGCGGCCTGCAACGCGACGTGCAGCAGTTCTGCCGGGCTGGCACTGGTATTCATACGCTTCCCTCCTCAAGCAGCTTCCGGAAACCGTCTTCATCCAGGACCGGCAGTCCAAGCTGCTCAGCCTTGTCCAGCTTGGTTCCCGCGTTTTCCCCCGCCACCACGTAACTGGTGTTCTTCGACACCGAACCCGACGCCTTGCCTCCGCGCTGAATGATGGCTTCTTTCGCTTCGTCACGGCTGAAACCCTCTAGAGAACCGGTGACGACGACGGTGAGCCCCTCCAGCGTGCGTGGCATGGACTCATCCACCTCATCCGCCATGCGAACTCCGTCTTCTGCCCACCGGTCGACGATCTCGCAGTGCCAGTCCTCCGCGAACCACTCCTTCAGAGCTGCCGCGATAGTTGGACCGACGCCGTCGACATTGGCAAGTTCCTCTTCGCTGGCACCGCGGATCCGATCCATCGAACCGAATGCCGTGGCCAGTGCCCGCGACGCCGTTGGCCCGACATGGCGGATGGACAGCGCAACCAGCACACGCCACAGCGGCTGCGATTTGGCTTTTTCCAGCTCCGCGAACAGCTTCCGTGTGTTCGCGGTTGGTTCCGAAGGTTTCTTTGCTGTTCCACGCGTATAGAAATAGGGAACGAGTTCCTGGCCGCTGACCACCCCCTTGATCTTTTTGTCCCGAAGGATTCGCACATCGGCGAGCTTTTCGGGGGTCAGCCTGAACAGGTTCGCTTCGGTGGTCAGCGGCGGTTCGTGAGGTTCAGCGGGCTGGGTGAGGGCGATCGCCGCTTCCCAGCCCAGCGCCTCAATGTCGAAGGCACCGCGGCCTGCTACGTGAAAGACCCTCTCCCGCAGCTGGGATGGACAGGACTTTGCGTTGGGACAGCGGATGTCGACGTCGCCCTCTTTTGCAGGTGCCAACGGTGTCCCGCAGGAGGGACACTCGGTAGGCATCACAAACTCGTGGGGCGGCGGATCCTGCTTCGAGCGAAGCGCCACTACCGGACCGACAATTTCCGGAATGACATCGCCGGCCTTACGGAGCACCACGATGTCACCGATGAGCACTCCCTTGGCCTTGACGACCTCCTGGTTGTGCAGTGTGGCCATCTCCACGGTGGAGCCTGCGACCTTCACGGGAACCATCATGCCGTAGGGCGTCACGCGCCCGGTGCGGCCCACATTGACCCGGATATCCAGGAGCTTGGTGTTCACTTCCTCCGGCGGATACTTGTACGCGACAGCCCACCGCGGCACACGGGAGGTGTGTCCGAGGGCCCGCTGCAGGGCGAAGCTGTCTACTTTGACAACAATCCCGTCAATTTCATGCAGCAGATCATGACGGTGCTCGCCATAGTGCTGAATGAAGTCGAGGACCTCCTGATAGGAACCGAGCACCTTGAAGTACGGCGAGACGGGCAGCCCCCACTGCTCAAGCAAGCCGTAAGTTTCCGACTGGCTTTCGGCTTGCAGACCCTCGCGCGCACCGATCCCGTGCACATACATGTCCAGCGGCCGCTGGGCAGTGAGCGCCGGGTCCTTTTGCCGAAGTGAACCTGCCGCTGCATTGCGGGGATTGGCGAACGGTGCCTTGCCTGCTTCAACCATCGACTCGTTGAGCTGGGTGAATTCCTTCGAGGGAAAGAACACCTCGCCCCGGATCTCCACCTCCGCCGGATGCTCGGAGCCCTTGAGCCTGCGCGGGATTGTCTTGATCGTGAGGACATTGTGCGTGATGTCCTCTCCGGTTGCTCCGTCACCGCGGGTTGCTGCCCGGACTAGTTCCCCGTTGCGGTAGAGAAGGTTGACCGCGAGGCCGTCAATTTTCAGCTCGGTCAGCCACGACACGCCGCTTCCCGGACGCTGCGACTCGATACTGGCCTCGGCACGCCGGACCCATGCCTCGAGCTCATCCGTGGAGAATACGTCTTCCAGGCTGTACATCCGTTGCAGATGCTGCACGGGCGAGAAGGCGGCAGACACATCCCCGCCGACCTCCTGTGTAGGGGAATCATTGGAGATCAGCTCCGGGTGCTCTGCCTCGATCTGTTCCAACCGGCGGAACAGTTCATCGAACTCTGCGTCCGAGACCAGCGGCGCATTCTCGTTGTAGTACGCGAAACGGTGACGCCGAACCTCCTCAACCAGGCTGCCGTATTCCTCCTTCAGGGAGTCATCCGGCACCTCGCCGGCGGGCAGCTCGACGTTGGGACCTGCTTCGGAATGCGCATCGGCGTGTTGGTTCACTGTGGCCACGCTTCCTATCTTGCCCCAGACCTCCGACACTTGCCCGCGTTGAAGGATGGGTCAACGCAAACGGCCCGCAGCCGAAGCCGCGGGCCGTTCAGCCGTCCGAAAGAACCTACGCGTTGGAGGTTGCTTCCTGATCCTGGCGGTTGCGCTGTACGGTTGCGCTGACTTCCTGCAGCTGGGCTGCAATCTGGGTCAGCTGCGCGCGGTGGGTTTCCCACTCGCCGCGGAAGCGCTCGGAATCCGGGCCAACCCAGGCTGTGTTGCCAAGCTGCTGCGTCAGCTGGTTGGCGGTCTGGTTCAGTTCTTCGGACTTCTGGGTAAGCAGCTGTGCCAGCTGTCCCATCTGCTCCGGGTTGTTACCGTGTGTAACGTTGCTCATTGTCCCCACCTTTCGTCTGTGGCGGTCCGGCATTTCCGGAACCGCCTGCCCAAGCCGGGATATCCCTCGCGGGCTCCCCTGCTGAGCGACCAACTACAACCTATCCAAGCCCGCTTGCCGGTGTCGATGGGGACCGCTCCCCAAGCAGCACTCCCCACGTACGGGCTGGATCGGCGTGTCAGTCCAGGCCGCCCATGGTTGTAGCGACCTGTAGCTTGTAGGCCTTTCCACGGCCGATCACGTACCCGCGGCCCGGAATGAAGCGGTTTCCGGCCGTCCGTCCGAGCGACGTGTTCAGGAGCGTGTCGCCGTCGAGCTCGTTCGGGTTGAGCAGAAGCCCCCGCCTGCCCGACTTGAACGGACCGGACAGGTTCCAGGCGCTGGACCAGGTTGAGGTCTCAGCCTCCCCGACCACCCATTGCCCGGCTTTCACTGCAGCCTTCACCAGCGAGCCCAGCTCGAGTTCCGCCAGCGAATCGCTGAACTCCGTCAGTCCCTCGATAAAGAACGCCACCGATCCTTCGGCGCCGTCCGCCAAGGTTGCGAGCCGCGCTAGCTCCGGCTGTACCAGTGCCGCCGTTACATGGGCCTCGTCCCACAGCCCGAGCGACGCCACCGTCGATCGCCGCGCACCGAGGTAGATCCGCCTGACATTCGGCGACGACTTCTGCAGCGCCGCTGCCAGCGTCACGAGCGCGACGGTCCGCCCGGACCCAGGCGGGCCGGACACCATGAAGGCCCCGGTTGCAGCAACGGCTGCAGGCTCGAGGTTGAAGTCGTCGACGCCGATCACTGCTGAACCCGCCTGCGCCTCCGGCAGCACGTCCAGATCGATCGACTCCGGCAGGCTGAGCACGCCGGGCGCCTGCGGAACGCCCTGGCGCAGCATGGCATCACGCATGCGTTCGACCTCGCGAGCCTGGAGTTCCAGGTTGGCGTTGCCGCCGAAGACGGCGAGCTGCACCTCCAGCCCGTCGAGCAGCCCGCGCCCGGGTGGAGACGAGCTCGAAAGTACGTCGCGCGGCACCCCGAGGGTCGAGTAGTCGTCCTTGCCTGCCATCCGCAGGATGATCCGGCGGCTGATCGATGACGCCAACGACGGCGGCAGTGAATTGGTGCGTTCACCGGTCACGACAATGTGCACACCCAGGGGACGGCCATCGGTCGCGATCTGCTGGAACAGTTCGAAGTGGCGCTCCCGCCCCTTGAACTCGTAGGTCTCCCGGAAGGTGGTGATGCCGTCGACCAGGAGCAGGATTCTCGGTTCGTCCGGCCGGCCAGCCAGCCTCCGGTACTCGGAGATACTTCCGGCCCGCACCTCGGCGAACCGGTCTGCACGCTCGGTGATGATTCCGCGCAGGTACCGGAGCAGCCTGCCGATCCGCTCGGAATCATCCCCGTCAAGGATCGCGCCCACGTGGGGCAACTGACCGAGCATCTGCAGCCCATTGGACGCGCAGTCAATGCCGTACACCTGCACCGGACCACCCCGCACCGTCACAGCACACCCGATGGCGAGTGTCCGCAGGGCGGTGGACTTGCCGGACCCACCGGATCCAAGGATCGCCAAATTCCCGTCGACATCCGGCTGGTAGAAGACCGTGGGCTGCTCCTGGTGCTCCGGATCATCAGTGACGCCAAGCAGCAGCGATTCATCGGTACGCGGGTTGGGCAGCTTCGAGAAGTCGTATGCCTCGGCCAGTTCGGCCAGCCAGGGCTTGCGCGGCGGTTTGATGCCAAGCTCCAGCGCCGCCTGGGAAACATTGCCCACGATCCGCGCGATGTCATTCGGCCCACCCGGCTCGGAGACAACCTCATCAGCTGCAGACTCCCACCTCGTGCCTGAGCCGAAATTCATCTCGACCACGTCGATGCGCGGACGCGCAGGCGCACGCGTGGTCCAGCCCCCCGCATAGCCCGTCTGGAAGCTCTGGATGCGGCCGGGCCCCGTCTTGGCAGCACCACGGCCCGGAATGGTGGGGCTGAAGTAGGCAGCCATCGGCGTCCCGAGGATGTCCTGTGAATCATCCGTGTCAGCCATCCGCAAAGCAATCCGGAGGTTGGTGTTGGCGCGCAGGTTGTCCTTGATGACACCGGACGGCCGTTGCGTTGCCAGGATCAGGTGCAGGCCGAGTGACCGACCGCGCGCCGCTATATCGACCACCCCGTCGACAAACTCCGGCACTTCGCGGGCGAGCGCCGCGAATTCGTCCACAACGATGACAAGGGAGGGCGGCGTCTCCGGATCCGCATCCCGCTCCATGGCCAACAGGTCCTTGGCCTTCTTGCGGTTGAACAGGTGTTCCCGGTAGTGCAGCTCGGCCCGCAGCGAGGTCAGCGCCCGCCGCACCAGGTGCGGCGACAGGTCCGTGACCAGCCCTACCGTGTGCGGCAACTTCACGCAGTCGGCGAACGCCGCTCCACCCTTGTAGTCGACAAACAGGAACGTGAGCCGGTCAGGACTGTACGCAGCGGCCATGCCGAGCACCCAGGACTGCAGGAACTCGGACTTGCCGGCGCCGGTGGTTCCCCCGACCAGTGCGTGCGGGCCCTCGGTCTTGAGGTCCAGGTACATCGGCTCGACGCCCTTCGAACCCACCAGTGCACGAAGCGATCCCTGGTGCTTCCGGTTGGGCAGCGCACGGGACGCCACCGAGTTATTCTCCGTCCAGCGGTCGGCGACCGCCGTCGTCGCCTCCACCAGTTCATTCCCCGCCAACGTCACGTAGGAGACTGCACGCGGAAGATCCGAATCATCCTCCACAGGCTTGCCGACGTCGACGACGGGAGTCAGCATCCGCGCCAGCTGCCCTGCCAGCTCAAGATCCACGCTTTCGCAGCTGACCGGCGTCGACAGTTCACCCAACCGCACCTGGCCGCTGACATTCGCCGCGTCGCCGTCGACAAAGAGGAAGTCGCGGCAGGCCGCCGGCAGCGCCGCAACCGTCCCGGCAACCCACACAACATGGACGCCGACGTCCGCTCCTGCCTCGGCAACTCTGGTCAGGCGGGCGCGGTCAACCGTGACATCGTCCTCCACGACCACGAGGACCGACGGCGTGACCGGCACAGGCTGTTCCACTTCCTTCGTGGGGTCCAACCGCCCGCGAAGCGCGACCCCCGAGCGTTCGGCAGCGCGGACCGAGACGAGGTCCTCCAGCCGGGACAACAGCAGTCCCGCCGCGGCCGGTCCGGCCGCCAGATGGTCACCGGTCAACGGGCTGTGGACTGAGCCGGTGTGCGGGAGCCACTGCAGCCAACCCCACCGTTCCTTCGACTGCACCGAGGTCAACGCAACAACGGTCAGCTCGGCCGGTGAATGCAGCCCGATCGCCTGGATGACCAGTCCGCGTGCTACGTCGTCAACGATCCCGCGTGCCCCAGCGACGCCCAGTGCGCCGGACAGACGGAGATTCGCCACGATGGGTACGTCGTCAATGTAGGCGTACTCCTCTGCGGCGTCGCGGATCTCCTCGGAGAACTCGGGCAGTGTGTCTGAGCCGGCAGGTTCAGACAGCTCGATCCGGGACGGTGCACGGCCGGTACCGAACCGCAGGCTCAGGAAGAAGTCGTGCTCCGGGCGGTGCGTCCACAGCAGTGGGCCCAGTTTGTAGACGGCGTCGACCGTGTCCGCCACCGAGGGCGCCTCGGCATGCCGGACGGCACGCTCTACTTTCCGTGTCCTTTCGATGTCGCTGCGGAAGAACGCCATCGAGTCGCGGAACTGCGCCACAGCCTCCCGGAAGGTCCGCTTGGCGTTGATCCGCTGGTCGAGGTAGCTGCCCACCAGGATCATCGGCATCATGAGAATGAAAATCAGGCTGAACGGGCTGCGTGTAATGGAGAACATGATGGCGCCCAGCAGGATCGGCGCAATGAGCAGCAGGTAGGGGAAGCGCATGGGATTCGGCCGCCTCGGGCCCGCCGGAATCTGCTTGGGCTTTTCGACGAAGGCCGGTACAACGCGCGGCGAGCGGTTGAACTCTATGAGCGGGTTGGTGGGATCGGCGGAGTAGGCGCGGGTCAGCGGCACCACTGCAAGGGTGGTGTCTCCCAGCGTGATCTCATCCGCGCTGGTCAGGGTTGTCCGCTCCACCCTCGTGCCGCCCATGAGGAGGCCGTTCGCGGAGTTCGTGTCAATGATTTCAATGCCGTCGGCCACGTTGATCCGCGCGTGCCGCTTGGACATCATCGGATCGGCGAAGCGGATATCGCAGTTGCGGTCCCGGCCCAGGTAGCTGGCGCCGGCCGGCAGCGAAAATTCCTTGCCGGCGTCGGGCCCTGACAGAACCCGTAGCGTGGCGACCGCCGGCCCCCGGTCCTGTCCCGGCACGTTGAACTGGTCGCTGACCCGGCTGATAGTCACGGCGGAGCCGGGCCGCAGACCCGATTCAAACAGGCTGACGTCGGGATTGAGCGTTCGGCCGCGCATGCCGCCGGCAACGTAGGACTCCTCGACTGTCAGGGACAACTGACCAGGAGGTTCAGCCCCCGCACGCGCCGGATCAGCCACATACAGCTCGCGGGCAACATCGCTTACGGTAGCGAGCCCGTCCACGGTGACAGCGAGATCCTTCGCGGGGTCAGGATCACGCCGCAGGGTGAGGCGCAGCAACATGTCAGGAACACTCCGGGTGGTTGAGGTGGACGTCAGGACGGAACGGCGCGGACAGCTCAGTCCTCATCCGCCTTGCCCTTCATGGTTTCGAGCAGATCGAGGTCCTCGGGCGTGACCAGGTGCGAGGTCACGGCATGTTCCACCAGCCGGGCGCGCCGGTTGGTGGCGAGCTTGCCGCCGCCGCCGCGCAGGCCCACGACTCCCACCCGGTCCAGTTTGTCGCACACGTTGTCCAGCTTGCGGTTGAACTTGGTCAGCGCCCAGCCCAACCGTTGCGCAGCCGCCGCAGAGGATGGAATGGAACTGAACCCGGTCCCTTCACGGCGCAGCATCGGTTCAGCGAGCGCTACGATCAGCGCACGCTGCGAATCGGTGAAGCGAACCGGGCCGATCGTCGTTGTCCCGGAGCCGTCGTCGACCTGGCGCTCCTGGCGGAAGGCGGGGGTCTTGAGGTGCACGTCGAACTCGTAGGTAGTGGGGCCGGCCGTGAAGACAACGCGGGTCTGCCCGAAGACCAGCGGAATCCTGGCACCGGGCGCAACCCACGCCTGCATTCCGCCGGTGGTGTCCGCAACGGTGGCCGAGAGCATGGTGCCCACGTTATTGAGCCACCAGATTCCGTTCTGATGGGCAATCTGGAGGAACTTGCGGTGTAGGTACGGATTGTCGTCCACCTCAAGATCGCCTTCGCGACCGATGTTGAACGGCTCTCCGTCCTTCGGCTCATGCCACTCACCGCAATAATCTATTGCCAGTTCCCCCACGGGTATTCCCTTCAACTCACTCAGGCCAGCAGGCGCGTTCGGGCTCGGAAGCAGTTCCGTTTGCCCGCACTATCTGTATATCAGCGCAGGTGCGTCCGTCCGGATTGGCCGCGACGGGCGCCTCGGTCTGCACTGTGCGGTCCCAGTCCCCCTCCTCGGTGACGGTCACGGTCCGGAAGCGGTACACGTCACCTTCCTGCGGATCGGGATTGGTCCAGGTGAAGACAACAGTGTTGCCGGACTCCCCTGCGGTGATACCCGTGGGCGCCGGCACAACGCCCTCAACACCGGCCAGCGCGTCCGGCGGCGGCTGGGTGGGCGGTGCCACGGTCGGTTGGTCTTCCGGTTGCCCGTTCACGATGGCGAATACCCCGATTCCGACGCCGGCCAGCAGCACCAGCCCCAGCAGGATGCCCACCAGTGGGCTGCGCTTGCGACGGACAGGTTCGGCGTCGGCTGGAGCGGCTTCCAGCCCCGTACCCACGGGCCTGCCGAGCGTCGTATCCAGACGGACGGAGTCGCCCTGCGGCTCACCCCCACGGAGGATGGTGCGGTCCCGCCACGCGTGGTCTTCGGTTGCGCTATTGTCTGCCGCGTCCTCCGCTGCTGGAGGTTGGTCGACCCTGGAGGACATGGACGACGACGGCGCGGAGTAGGTGGGCACGGAACCGTGCGAAGGGCGACTGGGCGCGGTGGGTGACGCCGTCGGGAAGGTGGGTGAAAAGGTGGAAGACTCCGGGTCGATGGAGACGACCTTGCGCACGCGGGTGGCTTCGGCGCCGTCGTCGTTCTGATACACGTGTTCGGTGTCATCCAGAACTTCAAACGGGGTGACCGAGATGCCCAGTTCCGTCTGGATCCGCTGCAACGAAAGCGCAAAGGAGTGTGCCGAGCTGTAGCGGGCGGCCGGGTTCTTGGCCATCGCTGTTGCCAGCGCAAGCTCCAGGGATTGCGGCACATCATCCCTGCCGATCGGGGCAAGCGGCATTGACCCGATGCGGTCCATCAACTGGCTCTGCGAATTGTCCAGGCCCGGGAACACGAAGGGCGAGCGGCCGGCAAGAAGCGTGTAGAGGGTGGCTCCGAGGGACCAGACGTCCATCCGGATCCCGTCCACGCTGCCGCCCTCGAATGCTTCCGGCGGGGACCAGGGGATGGACATGCCGAGGTCCTCATCGGCGCCGCCGTCCGTGGTGCCGGAGATGCCGAAGTCCGTGAGCGCAGGGCGGTTGTATTCGGTGACCAGGATATTTGCCGGTTTGATGTCGCGGTGCACGATGCCGGCGCGGTGGGCAGACTCGACGGCTGAAGCGACCTGAATGCCGATCGTCAGTGTTTCGGCCAGCGAGAGCCGCCCCTTGCGGTACCGCACGTCCAGGCTCGGGCGCGAGCAGTACTCCATCGCGAGGTAGGAGTGCCCGTCGTCGGTGATGTTCGCTTCGTAGATCGTGACGATATACGGGTGCGTGGAGAGCTGGGCCATGAGGTTGGCCTCGGACTCGAACGCCTTGCGGGCGCCTTCGGTCAGCAGACCGGACACCAGGACCTTGACGGCTACGCGACGGCGCGGACGGTCCTGCTCGTACAGGTACACGTCGGAGAAACCACCCGATCCGAGCAGGCTGACGTAGCGGTAGCCCGGGATGTGCGGCGGTGGTGCGGCGGCGCGCCGTGAAGTCATCGCAGGCCCTCGAAGCGCAGGAAGATGTCGTCACCGAGCTGGGCGACATCACCATCAAGGAGGAACGCGGTCTCCGATTCGCCCAGGCGGCGTGGCGGCTGGCCCGCGCGAATCAGCACCGTGCCGTTGGTGGCCTTGAGATCGCACAGCAGGACGTGCCAGCCGTCGAGCCGCACCTCGACGTGTGAGCGCGAAATATCCCCGCCGGCGCTGGTGACCTGCACCAGCTTCGGCATACCACGGCCCTGAACCCGTGAGACGGACGGCTGCCGGCCAATGATCAGCGACTGGTCCAGTTCCACCACCTCACCGGTTGAAATGCGCATGGTGCCAAGACTTGGCCGGCGGACCTCACGCGGTTCGCTGTCAAGGGGCTGGGAACAGACTTTGCAGTCCGATGCTTCCGGCGGATTGGCGTGACCCTGCCCGCACAGCCTCGCCAGCACCAAAGGTCCGGTACCGGGACGCGGCTCAGCTGCCGGTTGGGCAGGCTGCTGCGATGGTTGGACCTGCAGGTCGCTGCGCATGATCGTCTGGCCATCGTGATCTTCGGCGTCGGGGAGGTCGCGGGGCTGCTTCGGTGCGGGGGCGTCAGGCGTGATCGACGTGTCAGGCGTGATTGGGGTTGCGGACTTGTTTAAGGTTGCGGGCCCTGTTGCCGTTCCGCCGGTCCCGGCACTCTTGCGTGCCCACGGTACGGAGTCGATCAGCTGCCCGGGTGCAGTCAGCGGTATCGGCGACGCATCGGCCGGCGGCGTGGACGGCTCCGGCTGTGGCTTTGACAGCTCTGATAGCTCTGATAGCTCTGACTGCTCTGACAGCTCTGACAGCTCCGCCTGCTGTGGTCGTTCCGACGGCCGTGACGGTTGTTCCGGCACCTGAGCAACGTCCTCCTGAACGTCTACCTCGTTCGACGGGTTAGCTTCCTCAGGTGGACGCACCGCAGCGTCCTCCACGCGCCGCATGACAGTTTGGTCCCACAGGTGGTCGTAGCCGGTGGTCTGGAGCTCGGGATCCGGTTCGGCCTGCTGGTTCTGGTCCTCACCGATGCTGTCCGCACCGTCCGCCGCACGTTGGCCGTCTTCATCGACGCCGTCAGTGGAGCTCAGATAAAGGCTCGGGTTGATTGTGGCGAGTTCCTCAGCCTCAGCAGCACCCGTCACAGCGCGTTCGGGATCAGCGGGTTCGGGCTCGGCGCGCACGGGATCAGCCGGCCCGACCGGCCCAAAAGACTTAACGGAGACGACAGACGCCCGGACAATTCCTGACTCAAGCGGCAGGGTAGCAGTGTCCCCGCCTGCCCCGGAATAACCGCCTGGGCCAATAGAACCGGCTGCGTCGACAGAGCCGCCGCTCAGCGTGAAGCCGTTTCCGCCGCCGTCGACGATTCGCTCCACCCACGTGGTCACCTGTTGCCCGGACAACTCAACCTGCGCGCCGCCGTCGTCGGTGTCGACACTCAGGTGAACATCGCCTCGAAGCAGTACATGGAGCCGGTCCGTGTGGGACACCACACCGAACGGAGGCATGGATTCGAGCCCCTGCCCAAAACCACCCGCGACGATCGGCAGCACAGCCTGCAAATTGGGGTTCTCCCCCAGTTGGTTCCAGAGCCGGTCGGTCAGCTCAGGTGCGGTGGCAGCAGGGACCAGCACTACGACGCCGGAACGCACCACACTGAGCCACCCCTCCCCTGGAAGGTAACGGACTGCGCTCACGAACGCTCCACCTCGGCGTTGGAAGCATCAGCGTCCGGAGCACCCGGACCATTCGGACCATCCGCAGCAGCGGTATCGGCACCGATCATGCGTGGCGCTGTGGTGTGGAGCTCGGCATCGGGGTCGATCCCGTGGGCGTCGATCACCACCACGGTCACGTTGTCGCGGGCACCATTGCGGAGAGTCTCCTGCACCAGCGCGTCAGCAGCCTGCTGCGGATCGGCCGTGGAACTGAGGAGAGTGTAGATGCGATCGTCGGAGACCTCGGTGCTCAGTCCATCCGAGCAGATGAGGATCCTGTCGTCCTCTTCCACCGGCATGAGCCAGTAGTCGGCCTCGGAATCGTCACCCGTTCCCAGCGCACGGGTGATGACATGCCGTCTGGGGTGGCCAACGGCCTGCTCCTGCGTGATGTGGCCGCGGTCCACCAGCTCCTGCACCTCGGAATGATCAACGGAAATCTGCCCGAACCGGCCCTGACACAACCGGTAGGTGCGTGAATCGCCCACATTGAAGAAGAGCCAGTAGGGCATCCCGGACTCTTCCACCAGGACGACGCCGGACAGCGTAGTGCCCGCCCGGCCTCCCGTCTCTGAGCGGATGTGCTCATCAGCAGTGCGCAGCAATTCCTCGAGATCCGCCGCTGAAAAGTGCGGGGCATGCTCGCCGATGATGCTGCTCTCCGCCAGGGTCCGCACGCAGATTCCTGAAGCGACCTCCCCTGCCTCGTGCCCGCCCATGCCGTCCGCCACCGCGAAGATCGGCTCGGACGCAATCAGGGAGTCTTCGTTCAATTGGCGCTTGAGGCCGCGGTCGGTCGCGTACCCGACGGTGAGTTCGATGTTCCGGTCCTTCATCTGTTCGAAATTGCTCATGCCTGTTCCACCCTGAAGCTGCGGTCGCCGAAGTACACAGTGGAACCGGGTGGCGCCCACGAAGGCTGGCCTCCCGGCAGCGGAGTACGTTCACCGTCCGCACCGCCCACGGCACTGCCGTTGGTTGAATGACGATCGGTCACCCACAGCCTGCCCGCGTCGACGCGCAGGTGAAGGTGGGTTTTCGAGACTGAGCGCCCCTCGTCCTTCACGGGGATCAGCTGTGCCGGCTCGTTGTCCTTCCCTGCAGGGTTGCGGCCGATCAGCGCCACGGATTCCAGCACCAGGTCGCGGCCGTCGTCGAGCAGGATACGCACAGCTTTACGGCCGGCCGGCTCAGCGTACGTTTTCACCGGCGCGGACCCCCGGGACATGACCGTCTCTCCGGCTTCCTCATCGGGGTGCAGGGTGCCGAAGTCAGGAAGCGGGGCCGTCCTGCCCGTTGGAACCTTCTCTGGCTGGAAGAGCACCGGTTCTGCTGTGCGCGCCACCGGTTCAGGCCGGGCAACGACCGGCGACTGGATGGGCTGGACGGCAGGCGGAACCGGTTGCGGAGCGAACGACGACGGCCCGTTGATTCCTCCGGTCAGCAGCGGATTGCGGCCGCGCCGGACATCGAACACAAACGTTCGCGCGGCTTTGTCATACCAGCCCTGACGCTTCCCGTGGGGGTCGAACAGGTTGGAGATCATGACGATCACGAAGCCAAGCACCGGAATGATCCCCGAGAGCGCGATGATGAGGTTGCGCAGAAAGACAGCCAGCCAGCCGGGCGCGAAGCCCTCCTCGTCGGTGGTCCGCAGGCCGAACATCAGGTTGCCAGGGGTCTTGCCGGTTTTCGCTTCCCAGCCCCAGAGGAAGATCCAGTAGCCAAGCGCCAGCAGGCTGCCTGCACCCATCACAACGAAAAACATGGACAGATCGACGACGGCGGAACTCGCCGACACCTGCTCGTAGCCAATCAGTGGCATACCGACCACGGCGGCCAGTCCGCTGATCAGCGCAGGCGGAATACCGTCAACCAGCTTTGCTCCGAGCCGCTTGCCTGCCGAACCGTTCTCAAGGTTGAGCTGAGCCATGGTGCCCCGCGTTCCTCCCTCACCGTTCATCCGGGCATCAGGATGCGCCAACGCACCGCCCGGTGGGTCCACTGTACGGACATGCGGGGCACGATTGGGAATGGAAGCGCCGCAGCGCACGCAATACGCCGTGCCGGCGGCCACCCGTGACGAACAACGCGGGCACTGGAGCCCGTCCACGCTCACGGGTCCTGCCTTCGCTCTGAACCACGGCGTGCTCCCCGGGCAGTGCAGCGCGGACGCACCTTTGACCGCGCCTCCCGGATGAGGGAACGCGGCGAGAAGCGGGCACGCTGCCGCCGGAACCAGCCAACCGAGCCGCGCATACCCTCCAACGATGACTCGACGGCGCTCCAGTACTCCTCGACCTCACGTTCGGTCGGTTCACCGTACGCAAAGATGTTGGCGTCTGCGCGCTGTGCGAGGAGCGTGGTTGATCCTGCGCTGGCGGGAAAAGCCGTTCCGAGTTCATGTGCACTCTCGCGGCGGGTTGCCCTGGCGTTGGTCTCCGCACCGAGGTCCGTAGCGAGGCTCAACACCTCGCTCCATCCTCCGCCGACCCGCTGGGAAGGCGCGCCGATGTTCGCGCGCCGCTTCCGCCGTCGTACTTTCAGCAGAAGAATGAGCAGCAGCGGAAGCAGCAGGACACCCAACGGGATCAGGGCGAGCGCTATGGCGCGGACCAGCGGACCCCAGTCATCCCAGAAGTCCTTGGTGCGGTCTTCGGCGTCCTGGGGCTCCGGTGCGGAATCCGGCGGCAGTTCGGCCGGTTCCTGCGGCGGCGGCGGAGGCTGGAGAACCTGCGGCTTAGGCGAGGACTTGGGCTGCTGTTGCGGCGGCACCGGTTCGTTGTCCTCCGGAGGGGTGGGGTCGAACGGAACCCAGCCGGCATTGTCGAAGGCGATCTCCACCCAGGCGTGCACGTCTTCACCGGTGAGGGCGAGGGGCGCTGAAGGGTCCTCGACCTCGTCCCAGTCGGGGTAGAAACCCATCACTACCCGGGCCGGAATGTTGAGCTTGCGAGCCATCAGGGCCATCGATACGGCGTACTGCTCGTCGTCGCCGACCATCTGCTCGGCGTCAAGAAGGGTGAGCATGCGGGCGGCGCCGTGGCCGGGCAGGGACGGCGCTTCACCGTCCTTGCCGTTGCTGAAGAAGCCCTGCGAGCTGAGCACCTGCTCGAGGCGACGCGCCCGCTCGATCGGGTCGGAAACTTCTCCCACGTATTCGCTCGCCTTGGACGCGATGATGGGCGGCTCGTTCTGGACGCGCGGGAGGCTAAGGTCCGCGAAGTCATACTGGGTGAGCACCTCGTCACCCGGAACCTCCGGGAAGACCACGTTGATGCTGTAGGTGTCGCCCGACTGCACCCCGATGGTGGACAGTGCGGTCAAGGCGTCATTGTTGTAGTACAGGGACCGGTTGAGGTCCTGTGAGCGTGGCCCGTCCAGATCCACGCCGAGCAGCTCGCCTCCCGTGGGCAGCCACACGCCGTTGTACGCCTCGATGGTGATGTCGAGGGTGGCGACGGTGCCCTCGTCCTCCGCGACGTCCGCGCTGCCGAGCTGCTGCGCATCCCCTACCCGGGCAAAGTTCCCGGCAGCCTGCGGATTCACGTTGTACACCACGCCGTCGTAGGCATCCATCGCGGCGAGCCGGATGCGCTGGCCCTCGGGCAGCCCGTCCACGGTCAGGAGCGTCTCATCAGCCTGGTCCTTGACGTACTTGCGGAAGCTGGTCAGTGGGCTGGGGTAGTCGAACAGATCAACCGGAGGCTCGACGACGTCGCGGAGCACATCGCGGTCCGTGTTCCCCGCCAGCACCGGACTCACCACGAGGGTAAGAATGGTGCCGACGGCGAGGACAGCTCCGCCCAGTCCCAGCCGGCGTGCCGTGTTGGAGCGGAGAAGACCGCGAACTCCAACGATTCCGACGCCGGGAGGGTCCGGCTGCGCAGCTGTATTCGCCGACAGCGCTCCGGTCTGGTCAGTTCGTGCAATGTCCCGGCGGTAGGCCAGCCAGGCGGTTGCTGCGACGATCAGCAGGATGCCACGGAGTTCCGGCAGCGCTGCCCGGTTGGTGCCGAAGGCGATGCTGACGAGGAACAGTCCGAGGACCGGCAGGAGCACCCAGTACGGCGTGCGCACGCGCCAGGCCAGCAGCCCGGCGACCGCCGCGAGCAGGAGGGCTGAAAGGAAAGGCACCACAAGCATGCCGCGGCTGATTCCCACCGGGTCCGCGACCGTCAGCAGATCCTTCCAGGAGAAGACGACGCCGGCGATCACGACCCGCAGCGATTCAAGCGTGGGCAGGAACCCGAGGAAGGATTCCACCGGCGCGGCCAGCGCGTGTCCCAGCACCAGGTAGGCGCCCAGCAGGACCCCTGCAGTCGGCCAGAAACCCCAGCGGTGGCGGGTGCTCAGCCAGGCCGTGACGAGGCCGATCGCGATCCCACCGAATCCCGCCGCAAGATAGCGCAGGTCCCCGCCGAAAGTGGGGCCGAATCCAACGATTCCGAGACCGAGAAGGAGGACCAGGGCGCCGATATCGATGCCGGTCTGCAGCCTTCCCGGCAGCGTCCTTGCGGAGCGTCCCGCACGGCGGCTCATGCTGCTGCCTTCCGGAGGATGAGGGCGAGGTCGGACAGGTTGCCGAGGGTGAGCACGGTGAGATCTCCGATCGTGGCCCGTCCCGGATCCTGGTCACTCACGCAACGGATGGCAATGCATCTGATGCCGGGCGGAACCGAGGCGGCTGCGGAGCGGAGCTGGGACGGGGTGACGTGCGGGCCCACCACGAAGAACACAACCGAGGCATTCGGTACCGAATCCGCCGTCGTCCTCGCAAGGTCCACTGCGGTGAGGCGCCGGTTCCGGCCCTCGATCCGCGTCATGTCATCGAGCAGGTTGCGCCCGGTTTCGGAGCGCACGGGGCCGTCCTGGGTGAGCACGCTCAGGTTCCGCTGCTCGCGGATGGCCTGCAGTCCGATGGAACCGGCAACGGACACGCCGAGCTCGAACTCGGCGTCTGATGCGTATTCGGATGTGTTGGTTGAGAGGGCAACGGCGAGGTGGGAGCGGCGGGTTTCCTCGAACTGGCGGACCATGAGCTGGCCGGTCCGCGCCGTCGTCTTCCAGTGAATGTGGCGGCGGTCGTCTCCGGGTACGTAATCGCGCAGCGCGTGGAAGGAGACGTCAGCGCTGGAGAGGTCCTTGGTGGGCAGTCCCTCCAGATCCTTGATGAAGCCGGCCGCCGAGCCGACCAGCGCCACCGTCCGCGGGTGCACGTACAGGTCGGTGGGTTCGGTCCAGAACACCTGGCGGCGCAGCAGGCTCAGCGGATCAGCGCGCACCGAGCGGACCGGCCCCACCACGATGACGGCGCGGCGCTGCGTGGGGATGGTGAACAGGTCTTCGTGCTGCTGGTTCGGCTTGAGTCTTGGCAGGTGGAAAATTGCCGTCGCCGCTCCTACCGGCAGCTCCAGCGAGGCCGGAAGCAGCGCCTTGGCTGAGGTGTTGGAGACGGCAACGCTTCCGACGGCGCGGTCCCCCACCGCCACGCGCGTACGCGTCAGGTCCAGCTCCACAGCGTAGGAGGAGCGGCCGAGAATGAATCCGACGGCCAGGAGAAAGAGAACCGTGCCCAGCAGCGCTGCAACGAGCGCTTCCCGCCAGTCGAAGACAGAGCCGAGTATCCAGAGTGCGGTGACAGTTGCGGCAATGATCCACCCGAGCGGACTGACCACTCCCACTACGGGGCCACAGTATTTCCTCAGTCCGTCGAGGATCCGGCTGGCCACCGGCGCGCCTGCGTCCCGCGCCAGCTGCCAGGCTTCCCGGGTCAGTGACCGTGGGTGGAGACGGGACGACGACGCCGTGCGTTTCTGTCTTCCGGTCCGTTCCGGGGACGGCTGGGACGCCCGACGGCGCGCAGGATCAGCCGCGCGCCGTCGTGAGGCGCTTTTTTCCGCGGTTTCCGTGTTCGTTGCCATGAATCCTCAGGAGTGTCAGGCGGTGGCGCGTTGCTGGGGAGCTGACACGTCGGCAAGCACGCGGCGCAGGACGGCCTCGGGTGTTGCTCCGGCGAACTCCGCTTCCGGGTCCATGACAAAGCGGTGGGTCCACACGTACGGCGCCAGTTCCTTGACGTCGTCGGGCAGGACGTAATGCCTGCCCTGGCCGGCAGCCCAGACCTTCGCTGTGCGGACCATGGCCAGTGCTCCGCGCACACTCACTCCGAGACGCGTCTCCGGTGCAGAGCGGGTCTCCTCCGTCAACCGGGAGATGTACTCGAGCACCGCGTTATCCACGTGGGTTTCCGTCGCCAGATCCGCCATGTCCTTGATGGCCTGGGTGGTGATGATCGGGGTCAGCGCCGCCGAACGGTCACGGGTTGCCGAGCCGCTGAGCAGTTGGACGGTGGAGGCATGGTCCGGGTAGCCGATCATGGTCTTGATCAGGAAGCGGTCAAGCTGCGCTTCCGGAAGACGGTAGGTTCCGGCCTGTTCGATCGGGTTCTGCGTTGCGATCACCATGAACGGGCGGTCGTTGGTGTAGCTCACGCCATCCACTGTGACGCGGGATTCTTCCATGACCTCCAGCAGCGCCGACTGGGTTTTCGGCGAGGCGCGGTTGATCTCGTCTGCGAGCACGATGTTCGCGAAGATGGGGCCCTTGTGGAACTCGAACTCCTGCGTCTTCTGGTCATAGATGGTGATGCCCGTGACATCAGAGGGCAGGAGGTCCGGGGTGAACTGGATGCGGGAGTGCGTTCCCTGCACCGTCGCAGCGAGTGACCGCGCCAGCATGGTTTTTCCGGTTCCCGGAGCATCCTCGAGCAGCACATGACCCTCGGCGAGCATCGCGGTCAGGACAAGCCGTACCACGTGGGACTTGCCGAGGACTGCCTGCCCCACGTTGCCAACCAGCTTGTCAAACGTCCCGGCGAACCACGCGGCCTGTTCAGCGGTCATTGTCATGATGATCTGTTCCTTTTTCTCTTGCGGAATCCGTGCTGCCCACGGGAAAGAATACGTGCAGGACGTCGGCTGTCAGCACTGCGGCAGTTTGCTCTGGGCCGGCCCGCCGACGGTCACGTGGCCGGCGTCGATGTAGCGGCCAACGTTGCGCGGCCCTCCAACAATCCGGTACCACTGACCGGTCCGGCCGTAGCCATCGGTGTGGCTGATCCAGCAACCGACAGCGAACTGGTGCTCGGCGTAGAACCACGGGGGATTATTTCCGCCCACGCCTTCACAGGTGAACTCCTCGGGATCGTAGGTGGCCCGGTTCGCGGGGTCGGTGCAGCTGCGCTGCATATGTCCCAGGAGCCGTGTGTCGAGCTGGCTCGGTTGTTCCTTGCCCGCGCGGGCTGTAGCGTTCGCGATTCCCCCTGCTTCGCCGCGGGAGTTCAGCGAGCGAACCCGAATCTCGTGTTGTTGTTCGAAGTTGCCGCTGACCCGCCTCGAACCGGAATTGGCAACATTCTGCCAACCACCGCCGTCGATGCTGATCTGAATCTGCTTGACGTCATGAGCTCCGGTGTTGGGCGGTGCCCAGTTGAAGGTCACGCTGTTTTCGTTCTGTGTACCGTTCTGTCCGCTCGCCGAAGGCTTCCCGGGGTTGCCGTAGGGGCTTACCTGGTTGGAGGTGGCGGGTGAACTCGAGTAGCTGGCGCCGTCGCTGTTGACGATGGCAGTGACCGTAGCGGTCACTGCGGATCCGTTGGCGAGCCCGCCGATCTCCTGGCCGGGCCTGACCGTCATCTGACGACCATCGCTGAACACCGCCTGGTAACTGACTTCGGACGCTCGTGCGCCGTTGCGCTGCTCCGCGTTGAGTTCGCTGAAGCTGATTTGGACGTGGCGGCCCTCGGCGCCGGTACGAGTCTCCTTCAGGCTCACGTTACTCGGCGCTGCAGGAGAACCAACCGCGCGACGAGGTGCTGATTGGGCACCGTATTCGGTCCAGCCTGCCTTGTTGTAGGCGCGGACAGCGTAGCTGTAGTCAGCTTCGGCGTTGGGCACCACGATGGTCTGCTCGGACGCCTGGACCTCGGGCAGGGTACGCACCAGGGCGCCACCGCGGAACTCCTGCACCTGATACTTCGTCACCGCGTCGCCATTGGGCGTCACGTCTGCCCAGTCGACCACCAGCTGACTCTCCGTGCCCACCGAATCGGCACGCGTCGTCGTCGGCGCAGCAGGGATTCCCGGCAACCCAGCCGGAATCTCAGCTGCGGAGTAATCGCTCCACTCCGACGGATCAGGCGCCGCGTTGCGTGCCTGCACCCGAACCTTGTACGCGGTGCCGTTCTCCAGACCCTCCCACGTCAGCGGACTGCCGGTGGCACTACGCTGCACCGCCCCGTTCGGCGGTGCAGGCGAAATCTGCAGGTCATAACCCTCGATCGGTGAGCCCTCATTGGCCGGCGGAGTCCAGTTGACCGTCAGCGATCCGTCACCGAACACCAGCGCCGGCGGAGCGGGCTGGGCCGGCTGTGTGTCCGGACGCGCTACAGCCGATTCCGGCGACGGATCGGAGGTACCGATGTCGTTGGTGGCGGTGACCGTGAATACGTACTCGACGTTGTTGGTGAGCCCGGTCAGCGTGCACGTGGTCGCCGGGCATTCCTGCGTGAACCCGTTGTTGCTGGTGACTGTGTAACCGGTGATCGGCGAACCGTTGTCGGCCGGCGGATCCCAGGACAGGACCACCGACTTGTTCCGGGTGCTTTCGACCACAGGCGTTGACGGCGCCCTCGGCTTGCCCTTCACCGTCAGCACAATTTGCCCCGTCGCCAGGCGCGACTGGTCAGCCGTCTTGTCCTCCACCGTGTACTGCACCGTCATCGTCCCAACAAAGGACTCATCCGGCGTCACCAGAACCGACTCGCCCTGCTGGGACACGCTGCCGTTCCCGTCAGCGACCACATCGACAATGCGCAGCGGTTCCTCCGGGAACGGGTTCACGTCGTTGGCCAGCACATCCACCGGGACGGGCTCACCCTGCACGGCGTCAGGCACCTCATCGTCATTCGCCACCGGAAGCGGCCGGTTCGACGCCAACACCGCCAACGCAACTGAACTCGCTGCGGTCTCCTCACCGTCAGATACCGAAATTCCCACGACGCCGGTGAGCCCAGCCTCAGAATTCTCACCGGGTGCCACGCTCAGAACCGAGCCGTCGAGGGACACTTCGAACCCGGCGGGTTGATCACCGGTCAGCGAGAACTCCAGGGTGTCTTCCGGGTTCGGATCGGATGCAAGGCCGGCCAGATCCAGGGAGACCGCCGGCTCAGCAACTGCAACTTCCAGCGATCCAGAGTTCAGGGTGGGCGGGATGTTGGGGCCTTCCGCAGCGGGGATCACGTTGGTGAGTACGGTCAGGGTTGAGCTCAACCCTTCGGGGTCGTCGGGGCCGGTGCCGTCGGTGACCTCGAAGGTGATGGAGCCCTTGCCGGCGTAACCGACGTCCGCGGCGTAGCGGAGGTTGTTCGGATCGACCACCCAGTCGTTGGCGTTGCTGGTCCCGATTGCGGAGACCTTCTCGGTCACCGTCAGCCGCGGCGTCCTGCCTTCCCGGACCTCCACCAACTCCCGCAGGTCGAGAGCCAGTTCCTCTCCTGCCTGCACGTCGATCGGTGCGTCACTGATGAGCGTGGGGTACTGCTCGCTCAGTCCCGGCACCCAAATCACGGCGGTGGCAACACCGCCGTCGATGTCCTCCACCGTGTACGGGATGATCTGAGCCTGCTCGGTGAGCTCAACGCGGACTGCGTTCTCCGCTCCCACTGAGGCGGTGACGGCTGCCGGATCGACCCGAACAACGAGGTCCTCGGCCACACCGTCAGGGTCCTCATCGTTTTTCAGGACCGGCACGTCCACAGCCGTCTGGCCGCGGGTCTCTTCCGACTCCACCCGATCATCGCGGGCGATCGGCAACAACAGCGGAGCGTTCTGATCGACGGTGACACTGATATTGCCTGCGGCGGTGCCACCCCGGCTGTCCTGGATGCCATAGCGGACGCTGAAATCACCTTCTGCCTGAGGCGCACTGAACAGCACGCGGCCCTCGACCACCTCCGGAGTCATCTCCTCCGGCGTGCCCGCCAGAGCCTCCGGATCAAGCGCGATCGGGTCACCGTCCGGGTCCGAGTCATTTCGCAGCGCATCGACAGCGATCGCGCGCCCAGGCCGGAGGATCACACCATCGTTCACGGCGATGGGTTTCTGGTTCGCTTCCGCTGCAGGCGCTATGCCCACCTGAATGGTGCCGGTGTTCTCCAGGCCAAGCCGGTCACGGACCGTGTAGGTGAAGGTATCCGTACCCGCTCCGGTGGCCGATGCGGTGAAGTCGATGTAATTGGGGCCGGGAACCGCCGCGCCCATCGTCGGAGCGACGTCGATTCCTGTCAGGAAAGCGGAGTCACCGTCGGCGTCAATGCCGTCCAGCGGAACCGGGATGCGCACCGTCGATCCGGCGATCACACGGGCATCGAGGTTCTTCGGCACGGGTGGGGTATTCGGTGCATCCAACGGTCGGATATTGATCCGTACCTCTGCGGAATCGGTCTGCCCGGTGCTGTCCAACACCTCGTAGATGGCGTAGACAGTCTTCGCCGTGGGTCCAGCCACGAAACGCAGCGAGTTCTCCGACGCGAAGATCCGGCCGTCCGCGAGGTCGATCCCCTGGGCCAGGACAGGACTCAGCGTGAGTTCGTCGCCGTTGGGGTGGGTGTCATTGTCGAGCACCGGGATATTGACGACGTCTCCTGCACGCACTGTGACCTCGTCGGAGTTGGCCTGCGGCGGCAGCAGCGTTTCCGGGCCCTCCACGGGCAGCACGCTCACCTCACCGGTTGCCGAGGCCGTGCCGTTCGACATCGTGTAGGTGATGGTGGTCTGCTCGCTGAGATTCCGCACGTCATGGATGCGCAACACATTGTGATTCAAGATTGCAACGTCCACTGGCGAATCTGCCGGGACTTCGACGGACTGCACCACCAGGACGCCGCCGCCCGGGTCGCTGTCATTTCCGAGAACGTCGACCAACACGTCGCCATTCCGTGGCAGCAGTGCCACATCACGGACGGCGATCGGCGCGCCCTCCGCACCGTCGGCTTTCGCATCGACGCGAATGAGACCGCTGGCGCTCTGCGGGCCGTTGGTCACCAGGTATTCGACGTAATAGGTTCCCGCCGAATTCGGAGTAAAGGCGATGGTGCCGGTGTCATAGTCCGGCGTCACCACTGCATCCCCGCCGGTCAGCTCCGCCTTCGCGAGGCTCAACTGGCCGCCCGCCGGATCGAGGTCATTCTGCAGCGGGCTCAGTTGCGATTCCTGCCCGACGACGGCGGTGAAGTGGTCAAAATTGACCACCGGCGGCAGTGTCCCCGACGCACGCACATCGAAACTGATAACACCGGACACCTCTTCACGGCCGTCCGAGACGACGATGTTGACTTCCTTCACCCCCTGGCCCTTGCCGACATCGCGGAACGTCAACAATCCGTCCGAGCGCGTGCGCACCTGATCCCCATCCGGCGTCGGCTCCGCACTCACCAGGAACAGGTCATCGCCGTCGGGGTCCGTCCAGCTGGAGAGGATGTTCTGGCTGACCGACTTCCCCTCCTCCACAAGGATCTTCGTGGGACGCAGAGGATTTGGCGGCTCATTCGTGTCAGCCCCGCGAACCTCGACGTCGACCTGGGCGGCATCCGTGCCGCCACGTCCGTCCTCGACCTCGTAAGCGAATGTAGAAATACCCACAGGGGCATCTGCCGGCACCACAATCTGCAGTCCTGCACCGTTATAGATGGGCTGCACACTGCCTGCGGCCGGCTGGTCCCCGCTCAATCGCGCCGTGAGCAGGTCACCATCCGGGTCCGTGTCATTGGCGACGACGTTGAGGATGCTGGTCTTGCCTTCACGTGCACCGTAGGAGTCGTCTTCGGCGACCGGAGGACGGTTCTCACCCGTGCGGTCCGGGAGTGTGTTGACCGGGTTCTCACTCGCCGATTCCTGGTCCTCGTCATCGGAATCCTGCTTCGGCGGGATGATGTCGCCCCAGTTGTCCACAAGCTGCATGTTCTGCAGGACCAGCCAGACGTCGCCGGCGTTGACGTCGTTGAGGACCACAACGCTGCGGTTGACCCGGAACACCAGTTCCGATTCCGCACCGAGTTCAGGGATGTCCTGCCGCTGGTCGCTGGCGTCATCCGCGCAGTCGCGGACGTAGACGGCAGGCCCGGCCCACGCCGCGTGGACACAGCCGTCCAACTGCACCGGCGCAGCAGGAACCCCTGTCGCATCCAGCGGTGTGATGACCGGATCGCCACCATTCAGCGGCTGCTTGATCAGCGACGTCGGCGTCGCCACCACCGCAAAGCTGCCCGCCGGTCCGCTCTGCTGCAACCGGCCACCGGCAGCATCCGGCAGGGTGACCGCCTCCCCATCAGGCAAAATGAGCTGCCCGGATTCGCCGTCGAACACAACTGCCTGGTCTCCCACGGCGGCGATCTGCGCGTCACCGAACGTTGACAGCGTTTCCGCCTCGACGACCGTCGGCTCCTCGTAGGTGCCGTCGGGGGCGACCACGTAGGTAGAGACCGTCTTTGCGCCCGGGTCTGCGACCAGCACACGGTTATTCGAGGACACCGCCGCGACCGCACCGGAAGAACCGGTCACCACCGGTTCGGTCTCCTGATCGCTGAAGGCAGCGAGGTTCTGCACCGTTGTAATCCAGACCGCACCACCGGCGCGGTCGGTGACTGCCGCCGTCGTACCGCCCATCGCCACAGCCGCTGAACCGGGAAGCTGTACCTCGGTTCCGCGAACCACGTTGGCGACATCGACGGGGCTGACCTTCGACTGGTCGGAGTTGATGTTGAAGACCGTGGCCTGGTCCTGAATGATGTCGAAGCTGTCGCTATTCGCTGCGTACCCACCGTCCAGAAGCCTGGACTGGTAATTGAGGTGACCCACCATGCCGGTGTTCCGGTTGGTCACCCATACACCGCCGTCGTTCAGATCGACCTCGGCAGTGGCAAAACCGGGATAAAGGAGCGCACCGCCCACCACGGCGATGCTCACTGCGGAAGTGGTCGATACCGACAATGCCCGCTTGTGCCTGGTGCTGAAACGACGCAGGCGATCGAGACCACGATTCATGAGCTGAAATCCCCCCGAAGAATGTACGCCTTGCCCCTCAGGCGTCAAGGACGAGTCTATAGCCTGGCCTGCCGTCCTCCCATCGGCACCGGCACCCATGGGAGGAACGATCGAAGCCTTTGGTACGCGGGAAATCAGCAGCCGCCGTCCCTGCGCGGCATTCCGGCGGGAGGGTTGGCGCCGTGCCCCTGCGCGTGAATCCCCTTCATGATGAGTCCCTGGTTCTTTCCACCGGAGTTCTGGAAGTACCAGACGTTGCCGCCATAGATTACATAGCACCTTGACTTGAAGGACTCGCCGGCATTGATCCAGTGACCGCCGGTGCAGTCTCCCGGCCCGCCGTAGTTTGTAGGTCCGCTGGGAGGATCCATGCAGCTGCGAGAGCTCAACTCCGGTCCGCCGGCCGTGATGGTCCACTCTGTCGGCTTGGGAGGTGGCGGCGGTGGAGCCTCACCGCTTCTGGCTGTTGCTTCAGCAACCGGCCCGAATTCGCCCCGTGAATTCATTGACCGCACCCGGATGATGACACGCTCGTTATAGCCGTCGGTTTTGATGGTGCGGCTATTGGAATTACGGACGTTCTCCCACCCGCCGCCGTTGATCCTGATCTGGATTTGCTTCACATCGTGGGCACCCAGGTTCGGTGGATCCCAGCTCACGGTAACTTCTTTCTGTTCCTTGGCCCCGTCCCGGGCGCCCGCTCTCGCCGCACCGGGGCTGCCGAACGGATTAACCCGGTTGGAGCCTGCAGGTTGGCTACTGTAGTTGGCGCCGTCGCTGTTGACGATGGCGGTGACCGTCGCGGTCACTGCCGTGCCGTTCGGGAACCCGCCGACTTCCTGTCCCGGTCTGATGCCCATCTGGCGGCCGTCGCTGAAGTTCGCCTGGTAGCTCACCTCGGAGGCTCGGGCACCGTTGCGCTGATCAGCGCTGAGTTCGCTGAAGTTGATCACAACGTGACGGCCTTCCGCGTTGGTTCGGGTTTCCTTCAGGCTCACGTTGCTTGGCGCCGCAGGAGAACCAACAGCACGACGCGGCGTGGACTGGGCGCCATATTCGGTCCAGCCGGCCTTGTTGTAGGCACGGACCGCGTAGCTGTAGTCCGCCTCGGCGTTGGGAACGACGATGGTCTGCTCGGACGCCTGCACCTCGGGCAACGTGCGCACCAGGGCGCCCCCGCGGAATTCCTGCACCTGGTACTTCGTCACGGTGTCGCCGTTCGGCGCCACGTCTGCCCAGTCGACCACCAGCTGACTTTCCGTGCCCACTGAGTCGGCGCGCGTCGTCGTCGGCGCCGCCGGTGTTCCCGGCAGGCCGGCCGGAATCTCGGCAGCGGAGTAATCACTCCACTCCGACGGATCCGGAGCGGCATTGCGTGCCTGCACCCGAACCTTGTAGGCGGTGCCGTTCTCCAGGCCTTCCCAGGTCAGCGGGCTGCCGGTTGCGCTGCGCTGGACCGCCCCGTTGGGTGGTGCGGGAGAGATCTGGAGGTCATAGCCTTCGACCGGGGAACCCTCGTTGGCTGGAGGTGTCCAGCTCACCGTCAGCGATCCGTCACCGAACACCAGCGCCGGAGGAGCAGGCTGAGCCGGTTGTGTGTCAGGACGCGCGACCGCCGATTCCGGCGACGGGTCGGACGTACCGATGTCGTTGGTGGCGGTGACGGTGAACACGTACTCGACGTTATTGGTGAGCCCGGTCAGCGTACACGTGGTCGCCGGGCACTCCTGGGTGAACCCGTTGTTACTGGTGACCGTGTAACCGGTGATCGGTGAACCGTTGTCAGCCGGCGGATCCCAGGACAGGACCACCGATTTATTTCGCGTGCTTTCGACCACCGGTGTGGAGGGAACGCCCGGCTTGCCCTTGACCGTGAGGAGAATCTGGGCCGTTGCGACGCGGGACAGTTCCCCGGTCTTGTCCTCAATCGTGTACTGCACGGTCATGTTTCCCACAAAGGACTCACCCGGCGTCACGAGGACTGAGTCTCCCTGCTGGGAAACGCTGCCGTTGCCGTCCGCGATGACGTCGACGATCCGCAGCGGCTCTTCCGGGAACGGGTTCACGTCGTTGGTGAGCACGTCCACCGTCACCGGCTCGCCCTGAACGGCGTCAGGCACTTCGTCGTCGTTAGCGACCGGAACCGGCCGGCTGGACGCCAACACCGTCAGCGCCACCAAACTGTTCGCCGTGTCTTCCCCGTCCGTCACGGAGATTCCGATGGTTCCGGTGGTGCCGACCTCGGCGCCGTCCTGGGCTGCGACGGTCAGCACCGAACCGGCGAAGGAGATATCGAAGCCGGCAGGTTGCTCACCGGTGAGCGAGAACTCGAGGGTGTCCTCAGGATTCTGGTCGGCGGCAAGACCGGCCAGATCGAGCGTGACTGCCGGCTCGGCGATGGCAACTTCGAGGGACCCGGAATCCAGGGTCGGCGGGAAGTTGGGGCTTTCCTCAGCGGCGATCACGTTGGTGAGGACGGTGAGGGTGGAGCTCAAGCCCTCCGGGTCATCGGGTCCGGTGCCGTCGGTGACCTCGAAGGTGATGGAGCCCTTGCCGGCGTAATCCGCGTCCGCGGCGTAGCGGAGGTTGTTCGGATCGACCACCCAGTCGTTGGCGTTGCTGGTGCCGATCGCCGTGACCTTCTCAGTGACGGTCAGGCGCGGCGTGCGGCCCTCGCGGACCTCCACCAGCTCGCGCAGGTCGAGGGCGAGTTCCTCCCCCGCCTGCACATCGATGGGAGCGTTGCTGATGAGCGTCGGATACTGTTCACTCAGCCCGGGTACCCAGATGACGGCGGTCGCGACACCACCGTCGATGTCCTCGACGGAGTACGGAATGGACTGCGGCTCCGGTGTCAGCTCGACGCGGACCACGTTCTCCGCACCCACGGCCGCGGTGGCATCGGCGGGGTCAACGCTGACTTCCAAATCCTCTGCGACGCCGTCCGGATCCTCGTCGTTTTTCAGGACCGGAACGTCCACGGCGGTCTGTCCGCGGGTCTCGGTCACCTCGACCCTGTCATCACGCGCGATGGGCAGGAGCAGTGGAGCGTTCTGGTCGACCGTCACGTTGATGTTGCCGTTGGCGGAGGCACCGCGATCATCAGCCACTGAGTAGCGGACGCTGAAGTCTCCCTCGGCCTGGGGTGCGCTGAACAGCACGCGGCCCTCGACCACCTCCGGAGCCATTTCCTCGGGGGTGGCAGTGACCCCCTCGGGATCAAGCGCGATGGGGTCGCCGTCGGGGTCTGAATCGTTGCGCAGCGCGTCGACGGCAATGGCGCGGCCGGGCCGGAGGATGACGCCGTCGTTGACGGCAATGGGTTTCTGGTTCGCTTCCGCGGCAGGAGCTATGCCCACCTGAATGGTGCCGGTGTTCTCCAGGCCAAGCCGATCGCGGACGGTGTAGGTGAAGGTGTCGGTCCCCGCTCCGGTGGCCGATGCGGTGAAGTCGATGTAGTTCGGTCCCGGGATCGCTGCGCCCATCGTCGGAGCGGCGTCGATGCCGGTGAGGAAGGACGAGTCGCCATCCGCGTCGATACCGTCCAGCGGGACCGGGATCCGGACCGTCGATCCGGCGATGACGCGCGCGTCGAGGTTCTTCGGTACCGGAGGCGTGTTGCGCTCATCGAGCGGCCGGATGTTGATCCGTACCTCCGCCGAGTCCGTCTGCCCGGTGCTGTCCAGCACCTCGTAGATGGCGTACACAGTTTTGGCTGTGGTGCCGGCGACGAAACGCAGTGAGTTCTCCGAGGCGAAAATCCGGCCGTCCCCGAGGTCGATCCCCTGAGCGAGGACGGGATTCAGGGTCAGCTCATCGCCGTTGGGGTGAGTGTCGTTGTCGAGCACCGGTATGTTGACGACGTCACCGGCGCGTACCGTGACCTCGTCGGAGTTGGCCTGCGGCGGCAGGGGCGTCTCCGGGCCCTCCACCGAGAGCACGCTTACTTCCCCGGTGGCCGAGGCCGTGCCGTTTGAAATCGTGTAGGTGATGGTGGTCTGCTCGCTCAGGTTCCGCACATCGTGGATGCGCAACACGTTGTGGTCGAGTACCGCGACCTCCAGGGGTGACCCCGCGGGTACATCCACTGACTGCACCACAAGCACCCCACCCGAGGGGTCGCTGTCGTTGCCCAGAACGTCAACCAGCACATCGCCGTTGCGCGGCAGCAGAGCAACGTCTCGGACGGCGATCGGCGCGCCCTCCGCACCCTCGGCCTTTGCATCAACCCGGATCAGTCCGCTCGCGCTCTGCGGTCCGTTGGTCACCAGGTACTCGACGTAGTACGTGCCGGCGGCGCTCGGAGTGAAGGCGATCGTGCCGGTGTCGTAGTCCGGCGTCACCACTGCATCCCCGCCGGTCAGCTCCGCCTTCGCGAGGCTCAGTTGGCCGCCTGCCGGATCGAGGTCGTTCTGCAGCGGGCTCAGTTGGGATTCCTGCCCGACGACGGCAGTGAAGTGATCGAAATTGACCACCGGCGCCAACGTCCCTGCTGCCCGGACATCGAAACTGATGACGCCGGACACCTCTTCACGGCCGTCCGAAACGACGATGTTTACTTCCTTCACGCCCTGGCCCTTGCCGACATCACGGAAGGTCAGCAGCCCGTCCGAGCGGGTTCTCACCTGATCACCGTCCGGCGTCGGCTCCGCACTCACCAGGAACAGGTCATCGCCGTCCGGGTCCATCCAGCTGGAGAGGATGTTCTGGCTGACGGACTTGCCCTCCTCCACAAGAATTTTCGTGGAGCGCAATGCGTTGGGCGGCTCATTCGAATCAGCCCCGCGAATATCCAGGGTGACCTGCGCGGAATCGCTGCCTCCGCGTCCGTCGGACACTTCATAGGTGAAGGTGGAGTTGCCGGGCGTGGCGTTCGGCGGGACCACAATCTGCAGTCCTGCACCGTTGTAGATGGGCTGCACGCTGCCTGCGGCCGGCGGTTCCCCGGTCAGGGTACTCGTCAGGAGATCGCCGTCCGGGTCTGTGTCATTGGCGACGACGTTCAGAATAGTGGTGCGGCCGGCTCTTGCGCCGTACGTATCGTCTTCGGCTACCGGAGGACGGTTTTCACCGGTGCGGTCCGGGAGCGTGTTGACCGGGTTCTCACTCGCGGATTCCTGGTCCTCGTCATCGGACTCATCCTTCGGCGGGATGATGTCACCCCAGTTATCGACCAACTGCATGTTCTGCAGCACCAGCCAGACATCACCGGCGTTGACATCGTTGAGAACGACAACGCTGCGATTGACCCGGAACACCAGTTCCGATTCCGCACCGAGTTCGGGGATGTCCTGCCGCTGATCACTGGCATCATCGGCGCAGTCGCGGACGTAGACCGCAGCTCCGGCCCAGGCAGCGTGGACACAACCGTCCAACTGCACCGGCGCAGCGGGAACACCGGTGGAATCCAGGGGTGTAATGATCGGATCCCCGCCACTCAGCGGCTGCTTGATCAGCGACGTCGGTGTGGCCACCACCGCGAAACTGCCCGCCGGGCCGCTCTGCTGCAGACGCCCACCCACAGCATCCGGAAGGGTCACCGCCTCTCCGCCGGGCAGGACGAGCTGACCGGACTCGCCGTCGAACACCACTGCCTGATCTCCCACAGCGGCGATCTGCGCGTCACCGAACGATCCCAGTGCCTCCGCCTCGACGAGGGCGGGCTCCTCATAGGTGCCGTCGGGGGCAACAACATAGGTAGACACCGTCGCGGCGGACGGGTCCGCGACCAGAACACGGTTGTTCGAAGAAACCGCCGCAACCACACCGGACGAACCGGTCACCACCGGCTCCGTTTCCTGGTCACTGAACGCCGCCAGGTTCTGCACCGTGGTAATCCAGACCGCACCACCGGCGCGGTCCGTCACCGCCGCCGTCGTACCCCCCATGGCCACCGCTGCTGAACCGGGCAGCTGAACTTCAGTGCCGCGGACCACGTTGGCCACGTCGACGGGGCTGACCTTGGATTGATCAGAGTTGATATTGAAGACCGTGGCCTGGTCCTGAATGATGTCGAAGCTGTCACTGTTCGCTGCGTAGCCGCCGTCCAGGAGCCGCGACTGGTAATTAAGGTGACCCACCATTCCGGTGTTGTTATTCGTCACCCACACACCGCCGTCGTTCAGGTCAACTTCGGCAGTGGCAAAACCGGGATAAAGCAAGGCACCGCTGATCACACCCACGCTGACGGCAGAGGCAGTGGATACCGATAATGCTCGTTTGTGTTTGGTGCTGAATCGTCGAAGGCGGTTCAGTAGCTTCACAATGTTCCCCGGGTGAGACGCTGGACGGCCGCTTCCTCACTCAATAGGAGGCGGCCGGAATACTTGACCGATTAAAGTGTTGCATGACTTCGCAAACCGGCCGACCGGCACTCGTGGGTACTTGTGCCCATCGGTGAGGCGTTGTCAGTCGTGAATGAAACCGTCAGTCGAGAACCAGGCCGGTGCCGGTGCCGCGCGCGAGCGTCACGGGGTGAACTTCCCCGAAACCGCGTACGGTCCGCGCTTTGTGGGGCATCAGCACAAAGCGTTCGTTCTCGCGCAGGGTTGCGGCGGTGGAGGCGTCGATCAACACCGTGCCGGGCTCCGCCAGCGAGGTCAGGCGGGCCGCCAGGTTCACCGTGGGCCCGTAGATGTCACCCAGTCTGGACAGGATCCGGCCCCACACCATGGAGACGCGCGCCGAGGGAAGCAGGTCGTCCTCGGTGAACGCCTTGGCGAGCGCCAGCGAAATTTCAGCGCCGGCCTCGGGCGTCTCGGCAATGTAGAGCACTTCATCGCCGATGGTCTTCACCAGGCGTCCGCCGCCGACAGAGATGATCTCCGCGCTTCGGTTTTCGAACCGCTGCACCAGTTGGGCGAGGGTGCGTTCATTCATCTGCCGGGACAGGCTCGTGTAGGAGACCAGGTCCGCGAACCCGACGGCGCGGGCCAGCGGCAGCGGTGCGTCGTCCTCGGCTCCTTCAGGCCCTCCCGCGCTAGAGGCGAGCCCCGACTCCGAGCGGACGGCCAGCCGTTGGACCGCTGCGTTCATCTGGCGGCGCCACGCGTAGACCAGCGTCTTCTCGAGCGGCTCGAGCAGGTGCGGAAGCTCGGCAACGAGGTTCCGGCGGGCAGCGGAGTCGGAGATTCCACGCTGAACCACCATCTCCTCGACAAGCGCCTCAATCTGCCACACCACCATGCGATCCGTCATCTGCCCGATGGCACGGGTGATGGAAATTGCCGCCGATTCCGTCAGCTGCTCTTTGCGCACCAGTTCGATGATGGTGGTCAGGGCTTCCATGTCCTTTTCGGTGAACGCGACGTCGTCGTCCCCGATGTTGGGAAATCCCATTGCGCGCCAGAGCTTCCGCGCGGACAGCAGGGACACCCCGGCACCTGTTGCCACATCCCTGCGGCGCAGCGTTCGTTCAGCGCCGAGCAGTTCAACCTCGAGGCGCCGGATGGCGTCGCGGTCCAGCTTCTCCGGCGGCGGAGGCAGGTCTGCCCGGTTGAACGCCGGCATGGAAAGGGTCAAGGGGTTGTCGGGGTCATCGGCAAAGGAGCCGGTGCCACCGGCTTCAGTTCCATCCGTGCCGCTGTTGGCGCTCATCACCGCTCCTGTTCCATGCTTCGTCTTCTACCCCGTCCACCGGCTCCGCTTCCATATCTACACCATCGAACATGGCGGTCAGCGGTAGGTCGCTGATCGCAGCCACCATGTACTCCTTGAACGTATGCACCTGCGGAACCTCGCGGAAGGAGAGGATCCGGTCTCGGCCCAGATCAACAAACAACGTGCCTCCACCGGTAAGCCGCTCGACGAGGGCCTGCTCGATGATGATCTGGAAGATTCCCGTCAGCCGAACTTCCCGCTCACTGCGCCTGGTGATACCTGCCCGCCGGATCAGCCGCCGGCTGGTCAGGATATACCGGGTGCCGGCCCAGCGCAGCAGCGGCCGGAGGAAGACGCGGAACAGGAAAAGCAGCATAAGGAGCAGGAATACGGTGACAATCGCCGGGCCCCATTGCTCCCACCCGAGCGGCAGCTGTGACCGGCTGAACCAACCGAGCCCGTAGCCGGCACCGGCCAGAATCAGCAGGGCCAGGCAGAACGGAACCAGCAGGCGCCGCGGGTGTGGCCGGGTACGCACCACCACGTGCTCCCCCGGCTCGAGTCTTATCCGCATGATCGTGCATCCGGTGCGTGCCGCATTGGTCGAGCTCCTCCTTACAGCGTCAGCGGCCGCAGATGTACGACGTCCCCCGCCGAGACCGTATGCCTCTCACCATCCTCATCGCGCACCACCAGGGCACCGTGGGAATCGAGATTCATGGCACGCCCGGTGATGACGCTGCCGTTGGGCAGATCCGCCTGGACATCCTGGCCCAGCGTCACCATGCGTTCGCTGACCCGTGTGAGCAGCGAGGCGCCGCCCTTCCAGGGGCGGGTTGCGTCGCCGTCGACCGCGGTGAAGTCACCGTAATGTGCTGACAGGCGGCGCAGATAGGCCTTCAGGAGGATGTTCCGGTCCGTGGTGGCGGCGTATTCAAGCAGCAGGCTGGTGGCGGTGGGGACCGGCAGTTCCTGATCGGTGAGGCTGACGTTCACACCCGCACCGACGACGACGGCGGGCGGCTCGGCGTTGGCGCCCGGCACGAGCTGGGCGAGGACACCGGCCAGCTTGCGGCCGTCAACGTGGACGTCATTGGGCCACTTGAGTTGGGGAGAGATTTCGGTGCGTTCCTCGATGCTCTCCGAGAGCGCGAGCGCCGCCAGCAGGGACATCCACGCGTAACTCTGCGTTGGTAGGGGCCGGCCCTCCGGATTATGGGGGCGCAGCAGAACGCTGACGAACAGCGAGGAGCGCTCCGGCGCCGTCCAGATCCTGTCCAGCCTGCCGCGGCCGGCCGTCTGCTCCTCGGCGGTGAGCACGCTGAGATCCGGCCAGTTCCCGGGATCCTCGACGCAGTGCTCCGCAAGGTCGGTGTTGGTTGAGCCCGTTGCCTCCACCAGGTCCAGCCTGCCGTAGGGACCCTGCGGGCGGCACAGCGCCTCGCGCAGGCCGTTCTCGTCCAGGCCCGGACGTTCAAGGTTGGAGTAGCGGGATGTCATTGTCCAAGCCTACTGGGCGCCGGAACCGCGCTGGAGACGGCCCGCAGTCAGACGATTCCGGTGGTTCCCAGGAGGGATCCCACGGCGTAGGTGACGGCCATGGCAAGCGCTCCGCCGAGGACGAGCCTCGCCATCGCCCGGCGCCGGGAGCTGCCCCCGACCTGCGCGCTGACTGCACCGGTGATGGCCAGTGCAACAAGAACCGCTACAAACGTGAACGGGATGCGGACACCTGCGGGGAGGATGAGAATTGTCAGGAGGGGCAGGACGGCCCCTGCCGCGAAGGATGCAGCAGACGCAAAGGCAGCATGCCACGGATTGACGACCTCGAGTTCGTCGATGTTCAGCTCCGCTGAGAGGTGCGCGGCGAGGGCATCGTGCTGGGTCAGCTCCTCGGCGACCTGGCGGGCAGTTTCGCTGCTGAGCCCGCGCTGCTCATACAGACCGGCCAGCTCGGTGAGCTCTCCGTCCGGATCATCGCGCAGTTCCTGGCGCTCCTTCTCGATCAAGGCTTCCTGGCTGTCCCGTTGGCTGCTCACCGAAACATATTCGCCGAGCGCCATGGACACCGCTCCGCCGACGACGGCGGCCGTTCCAGCGATGAGGATCGGGGCGACAACATTAGTCACTCCTGCGACACCGACGACGGTGGCGGCAGTCGATACGATACCGTCGTTTGCTCCCAGGACTGCGGCGCGAAGCCAGTTCAAGCGAGCTGCAACCCCGTTGTCATGCGGTTCAGCCGCGTGTCCTCCTGGATCAGTCATGACAGAAGTACAGCACCGATGACCGGTTCCCACCAGGCAGATGCAGGGCCCGGCCGGCGCACGGCTGCCGGGCAGCCGTCAACCTAGAGGAAGATGTCCGGCACCAGTCGGTCCTCGGGAGCGCCGAGGCTGTAGCGGCTGAAGTCGGTGACGCCTTCGGAGCGCAGGACTTCCTCGTCGGTGAAGAAGTTCCCGGTGCACTCGCGCGCCGGCCGGACCAGCACGGCGTGGGCGGCGTCAGCGACGATGTCCGGTGTCCGGGCAGCCTTGATGAGTTCGCTCCCGCCGGGCATGTTGCGGATCGCCGCGGTGTCGATCAACGTGGCCGGCCAGAGCGAGTTGACGGCGATGCCTTCGTCCCGGAGTTCCTCGGCGAGCCCGAGCGTTGTCAGGCTCATGCCGTACTTGGCCATGGTGTAGGCAAGGTGCTTTCCCGCCCAGACCGGATCCAGGTTCAGCGGCGGGGAGAGCGTCAGGATGTGGGCATTCGTAGCCTTACACAGCGCCGGCAAGGCGAACTTGCTCAGCATGAACGTCCCGCGCACGTTGATGTCCGCCATCAGGTCATAGCGCTTCATGGACACGTCGGCCGTTTTCGAGAGGTCGATCGCCGACGCATTGTTGATAACGACGTCGATACCTCCGAATTCGGCGACCGTCGCCTCCACCGCCGAGGCGACGTCGTCGTCGTTTCTTACATCCCCCACGAGGGCCAGTGCTCCGCCGCCGGCTGCGCGGATCTCTTCCGCGGCGGTGTGCACGGTGCCTTCGAGACTGGGGTGGGGCTCGCCCGTTTTGGCGAGAATGGCGACGTTGGCGCCGTCACGCGCCGCACGGAGGGCGATGGCCAGGCCGATCCCCCTGCTGCCGCCGGACATGAGGATGGTGCGCCCTGAAAGGGTGCCGGACACAGGTGCGCCATTGCGGGTCATAGGTGACACCATAATCGGCACAGGGGGTGGGAAACCTAATTGTTACTCGTGGGTAACTTCGGGGCGGGCGCTAAGTCTTTCAAGAAGTTGTTGTAGGTGTTCTACAGCTATGCGGGTCGTTTTGCTTACTAGACTGGGCGAGAAGCCCGGTTCTTTGGAGGAAACCTACTTAAGGCCCCTCGAGACCGGCTACTCGCCCGCCACCAGGACACCAATCGGAAGAGACTCGATGCAACCCGAAACGCTTCCCCTCGAGCAGGGCACCGAAGACGCAGTCGACACCGGGCCAGACCTCCAGACAACCGCAGGCAAGCTAGCCGACTTCCGGCAACGCCAGGAACGGACGTTAGCGCCTTCCGGCCCGGAGGCGATCGAGAAGCAGCATGCCCGGGGCAAGGGCACGGCACGCGAGCGCATCGACCTGCTCGTGGACCCGGGTTCCTTCGTGGAGTTCGACGCCCTTGCCGTCCACCGGTCCACGGCATTCGGCATGGAGAAGAAAAAGCCCGTCGGCGACGGGGTGGTATCCGGCTACGCCACCGTGGACGGCCGGCAGATCGCGATCTACAGCCAGGACTTCACGGTCTATGGTGGATCGCTCAGCCAGGTCAACGGCGAGAAAATCGTCAAGGTTCAGGAATTCGCGCTCCGTAACGGCTGCCCGCTGGTGGGGATCAACGACGGCGGCGGCGCACGCATCCAGGAGGGCGTCGCGTCGCTCGCGATGTTCGCTGACATCTTCCGCAACAACGTGCATGCCTCCGGCGTGGTCCCGCAGATTTCGCTCATCATGGGCCCGTGTGCAGGCGGCGCGGCGTACTCCCCCGCGCTGACCGACTTCGTGGTCATGGTGGACAAGAGCTCGCATATGTTCATCACCGGCCCCGACGTCATCAAGACCGTCACCGGCGAGGACGTGGACATGGAAACCCTGGGAGGCGCGCGGCAGCACAACTCCACCACGGGAACCTCCGCCTACCTGGCCACCGATGAGCAGGACGCCATCGACTTTGTCCGGGAGCTGCTCGACTTCCTGCCGTCCAACAACCTCGCCGAAGCACCGCTGACCGAGTTCACCGAGGACCTCGAAATCAATGAGGCTGACACTCAGCTGGACACGCTCATCCCCGACTCCGCCAACCAGCCGTACGACATGCACACCGTCATCTCAACAATCGTGGATGACGGCCATTTCCTGGAGATGCAGTCTCTCTATGCGCCGAACGTGGTGATCGGGTACGCCCGTGTGGAGGGCCACACCATCGGAATCGTCGCCAACCAGCCGATGCAGTTCGCGGGCACCCTGGACATCGCTGCCTCAGAGAAGGCCGCACGGTTTGTCCGCCATTGCGACGCGTTCAACATTCCCATCCTCACCCTGGTGGACGTCCCGGGCTTCCTGCCGGGCAAGGACCAGGAGTTCAACGGCATCATCCGTCGCGGCGCCAAGCTCCTCTATGCCTACGCCGAAGCCACGGTTCCCAAGATCACCGTCATCACCCGAAAGGCCTACGGCGGCGCGTACATCGTCATGGGTTCCAAGAAGCTTGGCGCGGACCTCAACCTCGCCTGGCCCACGGCGCAGATCGGCGTCATGGGCGCACAGGGCGCGGTGAACATCCTGTACCGCAGTCACCTGAAATCAGTAGCTGACGCCGGAGGCAACGTTGAAGCCGCCCGCAGCGAGGTGATCAATCAGTATGAAGAGGAACTGCTGAATCCCTACCAGGCCGCGCAGTTGGGTTATGTGGACGCGGTGATTGCGCCGTCGGACACCAGGATTCAGGTTGTCCGCGGTCTGCGCGCGCTGCGCGACAAGCGCGCTTCGCTGCCCGCCAAGAAGCATGGGAACATCCCGCTGTGAGCGCGGACCTCTCGCCTACAGAAGAAGCCGAGCCGCTGTTTCAGGTGGTGGCAGGGAACCCGACGGCGGAGGAGCTGGCGGCTCTCGCCGTCGTCGTGCTTGGACTGCAGGCGAACGACGACGGCGCGCGCGGACACGCGCCGCACCGCACCTGGATCCGCCGCGATCAGTTGCGGCTCGGACCCCGGCCGGGCCCGGGATCGTGGCGGCGCAGCGCCCGGCGGTGACTTACACGGCCACAATAGGCAGGATCCTTCCACTTCCGTCGGCAACCACCCTAGGGTGGGGGTACGAGACCGAGCACGGCAATCGCGGAATTGTTCCGGCGGAAGGAAGCTGATGGATTCCAGGGAAGACGAGTGGCGAGGACAGCCCGGCACGCTTCACATGTCGGAGGATCTTTCGGAAACCAGGTGCTGGGCGCTGCTGAGTACGCACCAGACGGGCCGGATCGGTTTCCTCCGGAACGGCGCCGTGCAGATTTACCCGGTGAACTATCTGGTGCACGACGGCGCAATTTACTTCCGCACCCGGGACGACGGGGACATCGGCAGTCTGCTCCCCCTCAACGGTTGCGCTTTCCAGGTGGACGAGGTCCGTTCGGAGGCGATGGCCGGCTGGTCCGTGCTGGCCAATGGAACTGCGGACGCCGTGCGCGACGAGGCGCTGCTGACCGAACTCTGGGGGCGCTCAGCAGAGGAACCATGGGCGGGCGGATCGCGGACAACGTTCGTCGGAATTCAGCCCACACAGATCAGCGGCCGCAGTGTCCAGGCAGTCTGAGGCGGAGGAGCCCATGCAAAAATCGTCACTGACCGCGCTGATGCGGCATCAACTCGAGCTCGCCCGCAACGCTTCGAGCGGGCGCAGCGCCCGGACAGTATTCGGCGGGCATGAGCAGACCCTGCGCCAGACCATGATCGCCCTCGCTGCGGGCTCGCACCTGGCTGAACATGAGAATCCCGGTGAGGCGACGGTTCAGGTGCTGCAGGGCAGGGTAACGCTACGTGCAGGGGACGTGTCCTGGGAAGGGTCTCCCGGGGACCTGCTGATTGTCCCGCAGGCCCGCCACTCGCTGGAGGCGATCGAGGAGTCGATTGTTCTCCTGACGGTGGCGAAACTTTCCTGATTCAGGTCCGGCTCGGGTCCATCACCGTACCGAGGAACAGCGGCATGCCGGTGTCCTCGTGAAGGATCTGGTAGAGGAAGGGCCGGTCGAACGTAATCTCGACGTCCGGCTCCGCGAATCCGCTCTCGGCCATGCTGATCTGCGTCACGGCAGCGGCGATGGTGCCCTTCTCGGCAACAGTGATGTTTGCCGATTGAGCGGCGCCCTCCACGTAGAGTCCGTCGACGCTGATGCCGGTGTAGTCGGGCGTCCTGCCCATCGCCTCCTTCAGTCCCATGGTGGTGAGCACCTCCTTGAGATCCAACTCAGAGGTGTGGTCCCACGAAGGCAGGGTGAGCGCCACCAGTTCTTCACCGGCGTCGTCCATCTTCCCATTGGCCTCCGCGAGGGCAGCCTCGCCCAGGACCGGGTTTGAGCCTTCCTCCGGCAGGAGCAATCGCATCACGAACCCGTTGTGATAGGGCAGGTCAACGCCCTGCCAGCTGCCGCCGTCGACGTACTTCAGCGGGAGCACGGCGTGCATCAGAGGGGTCTGGATCACCCTGCCGCTTGTCCTGAAGGGTCCGGTCTGCGTGCTTTGAGGGTCGAAGGGGGCAGCCCAGGCCGCTGCGAAGTAGACGGTGTTGATGATGTTGAGGCGTGTGTCCGGCGTCGGTTCCAGTGGTACTTCTTCAATCCGCCCGCCGGTGTGCTGCTTCACCCACGCGTTCATTGCATCGAGTGCGTCACCGCTGGGGTAATCCACGGGGTACACACCGGCGCCGAAGTGCTGGGCGAGAGGTTCCAGGAAGTCATCCTCGAGCACGAGGGCCTCCGCCGGGAATAGCCCGTTCGCCAAGTGCAGCAGGGGTTCTTCCGGCGGTTCTTCATCATCGACCGTGGCGGGATCGCCATCATATGCGGCCCAGTTGGTGAGCAGCGCGTTCATCGCCTCGTTCCGGTTTTCCGCCGGGAAGGCGAGAACGGAGTCCAACTCTTCCGCCGTCGTCGTTCCTGCTCCGATCCTCAGCATGGCAAGGGCCGCGAGCGCGCTGACGGGGCTGGTGACCTGGTTGCCCTCGGGATCTGCGGCAAGCATTGCTGCGCCGAGCCGGTAGGAGGAGTCGCGGAGGGCTGCGACGGCGTCGGGATGATCTGTGAGCAGAACGGTTTCCCGCTCCACATCGGCGATCCGCTGTTCTGGCAGCGCCGGTGATCCGCAACCGGTCAGCACCAGCATTCCGGCGGCCAAAATGGAGGTGAGGAGGCGTTTCGGAATGGTGCCCATGGCTGTCTCCCTTGAGTGAACCGCCGGACTTCAAACGTAGGGCACCATTGGGGCCGGCCTCCAGCAGGGCCGGAACACAATCCGGTCACGATCCCGCTGAACTATGGACAGCTCTGTGGCCGTGGGCGATAACGTGCCGTTAGGCTCTACGGGTGATCAACGAGACTTCCACCGCACACCTGACCGCTGAGGCACCCACCCGCGCCCAGACGGCCATCGACGCCGTTGCCGAGGCCTATACGGAGATGCTGCTGCAACTCGATCCCGGGTTTGCCACCCAGCTCGGCTTGCCGGGACACGAGACCGAATACCGCGACTACTCACCCGCTGGGCTGGAGGCGTTCGCTGAAGCCACGAGGGAAACCCTCGGTCGCCTTGATGACCTCGAACCTACCGACGAGGTCGACGCCGTCACCCTCGATGCGATGCATGAACGCCTCGGGTTGGAACTGGAGATCCACGAGACGGGCCTGAACCTCGCGGACCTGAACAACCTGGCCTGCCCGGCGCAGGAAATCCGCATGATCTTTGATCTCATGCCCACTGACACCGCTGAGCAGTGGCATCACATTGCCGGCAGGCTCTGCAATGTGCCGGACGCCATCGGCGGGTACATCACTTCCCTTCGCGAGGGCAAGAACCGCGGCATCCTGCCCGCAGCGCGCCAGATCCGCATCGTCATGGAACAGACCAACGCCTACGCTGCGGACGGCGGCTACTTCGATGAATACGTCAGCGGCGCAACCATGGAGAACGACGGCGGCCTTCCGGACTCCGTACTAACGGAACTCGCCGCCGGCTGCGAGGCCGCACGCAACGCCTACCGCCACCTCAGCACTTTCCTCGAGGAGGAACTGCTGCCCGAGGCTCCGGAGAAGGACGCGGTGGGCCGTGAGCGCTACTCGCTGATGTCACGCCAGTTCCTGGGTGCGGCGGTAGACCTCGAGGAGACCTACCAGTGGGGCGTCGAGGAACTGGACCGGCTGATTGCCGAGCAGGAGTCCGTCGCCAACGAGATCAAGGAAGGCGCATCCATCGAGGAAGCCATGCGCATCCTCGATGAATCGCCCGAGCGCCAGTTGCAGGGCACCGATGCGCTGCAGGCCTGGATGCAGGGACTGTCCGACCGCGCTGTCCGGGAGCTTGCCGGTGTGCACTTCGACATCCCGGACATCATGCGCACCATCGAATGCATGATCGCTCCCACCAAAGAAGGCGGAATCTACTACACGGGTCCCAGAGACGACTTCGCCCGCCCGGGCCGCATGTGGTGGTCGGTTCCGGAGGGTGAGGACACCTTCACCACCTGGAAGGAAACCACCACGGTCTACCACGAGGGCGTTCCGGGACACCACCTGCAGATTGCCACGGCAACCTTCCAGCGCGGGCTCCTGAACTCCTGGCGCCGCAACGCCGTCTGGGTTTCCGGGCACGGCGAGGGCTGGGCGCTGTATGCGGAGCGGCTCATGGAAGACCTCGGCTACCTGAATGATCCGGGAGACCGCCTCGGGATGCTGGATGCCCAGCGGATGCGCGCGGCCCGCGTGGTCTTCGACATCGGCGTCCACCTCGAGCTCGAGATCCCCGAGCGGTGGGGCTCCGGTACCTGGACGCCGGACAAGGGGTACGAGTTCCTGAAGAAGAACATCGCCATCAGTGAGGGCCAGTTGAATTTCGAGTTCAACCGCTACCTCGGCTGGCCGGGACAGGCGCCCTCCTACAAGATCGGTCAACGCCTCTGGGAGCAGATCCGCGACGAGGTGAAGCAGCGTGAAGGCGAGTCCTTCAACCTGCGGGACTTCCACACCCGAGCGCTCAACCTGGGATCGGTCGGTCTCGACACGCTCCGCCGGGCGCTGCTCAGCTAGTCCCCGCTGGTCCCCCAGCGTTGAGTTGGCAGGGCACACCCCGTATCGAGTCTCATAAGGGGTGTGCCCTGCCAACTCATTTAGTTCAGGATGAAACATTTCGCAATAAGCAATTTGTTTGTTAAAGGAACGAACCTACTGTTCTCGGGTGACTTCAGAAACTTCCGCTCCGGCGTCCCGCAGGCTGCCCCGCTGGGCTACCTCCTTCGGACCGCAAATCATCGCTGCCCTCATCGTTGGCCTGGCGCTCGGCCTCGTGGCCAAGTACTCCGGCCACACCGAAGAGACTCCCACCACCCTCGGCACAACCCTCGCGACCATCGGCTCAAGCTACGTCGCGCTCCTGAAGGCCGCCGTCGTACCCCTGATTTTCACCGCAGTGGTGAGCTCGATCGCCAACCTCCGCGCTGTCCACAATGCTGCACGCCTGGCTGGACAGACGCTGCTCTGGTTCGCCATCACCGCGTTGATCTCTGTGGTGATCGGCATCGGGCTTGGAACAATTTTCCAGCCCGGTGCAAACACCAACGCGGCGCCTCCGAGCGAGTACACCGGCCGAACCGGTGATTGGTGGGCGTTTTTGACCGGACTCATTCCCGCAAACTTCCTTGGCCTGCAGGCCTCGTCCAGCGTGGACGACGCCGGCGCCGTCACCACTGGACTCAGCTTCAATGTGCTGCAGGTCCTGGTGGTCGCCGTCGCCATCGGCATTGCCGCCCTGAAGGTGGGCAAGCCGGCCGAACCGTTCCTCGCTCTCAATGCCTCCGCTCTCGCCGTCATCCAGAAGGTGCTGTGGTGGATCATCCGGATTGCACCGATCGGCACCGTCGGCCTGATCGGCAAGGCCGTTGCTGTCTACGGCTGGGACACCATCGGTTCACTCGGCAAGTTCACGCTCGCCATCTACGTTGGTCTTGCGCTGGTGCTGTTCGCCGTCTATCCCGTACTGATCCGCGCCAACGGTCTATCCGTGAAGCAGTACTTCTCAGGCGCATGGCCCGCCATCCAGCTGGCTTTCGTCTCCCGCTCGTCCATCGGCACCCTTCCGCTGACCCAGCGGGTGACCGAGCGCAACCTCGGCGTACCGCGCAGCTACGCATCCTTCGCCGTGCCGCTCGGCGCTACCACCAAGATGGACGGCTGCGCCGCAATCTACCCCGCCATCGCAGCGATCTTCGTGGCCCAGTTCTTCGGCATCCAGCTGGACTTCGGGCAGTACGTACTGATTGCAATGGTTTCCGTACTGGGATCGGCTGCGACCGCGGGCACTACGGGCGCCGTCGTCATGCTTACCCTGACGCTGTCCACGCTGGGACTGCCGCTCGCCGGCGTCGGACTTCTGCTTGCCGTCGACCCGATCCTGGACATGGGCCGAACCGCGGTGAATGTTGCCGGCCAGGCGCTCGTCCCGACGATCGTCGCGAAGCGGGAAAACCTCCTCGACACGGAGCTCTACAACGCAAAGCGCACTGGGGATCCGTTCGTGGATGACACCCCGAGCTCTGACGCAGCGCCTGAGCTCGCGGGGGCCAAGGCCTAACCACCGTCGTTGAGTTGGCAGGACACACCCCTCATGAACCTTCGTAAGCGGTGTGTCCTGCCAACTCACGGGTGTTTGTAGGAGCTCCGGGAACACTAGGCTGGTTCGCATGACCCTCCGGCTGATCCTCGCTTCCGCATCCCCCGCACGCACCAAACTCCTCACCGAGGCGGGCATCGCGCATACGGTCACGGTGTCCGACGTTGACGAGGACGCCGTCACCGCCGCACATGGCTCGCCGAGTCCGTACGACACCGCCCAGCTGCTGGCACGCGCCAAGGCCGAGGCCGTTGCAGCGCTTCCCGAAGCGCGCGGCGCCCTGGTGATCGGCTGCGATTCGGTGTTCGAGTTCGAGGGCGAGGCGCACGGCAAACCGTATGAAGCGCACGTTGCCAGGGAGCGCATCAAGCGCATGTCCGGCTCCTCCGGAACACTTCACACCGGCCACTGGCTCGTGGACACCCGGGAAATGAACGACGGCGGATCAGGCGCCGCGGCGGGCGCAGTCGCCTCTGCTGAGGTTCACTTCATGCCGTTGGATGACGCCGAGATCGAGGCTTACATCGCAACCGGTGAGCCGCTGAACTGTGCCGGCTCCTTCACAATCGACGGACGCGGCGGGGCCTTCATCCGCAAGGTCGACGGTGACCCACACGCCGTCGTCGGGCTCAGTATCTCCACGCTGCGCGAGCTGCTCCGCGCTGCAGAAGTGAGCATCACCGATGTGTGGCAGTAGCAGCGCTTTGTAGCTTCCCTACAAATAATCCCTGCCCAACACGGGGAATCGGCATGGTTTATGGGCAGTAGCAACAAAACCGCGCTAGGCTCCCAACAGATCAAAGGAGCCCCTAACCCATGAGCGAGTCGATGTCCGCACCTGCCGCGCCCGTGACCAAAGTCCTGATTGCCAACCGCGGCGAGATCGCGGTGCGTGTGATCCGGGCGGCCCGTGATGAAGGTATAGCCTCGGTCGCCGTCTACGCCGAGCCGGACCGGGACGCGCTGCATGTGCGCCTGGCCGATGAGGCGTTTGCGCTGGGCGGCAACACCGCTGCCGAGTCCTATCTGGTCATGGACAAGATCCTCGACGCGGCCGCACGCAGCGGTGCGGATGCCATCCACCCTGGCTACGGTTTTCTGTCCGAGAACTCCCAGTTTGCGCAGAGAGTCATCGACGCCGGACTTACCTGGATTGGCCCCTCCCCCTCATCGATTGCGCAGCTCGGTGACAAGGTGCAGGCCCGCCACATCGCTGAGAAGGTCGGTGCACCGCTGGTTCCCGGCACCAAGGATCCCGTCGATTCGACCCAGGAAGTCCTCGACTTCGCCGATGAGTTCGGCCTGCCGCTGGCGATCAAGGCTGCCTATGGCGGCGGTGGACGCGGCATCAAGGTGGTACGTGACCGCGATGAGATTCCCGAGGCCTACGAGTCGGCGGTACGTGAGGCAACTGCGGCGTTCGGTCGCGGCGAGTGCTTCGTGGAACGCTTCCTTGACGCGCCCCGCCACGTCGAAACTCAGTGCCTCGCGGACGCACACGGCAATGTCGCTGTCATCTCCACCCGCGACTGCTCCCTGCAGCGCCGCAACCAGAAATTGGTGGAGGAGGCCCCTGCGCCGTTCCTGTCCGAAGACCAGAACCGCCGGCTGTATGAGGCGTCGAAGGCCATCCTGAAGGAGGCCGGATATCAGGGTGCGGGTACGTGTGAATTTCTGGTCGGTCAGGACGGCACTATCTCGTTCCTCGAGGTCAACACGCGTCTGCAGGTTGAGCACCCGGTCTCTGAAGAGGTCACCGGTATTGACCTGGTGCGAGAGCAGTTCCGCCTTGCCCGCGGCGAGGAGCTCGGCTATTCCGACCCCGAGATCCGCGGCCACTCCTTCGAATTCCGCATCAACGGCGAGGACGCCGGCCGGAACTTCATGCCCGCGCCCGGGACCGTTCAGACCCTGAAGCTTCCCACCGGACCCGGCGTCCGTGTGGACTCCGGGATCGAGGCAGGCGAGACTATCGGCGGCAACTTCGATTCGATGCTCGCCAAGCTCATTGTCACCGGCGCTACCCGCAGGCAAGCCCTCGAGCGGTCCCGGCGTGCGCTGGCGGAAATGCAGATTGACGGCATGCCGACCGTCCTGCCGTTCCACGCCGCCGTGGTCAGCGACCCGGCTTTTGCGCCCGAGTCCGGAACCTTCTCGGTGCACACCCGCTGGATCGAGACTGAGTTTGCCAACACCATCGCGCCGTGGACTCCCGACGGCGGTGCTGCGGCGCCGGCTGATGACGACGACACCCGCCAGCGCGTGACCGTTGAGGTAGGCGGCAAGCGACTGGAAGTTGTGCTTCCCGCTTCCCTCGGAGTCGCCACCGGCAGAGCCGCAGGCAAAGGGGCAGGCAAGCCCGGGAAACCGAAGAAGGTTGCCCGCTCTCGGGCAGGTGCGGCCTCCGGTGCCGGCGGCGATGACCTCACGTCGCCCATGCAGGGCACCATCGTGAAGGTGGCAGTCCAGGACGGCGACGTGGTGTCCGAGGGCGATCTCATTGTGGTGCTCGAAGCCATGAAAATGGAGCAGCCGCTGACGGCCCACAAGGCAGGAACGCTCTCCGGTCTGACGGCGGTGCCCGGAGACACTGTGTCCGCCGGCGCGGTCATCGCGGCGATCAACTAGATTTACCGCCTATATGCGATCGAGACCGTAAACCTGTCCCCTGGCGGACAGCACCTTCCGATCAAGCTTTTCCAGCGATAGACTGCTTATCTGGAAAAAATGGAAGAGGTGGTCTTTCCCGTGAGTACAGCACTTCCCGAACGGTTATCCGCTGAAGCCGAACAGGCTATCGCCAATATGCATAAGAGCATGGCGGCCCTTGGCGCCGCCGTTTCGGCGGTGGAGGTCCCGGTGTCTCCGCAGATGGCCCGCGGTGTACAGGCCACCGAGAATGCCTGGCGCGAGATCGAAGCAGAGTTCGGAATGCTCACCGGGGCCGAAGTCGCCGAACTGCTGGGCTCTCGTTCCAGCAGCCCCACTGGATATGCCACTGACAAGCGGCGCGCCGGGAAGCTGATCGGTGTCCGCCGCCGCAACGCATTCCACTACCCGGCGTTTCAGTTTGATCGGACGGAAGGCACGGTGCTGCCCGTCATCCCCGAGCTGCTGATGGTTGCCAGGAAGTACGGCAAAACGCAAGAGGGTTTGGCGCAGTGGCTGTGCGCGCCAACTGGCCAACTCGACGGTGACCGGCCGGTCGATCATCTGCACCAGGCTTCCCTGGTCCTCGAAGCAGCTGAAAACCATTACGGGGTGGAGTGGTAACGGGGCCGAAGGGCGCCTTCAACCCGCAGAGTTTTGAGCTCGAGTCCTCGTCGGAGCTCTACCGGGTGTTCAGCAATCGATCAGGCCGTCTCGCGAACGTCTTCAACCCTGGCATGGGCCGACCAACTCGCTTCGCATTCTTCGGCGATCCTGTCGTCCCGGTGCTTTATGCAGCCCAAACTCAGCAAGCGGCAGTCTGCGAAACGCTGCTGCACGATGTTCCGGTCGACGGTGGGATGATCAACCACGACGACTACGGCGACCAGGTCATGGCCCGGCTCATCGTGGCCCGCGACCTGAATTTGGCCTCTTTCATGGGGACGGGGCTGCGTCGGCTCAAGGTGGAGGAAACGGATGTCACCGCAACACCGGCTTCCAGGTATGGAGAGACTGTGACTTGGGCCAAGGCAGCTCATGGGGCAGGTTACGACGGAATGGTGTGGACGAGTCACCGCTGCAACACCGACCGAGCCTTCGTCTTCTTCGGCGACCGTGTCAGCTACACCGACCTCCACATCGATCCAGATTTCGCCCGGGTTTTTGAACTTGGTCCTGACCGTGCCTGGCTCTCCGATTTCTGCGCCCCACTCCACGTGGACGTTCGCTGGTAGGGAACGGTTGCGCATATGCGGTGACACAGAATCTCCCCCGGATCCGGGCTAGTCGTCGCTGCTACGGCCGCGGCCGCGGCCCTTGCCGCCGTCGTCGTCATCGTCGTCGTCGTTAGCGGCATCGTTCGCATCATCATCGTCTGCGTCGTTCGCGGGGTCGGCGCCAACGGGGACTGGGACGCTCCGGTTACCCGCACCGCCGTTTGATGAGCTGCCGACGTCGAAACCGCTTCCCGAGGATCCGCTGCCCGAAGAATCCTGAGCGTCGCCCTCCGGCTCGCCCGCCTCCGGGGTGTCGGTGTTCACATTGGGGACCGGCTCGGGCGTTTCCGGCGATACGGGGGCCTGCTGAGGTTCCGGTGCCGCTGAAGGAGCAGGCTCGAGGGTTTTGACAGGTTCGGGCACGGCAGGCGGCGGCACGACCGGCACGGCCGGGCCGGCGAGGGGTTGCGGCAGGTCCGACGCTGCGGGCGCCGCACCGGAGCTCACCAGCCGGTCGATGAGCTGCTCGATCCGCTGCAGGATCACCACCGCTCGGTCACCGGAAATCTCCCCGTTGATTTGCGCAGTCCGCACCCTCGAGGCGAGGCCATGGGCAGCGGCTACGGCATCTGAGGTGTCCCCGCGGGCTGTGAGGACGGCAATCCCCTGCACTTCGGACTGCAGTTCCTGGGCAACGTCGGCCGCAATCGGTGGCGCAGAACACCCACTGAACGTGAGGAACGCGGACACGATCAGCGCGCTGAGACCGGCACGCAGGTTCACGGCTGGACGCTTTCATACAGGCTATCGAGCATTGCGCCTGTGCTGCCGGGCACAGTGGGCAGCGGAGTCGGCCCCGGCCCGGCATTGACGTCGAAGACAGTGAACAGGACGGCAAGCGTCAACCCCACCAACACGACGACGGCGGCCAGCGCACGGGCGCGCAGCCTCACCTTCGCTGCCGCTCGTCGGCGCGGAGGCTCAGGGCGGGATGCCGTCTCCACATCGAAAGACTCGAGCGTGCGGTGACCGGACGGCCGCTGCGCCGGACTCGGGGGCAAGCTCCGCGACGTGGTGGCCGCGGATCGATCTGCGGCTGGCACGGCGGCGGCCGATTCGGCGGGAGCAGGTTCGACGGTTCCTGGCTCGACTGTGCCTGACTCGACGACGGCCGGCGCATCAGCGCCGTCGGTCGCGACAGCGACTTCGCTCCCGGCAGCGAAAGGCTGCGCCGTCGTCGTCGTCGTTTCTTCGGTGCCCGTTCCGGCAGCGAGTCCGGCAGGAAATCCTGCGCCCACGGAAGGGACGTCGATGGCATCGAGGAGCCGCACCACCTCGGTTGCGGTGGGACGCTCAAGCGGATTATCCAACGTCATCCTGGTGAGCAGGCGGTGCCAGCCCTCCCCAAAGCACTCAGGGATCGCCGGCGGGCGGCTCAACCGGGCAAGCGCGCTCTCCAGTCCGGTGCCGGGGAAGGCCGGCTCGCCGGTGAGGCATTCGATCAGCAGTAGGCCGAGTGCGTAAATGTCGGTCGGGGTGCCTACCCGGTCTCCGCGTGCCTGCTCCGGACTGAAGTAGGTTGCGGTGCCGATGAGGCTTCCTGTGGCGGTGACCCGGCTGCTCTCGAAGAACCGTGCAATGCCGAAGTCCGTGAGCAGAAAGCTGAACATCCCGGAGGATGTCTCGCCGTAGCGGGTGAGGACGTTCGAGGGCTTGATGTCGCGATGCACTATGCCCTGGCCGTGGATGTACTCAAGGGTGCGGGCGATGTCCCGGCCGGCCGTCGTCGTGCTGTGGATCGGCAGTGCGCCATCCCTCAGGACTGCGCCGAGGTCCGGGCCCTTGATGTACTCCATGACGAGGTAGGACGGTTCCAGCCTGGCGCACTCGGCGTCCATGTCCAGGACGCGAACCAGGCCGGGGTGGTGGAGGGCGGCCAGCATGCGCGCCTCGCCGGACCCGCGCGCGACACCCTCGGCAGAACCGCGGCGGAACATCTTCACCGCAACATCCCGGTGCAGGCGGGTATCCCGTGCGCGGTAGACATCGGCCATGCCGCCGGCGCCGATCACGCGGTCGAGGACGTACCGTCCGCTCGCGAGCGTTTCCTGATTCATGCCAATTCGCTCCCGCTAGAGAAGGTAAGCCTGTGGATCATTCTGGCCGAGGCGCCCTGCGGAAAACTTGGGAAGTGAGCCCATGCAAAAGGCTCCCGTCCAACCCTTGCAGGTGAACGGGAGCCTTGAAATTGCGGTTCGGGTTAGGCGATGTTGTTCTCGTAGTCGTTGTCCCGGGTTTCACGGGTGAGCCACAGAGCAATGAAGGTCAGCACGGCGGCAGCGCTCAGGTAGAGGCCCACCAGGAACGTGCTGCCGTCCGCCGCCTGCCACAGCGCAATAGCAACGAACGACGCCGGTGCCGCCCCGATCACGCTGGACAGGTTGTAGGCCACCGCGGAACCGGTATAGCGAACGTTCGCGGGGAACAGTTCGGGCAGGATCGCGGCCATGGGTCCGAAGGTAAGGCCCATGAGGATGAAGCCGATGATCAGCAGCGCCATGGCGCCCATGGTTCCGGCACCGAAGAGCGGAACCCAGGTCAGGCCGAAGATTGCAATACCGGTAGTGACGGCCAGCAGCATACGACGGCGGCCGAACTTCTCCGCCAGCGGTCCGGACACGAGGGTGAAGATTCCGAAGAACACGACGCCGATGATCAGCATCCAGAGGAAGTCACCGCGGGCAATTCCAAGACCCGGCACAAAGGCGTCCGGGTTGAAGGGCTTGCCTGCCGCTTCCGCCGCTGCGGAAGCCGTTTCCACCGAGGCCGGCGAGGTGCCGAAGGTCAGCGTGAAGGAGGTCATCAGGTAGAACAGAACGTAGGTGGCGAACATGATAAACGTGCCGAGGAGCAGCGGACGCCACTGCTTCGTGAATACCGAGGCCAGCGGCAGCTTGACGACCTTGCCCTTGTCCAGCACCTGCTGGAATGAGTGGCTTTCGATCAGCTTCAGCCGGACGTACAGCCCAACAATGACGAGCACCGCGCTGGCGATGAACGGAACACGCCAGCCCCATGCCATGAACGCTTCGGGTGAGAGGGTGGCGTTGAGGACAACGAACAGCAGGTTGGCGAGGATGAAGCCGATCGGTGCGCCAAGCTGGGGGAACGTGCCGAAGACGGCCCGCTTGCCCTTGGGTGCGTTCTCCGTGGCGAGCAGCGCTGCGCCGCTCCATTCGCCGCCGAGTGCGAGGCCCTGGAGGAAACGCAGCAGGACGAGCAGGGCCGGGGCCAGGAAAATCCAGCCTGGGTTGTCCTTGGCAACCGGCAGGACACCGATGAGGAAGGTAGCAATACCCATCGTCAAAAGCGACGCCACCAGGGTGCCCTTGCGCCCGATCCGGTCCCCGAAGTGCCCGAAGAGGATGGACCCAAGCGGACGAGCAACAAAGGCAACGCCGAAGACCGCGAAGGACTGGAGCAGCGCATTGGCGGGGGTGGAGTCGGGGAAGAAGAGCGCCGGGAACACCAGCACCGACGCCGTGGCGTAGATGTAGAAGTCGTAGAACTCGATGGTGGTGCCGATGAGGCTGGCGAAGATAACGCGACCACGAGAGTTCAGGGGCTTTGTTGCCGCCGGCTCCACGGTCGAAGATGACGATGACATGGTTGCTTGCTTTCTCGAAGACGGCCGTCGAGGAAACCGAAAGCCGGAGTATTTGGTGCCTATCAATCTCATCACCGGAACCGAAGCGTGAGATAACCCGTCCACATAGTGGACATCTCGCCCCATCGGGAACTTTTGCGCATCTTCGGTGGATTCCGACGGCGTCGAAGTCACCGTAGCTGCGCAAATCTTCCCGTTCGCGGATAGCCGGATGTCACATCCCGTTTACACGCAGCGCCCAGAGTCGAAACGCGCCTTTCCTAGTGTGGCGGTACTGCTCCTTGAATGAAAGGTTCACCATGAGCGTTGACCGCGCAGTTTCCCCGGATATTCCGACGACGACGCCCGGCGGAGCGCTTGCTCAGCGTCCGGGCCTTGCTCAGCGTCCGGGCCGCTGGATCGACAACTGGAATCCTGAGGACGCCGAGCAATGGGAGTCCGGTGGAAAGGCGATTGCCCGCCGCAACCTGCAGTGGTCCATTGTCTGTGAGTTCCTCGGCTTTGTGGTGTGGCAGCTCTGGTCCATTGTGGTAATTTACCTGCCGGCTGCCGGCTTCAACTTCACCACCTCGCAGATCTTCTGGCTGATCTCGATGCCCAGCCTCGTCGGCGCTACCCTGCGTATTCCCTATACCTTCATGGTGCCGCGCTTCGGCGGCAGGAACTGGACGATCGTCTCGGCGCTCCTGCTGCTGATTCCATCGGTTGGCCTGGCGGTCGCGGTGGGCAATCCGGACACACCGTTCGGAGTACTCCTCGGCATTGCGGCGCTTGCCGGCTTTGGCGGCGGCAACTTCGCAAGCTCGATGGCGAACATCACCTTCTTCTACCCGGTCCGCGAAAAGGGCTGGGCGCTGGGACTGAATGCCGCGGGCGGGAACCTGGGCGCCGCCGTCGCGCAGTTGGTGGTTCCGCTGGTGATTGCAGCGGGTGCCGCCGCGACGCTCAACCTGCCGCTGGCGGGCTGGATCTGGGTGCCGCTGATTCTCGTTGCCGCGTTCGGCGCGTGGAAGTACATGGACAACCTGTCCAGCGCGAAGTCCGACCTCGCCGGCTCCCTCGCCGCCCTGCGCGAACCGCACCTGTGGATTATGGCGTTCCTGTATATCGGCACGTTCGGCTCATTCATCGGGTTCTCCGGAGTCTTTCCCAAGCTGATCCTCGATTCGTTCCCGGAGTTCTCCACCTTTGCGCTGGGGCCTGCCGCGCTGTCGCTGGCGTTCCTCGGTCCGCTGGTCGGCTCGCTCGCGCGGCCCTACGGCGGCCGGCTGGCTGACCGATGGGGCGGCGCGCGGATCACAGTCTGCGCGTTCGCCGTCATGGCCCTGACGGCGCTGGCCGTGGTGTGGACCCTACCGCTTGGGAACTTCTGGCTCTTCCTCGGCCTCTTCCTGGTGCTCTTCACCGCCGCCGGCGCCGGCAACGGCTCCACCTACCGCATGATCCCGGTAATCTTCGCGCTCCGCGGACGGTCGGACGCGGCCATGAGTACCGGGCGCAAAGCGGCAGCCGCGCTGGGCCTCATCTCCGCGATCGGTGCCTACGGCGGCTTCGTGATTCCGCAGGTCCTGAACGCTTCCAAGGGCGCAACCGGCACGTACGACGCCGCGTTCTACGGTTTCGTCTCCGCGTACGTCCTGATGCTCGCGGTGACGTGGTTCTTCTACCTGCGCCGCAGCACCTCGAGGGTGGGTCACGTCTAGCATGTGCAGTTCGCCAGGCGCCACCGCCACCCATTGCCCCTACTGCGCGCTGCAGTGCGCCATGACGCTGACTGTGTCCGGGCCGGGGGCCGCGTCTAGTTCGGCTTCGGCTTCGGTCGAAGTAAGCGGCCGGGACTTCCCCACCAACCAGAGCGGCCTGTGCCGGAAAGGCTGGAGTTCCGCCGAGCTGCTGAAGCACCCGGACCGCCTCCGCGAACCCCTGCTGAAGAACGACGACGGCGAGCACCACCCCATCTCATGGGACCGTGCGCTGAGGCTCATCCGTGACCGTGTCCTTGCGACCCGCGCCCGGTACGGCGCCGATGCGGTGGGCGTCTTCGGCGGGGGCGGACTCACCAACGAGAAGGCCTACCTGCTCGGGAAGTTTGCACGCCTGGCTCTGGGTACCTCGCGGATCGACTACAACGGACGGTTCTGCATGTCCTCGGCGGCTGCGGCCGGCAACCGGGCGTTCGGTCTGGACCGAGGCCTACCGTTCCCGCTGACGGATCTCGGGTCCGCGAGGACCATTTTGATGCTCGGCTCCAACACCGCAGACACGATGCCGCCGTTTGTGCAGCATCTGCAGGCCGCGCGGGATGCAGGCGGGCTGATCGTGGTTGACCCGCGCCGGTCCGCCACCGCCGAGCTCACCTCGGAAGGCCGCGGCCGGCACCTGCAGCCCGCACCGAAAACGGACCTCGCCCTGCTGCTCGGGATCACGCACGTGGTGATCATGGAGGGGCTGATCGATGAGCCGTATGTGCACCGTCGAACCAACGGGTACGACAGCATCGTGCGCAGCGTAGCCCCCTGGTGGCCCGAACGCGTTTCCTCGGTCACGGGCGTCCCGGCCCGGCTCATCCGCGAGACGGCACATCGGCTGGCGGAGCCCGGCAGCACGTACATCCTGACCGGACGCGGAGTCGAGCAGCATGCCAACGGCACCGACACCGCAACGGCCGCGATCAACCTCGCCCTACTGCTCGGCCTGCCGGGAACACCCGGAAACGGGTACGGCACCCTGACCGGGCAGGGCAACGGGCAGGGCGGACGCGAGCACGGGCAGAAGGCGGATCAGCTTCCCGGGTACCGGAAGATCACCGACCCGGCAGCCCGGAAACACGTCGCCGGAGTCTGGGGAGTGCCGGAGTCTCTCATTCCGGGACCGGGACTTCCCGCCGTCGAACTCTTGGCGTCTCTTGGCCAGCCGGGCGGGGTGCGCTGCCTGTTTGTGCACGGCGCGAACGTGGCGGTATCGGCTCCGAACGCGTCGAGCGTGCTGATGGGCCTCCGCAGCCTCGACTTCCTGGTGGTGTGCGACTTCTTCCTTTCCGAAACCGCAGCGGAGGCGGACCTGGTGTTGCCGGTGCTGCAGTGGGCGGAGGAGGAAGGCACCATGACCAACCTCGAGGGACGCATCCTGCGGCGCCGTGCAGCGGTGAGCCCTCCCCCGGGGGCACGCAGTGAGCTGTGGATTATGGCGCGGCTGGCGGAGTTGCTGGAGGCGCCGTCGTCGTTTCCTGATGACCCGGAAACGGTGTTCACCGAGCTGCGGGCTGCGAGCGCCGGGGGCCTCGCGGACTACTCCGGCGTGGACTACGCGATGCTCGATGCGGAACTGCACGATGCTGAACTGCACCGCGGGGAACTGCACGGCAGGGAACTGCACGACGGCGGCGCCGGCGCCTACTGGCCCTACCCGGCCGGTTCCAGCGGAACACCGCGACTCTTCCTCGACAGGTTCGCCCACGCGGACGGGAGGGCCGTGCTGCATCCGGTTGCGCCGTCGTCGTCTGCTCCTTTTGCCTCTACTCCAGATGGCGTGCTCACGCTGATGACAGGGCGGTTGCTGGAGCATTATCAGTCCGGCGCGCAGACCCGGCGGGTGAGTGACCTCCACTCCACAAGCAGCGAGCAGGCGCTGCAGATCCACCCGGTAACGGCTGCGGGCCTCGGCATCCTGGACGGTGCGGAGGTTGAGGTCAGCAATGAGCGGGGAATCGTGCGTGCTGTCGCCCGGCTTTCCCCTGCCGTGCGGCCCGACTCCGTCTTCCTCTCCTTCCATTTCCCTGGGACGGGCAACGCGAATGTGCTGACGTCGTCGGAGACGGATCCGGTGTCCGGGATGCCCGAATTCAAGACCACGCAGGTATTGGTGCGGGTGCACCGGCCTGCGCAGAAGGAGGTGGTGGGGGTATGAGTTTTCCCGAGCGCGTTGTGGTGGTGGGATTCGGGCCCGTGGCGGCGCGTTTCATCGACGTCCTGGAGCCTTGCGTGGTTTCGGAAGCCGTGCAGCTGACCGTGATCGGATCCGAGGCTGACGCCGCGTATAACCGTGTGCTGGCCGCTGACGTCGGAGTGGGGCGGACTTCCCCTTCGGCGATCGGGCTGAGTGATGCTGACCGTCTCACCTCGCTGGGGGCGGAGGTGCTGCTCGGAACCGGCGTACGGCGGATCGACCGGGCGCGGCGCCAGGTTCTGCTCGATGACGGCACCGTCCGTTCCTATGACCGCCTGGTCCTCGCAACCGGAGCACGCCCGGTCATTCCGTACCTGGCCGGCTTGAATCCCGATCCGCTGCACCCCGCACTGCCTGACGGCGTCACGGCACTGCGGGACCTGGCTGACGCGCTTGTGCTCCGCGCCGTCGTCGAGCGCCGGGGTGATGTGGTGATTCTGGGTGGCGGAATCCTCGGACTTGAGGCGGCGCTCGCCGCAGCTGAGGAGGGCGCGCGGGTGACCGTGGTGCACCACGGCGACTATCCGCTGGCGCGGAACATTGACGACGGCGGCGGGCTGGTTCTGGCGTCCGTGCTCCGTTCGCAGGGCGTGCGGCTGGTGTCCGGGGCGAAGGCCGTGGGTCTTGAGCAGTCGGGCGGTGGTGCTTTCACTGGCCTGCGGCTCGATGATGGCAGGTTGGTGTCCGGCGACCTGCTGGTGCTGTCCTGCGGAGTGCGGCCCCGGGTTGAGTTGGCCGAGGGCGCGGGGCTTCCGGTCTCGTCGGGCATCCTCGTGGACCACTCGCTGCGGGCGCATCATGACGAGCACGTTTATGCCATCGGAGATTGTGCCGAGGTCCGCTGTGCTTCTCCTTCCTGCGGGAACTGCTCGGGTAACACTGCGCCGTCCGGGCTGATCGGTCCGGGGTGGAAGCAGGCGGAGTGGTTGGCGGAGTCGTTCGCTGCGGATCTGGCCGGCAACGGGCACCGCGCGGCTGGCGGCAGGCTGCGCGCGGCTGGCGCTTCTTCAGGCTCCCGCCGCTATGTGGAGGCGGCTCTCCCACCGGTTTTGATGTTGAAGGCTCGTGGCCTGGATGCCGTGGTGGCGGGTGACGTTTCTGCCAACCCGTGGGCCGCGCACGAGGACGGCACCGCCGTCGCGCTCTGGGCCGATCCGCAGCAGGGCAGTTACGCGAAAATGGTCACGCGAAACGGAGTGTTGCAGGGTCTGGTGTGTGTCGGGATGCCGCGTGCGGGGGCGGAGCTGGTGCTGCTGTTCGAGAGCGGTGCGGTGTTGCCGTTGGACCGGTCGAGCCTGCTGCGGCTGGATGGGGCGGAAGCGTCATCGTCCGCGACTTCTTCGGTTATGGATCCCGCGTCCGTTGTCTGCCGGTGCGCGGGGGTGAGCCGGGGCAGCATCGAGCAGGCCGCCGTCGTCGGCTGTTCGAGTGTGGCGGAGGTGTCGGCGTCAACGCGGGCGGGCACGGGCTGCGGCGGCTGCCACGCGGACATCCGCACGATCATCGAGCAGCACTTCCAACAACCCGCGTCCGTCTGACGCCCTGGCCCGGCCCACTTTCCCCGGGTACAAAGCCTCAAACCGCGTGTCCCGCCCTGACACGCCGCCAAAACAACGACGACGACGCCGGGACCTGGGGAATCCGGCCCGCCTTTCACCGGATTACCCGGCCGGAAAGCACAGCGCGTACCTGCTCGAGAACGGCTTCCTGGTTGAACATGATGTCCTCGTAGCTGTAGCGCAGTACGAGGTAACCGCCGGCGATCGTAGTGTTGTTGCGATGCAGGTCGCGGCGCAGCGCCCTGCGGTCGGAATGGTAGGCAGCGCCGTCGACTTCCACCACCAGAAAACCCTCGAGCAGGAAGTCAACGCGGCCGACTCCGTTGATGGGCACCTGGGTTTCGACATGGAATCCGGCGTTGCGAAACAGGATTCTGGCAACGACCTCAAGCGCCGAGTCGGCGCAGCCTGTCACCAGCTCGAGTGCGGAACGAGCCTTTCCATTTCGGTCTCCCTGAAGTCGTTCAAGCAGGAAGGGCTTCACGGTGTCGCTCCGCCTGAGGGAAGACTCCACCATGACAGCAGCTTCCACCGGTGGAAGGTAATGCAGAGCATGAATCAGTACGTCGACCACTCCGACGAGCGGCAGGTACTCATGCGGGGGAACGGAGCGCTCACGATGGTTTGCGAAACCCCGTCCATGGCCATGCAGACAACTAAGGTGGAGGCGACTATGCGGGTTCAGTAGCCAGAGACCGTAGTGCCGCGAGGCCGATACGCAGGTCAGCAGCCCGTTGTTGATGAGCGCGGCCTTGAAATCGTCAGAGGCTCCGGGCAAAGCCAAGACCCCCTTCCGCAGCCGCATCATCTCACCGCGCGCCACGGCGTTTGCGATCTGCCGCTTACTCAACCCGCGGTCCCGAAGTGTCTGGGTTCGCGCTACCGACCCGACGCTCCGCAACACCTCAACTGCATCCACGATCCCATGCTCACGTGCGCCCACGTCAGCCTGCGGAGGAACAACGACGATGTGAACAAAATGCCCGCATATCGCGGCTTGTGCAGGGACGGTCGACTCCCCGCAGGCGGGCCGGATCCCCCACCTACTGAGCCCCAACCCGCGTGTCGCACGACGACACGCCGCCAAAACAACGACGACGACGGGAGAACCTGGGGGATCCGGCCCGCGGGCGCGAATCAGAGGGATCAGTGGACGTGCAGGCGGCGCGCGGCCTCCGAGATGGACCCGGTCAGCGACGGGTACACGGTGAACGTGTTGGCCACATCATCCACGTGCAGCTTCTTGGTGACGGCGAGCGCCAGCGGGAAGATCAACTCGGACGCACGCGGAGCAACCACAACGCCGCCGATCACCGTCCCCGAACCCTTCCGCGCAATGATCTTCACAAACCCGTCCTTGACGTTCAGCATCTTGGCGCGGGCGTTGGTGCTGAGTGAGAGCTTGAAGATGTCGCCCTGGTACTGGCCGGACTCGACGTCGGCTTCCGAAACACCCACGGAGGCGATTTCCGGCGCCGTGAAGATGTTGGAGGCGACGGTCTTGAGCTTGAGCGGCGACACCGCATCCCCCATCAGGTGCGCCATGGCGATCCGCCCCTGCATCGCCGCCACCGAGGCAAGCGCCAGGACGCCCGTGCAGTCACCCGATGCGTACACATTCGGCGCGGTGGTACGCGAGACGCCGTCCACCTTGATGTGCCCCGACTCGGTCAGGGCAACGCCCGCTTCCTCGAGCCCGATCCCTGCGGTATTGGGAATGGCACCGACGGCAACGAGGCAGTGGCTGCCGTCAACCGTTCGTCCGTCGGACAGCGTGACCCGGACGCCGTCCCCTACCCGCTCCACGCCCTCGGCGCGGGACTTCGACAGCACGGTCATCCCGCTGGACCGGAAGACGCCCTCCAGCACCTCGGCGGCGTCGGCGTCCTCACCAGGAAGCACGCGGTCACGGCTGGAAATCAGCGTCACTTCAGCGCCGAGACCGTGGTAAGCGGAAGCGAACTCCGCGCCGGTCACGCCTGAGCCGATCACGATCAGGTGTTCCGGAACCTCGGTGAGGTTATAGACCTGCTTCCAGTTGAAGATCCGCTCACCATCGGGAACAGCGGTGGGAAGCTCGCGCGGATGGGCGCCGAGGGCCAGGAGGATCGCGTCAGCCTCCACAATGCTGGTGCCGGCGTCCGTTTCAACTTCGAGCCGGTGGTTGTCCAGCAGCTTCCCGGTGCCGATGATGATGGTGACGCCGGCCCGCTCCAGCGCCGCCGAAATGTCCTTGGACTGGTCCACGGCCAGGTCAAGCAGCCGCTGGTTCACCTGGGTGAAGTCGGCGTACGCCGAGGAGGCATCAGCGAATTTCACGCCAAGGCTGTGGGCATTCGCCACGCGCGCCATGGTGTCCGCCGTGGCAATGAGTGTCTTGGAAGGAACGACGTCGGTGAGCACCGCTGAGCCGCCAAGCCCGTTCTGCTCAACGATGGTGACCTTCGCACCCAGCGAGGCAGCGACCATGGCCGCCTCATAGCCGCCCGGACCACCCCCGAGGATTGCGATACGGAGGGCGCTGAAATCCAGTTGACTCGTCACACCTGCCATTCTGTCCTATCAGGCACCAGCCCTCAAACAGCCCGACGGCGCCACGCACCCGCCCGAATCACCGCGCCGAAGCCCCGGACGGGTGGAACAACACGCGCTCGACCGGTAAGTTGGACCGGTGATTGACCAATCCTCGACGGACCCGTTTGCCCTTGCCCGCGATGCCGCGGCCTACATTGCCCGCCAGACGTCGGTAGCGTCCCATGACATTGCCCTGGTGCTGGGCTCGGGCTGGGGTGAGGCCGCCGAGCTGATCGGCGAAACCACGCACACCCTGCAGGCGACGGACATTCCCGGCTTCGCCGCCCCCGCGGTCGAAGGCCACGTCGGCACCGTCCGCTCCATCCTCACGCCGGCCGGCAAGCGCGCGCTCGTACTCGGCGCCCGTACCCACTACTACGAGGGCCGCGGTGTCCGCGCAGTGGTCCACGGTGTCCGGACCGCCGCCGCTGCAGGCGCGAAGACCCTCGTCCTCACCAACGGCTGCGGCGGTCTGCAGGAACAGTGGACCCCCGGCACACCGGTGCTCATCAGGGACCACCTCAACCTCACGGCCGCCTCCCCGCTCGAGGGCGCCACATTCGTGGACCTCACCGACCTCTACTCCCCACGCCTGCGCAACCTGGCCCGGGATGTTGACCCCACCCTGGACGAGGGCGTCTACGCACAGTTCACCGGCCCGCACTACGAGACCCCCGCCGAGGTCCAGTACGCCAAGCGGATCGGCGCGGACCTCGTCGGCATGTCCACGGCACTCGAGGCAATCGCCGCCCGCCACGCAGGCATGGAGGTCTTCGGCATGTCCCTGGTCACCAACCTGGCCGCCGGCATCAGCCCCATCCCGCTCAGCCACGCCGAGGTTCTCGAAGCCGGGCAGGCAGCAGGCCCGCGCATCTCCCGGCTTCTCGCCGACATCATCGGCAGGCTCTAGACATGCAGCCATCCTCCACCGACCTCCTCACCGTTGCCCGCGAATGGGCCGCCCAGGACCCGGATCCCGAGACCCGCGCCGAGCTGGAAGACCTCCTCGCCCGAGCCCGGAACGACGACGACGCCGGCCAGGCCGCTGCCCTGCAGCAGCTTGAGGACGCCTTCAGCGGACCGCTGCTCTTCGGCACGGCCGGCCTGCGTGCCGCGCTGGGCCCCGGTCCCAACCGGATGAACCGGGTCGTCGTGCGCAGTGCCGCGGCGGGAGTGGCCGCCCACGCGCTCAACCTGGCGAAAGGCGCCTACGCGCCGCGCGCCGTCGTCGGCTTTGATGCACGCCGCAACTCGCGCATCTTCGCGGAGGAAACCGCAGCGATCTTCACTGCGGCCGGCCTCGAAACCTTCCTCATGCCCTCTGAACTGCCGACGCCGGTGCTCGCCTACGCGGTCCGTGCACTTGAGTGCGAGGTCGGTGTGATGGTGACGGCGAGCCACAACCCGCCGCAGGACAACGGGTACAAGGTGTACCTCGGCGGCCGTGCGGTGGAGGAGACTGCGCGCGGCGTGCAGATTGTCGCGCCGCATGATGCGCAAATCGCTGAGCAGATTGCAGCCGCTGGCGATATTCAACTGGCGCCGGGCTGGAACGTCCTCCCCGAAAGCATTGAGACGGATTACGTTGCTTCCGTTCTTGCCCTCGCGGACCGGGAGGCGTACCCGTCCCGCGACCTGTCGATCGTGCTCACGCCTCTACATGGAGTGGGCGGGCGGACCGCGCAGAGCGTCCTCGCCTCCGCCGGGTTCGACACCGTGTATGTCGTCGAGGAACAGGCAGAACCGGACCCCACGTTCCCCACGGTCGACTTCCCCAACCCGGAGGAGCCCGGTGCGCTCGACCTGGCGCTGGCCGCTGCGGCTGACCAGGACGCCGATCTTGTGTTGGCCAATGATCCCGACGCCGACCGCGTTGCCGCCGCGGCCAAGGACCCTGCGACAGGTGAATGGCGGATGCTGCGCGGGGATGAAACGGGCGCGCTGCTCGGCCTCCACGTGGCGGCCCGGCTCGCGGGCGATGCGAAGCACGGCGCCGTCTTCGCCAACTCGGTCGTCTCCTCGCGACTGCTCGGCAGGATCGCGGACGCCTCCGGCATCAGCCACGCCCAAACGCTCACGGGCTTCAAGTGGATCTCCCGCGTTCCGGACATCACCTACGGCTACGAGGAAGCACTCGGCTACTGCGTGGCACCGGAACTGGTACGGGACAAGGACGGCCTGTCCGCAGCCCTGCTGCTGGCCGAGTTCGCCGCTGCCTGCAAAGCCGAGGGCAAGACCCTCTTCGACATCCTCGACGAACTGGCACTCGTCCACGGGCTGCACGCCAGCGACCAACTGTCAGTACGGGTAGGCAGCCTGGGGCTGCTGGGAGCCATGATGAACCGCCTTCGCGAGGCGCCGCCGTCGTCGTTTGCGGGTTCAGATGTGGTGGTCGAGGAGGACCTGGCTGAAGGCGTCCATCTGCCGCCCACCGACGGGCTGCTCTACGTCACCCGGGACGACACCCGCGTGATCATCCGCCCCAGCGGCACCGAGCCCAAGCTCAAGTGCTACCTGGAGGTCATTGAACCGGTGGATTCCGCAGCAGAAGTAGCGGACGCGAAAGCAACAGCGCGGACCCGGCTCGATGCCGTGATCCGCGATGTTGAGGAAGCGCTAGGGCTCTAGACGAGCACTTCCACCATTCCGCTGATCACCCGCGTCGGGAAGCTTCGCAGGGCCGTCCCGGATCCCGCTGCGGGAACGCCGGAATCCAGGAAGTAGACCTCCTTGTGCAGGGGCGAGGTGATGGTGAACCTCTGCCCGCGTGAGCCGACAATGCCGCGTGCCATGACCTGTGAGCCGCTGACCGGGTCGCGGTGCGATACCGCGAACACCGTCGCTGAATCCACCCGGAACAGCGCCACCTGACGGCCGTGGATCAGTGCAGCTTCTCCCCAGCACAGCTCGAGGTCCTCAAGCCGGCAGATGGGATACCAGGTGCCGTCCTCGAAAGCAGCGAGCGTCGGTGTGTGATCGAGTTGCAGAGTCATGAGTCGCCCCGTTCGGATTGTTTGATCAGTTGCGATTACTGGTCAACTGAGCCTGCATCCGACGCTACGAACGCCGCGTTACGCGCTCCCGCCCGAAGTGTTGCGGCTGCGTAAAACGCACCTCACCAAGCCGCCTGTCACCGGTGAGTGTGAAGTTAATCTTCGTTTACATAAGCGAAATCGCGGGGCAATTGGGCGTCTGTACGCTCGGTACCTAAGTGCGGCAACCGGCTGAGTTCGGAAGCTGCAAAGCGGCGAAAGGTACCCCTCATGAACTTCCAACAGATCCTCGTCGTCGGCGGCGGCCCGGCTGCCCACCGCTTCGTCGAGGCCATGGTCTCCCGTGGGCTGGACGGGTTCTGCGTCACCGTCCTCACCGAGGAGACCTGGCTGCCGTATGACCGCGTTGCCCTCAGCCAGGCACTGCTCGACGACGTCGACCTCACCCTCGGCGAGCCAACCATGTGGGACCACCCGGCCGTCACCCTCGCAACCGGCTCCCGTGCGGTGTCGCTGGACCGGGAAGCCCGCACGGTCACCACCGAGGCCGGCGAGGTGTACCCCTATGACCAACTGGTTCTCGCCACCGGCTCCAACGCTGCCCGGCTACCGCTTCCCGGCATGGAATCCGCGCATGTCTACCGAACAGTCGACGACGTCCGTACCCTCCGCGCGGAAGTCGCCCGCCTGACGGAGGAGTATGGGCGGACTATCGACGCCGTCGTCATCGGTGGAGGTCTGCTGGGCCTTGAAGCGGCGGGCGGCATGCAGTCCCTCGGCGCCAACGCCGCCGTCATCAACGGAGCTCCCTGGCTCATGAATACCCAGCTGGACCAGGGCGCCGGGCAGGCCCTCGACCGGCTGATCACCGCGAAGGGGCTCACCGTACACGGCGGCGTGTTCCCCGCCGGCTTTGTGCTTGAGGACGGTCGGATGACCGGGGTCGACATGGCCGACGGCCGCCGGATCCCGGCTGACCTCGTGGTCGTCGCGGTCGGTGTCCGCGCCCGCGATGAGCTCCCCCGGGACGCCGGAATGACCATGGGCCAGCGCGGCGGCGTGGTGATCGACGACGCCTGCGCCACCGAGGATCCGAGCATCTGGGCCATCGGCGAGGTGGCCTGCTTCGAGGGCATGTGCCTCGGCCTCGTGGCGCCGGCGAACACCATGGCCGAGATCGTCGCCGACAGGCTGCACGGCGGCACCGCAACCTTCCCCGGCTTCGACACCGCCACCAAGCTCAAGCTCTCCGGCGTGGAGGTCGCCAGCTTCGGTGACGCCTTCGCGAAGACCGAGCACAGCCTCGAGATTGTCTACGCGGACCCGGCCCGCGGCCTCTACCAGAAGCTCGTGGTCACCGATGATGCCAAGACCCTCCTCGGCGGCATCTTCGTGGGCGACGCCGCCCCCTACACGGCACTCCGCCCGCTGCTGGGACGCGAGCTCAGCGCCGAGCCGGGCGCCTACCTCTCCGCCGCCGGCGCAGGTGAGGCCCCCGAGACCGAGCTGCCCGACGACGCCATTCTCTGCTCCTGCAACAACGTCTCCGCCGGCTCCATCCGCGACGCCGTCAACGGCTGCGGCACCTGCGAGGGCTCCGAACCGGTCCGGGAACTCAGCCCGCTGAAGGGCTGCACCAAGGCCGGCACCGGTTGCGGATCCTGTGTGCCGATGCTCAAGAAGCTCCTCGAGGGCGAGCTGACCAAGAGCGGCATCGAGGTCTCCAAGGCACTCTGTGAGCACTTCGCCATGTCCCGCCCGGAACTCTTCGAGGCCGTCCGGGTCCTCGAACTCGACAGCTTCGAGGGCATCATCGAGCGCTTCGGTGTCCCCGAATCAGGGCTCCTCGGCTGCGACATCTGCAAGCCCGTCATCGGCTCCATCCTCGCCTCGCAGCGCGCCGAATACGTGCTCGACGGCGGCCGCGGCATCCTGCAGGACACCAACGACCGGGCGCTGGCCAACATGCAGAAGAACGGCACCTACTCGGTGGTGCCGCGCATCCCCGGCGGCGAGATCACCCCGGAGAAGCTCGGCGTCATTGCCAAGGTGGCCCAGGACTTCAACCTGTACACCAAGATCACCGGCGGCCAGCGCATCGACCTGTTCGGCGCGCGGCTCGAGGAGCTCCCCGAGATCTGGAAGATCCTCGTCGAGGCCGGCTTCGAGTCCGGCCAGGCGTACGGCAAGAGCCTGCGGACCGTGAAGTCCTGTGTCGGCTCGACGTGGTGCCGGTTCGGCGTCCAGGACTCGGTGGCCATGGCCATCAACCTGGAGCTGCGCTACCGGGGCCTGCGCAGCCCGCACAAGCTGAAGTTCGGCGTCTCGGGCTGTGCCCGCGAGTGTGCCGAGGCCCGCGGCAAGGATGTCGGCATCATCGCCACCTCGGACGGCTGGAACCTGTACGTCGGCGGCAACGGCGGCGCGACGCCCGCCCACGCGCAGCTGCTCGCCAAGGACCTCGACGACGACACCCTCATCCGCTACATCGACCGCTACCTCATGTACTACATCCGCACCGCCGACCGGCTGCAACGCACCGCGGCGTGGCAGGCAGAGCTCGACGGCGGCCTCAAGCACGTCGAAGACGTCATCATCCACGATTCCCTCGGCATCGCCGACGACCTCGAAACCGCCATGGCCCGCCACATCGACAACTACGAGGACGAGTGGGCCGCCACCCTCAAGGACCCCGAGCGCCTGCGCCGCTTCCGCTCCTTTGTCAACGCCCCGCATGAGAAGGACGACTGGATCGCCAATGTTCCCGAACGGGGCCAGATTCGACCCGCCACCGACGAGGAACGTGCAGCCGCGCAGGCCGGTACCGGGCCGGTGCTGCTGGGCGCCGGGATCCCGGTCCGCGCCGCACTGCCGCAGAGACCGGGGTCGCTGGAAGCAATGGAGACGCTGGAGGCAGCAGAATGAGCACCGCTGCTGGAATCAACGTCAACGGCATCGAACTCACCCTCGACTGCGCAGGACTGACCGTCCTTATCGCAGGCACGACGACGGCGGCCCGCCACACGGTGCGCCGCTACACCGCCGGTGGAGCGACAGTCCGCCGCATCGCGACGCCGGCCCAGTTCCAGCCGCGGCTGCTGGACGCAGTGAGCCTTGCGGTAGTGATGGACGGCGCTACTGCGGACAGGACGATGCCGGGCTATTCCGGAGCCGGCGGCGCTCCCCTCGGTGAGCAGGATTGGGAACCGCTGCGTGCGGCCTGCCGCGAGCGCCGGATCCTCACCGCTTCCGAGGAACCCGCCACGACGGGCGGGAGGGTCACCCTGATCGGCGGCGGGCCAGGTGTGGAGGACCTCCTGACCGTGCGGGCGAAGCAGGCGCTGCGGGAGGCCGACGTCGTGCTCTATGACCGACTGGGACCGTACCGGACGCTGCCGCAGCTGGCCCCGGGTGCAGAGCTGATCGACGTCGGGAAGACCCCAGGCCACCACCCGGTCAGTCAGGCGGAGATCGAGAAGCTCATGGTCGCCAAGGCGCGCGAGGGCAAGCACGTGGTGCGGCTCAAGGGCGGCGATCCGTTTGTCTTCGGGCGGGGCGGCGAAGAGGTCAACACCTGCCTGGCGGAGGGCATCCCGGTGACCACCGTGCCGGGGATCAGCAGCTCCATTGCCGTTCCGGCGGCCGCGGGCATACCCGTCACCTATCGAGGGGTGGCTCATGCGTTCACCGTCATCTCAGGTCATCAACCGCTCACTGATACCGAGTTTGAGGCGCTGGCGAAGCTCGGCGGCACTATCGTGGTGCTGATGGGAATCGGGACGCTTCCGCAGCTGACGTCCGGCCTGCGCAAGGCCGGACTGGCTTCGAGCGTGCCCGTCGCCATCGTCGAAAAAGGCTACAGCCCCGAGCAGCGGACCACCGTCACCACCCTGGGTGACGCCGTCACAGCGGCGGGGCGGGCGCGCTGCGCGTCTCCCGCCGTCGTCGTGATCGGTGAGGTGGTGCGTCAGCACCGGGACTTTTCCGCCACGCTTGAGCACGTTCTGGCGCAGCCGCTGGGAGCATCGTGACGGTGACAGCGCCCTCATCGACGCCGTCGCCGGAAGCACCGGATCTACCGGTTGAGGGCTCCCTCGCCGGATTCCGAATCGGCGTGACGTCCGATCGGCGTTCGGCTGACCTCATTGACGCGCTGGAGCGGCGCGGCGCTACGGTGATGCACGCGCCGGCGCTCAAGATCGCTCCCGTGGCAGCTGACCTGCCGCTCGTCGAGGACACGCAGCAGATCATTGCAGCTCGGCCGGACTACGCCGTGATCACCACGGCGTACGGGCTACGCCGCTGGTCGGAGGCTGCGGACGCCGCGGGAGTCGGGGAAGCGTTGCTGGCCGTGCTCGGTGAGTCAAAGATTTACGTCCGTGGGCCCAAAGCACGCGGTGCCGTGCGGGCGGCCGGGCTGACGGACGCCGGCATCAGCGCTGATGAGACCACGGCGTCGCTGGTGAACATGATGCTCGGACTGGAGCTGCGAGGAAAGACCGTCGCCGTCCAACTCCACGGCTACACCGATTATCGGCAGCTCGACCGGCTGCGGCGGGCAGGCGCCGACGTTCTGACCGCAACCCCGTACCGCTGGGTAAAGCCCGCCGGCGCGAATCAGTTGCCCCGGCTCATTGAGGCCGTCTGCAACGGCGGGCTGGATGTTGTGACGTTCACCAGCGCTCCGGCCGTCGACGCCGTGCTGAGCACAGCGTCCGAAATGGGCTGCCGGGACGCGTTCCTGGCGGCACTTCGAGGGCCGGTGGCGGCCGCCGTCGTCGGGCCGGTGACTGCGCAGCCGCTGGTGGAGGCGGGAGTGTCGCCGCTGATTCCGGAACGGTTCCGCATGGGAGCGCTGATCCGCTTGGTCGGTGAGTACCTGGGCCAGCATCGCGTGCTGCAGTACCCGAGCCGCTACGGGCTGATCGAGCTGCGTGGGAAGAACCTGCGGATTGACGGGAATCCTGTCGAGTTGGCACCTGCGCCGATGAGCCTCTTCCGAGCGCTGGTCGAGGCCAATGGTGCGGTGCTGTCGCGGGAGCAGTTGGCCGGCGTGCTCGGAGACGGTGCCGGGGAACACGCGCTGGACATGACCATCAGCCGGCTCCGGAAGACGCTGCCCGAGGCGTCTCTGGTGGCGACGGTCATCAAGCGCGGGTACCGCCTGCAGCTCTGACTACACCCATGAGACCTCTGGCCACCGGGTCGCGAACCGGAACTTTTGCGCAGGTACGGCGGGATCCGGACGCCGTCAGCTCACCGGATCTGCGCGAAAGTTCCAGAACGCAGTCGGTGACTCGCCTCGCGGACGGCCTCCGTCATGCGGTTCAGCCGCTCCGAATTCAGCGTCCACGTTTGCCAATGGAGCGGCACATCAACGTGCGCGTCCTTCTCCAGTAGCACCAGGGCCCCGAGATCGAGGTCCGATTCGAGTTGCAGCTCGGGAATCATGCCCCAGCCCAGGCCCGCCCGGAGTGCCGCGAGGAACGCTTCCGACGACGGGATGAGGTGTCGGGGCGGAGGCTGAGTGACGCCGTGGGACAGCAAAAAGCGCTGCTGCAGGTCATCCTTCGCATTGAACTGCAGGACCGGCATGCGGGTGAAGTCGATGCCGTCGTCGTTCAAAAAGCGATTCCGCAGCGCAGGCGTGGCCACGGGCAGGTACCGCATGTACCCAAGCAACTCAGCCCGGCACCCGTTCACCGGGGCGGGATCCGAGGTGATGGCGCCGATGACGTCGCCCTGCCGGAGGAGCCTGCTGCTGTGGTCCTGGTCTTCCACGCGCAGGTCCAGCGTGGTGTCCGTCCAGCCGGCAGCCTCGCCCAGGACGGGGACAAACCAGGTGGCCAGCGAATCGGCGTTGACTGCAACCCGGGTGACGGTTCGGGTTGCTTCACCGTGGCCAAGGGCAGAACGGGTCTCAGCCTCGATGATCTGCACCTGTCGAGCCATGCGGAGCAGCACCGAACCCGCATCAGTCGGAGTGCAGGGTATGCCCCTGCGCACCACAATCTGGCCTACCGAGGCTTCCAGTGCCTTGATGCGCTGGCTGACCGCGGAGGGGGTGATGCGAAGAGTGTCTGCGGCAGCCTCGAAGGACTCCTCGTCGATGATGGCCGCAAGAGCCCGCAACTGTTCGAACTGCATGAAGCAAACCTAATGCATGCGCAGAATCTATCGTTTGTCTACACTGCTTCCGCTGAATAGCGTTGATCCCATGTTGAGCATCTGGGGCACCGGCCTGCTGACGGGCCTTGCCCTGATCATCGCCATCGGCGCGCAGAACGCATTCGTACTGCGGCAGGGCATCCGGCGGGAACACGTGGGAGTGGTGGTGGCGCTGTGCATTGTCAGCGATGCGGCGCTCATCCTCGGAGGCACCGCGGGGATCGGCGCGCTGGTCTCGCAGTTCCCTGCCATCCTCGACATCCTGAGGTGGGGCGGCGCTGTGTACCTGACCTGGTTCGCCGTCCGCTCCTTCCGCTCGGCGCTGAAGCCGGCGGCCCTGACAGCGGAAGCGCCGCGGAGCCGCGGGTCGGTGGTTGCCACCACTCTCGCGCTGACCTATCTCAATCCGCATGTCTACCTGGACACCGTCGTCCTGCTTGGAAGCCTGGCCAACCAGCAGGGAGAGGGGACCCGGTGGGTATTCGCGGCCGGCGCCGTCGTCGGGAGCATTATCTGGTTCTGCGCCCTCGGTTTCGGTGCCCGGGCGCTCTCGGGTGTGTTGAAGAGTCCGCGAACCTGGCGGGTGGTGGACGTGGTCATCGGCGTGGTGATGTTGGCGCTTGCGGTCAAGCTGATCGTGGGCTGAGGCCGGCGTTCTGCCCCGTCCGCACCAGCCCCCGGAAACCTGCCGCGGGCGCTAGAGTTAAGGTAGACAGGCCACGCATCAGATCGAGGAGACTCATGGCACACCCGGTAGGCACAACCCGCGACAAGAACAACAAGCGCCCCGAGCACTCCGGCGAGGGCCACGGCCTGACCGCCGCTGTTGCTTTCGTGGTGATGTTCATCCTCTTCGCCGCGTCCATCTATGTGCTGTCATTTTTCGAGCGCACCAATGTGTGGCCGTTTGCGGTGTGCCTCACACTTTTCTTCCTTGCGTTCTGGATTCCGCAGACCATCATGGGCCGTTCAGATTCCGGCTACCGGATGGCAAAGGGCGACCGTAAGGCCTAACGCCGCGTATTTGGTGAGGAGGGGTCCGCAGAGGCGGGCCCCTTTTTGCTTGCCCTGACCGCCTCAGCGCTATGTTACGCACTGTTACGCGGGGGAATAACGACGCGCCGTCGACTGCTGGAATGGATAGCTCCCGTACCCGGGCAGTCCAAGCTTTCCGTTCAAGCGTCAAAGGATACCTCCATGATTTCTCGCCGTCTTCCGCTGCTCGGCGCCGCTACCGCCATCCTCTTTGCGGTTGCCGGTTGCGGTTCATCTGCTTCCTCCGACACCGCCACGGGCGCGGCCACCGAGTCTGCCGGCGGCACCACGCTCGCTGAGATCCAGGAGTCCGGCGTGCTGACCGTCGGGACCGAGGGCACCTACAAGCCCTTCACCTACCACGAGGGCGGCGCCGGCGAGCTGACCGGCTACGACGTCGAGGTCATCACCGCCGTCGCCGAGAAGCTCGGCGTTGAAGCAGAGTTCGAAGAGACCCAGTGGGACGCCATCTTCGCCGGACTCGAGGCGGGCCGCTTCGACGTCATCGCAAACCAGGTCTCCATCACCCCGGAGCGCGAGGAAGCCTACGCCTTCTCCGAGCCCTACACCTACAGCAACGGCGTCATTGTGACCTCGGCTGACAACAGCGAAATCAGCTCGTTCAAGGATCTCGCAGGCAAGACCACGGCGCAGTCACTCACCAGCAACTGGTACGAGCTGGCGGAGGAAAGCGGCGCCCAGGTTGAGGCCGTTGAGGGTTGGGCGCAGTCAGTGACCCTGCTGGAGCAGGGCCGCGTTGACGCCACCATCAATGACGAGCTCACCTTCCTCGACTACCAGAAGTCCACCCCCAACGAAAACATCAAGGTGGTCGCGGAGACCGACGAGCAGTCCCGCAGCGCGCTGGCTTTCCGCCAGGGCAGCGACGAGCTTGTTGAGGCCGTGAATGAGGCCCTCGCCGAGCTCCGCGAAGAGGGCACGCTGGCCGAGATCTCGGAGAAGTACTTCGGTGAGGACGTCAGCGCCGAGTAATCAGCGCAGAGTAACCAGTACGACGACGGCGGGCACCGGTCGCGAGGCACGCAGCCTCCGCGGTGCCCGCCGTTTGTGTGTGCGTTTTCATGCAGAAATCACGATCAGCCACTGGGATAGCGTAGGAGCTTATGGACATCGACTGGGATCTGGCCCTGACCTCGCTCTGGCCACTCATCGAGGGCGGCCTGAAGGGCACCATTCCCCTGTCGCTGGCGTCCATGGCCCTGGGACTCATCCTGGCGTTGCTGGTGGCGCTCATGCGGCTCAGCAACAACCGGATCGCCTCCGGGATCGGCAGAGCTTACGTTTCCGTGATCCGCGGCACTCCCCTGCTGGTGCAGCTGTTCGTGATCTTCTACGGCTTGCCGTCGATCGGCCTCACCATTCCGCCCTGGCCGAGCGCCATCATCGCGTTCTCCCTCAACGTGGGCGGTTACGCTGCCGAGATCATCCGGGCGGCCATCCTCTCCGTACCGCGCGGCCAGTGGGAAGCCGGGCACACCATCGGCATGTCCCGCACGCTGGCCCTGCGGCGCATCATCCTGCCGCAGGCAGCCCGGGTGTCCGTGCCGCCGCTGTCCAATACGTTCATTTCGCTGGTGAAGGACAGCTCACTGGCATCAGTAATCCTGGTGACCGAGCTGTTCCGCCAGGCCCAGGAAATCGCCGCGTTCAGCCAGCAGTTCATGCTGATTTATGTTGAGGCCGCGGCCGTGTACTGGGTCTTCTGTCTTGTCCTTTCGGCTGGACAATCACGAATCGAGAAGAGGCTGGACCGTTATGTCGCCCACTAATCCTGAGCCGGTATTGAAAGTCGAGGGACTCCGGAAATCCTTTGGGGACAACGAGGTGCTGCGCTCCATTGACCTGTCGGTTGCCCAGGGCGGCGTGGTGGCGTTGGTCGGGCCCTCCGGATCCGGCAAGACCACGGTTCTGCGTTCCCTTAACGGACTGGAAATTCCCGACGCCGGCCGCATCACTTTCGACGGCGGCCCGGTGGTCAACTTCGGATCAGGCGCATCGAAGCGCGAACTCGCAGCGCTGCGGGACCGCAGCGCCATGGTGTTCCAGCACTACAACCTCTTCCCGCACAAGACGGTGCTCGAAAACGTCATCGAAGGCCCGGTGCAGGTGCAGCGCCGGCCTAAGGCGGAGGCTGTTCAAGAGGCAGAGGAACTGTTGGGCCGCGTAGGCCTCGCGGAGAAGAAGGACCAGTACCCGCACGAGCTGTCCGGCGGTCAGCAGCAGCGCGTGGGCATTGTCCGCGCGCTCGCCCTGCGTCCCACGCTGCTGCTGTTCGACGAGCCCACCTCGGCCCTGGACCCCGAACTGGTGGGCGAGGTCCTCTCCGTCATCAAGGAGCTGGCTGACGAGGGCTGGACCATGGTGCTTGTCACGCATGAGCTTGCCTTTGCCCGCGAGGTGGCCACCGAAGTGGTTTTCATGGACGGCGGCGTGGTGGTTGAGCACGGCCCGCCTGAGACGGTGTTGCGCGATCCCGGGGAGGAACGGACCCGGCGGTTCGTGCACCGGTTGCTGCACCCGTTCTAGGGGACGTCCTTCGGCGTACTCATACTGTGTTGGTCCTCGTATCTCGAGACCGCTGAGTCATTTCGGAGTCCGTTGCGGGGCCGGCTGCGTTGGCGGGCGTTCGTGGCCAGGTCCAGGCGGAGCGCAGGATGAAGGCCAGGATCAGCACCTCGATTCCGATGGACAGGGCGTAGAAGGAGGCCCATTCCCAGTCCGTCGAGGCCGCGTTGAACACCATCACGGGGATGTAGAGGGATGCCACGATGAGGTTCACGGCGCGGTTCATCCGGGCTGACAGGGTCATGGAGAGCAGGATCATCAGGGCCGGGATCCCTATGACCACAACGAAAATGGTCAACAAGAACCCGCTGATGTCGAACTCATAGATTTCGCCACCCCGGATCTGGTCGATCGCGCCGGGCTTATAGAGGTGAAAGTAGTCGATGTAGATGACGAAGAACATCAAGCTGGTCCAGGCGGCCGCGAGCTTGGCCTGGACGGGGACTGGAGGGTTGTCGAGCAGTTTCGGGGTGTTCGTTCGGATGGTCATCGGTTTTCTTTCGTGAGGGGTGGTCGGTCCACCAAAGTGGCGGCAGGTCTGGGAGTAATACGTACGGGCTGAGTCGGTCCGGTTCTCAGACGGTGATCACGACCTTCCCTTGGGTGTGGCCGGCCCCGACGTAGCGGAGGGCGTCGGCAGCTTCGTCGAGGGGGTAGGTGCGGTCGATGAGGGGCCTGACCCGCCCGGCCGTGAGCAGATCGGCCAGGGTGAGCAGGTCCTGGCGCTTCCCAAGCGATGTAAAAGGCCTCAGGTGCTGACGGGTGAAGCCGGACAGCACGCGCGCTTTGACAATCCGAGCGATGGGGCCGAGCCAGCGGCCGCCGCGTCCGCTGTTGGGTATAAGGGTGCCGGTAGGCGTCAGCGCTTCACGGACAGCGGCCAGGGGGTGGGCTTCCACGTTGTCGAGGATGACGTCGTAGCGCTTCCCCGTGCGGGTTGAATCGGTGCTCGTGAAGTCGGTGCTCGTGTAGTCCACGACGTGGTCGACGCCGAGCGACCGCACCAGGTCGACGTTGCGGGTGCTGCACACACCCGTCACCTCGGCGCCGAACGCCTTGGCGATCTGGACGGCGAAGGAGCCTACGCCGCCCGACGCGCCCGTGACCAGCACCGTCTGGCCCGGCCGGACATTCGCGATGTCGCGCAATGCCTGCAACGCCGTCATGGCCGAGGTGGGCACCGCAGCCGCCTCCACCACCGACAGATGCGCAGGCATGGGAACAAGGTTCTTCGCCGGGACGCAGGCGTACTCCGCGAGCGCTCCAGCCGTGCTCCAGCCGAACACCTTGTCGCCGGGGCGGAGAGTGGTGACATCCTTCCCGACCGCCGACACCACGCCGGCGAGGTCCATACCAGGGGTGCCGTGGCGTGGCCGTCGGAGCCCGAACGCCAGGCGCACCAGGTACGGTTTCCCGGTCATGACGAAGTAGTCGCCGGGGTGTACCGAGGCTGCGCGTACCCGGACGAGCACATCGCCTCGACCGGGCAGCGGCACCCCGACCTCGGATACTTCGAGGACTGACGGCGGCCCGTAGCGGTGCTGGACGGCGGCCCGCATTGTCGCTCCCCCAGCCAGACTCGCACCGGACATCAGGGATGCACCGGCATTCGATTTTCGTTCGATTCCCACAGGAGCCTCCTCCCGTCCGAGCGGCGACTCTCGCCACCCGTACACCGTACGACGTACGCTGTACGTATACGATGCTCGTACGGTGTACTATTGTCAAGACCTTTGAAAAAGCAAGGAGATCGGTGTCTGCGAAAAAGCAAAGTGAGGTCGCGTCAGGCGCGGGGCTGAGCAAGCAACGGGTGGTAGCCGAGGCGATGCGGCTTGCCGACCGCGAGGGGGTCGACGGGCTGAGCATGCGCCGGCTGGCTGGCGCGCTCGGCGCGGGCGCGATGTCGCTCTATCACTACGTGGCAAGCAAGGAGGAGTTGCTGGATGTCATGATCGACGTCGTATTCGGGGAGATCGAGCTCGCGCCCGTGGAGACCGACTGGCAGTCCGCGATGCGACAGCGGGCCGTATCCACCCGACAGGTTCTCGCACGGCACCCGTGGGCTATCGGCCTGCTGGAGTCACGGACATCGCCCGGGCCCGCGAACCTACGCCACCACGAAGCGGTCACCGCCTGTCTGCGGAGGGCCGGCTTCCCGGTCTTGATGGCGACCCACGCCAACTGGCTGCTCGACAGCTATGTCTACGGTTTCGCTTTGCAGGAAGCCAGCCTGCCGTTTGACACCGCCGAGGAATTCGCGGATATGGGCGAGGAGGTGTACCTGCCCCAGCTTCCTCCTGACGAGTTCCCCTACCTCAACGAGTCCGCCGCGGCGCTCGTCGCTGCCGGCTACGACCCGGCGGAGGAGTTCATCTTCGGCCTCGACCTCATCCTGGCCGCCCTCGAACCCCTACGAGAATCCGCCTAGCTACTGGCGGTGATGCCCCCGCTGTGTACAGGGCGGACTTCGACGCCCCCGGTGGCAGTGCGCACCGCTGGGTTCACGCGGGCAATAGCCATAGCGGCGTCGAGATCCGGAGCTTCGATGACGTAGAACCCGGCCACGAACTGGTCGGCTTGGACAAACGGTCCATGGCTTGTGCCGTCCCGCCGGATGGACACCGCACTAGCTCGAGGGGTCAGGGCATAAGCGAGCGACATGGTGCCGGACGCTGAAAGGTCCTCCGCATGCCGGTCATTCTCTTCGAGTTCGGCCTCCGCTGCGTCGACAGCATGGAGGGACTCGTCTGCGTAGATGAGGATTGCGAATTGCGGCACTGTGATGGTCCTTTCGTGGCGGTGGATTAATTTACGACGAGATTTTGATGCCCGTCGATTAGCTCACGCACGACGTCGAGGTGACCTGCGTGCGTGGATGTCTCTGACAGCACCCGAAAGGCGACTTCGCGCCCCTCGAGCATGGGTGGGGCGGCGAACTCGCTGGCCGGGGGCCACCAGCGTGGCGGTTCATTCAGGTCGACTCTCGCCAGGATTCTGTTGCTTCGCCGGATCTCGTGCTTGTAAATTCTGACCGCTTCGGCGCCGGTCATGGGCCGGGATGCCCATCCGTTGTGGAGGGCTGAAATCGCCTCGGGGTCCCCGCCAAGAACGGCCGAGATCCAAAACATCTCGTCGTCGAAAGCGAGATGGTTCAGCAATCGCGTGACGGTCCATCCTGACGGGACGAGCGTTCTACTCATCTCGGCCTCGGTCAGCCCTTTCACGGCGTTCAGCACATGATCGCGTTCGCTGGCCAGTTGCGTAAGCAGTAGCTCGTCACTCATGCCTGAGGCTCGCAACCGAAGAGTGGTTCAGCCATAGTCAGCACTCCTAACGTGTGAAGAAATGCATTCAGATTTCGAAGCACCGGACATCGTGCACAGCGGGCCAGACAGGATCATTCCCATCGCCCCGGACGACGAGCGTTCCAGTTGTGCCCCAGGACAACTCGTACTGCCCGGCCTCGATCGGACGAACGCCGTCGTCAGCTGTCCAGGAACCGCTGCGCCATCCAATGCCTGCACTGTGCACTGCGTAAATTTCCCCACCACCTGCCATGAGAAATGATGCCTCTCGAACAACTGCCTGACATCCGTCCGACCCCGCCGGCGTCAACACCGTGTACGTAACGCTATACGCTACGTCCCACACAATGGCGAGTACACAACCTGCGACGCCCAGGGTTGTAAGTACGTGGGCAGTGAAGACTCGCGGCCGGCTCTTGCGCAAGCTGCCACTGCCTTCCTGCTTCCTCTGGAGCTTGACGCGGCTTCGCCGATCGAAGAGCGCAAACACAAGTGACATGACGCAGAAGACGGCGCTGATTACCCATGCGGGGACAACAACATCACCGATCACAAATATCAGGCCACCCCAGCTCAGCGCGAGGAGCACAACAGCGGAAAGGCCGCAGAAAGCGATGACGGGAACGAGACGCTCCACAACGAACCGCTGAGCTATGAGTTGATTCGGCGTATCTCGATCGGCCATCGTTTTGCCTCTCCGAGCTGTCCGGCGATTTCGACGGCGCGTTCCATGTCTACACAATCGACGATGTAGTACCCGGCCATGAATTCCTTGGTTTCAATGAACGGACCGTCCGTCACGGTGTACTTGCCGCCGTTCGATGTGACGAACCTCGCCTCCTCGCTCAGCTCATTGGCCTCCACGAACTCTCCGGAGGCCAGCAGCTCCTGTTGCAACGAGGTGTGGGCCTGCATGATCGCATCGATCTCGGCCGGGTCGATTGTCTTCCAGGTGTCAGGGTTGTTCGGAATCAGCAGCAGGTGTTTCATTCTTCTCCTTCGCCCGGTTTCGGGCACTTGTTCTGGTTGACTGCGGATGAGGGGCCCGGGGCTGTTTCCGCGAGGCGCTTGCCGAGGTAGCGGCGCTCGACCTCCGATGGCGCTAGTTCCTGTGCCCGCTGATATTCGCTGTGGGCCTCCGTCCTTCTGCCGAGACGCCGCAGAAGGTCAGCTTTCGCTGCGGGCAGGAGGTAGTACCCGTCAAGAGCTCGTGCCCGCTCCAGCGGCGCAATGAGCGCCAGACCGGCCTCCGGCCCTTGGGACATGGCGACGGCGACGGCACGGTTGAGCTCGATGACCGGCGACGGTGCAATCTGGCCCAGGTGGTCATACAACGCGGCCACCCGTCCGAAGTCCGTGCTGCCGGCGTCGGGGGCGGTCATGTGGCAGGCAGCGATGGCGGCTTGGAGACTGTAGGTCCCGGGCTGGGAACGGCGTGAGATACCCAATTGCTCGGCATCCGCCAGCAGCGCCATAGCCTCCGCAATCGCAGCCCTGTCCCACGAACTGCGATCCTGCTCCTCCAGCGTCACCAAGTCACCCGCTGCGTCTGTTCGCGTCCCTCTCCGGGCATGATGGAACAGCATCAGCGCCAGGAGGCCCAACGCCTCCGGCTCTTGAGGGGAACCGTTGAGTAAGGAAATCAGGAGCCGCGTCAGGCGTATCGCTTCCCGGACAAGAGGCTCGCGGATCAACGTACTGTCTCCAGTGGCCGAATAGCCTTCGTTGAACATGAGGTAGAGCACGGCCAGGATGCCGGCAGTGCGTTCGGAGATCAGTTCCGGTGGCGGCACACGATACGGAATTCCCGAGTTCCGGATCTTGGCGCGGGCCCGGACGAGTCGCTTCGACATGGTCGCTTCCGAGACGAGGAACGCGCGCGCAATCTCACCTGTGGTGAGACCGGCGACCGTACGCAGGGTCAGCGCGACCCTGGCATCGAGCGGCAGTGCCGGGTGGCAACAGGTGTAAATCAGACGCAACCGGTCGTCGTCGGCAGCAGAGTCTGTGCCGGGCTCCTCCGGCAACTCTTCGAGTTCAGTGAGGATCGCGAGTTCGCGCATCACCCTTTTTTCACTGGCAGCACTGCGCAAACGATCGATCGCGCGATTCTTGGCGACGGTGGTTAGCCAGGCCCCGCGGTTTGTGGGAATGCCACGCACCGGCCAATCGACAAGCGCTCGCGCGAACGCATCCTGAAGACAATCCTCGGCAAGGCTCCAGTCGCCCGTGATGCGGATGAGGGCTGCGGTGATTCGCGCGGTTTCGGCGGCGGAGGCCATCTCGATAGCGGTCTGCACCTCCACCTGCCCGGTCACCACTTCAGTATTCGAGATGGGCCGAACGCCTACTCCCCGAGCGGCCACACCGGCCTGATTTCGATCTTGCCGAAGCGCGCCATGGGATGTTTCGATGCCACCTCGATGGCCTCGTCGAGATCGGTGCAGGCGATGATGTCGTAGCCCGCAATCCATTCCTTGGTTTCGGCGAACGGTCCGTCGGAAACCACTACTTCGCCTCCACGAACCGTAACGGTGGTCGCGTCCTCCACGGGACGCAAGCGGTCACCGTGACGGGTGACACCGCGCGCATCCATTTCGGCCCCCCACTGTTCGATGTTGTCCTCAGCGGCCACATATTTTGGCGCTGAAGGATCCGCACAAATGAATAGCATGTACTCCACGATGGCTCCTTCTTTCGGTTGATACACCAGCACGACGTACAAGACATCGCTAAAAGGACACCTGGCGAAAAGAATCTTTCCACACTGCCGCAACCGGGCAATCCATAAGAAGTAACCAAGGCGGTTCTTTTTCGAACAGGGTGCGGTACCTTGGTCTGGCTGGGCAGCCAATCTTTTCCGCCGCCAAGCGAAGGATCACCGTGAAAGCCTCCCGAAAGACCGCACCACCCGCGTTAAGCGCCGAAGCGACGCGCCCACCTGATTCCAAACCCGCCAGAATGCACTGGGCACGCTGGCTCGTGCCGGTTGCCCTGATTATCCTCAGCCTGGTCCCGGTGCTCGCGGGAACAGTTCGCCTGGGTGAACTGGCCGGCGGCGAAGTGACACCCGAGAACGCACGCTTCTTCGATGCCCCGCTGCCTGTGCTGATTCACATCCCAACCGTCACCCTGTACCTGCTGCTCGGAGCCTTCCAATTCATCCCCTCGCTACGCAGCGGCAAACGCGGCAGACCGAGTTGGCATCGCATCTCCGGGCGGATCCTGGTGCCGACCGGCCTGCTCGCTGCCTTGTCGGGACTGTGGATGGCGATCTTCTACGACCTACCGCCGCTCGACGGCGTGCTTCTCCTCGTGCTCCGGTTGGTCTTCGGAACTGCCATGGTGGTGAGCATCATCCTCGGCCTGCTTGCGGTGCGCCGCCACAATTACGTCAGGCACAGCGAGTGGATGACCCGCGCCTACGCGATCGGCATCTCCCAGGGGACCATCGTGGTGGTGACGATCCCCTGGATCCTTCTGATCGGCCCGGTCACCGAGCTGAGCCGGGCGATCCTGATCGGAGCGTCCTGGGTACTCAGCCTGGCGGTCGCGGAGTACTTCATCCACCGGCGCCGGCTGACGGCGTCGACATATCCCGCCAAGCTCGCGCGTTCAGCAGGATAGTCCGGACAATCCCACTGGGCCCGCTCATTCGGTGGGAATGTCTAGACATTCCCACTGAAACCCAGGATCCGGTGGGACGGAGTAACCCCGCCAAGACCCAGAAGGAGCCAAGGCCCAACCGTTAGAGCAGACCCTTCGTGTGCCACACGGTCTTGGTCTCCGTGAAGAACGTGATGCGATCCAGCGAGGGGGCACCGGCGTCGGGGCCTTGCTCCGGCGGAAGCACCCGCTTCAGGGTATCCGCGGCAGCGATCTGCAGGTCCACCCACTCCAGCTCGCCGGCACCGAGCAGGTCCAGCGCGTTGACGTCGGCGTGCGCGGCAAGCCACGGAGCAATCTCCGCCGGTGATCCGCTCAGGATATTGACGACGCCGGCCGGAACGTCACTGGTCGCGAAGACCTCGCCGAGGCTGAGCGCTGCAAGCGGTGCCCGCTCACTCGGAATAACGACGACGGTGTTCCCGCTCACGAGGACCGGCGCCACCGCGCGGACGAAGCCGAGCAACGAGCCCGGAACCCCCGCCCCCTGCGGCGCGATCACCGCCACGACGCCCGTGGGCTCAGGCACGGACAGGTTGAAGAACGGACCGGCAACGGCGTTACCGTTGCCGGCAACCTGCACGTACTTGTCCGCCCAGCCGGCGTACCAAACCCACAGGTCAATCGCCTCGTCCACCTGTGCAGTAGCAGTCGAAAGGGAGACACCCTCGAACGCGGCGATCTCCTCGGCGAACTGCGCACGGCGCCCGTCCAGGATCTCCGCGATCCGGTACAGCACCTGCCCGCGGTTGTAGCCGGTGGTCCCGGACCAGCCGCTGACGGCTCCGCGGGCGGCCACAACGGCGTCGCGGGCGTCCTTCCGGGAAGCCTTCGCGGCGTTGACTGAACTCACCGAAAAGCTCCCCTTCGTGGTTGCAACCTCATACACGCGCCCGGATTCGCTCCGGATGAACTTACCGCCGACATACAGCTTGTAGGTCTTCGGAACAGCCAGGCGGCTCATCGGTTGGCTCCATTCAGTGCCGAGCGGTTAGGAACAGTCGGCGCGAGGTACGCGTGCAGCCCCTGCTTGCCGCCTTCACGCCCGTAGCCGGATTCCTTGTACCCGCCGAACGGCGAGGCTGGATCGAACTTGTTGAAGGTGTTGGCCCAGACGACGCCGGCACGCAGCTTGTCCGCCACCGCCAGGATGCGGCTGCCCTTGTCAGTCCAGATTCCCGCGGACAGACCGTACGGGGTGTTGTTCGCTTTGGCGATGGCCTCAGCCGGGGTACGGAACGTCAGCACCGATAGCACGGGGCCGAAGATCTCGTCCCGAGCAATCCGGGAGCTGGTGGACACGTTGGTGAAGATGGTCGGCGGGAACCAGAAGCCTTCCGAGGGCAGGTTGCAGGCTGGGCTCCAGCGCTCCGCGCCTTCCTGCTCACCGATGTCGGAGAGCTCGCGCATCCGGCCCAGCTGGGACGCGGAGTTGATGGCTCCGATGTCGGTGTTCTTGTCCAGCGGATCCCCCACGCGCAGGGTGGACAGACGCGCCTTCAGTCGCTCAACGACGTCGTCGTGGATGGATTCCTGCACCAGCAGGCGCGAGCCTGCGCAGCAGACCTGGCCCTGGTTGAAGAAGATTCCGTTGACGATGCCCTCGACCGCCTGGTCAATGGGGGCGTCATCGAACACGATGTTGGCGCCCTTGCCGCCCAGTTCGAGCGTGAGCTTCTTGGACGTACCCGCGGTGGAGCGCGCAATCTGCCGGCCCACCGCCGTCGAGCCCGTGAACGCAACCTTGTTGACGTCCGCGTGGTTGACCAAAGCTGAGCCGGTTGAACCGGCGCCCGTGACAATGTTGACGACGCCTGCGGGCAGGTCTGCCTGCTGAAGGATCTCAGCGAACAGCAACGCTGTCAGCGGTGTGGTCTCGGCGGGCTTGAGCACCACGGTGTTCCCGGCCGCGAGCGCGGGTGCGATCTTCCACGCCAGCATCAGCAGCGGGAAGTTCCACGGGATCACCTGCGCGGCGACACCGAGCGAGCGCGGGTTCGGGCCCATTCCGGCGTAGTCGAGCTTGTCCGCCCAACCCGCGTAGTAGAAGAACCAGGCGGCAACCAGCGGGATGTCGACGTCGCGGCTTTCCTTGATGGGCTTGCCGTTATCCAGGCTTTCGGCGACGGCCAGTTCGCGGGCGCGTTCCTGGACCAGCCGCGCGATGCGAAAGAGGTACTTCCCGCGGTCAGCACCTGACATGCGCGACCACGTCTTCTCATACGCACGGCGGGCGGCGACGACGGCGGTGTCCACGTCCTGCTCGTTAGCGCAGGACACTGTGGCAATGTGCTTCTCCGTGGCCGGGGAGATGGTGGTGAAGGACTCCCCGTTGCCGGCGACGAACTCGCCGTTGATGAACAGGCCGTATTCATCGCGGAGGTTCAGGATCGCTGCCGACTCGGGCGCGGGAGCGTAATCGAGGAAATTCATGGCAGGTCCTTTAGTCGATCGTGACGTAGGCCGGGCCGGAGTAGCGGCCGCTGGTGAGCTTCTGGCGTTGCAGGAGCACGTCGTTGAGGAGGCTGGAGGCACCGAAGCGGAACAGGTCCGGCTGCAGCCACTCCTCCCCCACAGTTTCCGCGACCGTGACCAGGTACTTGATGGCGTCCTTGGAGGCGCGGATTCCACCTGCGGGCTTCACGCCGATCTTCTCGCCGGTGAGGCGGTGCCAGTCGCGGACAACCTCGAGCATGGACAGCGTCACGGGCAGCGTTGCCGCCGGGGTGACCTTGCCGGTGGAGGTCTTGATGAAGTCACCGCCGGCGAGGATGCCCAGCCAGGAGGCGCGGCGCACGTTGTCATAGGTGTTCAGCTCGCCGGTTTCGAGGATGACCTTCAGGTGCGCGTACGTACCGTCGGGGCGCTTGCACGCTTCCTTGACGGCGACAATCTCGTCGAACACCTGCCCGTACCGGCCGGAGAGGAATGCGCCGCGGTCAATGACCATGTCTATCTCATCGGCTCCCGCGGCAACGGCGTCGGAGGTGTCGGAGAGCTTGACGGAGCGGGACGCACGGCCGCTGGGGAAGGCGGTGGCCACGGCGGCGACGTTGATACGGCCGGGGGCGCCGTCGTCGTGCGCTGAACCCAGCGCTTCCACAGCGTGCGGCACCATGTCGCCGTACACGCACACCGCAGCGACGCGCGGGGTGGACATGTCATCAGGGTCCGGCACCATGGCTTTGGCGACGAGGGACTTGACCTTGCCCGGCGTGTCCGCACCTTCAAGAGTGGTGAGGTCGGTGAGCCGGATGATGGTGTCCAGCGCCCAGGCCTTGGAGGTGGTCTTGATCGAGCGGGTGCCCAGGGCGGCGGCGCGGGCTTCGAGGCCCACGGCGTCGACGCCGGGAATGCCTTCGAGGTAGCGGCGCAGGCTGCGTTCGGTGAGATCGCCACCGATCACGTCCAGGGCCCTCGACGCCGGTGCAACGGTGGTTCCGGCGCGCGTGGTTTCCATGGTCACAGGTTCTCCATACTTCTACTCGCGGCCATGCGCGGAACGGTTCCCGGCGTACCCGTTTGGCCTTGTTGGGCCGGGGGTATCGATAGCGTCGGGACAGGTGATCGGACCCGCATGGACGCTATGACTTTACCACCGCCCAAACCCGGAAGATTTGTGCACCTCCGGTGACTTCCGAGGGGTCGGAAGTCACCAGACGTGCGCAAAAGTTCGCGGGGGTTAGGCCGCGAACACCGCATCGATCACATTCTGCGCCCACTCGAGGATCGCCGCGTCCGCCAGGTCGCGGCCCCCAAATGCAGCAGTCTTCGGCTTCGGAATCAACGCCGCATTCATCGCAGGCTTCACCGACGCCCCCGGGTACATCCGCTTCAGGCGCATTTCCTTCGACTCGGGCAGATTGGCCGGGGCGAACTTTATGAAGTTGCCCTGCAGCGCCACGTCCGTCAGGCCTACCGACCGCGCCCGCACCCGGAACCGCGCCACGGCCACCAGGTTGACCACCGGCGCCGGCAGATCACCGTACCTATCGCGAAGCTCCTCAACCACCTCGTCAATCGCGGCATCGGTCAGGCACGAGGCAAGCTTCCGGTACGCCTCAAGCCGCAACCGCTCCCCCGGCACGTAATCGTGCGGCAGGTGCGCGTTGACCGGCAGCTCGATCTTCATCTCGGCGGCCTTCTCCTCAGCCTCACCGCGGAAGTTCGCAACGGCCTCACCGACCAACCGGATATACAGGTCGAAGCCCACCCCGGCAATGTGCCCGGACTGTTCCCCGCCCAGCATGTTTCCCGCGCCACGGATCTCGAGGTCCTTCAGTGCCAGCTGCATACCGGCGCCGAGCTCGTTGTGGGACGCCACGGCCTTCAGCCGCTCCAGAGCCACCTCACCCAGCGGCTTCTCCGACGGGTACAGGAAGTACGCGTACGCCCGCTCACGCCCACGCCCTACACGGCCACGCAACTGGTGCAGCTGCGAGAGTCCGTAATTGTCCGCCCGGTCCACGATCAGCGTGTTCGCGTTCGAAATGTCCAGCCCGGTCTCGATGATCGTTGTGCACACCAGCACATCGAACTTCTTCTCCCAGAAGTCCACGATGATCTGCTCCAGCCGGGACTCGCTCATCTGTCCATGCGCGACGGCGACTCTCGCCTCCGGAATCAGCTGCTGCAGGTGGGAGGCCGTCCGGTCAATAGAGGACACCCGGTTGTGCACGAAGAACACCTGCCCCTCGCGCATCAGTTCACGCCGGATCGCCGCGGAGGTCTGCTTGTCCGTGTACGGGCCAACATAGGTGAGCACCGGGTGCCGCTCCTCCGGCGGTGTTGCCAGCGTGGACGTCTCACGGATTCCGGTCAGCGACATCTCCAGCGTTCGTGGAATCGGCGTGGCGCTCATGGCCAGTACGTCCACGTTGGTGCGCATCTTCTTCAGCGCTTCCTTGTGCTCAACGCCGAACCGCTGCTCCTCGTCCACAATCACGAGCCCAAGGTCCTTGAAATGCACTTCGGTGGACAGCAACCGGTGCGTGCCGATGACGACGTCGACCGAACCGTTCTTCAGCCCCTCCACCGTTTCCTTGGACTCCTTGGTGGTCTGGAACCGGGACAGCGCCCGGATGCGCACCGGAAACCCGGAGAACCGCTCCGAGAACGTCTCGAAGTGCTGCTGCACCAGGAGGGTGGTGGGCACCAGCACGGCCACCTGCTTCCCGTCCTGCACAGCCTTGAACGCAGCCCGGACGGCGATCTCCGTCTTGCCGTAACCCACATCGCCGGAGACCAGCCGGTCCATCGGGACTTCCCGCTCCATGTCCGCCTTGACCTCATTGATAGTCGTCAGCTGGTCCGGCGTCTCGATGTACGGAAAAGCCTCCTCAAGCTCCCGCTGCCACGGCGTGTCCGGCGCGAAGGCATGCCCGCGCGAGGCCATCCGCGCCGAGTACAGCCGGATCAGCTCACCGGCAATCTCCTTGACGGCCTTGCGCGCCTGGTTCTTGGTCTTCGACCAGTCGGACCCGCCCATCTTCGACAGCGCCGGCGTATCCCCACCGACGTAGCGGGTGACCTGGTCCAGCTGATCCGTCGGCACAAACAGCCGGTCACCCGGCGCCCCGCGCTTGGACGGCGCGTACTCCAGCACCAGGTATTCGCGGATGGTCTTGGTGGGCCCGGCGCCCGTGGACCGCTGGATCAGCTCGATGAACCGCGCCACACCGTGCTGCTCGTGCACCACGAAGTCACCTTCACGCAACTGCAAAGGGTCGACGGCGTTGCGCCGCTTCGAGGGCATCTTCCGCATGTCGCGGGTCCCCGAAGCAGAAGTGCGACCCAGCAGGTCTGCCTCGGTCAGCAGCCCCAGTTTCAGCCCGTCAAGCACAAACCCGCGGCCCGCGGAGGACGTGGTGATTTCGATGATCCCCGGCTGCGGCGAGCGGTCGAGCGATTCAACGCGCGACGCCGGAATGTCAGCATCGTGGAACAGTTCAGCCAGGCGCTGGGCCGGCCCGGGGCCTTCGGTTGCGACCACCACCCGCCACTGGTCACGGACCCGGCCGCCGAGGAACTCCATCATCTCCGCGACGTCGCCCTGGTATCCGCGCGGCTCACGCGCCGCAACGGTGAAACTGTCGACCTCGGTCAGCAGCTCGTCAGACCCGAAGGACGTCACCGACCACCACGCAACGTCATTCGCCAGCGCGGAGGACCGCGTATCAACCAGCGAGCGGAAGCTCGCCGCTTCCAGATCGGCACCCAACTGACCGCTCAGATCGACCGGCGCCGCACCGCCGTCGGACGCTGTTGCCCACGCAGCCTGGAGAAACTCCTCGTTGGTCGCCTCGAGGTCGTGGGCACGCGCGCGCACCTTCTCCGGCTCGACGACGACGGCAATCGATCCGGCCGGCAGCTCGCCGACAAACGGGACCATCGCGTCAACCAGCACCGGCGCCAGCGACTCCATGCCCTCAACGGCGATCCCGCCGGCAATCTTCTCCAGCATCCCCGCCGCAGCCGGCAGCTGATCCTTTAGATGCGCGGCACGGGACATGACCGACGGCGTGATGAGCAGCTCGCGGCACGGCGGCGCATACAGCTCCGCGGGCGCCCCGCGATCACCGTCGGTCGGCAGCGAACGCTGATCGGCCACAGCGAACCAGCGCATCTGGTCCACCTCGTCGCCGAAGAACTCCACACGGATGGGGTGGTCTTCGGTGGGCGGGAAGACGTCGATAATCCCGCCGCGCACCGCGAATTCGCCGCGGTGGGTGACCATGTCCACGCGGGCGTACGCGGCGTCGGCGAGCGCGCGGACCACCTCGTCGAACCCGCGCTCCTGACCCACCTTCAGCGTGACCGGCTCGAGCTCGCCCAGCCCGGCAACCAGCGGCTGCACGACGGCGCGGATCGGCGCCGTAATCACGCGGATCGGGTCAGCGCCCGGGTGGGCAAGCCGCCGCAGGACGGACAGCCGCCGGCCCACTGTGTCGGAGCGCGGCGAGAGCCGCTCGTGCGGCAGCGTCTCCCAGCTCGGAAATTCTTCAATGCCCGACGCCGGCAGGTAGCTTCGCAGCGCAGCTGCCAGATCTTCTGCCTCCCGCCCCGTGGCGGTGACCGCTACAACAACCGGCGCGCCGCCGTCGTCGTCGTCGTTTGAGGCCGATGCGAGCCCGTCCACCATCTCCGCCAGCAGCGCGGCACGCAGGCCGGTGGGTGCGCCGATCTCGAGATCGGTACTGCGGTCGGCAACCCTGCGGGATGCGTTGGTGCGCACCCGCGCGAAGGAGGCGTCCTCCTGCAGAGCAGCGCGGAGACCGTTGAGGGTGGGTCCGGAGGGGGCCATGGCGTTCCTTCAGGGGTAACTTGAAATGAAGCTGAGCACGGAAAAGACAACACGAAAGACCGAAATTCCAAAGAATCCCGGGGAGTAGTTCAAGCCTACTCGTATTCGGCGGGTCGGCAGGGCGCCTGTGGACGAAGCTGCAAACACCCCAACGAAGGCTCGAAGCCAGCGCTCACATAGGATGTACCGGAAACCCAATAGACCTACCCCGGAGGATTAGTGGCACTCAGCGCCTCAACCACCCTGCCCTACAGCGTCCAGACGGTCACGGACGTTTTCACCGATGAAGCGTTCCTCAAGCACACCAGTGAGCACGTCGGAGGGGAGCTGAAGTCACTGACGGTCGACGGCGACACCTCCGCCGCTTTCACCCTCACCGCTGTGCGCACGCTGCCCACCACGCGACTGCCGGATTTCGCCCGCAAGTTTGTCGGCGAAACCATCACCGTGACGCAGACGGAGAACTGGGCCGCACCGCTGCCTGACGGCTCCCGCGAAGCGAAGGTCACCATGAAGGTCTCCGGTGCGCCCGTGACGGTCGACGCCGTCCAGCGCCTGGTTGCCGAGGGCACCTCCACCCGTGTGGACCTCGAAGGCAACGTGACCTCGTCCATTCCGTTCATGGGCGCCAAGATTGCCGACGCCGCTGAACCGTTCATCGGCAAGGCCCTGAACGTTCAGGCCACCCAGGCGAAGAGCTGGCTGGAGAACCGCTGATGCAACTGCCCCTCGCGCTGTCGATAGTCCTGGTGATCGCCGGGCTCTGGACGCTTATTGTCTGGCCGCCGTTCCTCCGCCGGGTGTTCAAGGACCCGCGGTCCAAGGATGAGAACGGCGCACCCACCCGGTTCCTCAAGGTTCACTTCATGCTGGTGACCACCTCGATGATCCTGGGCGCAGCAACCCTGGTAATCGGAATCCGCACGCTGGCAGCCTGAATACCAACGTAACGTGCGTCACGTCGCTACGGACTCCCCTGCTAGGGTTTTAGAAGGTGCGCCGGGAAGTCTGGTCGGCAATAATTTCTTCCTGCCCTGAAGGAGCCGCTCGTGTCGAGTTCTCAGCCCCGGAACGTCCTCGGACGGTCCAGTTACCCCGAACATCTCCGGATCGGCGAGATCCTGAGGAAAGAAACGGTCGGCGGCATCCTGCTGATCATTGCGGCCGCACTGGCGCTTGTCTGGGCCAACTCGCCGTTCGCGGACAGCTACTTCGCTCTCCGGGACTTCGAGTTCGGTTACGAGCCGTGGCACCTGAAGCTTTCGGTGGGACACTGGGCCGCTGACGGCCTGCTGGCCATCTTCTTCTTCCTGGTCGGGCTCGAACTCAAGCGCGAGTTCGTGGCCGGCGACCTCCGGAACCCCGCACGCGCCATTGTTCCGGTGGCAGCCGCGGCCGGCGGCGTCATCGTGCCCGCTCTGATCTACGTCCTCGTGAACCTCGGATCGCCGGAGACCATTCGCGGCTGGGCCATCCCTACCGCTACGGACATCGCGTTTGCGGTGGCCGTTCTCGCGGTCATCAGTTCCCACCTGCCGAGCGCCCTGCGCATCTTCCTGCTGACATTGGCAGTGGTGGATGACCTGATTGCCATCGCCATCATCGCGTTCTTCTACACGGAAGAGGTGGAGTTCACGTTCCTGCTGCTGACGCTGATCCCGCTGGCGCTGTTCGCGTTCCTCGCGCAGAAAAACCCCAAGTTCTTCGGGAAGAACACATCGGCGGCCTGGTTCATCCTCCTGCCGATCGGTTTTGTCACCTGGGCGCTGATGCACGCATCAGGTGTCCATGCCACAGTGGCCGGCGTGCTGCTCGGCTTCATGGTTCCGGTACTGCGCATCGGCAAGGGCGGCAAGTCCGTGTTGCCCCGGCCAAACAAGCCTGGTCTCGCGGAGACCTTTGAGCACCGCTTCCGCCCGCTCTCCGCAGGCATTGCCGTGCCGATATTTGCGTTCTTCTCCGCCGGTGTGGCAATCGGCGGCGTCGACGGGTTCGTCAACGCGCTCGGAGATCCGGTCACCCTGGGAATCATCCTGGGCCTGGTCCTGGGCAAGCCCATCGGCATCCTCCTGACCACGTGGACAATCACCAAGACCACCAAGGCGACCCTTGACCCCGATTTGAGGTGGGTGGATCTCCTCGGCGTCGGCATCCTCGCGGGAGTCGGATTCACCGTCTCGCTCCTGGTCAATGACCTCAGCTTCGCTCAGGGGTCGGAGCCGAACGACAACGCCAAGGTCGCCATCCTGACCGCATCGTTGCTCGCCGCATTGCTCGCTACCGCTCTACTGCGCTCCCGCAACAAGCGCTACCGCAGGATCGAAGAGGCGGAGAAGGTAGACGCGGACGACGACGGCATCCCCGATCTCTTCGAAGACAATCCTCCGCGCCGCTAACGCCGAACACGCGCGCTAGCGTCGCTGCGCCCCTCACTCGCATACGGGCCGGTCAGCAGTTGGCGGCGAGGACCGCTTCCTCCAAGGCCACCCACGCGAGCATGGCGCACTTCACACGCGCCGGGAAGCGGGAGACGCCGGCGAACGCAGCTGCGTCCCCCAGTACCTCTTCGTCCGGCACGATGGTCCCGCGCGAGCGCATGAGCTCACGGAAACGATCGAGCTGCTCCATCATGTCGTCGCGGGTTTCTCCGCTGACCAGTTCGGTGAGGACCGAGGCAGACGCCATGGAGATTGCGCAGCCCGCTCCCTCCCACGCCACCCGTTCGATGCGGGAGTCAGCAATCCACACCCGCAACGTCAGTTCGTCGCCGCAGATGGGATTGAGCTGGTGCGACGCGCCGGTCGCCAGAGAGCCGGTTGCCGGCGAGCCGGCAACCGGCTCTTCCTCAGGCACCGAACCAGCGCCCGACGCCGGATCGGTGCTTCCCTGCCCCACCCGCCGTTTGGCGTGGTCAAGGATGATCTGCTGGTAGAGGTTCTCGAGTTCGCTGCTCATGCCGAGGCTCCGGACGCCGCTGCTCCAAAGAACGAACGGACTTCGGCAAGAGCCGTAAGGAACGCGTCCACCTCGTCGGTGGTGTTGTACAGGTAGGTGCTGGCCCGGGTGGACGCCGTCAGCCCCAGCCTCCGGTGCAGCGGCTGCGCACAGTGGTGGCCCACCCGCACGGCGATGCCGCGGGAATCGAGGTACTGCCCCACATCATGGGCGTGGACGCCGTCAACATCGAACGCCGCCAGCCCGATCCGGGGCTGACCCGAACGCGGGCCCAGCACCCGGATTCCGTCGATCGCCTCGAGGCCAACCACCAGCCGCTCCCCCAGCAGTCGCTCCCATTCCTCGATCCGGTCCATGCCCGTCTCGGCCAGGTAGTTCACGGCCGAGCCCAGCGCAACCGCCTGCGAGATCCGCTGGGTGCCGGCCTCGAACCTGGCCGGCGGCGGAAGGTACTCGGCACGCTCCATGGTGACGGTGGTAATCATTGAGCCGCCCGTGAGGAACGGCGGCATCGCGTGCAGGTGCTTCGCCCTGCCGTACAGCGCGCCGATTCCCGTGGGCCCGAGCATCTTGTGCCCGGAGAACGCAACAAAGTCCACGTCCAGCGTCGCAACATCGAGCGGCAGGTGCGGCACCGACTGACACGCATCCAAAACCGTCAGGGCTCCGACGCCGCGGGCGAGGGACACCAGCTCAGCCACCGGGTTGATGATGCCCAGCACGTTGGAGACATGCGTGAACGCGAGCAGCTTGGTGCTGCCGTCGATCACCGAGGCGGCTTCCTCAAGGCGGAGGGCGCCGTCGTCGTCGACTGGAATGTAGCGCAGGGAAGCACCGGTACGCGCGGCAAGTTCCTGCCACGGGATCAGGTTGGCGTGGTGTTCCATCTCGGTGACCACTATGGAGTCCCCGGGGCCAAGCGCATACGGGCGTGCGGCGTCACCGCCGAGTCCCAGCGAGGCGTTTGACAGGCTGTACGCAACGAGGTTCAGGGCCTCCGTGGCGTTGGACGTGAAGACGATTTCATCGGGTGAGGCACCAATGAAGGATGCAACGGTGGTGCGGGCGAACTCGTACGCGTCGGTCGCTTCCACCGCGAGGGAGTGGGCGCCGCGGTGCACGGCGGCGTTGCGCTGTTCGTAATACTCCTGCTCGGCCTCCATCACGCTGATGGGGTTCTGGGAGGTGGCTCCGGAATCGAGGTAGACCAGCGGCCGGCCGTTGAGCTCATTGGCCAGTAGCGGGAAGTCATTGCGGATGCGGCCCACTTCCTCATCCGAGAGCGGATGGGATGGAGCTGACAGGATGGGCATGGAACTCCCTCGACGGCGAATGTGCGCTATTCAGTCTACTGCCGGCGGGTTGGTGTGGACCCGTTCACTGCCGGCTGGACCTGAGGCTGGTGAAGGTCTGTCCGTTGTCGTTGGATACCTGCACGCTGTCGTTGGTTGCAACCCAGATGCGCTGGGTCGAGCTGTCGATGACCTGCGTGGCAATGGCTGACGCCTCGCCCTCAACGCTCCCCTGCGCCACCCAGCTCACACCGCCGTCACTGCTCGTGTAGACGCGGCCGTCGGGTCCGATTCCGGCCGCCTTCTCCTCAGACAGTGCCGTGAACACCAGCAGAGGGGCATAACCAACAGTGGCCCACGTTGCGCCGCCGTCTGCGGAACGCTGCAGGCCCTTCTCCGTGGTGGCGAGGACAATGCTGCCCCTCGGCGATCCGGCGAGGTGATGGGTGGGGAACTGGCCATCCGCAGCCTGCCATTCAGTGCCGTCTTCGGTGACCTTGAGTTCGCCATCGAACCCCACGATTCCGCCGTGGGTAGCGGCGAGCGCATGGAAGTCGGATTCGCCCTGCAGGGACAGCGGCTGCCACGTGCGGCCACCGTCAGTGGATCGGATCAGTCCCACAGGATCCGGCAGGTCGGAGCCCGGGCCGGGGTGTCCGGACGCATAGAACTCATCTGGAGCCGCAGCGGTGAAACCCATCAGGTCAATACTGGGCCCGATCTGCACTGCCGGGGACGCCGAGACATCAAACAATCCGGCATGGGTAGCCAGGAGCACCCGGTTGGTGGCCGGATCCACGCTCATCCCGTGGATGTGGGAAGTGGGATAGTGAGACGCACCGGCAGGCGCACTCTCTGACGGGCTGGCCCCGGCACAGCCGGTGAGCACAAGCAGTACGACGGCGATGGCAGCCGAGCCCGACGCCCGCCACCGCGGCAGCCCGTGTGAGTGGGAGAACCACGAAGCTTGGGAGTGCAGGCGGCGGGACATGGAACATTCCTTGGAAAGCGAGGTTCTGACGAGGTAGCCCGGCGAGGAACCTGGCCCTGTAGATGCTACCCACCGCCCCGCACTGCGCCGAAACCCGCGCCGCCCGGAAAACAGTCCGGGACTCGCTGGCGAGCGTAAAAGGAGCCGACGACGGCTGGGGACGAGCCTTAGTCTGGGGAAGGCTTCGACGTCGCCGGCTCCACTCATCACTCTAGGAAAACCACCCACTCCAAACACGAGTAGTAGGTACCCGATTTTCCCTCCCGCTTAGCGCGTAGGGTACTCAGCCGATACTCGCTGGATCAGCCCCCGGCAGCTCATCGCGGCTGGTGATTCCGAGCTTGGCGAAGATGCGGTAGAGGTGGCCTTCAACGGTGCGGACGGACACGCCCTGGGCTTCAGCGATATCCCTGTTGGAATAGCCTTGACCGGCCAGCCGCGCGATGTCCAGCTCGCGCTGGGTGAGCTTCGATGTGGAACGTACCGCCTCGAACTGCGGGCTCTGCAGTCCTTCGAGTTGCCCGATGATCGTATTGAGCTTCTGCTGCACCGTCCGTGACTTGTGCTCTTCCCCGCGCTGCGAGAGGTACCGCACGGCCTTGCCCAGGCACTCGGCGGCCACCAGAAGGTAGCCGGAGGACTGCGCCAGTTCGGCGGCGTCGATCAGCGCGTTCGGGTCCTTCTGGACCGCAGCCTTGGCCATCGCTGTCATCACAGCACCTTCCGGCCCCTCGAAGGATTCAGTGAGCCGGGCCAGCGGTTCAAAGCAGCGCTCATCCCCCAGCCGCCCTGCCAGTTCATAGGCGACGGCGGCCAGAACGGTCATCCCGTCAGTCACCGCCTGCTTCGCCAGCACGTGCAGTTCCTCGATGCTCCGGGCGGCGCCCTGAAACAGTGCGTTGGCCGCGACCACGTGCACCTTGCCGAGGAGCTGCGCCTGGCGGGTGCCGATACTTGCGCCGGCCTCGAACTCAGTGGCATACACCTTGGCGCGGGTGGTGTCCCCCACCATGGTGCACGCGAACGCCGCTAGTCCCAGGGCCATCGGCATGAGCTGGTTGGAGTCGGACTCACGGAGGCCCTCCACGCCCAGAATCAGCGCGGTCCGGGCACTTCCCATGAGGCCCTTGCGCAGCGCTATGAGCCCCTCGGAGAGCTCCGTGATGCCGGTGAAGGAGGAGGGACCGCTGGCTTTGCTCCGCACCAGTGTGTCCAGGAGCTCCTCGATCTCGTCCCAGAGCCCGGCGTGGGCCATTGAGACGAAATGGCGCGTGATCACAAATTCCGAGTGCCCCACGAACTTGTGTCCGTGCGCTGCGATGATCTGCAGGGCTTCCCCGGTTGCCTGAGTGCCTTCGACCGCCTTTCCCATGGAGCCGAGCGCCTCCCCGAGCAGGCTGAGAGCAGCGAGCCGAACCTCATCGCTGCAGTACGGGTCCGCGAGGACCTCCCGGAGGATCTTCTCGGACTCCTGAAACCTGCCTTCGTAATTCAACGCGAAGCTCTCCAGGATCCGGTGGCCGTTGGCGGATACACCCAGGCCGATTGCCACCTGCGGATCATCCGGAGGCTCCATCTCCGACGCGATCCGGTCAGTGATGCGTTTCCAGCGCGCAACATCCTCCCGGATCCGCTCGGCCGCGTTGGAACCGCGTACCCGAAGCGCCACGGACAGCAACGAGGCCTCCTTGGCCAGGGTGAAGCTCTGACACTGATCGAGCACTTCATCGACAATCTCGCGCGCATACGGGAGGTTTCCCCGCGTGGTCTGTGCCCGTGCAATTTCCACGAGCGCGTTGCCGCGGAGCTTCGGTTCGTGCACGGCACGGGCAGCGCGCAGGGCGAACTCGGAATCGTGCAGGCGGTTGGCCACCACCGCCGCCCGCAGCAGCGTCTTGTCATCCGGCGGCAGCCCGCAGTCCAGCCCCCACGCCACAAAACGCAGGAAGCCGTCAGCCGTACTGGAATCGTGGTCCAGAACCTCGAGCACCTTCCGGCGGATGGTCAGGCTGCGGCCGGCGGGCACGTCCTGACGAATCACTTCACCGTAGAGCGGGTGACTGAGGGTGACCAGCCGGTCCCTACCCCCTTCGACGGCAATGAGGCCGTCCTCCTGCAGCGCGGTCACGGCCGGCCGGTCCGTGCAGTGGACCAGTGCGTCCAGCGGCATGGGTTCGGCGAGCGCCAGCGTCTCCAGCACGGACAGCTCGTCCGGCGTCCGGCGCCGGAAACGGACCTTGATCAGGTCCACGAGGCTCACGTCCAATGGCGGCGCCGGACCCACCAGGCGCCACACCTTGTTGCGCACACCCAGATAGCCTGAGCGTTTTCCCTGCCGCAGCAGGGCCAGCAGGAACATGGGATTTCCGCCGGATGTCTGGGCGAGGGTGGCGCTGACGCTTGACAGCACGTCGCCGCCCAGTTCACGCCGGCACAGCTCATGCACCTCGGGCGCACCGAGCGGCCTCACGTGGTACCGGCGCAGCAGCCCGTCCTGGTGCAGGGACCCAAATTCCGACGACGGATTGGGCGCCGTGCGTGCCAGCGCCAGGACGCGTGCCCGCCGGCCTGCGATGAGCTGGGAGAGCAGCACGCTGGTGTTGTCGTCCAGTTCGTGGGAATCGTCCACGAGGAACAGCGGCATTTTCTTTTTCTGGCCGTTGCTGCTGGATTCCAGGTGCGCCATGATGCTGCGGTACACGGCTACGGAGGAGCCGACGTCGTTAATGGACAGCGAGTGCAGGTACGGTGAGAGCGCTCCGAAGGGCACCTTCCGCAGGGAGGGGCTCGCAGAGATGGGAAGCACGGCAACGCTGCCGTCCAGTTCCCTCGCCACGGTCCGCGCCAACGCGGTCTTCCCCACGCCGGCCTCGCCAACGAGGATGGCGCCGAGGTACTGGGATCCGGACAGCACAGAGGCGACTTCTTCGACCAGGTCTTCGCGGCCAATCAGATCCTGGCCGCCGTCGGTGTGTTCCCCCATAAGCCGCCTATTCCAGGAGCAGAGCCAGCTGGCTACGCGATGACACCCCGAGTTTCGAGTAGAGCCGATAGACGTGGCCTTCAATGGTCCGTACGGAAACGCACATAACTTGAGCTATATCACGGTTGGTTCGGCCCTGCGCTACCAGCACGGCAATGCTACGTTCGCGGTCCGTGAGCGATTCGAGTGCGCCCCGCCTGCCGGCAACCCCGGGAGCGCCGACGTCGCGAAGCACCTTTCCGGCGGCGGCCACAGTGACCTGGTCGCCACTTTCCTGGGCAAGCTCGGCCGCCAGCCTCGCTGCGTCGGCGGCCAGCCGGCAGTTTCCAAGTTCTGCGGCTTTCTGCGCGGCGAGCAATAGCTGGTGAGTGTCCTTTGAAGCGATTCCCTTCCCATACAGCGCACAGACCTCCGCGAACGGTCCCTGCGAGGCCAGTGCGGAGGAGACCAGCCTGTCCGCTACCGAGTCGAGGCCCAGCTGGACGCTCTGGCACAGGAACAGAAGCTCGTGACCGTGATTGCCCAGGGCGCGGTCTTCATCGGCGAGCTGCAGCATCCGCTCGGCCACCTCGGCCGGTGCATGCGTGGCGGTCGTGGCCAGTGTCATGAAGTACTCAACGCCGCGCGAAGAGTGCCAGGACAACCGCTCCGGCCGGTGGTCGGCTCGTTCCAGGTGTTCCAGTGAGGCGCGGGCCTCCCCCACCAGAGCGTAGGCATAGGCGGAAGCCGCCTCGGCCACGGGAAGGGCGTGCTGCCGGTCGTGGACCCGCATCTGACTGAGCGCGGGGAGCAGCTTGTCGAGCGCTTCGGAGCCGCGGCCCCCGTACGCGAGCAGGCAGCCTTCGGCGAACTCCGACGCCGAGCCGTCATAGGCGCTCTCCTTGCCGTGGTTCGACGGGGAGGCGGCCATGGCAAGGCACTCGCTCCAGCGACCGGAGACCACGAGCAACTTGAAAACCCGAGCCATCGCAGCTTCCTGCAGCAGGGAGTCCGTGCTGGTGTCCAACAGTCGGGCGACGATGGTTGAGGCCAACCGGACGCCGTCGTCCTGGCGACCGGTCATGGCCAGCGCCTCAGCCAGCCACCCCAGGAGTGCGGGGTTCTGCTGTTCAGCTGCGTAGTCGGTCAGCAGGTGGCCGAAGCTCTCCAGCAGCTCCGCGTAGCGGCCGCTGTAGCCGGCGAGTTCGGCTTCGAGTTCGTCCACATCCCGAATGAGGCCGTTCAGGTCCGCGGAGACCGCCTCCGCTGCAAGCCGTTGCCGGACCTCCCGGAGGAGAGGTTCGGCTTCGGCATACCGGCTGGGATTTTTCATGAGCAGGCGGCACTGCAGCAGCCTGATGTCCAGCCAATCCTCAAAGTGCGGTTCGGCGTGGGTCTCGAGGAGCTGGTCAAGGACGGTCAGGCCGCCGGCGAAGTCGGCCTCGACGCCCATCGCCCTGGCTTCCTCGATTACCGCCTGGGATAGCGCGGAGTAATTGGGGATGGCGTGGATGAAGCGGAGCGCCAGCACTCCCTGGCGGTGCCGGTTAGCGAGGCGGGCGGCGTTGATCAGGTTTTCGGCCGGGATGTCAGCACCGGATTCAATGCACCAGGAGGCGAAGGTCATGCGGGCAAGCGCGGGGATGTCCCACTCCTGCGCTTCCACTGCGAGCGCGCGCATCAATTCACGGCCGCGGCCCAGCGGAACCTGGGTGCGGACCACCTCGCTGACAAGACCATTTGCAATCCTCACCAGCGGCACCTCTGTCCGCTCAACGCGGATGGCCCGTGTGATCTGCAAGGCGTCAACGGCTGAGGAGGGGACAAAGCGGAGCAGGAGGTCCAGTGGAATCGCTCCCACTACGGAGATCAGCTCGATCGCCTCGCGCTGCTCCGGGGGCAACCGGCGCAGGCGGACCATGATCCAGTCCGTCATTGACCGCCGCGTCTTCGGTGCGGATAGCGGCTTGGCCACCCACACGCCGTCGCGCTCCAGCATTTCGCCGGAGTCCACCTGTTCGCGGGTGAGCGCCTGGAGGAAGAGCGGGTTACCGCCAGTGATGTGCCACATGCTTGCCGCGGCGGCCCGGGACACCGGTGCGTCAAGGGCTGCGGAGAGCAGCCTGGTGGTGGAGGCCAGGTCCAGCGGGTCGAGGTCGATCCGCCGCAGTGCGCCGTCCTTCCAGAGGTCGCAGAACTCCTCCGGGGAGGCGTCAATGGACTGGCAGATGGCAATGAGCTTGACCGCGTTGACGCGCACCAGGTGGGCCAGCGCCATGGCGGAGGAGGAGTCGAGTTCCTCGAGGTTGTCGGCGAGGATGAGGGTCTGCCGGCCGTCGTCCCGCTGCGCATAGAGTTCCTGTAATCCGCGCAGCAGCATCAGGGGGTTGTCCACAATCGCGTCGTCGAGATCGCTGAGGACAAAGCTGAGGGCCCCATAGGGCATTTTTGATGCGAGTGCCGAACCGCGGACGTACACGAGTTCAAACGAGTCATCGAGCTGGCGGGCCATCCGCTGCGCCAACGCGGTCTTTCCCACTCCAGAGGGGCCGGTGATGATCACTCCGCGGCAGCTGCTGTCCAGCAGGGCGTCCCGGACGTCCTCCAGTTCCGCATCCCGGCCTACGAGGGGCCACTCGCCGTGAACGTTCAACATTCTGGGATCCCGGCGCTTTGGAAGCTTTCGCCTGGTGGCCATACAGTATCGACCGGCGGTGCTGACAAATCATCGTCAGCACCGGACATCACTAGTTCATTCATCAGTCCGCCCCAACACGTCATGCGCTAGGCCAATAGACTACGCCCGATCATCCGATGCCGCACCCATTGTTTCCTTGATTTATCAACTATGTGTACCAACCGCGCACAGGCACAAAAAAGGGACCGACGTTGGGATGGGGGTGGCCCAGTCTCAGAGGCCGCCCAACGTCGGCCCCCGCTTTTGGGGCCATTAGGCCGTGCAGTCCTGTTCGGGAAATCCAGTTTACCGCTATTTTCCGGCAGAATGAAACTTCTGCTGGGCGGTCAGCAAACCGTCCAGTACAACGCTTTCGACGGCGTCAGCCGCCTCCTCCAACAGGATCGGGAGGTCCTTCTTTTCGGTGGAGCTGAAGTCGCGGAGCACGTAGTCCGCGGCTTCCTGCCGGCCCGGCGGACGGCCTACGCCCACGCGGATCCGCAGGTAGTCCTTGGTGCCGAGCGCCTTGCTCATATCCCGCAGTCCGTTGTGGCCGCCTTCTCCTCCGCCGATCTTGAGCTTGATCGTGTTGAAGGGGATGTCGATCTCATCGTGGACCGCCACCACGTGGTCCGGCTCGATCCCGTAGAACTTCGCCAGCTGCGAAACGGGCCCGCCGGTGAGGTTCATGTAGGTGAGCGGCTTGGCAAGGATCAGCTTGGGCCCGCCTATTCCCAGCCGGCCCTCGAGTACGACGGCGCGTGCCTTGGAAGTGCCGAACTTGCCACCCAGCCGCGCACCCAGCACGTCGAGGACCATCTGGCCCACATTGTGCCGGTTGCCGGAATAGCCGGGCCCGGGATTCCCGAGCCCGGCTATCAGCCAGGTGTTGTCAGGCACTGGTGGGTGCTTAGGACTCTTCGGTGGCCGGAACCACATCGCCGGTGGCTTCCTCAGCGGAGGCGTCGCCGCCGTCGGAGTCAACGCCGGTCTCGGTGGCGGTCTCGCCGAGGTCTTCAACAACCGGTGAGGATACGTTGATGATCAGGGTCTCTGCTTCAGTGAGCAGGGTGACGCCCTTGGGGAGGCGGATGTCCGAGGCGTAGACGTGGTCGCCCACGCCGTGGCCGTCGAGGTTGACGGTGAGGGACTCGGGCAGGTGGGTTGCCTCGGCCTCAACGGTGACGGTGGTCTGCTCGAGGTTGGTGACAACTCCCGGCTTGGGCTCGCCCTCAACGTGGATGTTGACCTCAACGGTGACCTTCTCGCCGCGGCGGACGGTCAGCAGGTCAAGGTGCTCAACGATGCGCTTGAGGGTGTTGCGCTGCACATCCTTGGCGAGGGCGAGGTGCTCTTCGCCGTCAACGTCCACGCTCAGCAGGGCGTTGGCGTGGCGGACTGCCAGGGTGGTTGCCTTGCCGGGCAGCAGGATGTGGATGGGGTCTGCGCCGTGGCCGTAGATGACGGCGGGGATCTTGTTGGCGCGGCGTGCCTGGCGGGCAGCGCCCTTACCGAAATCGGTGCGCAGTTCTGCGACGAGCTTCTGCTCGGACATGATGTCTCCTGAGGTTAGGTTCTTGAGGTTGTACCGAGCGATCCAACGAAGCCCGGCCACCCTCCCCTTACGCGAACATGCGCGTTGTCAGGAAAGCCGCCAGCCACCGTCGATAACGGAACATGCCCTGGAATCAGAGCAGGCGTTCCCTCGCCTAGGCATCAACGGTCAATCCTACAGCATGCCGGCACTGGCCGCGCTCTTCCGCGGGGATACCGGCACCGCTAGGCTGGGGCTCGAAGAGCCGGGTAACCTATGAACGCACCAGCACAACCTGTTATCGAGGCCCGCAGCCTGGTGAAGGACTTCGGCCGCACCCGGGCTCTGGACGGCCTCGACCTCACGGTGGCGTGCGGAGAGGTGCACGGGTTTCTCGGGCCTAATGGAGCGGGCAAATCCACCACCCTGAGGATCCTGCTGGGGCTCATCCGTCCGACATCCGGGGCCGTCCGGGTCTTCGGGCTCGACCCGTGGGCAGATCCCGTGAAAGCGCACCTGGACATCGCGTACGTTCCCGGTGATGTAAGCCTCTGGCCAAACCTGACAGGCGGCGAAGTTCTTGATCTGCTCACTGGGCTCCGCGGCGGTGCCGATGAGAAGCTACGCCGCGAGCTTATCGAGGAGTTCGAGTTCGACCCGCGGAAGAAGGCGCGGACCTACTCGAAAGGCAACCGGCAGAAGGTAGCGCTGATAGCGGCATTCGCCCGCCCTGCGCGTCTATACCTGCTGGATGAGCCGAGCGCCGGCCTGGATCCGCTCATGGATGCCGTATTCCGCCGCCAGGTTGAGCGTGTCAGCCGGGACGGCGCCACGGTTCTGCTGTCCAGCCACATCCTGAGCGAGGTGGAACAGCTGTGTGACCGCGTGACCATCATCCGCTCGGGAACGGCCGTGGAATCGGGCACGTTGGGCGAACTCCGGCATCTCCATCGCACCCATTTCCGGGTCACGGGGCTGGCCGACCCTCTCCGGCTAGCGGCGCTGCCCGGTGTCCACAATGTCAGCGTGGGCACCAGTGCAGTGGAGTTCGACGCCGACTCCGCGGACATCGCAGCCGTCCTGGCCCGCATTGCTGAGCCGGGGATCAGCAGCCTCTCGGTGAGCCCGCCATCCCTGGAGTCCCTGTTCCTGCGCCACTACAGTAACGACAGCTCCAACAGCGAAGACCGAATCAACAGCGGCAATAACAGCACGGGTACTGCAAACAGCACCGACAGCGGGGCCGTGTGATGTCCGGCGTGCTGCAGCTGGTCCTGTTCCAGGCCCGGCGTGATCGCGTGACGCTGCCGATCTGGATAGCGGGCATCGCTCTACTCGGCTTTGCCACGTCCACCGCCGTGGCCACGCAGTTCGCGGATGAGGCATCGCGGGCGGCGATCGTCCAGCTGGCGGCGTCCAATCCGGCGTTCCTCTTCCTTCGCGGTCTGCCGGCTGGAACCGGGGTAGGCGCGGTGGTGTTCTTTCAGGGGTATGCCTTCACGGCGGTCCTGGCCGGTCTCATGAGCACCTTCCTGGTGGTGCGGCATACGCGTGCCGATGAAGAACTCGGGCGGGCCGAACTCCTCGGTGCCGTACCGCTGCCGCGCGCGGCGTCCCTCACCGCGACGCTGGTGCTGGGTACCGCGGCCAACCTGACCCTCGCCGTCTGTGTTGCGGCCGGTTTCATCGCTGCAGGGCTGCCTGCTGGTGGTTCCGTCGCTGCCGGAGCCGCAGTAGGAGGAGTGGGACTCTTTTTCGTGGGCCTTGCCGCGGTCGCTGCCCAGGTGCTGCCCACGGGCAGAAGCGCAAACGGAGCGGCCGCCGGGCTGGTAGGCGCCGCGTATCTGATCCGCGGCGTGGGCGACGCGTTGGGGACCGCTTCTGCAGACTTGCTCTCCGTTGTCGGTGCCTGGCCGTCGCTCCTGTCGCCCATCGGCTGGGGGCAGCGGGTGCAGCCCTTTACAGGTCCCGACCTGAGCGCGCTGTTGGTCCCGCTCGCTGCCGCGGTTGCCTTGGGAGCGTTGGCAGTAGTCAGCCGACGACGGCGGGACGTCGGTTCCAGCCTCCTCTCCCAGGGCAACGGCAGGGAGCGGGCCGGTGTGGGAGGCGGCACTCTCGTTGGCTTGGCCTGGCGGCTGCAGCGATCCGCCATCGCGGGTTGGTGCATTGCCGCTGCCGTGCTGGGTGCCATGGCAGGAGCGCTTGGTCCTGTGGTGTCTGACGCCGTAGCGAGCGTGCCGGCGATGCGGGACCTTCTTGCGCGGCTTGTGCCCGAGGGGCAGTCGGGTCTGGTTGACGTTTTCGTTACGGCGCTGCTGGGCATTGCCGGTGTTTTCGCTGCGGCTGCGGGCATTCAGGCCGTCCTTCGCCTGCGGGCGGAAGAGGCGGACGGCCGGGCCGAACTTCTGCTGTCCGTTCCGGCCTCACGGCTGCAATGGCTGGGCGCGAACCTGATTGCCGCTGCTGCTTCGGCAACCTTGGTGGCCGCTGCGGCAGGTGTTGCTGCCGCAGCGGGCCTGGGTTTGTCCGGCAGTGCCGATGAGCCGGCCTGGTACTTGATTCCGGCGGCGCTGGCGCACCTGCCTGCTGCCCTGGTGTTTGTGGCCGTGGCAGCCCTGGCGTTCGCGGTGATTCCGCGGCTCAGCATCGTTGTGAGCTGGGGCGTGCTCGCGGTGGGCCTGGTGCTGGGCGAATTCGGGGAGCTGTTCGGCCTGCCGGTGTGGCTGCAGGACGCGAGCCCGTTCCGGCACTCCCCTGCCATGCCCGTCGAGTCTTTAACCAGGCCGGTGCCACGGGACTGCTTGCCGTGGCTGCTGCCGGGGCTGTGTTGGCAGCGCTGTCCCTTCGACGGCGGGATGTGGCTGCGTGATGACGGAACCCATGATGAGACGGAGTGCGCCCTGATGAAGATTCTGCTGCTGACGGCCGGAACGCGCGGCGACGTGGAACCGTTTCTTGCCCTGGCGCGCGCCGCCGTCGCCCGGGGGCATTCCGTCCGGACCGCCATCCCGGACAACTCCGGCACTGATACAAGTGGCCTGGACACTGTCAGTCTGGGCATGGACTTCGCCCAGCTCATCAGCGATCAGGGCGTGTCACCAGGAATGGCGGCCAAGAAGTTTCGCACTGTCATCCGGCCGTCATTCGCCCGCCTTCTGCAGACCGCAGTAGGTCAGATTCTTGCTTTCGCACCCGATGTTGTGGTCTATCACCCGAAGGTCCTCAGCGCTCCTATCGCGGCCGAGAGACTGGGCATCCCGTCGGTGCTGGTGGAGACCATTCCGTCATTCACCGCAACCCGCGAGTTTCCACTTCCCATCCTCACCAGAACCAGCCTGGGACCGTTGAACCGGGCCAGCTATCGCCTGGCGGGCGTGGCCAGTCTGATGTTCAAGCGCGAGCTCGCACCGGCCGTGGAAGACCTCCCTCCCGCGCCTCGGACGGGGTCGGCTGGAAGCGCAACGCTCATCCCCATCAGCCCTCTCCTGCTGCCGCGGCCTGCGGACTGGCCGGCCACCGTCCATCTCACCGGCCACTGGACCGGGCATCCGACGCCCGCAGTTGAGGCGGATACAGAACTGGCAGATTTCATCGAGGACGGCGACTTCGTCTACGCCGGATTCGGTTCGATGAAAGCCGGGGATCCGAGGGCACGGGGCGAAGCGATCGTGGAAGCGGCCCGCAGGAATGGCCTCCGGGTCCTGGTGGCCAGGGGCTGGGGCGGCATCGACCTTCCGGCGGAAGCTCAGAGCGACAACCTGCTGGTGCGGGAGTCGGTGGACCACCGTCTGGTCCTGCCACGTGCAACTGCTGCTATCCACCATGGAGGTGCGGGCTCCGCGCATGCTGTGGCGCGGGCAGGCACGCCGTCAGTGGTGGTGCCGTTCATCGGCGACCAACCGTTCTGGGGACATCTCCTGCATCGGCGGGGGCTCGCTCCGGAACCGATCCCGTACCGCAAGGTCACCGTGCACCGGCTGACGGATGCTCTGGCCCAGGCAGGAAACTACAGGGGACAGGCGGCGCGTACGGGGGAACTTCTGCGAAAGGAGGACGGAACAGCCGTCGCACTCGACGTTCTGGAACCCCTTGTGCGCCCGTAACACGGGCATGTGCAGTCGGTCGGAAGGGATCGCCCCGCTACAAGCTCTTCCCATGAAGCCGACCAGCAGCAACGCTGACCGGCCGCCTCCTTGAGATCGAATTTCAGGTGTTGCCGTCAAACAGGCTGGTCACAGAACCATCATCGAAGACCTCGCGGATGGCGCGCGCAATAAGTGGTGCGATCGAGAGAACCGTCAGCTGCGGGAAGCGCTTCTCCGGGCCGATCGGCAGTGTGTTGGTCACGACCACTTCCCGTGCACCAGACTCGGCCAGACGCCGCGCCGCCGGATCCGAGAAGACTGCGTGCGTCGCCGCAATGATGACGTCTTTCGCTCCGGCATTCTTCAGTACCGCAACGGCGCCGGAGATAGTTCCGCCGGTGTCGATCATGTCGTCGATGAGCACACAAGTACGGCCCTCGATCTGACCGACGACTGTTTTGGAGATGGCCTGGTTGGGGACGGTGAGGTCACGGCTCTTATGCACAAAGGCCAGAGGTGCTCCTCCCAGCCGTTCAGCCCACTGCTCGGCTACTCGCACTCGTCCGGTATCCGGAGACACGACGGTGATGTTGTCGGCATCAACACGCCCTCTGATGTAGTCAGCCAGGAGCGGAATAGCCATCAGGTGGTCAACCGGACCGTCGAAGAAGCCCTGAATCTGCGCGGTGTGCAGGTCCACCGACATCAACCGGTCTGCGCCGGCTGTGCGGTACAGGTCCGCGACCAGGCGGGCGGAGATGGGCTCACGCCCACGGCCCTTCTTGTCCTGGCGCGCATAGGGGTAGAACGGGGAAACGACGGTGATGCGCTTGGCAGACGCGCGTTTGAGCGAGTCCACCATGATCAACTGCTCCATGAGCCAGTTATTCAACGGCGCAGGATGGGCCTGAATGACGAAAACGTCCGTGCCACGAACGCTTTCTCCGGAGCGCACATAGATCTCGCCGTTCGCGAAGTCATAGGCCGAGATAGGCAGGAGTTCCGTATCCAGAACACGTGCAATCTCTTCAGCCAGTTCCGGATGGGCCCTGCCCGAGGCGAGAACCAGCTTTTTTTCCCCGCGTGCCGTGATCTCGCTCATGAAGGATCGCTTTCGTCTGTTGATGCAGTGGCTGATGCTGAAGCTTTGGCGGCAGCAGTGCCCGCACGGTTCTGCTCGACCCAACCATCCAGATTCCGCTGGGTCGCAGCGACGATGGCCAGGGCGCCGGCGGGGACATCCTTGCGCACGACGGCGCCCGCCCCTGTGTAGGAGCCGTCACCAATGGACACCGGGGCAACAAATACGGTGTTGGAGCCGGTCCGAACTTCGCTGCCGATGACTGTTCGGTGCTTGTTCACGCCGTCATAGTTCGCAGTGATGTTTCCGCAGCCGATGTTGGTATTCTCGCCGATCTCCGCATCGCCGGCATAGCCGAGGTGGGAGAGCTTGGAACCGCGGCCGATAGTCACATTCTTTGTCTCGTAGAAGGCGCCGATCTTGCCTGTCTCCCCCAGCACCGTGCCCGGACGCAGATAGGTAAACGGGCCCACCGATGCGCCGGCGCCAATACGCGCACCGCTGCCGTGCGTGCGGATCACTGTGGCGCCCTCCTCGATGACGACGTCGGTAAGACTGCAGTCAGGGCCCACAACGGCGTCCCGCGCGACCTGCGTTGAGCCGTGGAGGTGGGTTCCCGGGAGGATGGTGACGTCCTCGTCAAGCTGGACGTCGACGTCGATCCAGGTGTTGTTGGTATCGACAATCGTCACGCCTGCACGCATCCACCGTTCGAGCGTACGCCGGTTGAGTTCGGCTCCAAGCGCTGCAAGCTGTACACGGTCGTTTGCGCCCTCGACCTGCCAGCGGTCGGATGAAACGACCGCCGCTACACGGCCGCCAGCTTTCCGCGCGATTGATGGCACGTCGGTCAGGTACATCTCGCCCTGCGCGTTATCCGAATCCACGCTTGTGAGGCTTTCGCGGAGTACAGCGGCGTCGAAAGCGTAGATGCCTGAGTTGATCTCGGTGATCATGCGCTGGTCATCCGTGGCGTCTTTGTGTTCCACGATGCCGGTCACAGTGCCGTCTTCGGCGCGGACAATACGTCCGTATCCGCTGGCGTCATCGAGGACCGCCGTAAGGATCGTTACAGCGTTGGCGTCCCGTTGGTGCGTGCGTACCAAGTCCTGCAGCGTTGCGCTGTCAAGCAGGGGCACGTCCCCGTAGGTCACGACGACGGTTCCCTCAACTGCGGAGCGCGCGTCCAGCGCGTCGAGTGCGACCTGGACGGCGCGCCCGGTGCCAGGGACATCGTCCTGATCCACGATGAGCGCTCCGGCATCCCGCTCTGCGATATGTGCGGCAACGCGGCCTCGCTCATGCCGGACGACTACGGCGAGCTCCCTTGGAGTAAGCCCACGGGCCGCGGCGAGAGCGTGACCAACCATCGAGGTGCCACCGATGCGGTGAAGAATTTTAGGGGTGCGGGACTTCATGCGCGTGCCGGCTCCCGCGGCCAGAACTATCACTGCTGCAGGCGATGATTCCGCCTGATTGGACTGGTTCTCGTGGCTCACGAAGGGGGCCGCTCCTTGCCTGTCTCTGACGCCTGCTGGCATGCCGTTCCGCCCATAGGATTCGAACCTATACTCCACAGCTCCAAAGGCTGGGGTGCTGCCGTTACACCAGGGCGGACCGCGTGCGAGAAGCTTAAGCTATCCGGTCACGCGACTACCTAGTTTGCCATGCCCGACCGTCTTCCTGCGACTTGGCGTGCCCATAACCAAGCAGTTGCATCAGTCCGCGTGAAGGCGCTCTGCAATGACGTCAGATATGCAGCGACGTCCGGCTGCAAGCACTATCTGCCGGATTCAACCTCTTGCTTCTCCGAGTCACCACTACTACTGATGGGCGGCTCGGAATCGGAATCGCGTCTGGATCGAATCTGGTCAGCCAACCCCAACACAGAATCTTCAACTGCGGTACCGATCACCTTCGGAGCTGATGCGACGCCGCTGCCGATCCCCTGCGCGAGGTCCACGACGGAATTATGCCAGCCGCGTCGCTCGAATTTGTCTGAGATGTTGGGCATCCGCAAGGCTTCAGAGAACGCTATAAGAAGCCTCTGAATCTTCTCTATCGAATCATCGGTCCTGGCTGCTGCCAGCGGATGGACAACGCGGTCTAGGGTATTTTCGCGTCCGGCTTTCACAGCTGCCTCCGCAAGAGCCCGAACTGTGTCTTCCGTTGCTACTCGTCGTTCGTCACTTGCCCGCTGGGTCTGTGCGAAGTAGCTCGCCAGGTACTCCCCATCGTGCTCCTTGGCATGGGCAAGTTCCAAGGCATCCATCCGTGCCAGATTGGCTAGGCAGACGGCGGTGAGTACAAGCCAGTGCTGAAGTTCCCCGCCAGCTGCGAACGCCGCAGCGGATTGTTTTTTCTTCAGCGATCTCGTTGAGAGACCAATAGTCAGCGATTCAATGTGCTCGAGAGCCACCGCGTGGGACTGCGACAACTGCGTCGCGTGAGTTGTCACCTGGTCCCAGAACGTTGCAGTGATCTTTCCGGTCTCCTCAAACATGCCATAGCTCTTGGAGAGTACTTGCGTAACTCCGCGCACGTTACCCAGTTCCCGCGTGCGGGCGTCCTGGAGCAGCTGGTCGAGCTTGATATCCAGGGCCGTGATCAGGTCTTCAAGGTTCTTAAGGGCCATCCGCAGAGCCATAGCAGCCGCAAGAGCCTGTGCATTCGCCGCAGAAGTGGGGTTCAGCCCCTTCGCCTCTACCAGGTCGGCTACCATCGCGAACCGGCCCCCCTCTCCGCGGAACCTCGCGCTGAAGACCCCGTCATTGGCAGGGTTGAAGCGACTCAGCTCGTGGTACTTCGCCAATGAGTCCGGCGTCATCTGGAACCAGTTCCCCTCGGCGGCGACGCCGATCGATCCTAACCCAGCCACCGCTGCCACTGAATCTGCAATCGCCTGTCCCACACGGAAAGACGAAGCAGGATCGACGGCAATCCGGTCAAACAGGGCAGCCAGCGCATGCGGATCACCCACCGCGATGGCTGATTCTCCATTAACATGCACGGCGATTTCCCCGGTGACATCTGGCTCCATAGGCACATTGTCACACAGTGCTAATGTCACTGAAAAAGCCACCAATATTCGGGGAGAGCACCATGGCCGGAACAGGAGACAGGGCAGCAGCTTTTCTTCGGGACGGCGGCGCCAAGGCCAAAGCCGCTGGAGTGAAACTTCAGTCCATAGCCGCCGATCCCGAAGTGCAAGCCAAAGCCAAGAAACTCGTAGCGGGCGGGAAGAAAGTGTATGAGGTGGTGAACAGTCCGGAGGCGCAACGGGCGTACCGTCAGGCCGTAAAAGCGGTCCGGGCTGTACGGAGAAGGTAACGGCAAGTCGCAGTGCCAATTCGGTGTCGGCAACCGGTTTCAGTGGACATTTACTCGACCGGTATCGCGTTCACCGAAGTGCCCTCAAACTCGTGGACCGAAACGCCGTTGAAATTCGACGGGATCTCCTCGCCGGTGAACACCAGGTTCTCGTCACTTAGCGGCGGGACGTCCTCGTCTGTGGGATTGGAGAAGATGAACTCCTGGCCGTCGGTGCCCTGAATGGTAACGCTGGTCAGGCTGACGGGATCCGTGCCGAACGAGTTGTCAACCGAGACTGCGATGCTCGTGACACCGTCCGTGGACGGTATCGAGACGACGCCCTCGGCTCCGGATCGGGTGACAAACGCATAGTTGCCCGGACCCATTGCTTCACCGGTAGATGCGGGCGCTTGGTCCGATGTTGGAGCTGAAGCCTGGTCCGGCGTATCCGTGCAGCCGGTAGCAACGAACAGAAGCACAAGCGGAATCAGAAGTCGCTTCATGGGTCTCCCCAAGGTGACGTCGGCTGACCCGATTCTATCGGCTATTCAGGCGCGTTCCTCTGAAGCGCTGGAATGTTAGCCAGGCGCTCGTCCAGCATGCGGGCACCGGTGAGGACCCCTGACAAGCCACGCTGGCCGGTCAACGGAACCGCCACGAATGCAGCGACCAACAGGATCCATCCAAGTACGCCGGCGGCGTCCGTCCAGGGCGCAGCGCCCGGCAAGTGGGAACAGAACAACAACAGCGCATAGGTTCCTCCCACTGATGCGGCCCGCACTGTTCTGCGACCCCATGAGGCCTTGCCCTTCCAGATCGGGATGAGCCGCAGCGCGTGTTGACCGATTGACGCCCCGGTTCCTCGCCAGGCCGGAAGGAAAAACACGGCAAGGGCCGGCACCAGCGTGAGCAGGATCGCTTCGACGAGAGTGGGCTCGTCCGGTAGCACCGGCCCTTGCGGCAGCAACAGCCGATACATGACCACCAGCGCGAAACCCACCAGGTGAAAGGCCGCCACGTCCACCGCCATGCCCACCCAGCGCCGCAGGTTGGTCACCGGTCTTGGCAACTGCTGACTGGCGCGGAACGTTTGCGGGCGGGGCATCCACCACAGCACCACCGGAGCCACCAAGGCACCGAGCAGCGCTCCGGAAGTATTCAGGATCAGGTCATCGACATCACCCAGCCGGTAGGGGCACTCGTAGAAGCCCCACAGCCCGGTAGCCTGCGTCGCCTCGATCACGAGGGACGCAGCAAGCCCGGTCAGCGTGGCCACCAGGACGGACCGCCCAGCGAAGCCGCGCAGGATGACTCCCCACGGCACAAACAACAGCACGTTGAGAAACACCTGCAGAACGGTACGGCTGGTGAGCAGGCCAAGTGTGCCGGATGCCGACGCCACCTCAGCGATGTCCGATACGAACGAGAACGGCTGCCACTGCGGACTCAGAGTCGGCGCCGGGCACCTGCTCCCGCGGCTGTCGGGCAGCGGTAGCTGCGTGTACGCCACCACGGCAGCTCCATACACACTGACCGCCGCCACTCCGAGCACACGGCGCGCTGTAAACCGTCCATAACGCCGGTACTGATAGGCAAGCACCGGGACCAGAATGACGAGGAAAACGGCCGTGCCGAAGAGAACACCGACGATGGCGGGCCACGTCCACGCGCCCATGACTCCTCCGTTCGGTAGCTAGTCCGTCGGCACTACTCCCCCAGCGCTACTCCCCCAACACTTCGGCAGCCGCCAGCCACTGCTCCTCGAGTGACTCCTGTTCGGCCTGCAGCTCCCGCAGCTTCGCGTCCAAACCGGAGACTTTCTCGAAGTCGACCGTGGCCTTGCTGCCGGCGTCACTCATCTGCTGGTTGATCTTCTCGATCTGCGAGCTTGTCTTCGTCATCTGCCGCTCGATACGGGTGAGGTCCTTCTTCGCCTGGCGGGTCTCTTCCGGTGAGGGACCGGCGGAACCGTCGGCCGCCGTCGTCGTGCCGTTGCCGCTGTCCGATCCCATCGGGGTTCCGGCGAGCTTGTCGCCGGATCCGGCAGCTCGGCGGCGCAGCTGCAGGTACTGGTCCACGCCGCCGGGTAGATCACGGATCTTCCCGTCGCCGAGCAGCGCCAACTGGGTATCGGTGACGCGTTCGAGCAGATACCGGTCGTGCGAGACCACAATCAACGTGCCCGGCCAACCGTCCAGCACGTCTTCCACCGCGGCGAGAGTGTCGGTGTCCAGGTCATTGGTGGGCTCATCGAGCATCAGAACATTCGGCTCCCCCACCAGCAGACGCAGCAGCTGCAGACGCCGCCGCTCCCCACCGGAGAGGTCACCGACCGGCGTCCATTGCCGCTCGTTGGTAAAGCCAAGCTGCTCGACGAGCTGGCTCGCCGACACTTCCTTCCCGCCGACCGACACCACCCGCTTCTCCTGCTCAATCACCTCGGTGACGCGGAGGTGATTGACGTCGTCGAGCTCGCGCACGTCCTGTGACAGGATCGCCGTCTGCACCGTCTTGCCGCGCTTCAACCGGCCGGACGTGGGCGACATCTCCCCATTGAGCAGCCGCAGCAGCGTGGTCTTGCCGGCACCGTTGACGCCGACAATGCCAAGCCGCTGCCCCGGCGCCAGCCGCAGGGTGACACCCTTGAACAGGGACTTGCCTCCGAGCTCCAGCGAGACGTTCTCGAGGTCCAGCACGTCCTTGCCCAGCCGGGCGGTGGCGAGCTTGCTGAGGGCGAGCGAGTCACGCGGCTCCGGGACGTCCGCGATGAGCGCGTTGGCCGCCTCGATGCGGAACTTCGGCTTGGCGGTACGGGCGGGCGCACCGCGGCGCAGCCAGGCCAGTTCCTTCTTCACCAGCTGCTGACGCTTGCCCTCGATCACGTTGGCCATGCGGTCGCGCTCGGCACGTGCGAGGACGTAGGCGGCGTAACCGCCGTCGAATCCGTCCACGATGCCATTGTGGACCTCCCACGTTCGGGTCGAGATTTCATCGAGGAACCAGCGGTCGTGGGTGACCACCAGGAGCCCGCCCTCGGTGGGACGCCACCGCTGCTTGAGGTGCTCCGCGAGCCAGGCCACGCCCTCCACATCAAGGTGGTTGGTGGGCTCGTCGAGCATGATGACGTCGTCGTCCCCTATTAACAGCTTCGCCAGCGCCACGCGGCGCTTCTGCCCGCCGGAGAGGGAGTCCACGCGGGCGTGCCAGTCCACCTCGGCCACGAGGCCGCCCATGACGTCGCGGATCTTCGGGTTGGACGCCCACTCGTGGTCCGCCTGGTCGCCGACGATAGCGGCGCCGACGTCGAGGTGACCCTCGAGCACGTCGTTCTGGTTGAGGTAGCCCACGGTGACGTCGCGGCGCTTGGTGACGCGGCCGTCGTCGGGCGTGGTGCGCTGGGCGAGCAGGCGCATCAGGGTGGACTTGCCGTCACCGTTGCGGCCGACCATGCCGATGCGGTCACCCTCCTCCAGTCCGAGGGTGACGCCGTCCAAAATGGTGCGGGTGGCAAAGGTGACGCTGATGTTCTCAGCACCGAGCAGGTGGGCCAACGTAGATACTGCTTTCGTTATGGGGATCAGTGTCCAACTTAGAACACTCTGGGGGCACACGGGAAAACGCCGCTGGAGTCCGCAGCTAAGAGATCAGGCCTGCCAAGGACCGGAGCTCCCGACCTGCTGTTCCCCCTGTTCATGCTGTACGGTGAAGAAGGAGTTCCAGCTATACGTCCTTTGACGGATTTTGAGTACACAGGATCCGTTGCCGCCCGCACCGCATTCCCGCGGTGCCTGGCTGTGGTTATTCATCACCACCCGGAAGCCACACAGCCGCTTCCCTCCCTGGAGCAGTCCTCCAGAACTTATCCTTCATCCCCGCCGGCACCCGGTCGGAGCGCCTGATCCGCACTTTTAGCGGATCCCCCCTCCTCCCTGCTGCCAGTTCCCGTGACCGCTTCTGGGTCACGTAAGGAGAACCAGCCATGAATTTCAACAGCAAAATCACGTCCAGCCAGCCCTTTCCCGCAAGCCTGCGCGCACTCCCCGACCGCGCCCTGCACGTGCTCAACAGCAAAGTGCACCGCGCGCAGGATGCGGAGTACCTGCTCGGAACCCCTGAGATGGAGACCGAATTCCGGAAAGAAGAACTCCGCGACGAGATTTCACGACGGGAAGCGCTGAGCGCTGCCGCCCCGTACCCGGCGTTGCGGATCGCGACCTAAGAACGCGGTCCGACCCGTCCCTTACAGGGCTTCCCGGAGCGGGCTAGGCGATGTAGTCGCTGACAATCCTCGCACCGTGGGCGGGACCGTGCACCAGTTCGGTGCTGAGGCCGGCGGTGGCCAGGAGCGCGTCCACGGTGGCGGCGTGGTCTTCCGACTCAGCGAGGAACGCGACCGTTGGTCCTGATCCGGAGACGATGCCGGCGAGCGCACCCGCTTCCCTGCCGGCGGCAAGGACGTCCTTCAACTCGGGTGCGAGTTCCAGGGCTGCGGCCTGCAGGTCATTGTGGAGCAGGTCAGCGAGGGTGTGCGCGTCACCGGAGCGCATTGCACTGAGAATCTGCGGATCGATCTCGGGGATCTCCGGCGGCTCCTCACCGCTGGCGATGCGGAGGTCATCGAGCGTCCGGTACACCTCCGGCGTGGATAGCCCGAATGATGATGGCACCAGGACCCAGTGCAGCGGCGTCTTGGAGATCGCCGGCGTGAGCTGCTCCCCCACCCCGACGCCGACGGCGGTGCCGCCGATAAGCGCGAACGGTACGTCCGCGCCGAGGTCGATGGCGATCTTCGCGAGTTCATCCCGGGAGAAGCCGCTGTTCCACAGGGCGTCGCAAGCGAGGAGTGCTGCTGCGGCGTCTGCTGAGCCTCCGCCCATGCCGCCGGCGATCGGGACGCGCTTGGTGATGTTCAGGTGGACCCCGGTGGACTTCTCGCTCAGCTCGGCCAGCAGTGCAGCCGCGCGGGCGGCGAGGTTGCTGGCGTCGAGGGGGATTTCCTCCATCGGGAGGTTGAGGCTGCCCTGGCCGTCCACCGTGACGGTGATGGCGCCGTTGTCCGTGGCTGTAGCGGTGATCTCCTCATACAGGGAGACGGCGAGGTAGACGCTGGCGACGCTGTGGTAGCCGTCCTCGCGGGGAGGACCCACCCGGAGGGAGACGTTGATTTTGCCCGGCGCCTTCACCCGTACGGCGCGGGGGCTCGTTGTGCGCATCCCTGCCGTTCTCCCAGCCACCATGGTGTCCAACTTAGATCACCTCAGCGCTGAGGAGAAACCGCCGGGTGCTGTGACTTGCGGGTTTCAGGGGCGCTGGTTGTCAACCGTTACTTCGACGGGAATGGGCTGCAGGCGCTGTGCGCTGGCCCGGCGATCAAGGATGACCTTGGCCGCTACCGCGAGGAACAGGACGGGGGCGGTGAGAATAGCCATGCCAATTAATAGGTCGATGAGTTCCAAACCGATTGCACCAAGCTTTCGTTTTTCTACGGACGCCTCATCCATGAATAACGTATGTGTTTATAAGCCGGTTCCCAAATTGGGGGACGGTGAGTCGCTTTTGGAGGTGCGGGCCCGAGGTGCTCGGGGCGTGCCCGTGGAGATCAGGTGCAGCTGACCAGCAGGTCCTGCAGTCCGCGGGCGTCGGCCGGATGGCCGAGGAAGTAGCCCTGTGCGCGTTCGCATCCCAGTGCCTGCAGGACGGCGAGTTGTTGGGTGTTCTCCACACCTTCGGCGACCACCCGGAGTCCGAGGCCGCGGGCCAGCCCTACGATGCCTGCAACGAAGGCATCAGAGCCGTCCGGTCCCAGCGTGCTGATGAAGGACTTGTCGATCTTGATCTCGCTCACGGGGAGCCGATGGAGTTGGGTCATCGATGAATATCCGGTGCCGAAGTCATCGATCGAGATACCGACTCCCAGTTCCTTCAGATTCCAGAGGCTGCTGACATCCGCGTTCTCGGAGATCACCTGGGTTTCGGTGATTTCGAGGATGAGGGCTGTGGCCGGGAATCCTGACTCATGCAGGGTCTGCGTGACCAGATTGGCGAAGCATGCGGTGTTGAGCTGCGCTGCGGAAATGTTGACTGCCACGTCGATCGGATGGCCGAGACTGTGCCAGGCCGCTCCCGCACGGCAGGCTTCGGCAAGGACAAAAGCGCCGATCTCACCCATCAGATTGCTCTCCTCGGCGAGCGGGATGAACTCAGCGGGCGAGATCATGCCCAGCTCCGGGTGTCGCCAGCGCAGCAGGGCCTCAGCTGCCGCGACCTTGCGGGTCTCCAGATTCACCTGCGGCTGGAAAAGTACCTGCAACTCACCCCTGGCGGCTGCCCCGCGAAGATCTGTTTCGAGTTGGAGCCGGTACGGGGAGTGCATTCTGCCGGGGGCATGCCCACGGGTCCGGGCCTTCGTCCGGTACATAGCGAGGTCTGCGTATTCGATCAGCCTCCTGGCTGCTTCAGTGACGTCATCCGGTGTGCCGACGGTCAGGTCTTCGCTGAGCGCGGTGCCGATGGCCGCGTCGAGGAACAGCTTCTTTCCGTTCACCTCGAACGGTTCACCGAGGATGAGCCGAATCCTGGCGGCGATGCCCTCCACCTCGGCCTGCACTTCCGCTTCAGTGTCCGCGTGAAGGTTCTCGAGGAGCACGATGAACTCGTCTCCGCTGTAGCGCGACACCATGTCGCCCTCGCGTACCGCACTGGTGATGCGGGCCGCGACCTGTTGGAGGACGAAATCCCCGGCGCTGTGCCCGAGGCTGTCATTGATACGTTTGAACCGGTTGAGGTCGCAGAAGAGAAGACCGACCCGCCCTTCGGTCCACGCAGCCCTGACCAGTGCGGCTTCGATGCTGCTCTCCAGCTTTGCCCGGTTGGGCAGTCCGGTGAGCGGATCGTGGAGGGCCTGCCGCTGGGTCTCCTCCAGCAGGCGTGCATTGTCCAGCGCAACGCCGGCCAGTCCGGCGAGCCCCGCCAGCCGCTCTGTCATCACACCCTCGATGCTTGTTGGCGCGGGACTGTCAGCCCAGTGGGCCAGGATGATCCCCACCAGTTTTCCGTCGGTGGTGATGGGTGTGCCGGCGAAGGCCTGAACTTCGAATTCCTCGACAGTGCGCTGTGCCCACGCGGACCCGTTCCGGTCTGCCAGTTGCGGGAGATTGCTGGCGAGCAGTTCGGCCAGTTCCGGGCTCTCTGCTGCCGTGGTCATGTAGTTCGCGAGCTTGTCCGCCAGGGCGCCCGTCCAACCCACCATCGCGCCGATCCGCACCTCGCCGGCGTCGTCATCCCACAGGGCCACAGCAGAACGGTCCGCGCCGGATAAGGCGGGAACGGCGTCGGCCACTGTCTGGGCCACCGTTTCGACGGTGGACCGTTGGTTCAGGGCGCGCGCCACCTCCAGGAGCAGCTGGGCGGTTTCGCCCTGTTCCCGGGTCTCGATAAACATCCGCGCAATATCCAGGCCGACGGCGGCGTGGTGGGCATAGGCGCTCAGCGTGGCCTCGTCCTCTGGGAAGAACTCCTGGCCGGGATACGCAACGGCGGCCAGTACCCCGTAGGAGTGATCGGCGGAGCTGACCGGGGAGATGACGATGGGCAGACCAGTAAGGCTGGGATGTTTCAGGTTGAGCTCCGTACCGGAGCCCAGTGCCCCGGTCAGCAGGGTGCCTGTGCCGCGGGTACTGATGTGGCGACTGCCGTCCGGAAGGGTTACTGCCAGGAGATGGCCGGGTGCATGCACTGCGACGTTGGCCCTGCTGGCGATCCGTTCGAGCACCTCTGCCAGCGACTCTCCGCTGGTCAGGTCGGTTGCTGCACCCTGCAGCGCGTTCAACCGGCGTTCGGCTGATTCCAGCTCAACCGGTGCACTCTTCCTCCGGCGATCGACCCGGCGTCTGCGGAAGCGTCGGAACGGTTTCTCTTTCCACATCACCTCATAACGGCATTCCTCTGCGCCATCCAACTGGCACAGGTCGTGGGAAACCTGGGCCGGTGCCAGGCCGAAGAGTGCGGGGGCCTGGGCCAGCAGACTGAAGGTGTAGTCGCAGTCGACCTGATGGGGAGCGTGCGGAGGCAGCACCCACCACCTGAGCACGGCCTTTCCGTCCGTCACCTCGTCGGCGCGGATAACGGAGCCCGTGTCCAGGCGGGTTGAGAGCCGGGACGCGCTGCCCAGCAGCACCGAGGTGGAGCCGTGCGCTCGGGCAAGGGTCCGTAGCGGTGCGAGGCCACGGTCCTTGAGGGCGGCGGCGCCGAGCAGCAAACCGATGCGGGGGTTGGAGGTTTCAGCGGTGGCGGCGTCGAACAGCCGCACGGTAGTGGCATGGGGAATCCTCCCAGTCACGCCGCTCAGCTTTGCTTTCTGAGCCTGCAGGCCAGCCCGCCGCAAGACCCGCTCCGCTCCTGATGGCCCGAGTTGGTCCTCGACCACCTGCAGTAAGAGCCGTGTGGTCGCTGTAGAGGTTTCTCCTCCTGTAGCGGCGCCGTCCAGATCTTCCACAGCACTTCTTCCTGCCTATAACGGAACTCCCCGGGGCACAACGCAGTGCCCGCACAACCCTTGAACGGTACCAAGGAGCCGTGGCCGTTTCGCCCGCGTTAGGGAAATCCTGCGGCAAAGCCGCCAGGAACGGTGTTATTCCTGCGCTGGGATCGGGTGGTTGCGGAACGGCGTGGGCCAGGCGGGCGCCGTCGTCGTCTGCTTCTTCGGTAGGCCTCGGCTACGGTGCGACGACTTCGATGGTGGCCCAGCGTCGGGTCTCTTCAATCGACTGTCCGCTGGGCAGCCCGTCCGGAGTGGCCGTCAGCACGCCGTAGGTTCCGGGCGTGATGTCCGGTGACAGCGTGATGGTGAAGCTGTAGCTCCCGGAAGGGCCTGCGTAGGCGGACTGCTCGCCGATGATCGAGTAGTCCGTGCGTGAAGGCCCGAAAAAGACGGTGATTCGCTGGCCCGGCTGGTAGCCGCTGCCGGTGATGGTGAACGCCGTTCCCGCCTGGACGACGGTCTGCACAGAACCCCAGACGGGGCCCGGCGTCACCGTGTTGGGGGCACCTGCGAAGGGGTTGGGCTCACCGTGGGGTGGCGGGACGAATGGCGTGCCCGGGTTTGGCTCGCCGTGCGGCGGCGGAACAAAGGGATCCCCCGGAGCAGCGGGAAGCGGCTCGAGGGTCGGTGCAGGTTCCGCGGGAGCTTCTGTGGCTGGCGGAGTGCTTGGCTCATCGCTGGGCTCCGGAGACGGCTCGGCGCTCGGCTCCGGGGTCTCTGTGGGTTCCTCTGTGGCGGTCTCCTCCGGGGTGGGAGTTGCGGACGGCGATGGAGAGGCGGAAGCGGTGGTGGTGCGGGCTTCGGGTTCACCGGTTGCGTTTGTGCAGCCTACAAGGAGGAGCGTGGTGGTGACGGTGAGGGCGAGGACTGCTGGGAGCTTGGACAAGAGACCGTACTTTCGGAACGAAGTAAATAAGAGGTGGCGTGGAATCGCCGGGCAAGAAACCCTGCAGTGCTGCATCCCCACTGACGGACTTTACTGCCCGGGATGCCTGCCCAACAGCACGGAATCATTACGTGAGCAAACCGTTATGCGGGCTGCGGTGGTCTTCTCCCGGCGCTCATACGGGCGCACACTTGAATTGTGCTCTTCTCGGAGCGGTCAAGCAGCGCGCTGTCCCGGGGAGGGTCACTCGGACGGGCCAGAGGGTAAGTTCTCAACCCTTCCGATCAGCGGTCGAAATGAGTCGTTGGTTCAGCCGCCTGACCGGCGCTGGCGACAATCTGGATTGCCAGTTCGCGCAGCTTGATGTTGCGGTGGGAGGAGGCTTTCTTGAGAAACTCGAACGCCTCGGTCTGGCTGCAGCGGCTCTGGCACATGATGACTCCGATCGCGATGTCGATGGCCGTCCGCGATTCCATTGCTGTTCTCAGGTCCTCGGCTATCTCGCTGTGATGGGCAATCCGCACAGCCAGGCGCAGTGAACGGGCTGCTTCTGCGGCATAGGCGGCAGCTCTCTCTACGGTTTCATCCGTGAACTTGTGCGCCCTGTCCGCGTAGAGATTCAGCGCAGCCTTGGCGTCTCCCATGAGGTCAAAGGGAACAGCGAGAATGGACTGCATTCCGCGATCGGCGACAGCGCCGATGTAGTCCGCCCAGTGTTCTTCCTGATTGACGTCTGCAACGTGGACTGTGGTCTGGTTCCGTGCGGCGGAGAGGCACGGGCCGTCGTCGAACTTGTACTGAACTTCATCCATCTCTCGGGCGCGTTCACTACTGCTGGCTACGGTGGCAGCCTTGCGTTCCCGCAGCAGCGTGATGCCGCAGAGAATCTCTTCACGGTCACCGAGGGCACCGGCGGCATGCCGGCACAACTCGTTCAGGAAGGCCTCAACGTCTGCGGAATCGAGTACTGCGTCTTGCAGTCGGTGGTCGGTGCGTACATCGGAAAGCTCATTGCTGCTCACTGCAGCCTCCGGATCTGTCATGCCAGGCGGCACGGGAAGGTAGCTCAGACCCGCGGCGTAGACGGCGCGCCAAAGGAATGACCTAGCAACCATGACGGCGTAGCTAGTGGCGGCCACTTTTAACCGTAGGTACAGCCTACGTTTCGCCGTCCTCACGCGTCGAATTTTTCCGGACCGTCCCGCCGTCGTCATTCCGTGGCTTCTTCGGTCCCAAGGGCCTTCAGCTGCAGCCGGATCAGGCTCGGCGCTCCGGCTTCAAGGCTGTCCACGCTCAGCTGGATCTGGTGGCCTTCGTAGGTCGCGAGCGCAGAACAGACGCTGCTCAGGCCGATTGATTCGGGGCCTCTCTCGCAGGTTCCCTCGAGCTCGAACTCCCATCCGGAAGCCTCCGCCAAGCGTAGAACGTCTTCGGCTTCCAGCACCCGGTCAGCCTGCCACGTGCGGCTGAGGGTGGGGCAGGACTTGTTGTTGAAACAGATGAACCGTTCCCGCTCGACGTGCTGGGACACCACGGTCCAGCCATGAGGGATTTTCAACTGATCGGCCACGGCTCCCAGCTGCACGGCTACCGAATCGTGGTGCGTCTTGACGAAGAAAAAGGCGCCGGCCCAGACGAGCACCATGATGAGACACAGCCGAATGGCCAGTTTCCGCATGCTTTCCCCCGAGACCGATCGAAGTTTTGTCGAGCATATAGAGGGCGCGGGTGGTGCGGGAAGCGTCGTGACCTAAACGATAGGTTCGCGCTTTCGTCGGTCACCCGCCGTCGGGCGCTGGACGCGCAGGCTTCACGTTCAACACGAGCATGCTGTCCGCACCTTCAACACCAGGAACGCGCCTGCCCAGGCAAGGATCATGCCGATGCACAGCCACCCCGCTACTTTTCTCACGCCCCCCCCCCCCCCCCCCAAGGACGTCCCGGATGGTCTTCAACCTATCGGCGAAGCAACGAATCCCGCGTCCACCGCCGTCGTCGTTCTTGTGCCCAGCCATGGTCAGATGTACCGTCGATGGGTATGGTAAGCATACTGATGAATTGATCGTTCATCTGATGTTCCAATCCTAAGGAGACGCTATGAGCACGAGGATCGAGAAGCAGATTATGGTCAACGTTCCAGTGAGCGTGGCCTACAACCAGTGGACACAATTCGAAGAATTTCCCCACTTCATGAGCGGGGTGAAGAAGGTTGAGCAGCTGACCGACGACCGCCTGCAGTGGGTTGCCGAAATCGGTGGCGTGAAGCGCGAGTGGGAAGCGAAGATCGTTGCTCAGGAGCCTGACCGCCGCGTCGCCTGGGCAGCCACCGAGGGCGCCACCAACGCCGGAGCCGTCACGTTTGAGGACGTCGGCGGAGGCCAGACCACCATCCGCCTCGAGCTTGAGTACGAGCCCGAAGGCATGATCGAGAAGATCGGTGACAAGCTCAACGTCGTCGAGAAGGAAGCCGAGGGTGACCTCAAGCGCTTCAAGGAATTCATCGAGGACGAGGGCTATGCCACGGGCGCCTGGCGCGGGTCCGTCGCCGGTGACACCATGGGTTCCCCAACCGTCACCGACGCCGCCGCCTCACGCGGGGATAGCGGCAAGGCCGGTATCTCGGGCAAGGCAGCAGCCGCAGGTGTTGGCGTGGCCGCCGCAGCCGCCGCCGGTGTCGCGGCAGCAGCGGGAAGCAAGAAGAGCACCGATACGGAGGCGACCACTGTTGATGTACCGGTGGTTCCGATTGAGGACACCACTCCCCCGGATGTCACACCTGTTGTCGGCGGCGCCCCTGTGGACGTGGCACCCGAGACCGCATCCGAGCGGCCCCTCGGTGAGCCCTTCGACCAGACCAACGGACTTACCGACACAACCGGCGACTCCGACGGTCTCGCTGCCAGCGACACCCGCAGTGCAGTCGAGCGTGACGAGGATGATCGGACGGCCGACGGCTACATGCCTCCGGGCAGCCGCCCCGGCGCACCGTAACTCTCACACCCATCACGGCGGCTTCCTTCGGGAGGCCGCCGTGTGGCGTTTAAGGTGCCTGTATTCGAGGTGCTTTGCTTCTCAGAACAACCACTGCGGCTATCAGGGCGAGGGCGGCGACCAGTCCCAATAACATCGCGGGCCCGCCAATGTTTTCGATGGACCCCGCGTGCACGCAGATGCCAGCGACCGTCAATGCCGACAGACACAGCGACGCTGTCATCACATCGATCCACCGCTGTGAGCCATTGGTTAGACTCTGTCGCCTTCTCCTGGCCGTAAGTCGCCATGCTGCCAGCAAGGCAAGCTCGAAGAAAGCGAGCGCAACCACAACTGCAGTGAGATACGGAATCTCCAGGTACGCAACCTCGGGGTAGCGCTCAGCAGCGTCAGCGGCAATCTGCGGAACAACCACAAACTGAGCCAGCAAGGAGCCAACTGCCAGAGCGCCGATGAGGATTCGGGCGAGTGCAATGTGGTGTCTGGTCATGCTTCGATCATCGTCCCAGCCAGCTTCACTGTCCCTCATCAGGGTCCTTCCACCCGCCGCGGTGGGACATTGACGGCACCGCAGGCTCGGGTGCCCTCCAGATGACGATCAGGGCCGTGGCCAGTGGACCCACCACAAGCGAGACCAGGAACCACACGCCCCGCGAACGATTCTTCTGTTCCGCAAGACCCGCGTTGATCAGGGCCAGTGTGAACCAGAAGAAACTCGAGCTCACGTACTCATCCATCGCTCCACCCCCATGAGAGACCATCAGGCATAACGCCTCGAGCCTAGCGGAGGGTCTGGACCGGGACCCGCAGGACCGTCGCTAGACGAGCGGAGGCTTCTTCGCCTCAGCGATGCGGGCAAAAGCATGAATGTCGAGCACTTCACCGCGGGCGGAGGGGTCCACGCCGGCCCGGGCCAACGCCTCACCCGCAAGCACGCCGCTTCCGGCCCAACCGGCCAGGGCGGCACGGAGGGTTTTTCGTCGCTGTGCGAAAGCGGCGTCGATGACGGCGAACACCTCTTCGCGGGAGGCCGTTGTGCGGGGCTGTTCATGCCGTTCGAACGCAACCAGCCCGGAGGCGATCTTCGGCGCCGGCCAGAAGACGTTCATGCCGATCACTCCGGCTTTGCGCATCTTGCCGTACCACTGGGCCTTCACCGACGGCACGCCGTAGACCTTGGAGCCGGGCGGGGCGGCGAGCCGGTCCGCAACCTCGTCCTGAACCATCACCAGTCCATGGCGCAGCGACGGGAAATGTGCCAGCAGATGCAGCACCACGGGGACGGCCACGTTGTAGGGAAGGTTGGCCACCAGGGCGGTGGGGTCGGCGGGAAGTTCGGTGATGCGCATGGCGTCGCCCTCCACCACGTCGCAGAACGCGGCCCGTTCCGGGCGCCACCGCGTGATGGTCTGCGGCAGGCGTGCAGCCAGGACCGGATCGATTTCCACGGCCACCACGCGCTGCGCGGCGTCCAGCAGGCCAAGGGTCAGTGACCCGAGCCCGGGGCCAACCTCGAGCACCGTTTCCGCGGGATCAACGGCGGCAACCGAAACGATCCTGCGGATGGTGTTGCCGTCAATGACAAAGTTCTGGCCGAGCGTCTTGGTGGGACGGATCCCCAGTTCCTCGGCCAGTCTGCGGATTTCGCTCGCGCCCAGCAGGGCCTGTGCCGGGGATGAGCTCGCCTTGTCATTCACCTAGACATCGTAACGGGACCTGCGCCGGAGGCCGGCAGCCGAGGCCGGAACGCAGCAGCGCCCCTACCGATACTGGCAGGGGCGCTGGGAAAGCTGCGGAAGTGTTGCTTACCGCAGGCCGAGCTTCGAAGAGCAGGAGGGCCAGTGGCCCCAGCCGCCGTTCTGCTTGAGCACCTCGGCAGTAGCGATCTGCTCGGCGCGCGATGCCTGGTGCGGCAGCGGTGCGTACTGGCCGCCGCCGGCACCAAGCCAGCTGGACTGGCTGAACTGCAGGCCGCCGTAGTAACCGTTGCCGGTGTTGATGGACCAGTTGCCACCGGACTCGCACTCGGCGAGGGCATCCCAAGCGGCGCCGCCGGATACCACTGCTGCCGGAGCGTGTGCGGGCGTTTCGATCTCCGCCGGAGCGGCGGCCTCGGCTGCAGCCTCAACTTCGGCCTCAGGCGCCTTATCCTCTTCCGGCTCGGGCGTCGGCTCCGGCTCTTCCTCCCGGGTGCCGACGGCGATAATTTCCTCGACGGGCTCGCGGGTGACCTTATCGCTCACGTTCTCCCTCTTACTCTCCTTGCCGTCAATGACGGTCACGGTGAAGACGCGGGTGCGCTCGCCTGCAACCCCGGCCTGGACCACTTCGCGTTCGCCGACGAGCAGCTCCTCGGTTTCCTTTTCGGTGGAGGTGAAGTCGATCGTCTCGGTCTCGGTGATCTTCTTGCCGGTCTCAACTCGGGTGACCTTGAGCCCCATGCCGGTGACCAGCGAGCTGTTCACCGGAACCGAGACGCGGTCTTCCTTGCCGAGCGTGACCTTCGCTTCTGCGAGAAGGTCCGCCACGGTGTTCATGGTGGTTTCGATGCGGGTGCTCTTGCCGTCAACAGCGAGGGTGACGTTCTTCGGCGTCGAAATGCTGAGGGTGGAGCTGAGGGTGACCAGCCTGGTTTCGGCCGGTGCGGAGATGTCCGAGTCGCTGGCCACGCCGAGATCATTGACGAGCTCGCCCACGGTCTCTCCCGTGGTGTGGACAATTGTTTCGGCTCCGTTGAGCCGGACGTCCACGGCGGTGGCCTTGTTGACCTGGATGGCAGCGCCGTCGTCAACCGGGGTTGCAAGAGCCGGGTACACGTCGTCGTTCGCGGTGACGGTCACCTCTGCGGTCCGCAGGACCTCGGCCACGGTGCCGCCGAAGGTCTGGACGGTCTGTGCCTGCCCGTCAACCACCACCTGCACGCTCTTGCCGTTGCCCACGAAGGCCACCAGTCCAACCACCAGAGACAGCATGACCACGCCCTGTCCGGTCAGGACAGCCCAGGCCTTTGCATTCCGCCTGGCTACTCGCTTCGCCACTCTTTTTGCCACAACGTCCCACATTCCCCGCAGTATCCGGGCACGGGGAGAGGGCGCTCTGCAGCCGGCCCAATAAAAGGGGCAGCAGAGAGTGCACAGGCAAATGAACGACGGCGGAGGGCGCCTCAAGCGCACCTCTGACGTTGAGCTGAGCACACCTGACATGCCTCATTCAGGCGCGGCTCAACGCCAGCGGTAATACACAAGGAACCCGTCCACAGCGGACGGCATCAGTCCGAAAGCCTTCCCCGACCCCGGCTAATAAGAGTTCACCGTAATCCAACCGTGATAATAGGGCAAGCTCCGGGCCTGGACTTCTACCGGTCCTGTTGGCCGTCCTTCAGTGAAGAAGATTTGGTGGCCGCCCTTGAACTGATGCAGCGCCCCGCGGCAACGGTCGATCTACCCGCCCACGACAGGGCCTTCTGGGAGAGGCACTCGGGAATTGCGAACCGTACGGCATCAGCGGAGGCATCGGTCGGGAATGTCGTTGCGCAGGTGCGCCTTGAGGCTGATGCTCTGACAGCCGAGGAGGTGGCGCAGCGCCTCCAGGTCGACGCATCCACGGTTCGGCACTATCGGCGTGAGAAGAAGCTGCACGCCTTCACCATGGGTGGCAGGCTGCGGTTTCCGCTCTGGCAGTTCACCAACCATGCGGCGCTGCCGTCCATTGGCCGGGTACTGGCAGTCCTGCCGGAAGATATGCATCCGCAATCTGTGGCCGGGTTCTTCACCACACCGCAACCAGACCTAATGCTGGACGGCGCATCCGTGTCCCCCCGTGAATGGCTTCTCGGAGGCGGATCAGTCGATCATGTGGTCGGACTGGCGGAGGACCTGGCGGCCGGGCACTAATGCCGGGTCAGTACCCGCCAAGTGTTCCCGAACTTCGCCGCATCGGCTGTGACACCCACCTGCTCAGTCAAGGGTCGGTGCTCTGGAGAGTCCACTTCACAAGCTCCCCACACCCCACAGCGTGGAATGGCCTTCGCACGTGGGGGCCCGTACGCAGCTCACGCTGGGACCCGCATCCCGAGCCCGCTCAGGATCACGCACCTCTCGGCGCCGCGTATCTGGGCGAAAGTGTGGACACCTGCCTCGGCGAGGTGTTCCAACTCACCCGCTTCGTCGATGTCGATCGGCACGCCCCCTATGTCACGGCAATCCGCACCGCAGTCGATGTGAGCTTGGTCGACCTCACCGGCCCGTGGCTGACATGCGCCGGCGCCTCCGCACAGGTTGCCCTTCAGGAGAAGGGGCGCACCCGTGCCTGGGCTCGGGCCATCCACGCGGCATGGCCGGATCTCGACGGCGTGCTGGCTCCCTCGGCTCAGCTAAGCCCCAATCAGCTCAAGTGTGACATCGGGGAAGGCATCGGCGAAGTGGCCCAGTTTCCACCGGTCACCGAAGATGGCGATGCATTCGCCGTCCGACCGCCGCAGGATCTCCCCGCCCCGGAAGGAGTCGGGAAGGGAACTCGGTGCAGCCGGGATGCGGCGTGCCAGGGTATAGGACAGCTGCTCCAGGGCAACCGGCGCGTTGAACTCGGTACGCATGCGCTGTTCTGCCACCTCGAACTGGAGCTGCCCGACGGCGGCGAGCACCGGTGCCTGGTCACCGCGCAGCTCAGAGCGCAGCACCTGGATGACACCCTCGTGATCGAGCTGCTCAATGCCGCGCCGGAACTGTTTGTACCGTCCGGGGTCTTTGGCGCGCACGGTGACAAACAGTTCGGGCGAGAAGTGCGGGATCTCCGGGAAGGTCACCGGCTCGTCCTGGTAGAGGCTGTCCCCTACCCGGAGGCTCGTCGCGTTCACCAGCCCGACGACGTCTCCCGGCCAGGCATGCTCCACTGCTTCACGCTCCCGCCCCAGAACGCGGTGCGCATACTTGGTGGCGAAGGGCCTGCCGGTCCGGGAATTGGTGATGACCATCCCCCGCTCGAATACGCCGGAGCAGATTCTGAGATAGGCGATGTGGTCACGGTGGGCGGTGTTGGCGCCGGCCTGGACCTTGAACACGAAGCCGGAAAACCCCGCTTCCAGGGGGCGGTGGGCACCATCCGCAGTAACCCGGGGCGTTGGCGCTGACCCCACGTCCACCAGCAGGTCCACCAGCTGGCGTACGCCGAAGTTCCGGGTGGCCGCAGCGAACAGGACCGGAGTCTGCTGAGCTGCGGCAAACGCTTCAGCGTCGAAGTCTCCGTTGGAGGACGCCACCAGGCCCAACTCTTCGCTTGCGACGTCCCACACCTGTGCGGCGTGGGGATCGAGGTCGGCGGGATCGATGGGGGTCTCACGTGCCGGCTGTGCGCCTCCCTCGACTGCTTCCAGTGCGATCGAGCTGGCGGTGCGCACGTCGAGCAGTCCCTCAAATTCCCCAGCAATGCCTGCGGGCCAGGTCAACGGGACCGGAACCATGTCGGTGCGCTCGCCGATTTGGTCAATCAGCCCCAGCGCGTCCAGGCCGGGCCGGTCCCACTTGTTAACCACCGTCACAATGGGAAGCCCACGTTGCTTGCAGACTTCGAGCAGCTTCACGGTCTGCGGCTCGAAGCCCTTGGCGGCGTCGATCAGCATCACGGCGCAATCGACTGCGGCCAGCACCCGATAGGTGTCCTCGGAGAAATCAGCGTGGCCGGGAGTGTCCACCAGGTTCAGCACCGTATCGCGATACTCGAGTTGAAGTGCCGCCGAGCTGATGGAGATGCCGCGCTCGCGCTCCATGCCCATCCAGTCCGAGACCGTGCCGTGACGGCTGGACTTGCCGTGGGTGACCCCGGCGTCCTGGATGGCGCTCGCGTACAGGGCCAGCGCTTCGGTGAGCGTGGATTTTCCCGCATCCGGGTGGGAAATGACAGCGAACGTCCGCCGCCTGCGCGCCTGCTCAGCGATGGTGGCGGGACGTATCGCCTCCGAGAGGGTGGATGTGTTTGTCATGGGTTCCTCTTTCTACCTCTGAGGACTCCAACAGACCCCGAAATAACTCGACTTAGTGCTTCTTCGGCCGTGCAATGAACGTGCCCGTGCGAAGAAGGTTCTCAACCATCATCTCGCGTTCGGCGGGCATCGAATAACTAGCTCAGGGACATGCGCAGGCGTTCCAGACCGGGTGCGCCTTCGGGTACTAGGCTGACGAGCTCCGGTGAAACGGCCAGATGCCCCAGCATGTGGGCGAGATGGCTGCGCTCTGCGGGCCCGTAAACGATATCGCGCAAATCCGAGGCACCCACTACGGCGGCCAGGGTTAGAAAATCGGTGACATGTCGCTCTTTGCCGGGATCGTCGACGATCTTCAGGGCGGCAGCCTTGCCGATCAGGCAGCCGAGAAGATTCGTTCCGCGCACCCAGCGGTGCTGGTGCCCTTCGAGGGATTCCCCGCGCGGTTCGAAATTGAGACTGAGCAGGAGGGCGGTGAAATCGTGAAGCATCGTCGGGTAAGCGCGTATGTTCAGAGCTATATCGGCATCCTTGGTCGGACGGATGAATGGCGCACCGCGTTCAATGGCATGGAGATAGACGGACTGCCCGCCGACCATAATCCAGCCGTGGGGCCTATTCGAATAGATTTCGAACACGGCCCGACAGGCTTCCTCCTGCTCGATGAGCACGACCGGGAGTTCAATCGGCATGAATTTTCCTGAGAATTTCGCGGGCGGCTTGCTGTTCTCGGACTCCCGGGCGCTCGGCGAGGTCTGCCGCAATCAGCAGCGGAGGCAATTGCTCCGGGACTTCGTTTGCAATGCGAAGAATCACGTTCGGTCGCTGGCCGGGACGGGGCTTCACGAGGAACCAACTCCTGATCAAAGCATCGTAGTCCTTGCGCTTGACGTACGCCTCAACCTCCGAAGTGGAAAGCAACGCCGACGATCTGTGGGAAACACCCGATAGACGCAAACGCGGATCCTCGCGCAGGTCGCCGAGATCACCCGGGCTACTGATGAGCTCCACCCTCTCGGCTCTTTTGGCCAACATGGAGCAGACGAGAGGCAACGGATCAGGCGATCCCCTTAAACGCTCCAGTCGTTGCTTGAGCCGGTGTCGTTCCACGGGTGACAAATCGTGATCGATCCCTGGCATTACGCGGGCAGCAGCGTCACTCCAGGCATTCCACGCGAGCTGCCATGCACTTCGCTCCGACAAGGGCCGTCCGGCGGGAACCCCTCGTCGATATTGGGCGGCGTCCGCTTCCTCAATGACCCATCTACCCCCGACCATTTGGGCAGGGATACGCCCCGATTGAACGAGAAGCCGAGCGCGGCTTTCGTTGACAGAGAGTCGCTTAGCCAATTCTGGAACACTCAGGACCATTACGTAATCATATCGGAAGCGCTATGAATAAGTAATAAGGCGTACGTCACTCCCACTCACCGTACGCGCGGCGGGTGTTCGCGTTGATGGTCCGGCACAGCTCCTCGAGGTCGGTCCCCAGATGTTCGGCCATGAACCGCACCGTGTAGGCAACGGCGTAACTCGCGTTCGGCTGGCCACGGAACGGGTGCGGGGTGAGGAACGGTGCATCGGTTTCGGTGAGAATCAGCGAGGGATCCGCCACGTCCAGCGCGTCCCGCAAACCGCAGGAGTTCTTGAAGGTGACTGTGCCGGAGAAGGACATGAACCAGCCGTTCTCGTTACAGATTCGCGCCAGGTCGGCGTCGCCGGAGAAGCAGTGGAAGACGACCCGCTCGGGAGGTTCCTCCGAGCGCAGGACCTTCACGACGTCGTCGTGCGCGTCCCGGTCATGAATCTGCAGGGCGAGGTCAAGCCGGCGGGCAATGTCCAGGTGCCGGCGGAAGGAGTACTCCTGCCGTTCGCGGCCGTCCTCACCGGTGCGGAAGTAGTCCAGCCCGGTCTCGCCGATCGCCCGGATGCGGGGATGCTGCGCGAGGTGTTCGATCTCGGCGAGCGCATCCTCAAGCGTGCCCGCCTCTGCAAGGACAGGTGCTTCATTGGGGTGGATCGCCACGGCGCCCAGCAGGCGGGAATCACGGTTAACGGCGTCGACGGTGAAGCGGGAGGACTCCACATCCGTGCCCACCTGCACCGCGAAACCGACGCCGACGGCCTCCGCCGCGTCCATGGCGTCCGTCGCGCTGACGGCAACCTGCCCGTCCCGGAAATCAAGGTGCGTGTGGTTGTCCATCACCGGGAACGGAAGCGGCTCCGGTGCCGGCGGATAGTCGAGTTTCCGGCTGCGGCCGCCCGCCTCGGGAGCACGCGACCTGCTGGAAGAATCTTCCGCTGAGGTCTCAACAGGCGTCTCAACAGGGCGGTACTGAACGGGGATCGAACTGGTGCACATGGTCCAACCCTAGACTTTCCTTGCAAAACCCAGCGGAGCTCCGGTGCTTCCTCCTGATCAAAGGAACTTTCCGCCACGAACCCCAGTTGTCCTAGTAGTCTTGAGCTAGTTAGCAACCGTTGCCCCGCGCGTGTTTCACTGACGTATCTCCACACCGAGGTGGTGCCTACGTTCCCGGCAGCGTCTGACGGAAGGTATCGATGGACGCCCACAACCAGTACGCCACTCCGAACGGCACGGCGCCCAGCGCTTCCACAGGAACAAGTGCGGAGGCCGCCCGCCCGCCGATGACGGGCGAGACGTTCCACGACACCAGCACGCGCATCCTGCAGTCCATCAACACCGTGATTGACGGCAAGCCCGACGCCGCCCGGTTGGCTTTGACGGTGCTGCTCGCCGAGGGACATCTGCTGTTGGAGGACGTGCCGGGCGTCGGCAAGACCATGCTGGCCAAGACTCTGGCACGGACCATCGACTGCAGCGTCAACCGCATCCAGTTCACTCCGGACCTGCTGCCCTCCGACGTGACCGGCGTATCCATCTACAACCAGGATTCCCACCGGTTCGAGTTCCGGCGTGGGCCGGTGTTCGCGAACATCGTGATCGGGGATGAGATCAACCGCGCGTCCGCCAAGACGCAGTCCTCCCTGCTCGAATGCATGGAGGAACACCAGGTCACGGTGGATGGCTCCACCCACCGGCTGGCCGAGCCGTTCATGGTCATCGCCACGCAGAACCCGATCGAAATGGAGGGCACCTATCCCCTGCCCGAAGCCCAGCGCGATCGCTTCATGGCCCGCATCTCCATGGGCTACCCGGACATGAGCTCTGAGATGGACATGTTGGAGACCCACCAGTCCGTCTCGCCGTTGCGTTCCATCCAGCCGGTTGCCGGTGTTGAGGATGTTGCGGCGATGATCCGCCAGGTCCGGCAGGTGTACGTCTCCCCCGCGGTGAAGGAATACACGGTCGGGATTGGCCATGCCACCCGCCAACACGCCCAGCTCCGCCTCGGCGCCAGTCCGCGCGGCCTGCTGCAGCTGCTGCGGGCGGCGAAGGCCGGTGCAGCACTGGAGGGCCGGGACTTCGTTCTGCCCGACGACGTCGCTGCCGTCGCCGAAGCCGTTCTGGCACACCGGCTCATCCTGGACCGCAAGGCACTCAGCTCCGGTGAGACGCCGTCGTCAATCATTGCCGGCATCCTCGCCCGCGTGCCGGTGGCACGTGACGCTGCGAGCGCCTCCTCCCGAAACGGCTAGGACCATGTCCCTGGTCGAGCGGCTGCCCCGGGTCCTGACGGCCCGCGGTTGGGGCCTGGCTGCGGCCGGTGTGCTGTCGCTCCTCTTTGCCCAGTTCCTCGGCCGGCGGGACCTGCTGTACTTGGGCATCCTCCTGGTTCTCCTGCCGCTGGCGTCCGTGCTGGTGCTTCACCTCGTCAAGCCGCGGTTCACCGTGCACCGGACCTTTGCACCGCAGAGCATGGAAACGGGATTCACCACCACGGTGACGCTGTCGGTTGCCTCCGACGGACCGTTGGGCGGTTCGGTGGTCATGCGCGAACAACTGCCGCAGCGCTTCGGCGACGCCCCCGAATTCCACTTCCCCGCCCGCCACCCCACTCCCAGCGGTGTGAGCCTGTATGAGTACCGGCTGCGCTCGGCAGCGCGTGGAGTGTACGACGTCGGCCCTGTCACCGCCGGCTTCACCGACCCCTTTGGTCTGGGCATCTCCCGCCACACCCTCGGTGGAACCGACCGGCTGGTGGTCACGCCGAGCCCGCTCGATCTGCCCCATTCTCCGCTGACCGGTGTCCGTGGGACGGACGGCAATGCCGTGACCCGCCGGAACGCCAACCCCAGCGACGACGACGTCATGACCCGCGAATACCGCCACGGCGATCCCATGCGCCGGGTGCACTGGGCGGCGACGGCCCGGCACAACGAGCTCATGGTGCGGCAGGAGGAATCGGTCACTACGCCCGAGGCCACCCTGATCCTCGATCAGCGGCAGGCCAGTTACGGGTCGGGTTTCCTGTCCGCGTTCGGTGGGGATCCGGACACCGATTCCAGCATGCTGTCCTCACCCACGTTCGAGTGGGCGGTGGTTGCTGCTGTCTCCATTTCAGCGCACCTGCTCGAGCGCAGCTACGCGCTGCGGTTTGTCGACGAGACGGGTGCGCCGGCTCTGCAGCGATCGGTGTCAGCGCCGTGGCCCGGAGATGAGGAGTTCTCCGGGCCAGCCGGGCTGCATGGAATCGCGCAGGGGTTGGCCGCGCTGGAGCTGTTGCCGGATCCTGCGAAGCGGTCCACGTCGTCGCAGAAGCGGCGGTCGGTTGCTGACCGGCCGGTTTCTGCGAGATCTGTTTCGGCCCGGTCTGTTTCTGCGCGGTCGGTTGCTGCGCGGTCCGTCGCTGACCGGTCCTCTGCTGTGCCGTTTGGCGATCCGATGCTGGACAAGCTTGCGGGGCTGAAGAACCGGGGGCCGCTGATTGCCCTCCTCGGTGCAATTACCGAGGATGAGGCACGTGATCTGGGCCAGGCAGCCGAGTACGGCTCGCAGTCCCTCGCCATCCTGGTCAGCGAGCGCCCACGGGACCTCCACTCGGTCATGGACATCCTCCGCAGTGCCGGCTGGCACGTGGTGGCTGTGACGCCGAACGCGTCCGTCGCTACCGCCTGGGCGCACCTGGACACACCGCCCGCCACTGTCACTTCCTCTACAGCGAAAACTACTCTCCGCTCAGGAGCTTCCTCATGACCGCCACTCTCTTCCGGCCTCCAGCCGACGGACAGGCACAACGTGTTCTTCCGAACCGGCCGGCCGCTACCCGTCGGAGCCATTGGCACCTGCTGGTTACGGCGGCGTCGTTCGGGGCTGTGATGCTGACGTCCACGAGCCTGTCCGGGGTGATCTTCGGCTGGACCTGGTTCACGCCCGTCCTGGTGACGGTGGGAACGGTGCTGTTCTTCATGGCGCTGACCCGTGTTTCGCGTCTTCCCTCCTATTTCGCTCCCCTGGTGGGCATCCTTGCCCTGGCGGGTTCGTTGATCTGGCAGTTCTTCCCGTCACAGAGCACCTTTGGCTTTTTTCCGGGTGACGGGTTCGTTGGCCGGCTGACCATCCTGCTGGGGCACGCCGAGAACACCGTGGTGTCCCAGGTGGCGCCGGTGTTACCAACGGCCGGGCTCTTCCTGGTGGTCTGTGCCGGCATGGGGCTCATTGCCGTCCTCGTGGACACCCTCGCCACATCGTTGCGTATGCCGGCCACCGCCGGACTGGCGCTGCTGGCAGTGCTGGTGGTTCCCGCCGTCGTACGTATCAACAGCGTTGGCGTGCCGGCGTTCATTGCTGCAGTGGCAGGGTTCCTGCTGCTCCTGGGCTGTGCGCACTGGCGTGAATCGCAGTGGGAATCGGCGTCGTCGGGCGAGTTGTCAGGCGCCCACCTGACCCGGGGAGTGACAATCGGGGCGCTGGCACTGGGCATCGCCGTCGTGCTTCCGCTGGCCATTCCCGGCTTCAACTCGGGGGCGTTTCCACAGGGCGCGCGGGTGAACCTGTGGGGTGCGGCGACGGGGCTGAATCCGATTGTCACGCTCGGCAATGACCTGCGCAATCCCAATGGGTTCGGGCGGATCGAGTACTCCACTACGTCGGATGACCCGCTGTATCTGAGGTCGGTCACGCTGGAGGATTTCAGCGGTCAGCGGTGGGAGCCTGATCAGCGTCTGGGCCAGCGGGTGGCCGGTGTGGACGAACTGTTCTCCGAGAACCAGCCTTTTGCGGCGACCACACTCACGCGGGTCAGTACGGACAGCTTCACCAGCCCGTGGCTGTTGGCGCCGTATGCCCCGGTGTCCGTCGAGGGCCTCAATGGGCGGTGGGCCTATGATCCGGCGAACCTCAGCATCCTTGCAATTGACGGCGGCTCAACGGCGCAGCAGGAATACCTGATCCGCAGTGCCGAGCCGGTGCTGACTCGCGAGCGGCTCCAGGCCATCCCGCCGGCTGATCCCGAGTCCGTGCCCGAGCAGTTCCTCGCCCTTCCCGATTCCGTGCCCGGCATCATCGGTGAGACCACGGCAGCGGTAGTGGATGGCATCAGCAACCCGTATGACCAGGCGATCGCCATCCAGCAGTTCCTGCGCGGACCGTCCTTTGTGTACTCGGTGGATGCGCCGGTGGACGGCGGGTATGACGGCAACAGCCTGGATGTAATGGCGCGTTTCCTCGAGTCGAAATCCGGGTACTGCGTGCACTATGCCGGAACCATGGCAGTGATGGCCCGGCAGGCGGGGATTCCGAGCCGGGTGGCCGTGGGGTACTCGCCCGGAACGCCCACCGGCGACGTTTCGCGTGGACCCAACGACGAACGGTTTGTCGAGTTTTCGGTCAACTCCAAGGATGCGCATGCCTGGCCGGAGCTGTATTTCGAAGGTGTCGGCTGGGTGCGGTTTGAGCCCACGCCATCACGCGGTTCGGTGCCCGAGTACGCGTTCTCGACCGTGGTGCCTACCGGTCCCGTACCGAACGAAGGCAACCTGAACCCGAACGCTCTGCCGGGGACGCCGTCCACTGCGACTCCGTCCCCGCAGGCTGTGGAGGAGGAGTCGCCGCAGGCGGTGCGGGAGAGTGCCGAGCGCAGTTCCGCTCTCGGGGTGATCCTCGGTGGAGTGCTCGTGCTGCTGGCGTTGACGCCGATGGCCTTGCGGCGGATGCGGACCCGGCGCCGTCGTCGTTCTGTCACTGCCAACACCGAAGGAGTGGGCTCAGCAACGGTGGCGTGGGCGGAAACTGTGGAGCTGGCCGCCGATTACGGAGTCCCTCCCCTGCCCACCGACACACCGCGGACGTTCGAGCAACGGTTGCGGGCCGGGTTCGATGAAGCGCCGGCGGCAGCGCTGGCCCGGCTGCGGCGCGCCTATGAGGAAGAGGAGTATGCGGAGTTTGCCGTCTCCGGTGCGCAGCCACGGACGGCGAACAGTTGGGATGACGTGCAGGCCGTCACCGACGCGCTGCATGAATCTGCGACTCCTGCGGCACGGCTGCGGGCCCGGTTCTGGCCCCGCTCGCTGTCGCAGCCGTTCGGGGCGCAGCGGAGCGAAGAGGTTGTTGCTGCTGCTGCTGCTGCCGCTTCGCGCTGAGTCGCGGGCCGTCCTGCCCACCTTCTGAACGCACCGGCGGCGTGTCGGGGGTGACACGCCGTCGTTCTGCGGCTTCACAGGCCAGAAGGTGGGCAATCCGGCCCGGGCCTGAACCCGAAACCGTAGCGGCTTAGCCCGCGGGGTTCAGCTCGCGGTCGGGTCCGCGATGCCCACGTACTGGGTGTAGAGGTATTCCTCGATGCCCTCGTACCCGCCTTCACGTCCCAGGCCCGACTGCTTCACGCCGCCGAACGGAGCCGCTGCGTTGGAGATGACGCCCGCGTTGAGGCCGAGCATGCCGGTGTCCAACCGCTCGCCCATCCGAAGCCCACGGTTCAGGTCGCGGGTGAAAACGTACGCCACGAGTCCGTATTCGGTATTGTTGGCCAGCCGAACGGCGTCGTCTTCGGTGGAGAAGGTGATGATCGGGGCCACCGGACCGAAGATCTCCTCCTGCAGGATGCGGGAGCCGGACTGCACATCCGCGAGCACCGTCGCCGGGTAGAAGTAACCGGGACCATCTATGGGTGAGCCGCCGGAGAGGACCTGCGCGCCGTCGTCGACCGCGTCCTGCACCAGGGAGTGCACGTTGTCGCGGCTCTTGCCGTCGATCAGCGGGCCAAGCTTCGAACTGTCCTCGGTGCCCCGGCCCGGGGTGACGTCCTTCATGCGGGCGGCGAGCCTGTCGGCGAAGTCGGCCGCGACGGACTCGTGCACAATGAACCGGTTGGCTGCGGTGCACGCCTCGCCCATATTGCGGAGTTTGGCGGCCATGGCGCCCTCGACCGCCTTGTCCAGGTCAGCATCCTCAAAGACCAGGAACGGTGCGTTTCCGCCGAGCTCCATCGAGGTGCGCAGGACGTTCTCGGAGGCGTCGGCCAGCAATCGGCGGCCAACCGGCGTCGAACCGGTGAAGGAGAGCTTGCGCAGGCGGCTGTCCTTGATGAGGGGTCCGGTGACCTTACCGGCGCTGGTGGTGCTCACGATGTTGAGGACGCCCTTGGGCAGGCCGGCCTCTTCAAGCACTTTGGCGAACAGCAGCGAGGTGAGCGGGGTCAGGTTGGCGGGCTTGAGCACCATGGTGCAGCCGGCGGCAACTGCGGGTGCGATCTTGCGCGTTGCCATGGCCAGCGGGAAATTCCACGGGGTGATCAACAGGCATGGGCCTACGGGCTTCTTGTTGACGAGGATGCGGGACTTGCCGTCCGGTGCTGTGGAGTAGCGGCCGGACATGCGGACGGCTTCCTCGGAGAACCAGCGGAGGAACTCGGCGCCGTAGGTCACTTCACCGCGGGCTTCGGCGAGGGGCTTGCCCATTTCCAGGGTCATCAGGAGGGCGAAGTCGTCGGCGCGTTCCGTGACGAGTTCGAAGGCGCGGCGCAGGATCTCGCCTCGCTCGCGCGGCGCCGTTCTGGCCCAGCTGTCCTGTGCCTCGACGGCGGCATCCAGTGCGGCCTTGCCGTCTTCGGGACTCGCGTCCGCAATGGTGAGGAGCGTCTTGCCGGTGGCCGGGTCCTCGACGTCGAACGTCTTGCCGTTCGAGGCGTCACGCCACTGGCCGCCGATCAGCAGGCCGGTGGGGACCGAGGACAGAAGTTCTTGTTCGCGCTGGGCGGTGATAGTCATCCGGAAGCCTTTACGATCGACGATGGTGAGTGCAGGAGCCGTTCTTGCATCTTGGCCTTCACGCTAGCCCTGCGTTTTGGGCCCTGTCCATACAAACCTGCACCACGTAGTCCCGGATCTGCTGTTGTACTGCACAGCAGCTCGCCTCCCGTTGAAGGTTACGTCCTCGCGGCCACCACCGCGGCATACAGCTCCCGCTTGCTGACGCGCCGGTCTTCGGCAACGGCAGCAACGGCCTCCTTGAGCCGAAGCCCCTGGCTCATCAGCTCGTTGACGGCATGGACGTGGTCTTCCGGTTCGGTCGGCGCATCTTCCGGTGCACCGCCGACGACGACGGCGATCTCCCCCCGGATCTCGTTGCCTTCCACCCACTCGAGCAAGTGCTGCAGCGGTCCGCGGATCACCTCTTCATAGCGTTTGGTGAGTTCGCGTGTAACGCACGCCTGCCGGTCCGCGCCGAATTCGGAGTGCAGTGCGCGGATCATCGCTTCGAGCCGGTGGGGCGCTTCAAAGAACACCATGGTGCGGCGTTCGGTGCGCAGGTCGGCAAGGCGGGCGGCGCGTTCGCCGGTCTTGCGGGGCAGGAACCCCTCGAAGCAGAAGCGGTCGGTGGGGAGGCCGGAGAGGGCGAGTGCCGTGAGGACGGCGGAGGGTCCGGGGGCAACGGTGACCGTGATGTTCCGTTCGGCGGCGGCTTCGACGAGGCGGAAACCGGGGTCGGAGACGGAGGGCATACCGGCGTCGGTCACGAGCAGGAGGGTTGCACCGGCGTCAACGAGGTCCAGCAGTTCGGGGGTTCGTGAGGCTTCGTTGTGCTCGTGGTAGCTCAGGGTCCTGCCGCGTGGGCTCACCTCGAGGGAACGGATGAGCCGCTGCAGGCGCCGGGTGTCTTCGGCGGCGATGACATCGGCGGATTCAAGGAGCGACACCAGCCGGAACGTGGCGTCGCCCATATTTCCGATCGGTGTGGCAGCCAGGACAATGCTGCCGTTTCCGGGGATCAGCGTCCGGGAGCCCGGGTCCTCGGAGGTGAGGTTTTCCGGAAGGAGCGGGGCGTCGTCGTCGGAATGTTCCGTCTTGTCCGTAGGTTCTGTCACTGGTTCAGCCTAGCTGTCCCGGAACTGTCAGAGCCGCTCGGTACGATGATTCCGTGAGCCAAACCACCACTGCCGCAGCCGTCCCCGAGGGGTCTGGGCGGCAGTGGGTCGTTTCGGCGCGCACGGCGTTTTCCGAGCCGGTGCTGCGGCGCCGTCTGCTGGGTGAGCAGCTTCCGTTCGGCGTGTGGGGCTGGCTGATTCCAGTGGTGGTGGCGCTGATCGGTGGCGTGCTGCGGTTTGTCCGGCTGGGTGAGCCCGGCACTCTGGTCTTTGACGAGACCTACTACGTCAAAGACGCCTACTCCTACCTGCAGTCCGGGTATGAGCGCGAGTGGCCGGAGGAGGCGGATGAGTCCTTCAACGCCGGCAATCCCGGGGTAATCCTGGAGACGGCGGATTATGTGGTGCATCCGCCGGTCGGCAAGTGGATGATCGCGTTCGGCATGTTGCTATTCGGGCCGTCCAATCCATTTGGCTGGCGGTTTACGGCGGCGGTGGTCGGTACGCTGTCCATCCTCGTCCTGGCTCTGGTGGCGCAGCGGTTATTCGGGTCGGTGGTGTTGGGCGGTATTGCCGGGTTGCTGTTGGCGGTCGACGGGCATCATCTGGTCCATTCACGGACGTCCCTGCTGGATGTTTTCCTCATGTTCTGGGTACTGGTTGCGTTTGCGCTGCTGGTGCTTGACCGGAACTGGGCGCGGCGCCGGTTGGCGGTGCTGATGGCCTCTCTGGCGCGTGAGCGTGGCCAACCCACGCGGGAGCAGTTGCTGTACGGGCCGTGGCTGGGATTGCGTCCGTGGCGGATTGCCGCTGGAGTCGCGTTGGGGTTGGCGCTGGGTACCAAGTGGTCGGCGCTGCCGTACATTGCGGTGTTCGGCCTGATGACCGTGCTGTGGGATATGGCCGCCAGGCGCACGGTGGGGGTTCGGCGTTGGGTGCGTGGCGCCGTCGTCCGTGATGGTCTGCAGGCGTTTGTCTCAATTGTGCCGGTAGCGCTGCTGACCTATCTGGCAACGTGGACCGGCTGGTTCCTCTCTTCTGATGCGTATGACCGGCAGTGGGCGGCGGACAATCCCGACCCGCTGTGGGACTGGGTCCCCGCTCCCCTGCGCTCGCTGGCCGAGTACCACCGCAGCGCGTATACGTTCCATGAGGGGCTCAGTTCTGAGCATCCGTATGAGGCAACGGCGTGGTCGTGGCTGGTGATGGGGCGGCCGACGTCCTTTCACTACCAGTCGGACGGGCTGACGTGTGGTGCGTCCGACTGTTCGCAGGCCGTCAGTGTGGTGGGCAACCCGCTGATCTGGTGGGGCGCTGCGCTGTCGCTGCTGGTGGTGCTCTTACTTTGGGTTGGCCGGCGGGATTGGCGGGCAGGTGCCATCCTCGCCGGTTTCGCTGCCGGGTATCTACCGTGGTTCCTGTTTCCGGACCGCACCATGTTTTTCTTCTATGCGATCGTGTTTGAGCCGTTCCTCGTCCTGGCACTGGTCTATGTGCTGGGGCTGATTCTGGGCCGTGCCAGCGATCCGCCGTGGCGGCGCCGGAACGGTATTCTGCTCGTGGGGGGATTCGTTGTGCTCGCAGTGCTGGTATCCGCGTTCTTCCTGCCCATCTGGACGGCTGAAACCATCCCCTACAACCAGTGGCGTCTGCGGATGTGGATGCCGAGCTGGATCTGACGCGGCATAGATTGTCAGTCCAGGCGTCAGTTCTCCGTTCGCCAGTCACCACCGAGGGAAAGCGAGTTGCACGCTATGCGGGAATCCTCCACCGAGCTCATGGTCGATCTGCCGGCCGAGTCCAACGTCACCGACCTCCTCATCACCCAGCACAAACGCGCTCCGAAGGCCCCGCTGTATGCGGTGAAGACGGATGGCATCTGGAAGGACGTCAGTGCCGACTCCTTCCTGGAACAGGTGCGTGCGCTTGCAAAGGGGCTTCTGGCGCGCGGCGTTCAACCGGGTGATTCGGTGGCGGTCATGTCGAAGACCCGCTATGAATGGACCCTCGCTGATCTTGCCATCTGGTTCACCGGAGCCGTCACCGTTCCCATTTACGAGACCTCCTCGGCGCACCAGGTGAGTTTCATTCTGAAGGACTCTGCCGCCGTCGTCGTGCTCATTGAGAACGAGGAGAAAGCGGCGGTGGTACGCGAGGCTGCGCCGGAAGCGCAGCTCGTGCTGATGAATTACGACGACGGCGCTGCCTCCTTTGCATCGTTGGCGTCTGACGGGGAGTCCGTCAGCGACGATGTGCTCGAGTCTGCGCGGAGCAGCCGGGTGCTGGATGATGTGGCGTCGCTGGTGTACACGTCGGGTACTACCGGGCATCCCAAGGGGTGCGAGATCACGCACGGCAACTTTGCACTGTTTGCTGTGAACACCATCGAGTTCCTGCCGGAGCTGCTCAAGCAGGAAAATGCGCGGACCCTGATGTTCCTGCCGTTGGCCCATGTGCTGGCGCGTGCGGTTCAGCTGGTCTGTCTTGGTGCCGGCGTGAAGCTTGGCCACACGTCCAATGCCGCCGAACTGCTGGACGATCTCGCTGCGTACAAGCCCACGTTCCTGCTGGTGGTGCCGCGCATCTTCGAGAAGATCTACAGCACCGCTTCGCAGAAGGCTGAGGCGGCCGGGAAGGGCAGGATTTTCCGGGCAGCGGATGCCACTGCGGTTGCATACTCGAAGGCTCTGGATGCTGCGGCGCGGGGTGGAAGCGGTCCGTCGCTGCTGTTGCGGGCCCGTCATGCCCTGTTTGACCGGGTGCTGTACCCAAAGCTGCGGGGAGTTTTCGGTGGTGAGGTGGTGCATACGGTGTCGGGCGCTTCGCCGCTCAGCGAGCATCTCACGCACTTCTTCCGTGGTGCCGGGATCAACGTGTTGGAGGGCTACGGTCTGACCGAGAGCACGGCTCCCTGTACAGCGAACACGGTGTCGTTGACGCGGGTCGGTTCTGTGGGCATTCCGATGCCCGGGACCACCATCCGTGTCGATGACGAGGGCGAGATACAAGTCAACGGCGTCGGGGTGTTCAAGGGGTATCACAACAATGATGTCGCCAATAAAGAGTCATTCACTGAGGACGGGTTCTTCCGTACCGGTGACCTTGGATCACTGGACGAGGACGGTTTCCTGCGGATCACCGGCCGAAAGAAGGACCTTCTGGTGACGGCCGGCGGGAAGAACGTTGCGCCGGCGCCGCTGGAGGAGAAACTCCGGGAACACCCGCTGGTGGCGCACGCACTGGTTGTGGGCGACAACCGGCCGTTTGTGGCTGCTCTGGTGACGCTCGATGGCGATGCTTTGGATAACTGGGTGAAGGCGAACGGGGCCGATGCTAGTGGGGCGTCGTCGGCAGGGTCGTCGGGTGGGGTTTTGTCGTCTGCTGCCTTGCGAGCGGAACTGCAGACGGCTGTCGATGCTGCAAACGAACTGGTGTCACGCGCCGAACAGATCCGGAAGTTCGACATTCTCGATACCGAATTCACCGTCGATTCCGGCCACCTCACGCCCACCCTGAAACTGAAGAAAGCGGCAGTGTTGACCGACTACCGAGAGGCTGTGGAGAAGCTCTACTCCTGATTCAGTCTTACCGGCTGATTGAGTCTTGCCGGCGCACTCGCGTTGTGCGGGCCCCGCCGCGTCCTGTCGTCGTCCTGCTGCCGTCGTCGGGTCTTGCCGTCGTCGGGTCTTGCCGTCGTCGTCGTGCTTTAGATGCCGTTGTTGGCCCGCCGTGCTGCGTAGGCGTCGGCGGACTTTTCCCGGCGGGCTTTCGTGGGCCAGGTGAGGACGAGGGTCAGTACAGCACCGATCAGTACGATGGCGCCAACGGTTGCCGCGGCGTCGATCCAGAACTGGGCTGGGAAAAGTCGGATGAGGGTGTCGTCGAGGCGGAAGGTCCAGGTGCCGTCGGCGAACAGGAGTGCGTGAACCTGTGTGAAGAAGGTTTCCCAGGCCAGAATCCCGGCAACGGCGAGGGCTATTGCGAGAACGAGCGTTGCGACGGCCCCTGCGAACAGGCCGCGACGGATGCCGCCGGGGTAACGGCGTGCCAGATAGATGCACGCAATGATCGTGAGGATGGCGAGAACGGTTGCGACGACGAAGCCGGTCGACAGGACGCCCTTCACGTCAGCCATGTGGCCGACTTCGCTGTCGAGGAATAGTTGGTCGCCGTCGGTGTTGACGAGGTCGCCCAGGTAGCGGGCGGGAGCCCAGTTGAGGATGTAGTCCATGGCGTACGAGCCATAGGTCATCCGATCTTCCGTGCTGAATCCGTAGCTGTCGGCCGGGAAGCCCGGGCGGTGGTATTCGACCCAGAGGAACAGCGGGGTGGTGACAGCCCGAACCGCTGCGGCGAGAAGGATGATCGGGAAGAACACTGCAACTGCCACCTGCAGGATGCGTGGCAGCAACGGTTTGGCGGCAGCGGCCTCATCACGCTGATTTGCCCGCCGGTTGACCTCCTCTTCGGGAGGGCGAATGGCGAGCGATGAAGTGTCAGGGGCGGCGTCGTCGCTGGTTGCGTCTCTGGTTGTGTCGTCGCGGGTTGCATCTCTGGTTGTGTCGTCGCGGGTTGCGTCCTCGGCAGTTGCTGCACCGGTGGACCCGCCTGAGGTTCTTCCCACCGGGATTGCGGCGATTTGTTGTGTCGCGGGCGATGACGGATCGGCTGTGGGGTGGTCCGGTGGCGAGTAGACCCCTCCCCCGTAGCCGGACCCGATGGTGATGGGATTTTCTTGTCCGGTCGATGTGATTTCGGGTTCAGCAACTCCATGAGAATCACCGCTTCCAGGCGACGTTGTTGAAACGTGGGTTCCAACCGGGGCCGGAGTAACGGAAGTGTCGGTCTCGTTCTTGTCTTCGGTCTCGGCTTCGACCTTGGCCTCGGCCTCGGTCCCGTTCTTGTTTTCGGTCCCGCTCTGGGAAGCCCGCGTGTAAGCCGAAACGTCGGGGAGGGTACTGGCCTTCCGCATGGGGAAGCCGCTCTCGCGAACGCGGGTTGAACCACCGCCGGGCTGGTCCGAGCGCAGTGCTGCGCGGCGCTCGCTCCCTGCAGTTCCGCTCTGATTCTCGTTCTCAGCTTTGTCAGCCACGACTATCTCCTTGCATGGAATTCCTACCTAAGACAGTACCCGCGTGGACTGACAGCGCTGATGTCGGCCACGCCGCAGGGCCTCCCTCGGCATTCCTGTCCGCATTCCATGGGCGTTCGCTGTGGGCATAATTGAGGGCTGCTCGGACGATCCGGTTTTGTCAGTGGGGGGTGATGGAGTGGGTTCATGAGGTTTTCCGAGGAGTTCACGCCAGGTGCTGGTAGTAATGCTGCCAGCACTGTCGGTGCCTCCCGTGTAGGCTCCGCTGGCGACGGCGCCTCCCGTGTAGGCTCCGCTGGCGACGGCGCCTCCTGGTCAGGACTATCGGACCCCGATTCCAGCCGCACAGGCTCCTCCCAGAAGGAGCCTTCCTGGACTGAACCTCAGGATTGGACCGACGTTCCGTTCAGCGGGGCGTTCGAAGGCCAGATATGGGAAGGAACAGACGAACCCGCACCATCGGGTCCGTGGGGTGTTGTTGAGCTGTCCCCTATGAGGGCGTTGGAATCGCTGACCGACGCAGTGGACACGCTGGAACGGTTGAACCAGCTGCAGTGCTGGGCCGATGCGCAAAAGGCCCGGCTAGTGGACCGCATCCGTGAGCTGTACGAACGCGAAGTGCAGCCGGCAAACGAGGACCAGGCCAGCGCTCAGGCGCAAGCCGATCAGGACGAGTTTGTGTTGTCGCTCGCAGCCGAAGAAGTCGGCGCACTGCTGCGAATGCCGTCCGGGTCTGCCAAGAATCTCGTGGCGCAGAGCCGCTTGCTGGTCAACCACCATGAGCGCACGCTGACCAGCATGGAAGCGGGCAGGATGTCATGGCGGCACGCGACCACGATCGTGGAGGAATGCGTCGGTGTCCCAGTTGATTCGGCGGTCCGGTTTGAGCAGGACCTTGTCGAGGTGGCTGAGCAGTCCACGGTCGCGAAGCTGACTCGGCGAGCCCATGGACTGCGGGAGATCCTGCACCCCGAAGCTGCACCGATCCGCAAAGCCCGTTCCGCTGCCGAACGGCGGGTGATCGTCGAGCCGGGTACCGACGGGATGGCATGGCTGAGCGCCTACCTGCCGGCGGAACAGGCGTGTGGAATTTACAACCGGCTCGACGCCGGAGCCCGCGGACTCCAGGCACCGGACGAGTGGCGCACGCTCACCCAACTCCGTGCCGACGTCTTTACTGATCTGCTCACCCACACCTGTTCCGGAGACATCAGCACGGGCACCGGGTTCCGTGGCATCGGGGCAACCGTCCACATCACCGTGCCAGCCCTCACCCTTCTGGACCAAACGCCAGGGGGCGGTGGTGGACGAGGAGCAGATGGCGGATCGCTAGGCTTCATGGCTGACGCAGGAGCCGGGAATGCTGAGAAAGACGGCGTAGCGGATGGTGGCTGGAACCCGCTGGACGGCGGGAACGCAGACGAACATGGCACCTCGAGCGGTTACGGTCTGCCAGACGGTGATAGCAACACCGGTTCCGGTACAAGGCGAAGCCAGCCCGGCTACGCCGTCCTGGAAGGCTACGGCCCGATCGATGCAGAGACGGCAGCACGTCTCGCAGGACACGCACCCTCATTCACCCGGATCCTGACGCACCCCGAAACCGGGGCGGCGCTGTCCATCGGCCGGGCCTCCTATCGGCCACCGAAACACCTCCAGGACTGGGTCCGAGCCCGGGACAAGACCTGCAGACATCCCGGCTGCAACCGGATAGCAAAGGCCACGGAGATCGATCACACCGTCCCTTGGCAAAAGGGCGGGCGCACGGACCACGACAACCTTTCCTGCCTGTGCGCCAAACACCACATGTTCAAGACACACGAGCACTGGGACTACACGCAGCCCGAACCGGGGACCATCATCGCCATCTCACCAGCGGGCAAAACCTACACCACCAGACCGCCACCCTTTTAGCACCCGCCGGGGGTGCGGGGAACCGGCACGGCACGGCGCGGTCGGGGCGGCACGCACGGCACGGTCGGCGCGGCACGCACGGCACGGTCGGCGCGGCACGGTCGGCGCGGCACCGCACCCAGCCTCGCTCACGTTCAGGCAGTCAGCACCGAAGCCCCACGGTCCTCATCCGCAAGATCGCCGGTGTACCCAGCCCTAACTGCACGCCTGCCAAGAACCAGCGTGTAGACCCAATAGAGCGCGAACACCAGAAAACCGATTCCGATCCGCAGCCACACCGGAAGCGGACTCGGCGTCACAAACCCTTCTACGAGCCCGGACACAAACAGCACCAGCACCAATCCCAACGCAACCGTAATGAGCGACCGACCCTCCTCAGCAAGCGCTTGCGACCGCGTTCGTACTCCCGGCGAAACCCACGCCCAAAAGATCCGTAACCCTGCCGCCGTCGCAATGAAGATTGCCGTCAGCTCCATGAAACCGTGCGGCAGGATATAGATGAAAAACACGTCGAGTTTGTCGTAGGAGGCCATCATTCCCCCGGCCATCCCCACGCCCTGGGCATTCTGATAAAGGATGAACGGACCCCAGATACCGGTGATCCCAAAAGCGACCGCCTGAACCGCAATCCATGCATTGTTGGTCCACACCAGGCCCGCAAAGGACGCAGCCGGATTCTCCGAGTAGTAGTTGACGAAGTCCTCTTCGACATACCGCCGAATCTCCTCGTCACTGCCAAGAGCCGCAATGACTCCGGGCGTATTCACAACCCAGGCACCGAACAGCCAGGCAACACCCACAAAAACCACACCCACCACCACAGTGAGCCAGCGGATCCGGTAGAACGCAGCAGGCAGCGAGATCACAAAGAATCGCGCAACATCTTCGAGTACATTCGAGCGTGCACCAGTGAACTTGGTCCGGGCCCGTGACAACCGCATCGACAGTTCGTTGGACAGCGCACTCTCCGGAGCAACGGACCGGATCATCGACAGGTGGGTGGAGGTGCGCTGATACAGGCTGAGCAACTCATCAGCTTCACGGCCACGCAACCGGCGCTGCCGCGTGAGCGAATCCAGCCGGTTCCAGTCACCGCGGTTAACTTCCTCGAATGCGTCCAGATCCACCCGATCAGCTTAGCCGCCGAAACCCACACGCCAACGGCAGCTAAGCTGATTTCATCCAAGGGGAGGACATCCAATGAGCTCGGTCATCACAGGCGAAGCAGTCGTTCTTGAACTGCGCCCGGCATCCTTCGGCGCCCGTGCCGTAAGCCTGATGATCGACGTGCTCGCACAAATTCTGGTGATCATCGGGGTCATCGTCGCCGTCGGAAACACCGTTGGCGGTTCCTTCGACCCTGCACTGACCCAGGCACTCGTTCTGGTGCTCGTGGTTCTTGTCCTGGTGATCATTCCGGTGACAATCGAAACGGTGACCAGAGGAAAGTCACTCGGCCGCCTGGTGATGGGACTGCGCATCGTGCGCGACGACGGCGGTTCCATCCGCTTCCGGCATGCCTTCATCCGCGGAATGCTTGCCGTCCTGGAAATCTACCTTCTGGTCGGCTCGCTCGCTTTCCTCGTTGCAGTGTTCAACGAACGCTCCAAACGGCTGGGCGACCTGCTTGCTGGCACCTACTCAATGCACGAGCGCGTCGTGGTCAAGTCCCGCACACGCGCCGTGTTGCCACCGCAGTTACAGGAGTGGATCGCAACTGCCGACGTCGCCCAGTTACCTGACGCGCTAACCCGCCGGATCTCACAGTTCATCGGCCAGGCAAACCGGCTCACCCCGCCTGCACGCGCTGCCCTCGCAATTGAACTAGCCACCGAAGCATCAGCTTTCGTTTTCCCGACACCACCTGCAGGAACACCACCGGAAGACTTCCTGAACGCAGTCGTATCCGAAAGGCGCGACCGCGACTACGCCCGACTCATGAAACAGCGCGAACGAACCTCACGCACGGCCGAACAGCTTCACAAGCTGCCGTTCAGTTCCTGAGCGCTGAAGCTACAGCGCAAGCAGAAAATCACACCTGCTGCGAGGTCCACTCTGCCCAGGTCAGGTTCCAGTCACCAAAACCGTCCCAGACCTGCACCGGACCGGTGTCCGTATTCCGGATCTCGAGCATGTCGCCCGGACCGAACATGTCATAGAAGTACTTGGCACCCTCAGGGCTCATGCCTACACAACCGTGCGAAACGTTCAATTCACCCAGAATCGGCTGGGCTGCAGGAAGCGCCTCATGAACAAAAGCGCCACCATTCGAAATGCGGCTCGCGAAATTCACCTCAGTCGGCTCGTAGTAGGCGGGATCGCCCGGCTTCAAACCAATGGACTCCGCCGTAAACTTGGTCCGCTCGTACTGTTCCATCACGGTGTAGAACCCGAAGAAGGATGGCCATTCCTCAGTGCCGAGCGTCACGGGGAAGGTTTTCTCCAGCTTGCCATCGATGAAGACCTGCATCTGCTTGGTGGCATTGTCCACCACAGCCAGGCGGTCATTGTGGGTGGAGAAAGACCACGTGTCGTTGAAGTTGCCGATCATTCCATTACCGAAATCAACACCAAACAACTGCACATCAACGGTGATGGTGCTGTTCGGATCCCAGTACTCCTGAGCCCGGTAGCGCACCTCTGAATCGTTCAGCCAGTAGAACGCACCCTCCTGGCCGGACGTGCTGGTGATCGTGATGGCCTTTTCGACCGCATCCTTGTTGATCACCGGCTCGCTGAACGTGATCTCGATCGTCTGGCCGGTCCCAACAGTGGACCCTGGAGCCGGATACATCCAGGCATTGGCCTCATTCTCCGGCTGAACGGTGGTGAACGTCTGCTCCTGCCGGTGCTCTCCGCCGGCCGTGTCGACAAGAACGAACTCGAACGCATACTCCGTGGCAAACGAAAGCGGCCCGTCGGCCTTCCAGGAGGAACCGTCCTCCGACACCGTTCCTGCAACAGGCTCCCCGCCGGCCACAGGCATAAGCGACACGTCCTGGATGGTCGCCTCCTCCACCCGGATCTCCGGAAGCGTGACCGGATTCACCGCTACCGCACCGTCCGTCGGCGTCACACCGAACGTGAATTCCTCAGCAACCGCCGTTTGCTCAGCTTCCGGTTCCCCGGAAGAGGAAGGGGCAGACGACGGAGCGGACGACGACGGCGCTGCCGCCTGCTCATTGCCGAAGTTAGCCCAACTCGGCGCAGTAACGGCAGCCACAGCACCGCCACCGACAACCAGCAGTCCAGCGACAATCAGCGCACCGATCTTCCAACCGCGCCGCCGCGGCTGCTTCCCGTCGGAGAGATTCGACATGCTCTATACCCTGCCTGCTAGTTGCTGTCCAGTTGCCATTTTACGCGCGAGTACCCGGCAGCTCCGGCTGGACACACTTCGGTCCGGTTACGATTCCTGGCCGTACGTCACTGTGCCTGGTGGTCGCAACGCCCGTAACCTGCTGCTCGCCGCAGCGTCAGTACGACGCCGCGGCGTCAGCGCAACGGCTCAGTAGCGGTAGTGATCCGACTTGTACGGCCCGGCCACATCAACATCGAGGTACTCGGCCTGACCCTTGGACAGCTCGGTCAGCTCAACACCCAAGGCGTCAAGGTGCAGCCTGGCAACCTTCTCATCAAGAATCTTGGGCAGCACGTACACCTGCTTGGCGTACTCCGGCGATCCGTCCTCGCGCACCTGACCGTGCTTGCTGAAAAGCTCGATCTGCGCGATGGTCTGATTCGCAAACGAGTTGCTCATGACAAACGACGGGTGACCGGTAGCGTTGCCAAGGTTGAGCAAGCGACCCTCCGACAGCATGATGATGCTGCGCTGCTTGTCAGTCCCCTGATCGAATACCCACTCGTGAACCTGAGGCTTGATTTCCACCTTGGCAACGCCCGGCACGCGAGCCAGGCCCGCGATGTCGATCTCATTGTCGAAGTGACCGATGTTCCCGACGATCGCCTGATGCCTCATGGCCTGCATGTGGTGCGCCATGATGACGTCCTTGTTGCCCGTGGTCGTAATGAAGATGTCACCCACCGAAAGCACCGACTCAAGCTTGGCCACCTGGTAGCCGTCCATCACTGCCTGCAGTGCACAGATCGGATCGATCTCGGTCACGATCACCCGCGCACCCTGGCCGCGAAGTGCCTCAGCCGCACCCTTGCCGACGTCGCCATAGCCACAGACGACGGCGACCTTCCCACCAATGAGGACATCGGTTGCACGGTTCAGGCCGTCCGGCAGTGAGTGGCGAATGCCGTACTTGTTGTCGAACTTCGACTTTGTTACGGAGTCATTGACGTTGATCGCCGGAAACAGGAGCTTGCCCTGCTCGGCCAGCTGGTACAGGCGGTGAACACCGGTGGTGGTTTCCTCGGTGACACCCTGGATGGACGCCCCAATGCGCGTCCAGCGCTGCGGATCTTCGGCCAGGGAGGAACGCAGAACATCGAGGAAGACGACGTACTCGTGCGAGTAATCGACGTCATCTTCGGCCGGCGCAGCGGGTACCGCTCCGGCTGCCTCAAACTCCACACCCTTGTGCACGAGCATTGTGGCGTCACCGCCGTCGTCGAGAATCATGTTGGGCTCGGCGTCAGGCCACTGCAGGATCTGCGTGGTTGCCCACCAGTACTCCTCCAGAGACTCGTTCTTCCAGGCGAAGACCGGCACACCGGCCGGCTCTTCAACCGTTCCACGCCCGACGACGATGGCCGCTGCCGCTTCATCCTGCGTTGAGAAGATGTTGCAGGACGCCCACCGGACTTCCGCGCCGAGAGCCGTCAGTGTCTCGATCAGGACCGCCGTCTGTACTGTCATGTGCAGGGAACCGGCAATGCGGGCCCCCTTGAGCGGCTGGCTCTCGCCGAACTCACGCCGCAGTGCCATCAGCCCGGGCATCTCGTGCTCTGCAAGCCGGATCTGGTGACGACCGGCTTCTGCTAGGGAGAGGTCGGCTACCTTGAAGTCAAACGTCATAGTGATGGGGATTCCTCTGCTGGAGAAGCGGGCGTCGGAGCAGGCGCGGAAACGTTCTCCGCTGCCCTGAGTTCGGGACGAAGCAGCACGGGGATGGATTCGTCGATGGGGTATTCCACATAGCTACCTGCTGCATCCGGAGCTGACGAGCGCAGCGCCTCGCCCTCCTGCACCAGCGCGGATCCGGTCACGGGGCACCGAAGGATAGCCAACAGATCAGAAGAGATATTGGGCAACAGGATGCAGCCTTTCGAGGATTCCGGATGGCGTGCGGGGCAGCAACAGCTGTGACACGTGGGGCGGTATTACAAGGGTATCGCGCAGTGCATCAGCACCGGGAATCCGTGTGGATAGTGCTCACAACTGACAGTGGTCAAAACTCAGTGCTCAGAACTCAGCGGTCGCGTAAAACTCTCAGATGGCCGCGACGTGCACCTGGCTCACCGGGCGGCGGCGTCAGCGGAGACTTCGATCCGGGAGCAGCCGGTTCAGGAACGCTGCGGTCAACCGCAGCTTCACGAACAGCATTCACCAAAGCCAACAGGTCATCCGGGCTGGGTTCCGGCGGTCCGGATGGGAGTGCAAGCCGAAGTACTTCCCACCCACGCGGAACCGTGAGGTTCTCGGCATGGGGGGCGCACAAATCATAGGAGTGCGGTTCCGCGTAGGTGGCCAGCGGACCGAGGACAGCGGTGGAATCGGCATACACGTAGGTAAGCGTTGCCACAGCAGCACGCTGGCACGCTGAACGCGAACATTGCCGGATCGATCCCACGACTGATCAGCCTACCGTGTCCGGTGCCAGTGATGCAGCAGGAACGGGTTCGGACTAGAGTTTCAGCATGCGGGATAGCTCTTTTTCCATTCGTCCGGCTGTACCGGAAGGGCCTGTCGGTGAACAGTCCCGGTACGCCCGCCGGCGGCGTGATCGCCACGGTAGGGGCCTGCGCGGTGAGCTCATCCCGTCACACCTGCCTGGATCCCGCACCCGTTCCGAACGGTTCGAGGATTGGGTTCTGGAATCCGCACAGCGTCTCGAACGATTGTGGGGTGACAAGATCCAGGACGTCCAGATCCTCGTCCTCGAAATCCCTGACGGTCTGGAACAGATGGCCCCTGAAACCGTGCGCGGGCTACTGGGCACTTCCACTCCCGCCGCTGACAGGCAGCCTGCCACCATTACGGTGTTTCGCCACCCCATCGAAATGACCGCGAAGGGCTACGTTCCCGCCAACGAACTGGTGCATGACGTGGTGGTCGAGCAGATGGCCGAACTGTTGGGCATGGCACCCGAAGCGGTAGACCCCGCCTACGGCCGCTCCCGGGCCTGAAGGTAACAGGCCTAAAGGTCCCGGGCCTGAAGGTAACGGGCCTGAGACGGGCGAGCTGCACAATCCAGCCCCGGCCAAACAGCGCCGAAACAACTCAGCTAGAACCCGATATTCACCGAAACGCTCTGCTGGCCTGCACTGCCCGCAGGAATGGGAGCTACGGAAATTCCGGGAGTATCGCCGTCGAGCGTTGTCACCTGCGCACCATAGGCAGGATCACCGGAGACGCCGATCAGCACAGCAACCGTCTCTTTGCCGAGATCAGCAGCAGGCACCGTCAGGGTGGTGCCGCCTGCGACGTCGAACACTTGCTCTTCGCCCAGGGCGCCCTCCGCAGTGACCGGCAGAAGGCGAACCTCCGCCCGGCCGGTGGGCGCACTGAAGACATAGGCTGCGTCCGCTCCGGTAGGTAACGTCGACACGTGCTGGCTTCCGAGGCGCACAGCAGACGGGACCTGTGCCAGGTCGATCGGCTCTTCCGGTTCAGTACCGCGGACAACCCTGGCCGATGCGGAAATCAGGACGTCGGAACTGATGACAGCCGAATAGTTCCCCTCTGGCAGCGACTCCAGCGGGATGGAGGTGACCGAACCGGCCGCCGCCGTAACAACGCCACCGCCGGGCAACTCCACCTCACCGTTTGGTCCGAACACACGGACATCCAACACAGCATCCGTTCCACCCGGCACCGCAACCTGCAGCGACGGCCCGGCACCGGCATAGCCCTCCTGCGCGATGATCGGGTCCATCACATCCGGCGCCTGAATCTGGATGCCCGGAACAACCTGCGATGAAGCGCTCGGCGCCGAGGCCTGGATCAGTTCCACCCCGCCGGGAGTCAGTCCGCGCAACATGCTCTGCTGGATGAATCCGCTGACCCGCCCGCCGTCACTGCGCACGCGAATGGCAACGTTCTCCTCATTCGCCGCAAGGCCGGCAACCACTATCGACTCCGACTCACCGGGAGCAATGAGAATCCCCCGGCCGCCCGGAGCGTCAACCACGCCCTCGGACCCGTACAGGTCCAGGTTGACGGTTGCAGGCGACTGCGACGGATTGTGCAGGTTCAGCACCGCCGTTGCACCCACCGTGGTCACCGCTCCGACCAGCCAGAAATCGTTCGACGGAACCTGACAGTGCGCTACCGCCAGGCCCGAAAGATCGCCATCCGTCGCGGTATAGGTAAACCCGGCACCGGCAGTAGCACGCTGCTCCCCCAGAGCCTGGGCACGCAACACGGCCGCACCCTCGACTGCCTGCCCGGAGACAACACCCGCTACTCGGTTGGTCAGGCCGTCCTCGTTGCTGACCTGCGGGTCCTCCTGCTCGGACTCGGGCACCTGCTCGGCAAGAACCGCCAGCGGATCGCCACCGCCCAACGGAGTGATCGACGAGCCCGGAACAGTGCCGCCTAAATCGCTCAAAGTCATGGCGCTGACTCGGTTACGGGCGGTCTCAGACACCGGACTGAACTCCGGATCGCCGCCGTCCACAGTGCCCTCGAGCAGCCGCAACGGTTCCGGACATACGGCCGAATACTCCCCCGCCGGCACCGCCGCCGTCGGCACCGGGAACGTTACTGCCGCGCCCTCAATGTTCTGCACAATGCTCGCCCCCGCCAGCACGCCCGTCGCAGACACCAGTACGACGCCGGCAGCAACCCCCGCTGCACCGCGCACCCAGGTGCCGCTTCGTTTGGCAGGCACGGCCGTCTCACTAACCTTCTTCGTTGCGCTCATTGTCAGCTGCCGGCCCTTCCGCTGCTCAGGGCAGATTCGCGTTCAGGCGGGTCAGTTAAGTCAGCCGGGTCGGACGCACTAGCCGGGCCGGCTGATTCAGCACTTCCAAACGCGTCAGCACTTCCAGCCCCACTAGCCACAGGTTCCGCCGCCCGCCGCCCGCTCGACACCGGAACCGCTGCCGTTCGATTACGGCCCTGCGGCACGTGGACAAAGCGGGGGCGCGCAGGAATCGGAACGGCCAGCAGAACAGTCAGGCTGAACACGATCGCCTGCGCAATTCCGGACCACGGTTCCCACGCCGTGACGTAGTGAACCTCCAGATCGCCACCCGCAGCAGGCAGCGCAAACGCCTGATTCCATCCGGTAGACGCCGGTTCCAGCCGTTCACCGTTGAGGGTCGCTTCCCAGCCGGGCTCGGACCGCTCATTCAGCACCAGCATCCTGCCCTCAGGGCCTGCCGGAACCGTGCCCGAAGCGGTCGTGGCGTCGGAGTCGAGCACGCTCAGGGTTGAGCCCGCTTCATCAACAATCCGAACCCTGCCCACCTGGGCCTCGGCTACCGAATTACCGGAAGCGGACATCTCTACCCGCCACAACCAGCCGGCCTCGGTGTTGCCCACCGACACAAGTCCGGGAACAGAATCGATCTGGCTGGCGAGAACTTCAGCCGCCGAACCCGACTGCTGCAGCACAACAAAACCCACCCCAAGCCGCTCCAGTTCCTCGCGCGGGTCCACACCGGTGCCGGCCACCAGGGTGGCGACGGTACGCCGCACGTCGGCTGCCGCGTCGTCGTCCTCACGCAATTGGGCGTTCAACAGTGAACCGTGGAGCTGACGGGCAGAGTAGATCTGGGAGAGAGCATCGAGCGTGGTGCCGCCGCCCCGCATGAGCGCGGCACTGACGTTACTGTCGCCGTCGACATTCATCACCAGGGTGGTGCTGCGCTCACCCCTGGTACCGCGGTCAGCGGCGGTCGCCGGAAGTGTACGGGGTGCACTTGGCACCACTGCCTGCCCGGTTCCGAAAGTGGTCGCTTCCACCGCAGGATCCGGGGTACGCAGCTGCGGAACCAGCCAGACGGTCAGGCTTGTTGCCGGGCCCAACGCCAGCACCAGGGCAGCGGCGGTCAACCAGGCCCGGGCACCTAGAACCGGCCTACCGGAACGCCCGGACCTACCGGCACGCAGACGCTGCTGCAGCCATTCGCCGCCCAGCAGCGCAGCTGCCAGAAGCGCCAGGGAGACAATCGAGACCCACGGTCCGGTGAACGGTGTGATCAGCGATGATGAGCCGACGCCGGTCACCACCAGAGAACTCGCTACGCTGCCGAGCAGTGCCAGCAACGCCAGCAGCCACAGCACACGCGCAGCGGCCCTGGCCTTGCCGGGCAGGAAAAGCGCCGTCGCAGCAAGCAGCAGCACCGGCAGCCCAACGATCAGCGAAACAACAAGCGGCCACGGTCCCTCGAACAGGTCCGGAAACGCAGCAAGCCCGCCGAACGAAGGAAAAGCTACCGGATAGCCCAACAGTTGCTGCCACAGGGGCGCAGCGTTGAACGGCAGCGGAAGGCCGGGGTCCCCAAAGACGGCCCAGGGACGGTCGAGTGTGGACGCCGCAAACGGAATGAACAGGGCCAGCGGCGGCAGCAGCGCCCACCAGAGTGTCTTGGCACGGCGGCGTGCAACCAGGGTGATCAGCACAACAGCCAGCACAAAAAACAGCAGCAGCGACGGAGCAGACGCAGTCACCACGGCAAGCATCAGGCCCGCCGCAGCAGCCGCCGTCCAGCTCGGAACACCATTGATGCCCGGCTTGAGCATCAACTGAAGTGAACGCTGGCGCCTGGATGAGTCAACGGCGTCGTTGGTCTGTGATCCGGGCCTACCGGGAGCCTGCCCCACTGCGCGGATGAACGCCAGCGCAACCAACGGCAACAGGAGGTGCACCAGGAGTGCACCGAGCCTTCCGCTACCGGTTGCAACCTGAAGTACCGGCAGCGATCCCCAGAAGAACGCAGCCCACAGCCGAAGCGAACGGCTGCGCACAAAAGCACCCGATCCAAACCAGGCACTCAATCCAGCCAACGGCGCAGCACACAGCATCAGCACGACGACGGCCACGTTGCCGTTGCCGAATCCCAGCACCGATATCAGCCACAACACATAGCTGAATGGATCTCCGTGCCCGGCGAAGCCTGCACCGAGATCGATCCACCAGCGCGATCCATTGGCCCAGATCTCGGCAAGATCTGTTGACAGCGGCAGGAGGGAACCGCCCGCCAGCGCTGAGGCACCGATGAACCGGTGCAGCGCGACCAGTGAAACACCGAGCAGCACTATCGCCGCAGCAATGGCACCCCAACCCGCCCAGATCCGGGAGGGGCCTTCCAGTGCTGCGAAGTCGTCGTTCGCATCGCCCGAGGGTACGTCCACAGCAGTGCTCTGGGCGTAGGACTCGTCTTCGAGTCCGCGTGCTGAAAACGCCTCCACCACTGACTTCCGGTGTGACCACACCTCCCTGCGATCGGTCCGCAACGCACGCACCACTGACCGCGGCAGCCGCCTGGTCCGGGCGGCTGATCGACGGGACCGGTACAAATCGAAGGGCTTCAGCACGGCAGCGATGCTGGCGGTGAGCTGGCCGACGCCGTACCCCGGGTCCTTTGCCAGCAGACCGAGAATCAGGCGGGCGAAGCCGCCCAGCACGGCACCGACCGCAAGGAACGGAACCTTCCACAGCGTTGCGTGCTTGAGGCGCAGATACACTTCGGCACGCCGCGCAGCACCGAGCGTTGCCGCGTGGTTGTCCCGTGAGCCGGCATGGCGCAAAACCGCACCCGGAGCCACCACTACACGGTGACCGGCGAGGCGGTTGCGCCAGCAGAAGTCGACGTCGTCTCCGGTACCGGGAAGCGCGGGGTCAAAACCACCCAGCTTGTCCCACACATCACGGCGGATCAGCATGCCTGCCGAGTTGACGGCAAACATGTCACTGCGGACGTCATACTGGCCCTGGTCCAGTTCGTCGACGTCGATCAGGGTGAGCCGCTCAGCCCACCGGCTGATGGACAGCCCAACATCCACCAGCTTGCGCCGATGCTCCCACTCGACCTGCTTGGCACCGGCAACGGTCACGGACGGCGCCAGCTCGACTGCTCGAAGGAGCTGCTCAAGCGCCGTCGGTTCGGGAGCGGAATCATCATGCAGAAGCCAGATCCAGTCGTGAACCCCGCTGGCGGGATCGGAACTGTCAGGTTCCGATCGGCGGCTGGAAGGAATCTCGGCAAGCCCTGTACGGACGGCGGCACCGAAGCCGCCGCGCCCGGAGGCGCCTACTACGGGGGAACCCACCGGAAGCTGCAGTTGCAGAAGAGACGCCGATTCATCAGATGAACCGGCGTCGACTCCTACATGGAAGTCCGGGGGTCGGGTCTGCTGACCGAGTGCCTTGAGTGTGTCCGGAAGGTACTCGGCGCCGTTGTGGGCTACGACAACGGCTGTGACCCTTTGTTGCGGATGAATCAGACCGCTCGCTTTCGTAAACGGCGGCGCTCGCGCTCGGAAAGTCCGCCCCAGATGCCGAACCTCTCGTCATTCTCCAGCGCATACTCCAGGCACTGCGACTTGACGTTGCAGGAGCCGCAGACCTTCTTGGCATCCCGCGTGGAGCCGCCCTTTTCAGGGAAGAACGCCTCCGGGTCCGTTTGAGCGCACAGTGCGTCAGCCTGCCAGCCCAGCTCGCCTTCATCATCGAAGTCGGAGCCGATGCCCGGAAGACCAATCCATACCGCCTGGTCAACCCGCTCCGGCACGGCCTGGCGGCGTGGTGCCGCTGCGGGCTCGGCATCGAGGAAATTCTCGACGCCGGCACCCTCGGTCAATGCCTCATGGGCCGCCAGGAAGGCGGTTGCCTCATTTTCAAGCGACGAAGTCTGCTGCCTGTACCGCTCAGCAGCGACCGGATCCGCCGGATCGACGTACCAGTCCTGCGGAACGCCGCGCGATCCGTAGCGCGCAGACGCCTGGGCCGCGATGGACGTGCGGTCCTGAATGTGCTCTGCTTGCCCCATACCAGCCTCCCGGTGTAGCAGCTTCGGACAGAAACTAGTGTGGGAGATGTGCCTTCAGCAAGCCGCTGAGAAACCCCGAAATCCCGTCTGCCGAAGCAAATCCGATGACCTAATTACACGCGTGTAAGTAGCATCGAGTCAAGCGGCGAAGGGAATCTTATAGAGTGAATTTCCCAAATGGCGGGCACGCCACGCGAAGCGCACCTCACAATTGTGCAACTGAACCCGCAGGTCAGCACGCTTACCCAACGAAAGGCAGGCACCCAGTGGCACCACTGAAGTCCGTTGCAGAATTATGTGAGTCCCTCCGGTCCGCGTCCGGAGCACCCCGGCTCATTTGGTACGGGCCCGGCTCCGAACGGGTGGAACTCTCCGGCAGGGTGCTCGAAAACTGGGTTGCGAAGACGTCCAACATGCTGGTGGAGGAGCTCGACGCGGTGGCGGGCACCGTCGTCGCGGTTGGAATGCCGCCGCACTGGAAGAGCCTTGTGTGGGCGCTGGCGAGTTGGCAGGTCGGTGCGGTGACAGTGCTCCGGGACGAGACCGTGCGCAACGACGGGACAGCGCCCGGCGACCGGACCGCGCCCGACGACGGTGCCCCCGTAGATGTTCGGCTCACCATGGATGCCGCCCCGGAAGCACCGCGCGTTGGGCGGGAAGGGGACCGCGAGGATGAGTTGCTGGTACTGGTGGCGCCGGGCGCACTGGACATGCGCTGGCCCGGAACGCTTCCCAGCGGTGCCGTGGACTACGCAGCGACCGTCCGCGCGTTCGGCGATGTGTATCTCGAGGATCCCGCTGACAGCGGCGCCGAACTGATCCGTGCCGGCGGAAAGAGTTTCACGTTCAGCGACCTGCTGGACGGAGCGGACCAGCCCGCAGAAGGCATCTGGCTGGTCCCAGCCGCCTTGCCCCTGCTGACCGTCCTGCCGGCCGCCGTCCGTATCTGGGCAGCCGGTGGAACCGTGGTGCTGGTGCACCCGGAGGTCGAGGTGACCGACCGCCTGATGGAGGGTGAACGCGTTACTGCTCGGTTGGCTGTTTAGCTGACGGATGCACCACTGACTGGTTCGCCGGAGGGTATGCCACCGACTGGGGTGACTGGTGCGCCGGAGGGTGCGCCACCGGCTGGGGCGACGGGTGGGCTGATGCGGCGGCGTCAGCCGGAACCGGACCGGTGGCCACCGGCACGGATGATCCGGCGCCGGCACCTGCACCGGCAGTTGCACGGGAGCGGGGGTGGATCAGTTCATGGTCATGAGCGAACGCAGGCTCCGCATCGAGTTCCTCATTGAAGACCCAGAAGCGGTAGGCAACAAAACGAACGGCCGTTGCCAGCACGGTACCCACAATTCCGGCAACGAACAGCCCCGTGCGGTCGGAGATGTCGAGCGGGTACTTGGCGAGCCACACAAAGCCGGCCGCGATGCCCAGGCCGATCGCATTGATCAGCAGGAACATCATCAGTTCGCGCAGGACGTTGGCCTGGCGGCGGTGGCGGAAGGTCCAGTATCGGTTGGCAATCCAGGCGAACACCGTGGCAATAGCGGCGGACACCACCTGGGCCTTGACCTCGCTGTCCTCCATCGGACCGTGGATCAGGATCCAGAACAGTCCCTTGTCTATGATAAACGCCACACCGCCCACGGCACCGAACTTGGCCAGCTCACGCCAGAAGAGGGAGGCGAGGGCCCGGGTCCGGTCAACAACTGTGGTGATCATGACCCTCCGGTCTCTAGGACATTTCGCCGTAGCAGGACCGCGCCGAAGCGAAGTCATTCAGCTGAGGCGCCGCGGGCGCAGCACCGAAGCTGTCCGCGTACGACGTTCCGGAGAACCCTACGCCTGCCTGGCGGACAAACTGAAAATCAGCATCTGATGATCAGCACAACAACTGAGCGTCCATTTTACCGTTCAAGATTGGGACTTTCCTAGGAAGCGGGGGTTGCGAACAGGTCACATCCAAGGACCCCTCCGGCAATAGGTACCCTGAAGGGGTGACTTTTCCCGTAATCGGCGTCGTGGGCGGCGGCCAACTGGCGCGCATGATGGCTCCTCCCGCCGTCGAACTTGGCTTTGAACTTCGAGTGCTGGCGGAGGGACCCGACGTTTCAGCGGTGGCCGCCGTGGCACATTCAGCAGTGGGGAACTACACCGACCTGGAGGATCTGACCGCCTTCGCCAAGGGCGTGGACGTTCTCACCTTCGACCACGAACATGTGCCGGAACGGCACCTCCGCGCCCTGGTGGATTCCGGAATCAATGTCCAGCCGCACCCCGACGCGCTGCGCCATGCCCAGGACAAGCTGGTCATGCGGGCAGCAGTGGACCGGCTGGGGCTGCCCAATCCGCGCTGGAAGGCCGTCTCTTCAGTAGAGGAACTGCGGAAGTTCGGTGACAAAACGGGCTGGCCTGTGGTGTTGAAGACGCCACGTGGCGGCTACGACGGCAAGGGCGTCCGGATCATCAATTCGTACGACGACGCCGCACAGGCAGCCGACTGGTTCACCGGTTCCGAACTGCTCGCCGAAGAAAAGGTGCCCTTCACTCGTGAGCTGTCAGCCCTGGTTGCCCGCTCACCCCGTGGCGAGGCCCGCGCATGGCCGGTGGTCCATTCAATCCAGGTCAACGGCGTCTGCGATGAAGTCATTGCTCCCGCACAGGACCTGCCGGCAGGGCTGGCCCGCGCCGCCGCGGAAGCTGCCCTCCGCATCGCCGACGAGCTCGGTGTCACCGGTGTCATGGCCGTGGAGATGTTCGAAGTTCCCGGCAGCAGCGCCGGATTCCTCATCAATGAGCTCGCCATGCGGCCCCACAACTCGGGTCATTGGACCATGGACGGAGCGGTGACCGGCCAGTTTGAACAGCATCTGCGCGCCGTTCTCGACCTCCCCCTCGGGGACACATCCCTTGCCTCGGGCGTTGTGGTGATGAAGAACATCCTCGGCGGAGACAACGCAGAGCTGTATAGTGCCTATCCGATGGCGTTGCAGGCAGAGCCCGCCGCCAAGATCCACACCTACGGCAAAAGCGTACGGCCGGGCCGGAAGATCGGCCATGTCAACGCCATTGCCCTACCCGGTGACACAATGGCACAGGTCAGGGAGCGCGCCGAGCGTGCCGCGGCAATCCTGCGGGACGGCCGCGATCCCCGGAAGGAAACATCGTGAACAACTCCCCCGCCGGCGCCCTCGTGGGCCTGGTTATGGGCTCCGACTCGGACTGGCCGGTCATGGAGGCTGCCGCTCTGGCGCTAGAGGAATTCGGCATCCCGTATGAGGCTGACGTCGTTTCCGCACACCGCATGCCCGAAGACATGGTCGCGTACGGGCGTGAGGCCGCAGGCCGCGGACTGCGGGTCATCATCGCCGGTGCCGGCGGCGCCGCCCACCTGCCCGGAATGCTGGCATCGCTCACCTCGCTGCCCGTCATCGGCGTTCCGGTGCCCCTCAAACACCTCGATGGCATGGATTCCCTTCTCTCCATCGTCCAGATGCCTGCAGGCATTCCGGTGGCTACCGTCTCCGTCGGCGGCGCGCGCAACGCAGGGCTCCTCGCCGTCCGTATCCTGGCCTCCGGTGAGGGGCAGCATGCTCAGGAGCTCTCCGGCAACCTCACGAGGTTCGCACAGGAACTGCGGCAGACCGCCCTCGACAAGGGCGCGAAACTGCGCAAACACGCTGGTATGCGCACTGCCGACAGCGAAGGCGGCGCATGAGCCGGGCGGTTCACACCGGCCGGCCTTCCGAACGGACCATGCTCACCGATCCTGTGCGCTACCCGGAATCGGCTCCGTCCGGCATCCGCACCAGGCGCGCGTTCCTGCTCCTGGCGCTCACGCTGCTGATCCCGGGCGCCGCCCAGGTGGTTGCCGGAGACCGCAGGCTCGGCCGACGGGCGCTCCGCGTCACTTTCACCGTGTGGCTCCTGGTGATTACCGCCGTCGTTCTTGCGCTGGTTAACCGCCAGCTGGTGGTGAGCCTGCTCGCCAACGAGGTGTTCTCGCTGCTTCTCATTGCGGTGCTCGTGGCGCTGGCAGTCGGCTGGGCACTGCTCTTCATCAACACCCTGCGGATCATCCGCCCGCCGCTGCTGGACCGAGGGATGCGCCCGGCCGTTGCGGCAACGCTCGCCGTGCTGATGATCGTGACCAGCGGCGGGCTGGGCTACGGCGCGTACCTGCTCAACGTCGGCCGGAACACGTTCGGCAACATCTTCCAGGCCGGCCCCGCCTTTGACCCGGTGGACGGGCGCTACAACTTCCTCCTCATGGGCGGCGATGCCGGTGAGGACAGGCTGGGACGCCGTCCGGACAGCATTTCCGTGGTCAGCGTCGATGCTGACACCGGAGCCACCGTTACCTTCAGCATTCCCCGCGATTTCCAGAACGCGCCGTTCTCCGAGGACTCTCCGCTCTGGGAAGTCTGGCCGGACGGCTACAACTGCGGTAACGAGTGCATCATCAACAGCCTCTACCCGGTGGTTGCCCAGAACTACGCCGACCTGTATCCGGAGTCCCAGGACCCCGGCGCCGAAGCCATGATGGACGCGGCAAGCGGAATTCTCGGCATCGAGGTCCAGGCCTACATCCTCGTCGATATGGCCGGGTTTGAGCAGCTCATCGACGCGATGGGCGGTATCACGATCAACGCGGGCGGCTGGGTTCCCATCACATCCGAAGAGATCCCGGGCACCAGCCCCAAGCGGTACTACCCGCCGTCGGCCTGGATCGAGCCAGGCATCCAGACCCTCAACGGTTATGAAGCATTGTGGTATGCCCGCTCCCGTGAGTACGCCACCGACTACGCACGAATCCAGCGCCAGCAGTGTGTCCAGGCGGCGATGATCGCCCAGCTTGATCCCGCAACCGTGCTGACCCGTTTCCAGGACATCGCCGCCGCCGGTACGCAAATCGTCGAGACCGACCTCCCTCGTGACCAGCTGGGCAGCTTCGTAGACCTGGCGATCAAGGCGAAGAATCACGACGTCGGGCGCCTCACCATCGGCGCGCCGGACTTCGGTGACGCGGGCGACCTGTTCTCGACCTACCCGGACATCCCGCTGGTTCATGAGCGGGTGCAGGAGACGCTGGAGGCTGCTTCCGGAGAGGCTTCCGCCGCAGCGCTGGGGGAACTCACGGTGGACCGGGCGGGGCTGGTTGAGGCTCTGCCGGTGCATGCGTCCACGACTCTGCCGGGGCAGCTGCCGGCTCAGAACGTCACCGGCGAGATCACCGTCGACTACCTTCATCAGCTCGCGGTGAATCAGGATTGGACCACGCTCGAATCTCTCTTGGCCGATAACGGGGAATGCACCCCCGCCTAAGGAACGGATATCCCGATGTACCAGCTGGACAACCCGTTGCGTCCCTACACCTGGGGATCCACCACGGCCATTGCGGAACTGCTCGGTCGCACACCATCCGGCGGCCCTGAGGCCGAGCTGTGGATCGGCGCCCACCCTGACTCGCCCTCCACAGTGCTGGGACATGGGGACACTGGTACCTCGCTGGACGCGCTGATCGATTCCGACACTGACCGCACCCTCGGCGCTCCGACGCGTGAGGCGTTCGGTGACCGGCTGCCGTTCCTGATGAAGGTGCTCGCTGCGGCGGCGCCGCTCTCGCTGCAGGTCCACCCCAGTCCGGAGCAGGCGCAGGAGGGGTTCGACCGGGAGAACGCCGCATCGGTCCCGCAGGACGCTCCGCACCGGAACTACCGCGACGCGTTCTCCAAGCCCGAGCTGATCTTCGCGCTCACCGACTTCGATGCGCTGTGCGGATTCCGTGCGCCGACCGAAGCGGCACGGATCTTCACGGGTCTCGTGGACCTGCTCGAGAAGCAGCAGGGCTCGGCGCCTGCCATCCTGAGCGCCGTCGTCGCCGACCTCGGCATTCCGGATGAGGCGGCAGCTCTGCGCGAAGCCTTCACCCGGCTCCTGACCGGCGGTGCGGAGACACGGACGGCCGTTGAGCGGGTGGTCGAGGCATTGGACAAGGGACTTCCCGACTCCGCGGACCCGCTTGTGGCTGCAGCGGCCGCAACCGTCCTGCAGCTCAACGGACACCACGAGAGCGATCCGGGCGTGTTGGTTGCACTCCTCCTCAACAGGGTTACCCTGCAGCCCGGACAGGCGCTCTACCTACCGGCGGGAAACGTGCACGCCTACCTGGAAGGCCTCGGTATTGAAGTGATGGCGTCCTCGGACAACGTCCTGCGCGGCGGATTGACCACCAAACACGTTGATACCGGCGAGCTGCTGAAGACCGTCGAGTTTGCGCCGCTCGCGCTGCCACTGCTTGACCCGGAATCCACCCCGCTGGGACAGGAGCTGTACTGCCCACCGTTTGACGAGTTCCAGCTACAGCGCCTTGAACTTCCCGTTTCCTTCGGGGATGACGCCGCATCAGCCGACATCCCGATCGCTCAGAACGGACCCACGGTGGTGCTGGTGGTGTCCGGAACGGTTGTGCTCGACTCCCCCAAGGGCGACCTCATCCTGCACCGCGGGCAGAGCGCCTTCATCCCTGCCAACGAGTCGCCGGTGATGGCACGCCTCGCGTCGGACAATACGGACACCACAGACGACGACGGCGACAGCACCGCCGTCGCCTTCGCCGTCACCGTGGGTGCCGCCGGAGATTCTAATCCTGGCGGGTTGGGGCCTGTCCGCGGCGGCCGCGAAGAGACTCAGCCTTAGCCCTGAGTGCTGGCAGGACTTTCGTCTTCAGTGCCGGCAGGGCCTTGGTCCTCAGTGCGCCCACCGCGCCGCGTGATGCGGAGAGCCCCTTGCGCGCCAGCGGCATCGCCGTCGCGTAGACCGGGTAAAGCGGCGACAGCGGCTTGTCCCAGGTGCCCATGAGCAGGTTCTCGTGCTTGGCCCAGCCCATCTTGAACTTGGACACGCCGTCATTCAGGAGGCCGTTGAAGTCATAGCGTTCAACCCCGCGCGCCTTCATCTCCCGGATAGCAAGCCATTTAAGGGCGTAGTTCGCGCGCAGCCGCTCGCCCTCCTCCGTCATGCCGCCATACAGCTCGAAGGCCGTGTGTTCGCTGGCCGACAGCCAGAGGAACGCAACCATGGTGGTGCCCTGGAAGGCTGCATATACGGGTGACGCCGACCCGAGGTTCTTGTGGATGTCGAGGTAGTAGCGGTCCTCGTGAATGCCGAAGCCGGCACGTTCCGCTGTTTCCCGGTAGACCTTGAGGCAGTCCGCGATCTCCCCCGGCGTTACCTCACGAAACTCGAGTTCTTCCCGCGCGGACTTGCGGATGTACTGGCGGTGCTTCTTCGACATCTCGGCCAGCAGTTCATCCTCGCTGAGCAACAAGTCGAGGATGAGCGTACGCGGGATAAGGATGGTGTTCTCGGTGGCACGGAAGCCGGCAGCGCGAACTGCTCCCGCGAAATCCGAGTGCGCGTCCCAGTCCGGCTCAATGCTGAGCACGGTCCCGGCATAGGCGTCCCGCGCGTAATTGCCGAGCGCCTCGAGGACTTCCTGTGCGTGCCCTGCCCCGCACACCGGACCACGCGGAATGTAGACGAGCGCGCGGAACGGCAGGGGCAGCCGTCGGATCAGGATCTGGGCGCACGCAATGGTCTCGCCGTCCCTGTTCAGCAGGAGCCGATCGGTCCGCCAACCGTGGTCGGCCTTCGTCTGCCCCCACCCCCACAGCTGCTGCGGGTGACCATTCAGGCGGTTGACCGCTGCGTCCCATTCGGGCGCGTTCCAACACGGAGCAATGACGAGGTTCATGGTGCTAAGCCTACTGGCCGAGGGACCTGCGCCGAGCGCCAGCGGGCGCTGGGGGGCCGACTCGCGATAGCTTTCTCGTCTCGGGATAGCGCTTAGGCCATCCGATAGCGGTTAACCCCTCTCGCATGGCAAATCTGCTATCAGAAGACCAGCGGCGTCGCGTTCTGCGGCACGCCGGCCGCCCGGAGGCACCTCTCCAACGCAGCTGGGGAGACCGCAGCCTCCCAAAGCCAGCGCACTACGTGCCGACCTGTGCTGCGAATGCGGTCTTCCCGGATCTTCTCGTCGATGACCACCTGAGATGCGGTTCGGCCCTGGAGGTACTCGGGTTTGAGGTATTTGGTAAGGCCGTCGAACTCGCCGACGATACCGGAGGCCTTCCAGTAGAAGTCCACAGTTGCGGCATGGCCATCGGAATCGTGAACGTCGTATTGCAGTTCAGGCGCCTCGAAACCGCGAGCCGCCATGTGAACCCTGCTCAGGGACTCACCGGGCAGCATGGCGAGTCCGTTGGCGAAATCGAGCACCCGCGTAGCTTTTCGCCGGGCACGAGCAGTGGGCAAGGATTCTATATAGGTTGCGATTTCGGGTTTGCCGACGGGGTTGGCACGGCGCTCGGCCGGAAGCCGCACCGCATTCAACGCCCTGTCCATCACTGCGACGGCCCAGGGAAGGTCATAACGCAAGGCCAGCTCGACCGCTGTCTGGATCTTTCCCGTCACAGTGAAACCGCCAATCTGAACGCAAGGACCGACCGCAGGCCTGACGATGCGGCGAACACCGTTGCCGGTCCGCCTGCCGGAGCCCTGCGACACAAGGGTGTCCACCATGGTCGGCGTTTCAGGTAGCGGCAAGCCCCACAGGAACGCGGCCGATTCCTCGGCGAAGAGGGGCGCGTTGGTTGACGTCCGAAGCACCGCCTGAAGGGTCAACCGGTATTGCTGGTTGGCGTCCAGGGCCTTCCACTGGACGGCATCGACGTAGCAGCCCTGGCGGATGCGGACTAGGGTTCCGCGCCGCGCACCCCTGGCCAGCCGGCGCGGCCAGTCCTCGTCAAGGGAACGGTCTGCCGCACTCTGGATTGCTGGAAGGTTCACACCCCTTACCCTGCCGGGTGGGGCATGAGCTGCGCCACGGCAAAGGCGGCACATGTGGATAACCGGCAGCCAGCGGACAGGCCACGCGGCGATCATAGGCCAACGCCATCGTACTCCTCGATAGCGTTTGTGCCGTCGGATAGCAGACCGGCCAGGCGGTACAGGTTAACCGCTATCGCTTGGCCGAATCGCTATCGCGAGCGTGGCGCGACGACTGCGCGGCAACCCGGGAGGAAAAGCGCCACCCGGCACGCCGCAAGTGCTAGCTCAGGCGGGCGTAGCTCTCCCACTTGTGAGCCTGGTGCTCACCGTCAACCACACGGATGGTGCCCGACTTCGAGCGCATTACGATCGACTGGGTAAGCACCTTGCCGCCGGAGTAGCGGACGCCGCGCACCAGGTCGCCGTCGGTGATGCCGGTCGCTGCAAAGTAACAGTTGTCGCTGGTGACCAGGTCATTGGTGGAGAGAACGCGCTCAAGGTCGTGGCCGGCGTCGAGCGCTTTCTGCTTCTCCTCGTCGCTGGTGGGCCACAACCGGCCCTGGATCACACCGCCAAGGGACTTGATGGCACACGCAGCAACGATGCCCTCCGGCGTGCCGCCAATGCCCATGAGCGCGTCGATGTCAGTGCCTTCACGGGCAGCCGCGATTGCTCCAGCGACGTCGCCGTCCATCAGGAACCGGGTGCGGGCACCGGCGTCGCGGATCTCCTGGACCAGCGGACGGTGACGGTCGCGGTCAAGGATCATGACATTGATCTGGTTGACCTTTTTGCCCTTGGCCTTGGCAATCAGGTGCAGGTTCTGTTTCACGGGCAGGCGAAGGTCAACCATGTCCGCAGCTTCGGGACCGGTGACCAGCTTCTCCATGTAGAAGACGGCCGAGGGATCAAACATGGTGCCGCGCTCAGCCACTGCCAGAACGGCGAGCGCATTGTTGATGCCCAGCGCCGTCAAGCGGGTGCCGTCGATCGGGTCCACCGCGACATCGCACTCCGGACCACTTCCGTCACCGACCCGCTCACCGTTGTAGAGCATCGGCGCTTCGTCCTTTTCGCCCTCACCAATAACCACAACGCCGTTGAAGTGGACGGTCGAGAGGAGCGAGCGCATGGCGTCAACGGCAGCGCCGTCAGCCTTGTTCTTGTCGCCGAAACCAACCCAGTGCCCACCGGCAATGGCTGCGGCCTCGGTGACGCGCACCAGCTCAAGGGCGAGGTTGCGGTCCGGCTCGTCATCCCCCACGGCAAGAGCCGGGGAAAGGGTGGAATACTGCGCGTTCTTTGCGGTGTCGGACACGTTTACCTCATCGTTGAATTAGCGGTTCCTCTTCGGCAATCATAGTGCGGCTCTGCGCTGCGGCCATTTTCGTGACGGATGCAGCGTGAGGGACAATGGAGGAGTGAGCAATACCCAGGAAAACCAGCAGGAGGCACCGGCAACCCCGGTACTCACGGCCAAGCAGGCAAAGCGCGCCAACGCGTCATCCATCGGCATGTTCATCGCCACCGCCGTCACCCTTGCACTGGTGCTCTTCGTGGTCCTGCTCAACCCAACGCACACGGCCGAGACCTACACGCGGGACATCGACGTCGCTACCGTAGCCTCCCAGGCGGAAGACGCCGCCGGTTACGAGCCGGCCGCCGCTGTTCTCCCGGACGGTTGGACCTCCAACTACGCACGCTGGACGGGCTCCGCATCCGACGGCGTCGCTTTCTGGGAAGTGGGCTACCTCACCCCCGATCGCGAGTTCATCCAGGTCACACAGACCAACAACTCCAACCCCACCTGGTTCTCCCAGCGCCTTGAGGACGCGCAGCCTTCGGGACAACGCGTGATCGACGGCGTCACCTGGGAGCTGCTGGACAGCACCTCCGGCGATGTGTTCCTCACTACCGAACAGGACGGCTTCACGCTCATCCTGAACGGGACCGCGGACCTGGCGCAGTTCGATGTTCTTGGCAGCGCAGTGCTGGAGGACCTGGGCTAGCCCTCAACGTAAAGTCACCAACCGGGTGCCGAAGCGCGATAGCAGTAGAGTGAGAGCCGTGACCAAGCAACTGACTCCCGCTGAAGCCTGGCAGAAACTGCGTGATGGGAATGCGCGGTTCATTTCCTCCTCGTCGTCCCACCCCAACCAGGACGCGTCCCGCCGCACGTCGCTGGTGAACACCCAGGATCCCTTCGCCGTCATCTTCGGCTGCTCGGATTCCCGCCTGGCAGCCGAGATCATTTTCGACGTCGGACTCGGTGACATTTTCGTGGTCCGGACGGCAGGACAGGTGATCGACGACGCCGTCCTCGGCTCGCTTGAATACGGTGTGGGCGTCCTCAATGTGCCGCTGATTGTTGTCCTTGGACATGACTCCTGCGGCGCTGTCACCGCAACAGCCAACGCCATTGACTCCGGCACCATGCCCGTAGGCTTCCTCCGCGACCTCGTTGAACGCATCACTCCCTCGGTGCTCACCTCACGGCGCAACGGAGATCACGAGATCAACGACGCCGTGGAAGAACATATCCGGCAAACCGCACAGCGCCTGGTTGACTCGTCGCGCGTCATCGCGAGCGCCGTCGAAAAGGGGTCTACCGCCGTCGTCGGTGTTACCTACCATCTGGATGAAGGCAAGGCCGACCTCGTGTCGGAACTGGGCGCCCTCTGATTTGTGGGGCTCAGCGCCACAGGCGAGAATTAGCGCATGACAATTGATTCCCAGGACAACGTCGATTACCGCATTGAACACGACACCATGGGCGAGGTTCGGGTTCCTGCCAACGCCCTCTACCGCGCGCAGACGCAGCGTGCCGTAGAGAACTTCCCGATCTCCGGCAAGACGCTGGAGCGGACGCACATCGAAGCCCTGGCACGGATCAAGAAGGCAGCAGCAACTGCCAATGCCGAGCTGGGTGTGCTCGATGACGAGCTCGCACGCGCCATCGAAGCCGCAGCGGACCAGGTTGCATCAGGAAAGTACGACGGCGACTTCCCCATCGATGTGTTCCAGACCGGATCCGGCACCTCGTCGAACATGAATACCAACGAGGTACTGGCCGAACTCGCAACCCGCGCGTTGAAGGACAGCGGAAGCGACAAGGTGGTGCACCCCAATGACCACGTGAACGCGTCACAGTCCTCCAACGACGTCTTCCCGACCTCCGTCCACGTCGCTGCAACCTCGGCGCTGATCAATGACCTGATCCCGGCGCTTGAGTACCTGGCGGAGTCGCTTGAGCGGAAGGCGGAGGAGTTCAAGGGCGTCGTGAAGTCGGGCCGCACCCACCTTATGGACGCCACGCCGGTCACGCTCGGACAGGAATTCGGAGGCTACGCCGCGCAGGTCCGCTACGGCGTCGAACGCATCAACGCTTCGCTCCCCCGGGTTGCCGAGGTGCCCCTGGGAGGCACCGCCGTCGGAACCGGCATCAATACCCCGGCCGGTTTCTCTGCCCGTGTGATCGAACTGCTCGCCCAGGACACCGGCTTGCCGCTCACCGAAGCGCGCAACCACTTCGAGGCGCAGGCCAACCGGGACGGGCTCGTGGAGGCGTCCGGTCAGCTGCGGAACATCGCGTACTCGTTCATGAAGATCAACAATGATTTGCGCTGGATGGGCTCGGGACCGAACACCGGGCTCGGCGAAATTGCCATCCCCGACCTGCAGCCGGGCTCCTCCATCATGCCGGGCAAGGTCAACCCGGTGATCTGCGAGGCAGCCATCATGGTCGCAGCCCAGGTCATCGGCAATGACACCACCATTGCGCTGTCCTCGACCAACGGTGCGTTTGAGCTCAACGTCGGCATTCCCGTGATGGCCGCCAACCTGCTCGAGTCCATCCGCCTGCTCGCCAACACCAGCCGGGTGATGGCGGACAAGATGATCGACGGGCTCACCGCCAATGAAGAACGTGCGCGTTTCCTCGCGGAAGCATCGCCGTCGATCGTCACGCCGCTGAACAAGTACATCGGCTATGAGAACGCGGCGAAGATTGCCAAGAAGGCCGTGGCCGAGGGACTCACGGTCCGGGAGGCCGTCGTCGCGCTCGGGTATGTGGATCGCGGTGAACTGACGGAAGCGCAGCTGGACGAAGCGCTCGACGTGCTGTCCATGACGCGCCCGCCGCAGTGAGCACGCGCGCCCCAAAGTACCCAGCATAAAAAAGCGAGGGTCCCTTATGGATGCAAATCCAGGAGGGACCCTCGCTTTTCAGGTTCCCAAACACCCGTGAGGGGTTAGCGGGGCGGGCCCACCACCTTGAGGCGATCCCAACCCAGCAGCTCATCCCCTGAGGTGTGCACCACCAGACGGTTGTCTCCCGGCCGGGTGTTTTCCGGCGTCGTCACGGTGACTGCGCCGTCGTTGACCAGGTGCCAGCCAAGCGAAACCTCACCGAGGTAGACGTGCACCCATCCCTCCGCAGCCAGGTTCGAAAGCACAACCTCTGAAGCTCCACGGGGGAACTTTTGCTTCGCCAGGCCCAGATCCAGCTGGTTTTCGTCGGTCAGCGAGTCCTTCACCGGAGCGTCCGGCGTGAAGGACGGCTTGACGAATTCACCGGGAGCCGGCTCTTCACCGGTGTACGCGATGCTCGGCGCCTTCGGCTGCTCCATACCCTCGCCCAGGAAGTACGAGGTGTGCGGAGGCTGGTTGTAGGCGGTGTTCTGCCAGGCAACCCCGAGGCGGTAGACCGGATCGGACTGCAGGGTGCGCAGCCGGTGGTCCGTGACGTTCACCGTGGTGGCGATGCGCAGGGCGGTCGAATCGTCGGTACGGGTGACGATCTCCTCGCGCCAGTCACCGAACAGGTCCGCCTGGAGAGCCGGCGTGCCCTTGGTGTCGTTGTTCGTCAACGTTCCCTCAGCACGGTAGAGCACGTCCTCGGAACTGGTTTCGACGTTCCACTTCGAGATGGTGGGCACGCCGGTCCGGGTTTCTTCGGTCCAGTCGTGGTCGGTGATTTCCCGCAGGAGGTCTCCGTCCCACCAGGTGAGGAAGTTCGCTGCCGGAATCTGCTCGGAGATCAGTTCGCCGTCGCTTGCGCGCAGCTGACCCACCGGTGAGTTCCAGGCAGCGTCGCCGCCGACAGCCCAACCTTCAGCACCTGGGTGCCGCGGGTCGATGTCCGCCATGGCAGCTCGTCCGGTGTCCCGGGTTGCCGGGATGGACCAGATCACCTCACCGGTCGCGGCGTCTCGGAAGGTAGCACCATTGTTGCCGGACGCACCCATGTCCTCGTGTGCCGCGAAGACCTCAAGTCCCTCCCGCGCCGGATCGAAGTCCGAAACGTGGAGTGAATCGCCGTGGCCGAGGCCGGTGTTATAGAGCGCCGTGCCGTCGTCGTCGATGGTCATGGACCCGAAGATGATCTCGTCCTTCTGGTCATTGTCGACGTCCGCCACCGAGAACTGGTGGTTGCCCTGACCCCTGTACTCGTCGCCCGACTCGTTCGAGTCGAAGGTCCAGCGTGGTGTGAGCGTTGTGCCGTCGAAGTCATAGGCTGCTATCACCGTGCGCGTGTAGTAACCGCGGCTGAAGACCAGGCTCGGCTTCTCGCCGTCAAGGTAGGCCACTCCGGCCAGGAACCGGTCAACGCGGTTTCCGTAGCCGTCGCCCCACGCACCAACATCTCCACGGGCAGGGATGTAGTCGGCGGTGTCGACCGCCGCACCCGTTGCCCCGGAGAACACCGTCAGGAACTCGGGGCCGTCCAGCACATAGCCGCCCGAGTTCCGGTAGTCGGCACGGGCATCGCCGATGACTGCACCCGTTCCGTCCACGGTTCCGTCGGCCGTCTTCAGAGTGACTTCAGCCGTGCCGTTGCCGTCCAGGTCAAAGACCTGGAATTGCGTGTAGTGCGCGCCGGCCCGGATGTTCTTGCCGAGGTCGATGCGCCAGAGGCGGGTGCCGTCCAGCTCATAGGCATCCACATAGACGTTGCCCGTGTAGCCGCCCTTCGAGTTGTCCTGGGAGTTGGTCGGATCCCACTTGAGCACGATCTCGTACTGGCCGTCACCGTCCAGGTCACCGATCGATGCGTCGTTGGCACGGTAGCTGTAGGGCTGGCCGTCCTTGGTGTAGGCATCGGCCGGCTTGTCCAGCGGAATGTCCAGGGTCTGGGAATCCCACACCGTGAAGTCCTCCGTGGCCCAGCGCTCGGTGCCGTTCACCACGGTGCTGATGCGGTAGGTGGCATCAGCAGCACCCTCGGCGTCGAGCAGGTTGGTGCTGGAGACGACCGGTTCGGTGGTGATCCGCTCACCGTCGCGGTAGACGTGGAATCCGATTTCCTCGGGATCCAGGCCGAGCATGCGCCACCCAACGTAGACCCCCTCTTCGGAAGCAACGGCTACCGGCGAACGGTCAAGGCGCTCTGCCTGCCGCACCAGCGTGGTCTTAGCCGGGGAGGTGACGGTCTCGGACTTTTCCGACACGCCGCCGGCATTGACGGCTGCCACTGCATAGACGTACTCAACAGTGGTCAGAACGTCGGAGTCCGTGTAGGTGGGCTTGTCAGCCCGACCGACAAGTTCAAGCTCACCAACAGAACCGTCTGCCAGCGGATCGGCACGGAACACCTGGTAGAAGAGAGCGCCTTCAGAGGGCTCCCAGTTGAGCGTGACGTCGTTCTTGTTCACGTCACCGAGCGCCAGTCCGGTGGGAACCGGCGCCTTTGCTACGTCCGGGTCCACCGTAGTGAGCTCGAGCGCGTTCGACGGAACCGACTCTGCTCCCGCAGCATCCAGCGCAACAACGGTGTAGGTGTACTCAAGGCCGATATCAGCGGTGGTGTCCACGAAGGACGTTCCATCGACATCGCCGAGCGCTTCCGCTTCCGTAGCTCCAGCGGACTGGCGGTACACACGGTAGCCTGCGGCGTCGTCGTTCCCTGTCCAGCTGAGCGAGACGGCAACGTCGCTGCCATCGATCTGAACGTCGTCGGCCGCCAACTCATTCGGCGCCAGCAGCAGCGGCGTGATTTCCAGACCGTTGAACCAGCCTCCGGCCTTGATGTTGATCTGGCCGTCCGTCACCAGTACGGGCTGCAGAATCCTGTCCGCAATGGTGCCGCGACCGGCGTTGGAGGAACCGTAGTCCTTGCCCTCCGACTGAATTGCCAACCGTCCGCTACCAAGCGGGTCACCGTAGTAAGCCTTGAGCGCGTAGGAGCCGTTGGGAACATCGATGACGAGCTCGTGCTTTGCGGCATCCGGCAGCAGGAAGTCCCGCTGGAGCGCGGTGGGTACGGGATCGAACCCGGTACCGCGATCGCGACCGCTGAGACCCTCAGTAGACAGGAAGCCGTAGCCGATTTCCGGTGTGTAGAGGCTCGAATTGTCCAGCGCGGTATAGCCATCCATGACGGGATTGCCGGCGAGCTGCAGATCGAACTTGTACAGCGGTGCCTTGGTGGTGATGCGGACAGCGTCCGACGGCGGCGAGTCACCTCTCCCATTCACTGCGGCAACGCGAAGGTCGTAAGACACCCCTTCCTCAAGGCCCGTTACGTTGGCAAGCGGGACTGTGGAGGTGGTGACCAGAGCGTACGCATCATCTCCGGCGTCGGCCTTTTTCGCAAAGACCTTGTAGATGTCAGCGCCCTCGACCGCATCCCAGGTGAGCTGTGCACCGGCGTTCGAGATGCTGCCGGCAACCAGCCCCGCCGGCGCTGCAGGTACTTCGGCGGGCGGCTCCGCCGCTTCCACCTCGGCGGCGAGCGGGATGTCCAGCTTGGCGACGTCGGACGCAACCAGCCGGGCCATCTGGATGGCCCCGTACTCCTGGAAGTGCGTGTCATCAGTTGTTCCGTTCGGCCGGCCCGGGTAGACACCGGCCGGAACGTGCAGGAACACCGACTTCGCCGCTTCCGGACCGATCTCGGTCAAGTAGGCCCGGCTCGAGGCGGAGAGGTCAACCAGCGGGGTTCCGGTGTCCGCCGCGATACGCGTTGCTGCGTCCACGTACTCGGGGAAGGACACGTTGGCCTCGCCCGTCTCGGTGTTGTAGGAACGGCGGGAGACCGGCGTCACGATGACCGGCGTTGCACCGCGCTGGGTGGCTCCGTCCACGAAAGTACGCAGGTACTCGTAGTAGTCGCCCGGAGCGGCCCAGCGGTCATCCACGCCGTAGCTGTTGTCGTTATGGCCAAACTGGACGAAGAGGTAGTCGCCCGGCTTGATGTTGAGCAGCACCTCGTCGAGGCGGCCCTGGCTGATGAAGTTCTTGGAGCTGCGCCCGCCGATGGCCTTGTTCTCGACCGTCACCTCATCTGAGAGGAAGCGGTCGATCATCTGGCCCCAGCCGGCCTGTGGCGCGTAACCGGAGGTGTAGGTCTGGACGGTGGAGTCGCCGGTGATCCAGGCGGTCGGCTGCGGGCCGGCCTCCAGTGGAGTCTGCTGGGTCAGCACCAGCGAATTCAGGTTCGCTGCGGTCCCTGCGAACTCGAGGTTCAGCTGGCCATCCACCACTGCGATGTCGAAGGCCATTTCGAGGTACTCGCCGGCCGCCTTCGCGGTCGGCTGCACCTTGGCCATCTGCTCGGCCGTGATCGCGATATCGGTTGCGCCCTCGGCGTCACCGGCAATCAGGTTGGCCGTGTAGTTGCCGTTCGGCAGGTCAACCACAAGTTCGGTGTCGCCGACGGTGACGAAGTCGGAGCGCGTGGCGTCCTCCGTACCGCGGTCGGTGGCGGAAACCTGGGACACGTCTACGAAGCCTGCGCGGTTCTCTGCGGTGTAGGCCGTCGTTTCATCGATCCGGACGGCGCCCGGCGCGGTTTCTCCGTTGCCCAGATCCAGCGACAGCACGCCATTCTCAGGAAGCGCGGGCGCGTCAGTGCTCAGACTGGAGGCAGCCGCGGCCGACGACGGCGAGAGACCGTCAGCGCCGCGCGCCTGCACCTTGTAGTAGCGGACCTTCGTCGTGTCGACGGGGTCGGTCAGGTAGACAGTCCGCTCACCGGTTTCCGCAACCTTCGTGTAGGGACCGTCCACTGCGTCAGCCCGGGAGACAACGTAGGCCGTGGCTCCGCTGACTTCATTCCAGCGCAGGGTCACGGCCTCGGAGGTTACATGGGACATACGCACGGACTGCGGCGCGGCCAGGGTGGAGACCGGCTCTTCGGGTTCGGGTTCCGGCTCAGGCTCCGGTGTTTCTTCAACCTCCGTGATGACGACGCCGTTGACGTAGGCGCCGGCTCCTTCGCCGGTGAAATCCATGGTGAGCTGACCATCTTCAACGGTGGTCTGCCACGTTTGCTCAGCTACGGAGCGGCGCGCCTGGATGGTTCCGGCTGCCGTGCCCTCGAGCGCGACAGTTGTATTGGTGGTGCCGCCGTTGACGAGCTGATCGCCTGAGATGACCCGAACACTGTAGGAGCCGTTCGGGACATCGGCGACGAAGCCCCAGGCGGTTGCGAGCACAAAGTCATTAGCCAGCGGATCCGGGACAGCTGGTGCCCGAAGCCGTGAGATGGGGTTGACTCCACCAACCGGCACTATGCCGTAGCCCGCTTCCGCCGAGTACCGGTTGGTCTCGTCAATACCGGTCCAGCCGTCAGCCACCGGGCTTTCGCTGGTACCGAAGTCGAAGGAACGGGGCAGCGGCTCCTCGGCCGCCAGCGCCGGCGTCGTTGCCGTACAGAGGCCGACGATTGCGGCCCCTGCTATCAGGGCGCGCGCTGAATGCGGACGCGAATTTTCGAGGGTCATGGCATCACACCTTTTAGTTCGACAGTGAAATATCGGTGGTTCTCGGGCCACCCGAGAGGTGCCCGAGGCACTACAAAGGCACGGGCAATGAAACGATTCACGGAGACCAACGAAAATCAGCCTAGCCGTGAGAGCGGTCACATTCAAGCGATCAGGCGATGTTCAGGAAAGCGTTTCCCCAATGTGACGCATCGACAATGGCGATACCTTTCCTGGCTCTTCCCAGATGAGGGTGTAGGTCGGCCGGGCGCGTCGGTCCGCAGATAGACGTCGAGGTCTCCCGACGATGGAGGTTCCTACGCCATCCATCCGAGAGACCTCGACGTGTCCGACGCTACCCCGCCGGCCGGCTTCGGCCGCCCTGACCTAACCGCCTTCGCGGCTCATCCCAATCGACCCTGATCGGGTCTGCTGACCCTCTCGACGAGAACGCAGCGACATCACAGCCACCCAACCCCGACCGTCCGGGAAGCCGGGGCACGTCACATGGCCTGTGCTTCGGGCGTGTCGAGTGGGTCGTCCAGGGGCGACGCAGGAGCGTCGACGCGACGTGCTGAGAGGTGGCTCCAACCGAGCGCTAGGACACAAGCTACAGGCATGGCGATAGGTCAGGAACGGCGTCGCTCCCTGCGCAGGAGGGAGCGCAGAGTCTCGGCGTTCGCGTAGCCGACCCGTAGCGCGATCTCGGCGGAGGTGAGGTCCGTGGTTGCTGAGAGGTGCCGAGCTCGTTCGATGCGAAGCCGTTGGACGAAGCCGAGCGGAGTGAGGTTGAGCGCCGCACGGACTCGTCGTTCGAGGGTGCGCCGGCTGGTGCCGAGCGACTGCGCGACGAAGGCGACGTTGAACGGTTCGTCCAGGCGGGCGCGCACGAAGCGTTCGAACTCGACGACGATCGGGTCCTCGTGCCGGAGATGTTCGTAGGCGACGAAAGCCGCCTGCGACGGGCGCTCGTCGATGATGAGGAGCTTGGCGACATGTTGGGCCAGGTCGGGGCTGATCGATCGCACGAGTGAGAGCGCGAGGTCGATGTGGGCGAAGGCGGCGCCGGCGGTGACGAGGTTCCCGTCGACCACGACCATGGTGTCGAGATCGAGGGCGACGGTCGGATAGCGCTTCAGGAACTCCGGCCCCAGGAACCAGCTGGTCGTCGCCCGCCGATGATGCATCCGTCCGGTCTCGGCGACGGCGAACACGCCGGTGCACGCCGCGGCGATCCGGGTGGTCGCGTCGTCGAGGCGCCCGAGTGAGGCGATGACCGAACGAGCATCTCGGCTCTGGAGGGCGTCGTGGGTCGCGGCGGCCGTGAGGGTTCCAAGCGCAGGGACGACGACCACGTCGAACTCTCCGGACTCCGACAGCGGGTGGTCCACCGACAGGGTCATCGATGCCGTCGTGGTCACTCGCCGTTTCGGTCCGAGGATGGCGAGTTCGATCGGGTCGATCCGCGGGTCGACATCGCCGCGGGCTCCGTCGGCCACCCGCACGATGTCGATGATCGACGCGACCGCCGAACCGAAGCAGCCGTCGATCGCGATCAGTCCGATACGCATGGCGTGTATAATAGCAATACTGCCGTATACGCCACTCCCCATCGGCCCTCGCTCGTCATATGCTGAACTCGCCCCACGAAGAACCCCGACTTCAAGGAGAACCCCTCATGTCCACACCCGCATCGCTTCCGTATGCCTTCGTCGCCAAGATCGTCGCGGCCGATGGACAGCACGACGCGCTCGCCGATCTGCTCGCCGGCGCTGTCGCACTCGCCAACGAAGAAGTAGGAACGATTGTCTGGTTCGCGGCTAGGACCCATGCCGACACCTTCTGGATCTTCGATGCATTCCCCGACGAAGCCGCTCGCGACGCCCACGCCAACGGCGCCATCGTCGCAGCCCTGATGGCCAACCAGCACCTCCTCGGCGCAGCACCCGAGATCCTGGCGGCCGACGTCCTCGCGTCCAAGCTCCCGTAGTCCGCCAACGCACGAGACGATCGCGCCCCGCCGAGTCAGTCCGCAGATAGACGTCGACGTGTCCGACGCTACCCCGCCGGCCGGCTTCGGCCGCCCTGACCTGACCGCCTTCGCTCGACTCGACGGCCTCGGTCTGAGCGTGATCGGCAACGACTTGAACCGGATCGTGCGGTCCTCGCGTGCCGCGTGGTGGAACCAGATCAGTGGTGCCGACGGTGCGGCAGCGAAGGCGCCGCTCGTGACACCGTGATCCGGCGGTTGGCCCACGAGCCGCTGGGCTGGCGACCGACCGTGCTGGAAGTTGTAGTGCGCCGCTACCGCTGTGCCGACTGCGGACACGTGTGGCGCCAAGACACCAGCGCCGCGGCGGAGCCACGCGCGAAGCTCTCGCGCACCGGGCTGCGGTGGGCGCTGGAAGGGATCGTGGTCGCACACCTCACCGTCGCCCGTGTCGCCGAGGGACTCGGGGCCGCGTGGGACACCGCCAACAACGCGGTCCTGGCCGAAGGCAAGCGGCTGCTGATCAACGACCCCACGCGGTTCGAGCCTGGGGTGTCTACCAGCGGATGATCGCCGCCTATCGCCACGAGGACCGGCAACGTGGCCGCGAGCTCATGGAGAAGCTGATCACCGACCTCAGCGCCGGCGTCCCCAAGGTGCTCACCGAGCTCACCACCCTGGGCCGGACCCTGAAGAAGCGAGCCGCCGACGTGCTCGCCTACTTCGAACGACCCGGCACCAGCAACGGGCCGACCGAGGCACTCAACGGACGGCTCGAACACCTGCGCGGCTCCGCACTCGGGTTCCGCAACCTGACCAACTACATCGCCCGAAGCCTGCTCGAGACCGGCGGCTTCAGACCCCAACTCCTACACCCCCGATTGGGATGAGCCCCTTTACTGCCACCCGATAGCCTTCCCGCCACCCGACACCGTTCAACCGCTATCGGATGGCCGAAGCGCTATCGCAAGTTCAGTACCGCGCTTCGTCTCTTCCGGCCCACGGGCGGCAGGCAACCCGCCGCGTCAGCGCACGAAGTTGGGAACACCCGTCGAGTAGCGTGCATTCTCGGCGTGCTTGCGGTGAAGCGGGTTCAGCTCCGGAAGGTCATCGAGTGAGAACCACCGCACGTCCATGGACTCGTCGTCATTCACGCGCGCCTCACCGGAAAGGTACCGGCACCGGAACACCAGGCTCAGGAACCTGCAGACGTCGGAATTCGGGAAAATCACCGGCCCGACGACGTCGACACTCACCAGGTGCTCAACCTCCACTGACACGCCGGTCTCCTCCTGCACCTCACGGACAATGGCCGGGGCGGGCTCTTCGCCCGGCTCAATCATCCCGGTGATGAGGGTCCACTGGCCGGTATCGGCTCGGCGTCCGAGCAGGACGCGGCCGTCGTCGTCATACACCACCGCCGCTGCTCCGGGAAGCCACAGCGGATCATGGCCGATCTTGGAACGCAGGTCCTGGACGAACTCGGGGATAGGCATATTCCTCAGCCTAGTGCGAGGACCAGTCCTGCCCCGACGATCATGAACGGCCCGAACGGGATGGCCGTCTTGGCGTTACCCCTCCGGCTGATGATGAGGAGAACACCCCACAGTCCGCCGAGGAGGAAGGCCGCGAAAGTGCCCCACAGCAGGAAGGACCAACCCACAAAGCCGAGATACAGGCCCAGCACCCCGGCAAGCTTCACATCACCGAAGCCCATACCGGCCGGGTAGATCAGGCGCAGGATGAAGTAGAACACCCACAGCACAGCGGCCCCGCCGGCAAGGGACACCAGCCGGCCCCAGTCCTGTGCCGCGAGCGCCGCAGCTATGAGCAGTACACCGGCCGCCGGATAGGAGGGAAAGATGATCCGGTTAGGCAGCCGGTGGGTTCGGATATCGATGACGCTGAGCCAGATCCCGATCACCGCGAGCAGCGCCAGCGCAAGGGCGCACAGCCAGAACGCAACGGGCGCGGTGTCCCAGTACTCCCCCATCAGCGCCAGCATCTGCCTACCGTAACCGAATCCGGCGCCGGGAACTGAAACGCCTGGCTTACACTGTGGATATGTCCGCCTCAAGCGGTTTGAACCCGGCGAGCCTCTTCCGATCCCTCTGCCGTTCCTCGCCGTGGCGCTGGGAAACGGTACGGTTCTCCGTGTCCTGGATCAGCACCGACGGGGAGTCGGATCCGCTGCGCGCCTGGGTGCGCCGGCCGCAGGCACTGAGGGTTGAGACAGCTGAGGGAGCCCTCCTCCACAGCAGCACCGGCAACGAGCATTCCCGAGACTCGTTCTACGTCAGTGCGAGCAAGAGTTCCTGGCTCGTCGCCCCGAACCTCGTCAGCCCGGTCTACAACGAAACCGGGTACGTCCACCGCCGCCCCAAAGCCGCCTACGGGGAACCGGCGTTCGGTGACCCGCGTTGGTCCGCCATGCTTGACCCCGTGGAACTCGCGGGGGATGCTCCGGTGCCGTATGAGACGCCGTTCGCGAACCGCGTTGAACTCGAGGACATCAGCGAAGACGTCTACGAGGGCCGCCGTGTTCTCGCCGCCACCGCCACCCCGAACATCTCCTACCAGCCATTCACGCCGGGCCGCCCGCTCATCGGAACAGGCCGAACCCGGGTGCTGGTGGACGTCGCCACAGCAATCTGCGTCTCAACAACAGCGCTCGACGGCGAACTCGCAGGCTGCGGCCACCGGCTGGCCATCAGTGGAGTGGATGAGTACATGGTTGATGATTTGTTCACCGACGCCCCACCCACGCTCACCGACGTACGCGACCACATTCCGTGGCAGGTCGGCTGACCCGCCACGGAACGCAAGCCCTAGATTTCGGCACCCTCCAGCAGGTCCGTCACCAGTGCGGCGATCGGCGAGCGCTCGGAACGCGTCAGCGTGATGTGACCGAACAACGGATGCCCCTTGAGCGTCTCGACGACGGCGGCAATGCCGTCATGCCGGCCCACCCGCAGATTGTCCCGCTGCGCTACGTCGTGAGTGAGGACAATCTTGGAGTTCTGCCCGATCCGGCTCATCACCGTGAGGAGCACGTTCTTCTCGAGCGACTGCGCCTCGTCCACGATCACAAAGGAATCATGGAGGGACCGGCCGCGGATATGGGTGAGCGGCAGGACCTCCAGCATGCCGCGGTCCATGACTTCCTCCACCACCTCCTGCGAGACCAGCGCCCCGAGGGTGTCGAAGACCGCCTGCGCCCAGGGGTTCATTTTCTCGCTCTCGCCGCCCGGCAGGTAGCCCAGCTCCTGGCCGCCCACGGCGTACAGCGGCCGGAACACCACAACCTTGCGGTGCTCCTGCCTCTCAAGGACAGCTTCGAGACCGGCACACAGCGCCAGTGCTGACTTTCCGGTGCCGGCACGCCCACCGAGGGACACGATGCCCACCTCGGGATCCATCAGCAGGTCAATGGCGAGCCGCTGTTCGGCGGACCGGCCATGCAGCCCGAAGACGTCGCGGTCCCCCCGGACCAGCCGCACCTGCTTGTCGGCGCCCACCCGGCCAAGGGCTGAACCCTTCCCGGAGTGGAGGATGACCCCGGTGTTTGCGGGCAGTTCCGCGGCGTCCGGCAGGAAGACGGGCTCATGCGCATAGAGGGTGTCGACGTCGTCGTCCAGGGTGTCCAGCTCCGCAACTCCCGTCCAGCCGGAATCCTTGACGAGCTCATTGCGGTACTCATCCGCCTGCAGCCCCATCGCGGAAGCCTTCACGCGCATCGGCAGGTCCTTGGACACCACCGTGACGTTGCGGCCCTCGTCCGAGAGGTTCTTGGCCACGGCCAGGATCCGGGAGTCATTGTCGCCGCTGCGGAAGCCGACCGGCAGCACCTCGGTGGACACGTGATTGAGTTCCACCCGGAGCGTTCCGCCCTCGGTTCCCAGCGGAATAGCCTGGTTCAGCCCGTTGTGCTGCACCCTCAGCTCATCCAGGAGCCGCAGGGCCTTACGTGCGAAGAAGCCCAGCTCGGGATCGTGGCGTTTGCCTTCGAGTTCGGTGATCACCACGATCGGCAGGATCACCTCATGTTCCGCGAAGCGTGTGATGGCCCGCGGATCCGACAGCAGTACCGAGGTATCCAGGACGTAGCTGCGGCTGCCGAGACTCTCGACAGCAGAAAGGCCCGCCGCTGCGAGGAGTTGTTCGTCCTGCGCCGCCGGGCGGGCCTTGGTGTTGCTGGGCGTATCGGTTGCGGATCGCTGGGTTGTGCGAGATGTGGCCACTTCAACTCCACTTCCCCGGGCGAGGAACGCCCGAGAATAATCTAGGGCTTGGGTGAGGCGGGCCGGCCCGAAGGCCGCGCACGGCCTCCCCTTTTCAGAACCGGTGCTGGTGAGCACGGTGCCTGCATAGGTGGCCTCCCCGAACAGCCGGCGGGTGCCTGCTGTTGCAACAGACATTACGCCCGCGAACGACGACGGCGGCACCGGCAATGCGTGCGTGTCGCGTGAATTTTGGGTGACGAAATGCGGAAGGAATGCTACCCGCCGAATCGGCGCTGCCGGCGTCCGTAATCGCGCAGCGCGCGAAGGAAATCGACCCGCCGGAAGTCCGGCCAGAGCGCCTCGCAGAAGTAGAACTCGCTGTACGCGCTCTGCCACATGAGGAAGCCGGAAAGCCGCAGCTCGCCCGAGGTGCGGATCACGAGGTCCGGGTCCGGCTGGCCGCGCGTATACAGGTACTCGGAAATCTGTCCGACCGACAGGTTCCCGGCGACATCGGCCAGCGATGCGCCCTCGGAGTCCGCGTGCATCAGCAGTTCCTTGACGGCGTCGACAATCTCACGGCGCCCGCCGTAACCGACTGCGACATTGACGTGCAGCCCTTCAATGCACGCGGTGCGTTCGGCGAGCTCAGTGACCTTGACCGCGAGGTGTTCCGGAAGGAGATCGAGAGCGCCGACCGGCTGGACGCGAACTGTCCGCGTTTCACCCAGGCGGTCGAGGGTGTTCCCGATGATGTCCAGAAGCTGCTCGATTTCCTCCGCCGAGCGGCTCATGTTGTCCGTGGACAGCATGTAGAGCGTGACCATTTCGACGCCGAGCTCCCGGCACCAGCCGAGGAACTCGAGGATCTTGTCCGCGCCGGCCTGATGGCCGTGCTGCGTCGGTGCGCCGGCGAGCTTAGCCCAGCGGCGGTTGCCGTCCACCATGACGCCGATGTGGTGGGGGATGCGGTCGGCTGCCAGTGACCGCTGGAGTTTGCGCTCGTAGAAGTTGTAGGCAAACGAGGGAAACATCACGGCAGCGCCCACCCGTCCTTCCGATCAGCTAGTGAGATTCAGTTCCTACCGTACCGGCACGAGCCCCGCTGTGTGGGGTGCGGCGCTTGTTACCCGTTAGTAACTTATGGGCCGGTCAGATAGAATTCGGGTCATGAGCCGACGCGTTTCTCCTCCAGCCGGTGCACCCAATCCTCGCCGGCAACCGGACGAATCGGCACCCGTTGACGGCCCCGTGGAATACGCCGTCGAACGCGCTGCAGACGCGCTGAACATCAAGCCGAAGTGGCGGGGATGGATCCACCTCGGAGCCACTCCCCTGGCTATCGCCGCCGGGATCGTGCTTGTTGTCCTGGCACCCACTCCGGCAGGAAAAGTCACCTCCGCGATCTACGCGTTCACCGGTGTCCTGCTCTTCGGCGTGAGCGCCGTCTACCACCGCGGCAACTGGCAGCCCCGCACCAAGGCGGTGCTCAAACGTCTGGACCACACCAACATCATGCTGGTCATCGCTGGCAGCTATACGCCGCTTTCCTGGGCGCTGCTGCCGCAGGACAAAGCCACCTTCCTGCTCTGGCTGATCTGGTGCGGAGCCATTGCGGGCGTGCTGTTCCGCGTGCTGTGGGTCAATGCGCCGCGCTGGCTCTACGTGCCCATCTACATCGCCCTCGGCCTTGCGGCACTGCTGTTCCTGCCGTACTTCCTCGCCGCGAGCGTGCCGGCCACCGTGCTCATCCTGGTCGGCGGAGTGTTCTACATTGCCGGTGCGGTGATCTATGGGCTCAAGCGGCCCAACCCCAGTCCGCACTGGTTCGGCTTCCACGAACTGTTCCACGCGTTCACCGTCGCAGCGTTCGCCGCCCACTTCATCGCCATCCTGATCGCGGTGCTCAACCCGCTTCGCTGAGCGGGCCGCTCAGCGAAGCGTCGAAGCGGAGCAGGCCAGCCAAGGTTTAGGGCGCGTCCGGCCCATACTTGCCGCCGGGAGTACCGCGTTCAGCAGGACCTGTGGGCGGTGTCCGGGACGGCTCGTCCACGGCCTCCGCCCGGCGCGCTTCCCCGCGATGCTCGAGCGGCCGACTCTGCCGAATCTCTTCCGCCTGCCGGGCTTCCTCTTCCTCAAGGAGTGCCATCTCCCGGTAGCGCACACGGCGGATCCTGCGGGTCATGTCACGAATCAGGAAGATCACTGCGATCACCAGGAAGAGAGTTGCCAGGAACCCGAGCAATCCGGGGGTTACATCGGCCGGATCAAGACCGGGGCGCAGTGAGGGTTCATCACCGGGCGCCGGGGTCACGGTTGCGGCCAGATTCAGCAGGGAGAACACTCCAGAGCACCACTTTCACGAGGAGACATGGCATCGATGCCTTAGGCAGACGGCCACAAAATTATTCTATGCCCGCGAAGAAGTCCGTTTCAGGCAATTCCTGCGGCACACGGGAGGAGATCAGCGAGTAGTCCTCCCACGGCCAGACCTTGCGCTGCAGCTCAGAGGAGACCGCAAAGAAGAAGCCCGCCGGGTCCACCTGCGTGCGGTGAGCGAGCAGTGCGCGTTCCCGGTGTTCGAAGAAATCGCCGCAGTCGATCTGCGTCGTGGTGGGATGCGTTGGCCGCGCGGGCTGGTGGCCTTCGGCGTCCGCCTCCAGCCAGGCCGCGATCCGTTCTGCGTAGGGCGACTGCAGGCCGGCCTCCTCCAGCGCGAAGTGCAGGGCACGGAACCGCTCCGGATTGAACGCGCGGTCATAGTAGAGCTTCAGCGGATTCCACGGCTCGCCAAGACCGGCATAGCGGGACGGGTCCCCCGCGGCCTCGTACGCCTCAACCGCTACCCGGTGCGCCATGATGTGGTCCGGGTGCGGGTACCCGCCGTTCTCGTCATAACTCAGGATCACGTGCGGCCGATACTCCCGGACCAGCTTCACCAGCGGCGCGGCTGCCCGCTCGAGAGGCTGCAGCGCGAAGCAACCGGGCGGCAGCGGCGGAAGCGGGTCCCCCTCCGGCAGTCCCGAGTCAACGAATCCTAGCCAGCGGTGTTCCACTCCGAGCGCCGCTGCTGCCTCAGCCATCTCCAGGCGCCGCAGGCCCGCGAGGTCGCGGGCCGCATGCGGCACGTCGGCCATCTGCGCATTCAGGATGTCGCCGCGCTCGCCGCCGGTGCAGGTGGCCACCATCACGGACACTCCGGCTGCGACGTAGCTGGCCATGGTGGCCGCGCCCTTGCTCGACTCGTCATCGGGGTGCGCATGCACCGCGAGAAGGCGGTAGCCGCCGTCGTTCTCTGGATTTCCTGAAGGAGTAGCTGGAATTTGCTCCGGGCTGGGCACTGAATGCTCCTGAATCTTTCCTGGTGTGACTAGGCAAGCGGCCCCGGTCAGGGCGCCGGCTGGAAAATGACGGAAATTCACCTACGCACCGGTTGGTAAACTTGGAACCGATGAGCACCGACCACGCGCCAGTACCAAGAGTAGCCAATCGCTACGGCGCCCCCAAGCCGCAGCGGCCCGCCACCGGGCTTGCTCGCCGGCACAAGCGCTGGCTGATCTGGTTCGCCCTGGCTTCAGCGGTGGTTGCCACGGGTGTTTTCAGTATCTTCGCCGGTACGCCGGAGGTTTCATCAAAGGACGTAGGCTTCAGCATTGAAGGCCCCGCCGTGGCCCGCGTGGACTATGAGGTCACCAAGGATCCGGGCGCCACGGCGCAGTGCGCTGTGCAGGTACTGAACCAGTCCTACGCCATCGTGGGCTGGACCGTGGTGACCATCCCGCCCACCAACTCCCAATCCGTTGACGGTGGCACCTCGTCCCACAGCACCACGGTCCGCACCGAGTCTCAGGGGGTCAGCGGCGGCGTCAACGCCTGCTGGCTCCTTGAGGAATCCTGATTGTCACTGATCCAGAATCCGCCCGGTTATTGGGTATTTGAAGCTTGCTGTCTATAATGGACTGATACGTTCCGCCCCGCCCCGCGGTTGGTTCCTACTGAAGTACTTCAGGAGAAGAGGCCATCACGCAGGCGGGGTCTTTGCTTGTAGATGCGCGCATCACGGCAAAGGCCGCAGCCGAATCCCGCTTGAGGGCTTCGACGTACCTAAGGAGATATCGTGTCCACCAACAGCGCATCCGTCGCCTGGCTCACCAAGGAGTCCTACGACCGCCTTAAGGCTGAGCTGGACCACCTGTCCGGCCCAGGCCGCACCGAGATCGTTTCCCGCATTGAGCAGGCCCGCTCTGAGGGTGACCTCAAGGAGAACGGCGGCTACCACGCAGCCAAGGAAGAGCAGGGCAAGGCCGAGGCCCGCATCCGGCAGCTGACCGAACTGCTGAACAACGCACACGTGGGCGAGTCCCCTGCAGATGACGGCATTGTTGAGCCGGGCATGCTGGTCGAGGCGAACATCGCCGGAGACAAGGAGACCTTCCTCCTGGGCAGCCGGGAAGTTGCCGGGGACACGGATCTCAACGTCTACAGCGAGAGGTCCCCGCTGGGCGCAGCGATCCAGGGTCACAAGGCCGGAGACACCGTGAAGTACACCGCGCCCAACGGCAAGGAAATCACCGTCGAGGTCCTGTCGGCTAAGCCCTACGCGGGCTAGCTGTGCTTCTCAACTAGCGCTGAGGCGGTCGGTCCCTGACGGGGCCGGCCGCCGCTTCAGTATCAGCGCAGCCAGTACTCCGCCGAGAGCCCCGAAGAGGTGGGCCTGCCAGGAGATGTTCGAACCGAACTGCGGCAGCACGCCCCAGAGGAGCGAGCCGTACATCAGGAAGAGCAGCCCGGCGAGCAGGATCTGCTTCCAGTCCCGGTTGTAGAAGCCGCGGACCAGCAGGTAGGCAAACAGGCCGAAGACCAGCCCGGACGCACCGATGGTCACTCCGCCGCCGAAGATCCACACGCCCAGCCCGGAGGCCAGCCAGCTTGCCCCGACTGCCACGGCGAAACGCCGGGCGCCCTCCAGGAACGCCAGAAACCCCAGGACCAGCAGCGGCAGCGTATTGCTGAACAGGTGTCCGGCATCCGCGTGCAGCAGCGGCGCGAACAGCACGCCGTCCAGCCCCTCCACTTCCCGCGGCACAATGCCCAGCAGCCGGATCAGGAAGAAACCGGTGGCCGTGTTAACCAGATGCACAATCCACAGCAGGGCGGCGAAGCCGACGACAGTCGTTAACGCACCCCGCGCCCGCTTTGCCAGCATGTCAGCCCTGGATGACGACGGGTTGGAAGCCCTCTGCCCGCAGGTTGTTCAGCACCTGCTCGCAGTGTTCCTCGCCCTTCGTCTCCATGTTGATGGTGATCGCCACGTCCCCCATGCTGATCGAGCCACCCACCCGCGTGTGATCCACACCGGTCACGTTGGCGTCAGACTCCGCAATGATGCGGGAAATGGTGGCCAGCGAACCGGGCCGGTCATCGAGCAGCATCCGCACCACCAGATACCTGCCTGCAGCAGCGAGGCCGCGCTGGATGACCTTGAGCATCAGCATGGGGTCAATGTTGCCGCCGGAAAGCACGACGACGGTGTTCCCCGGGTTGGCCCCGTTTTCCGTCAGTTTTCCATCCAACAGTGCCGCGACGCCCACCGCGCCGGCCGGCTCCACCACCATCTTGGAGCGCTCCAGCAGGAAGATCAGCGCGCGGGCAAGGGAATCCTCGCTCACCGTGACAACGTCGTCGACGAGTTCGCGGATGATCGAGAACGGGAGCTGCCCCGGCCGGCCCACGGCAATGCCGTCCGCAATCGTGGAAACCTTCTGCAGCGGCACGAGGGCGTCCGCTGCGAGCGACGGCGGATAGGCGGCTGCGTTCTCCGCCTGCACGCCGATCACGCGGATCTCCCGCCCCAGCTCCCTGGCACGGGCCTTGACGGCAACTGAGACACCTGCCAGCAGCCCGCCGCCGCCAACCCCCATGAGGATGGTGTCAACGTCCGGAACCTGCTCGAGGATTTCGAGGCCGATTGTCCCCTGCCCGGCCACCACGTCCACGTTGTCGAACGGGTGGACAAAGACAGCACCGTGCTCATCCGCGTACCGTTTTGCCTCGGTCAGTGCTTCATCCACGTTGTGCCCGTGGAGCACCACCTCCGCACCATGCCCGCGGGTTGCCGCGAGCTTCGGCAGCGCCACACCGAGAGGCATGTAAATGCGTGCCTTGATGCCAAGCCGGGCGGCTGCCACAGCCACGCCCTGGGCATGGTTGCCGGCCGAGGCCGCGACGACGCCGCGTGCCCGCTCCTCCGCGGAAAGCCTGGCCATCCGCGTGTAGGCGCCGCGCACCTTGAAGGAACCTGCGCGCTGCAGGTTCTCGCATTTGAGCGAAACCCTGGCACCGGTCAGCCTGCCAAGTGCGCGGGAGTCTTCGATCGGCGTGTACGCAATGACGCCGTCGAGCATTTTCTGAGCTTCGAGGACGTCCTCGAGGGTCACTGCCAGCTGGGCGAGATCCGTGGTCACGTTGACGCTTCTTTCGTGGAGGGTTCCGGCCCAAGTGGTTCACCGGATGAGTAGGGTGCAGGGACAGAGCCTGGGCTGGGATGTCCAGAGGACGCACCGAGGGCAGGATCCGTCTCCCAGGTGCGGCCCGCTATATAACGAACGACCGTGTTGAGGATCGCCAACAGCGGTACGGAAAACAAGGCGCCGGCAACGCCGGCAATAAGGGAACCGCCCGCAACCGCCAGCACCACTGCGAGGGGGTGCAGCGAGACGGCGCGGCCCATGACGAACGGCTGCAGGATATGCCCTTCCACCTGCTGCACCAGCAGCACGATGGCGAGCATCACCAGTGCGTTGACCCATCCATTGGCCACCAGGGCCAGTAGGACAGCCACCATGCCGGTGAAGAGCGCGCCGAGAATGGGTATGAACGAACCCAGGAAGACCAAAACCGTCAACGGAAGAACGAGCGGCACGCCAATGATGGCGGCTCCCAGACCGATTCCGACAGCGTCAATGAAAGCAACGAGGATCTGCACCCGGACGTAGTTGGCCATCGAGGTCCAGCCCTGGCGGCCGGCACCCGCGATCGCCGCCCGGGCCCGCCGCGGTGCGAGGCCGGCGATGAAGCGCCAGATGGTGTCGCCGTCGTGCAGGAAGAAGATCAGCGCAAACACCGTGAGCAGCAGTCCGGCCAGAAAGTAGCCGGCACCGGATCCGAAGGAGAGCGCTCCGCTGACAATCACCCCGCTGTTGTTGTCCACAGCATTGGCGACTTCCTCGATGAAGCCGTCAATCTGTGACGAGGTGAGGTCCAGTGGACCGTCGGAGAGCCACTCCTGCACCTGCTCGATCCCCGCCAGCGCCTCATCCCAGAGTGAAGCGAACCCGACGGCGAGCTGCTGCCCGACCAGGGAAAGGGTGGCGGCCACGGCGAGCAGGAATCCGAGAACGATGACGGAAACGGCGATTCCCCCCGGCACTTTGCGTGCGCGCAGGAAGGTCACCGCCGGCAGCAGCAGACTCGAAAGAAGGCCCGCAATCATCAGGGGAATGACCAGCAGTGAAATCTGGCTCATCAGCCACAGCACCGCAGCGGATACCACAAGAATCAGGCCGACGCGCCACGCCCAGGCCGCCCCGATCCTCAACGCATAGGGGACATCCTCGCCGGCAGACCGGCCCGAGGGCGCAACAAAGCCGTTCGAGAAGGACTGCTGCGTTTTCCGCCGCGAAGGACGCGTCATGCCTCAATCTTTTCACAACCGTCTGACAGAACCATTTTCGGCCAACTGTTTGAATTTGTTCTAAACCGTTGTATTTTGTTAAGTGTCTTTTCTTCCGCCAACCTACGGAGTCCGCTGATGCTCGCTGCCGACCGGCATGCTGCCATTCTTGCGAAGCTCGGCGTGCGGCGGACGGTCCGCGTCGGCGAGCTGGCCGAGGCCTTGGGGGTCTCGGAAATGACCATCCGGCGGGACATCGACGTGCTCGATTCCGCCGGCGCACTGCGCAAGGTCCACGGCGGCGCAGCATCCCGGACCGCGCTCAGTGCAATCGAACCCGGATTCGGTGTCAACGCAGACCAGCGCATCGAGGCCAAGGAGTCCATTGCCGCAACGGCGGCAGCCCTCATCCAACCGGGCATGACCGTGGCGCTCACCGGCGGAACCACCACCTACCGCCTGGTCGAGCACCTCTCCGGGCCCCTGACCATCCTTACCAATTCCCTGCCCGCCGCCGAGAAGCTGCACCGGGCTGCAACACCTGGCGTGACCGTCCTGCTGACCGGCGGTGAGCGCTCCCCTTCCGAAGCGCTGGTAGGGCCCATTGCCGCAGCCACCGTCCGGTCCTTCAACGTGGACCTGTGCTTCATGGGTGCCCACGGCGTGGACGCCCAGGCCGGGATCACCACCCCCAATCTTGCCGAGGCAGACACAAACCGTGCATTTGCCGAGCAGTGCGGCCGGCTGATCGTTCTGGCTGACTCCACCAAGTTCGGCACGGTGAGCCTTGCCCGCATCACCGGGATCGAGCGGGTGCACTGCATTGTGACCGACTCCGAGCCGGATGACCCGCGCTATGCCCGGACAACGAGCATCCTCACTCCCCCAACCGGCCCATCCCCCAAACCCCAGGACACCCCATGACCCAGGTAACCCCCACCCGCTTATCCGACGGACGCGAGCTGATCTATTTCGACGCTAGCGAGGAAGCGGCGGCGCTGCACCGCGACCCTGCCGCCGTCGCCGATTCCCGTGGTCTCCCGCCCCGCGGCGGTACGGGAGACGTACGCTACGACCCCCTGACCGGCGAATGGACGGCCGTGGCCGCACACCGGCAGACGCGCACCCACCTGCCCCCCGCGGACCAGTGTCCACTGTGCCCCTCCACAGCCGGCAACCTGTCCGAAGTTCCCGCCTCCGACTACGAGGTTGTGGTTTTTGAGAACCGCTTCTCCTCCTTTGGACCCGCGCTCGGTGAGCTGCCGGACCTCCAGCCCGCCAGCACAGGCTGGGGCACGACGACGACGGCCTTCGGACGGTGCGAAGTGGTCGCGTTCGATTCCTCCCACGAGGGCTCCTTCGGGTCCTTGCCGCCGGAGCGGGCTCGCACCGTCGTCGAAGCGTGGGCACACCGGACCGAAGCGTTGTCCGCAATGGAAGGCATCCGGCAGGTTTTCCCGTTCGAGAACCGCGGCGCGGACATCGGGGTGACCCTGCTGCATCCGCATGGGCAGATCTACGCCTATCCGTTCGTTCCGCCTCGCGCGGCGCTGATGGGGCAGGCTGCCCGGCGCTATTTTGACGCCGTCGACGGGCGCGGCACCCTGATGGGCTCCGTGCTGAAGTCCGAGCGTGAATCCGGCGAGCGCATGGTGCTTGAAGGCACACACTTCAGTGCCTACGTGCCGTTCGCTGCACGCTGGCCGCTGGAAGTGCACCTGGTGCCGCACCGTCACGTTCCCGATATTGCCGCACTGACCGGCGAGGAAAAGGACGAGCTGACCACGCTGTACCTCGACCTGCTGGCCCGCGTGGACGGCATCTACAGCACCCCCACCCCCTACATTGCCGCGTGGCATCAGGCGCCCCTGGTTCCTGACCTGCGCGAGGCCGGCTACCTTCACCTGCAGCTGACTTCTCCCCGCAGGGCTGAGGATAAGCTGAAGTTCCTCGCCGGCTCGGAAGCAGCAATGGGTGCTTTCATCAACGACACCACTCCGGAGCAGGTTGCCGCCACCCTGCGCGCCGCAACACCAGCAGGGAAGGTAACAGCATGACTCTCGTTCAGCAGTTTGAGGATCGCTTCGGGCACTCACCTGTCGGCGTTTGGGCAGCTCCCGGCCGCGTCAACGTGATCGGTGAGCACACCGATTACAACGACGGGTTTGTGCTGCCGTTTGCGATCGACCGAGCCACGCAGGTGGCAGCTTCCGTCCGGGAGGACTCCACCGTCCGGGTCAGTTCGACCTTCTCCAGCTCCGGCTCCGGCTCCGGCGAGGTCATCATCAGCGATCTGGATGAACTGGCTGCCGGCGACGTCGAAGGCTGGGCTGCCTACCCGGTGGGCGTTCTGTGGGCCCTGCGGCAGGCGGGCCATTCGGTCATGGGCATGGACCTGCTGATTGACTCGCAAGTTCCGGTTGGAGCCGGCCTGTCTTCCTCCGCCGCCATCGAGTGCGCAGTGGCGGTCGCCGCCAATGAGCTGTACGGGCTCGGTCTCAGCGGCTCGGACCTCGCGCTCATCGGGCAACGCGCCGAAAACGAGATGGTCGGCGCGCCCACCGGCCTGATGGACCAGTCCGCGTCGCTGCTGGGCAAGCTCGGACACGCGGTGTTCCTGGACTGCCGTACGCAGCACGCCGAGCTAGTTCCCCTGCCGTTGCAGGAGAACGGTTTGGCCCTCCTAGTCATCGACACCCGGGTAAGTCACTCCCATGCAACCGGCGGCTACGCATCACGCCGTCGTGCCTGTGAAGTCGGTGCCGATGTCATGGGCGTTCCGGCGCTGCGCGACCTCAGCGAAGAGGACCTCGAGGAGGCATCCGGCCTGCTGGACGAGGAGACGTTCCGGCGGGTACGGCACGTCGTCACGGAGAACGCCCGGGTGCAGGCCGCCGTCGAGCTTCTCCGTAACGAAGGACCACGGGCGATTGCGCCGTTGCTGGATGCGAGCCACGTCTCTATGAGGGACGATTTTGAGATCTCCTGTGCTGAGCTGGACCTCGCCGTTGAATCGTCCCGCGAGGCCGGTGCACTGGGTTCCCGCATGACGGGCGGCGGCTTCGGCGGCTCGGCCATTGCGCTGGTTCAACTGGCGGATCTGGACCGCGTCGGTGCAGCAGTGATGGCGGCCTTTGCCGCAGCGGGTTTCACCGAACCGGCCATCTTCGCGGTGTCCCCGGCGGACGGAGCCGGCCGGGTTTCCTGAGGTTTCTCCGCCACCGCCACCCAACCACCCCAGGAAGATTTGCGCAGGTCCGGTGGGTTCAGCGGCGCTGAACCCACCGGACCTGCGCAAAATTTCCCCTTAACGAGGAAGGCCCCCGGCGGTTGCCGGGGGCCTTCCTCGTTAGACCCAAGTCAGAGCGCTGTGTCGTTTACTCGCTGCCACGCAGGATCGCGATGAGGCGGAGGAACTCGATGTACAGCCACACGAGAGTGACTGTCAGACCGAATGCTGCCGTCCAGGAGTACTTGCGCGGTGCTCCGTTGCGGACGCCTTCGCTGATCATCGTGAAGTCGATGACCAGGGAGAAAGCGGCGAGGCCGATGGCAAACACGCCGATGACCAAGCCGAATGGGATGTTGGTGCCCGGGATGTCCGCACTGCGCAGACCCCACGGGTCATCGCTGACGCCGAAGACCATCAGTCCGAGGTTCACAAGGCTGAACAACGCGTACCCGATCAGCATGATCATGAAGATCTTCATGGCCTTGGGCGTTGCACGGACCTTGCCGTTCTTGAAGAGCAGCAGCGTCACCGCGAAGACGGAGAGCGTACCGATCAGCGCCTGCATGGCGATGTTCGGGAATTGCGCTTCGAGGAACATGGTGATGCCACCGAGGAACAGGCCCTCAAGGAACCCGTAGCCAAGGATCAGCGCAGGCACCGGCTCGCGCTTGAAGGAGTTGACCAGCCCGAGTACGAAGCCGCCGATCAGACCGAAAATCATCAGCAGCGGCGCCAGCGAGGGGAACAGGAACACCGGAACAGCGGCGCCGACCAACACCATGCCGATCGTGGCAACGGTCTTGACGATGACGTCGTCGAACGTCATGCGCCCCGTATCCGCAGGACCTGCCGAAGGCTGGTTGTAGAGGTGCTCCAGCTGCTGCTGGTTCATAGCCGTTTGACCGGCCAAAGCTGTGGAACCGTACGCTGCCGAATTGTTGCCGCGGGCAGCGGTACGGAAGTTCTTACCGTTGAAAACCGGGTTTCCGCCGATTGCCATTGTGATGTAGTCCTCCATCTGGGGGCTGAGATTGTTCAACCCTACCAATATCAACGGATTCCACGCCGTTTTGTTCCTGAACCGCCCAGCCGGCTCTACCCGCGGCTGGAGAGCGCCAACGGTAGACTGTCGGCGTGCCAAACCTCCCTGGAGCGAAAGCTCCCCTGCCCGACGCACTGCCGCTGAAGATGCTGCACGACCGCCTCCTGGTCATCCTGGACAAGGACAGCAGCGAGCGGCGCTCGTCGTCGGGCATTGTCATTCCCGCCACCGCGGTGATGGGTAAGCGGCTCGCGTGGGCAGATGTGGCCGCGGCCGGACCCAGCGTCCGGCAGGTTTCGCGCGGTGACCGCGTGCTGTTCGACCCTGAAGAGAAATCCGAGGTCGACGTCGGCGGCACCGACTACATCCTCCTGCGCGAACGGGACGTCCATGCGGTGGCGCAACCAGAGACCGACGACGCCGGCACCGGCCTCTACCTCTAGCCACACCCTGGCGCCGGCCCAGTTTCCTCGCTCGAAGGCGTTCGCGCTACCCGCCGGTAGTCTCCGCCGAACAGTTGTTATGCAATTGCTATCTGGCAGGCCCCGTATGGCAAAAAGTGGTAACACAGCGCAGGTAACATAATCTCCACACTGAGTGACTTCGATCACAGGCTGTAAGGCCGTCGTACCTCGACGGACAAGCCACCATCGTGGAGGTTCATAACTTGATAACCAAGCCGACGCCGGCATGGCGCAGGAGGCTACTGATCCTGATTGCCGGCCTCATGGCCGCATGCTTCATGAGCGCACCCGCTGCAGGAGCATCAGCCTCCGTTGCTGCACCTGTCATGAACATGCAGACCCCCGCCTCCGTCCAGGCCGGGGAATTCCAAAACAGGATCAGCGGCGTGCTGCGCAACGCCGAGGGTCCGCTTGCAGACGTCCGCATCACGGTCACCGGTGAGGGTTTCGAAGGCGAAACCACCTCCGATGAAAACGGCCGCTGGGTTGTTGAGGTCGAGGAGCAGGGTGCCTACGAGGTGGAACTCGATGAGTCCACCCTCCCCGAGGGAGCCGCTCTGGCCGAAGGCCAGGAGAACCCCCGCACCGTTACCTTCGCCGGAACCACAAACATCACCACGCTCTTCCTGTTCGGTGAGGGCATTGTGCTGGAAACCACGAGTTTCTGGAACGTCTTCGCCGACCGCGCTGTGGCCGGCCTCAGCTTCGGCCTTCTCCTGGCACTGAGCGCGGTCGGGCTCTCACTGATCTTCGGCACCACCGGACTCACCAACTTCGCCCACGGAGAGATGGTCACGGCGGGGGCGGTACTGACCTTCGCCTTCGCGGCCATCGGGCTGCCGGCGTTCCTCGCAATCGTCCTAGCCGTCATCGCAGGAGGTGCGCTGGGCTATGTCCAGGACGCGGGCCTCTGGAAGCCGCTGAGGAAACGGGGCTCCGGGCTCATCCCGATGATGATCGTCAGCATCGGTCTCGCCCTGGCCCTGCGCTACATCATCCAGTTCTTCTTCGGCGGTGCAACGCAGCAACTTCCAGGCGCACAGGGCCGCATCCTCGACTTCGGGCCGGTATCCATCTCGCAGAACAACCTGACGTCGCTGATCACCAGCCTCGTTGTCATCCTGCTCATCGCGTTCCTGCTCCTGCGTACGCGCATCGGCAAGGCAACCCGGGCGGTCGCTGACAACCCGGCGCTGGCAGCTGCATCAGGAATCGACGTCGACCGCGTTATCCGGCTGGTCTGGGTGGTCGGCGGAGCACTCGCGGCCCTCGGCGGCATCCTCTGGGCCTACTACCGCCCCGGTGTCTCCTTCAATATGGGCCAGCAGATTTTGCTGCTGATCTTCGCGGGCGTGGTCCTCGGCGGGCTGGGTACAGTCTTCGGCGCCCTTGTCGGCTCGCTTATCGTTGGCCTCTTCGTCGAAGTGTCCACCATCTGGCTGGAGGCTGACCTCAAGTACGTCGGCGCTCTGCTCATCATGATCATTGTTCTTCTCTTCAAGCCAGAGGGCATCCTCGGCCGTCGAGAGCGCGTAGGTTAGGGGCCACCTGAAATGGACTTCGGAAATATTCTTGCCCTCGCCTTCGGCGAGATCATCAGCCCGACGACGGCGGCCTACGCGCTGGCGGCGCTCGGTCTCGCAGTGCACTTTGGCTATACCGGGCTGCTCAACTTCGGCCAGGCAGGTTTCATGGCGGTCGGCGCGTACGGCTTCGCTATCCCGACCCTCAGTTTCGGTGCGCCGCTTCCGGTCGCAGTACTGATAGCGCTGCTGGCTTCAGTGGTCTTCGCGATCCTGCTCGGCATTCCCACCCTGCGCCTGCGCGCAGATTACCTTGCCATCGTGACCATCGCTGCAGCGGAAATCATCCGCTATGTGGTGACGACCAACAGCCTCACGAACGTCACCGGCTCAGCCAACGGCCTCGCCGGAGGTTTCGAGAACGGGTTCTTCGCGCTGAACCCGTTCCCCGAGGGTGCCTACAACATCGGTCCGGTCGGCATGAACGCGGACGGGCTTTTCATCCGGGTGGTGGGCTGGACGATCGTTGCCCTGGCCTGCCTGTCCGTGTGGCTGCTCATGCGCAGTCCGTGGGGACGGGTGCTGAAGGGTATCCGCGAAGACGAGAACGCTGTGCGGTCCCTCGGCAAGAACGTCTACGCGTACAAGATGCAGGCGCTGATCATCGGTGGTCTGATGGGCACGGTTGCGGGGATGATCTTCACCATCCCCCGCGGCGCCGTGCAGCCGGCGAACTACGCGACGGAGCTCACGTTCTTCCTCTACACCGTGCTGCTGCTCGGCGGCATGGCCACCGTGCTCGGCCCGGTCATCGGCGCAATGATCTTCTGGGTGGTCCTCTCCCTCACCCAGAGCCTGCTCTTCGGCGCCATCGAGACCGGCGCCATCACATTCCTCACCAACGTCCAGGCCGGTCAGCTCCGGTACATCCTGGTGGGTGTTGCGCTCATGCTGCTCATGATTTTCAGGCCGCAGGGCGTACTCGGCAACAAAAAGGAGTTGGCGTTCGCATGAGTGAACCCACGGCGGAACCGACACCGCAACCCCCAGCAAAGCCAGGCGGACGGCGCGCAGCACATGCCGTTTCCGGCTCAGCCCAATCGCCAGCCGGGTCCATGCCCGGGCCCGCGGCGGATGGCATTGACTACATGACTGATTCACGGCCCATCACCGACGACACCCCCGGCCCGGGCTGCCGCAAGCGCGATCCGATCGTCACGGCGAAGAACGTCACCCGGAGCTTCGGAGGCGTCAACGCCGTCGATGTTGAGTACCTCGAGATCCCGCGGAACAAGATCACCGCGCTCATCGGCCCCAATGGCGCAGGCAAGACGACCCTGTTCAATCTGCTCACCGGGTTTGATTCGCCGCAGAGCGGGGAATGGACGTTCGACGGCCAGCCCCTGGCCGGCGTCGCGCCCTACAAAGTGGCGCGTCTCGGCATGGTCCGCACGTTTCAGCTGACCAAAATCATGGGCAAGCTCACCGTCATGGAAAACATGCGCCTCGGCGCTACAGACCAGCCGGGTGAGAGCCTCGCGCGAGCCCTCTTCAAGGGCCTGTGGGGCGGCCGCGAGAAGGAGATCACCGGCCAGGCCGAGGTCCTGCTGAAGAAATTCAAGCTGGATGCCAAGACTGACGACTACGCCGCCTCCCTCTCCGGCGGGCAGCGCAAGCTGCTGGAGATGGCACGGGCACTGATGGTCAAGCCGCGCCTGGTGATGCTTGACGAGCCGATGGCAGGCGTGAACCCGGCACTCACCCAGTCCCTGCTTGACCACATCAAGAACCTGAAGGCAGAGGGCATGAGTGTCCTGTTCGTCGAACATGACATGCACATGGTCCGGCACGTTGCGGACTGGGTGGTGGTCATGGCGGAAGGCCGCGTGGTCGCGGAGGGAACTCCCGACGTCGTCATGAAGGATCCGGCGGTCATCGACGCCTATCTCGGTGCTCACCACGACGTCGACCTCGGCGACTCCCACGGCGTGGAAAAGCTCGAGGCCGAGCTTTCCCACGACGAGGAGTCTGTGGTGGGAACAGAGAATGCGGGGCTCCTGGACCACGCCAGAATCACCGAGCTTGAGGGCACCGCCCGAGACACTGGAACAGAGGAGAAGCGGCCATGAGCGAAGCAGCGGGAACCGCAGGATCACAGCGCGCCCACGGCGCGGAGTCAGTGCCCGGCAAGTCCGTCGTGAAGGTCACCGATCTAGTGGCCGGCTACCTGCCCGGCGTCAACATCCTGAACGGTTGCTCAATCGAAGCGCGGTCGGGTGAACTGATCGGGATTATCGGTCCCAACGGCGCAGGGAAGTCGACTCTCCTGAAGGCAATGTTCGGCCTTGTGAAAGTGCACTCCGGCACCGTAGTGGTGCGTGACCAGGACATCACCGGCCTGAAAGCCAACAAGCTGGTCAGCAAGGGTGTGGGATTTGTCCCGCAGAACAATAACGTCTTCGCCACCCTGACCATCGAAGAGAACCTTCAGATGGGCATGTACCAGCGGCCCAAGGACTTCAAGGAACGCTTCGACTTTGTCACCGGCCTCTTCCCGGAGCTCGGCAAGCGGCGCGCCCAGCGCGCCGGGTCTCTCTCGGGTGGTGAACGGCAGATGGTGGCCATGGGCAGGGCACTCATGATGGAACCGGCCGTGCTACTCCTTGACGAGCCGTCCGCCGGTCTCTCCCCCGTCAAACAGGATGAGACGTTCCTCCGTGTCCATGAAATCAACCGGGCCGGCGTCTCGGTCATCATGGTGGAGCAGAACGCCAGGCGGTGCCTGCAGATCTGCGACCGCGCCTACGTCCTCGACCAGGGCAAGGACGCCTACACCGGCACCGGACGCGAGCTCATGAAGGACCCCAAGGTCATCCAGCTTTATCTCGGGACGCTCGCCGACACCGCGTAGCTCACGCCAGTAGAGGCCCTCTCCGTCCAGGAGGGGGCCTCAGCTGCGTTAAGGGCCCGCCCACACGCAGAAGAACCCCTCTCAGGCTGGGAGGGGTTCTTCTGTACTGTGCGAGTGAATCAGGTGGTGCGGTTAGAGCTGTCCTGCCTCGGAACGGTAAGGCTGCGGAACATTGTCCGCGTCGAACTCGTAGATACCGATGAAGGCTTCGGTCGGATCACCGTTCTCGTCGAACGTGATCGGGCCGGAGATGCCCTGGTAATCGATATCCTCGCCGTTGCGCTGGAGGGTGATGCAGCCTGCGTAGTCGAAGCACTCAGTGCCCTCCTTGGACACTGCCTCGAGTTCAGCTGCGATTGCTGCTCCGTCAATGCTTCCCGCTGCATCTGCGGCGAGGGCAATGAGGTTCACGGCATCGTAGCTTTCACCTGCGTAGTTCCAGACGTTCAGGTTCGGGTCGATACCGGCCAGCGCCTCCTTGAACTGGTCGCCTGCGAAGGAACCGGGCTGGGTGCCCTGTGCGCCTTCGAGAGTGCCGGGATCGAGATCCTCGCTGTAGTCGGCGGTGTTGCCGTCCACGAAGAACATCGATCCTGGGTCAACACCCTGACCGGTCATCAGCGGGATGATGCTGTTGGCCTGGTCGAAGCTGATAACCACGTAGGCGTCAGGCTCGGCTGCCACGAGGGCGTCCACCTGGCTGCTGAACTGCGAGTCACCCTCATTGAACATTTCCTCGGCGACGACCTGACCGCCGGCGCTCTCAACTGTTTCCTTGATACTGGCCTGGAGACCGGTGCCGTACGCATCGTTGAGTACGATCATGCCCACGGTCTGTGCACCACAGGCCATGATGTAGTTGCCGAGCACGCGGCCCTGCAGGACGTCGGAGGGAGCGGTCCGCCAGTAGAGCCCGTTGTCATCCCAGTCGGTGAAGTCCGGAGAGGTGTTCGCGGGCGACATCTGAACTACGCCTGCGCCGGTGATCTGGTTGATCACCGTCTGCGATACGCCGGACGACGCCGCGCCGACAATCGCACTGACATCCTGGGACAGGAGGTCGGTCACGGACTGCGTTGCAATGTCAGTGGTCGTGTCACCGGAATCGCGGTGGATGATCTCGATGTCCTGGCCGAGCACGCCGCCGGACTCGTTGATTTCCTGTGCCGCGAGGTTGACGCCTGCAATTTCGGGAGGACCGAGGAATGCGAGCGCGCCCGTTGTGGGCAGAAGGGATCCGAGCACCAAGGGAGATTCGGAAGTGGTTTCCGCCTCAGGTACTGCACTCGGATCGCCCTTTTCGCCGGGCTCGGGGGCTGCGCCGCCCTGACTCTCGGGACAGGTGAGTCCCGACGCTGCCGCTGCCGAGGCTGTCTCGTCCGAAGGTGAGGCGCCGTCACCTTCGGGGGTGGGATTTCCACCGCAGGCAGATGCGAAAAGTGCGACTCCCAGACTCAGGGCCGCAATCTTCGCTGCGCGCGGAGCATTCTCCCCGATGCTGAACCGCGCGGAGTTACGTGTTGCTGTCATGAAATTTATCTCCTCGATCGAAAGACTCGATCAGCCTTTGATGCGATCTCCAGGTGTTCCTGGTATGTGAAAAAGCTAGTGCAAAAACGTGTCCAAGATAAGCAAATCTGGTTACATCCTTGTAACGCTCGTCACAGGGGTCTTGACTAGCCTTCCAGCGGCATCGATCGAACGTGTGCGCGGCTCGCGTATTCTTGATGGGGTGCTCTGGTGGACTCCCTGCCGGGACGTCCGTCGGAAGTTACGCCCCAGTAGCCCAATGGCAGAGGCAGGAGACTTAAAATCTTCACAGTGTGGGTTCGAGTCCCACCTGGGGCACCATCGGCGATGCCGCGCAGTCAGCTCTCTTCAGTCCCGAAGTACAGGTGTTTGTGCAGCCGGCAGCCAGGGTTGAACGGTGCACTGCACGAGAAACATCCGTCAGCCTCCAGGTAGTCCCGGATGGACATGGTGCACCGGCACACACCGCACAAGATTGCATCCGTGCCGTACTCCCCCGGTGGCCAGACCTCGGCGGCGTGGTCTGCCGTCTCCGCATGGCACAGATGGCAGGGGTAAAACTCGCCGCAGCACCTGAACCGGATGGCAACGATGTCCAGGTCCGTCCGGTAATGCACGCAGCGCGTTTGATCATCAACCGCACGCCCCAGCACCTTCCTCACGATCGTGAACTATAGCTGCTTAAACGACGACGGCGGCACCCGTGAAGGGTGCCGCCGTCGCCTTGAGGAGGTACTAGGCCTTGAGGAGGTACTAGGCCTTGGCCTTGGTCTTCTCTGTATCCTCGGAGCGGTTCTTGTCCAGCGAGGGCGTCTCCTGCTTCTTCGGCGGAGGAGTGGCAGCCTCACGGAACTGGCGGCGTGGAGTCTGCAGATCCATCAGCTGGGTGGTGTCACGCCCGAAGACGAAACCGAGCACCCAGTTGCCCACTACGCGGGCCTTGCGCTCGAACATGGGCATTGCCATGCCGTGGTAGCCGCGGTGTGCAAGCCACGCGGGCAGTCCGCGCATGCCGAAGCCCATGATGTTGGCTACGCCCTTGTACTGGCCGAACCCGGCAACCGCACCGAGGTTCTTGTGCCTGTATTCACGGACGCGGCCCACGCCGTAGCGCTCAGCGTAGATGTTGTCGGCGAGAAGCTTGGCCTGCCGCACAGCGTGCTGCGCGTTCGGGACGCAGAAACCGCCCACGCCGCCGCCGGAGAGATCGGGCACTGCGGAAACGTCACCGGCCGCCCAGGCGCCGTCCAGCGGGCCGTCGTCGCCGGTGATGCGCAGCTCAGCGCTGGCGCGGACACGGCCGCGCTCGTCAATCGGGAAGTCCGTGTTGCGGACCACGGGGTTGGCCTGCACGCCGGCAGTCCAAACGAGAGTGTCTGTCTCGAATTCATCCGCCGGGGACTTGTCCGGCATATTGATCAGCTTCAGCTTGCCGTCCTTGGCGCTGGCCAGCGAGGTGTTCAGCTTGACCTGCACGCCGCGGGCCTGCAGGTGCTGCACAACCCATTTGGCCTGCTCTTCGGTGACCTCGGGCATGATGCGCCCCATGGCCTCCACCAGCACAAAACGGATGTCCGAACGCTGAAGGCGCTTGTTCTTCTTGACGGCAGCGCGCGCGAGGTCTTCCATCTCTGCAAGCGCCTCGATGCCGGCGAACCCACCGCCGACGACGACGAAAGTCAGCGCGCGGTCACGCTCCGCACCCGGCTCCATCAGGGATCCGGTCTCGATGCGCTCGAGGAGCTGGTTGCGCAGGGCGACGGCCTCCTCGATGGTCTTGAGGCCGATCCCCTCCTCCGCCAGGCCCTCGATCGGGAACGTGCGGGTGATGGCGCCGGCCGCGATGACGATGTCACGGTAGTTCAGCTCAAAAGGCTCACTGCCGTCCGCGGGTTCAACGGTTGCCGTGCGCGAGGAGTGGTTGACGCCCGTGACCTTGCCCGAGATGAGCTCGGTGTCAGTCAGGTGCATGCGGTGGGAGACGACGGCGTGACGCGCCTCAATGTTGCCACCGGCCACCTCGGGGAGGAACGGCTGGTAGGTCATGTAGGGCAAAGGATCAACGAGCGTGACAATGCCACCGTGATCCTTCACCTTCTTCTGCAGCTTGTGGGCTACGTACAGACCGACGTAGCCGCCGCCGACAACAAGGATCCGGGGACGATCAGAAAAGTTGGAGGTTTGAGCCATGAAACCAGCGTACCGGACTTTGTGAAAATCTTCACTAACTGTTGTCGCCGTCCGTTTCCGCGCCACCCTGCCGGTACACCCGGATGACCTGATACGTTCCGCCGAGCAGGATACAGAGGATCAGCCCGCCGAATCCGAACACGATGAAAGCGGGCAGCGATGTGGCAGCTGACGCACGCTCAGCGGCAGCCGGCACGGTCGGTTCAGGGATGTCGGGCAGCGGCTCTTCGGCCGGTGCCGGTTCCGGCGGAGGAGGCGGCGGCACCTCGCCGCGCCGGTACGTCTCGATGTACTGCGCCATGCTCACCACACCGCCCGCCCCCAGCAACAGTTCTTCAGGAACTGTGAGGTCGGCATTCACCGCCGCGGCGGCGTCGAGAATCCCGTGACCGTAGATGGTGTCCTTGCCGGGTATGCCGGCATCGCGTGCGGTCATGATGATCCGGTTGATGACCTGCGGAGCTGTCAGGTCCGGGTACTTGGCACGGATCAGTGCCGCGACGCCGGAGACCAGCGGCGCAGCACCGGAGGTTCCGGACCACTTGCTTGCGTACAGCCCACCCGGCAGCGCCCCGACGAGGTTCTCGGCCGGCGCCGCAATGCCGATGCTGATGCCCTCGGATGATGACTCCCGACTCGCCGCACCCTCCGCATCCAGCCCGCCCACAGCGAGAACACCGGGCATGGTGGCCGGCGCACCTACCTGCACGGACCCGCCGGCGCGGTTGCCGGCGGCGGCGACAATGACGACGTCGTTCTGTTCGGCATAGAGGAATGCCTCGTCCCAGCTCTCCGGCCAGGTGGGAGACGTGCTGCCCAGCGACATGTTGATCACGGACGCCCCGTTGTCCACCGCCCACCGCACAGCGTTCGGGATCTGTTCGTCAATGCTGACCCCCGCGGGATTGGCGCCCGTGGACTCGCCGCCGATCCAGAGCGAGACGGCAAGCAGCTCTGACTCCGGTGCAACCCCGACGACGCCGTCCGGCCCCCGTCCGGCAGCCTTGACTGCAGATTCCCCGGCCTTGGCAGACGCCTCAGCAGATGCCTCAGCTTCAGCAGACGGCGGTGCGGAGCCCGACGGCTTAGCCGATGGCGATGCAGTGCCGGACGGTGTGGCGGACGGGTTTGGTTGAGGCTCTTCGGGCTCGTGCCCACGGCCGGCAATTAGGCTGGCCACCAGTGTGCCGTGCTCAGGCACCTCGCCGATACCGCGCTGCCCGTTGGGCGCTCCTGCTCCGGAAACATCGGTGCCGACGGTGACAACGCCTTCCAGGTCCGGGTGGCTTCCATCCACCCCGCTGTCTATCACCGCGACCGTCACTCCGGCACCCTTTGTGTCCTCCCACGCCTCGGTGATTCCGTAATCTTCCAGCCAGTATTCACGCTCGCGGATCTCCCCGCCATGGGCCGCAGCGCCTCCCACCGGGATGATGACGCCGGCGGAAAGACCCACTGCAAGCACGACGGCGGCAATCGACCGGGGAACAAGGGCGCCGGACGGCACGGGACGCACTGTCATCCATGTTCCCTTCGGGAGACGGCGCTGAGAGCGATTCCGTCCAGAATGTCATGCTCACTCGCCACTGCGCTCTGCACGCGGCCTTCCGTGGCGTCGGCAACCCGCCGGACGATTGTCCGCCAGATCAGGGCGCCGGCTCCGATCACGTCCACGCGGCCGGGGTGCATGTAAGGCAGGGCCGCGCGTTCGGAACGCGACAGGTGGAGCAGCGAGGTGGTGGCGGTATCGATCTCGTCAACCGTCAGGGACGTGCCATGGATCCGCTCCGACTGGTACTCCGGAAGTTTTAACGCGTGCGCTGTCACGGTGGTGATGCTCCCTGCAACGCCGATGACGCCGTGGACGGAGGCAAGGTTGACGTCGGTGTTCGCCTCATCGATCATCCTGCCGATCTCTTCCTCGGCAGCGGCGATCTCCTGCTCCGTCGGCGGGTCCGAGCGCAGGAACCGCTCAGTGAAACGGACGCAGCCCATATCCGTGCTGCGCGCCGAAAGAACCTGGTTACCGGTGCCGACGACGAATTCGGTACTTCCGCCGCCGAGATCGACCACGAGGACAGGGGCGTCGTTCTCCCCTGCCAGCACGCTCGCGGCCCCGGAGAACGACAGCTCCGCTTCCTCGCCGCCGCTGACGACCTCCGGTTCGATGCCGAGCCGGTCCCGTACGCCGGAGACGAAGACGTCGCGGTTGCCCGCATCACGGGTAGCCGACGTCGCCACGAACCGGACGCTCCCGGCGTCGTGCTGCTTGATCAGTGCAGCGTACTCATCCACGGCCTCGAACGTCCGCTCCAGCGCTGCTTCGGAAAGCATGCCGGTGGCGTCAACTCCCTCGCCGAGGCGCACCACCCGCATCAGGCGGACGACGTCCGTCAGCCCGGTACCGCCGTCGACATCCGCGATCAGCAGGCGAATCGAGTTGGTTCCGCAATCAATGGCTGCAGTACGCATGTCAGCCCTTCCCTTCGCTCGTTCGACGTTCGGCACGTTTGGCATCCAGCTCTGCAGGGCTGAGGCCCTGGGTCTTCACATGCCGGCTGAGATCGCGGTTCGGCGCGTGTCCGCTGGTGTCCCACGCGCCCACGCAGCGGCACTGATCCGCAGTCCACCATTCCGCGATGGCAGCCAGCGCCTCATCTCCCAACGGATTCACACCCGGACCGGCCGCAAGGGAATGACCGACCAACACATGAAGGCACTTGACGCGTGAGGGCATGCCGCCGGCGGACACGCCGTCGATCTCCGGCACAGGACCGATGCCGGTGCGCTCCCCGATCTCGGACCGCGCGCGGAGGTACGCCTCGTGGGCCTGCCGGTAGCGGGCCGCGAGAGCGGGGTCCTGTTCGAGCCGCTCCGTCATTTCGGTCATGGTCCCGCCGGCTTCCAGGCGGGACACCGCCGCGGTGATGACCGGATGCGTGAGGTAGTAGGTCGTGGGGAAGGGGATGCCGTTACTGAGTCGCGGGGCGGTGGTCGCCACCAGCGGATTGCCGCAGACGCACCGGGCACCGATCTCGACGACGTCCCGCACCGGGCGGCCCAACTGCCGGCTGAGGGTCTCGAGATCAGCCGGTGTGGGGGCAAGCGGATTCGATTCCGTCACTGCTGTCCTTCCTGAACCTTGTCTACCTCCGGCGTTTTTGTCGCCTGGTTGCGGTTTCGGAGTGCCTTTGACAACAGATAGGCGACAAAAACTTCCGCATACCAAGGTTAGTCGGTGGCAGCCCGCTCCACAGATTCCCAGAGGGCATCCGCCCACGGCAGATCCTCCGGCGCCGCGGCGGACTGCTGTTCCGCCGACGTCTCCACGCCTGTTCCGCCCTTGACCAGGTAGCGGGTTTCTCCGGGCATCACCAGGAAGAGGCGGTCGCGGGCCTGCTGCTTGATGTACGCGGGATCCTCCCACCGGGCGATCTGCGTTTCGAGGACGCCCTGCTCCTGCTGCAGCGCCGCGATGCGATCCTGCAGGGCTTCGGTTTCCGACTGCTGCTGCAGGTAGGTGCGCACCGAGGGCGCCAGCAGCACGATGATGGTCACCAGCACGACGGCGAGCGCCAGCAGGCGGCCGGAGAAGGCTTTGGCGGGGATCGGTTCCGCGTCCTCCGCCGGCACAATCACTCGATCCGAGGGCTTGCGGAAGGGTGCGCTCGCGGTCCGGATGGCTCCCGCCAGTTGGGAGCGTTCCGCGGCCCTGGCTTCGGACGGGGAGGATTTTTTGCGCGGTTCGGGCGATGCCGGAGTACGCGCTGCCCTCTGCGGTGCCGGCGGCGTCTCCGTCTTGCGGCCCGCACCCGACGGCGCTGAACGCGCTGAAGCGCCCTGGGTACCAGGGCGCTTCAGTTGCGGCGTCTGCTGCCTCTGCCCGTCAGTGCGCGCTCGCGTTGTACGCGGAACGCTGGGGCGTCGGGTGGACATCGGACTCCTCGCTCACGCTGTGTTCTGCCGTCAGGTCAGGGGAAATGCCCCGACAAAGACGGTTACCTGCTTAACGAGGGTAACGCCCCATGAAGGACCAATCAGGCAGTGAAACGCGGGAAGGCCGAACGTCCCGCGTAGCGCGCGGCGTCGTCCAGTTCTTCCTCGATGCGCAGCAGCTGGTTGTACTTGGCTACGCGCTCCGAACGGGCCGGTGCGCCCGTCTTGATCTGCCCGGCGTTGGTTGCCACGCAGATGTCAGCGATGGTGGTGTCTTCGGTCTCACCCGAGCGGTGGGAGGTGATCGTGGTGTACCCGGAACGCTGGGCCAGGGAAATGGCGTCCAGTGTTTCGGTGAGCGTGCCGATCTGGTTCACCTTTACGAGCAGCGAGTTGGCGGTGTCAGCCTTGATGCCGCGCTCTAGCCGGACCGGGTTGGTGACGAAGAGATCGTCGCCGACGAGCTGGACCTTGTCACCGATGGACTCGGTGAGTGCCTTCCAGCCGTCCCAGTCTTCCTCGTCCAGCGGATCCTCGATCGAGACCAGCGGATAGTCGCGTACCAGCTCCTCGTAGTAGGCGCGCATCGCCGCGGAATCGAGCGTCTTGCCCTCGAAGGTGTAGCTGCCGTCCTTGAAGAACTCGGAAGCGGCAACGTCCAGCGCGAACGCGATGTCCGTGCCCGGGGTGTAGCCGGCGCGCTCGACCGCGGTGGTGATGAGGTCGAGGGCATCGCGGTTGGAGGGAAGATTGGGAGCGAAGCCGCCCTCGTCGCCTAGGCCGGTTGCCAGGCCCTTCTCGTTCAGGACCTTCTTGAGCTCGTGGTAGACCTCGACGCCCCAGCGGAGCCCCTCGGAGTAGGACTCGGCTCCCAGGGGAACGATCATGAACTCCTGGATGTCGACGTCGGAATCGGCATGCGATCCACCGTTGAGGATGTTCATCAGGGGAACGGGCAGCACGTGCGCGTTGGGACCGCCCAGGTAGCGGTACAGGGGCAGTGCGGAGGATTCAGCGGCTGCGCGGGCAATCGCGAGGGAGACGCCGAGCATGGCGTTGGCGCCCAGGTTCGACTTGTTCTCGGTGCCGTCCAGGTCAATCATGGCCTGGTCGATGGCGCGCTGGTCTCCTGCATCGAAGCCGAGCAGTGCCGGCTGGATCTGCTCGATGACGGCTTCCACTGCCTGGAGTACGCCCTTGCCGAGGTAGCGGTCCTTGTCGCCGTCGCGGCGCTCGTTTGCCTCGAAGGCGCCCGTGGAAGCACCGGAGGGAACAGCCGCGCGGCCGAAGGTGTCGTCGTCGAGCAGTACCTCGACCTCAACCGTGGGGTTGCCGCGGGAGTCGAGGATTTCACGTGCGTGGATGGCGTCAATGATTGCCATGGAAATGCTCCTGTTCGTGTCTGTGGAGTTTCTTCGGACGGACAGCGCAACGTGCTCAGCTCTAAAAAGCTGATGCGTCTGCGCGGGGATTCGTACTCAGCCTAATTGAAAGCGGCCGTCGATGGCCGACCGTGACGGGCTCTTTTCACTTGGGGACGACGGGCACGGCCGAGCCAGACCGCGCGAGATGCTCATCCTGGTACCTGCGCACAGCAACGCGCAGCGCCCGCTCAGGATCCAGCCCCGCGTCAACTGCACGCCCGACGACGGCGAGGAGCACCCGGCCGACCTCGTCCTCCGACGCCGGGTCCGCTTCAACCGACGGCTCGACGACGCCGCCTTCCTCTCGCCCGGAGGTTCCGTTGCGGCGTGCGCGCTTGAGCGTCTTCGCCGCCGCTGCGAGCGCCGGAAGCCCCGCCGGGATGCTCGCAAACGGCGTGGAGTCGGGCTGTTCCTGCGCCTTGATGCTGTGCCACGACGCTTCGATCTCCGCAATCGAGGAGGTCGGTACGTCCCGGAGACCGCCGTCGGGAGTGAAAACGTGCGCGTTCCGCCGAATCATCTTTGCTGTGAGTCCGTCGATGACCTCCGCCAGGGCGAACGATCCGCTTTCCTCCTGCAGGCGTGCGTGAAGCACCACCTGCAGGAGGACGTCCCCGAGTTCGGAGCGCAGTTCAGCAACGCTGGCCGGCCCCTCAAGCACCTCCAAAAGCTCGTAGCACTCCTCAAGCAGGTACTCGGCGAGCGATTCGTGGGTCAGCGTACCCATCCAGGGGCAGCGCTCCCGGAGCTGCCCGATGACGTCGACCAAGCGCTCGAGGGCCGCTCCCGCCCGCTGGGCGCTTTGGGTCATGCGCCGTTGGCGCCGTCATACCCCTGCGCGATGAGCTCCGCGAGAGCGGTGCGGCTGTCGAGGGGGATGAACGCGGCTTCCACGGCGTTGAGGGTCAACTCAAGCAGGTCATCGAGGTCATAGTCGAAGGTTTCAACGAGGAGCTCGAACTCCTCGGTGAGCGTGACACCGCTCATCAGGCGGTTGTCCGTGTTGACGGTGACGTTGAAACCGAGCTGGTACAGGAGGTCGATCGGATGGCTCGTGATGTCCTTGCCGAAGGCCTCGATCGCTCCGGTCTGCAGGTTCGACGACGGGCAGACCTCGAGGGGAATACCGCGGTCGCGGACCCACGCGGCCACCTGGCCCAGGCTGGCCATGCCGACCGGGGCGTCCGAACCGCCGTCGTCATCGAATTCCACCGTAATGTCCTCAGCGATGCGCACGCCATGGCCCAGCCGCTGCGCGCGTCCGCTGACGAGGGCGTCGACAATGCTCTCGACGCCGGCAGCCTCACCCGCATGGACCGTTGCCGGGAACTGGTGCTGGGCGAGGTAGGTGAAGGCGTCCGCGAAGCGGGCGGCGGGGAAGCCGTCCTCGGCGCCGGCAATGTCGAAGCCCACGGCGCCGCGCTCGCGGTGGCGGACCGCCAGTTCGGCGATCTCCTGACCGCGGTCCGCGTGCCGCATGGCGGTGATCAGCTGTCCCACCTGGATGGTGCGGCCGCGTGCGGCAACTGCCTCCACGCCGGCGTCGAGACCTTCCTGGACCGCCTCGACAACCTCATCGAGGGACAATCCCCCGGTGAGGTGCTGCTCCGGTGCCCAGCGCACTTCTCCGTAGACCACGCCGTCGTCTGCCAGGTCTTCCACGAACTCCTGCGCCACGCGGGAGAGACCGTCGCGGGTCTGCATGACCGCGATGGTGTGGTCAAACGTCTCCAGGTAGCGCACCAGGGAACCGGAGTCTGCGGAGTCACGGAACCACTGGCCCAGTGCAACCGGATCGGTCGAAGGAAGCTGGTGGCCTACCGCTTCGGCGAGTTCGATGATCGTCGCAGGCCGGAGTCCGCCATCCAGGTGATCGTGCAGCGAAACTTTCGGCAGGGCACGGATGTCGAAGGTGAGGTCAGGAGCAAGGGAAGTCATTGGTTCAGTCACAGGCCAAGACTACGCGAGGCCAGTGACTTCGCTGCGGGTTCCTCCAGACTGTCCGGTTCAGGGGTGCGTGGGTGCAGCGGCTCCGGGCGCGGCCTCGTGGGGGTCGAGCCGCGCACAGCGCTGATGATGCGGTCAACGATGAAGCCGAGGACCACGGCGATCGCTATCGCAACAGTGACGCCCAGGAGGTGGTTGTCTTCGAACCACGCGCCGGCAAGGGCGCCGATCCCCACCGAGTAGCTCCCCCAGGCCAGGGCGGAAATACCCGTCAGCGCAACGAAGCGCCGTCGTGAGTAGCCGGTTGCGCCGGCCGTGAGATTGACCGCCACGCGTCCGAAGGGAATGAAGCGTGCAACCAGGATCAATGATGCCGCCCGCTTCTCAAGTTCGTAGCCGGCCCATTCGAACGCCTTCTGCGAGCGTGGACGGCGCATCCACCGGAAGCGCTGGGTACCGACGCCCCTGCCCATCAGGTAGGCGATATTGTCACCGGCAAACGCCCCGAGGGCAGAGACAAGGATCAGGAGCCAGGCGTTGGGCACGCCCTCGGTGATAATCAGCGACGCGAGACCCACCACCACTGACTCGCTGGGGAACGGCGGAAAGAACCCGTCAACCGTGCAGCAGATGAACACCAGCAGGTAGACCCAGGGCTGCTCGGCGGTGCTGAGAATGAAATCACTCAGTCCATTCGTGACAGCATTAATCGCGTCCACTACCTGCGCTCCTTGGATTGTGCGGATCGGCTCCGGTTGCCGCCGCCCCAGGTGGGTCAGTGACCTTCTATAAGAACCATGCCAGCCGTGGATCAGGAGGGTCCATGGGGTATGCCCCTGTAGAACCCCTGATCCAGCCTTTTTCCAAGGTTATGGTTTGACCCGCTCCCGCCGCGTCGCCCAATGGGGTGATGTTCCCGGTACGGGACTCGTCCCCAGGTAGTAGGTGAGTACCCTGACAGGGGCCCCTGAGAGGGCCCCTGATGTCAGGCGATTCGGCTCAGGCGATGCGGTCGATGATGAGCTGCTGCGCCGGGCGCGCACCGTCGGGTACAATCACGACGGCGGTTTCCAGCGCCTCACGCGCGCGATCGAACTTCTCGGGGGTGTCAGTCAGGAGGGTCATCAGCGGCTCTCCCGCGCGGACCATAGCGCCGGGCTTGGCATGCAGCCGGATACCCGCTCCGGCCTGGACCGCATCTTCCTTGCGTGCGCGTCCGGCTCCCAGGCGCCAGGCAGCAACACCGACGGCCAGGGCATCGAGCCCGACGAGGACTCCGTCGGCCGGTGCATAGATGGTTTCGGACTCCCGGGCGACGGGGAGCGCAGCGCGAGGGTCCCCGCCCTGCGCCTCGATCATGCGGTTCCAGACGTCCATCGCACGGCCGTCCCTGAGCGCCTGAGCGGGATCAGCATCGCGTACGCCGGCGGCAGTCAACATCTCCTCCGCCAGTCGGACCGTCAGCTCAACGACGTCCTGCGGCCGCCGCCGGCAAGTACCTCAACAGATTCCTCAACCTCGATGGCGTTGCCCGCCGTCAGCCCGAGCGGGGTAGACATGTTGGTCAGGAGGGCAACGGTCTTCACCCCGGCGTCCGTACCGAGGGCCACCATGGTTTCGGCAAGCTCGCGGGCCTGGGCCTCGTCCTTCATGAACGCGCCGCTGCCCACCTTCACATCGAGGACCAGCGAACCCGTTCCCTCAGCGATCTTCTTGCTCATGATCGACGACGCGATCAGCGGAATGGCCTCCACTGTCCCGGTGACATCACGCAGCGCGTACAGCTTCTTGTCGGCAGGAGCCAGCCCTGCGCCCGCCGCGCAGATGACGGCGCCGACGTCGGCCAGCTGGGCCATCATCTCGTCGTTTGACAGCTGGGCGCGCCAGCCCGGAATGGACTCGAGCTTGTCAAGTGTGCCTCCGGTGTGGCCGAGGCCGCGCCCGGAAAGCTGCGGCACGGCGACGCCGAAGACGGCGACCAGCGGCGCGAGCGGGAGGGTGATCTTGTCTCCGACACCGCCTGTGGAGTGCTTGTCACTGGTCGGCTTGCCAAGGGCGGAGAAATCCATCCGCTCGCCGCTGGCGATCATCGCGGCCGTCCAGCGTGAGATTTCCGTGCGGTCCATGCCGTTGAGCAGGATCGCCATATTGAGCGCGGCCATCTGCTCGTCCGCGATCGCACCGCGGGTGTAGGCGTCAATGGTCCAGTCGATCTGGGCCGGGCTGAGAGTGCCCCTGTCACGCTTGGTGCGGATGATGTCAACGGCGTCGAACTGTTCGCTCATTCGGTGCTTCCTGTCTCTGTAGTGCCGGCGGCTGACCTGCCCGCGTCTGCGAGGTGCTGCGGGCCGAACGCGTCGGGCAGTACCTCGTCCATGGTCCGGATTCCGCTCACGGTCATCAGCTGCATGCCCGGCGCCCGGAATTCATAGAGCAACTGACGGCAGCGTCCGCACGGCATCAGTGCGTTGCCGTCCCCGTCCACACAGCTGAAAGCGACGAGCCTGCCACCGCCGGTCATCTGGAGCTGGCTGACCAGCGAGCACTCCGCGCAGAGGGTGAGCCCATAGGACGCGTTCTCCACGTTGCAGCCGGAAACAATCCGCCCGTCGTCCGTCAGGGCGGCAGCCCCCACCGGGAAGTTGGAGTACGGGACATATGCCTTCCGCATTGCAGCGGTTGCCGCTTCGGCGAGAGCCTCCCATGGGAGGTCAGCGGCAGAGCCGGCCGTCGTCGTCGTGCTTTCATCCATGGTTCCCATGGCTCTACTCCTTGACGTAGGGGATGCCGCCGGCTGCCGGCGGGCGGGACCGCCCCACCAGGCCTGCGACCGCCAGGATGGTCACGATATACGGCAGCATGGCCAGGAACTGGCTCGGGACGTCCGTCCCGATGATGGACAGGACAAAGCGCAGGTTGGTCGCGAAGCCGAACAGCAGGGCCGCGAAGAACGCGCCGATCGGGTTCCAGCGTCCGAAGATGAGCGCGGCGAGGGCAATATAGCCCTGACCCGCGGTCATGTCCCGGGTGAACGTGCTCACCGAAACCAGCGTGAAGAACGCACCTCCGAACCCGGCAACAGCACCGCCCAGAAGGACATTCCAGAACCGCGTGGCGTTGACCTTGATGCCCATGGTGTCTGCAGCCTGCGGGTGCTCGCCCACGGCCCGTACGCGCAGCCCCCACTTGGTGCGGTACAGCCCGAGCCAGATGATAATGACGGCGGCGTACATGAAGTAGCCGACGATGGTCTGCTGGAACAGGATCGGCCCGATGACCGGAATGTCCGCAAGCAGCGGGATGCGGATGTCCGGCAGGCTCGGCGGGGAGTTGAACGTTGCCGAGTCACGGCTCAGGAGCGTGGAAGCGAGGAAGCCGGTCAGTCCGGAAACCAGCACGTTCAGAACCACGCCGACAATGATCTGGTTCACCAGGTACTTGATGCTGAAGATCGCGAGGATCAGCGAGACCAGGACGCCGGCGAAGGCGGCGGCGATCAGTCCCACGTAGACGCTGCCGGACACCGATGCGGCAACGGCTGCGGCAAACGCTCCGGAGAGCAGCTGGCCCTCGATCGCGATGTTGACGACACCGACGCGCTCGCACAGTACCCCGGACAGCGATCCGAAGATCAGCGGGATGGCCAGCGTCACTGATCCTGCCACCAGGCCCGCTAGGGAGATGGTTGGGCGATCAGCAATCCCCACCACCCAGGTAAGGAATCCGACCACGAAGAGGAACGCGTAGGCGATGCCGGCCCAGCGGTTGATGCTCGCGCCGCGGCGCACCTGCAGGTATGAGTAGACCGTGATTGCGATGAGGGCGATGGCCACAACCCAACCGACCACGTTCGCCGGCAGCGCGATGTCCGCGAGACGGAAGCGGTCGGAATCATCCGAGACCCGGAAGACAGCGGTGGTCGCCGGCCCGCCGAGTGCGAAGACGAACAACGCCAAAAGGGCTCCGACACCGAATCCGATCGGCGCCTTCCAGCTCCTGGTCGATGATCCCGTGACCCGTGAATCAGTCACCGATGCTGCGATGCTCATGCTGCACCTCCGGATGTGGTCGCCTTCTGGTTCTTGCGGGACGGCTTTTCCTTCCGGTCAATCCGGAAGATCGCCTTGACCAGCGGCGGCGCGGCGATGAAAAGGACAATGAGTGACTGCACCACGAGGACAATGTCGATCGGCGTGCCGGTGAGGGTCTGCATCTGCACGCCTCCCGCACGGAACGCACCGAACAGCACGCCCGCGAAGAACACACCCCACGGATGGGATCTGCCCAGCAGCGCAACGGTAATCGCATCGAACCCGAAGCTCGCCGCAATACCGCTGGTCAGCACCTGCTCGGTTCCTGCCACCTGCGCAACTCCGGCCAGGCCGGCGAGACCGCCGGCAAGCATCATGACGACGACGTAGCCTTTGGTCACGCTGATGCCCGCGGTGCGCGCAGCGAACGGGTTGGCGCCCACGGCGCGGAGTTCGAAGCCGACGGTGGACCGGTTCAGCAGCCACCAGACGCCGTAAGTTGCAGCGATCGCCACCAGGAAACCGAGGTGCAGGCGGAACTGCGGACCGAGGATCTGGGGGAACAGCGCCGTTTCGTCCAATCGCGGGCTGATCGGGTTAGCCGATCCCGGATTCTGGAAGGACGGGGTGGTCAGCAGATATCCGACCAGGTAGATGGCGATGTAGTTCAGCATGATGGTCACAATGACCTCGTGCGCACCGGTGCGCGCCTTGAGGATGCCGGGAATGAACCCCCAGAGGGCGCCGCCCACGAACCCAGCGAGGACAACGAAGACCAGATGCAGGCCGAAGGGCAGGTGCCAGGAGAATCCGATCCAGCCGGCAAACATGGCGCCGAGGATGATCTGCCCCTGTGCACCGATGTTGAACAGCCCGGCACGGAAGGCGACCGCCACGCCAAGGCCCGCGAGGATGAGCGGCGTTGCCACGGTGAAGGTCTCCGTGAGCGGGCGGAACATCAGGGCAAGGGAATCGGCGCGCGGGTTGAACACCGCACCCTGGAACAGCGCCACGTACGCGCTGCTTGCCGCTTCCCAGGCTGCCACGAGGGTGTCAGTAGGCCGGGTGAAGAAGTACGACGCAGCTGCGGCGACGTCCTCGTCCGTCAGCGCGATGAGAATCCCGCCGAGGACGATCGACAGCACGACGGCGAGAATCGCCACGAGCGAGGAGCCGGTGACAATGCTCTTCAGAATTCCGCGGCCGCGGTCCTCGGAGTCCTCGGGTGCCGGCGTTGTATCACCGGTGCCCGGTGCCGGCGGCGGCGCAGCAGTGTCCTCGGCTCCGGCTTCGGTACCCCTGTTCGCGGCGCTCATCGGTTTTCCTCCCCGGTTCCCCGGTGCTGGCCCTGTCCCAGGGCCTCTTCGGCCGTCATCCCGGCCATCATGAGTCCGAGCACGTCGCGCGACGTGTCGCCGGGCACCACGCCCATAAGTTCTCCTCCGTGCAGGACCGCAATGCGGTCCGCAAGTTCACTGATTTCATCGAGTTCGGTGGATACGATCATCACCGGTGTGCCGCTGTCGCGCTCTGTCACGATGCGTTTGTGCAGGAATTCGATCGAGCCGACGTCCACGCCGCGCGTGGGCTGGGAGGCAATGAAGAGGTTCAGCGGCCGTGACAGTTCCCGGGCCAGGACCACCTTCTGCTGGTTGCCGCCGGAGAGCGTGCTGACGGGCGCTTCGGCGCTCTGGGTCCGCACGTCGAACTCCGCGACTTTATCCCGGGCATTCTTGAGGACCACTGACGGTTTCATGGCCAGTCCCTTGGCGAAGGGCGGCTCGTTGTACCAGTTCAGGATCATGTTCTCGGCGATCGAGAAACTGCCCACCAGGCCGTCCACCTTGCGGTCTTCAGGAACAAAACCCACGCCTTCGCGGATGATGTCCTTGACCTTCATTCCGAGCAGTTCCTTGCCGTTGAGCTGAATGGATCCCGAGGCATGCGGGTGCAGCCCGAGGATCGCTTCCGTGAGCTCCGTCTGGCCATTTCCCTGCACGCCGGCGACTGCCAGGATCTCGCCCTGTGAAATCTCGAAGCTGACGTTGTCCAGCAGATTCTGCCCACCGGGCCCGGGAACGGTGAGGTTGCGCACGGTGAAAGTGGTTTCACCGGGCTTGGCGGGCGCTTTGTTGAGGTTGAGACTGACCTGCCTGCCCACCATCATCGTGGCCAGTTCTCCGGTGCTGGCGGTGGGTTCAACCGTTCCGACGACGGCGCCCCTGCGGATCACCGTAATGACATCGGAGACTGCCTTCACTTCACGCAGCTTGTGCGAGATGAACACGATGGCCGTGCCGCCCGCCTTCAGCTCCTCGATGATCTGGATCAGTTCGTCGGTTTCCTGGGGAGTGAGCACGGCAGTGGGCTCATCCAGGATCAGCACCTCCGCCTTGCGGACCAATGCCTTGATGATCTCCACCCGCTGCTGCACGCCCACGGGGAGGTCTTCGACGAGGGCATCGGGATCAACGTCGAATCCGTAGCGGTCGGAGATCTCGCGGATGCGTGCGCGGGTCTTGTCGAGGTCGAGGATGCCGCCGGCCTTGGTGTGCTCATCGCCCAGCGCCACGTTCTCGGCGACCGTGAAGACCGGGATAAGCATGAAGTGCTGATGCACCATGCCGATACCGGCGGCCATGGCATCACCCGGCCCGCGGAAGGTGACCGGCTTTCCGTCCACCAGGATGCGCCCGTCACTGGGTTCATACAGTCCGTAGAGGACGTTCATGAGGGTCGACTTGCCGGCACCGTTCTCGCCGAGGAGGCAATGCACCTGGCCGGGGTTCACCACCAGATCGATATTGTCATTGGCAACAAGGGAGCCAAACCGTTTGGTGATTCCCTGCAGTTCGAGCTTCACAACCCCAACCAACCTGTCCTTTGTGGGAGCTGGGCAGCGACGGTGAGGAAACACCTCGTCCCGTCCGCCGGCGCCAGCATGCAGAATCAATTCAACCGTAACGCGAACGCGCCGCCCGCTCCTTGCAGGACCACAAGAACCATCCTGGGAGCGGGCGGCGCGTTTTCGAGCGGTGTTACTGGGGGCTTGCCTCGGACTCGACCGTGATCTCGCCGGAGATGATGCCTGCCTTGATCTCCTCAAGTTCAGCCTTCATCTCGTCGGAGACGGCTTCCTCCTGGTCGTGGAACGGGGCAAGTGCAACGCCGCCGTTCTCCAGGGTGCCGACGTACGGCTCGTTGCTGAAGTTGCCGTTGACGTCTTCGGTGATGACCTGCTCCACTGCTTCGCCCATGAGCTTCATGACGGAGCTGAGGATGTACTCGGTGCCGCTTTCAACGGTCTCGAAGCCGTCCGAGTCAACCCAGATCACCTTGTTGCTGCCGCCGTCTGCGTTGGCTTCCTCAACGGCCTCGATGGTGCCGAGGCCCACGGGTCCGGCCACCGGCATGATGATGTCCGCGCCCTCGTTAATGAAGTTCTGCGTGTTGGTCTTGCCTGCAGCCTGGTTGGAGAAGTCACCGATGAACGTGCCGGTCTGTGCTTCCTTGTCCCAGCCGAGGAGCTGGACGTCGGCGTCCTTCTGCTCGTTGTAGTAAGCAACACCTTCAGCAAACCCGTCCATGAAGATGGTCACGGTGGGGATCTGGATACCGCCGTAGGTGGCAACCTTGCCGGTCTCGGAGGTACCCGCGGCCAGGTAGCCCGCCATGAACGCGGCCTGCGCCGTGTCGTAGATGATCGGCTTGACGTTCGGCAGGTCGATCTGGTTGTCGTCAACAATGGCGAAGTTGGTCTCCGGGTTTGCTTCCGCTGCCTCGGCAGTGGTGGCAGACAGCAGGAAACCGACCGTGACGATCATGTCGCAACCCGAGGTGACCATGGAGTTCACGTTGGGAGTGAAGTCGGTCTCAGCCTGCGACTCTGCCTGCTGAATCTCGATGCCCAGCGATTCTTCGGCGGCCTTGATGCCCTCGTAGCTGGACTGGTTGAACGACTGATCGTCGAATCCGCCCGAGTCGGAAACGATGCAGCCGGTGTAGTCGGTTGCCTCGGCCGCGGGATCGGATCCGCCGCCTTCGGTCTCGGCCGGCGGCGCGCCGCAGCCGGCCAGGAGAAGGGCCGCAGCCCCCAGTGCTGCAACGGACATGCCGGTGCGGCGCTGAATCAAGCTCCGTGAATTCTTCAATGTTCCTCCGATAAGAAGTAAGCCCACGAACAAGAGATCAATGAGTGTCCGTCTGCACTGCCCTGAAGCGGGGATACAAGCTCTGTTTTCATTGATGTTCGTGGCGCCGGTCCCGCCTCAAATTCGGGACTCGATGATGAAGCTTACTCTAACGCGGAGTGACCGGGCACACTACCAAAGCGCCGCCCGGTTTCTACATTGTTCAAGTTTTGTTACCAACGGGTAGGTAGACCTATCCGGCGGCTGGAGCTTGCGCCGGCACCCTGCCCCACACCTCCGCAATGGAAGTGAGGGAATCAATGCGGGAGTCGACGTCGTAGGTTGTTCCGGTGATCATGAGTTCCTGGACTCCCGTGAGTTCCACCAGCTCCTCCAGTCGCGTGGTCACCTGCTGGACAGTCCCAACCGCCTTGATTGCGGGCAGGTGATCGAGCATCATTTGCTCCTGGTCCGTGAAGGTGCGTTCGGCGGCCTCCTGGGGCGGTACGATCGGCGCCGGCCGGCCGGAACGCAGCGACAGCGCCATCACCCTCGCCGGTCCCGCAAGGTATTCGGCTTCTTCCGCGGTGGCGGCCGTCAGCGCCGACGTAGCCAGCATTGCGTACGGCTCCGCGAGGGCGGGCGAGGGTTGGAAGTTGGAGCGGTAGAGGCGCATGACCGCGGCCGGGTCCTCATTGCCAAAGTGGTGGGCGTAGCTGTAGCGCAGGCCGAGCATCCCCGCCAGCTGCGCGGAGTAGCCGCTCGAGCCGAGCAGCCACACATCGGGGAAGGACGACGCCGCCGGCGTGGCCGCCAGCCGCATTCCACGGTCAGGCGTCCGGTTGTCACCCAGGAGCGCGAGGACTTCGAGGACGTGCTGGGGGAACTCTTCGACGCCGAGCCCGTCGGTCTGGCGGCGCAGGGCCATCGCTGTCATCTGGTCCGTACCCGGTGCCCGGCCGATGCCGAGGTCGATCCTGCCGGGGTGCAGCGCCTCCAGCAGCGCGAACTGCTCTGCGACCACGAAGGGCGCATGGTTCGGCAGCATGACGCCGCCTGACCCCAGCCGGATCTGCGACGTCTTTGCAGCGAGGTGGGCAATCAGCACCGAAGGGCTGGTGGAGGCAACGGAGGGCATGTTGTGGTGCTCGGCCACCCAGAAACGGGTCAGTCCCAGACCGTCTGCGGCCTGGGCAAGCCTCGTGCTGTCGGCAAGGGCATCGGAACTGGAACGACCGGATCCGACGGTAGCGAGGTCGAGGACGGACAGGGGCACGCGGGGACTGTTGGAGCTGCTCACGCTACGTGGCAACCGCAGCGGGCCCGTGTGAATTCCCGGGCCCGATTCCCGGGCCTGGCCGACTAGCGCCGAAGACTAGTGCCGGAGACCGAGGACTGCCCGCATGGCGGCAGCTGCCATGACGCGCACGCCGCAGCCGATCGCCTGCTCATCAGGCCGGTAATCCCCGCGGTGCAGATCATAGGTTTCGCCGCCCGGGGTGCGGGTACCAAGGCGCATCATGGCCCCGGGCACCTTCTGGGTCATCCAGGCGAAATCCTCCCCGCCCATTGACTGCGGGGTGAGGACCACTGAATCGGGGCCGAGTTCCGCGCGGGCGGCTGCCTCGATCAGCCCGGTCTCCGCCTCCGTGTTCACCACAGGCGGGACTCCCCTGGTGTGTTCGATCTTCACATCCACCCCGAACGGAGCAGCGAGTTGCCGCACGGTTTCATCCATGAGGTCGCCCGCCGCTTCCCAGGCCTCGCCGTCGAGGCACCGCATGGTGCCGGACATGAAGCCGTGCGCCGGGATGGCGTTGGGAGCGGAGCCGGCGTGCATCTGGCCCCACACCACTGAGACGGCGCTGCGCACATCGATACGCCGGGACAGGACGGCCGGGACATTGGCCGCGATATGCGCGAGGGCGAAGACGAGGTCCTCGGTGAGATGCGGCCGGGACGTGTGCCCGCCGCGTCCGCTGAGCTCCACGCGGACGGTATCCGACGCCGAGGTGATGGCGCCGATGCGGGTTCCCACCAGTCCGACGTCAATACGCGGATCGCAGTGCAGCGCAAGAATCCGGGGAACTTCGGAGAGGACTCCCTGGGCGATCACGTCCAGGGCTCCACCCGGCATGGTCTCTTCAGCGGGTTGGAAGATCACCCGCACCCGGCCGCCCAGCGGAGTTTCCGCGTCGATCTTCGCCAGCACCAACGCAACCCCCAGCATGACGGTGGTGTGGATGTCATGGCCGCACGAGTGGGCGATGCCCGTCGAGCCAGAGGCGTAGGGCAGCCCGGTCTCCTCAAGAATGGGCAGGGCGTCGATGTCTGCCCGCAGGCCGATCCGGATGTCACCTTCACCGATGTCCACGTACAGGCCAGTTCCCTCGAGGCGTTGCGGCCTCAGTCCGGCCGCCTCCAGCCGCTCAACGAGCCGGTCAGTGGTGCGGTACTCCTTGTGGGACAGTTCCGGATGGTTGTGGAGATCGCGCCGAAACCCCGTCAGCTCATCCAGCATCGGAGCGGTCCACACACCGATATGTGGGACTACGGGAGCTTCAGTGGAAGTTTTCTGCACTTCACCAGCGTAACGAACCTGCGGACAGCCGCTTCAACCCCGCGTCATTGAGCGACTCGCAGCTCCGTTGACCGCGACCATCCCAAGCGTGCAGTCAGAGGACGTCGACGTCACCGCTGGCGCGCAGCGATTCCACCGCCTTCTTCACTTCCTGCGCGTGTTCCTTGGTTGTCACCAGAAGTGCGTCGGGAGTGTCCACAATAACGACGTCGTCAATTCCGATAAGCGCGATCACACGCTTGGTATCCGACACCACAATTCCCGACGCGTTCTCAGAGAAGACACGTGCACCCTCTCCCATGACGGTGAGCTCGCTGTTCTCCATGGCCGGGTTGAGGCGGCCGATCGCGGCGAAGTCGCCGACGTCATCCCAGCTGAAATTGCCGGGAATCATGGCTACATCTCCGGCCGCTGCAGCGGGTTCGGCAACGGCGTAGTCGATCGCGATCTTCGGCAGGGTGGGCCAGACGCGGGCTGCAACTTCGTTGCGGGACCGGGTGTCCCACGCGGCGGCGATTTCCATGAGGCCGGCGTAGAGCACGGGCTCATTCGCTTCTAAGTGCTTGAGCATGAGCGCCACCGGAGCCACGAACATGCCCGCGTTCCAGCTGTACTTACCGCTGTCGATGTACTCCCGGGCAACTGCCACCGAAGGCTTCTCCACGAACTCGATCACCGAATGGGCACTCGGCGCCGCGTCGATCTTCAGCGGCTCTCCGGCCCGGATATAGCCGAACCCCGTGGATGGATGGGTAGGCAGGATCCCGATGGTCACGATGTAGCCCTCAGCAGCGGTATGGACGGCTTCGCGGACCGCTGCCTGGAAATCTTCGGCGGGCGCGATCACTGCGTCCGCTGCGAAGGAGCCCATGATGATTTCCGGATCCCGGTGATAGAGAATTGCCGCGGCCAGGCCGATCGCGGCGGCCGAATCCTTTGGCTCACTCTCCAGGACGAGGTCCGGGTCCTTCAGCTCCGGCAGCTGCGCGCGCACAGCCCTCCGGTGGGCCTTGCCCGTGACGACCATGATCCGCTTGCCGCTGAGCGGCTGCAGCCTCTCGTAGGTTGCACGGATCAGGGTGCTGCCGGAGCCGGTCAGGTCATGCAGGAATTTGGGTGCGGCCGCACGGGACAGCGGCCACAGCCGCGTGCCGGTTCCGCCTGCCGGGATTACACCGTGGAAGCGGTCCAGGGGGCTGTGCTCATGAGTACTCATCGCTCCCACATTAACCCAGCGGGAACACAGCGCTTCAACCGCCCCGCATATCACTTGTAACAACCCTCTGTTAACAAGGTCACAACGTAGGGCTGCCTAAATTGAACACCCCATCGGCCGGGCCTAGATTAGGCTTGTGGAAAGAGTGCTCTCGCGGGGCGACATTCCAGCGTTGAAGACGCGCTAACGCCCCTGCGACACAGGGAGGTTTTTCAGTGTCGAAGACACCAGCAGGCACCCTCTACCGCGGCCGCGAAGGCCAGTGGTCCTGGGTTGCGCATCGTATTACCGGCGTCGTGATTTTTTTCTTCCTACTCGTGCATGTGCTGGACACCTCTTTGGTGCGGGTTTCGCCCGAGGCCTATGACGCCGTGATCGAGTCGTACAAGAATCCCATCATGGGTCTCGGAGAGCTGGGACTGGTAGGCGCCATTGTCTTCCACGCGTTCAATGGCCTCCGCGTTGTCCTGGTGGACTTCTGGAAGAAGGGCCCCCGGTACCAGCGCCAGATGCTGTGGGCCGTCGTCGGGCTCTGGGCAGTCACCATGATCGCCTTCTCCATCCGCCATCTCGCCGTTGTTTTCGGAGGTCACTAAGCCATGGCTGCTCCCGTCGTTGAATCTCCCCGTTCCGGACGCATTTCACCGCAGTACCGGCGCAGCGGCAGTTCCAAGGGAAACTTCGAGATGTTCGCATGGTTGTTCATGCGGCTCTCGGGTGTGGTCCTTGTGGTGCTGATCTTCGTCCACCTGTGGACCAGCCTCATCGCCGGAGACGGCATTGAGGGCGTTGACTTCGGCTTCGTCGCCGGCAAGTGGGCGGATCCGCTGTGGCAGGTCTGGGACCTCGTCATGCTCTGGCTCGCCATGCTCCACGGCACCAACGGTGTCCGCGTCATCATCAATGACTACGCGGAAAAGGACTCCACCCGGTTCTGGCTGAAGAACGTGCTGTACGTCTCCACGGTCGTCATCGTTGTGCTCGGCACCCTCGTGATCTTCACCTTCGATCCGTGCCCTGTGGTCAACGGAGTCCCGCACGTCGCCGACTACTGCCCGGCGCCGTAATTTTTCGGCCGCTGGTCGCCAAGGCACCAGGGCGGCCCGCTTCACCACCAGTTTCAACAGAAAGAGCACAGTATGCAGGTCCATAAGTACGACGTCGTTATTGTGGGCGCAGGTGGCGCCGGCATGCGCGCCGCGATTGAATCCGGCCAGCGCGCAAGGACGGCTGTACTGACCAAGCTCTACCCCACCCGTTCACACACGGGTGCGGCGCAGGGTGGCATGTGCGCCGCCCTCGCCAACGTCGAGGAAGACAACTGGGAATGGCACACCTTCGACACCGTGAAGGGCGGCGATTATCTGGTTGACCAGGACGCCGCTGAGGTCATGGCGAAGGAAGCAATCGACGCCGTGCTGGACCTCGAGAAGATGGGCCTGCCGTTCAACCGCACGCCCGAGGGCCGCATTGACCAGCGCCGCTTCGGAGGCCACACCCGGGACCACGGAAAGGCCCCCGTCCGGCGCTCCTGTTACGCCGCTGACCGCACGGGTCACATGATCCTGCAGACGCTGTACCAAAACTGCGTTAAGCACAACGTCGAGTTCTTCAACGAGTACTACGTACTGGACATGCTGACGGTGGACGAGGAGTTCACCGTAGACGGCGTAACACGCATCCGGAAGCGGGTTGCCGGCGTCGTCTCCTATGACCTCGCCACCGGTGAGCTGCACGTCTTCCAGGCCAAGTCGGTTGTCTTCGCGACCGGCGGTGTAGGCAAGGTCTACAAGACCACCTCCAACGCGCACACGCTGACCGGCGACGGCATGGGCATTGCCTTCCGCCGCGGTATCCCACTGGAGGACATGGAGTTCTTCCAGTTCCACCCCACCGGCCTGGCCGGGCTCGGGATCCTGCTCTCCGAGGCGGCCCGCGGCGAGGGCGCAATCCTTCGCAACTCCGAGGGTGAGCGTTTCATGGAGCGGTATGCTCCCACCATCAAGGACCTCGCACCCCGTGACATCGTGGCGCGTTCCATGGCCAACGAGGTGCGCGAGGGTCGCGGCGCCGGGCCCAACAAGGACTACGTCCTCCTGGACCTGACGCACCTCGAACCAGCGCACATCGACGCAAAGCTGCCGGACATCACGGAGTTTGCCCGTACCTACCTGGGCGTGGAACCGTACACCGAGCCGGTGCCCGTGTTCCCGACCGCGCACTATGCAATGGGCGGTATCCCCACCAACATCAAGGCTGAGGTTCTGCAGGGCAATGACACCGTTGTCCCCGGCCTCTACGCCGCGGGTGAGGTTGCCTGCGTTTCCGTTCACGGCTCCAACCGCCTCGGGACCAACTCGCTGCTGGATATCAACGTCTTCGGCAAGCGTGCGGGAATCGCCGCGGCTGAGTACGCCGTCACAGCCGAGTTCGTTGAGATCCCGGACAACCCGCTGGTCGAGACCGAGCGTCTGCTGGACACCATGCGCAGCTCAGAGGGCGGCGAGCGCGTTGCCCAGATCCGCCAGGAACTGCAGGACATCATGGACGCCAACGTCCAGGTGTTCCGTACCGAACAGACCCTCAAGGAAGCCCTCGAGGTCATTGACAAACTTGAGGAGCGCTACACCCGCGTCACTGTCCAGGACAAGGGCAAGCGTTTCAACCTTGACCTGCTGGAAGCCGTTGAGCTCGGGTTCCTGCTGGATATGGCCAAGGTCATGACGGCAGCTGCCCTGCATCGCCAGGAATCCCGCGGCGGCCACTTCCGCGAGGACTACCCCGAGCGTGATGATGAGAATTTCATGACCCATTCCATGGCCTACAAGGATCCTTCCGCCACTGAAACCAGCGGGGTGCGCCTTGAGACCAAACCGGTAGTCTTCACCCGTTACCAGCCCATGGAGCGTAAGTACTGATGAGCACCGAAACAGTCGAAAAAGAACCGGCCTCGAAGGTTGACCTGGCACCCGGAGTAGGTGGCGGAGGTGAGATTCCAACCTTCGACATCACCCTCAAGGTGCGGCGTTACAACCCCGAGGTCTCTGATGACGCGCACTGGGACGAGTGGAAGCTCACCATGTACGGCACGGACCGCGTCCTGGATGCTTTGCACAAGGTGAAGTGGGAGCATGACGGCACCGTTTCGTTCCGCCGTTCCTGCGCGCACGGCGTCTGCGGTTCCGATGCCATGCGCATCAACGGCCGCAACAGGCTGGCGTGCAAAACCCTGCTGAAGGATTTGGACACCTCCAAGCCCATCCTGGTCGAACCGATCAAGGGCCTGCCGGTGGAGAAGGACCTCATTGTCGACATGGAACCGTTCTTCCAGTCGTACCGCGAGATCATGCCCTTCCTCATCAACCGCGGCCACGAGCCAACCCGGGAGCGCCTGCAGTCGTCGGAGGAGCGCGAGCGGTTCGATGACACCACCAAGTGCATCCTCTGCGCAGCGTGCACTTCATCCTGCCCGGTCTTCTGGACAGACGGCCAGTACTTCGGGCCGGCGGCCATCGTCAACGCACACCGCTTCATCTTTGACTCACGCGACGACGCCGGCGACATGCGTCTGGAGATCCTCAATGACAAGGAAGGTGTGTGGCGCTGCCGCACCACCTTCAACTGCACAGAGGCGTGCCCGCGCGGCATTCAGGTCACCCAGGCGATCGCCGAGGTCAAGCAGGCCATCCTGTCCCGCAAGGTCTAAAAGCGCTTCTACTGCGGACGAAACGGCGCGGCTACCGAAAGGTGGCCGCGCCGTCGTCGTTCCCGGAAGTTTTGCGCAGCTCCGGCGACTTCGACGCCGGCCAAGTCGCTTTAGGTGCCCGAAAGTTCCGAGGTTTTAGCCGCCGCCGCCCTGCTGCGCTGGCGCAGGGACCGTGCGCGGCCGCCGCGTGCGCGGGAGCGGGCGGACTGGGCATCTGCCGCACCGATGGCGCCCCAAGCCGTTGCCAGCAGGTAGACCTGGCTCAGCAGGAAGAACCAGACAAACAGCCCGATGATGACGGCGAAGGGAGCGAGCAGCGGGTTGCGGTCCACTCCGGCCAGCAGGAGGGTGCTGAAGGTCCGCAGGACGGTGCTGCCCACTCCCGCGATGAGGGCAGACTGAAACAGGACGGCCCGGGGCATCTGGATGGCGGAGGCCGAGTGGAACAGGATGACTGCGACGAGGGTATCCAGCAGGAGCGTGACCGTCGTGCCTGCGATTTGCGTCAACGGTTTGGCAGCACTATCCAGGCCCAGCCATTGAAGGACCAGATCCAGGACGGTATTGGCAATCAGCCCGACAGCGGTGGTGACGATGAGCGCCACCGCAAGCACAAGCAGAATCCCAAGGTCCTTGAGCTTGACCAGGATGGGATTCGCCTGGACCGCGGGCAGGTCGAAGATACCGCGCATCCCCTCGCGTACGCCCCCGATCCAGCGCAGCGACGTGAAGAGCATGACAACCGTTGAGATGAGCAGGGCGAGGCTGAGCCCGGACTCCAGGTCGAAGAGCTCTTCGGTTGTGGCGAACCCGGTGCTGCTGGTGCCCTCCCCGTCAGTGTCGATGAGCCCGGGTGTGGTTCGGTCCACTGCACGGACGATCATCTGTTGCAATTCGGTGTTCCCGGCGACTACCAGCCCTGCGATTGAGAAACCAACAACCAGTAATGCGGCAATGGCGAAAAACATGTTGTAGGCGATCCCTGCGGCCATGAGCGGACCGTGGCGACTGGTGTAGAGCTGGAAAGCCCGCATGGGACGGAAAGCGTTCAGCTTGGCCAGCAGATATTGGAAGGTGGCCAGAAGAACGGGTGCTCCCCCGCCCTTTTCCCGCCGGGCCCGGCCGAGATCGCGGCGGGCTTGCAGAACCTTCAGCTTGAGCTTCATCCGCTCCGTTGGGAACGGGTTATCAGGCGCCCGGTTTTTCGCCGGCGGTAGCGTTCTGGCCAAAAGCGAGCTCTTCCCGTAGTTTCCACACGCCCGTGACGTCGTGCTCGTACAGTCCCATGGTACGTACCGTAAAGGATGCCTCGAAGTCGTCGAGCTGCACCTCGGCCGAATCCATGTTGGCTTCGCTTACGTCATGGGCCACGGTGACGTGTGGGTGGAAGGGGTACTCGAGGTCGCGGGCAAGGGGCCCGGCCTGTAGCCGCCGGTGCAGGTCAACGCAGGAATCAAAACCCTCGGTGACATTGATGAAGACCACAGGGGTGAGCGGACGGAACGTGCCGGTGCTTTTCAGGGTGACCGTGAAGGAACTTTGCGCGGAGGCCACCTCACGCACGTGGGCGATGGTCGACGGCCAGTCCGCGGCCGGGGTGGTGGTGATCAGCGTGATGTGCGGTGGGACGAGAGCAGCCATCGGATCGCCGAAGGAGGCCCGCCAGCGTTCGAGCTCGCCTGCAATGGGCTCGGGAATCGCGATCACCACACCCACGAGCTTGCCCTCCACAGCACGCCGGCCCACTACGTAGGTCGGTTGGTGCTGCTCGGTGTCGCTGAGGGGGTGGCTCATGATCCTAGAAGGCACCCGCCGGTCCGCGTCCGCGCGCAGGGAGGAAACCTACTTTTGAGAACACATCTGCCAGCGTAACCGACGCGATTTCCCGCGCCTTTTCCGCGCCTACCGCGAGCAGCCGGTCAAGCTCGCCCGGATCGCCGAGCAACTCCAGCGCGCGTGCCCGCACAGGCTCGAGGCGATCAACCACCACGTCCGCAAGCTCCACCTTCAGGTGACCGTACATCCGGCCTTCGAAGTGCCCGACGACGTCCTCCAGACTCATGCCGGTCATGAGCGAATAGATGGAGAGCAGGTTGGAGACGCCCGGTTTCTCCTCGCGATCGAAGCGAATGTCCGTGCCGTCATCCGTCACTGCCGATTTAATGCGCTTGGCGGTGACTTTCGGTTCATCCATGATGTTGATCAGTCCCGCCGCGGAGCTTGCGGACTTGGACATCTTGGCGGTCGGATTCTGCAGGTCATAAATTTTGGCCGACTCCTTCTGGATGAACGGCTTGGGAACCACGAACGTCTCTCCGAATCGCGTATTGAAGCGCTGCGCGAGGTCCCGGCTCAATTCAATATGCTGGCGCTGGTCCTCACCGACGGGAACGCCTTCCGGCTGGTACAGCAGGATGTCCGCCGCCTGCAGGATGGGGTAGGTGAACAGGCCGACCGACGTGGAATCGGTGCCCTGCTTGAGCGACTTGTCCTTGAATTGGGTCATGCGGGAAGCCTCGCCGAACCCGGTAATGCAGTTCAGCACCCAGGCCAGCTGCGCGTGTTCAGGCACGTGTGACTGCACGAAGAGCGTGCACTTGTCCACATCCACACCGCCGGCAATGTACTGCGCGGCGGTCAACCTGGTGCGCTCAGCGAGCTCCGCCGGATCCTGCGGCACGGTAATGGCGTGGAGGTCGGGAATGAAGTAGATCGCGTCATAGGAGTCCTGCATCCGAACCCACTGCACGAGGGCTCCGAGGTAGTTGCCCAGGTGGAGGGAACTGCCCGAGGGCTGCATACCGGACAGAACCCGCTGACGTGTCGCTGTGGAGGAGGTCATATCAGTCCTGTGGTTGTAAGAGCTTGTAGTCGACGACGAGCGGCGCGTGATCCGAAAAGCGCGCTTCCCAGGAGTGGGCTCGATCGACGACGGCGGTGGTGGCGGCTGTTGCCAGTTCAGGGGTGGCGAGGTGGTAGTCGATGCGCCAGCCGGCGTCGTTGTCGAATGCCTTGCCGCGCCAGGACCACCAGGTGTAAGGGCCGTCAACGTCCCCGGCAAGGTCACGGTGGACATCAACCCAACCCACCGCATCGCTGAAGAAATGATCGAAGTAGGCGCGTTCCTCCGGCAGGAAGCCCGCCTTCTTCAGGTTGCCCTTCCAGTTCCGGATATCCCGGGTGGTGTGTCCGACGTTGAGGTCTCCCACCACCAGGGCGTGGTCGCGGGTGCCGCGCAGCTCGGTGAGCCGCGCCGACATCAGGTCGAGGAACCGGTACTTGTCCTGCTGCTGCGGCGAGTCCGCCTCCCCTGAGTGCACGTAGGCGCTGACCACGCTGAGGGTGGTTCCGTCCAGGTCGAAATCAGCTTCCACCCAGCGACCAGCGGAGGCGAAGTACTCGTCACCGATGTGCTCGCGGGTCTCCGTGGGCTCCAGACGGGAAGCGACGGCGACGCCGGCACGGCCCTTGGCCGCGGCCTCAGAGTGCAGAATGTGCCAGGAGTCCCCAAGGAGCTCCCGCACCACCTTGTCCGGTGCACGCACCTCCTGAAGGCACAGGATGTCGATGTCCCTGTCCTCAAGCCACTCCTGCATCCCCCGCCGGTATGCTGCGCGGATTCCGTTCACGTTCACGGTGGCAATACGAAGGGCTTCTGGGTGCTTGCTGCTTATCAGGGTTTGTGCCGAACTCACCCGATCAACCTTACCGGAGCGCTAGTCGACGACAGTGCCCTCAACCGGGCCGTCGTCGTCGTTTTTCATCATGCTGCGGGCATTGTGGGAAGTGATCTCGATGGTTTCAAGCGCACGGTCCACCATGCCCTGGTCCGTGCCGAGATGATCGCGGATCACGCGGGCCTGGACCTGGACGATCTTGAAGCTGTGATCGAGCTTCTGATCCCGCATTGCAGCGCTTGTACCGGCCGGGCCTCCGCCCGCCATGCCCCCGCCGGCGGCCCTGTTGAACTCGTCGATCCGGGCGCTCGCCTTGCGTGCGGCAGAGCGCACCGTAAACACCACGAAGCTGAAAATCAGCAGCCACCCAAGGGAGATGATGACCACCAGCCAGCCGACGACGTCGTTCTCATTGGCTGCGAAGACCACAGCCACCAAAAACACCACCAACATGATGGCCATTCCTACGCCGCCCATACGCAGGCTCAGTCCCTTGCCCGCGGTTTTTCCAGAGGTTCCCAGTGGTTGCATGCCTCTATTGTCGCAAACCGGCAGCGCGGGCAAGGTTGCTTCCACCACCGGCGAAAAGACGGTTCGAGCATCCGAAGAAGGCGCGCGGGAAATTTAATTCAGATCACACCCATCCGTGATGCAACCCACGCCGAACTAAGGTCATGCGCATCCTTTCCGGTGCGCGTCCCATTCGCACCATGGAGGAATCATGAACAAGAAAGCACTTTTCGCAGTCCCCACCCTCGCTATGGGTCTGCTGGCAATGGGCGGCGCACCCGCAATGGCTGATCATGCCACCGGCTACTACTCCTCGACCCTCGGGCAGCTGAACGGCACCACGGGCACCGGCAGCATCACGGTTGATGTGAAGGGTACCGAAGCCACGGTCAACCTGACGGTCTCCGGCCTTGCCGAGACCTTCATGGACGGACCTTACCCGCACGTCCAGCACATCCACGGTGGAGCGGAGGGCACTTGCCCGACGCCCGCTGCTGACACGGACGGCGACGGCCTCGTCAGCGTGACCGAGGGCGCTCCGTTCTACGGCGGAATCGTCACCACGCTGTCCACCAGCGGCGATACCAGCCCTGCTGCCGGTCTTGACCTGGCACTCGGCGGACAGGGCGGTTCCTACACCATTTCCCGCACGTTCGAACTGAACCAGGAAACCCAGGACGCGCTTGACGCCGGCACCGCCGTCGTTGTTGTCCACGGTCTCGATCCCGCCACCGCAGGCGTCAGCGAAGAGGTCTTCAGCGCACCGAGCGACCTGAACCCGGACCTCCCGATCGGCGCAACCTCGCCTGCTCTGTGTGGCACCCTGGTTGCTTCACAGATGGGCGCAATGCCTGAGGGTGGCGCTGACACCGGCGTTGCTCAGGAGACCGGCTCCAACCTGGGCATGATCGCCCTCGGTGGCGGCCTGGTTCTGGCAGCAGCAGCCGGCGGCACCTACGCTGTCCGTCGCTCAACCACCAAGTAAAGGACTGATCTGATCTCATGATCAGCTCCAACTCCGGCCGCCGCAGAAGCTTTGCAGTTTCTGCGGCGGCCGCCCTTTTGATACTCACCGGTTGCGGCACAGGCACCGGCAGCGAGGGTGCTCAGGCCCCAACGACGACGACGACGACGGCTACCTCCGTGCCGGCAACAACGGCCCCTTCCGCGAGCCCCGAAACGTCCCCCTCCGCGGAGCCTTCCCAGACACCCGCCCTTCCGCCGGTGCTGGAAGCTTCCGAACCGGTCTCCTTCTCGATACCCACCATCGAAGCGGGTTCCGAACTGCTCTCGCTTGGACTACGGGAAAACGGGTCCCTGGAAGTGCCGCCGGACGGACCCGGAGCACCAGCCAGTTGGTACAACCAGTCCCCCACGCCCGGCGAGCGCGGACCGGCTGTCTTGCTGGGCCATGTCAACGCCACCGGCGGCGGCCCCGGCGTCTTTGCGGACCTCAGGGCGCTGAAGGCCGGCGACCTCATCGAGGTCAAGCGCAAGGATGGGTCCACCGCCACTTTCGCAGTGACCAAGGGCGAGCAGTACCCGAAGGATGACTTTCCCACCCAGCAGGTGTACGGGAACACTGAGGGCGCCGAGCTCCGGCTCATCACCTGCGACGGCTATGATCCGGAAACCGGGCTCTTCGACGACAACTACGTTGTGTACGCCGAACTGGTCACCTGAGGGTCCGTTAGCAAGCCGTGCCTACCAGCACACGAGGCAGAACGGGTGGCCTGCCGGGTCCAGATAGACCCGGTAGGTGCCCGTCCCCGACTCCAGACTGGTAGCCCCTAGCGCGAGCACCTTCTGCTCCGCGACGTCGAGGTCTTCCACCCGGACATCGAGATGCACCTGCTGCGGGATCTCCTGGCCCGGCCACCTCGGCGGCATGTATCCTTCGACCTGCTGGAAGGCGAGGGCCGGACGGTCCGGGGCATCACCGATGGTGATCCACCCATTGTCATCATGCTGGACGCGGATCATGCCCAACAGGTCCTCATAGAAGGACGCCAGCTGGTCCGTGTTTGAGCAGTCGAAGACGGTTGCGTGCCATTTCCCAATCATGGTCCCAGTATCTGCCGTCTCCACCGCGAATGGTAGGCAATCGCGGACACCTTCCGTCCTTACGCGTTCCTACTTCAGAAACAGCTTCCGGAGGCGCGTGGTGGTCAGGACCATCCCCACGAGGATCATCACCAGGTAATAGGTGATATGGACCGCCGTTGCAGGGGTAAAGATGCCAATACTGAGTTGACGCAGCAGTTCAACGCCGTGCCAGAGCGGCAGAGCCTGGATGAACCACTGGATGCCCTGCGGGTAAACACTCAATGGATAGAACGTCGCCGAGAACAGGAACATCGGCAGCATCACGAAATTGATCCAATCCATCTGCTGGAAGGTCTTCATGTAGCTGGTGATGCCCATGCCGAACGAGGCGAAGCCAAAAGCAATCAGTACGGAAGCCGGAACCATCAGCAGTGCCCACGGCGTGGTGATCAGCCCCATCAGCCCCATGACCGCGGTGAAGCCCGTGGCGTACAGGGCGCCCCGCAGGAGCGCGAGGAAAATCTCGCCGATCGCAACATCCAGCGGCCCCAGCGAGGTGTACAGCATACCCTGGTAAAGCTTTGCGAAATTCATCTTGAAAAACACGTTCCAGGTGGAGTCATAGACCGCGCCGTTCATCGCGGAGACTGCAAGGAGCGCCGGCGCTATGTAGGCGGCGTAGCTGATTTCCTCTCCGCCGGGCCCGACGACGGTGCCCACCAGTGCGCCCAGGCCCACCCCCATGGAGATGAGGTAGAGCACCGGCTCGAAGAACCCGGACACCATGATCAGCCAGTTGCTGCTCTTGGTGGCCATGAGTCCGCGCGCGATCACTGCTTTGGCATTTCGTGCGTACAGCGCACTGAACGGGCGGTCCTTCACCTGGACCCGGTAGTCCTCTTCAGTGAGAATGTTGCTCACTTGCCCAGTCTCCGTTCATACATGCGGCGGGCCAGGACCCAGCCGAGCAGTGCCAGCGCCCCCAGATAGAGGATGTGGATTGCCGAGAGCCAGACCGGCTCGTCATACCCGTAGGTCAGCACCCGTCCCAGTTCCGTACCGTGCCACAGCGGGGAGATCCACCCGATCCAGCGTAGGAAGATGGGCAGCGTTTCGAGCGGGAAGAAGGTGCCGGAAAACAGGAACAACGGAGTCACGATGAAGCGCATGACCAGCGCGAACTGGCCCTTGTCCTCGGTGACGCTGGCCGAGTACGCCATGAGCGGGAGCCCGAACGAAAGCCCGCAGACAACGGCGACGATGATTGCCACCGACCCCCAGGCAGATGGCGATGCACCGAAGGCAGCAACGATCGTGAAGTAGATCGCGGACATCAGGAAGAGCCTCAGCGAGATCGCGATGATGTATCCGTTGACGATCTGGTGCACGGCCAGCGGCGAGGCATGCGGACCGTAGTAGACGCGCCGCCACTTGAAGCCGTCCATGACGGGATAGGTGAACTCCGTGGCGGCCGTCATGATCGTGGCGGAGGACAGGAGCGCCGGCGCAATGAACGCAAGATAGCTAACGCCGCCGAAAGCGCTCTCGGCGCTGTTGCTGTCCACGAGCGTGGCGAGGCCGACTCCCATTGCGAAGAGATACATCACGGGATTGCCCACGCTGTAGGCGAGCAGCGTCCAGCGGTAGCCGTTCATCACCTTAAGGGCGTGTTCGGCGTAATACCAGGAGCCGAACTTCCTGGCGCGTTCCGCCGCGACCATCGGGGAATGGGCAGCGCGGACGGCCTGCTCATTCTTCGTATTTCCCGTTTCCCGGCGGCCGCCCGGTGCGGGCTGATCCGGGGTGCCGGTGTGCTGGCTAGTCAACGAGGCTCCTACCGGTCAGTCGCAGGAAAACATCCTCAAGGGAGGACCGGCGCACAAGGGAGGTAATGGGATGAAGACCGCGGGCGGTGACCTGCTCGAGGGCAGACTCGCCGTCGTGCGTGTAGATCAGCACGCGGTCCGGCAGGGACTCGAGCCGTTCGCCGATGCCGGCCAGATCCGCTGCCACCGTTGTGTTCCTTTCCGAGCCGAAGCGGAGCTCGAGCACCTCACGGGTGGAGTGCTCGCGGATGAGTGTGGCGGGAGATCCCTCAGCCATGATCTGCCCCTTGTCCACCACGACGAGGCGGTCGCAGAGCTGCTCCGCCTCATCCATGTAGTGGGTCGTGAGGATCAGGGTAACCCCGGACTCCTTCAGACGGAACAGCCGGTCCCAGAGAATATGCCGCGCCTGTGGATCGAGGCCGGTGGTGGGCTCGTCCAGCAGGAGGATCTTCGGCTCGTTGATGAGAGACCGGGCGATGGTCAGGCGCCGCTTCATGCCGCCTGACAGCGAGTCCACCTTCGCCTTTGCCTTGTCGGTGAGCTGGGCGAACTCAAGCAGCTCATCCGCCTTGGGTTTGAGGTAGCTCATCGGCAGGCCGAAGTAGCGGCCGTAGACCAGCAGGTTGTCCCGGACGCGCAGTTCCTCGTCCAGATTGTCCTGCTGCGGCACGACGCCGAGGTGCGCCCGAACCTCCGGACCATGCTGCTCAGGGTCCAGACCCATGATGGTCAGCTTCCCGGAGGTGCGCTGCGAGACGCCGCCGATCATCCTCATGGTGGTCGACTTGCCGGCGCCGTTGGGACCGAGCAGGCCGAAGGACTCCCCCGCTGGTACGTCGAATGAGATGCCGTCGACGGCAGCGAAATTCCCGTAGTGCTTGGTCAGCCGGTCAGCGGAGATGACGTAGTTCGGAATAGTTTGGTTGGGCACCAGAACAGCCTAGAGCCTACCCTGGGAGTTTTTGTCGCCTATCTGCTGTTCCGGCGACACTTTGGCAGCAGATCGGCGACAAAAACTGCAACTAGCTGGTGACGCCCGCATGACGTTCCGCAGCCTCGACAACGTTGGCCAGGAGCATCGCGCGCGTCATGGGGCCCACTCCCCCGGGGTTGGGCGAAAGCCAGCCGGCGACGCCGGCTGCGTCCTTCGCGACGTCGCCGCGCAGGATGGCCTTGCCGGTCTCAGGATCAGTCACCCTCGTGACCCCCACGTCCAGGACGATAGCGCCGGGCTTCAGATGTTCAGCCGTGATCATCCCGGGCAGGCCCGCGGCCGCCACGACGACGTCGGCCTCGCTGAGGTGCCGCGGCAGGTCCACTGTGCCGGTATGCGCCAGCGTGACGGTCGCGTTGATCGCACGCCGGGTCAGCAGCAGGCCAAGCGGCCTACCTACAGTCACCCCACGTCCCACGACGAGCACGTTCTTGCCCTTGAGCTCGATGTCATGGCGCAGAAGCAGCTCGACGATGCCATGCGGGGTGCACGGCAGGGGCGAGTCCATAGGTCCGTTGACATTGAGGACGAGCTTCCCGAGATTGGTCGGGTGCAGTCCGTCGGCGTCCTTGCCCGGCGTCATCCGCTCCAGGATGGCATGTGCGTCGATGTGCGCAGGCAGAGGCAACTGGACGATGTAACCGGTGGTGGCGTCGTCGTCGTTCAGTTCGTCAATGACCTTTTCGAGGTCCTCCTGGCTGATGTCCCCCGGCAGGTCGCGGCGGATCGAGTTGATGCCCACCTGCTCACAGTCGCGGTGCTTTCCGGCGACGTAGGAATGGCTCCCAGGGTCATCTCCGACCAACACCGTACCCAGGCCGGGCGTGATGCCCTGGCCCTTCAGAGTGGTGACCCGCTCTGTGAGTTCGCTGCGGATTGCGGCCGCTGTTGCCTTGCCGTCAAGAATTTGTGCGCTCATCTACGCCGCTCCTTTGTTGAGCTGTTCCCTGTCCAATTCCTCGAGCAGGTACGCCTTGCCACGCTCACAGCACCCTGTGAAACAGCACTCCGCTGTGGGGATCTCGTACTCATCCGAGCGGGCTGCCGCCGAGTCCAACGCACCTGGGGGCAGGTCTTCTACCATTCCTCGTGCCCGGGGTAGAGCGGGAAATCGGCAGCGAGGCGGGATACGCGTGCACGCAGCCCCTCGACGTCAGCACCGGGCTTCAAAACTGCAGCGATGATTTCGCCCACCTCGGCGAACTCGGTGGAGCCGAATCCGCGGGTGGCGAGAGCGGGGGTGCCGATGCGGAGGCCGGAGGTGACCATGGGCGGGCGCGGATCATTGGGGACCGCGTTGCGGTTCACCGTGATGCCCACCGAGTGCAGGAGGTCCTCCGCCTGCTGACCGTCCAGCTCGGAGTGGCGGAGGTCCACCAGGACCAGATGCACGTCGGTTCCGCCGGTGAGGACCGACACTCCGTGCTCGGTGACGTCAGCGCCCATGAGCCGCTCTGCAATGATGCGGGCGCCCTCGAGGACGCGCTCCTGGCGCTCCTTGAATTCTTCCGTGCCGGCAATCTTGAAGGCCGTGGCTTTGGCCGCGATGACGTGCATGAGCGGGCCACCCTGCTGGCCCGGGAAGACGTTGGAGTTCAACTTCTTGGCCCACTCCTGTTTGGCCAGGATCACGCCTGAGCGGGGGCCGGAGAGGGTCTTGTGCACGGTGGAGGTGACCACGTCCGAGTGGGGAACCGGGCTTGGGTGCAGACCGGCTGCCACGAGGCCTGCGAAGTGGGCCATGTCAGTCCAGAGCAGGGCGCCGACCTCGTCAGCGATGGACCGGAATGCTGCGAAATCGAGGTGACGGGGGTACGCGGACCAACCGGCGATGATGACCTGGGGTTTCTCAGCCAGGGCCTGCTCGCGGACGCGCTCCATGTCGAGGCGGTGCGTGTCATTCTCGACACCATATGCTGCGACTTCATAAAGCTTGCCGGAGAAGTTCAGCTTCATGCCGTGGGTCAGGTGGCCGCCGTGCGCCAGGGACAGGCCCATGATCTTCTCGCCGGGCTTGATCATCGCAGCGAGCGCGGCGGCGTTGGCCTGGGCTCCTGAGTGCGGCTGGACGTTGGCGTACTCCGCACCGAAGAGCGTCTTGACGCGCTCGATGGCCAGGCTTTCTGCGACGTCAACATGCTCGCAGCCGCCGTAGTAACGGCGGCCCGGGTAGCCCTCCGCGTACTTGTTGGTCAGGACCGAGCCCTGAGCTTCGAGGACCGATCGCGGCGCGAAGTTCTCGGAGGCGATCATCTCGAGGGTGTCGCGCTGGCGTGCGAGCTCATTGTTGAGGACCGCGGCGATTTCCGGGTCCACCTCGGACAGCGGCGCATTGGTCACGGACTGGGTCACAGAGGGAGAGGATGAAGTCACGGAAGGCTCCTGGTGAGATGAGGGTTCTACAGGTCAGGCTACCTGTTGACCGGGGTGCGCCCGAAAGTTCCAGCCAAACTGGCTCGAAGTGTTTCGGACGGTGACTCGCAGCGCTGCTGCGGCCCTGCCGTGCCCGGTAACCTTGGAGCGTGACTGAAGCTGTACAGGCCGGTGTTCCCGGCAGCGCGCCGTCGTCGTTCATTCTGACGCTCTCCTGTGATGACCGGCCGGGAATTGTCCATGCCGTTTCCGGGGCGTTGGTGGCTGCTGACTGCAATATCACCGAGTCCCAGCAGTACGGCAGCCCGGACTCGGGGACGTTCTTCATGCGGGTGGCGATCACCACGCGATCGGAACGGGGCGCCGTCGAAGCGCACCTGGCGCCGGTAGCCCAGGCGTTCGGGATGACGTGGGGGCTGCACGCCGAAGGCACACCGGCGCGCACGCTCATCATGGCCTCCAAATCCGCCCACTGCCTCAACGACCTGCTCTTCCAGCAGCGCGCGGGGATCCTGCCGATCGAGGTGCCCGTGATTGTTTCGAACCACACGGACCTGGCTGACCTTGCCGCATTCTATGGCGTGCCTTTTCACCATGTTCCCGTCACTGCTGACGGTAAGGCTTCGGCGGAGGAACGACTTTTGGAGCTCGTGGCCGAGCATCGGATTGAACTCGTGGTTCTTGCACGGTACATGCAGGTGCTCAGCGACTCCCTGTGCTCGCAGCTGGTCGGGCGTGCAATCAATATCCACCACTCGTTTCTGCCGTCGTTCAAGGGTGCGCGTCCCTACCACCAGGCGCACGCCCGCGGCGTGAAGCTGATCGGTGCAACTGCCCACTACGTGACCCCGGCTCTGGACGAGGGCCCCATCATCGAGCAGGAAGTCATCCGCGTGGATCACGCGCGGACGGCACCACAGCTGGCCGCGATGGGTGCGGACGTCGAAAGCCGGACGCTGGCACAGGCCGTGCAGTGGCATGCCGAGCACCGTGTGCTGCTCGATGGCACGCGGACCGTAGTCTTCAACTAGGTTCGTTCAGGAGTAAACATGAGTGATGAGACGCCACTGCGCTACCGCGTACTGACCGGCCCCGAAGACCGCGCGTTCTGCGCGCGGGTGAGCGAGGCTCTGGAGAGTGGCTACCGGCTGCATGGCTCCCCCGCCGTGACGTTCAACGGCGAGCGCGTGATCGTTGCGCAGGCAGTAGTGCTGGAGGACTGAGGTTGGCTTTGTCTTCGCCGCGGGCGGGTCGCGGAGGCCGGTGGGGAGGGCGGGTGGCGGAGGCGGGTGGCGGAGGCCGGTCGCGAGGGCGGGTGGCGGAGGCCGGGAGCGGAGGCCGGGAGCAACCTGGACAAAGGTGAGTGGGATGTGTGCCGGTTTCCCGCCGGCCGGGACTCGAAAGGAGCAGTTCAGACGAAAGTGAGCAGCATTTCCCTCACCTCGGTCCGAATACTCCTGCTCTATGTCCAGGTTGCCCGATTCACTGTCCTGGGTGCTCGGCCCGGCGTCTGGATTGCTCCTCGCGGCTTCACCCAGCGCCTCACGGACGCCGGTTGATGCGTGGCAATCCCGCCTTGGTGAGCTCTCGTAGCAGGAGCTGAGGATTTGTGGCTTCCTTCCATTCCCACCGCACCACGTTTTTGCCTGTGGCTCGTATGCGGTTCTCCCGGTTCTTCTCATCGATCACCACTTGGGCAACGGTTTTCCCCTGCATGTACTCGGGTTTCTGATACTTACCCCGACCGTCGAACTCTCCGACCAGCGCGTGATCCTTCCACCAGAAGTCAACGACAGCGGCCAGTCCCAGCTCATCCATCACTCTGTACTGCAGTTCGGGCGCCGGAAATCCGAGCTCAGCGATATACACCCGACTCAGAGACTCGCCCGGATACATCGCCGAGCCATCGGCGAAGTCGAGGACCCGGCGGACTTTTCGACGTTTGGCTCCGGATGGAAGCAGGGCGATAAGGTCTTCAACGTCCGCCTTGGTCACTGGACGCTTCCGACTTTCTGCTGGGAGGGGCTTCGTGTTGAGCAGCCTGTCCATGACAGCAACTGCCCATGGAAAGTCATAGATCATACAAAGATCGACGGCCGTCTGGATCTTGCCGGTCACACGTAGCCCGCAACCCATCGCTTCGGCGGAGACCTCGCCTGCAGGAGACGTCATCCGGCGCACTCCATTGCTACTCTTGCGCCCGCTACCCACCGGCACGATCACCTGGATGTCCGGCGGCAGGTCCGAGCGGGGGAACCCCCAGAGCACTCCCGCTGTCTCCGCCCCGAACAGTGGAGGACGACGTGCAGTGCTGGTCATCGCCTTGAGCATTCCGCGATAACGCTGCTCGTCCTCGAGTTGTCCCCAGCTTTGGGCGTCCACATAACACCCGTGCCTGATTCTCAGCAGCTCGCCGCTCTTGGCACGTCGGGAGAGCTCCCGCGGCCAGGCCTCCTCGTACGGTTTGTCAGCGCTGGTGCGGATTCGCAGTGGAAAGTCAGCCATGGTTTCCAGCAAAGCCCATAGTCCGCCCGCACGCGGATGGAGAACCGGCTATGTGGATAACGCCCGCAATTCCCGACCCCGCCAGAGACGGAGGCGAGCGACGAAGTGGGACGCGGACGGCGGGTGACGAAGTGTTGAGGCGGAGGCGGGAGCGAAGTGGGACAGACGCGTACGGGGGGGTTGCTAGCGGGGCTGGAGCAACATGGTCCAGCGTGAGCGAAATTTCCCTCACCCCGGTCCGGGTTGCTCACCCGCCAGTCCAGGTTGCCCACCCGCCAGTCCCGATTACCCCCGGGCCCGGTCCGGATTGCTCCACGCGAAGGAGCTCGGCCTGAGATCTCACGGGGATAGGCTGGGCGGATGGGACACATCATTGAATTCGGCGGTAACACTCCCTCGATCCCGGAGACCGTGTTCGTAGCACCGACGGCTTCCGTCATCGGCAAGGCAACCTTCGGGGATAACGCCAGCGCGTTCTACGGCGTCAGTGTGCGCGCAGACACTGAGACCATCACCATCGGCGCGGGTACAAACCTGCAGGACAACGTGGTCGTGCATGCCGATCCGGGCTTCCCCGCCACCGTGGGAGACCGCGTGAGTGTGGGGCACAGCGCCGTCGTGCATGGGTGCACGATCGGGAACGACTGCCTGATCGGCATGAGCGCCACCATCATGAACGGCGCAACCATCGGAGAGGGATCCCTGGTTGCCGCCGGCGCCGTGGTGCTCGAAGGCATGCAGGTTCCGCCGCGTTCGCTGGTGGCCGGTGTCCCGGCGAAGGTCCGCCGGGAGCTGACCGACAACGAACTGCAGGACGTCCGGGACAACGCTTCCCGCTATCAGGAGTTGGCTGCTCTCCATCGAGTTGCGTTTACTTCTTGACGGCAACAACCTTCGTGTAGGAATCTGTAGGCATGTCCGTTGAGTCTGCCGCGCCGTCGAGGCCTGCCCCCAAGCCGAGCCTTCATAAGCCAGGTTCCCAGTCGGCTCTCCGGCAGCTCAATGAGCAAAGAATCGTCCAGGCGCTTGCGACCGGCGGTCCTCAGACCCAGGCTGAACTGGCCCGCCAGACCGGGCTTTCCACGGCGACGGTCTCCAACATTGTTCGCGGTATGTCGGACTCAGGCACAGTAACAACGAGCCCCACCACCAGCTCCGGGCGCAGGGCCCTGTCCGTTGCGCTCAATGACAACGGGTTAGTTGCTGTCGGCATCGACATCGGCCGAAGGCACGTGAGGGTAGTCCTTGCCGGCCCGGACTACCGTGTTCTTTGCGAGGAAGCCATCCCGCTGACAGCCGGCCACACCGCGGAGGAAGGGCTCGACGCCGCCGCGGAACTCCTTGAACGGCTGCTGACGGAATCGGGTACTCCCCGAAGCGCGCTACTCGGCGCCGGCATCGGAATCCCCGGCCCCATTGACCGTCGCACAGGAACCGTTGTGCAGGGCGCCATCCTGCCTGAATGGGTGGGAATCAACATCCTCGAGACGTTCAGTGAACGCCTCAGAATCCCTGTGTTCATTGACAATGACGCCAACCTCGGAGCGCTGGCGCAGGTCACCTGGGGGCCGCACAGTTCGGTGGAGAACCTGATCTTCGTGAAGATCGGCTCAGGCATCGGCGCCGGCCTGATCCTCAACGGTGCGCTGTACTACGGCAACGTCGGGATCACGGGAGAACTAGGCCACACCACCATCGACGAGCACGGCCTCATCTGTCGGTGCGGCAACCGCGGCTGCCTCGAAACCGTCGCCTCGACGGCAACCATGATCAGCCTGCTAGAGCGCACCAGCCACCGGCCGCTCACGGCGCCCGACATTGTGCAGCTCGCCCTCGACGGAGACACCGCAACACTTCGCGTCCTCGACGATGCCGGCCTCGCGATCGGCCGCGCCATTGCCCATGTCGCCAACCTGATCAACCCCGAACTGATAGTTCTCGGCGGGTCCCTGACCGGCCTCGGCGATATCCTTCTTGACCCCGTCCGGCGCGGATTGCTTCGGCATGCAGTGCCGGTTGTCGGAGAATCGACAACTGTCAGCATGGGCTCCCTCGGGGACCGCGCCGAAGCACTCGGGGGCGTCGCCGTCGTCTTGTCCCAGCCCAGCCTTAGCTCAAGCTAAGTTCTGGTTTTCCAACAGTTCGACATTAATTGCGTTCAAGACTTGACGCCAACACCTTACTCAGAGTTTACTTTTTTGGCGGGCCATTTCGGTCCAAGGACAGCGCAGTCAGTTGCGGGAAGGCCTCTATGGACAACCACACCATCCTCGAGATGCAGTCGATCACCAAGGAATTTCCCGGTGTGAAAGCACTCGATCATGTTTCCCTTTCCGTTACGGCCGGCGAGATTCACGCGATCTGCGGTGAAAACGGTGCTGGGAAATCCACCCTGATGAAGGTGCTCTCCGGGCTCTATCCTTACGGCGACTACCAGGGTCAGATTGTCTTCCAGGGCAAGGAGATGCAGTTCAAGGACATTCGTTCCAGCGAAGCCGCCGGAATCGTGATCATCCACCAGGAACTCGCGCTGATCCCCGAGCTGTCCATCGCCGAGAATATTTTCCTCGGCAATGAGCCCACACGCTTCGGAGTGATCGACTGGGACAAGGTCAACCTCTCCGCCGTCGAGCTCCTGGCCCGCGTCGGGCTGAGCGAAGACCCGACTACCAAGATCAAGGACATCGGTGTCGGCAAGCAGCAGCTGGTCGAAATTGCCAAGGCCCTCAGCAAGTCCGTTAAGCTGCTCATCCTCGATGAGCCCACAGCCGCACTCAACGAAGCTGACTCCCAGCATCTGCTGGATCTGATGTCCGGACTGCGCTCCAAGGGCATCTCCTGCATCATGATCTCCCACAAGCTCAACGAGATCGAGCAGATTGCGGACTCCATCACGATCATCCGTGACGGCAAGGCAATCGAAACCCTGCATATCAAGAACGACGGCGTGGACGAGGACCGCATCATTCGCGGCATGGTCGGACGCTCTCTCGAGTCCCGTTTCCCTGACCACACCCCGAAGATCGGCGAAACGTTCTTCGAGGTGCGCAACTGGACGGTCGGCCACCCCAACGTTGCCGACCGCCTGGTCTGCAAGAACTCAAGCTTCAAGGTGCGGCGCGGGGAGATCGTCGGCTTCGCCGGCCTGATGGGCGCCGGGCGCACGGAACTCGCCCGTTCCGTGTTCGGCCGCTCCTACGGCAACTTCAAGTCCGGCCGGATCTTCAAGGACGGCAAGGAAGTCACCTTCAAGTCCGTGCCGCAGGCAATCGACGCGGGCCTCGCCTACGTTACCGAGGACCGCAAATCGCTCGGGCTGAACCTCCTGGATGACATCAAGACCACCACCGTCTCCGCAAACCTCAAAAAGATCACCCACAACTTCGTGGTGGACAACGACGAGGAATACCGCGTGGCGGAGGAATACCGGAAGTCGCTGCGGACCAAGACACCGAGCGTCAACGAGGGCGTGGCCAAATTATCCGGCGGCAACCAGCAGAAGGTGGTGCTGTCGAAATGGATGTTCACCGATCCCGATCTGCTCATTCTTGACGAGCCGACCCGCGGCATCGACGTAGGCGCCAAATACGAGATCTACGGCATCATCCAGAAGCTCGCAGACCAGGGCAAGGGCGTGATCGTCATTTCCTCAGAGCTCCCGGAACTCCTCGGTCTCTCAGACCGCATCTACACCATCTTCGAAGGCTCCATCACCGGCGAGGTGACCCGTGAGCAAGCCAGCCAGGAATCCCTGATGAAACTCATGACCGCCAGCAGAAAATCTGCCTGACCGAATCCCTAGGACGCACCATGAATTCCCTCAAGCGAATGTTCGGCGGCAACACCCGGCAGTTCGGGATGATTTTCGCCCTGATCGCCCTGATTCTGTTTTTCCAATGGCAGACCGGTGGCAACACACTCACACCGACCAACGTCATCAACCTGTTCAACGGCAACGCGTACATCCTGATCCTGGCAATCGGCATGGTGCTGGTCATCATCGCGGGCCACATCGACCTCTCGGTCGGGTCCGTGGCAGCCTTCGCCGGCGTCGTCGTCGCCATCTCCATCCGCGACTGGGGCATTCCCTGGTACCTCGGGATCGTGCTCGGGCTTGTCCTCGGTGCACTGATCGGAGCGTGGCAGGGATTCTGGGTTGCCTACGTGGGCATACCGGCGTTCATCGTGACCCTGGCGGGCATGCTCCTGTTCCGTGGAGCGAACCAGTACGTGGGCGAATCAAACACCATTCCCGTACCTGAGGCGTTCCAGTTCATCGGGGCCGGCTACCTCCCCGAGGTGGGACCCGTCACGGGATATAACAACCTCACGGTGCTCCTGGGTCTGCTCGCTGTGGGCTTCTTCGTGTACCAGGAGTTCAGCAACCGCCGCCGCACCGCGCAGATCGGCTCAGAGGTGCAGCCGCTGTGGATCTCCGTGGCGAAACTCGTCCTCCTCGCCGCCGCCATCCTGTACGTCACGTCCCTGTTTGCCACCGGCCGCCCGGGAACGTCCTTCCCTATTCCCGGGCTCATCCTCGCTGTCCTGGTCATCATCTTTGCGTTCATCTCGAACAAGACCGTGGTCGGTCGCCATGTGTATGCCGTCGGTGGCAACCGCCACGCGGCCGAGCTCTCCGGCGTGCAGAGCAAGCGCGTGAACTTCCTGGTGATGATGAACATGTCCATCCTTGCGGCACTCGCCGGAATGATCTTCGTGGGCCGGTCCACAGCATCGGGCCCCTTCGACGGCGTGGGCTGGGAACTCGATGCGATCGCGGCAGTGTTCATTGGCGGTGCAGCAGTGACCGGTGGCGTGGGAACGGTGATCGGCTCCGTGATCGGCGGCCTCGTCATGGCCGTCCTGAACAACGGCCTGCAGCTGATGGGCATCGGCGCCGACATGACACAGATCATCAAGGGTCTCGTGCTGCTGATCGCAGTCGCGTTTGATGTGTACAACAAGAGCCAGGGGAAGCCCTCCATCATCGGATTGCTCACCCGAAACTTCGGCGGCGGGCGAAACAAGCCCGATGCGCCGTCAGCGCCCGAGGAAAACCCCGCAGCCCGGGAGGCAGTGGGCACAAAGCAGGTCCTCTAGAACCGATCCGCCGGTTCTGGCCAAAACCTTTCACTGACAACCAAAGCAAGATGCTAAAGAAAGAGAAATCGAATGCGTAACTTCGCAAAATCACTTGCAGCACTCACTGCAATTTCAGCATTGGCGCTGACATCCTGTGGCCGCGAGGATCCCGGTACGGCAACCGGGACCGCCGGCGGCACCGAGACCGCCTGCGAAGGGTTCGAGGAAGGCGCCGCCATCGGTGTAGCGCTGCCCCAGAAGACCTCGGAGAACTGGGTCCTGGCGGAGCAGCTGTTCAACGATGGCCTGACCGAAACCGGGTACGAGCCGTCCGTCCAGTTTGCCAATGGCGGCGTGGCGGAGCAGCAAGCCCAGATCAGCTCAATGATCACCAACGGCGTGGAGGTCCTCGTGGTCGGTGCGATCGACGGCGCACAACTGGGCAACCAGCTGCAGCAAGCCAAGGACGCCGGGATCACGGTCCTCGCCTATGACCGTCTGCTCACCAACACCGAAAACGTGGACTACTACGTGGCCTATGACAACTTCAAGGTCGGTGAGCTGCAGGGCCAGGCCCTCCTGGACGGGTTGGCTGAGCGCAAGGGTGAAGGTCCTTACAACATCGAACTGTTCGCGGGCTCTCCCGATGACGCGAACGCCCAGGTCTTCTTCGACGGCGCCATGAGCGTCCTTCAGCCGAAGATCGACGACGGCACGCTCAATGTCGTCTCAGGCCAGACCTCCTTTGACCAGGCAGTGACCCAGGGCTGGAAGGCCGAGAACGCGCAGCGTCGCATGGATACCCTCCTCAGCGGTAACTACGCCTCCGAGGAATTGCATGGCGTGCTCTCACCGAATGACACGCTGGCACGCGCCGTCCTCACCTCGGTTGCGGCTGCAGGAAAGGATACGCCGGTTGTCACCGGCCAGGACTCCGAGGTGGAATCGGTCAAGTCGATCATGGCAGGTGAGCAGTACTCCACCATCAACAAGGACACCAGCAATCTGGTGGAGCAGACCATCACGATGGTTGAAGCCATCGGCGCCTGTGAAGAGGTCGAGGTCAACGACACCGAGTCCTACGACAACGGCGTGAAGGTTGTCCCGGCCTACCTGCTGGAACCGCAGATCGTCACCCAGGAAAACGCGGCAGAAGCGTACGCCGATGACCCCACGCTCGCTGAGCTGGTCAAGTAGCCAACTCCAGGAAGATCCCCGGCCGCATTTCGCGACCGGGGATCTTTTTTCGTCGCATGCTAAAAGTGAGGCTCTCCCAGGTCGGCGCTTCGGAGCTCGCAATGCCCATGCGACGCCGGGTGAACGGAGTGGCGCTGGTCCTTGAAGCGGGTTGCGGACGTACCCCTGCCGTAACGGGTGGACGTGCCCTCCTGCATTCGGAAGTATGAAGGAATGACGACGAACCTCCGCCTCCCTGTGCCCCCGTGCGTTGCGCCGGACGCGCCCTCGCCTTTCGCCGCTACCGGCGCGCCGCTGCGCTGGGGCGTGGTTGCCACGGGCGGGATCGCACGGAAAGTGACCGAGGATATCGCCCGCCTCGAGGACGCGGTGCTGCAGGCGGTGAGTTCGCGTAGGGAAGATCGGGCGCGCACCTTCGCCGATACGCACGGCTTCGCAACCGTGCATTACGACGACGGCGGCTCCCGGGGTTTCGAGCGGCTGGCTGAGGATCCGGACGTGGACGTCGTCTATGTAGCGACTCCGCATGGCCAGCACTACGAAGTATGCAAGGCACTGCTTGCCGCCGGCAAACACGTTCTGTGCGAGAAAGCCTTCACCGTCAACGCGCGTGAGGCGGAGGAGCTCATCAATCTGGCCCGGGAGAAGCGGGTGTTCCTCATGGAGGCGGTGTGGACGCGCTTCCTCCCCAGCGTGAACCGGGCGTGGGACATCATCCACTCGGGCGAACTCGGCGATATCCGCTGGGTACAGGCGGACCTCGGTTTCCCAGCTGCCTATAACCCCGAAGCCCGCCTGTGGGACCCGCTCGCCGGTGGCGGAGCACTGCTGGACCTCACAGTTTACCCGTCCACGTGGGCGCTGGGATCGCTGGGCTTCCCCACTTCGGTTGCGGCCGAAGGCACACTGAATGACGACGGCGTGGACGCGCAGAACGCGCTGACCCTCACCTATGCAAGCGGCGCGCAGGCCCAGCTGTCGTCGTCGTTGTTGGCCTCCGGGCCCAGCCAGGCCACTGTCGCCGGTAGCAAAGGGTGGCTACGCACGTCCGCTCCGCTTCACAACCCGCGGGAACTGTACGTCCATCCGCACGGAGGCGAAGCACGGGTGGAGAAGTTCGAACAGGCAGGGAACGGGTACGCCTATGAGCTACGCGAAACCACGCGGTGCATTCAAGAGGGTCTCCTCGAAAGTCCCACCATGCCGCTTCAGCACACGCTCGACACCATGCGGATGTTCGATGGCGTCCGGGCCCAGCTGGGCCTTAGATATGCCAACGACGACCGGTAGCGGGCCCAAAAACCACCGTGAGTTGAATTAGCTCGCGAGGTTCGTTTCCGGCGCTGGCCGCTGCGTCTCTCCGGCTGCACCGCGGCGTCGCCAGTACGCTGCCAGAAGTGCGCCGGAGACGTTGTGCCAGACCGAGAATATTGCTGCGGGGAGGGCTGACTCCGGGGTCATATGTGTCCGGGCGAGGCCTGCTGCGAGGCCCGAGTTCTGCATTCCAACCTCGATCGCCGTGGTGCGCCGGGACGGAATCGGCAGCTTGAAAACTCGTGCAGCTCCATAGCCGAGCGCATACCCGAGGCCGTTGTGCAGGACTACTGCCAGCAGCACAAGCAAGCCCGCCGAGAAAATTGCTTCGGCGCTCAGCCCGACTACAGCCATGACCACCAGGGTGATCGCGGCAACCGAGATCCAGGGCAGTACGGGAAGCGCCGCTGCCACAAGACGAGGCAGGAGCAGGCGTGCGGCCAGACCAAGTGCCACGGGAATCAGCACAATCTGGACGATGGACCATGCCATGGCGCCGGCGTCTACCGGTAGGTATTGTCCTGCCAGCCAGAGGGTGAGCAGAGGAGTCAGGAGCGGAGCAAGCAGTGTCGACACAGTGGTCATGGCGACTGACAGTGCTACATCACCCTTGGCCAGGTAAGACACCACGTTGGATGCTGTGCCGCCGGGGCAACATCCAACGAGGATCACACCGGCTGCAAGGGCGGCCGGCAGTCCGAGCACGGAAACCACCAGCAGCCCCAGCAGCGGCATCACTACGAATTGCGCAACGACGCCGATCACCACCGGAATCGGGCGCCTGGCAATCATTGCGAAATCCGGCGGTGTCAGGGTCAGGCCCATCCCGAACATGATGACTCCGAGAAGAGGATTGATCGCCGGTGCGAGGCCGGTGAACGCCGTCGGTATCATCAACGCGACGGCGCCGCCGCCCAGGACAAGCAGCGGGAAAATGGTAACTGCAATGCGCGCGTTGCGTTCCTCAGCGGACGCAGCTGAGTGTTGCGATTTCATGCTTCAAGAAGTAACACGGGCGTTTCACCGCGGTCGCATCCGGCCCGGAATTGTTACGAGTAGCACCTAACGCAGGCGCGGCGAATGGCCGGAGCCACGTGGGCTCCGGCCATCGCCGTGGATCAACCTAGATGCGTGCGGTACGGGGCCGACGCGACACCAGGGCAACACCGCATCCCAGCAGCAGGCCTCCTACCAGAAGCAGCACCGACGAATCGGTTCCTGTCTGCGCGAGGCTGCCACGGGTCGCATTGCCCGAGGTGGCGTTCGTGTCAGCGGCAGCGCTTGTACCGGCACTGGCCATGACGCCGGCGCTCGCCAAAACCACCGTGGACTCGGCGGTCATACCGTTGTCCGAAGCAGTGTTGCCACCTTGAGCCCCGTTGCCGGGAGTACCACTCTGATCACCTGGAACAGCAGGGCCACCGTTAGCAGGAGAGTCCCCTTCACCGGGGGTTACTCCATCACCGGGCGTCGTGGGGAAGCCAGGTTCAGCGGACGAGCCCGGATTCTCAGGGTTGACCGGGGTCTCAGGATCAGTCGGATCCTCGGGATTAACCGGGGTCTCAGGATCAGTCGGATCCTCAGGGCTCACGGGAACAGAAGGACCATCCGCGGCAGATCCACAACCGGACGAGTTGCTGTCGCCAATCACCGAGACTGCATTGCAGCCAACGTTGACAGGAACGATCACACCGAGGTCAACTCCGATGTCACCAAGAAGCCCGCCATCGTCAGTGCCTTCAGCGGCACCTGTCGAGGTATCCCCCGAGGATTCACCACCAGCAGCAGAATCGGAGCCACTGGTCGAAGAATCACCAATCACCGACACCGCGTTACCACCAACATTCACCGGCACAACCGCATCAACACCCGCAACAACGTCACCAAGAAGCCCGCCATCGTCAGTGCCTTCAGCACCATCCGTCGAGGTATCCCCCGATGTCGAACCCTCAGCACCAGAATCAGCACCGCTCGTCGAAGAATCACCAATCACCGACACCGTGTTACCACCAACATTCACCGGCACAACCGCATCAACATCACCGACAACATCACCAAGAAGCCCGCCATCGTCAGTGCCTTCAGCGGCACCTGTCGAGGTATCCCCCGAAGATTCACCACCAGCAGCAGAATCGGAGCCACTGGTCGAAGAATCACCAATCACCGACACCGCGTTACCACCAACATTCACCGGTGCTACAGCGGCAACGCCGGCAGTGATACCACCGATATGCCCTTCCCCCACCGAAGCCTGGGCCTCGCCACCGCCGATGGTACCGCCGCCAGCGCTACCACCGGCCGCTGCAGTAGAGCCAACGGTTGAGGAATCACCTATCAGTGAGATCGAGTTACCACTCAAATTCACTGGTATGGCTGCCTCGACAGCTGCGGTCACGCCGCCGAGGAGGGTGCCTTCCGATCCGGTGGCGCCAGCAGGATCGCTGCTATCGACGGCCACTCCATCCGATGACGACGTCGACCCCTCAGAGGAAGCGTCCCCAATCACCGAGACGGAATTGCCGCTGACATTTACGGGCGCTACGACGTCGCCAACTACCGCTATGCCGGTCTCATCGGCTGATGCCGCCCCGGCGCCAAGGACGAGGATGCCCCCGGCGAGGAGGAATACTTTGATTCCTCGTTGTATGCAGGTTTGCATGATGTGTTTCTCCTGAATTGATGAGTATGGATAGCACGCAAGAGCGCGCCACAGTGACCGTCTGCCGCCCGCATGAGGGCAACCGACGGCTCATCAATCAGGAGTTGAACCGGGGTCGAAAGTTGGCCCAGAAGACAGCGCAGCAAGATAGCCGAACTGTGAAGCGCCAAGAGAAGAAATGCTGAAATCGAAAGAAAAATGGCTGTCAGCGGCGTATGGACTGCTCGCGCCTGCTGACCCTGCAGCAGCAGCGCCGGAAGCGGCATTACCCGCCGCGATGCCAACCGAACCGTCCGATTGCTGAAGATCAGCTACCGCAAGATCTGGAAGCCCCTGCAGTGCATACACCGCACCGTGTGGTGAGTCCGCTGGGTGGAAGTCAGTTGCCAGTGCGTCCACTGTCACAGATCCCGAAACAACAGTTGTTTCTGGGGCTTCTTGAGCAGCCGGCAGCGCTTCGCCAGGCAAACGGATGGGCGCCATAAGCGTTGCTACTTCCTCCTCCGCAGAGACCTGGGGGTCAGCAACCGACGGCTCAGTGGGAGCTTCGGGCAAGACAGGTGGGTCAACGCTCACAGGCTCAGGAAGGGGTGCCACAATCTCGTCAGGCGCAGTAGGACGAACAACCGGCGTCACGACTTCCTGGACCGGCGGCAGCACAGGTGCGGCTGCTGCATCAACGGCTTCCAGGACAGGCTGGGTAACGGCTGTGGTTGTTCCCGGCGGGACGATCACGTTCACCACAGGCAGTTCGGAAACAGCAGCGTCCACCAGGCTGGTGACCGGAGCAACCGTCTCGACCGCGCTGATGTTCGCGATAGCGGGTGGCACATTTTGAATGACGTCCGAGACCGCGGGCAGTGCAGAATTCTCGTTGGACGGGATCGGCGCAACTGCCTCAACAGGAACTGCCTCAACTACACCGCCGAGGGGTCCTGAAATATTCTGGACCACCGATTCCACGGGAGTCGTTACCGACTCAACCACGGAAGTGACGGACCCCAGCAGATTGCGCTCCCCGGCATCGACCGCCTGTGCTGCGCCCGCAGACAACGCCAGCAGACCGAAAGCGCCTCCGACACTGAGGAGGGAAATGCGCACAGAGGAGATGAGCGAACGGCGGTTTCGCCTGCTCATGCCATCACCCCCACGGTCAATGCTGAGCCTCAAGGAGAACATGCTTCTTACCCGGTGTGAACAGTTCATCGACTATTCGTCTTCAGCTTCTGCAAGCAAAAAGCCCCGCACCTGCGAGCGAATCGCGGGTGCGGGGCGTTCTGCATGCGGTCCTAGCCGAGGGTCGAGAGGACTTCAGTAAACTTCTGCGACGGCCGCATCGCGGCCACCACCTTGGTGATGTCCGGGTGGTAGTAGCCGCCGATATCCACCGGTGTTCCCTGGACTGCGAGCAGTTCCGACAGGATGGTGTCTTCGCTGGACGTCAGCTGTTCCGCCACTGCCGAGAATGCCGCTGCGAGCTCGGCGTCCTCGCTCTGGCTTGCGAGCTCTTTGGCCCAGAACTGGGCAAGGTAGAAGTGGCTTCCACGGTTGTCGAGTTCGCCGACCTTGCGGCTCGGTGATTTGTTCTCCAGGAGGAAGGTAGCCGTTGCACGGTCGAGCGTGTCCGCTAGGATCTGGGCACGCGCATTTCCTGCCGTGGTGGCAAGGTGCTCGAAGCTGACCGCAAGCGCAAGGAACTCGCCGAGGCTGTCCCAGCGCAGGTGATTCTCGCGGACGAGTTGCTGGACGTGCTTGGGAGCAGAACCACCCGCACCCGTCTCGAAGAGGCCGCCGCCGTTGATCAGGGGAACGATGGAGAGCATCTTGGCGCTGGTGCCCAGTTCAAGAATGGGGAACAGGTCGGTGAGGTAGTCCCGCAGTACGTTTCCTGTGACGGAAATGGTGTCTTCGCCCTTGCGGATTCGTTCGAGGGTGAATACGGTTGCCTTCACCGGAGAGAGGATCTCCAGCTGGAGACCGTCGGTGTCGTGCTCCTCGAGGTACTCGTTCACCTTGGCGATCAGGTTGGCGTCATGCGCGCGCTCCTCATCAAGCCAGAACACGGCCGGCGTTGCTGATGCACGGGCTCGCGTGACCGCGAGCTTGACCCAGTCGCGGATGGCGACGTCCTTGGTCTGGCACGCACGCCAGATGTCACCCGGCTCGACATCGTGCTCGATCAGGACGTCACCGGAATTATCCACAATCTGGACCTTGCCCGGCGTTTCAATCTCGAAAGTCTTGTTGTGGCTGCCGTATTCCTCGGCGGCCTGGGCCATCAGGCCGACGTTCGGCACGGTGCCCATGGTGGTGGGATCGAAGGCACCGTTGGCGCGGCAGTCGTCAAGCACTACCTGATAGATGCCCGCGTACGAGCTGTCCGGCAGCACTGCGAGAGTGTCTGCTTCTTCTCCATCCGGGCCCCACATGTGACCGGAGGTTCGGATCATCGCGGGCATGGAAGCGTCGACGATGACGTCGCTCGGAACGTGCAGGTTGGTGATCCCCTTGTCCGAATCCACCATCGCCAGCTTCGGTCCGTTCTCGATGCCCTTGCGGACGGCAGCTTCCACCTCTTCGCGGGTGCCGGACGGCAGCTTCTCGAGGCCGCTCAGGATGGAGCCGAGCCCGTTGTTGGGGCTAAGCCCTGCTGCCTGGAGCTGGTCGCCGTAGGCGGCAAAGACCTCAGGCAGGAACGCGCGGACAATGTGGCCGAAGATGATCGGGTCTGACACCTTCATCATGGTGGCCTTGAGGTGTGCGGAGAACAGCACACCGTCATTCTTTGCGCGCTCAACCTGGGCTGCAAGGAACTCGTCCAGGGCCGCCGCACGCATGACGGTTCCGTCGATAACCTCGCCGGCGAGGACCGGGAACGCCTTCTTCAGAACGTTCACCGTGCCGTCCTGTGTAACGTGCTGAATGGTCAGCGAGTCATCGGAGGACATGACAACGGACTTCTCATTCGAACGGAAGTCACCCTCGCTCATGGTCGCGACGTTGGTCTTCGAATCGGCTGACCACGCGCCCATGGTGTGCGGGTTCTTGCGGGCGTAGTTCTTCACCGACTGGGGCGCGCGGCGGTCCGAGTTGCCCTCGCGAAGCACCGGGTTGACGGCCGAGCCCTTGATCTTGTCATACCTCGCGCGGACGTCGGATTCCTCATCACTGGATGGGCTGTCCGGGTAGTCCGGCAGTGCGTAACCCTGGCCCTGAAGCTCCGCGATAGCTGCCTTCAGCTGCGGCACCGACGCGCTGATGTTCGGCAGCTTGATGATGTTCGCTTCGGGCTTGGTGGCCAGTTCTCCCAGCTCGGCGAGCGCGTCACCGATGCGCTGTTCCTCGGTCAGGTAGTCGCCGAACGTCGCAATGATGCGCCCGGCCAGCGAGATGTCGCGGGTCTCCACCTCTACCCCGGCGGTCGACGCGAAAGCCTCGATGATCGGGAGGAACGAATACGTGGCCAGCATCGGCGCTTCGTCGGTGTGGGTATAGATAATTTTAGCCATGGTGAGGCGTCTCCTGAGGGCTCTTTTTGTACTGAGTCTGTTGGTGCTTCAACTGTGTCTAACGTACCGGTTCAGTGGAAGAAGTGGCGTGCTCCGGTGAAGTACATGGTGATGCCCGCCGCATTCGCCGCATCGATGACTTCCTGGTCGCGTACCGACCCGCCAGGCTGAACGACGGCGCGAATACCCGCATCGATCAGGATCTGCAGACCATCGGCAAACGGGAAGAACGCGTCCGACGCCGCCACCGCACCGTGCGCGCGTTCTTTACCCTCACCCGCGAGCGAGTTTGCCCGCTCCACCGCGAGCTTGCAGGAATCCAGCCGGTTTACCTGTCCCATTCCGACGCCGACGGCGGCACCATCGCGGGCGAGCAGGATTGCGTTGGACTTCGCGGCCCGGCAGGCGGTCCAGGCAAATGCGAGGTCCGCCAACGTTGCGGTGTCCGCTGCCTCGCCCGCCGCGAGCGTCCAGTTCCCGGGGTCATCTCCGTCGGCGTTCACGGTGTCCGTGACCTGGATCAGGACGCCGCCGGACACCTGACGGATCTCGGTCGGGTAGCGATCGTAGCCCTCGGGCAGGGCGAGCAGGCGGATGTTCTTCTTTTGGGAAAGTATCTCAACCGCTTCGGCGTCGAAACCGGGGGCGATGACAACCTCGGTGAAAATTTCCTTCACCGTCCTTGCCATGCCGGCCGTCACAGTGCGGTTAGCTGCGATGACGCCGCCGAACGCGGATACGGGATCGCAGGCGTGCGCCTTGGCGTGGGCATCCGCGATGGGATCCGCTACCGTTGATGAGCCAACTGCAACACCACAAGGGTTGGCGTGTTTGATGATGGCCACGGCCGGCTCACGGAAGTCGTAGGCGGCACGCAACGCGGCATCGGCGTCGACGAAGTTGTTGTAGCTCATTGCCTTGCCGTGCAACTGGTCCGCCTGCGCAATTCCCACAGGAGCGGCCTTGTCCACGTAGAGCGCTGCCTGCTGATGCGGGTTCTCGCCGTAGCGCAGTACCTCCGAGCGCTCCAGCGCCAGGCCGGCGTAGGCAGGCCAGTCAATCAGGCCGTCGTCGTCCTCGTCCTGGAACTGCGTTGCCGTCCAGGAGGCGACCGCGTTGTCATAGGCGGCAGTGTGAGCGAAGGCGCGTGCGGCCAGCCGACGGCGGGTCTTCAGGTCAAAGCCGCCCTCGCCGGCGGCGCGGACAACACTGCCGTAGAACGTCGGATCCACCACGATGCTGACGGCGGCATGATTCTTGGCTGCCGAGCGCACCATAGCGGGGCCGCCGATATCGATCTGCTCGACGACGTCGTCCGCTGAGGCGCCGGACTTCACCGTCTCAACGAACGGATAAAGGTTGACCACCACCAGATCGAACGCTTCGATCTCCATCTCGGCGAGTGTGTCCATATGGGCCGGGACACGGCGGTCAGCCAGAATCCCGCCATGCACGCGCGGGTGAAGCGTCTTCACCCGGCCGTCGAGCATTTCCGGTGAACCTGTGACTTCCTCGACCTGCTGCACCGGGATGCCTGCCGCCGCGATGGTCTTGGCAGTAGACCCGGTGGACACAATGCGGACGCCGGCGTTGTGCAGCCCCTGAGCAAGTTCCTCCAGACCGGTCTTGTCATAGACGGAAATCAGCGCTCGGCGGATGGGAACACGATCAAGGTTGGTCAAGGTCACGCAGGTCTCCAAGGGGGAATGAGTGCGGTGGGATCATCTCCAGTCTAAAAGGGCGGGAGTCCGGGCAGGAAATAACGCGCAAATAACGATCAGCGGCGTGAAACCTTAATGTTCGAAACCGTGCTTTCCCAACCGGACCTGCTCGCAGGCCTGCCATGACGCCTGTGTGTCCACCTTCCCCCGTTGCACAGGGTCCGCGGACGGCTGATAACAGACAGGTCTCATCGGTTGGAGTGAAGTACTAAGCACGCTTACGTAGATAGGGAACCGGCGCTTCGGCGCCACAATCCACCGATAGAGGAGGAATACCCAATGACTACGCACAAGCAGATGAGCCGAACCCGCAAGCTTGCCATGGCAGGCATCCTGCCGATCGCCGCACTGAGCCTGGCAGGGTGTAACAGCACCTCGGGCACAGAAGAGGGCGCTGACGTTGAAGATGTGGTCGAGGAAGAAGCTGTCGCTGATGAGGGAGATCCCGTCGAGCCGTACGACGGCGTTTATGACACAGATTTCTACGAAGCCTACGACAGCTACGTCGGTGAGGAAGTAACGCTCTCGGCAGACGTCAACGAGATTGTCTCCGAGAAGTCCTTCACCATTGCCGGCACCGATGACACGACGGTTGAGGCACTCCTCGTCCTTGCCGATGGCCAGATGGAGGAAGTAACGCCCGGCCTGACCGTCTCGGTCACCGGCACAGTGATGGAGTCCTTCGACCTGCCGACCGTTGAGGAAGAGACAGGCCTGGACCTCGACGACGAAGCGTTCGTTGACTTCGACGGCGAGAACTACGTCGTTGCGGAGAGCGTCGACACCTCCGTGGACGCCGACAGCTAACCACACCTCCCGGCCGGTCAACCACATGCGTTGGCCGGCCAGCCCCACGTAGAAGAGTCCCGATCCATAAAAGCCCGATCCATAAAAGGAGGAGTCATGGGAACCATGAGTAAACAGAGTTGGATGAAGAAGGCAGCGATGCTGTCGATTCTCCCTATTACCGCGTTCGGGGTTGCAGGCTGCAACAGCACCTCCGGGCCCGAGACAGGCACCGATGTCGAGGATATTGTCGAAGAAGATGAACTGATCGACGAGGAAGACGTCGCTGAGGAAGCGGATCCCGCCCTTGAACCGTACGACGGCGCCTACGATCAGGACTTCTACGACGATGCTGAGAATTACGTGGGCCAGGAAGTAACCGTCTCAGCGGACGTAACGGCGACGCTCACGGATGATTCCTTCGTGATCGCGGGCGGTCCGGACACCACCGTCGATCCGCTGCTGGTGATTGAGGAGCAGGAAATTCCTCCCCTCGATGTTGGTCAGGCCGTCAAGCTCACCGGAACTGTCGAGCAGGCCTTCGACGTCGCTGCCGTCGAGGAGGAGTTCGGAATTGATCTGGAAGATGAACTGTTCGCCGACTACGTCGGCGATCCCTACCTCGCCGTCACGAGCGCCGAAATCCTCGAAGAGCAATAATGCCGGCACGGCTTCTTCCGTGCACCACGATGCTTTCCCGGTACAGGGTACTGAGTGAAGGAGAACACCATGATCACCCAGAACGATATTTCCCGCATCCTCGATTCCAAGGGCAACGTCCTCGACTTCGACGGCAACAAGGTCGGCTCTGTCGGAGAAATTTACGTCGATGACCGTACCGGCAACCCGAGCTGGGTCACGGTCAACACGGGGCTCTTCGGATCGAAGGAGTCTTTTGCACCGCTTGACGGCGCAACGCTCGAGGGCGACGACGTACGAGTGGGCTACACGAAGGCCACTATTAAGGACGCCCCGCAGGTAGCTCCCGACGCGCACTTGAGCGAGCTGGAGGAAGCCGAGCTATACCGCTATTACGGCATAACGGACGGGGACTACGTTTCGGAGCCCAACTCCGTTGGTCGCGACACCTCGGGGCCGGTGACGGATGACTCAATGACTCGTTCTGAGGAGCAACTCCACGTAGGCACTGAGCGGCAGGAGACCGGACGGGCTCGTCTACGCAAGTTTGTCGTTACGGAGAATGTCACTAAAACAGTCCCGGTTCAGCGTGAAGAGGTGCGCGTCGAGCGAGAGCCGATCACCGAAGCCAACCGCGGTGATGCCCTCAGCGGCCAGGGCGTCAGTGAGGACGAGCATGAGGTGGTCCTCCACGAGGAGCGACCCGTCGTAGATAAGGAAGCTGTGCCGGTGGAGCGCGTCCGTCTGAACAAGGACACGGTCACCGAAGAGCAGACCGTGAATGAGGAAGTCCGCAAGGAACAAATCGACACCGACGACGTCGACCGTAACCGCCGCTGACCCGGCGTGCGGTGACACTGACGCAAATCAATCCATAACCCGTGCATCGGGCCGTCCTGCCAGTGTCGGTTCTTGCACACGAAGGAGGAGCCATGAACAACGCACCTATGAATTCCTGGTGGAGGAAGATTGCAGTGGCGGCGCTGTTGCCACTTGCCGCGGTGGGAGTCGTCGGCTGCGATGATCCGGCCGTTGAGGAAGAGGTAGTCGACGAGGAAGTTGTTGAAGAGGACGATTAGAACCTCTTACGCGAATCCTCGCTGAAAGAGAATCATGAAGCGGAAGCGGCTGGCGGGGAAGGTGCTCCCGCCAGCCGATTTCGCATTTTGTACCCGGATCCAGTACGGAGCTTCGATTGGAAACATTCGTGGGTGAATTCACGGTTGGGTTGATAGCCGACCCGGGTCTGCCTGAAAAGATCATGCACCAGCTCAAGGGCAAACTCGCCAACGAACTGCGGCAGGGGACGGACGACTCAGAACTTTGGAAGGTACATACGAAGCGCGAGAAGCTGCCGCTTAATTCCGAGGGAGAAATTCCATTTTTCTCCCTGACGAAAAGACTGAAGAACGAGAACGGCTGGGACTACCTCTTCTATCTGACTGACTTGCCGAGGGCCGCAGACGGAGAACCGATGCTTGTGGAGATAGACCACGAGATGAACGGCGCACTGATCTCCCTTCCGGTGCTGGGCGCCGTTGGCGTTCAAGCTAAAGCGCGCAGACTCATCCTGGCGCTGGTCCATGCCCTGAGGGCAGAGCCATGGGCGACCGGTTTCCACCAACTCGATGAGGTGGGCCTGGGCAGGATTTCCTACCACCCCGGAGAGGAGCGGGACAAGCCGAGCTACCTCACGACGTCGGGCAGGTCCGGCCGCTTTCGATTACTGGTGGGGATGGTCCGCAACAATCGGCCAGGGCGGCTACTGCCGGCCCTGTCGAGTTGCATCGCAGCGGCAGCAGCTTCGGGAGCCTTCGGCATCTTCTATGCAGCCATCTGGAACATGGCCGACGCACTTTCCCCGCTCCGGTTGTTCATGATCAGCTTCTTGAGCATCGGCGCGCTGAGTGCCTGGCTGATCATGCACAACGGACTGTGGAGCAAGACGAGGCGGCACAGCAAATGGGACATCAACGAGGCCAGACGTGACAACGCATCCACCATCATCACAGTGTTCCTGAGCGTGACGATGATGTACCTGGTGCTATACACCATCCTCCTGGGCGGTTCCATCGCAGTCATCTCCGCGGGCTACCTGCAGTCCCAATTAGGACACTCCGTGAGCTTCCTCGACTACGCCACCTTGTCCTGGTTGGCGGCATCACTCGGCACGATCGCCGGAGCATTGGGGTCGAATTTCGATAAGGACGAGGCGATCCGCGAAGCGACGTACAGCCGGCGGCAGCACGAACGCAGAAAGCTCGCCGAGTCATACGAGGACTGAAACAGCACTGGTCCGTGCAACCGGTGTTGACCCCAACGTAACGCCGAAATAACGATCCCTGTTGCCCTTCCTTAATGTTCTTCGCAGGCATCCGACAGCAATCTTCCGCAGACGCTTGCGATGAAGCGGAACGGGCACCGTGGCTCCCGCCGGAAGAGTCCCGGAAGTCGTGATAACAGAACGGTCACGCTCGTTGAGGGCAAACTACTAAGCATGCTTACGTCGTAGATGAACGGGCGCACCAAGACTTCACAAGAGTCAAGGCGCCATCGTCCATCAACGAAGGAGGAAACCCAAATGACAACGCACAAGCAGATGAGCCGCACCCGCAAGCTTGCCATGGCAGGCATCCTGCCAATCGCTGCCTTGAGCCTGGCAGGGTGTAACAGCACTTCAGGCACAGAAGAGGGCGCTGACGTCGAAGATGTGGTTGAAGAGGAAGCTGTCGCCGAGGAGGAGGAAGCCGTTGACGCCGGCGCAGCCGTGGAACCCTACGAGGGTGCCTACGACACCGGGTTCTATGAGGACTATGAGAGCTACGTCGGTGAGGAAGTAACCCTTTCGGCGGACGTCAACGAGATTGTCTCGGAGAAGTCGTTCACCATCGCCGGCACGGATGACACCACGGTGGAGGCACTCCTGGTGATTGCCGAAGGCGAGATGGAAGAAGTCACACCCGGCCTGACCGTCTCAGTCACCGGCACCGTGATGGAGTCCTTCGACCTGCCGACCGTTGAGGAAGAGACAGGGCTGGACCTCGACGACGAAGCATTCGTTGACTTCGACGGCGAGAACTACGTCGTCGCCGAAACTGTCGACACTTCAGTGGACGCAGACAGCTAGCAACACCTCCCGGCCGGCCGCACTTCTGCTGACCGGCCGGGAACGAATTGTCAGGTGGTCCGGCCTCGGGGGTGGGCCACCTGACCACTGTCCGCAAAAGGTCCAACGATGGGAACACCGATGAAACACGCATATCTACGCCGGTGCGCCGCGCTTGCCATCGCCACCGTGGCCGGTGCCGGACTCGCTGGATGCACCTCGGAGCCGGAACCATTTGACGGGGACTATGACCCGAACTTCTACGATGCGATCAACACGTATGTGGGTGAGGAAGTGAGCCTCTCCGCAGAGGTTCTGGATGTGCTCTCTCCCACCTCATTCACCATCATCAGCGGGGATGACCCCACCGCGGATCCCCTGCTGGTACTGAACGAATCCGATGCAGAAGAAGTCCTGCCCGGCATGCCCATCCAAGTCACCGGAGCCGTCAAGGAAGCATTCGACCCGAGCACCGCCGAAGAAGATCTCAGTATTGATCTCGAGGATGCGCTTTATGAGGACTGGATAGGGGATTTCTATCTCGAAGTCACTGCCATCGACATACCGGCCGAATAGGGCCGGAAAACAACCGATCAGAACGGTCGATGAGCCGGACCCGACCTACAGGTTCCACCAATGGAGGAAATGATGGGCTCGATAACAAGAAAGACATGGGCAAAGAAAGCAGCGACGATTGCCGTACTGCCGGCTGCAGTGCTCGGAGTGGCCGGCTGTGGAGAGCAGAGCGTCTATGAAGCCGGGGTGGATCTTGAGGATCCGGACGCTGGTTTCATTGCCGGCGACGAGGAGTCCGACAACTCCCTCGATTCCGGACCCTACGACGAAGTGTATGACCAGAGTTTCTGGGACGAGCTGACGATCTACTTCGGCGAAGAAGTGACATTATCCGCACAAGTCAAGCAACCACTCGACCCACGGGCGTTCACCATCGCGGGTATGGATGACACGACGGTGAACCCGCTACTGGTTGTTCACGACGGGGAGGTTCCACAGTTGGAGCCCGGGCAATCGCTGATCATCAACGGTACTGTTCACGAGTATCTGGACGTTGAGGCGGTCGAGGAGGAGTTGGGCGTCGACCTGGACGACACAGTCTACGAGCAGTGGGAGGATGACCCTTACCTGTTGGCCACATCGGTCAAGGTCGACGCCGCGTCTGCGCCCTGAGTATGGATTTCCTCTCGTGGTGGGGCTCCCCCGCCGGCCAGACCGTGACGTGGCTCGTCGTCGTGGATTTTCTGATCCGCGTCGCAGCCTTAGGTACTGTTCCCCACAATCGGCGCCCCTCCTCTGCCCTTGCCTGGCTCGCCCTGATCTTCTTTTTCCCAATCGCCGGTCTGCTGATCTTCCTGCTTTTTGGCAGACTCCGGCTGCGTGGCAGCCGTGCAGCCTTCGAGCACCGCCTGGCCGATGAGTTACGGGGGAACGATGATCCTGCCCGGAAGGAGGCGGAACTCGATGTGCGGCTCGCACGGATCCCACCGGCGGTCTCTGCTGCGGTCACGCTCAACCGGAATAACGGAGCGACCCCGCTGACGGCAGGAAACGAGCTGACCCTGCACACCGACTACGACGAAAGCCTTGAGGCAATGACGCGGTGTGTAAAGCAGGCGGTGTCCTTTGTGCATGCGCAGTTCTACATCGTCGCCGCCGATTCCACGACCGACCGCTTCTTTGTTGCCCTCGAAGAAGCACATGCCCGAGGCGTCCAGGTGCGCGTTCTGCTCGATCATCTGGGCAGCAAAGGTTTCCCAGGTTACCGAGCTGCGGTGTCGAGACTGGATGCTGCAGGCATCAGCTGGCGGAAGATGCTACCCGTTGCACCGCCGCGCTTCCAATACCAGCGCCCGGACCTAAGGAATCACCGGAAGATCGTGGTCGTGGACAACCGGGTGGGTTTCACCGGTTCACAGAACATCATCGATGCGAGCTACAACAAGAAGCGAAACCGGCGAAAGAACTTCGAGTGGATCGACCTGATGGTCGAGGTCGAAGGCCCGGCGGTTGCCCAGTTGAATACCGTTTTCGTCGCGGACTGGTCAGCGGAAACGCATGAGATAGAAACGCGTGAAGATATCCAACTTCAGGCGGCAGCCCCATCGACAGGACCCGTCAGGAACGCGCTGGGCTCCCAACCCTTGCCCAGTTACTGCCAACTGGTTCCCAGCGGTCCGGCACTGGGCAATTCAAATAACCTGCGTCTGTTCAATCACCTCATCTACGGGGCAGAGCAGCGCGTGGTCATCTGCAGCCCTTACCTGGTTCCGGACGAGTCGCTGCTGATTGCGTTGACATCGGCTGCTCAGCGCGGAATTGACGTGGATGTGCACCTGGGTGCTACCTCTGATCATGTACTGACCCATCACGCACAGCGTTCCTACTACGAAGAACTCCTGCGGGCGGGGGTCAAAATTCACCTCTATCGACAGCCGTTTGTGCTTCATTCCAAGTTCGTCATCATTGACAGTTACACCTCCGTCATCGCCTCCTCGAACATGGACGTACGTTCCTTCGAGCTCAATCAGGAAATCAGCCTTCTGGTGCTGGACCGGCGCATTGTGGGCGAACTGGAAGAACTAGCGGCGCACTACGCCGCTGAAAGCAGCAGACTGGACTTATCCTCGTGGAGCAAACGACCCTTGCACCAGAGATTTTTCGACAACGCGTGCCGGCTCACGGCGAACCTACAGTAAGCGCACAAGAAAGGCTGATCCAGTGCATACCCACAAGCACAGCAATGACGCCCATCACCGTTGGCGACGAATCGGCGACGTCGTCAGGATCGCCTCGATCATCAGCATTGTGCTCGCCGTGCTCTGGTATGGGATTCCCGAGATCCTCGCTTTTGCGGTAGTCAGCGCCGGATTGATCGGTCTGCGGCTCGCCCGCCTGGCCGGCCCTTTCGATGCGGCATTCGGCGCTACCATTCTCCTGGCTACGTGGAGCGGCGTAGCCGGTCTCTACGAGGCGATCACCTGGTGGGACATCCTGGTGCACTTCATTACGGCCGGCTCATCGGCAGCGGTGCTCTACCTCCTGCTGGCAAGCACCGAAGTCACTCCCGGTAGCCCCGTCGGCAAAGCCCTTCCGTCACGTTCGATTGTGGTCCTGACCTTCGCTTTCGGCATCACCGTGGCAGTGCTCTGGGAATTCGCGGAGTGGGCAGGCAACGCCTTCATCTCCAAGGGAATCCACGTCGGCTATATCGACACTCTGATCGATATAGCCGTGGGCGGAGCCGGCGCGATCATCGCCGGGATATTCCTGTCCATGTGGAAGGACCAAACCTCAACCATTCAGAGCTCGGCACGACAATGAGTGCCCACCAGCCCACTGGGAGAAGGAGCGTCTGGAGCACCGGTCTGGGGCACGCCGCGGTAAAGCTGCACGTGCTCATCTTCGGGGTCTTCGCAGCCGTCATAGCCGTCATGGCGCTGAGCGCTGTGAAGCTGGTTCTCATACCCGTCCTGATTGCCCTCCTGCTGACCGCCGCGATCAGCCCGCTGGTCCACCTCCTGCAGCGTCGCGGGCTACCCAAATCCGCGGCCACCTTCATCTCCCTCTTCGTCTGCCTGGCTGCCCTTCTCGGAACCGGTGCGGCGGTGGCCTATTCCATCTACACCCAGTGGGACAAACTCCGGGCCAATTCTGAAGCCGGGCTCAGCAGGCTTGCAGAGAATATCGCGCGAAGCCCGCTGCCCTTCTCGGAACAGGAATTGCGTCAAGCGCGTGAAAATGCAGTTCAATCCATCACCGAGGGCATGTCGTTGAGCGATGCATTTGCCGCACTCAACACCGTCGCCACGTTCCTGACCGCGCTGCTTCTCATGATTGTGGTTCTGTTCTTCTTCCTCAAGGATGGCCAGGCCATGTGGTCCTTCCTGATCCGCCCCCTTGAAGGTAAACGCCTGGAAAGGACGCGACGCGCGGGAAAGAACGCCGTGGAAACCATGGGAGCCTATGTCCGAGGCATTTCCATCATCGCTCTCATCGACGCAGCAGGGATTGGGCTGGCCATGGTTCTGCTCGGAGTTCCCCTTGCCCTGCCCCTGACAGCCATCGTCTTCCTCGGAGGATTCATCCCGGTCATCGGCGCAACCGTGACCGGACTTCTCGCCGTCCTCGTCGCTTTCGTCACCAATGGCGCCGGCACCGCGCTCGCCCTGGCAGTCGCCGTCGTCCTTGTTCAGCAGTTGGAGGGTAACCTTCTGCAGCCAATCATCATGGGCAAGAGCGTCAAACTTCATCCGTTGGTGGTCCTGCTCGCGCTAGCGGTGGGAGCGATCCTTGCCGGCGTCATCGGAGCGATCCTCGCCGTACCCGTCGCCGCCGTCATCTGGACCGTCGTCAAGACCTGGAACACCGAAAGGGATTCCGTATGGCAGCAGAGTTGAGTGATGGGCTGGGCCGGTTCCTCCTGCACAGCACCGTGGGGATGCTCGCGCTGGTCGGCATCGGCTTGGCCTACGAGGCGCTTGTGCCTCAGTCGCAGCTCAGCGAACCGCCCAGCAACGGTTTCCTGAGCGTGCTCGGCGGCGCCGTCGGCTATGTTGCCGAAATCGTTGCCCAGGCCGGATGGCTGATCCTGCCTGTAGTAGTTGTGTGCTTGCTGATCCGCCGTCTCTACCCGTTGGCGGTTTATCTGGGCGTTGTGACGGCAGGTGCGGCGATTCTGGTCGGCGCAGGAATTCTTCTGACGAACGCGCTCGCCGTGTCCAAGGGCGGAAGTACCTTGTTCTCGGTGGGTTCCGTTCACCTGGTTGTAACGTGCGGGGCGCTGCTACTGGTGTTCCTGCCGGTAATCCCAGGCCGGGGCAGATCCTGGACGATCATCGGAATCGTGGTGGCGGCGGCCGCCGTGGAAGCTATCCGAGCCATCACAGGCGCGGTGTCCCTGTGGGCGGTTCTCGGTGGCTGGCTGATCGGCCTGACCTGGCTGTGCGTGAGCGCATGGGCCTTCCGACGCTGGCGCAGGCCGGACGAGCCCTGGCCAGTTCTTCATTCCGGTTTGCCGGTTGAGGACCGGCGCGCGTTAGTGCCGGTTCCAGTTCGGGAACCGCTCCTGCCTGGCGGGGGTCGCAGCGTCCTCATACTTTGCGGTACATGGCTGCTGCTCGCGTGCGCGGTCATCGGGTTGGGACTGCTCATTACAGGGGCGCTTTCTCCTGTCCGCTCCTTCGACCAGGCGGTGGTGGAGTGGTTCGCCGAGAATCGCACCGACACGTGGAATGCTCTTGCCACCATGGCCGGATCGTTCGGAACGACCGGGGGAATCATTGGAGCGCTGATTGTTACCGGAGCAATTTTCTCCGCAGCCACCCGGCGAGGCGCTCCAACGATCTTCCTGATCACTGCCGTGGTGGGAGAAACCGCCCTGTATCTGATCACCGGGATGATCGTGGGACGAACCAGACCTGACGTTGACCACCTCTCCGAAGGAGTTCCGCCCACCTCCTCATTCCCGTCCGGGCACGTTGCCGCGGCAGTTGTGTTTTACGGCGGATTGGCTCTGTTGCTGCGGGCCTGGACCCGGTCCCGCCTGCGCGACCTCGGGCTGATCCTCGCGCCGCTCATCGTGCTCGGAGTGTTGCTGTCGCGGCTGTACTGGGGCGTGCACTACCCCTCCGACACGATCGTTAGCCTGCTCTTCGCCACCGTCTGGGTTTGGGCTTGCTGGCGCTGCTTCGAACCGGCGCGCGGTGCATCGCGTGAAGAGTCCCAACCTGCACCCGGCACACTGCGGAATCATTCACAGCCAACCAGTCTCCAAAACCAGAAATGAAAGGTGACGCACAAAGCGCCATGCCCACAACTTTCCTCAGTTATGCCCGCCGTTTTCTGGCTACCGCAGTGCTTGCCACCGGAGCAGCCGTGCTCGCCCGCGGTTCATACGCGCGACATCTCCGGCAGGGCACCGTTGCAGGGCCCGGCAGTACCATCACGGTCGACGACGGAATTCAACTCCATACCGACGTTGAAGACCATGCCGACGCCCGGCTTACCATCGTCTTCGTGCATGGCTTCGCTGCCAGTTCCCAGGAATTCCATGAGCAGCGTGCTGCCCTCCGGGGTGCAGCGCGTCTGGTGCTTTTTGATCACCGCGGGCACGGCTCCAGTGGGTGGGGTCGTTACCGAAGGGCCACCATCGATCAGCTCGGTCATGACCTCGGGCAGGTCATCGATGCGCAGCCGGCCACCATCCCGATAGTCCTCGTTTCGCACTCCATGGGCGGCATGGCCACTCTTGCGCTGGCGAAACAACGTCCGGAACTCTTTACCGAGAGAATCGCCGCCGTAGCGCTTCTGTCGACTGCAGCAGGGCGCCTCCCGGCGACCAACATGCCCCGCCAGACGGCGCAGGCGATGGTCAGGACACACCTGGCTACCGTCGCTGCCTGGGCGCTTTGGCTGACCGCACCACTCATCGACGTGATCGCGCCGTTCCGGAGACAGTGGGGGCAGCGCTGGCTGCTCCACAAACTTTTCGGCGAGCAGGGCCCGCCGGAGAAAGCGGCCGGCATGGTGGAGGACATGTGGATCGGCACTCCCATGTCGATGGCTTCCGCGTTCTACCCCGCCTTTGTCAGCTACAACGTTCCCGCAGCACTGGATGTTCTGGATGACATTCCGGTTCTCGTCCTGGCCGGAACAAATGATCGCGTCATTCCGTCTGAACGCAGCGAAAACCTCGCACAGCAGATCGACTCTGCCGAGCTGGTCCTGGTGGAAGGAGCCGGCCACATGGTGAACCTCACCCATCCCGGAAAAGTGAATGAGGCTCTGCGCGAACTGGTGGACCGAGCCCAGCCCTGACGGCAGCGGTATGGTGTTCCAGACAGTCGCAGTGAGCGAGGAGCGCCGGGCGGCGCCGTCAGGACGGAACCGTGAGCACTTCAACCGAGCTTCCCACCGGCGACCAGGTGGTTCAGGACCTGCCATGGCGGTGGCGCGTACAGGGCAAGATCTTCCTCATCGGCGGTCTCGGGTTCATGTTCGACGCCTGGGACGTCACCCTCAACGGCTACCTCATCCCGCTGTTGTCCGACGAATGGGGGCTGACGCCCGGCCAGGCAGCCTGGGTTGGCACGTCCAACCTGATTGGAATGGCGGTCGGGGCGTTTGCCTGGGGGTCGATCGCCGACATCATCGGGCGGAAGAAGGCGTTCACCGCGACCCTGCTGATCTTCTCGCTCTTCACGGTCTTCGGAGCGTTGTCCGGTGACCTGGTCTGGTTCTGCATCTTCCGGTTCCTCGCCGGTTTCGGCCTGGGCGGCTGCATCCCCGTGGATTACGCGCTGGTCGGCGAGTTCACTCCGCGGAAGCACCGCGGCCGGGTGCTCACCGCCATGGACGGGTGGTGGCCTATTGGCGCTGCGCTGTGCGGTGTGGTGTCCGCGATCCTGATTGCCGCATTTGGAGATTGGCGCTACCTCATGCTGGTCATGGTGCTGCCGGCGCTTCTGGTCTTCTGGGTGCGCCGCTCAGTTCCGGAATCGCCGCTCTTCCTCGTGCAGCGTGGGCGCACCGGCGAGGCCAAAGCCGTCATCGACCAGCTGGTCAAGAGCACCGGTGGGGCTGTGCGCGAGTGGCGCCTACCACCGGCTGGAGACGATCCGCGCCTCACGCTCGGCGGCCTGACCGGGCAGTTCACTGCGCTCTGGCGCTTCAATTGGCGCATCACCCTTGCCGCCTGGGGTCTCTTCCTGTCGATCCTTTTGGTCTACTACGGTGCCCTCACCTGGATGCCGCAGATCCTCATCGCCTCCGGGTACCGCCAGTCAGTGGCCTTCCTGACCACGGCGGGCATGACCGGTATCGGGTTCCTCGGTGTGGTTGCGGCCGCACTCCTGGTTGAGCGGGTGGGCAGGAAATGGATCCTCGCGGTATCAGGCCCGCTATCCGCCGTCGTGCTGGTGATTTTCGCGCTCAACCTTGAGCTGCCGGCTGCGGCGACCGCGTGGCTCCTCGCGTTCGGTTTCACCATTCAGGTGGCGATTCCGGTCCTCTACACCTATGTGTCTGAGCTGTACCCAACTGAGCTGCGGGGGTCCGGGTTCGGCTGGGCGTCAACGGTCTCGCGGGTCGGCGCAGGGTTGGTTCCGCTGATCTTCGGATCCCTGCTGTGGCCGTATTTGGGGCTGCCGCTGACCTTTGCGGTGACGGGGCTGCTGGTCCTGCTCGCTGTGCTGTGGATGGCCTTCAATGCTCCGGAAACCAGAGGCACCCGCATTTGATTTGACACCTAAATGTGATCCGAGACACGCTATGAGGGTTCATTCCACTCTCCGGAGGTCTCATGATTGCCCGCAACGCCACTGTTGTCGTGCTTGCATCCCTGCTCGCAGCGACCGGCACCGCCCTACCCGCGCAGGCCAAACCGGCCGGCCCCAACAGCCCAAGTCCCACAACCACTGCCGAAGCGCAGCACTCGCTGCGCGCGCCGGTGACGGATGAGAACTTCTACTTCGTGATGGCTGACCGCTTCGCGAACGGAACTACAGCGAACGACGACGGCGGCCTCGGTTCTGATCCGATGGTGTCCGGTTTCGATCCCACCAGGAAAGGCTTCTATAACGGTGGCGACCTCAAAGGACTGCTAAACAAGCTCGACTACATCGAGGGCCTGGGCACCACGTCCATCTGGCTGACCCCGAGCTTCAAGAACAAGGCTGTGCAGCCGGCAGATAACTCGGCCGGTTACCACGGCTATTGGATCACCGACTTCACGCAGATCGACCCGCACCTCGGATCGAATGATGATCTGAAAGCGCTCATCGACGAGGCGCATTCCCGTGGCATGAAGGTCTACTTCGACATCATCACCAACCACACCGCGGATGTCATCGGGTACAAGGACGCTACCCGGATGCCTTACGTTTCCAAGGATGAGGTGCCGTACCGGACCGCTGACGGCGTGCCGTTCGATGACCGCGATGTGGCGGGCAGCGAGGACTTCCCCGAGCTCGATGCGGAGACCTCCTTCCCATACGCACCGGTGCTCGAGGAGGGCGAGGAAAACCTCAAGGTTCCGGCCTGGCTCAACGATCCGACGCTCTACCACAACCGCGGCGACACGACCTTCGCCGGGGAGGACTCCTACTACGGCGACTTCTTCGGCCTGGACGACCTCTTCACCGAGCACCCCAGGGTGGTTGACGGCATGAAGGAGATCTACCAGACCTGGATTGCCGACTTCGGTGTGGACGGATTCCGCATCGACACCATGAAGCACGTCGATGACGGGTTCTGGCAGGAGTTCGGCCCGGACGTCCTGAAGTTCGCCCATGACCAGGGCAAGGACGAGTTCTTCATGTTCGGCGAGGTCTTCGACACCACGAAGGACTTCACCTCGCAGTACACCACCCGCAACTCCATGCAGGCCGTTTTGGACTTCCCGTTCCAGGAGGCAGCCCGCAGCTTTGCTTCCCGGGGTGCGGACGCACAGCAGCTTGAGCAGTTCTTCATCGGCGACGACTGGTACACCGACGCCGATTCCAACGCATACAGCCTGCCCACCTTCCTGGGCAATCACGACATGGGCCGCATCGGTGGGTTCGTGGCCGCTGACAACCCTGACGCCGGCGAGGGCGAGCTGCTTGCCCGCGACGAACTGGCGCACGAACTGATGTACTTCTCGCGCGGTAACCCTGTCATCTACTACGGCGACGAGCAGGGCTTCACCGGCCCGGGCGGCGATCAGGATGCCCGCCAGACCCTCTTCGCGAGCCAAGTGGCTGACTACCTCGATGATGATCTCCTCGGTACCGATGCGACCCACGCCGAGGACAACTTCAACCCGGAACACCCGCTGTACAAGACCATCGGCTCGCTCGCAGAGGTGACCGAAGAACACCCGGCTCTGCGCAACGGAGCCCACCAGCACCGTTACGCATCCGAGGGAGCCGGGATCTACGCCTTCTCGCGAATCGACACGGAGCGTCAGCGCGAGTACGTCGTGGCACTGAACAACAGCGAGGAAGCGCAGACCGCCGAGGTGCCCACCTACCTGCCGTCCAGGACCTTCAAGTCCATCTACGGCGAGGGGGAAGACCGCGTGAAGTCAGCGCGCAACGGCACCATCACCATCACGGTGCCGCCGCTGTCCGCCGTCGTCTATGAGGCTTCCGGCCGCATTCCGGCTTCCAAAGCCGCTCCGGCCGTTCGTCTCACACAACCGACCCCGGCGGATGGCGACAACGGGCGCATGCTCGTGGAGGCCGACGTCGACGGTTCCTCCTTCTACGAGGTGTCCTTCGAAGCGCGCACGGCCGGCGGCGAGTGGACTCCGATCGGTACGGATGACAACGCGCCCTACCGCGTCTTCCATGATGTTGCCGCGCTCGATCCCGGTACACCGCTGGAGTACCGTGCGGTGGTGCTGGACAACAAGGGTCACACCGCCGGCAGCGGTGTGGTGAACGCGGAGGCGCCTGCGCCGATCGTGACGCTTCAGGCTCCTGCGGAAAACGCCTGGGTACGGGACGCCGTCAAGCTCAGCGCCGTAGCGGATCCGGAGAAGGCAACCAATGTGGTTTCCTTTGAGCGCAGTGTGAACGGCGGCGACTGGGAGCAGATCGGCACCGATAGCTCCTCACCCGCGTACACCCTGACCGACGACATCGCCGCCCTTGATCTGCCTGACAACACGCAGCTGCAGTATCGGGCGGTGCTTGGAGAGTCAGTGAGCAACGTGCGCACGGTGATCATCGGTGACCCGGTGGTAGTCCAGCCGAATGCGGTATCAGTGCCGGGAAGCCTCAACTCGGAAATGGGCTGCCCGGGCGATTGGGACCCGGCGTGTGACCAGGCGCAGATGACGCTTGGCGATGACGGCCTCTGGCGGCTTACGGTGGACCTCCCTGCCGGTGACTACGAGTACAAGGCAGCGATCAACAAGGATTGGCCCGAGAACTACGGAGCCGGTGGGGCACTCAACGGCAACAACATTCCGCTCGCGCACGACGGCGGTGCGGTGACCTTCACGTACGACCACCGGACGCACCTCATCACCGCGGAGTAAACCCCGGGCGGCTCGCCCCACGCCATCGAGTGGGCGCCCTATGACGGCCTTTGTCCGCAAACGCCGTTATTCGCGCCCACTCGATGACGTTAAAGCGAGGTCTCGGAGGGTGTCGATGAGGAGGGCGCGTTCCTGGACCTTGATGCGTTCGTGGAGGGTTTCCTCGGTGTCACCCTCCAGAACCGGCACCGCGGCCTGGGCGAGGATGGGGCCGGTGTCAATCCCGGCGTCGGCAATCATCACCGTGCAGCCGGTGACCTTGACCCCGTACGCGAGTGCATCGCGGACCCCGTGCGCACCCGGGAAACTGGGCAGCAGGGCAGGGTGCGTGTTGAGGTACCGGTTGGGGAACGTATCGAGGAAGCGCTGGTCAACAATACGCATGAATCCGGATGAAATGACATAGTCCGGCTTGTAGGAGGCAGCCTGGGCCGTCAGTTCCGCGTTCCAGTCCGAGCGGTTGCCGTACTGCTTGAAGTCCGCCACAAAGGTGGGGATGCCGGCAGCCGCGGCGCGCTCAACCCCGTATGTGCCGGGCCGGTCTGCGCCGACGGCCGCAATTTCCACCGGCAGTTCACCGGCCTCCACCGCGTCGATCACCGCCTGCAGATTGGAGCCTGTACCGGACACGAGGACAACGATGCGCATGGGTTCAAGCGTAGTAGGTGGCGGCCCGCGCTGATGTGCCACGGTGTGTCCTAGGGTTGAAGCATGAACAAACCCGCGCCCTCCGACCCGGCAGCCAGGCCCGCAAAGCCGTCGGGCCAGCCTTCGCCGCCGCCGGACAAGGACATTGCATCAACCCGCGGCCTCCTGCGCGTCTTCATGCTGCTCCTGCTCGGGACCCTCCTTGGCACCAGCTTCCCACTCCCTTGGAAGGTGCTGGGCCTTGTTTTCGGGCTGGCTGCGGTGACCGTCGGCATCCTCGCGCTGGTTGGCCTGGTCCGCCAGAAAGCCCCGACGCTGCTACGGATTTCGACGACGATAGGTCTGGTCGCGTCGCTCTTCCTCACCCTCGGTGCCGGCGCCGCCATTCTGCTGTGGCCAGTCACCGCGCAGTATGAGGAATGTATGGCAACCGCACTCACATCGAAGGCCCAACGGGAGTGTGACGAGGATCTACGCAACCTCGGCGGACTGCTGGGATCCCGCTGAAGCTACCGCGAGTCCCGCTCCAGCAGCGGGCTGACTGCGTAGCCGATGACGACGCCGACTCCCACCTCCGCTGCGACGAAGAGCGCCGTCCATAAGGGATCGGGGCCGATCTCGACGAACCGGCCAACTCCGACCGATGCACGGGAGAGAAACGCGACAACCGCCGTGCCGGCTCCGGCCAACACGCCGATGAACAACCCGAGCGTGACGGTGGATGCCGTGGCGGTGAACCAGCGGGCCTCCACTTTCAGCTGCAGCCACTCGTCGAAGTGGTTTTCTCCCTCGCGAAAGAACCACCAGCCGGCCAGAATACCCGCAACAACCGGCAGGGCGAGGGCAGCCATCCCGTACTCGAGCTGTCCCGAAGGTACCGCGCCGAGGACGGGCAGCGCCGGCAGCGGCCCAGCCGTGGTTGCCAGCGGACTAATGGAGCTTCCGGTGCCCAGTGCGAACCCGGCGCCCGAGGACCAGGCAAGGGTCCAGACTGCGAGGTTGGGAATGAAGCCGAGCTGGCCGATGGTGACGACGGCGCCGCCCAGTATGCCGGCGTCGAGCCTCTCGTAGATGGTGGCGATGGCCGCCCAGTGAATCGCTAGCGTCACGGCGAGCAGCAGCGCCGACAGTCCGAGCGCGGAAAGGACCGCAAGGAACGCAGCACGCACCGCGGACCACACGTAGGACCCGGCCCAGCGGGAATGTTGGCTGGTGGTGGCAATCCACTCCGCGAGGTCCACACCGATCAGGCGCCCCCACGAGCCGGCCTCGCGGTACGCGCCGATGATCAGGCCCGCACCGGCTGCGATGAGCGGCACACACGCACCGGCCGCAAGCGGTGCCGAGGTAACGCCGTCGTCAGCCAGGTAGGCGGCGCCGAGACCGAAGAGTGCATACACCGCGAGGGCACCGAGCAGCGCCTGCCACAGCTGGTCGGTGTAGGAGGCGCGCGCCAACCGCCGCCCTGCGCGCCAGGCGAGGAGGAACGGGACGAGCGTCAGCGCAAGGGGAACTGCCCACAGCAGGCCGGTGCCGCCGTCGGGCCGTGCAAGTTCAAGGGGCGCACCATGCAGTACCAGCCAGGCCTGCGCGCCGAGGTGGAGTGTTCCGAGCGCATCGCGCCCGGCAAAACCGCCCGTCAACCACACTGCGCCGAGGGGAACCAGGACGATCAAAGCGGAGATCACCGCAGCCTGTCCCAGTTCAAAGGCGCCCTGCAGCCAGAGGGGCATCGGCAGCGCACGGGGCTTGGTGGGGAGTTTCATCCCTTCCATGGTGCCACCGGCGCGTGCATCAGCCCCTGAACGACTCGGCGGTGTAGGTCACGGTGACGCCGGTCGTTGGCTCTGCTGGAGCGTCAGGCGAGCAGGTCGGCAAGGCCCTTGATGAGCGCTGTTGCAGCACCGAGGAAGGCGATAACGATGACGGCGAAGCGCGCCTGGCGGTCGTGGATATATCGCGAGAGCCGCTCCCCCGTGAAGATCCCGAGGATGATCGAGACCGGGATCAGCGCCCACATCCAGGTGTCCAGCGGCGGCACCTGCCCTGGGTCGATGAGGAGCTTGACGATCACGGTGACGCATCCGATAACGGCGAAGAACGGCTGCAGCGTGGCGGCGAACGGTCGCTGCGGCCACCGGGAGAGCAACGCGTAGGCGCTCACCGCCGGCCCGCCGACGCCTGCCATGGAATTAGTCAGTCCCGCCGAAAACCCGGCGACCGCCTTGGACCGGTTTCCCGTGACCATCACCGACGAACGCTGCAGCACCAGCGACGCCGTCAGCCCTGCCAGCACGACGGCGGCAACGGTCACCGCCAGCGGCGCACTGGGCAGGTTCACTGCAGCAAAGGAGCCGCCGACCGAACCGAAAACGGCAGGGAACGTCAGCCACCGGAACATGCTCCAGTCGATGTCCTTCCACACCCGGGGCACGATGAGCGTTGAGGACACCACGCCGCAGATATTGATCAGGAGCACCCCCTCGTGCGGGCCGAGGATCAGCACGAGGAACGGTGAAACGAGCAGCGCGAATCCCAGCCCGGCAATGCGTTGGGCAACTGCGCCTAGCACGATGAGTCCGAGGACGAGGATGAACAGCGCTATTGTCACGCTGAATACAGTACGCGCAGGCAACAGTTAAGCTGGAGTTAGGCTGGCAGTATGACTCTCGCAGCGACGGCACTGAACACAGCGGACTGGCGTCGGGAGGTCTTTGCGCTGTATGCCGAAGTCCGTGATGCGGCAGCCGCCGGCTCCCCCGCGCTGGCACATGCTCACTGGCGTACGGGACGCGACCGGCTGTTTGCCGGGCACCCGGCGTCACCGCTTTCACCGGCGGCCCGCCAGGCCTTCGCCGGCCTGAACATCGCACCATATGACCCTGCCTTCCGTTTCGAAGCTGACATTGACGACGACGGCGCCGGCCAGCTGATGGAGGTTCCCACCGGTACCGACGGGGTGGTCCCTTTCGAACGGCTGGGGACGGTTTCCCTTGACGGCGGAGCCTCCGGCGGCGTTGGCCGGCTCGCACTGTGGCGGCTGAAGTCCTACGGCGGCGGGCTCTTCCTCCCGCTGAGGGACGCCTCGTCCGGTGTGGATGGCGGGAGTTACGGCGGCGGACGGTACGTGTTGGACACCATCAAGGGCGCACACCACGGCGAGCGCGGCGGGCGGCTGATCGTCGACCTGAATTTCGCCTACAACCCCTCCTGCGCCTATGACGAGGAGTGGGCGTGTCCGCTCCCCGGCCCGGACAACCGGCTGGATGTCGCATTGCCGGTCGGCGAGCTGTACACCGCCTATTAAGTTGTACACCGCCTCTCAGTTGTACACCGCCTCCTGAGGCAGAGTTCATTCACGCGCAACCTCCCGCTCGCCGGGTGCACAGAACCCGCTGCCACTATCGGGAGCGTGAGAGTCGCAGTGGTTGCCGAATCGTTCCTTCCACACATGAACGGGGTGACCCACTCCCTGCTGAAGGTGCTGGCCCACCTTCGTAGCCGGGGTGATGACGTGCTGGTGATCGCGCCGTCGTCGTCATGGTTGGACAGGCACTCCCGGGCCGTTTCCGAGGCGCCGGCTTCAGTGGAGGGCTATCCGGTGATCACACTGCCGTCGGTGCCGCTGACCGGGTACACCAACGTGCGGCTGGCGGCCGGTACGGTCTCCAGGGTGCGGCGGATTCTCGCAGCCTTCGCGCCGGACGTGGTCCATGTGGCTTCGCCGTTTGTGCTGGGGTGGCGTGCGGTTCAGGCCGCGGAGCAGCTCGGGCTTCCCACCGTCTCCGTCTATCAGACCGAGATCCCCGCCTATGCGGCCCGGTACGGCGTTCCCTGGGCCGAGAACCTGTTGTGGCAGCGGGTCGAGAGCATTCATCAGGCGTCGACGCTTACGCTCGCGCCGTCGTCGTTCGCGTTGAAGCAGCTCGACTCTCGCGGTATTCCCCGGTTGCGGCTGTGGCGCCGCGGAGTCGATACCGCCCGCTTCAACCCCGTGAAGCGCGACGGCGGCTGGCGGCATTCCGTGGCACCGGCCGGCACAAAGATCATTGGCTACGTTGGACGCCTCGCCGCCGAGAAACAGGTTGAGGACCTCGCGGGGCTTGACGCTATCCCGGGGACCAAACTGGTCATTGTCGGCTCCGGACCGGCGAAGGAATCCCTCCAACACAAGCTGCCCGGCGCACATTTCGCGGGTTTCCAATCCGGCGAGGACCTGGCAAGGATGATGGCGTCGTTCGACCTCTTTGTGCATCCGGGTGAATCGGAGACGTTCTGCCAGACCATCCAGGAGGCTATGGCATCAGGAGTTCCGGTGATTGCAGTAGGCCGCGGCGGTCCGCTGGACCTGGTTGATTCCTCCCGGACCGGCTGGCTCTACCCGCCGGGTGAGCTGGACCAGCTCCACGCGGGTGTGATGGACCTGCTCGGAGACGACACGAAGCGCCGGGCTTTCGGCCGTGCAGCGTATTCCGCGGTGCAGGGCCGCACCTGGCCCGTGTTGTGTGAGCAGCTCACGTCCTACTACATGGAGGCGATCGAGGTACACCGGTCGGCGCCGGTCAATACCCTTTCTTAGACACGCACGTATGTTCAGTTGTCTTGTTCGGAACCCGTCCGGTTCATTACGTTACGAACACTGCTGCTAATTCAGACAAGCGGCTCAACGATCACAAGGGAGTAATCGTGCAAAGGTCTACTGGGGCGTCCATCGTGCTTTCGCTATCTCTGGCCGCAACAACTTTCGGGGCAGTGAGTATGCCTGCCGGCGCGGCCGAAGGCCGAGAGGATCGAGTGGCAAGTCACGCACTTGAGCGGCGAACTCCAATCCCGGATGTGGCGCTTTTGCCGACATCCGAGGAGTCCTATCCGTTCGGCGGTGCGGAGCATCAGCTGGTGCCCGAGGATCTGTCGAAGCAGGGCTATGTGGAAGAGGAATTCCTCGCCAGCGGTAAAGCCAACGTTTACAGCTGGCCGGCTCCGGGACCGGCTGTCGTTCAAACAACCGATGCGCCCTATACAACGCGTGTCCTGGTCAGGAAACCGGCTGACGATTCGCACTTCAGCGGCAACGTCGTTGTGGAGATGCTCAATCCTTCCAATCTCTTCGATCTCAATATCGGCTGGGCGATGACGAGCAGGCAGATTGTCGAGAATGGGGATGCCTGGGTTGGCATCACAGCCAAACCGATCTCCGTTGAAGCCCTCAAGAATTTTGATGCTGAACGGTACGGTTCATTGTCGTTCGCCAATCCGCTTCCGCTGAGCGATCCCCGCAACTGTCAACAGGTAGCCGCCGACAGCTCGAGAACGACCGAAAACGGTTTGGTGTGGGACATCTACAGCCAGGTCGGTGCATGGTTGCGCAGTGATGCCCCTACCAATCCCCTCGCCTATGGCGGGGAGGCCACGCTCGTCGAGAAAGCGTACGGTTTCGGCTATTCACAAACCGGCGGGTATTTGGCCAATTACATCAACGGCGTCCAGCCGCATGTGGTTGCGCAGGATGGTGCACCCATCTACGACGGCTACATCGTGGGCGTGGCCGGCGGTGCCTTTGCCGGCGCCTACCCAATGAACCAGTGTGAGAGTGCGCCGCCGGCAACTGATGAGCGCAGGCAATTCACCGATGTGGGTGTTCCAATTATGCGCATCATGTCGCAGTCGGACTACCTGTTCGGGATTGGTTCACGCAGGCCGGACAGCGATCTTCCCGGCGACAAATACCGCCACTACGAGATGGCCGGCGCTGGCCATGCCACCCCGGACGAGTTGTACTTCTCCGCGGCTCCCGAAGACATCATCGCGGCCGGCCGCACTGTTCCGCCGATGAATTGCAACGAAGGTCCACGCAGCCGTTTCCCGAGCTCCATCTTCTTCAACGCTGCGTTGAAGAACCTTGATCTGTGGGTACGGGAAGATATCGCGCCTCCCAGCGCGGATCCCATTCTCGTCGAGAACGGATCTCCTGTTCTGGACCAGTTCGGCAATGTTCAGGGCGGCCTGCGATCCCCGTTCCTGGACGTCCCAACCAGTACGTGGTTTGGCACAGCGACCGGTGCATCGTTTTGTTTCATAGCCGGCTACGAGCGCCCCTTCGATGAGGACACGATCAACAGCCTCTACCCGACTCACGGATCTTATGTGAAAGCGGTGAAGGAGAATGTGCGGGAGCTGGAATCACAAGGATTCCTGACCAAGGACGATGCGCGGTCCCTTCACCAGGACGCTGCCCAGGCAGAAATTCCATAGGCAGGGAGGACTGCACAGAATCATCGGGTAGGCAGCAGGTGACCGCGTTTAGCGATTGCACGCTCGCTGCCTACCCGGTTCCTTGATAGTCAGCACACTGAGCAAATATGGCACACTGGCCGCATGCAGACGTTCCTGCCCTACCCGGACTTCGCAGCCAGCGCCGCCGTGCTCGACCAGGCTCGGCTCGGCAAGCAGCGGGTTGAGACACTGCAGATCCTGCGCGCGCTGGTTCTGCCCGACTACGGTTGGCGCAGCCACCCGGTCACGAGGATGTGGATGGGCTACGTGCCCGCCCTCACCGTGTATGGCCTGGCGATGGTCCGCGAATGGGTTTCGCGCGGCCACGCGGACAGCACTGCGCCGCTGATCAGCGAGTTCGCCCCTGATTCCGCCGCAGCCTTCGAAGCGGGCACTGGCCCGGAACCTGCCATGCCGCCGTGGCTGGGCAGGCCGGAGATCCACGTCAGCCACCAGTCCAACCTGATCCAGAAGGCACCCGAGTTCTACCGCGAGCGCTTTCCCGGCGCACCGGAGGAACTGCCGTACTCGTGGCCGGAACCGGAGCTGGAACTTCTACCCGTCGAGCCGCTTGGTGAGCGCCTCTGGATCTGGCACGGTCCGATCGACACCGAGGACGGCGATGCGCTCCTGCTCCCCGGCCACCCGCCGGCTGGACGGGCGGTACCCAAATGGTCCCGACAGTACGCCGCGTTTACCGAGCTGGCGCGCGAGGGGGATGCTGCCGCCGTCGTAATGGAGGGTGGTGCCCGGTTGCAGCGGGGCACTCTGGGCCCGTTGACCATTGACCGGGAGGACAACAAAGACAACGACGACGGCGCGCCGGGCACCGCGCGGCGCCCCATCTCCCTGTCGGGTTGGCTTCGACGCAGCGACTTCGAGTATCCGGCGCTGCTGCAGGACCCGCGGCGGTTCTATGCGGTGGAAGCGTCAGCCGCATCAGCCGGTCCCGAATAACGCCGTCTTCGGGAGCGCTGTTATTTCCGCCCGGTCGTTGGTGGATGGACCGACAACCTACAGCCCGTACAGCTCGAACCCGACCGCAGGTGTGCCGCTGTCCCCGGAGTTCCGGCTGGTGGCCCAGCGAACCTGTTCGGTTGCCTGCTCCTCAACGGGCCTGCTGTCCAGCGCCTGCAGATACCTTGAGTGTGCGGCGAGGGAGAGAATGGCCTTCTCGATGCTCTCTTCGCTGACCTGCATGGCGTGCGTGGGGTTCATGCTCAGGATCGCGGTCCGCTCACCTCGTGGCGGGGGCCTTCAAGGTCGGGGAAGATCCACTCGTTGGCGGCATCGGCTACCGCGTTGAGCACTGACCGGCCGAGCGCCCGGTGATCCTCAGAGTTCCACTTGCCCGGGCCCCAGGTATCCCCGTGATTGAGTGTGACGATGCCGTCCGGCCGATGTCTGCGGATTGCTGCAGCCAGGTCGCGGCGAAGGTCGAGGGACTCGGTCAGGCGGCCGTCCGGGTAATCGAGAAATTCCAGCACGTCGACGCCGACCCCGCTGCATGCCGTGCGCTGTTCACCCTCACGCAGCGGGCCGCTTTCCTGCGGCGGGAGACCGGCGATCCCGGCCTCGCCCCGCGTTGCCAGCACATAGCTGACCTCTTTGCCCTGCGTGATCCATTCGGCCACCGCGGCGGAGGTGCCGTACTCGGGGTCATCCGGGTGAGCCATCAGCACCAGCGCGCGCTTCCAGTCGGTCGGGAACGGTTCCAGGGTCACAGTGCTCCTTTGCATGGGGTCCTTCCATTTGCAGTGCATCCCTTCAGGGATTGCCACGGGCAAGCCGGGCTGCTTGTAGGCAGGCTTATCATTGGAGCAGCAGCCGTGCAACCAATCTGCGTACGCACCGGCAACACCGCACTTTGTTGAAACCGTTGGAGGATCCCATTACAGATACCGCCGCCCAGCATGATGTGTACTTTGGCGCCCCCGAAGTCGAGAATGACACCGAGCTGCTTGAGTCTGCCTCCAGCGCCGCCGTTGCCAGGCTGAACGACCGCGATGACATCACCACGGTCAAGCGACGGTTTGCGCTCATCAATACGGATACAACACCGCACCAGGCAATGGTGGAGGACCTGCTGTTCATCCGGGAGGCGCTGGAGCGCGCCGGCATTGAGTATCTGCTGGTGCGCGGCAATGACGAGCGGCCTGTCGTCGCCGTCGACCTCAAGCACCGCGAACGCCTAAGGGCCGCGCTCGTCGAGGCTTGCCGAAACGAGCCCTTCTACTCGCGCACGGTGGACACAAAGCGCCGCACCACCCTGCTGGTGGCGGACGGCGCCTTGTCCCCGAGTGAGAAGGCCCGGATCTTCCGGCTATTCCGCCCCCGCATCGAGCCGATCGGCGGGCTCACGTTCGGGCCCTCGGCCGGTGTGCAGATAGAGCTGTGGTCCCTGGACGGAGACCGCATTGAGCTGCCCATGGAGAACTCACTGACTCGGCGCACCCTGCCGTCGAATGAAGTGGTGCGCGGCTCGGTCACCCGTCACGGCCTGGTCTGGCCGACCATCGACAACATGTTCGCAGACCACGCGACGGACATCGACTTCGAAATCGACCTCGTCTTCACCTGGGTGGACGGCAGTTCGCCGGAGTACCTCGCGGCCCGTGCTGCCCGTATGCAGAACGTTGTAGTAGGTGAGGGTGATGATCATGAGGCCCGCTACCGCCAGATCGACGAGCTGAAGTACGCGCTGCGCTCGGTCTACATGTTCGCTCCGTGGATCCGCCGCATCTTCATTGCCACGGATTCGGCGCGTCCCGAGTGGCTCGCTGACCACCCGTCGGTCACACTGGTTCCCTCCGTGGAGCATTTCAAGGATCCGTCCGTGCTGCCGACCTATAATTCGCAGGCCGTCGAGTGCCAGCTGCACCATATTCCGGATCTGTCCGAGCATTTTCTCTACTCGAATGACGACATGTTTTTTGGCCGCCCGGTGGGGCCGGACATGTTCTTCTCCCCCGGCGGAGTCACGAAGTTCATTCAGGCGGACACGCGCATCGGGCTGGGTGAGAATGATGCTGAACGCAGCGGCTTCGAGAACGCGGCACGCGTGAACCGCCGGCTTCTTCACGAGCGCTTCGGCCGCATCACCACTCGGCACCTGGAGCACACCGCGGCGCCCCTGCGCAAGAGCGTCATGGAGGAGATGGAGAACGAGTTTGCAGAGGAGTTCGCTGCCACGGCGGCGTCGAAGTTCCGCGCGAAAGACAACATCTCGGTCACCAATTCGCTGTACCACTACTACGCACTGCTGACCGGCCGGGCTGTGACGCAGGAATCAGCGAGGGTGAAGTACATCGACACCACCATGCGCTCCGGGCTGCGAAAGCTGCACAAGCTGCTGGACAAGCGCAACATGGACCTGTTCTGCCTCAATGACGGCAGCTTCCCGGAAATCCCGGCGGAAGAACGCGCCCGCGCTGTGACCGACTTCCTCGAGAAGTACTTCCCGGTGAAGGCGCCCTGGGAGAAGTAGGCCGGAGAAATAGGCCTGGGAGAATTAGGCCTGGGGAAGTAGGCCTGTGCGCCTTCAGACGCCGGTCAGCGTCCTGGCAGGTGCTGCATCGGCAATCTGGACTCCGGCTGCCTCCAGGCGCCTGCGGGTCTCCTCGCGCGGAACGGTCTCGCCAACCGCTGTATGGGTGCCGATAGGCACCACTGAGTGCACCACCGTGTCCTCATACACGTGAACCAGATTGTAAGCCTGGGCTCCGTCGCGACCGCGGGTGCCGCCGTCGTCGTAGGTGAGGTCCTGGGTGTAACAGGTGGCGGACGCCACCGAGACCGGGATGCCCGCGAACAGCGCGTTGGTTGAGTAGTGCAGGTGCCCGGCCAGGATTGCGCGGACATCCGTACCGCGAATGACGTCGGCAAGCCGGTTTTGGTCGCGGAGTTCCACGAGGACCGAAAGGTCCTGGATGCACGGAACCGGTGGGTGATGCAGGGCCAGGATGGTGCCGTAGGGAGCCGGCGTGAGGAGTTCATTGGCCAGCCAGACGAGCTGTTCGTGGCTGATCTCGCCGTAGTGATGGCCCGGAACGGTGGAGTCCAGTGTGATGATGCGCAAGCCGTTGATCAGGTAGCTGCGGTCAAGCGGGGTTATGTCCGCGGGCTCGTTGAGCAGTTCGCTGCGGAGGGTGGCGCGGTCATCGTGGTTGCCCATCGCCCAGATGACCTCGGCGCCAAGCTTGTGGGCCGCCGGTTCGACGATGTTGCGGAGCTTCACATAGGCCTCGGCCTCGCCCTTGTCCGCCAAGTCTCCGGTAAAGACAATTGCCTCCGGCCGGGATCCGGACGCCTCCAGATCGGCGAAGATCTGGCGTAGCCGCGCTTCGCTGTCCACCGACCCGTAAAGGGGTTCCGGACCACCCACCAGATGGGTGTCGCTCATGTGCAGGATGAAATGTTGCGGCCGTGGGTGCTCGGCCGTCCGGAAGTTCATGATCGCCTTCTCGATAGAGCTCGACTAGCTTTCACTTCATTTAACCTTCATCAAAGCAGAGGCATTCCTACCTTGGGATGAACGTCACACGGCGAGTCCGTTAATACTTTCCCGTCCTGTGGTGAGAGGAATTCGGATCCGGTGCCTCGACGGATTGCTGCTTCCTCTCGTGATCCTCGCACTACCTTCCCAGCGCCGTCACGTAGCATTCCGCAGGTGGAATTATTGGCGCAGTGGTGGGATCGGATCGTTGCAGGCTTCAGCAGGAGCCAGCCACCCGAACTGACCTTGACCGAACTGCTGATCATTCTGCTGGCCGCCGCAGCCCTCTCCATTCCCAAGGCAACGTGGCGCTACTTCGGGCTGTTCAGCACCGTGGTGCATGAACTGGGACATGCGTTCGCCGCCCTGATGACCGGGAGCCGCGTGACCGGAATCCGGCTCAATTTCGACCATTCCGGACTGACCACGTCGCTCGGCCGTCCTGGCTGGCGCACAGCGTGGGCAACTTTTTGGGGGTACCCGGTTCCCGCCGTCGTCGGCGCAGTTCTGGTGTGGGCTGGATGCGCCGGCTGGGCGCCGGCCGCGCTTTCGGTAGGCGCCCTGGTGCTGCTGCTGTCACTGCTGTTCATCCGCAATGCCGGCGGCGTACTCATCCTGCTCGGAGCAGTGGCGGTGTCCACCGTGCTGGTGGTGGCCGTTCCCGCCGAATTAAGCGGCCACGCGGTCGTTGCCCTCGGAGTGGCGCTGCTGGTCGGCTCGGTCCGTGACCTCGGCAAAGTGGTCTCAGTCCATGCACGACGACGGCGGGACCGCGGACAGTCCGACGCCTACCTTCTATACCGCTCAACCGGAATCCTCAGCGCAGTGTGGCTCGCGCTGTTCGCCGTAGTCATCGCGGGATCACTCGCTTGGGCGTGGTTGGTCGTCAGCGCAACCGGGCGCCTGGCGATTTCGCTCTAACCCTCCCCGAGCGGCCCCTCCGGCTCGGTGATGAAGCCCTGCTCCACCATGAAATCAAAGGCAACGTCAGCGGGTTCTTCACCCTCAACGTCCACGCGCAGATTCATTGTCCGCAGTGCTTCGTCGGTGAGCGTGGGAGCAACCTGCGCGAACACCTCGGCGAGTTCCGGATGCTCCTCGAGCGTTTCCGTGTAGTAAACAGGAGCGGCGTTGTAGGCCGGGAAGAACCCGCGGTCGTCTTCGAGGATGGTCAGGTCGAGGGCATCGATCCGGCCGTCCGTGGAGAACACCTCACCGAAATTGCACGCCCCGTTATCGGTTGCGGCATAGATGGCTCCGGTGTCGTAGATGTCGATGTTGTCCTCCGGCACGCCGGTCGGAGTGCCGCGGGCCATGCCGTAGTGCGCAAGCATCGGGGTGAGCCCGTCAGGACGCGAGTTGAACTCAGCTTCGACGCAGAATGTACGTTCCTCGACCGGGAGCTCGGCAATCTCCGAGATTGTGCTGATGCCGCCCAGTTCCTCGACCGCTTCGGAACGGATAGCCATCGCGTAGGTATTGTTCAGAGGCGCCGGCTCGCCCCAGGTGAGTCCGTTCTCCAGATCCGCCTCGTACACAGCCTGCCACTGCTCCTGCTGGTCAGGAATTCCCCGGTCCTTGCCGAGGTAGGTCAGCCAGGCGGTGCCGGTGTACTCCCACGTGACGTCAGCCTGCCCTGACAACATCAGTTCCCGGACCGGCTGGCTGCCCGGCACGTTGGTCAGATCCGTCACGTCGAAGCCGGCGGCCTGCGCGGCGAGAACGCCGATTTTGCCGAGAATAAGCTGCTCCGTGAAGTTTTTTGATGTCACGGTGAGCGGTGCCCCGTCAACCACTTCGGTAATGCTGCCCGGTCCGGCCGCCGGTACATAGGACGTGGCCGGTTGCAGGCCGCACCCGGTTGCCAGCAGCCCGGCAGAAAGTACGACGGCGGTCGCCGCACTTTTGCGCGCAGCGGCCGGGAGAGAGAATGATTTCAACATCTAGAGTCCCTTCGGACGGGCGACATGTTCCACAACACGCCCGATCCAGTCGACAAGAAGTGCAAGCAGCGCCACCAGGATCGATCCTGCGATCAGCACATTGGTAAGGCTCAGGTTCACGCCGGTGACGATGAGGATGCCCATGCCTCCTCCATTGATGAAGGCGGCCAACGCTGCGCTACCGACCAGCAGTACAAGCGCCGTTCGGATTCCTGCGAGCATCACCGGCACCGCCAACGGGAGCTCCACTTTGAACAGCACAGCTACCGCGCTCATCCCCATCCCTTTGCCTGCTTCCACCAGCCGGGCGTCCACCTGCGTGATGCCCACCATGGTGTTCCGCAGAACGGGAAGGATCGCGTAGAGCACCAGCGCTATCACGGCTGCAGTAAAGCCGAAGCCGACAGCGATTGCCAAGAGCACAACGAGGCCGATGGCCGGCGCTGCCTGGCCAATGTTCGCGACGGCGAGCACCGGCCCCGTGAATTTCTTCAGCGGCGCACGTGTGAGCAGGATGCCGAGCGGGATGGCGATCAGCAGTGTGATGACTGCAGACACGGCGGTCAGCGCCAAGTGGTCGATCGCGTATCCGAAGAGTGCATCCGGCGCCAGCGTAATCAACTCGGTTTCCGAGAGGTTTGCGGTCAGCAGCCAGATGACCACCGCCGCGAACACTGCGGCGATACCTGCGAGCTGCAGGATCAACGGCCGCCATGATGGGCGCTTCACCTCAGAGTGGACGTTGGCGGCGTCCTCGGACAGAGGCTCCTGCGGCGCTTCCGGCTGAACTGTTGAGCTACTCAACGGGACGCTCCCCCGGGTTGGCTGACGCCACGTTGGCTGGCGAGGCACTGGATGACGACGCATCAACCGCCTCCAGCGTCCCCGTGTTGATCCCCACGGGACGTCCGTCCGAATGTGCAGTCATCGCGTGTTTGTGCGCCCGGGTAATCGCGTCCATCACCGTTTCGACATCGATGACACCGAGAAATGTATCCCGCCTCCCGGTCACCAGTGCAGCTCCGGCGCTGGACACCAGCATGGTGTCCAGCGCGTCATTGAGCGTGGCACGGTCACCGACCACGGGAAGCTTGGCGTCGACGTCGTCACTCACGGTTTCCAGCCGCGAAAGCTGGCGGCGCGTGAGCCACTGGATGGGCCGGCGTCGTCCGTCAACAACGACAGCGTGATTGTGGCCGGCTTCATCCAGCCGCGACAGGACATCACTGCCGAGATCACCGACAGTAGCGACGACGGCGTCAGCCAGTTCCACTTCGTTGACGCGGGTCAGCGTGAGCTGCTTCAGACCGGCACCTGAACCGATGAAGTTTTCGACGAAGTCGTTGGCCGGGTCAGCAAGGATCCGCTCTGGGGTGTCGTACTGGACGAGCTGCGCCCCCTCGGTGAAGATGGCAATCCAGTCCCCGAGCTTCACTGCCTCATCGAAGTCGTGGGTGACGCAGACAATGGTCTTCTGCAGTTCTTCCTGAATGTTCAGGAGCTCGTCCTGGAGACGCTGACGGGTGATGGGGTCCACAGCCCCGAACGGCTCGTCCATAAGGAGGACCGGCGGATCGGCGGCGAGCGCGCGTGCTACACCAATGCGTTGCTGCTGCCCACCGGATAGCTCTTTGGGGAAGCGGTCGCGGTAGGTTGCCGGATCGAGGGATACAAGCTCCAGGAGTTCGTCGACGCGGGCAGCGATCTTCTCCTTGCTCCATCCAAGCATCTTCGGCACAATCCCGATGTTGGTGGCGACCGTCATGTGGGGGAAGAGCCCGCCAGCCTGGATGACATAGCCGATCCGCCGTCGAAGTGCGTCGCCATCGATGTCTGTGACGTCGTCGTCGTCCAGGACAATCCGGCCCTCAGTAGGTTCGATGAGCCGGTTGATCATCTTCAGGGTGGTGGTCTTGCCGCAGCCGGATGGGCCCACCAGCATGACGATCTTGCCGGCCGGGATCTCCATGGTGAGTCCGTCAACGGCCGGCTTGGCCTGCCCGGGGTAACGCTTGGTCACCTTGTCGAGCAGAATGCTTGCACCGGTAACTGCATTTCCGTTTGCGGCGGTATTTTTGGGCTTTTCGATGGTGTCAGACACGGATACCTCGCGGGGTTGTGATGCGGCCGAGGCCGACGAGTAGAAGGTCAAGGATGAGGGCCAGAATGATGACGGCTACAACGCCGGTGATGACCGACTCGAGCGAGTTGGCGCCGCCCAGACGGGACAGACCGGAAAAGATGAACCCGCCGAGGCCTGGCCCGAGGGCGTACGCGGTGATGGCGGCGATGCCCATCACCATCTGCGCGGAAACGCGGATTCCGGCAAGGATGACCGGCCAGGCCATGGGCAACTCCACCTGAACCAGTGTGCGGAACCTGCTCATCCCGATTCCGCGGGCGGATTCGATGACGGCTTTATCGATTCCCGTCAGTCCCACGACGGCGTTGCGCAGGATGGGCAGTGCGGCGAAGAAGGTGACCACGATGACGGCCGGCGTGACACCGAAACCGAACGGCGCGATCAACAGGCCGATCAGCGCGAAGGACGGGATAGTGAGCCCGACGGCGGAAACGCTGTTGGCCAGTGACGTGAGCGCACCGCTGCGGTACACAAGCGCCGCGATGACCACCGACAGTATGGTTGCGAGGATGAGGCACTGAACCACAAGGCTCATGTGTTGCCATCCCGAGAACAGGATCTGATTGAACCTGTCACCTAGAAATTCCAACACATCAAGACCTTCTTCACCGTAGTTACGTAGCTTTTATCCGCTGTTCGCAAGGGAACCGTCGACCACCATAAGCACGTGAAGGTCAAGATAACGTCACGCTGAGATCACGGAGCCATCACTATTGGAGGTGAAAACACTGGCGGCCGGTACCGCCCGGACGTAGGCTCAAAGGCAGTCAACCCAGTTCTTCGAAGGAGTTCCGATGAATCTCAGTCACATCCCCCTGCGACTCAGCACGGGAGCGTTTATCCTCAATTCCGGCATCACCAAGAGGGAACTCGATCGGGACACCGCAGCTTACTTGCAGGGCATGGCCGCGAACGCTTTTCCGCAGGTCAAGCAGCTGGAACCGGAGAAGTTCGGCAAGGTGATTTCCGCCGTCGAAATCGGTCTAGGCGCCGCGCTTCTGGTGCCGTTCGTTCCCAGCCGCCTGGTGGGGCTGGGTTTGGCCGCGTTCTCCGGCGGTCTGCTCGCGATGTACTTCCGCACTCCGGGAATGACCCAGGATGATGCCGTTCGTCCCAGCCAGGAGGGGACGCCCGTCGCGAAGGACGTGTGGATGTTCGGAATCGCGCTCTCCCTGATCATCGACGGCGGGCGGAAACGCTAGTCCCGGCGCCGCCGTTGGGCGCCGCTGACGCATCGCCATAGTCTTACAGCTATGGAATCTCCAATTGAAAGCTACCTTGCGCGGATTCACCGGGAGATTGCGGATCTGAAGGACGGCAAGCCGTACAGCACCATTCCGGCGATGGCGAACGTCAATCCGGACAACTTTGGGATCTGCCTCACCACCGTGGACGGGTACATCTACGAGGTCGGCGATACGCGCGAAGAGTTCAGCATCCAGTCGATCTCAAAGCCTTTCACCTATGGTTTGGCGTTGGCGGATCTCGGGCTGGACGCGGTGGACGAGAAGGTTGACGTTGAGCCCTCCGGTGATTCGTTCAACGAGATATCTCTTGCCGAAGGTACCGGTCGCCCGGCAAACGCCATGATCAATGCCGGCGCGCTGACTGCCACCTCGCTGGTCAGGGGAGCCGGCGGCAATACCCGGATCAAGCGGATCGTCAACACGTATTCGGCATTTGCGGGGCGGCAGCTTTCCATTGATGAGGACATTTTCGCATCGGAGCTCGAACATGGTCACCGGAACCGCGCGCTAGCCTATCTGTTGAGGTCCTTCAACATCATCGAGGATGATCCGACGCCGGTAATCGAGGACTACTTCCGCCAGTGTTCGGTGCTGGTGAACTGCCTGGACCTTTCGCTCATGGCGGCGACCCTGGCCAACAGCGGGCGGAATCCCATGACTGGGAATCAGGTGATGGACATTGTGCCGGTGGAGCGCGTGCTGTCCGTCATGACCACCTGCGGAATGTATGACGACGCCGGTTCGTGGATCAGTACCGTCGGGATGCCGGCCAAGAGCGGTGTGGGCGGTGGAACGATCTCTGTACTGCCGGGGCAGGTTGGGCTGGCGGTCTATTCACCGCCGCTCGATGAGCACGGCAGCAGCGTGCGCGGCATGGCGACAAGCCAGCGGCTCTCGCAGGACATGGAGTTGCACTTTGTCCGGGCAGCGCGTGTGGGCAAGTCTGCTATCCGCTCGACCTACGACATCACTGCCGCGCCATCAGGCATCCGACGCGACGATGAGGCAATGGACCTCATCCGCGATCATGGGCATCGTGCACGCCTTGTCGAGCTGAATGGTGACCTGCTGTTTGCCGGTACCGAGTCGATGGTCCGCGAACTGAGCAACCTCCCGGACGAGGTGGAGCTCGTCATTCTGGACCTGCGTCGCGTCGATGAAGTTGCAGATGTTTCCCTCCGGCTCCTGGCTGAGGTCCGGGAGAACCTGGTCGATGAGGGCCGGGAGCTCGTGCTGATAGATGCGGAGGGAACGCTTGCCCACGCTTTCCGCGATGTCGACCGTGAGGTGCCGACTTTTGACACGCGGACCGCAGCGGTTGAGTGGTGCGAGAACCGGCTGATCGCAACATACGGGAGTGATCTCGATCTGCCGAGCAAGGTTGACATTTTCCAGTGTCCGGCTCTTGGTCCGCTCAGCGCTGAAGACGTGCAGAAGCTCGCAGACCGGATGGAAGATCGAAGTTACGACGACGGCGATGTCATCCGTCGTATCGGTCAGTCGTTCGGTGGAGTGTTTTTCATTTTGTCTGGAGCGGTCACGACATCGGTGGTCGGTCCCACCGGCGATCGGGTGAAACTGACCACCCTTAGTGCCGGGATGACCTTTGGGGAACTGGCGCTCGGCAGTGACGATCGGCAGGAAACCACGGTCAAGGCGTCCGGAAACGTTGTCATCAAGCTCCTCACGGCGGACGCCATATCTCGCTTGGAGTCGGAGGATGAGCGGCTCGCTCTTGAGCTGTGGAAAGCCCTGACCCGGGACGCATATACCCGGGTGGATCTCTATCTCAGGGAAACTGCTGTCAGGATCCGCGACTGACCGGGCGCTGCGCCTCCTGGACGCGCGCTTGAGCAACTTGCCGCCTGAACCGCGTTTGAGTAGGTTGCCGCCTCTTCCTTCTAGAAGGGTGGTGGTGGTTCGGGTGGGGTGGTGTAGGTTTTCCCGCCAGGTGAGGTGACGTGGTCGGTGCCGTTGCTGTCTCTGCCGGCAGGCCAGCTGCCTTCGGTTTTGAGCATGTGGTGAAGTTTGCACCGAGGCCCGAGGTTCTCCAGCGACGTTTCACCGCCGTGTGCCCACGGGGTGATGTGGTCGATTTCGCAGGACCACGACGACCGGTTACACCCCGGATGAACGCAGGTCGGGTTAGTGATCCTCACCCAATCCTGCAAGTGTTTCGGTGGCCGGTATCTGTCCCTGCCAACGCTGAGCACCGCCCCCGTTTCGGGGTGAACCAGGATCCTGGTGAAACTCGGTGCATGAGCGGCGAGGTTCCGGGCCGTTTCCGGATCAATCGGACCATACCCATCCAGGAGACCGCTCTCACACCCCTCCAGATCCGGGACAGTTCCGGACTTGTGCTGCGCACTTCCGGTCGGAGCACTCCCCGTGGGAGCAGTACCGGTGGGAGGGTTCTGCCAGTCGCAGCGTTGGTGACCCAGGAGGGTCATCACCGGGACAGTGACAAACACTGTGGCACCGATCCCACGGAAACCAGTACCCCGCTTCGGATCCCCAACACAGGTGTGGGTCAGCACATCAGCGAACACGTCCGCCCGCAACTGCGACAACGTGCGGGCCTCCCCCGGGCCCTGCAACGACCGGGCCGCAGCATCCACCCGGTTGAGAATCCCGTGCGCCTGTTCCGCCGGCAGGTACGCGTTCAACCAGGCCATACCGTCCTGCTCCGACTGAACCAGAACGTCCCGGTCTTTCACCGCCCGCACCTTACGCGCAGTGATCGCTTCAGGGTGCAGTTCCTCCCGCAACCGCCGACACCGCCGTGCCAGCTTCGGACGGGTCAACCCGGCAGCGCTCTCCAGCACAGTCTCCTCGAACCCGGTCACCGCCTCGGCCGGGATGGACCCGGACTCATCCACAATGACCTGCGCCTGCACCGCACTGATCCGGCCAGTATCCAGGGCCTCCCACGTGGCCGGCAGATCCTCCGTCAGCCGTAACGCCTCACCGAGTACCCGCGAGGCCGTCCTGCCAGGAACCCGCAACAACGGCGCGATCTCCTGCACCGCCAACATAAACGAAACCCCAGCATCGACCCGACCCACCACCGCCGCACGAGCACCCGCACCAACACCAGCGGATCCAGGCTCACCGGCCCCGCCGGATCCAGGCTCACCGGCCCCGCCGGTTCCGTTGATTTCAGCGGCTTCGGCCGCAGCAGCGTCCGCGCGGCGTATCTCAGCGGCACGGACCCCGGCACGGTGGATCTCCGAGCGGTGGACCTGATGGAACACCTCAGCAACCAGCGCGGCCTGCCGGGCAGCGACCCACGCCGCCAACCGGTCCGCGACCCGCAACGCATCCAACGCCTCAGCCAGACCCCGACCCTGCCCGTCCAACGCCGCCCTGCGGGCGTTAGGAGACGTCCAATCCTCCAACCGGTACGCCAACCCGACCGCAGACGCCTCCTCTATACGGGCACGAGCATGCTCATCAACACCGGAATCATCCAACTCCGACGCCTCACCAAAGATGGTCTCCTCCAACAGCGAATCAGGCCACGCCGCATCCGCCTGCGCATAACCGTCCTCAAGACTCACCCAAAAGGTGTCCTCCAGCGACTCACCAACCCCGATTCCCATACACAACAGCCAACCATCCGCCTCCGACATTCTTGGATCAGGTCCGGAATCGTCGCCGAACACGTCCGAACCCGTAGGATGGCTGCCATGTCTCGCATCCTCTTGACTGGCATGTCCGGTGCAGGAAAGTCGACATTGCTCGAAGCGCTTGCCATACGTGGTCATCGGACCGTTGATACAGACTACGGTGGCTGGGTACTTCCCGACGGTAAGTGAGACGAACCTCGAATGTCAGCCCTCCTTACAAAAGAGTCAGCGCTGGTGGTGTCCGGGACCGTCGAGAACCAGGGACGCTTCTACGACCAGTTCGAACAAATTGTGTTGCTCAGCGCACCTATTGAAGTTCTAATCGAGCGGGTTCTTTCCCGCGTCAACAACCACTACGGGAAATCTCCTGAAGATCAAGCGGAGCTCCGACGTAACGCCGTGGCAATCGAACCACTGCTTCGTGCGGGAGCAACCTTTGAACTGGACGGCCGCAAACCCGTATGCGAACTGGCGGACCAAGTTGAGCACCTTTTGGCCTCGACATCATCGGCGGAGCCCTCCATCAAGAGAATCTCAAGCCCACTTCCACCCGCGAGCGATGACGATCCCGAGTCTCCAGCCACCGCGGTGCAATTCCGAGCGCGTTAGTCTTCCGTTATGCCCCTCGTGAGTCGTTCGATCGACACCGCTGCTGGACTGGTACTGCACAGTTGGTCCATTGCCGCTCCCCGGGAACGCCTCTGGTGGGGCCTCACAGATCCTGGAGCATTGCCGCACTGGTTGGGTAGATTGGCCTCCGGCAGTTTCGTCGAGGGCAACGTTGTCACCATCGAGCATGCTGCAGACTATCTCTGCACGAGCCACATTCAGGAGTGTGACCCTGGACGGCTATTGAGCATGACCTGGAAGTTCCCGGACGAAGCGAAGTCAAACCTGCGAATCACGCTCAAACCCTCCGACGGCGCAACTTTCTTGGAGCTCACGCACGAAGGTCTCGGGAACGAGACGGTCAATTACCTGCCCGGCTGGCATACACACGTTCTGTACCTCGAGGCCCTGCTGCTTGGCCAGCCGCGTTCCATGGACGAATTCTGGTCCACTTATAACTCCCTTGCCGAGGCATAGGCCCGCCCGGTTCCCGAGTAATCCATCAGTAACATAACCAACTCACGGCCCAGCGGTGACCGGGTCTGAAAGCTCGACGGTCTGGCCCATGGGGTCTTTGACCACATAACTCCAGTAGCCCACCCAAAAGGGTTCCGGACGAAGAGCCACCGTCCGAGCCTCCTGCAGCCTCGTAACAGCGGCCGAGAAGGGTTCCGGCGAAAGCGGAATACTCCACGACGCAGGCGCGCGCCCCAGACTTGTCTCAAGGCCTAACCCGAAGCCCCACCCGGGCTGGAACGACCACTGAGCGTGAACCGCTGCGTCCGGATCGTAAGCGACAGAGAACTGGACGGCGTCTCCGATCAGATAAGCGATGTCGCCAGTCTCATCCCAGATCTGGTGGAGTCCCACAAGGTCGGAGTAGAACCGGCGGGACGCAGCGACGTCGTTGCTGCTGGTATGGAGAAAGAATGCGCGGCTCGACATCCGGAAAGCCTACGCGCGTCAGCGATGCGGGTCCGCAAGACCTCCATCGTGAACGGCACCCAGATCACGCCGAAGCGCCACATGACCAAGCTCAGGGCCGCGGATCAGTCGCCAACATCCCCATCACCACGGCGTCAATCCACTCGCCGTTCCACCGCAGCGCATCCCGCAGCCGCCCCTCGACCCGGAATCCACACTTCTCGTAAGCCCGTTGTGCCCGCGGATTGAACGCGTACACCTCCAGGCTGATGCGGTGCGCCCCGATAACATCGAACGCATGCCCGACGACGGCTCGCGTCGCCTCGGTGCCATAACCCTGACCAAACCTGGAATCAGCATTGAGCGCAATCCGGAACCCGAGCGATGAATTGTCTTCGTCGTAATCATTCAGCACCACTTCACCGATGTGGGACCCATCCGACGTAAGGATGATCGCCCAGTCCGCCCGTCCGTCAGTCGCTGCAAGCCCCGCAAGCCACGACTCGATCTGCGGCCGCGTGAACTGCCCGTGGGTTCCGGTCAGACGCATCGACTCGGGGTTCTGCAGCCCAATCCAGGTTCCTTCCACATGCTCCGGGCCCAGCGGTTCAAGGCGCAACCTTGCTGTGGTCAGGACCGGCGGCGGGGTGAAATGAACCATCAGTCGAGTTTAATGTGCGGCCGAGCCTAATGTGCCAGCGGAGCGGCAGGTGCCTCCTCGCCGTCGTGCATTGACGACGACGGCGGCGGACCGGCCGGCGCTGCCGGCTTACGGACGAACAGCGCTGCGACCACCGCGAACAGGAAGATGACCGCTCCACACAGGAAGGCCATCCGGATGCCGCCTGCCAGAGCGGGCACCTCCGCGGTGCCGGCGGCCATGAGCGCGCCTGTCTGCAGCGTCATGACGGACACGAAAAGCGCGATGCCCGTAGCCCCTGCTAGTTGCTGAACGGTGCCGACAACCGCACTCGCGTGGGAGTACAGCTGCGGCCGCACTGAGCCCAGAGCCGAGGTGAACAGAGGAGTGAACATACCGGCAAGCCCGATGCTCAAAGTCACGTGGCAGGCCAGCACCCACGGGATCGGGGTCGAAGCATCAATCAGGGTCAGCGCCCAGAACGCCGATGCGACAAGCAGCGCACCCGGAACCACCAGAACCCGAGGCCCGTGTTTGTCGAAGACACGCCCGACAACCGGTCCGAGAAGACCCATGGCGAGCCCGCCCGGCAGCAGCATCAAGCCGGCAGCCGCTGGTTCGAGACCGAGTACATCCTGCAGGTAGATGGGCAGCAGGATGACTGTTCCGAACAGCGCCATCATGCTGATGGCCAGCACGAGGATCGACACTGTGAAGGTACGCGATTGGAAGGTCCGCAGGTCAAGTAGGGCACGGTCGCGACGCTGCAGCACCAGTTGGCGTGCGATAAAACAGGCCAGCCCGACGAATCCGACGGCGAGCGGCACCCAACCCGGAATACCCGATCCGGCTGCAGCCTCGCCGAATTGGCTCAGTCCATAAACGATCCCGCCGAACGCGAAGGCGGAGAGGATGACGGAGAGGACGTCGATCGGCGTGCGTCGCGGCGTGGTCACGTTCTGGATGCGGATGCCGCCAAGTATCAGCGAACCGAGGGCGATGGGAAGCACCAGCCAGAACATCCAGCGCCAGTCCAACACACTGAGAATGATCCCGGAAATGGTGGGGCCGATGGCGGGGGCCACCGAAATAACGATCGAGATGTTCCCCATCGTCTTGCCGCGCGACGACGGCGGCACGAGAGTCATGACGGTAGTCATCAGCAGCGGCATCATGATCGCGGTTCCGCTGGCCTGGATCACCCGGCCGACGAGCAGCATCTCGAAACCGGGCGCCATCGCAGAGACCAGGGTGCCCAGGCTGAAGAGGGTCATGGCCGCGAGGAAGACCGGCCGAGTGTTGAAACGCTGGATGAGGAAGCCCGTGATGGGGATGACAACCGCCATGGTGAGCATGAACGCCGTCGTCAGCCATTGTCCGGCCGAGGCGGTGATGCCCAGGTCATCCATGAGGCGCGGCAGCGCCACTCCCATGATGGTCTCGTTAAGGATGACCACGAAGGCCGAGACGAGGAGCAGGGAGATGACCAGCCGGTCGCGAGGAGAGACCTCGCTGACCTCGTCGATCTGGTTCGTGCCGCCGTCGGCCTGAGTGCGTTTGTTGGTCGTTTGCGACACGGAAGGGTCCCCCTGAAGATACTGAACGGCGCGCAGGAGTGTGCGCAGCCAGAAGTAACAAGCACGGCCGGCCGCAGCTTATTCCCCGAGTACCGTCTCCGGCGTACTGTTATTTCTGAGCGCACCGCTGACGGAGAGAAGGTCCTTCTGATGTCCATCCCACCGCCTCATGAGCCGCATCCCGATCCGTCCCAGCCACGGCCGCCGGGGGAACCGGCGCCGGAGCCGCAGCCCGCTCCTACCCCGTACCCCTTTCCTGATCCGGCACCCGACACCCCTGGCGTGCCGCCGGAGCCCGGGCCCGGCCCCTCACCGGACAGGCCTATTCCGGAACCGGGGCCGTCAATACCCCCGCTGCCTTGACCCGCGATTGATCAGCTACCTGATTGTTGCTACGATTCCAACAGCTTGAGCAATGGGCACAGTGACAACTCCTGTGGAGATCCCGTGGAAGACAAGCTTCGCATCCTGGACCTGCCAGCCGAGGAACTCCCATCGGCTCGATTTGATGCATCCTTGCTCAGCACCAGCGAGCTGAAACTCAGATGCAACGAGTACTTTGCCCTGCTTGACCAGCTCAACCCTCCCGAGTGCCTGCTGGCCGACTATGAAGCGGCGTGCGACGAGCTGAGGCAGCGCCTTGCTGCCGCATCCCCCTCGCTGGAGACGGTCTGATCCGCGCACAGCACCGGATGGAAACAAGGTCCGGCGCGTTGAGCTGGCAGGACACGCCGTAAATGGTGAGCCTGAAGGGGTGTGTCCTGCACACTCAACGGTAGAAACACAGCCAACCGTTCGGAGATCGTTCCGCAGTGACTGACCTCGCCGACATCGCGTCCGAGCTCTACTCGCAACCCCTGGACGAGTTCACCGCTGCCCGCAATACCCGCGCGAAGGCCCTCGATGACAAGTCGCTCGCCAAGGAAGTCCGCGCGCTGCGCAAGCCGTCGGCGTCTGCCTGGCTGCTGAACATGATGGCTATCCACCGCGGCGACCAGTTGCGGCAGGCGCTGACACTGGGTGCGGCGATGCGCGAGGCACAGGAACAGCTGGACCGCAGTGAGTTGAAGAAACTCGGAACGCAACGCCAGCAACTTATTGCAGCGCTGGTCAAGGACGGCGTCGCCCTGTCTGAAGAACTTGGTCACCCGGCAAGTTCAGCTGCGGCCCTCGAAGTGGAGCAGACCCTGCGGGCAGCAATGGCCGACACCGGTGCTGCCGCTGCCGTTGCTACCGGCCGCCTGATCCGGCCGCTGGAGGCGACGGGCTGGGAAGCGGTGGATCTCGCCGGAGCAGTGGGCGGGCCCTTCGACGCAGGCGGCGCGGTGAACAGCGGCGACGCGAGCGCTGATGCAGCTGATGCAGCTGATTCCGCTGATTCCGCAGATGCGACGAAGGCCGATGCGGCGAAGAAGGCGGAAGACGACCGCGCTTCCGACGCACGCGCTGACCTTGAGGACGCAGAAGACCACTTTGAGGAAGCCGGGTCTGCGTTGAAGCGTGCACGCGAGCGAGTCGATCAACTCGACCGCGACCGTGACGCGCTAGTGGCTCAGGTAAGGGACCTGAGAAAGCGGATTCGCGCCCTGGAACAGGACATCGACGTCATTGATGATGCTGCCGATGATGCGGTCCGCGAGCGCACGGAGGCTGATCGTGCAGCAAAGGAGTCAGCCCGCGAGGTGGAGCGCGCCCGCAAAGCGCTCGAGAAGCTCACCCGGTAACGTCGGAATAACGATCGCCGCCGCCCACAAGGTGACGCTCTTCACCTCGTAGGCTCCGCCGTCGCTCGCGTTTCCCGAACCCGCGCCGTTCGGGTAGAAGTTCTGTCTGAGCACTAGCGGGTCACGCCTCAGACCGTACGGTCACGAACCGGTCAAGACCGGTTGAATACGTTAGCAAGCGTGCTTAGTGTCATAGATGGCGCTGGCAGCTACGGCTGCCAGGCGCCGCCACCCTCACCAGAAAAAGGAGAACGATATGAACACGCGCAAGCACATGTCACGGACCCGAACTCTGGCTCTTGCAGGAATCCTCCCGCTGGCCGCACTCGGCCTGACGGGTTGCAACGGCACATCCGGTTCGGAAGAAGGTGCCGACGTCGAGGATGTGGTGGAGGAAGACAACGAAACTGCTCCCTACAACGGCGCCCTCGATTCCGAATTCTACGATGCCTACCAGAGCTACATCGGCGAGGAAGTAACTGTCTCCGCCGACGTCAACGAGATCGTGTCCGACACGTCCTTCACGATTGCAGGGACGGATGACACCACCGTCGAGGCGCTGCTGGTGGTTCTGGAGGAAGGCACGGTCGAAGTTGAGCCGGGCGCGGCAGTGTCGGTGACCGGAACCGTCATGGAATCCTTCGACCTGCCCACCGTCGAGGATGACACCGGATTGGACCTCGAAGAGGACGCCTATGCCGACTACGACGGGGAAAATTACATCGTGGCCAGCGAAGTGGATGTCGAGGAGAGCTGACGCTCGGCAGGAGTACCGTAACGGGATCGTGAGGTCAGTCAGCACACTGAAAAGTCAAGAATGGGAGACATGGCAGAGATGAGAGCAGACAAGCGCAGGTATCTGAAAGCAACCGAGCACGACGACGCCCCATCCCGGCGGCGCAGTGCCTGGCTGATCATCGCCGCGGCTGTCATTTCGGTGGTCTCGCTCGCACTGGGCGCGCTGCAGTTGCAGTCTGTGCAGCGCGCCATCGGTATCCCGCTTCCGGAAATGATGGTCGGTGGGTACGACGCCGACTACGTCGAGGCAGTCCGTGACCTCCTGGACGCTGCGGTCATCGAGCGCTACCAGAGCGTGCATTACCTCTGGTTCCTGCTGTTTCCCGTGGCGTTCGCCGCGCTGATCATCCTGCTGGTCCGCCGGTTCAGCCGCTCACCGCTCCGCTGGCTCTTCTACGCCGTCGCCGTGCTCTATGCCGCCGTGCATATCGCCGAGAACCTTGTGCTCGAAGCTGCTCTCGCCTCCGTAGAAATCACATCCTCCGAAGTGGCCTTCGCGAGTTTCCTGACGACGGCGAAGTTCATACTCTTCGCCGCCGCCATCCTTGCCTTTGCGCTGTCGTTCACCCTGAACCGGACGACCAGCCGGCGGCAAACCCGCCGCTAGCCGTTCTCGACGGGCCGCTCGCCGAGGGTGATCTCCACCTCCGAGGTTTCGCCTTCGCGCATCAGCTCCGCTGTCACCGTCTCCCCCGGATTCAAAGAGCGCAGTGCGGCCAGGAGCTGTTCCGAGCTGGCGAGCGGCTCACCGTTGAGGGACACCAGAATGTCTCCCGCTTGAATCCCGGCCTCGCCGGCCGGTCCGCCTTCTTCCACCGCGAGCACCGCAACGCCCTGCTCAACGCTGACGCCGAGCTGCTGGGCAATCTGCGGCGTGATGGTGCGAGGAGCCAGGCCGAGGAACGCGTGTTCAGCCGAACCGTCCTCGAGGAGTTCCTCCACCACTTCGACGGCGGTGCCGGCCGGGATCGCAAACCCCAGCGAGACCGCGCCCGCCTGCGGCGGAATATAGGCCTCGCTGATTCCCACCACCTGGCCCTGACCGTTGACCAGTGCTCCGCCGGAATTGCCCGGACTGATGGCCGCGTCTGTCTGCACCAGATCCACAAGTGACTGGCTGTTGGTTGCCGAGCCCGGAATCTCCCGATGCAACCCGGAAATGATTCCTGCGGTTGCCGTGTTCTCAAAGCCCAACGGGCTGCCAATGACAACGGCCAGCTCTCCCACCTCCGGCAGCTCCGTCTGGAACTCGGCGGGCGGAAGTCCAGTGCGGTCAGCCTGCACAAGTGCGAGGTCGGTGACGGCATCGGTGGCAACCACAGTGCCGGTGACGCGCTGTCCGTCGGCAAAGGCAACCTGCACTTCCTCCGCACCGCGCACCACGTGTTCGTTGGTGAGGATCAGCCCGTCCTCGGTGTAGATCACACCACTGCCCAGCCCTCCGTTGTCCAGGAAAATGGTCACCACGGATGGCTGGACGTCATCGATGATTTCCGGAATGTCCGCCACCGTGGCGGCCGGGGAGTCAGCGGCGTCGCCGCTTCCCCCAGCCGTTTCACCCGATGTTGCACCCGCCGTTTCACCTGCCGTCCCGGATTCCGTCTCCGGTTCATCCGCGGTCGTGCACCCCGCCAGGGCAAGGGAAGCAAAAACAGCGACAGCGGCGAGGCGCTTCATTCCCGGCGGCTGATTCTGTGGATCGTTCACGGCAGACTCCTTGCAGTTGGCGATTGTCTACCCTCATTCCTACCAACTATGGAAACTGACCAAAAGGCACTAACCCTGGAGTCGCCCGGATGACCGGGCCGGAATGGAACGCAGGCGCACCTCGCTGAGGACGCCGTCGTCCGCTTGTGCAGTAAGGAAAGTGCAGTTGGGTTGCCTGCGCCGGTCCGTCGGCGAGCCGGGATTGAGCAGCCGCATACCGTTCGGTGTGGTGGTGTCCCAGGGGATATGACTGTGGCCGAAGACCAGCACCTCAACATCGCTGAACATGGCATCCATGCGCTTCTCCCGGTTAGTTGCCGCTCCGGTTTCGTGGATCACTGCGAACCGGATGCCCTCGATGTCCGCCCGGGCAATTTCGGGTAGCCGCGCGCGAAGATCAGCACCGTCATTGTTCCCGTGAACACCGATGAGGCGCTGCGTGCGGTGCTCCAGTTCGTCGAGTAGCTCCACGTTCACCCAGTCACCGGCATGGACGACGACGTCGGCAGCCTCCGCCTCCTCCCACACCTCTGGTGGGAGCCGGCGGGCGCGCTTGGGCACATGGGTATCGGCGATGATGAGCAACCGGGTAGCCATGTGCCCAGTCTGGCACGTGCGTCCGACGGTCCAGCCCGTGTGGGAAGCTCAGGGGATGACTGTATTGATTGCCGGATGCGGCGACCTGGGTACGCAGGCGGGACTCTATTTTGCGGAAGCAGGGCAACGGGTTGTCGGGTGGCGGCGGTCCGCAGACAAGCTGCCGGCCCGGATTGAGGGTACCTCGGTTGACCTCACAGGCAAGCTGCCGGCCATCCCGGCGGACACCGACGTCGTGGTCATCGCACTGACTGCGGACGGGCGGACCGAAGCTGCCTACCGCGCTACCTACTATGAGGGCACCGCAAACCTGCTCGGGGCACTCGCCCGCGACGGGGTTGAGCCGCGGCGGATCATTTTCGTTTCCTCGACCGCCGTATACGGCAATGACGACGGCGGCTGGATCGGGGAGAGCACGCCGCCTGCGCCGTCCACCGCCACTGGCACGGTCCTGCGTGAAACGGAGGAACTGCTCACCGAACGTGCGCCCCAGTCGGTACTGTTGCGGCTTTCGGGTATCTACGGACCGGGACGCACCCGGTTGATCGATCAGGTGCGGAACGGCACGGCGCACGCGGGCGGCGCTCCGCACTGGACCAACAGGATCCACCGCGACGACGCCGCGGCGGCCATCGTACACCTCGCAGGACTCGAGGCGCCGGCCACGGCGTATCTTGGCACCGACCAGGAACCGGCGCTGCTGGCTGAGGTCCGACAGTTCATCGCGGAGGAGCTGGGATTACCCGTGCCGCCTATTGAAGCCCCCACTGAAGAGCGCGAGGTCACCGGCAAGCGCTGCAGCAACGTGCTGCTCACGTCAACCGGTTTCACCTTTACGTATCCGACCTACCGGGAGGGGTACCGGGCAGTTCTGCAGGGCGTAGGCGTTCGACACCCCTGACGCGAGTGGCCTGGTCCCCAAAGACAATAATAAGTACCCTTTCTATTTTGCCTGAGTGTGCCTACTCTTGGAAACGTGCACACCGGTGGGGCAGCCGTTCCACCGATCTGGAAGCTCCATGAAGCCAAACAGAGAAGGTCCCGATGGAAGAAACATTGAGAAGCGGTCTCGCGACCGTGGTCGAGTTCGTGCCGAAGCTGTTGCTGTTCCTCGTCATCCTGATCGTCGGGCTGCTGATCGCCAAAGCGATTTCCAAGGCGCTGGACAAACTGCTCGAACGTGTGGGATTTGACCGCGTCGTGGAACGCGGCGGCGTCAAGAAGGCGCTCGCGAAGTCATCACTGGATGCCAGCGACATCATCGCCAAGATTGTCTACTACGCGCTGGTGCTGTTTGTACTTCAGTTTGCTTTTGGAGTCTTCGGGCCGAATCCGGTCAGCGATCTGCTTGAAGGCATCATTGCCTTCCTGCCGAAGATCATCGTCGCAATCATCATCGTCATCGTCGCAGCCGCCATTGCCGCGGCGGTCAAGAACCTCATCCAGGGCACCCTGGGAGGGCTTTCCTACGGGAAGGTCCTGGCGAATATCGCAAGCGTCTTCATTCTCGGCATCGGCATCATCGCGGCTCTCAACCAGGTTGAAATTGCCACCACGGTGACCACACCGATCCTGATTGCCGTACTGGCCGCAATTGTCGGCGTCATTGTGGTCGGCGTCGGCGGCGGGCTCATCAAACCCATGTCGCAGCGCTGGGAGCACTACCTCAACCGGGCTGAGGAGGAAGCACCGCGGGTGAAAGCTGAGGCCCAGTCATCGCCGCCGGCCTCCCAGCAGCTCAAGGGCCAGGCACAGAAAGCCAAAGCACAAAGCCAGACCGCGGACACCTCCGGTAGCCACCAGGTGAACCAGACGGATGACCCGAACGCTCCTCGATTCCGTTAGGTTCCGGCTCCTCCGAAGCACTTCCCGTTCCAGAAACCCAGAGAGATAAGGAAAAATAATGAACATCGACAAGCAGCAGATCATTGACCTTCTGAAGAATCAGGGCAACCAGGACAAGGCGCAGCAGGCTGACCAGGAACTGCCCGATCAGGTGGACACCGAGCGTGATTCCGGCCTTCTGGAAAAGCTCGGCATCAACCCACAGGACCTGCTCGGGAAGCTCGGCGGCGGCGGTGGAATCGGCGGCCTGCTCGGCTAGTCACCTGGCAAGGAAGCAGTCCACGAGGGGGAGGGTGCGCAGTGCGTACCCTCCCCCTCCTCTTGTACTGGCTACCATATGAGAGTGTCATGAGAACCGGAGGAAGAACCTTGAGCTCCTCCCAACTCTGCGCTTTCATGGAAGGACGACGACGGCGGACAATGAGGAGGTGCCTGACATGCAGCTCCCACCTCCGCCCGGCAGAACGCCCGCGGCCGCGCCTTCCGCACGGCCGGTGCCACGGAGGCGCATCGGTGACCCGACGGGCGAAGTGCTGGATGGCCGCTACACCGTCGGTGCCCTGCTTGGCAGCGGTGGGATGGCCGAGGTCCACAGAGGCCACGATCGGGTACTGGACCGGGACGTCGCTATCAAGCTCTTCCATGGTCAGCCGGACGCGCAGCTCTCCGACCGTGAGCGTGTAGAGGCGCAGTTGCTGGCCGGGCTGGATCACCCGGGCCTGGTCAAGGTGCATGATGTCGGAAACTCCCCTATAGCCGGTTGGGTGGTCATGGACCTGATCGATGGCCCGGACCTGCACCGGCTCCTGCGCGACGGCCCGCTGGGACCGGAACAAACGTGGGCTATCGGCCACGACGTTGCCCGGGCACTCGCGTATGTGCACGCGAAAGGAATTACCCACCGGGACGTCAAACCTTCCAATGTGCTGACCCGCGACGCCGAACCGTCATCCGGGCGTTTCGGGTATGTTCTGACGGACTTCGGCATAGCCCGCAGGGTGGACAGCGACCGGCTCACCGCGACCGGCGAGACAATCGGCACTGCAGCGTATTTCAGTCCCGAACAGGCCCGCGGTGAAGCGGTTGACAGTTCGACCGACATCTACGCGCTGGGCCTTGTGCTGCTCGAATGCCTCACCGGGGAACCTGCCTTCGAAGGCCGAGGGCTGGAGACTGCGCTTGCCCGCTTGCACCGCGCCCCCGAAATCCCGGCAACGATCAACCCCGCCTGGCGTGAGCTTATTTCACGCATGACGGCGGAGACCGGAAGCGCGCGGCCAACGGCGGCCGAGGTCGCGAATGCCCTGGCCGCTCAGCGGAACGCTTTACTTGCTGACGCGCGCGCCGCCGCTGCGGATACCGCGGTCGAAGATGCCGGGCCTGCAACCAGAGTCCTTCCCGGCGCAACCCACGGTTCGCCTCCGGTGCAGGATCCGCACTCCACGCGCAGGGCCTTTGTCCTTGGACTGAACGAACACTCAACTCAGCGCCGGGAACCCAACGAAAGACCCCGCGCTTCGGGTAACCGGAAGCCCGCCCCACGGAACCGGCGCTGGTGGGTGGCCGGCGCCGTCGTCGTCGTTCTGGTTCTGGTGGTGCTGGGAGCGGCGCTGGCGGGGCTGTTCAATCAGGCGCCCGCCGTGGAACCTTTGCCGTCAGTTCCCGGTGTTCCCGGCGAGAGACTGTCTGAACTCTACGAAAGTGTGCAGCCATGAGGTCGAAGCGATACATGACTGTCCTCGCGTTGGCCTTGCCGGTGCTTGGAGGATGCGGAGGCGCTGAAGCTCTTGACCCGGGTGCAGCGCAGTCGCTTCAGCAGCAGGTGAGGGAACTTGCCGTTGTTACGCAGGAGGGCAACCTTGAACTTGCGGTGGACCGTGCGGAGGCCCTCAAAGCCGCGGTTCAGCAAGCAGAGGATTCCGGCGCCGTGACACCGGGACGGGCGGAGCGGATCCAACAGAACATCGAGGCCTTCATCAACTCGGTGCAACCAGCCGAGGTCCCTGCGCCAACCGCACCGGCCGTACCTTCCACTGAACCGGCCCCCGTTCCCCCGCCCCCAACTTTTACAGCGCCGGCCAAGGGCCTGTTGGAAGACAGCAGGGATCCCGGAGAGACCCAGACGGACCGCGACAGGGAGCGGGCGGAGGAGGTCGCCGAGGAACTCCAGGAACAAGCCGAGAAGCAGGAGAAGGAAAGACAGAAGCAGGAAGAAGAGAACAGCGGGGAAGACTAGCATGCGCACCATCTCAGGAAACTGCTACCAACTGCAGCGTTCGAAAGGAGCCAACGGCTACCTTGTGCGCACGCCAAGCCACACCGCCCTCGTTGATCCTGGAATGGCCAGCGGGTATGACGCCCTGCTCGGTGAGTTGCGCGATGCTGCTCCCATTGTTGGGCAGGTGACCGACATTCTGCTCACCCATTACGATGCCGACCACGCCCAGACCGCCCGGCGCCTTCAGCATGAACTGGACGCAACGGTATGGCTCGGCGCAGCGGATGCCGCCATTCTGCGCCGGGAAATTGCGCCTCCCACCCGCGTGCGCCGGACGCTTTTCCGCCTGGCTCGGGTTGAACTCCCTGCGACGGTGACCGAGCTCGACGGCGACCGCGAACTTTTCGAGGGCCTCACCACCTTCCCCATTCCCGGTCACACTCCCGGTCAGATGGCCTTTCAGCTCGACGACGTACTGTTCACGGGCGACGCGGTCCGGGTTGAGCGCAACGGGACCATCAAACGCTTTTATAGCGCCCTGAACAGTGATAATCCGCTCGCTGCACGCACTACCGCGGACTTGCAGCGCAGAATCAATGCCGGTGGTGTCAGCTGGGTGTGCCCCGGACATAACCCGCCGGCACGGGTGAACGTTTCCTAGTTGGCAGAAGGCCAGTATCGGTCCGGTACATCGAGGACTAAGCTCATCTCACACTGAAAACTCTCAGTGAACTGCAGGGCCGGTAACCGGTCAGCTGAGAAGGGCGGGACCCATGGCAGAGCGAAGCACGTCCGAGCGTTCAGAGGACGCCTCACTGCTGAAGGTTCTGGGTAACTGGGATGCCCTCGCGCTGGGGTTCGGAGCGATGATCGGATTCGGTTGGGTGGTGCTCACCGGCGGCTGGATCGGATCCGCTGGGACCCTCGGTGCGGTCCTGGCCATGGTGGCAGGCGGCGTCATCATGGGCGTCGTGGGGCTCACCTACGCGGAACTGACTGCCGCCATGCCCAAAGCGGGCGGAGAACACAATTTCCTCCTCCGCGGCATGGGTCCCCGCTGGTCATTCATCGGATCCTGGGCAATCACCGGCGGGTACGTCACCATTGTGGCGTTCGAGGCTGTGGCGCTTCCCCGCACCGCTCTCTACCTTTTTCCCGGCCTGAACCAGGTGCCGCTCTGGGAGATCGCGGGAAGCCAGGTGCACCTGACCTGGGCGCTTGTGGGCGCGATTGCCGCCGTCGTCATCACGTTCATCAACATCCGCGGTGTGAAACTTGCCGGTGTAGCCCAAACCTTTGTGGTGCTCTTTCTCCTGATCATCGGTGCGGTCCTTGTGCTCGGGTCCTTCACCGGCGGATCCACAGAAAATATGCAGCCGCTCTTCACCGGCGGATCGGCGGGGTTCTTCGCTGTCCTGGTGGTGGTGCCGTTCCTGTTCGTCGGGTTCGACGTGATTCCGCAATCCGCAGAGGAAGTGAAGATCCCCGCCCGCCAGATCGGCCGGCTGGTTGTCATCGCCGTGATACTCGCAACCATCTGGTATGTCATGACTATCCTGACGACGTCGTCAGCCATGCCTGCTGGAGAAATCGCGCAGGCGGACATCGCCACTGCGGATGCGATGGGCGCCCTCTTCGGGAGCGATTTGATGGCCAAGGTGCTGATCGCCGGTGGAATCGCCGGAATTCTGACCTCCTGGAACTCGCTGCTGCTGGGGGCATCCCGGTTGATGTATTCCATGGCACGCTCAGGAATGCTGCCGGGCTGGTTCGGGAAGCTGCACCCGACCTACCGGACACCGGCGAACGCACTGCTGTTCATCGGTGCCCTGTCCTTCCTCGCGCCCTTCTTCGGAGAGGCGATGCTGGTCTGGCTGGTTGACTCGGGTGCGCCCAGCATCGTGATCGCCTACACCCTGGTCGCCGTAGTTTTCCTGATTCTTCGCCTGAAGGAACCTGCAATGGAACGACCGCTGCGGGTCGGTGGTGTTGGTAACAGCGGCCAGGCGATTGGGATCGCAGCAGTGGTGCTGTGCCTGGCCCTCCTCAGCCTGTACCTTCCCGGAATGCCTGCGGCTCTGACTCCCCCGCCGTGGATACTGTTCGGGCTGTGGTGGGTGCTTGGCCTGTTCTTCCTTCTTCGTATCCCGCGTGGCATCAAACCCGGTGAAGATGCGGAGCACCGGCTGCTGGCGGCCCTGAACAAGCGCTAGCAGCGAGGGCGTCCGTCAAGCCACCGGCAGCCCGCCCCGCTTCGCCCGGCAGGCTCCTGCGGCCACTAGGCTTGAGCCCATGCGCACCTTCCGCCGCCTTCAATTGTTTGCCCTTACCCGTTCGCTGGTTGCGCGGGCGGCCATGGCGTTCGCCGCCGTGCAGGCGCTGGTCATCGCCGCCATCGTGATTATTGATGCAGTGGAAAAGAAGCTGCGCAGCAAGCGTCCGGGCTTTCCGCACCCCGGAACATTTGAATCAGAAGTGGCGGGATCGAAAACCGCCGTCATTACCTACGGGCATGACCTGTACGAGGACATGCTGGCCTCTATCCGGAACGCCCGGCACACCATCATGCTGGAGACCTACATCTGGAAGGGCGACGCCATTGGACGCCAGTTCAAGGACGCGCTGAATGAAGCGGCGGCCCGTGGTGTGAAGGTGTACGTAATCTATGACGGGTTCGCCAACCTCGTTGTTCCGTTCACGTTCTACCGGTTCCACCCGAATGTGCAGGTCTTCCGGTTCCCGGTACTGCGCCCGTCGATCGTCTTCACGAATATCCGGGGTACAGGCTTCGATCACCGCAAAATCATGGTGGTGGATGATTCCATCGGGTACGTCGGAGGCTACAACATCGGGTCGCTATACGCCTCGAAGTGGCGTGACACGCACCTGAAAATCGAAGGAAGGTCCGTCTGGGAGTTGCGCCAGGCGTTTGTCGCTTTCTGGAATTCCGCTCCGACACAGCGCCATCGCGCGTTGGAGGAAACCAGTGCGGAGTTCTGGGAACCGCGTCTGCGCGCGGTCAACAACATTCCGGCCAACCTCGTTTTCCCGATCCGCGGGGTCTATCTGGACGCCATCAATCGCGCCCACAGCCACATCTACATGACCACGGCCTACTTCATCCCTGACCGGCAGATCCTTGAGGCGCTCCTGCGCGCCAGTAAACGCGGGGTGGATGTCCGGGTCATTCTGCCGGAGGACTCCAACCATGTGGTCTCCGACTGGCTGTCCCGCGGGTTCTACTCGGCACTGCTGCGCGACGGCGTGAAGATCCTCCTGTACCAGAACGCGATGATTCACGCGAAGACCGCAACTGCGGACGGCGAATGGTCCACGGTCGGAACCGCCAACATCGACCGGTTGAGCTTGACCGGTAATTACGAAATCAATATCGAACTGTTCGATGAAAAGCTCGCCTCCACCATGGAGCGAATCTTCGAGATTGACAGCAGCAATTGCCGGGAACTCTCACTCGAGGAATGGGAAGGCCGCCATATCGTGGCACGCGTCAGCGAAGCGATCCTCGCTCCTCTGCGGCCATTCCTCTAGCATGCATCACGGAGCAAAGGTGGGCCCGGGAGATAGAGCCGAGTTTTTATCGACGCAGAAGCGGTCCAGGTACCCGACTTTGGACTGATGCACGTGATCGGCCATCAGCTGCTGTGCATCCGCGGAGTTGCCGGAGTCGATCGCCGCAAGAATGCTCCTGTGCTCGCTCCAGGACTCCTTGCCGCGGTGGTCGACGTCCGTTGCGTAGAGCCATTCGGTCTTGCCTGCGATCTGGCGCAGCAGCGCCGTCAGCGAGGCGCTGCCGCTCAATTCCGCCACACCCAGGTGGAACCGGATGTTGAGTTCGGGCAGAAGTTCGAGCCGGTTCTGCGCGACGGCGGCATCCCCCTCATCGAGCACTGCTGCCAGTGCTTTCCGGGCCTGCCACCACTCAACGCTGGGCGCACCTGAATCGAACTGCGCAGCAGCCCGGTGCGCTGCGCGCCGAGCCGTCGCTGACTCTAGCGCTTCGCGGACAAAAAACAGGTCCTCGGCGTCGTCAGCCGGGATCTTCGACACTGTGGAGCCGGCATAGGGCTTGGACTCGACGAAACCCTCGGCCTCCAACGTGCGGAGCGCTTCCCGTACCGGAACCCGCGAGATCCCATACTTGCTGGCGAGCGCTGCCTCAGTCACGCGGGTGCCCGGCGGCAACGCGCCGAAGATGATATCCCTCCGGATTTCGTCCTGAATTCGCTGCTTCGGTGCGGCGTCTTCGCTATCGGCCGGCTGCATAGCCCTGCGCTCCGCGCGGGTTGGCCGCAGCCATCAAAACTCCGGTCGCCGGGTCGCTGACAACAGCGGACAGCCGGCCGAGCGCCCACTCTCCAGCACGGGTGACGACGTGACCGCGTTGTTCCAGGTCGGCGATGACCTCCTCACCCAGCCGGTCTTCGACCACGGCGCCGCCAGGCTCCCAGGTGCGTGGGAAGAATGAGCCGGGTATCGACGTCGTATGCAGGGACGGCGCGTCGATGGCCTGCTGCGGTGAGTAGGCGCCGACAATCGTGCGCAGGATATAGACCAGCTGCCACTGGTCCTGCTGGTCGCCGCCGGGCGAGCCGAGTGCAACAACGGGCTTGCCGTCTTTGAGGATCAAGGTTGGTGTCAGCGTGGTGCGCGGCCGCTTTCCCGGCTCCAACGAGGACGGTGCGCCCTCCTCGAGCCAGGTCATCTGCAGTCGGGATCCCAGGCAGAATCCTAGTTCGGGGATGGTAGGAGATGATTGCAGCCAGCCGCCCGACGGCGTCGCCGAAATCATGTTCCCCCACTGGTCAACCACGTCGATGTGGCAGGTGTCGCCGCGTGTCTCGCCGTCGCGGGAGACTGTGGGCTCCCCTACCCCCGCGAAGCCGTCCTTACCCGTGAGCGCCGGCGGGGTGTATTCCGTCCGCAGCGGCGGTGTGAACGGCGTATGCCCGGGGACAGTCCCGGGGCGGAACTCGGTGGAAGCCTGATCGGTGATAAGCGCCCTGCGCTCGGCTGCATATTCTTCGGATAGCAGGTATTCCATCGGCACGTCGGAATCACCGTAGTATGCCTCGCGGTCTGCGATGGCCAGCTTCTGCGCTTCCAGGATGGTGTGCGCGCCGAGGGCTGTGGACGGGTCCAGGTGATCGTCCCCGAATCCGTTCAGGATGGCGAGGGTCTGCAGCAGGGCCGGACCCTGGCCCCAGGGCCCGGTCTTGGCAATGGTGTAGCCGCGGAAGTCGAGAGTGGTGGGCTCCTCGTAGCCGGCCTGGAAGTTCGCGAAGTCCTCAAGGCTCATCACTCCCGCGTGATCCTGACCCGACGAGTGGCGGTGCGGTGTACTGATGAAGTCGACTGCAGCCCGGGCGACGAAACCTTCGCTCCACTCGCGCCGAGCGGCGTCGATGCGTTCCTCGCGGGAGCCTGCACCGCTCCCTGCAGCAATGAGTCGGTCAAGGACTGAGGCGTAAGCCTCGTTTTTCACGATGTCCCCTTCTGCCGGGATCTTCCCTTCCGGCATCCAGAGCGCTGCGGAAGTGGGCCAGTGTTCGGTGAAAAGCTCCTTGACGGCGTTGATCGTTGCACCGACCCTGCCCAGCACCGGGTGCCCGTGACGGGCGTAGCGGCAGGCGAAAGCCAGGACGTCGGCAAGTTCCCAGCTGCCATGGTCCCGGAGCAGCAGGAACCAGGCGTCGACGGCGGCCGGGACGGCGGCTGCGAGCGCTCCGGCGCCTGGAACCAGCTCGAGTCCTTCGGAGAGGTAGTGCTCCCGGGTTGCACCGGCGGGAGCCGGTCCCTGTCCCATCAGGACCACGGGCTTTGAGGGGTCTTCCGCGGTGGCGAAGACGCCGGTCATGTCGCCGCCGGGACCGTTGAGGTGCGGTTCAACGACATGGAGCACGAAAGCTCCGGCGACAGCAGCATCGAAAGCATTGCCGCCGCGTTCCAGGACGGCCTGCGCAGATGCCGTTGCCAGCCAATGCGTTGAGGCGCTCATGCCGAAGTTGCCTTGGAGCGTGGGGCGGGTGGTGAAGGAATCCGGGGCGACAAAAGCGGGCATCGTTGTCCGTTCGGGGAGGCGTTATTGTGTAGTTTCGTATACAAACTATCGTGTCGACCGACCTTCGTATACCTTTTTGGGGAACCGCGGTTGCTGGCGGGAACAGCCTGCCGGTGCTGAGGCCGCGTCCCGCGGCGAAGAACCGGCTACGGTGTCCTAGGCCTCAAAGTGGGTGGTTGCGCTCGCGTTGTTCACCGACTCGACAACAGCCGCAGCAACCGCATGAAGCTTCACGTTTCGTGCGTTGGAGGCGGCTTTCAAAATATTCACCGCTTCATCCTGGCTGCAGCGGTTCTGGCCCATAATGATGCCCACTGCAAGGTCTATGGTGGTGCGGTTCTCCATTGCGACACTCATGTGCTGACTGTGCTCCATTAAAGTGGCCACCCGGACAGCTATCTGCAGTGAACGGGAAGCCCTGCGCGCGAACTGCTCTGCGGCGTCGATGCTTTCGGCATTGAACGCGAGCGGTTCACGGCAATACAGATCCAGGCCTGCATTGGCGTCGCCCTCAAGGAGGATCGGCACTCCGAGCGCTGAGCGGATGCCATGCCCCGCAACAGCTCCCGTGTACTCGCCAAAACGTTCCTCTTCCTTGAAGTCCTGAACAACGACCGTGGTGTGCTCACGCGCCGCGCGCAAACAGGGGCCGTCATCGAAGGCGTATTGGACCTCGTCCATGTTGCGGGCTTCCGCGCTGCTGCTGGCCACCGTCGCCGCGCGCTTCGGGCGCAGGAGGGTTACGGCCGAGTACATCGTCTTACCGGTGATCTCCCCGAGTTCACGAGCGGCGATCTTCACCATCCCATCAAGAAATTCGTCGATCTGCGCGCTCTCCAGCACGAGGTCCTGCAGCTCGCCGCGGATCGAATTTTCCTCAACTTCACCCGTCACGTTCAAACCCGCCTCTACTCAATGGTGATGCACCTGCACGATAGCAGGACGGCTCGGGGGGGGTTGTGGGGCTGAATGGACACCCGTAGCCTGAATTCAATAAACAGTCTACTTACTATCGGAGGCCGGTTGTGAAGATCAGCGATGTCACCTGGAACGAACAGGCCCGGGAGAAAATTCTTGTCGATGCGGACAAAGCACTACAGGAAGCGGTGAAGGAGGCGGCGGCTGCGCACTCCGGCGGTGACCGGGATCAGGTGTACAAGTTCCTGTTCGAGAAGCTGCAGCCCCAGTTCGTTGACTTCGAGCCGGGGCCGGACCTCAGCGAATACGCGGACGCGATTGCCAACGGCGAGTTCAACGAGGAGTAGCTCATGGCTGCTGAGGTGCAGGTAGAGAATAATTCCGACGCCGGGAAATATGAGGTCACTCTCGACGGCAAACCGGCCGGTTTCGCGGCGTACCGCCTCCAGGACCAGCAGGTCATTTTCACCCACACCGAGGTGGATTCGGCCTTCGAGGGTCACGGACTCGGAAGCGCCCTCGCACGGTTTGCCCTGGACGATGTCCGGGAACGCGGGTTACACGCCGTGCCCCGCTGCCCGTTCATCGCCGCGTACATTGAGCGGCATCCCGAGTATCAGGACCTGGTGGCCAGCTGAGAAGCTAACGACGACGGCGCCACCACGGTGAACGCTTCGCTGCCTTCTGTTGGGCTGCTTCCCGATCAACCCCTCCCTTTTGCGCGGCCGTTTCGTTCTGCTCAACCTGCGTATGGCGTGCTGCTCGACGTTCACGCCAGCGTTCAATTTCCTGCTCAACGTCCCGCATCCTGGTCACCACGGGCGGTCCACCCAGGAGCTGTCTGCGGGCATCAACGACCTGCCGGTTGAAGTCCTCGAGTAGCTCGCGGACCTTGCTCTCCATGTACTGCTGATCCAGCTTTCCGTCGAGTTCAGCGTCCTCTGTGCGCAGGCGAAACGGCGCGGGTGCAAGGCCGGAAAGCTGCTCCCTCTCGATCAATCCTTTGACCCACCAGTCTGGGTCAAGGGTTGTGCCGAGACCCGGAATCGGCTTGCCGGCGTACTTCAGATTGTCGAAATCACCGCGCGCGGTTGCCTGCCGGATCTCGAAATCCGCCTTGGCAGCGAAGTCCGTGATCGGCGCTTGCTCTTCTTCGTCGTCGTCGACCTGCTCGATGGCCTCCGCGCCGCTGCTTCCGGAGCGGCGCGCGGACCGATATTCCGAAACGCGCTGCATGCGTCTGGTGCGTTCATTTCTGTCGTTCATCGTCACCCGCTTCCGCTGCTTCCCTTCAAGTATTCCGGCAGTGCGGAATGCGGGGCAAGCCGCCGGAGCCGCGGCTCCTGCCCTTAGTACGGACTGGGCTGGCGCGGCGCAGGTAACTTCATCCGGCTTCGGCCCCTCAGTCTCGGAGCTTCCTGAGACGGTAGGTCAGTTTGGCGCGTCTGTTGCGGTCATGGCCCAGGGCTTGCGTCTTTTCGATGTGCGCCTGGCCGTAGCGGACAAGCAGCAGGTCATCGGCGGCGCGGACGTGACCAGGAGCGAACTTGTACTGAACTTTGCGGGAAATGGCATCCCAATCGGCGGAGGCGACCAGTTCGGAGGCTTGCTGTACCGTTGTGACGCCGTGAATTTCAAGCAGTTCGCGTAACCACTCGTACTGTTCGACGCGGCTTCGCGGATTGCTTGGCAGCGCCTGTTCGAGAATGCTTTCGAGGGCCTCACCCGTGAGGGCCACCGGAAGGAGCAGGACCGCTTCGCCGGGGTTGGCTTTTTCGGCGGCGACCACACTGCTGATGGTGCTGAACTGGTTATCGGCCAGTTCGATCAGACCGGACGCCAGGGTGAACGCCCGGTTGACCTCAGGAGGCACCGGGCCTGCGCTCTTGTAGCGGATGTCATGCTCAAACTCCGCCCAGGCGTGCTGCAGGATGGTCCGGAACTGCACCTCAAAGCGTTCGCCGATGTGATTGCGGCACCCGTTCGGTGCGGTTGCCTCACTGACTCTGAGCACGAGGTGCTGACCCGAGTAGCCGAACTCCCCCTTTTCCCGCTGTTCGGCGGTCTTGTCGACGTGGGCAATGACGTCGAAGGAGTTGCGAAGCGCAGTCATTGCCCTCTCCACGTCGAGCTGAAGGAAGGTGATGACCCGGATGCCGATGATGTCATCGATGCCGCGCAACCCGTCCGCGTACTTCAGGTTTCCATCCGGATTACAGCGCCTCAGTTTCTGCTCCAGGGACTGGTGATCCTTCACCCGGTATTCGATCGCGTGATAGTTGAGGCCGTCGTCGTCGAGGCGGGCGGCGATGGCATCCTGGATAGCGTTGGCGGCTGCACGCTTCTCGTGCTGGGACGAAGCATATTCCTCGAGCCACTGTTCGATGAGCCGGTCATGGGTGAGATCCGGGTCCATACGCCTCCCTACGCTGCGCCGGGTGAACCCAAGCTACTCCCTTTACCGGCTCACCATCACGTCAGGACGGGCGACCATGTTGCTTTCGCTGAATTTCGATCAGGAATTCCCGGCCGGCATCGGTCACCTTTTTGTCTCCGGATAGAACGTCTTCGAACTTCGCCGGAACGTTCAGGCACTCCAGCGTCCGAATGACATCACGCACCAGAGCCCGCCCTTCCTTTTCGGTGATGGGACCATCGTCGTAAGCGAAGCCGCGGGCTGTCAGGATTTTGGCCATTATTTTTCCGCGCAGGTCATAGGACGCTGCAGAAGCCACTGGACAGGATGGACGACGGCGGCAATCACCTCGGGTGACATCGCCGGGCGCCAGAAGAACCTTGCGAGCTCCGTGAGCTGCTGATTAATCGCCTTCACGTCGACGTGTGCCGCATCAAACGCGGTTGCGGCCTCCCCCGACACTGACTCCAACCAATCGACGGCATCGGCGGAGTCCTGCTGCTGACCCTTCAGCGCCTCGATCAGCTTGTAGTAGCCGTGGATGCCGCCGCAATCCTCTACCGGACCTCTCCTATTGGCCGCAATGCACTCGAGGTGGGCAGGCAGCACCGGATCGTTGCCGACGACGGTGACGAGATGGTCCCAGGCATCACCGAAATCGTACTCGTACGCCAACTTGGCGCCCGTCCATCCTGCAATGGCAGCCAGCTCTGTCCCGGGATGCGTCGTCAGTGCCGAGCTCATCTGCCGATTCCGCCGGGGTGAAGTCTCGTTGGCCCCGGAAGGTGTGGCTCACAGAGAACTGGTAGAGGTGACGATCCTGCCAGCCGAAAGCTGTCTGAATGACCGGGTGCAGGTCGCTCAGGAGGATGCTGGCGGGGACGGACAGGGTTCGTTCGATCGGTGGCGACGATTATCAATCACAATATGCAGGTGCAAGCCGGGTACGCGGTCGGTCATAGCTGTGATCCTCTCATCCGCGCCGGAGGTCTTCCCGCTTCCGGACGACGCGTGGCTCACTCTTCACGAACGAGGACGACGACGGCAATTACGCGTGAGTTGTGCGCGGGGCGGTGACGGGGTGCTTTCAAAAATGTGCATGCGTTGCATGTTTTGCATGCAGTGCATGCACTGCATGCACGTTTTGGGAGACGCCCACCTCTCCGACAGTCGGACGAGCCAAACGGCGCAGTGCCGCTTATTCGCAGCCGACGCCGTCGCCGTTTCGGTCGAGGTGAGCAGCGTACCCCGGCTGCCACGCGTAGACGGGGGCAGCGCCGGCGGCTCGGGCTGCATCACAGTTCTTGTAGTACACGTTCGCCGGCGCAGGGGCGGGTGCCGGCGCCGGGGCTGGCGCGGGCGCGGGTGCTGGGACCGCCTGCTCGACAGCCGGTTCCGGCTCAGGGGTAGGTGTGGGCGAAAGCTCGTTGGTAGGCGCCATGGTGTCTGCGCAATCCGACAGAACCCGCGCCATTGCGTCATGCTCGGCCTGCGTGACCCACAGGTTGTAGGTTGCCTTCACGGAGATTTGACGGGCGACGTATTCGCAGCGGTAGCCGCGGTTCGGCGGAAGCCAGGTTGCGGCGTCGCCCGCGCCCTTCTGTGCGTTGGTCGGGCCGTCCGTGGACTGCAGGTTCAGCGGGTCATTCGCGAAGGCAACCCGCTGTTCGTAGGTAAGTTGCTGGGCACCCTTCTGCCAGGCATCAGCGAGCGCAACCATGTGATCGATCTGCACGTCAATGCTGGTCTCCTGCCCGCGGAGGAAGGGGATAGTGGTTCCGGTATAGGGGTCATCAAGGGTTCCGGAACGGACTTTGCAGGGAACGGAGTTCGCGTGCACGATGTCGCGAAGGTCCCGGTTGAGCATGTCGTTGCGGGTGTCGCAGCCATTGCGGTCGACATCGAGCCAGGCCTGACCAAACTCATCCCGGTCATAACCCGTCTTCGGTGCGCGCCCCTTGATCGGCAGCGTCTCAAGCAGCGCGAGCGCCTTAACGCCATATTGGGGCTGATCGCTGGGAGCATTCGGGTCTCCTTGAGCGTCGACAACGGTGTCCCCGTCTATCGGCGCAACATCGGGACTCGGCGTAGGTGAGGGCTTCGGCGTGGGAGATTTGGTTGGCTCCGGCGTCGCAGTCTGTGACGGTTCAACAGTGGCGGTCTCGGTTTGCTCGGCCAAGGCCGCGGGAACCGTATCCTCCGCGGAGGGCGTGATGGACCCGCCGACCAGGAGCGCAACAACGCTTGCCGCCGCGACGATGAATCCTGCCTTGCGGCCAGCGAGCCGTGCCCAGGAGCTGCGCCCCGTGAGCACCGTGTAGAGCCCGGTGAGGAGCGCAAGTAGACCAGCCATGACGAGAGCTCCCCCAATTCCGCCGATGATCAGACCGATGACCAGAAGAAACAGACCGAATCCCGCAACAATGAGCGTCGATGCCTTTGCCTTGCTCCTCGTCCGCGTCTGCATACGGGCAGGATTTTGAGCAGGAGGTAGCGCAGGAAGATTCAAGAGAGCCCCAAAAGTACGAGTAATGGTTGAACAGTGAGTGACGGTTCAACCATCGTATCGGCGACCGAATATCACACCGGGCTGAATTAGCGCAGTCCTCGGGAAAAAAATGTGGATAACCTTGACGACTCATAAGCTGGCTGTCTAATCTCGTGTGATCCGCGTCTCATCACTCGCGGATCAACATGAGGGGAAACAATGAAGAAATCAACAGCAGGTCTTGCAGTTGCAGCAACGGCCGGGTTTGTCGCCCTGTCAGCGACGCCGGCGTCGGCGGTGACTCTCCCGTTCCAGAATTGCTCCGAGGCGGCGTCCGTCGGGGTCTACAACATACCGATCAACACGCCCGGCTACGCGCCCCGGTTGGACGCGGACAGTGACGGATTCGGCTGTGACGCTGCCGGTACGCCACCCTATGACGCGAGTATCGTTGTGGGCCTGATGGGTCAGCAGGGCACTACCCAGCAGGTTACGCAGATGCCCACAGGCGGCGCAGCCACCGGTGTCGAAGTGACGCAAACCGATAACACCGCGGCTCTTGCGCTGGGCGGCGGACTTGTCCTCGCCTTGGCAGCGGGTGGAACGTACGTGGTCCGTCGTCGCGCGGCATAGGGAGCAAGTCGTCGAAAGCGTCGAGTGATCGGATACTTTCCTACAGATGACTAGCCGATTCCGGGACCGTTGCGGGAGCCTCCTGGCTGCTGCAACGGTCCCACTGCTGCTCCTCACGGGTTGTGCTTCACCGAACCCGTCCGACGCCGTCGGGGCCCAGCCAACTTTCACGGTAGCGGCGCCGTCGTCCCTTCCGGCGGAAGGCCCGACAACCGCGCCCGGGCCTCCTCCCACAAATTCGGAGGCGCTCACTGAACCGGCGCCGGCGAGTCCCGCCGCATCGGGTGTGCCCGCGGAGAATGCATCACCCGCAGCACCCGCGCCTGCACCAGCGCCCGTTGATGCAACTCCACAGGTATTCGGCCGTTCGTTGCCGGTGTCGCTCTCGATGCCCACGCACGGAGTCAAGTCGGGCCTGCTGCACCTGGGGCTTCAACCGAACGGGTCTCTCGAGGTGCCTCCGGGCCATCCTGGGGCGCCCGCATCGTGGTACCGGAACTCTCCCACACCGGGCGAAACCGGGCCGTCAATCTTTCTCGGGCACGTGAACGCCAGCGATGGCGGGCCCGGAGTCTTCGCCTGGATCAAGCAGCTGAATCCGGGCGACACCATTGAGATTGCACGCGAGGACGGCACCGTGGCGACATTCGCCGTCGAACGCGGTGAGCAGTATTCGAAGGACGCTTTCCCAACGCAGGCTGTCTACGGAAATACCGAAGGTCCTGAGCTCCGCCTCATCACGTGTGACGGCTACGATCCCGCTACCGGCACGTTCAATGACAACTACGTCGTGTACGCGAAACTCATTCCCCAGGGTTCCTCCTGAAGGTCCATGGAAGACCGCTAAGGGAATACTCGCCTCACAGATCGGTTGTACTCGCCATGGAAAATAACCTGACAACCATCGGCTTCATCGGTAGCGGCAACATCGGCTCACAACTTGCCCGTCTTGCCATCCAAAACGGATACGGCGTTGTGATGAGCAACTCGCGGGGGCCGGAGACGCTGATCGACCTCATCGACGAGCTGGGCGACCGCGCCCGGGCGGCAACGCCGGAGGAGGCAGCGGAAGCGGGGGACGTCGTCGTCGTGAGCGTTCCTCTCAAGGCGATCGATGCGGTGCCGGCTGCCCAGCTCAAGGGCAAGACGGTAATCGACACCAACAACTACTACCCGGAGCGGGACGGGAACATTCAAGAACTCGACGACGAATCGACCACCACCAGCGAACTCCTCCAGCAGCGCCTACCGGACGCGCATATCGTCAAGGCGTTTAACAATATCTACGCCGCTCACCTCACCAGCAAGGCAACCGCACCGGGCACGCCAGGCCGCCGGGCGCTCCCCATCGCCGGGAATGACGACGACGCGAAGCAGACGGTTGCGTCGCTGATCGACCAGTTCGGGTTCGATGTAGTCGACGCCGGTCCCCTCGCTGAAGGATGGCGGTTCCAGCGGGATACACCGGTGTACGGGCCGGAATTCGACGCCGACCAGGTACGCGAAGGACTTCCCCAGGCGAAGCGCTACGCGGAGATGGACTGACGCCGGGGCGTTCTTCCGTCACCAGTCGTGGATTGTGCCGTCCTTCAGCCGGTTGAACGGCAGGTACGCGGGTTCGTAGGGGTGGGCAGCCGCGGCCTCGAGGTTCAGTTCGACGCCGAGGCCCGGCTTATCCCCCGGGTGCAGGTAGCCGTCCACAAAGGTGAAGGACTGCTCGAATACCTCGTTGGTGAGGTCCCCATGCCGCATGTACTCCTGAATACCGAAGTTGTGAATGGCAAGGTCGAGGTGCAGCGCGGCCGCCATGCCCACCGGTGAGATATCGGTGGGCCCATGGATGCCGGACTTGATCTGGTACTGCGCCGCGTAGTCGAGGATCTTCTTCATGGCGCTGATGCCGCCGGTATGCGTCACTGCGGAACGCACGTAGTCGATCAGCTGTTCGCGGATCAGCGTCTGGTAATCCCACACAGTATTGAACACTTCGCCGATGGCCAGCGGCGTGGTGGTGTGCTGGCGCACCAGACGCAGTGCGTCCTGGTTCTCGGCAGGGGTGCAGTCCTCGAGCCAGAACAGGTCATACGGTTCCAGTGACTTTCCGAGGCGGGCCGCCTGGATCGGCGTCATCCGGTGGTGCCCGTCGTGGAGCAGCGGCAATTCGGGGCCGAACTCGTTGCGGACGGCCTCGAAAACGGTGGGGATGTGGCGCAGGTAGGCCCTCGAATCCCAGTCCTCCTCCGCGGGCAGCGCCGCCCTCTGCGCGGGCTCGTAGTCGTAGCGGACGCCGCCGGCTGTGGGCTGGGCGGCCACACCGTAGACCGCGTTGATGCCCGGCACCGCGGTCTGGATGCGGATGGATTTGTAGCCTAGTTCCAGGTGTTCGCGGACGGAGTCCAGAATCTCGCGGATGTCGCGGCCGCTTGCGTGGCCATAGGCGCGCACGGCTGTGCGGCTTGCACCGCCCAGCAACTGGTAGAGCGGCATACCGGCCGCTTTTGCCTTGATATCCCAGAGCGCGACGTCGACGGCGGCAATAGCGGCCATGGTCACCGGTCCCCGCCGCCAGTAGGCACCGCGGTAGAGGAACTGCCAGGTGTCCTCAATCCGGTGCGCATCCCGTCCGATCAGCAACGGGACCACGTGGTGCTCAAGGTAAGCCGAAACGGCCAGTTCGCGACCATTGAGCGTAGCGTCGCCGAGGCCGGTGATTCCCTCCTCGGTGGTGATCTTCAGCGTGACGAAATTGCGGTCGGGGCTGGAGACGATCACTTCTGCGCTACGGATCTTCACGGATAATTCCTTCTGCTGTGGAGCGGATGGTGGAGTAACTAACGGATGGTGGTTCCGGCGGAACTGATCAGGGAAAGTTCGTTCCGTGCCGGGAGGTTTTCCCAGTCGCCGGTTGCAGCGACGGCGAAGGCACCGAGGGTGACACCGCGGTGCAGTCGCTCTTCCAGCGTTTCCCAGTCGAGCACTGCGGAGAGGTAGCCGGCCGTGAACGCATCGCCTGCGCCGACGGTGTCCACTACCGGGACCTTGATCGCATCGCAGTGGCAGGCGCCGTCCGCTGTGTAGGCCGTGGCTCCCTCAGCTCCGCGCTTGATGATGACGTCCCGAACGCCGCGAGCGTGCAACCCGTCCACCAGCTCGGCCTCAGGCGCATGGGCGGAGGAACTACCCAGGAGATCGATCTCGTCTTCGGAAGCGATGACGATGTCCGCGATCCCGGCCAGCACGCTTAGAGCCTCCGCTGCATCCTCCCGGTCCCACAGCTTGGCACGATAATTCACGTCAAAACTGACGGTGATTCCCCGTTCCCGTGCGGTTTCCGCAGCCTGCAGGGCTGCCTTTGACGCACTCGCGGAGAGCGCCGGGGTGATGCCCGTGAAATGGAAAATCGACGGCTCTGCGTCCAGGGCCGGTGCGAGGTCTTCAAAACTGAGCGCAGAGCCGGCCGAACCTGCGCGGTAATAGGCAGCCCGGGACACATCGGCAATCCGCTTTTCGAGCAGCATCAGTCCGGTGGGCCGGTGCGCATCATGAACGACGGCGTCGGTCAGCACTCCCTCTGCGCACAGGGTGCGCAGGGCGAACTTTCCGACCTCGTCCTTGCCGAGCCTGCCGACCCAGCGCACGCTGTGGCCCAGGCGCGCCAGACCGATGGCGACGTTCGATTCCGCTCCGCCGAGGGACATGGACATCGCTCCCCCGTGCCGCAGCAGGCCTGCGGCGCGGATCGACCCCATGGTCTCGCCGAAGGTGAGGACCTGGGCCTTCGGAAGCGGTTCCCCGCTCATCCGGCTGCTCCGGCTCCGAGCCGCAGGAATTCCTGTGCGCGCCGCCGAAGGGCGTCCAGATCCCCGCCGCCGGCGGCGTCGCCGATCAACGGCGATCCGACTCCCACGGCGACGGCGCCGCGAGCGAGGTATTCCGCCGCCGCTTCAGCACTCACGCCGCCCACTGGAATGAACGGGATATTGGGGAAGGGATCGCGAAGCGCCGAGAGATACGCCGGACCGCCGAAGGAGGCGGGGAACAGCTTGATGGCAGTGGCGCCCCGGTCCATTGCCGAGAACGCTTCCGTTGGAGTCATAGCGCCGGCGAGGACCGGCAACCCGAGGAGCACGCCGGCGTCCACGGCTGCGGTGACAGCAGGCGTGACGAGGAACTGCCCGCCGGCGTCCGCGACGCGGGCCGCGTCCTCCCCCGTCAGCACGGTTCCGGCACCCACCGCCGCACGATCGCCCACTTCGCGACGGACCGCCGCGATGACCTCGATCGCCTCCGGAGTGTTGAGCGAAACCTCCAGGTACGTGATCCCTTCCTCCACGAGTGCGACGGCGGTGCGCACCGAAGCGGTACGCTCGCTCCCCCGAATAATCGCCAGGAGGCGCGCCCGCTTCAGTCCGTCCAGAAGGCTCGTCATGGTCTTCTCCTTATCTCAGTGGAATCCAGCGGCGCAGTCGCGCTCACCACTCGGCGTACGCGCCGTCGTCGTGCCTCCACACCGGCGAGCGCCAGTTGTGGCCGGTCTTGTCCGCTATCCGGACCGCCGACTCATCAATCTCGATACCGAGCCCCGGGGCAGTCAGCCGCTCAACGTACCCGTCAACGAACTTCAGCGGCGTCTTGTCCAGCACGTAATCCAGCACTTCGGCGCCCTGGTTGTAGTGAATGCCGATGCTCTGTTCCTGGATTAGGAAGTTCGGCGTCGCGAAGCCGACCTGCAGGCAGGCCGCGAGCGCGAGCGGCCCAAGCGGACAGTGCGGGGCGAGCTGCACATCGAAGACCTCCGCGAGCGAGGCGATTTTCCGCACCTCTGTGATCCCACCGGCGTGGGAAAGGTCCGGTTGCGCAACAGCGATGCCTGCCTGCAGCACCGGGAGGAACTCCTGCCGGTTGTACAGCCGTTCTCCGGTGGCCACCGGGATGGTGGTCGAGCGGGTGAGCCCGCCAATCAGGTGTGAGTTCTCCGGCACCGTGGGTTCCTCAAGGAAGAACGGGTGCAACGGTTCCAGCAGCGGTGCAATCCGGCGGGTGTCCGCAAGGGTGAACCGGCCATGGAAATCGACGGCGACGTCGCGGTGCGGACCAAGCACGTCACGCGCGGCAGCAACCCGCTCCACCACCTCGTTGATCGCGGCCACGCTTCCGAGCGCTTTCATCCGCCCGCTCGCGTTCATCTTCACCGCGGTGAGGCCGACGGAAAGCTGGGCTTCGACGGCGTCAGCGATTTCCGCGGGCTCATCCCCACCGATCCACCCATACATCCGGATCCGGTCACGGACATGCCCGCCGAGCAGCTGGTGCACCGGAACGCCGAGCGACTTCCCGTGGATATCCCACAGCGCCTGGTCGAGACCGGCAACCGCGCTGGCGAGGATCGCACCTCCCCGGTAGAACGAGCCCTTGGTCATGACCTGCCAGAGGTCCTCGATGCGCAGTGGATCCTGCCCGATCAGCAGCTCGGATAGCTGCTCGACGGCGGTGCGCACCGTCTCGGAGCGGCCCTCCACCACCGGCTCGCCCCACCCCACGATGCCGTCATCGGTTTCCACCCGGACAAAGAGCCAGCGCGGCGGGACGAGGAAGGTTTCGATTCTGCTAATGCGCATGGACGGTGCTTTCGGTAAGGCGGGCGCAGACGCGGTCAACAATTGCGTCCGGTGAAAGGGCGAGGTCGACGGTCAACCCGCGTTCGCCGTCGGACAGGGGTTCGAGGGTGTTGTACTGCGAGTCCAGCAGCGACGGCGGCATGTACTCGTGCTCGCGGGCGGTAAGCCGCGCCGCGACCAGTTCCCGTGCTCCGTAGGGATGCAGGACGAACAGGTGCGGCGCGTGCCCGCGCAGCAGGTCGCGGTAGGACCGCTTCAGTGCTGAACAGGCGACGACGACGCCGGCTTCCGTGCCGCGTGCCAGCTCCTCGCCGACATCGTGGAGCCAGGGCAGCCGGTTCTCGTCAGTCAGTGGAGTTCCCGCAGCCATAAGTTGCTTGTTCTGCTCCGGGTGGAGGTCATCGCCGTCGACAAAGCGCGCGCCGAGCCGCGCTGCGAGGAGGGCCCCGAGCGTACTTTTACCAGAGCCCTGCACCCCCATGACCACAATCGGCGGGGTTGGTTGCTGCGCCATGGCCTAGCCCTTGGTGGCACCGGCGGTGAGGCCGGAGACGATGTACTTTTGAGTGAACAGGGCAATGACCATGATGGGGATGGTGACCACCACGGAGGCCGCCATGAGGCCTCCCCAGTCGATGCTTGCGTAGGCCACGAAGTTGAAGATCGCCACCGGCAGGGTCTTGGTGTCAGCTCCGGAAAGCACCAGGGCGAACATGAAGTTGTTCCAGGAGAAGATGAACGCCAGGATGCTCGCCGTGGCGATTCCCGCCATCGAGAGCGGAAGGGTGACCCGCAGGAACGCACCGATATGGGTCAGTCCGTCCACACGTGCGGCTTCTTCCAGTTCCAGCGGCATGGAGTCGTAGTAGGACATCAGGATGTAGACGATCAGCGGCAGCGCGACGAACATGTGGGAGAGGATGAGGACGCTGTACCCGCCCACCATCGACATGTTGGAGAACACGTAGTACCAGGGCACCAGCAGGCTGACGCCCGGAATGATGCGGGCCATGAGCACCACCAGGGCCGAGCGGCGCATCGCAAACCGGCTCATCGAGTAGGCCGCCGGGACACCGATGATCAAGGACAGCGCGGTGGAGGCGAAGGCCACCCAGAAGCTGTTGAAGACGAAGGACAGGTAGTTGTTCCTGCCCAGCACCGTCTCGTAGTTCGCTGTGGTGGGTTCGAAGATGAGCGTCTTGCTGGCGTCGTAGATGTCGACGTTGGTCTTCAGCGAGGCGAGCAGCATCCATGCCAGCGGGGCGAGGAAGGACACCACGATGACGATCAGCGCGACGACGCGGAAGATCTTATATGCGCGGCTCTTGAATGGCTTCCTCCGGCGTGGCTGCTGCGGCGGGCGGGCAGCCGTTTCAGCGCCGGGGCGGAGCATCTTGGGGGTTACGACGCTGCTCATTTCTGGACGTCCTTCCGGCGGCGGGTCAGAACCCACATGCAACCAATGATGATGAGGAAGAAGATGATGAGGACGGTGGAAGACAACCCGTAGTCGTTGTAGTCGAAGCTGAGCCCGTAGGCGTAGACGTTGAGCGTCTCGACCTCGTGAAAGGACCCGCCGCCGCGTCCCTTGGTGGCGTACAGCAGGTCGAACGTCTTCAGGGCGTCGATGCTGCGCAGGAGGATGGCCACAATGATGGTGGGCATCATGAGCGGAACCGTGATGAATTTGAAGCGCTGCCAGGCGTTGGCACCGTCAATGCGAGCGGCCTCGTCAGGTTCCTCCGAAAGCGAGGTCAGCCCGGCCAGCAGGATGATGACCACCATGGGGGTCCACTGCCAGATGTCGATGAAAATGACGGTGGCCAGCGCGGTGTCCTGTCCCGAGAGCCAGGGTTGGGCTGGAATGCCGAACCAGGCGAGGGCCTGGTTGGCGAAGCCGATGTTCGGGTCGAAGATCAGCCGCCACATCATGCCGACTGCAACAGGGGTGGCTACCAGCGGCAGAAGAATCGCGACGCGCACCCACTTTTCGCCCTTGAACGGACGCCAGAGCAGGAGCGCGATGCACATGCCGAGGACCATCTGAACGAGCAGGGCTGCACCGGTAAAGATGAAGGTCCGGGCTACCGCGGGCCAGAAGCGCTCGGTGTCAGTGAGGACTTCGGCGTAGTTGGCGAAACCGATGAATTCCGATTCGGCGCGCACCGAACCCGATGCGTCGGTAAGGCTGAGGTAGAGGGTCCACGCGAGCGGGAAGATGATGAGGATGGCAACAAAGGCCATGGCCGGTGCTGCGAAAAGCCACTTCCGGTGGTCGTTGGCCCAGTCGGAGTAGGCCTTCCACGCGGATTTTTGCGGCAGGGAGGCGACGGTCATTGTCCACGTCCTTGGGGATGAAAGGAAAAGTCTTCAAAGCGGCGGCCGGGCCGCGCTGTCAGGTGGTGCCGCCGTCGTGCCCGGGGTTTGGACCCGGGCACGACGGCGGGTGATTCAGGAAATCAGTTACTCGCGTTCGTCATCGAGGAACTGCTGGAACGCTTCGTCTGCCGAGTCGGCAGCCGCGTCCACCTCGCCACCGGTGATTCCGACGACGATCGGGTCGCCGACGATCTCGCGGGCTTCACCGACATTGATGACCAGCGGGCGGTCGTGGCCTACGCCGTTCTCGGCGCTGACCTCGATGGCTGCTGCCAGATCCTCAGGGTAGGTCGCGGTACCTTCAGGGTTTGACCAGACCGACTTGCGGGGGCCCGGAACGCCTTCCTTCTGAATCTGCAGGACCATGTCCTTGCTGGTGGCCCACTCGACGAACTTCCAGGCGTTGTCCTGGTTCTTCGATGCTTCATTGATGCCGAGGCCCCACGAAGGAACGTTGTAGGGCTTCGAGCCGGCGGGGCCGGCGGGCATCGGCGCGAAGCCGACCTTGTCCGCAACCTGCGAGTTGGCCGGGTCAGTGGCGTTCTGGTAGAGGCTGTCAGCCTCGGTGTAGAACGCGGCACCACCCTGGGTGAAGATGGCCATTGCCTCGGGCCAGCTCATGTCGGTGCTGACATTCTCCGGTCCGTATTCGTTGATCATGCGGCCGTAGTAGGCGTAGGCCTCTTTGGCTTCGGGGCTGGCGACGGCGGAGTTACCCTCATCATCGATGAAGTCGCCGCCGAAGCCGTACAGGAAGCTGGAGAACTGGGTGACGGCCGGGGACTTGCCGGTACGGGCAACGAAGCCTGCGACGTCGGGGTTCTCTTCGTTGATTTTCTTGGCAGCGGCCTCAAGCTCCTCGAGGGTCTGCGGAACTTCCAGGCCGGCCTGCTCCAGGAGGTCGGTGCGGTAATAGAGCACCTCACGCTCGGTGATGGTGGGGACACCGACAACCTTGTCTTCGAACGTGGTGGAATCCACCGGGCCCTGCTGGAAGTCGGACCACTCCCACTCAGGGTTGGACTGCACGCGGTCAGTCAGGTCCGCGAGGTAGCCGTTCTGGGCGAACAGCTTGCCCTCCTGGAGGGGGCGGTACATCATGACGTCGATTTCGTCAGTACCGGCATTGAGCTGAACGTTGTACTGGGCTGAGAGCTGATCCTCACCCAACTGGGTGACCTCGACCGTCAGTCCGGTCTCTTCCTCGAACTCGGGGATGGCCTCGATGATCTGCTCGGTCCAGACGTGGTTGGCGAGAGTGACCCGCAGGGTGTCCGAACCCGCCTCCGCGTCTCCGCCGCTGCCGCCGCAGGCGGCCAGTGATCCGCCGGCGAACATTGCGATTGCTGCCGTAATACCGGCTTTTCGCAGGATTGTGCGCTGCACTGTGTCTCCACTTCTCTTCATTGAGGGACGTCCGCTGTACGCGGGCTGGAGTAGATGCTGAAACATCTGCTGTATAGCTCGAGTGTAGTGAGAAAGATCATACTTATGCAACCTATCTGAGTGATTGGGATGCTGTTGGTACGCTTCCTCCATGCCACCCGCCGAAACCGAGTCTCCCGATGTCGCAGTATTCTCAGGCCTGCACGCCTCGGTGATCGATCAGATGGGACTGGCTATCGGCGCAGGCGAGTGGCAGAGCGGCAGCATCATGCGGATCGAAGAGCTGGAGGAACGCTACGGCGTCTCCCGCTCGGTGATCCGGGAGGTGCTGCGAGTGCTGGCCTCAATGGGCATGGTGCAATCCCGCCGCCGGGTCGGCGTGCAGGTCCTCCCGGCCACCGAATGGAATCTCTACGATCCCCAGGTGATCCGCTGGCGCCTAGCCTCACCCGGCCGGGTGGCGCAGTTGCGGTCGCTGACCGAGCTGCGTACCGCCGTCGAGCCCCAGGCCGCGCGCCTCGCAGCGATGCGCGCGCCGCTGGCGGATGCCAGCGAGCTGATGGGCCTCGCCGGGAAGCTGTGGGCGGCGGGCCAGGATGGCGACACGGAACTGTTCCTGAAACTCGATATCCAGTTCCACCACCTGGTGCTCTCAAGTTCAGGTAATGAGATGTTCGGCAAGCTCAACTCGCTGGTTGCGGAAGTGCTGACCGGGCGGACGCACTACGGAATGATGCCGGACCATCCGCATGAGGAAGCACTGCAGATGCACGTCGATGTGGCCAGCGCCATTCAGCGCGGCAATGCCGTTGACGCGCACGCAGCCATGCTCGCCATCATGGAGCGCGCCATGACCGAGATGAGCACCCTCTGGGACGAGGCGGCGCACACGTAGAGGCTGTTTGTTGCTCCTGCTTCAGCGGATGTTATTTGCCGCTCAGGCGGAGAGCGGGCGGGCGGTTCGCATCGTCGTTGCTCCGGCAACGATGAGCAGCACCAGCAACCCCGCTGACCACGCAAGTCCGGAGTAGCCGACCATCGACAGCACCAGACCGGACGCCGCTCCCCCGAACGCACCGGCGAGATTCATACTGAGATCGGTGCGGCCCTGGATGCGTGCGCGGGCCGCTCCGGTGACGAGGTCCGCGACCAGTGCCGAGCCGGAGACTGTGGAGGCGCTCCAGCCTAGGCCGAGCAGAATCAGGCCGATGGTCACGAGCACAGGGTCATCTTCGCCGAAGGCCACGGTGACCAGCGCAACCGCGAACAGTGCCTGGCCGATCAGGATGGTACCCACGCGGCCAACCCGGTCGCTCAGCCAGCCGAACACCGGTGAAAGTGCGTACATGCCGGCGATATGGAGACTGATGGTGAGCCCGACAATGGTGAGCGTCACGCCGTGGTTCACCAGGTGGACCGGCGTCATTGACATCACGGAGACCATGACTGCGTGGCTGGCCGCAATCGATCCGATGGCGAAGATCAGGGCTCCCCTGCCGCGCACCATGCCGGGCGCGTCGTCTTTCGGGTCCGACGGCGTTGCCCGGCTGATGAGGTAAGGATCCGGCCGTAGGGCGATCAGATAGACGATCGCTGCTGCAAGCTGCGCACCAACGGCGATGAGGAATGGTCCCGTCAGCTCGGGCATGCCAAGCGTTTCGGCGACCACCTCGCCTGGTCCGATGAGGTTGGGGCCCAGCACTGCTCCGACGGTGGTGAACCAGACCACCAGCGACAGGTCCCGCCCGCGGTGCTCGGGACTTGCCACGTCGGTCGCAGCGAAGCGGGACTGCAGGTTGACTGCGGTGCCGACCCCGAGCAGCGCGAAGGCCAGGAGCAGCAGCGGAAACGATCCGAGGGCGGCCGCACCGATAACGGTGAGTGATCCCGAGGCAGCGATGAACGCTCCGGTGGTCAGGGCTGCACGCCGGCCGAGCCGCTGCGCCAGCCGTGCCAACGGGATGGCGCTGGCTGCCGCGCCGAGGGTGCTCAAGGTCGCAGCCGTGCCGGAGAGCGCCTCTGAGCCGGACAGTTCGGCGGCCATGACGGCGCCGATCGAGAGAACGGAGCCCATGCCAATTCCGCCGAGGATTTGCGCCGCAATAAGGACCCGGACGGTGTGGCGCTGGATGGCAGGAAGATCAGGCGCCGTCGTCGTACTGTTGCCGGCCGGAGTCCTGCTGGAGGTGGGCATGGACTCAGGGTATTCGCGTGTCGGCCGTGAGCATAGTGGAAGGCTGGGATCTGCCCAACCGGGGGTGCTGCTGTATATGGTAAGCAGTATGACTATCTCAGGATCGGATGGGCCGGACAACGATCACCAGCGGCCCGAATCGGCAACAGACAAGACGGTGGAGGCGCTCGGGAAGCTCTCGGAAGCGCTTGAAGTAGTGGAACATGCGCGGGGGCTGCTGTATGGATTCCATCGGTTGACGGGGACGGCGGATCTCGCTTTGGGCGAGGCAGTTGACCTGCTGCGGAAGGCGGGACATGAGAGCCTCGCCGAGGAAGTGAACCGGGATGTCCTGGGGAGGAATGTCATTGAGGGGCGGTGGACGTTCCAGATCGTGGAGGACTATGACGACAACTATTACGCAGAGTTCAAGGCGATCGAAAAGCGTGCGCGCGATGAGCTTGTGGAGGGGAAACGGCACCTGTTTGAGGCGGAAATGAAGGAAGACCGCCGGACGCATGGCCGCGCTCACCATGAGGCGCTGCCCCCGGAAGCCAACCAGTAGAACCAACACTGAAGGAGCACTTATGTCTGACGAAACTTTGGGAAGCCCGACGCCGGAGCCGCAGGACGGTTTTGCACGTGACCCTGAAGAGTGGGTGACCGGAGATGAACCGATGACTGACGCTCAGCGCAGCTACCTGGATACGCTCGCGCGGGAAGCCGGGGAGGAAATCCCCGCGGACATCACCAAGGCGCAGGCGTCGGAGCACATCGACCGGCTGCAGAAATCCAGCGGACGCGTCGGTGGCGGATCTGACGAGGCGCAGACCGGCGGGTAGCGCCGGCCGGATGCCGAACTAGGGCAACCTGCGCGACCCAACTGCGGCATACCTACTGTCACGCTAGGCTTATCGCAACGCAGGGCATCGGGGGAAAGCATGAAGGCTTGGCAATTAGCAGTCGCATCATGGCTGCTCACGGCACTCATCGGATTCTTCGGTCTGCAGGCTTGGTACACCATCTGGTACTACCAGGAACCGGTCATTGACACCGTCTCCCAGCCTGGCAGCTATATCGTTGCGGTGGTCAGCGGACTGGGCTTGTTCGCCCTTAGTTTCCTGTTCAGCTGTGCAATGACCGTCTTCGCAGGGCGGGTGGCTAGCAATGAGAACCGCCATGAAGGTTCCTATAACAAAGGCTCCTGATGCTCGAGTCCGTTCATCCTCAGGGACGTGATTCAGGATCACGAACCGCTGCTTCACCGGACGTTGCAAGACCATGTATTCAGCGGTGCAATGATGGCCCTGTGAGCAACGTCTTCCTGAGCGGCCAACTCGTCTGCAGCAACAAAGACCAGGCGGCGATCGTTGCCCAGTTGCTTCCTTTGCACATCGAGCTAACGCGCGCTGAGCAGGGCTGTCTTTCCTTCGAAGTGAACGTTACTGGGAACCCGTTGGTGTGGCAGGTTGACGAACAATTTCAAGACGCCGCCTCATTCCGCGCCCACCAGCAAAGAGTCAGCGGGAGCGCCTGGGGCAGGGCAACCGCTGATATTGCTCGACGCTACGAGATTGAGGGTTTGTAACCGAGCAAAACTCGGCTCAGATCACTGAACCTCGGCTCCTGTGAACTCCACCCGCAGGAGGATTGCTCAAGAGATGCAGATGAGAACCGTACCGCTGATATCGCCCCGTATTCAGCACAGAGGTTTCTTGTAGTAGTCGGATAGTTCGGTCGCCGTCTTGGTTGAGCCGTCCTCATCAACGTAGTTATACGTACAGGATGTTGACTCTCCGATCGATCGGTATCCCAAGCGGATATACAAGCCGCGCGCCCGGTCGTTGTCTTTGCCTACTCCCAGGTAGATGTGATCGAATCCAACAGTTCTGGCCTTCGCCTCAAGCCAATCGCAGAGGGCTGTTCCTACGCCCTCACCTCTTCGGGTTGGATTCACGAAGAGATTCTTCATTTCGGGCGAATAAGTTGCGTGAAGATCCAAGACCACCGTCCCAAGTGGTACTGGTCCTTGCCACGCTGCGGCAAAAAACACTCGTCCATCACGCTGACGTTGCAGCATCCTGCGGGCAACCCCCGCGCCGGCCGGTTCTTCTTCCGTGAGCGCGAGCAGGTCTTGGTCCGTACATTGACGCACAATGAGTGGAAGATCCATTCCTCTAGCTTGCCGGATTTTCGATCAATGATGAGGCGATGGCTCGTGCTCACCTCGCCGGGCTGCCGGGCGTGCGGGCGGGCCCTGGTTTGCGTGTCTTCCACCAGATGATGCCGGTGATGAGAACGAATGCGGCGCTTGGGATGAGGAGGGTTATCGAGCCTGTGGCATCTGCCCGGCTGTTAAGTTGACCGGCCACATCGACGTGAAGCGTTGTGGCGAGCACGAGTCCGGTGATGTTGTAGAGGCCGTGGAGGACGACAGCGGTCTCGAGTCCTCCGGTGCGCCAGGTTATGACCGCCATCGATCCGAACAGCACCAAGTACGAGGTGAGGATGTAGGGGTCAAGTGAGCCGTGGAAAAGGGAGAAGAAGACGGTCGGGATGATGATGCCGATGACGGTTCCGAGGCGTGCGCTGCGGGACCACCCACCCACGACGCGGAACATAAAGCCACGGAAGCCGTATTCTTCGCCTGCCGCTGCAAGTGGTGTGAGGACCGTACCGATCACGAAGTAAGCGATGAGATCGATCATCGTCCAAGCGACCGGCGGACTGGGCATCATGAGGAATGCCAACGACACAGTGATGACCACCAGGGGGCCGAAGACGAGCAACGCCCGACTGAAGATGCCGAATCGGAAGCGCCCGGTCACGGAGTGCAGCGAGCGGAACGGAATTCCGTAGAGCAGGCGCTGTAGCAGCATGCTATAGGGGATGAGCGCGGCAAGGGAGAGGGCGCCGGCGGCGTGCTGAAGGGGCGAGGAGCCCGTCCGCCCAAGGAGTTCCGTGTCGATGAGGCGTGCCCCCGTCAAGGACAGTTGCGCGAAGCAGACGAGCCCGACGAGTAGCAGGATGATGGCAAAGATGCCGCGGAGAATTCGGCGTTTTTCTCCCGCATAGACGCGGTGATATTCGACGGTGGGCGGAACGCGAGGAATCGTCGCGGGAGCATCCTGCTCGCCAAGCCAATTCAGGGTGGTGTGCTGCACAGTAGGTTCCTTTCGGGGGGTTTCAGCTGGCAAGTTCGTCGATCCAGCTCGATCGCATCCGCAGCGCTCGCTCCGCACTCCCGATGACAGTGGCAAGTCCGATGAACAGGTTGGCTTGGATGGGGAGTTGTATCGGTGAAGTGAAGGTTCCGATGGAGTCGGCGACGAGAGGGATCTGGGAAAGAGATCCGATGATTTGCGGCACTTCGACGCCCAAGCCGACGATGACGAGCGCGGTGGAGATGGCCCCGATGACGCGACTCGTACCGGGGTATCGGTGATGGAACCGGGCGCGACGTCCTTCTGCGGAAGCGGGGTCAGGAGTGAGTTGCTGCTCGGTTCCGTCTGCGCGCACATAGTGGCAGCGTTTGAGTCCGAAACCGTTGATTGCGACCTCGATATGACCGTCCGGCACCCCAAACCGAGTCGGCAGCTTCGCGTATGACCGCAGCGAGCCGTCAACGTAGAGTCGCGCGCGGATCTCGCCGTCGGTCATATCTCCGGCATGGCGAACATCAACGGAGTAGGTCAACCTCGTGCCATCGGACAAGTCCAACGTGATCGAACGCAGGGATCTGCCGAACATCTGCCACCAGCGGTAACGGCGCAGCGGTTCACCGGATCCTGTTCGAACCCGACGGTGTCTGATATCCATTTCTCCACTCCTCGCTCAGGACTAGTACAGCGTAATAGTCAGCCAAGAGATAAGCTAGCACACTGTAATAGAAAACTGTCTCGCTAAGGAGCAGACATGAACGATCAGGCGAAAGAACCAGGCACGCGCGACAAGATCTTGATCGCCGCGGCGACGATGCTCGGCGAGGATCCAACCGCTCGGCTGAGTGTGCGTGCGGTAGCGGCTCGCGCACAGGTGAGCACCGGGTCGCTACGGCACTTTTTTCCGACGCAGCGCGAGCTCATCGATACCGTCGTCGCGGGCATGAACGTCCTCGATATTCCGGACGACCCGATTAACGATCAAGCGCTGACACCGGCTGAGCGCCTTCTCGCGTGCTTACGATTGATGCTCGCGCAAGTGGGCGTCGGCGAGCGCGCCCGACAGCAGTGGGGTGCTCTCTACGACGCATACGTGGTATCACCCCCGTCCGATGACGAAGCGGCCACGTACCGCGCTCTTGAGCGGATGGGTCGCTACCGCATCGAACGGTGGCTAGCCGTTCTGGTCGAGGATGGCGCCATCCCTGCAGGTGGGATTGAGCAGAGAGCAAGGTTCCTTGCTACCGTTCTCACCGGGCTCATGACGGAGCGCGCTCTGCCCGCCGAACCGTTGCGGATCGAGACGGAAACGGAAACTCTCCGCCTAGCCATTCACGCCGCGACGACCGCATGGACCACGGCCTGAACAATCTCCCCTAGAGGGCCGCCGTGCAGGTCGGTTCAGGGTCGAGGCGCCTAGTCCTCAGTGCTTGAGGGTTAGAAACCGGCGCTCTCCGCACCCACGCATCCCGGCAAGCCGGAACCGCCAGCGCCTAAACCCGAGCTCGAAAGGAAGGCAGATCCGCCGGAACCTGCCTCTTCTTCGTGGATCAGTCCACCGGTGGGATGCGCCGCTCGCGGATCAACTGTGCATACCAGCGCGAACTGTCTTTCGGCGTCCGCTCCAAAGTGTCGTAATCGACGTGCACAATCCCGAAGCGTTTGGAGTAGCCGTAGCCCCACTCGAAGTTGTCCATCAGCGACCACACCTGGTAGCCGCGCAGATCCACGCCGCGGGCTATTGCACGGTGAGCGGCAGTGAAGTGGCGGCGTAGGTAATCGATGCGGTCGACGTCGTGGATTCGCCTCGCTCCGTCCGCGTCAACTTCCACCGTGTCGGGGAAAGCCGCACCGTTTTCGGTGATCATCAGCGGCAGGTCCGGGAACTGTTCGTGGAGTGAGACGAGCAAGTCCTCCAGCCCGGACGGTTCGATGTTCCACCCCATGTCGGTGTATGGCCCGGGCTGCTGCAGGAACTCCACGTTCTCCGCACCCGGCCAGGCCGTTCCGGTGGCGGCACCGTGGCCATCGGAGGATTCCTTCTGGCCCTCCCCGTCCCACATCCGCACCCGGTTGGTGGAGTAGTAGTTGACCCCGAGGACGTCCAGTGGCTGTCGGATAAGCTCCAGGTCGCCATCCTGAACGAAGGACCAGTCAGTGATCTCCGCCGTGTCGTCCAGAACGTCCTGGGGGTAGGTGCCGTTCAGCACGGGGTCAAGGAAGAGCCGGTTTGCCAGACCGTCAACGCGGCGAACAGCCTCGGGGCCGGTCTCGCCGTCCGGGCGGAACACGTGCAGGTTGAGGGTAATCGCGAAGTCGGGATTGTTGGTCACCACCTTACGCAGAGCCGACACCGCCAGACCGTGGGCCAAATTGAGGTGGTGCACGGCGGCGAGCGCAGCGGCGGGTTCCGTACGTCCCGGTGCATGCGCGCCGGAGCCGTAACCGAGATAGGCGCTGCACCACGGTTCGTTCAGGGTGGTCCACAAGGCGACCCTGTTCCCCAGCCGCTCACCCACGATGCGGGCGTAGTCGCCGAAGGCGAGGGCCGTTGCGCGGCTGGTCCAACCGCCGTCGTCCTCGAGTGCCTGGGGCAGGTCCCAGTGGTAGAGCGTGACGATGGGCTTGATACTGCGGGCCAGCAAGCCGTCCACCAGGCGTTCATAGAAGGCAAGACCGGCCTCGTTGGCAGGACCGCGGCCGCTGGGCTGAATCCGCGGCCAGGCGATCGAGAAGCGGTAGGACTCGAGGCCGAGGTCCTGCATGAGATCCAGGTCCTCGTCCAGCCGGTTGTAGTGATCGCACGCCACGTCACCGGTGTCACCGTTGAAGACCTTGCCCTCGGTGTGGCTGAAGGTGTCCCAGATGGAGGGCCCGCGGCCGTCGGCGTCGTGTGCGCCCTCGATCTGGTACGAGGCTGTGGCTGAACCGAAGACGAACCCCGCCGGGAATTCGAGGCCGGTGTCGCGGTAGTCGGGATCTCCCATGGTGCGGGTGTCTCTTTCTTCGAGGTGTTGGGTCATGGCGTCAGCGATGCCTTTCCGTTGGTTGGAATGCTAGTCGTGTTGTGTGGATGGAGGTCATTGAGCACTGTGCACTGGCCGAAAGTGAGCGTGACAAGTTCGATGCGGTCCCCCAGCTGGACGAGATACTCCCCTGCGGCCACGGCACGCCGGGGCGTCAAGGCGGCTTCGCGGATCACGCCGTTCTCCCAGTCCAGGTCGACGGCGATTCCCGGCCTGGCGATGAGGCCTCGGACGCTGCCGCTGGGCAGCTCGGCCGGGAGGGCAGGCAGGAGTTCGATGATTCCCGCATGACTTTGCACGAGCACCTCGGCCAGCGCCCCCACGAAGCCGAGGTTCCCGTCGAGCTGGAACGGCGGATGGGCGGCGAACAGATTGGCGTAGAGCCCGCCGGCGTGCGGGCCGTTTGCTTCGGCTGCCGGGCGGAACATCAGGCGGAGGAGGGCTCCCACCTTTTCTGCCTGTTTCAGCCGCGCCCGGAGGCATGCCTTCCAGATGAGCGACCACCCGGTGGAATCATCACCACGGCGATCGAGAGAGAGGGTGAGCGCATCCGCCAGCTCGGGCGTGGGACCGTTTCCGGGATAGGCGAAGAACAGGTGCGAGAGATGCCGGTGGGACGGTTCAGCTTCTTCCTCCTGCGCGCCCCACTCGAGGATTCTGCCGTCCGCACCCACGGCGGGTGGTGCGATGCGCGGTAGTGCTGCCTGTACTTCCGCCACAATCGGGTGGTGCGGCTGGCCAACCGCGTCAGCCAGAGCCAGCACAGTCTCGAAGAGTTCGGTGATCAGCGTCCTGTCCATCGCACTGGAGGTTGCAACCGCGGCCCTGCCCTGGGCGCTGAGGTAGCAGTTTTCGGGTGATGTGGACGGTCGGGTATTCAGGTGGACGCCGCCGTCGTCAATCAACCAGTCGCAGGCGAATTCGGCGGCACCGACCGCCAGGTTCCAGAGCCGCTCGAGTTGCTCCGGGGTGGCGGAGCCGAAACGGCGCATCTCATCGAGCTGGCGGATCAGCCATGCGCCAGCCAGAGGCCACTGGGACCAGCTCGCCTGGCCGGCAGTCGGGGAGCTGAACGCCCACGCATCGGAATTGTGGTGAGCCGTCCAGCCTCGGGCTCCATACAGGGTGGCGGCGGTATCCCGCCCTCGTTCGGCCAAGGCTTCGGTCAGTTCCAGGAGCGGCTCGTGGCACTCGGACAGCCCTGTGACTTCCGCTCCCCAGTAGTTCATCTGCGCGTTGATGTTCAGCGTGTAGTTGGACGACCACGGCGGACGCAGGTCCTCGTTCCAGATCCCCTGCAGGGTGGCCGGGAGGGAGCCCGGCCGGGACGAAGCGATGAGCAGGTACCGCCCGTAGTCGAAGAGCAGGGCAACCAGTGCCGGGTCGGCGGTCAGCACGCCCGCTGGGTGTGCGTTCGCCTGTTCCAGGCGCATATCGGTGGGGACGTGCTCGCGATCCGGCAGTGCGTCCGGGCCGGGCGTGAGCGTGACGGACACCCGGTCGAACAGCTCCCGGTGTGCACGTATGTGGTCGGCGAGCAGTGCGTCCCAGCCCTTCTCGATCGCTGTATACGCACAGCGGTGTGCCGCTTCTGCGCACGTCGCAGCCGAGCCTTCCGGCTCCCGGCCGATGGCCGTGAAGGTGGTCCCGGTGGCAACCACGAGGAGCAACTCGGTGACCGCCGTGAATACTGTTGCTCCGTCGTCGTTCTGGGCAGTTGAGCCATCGTGGCGCGCCGCCAGGCACAGCGTCCCCTCCAGCGGACCGACGCCGTCTATTTCCCATTGCAGTGCCGGCTCGTCGGGTTCGTGGCCGGGCGCCACATCGGCGGGCAGCTTCAGTTCCAGTACGACGCCGTTGCGCCGGTTGGTACGGCCGGTTTCCCGAAGCGGGGTGGAGACGGCGATGGTGACGCTCACAGGGCTGCCGGAGCTCAACCGGTGCACGAGTACTCCATCAACGGCGCTGATGAAGGTGTCCTGTGTGACGCTGCCGCCGGGTCCATCCGCGAGAGTGCGGTGGGTAGCGTCGGCCAGGGACAGTCTGCGCTCCTGCAGCCGTAAGCCGTCGTGCAGCTGGAGGGTGATGTCAGCGAACGGCAGGTATGACTGGGAGTAGCCGGACTGCAGCTGCTCGAGAATCCGCTCGGCGTCAACCGGCCGCCCGTCCACAATGGCGCTCCGGGCGTCGGCGAGCGCGGTGGCGGCCGGCCCGGCGGAGATACGGCCACGCCGGTGCTCGCTGGCCGGGCTGCCTGACCAGGCGGTGCTGTCATTGATCTGCAGGCGGGTAGTCGAATCGCCGGCAAGCACCATCGCGCCGAGCCGGCCGTTGCCCAGGGGCAGGCCGTCGAGCCAGGTGGCTGCCGGACTGGTGTAGAAGAGGTCGGCCACCGTAGTCAGCGCACTTCCCGCACGATCAGCGCAACACCCGGAGGAAGGGCGGTGGGCCCGTCCAGCGGGGTATCGCTGAGGAGGTCGTGACCGTGCACGTCAATCTCCGCCGTCTCCGCTGAATGGTTGAGGAGGAACAGGTAGCTGGAGTCGCCGGCGTAACGGCGGACCGCCTCAAGACCGTAACCGGCGGCCGGATGATCCGGGTGGACGCCGGCGTCGTTCAGGATGCGGTGCAGGTGGTCGCGCAGCGCGTCTTCGCCGAGCCGGGTGGCGATGTAGTGAGCAGTGCCGGAACCCCACGCATGCTGTGTAACCGCGGGGCGGCCAGCGAGCGGGTACTCCGTGAAGTTTGCGATGCTGGCGGCACCGGCGAGCTCCACCGCTTCGGCCCAACAGTCTGCGGAGGATCCGTCACTGAGTTTCAGTGCGGTGGCGGCAAGCTGCGGGAAGTGTTCCTCAACGCGGATGCCGAGGAGCTCCGCAAACGCTCCGGAGAAGCCGCCTGACCGGACGTTGAGGTTCTCATCCGTGCTGCCCGAGAAGTACCAGATGGCGGTGTGTCCGCCGTCGGCGACGTAGCCTCGCAGTGTTTCCGCTTCGGCGTCCGAGGCAGCCAGCTTGCTGGGCACCAGGACAAGGTTGTAGCCGCTGAGGTCCTGATCGAGCCGAACAAAGTCAACGTTGACTCCGAGCAGCCAGAGCGCACGGTGGACAGCCTTCACTGCGGGCAGGAAAGCGACGTCGGTGGACGGCAGAGCGCTGGTGTCCGTCGACCACCACGCAGCGGAGTCCCAGACGATGGCCACCCGGTTCTGGTTCACCCGACGCCCGGCAACCGGGGCCTGTGCAAGTTCGTGCAGGGTAGACAGCGTGGTGCCGAGTTCTACGATTTCGCGGAATGTACGGGAGTTTTCGCCGACGTGCGGAACCATCGGCGAGTGGAAGAACTCCGCGCCCGCGCGCGGCGACCGCCACTGGAAAAACAGGGATCCGGTGGAGCCGCGGGCCAGATATTGAAGCGTGCTGAACAGCAGCGTGCCTGGGTCCCGTGCGAGGATCCGCCCTTGGGCGTAGTTGTAGACCATGGTGGTGGCCTGTTCCATCAGTACCCATGGGCGGCCGGCGTTGAAGGAGCGGGCGAGGTCACTGCCGAAGGCAACCTGGATGTTCCCCTCGATGCCTGGGGTGTCCGGGTAGTGGTCAACGGAGACGTCGTCGATCTCCGCGGCGAAGTCCCACTGGTCGTAGTGGTTCCAGCTGGGGAGCATGAAGTTGGTGGTGACGGGAACGTCAGGGCGGACGCCTCGGACTATGTCCACCTGGTCACGCAAACAGTCCCTCAGGAGGTCAGCCGAGAAGCGCTTGAAGTCCAGCAGCTGGGAAGGGTTGGGTAGGTATTGGGTGGCCTGAGGGGCGAAGATCTCGTTCCATTCGCCGTACCCCTGAGACCAGAACGCGGTGTTCCAGGTGGCGTTCAGCTGCGTCAGGGTTCCATACTTCGCGCGTAGCCATCCCCGGAATGCCGTATCCGTCTCAGGACCGTAGGAAACCGTGCCGTATTCGTTGTGGAGGTGCCACATCCTCAGCGCCGGGTGGGAAGAGTAGCGCTCGGCGAGGGCTGTGGTGACGCGTTTGGCTGCGGCACGGTAGGCAGGAGCCGCCGGGTTGTAGGTGTCCCGGCTTCCATGGATCAGCCGCACACCGTCCGCAGTGACCGGCAGGGCTTCCGGGTGTGCCAGGGAGAACCAGGGCGGCGGCGAGGCGGTCGGTGTGGCAAGGACAACGCCGATGCCGTTTTCCGCCATCAGATCCATGACCTTGTCCAGCCAGCCGAACTCGTAGTGACCTTCCCGCGGTTCGATGGAAGACCACGAGAAGACGCCGACCGTCACTCGGTTAACGCGTGCCTTCCGCATCAGGCGAACGTCTTCCTGCCACACCGATTCAGGCCACTGTTCCGGGTTGTAGTCGCCGCCGAAGACGAGCTCATCGGTTTTCGGGAAGGGCTGATCAGTGGGCATGGAGGCGGTCCTTGAGCGATGTGGATGCGGTATTGTCGAAGCGCTTCGACAACTGTATGGTCCAGTGACGTGACGCGCAACACCCTTGCGTCTGCGTTGCCCCTGGCGCGTCACTTTGCGAAGATGCAACGGTAGGAAATTGAGACATTCGACGACGGATCCAAGGGAATGGACATGCTGCTAACCGCTCCGGTCAGCGCGGCCATTGGAAGCGAGGCGGCCGCTGTGGCCAGCTGTGAGGAACGCGACTAGCCCTTCCCTGCCGAACCTGTGCAGGTGGAGGGCCACTGTGTCATGCCCTCGAACACCCATCTGTAAGGCGATCCATCATGCAAAAAATCGGCGACCGCGACATCCGGTCATCGTTCATCAATGCCACCCGCTCAAAAACCGCCAAACTCAATCTCCCAGCGAACTTCGACTCGCTCGAGTGGGACAAGCTCGACTTCCTCGGTTGGCGTGACGGGAAGATGCCGCTCCGCGGTTATCTCATCGTGCCGAATGAAACCGGGATCACCGGCGTCCTCCTGCGAGCGCCGGAGGGCGGACCTAAGAAAAACCGTTCGGTACTGTGCGAGATCTGCCGCGATGTGTTCTCCAAGGAGGACGTCCTGCTCTGGGTGGCCAAACGTGCCGGCCAGTCAGGCAGGAATGGCAACACGGTCGGCACGCTGATCTGCGCCGACTTCATCTGTTCTGCCAACGTACGCAAGGCGCCGCCGGTCAATGAGATCAACCCGGATCCCGCCGTCGTCGTGAAGCGGCAGGTAGCGGAGCTGAACGTGAGAATCCGGAAGTTTCTGGCGCGAGTGGCCGAATAGTCGGCGGTGCGTGGAGAAGCGAACGACGCCGCCCGCCGGGTCTGGGTGGATTGCCTCGCCAGATTCCTCGAACGGCTCTAGCCCGCCTGCTGCAGCACCTTGGCCAGGAGGGCTGGATCCACTGATCCGCCGGAGACGACGGCGGCCGTTGTGCCGCCGTCGTTCTGGGTGTTTCCGGACGGCACGAGGTCATGCATCCAGGCGGCAGTGGCTACGGCACCGGACGGTTCAACCACGAGTCTGCCGGCGAGGGTGAGGTGGCGCATAGCGGCGAGGATTTGTTCTTCAGTGACGGTGATGACGTCGTCGACGTAGCGCTTGACGTGCTCCCACGGGTGGACACCGAGCGCGGGTGTGCGGAGGCCGTCGGCAACGGTGCGGTACGTGAGTTCCTGCTCCCAGGTGATGCGGCGTCCTTCGCGGAAGCTCTGGGCGGCGTCAGCGGCGAGTTCCGGCTCCACCCCGATCACTCGGGTTCCGGGATTGAGGGCCTTGACCGCCGTCGCAATACCGGAAATGAGTCCGCCGCCGGAAATGGGGACCAGGACGGTGTCGACGTGCGGCAATTGCTGCATAATCTCGAGGCCCACAGTTCCCTGGCCTGCGATGATGCGGGGATCATCATAGGGCGGCACGTGGACGTACCCGTGTTGGGCGACGAGCTCGTGGGCACGGACGTCACGCAGGGCGGAAGGCACTATCTCCACCTCGGCGCCGAGCGCGCGGACTGCCTCGATCTTGGGGAGCGGCGCGGCGTCCGGCATGACGATCACGGCGCGCAGGTTGAGCCGGTGTGCCAGCCAGGCGACGGCGCGGGCGTGGTTGCCGGAGGATTGGGCGACGATGCCGTGTTCGCGGGCATGATCCAGCACCTGAGCAATGGTGTTGTAGGCGCCGCGCAGCTTGAAGGCACTGGTGGGCTGGAGGGACTCGGCCTTGCAGTGGAGTACCTCATCCGGGCGCTGCGGGTGCGGCAGCTGGATGATCGGTGTACGGAGAACCAGGTCACTGATGCGTTCAGCAGCGGCTTCGATGTCGCTGAGGGTGACGAGCGTGGTCTCTGCCGCTTCGCTTGTTGCGGCTTCGCTGATACTCATGGATCGATCCTAGCGACCTACAGCAGTACCGTCAGCGCGATGAGGATCCAGGCCGGTAGCACTACGCCGGAGAGGACGGTCTGGGCGGCGGTGATCTGGGCCATGAGCGCGGCGTCTCCGCCCAGGCGCCGGGCAAAGACGTAGGAACTCGTTGCCGTCGGGAGTGACTGAAAAACCACACAGACGACGGCGGCCGGCCCGGAGAATCCCAGCAGGACACACAGTCCCAGGGTGGCTGCCGGAACCGGAACGAAGCGAAGCAGGAGGGCGGCAGCCACGGGCCGCAGGGATTCGCGGGGAAAAGCACGCCCCCGCAGCCCTGCTCCAACACAGAAGAGGCCGATGGGAAGTGCCGCTCCCCCGAGCAGTCCCAGCACCGCGGCAATGAGCTGTACGACGACGGCCGGCACCGGTGCGCTCAGGAAGTCCCCCATACCCGGTGCGGAACCGATGAGGTTTGCGGCGAGTCCTACGGCGCACGCGAGAATCAGCGGGTTGCCGAATACCGCCAGTATCAATGCGGAGCCGCGGAGCCGGTGGTGTCCGTAGTGTGCGAGCGCGATGGTTGAGGCGAGGTTTCCGAACGGTATGAGGACCGCGTTGGCGAGCGCTGCGATGGCGATGCCGTTGGATCCAAAGAGGGCTGCCGCCGTCGTCACTCCTATATAGGTGTTGAAGCGGACGGTTCCCTGGAACACCGAGGTAAAGGCCGGGCCGTCCCTGCCAGTGGCGGGTCGGCGGGCGGCATAGGCGAGCAGTGCAGAGAAGGTCGCAGATGCTGTCAGGACAAGCACCATGGGACCGGGTTCAATGGATGCGAAGTCGGCTCCGGCAAGGCCGGTCACCAGCAGTGCCGGCAGCAACACGAAGTAGACGAGCTTTTCCAGTCCGGACCAGAACTCCGGGCCGGTGATGAAGGAGTGTCGGAAGATCGAGCCCAGGCCGATGAGAATGACGGCTCCGATGAGCGCGATGACCACGTCTATGTCGATGACGCCACGTCCCATCGCGGTCTTTGCCTCATGCCGTTAGTGGCGTTGGTGCTCACCTGAGGAGCGTAGCAATCGGCGGTCGCGCCATGCACCGGTGGACCACAGCGCCCATAACACCAGCAGCGGCTGGAAGAAGAGGCGGATGAGCCGTGCGCGGTCGGTGTCCAGACCGAAGGCGTCTACACCCTCAACGTACTGGGCGATATTGCCGGGGAAGATGGCAATGAAGAACGCAGCGACGATCCAACCGACGAGAACCCTGTACCGCAGAAGGAGAATCAGTGCAGCGCCGAGGAGAATCTCGACGATGCCTGACCCCACCACAACGACGTCGGTGGGCAGGGGAAACCAGGACGGCACCTGCGCTGCGAATTCGGAGCGGGCGACCGTCAAGTGGGCGGTGCCTGCTGCCAGGAGGATTGCTCCGAGCAGTATGCGGGCGATGCTTCGGGGAAAGGATGTGCGGAGTGGGGTTGGGGTTGCGGCCATTCCGTTCAGCCTAACGGGACCGGCACCGGGTTCTGCTGGGTACGGGTTTTCCTCGATTAGGATGAGCGCAGCGCATTTGCGCGGCTGGTTGGGGGCGGTGGGGAGCCTTCACCATCCCCGGCACCCACGAAGGCCCGACGTTGCTGTATTTTCCTTCCACCAATTCGGCCGCGCATCGTCCTGCCGACCGTGATGTCACCCGACTGCATTCCCTGCTTGACGACGACGTCTGGGCGTTCGCCAACTGCCGGGTGGAGGCGCCGGGGTACCCGGTCGCCGAGATCGACTGGTTCTTCTATAACACCCGCACCGGCTGCCTGATGCTGAGCGAGTGGAAGAGGTTCCCCGCTCCTGTCTCGTTCGCGGCAGATACGGGGAAGGAGTGGCTCCTGGCCAACGGGGCCGATGTGCCGAACCCGATCGAGCAGGTCTCGCGCCAGCTCGACGCCGTCCGGATGGTCATACGCCGGTCCGTCCTACCGCAACACTTCGCGCGTTTCAACGACCAGGAGCTGAGGCTCGCCCAGTGCGTGTATTCGCCGCAGATCGATTCAGCCACCGTGGTGGAGCGGATCCGCTTCGGCAAGGTTTACGGCACCTTGGAAGAACTCGCCTCCGTGGTGCAGACTCTGCCGAACCCTTCCCCCCTGCTACTGAATGACCACGACGACGCACGGCTTTCCCTCGCACGGGCACTATGCGCGCTCTTCCGGTGCAGCATGTCGTCCGGAGTTGAAGCGAAGTTGCGCCCGGCTCCGGCAAAAGCACCGGCTGCTCGCACCGACGTCGCAAAGCGGGTCAGCGAGATCCACCGTGAAATCGCGAAGCTGCACCTGGAGCTCGCGGAGCTGACTCTTACCGCGGAGTCCACGGCGTCGAGCAAGCCGCCTTCGGTACCATCACCCCCTACGACGAAGTCCCTCATCACGACTTCTGCTGCGACTCTCAAAGCCCCCGCCGCGCAAGTCAAAACCGTAATGATCAGTGAGCATGCGCGCATGCAGAAGCACTTGTCCAGCCGCTTGAAGAGCGTGAACGGGAGCAAAGAGATGGCGGCCGAAGCGCTCAGGCAGGCGTGGCGGTCGGTTCTGGCTGATCAGATGTTGCATGGTCCGCACGGGCTCAGCGTTTCCCTGTTCGCCAGCATCGCTACTCCCTACATCAAGGAGCACCACGGCTCAGTGCAGAAGCTCGTGGGCATGCAGCCGCGCAAGTGGTGCATCCTTCAGGCGGAGCAGGCTGGTTTGAAGCCCAGGGACGTTGCGGGAAAACCATCGAACATCAGGGTGCGTTAGCGCCGGCACGTCTCAGCACACGACTGCTCCCCGGGAAGAATTCCCGGGGAGCAGTGCTGTGCACTAGTTAGGCAGAGTTACGCGGTCAGCCAAGAATTGCGTTGGCGATGAACAGGAGCGGGATCGAGCCGGCCCACACGGCCGTCGTAATTCCTGACCAGCCCTTGAGCGCCGCGGTCCCTTCCAGCCCTGAGAAGCGGGTGACCACCCAGAAGTAGGAATCATTGAAGTAGCTGAACACCATGGATCCAGCGGTGCAGGCAAGCGCCGCGATCAGGGGGTCAACGCCAATCGAGGTGACCAGCGGAGCCGTGACCGAAGCCGCGGTAATCATGGCGACAGTGCCGGAGCCCTGCGCGATGCGCACCAAGGTCGCGATCAGGAACGGGACCAGGAAGGCTGGAAGGGCTGTCGCTGCGATGGCTTCAGCGAGGGCATCACCAACTCCTGAGCTACGCAGAACCTGGCCAAGTGCGCCGCCTGCGCCGGTAATGAGCAAAATGAGCCCGGCTGACGCAGCAGCATCAGCGAACCAGCCCTGCACCTTGGAACGCGGAGTCCAACGGGGCAGCAGCACATACACGGCGAGGATGACGCCAATCACGAGGGCAACCACGGGGTTACCGATGAAGGCCAGTGGGACGGCCCACGCGGAGGGCTCGTACTCGCCGGTACCGACAACTCCCTGGTTGCTCTGGTCGATTGCACCGCTCACCGTGTTGAGAATGATGAGGATCAGCGGGACCACCAGCGGCAGGGAAGCAACAAAGGCTCCAACCTTGTGCGGCTTGGCTCCTGCGGGGGGCGTGCCCAGTTCGGAACTGTCGAAGTCGATGGTGGAGCCGTACTCGGAATCCTCGGATGGTCCGGTTGCGCCGATGGCCCGGGCAGCGGTGTCACCTGACGCGTGATCGTCATGGTCTGCGAGCGCGGTGGTTGTCCGGCCATGCTGGTGCGTGGCGGCGCGGCCGTACACGGTCTCACGGATGGTCTCCGACATGCCGGGCTCGATCTTCGGCCCGATCCATTTCGCGTAGAACACGACCACCGGCAACAGGATGATGGTGAACGCAAGCCCGGCAAGGATGAGAGCTCCCAGGTCCGTGCCGAGAATACCGGCAACAGCGAGGGGACCCGGCGTCGGCGGAACCATATGGTGCGTCAGCGTCATACCGCAGCCAAGGGCCAGTGCCAGCGTGATGTAGCCAGCGCGCTTTACCCTGGCGATGGAGCGGGCCAGCGGGTTCATAATCACGTAGCCGGAGTCACAGAACACCGGGATGGAGACGAGCGACCCAACGCTTGCCATTGCCCAGGGTTCGCGCCCCTTGCCGAACAGTTTCAGGAAGGCCAGAGCCAGCGCGTTGGCGGCACCGGATACCTCGAGAATCTTTCCGATTCCCACGCCCAGACCGATCACGATCCCGATGGATGCAAGGGTATTGCCGAACCCGGTGGTGATGGCCGAAACGATCTCGAGCGGTGCCTGCCCGGCTACAAGCCCGGTGACCAGGGCGGCAATAAGCAGTGCCACGAACGCGTCGAGGCGCGTTCTCAGCACAAGGATGATGATGGTCGCTATTCCAAGAACCAGCGCCAAAAGAAGTTGTATGTCCACGTGATTGGTACTCCTCGTCAGCTAAGCAAGCCTCGTTGCCGTCTTAGGGTCTGCACGTGCCCGAAGTACATTGACGAGCGATGTGCTGAGTGTCACACTAGCACCGGACATATGACGTCTGACAAGTGTTTGGGGAGGAAACGTGGTGCGGATCTTCGTAGCAGCGTTGCACTCCGCGAAGCATGCCGGGAGGTGTACTCGTGGCGCGTGCTTCGCTTGCTGAGTCGGTCTTCGAAGAGATCCTTGAGCGCATCATCAGCGGAACCTATCCTCCCGGTGAGTTCCTTCCGTCTGAGGGCGAACTGGCGGCCGCGACGGAGGTGAGCCGGTTGACCGTGCGGGAGGCACTGAAGAAGCTTCAGGCCCAGAATGTGGTTCAGGTTCGGCGCGGACTCGGCACGTACGTGAACCCGAGCGCCCAATGGACGGACCTGCAGGCGATCCTGCGTTCCGCGACCGCGGCGTCCACTTCGCCCGACGTCTCACTCCGGCTCCTGGAAATCCGCCGCATGGTGGAGATCGGGGCTGCTGAACTCGCTGCACTGCATGCCACCGACGAGGACCTTGCCCGCATGGAAGACGCAAACGCGGCGCTGCAGGCTGCGCATCAGGCAGGAGACCTCGACGCTGTGACCACCGCTGACCTTGCCTTCCACGAAGCAGTTTTCCGGGCGTCGGCGAACCCCTTCATTCCGGTCATTCTGGGCCCGCTGGGCAAGCTGCTGTACAGCATGCGGCGGGAGACGTCGTCGTTCCTTGAGGTGCAGAAGCACGCCCTTGAGCACCATGCGTTGGTGCTAGACGCTATCCGGACTGGCGATGCCGAGGTGGCCGGAAAAGCGATGCAGGCCCACATCAACCAGACTTATGACGACTACGAGCACTTCATCCATCACAACGATCAGCATCAGGAGCAAAGGTGACCGAATCAGCAGAATTCCCCTCAAGCCGTACAGCGGTACTTACAGGGGCGGCCTCCGCACGTGGAATCGGTCGGGCGACCGCCAACCGGCTGGCGAGTGAGGGCTGGAACATCGGGATTCTCGACATCGACGGGGCCGCTGCCGAAGAGGCTGCGGCGGACATCGTGCAGCGGCATGGCGTTCAGGCAGTCGGTGTGGCGACCGACGTGTCCGATGAGGCTTCCGTTGATGCAGCGATCAGCCGGATTGAAGCCGAGCTGCCGCCCATTGTGGCACTGGCGAACCTCGCGGGGATCAGCTCCCCCACCGAGTTCATGCAGGAAACCAAGGAAGCCTGGGAGCGGGTTTTCGCAGTCAATATGACGGGCACGTTCCTCGTGACGCAGCGGGTGCTGCACGGGATGATCGAGCGGAAGCTCGGGCGTGTGGTGAGCATTTCGTCGATCTCCGCCCAGCGTGGCGGAGGTACCTATTCCAAGGTGGCCTACAGCGCGTCAAAGGCCGGCATCATCGGATTTACGCGTGCGCTCGCACGGGAAATGGGTGAGCACGGCATTACGGTCAATAGCATTGCGCCGGGTCCGGTTGACACCGACATCATGGGCGGAACCCTCACGGAGGAGCGCAAGCGGGACATGTCGAAGGACATCCTGGTGGGTCGCGTAGGCACCGTGGATGAGATGGCTGCCCTCATCTCGTTCCTGGTGGGTCCTGATGCCGGGTTCATCACTGCCGCTACCTACGACATCAATGGTGGCCTGCAGGTTTCGTGACGAACTTGCCCAAAAACCGCCGTAGCCACCGCTCGGACTGGTTAGCTGACATGCACGCCGATAGCGCTTTAGCCATCGGATAGCCGTTTACCGCCATCCGATGGCTGGAACGCTATCCGAAAGCGGGAATGCTATCAGCGCTGGCCGTTCCGAAGCGCCCCAAAACTACTTCCCCAGCGAAGCGAACATCCGCCCCTCGGGGTCGAGCTTCTTCAACAACTGCGTGGTGATGTCGGACAGCTCCGACACCTGCTCCGGCGTGAGCTGGTCGAACACCATACCGCGCACATGCTCAACGTGACCCGGAGCAGCGCCTACCAACTTGGCCCACCCCGTTTCGGTGAGCGTCACGTTCTTGGCACGCCGGTCTTCGCTGCACTCGCTCCGCTCCACCAGCGCCTTTTTTTCCAGCCCCGTCAGCACCCGGGAAAGCCTCGGAAGTGTGGCGTTGGTCTGCGACGCCAACGCTGTGATGCGCAAGGTACGCCCGGGCACCTCAGACAGAGACGCAAGAACGAAGTATTCGAAGTGCGTCAGATCCTCATCACGCGTCAACTGCCCATCGAGTGCCGCCGGCAGCAGCTCGAGCACCGCCGCCATGCGCTTCCATACTTCCTGTTCATCCTTGCTGAGCCATCGCGTCATGCCTCCATTCTACGTAATGCTTGCATCTACAACTAATCGCTGCTAACTTATTAGTTGTACCCGCAAGCAATTCTTTCTCAAGGAGCTCCACATGACTTCGTTCACCATCTTCGGCAAGGGCAACATGGGCAGCGCCATCGCAAGCGTTGTCGCAGCAGGCAGCTCGTCCGTCGAGCACATCGACTCCTCCAGCACCGGCGCCACCGTCAACGGCGACGTCGTCGTTCTCGCAGTCCCCTACCCCGCCCTCAAGGACATCGTGGCGCAGTACGGCGATCAGCTGGCCGGCAAGGTCGTCGTCGACATCACCAACCCGCTGAACTTCGAAACCTTCGATTCCCTCGTGGTTGCCGCTGACAGCTCCGCCGCCGCTGAGCTGGCGTCGGCACTGCCGTCGTCGAAGGTCGTCAAGGCTTTCAACACCAACTTTGCGGCGACCCTCGGTTCCAAGACCGTCGGCTCCAACCAGACCACCGTTCTCATTGCCGGCGATGACACCGACGCCAAGAACCGCCTCGCCGACGCCGTCAAGGCCGGCGGCGTGGACGCCGTCGACGCCGGCTCCCTCGCCCGCGCCCGCGAGCTCGAAGCTATCGGTTTCCTGCAGCTGACCCTCGCCGCCGGCGAGAAGATCCAGTGGACCAGCGGATTCGCTCTCGTCCGCTAATCAGCCACAATCACCAGCACGACGCCGGTGCTCACCCACTGCGCACCGGCGTCGCTCGTTCTACCCAGCCCCAAACCCCGAAACGGACTTTCATGAACAACGCCACCCTGACCACCACTGCCCGTACCGTGCTTCGCGTCGTCGTCGGCTTCCTTTTCGCCGCACACGGCTGGCAGAAGTTCAACGAGTGGACCATTGCCGGCACCACCGCCGCGTTCGGTGACATGGGCATCCCCATGGCCGAGATCGCCGCCCCCGTGATTGCCACGCTCGAGCTGGTCGGTGGAATCGCCCTGATCCTCGGCCTACTCACCCGCCCCGTCGCGGTGCTGCTGACCCTCGACATGCTGGGCGCACTGGTTCTGGTGCACATCTCCGCCGGAGTCTTCGTCGCCAACAACGGCTACGAACTGGTAGTGCTGCTCGGGGCTGCCGCACTGACCCTCGCCCTGGTCGGACCGGGCCGCGCGTCCGCTGACTACGCGCTGTTCGGCCGCCGCGACTCACGGGTGAGCGTGCTCGCGTGAGCACTTAAACCTGAGAAAGGGGAGGAAGCCTGCACTGGCTTCCTCCCCTTTTGCGTGCCCGGAGTGCTCCCCGCAGCAGCGGGTGGCACTAAGGACCCAAACGAACGTCCGCACCCGTCAGGTTGGCCCGAAAACCGTCGTCCTGAACGGTGACGTCCTGCAGCACAAGCCCCTCGGGTAGACCTTCAATCTCGTGCTCGATGGTCACGAGGCTGCGCACCACGGTGCCGATTGCGTTCGAGAGGAAGTCCGGGCCGCCAATGTCGATCGAGCGGGGTTCGACCACGAGACTGCCACCCTCGACCTCGACAGTGCCGGTGGCCACGACGCGAAGTTCGCGGCCCAGCACCTCCACTGTGCGAACGACGGCGGCCTGGCGCCCCTCCGCTGCACGGACCACGGTTCCCTCCCCCAATTCGTCGGCGACAACCTCGAACGGCACCGTGGCGTCCACGGAGAGCCGGGCCGCGACCAAACCGTCCGGCCCCGTGACCACATCCTGACCGACAGCCTGTACATCGCGAAGCGTCGAGCCGGCGGTCACCACTGTTCCGGCGTCCAGTTCAAGATCGGCGAGCCACGTCTCGTCTTCGCCAAGATCGCCGGGAGCTGCAGGCGGCGGAAGGTCGCCGGGCATATCCGCGGCCGACGACGGCGTTGGCTTCGCGCCGGACCCACCCGCCGGGCTGCTCACCACCCACCAGAGGATGGCAATCGTGATGCCCAGGACAAGAATCATCCCAACGGCACCGATCAGCCAGTCCTTCGCACGCGTCCACTCCATATGAACAGTGTGGTGGTTCCGAGCGCGGGATGGGTGAACCCCGTCGGTCAGGCGGTCTGACTCAGTCGATCGGTCGGAAGGGGAAGCTCGATGACTGCCAGGAGATCGACCGACTTGGCGATCGGTCCATCCATCGCTTGAGCAACCGAAATGGTGTCCCGCCGAACCTCCTGAATCAGCACCTTGACGCGCCGCCCATCAAGGTCCAGCCACCAATCCTCAATGAACATTCGAAGACCGAGTTCGTCTAGGAGGTTCTCCGCCTCCTCGAGCTCCGTCGCTTCGCCGGCTGGACGATGCAGGAGGTCGAAAGGAGCGAACAGGCCATCGTCGGTGAGATGGATGTAGCCAACGTGCTCACCATCGGACGACCGCCTGTGGTCGAAGATGTTCTCGGCCGGGAGCGCGTTAGTCATACGGCCACTATATGAAGCCCATTCGCCGGAGCGCGACACCAAAGTGAGCAGATATTGTTGAACAATCTGTGAATCTCGTGCATGCTGGGTGAACCACAAACGAGACGAGGATCACTATGGCTTTCATCGACCTCAACAGCGACGTCGGCGAGTCCTTCGGCAACTGGACCATGGGCGACGACGCCGCCATCTTCCGCTCCGTCTCCAGCGCCAACGTTGCGTGCGGCTTCCACGCCGGTGACCCGTCGACCATCGCCCAGACCTGCCGCGACGCAGTTGCCGCCGGCGTCACCATCGGCGCCCACGTCGGTTACCGGGACCTGGCCGGCTTCGGACGGCGCTTTCTCGACTGCTCCCCCACAGAACTGGCCGACGACGTCCTGTACCAGATCGGCGCCCTCGACGCGATTACCCGCGCAGCCGGCGGCACCATCCGCTACGTCAAGCCACACGGCGCCCTCTACAACACGATCGTCACCCACGAGGTCCAGGCCAAGGCAGTAGTCGACGCCGTCAAGGCCTTCGGCGGCGACCTCCCGATGCTGCTCCTGCCGGGCTCGGTCGCGCTCAAGACCGCTGAAGCCGCCGGACTCCGCGGAGTCTCCGAAGCCTTCGCCGACCGCGCCTACAACCCGGACGGCACCCTGGTCTCCCGTCGGGAACCCGACGCCGTCCTCCACGATGAAGACACCGTCGCCGCCAACATGGTCCGGCTCGCGACCGAAGGCACCATCATCGCCCGCGACGGCTCCGCTATCCGCACCAGCGCCGAAAGCATCTGCCTCCACGGCGACACCGACGGCGCAGTAGCGATGTCCGCCGCCGTCCGCCGCGAACTGGAGGCTGCCGGCGTCGGTATCCGGAGCTTCGTGTGAGCGCTGGCGCCCCTCACAGCAGCATGCTGACGGAAATTCACTGGGCCGGGCCGCGCGCCCTGCTCATCGAACTCGAATCGCTCGACGCCGTCCTGGCCCTTCATGCGCAACTGGTCGACCATCCACTGCGCGGCCAGGTCGATGTCCTCGCCGCAGCCCGCACGGTTCTCGCGGTCTTCGACTCGAGCGGTAGCGCCCGTGCTGCCCGCACTGCCGTCTCCGCGCTCGATGTCGCCCAGACGAAGGACGCGCTGACCTCCGCCGATCCGGTCCGGATCGAGGTGGTGTACGACGGCGATGACCTCCCCGAGGTAGGCCGCCTCACCGGCCTCGGCGCTGATGGCGTCATCGAAGCCCACACCGGACAAATCTGGACGGCTGCCTTCGGCGGATTCGCCCCGGGATTCGCTTATCTCGTCGGTGAAAACGAATCCCTCAACGTCCCGCGCCGCACCAGCCCCCGGACCGCCGTCCCCGCCGGATCAGTAGCGCTGGCCGGCAACTTCTCCGCCGTCTACCCGCGGCGCTCCCCCGGCGGCTGGCAACTGATCGGCCGCACCTCCACCCGTATGTGGGACCTCGACCGAGAACAGCCCGCACTGCTGCGCCCCGGCACTCCGGTGCAGTATGTCGCGGTACGGGAGGCGATCGAACTTGCGGACACGCAGGACACGAACGACGACGACGCCACCCTCCCTGCCGCTGCCGGCCCCGCCCTCGAGGTACTTAGCCCCGGCCCGCAGTCGCTGATCCAAGACCTCGGCCGGCCAGGACTCGGTGACCTCGGCGTGTCAGCATCCGGCGCTGCCGATACCGCGAGCGCCCGCCAGGCCAACCGACTGGTCGGCAATCAGCCGGGGGACGCCGTCGTCGAAAGTGTCCTCGGCGGACTGGCCGTCCGCGCTCACGGGGAACTGACGCTGGCACTTTCGGGCGCATCGGTGCCCGCGCAGATCGACGGCCCGCAGGGCGAGCGCAACGTCCCGATGTGCTCGCCCTTCGCCCTGCACGACGGCGAACAACTCTCCCTCGACGTCCCAGAGTCGGGATTGCGAACCTACCTCGGCGTCCGCGGCGGCATCGACGTTGCCCCGGTGCTCGGCAGCCGCTCGACTGACCTGATGTCGGGCATCGGCCCGGCGGTCCTCGTAAAGGGGGCGGTGTTGCCTGTGGGAGATGTCGGGAATGGGCGCACTGTCGGCGCCCCCGAAACTTCCCCTCTCCCGCCGGACATTCTCGAGCACCGGAAAACGGTCACCCTGCACATCACCACCGGCCCCCGGCAGGACTGGTTCACCCCTGAGTCGCAAGCGACGCTGACCGAACAGCCCTGGACGGTGACCGCTGAGTCCAATCGAATCGGCGTCCGCCTCGGGGCGACTAACGGCCGGCCCCTGGAACGCGCACGCACCGAGGAGCTCCCCAGCGAAGGTGTGGTGGCAGGCTCACTGCAGGTGCCGCCGTCGGGCCTTCCCGTTCTTTTTCTTGCCGACCATCCGGTCACCGGCGGCTATCCGGTGATCGGCGTCGTCGTGCCGGAGGATTTGCCTATTGCCGCCCAACTGTCGCCGGGCACCACCGTGCGTTTCATCGAAATGGAGCCCCAGCCATGAAGAAGGTCCTGATCGCCAACCGCGGCGAGATTGCTGTCCGGATTGCCCGTGCGTGTGCCGATGCGGAGCTCACATCCGTGGCGGTGTACGCCGATCCCGACGCCGACGCCCTGCACGTCCGCCTCAGTGACGAGGCTTATGCGCTCGGCGGTTCGGCCAGCGCGGACACCTACCTGAACATCCCCAAGCTGTTGGACGTTGCAGCCCGCGCCGGCGCCGACGCCGTTCACCCCGGCTACGGCTTCCTCTCCGAGAACGCCGACTTTGCGCAGGCAGTGCTCGACGCCGGACTGACGTGGATCGGCCCCTCACCGGAGGCTATCCGCAGTTTGGGAAACAAGGTCACCGCCCGCGAAATCGCCGTGAAGGCAGGCGCTCCGCTGGTCCCCGGCTCGGACGGCCCGGTTGCCAACGCCGACGAGGTCCGTGCTTTCGCCGAGGAGCACGGCGTGCCGGTGGCGATCAAGGCGGCCTTCGGCGGAGGCGGCCGCGGGCTCAAAATCGCCCACCGGCTCGAAGACATCGACGACGCCTTCGACTCCGCCGTCCGCGAGGCCACCGTGGCGTTCGGCCGCGGCGAGTGCTTCGTCGAGCGGTTCCTGGAGAAACCCCGCCACGTCGAGGCGCAGGTGCTGGCGGATACGCACGGGAACGTCGTGGTTGTCGGCACCCGCGATTGTTCGCTGCAGCGGCGCAACCAGAAGCTTGTGGAGGAAGCACCCGCGCCGTTCCTCACCGATGACCAGCGCAGCCGCATTCACGAATCCGCCCGCGCCATCTGCCGCGAAGCCGGCTACACCGGTGCAGGAACAGTCGAGTACCTCGTGGCGCCCGACGGCGTGATCTCCTTCCTTGAGGTCAATACCCGCCTGCAGGTGGAGCACCCGGTGACCGAGGAGACATCCGGGATCGACCTCGTGCGTGAGCAGTTCCGCATCGCCGCCGGCCTGCCCGTGTCCATCACCGAGGACCCTGTACCGCACGGCCACGCCATCGAATTCCGGCTCAACGCCGAAGACGCCGGCCGCGGGTTCCTGCCCTCCCCCGGGCCGGTCGAGGTCTTCGAGGCCCCCACCGGCGCCGGGATCCGCGTGGACACCGGGGTCCGCTCCGGCTCCAGCGTCCCCGCGGAATACGACTCCCTGATGGCCAAGCTGATCGTCCACGGCGCGGACCGCGCGCAGGCCCTGCGCCGTGCGCGGACCGCGCTGGATGAACTCCGGATTGAGGGCCTGCCGACGGTGGTCCCGTTTCACCGTGCGGTTGTCCGCGATCCGGACTTCACCCAGACCGACCGCCTCGGCGTCTACACCACGTGGATCGAGTCCGAGTTCACCGGGCGCCTCGCTGCCTCGCTCGACAGCGGGCTCACTGGCCCCGTTGCCCGCCGGGAGACGCTCACGGTGGAGCTCGACGGTAAGGCCGTTCAACTAGGCCTGCCGGCGCAGGTGTTCGCTGCGCTGATGAGCGGCGGAAGCACCGCCGTCGTTCCTCCTTCCGGTGTGGAGGAGAAGACAGCGGAGGACGGCGCCATCACCGCCCCGATGGGCGGCAACCTCGTGAAATGGCTGGCCGACGACGGTGCCCAGGTGAGCGCGGACCAGCCCGTCGTGGTGGTGGAGGCAATGAAGATGGAGACCGTGGTCTCTGCATCGTCCGCCGGCACTTTCCGGCGTGGCGGGCAGGAGCCGGGTGCCGCCGTCGTACGTGGTGAGGTGTTGGGTACGGTTGAGTAGCCATGAATACTGCAACGGATACGACAACCGCAGCTGAGCACGCCCATACGACGGCGTGGATTGCCTCAACACTGCGCGCACGGATTGCGGCGGGGCAGCTGACGCCGGGGTCGAAGTTGTCGGAGCAGTCGTTGTCGGAGTCGCTGGGGGTTTCGCGGAATACGTTGCGGCAGGCGTTCGCAACGCTCGCGGGTGAGTCGATCGTGACGCGCATCCCGAACCGGGGCGTTTTCGTGGCAGCGCCCGGTGCGGAGGAAGTGCGCGAAATCTACCGGGTCCGACGGACTATTGAACCTTCGGCCGTGCTCTGGGGCCGGCCCACTCCTGCACAGCTCGATGCGATGGACGCCATTATCCGGAAGGCCAAAGCTGCACGTGATGCCGGCTCCGTTCGCGACATGGCCAACGCGAACCAGGCGTTCCACGAGGCTGTCGTCAGCCTGACCGGCAGCGAATTGCTGCGGGAACTGATGGACAAGGTCCTGGCGGAGATGCGGCTGGTGTTCCATGCCATGTCCGCCGCGCCCGATTTTCACACGCACTACGTGGACCGCAATGCGGCGCTCGTTGAGCAGTTGCGCGCCGGCGAGAACGAGCGTGCAGCCGCTGACCTGCGGGCCTACCTCGACGCCGCCGAGTCCGAGCTGCTGGGGCACCTCGAGGGCGAGGCCCCTAACCGGTGATCACCATAACGGGGCACTGCGGATCCAGCAGAAGTTTGTGAGTGACGGACCCCAACTGGATTCCGGACCTCGCCCCACGGCCGTGCCGCCCGATGACAAGGAGGGAGGCGCCTGAGGCGCGGTACTTCAGCGCTTCGTCTGGAGCGCGCTCCAGATCGGTCACCCTGGAGATTCGCACCTCCGGATAGCTGGCGCGCATGGCATCGAGCATGTCCGCGAGTTCCTGGGAAGCAGCATCACCGGTTGGACCGTCGTCGGCGGTTTCCGTGCCTTTCGATGAAGTGACGACCGTCAGCGCGTGACCAGAACGGTCTGCTTCAACGACGGCCACGCGAAGCGCTGCATGGGACTCGGGCGAGCCATCGACGCCCACAACTACTCCCCCGCTGCCGCCGTCAAGAGCCTGCGCATCACGGGGAAGGACCACGACGGGACATGCACTTCCCAGCGCAACCTGATGGCCGACCGATCCCAGGTACTCCCCGGTCCGTCGGTCTACCCGGTCAGCCCCTACGACCACCAGTGCCGCGTTCTCCGCGATACCCAGCAATGCGTCGACGATTTCACCGCAGTGAACGGTTGAGGCGAACCGAACATCCGGGTACTCCAGCTCCGCGCGTGCTTCCTCGTCATCCATCAACTGCCGCGCCGCGTCCACCAGGCTGCGGTAGGGTGTCCCTCCCGCAGCCACCGGCAGGACGAGTGACGGGTCAGGAATCGCATGCACCAGGGTGACGGATTGACCGGTGCGCCGGGCGCGCTCGGCTGACCACCGTAGAATAGCCGGCCCCCTTTCCCCGTCCCGGAATGCGACGACGATGCGGCGCGACGGAGAGTGAGCGGATCCCACAGCACCACTCACCGTCCGGGTTCCTGCTGTTCGGGCACGATGACTGCGCGGCCGCGGATAGTGCCGGCCCGCAGCCGTTCATATGCGACGGGCGCATCGGAAAGGCTGAAAGTCTCAATCTCCACGAAGATCTTTCCTGCCCGCGCCAGTTCCACCACTTCCATCAGTTCGGACCGCGATCCCCAGTAGGGAGCCCGTGCAGCGGCATCCCACGGCGTGGAAAAGAATCCGACATCCACCGTTCCGACGCCGACGCCGACAATTGCAATTTCACCGCCGACACTCACCACTTGTGATGCAAAGGCCGTTGTCGCCGGTGCTCCCACAAAGTCGAAGACCGCCGTTGCGCCCCGGCCGCCGGTCAGAGCCCGGATCTGCCTCTCCGCCTCCTCACCCGGCACAAACGCGTGGTCAGCGCCGACTTCGAGGGCGAGATCCAGCTTCGGCTCTGACTGGTCAAGGGCAATGATGGTGCTCGCCGTCAGCGTGCGCAGAATTTGGATGGCTACATGGCCCAGTCCGCCGACACCGATGACCACTGCGGTCGACCCGGGGACCAGGGTCGGCAGGGACTGCTTGATGGCGTGGTACGGGGTCAATCCTGCGTCGGTCAGGGACACACTGGCAACAGGGTCCAGGTCTCCGAGCGGCACAAGATGACGAGGATCGTCAATAAGCAGATACTCCGCCATCGCCCCCGGCGCACCCAGACCGGGAGGCCTGATTTCGAGCTCTGCCGCTACCTCACAGTAATTCTCCTTGCCCTGCGCGCAGGTGTAGCAGCGTCCGCACCCCCACGGCCCGTAGACCAGCATCGGCTCGCCGACGGTAAGGCCTTTCACTCCGTCGCCCCAGGATTCAACGACACCGGCTCCCTCGTGACCCAGCGTAAGAGGCAGCCCATAGATGTACTGATCCTCGGGCAGGTCCATGATGAACTGGTCCGAATGGCACACGCCCGCGGCTGTGACGCGCAGAAGCACCTGCCCAGGCCCGGGCACCGGCGTCTCGACCTCGACAACCTCCGGAGGGGTGCCGACAGCACGGTACTGGAGCGCCCTCACGAGTACTCCTCCACAAGCCGGGGTGGGTCGGGGTCTCCCATGACATACCTCCTGGGTCAGCGCGTCGATTGCAGCGGTTGACCCCAGTGTGCCCTCTTCGGGCGCCCCGCGGTAGAGCCCTGTGCCCGTTCCATAAAATAGGGTGACCAGATGGATCGCTGCACAGCGACGAATGAACCAAGACCGGGCGGTGACCTGTGATGAAGACAATAAAGGCCAGAAAGTGGAGCGACCTGACGCCCGCGCAGCAACGAGCGGTTCTGACCGCTGCGTCGGTGCAGTTGTCGCTCGCGGCTACCGCGTGGGTTGACCTAGCCAGGCGGCCCGAGAGCCAGGTCAACGGACGTAAGAGCCTGTGGGCGGTAGGGATTGGCCTCAATGTCCTGGGACCAATCCTGTACTTCAGCCGGGGAATCCGCCGCTGAAGCGCGCCACCACCCCCTGGAACTTTTGCGCAGGTCCAGTGGCTTCGATGGGGTCGGAAGCCACTAGACCTGCGCAAAAGTTCCCTGAACTCGGGGCTTACGGCACCAGGTAGTCGCTGTCCCTCGCGTCGGTGATCAGCATATGGCCGGGTGCGTGGCCGATCGCGAGCGGCGGCCGCGACTGCATCACCGCCGCCTGCGGAGTGACGCCGCACGCCCAGAACACCGGCAGGTGTCCGTCGGGGATCTGGACAGCCTCACCGAAGTCGGGGGCGCCAAGGTCAGCAATGCCAAGCTCCTCCGGATTGCCCACGTGCACCGGTGCGCCATGGACGGCCGGGTAGCGGGACGTGATCCGGACGGCGTCGGCCACTTGTGCCGCCGGGACAGGGCGCATCGATACCACCAACGGACCGGACATGGCGCCGGCGGGAGCGCACTCACGGTTTGTCCGATACATCGGCACGTTGACGCCCTGGTCGATGTGCGCAATCCGGACGCCGCCGTCCTGCAGCGCAGCTTCGAAAGTGAAGGAACAGCCGATCAGGAACGTAACGAGGTCCTCGCGCCAGTAACGCCCGATGTCGGTTGGCTCGTCGACCTTTTCGCCGTTCCGGTACACCGTGTACTTCGGGACGTCGGTTCGGATGTCTCCGCCTGCCAGCAGCGGTCCCGCGGTCTGCCCCGGCTCGAGCACGCCCAGAATGGGGCAGGACTTCGGGTTGCGCTGGGCAAAGAGGAGCAGGTCGAAGGCCTGCTCACGCGGGATGGCCAGCACGTTGGCCTGCGCGTAACCGCGGGACCAGCCCGACGTCGGTACCACCAGTCCGTTGCGGAAGGCCTCCCGCGCTTCGGCCGGCGTGGCGGCGGCGCGGTCTTCCGGGCTCCAGCTGATCATGCGGACCACAGCTGCGCGAGCCCCATGATCGAGGTCCAGCCGAGGAAGAGCGTGAGCAGCCAGGTCACCACACCGACGATCAGCAGCCACTTCGGATAGTTGTAGCCGTTCATGAGGTCGCGACGGCGCCAGGCTACCCACAGGAGCACACCGAACCCGACCGGCAGGATCAGACCGTTGAACGCTCCGGCGAAGATCAGCAGCTGCTGCGGTGCCTGTCCGAGGAAGAGATAGACCGTGGCGCAGACCACGATGAAGGCGACGGTGATGAGGTTTCGCTTGCGCTCAGGGGTCTTCGAGGAGGTGATGAAGGAGACCGAGGTGAACGATGCACCGATCACGGAGGTGATGGCAGCGGCCCAGAGGACGATGCCGAACACCCGCATTCCGATCTCGCCGGCGGCTGCGCCGAAGGCTTCGGCTGCCATGTTGTTGCTGCTCAGGACGGTGCCGCCGGCAACCACACCAAGGATCGCAAGGAACAGCAGTACCCGCATGACGCCGGTGACAATAATGCCGATCACCGAGCTTCGCGTGATCTGCTGAACGTGTTCAATTCCGGTGGCCCCGGAGTCGAGCATGCGGTGGGCGCCGGCGTAGGTGATGTAGCCGCCAACGGTGCCGCCGACCAGCGTGGTGATGATGAGGAAGTCGATCTCCTCGGGCAGGAACGTATTTTTCAGCGCGTCACCCAGCGGTGGAGCCGCAACGATGGCCACGTAGATCATCAGCAGGATCATGATGGCGCCGAGAAGAACCACAATGCGGTCCAACGCCATACCGGCCCGCTTGCTGACGAAGATCAAAATGGCGATGACGGCGGAAATGGCGCCGCCGATCTTCGGGTCAACGCCGAGCATCGCGTTGGCGCCAAGGCCCGTTCCCGCGATGTTGCCGATGTTGAAGACCACACCGCCGAGGAAGACCAGGCCCGCAAGGAACCAGCCGACGCCGGGAACCACCCGATTGCCGAGCTCCTGCGCCCGCAGCCCGGAAACTCCGATGACCCGCCAGACGTTCATTTGCACTGCAATGTCGATGAGGATGGACGCCAGGATGGCGAAGGCGAACGCCGCGCCGAGCTGTGCGGTGAAGACCGTTGTCTGGGTGATGAAGCCGGGGCCGATGGCGCTGGTCGCCATCAGGAACATCGCGCCCAGCAGTGCTGAGCGCCGAGCTGAGGAGCTCAGATTGAGTGTGGTGCTGCCTTCTGCCATGGGATCCGTCCGTAACGTCGGGGTGACTAGCGTCACAATTATCGTCCCGAGGAACGATACAGGTTGTTGAACAATATTGGCAAGAGATTGTTCAACAACTTCTCATCATTGCTTCCGGTCCAGCCCGGCCGGCCCGCAACTCACCCGTCGAACTGGAGCAAAGAGTCGGCGGTCCGCCCGCTCATCCCCACGAGCATGGTCCGGTTGCGGGCACCGGTCTTGCGGAGAATAGAGCCGACGTGCTTCTCCACTGTCTTCACCGAGATCTGAAGTTCACGCGCGATCTGCTTGTCCGCCATTCCACGGATCACCATCGCGCAGACCTCCCGTTCGCGGGTGGTCAGATTGTCCGTCTCCTTCTCCCCGGACGAGTCCAGCAGACGATCAAACACGTCCCCTTCCAGCAACGCCTGCCCCTGCCCAGCCGCCACAATGGTCCGGGCAATCGATTCGCCGCCGGCACGGCGGTTGATGAATCCGCGCACGCCCACCTGCTTCGCCGAGCGCACCTGATCGACGGTCGGGTTATCGGTCAGCACCACGACGACGGCGTCAGGACCCAGTTCCCTCATCCTGCCGACCAGCGCGGTGTTCGCGTGCACCATGTCCAGGTCCATCAGCACGACATCGGGATGGAGCAGTTCATACGCTTCCAGCAGCTGGTCCGCCGAGTGGACCTCGGCTCCGACCTGGATGGCAGGCTCAGCGATGCCGAGCAGCCTCACCAGCCCGGCGCTCACTACGGGGGCGTCGTGGGCAATGAGGATCCGCCACCGCGGCTCCTGCACTGCCCGACGGCCAGGAGCGGCATGCGGCAGGACCGCCTTGACCGTTGTTCCCCATCCCGGAACGCTGTCGATCTGCAGGGTTCCGCCGAGATGGATGGCCCGCGATGTCATGCCGTGCAGGCCAAGGCAACTGGTGGGCAGCGCCGAGTGGTCACCGTGCGCAGCGGCCGGGTCAAATCCCCGCCCGTTGTCTTCAATCACCACGGCCAGGGAACCGCCGTCGTATATCAGCCCGACGCGCACACTCGCAGCACGCGAGTGGAGGACGACATTATTCAGGGCTTCCTGCACGATCTTGAACGCCTGATGCTCAACCTCTGGGGCAAGCGGCAGCTGGTCCCCGATGATGGTCAACCGGGTGGCTGCACCGGACATCGCTTCCGCCCACACCAGTTCCCCGCGGATGGCCTCCTCCAACGATTTACCAGCCAACGACGCCGGTCCCAGCCCCAGTGCCGTCCGGCGCGTTTCAGCCAGCGCATCGTGGGCGACGGTTTTCGCCGTGCTGATATGGGCGGAGGCTTTCCGGATGTCAGTGCCCGAGCCTTCGCTCACCCCGGCCAGGGCCTTGTCCGCATCATCAAGGCTGAGCAACAGTGCTGCGAGTGATCGGCCGAGGGTTTCATGCACGTCCCGCACCGCGCGTTCACGTTCTGCTGCTACAGCGGCCTCGCGTTCCCGGGTGGCCGCCTGGGCATGGAGATCGTAGTTCCCTAGGGCAATGGCGGCGTGACCCGCGAACAGTTCCGCCAGCCGGGCCTCATCCCGTGTGAAGGTGCGGCTGCTGTCGGGACTGAAAAGGATGAACGCGCCGACGATCTGCTCATCCCACTGCAGCGGGACACCGATCACCGCACAGTTCCACCGTGGATCATTGGCAGCGATGTGGCCGCGCTCAATTTCAGAATACGCTCCCAGCACCACAGTTGAGCGGCTGCCGACCACCCTGCCGGTAAGCCCCTCCGAAAGCGAGAAGGTCTGCCCTTCCTGACAGCCGACGCCGATGTCCACCTTCTTGGTGTACGTACCTTTGGCCTCGTCGACGAGCGCGATGGAGCCGGACTCGCAGTGGAGAAGGGAGGTGGCATGGACGAGGATCCGCTGGAGGAGCGTCTGGATCTCGAACCGTCCGGCGAGGTCCCTGGCGATCCCGATCATGGGATCAAGTTCCTCGGGAAAACCGGTCATTCGGTGCGATCCGCCGTACAGCGTAACGGGGTTCTGCGCGACTAGGTCCATGACGTCCTCTCTGACGCTCGGTTCTCACGTAACGGGTGGCACCCTGCGGGTATTCCCTCATGGCAACGTTCGGGTTAATCCTCATTTTGCCGGAACGGCGCAAGTGGTTGGGTTGAAGGGTGGAGCGGACTCGTTCTGCACCTCATCAAACGCCATCGAGGAGACACACACGATGATGTGAAACGCTCAATGAGCCGCATCGGCATCCTGACCAGTGGCGGAGACTGCCCCGGACTCAACGCGGTGATCCGCGCCTGCGTGCTGCGTGGCAGCCGGGATCACGGACAGGAGTTCGTGGGCATCCTGGACGGGTGGCGGGGATTGGTGGATGCCGATTTCATCGATCTCGACTGGATGAGCGTGCGTGGGCTGGCCAAGCTGGGCGGCACCATCCTCGGGACCTCACGGACGAGCCCGTTCGGCGAGCGCGGTGAGGACGGCGGAGCTGCGCATATCAAGGCGAACCTGCGCTCGGCGGGCGTCGACGCGCTCATTGTGATCGGCGGCGAGGGCACGCTGGCCGCCGCCCAGATCCTTAGCCGGCACGGGGTCCGGATTGTCGGGGTGCCGAAGACCATCGACAATGACCTGTCCGCTACCGACTACTCGTTCGGCTTTCACACGGCGGTCGAGATTGCCACCGAGGCCATCGACCGGCTGAAGACGACGGGGGAATCGCACCACCGCTGCATGATCGCCGAGGTCATGGGCCGGCATGCCGGGTGGATTGCGTTGCATGCGGGTATCGCCACCAGCGCCCACGCAATCCTGATCCCTGAACAGGAAGCCACGCTCGACCAGATCTGTGCCTGGGTGCGTACGCCGTTCGAGCGCGGCCGCACTCCCCTGGTGGTGGTCGCCGAGGGATTCGTCTCCGCGGAGATGACCCAGCCGCATTCGGAGCGTGGGCTGGATGCTTTCAACCGGCCGCGGTTGGGCGGCATCGGCGAACGGCTTGCTCCGATTATCGAGGAACGGACCGGTATCGAAACGCGGTCCACCACCCTCGGGCACATCCAGCGCGGCGGGGCTCCGAGCGGAGCTGACCGGGTCCTTGCCACCCGCCTTGGCCGGGCCGCTGTGGACGCCGCCCAGAACGGGGAATGGGGCACCATGGTCGCCAGCCGGGGAACAGAGATTGTGCGGGTGAGCCTGGAAGAGTCAGTCGGGCGCCTCAAGACGGTTCCGCAGGAGCGCTACGACGAAGCGTCATTCCTTTTCGGCTGATCAGCAGCACGGAGGGGAAGCAGCGGGGCGGGAACCGGCACCAAAACAGAAACACAGCAGAGCCCGTCCGGTGGGGGTTGGACGGGCCCTGCTGTGGCTTTCAGCTGGTCAGAACACGCGGATGGGGATCTCCGCGGGGTCGTTCAGGAGCCCTTCGATTTCGTCGTCGAGCTTGACCAGGGTGATGGAGGCACCGGCCATGTCCAGGGAGGTGCAGTATTCACCGACGTAGCTGCGGCCCACCGTGATGCCCTGCTCAGCGAGCCGTTTGTGGGCCTGGCCGTAGAGCAGGTAGAGCTCGCTGATGGGCGTGCCGCCGAGGCCGTTGACCATGAGGGCAACGCGGTCGCCGTCTCCGAACGGAAGATCCTTGACCACGGGGGTGAGTAGTTCATCGACGATCTCGTTGGCAGGCATCATCTTGGCCCGACGGCGTCCCGGCTCGCCGTGGATGCCCACGCCCATCTCGATCTCATCCTCGCCGAGCTCAAAGAGCGGACTGCCCTTGGCGGGAGGTGTGCAGGCAGTGAGCGCCACACCCATGGTCCGGGTGACGGAGTTGACCTTTTCACCGATGCGGATGACCTCGTCGAGATCCGCTCCGCGCTCGGCAGCAGCGGCGACGGCCTTGATGACGAAGAAGTTGCCGGCCACGCCGCGACGGCCGATCGTATAGGTGGAGTCCTCCACCGATACGTCGTCGTTGATGAACAGGGTCTTGACGTTGATGCCTTCGGCGGAGGACATTTCCTGGGCCATTTCGAAGACCATCTTGTCACCGGTGTAGTTGTTGACGAGCAGCAGGACGCCCTTGGGTGAGGCGAGCATCTTGGTGGTCTCATACACGTAATCGAACGGGGGTGCGGCGAAGACGTCGCCCGGGCACGCGGCGTCGAGCATTCCCTTTCCGACGATCATCACGTGCGCCGGTTCGTGGCCGGAGCCGGAGCCCTGGACAATCGAGACCTTGTTCTCGTCCGGGCCGTCGGCGCGCATGATGAGGTTGTACTCGGGCACATACTTCAGGGTGTCCGGATTGGCCAGTGCGAGGCCTTCGAGCATCTCTGGAACAAACTGCTGCGGATCATTGACGAACTTCTTCATGGGGGCTCCACATCGTTGTGCTGGTTGGGGAAAGGGGTGTGACGAAAGAAATCAGCGGTTGGGCCACTCGGAGACAATGCGCTCGATGATGATGGCAACCGCCACTGCACCGGCATCGGGTGAACCGATGCTGCGTTCACCGCTGTAGCTGGCGCGGCCGCGCCTGGCCTCGAGCTTGCTGGTGGCGTCAGCGCATTCACGGGCGGTCTTGGCGAAGGCTCCGCGCGCTTCCGCGGCCTCTGCACCGGACTGGATCTGCCGCTCGAGTTCATCGGTGGCCGGCACCAGTGCGTCGAGCAGCGTCTTGTCGCCCAGGTCGGCATTACCGCGTGCCTTGATCCCATCGGTCGCTGCCCGGAGCATTGCCACGGCTGCAGTGCCGTCAATGGTGTCGAGGGTCTTGGCTGTCATTGATGCGCGCAGGAACGCCGTGCCCCACAGCGGCCCGGAGGTTCCGCCGATCCGGCTGGAGATGGCGACAGCCACCTGTTGCAGGAAGGTGGCGACGTCGTCGCGCTTGAGTTTGTCCCAGTCAGCAAGGACCTTCTCGAAGCCGCGCGCCAGCGAGTAGCCGAGGTCGCCGTCGCCGACGACAGCGTCAAGGTCACCGAACTCCTTTTCCTGGTCCACTGCCGTCTGGGCAAGAGTACGGACAACGTATTCGACGTCCGCGAGATCTGTGGCGGTCATGATTTCTCCGTAGGGGTCGAAGCGGTGGTGGAGGGTGCTGACGGTGCCGGGCGGTCGAGGATGTCCTGCAGGACGGCCAGCGAGACGGCATCCGGCACATCAAGGCCGAGCGGGTTCTGCAACACCGCGGTGGGTTCGCCGTTATCCGGATCGCCGAGGGAGGAGACAACCAGCGAAGCGCCGCTGAAATCCTCCTCTTTCGTATAGCCGCTGACCGTGACGACGGTCCGCAGCCCTGCCGCCAGCGCGGCCAGCATTCCGTTGCGGCTGTCCTCGATGACGACGGCGTCATCCGGTTGCAGCCCCAGGTCACCGAGCGCTACCAGATAAATGTCCGGCGCCGGCTTCTTGTGCGGCACGATGTCACCTGCAAACACGGAGAAGTGGGCGGCGAGTTCCGGACCGACCGCATGGCCGAGTACGGCGCGCACGGCAGGTTCGGCAGAGGTGGATGCCACCGCAAGGGTCCAGCCGGCGTCGTGCGCTTCAGCGACGATGCGCCCAATTCCGGGCCGTCCCGGCATCGCGCCGCTTTCAACCAGTCCCTTGTAGATGTCGGTCTTGCGCTTGTGCCAGTCGCGGATCGCCTGGTCCACAGCGGCGTCGCTATTCAGTTCGAGCGAAGCGGCCAGCTCCCCGGTCAGGATGCTCCGCATCCGCTCCTTGCCGCCGCCGATCTTCACCTTCTGCGCGTACTCCTCCGAGGTCCACTGCACTGGAACGTTGAAGTCGGTGAAGGTCTGGTTGAAGGCGGGCAGGTGACCGTGCTGCTCAGTGTCGGCCAGGACGCCGTCGCAATCGAAGATGAGCGCCGGCATCCTAGTGTCCGGCCTTTCCTGCGCTGCCGAACTGGTCCGCGAGCTGTGTCACCATGGCCACGACGTCACCGCGGGTGTGCTTGAACAGTGACGGCGGATCCCACTTGTTGTTCTGTTCAGCCTGCTTCAGGAAGGACAACGAGGACTGCATGTACGTTTCCTTGAGCGCCGTGGAGATGTTCACCTTGGCGCAGCCGCGGGCAATGAGGTCGGCGAACTGTTCCGGGCTCAGTCCGCTTCCGCCGTGGAGCGCAATGGGAATGTTCCGGGCCTCGACGATCTGGGTGACCCGCTCGACGTCGAGCACCGGAGCTGCCTTGTAGGAGCCGTGTGCGTTGCCGATCGAGGGAGCAAACACGTCAATGCCGGTGGCGTCGATGAACGCGAGCGCGGTCTCCAGGCTCTGCTGCTGGGACACCTCGTCGGAGCCGTGATCGTCCTCGACGCCGGTGATGGACTCGATCTCCCCCTCGACCTGCGCGCCGTAGCTGCGGGCTTCGGCGACCACGTCGATGGTCTGGCGCTGGTTCTCCTCGACCGGAAGCTCGGAGGCGTCGAAGAGCACCGAGTTCCAGCCGGCTTTCAGGCATTCCGTCACGACCTCGCGGTCCGGGCAGTGGTCCAGGTGAAGGGTCACCGGTACCTCGATGCCGCGGGTGAGCGACTGCCACATGTCGAACAGCACCCGCGACCCGATGCTGCGCACGGTTTTGACCGAGGTCTGCAGGATGACCGGCGAGCGGGCTTCGACCGCGCCTGCCAGGACGGCCTCCATGGTCAGGTCATTGAAAATGTTGATCGCCGGTACGCCGTAGCGGGCCTGAAACGCGGGATCGACAATGTCTTTCAGGGGAACAACGCCCACGACACATACCTCCTGAGTAGGGTTCAAACTCCACAGTAGGGGTGCGTACCGCACGCCGGAATGGGGGGTTACCCGCCCCTCGCCTTGCGGGTAATCACCACCTCGTCAGGACCGGCGGGGCGTGCTTAGGTTGCTCAATCACCCCCCCCCTACCGACAGGAAACACCATGGCAACTGGAAGCGTGCTTGAGACAGTCACCGCCGAGGAAGCGCGCCGCGTCATTGACGCCGCGGCCGCCAAGGCAACGGAAATCGGGCAGCCGATGGACATCGCCGTCGTCGACGCCGGCGGCAACCTGAAAGCCCATGTCCGTATGGACGGCGCCAACATCGGCAGCATTCCGATTGCCATCAACAAGGCCTACACGGCCATCGCCTTCCAGTGCGAGACCGGTGATCTGCAGGGGCTCACCCGGCCCGATGGCCCGATCTACGGGTTGAATGACGCCCACGGCGGCCGGCTGGTGGTGTTCCCCGGTGGCATTCCGCTGGTACGCAACGGCGACATCGTGGGCGCCGTCGGTGTTTCAACCGGAACCATCGAGCAGGACCAGGAGGTTGCGGAGGCCGGGGTCGCTGCGTTCTGAGCGGGCGCTCAGGCCTGTGCTGCCTGCGCGTCCTCGGCCTGGGTGATAGCCCACGCTGCGTTGATCAGGCCTATATGCGACAGACCCTGCGGGAAGTTGCCGATCAGTGCGCCGCTCCTGATGTCGATCTCCTCGGAAAGGAGGCCGAGGTCATTTGCGTATCCGGTCACTTCGTCGAAGATTTTTCTGGCGCGTTCCGGTTGGCCTGCCATCGCCCAGCCGCTGGCCAACCAGTACGAACAGATGATGAAGGCACCCTCATCACCTGAGCCCGTCCACCGTTGGATGAGGTTCCCGGTGGCGAGTTCGCGCTCCATCGCGTCCAGCGTTGCCAGGATTCGGCTGTCGTCAGGCGGAAGGAAGGCCATAATCGGCATCAGGAGCACACCGGCGTCGAGATGGTCCGAGCCGAAGGCGCCTGTAAACGCATTGATGGTGCTGTCCCACCCCTGGTCGAGGATGGCGGCGTGGATCCTGTCCCGTTCACGCTCCCACTCCGGCACCTTCCGGGCGGCGCCGAGACGGTCGGCCAGTTTCATCGCGCGGTCCAACGCCACCCAACACATCAGTTTCGAGGTGACGTAGTCGCGGGTGCCTTCACGGCCTTCCCAGATTCCCGAATCGTTCTCCTGCCAGGTCTGGGCAGCCCTGTCCGCAACGGCGACCAGGAACTCCCGGGTCTCGGTTGGAAATTCGCCGAGCTGGTCCCGCAGGATCCAGGCACACTCGAAGACCTCACCGAGGACGTCCAGCTGCTTCTGGTCCCAGGCGTCGTTGCCGACACGGACCGGCCGGGAGCCGGCATAACCGGCCAGGTGGTTAAGTTCGCGCTCTGTGAGGTCATGCTCGCCGCCCACGCCGAACATGATGCTCAGGTGCCCGTCGCGGAGGACGCCGGCAGAGGTGGTGATCCAGTCGAAGAAATCCTGCGCCTCGTCCGGACACGCTGCCACCCACAGCGCCTTGAGTGTGAGGCTGCCGTCACGCAGCCAGCCGTAGCGGTAGTCCCAGTTGGCGGTACCGCCCGGCTCTTCCGGCAGGGAGGTGGTGGGTGCCGCGACGACCGCGCCGGTTGGACTGTAGGTGAGCGCCTGGAGCACCAGCGCGCTGCGGTGCACCTGTGCTTGGTAGGCGCCCCGGAAGCTCTGGTGCATGTCGCTCCAGGAGCGCCACGCTGCAATGGTGTTGTCCAGCTCAGCGGCGCCGTCGGCAGCTGGTTGCGCGGCTGCCGTGACGCCGTGGTGACGGAGCGCGAAAACGGCGGCGTCCCCGTCCTCCAGCCGGTAGGTGCCGCCGAGTGATCCGTCGGCGACAGAGAGGTTCAGCCCGGCGGTCAGCGTCAGACGGTCGGAGCCTCCCCTGATGACCCACCCGGTCGCGGTCTGCGTGAAATGAGGAGTGATCAGTCCGTATTCCGGACGGGGAGCAAGGTCGACCGCCAGTTCAACGGTTCCCCGGGTCACCTCGACCCGGCGAAGCAGCAGGTGCGGGGAGTTGTGCCCGATCTCGTGGCCCCGCTCCCCTGGCCCCAGGGCCAGCGCGTCCGTCAGCAGGACCGTCCCGTTGCCGCAGTCGAACTCGGTCTCGAGGACCATGGTTCCGGGAAGGTAGCGGCGAGTGGCTGTGTATGTGCCCGTCGGGCGGATGATCCAGTGTCCGGCGTCGGGATCCAGCAGGCGCCCAAACACGCTGGGGGCATCGAAGCGCGGCGGGCACCACCAGTCCACCGAGCCGTCCCGAGAGGACAGGGCGGATCCCTGGCAGTCCCCCAGCAGTCCATAGTCGGCTATCGCGGCTGACTTGTGATCCGGCGTGTTGTCCGGCCTGCGCACAGAAAGTCTCCCTCGATCGTGGTTCACCGTAACCCTACCCGTGGACCGTAATCCGGCCGGGCTCCGCTGCAAGGCGGGGGCACATTGAGCGGGGGCACTAGGGGCGCGGCCACTGAGGGCCGTTTGAGCCTGCCTCGTATTCATCCAGCGGAACCTCTCCACCGGCCCACGCCTCGCGCACCGAATCGACGATCCGCCATCCTTCTTCAGCGGCGGCACCGTCCAGGGCGAGCATCGCGTCCGCATCGAGCATTCCGCGCAGGACTTCGCCATAGGGATTCAGCTCTCCGGGCCCCACGTCTGCCGACAGGTGCGTCCGCTGGAGTTCAAGGGGGTGCCCTGATCCGTTCACGTTGATTCCCAGATCCACGCCGCCGTCCGCGAGGTTCAGGCGCAGTACGTTGGGCCGGTTCTGTCCGTTCAGCCGCCCAGGCAGGTGCGGTACGTCCCGGAAGGTCACGATCACTTCCTGGCGCGGCTGCCCGATCGCCTTGCCGGAACGGAGGGTGAAGGGAACTCCCGCCCAGCGCCGGTTCGCCGCCTCGACATCGAGCTCGGCGAGGGTTTCGGTGTTGCGCCCGGGATCCACACCGTCTTCGTCGGCGTAGGCCGGCAGCTCCCTTTCCCCAACGGTGCCCGCCGTATAGCGGGCACGCCTGCTCGCCGTCCGCGGGTCATTCCGCCACAGGTGAATCGAGCGGAGCGCCTGGACTTTGGCGGCGTGAAAATCCGCAGCGTCAAGCTCGGCCGGCGGCTCCATGACAATCAGCGCCATGATCTGCAGCAGATGGCTCTGGAGCATGTCCACCATGGCTCCGGCCTTGTCGTAGTAGCCGCCGCGGCCTTCGAGCCCGAGTTGCTCGTCATACACGATCTCCACCCGCGCAATATGGTCCCGGTTCCAGAGTGGCTCAAATACCCGGTTGGCAAGGCGCAACCCGAGGATGTTGAGGACTGTTGACTCGCCCATAAAGTGGTCCACCCGGAAGACCTGCGACTCCGGAACCACACCGGCGACCAGTTCATTCAGCTCGGTTGCACTCCTGCGGTCGTTGCCGAAGGGTTTTTCGAGCGCCAGCACGGTGCCCTCCGGCAGCTGTGCATCCTGTAGGGCCTTCACTGCAGTGGCCGTTACGCCCGGCGGCAGTGCGAAGTAGATGATCGGCTTGCCGTGTGCTTCCCGGACGAGCCCGGCGAGTTCCTCGGGAGAGGAGTAATCCACGGCAAGGTAGCGCGACGTGGACAGGACATGGTCAACGGCAGCGCCATGGGCGTCCACGGTGGAGAAGGCCTCGCTCACCGTGCTGCGCCACTGGTCATCGCTCCACTGCTTCCGCCCCGAACCCAGTACCAGAATCCGCCGATCGGGTTCCTCCGTGAGCAGCTTCCCCACCCCCGGCAGGAGCAGCCGGGCTGCCAGGTCTCCGGTTCCCCCGAGGATGATGAGCGTTGATTCCGAATCGGTCATGCCTGTTCCTCCAGGTTGGGGGCATCGTTGGATACTGACCCGTCCAGTCTGCACCCTCTCACTGACACGTTCCTGACGCGCGGCTGACTGCCACCGGCTCCTACACTGAATCAATGACTGCAACCCTCGTGGCCAAGGCGCTTTCCGGCGGCCACGCCCACCGCACCCTGTTCGCCAACCTGGACCTCACCGTCACCGAAGGCGACGTCGTCGGAGTGGTGGGTGCCAACGGTGCCGGCAAGTCGACCCTGCTCCGTCTGCTCGCCGGCGTGGATGAGCCGCTCGCGGGCACCGTGATGGCCTCGCCCAAGGATGCTTTCGTCGGGTGGCTCCCGCAGGAACATGAGCGCACACCGGGTGAGACCGTGGAGCAGTACATTGCCCGCCGGACCGGCGCCACCGAAGCTACTGCCGCGATGGAAGCCGCAGCCGAAGAACTCGGTACCGCCGTCAAGGGCGCCGATGACCGCTACGCCGCGGCGCTGGAACACTGGCTCGCCTCAGGAGCAGCGGATCTGGAGGACCGGCTCCCGGCGGTTCTGGCCGACGTCGCACCCGGCGTCGCTCAGGATGCCCTCGTCACCGGACTTTCCGGCGGCCAGCTTGCCCGGGTTGCCCTGGCCGCGCTGCTGCTGAGCCGGTTCGACGTCGTCCTACTCGATGAGCCCACCAATGATCTGGACCTGGACGGGCTGGCCCGCCTTGAAGCGTTCATGCGTAACCTGCGCGGCGGCGCTGTCCTCGTCTCCCACGACCGCGAATTCCTCGCCCGCTGCGTCACCACCGTGGTGGAACTGGACCTGGCGCAGAACCAGGTGGCGGTGTACGACGGCGGTTACGACGCCTACCTTGAAGAACGCGCCGTCGCGAAACGGCACGCGCGCGAGGCGTACGAGGAATACGCCGACAAGAAGCAGGACCTCGTCTCACGCGCCCGCACCCAGCGCGAGTGGAGCTCGCAGGGCATCCGGAATGCGATGAAGAAGAGCCCGGACAATGACAAGATCCGCCGCCGCGCCAGCACCGAGTCCTCAGAGAAGCAGGCACAAAAGGTCCGCCAGATGGAATCGCGGATCGCCCGGCTGGACGAGGTGCAGGAGCCGCGCAAGGAATGGCAGCTGCAGTTCAGCATCGGCTCCGCGCCGCGGTCCAGCTCAGTGGTCGCGACGCTGAACGGCGCCGTGGCGAGGCAGGGCGCCTTCACGCTGGGCCCCGTGTCGGTCCAGCTCCACGCCGGTGAGCGAATCGGCATCACCGGTCCCAACGGAGCGGGCAAGTCTACGCTGCTCCGCCTGCTGCTGGGTCATCAATCCCCCGACGACGGCGCCGCATCGCTGGGTGCCAATGTCGCCGTCGGCGAAATCGACCAGGCACGAGGCCAGCTTGCCGAGGACGAAACGCTTGCTGCAGCCTTCGAAGCGGCCGTACCGGAGTTGGCGCAGGCCGAGGTGCGCACCCTGCTCGCCAAGTTCGGCCTCAAGGCCGACCAGACCGGGGCACTCGTCGGCAACCTCTCCCCCGGCGAGCGCACCCGGGCCGGACTTGCGCTGCTGCAGGCACGCGGGGTGAACCTGCTGGTGCTCGACGAACCCACTAACCATCTCGACCTACCGGCCATCGAGCAGCTCGAGGAAGCACTCGAGGACTACACGGGTGCGCTGCTGCTGGTCACCCATGACCGCCGGATGCTTGAGAACGTGCGGCTGGATGCCCGGTGGGAGGTCAGTGCAGGACAGGTCCGGGTGCTGTAGCCGAACTACGCCGGAACCTTGGGATCCTCCAGAGCCTCATCGCGTGCCTTGAACTTCGCCGCGACCTTCTTCACCACCAGGTAGGGAAGCCAGCAGAGCGGCTGGTAGGCGAGGGCGGCCAGGAGAAAGCTCGTGCTCAGCTCCAGCTCCACCCCTGGGCGGCTCGGGATCAGCACCACTATCGCGCTGACGAGCACGCCGCCCGAATAGATGAACATGTAGGGCCAGCGAAGGTAGCTGCGGAGAAAGTAGAAGAAGGCGAACCCGAAAGCGATAACGCAGATGAAGCTGACCAGTGGGTTGCCGGGATCGAGGTATCCCCACTCCGCGGCGAGCTGCTGGACGAACAGAGTAGCCATCAGCCAGACGAAAATCAGTCCCATCGAGATCCAGGTCCGCCCCGAGTGCCGGGCGCGCCTGTCCTTCAACTCGGGGTCCTTAGCCTCTTCCTCACGGCGGATCGCTTTGTCGAGTGCTATCCACTGGGCACCCAGTTCTTGTTCATCCGCCAGCCAGCCCTCCGAGAAGGTGTAGGGAATGAGGTCGGCCGCAGCGTTGAGATGCTTCAGCCGGTCAGCGTCAGTGAGGACCTGTGTGTCGTGCCGGAAGAGGAACCGGGGAGTGTAGTGAAGCGGAATGCCTGCGCCGGCGAAGTAGCTCAGCCACCGGTCAACACCCTCATCCTTGTGCGACGAGAAGGGCACGCTCAGCAATTCCTGGCGGCCGTCGTCGTCGTACCGGATATACAGGACGGGAGCGGTCTCGATGATAGGGGTCGCTGTGCGGGGTGTCGTTGTCCGGCGAACGATCGCGAAGGAAGCCACCACGGAAGTCACCGCATCGAGCGGGATGGTGCGGCGGCGGGGCGCCTCACCGACTGCACTCTTCGCGCCGCCCTTCATGAACGGCGTGCGCCATTCCTCCGATTCAATGCGGTCGGTGAAGAGGGTGGCGCGCGGAAGGTGTGAGTAGTGCCAACGCAGCTTGCGGGAGTGCCCGAAAGCCTTGACCGCCATCCACGCTCCCCCCGCGACCACCGGCAGGAGAAGCAGGAGCCACAGGTTCCTATAGACGGCGAGCAACACCAATGGCCCGACGGCGAACGCCACCCCGAGCAGCACACCCACGAACAGGACAATCACGCCGAAAGTGCGCCAGAAAAGGTCCGGTGGAGCAAGTCTGTGCGCGTGAACCAGGCCTGGCCGTGTCATGTATCCCATCCCCCTGAGCAATCAACGGGGCGATTCGCCCTTCAGCATCCTAGTTGCCTTCGGAAACGAGTGCGGCCTGTGCCCGATCCCACTGAACTTTTGCGCACGTACGGCGACTTCTACGGGCTGGAAAGTCACCGGATCTGCGCAAAAGTTCCGAGGTGTTGGAGGCTCTGGTTCGTCGGCGCAATTCGGAGTAGACAGGAGTACATGGCGAAAGCAACGGGAGTAGCGCCTCGGCTGGCGGAAGCCCTGGGGATCATCCTCGGCACCGAAGAGATCCCGTTGAGGTTGCGCGCGTGGGATGGTTCCGAGGCCGGGCCAGCGGGTGCTCCGGTCATCGAATTCCGCTCCCGCCGCGGGTTGCGCCGAATGCTGTGGTGTCCCAACCAGCTGGGCCTGAGCCGTGCCTACGTCGCCGGGGATATCGACGGCCCCGGCGACCTCTTCGAGAGCTTTTCGGCGCTGAGTTCGGTGGGGAAGTTCGCCGAGCTGAAAGCCTTCCGCCCGCCGACGCTCCGCGAGCGCTGGAAGCTGATCCGCACCGCCGTCCGGGTCGGCGCGCTGGGACTTCCGCCCGCGCCGCCGCCGGAGGAGATGAACGTCAGCAGAAAAGGCGGGCTGCATTCGAAGAAGCGGGACGCGGCTGCTGTTTCACACCATTACGACGTCGGCAACGGCTTCTATGCGCTCGTCCTCGGTCCGTCGATGGTGTACTCCTGTGCGGTCTGGGCGGACGAAACCACCGGCCTGGACGCGGCCCAGGAAGCAAAACTTGATCTCGTGTGCCGCAAGCTCGGACTGCGGCAGGGCATGCGGGTGTTGGATGTGGGCTGTGGGTGGGGCAGCTTCGCGCTGCACGCGGCGCAAAACTACGGAGTCGACGTCGTCGGCATCACACTCTCGAAAGAGCAGGCAGCGCTGGCACGGGAGCGGGCTACCGCCGTCGGGCTTTCTGACCGGATTGAGATCCGCGTTCAGGACTACCGCGACATCAACGACGGCCCGTTCGACGCGATCAGTTCCATCGGCATGGCGGAGCATGTGGGGCGGGAGCAGATCGGGCACTATGCATCGAAGCTGTACGGCCTGCTGCGGCCCGGCGGCCGGCTACTCAACCATGCAATCTCGTGGAATGCCGGTGAGATGCCGCCGGATCCTGACTCGTTCATCCCCCGCTACGTCTTCCCGGACGGCGAGATGCTGAGCCTCACCGTGATGCTGGGTGCGCTGGAATCGGCGGGGCTGGAAGTGCTCGACGTCGAAGCGCTGCGCCTGCACTACGGACTCACCCTGCGTGCCTGGGTGCGCAACCTCGAGGAGAACTGGGACGAGGCGGTCCGGCTCACCAGCGAGGGCAGGGCGCGGGTGTGGAGGCTGTATATGGCCTCGAGCGCGCTCGGGTTTGAGCGCGGGCTGAACGGCGTCAACCAGATCCTGGTGCAGCGGCCGGGTGGCGAAGACCCGCCGTTGCGCCGCAATTTCTAACACACCGTTATTAGAGTGGCTGCATGACACCCTCTCTCACAGTTTTCCGCAATGGCCATGTGTTCGACGGCGAACGCTTCCTTCCCGAGCCCGCTGACGTTATTGTCCGGGGCACCACGATCGAAGCGGTGGGCCCGCGTGCTTCGAAAGCGGAACAGTACGACGGCGCGACGGTGGTCGACTGCACCGGGCGCACAGTGCTCCCCGGGATGATCGACCTGCACATCCACGCGACCACCTCCAACCCGGGTTCCATCCAGGCAGTGGCCGAGCCGTTTTCGCTGCAGTTCTACGAATCGGTGCGGAACCTGGAGGCCACGCTGCGGGCGGGCATCACCACGGCGCGCGATGCCGGCGGCGCTGACCTCGGCGCCAAGCTGGCCATCGAGCAGGGCCTCGTGAAAGGGCCGAGGCTCCGACTGGCAATCAGCATCATGTCCCAGACCGGTGGTCACGGGGACTTTTGGCTGCCGTCAGGTGTGGACTCCCCTGCACTGGGGCCCCACCCCGGGCGGCCGAGCGGAATTGCCGACGGCGTCGAGGAGGTCCGGAAGGTCACCCGCCAACTGCTGCGGGCCGGGGCGGACCAGATCAAGATCTGCTCGACCGGCGGAGTGCTCTCCCCCACCACCGATCCGCGGCATTCGCAGTTCACTCCGGCGGAGATCGCGGTCATTGTTGAAGAAGCAGACCTGCAGGGCAAGTACGTCATGGCGCATGCACAGGGCACCGCCGGCATCATCAACGCACTGCGGGCCGGCGTGCGGTCCATCGAGCACGGAATCTACCTCAACGAGGAGGCGATCCAGCTGTTCCTGGACACCAACGCCTACCTGGTGCCGACCCTCGCTGCGCCCCGGGCGGTCATCCGCAAGGGAGAATCCGGGACCAGCGGCCTTCCACCGCAGGTCATCGACAAGGCCAAGCGGGTGGCCGAGGATCACCGTGCCTCGGTTGCCCGTGCTGTTGAAGCCGGTGTCCGGATCGCCATGGGCACGGACTCCGGTGTGGGGGTCCACGGGGAAAACCTTGAGGAGCTCGCCCTGATGGCGGACGCCGGCATGAGCCTTGAACAGGTGCTGGCTGCAACTACGTCGGTTGCGGGTGAACTGATCACTCCGGAGCGCTCAGTGGGCCGGCTCGCTCCGGACTACCTGGCCGACGTCGTCGTTCTGAATGGTCGGTTGGAATCGGAAGGGCAGCTTCCGCGACTGCGCGAGATGATTGGGCAGGTCTACAAGGACGGCGAGCTGCAGTTTCCAGTCTGAGGAGGGCCCACAGCTTGACCTCGTCCCGGTAGAATTTTCGTGGCCAACACACAGCGACGATTTCCTCCTTTTCCGTCGCCCACTGATCATGTCGGTCAAGGAAGGTAAGTGATGGTTGAGGCGGCCGTGGACAGCACACCCGGACTCTTGTTCGGCGGACGGTACCGCTTGCTCGAACGGATAGGGGTCGGGGCCAAAGCCGCGGTCCACCGGGCACGGGATGAATTCCTCGCCAGGGACGTGGCGATCCGGCGTCACCTCTTGTCTATCTGGTCATGGAACTGGTGCGGGGCCCTGACCTGCGGCACCGGATTGCGGAGGGAACCCTGCAGTTGCGCCAAACCGCGCAAATTGGGTGCGATCTCGCTGATGGTCTGGATTACATCCATAGCCAGTCGGTGGTTCACCGGGACGTCAAGCCGGCCAACGTCATGCTCTTTGATTACGGCACCAGGAACGCTCGGGTTCGCGCCAAGCTGACCGACTTCGGCATCGCAGCCCTGACCGGCACAAAGGGCGACGACGCGAGCTCACTGACAGGGACCGTCGCCTATATGAGTCCAGAGCAGGTCAAGGGCGAGAGTGTCGATGCCGCGAGCGATATCTATTCGCTCGGCCTCGTCCTCCTGCAGTGCATCACCGGCAAAATGGAGTTCCCGGGCCCGGTGGTGGAGAGCGCCGTGGTGAGACTATTCCGCGCGCCGGAAATTCCTGCGGACCTGGATCCTCAATGGGTGGCGCTGCTGACCGCGATGACATCGAGGGATCCTGCGGCGAGGCCCACCGCCCGCGAGGTCTCGATGGCGTTGTACGAACAGGCGGTCGCGGGCCGTTCCCGGCGTAAGCAGGCGGGTTCACTTGTGCCGGACAATGAAGAGGATCGGCTGGCTGCAGTTCGCCGTTACAACATTCTTGACACTCCGCCGGACGGCGCGTTTGACCGCATCACGTCCCTCGCCTCGCGGATCTTTTCGGTGCCAACGGCGATTGTCAGCGTTGTGGACCACGACCGCATCTGGTTCAAGTCCCACTACGGAACCGATGTGGAACAGCTCGACCGGGACCCGGGACTGTGCGCGTCGGCCATCCTGCAGGACGGCCCCTGGATTGTCGAAAATGCGCCAGCCGACCCCCGGGCGCTCAGCAACCCGCTGGTGGCCGGCGAGTTCGGTCTGAAGTTTTACGCAGGGGTTCCATTGCGAACGCGGGACGGCTTCAACCTCGGAACGCTGTGCATCCTGGATACAGAGTCCCGTCAGTTCACTTCCGACGAGGTCGGCATGCTCGAGGACCTGGCCGGCATCGTCATGAATGACCTGGAGCTCCGGCTCGAGAGTCGTAGCGCACGGGCCTAGGCCTTCTGGAACGTGGTCGTCGCCAGTAACGCTGTCCTGGTCCCTGTCCGGAAAGCCTTTGAGGTGGGAGGTACCATTCCGGTACCGTGGACGGATGGCACTCAACATACGGCTCCCCAAGGATCTTGATCGCCAGCTCGACATAATCGCCTCGGAATCTCACATCTCGAAAAGCGCGCTCATTCTGCAAGGCGCCCAGCTCGTGATTGAGCGGCATGCACGCCGCAACGTCATCGACGCGTCTCTCGCATTCGTGAAGGCGCATGATGCGGAGTTGCTGGAACGACTCGCTGACGCGTGACGGCATATCTTGACATCAATGACGCTCTTTACATCATCGCGCAGTACGGCTTCCATGTCCGCGACGTTGGGATTCTTCAGTCGGCTCTTGCCCGGCCCGCGACAATCGCGGCGGGACAAGAAGCCTACCCTGCGTTAGCCAAAAAGGCGGCCGTTCTACTTGAATCAACTGCACGTAATCACGCCCTCATCGACGGCAACAAGAGAACTGCGTGGACGTTGATGGTGGTTTTTCTGGGACTCAACGGCTACCGGCATAACTTCCCGACAGATGTGGCCTTCGATCTGGTGGTCGGGGTAGCAAGCGGAAGCATCACCAATGAACAGTCCACCGACCTCATCTCCGCTCACCTCATCGCAACGCCACGGACCTGACACGCGAACTGCGTTTCGTCGGCGCCGGGTCGTACCTTTGACGACGTGAGCACCCTCAGCACTGCATACGCAACCGATCGCCTGGCCAAGGAAAGTCCCGCCTGGTCCCTGCTGCGCGGACGCAACGCGGGCGCCGCCGTCGCGCTTTTGGGAACGCATCTCAGTGGAGAGGAAAGACGGCGTCCTGCGCCGGAGCTTTTCGAGTTTGATCGACGCCGATTTGCAGGAGCTGCGTGACCACGGCTTCGAGCTCCCGCAGACCGCACAGGCGTATTGCTCGGAGTGGCGCAACGAGGGCGTCCTGATTCGCAGATGCAGCCGAGCTCGAACAGCGCTTCTACGGCGTCCGCCGGAGCATTACGCACGCTGAAATCGACGGCGTCGCGCTGAAGGTCAGCGGCGCGCTCATCGAGGAGGAGAACGCTGCCCGCGGTTCGGTGCAGGCGGCGGAACAGGCGATCACTGCAATCGAGTTCGCGTTCATCTCCTCGTGGCGGGCCGTTGCCGGCGACCTCACCGCAGAGATCACCGACCGTGGCGGCTTCCTCGACATTTTGGGCAAGCTTCGTGCGGACCGGCTGCCGGACTTCGAGCAGAAGTTCTTCGATTTGCTGGAGAGTCAGGCACAGCGAAACGTTGGGCAACTGGCCAATGAAATCCGCCGCGCGCCCGGGCAGATCCGGGAGCGCATTGACCCGGTGAACCGTTCCCTGCGCCGCTCCCCATTTGACCAGGGCCGGTATCTCAAGATCATGGTCAAGGACAACAATTCCGAGGCGAAGACCAGATTCATGCAGGACCTCCAGACCATCTCCGCGGGGTCCTGGGCCGAGGAAAGCCGCGAGGCCGCGGAGCAGAAGTTCGACGTGATGAACCGCCTCATGACGCGGCTGTCATCCAGCGAAGCCGGGGACCGCACCTGGCAACGGCAAGTACTGGACACCCGGCAGCACGTCCGCTTCACCGGGGTTGAGCTGGATGAGGCCGGCACCACGGTCAACATCCACGATTCCAGCGCTGGGCTCTCGGGCGGCCAGCGGCAGAAGCTGGTGATCTTCTGCCTGGCCGCTGCATTGCGGTACCAGCTGGCTGAGAATGAGGACGACATTCCCGGCTATGGCACTGTCATCCTGGATGAGGCTTTCGATAAGGCAGACAGCACGTTCACCCGGATGGCCATGGACGTGTTCCTCGAGTTCGGCTTCCACATGGTCCTGGCCACACCGCTGAAGCTGCTGCAGACCCTCGAGGACTACGTGGGCGGTATCGCGCTGGTGGTGTGCAGGGAGTTCCGCGATTCGCGGATCGGTGTGGTCTCTGTCGGCGATGCTGAACTGCAGGCCGCCGCTGATGAGTCGGCGCCGGAGACAGACGGTTGATGCCTCGAAAACGAGGTATCGCCTGATGCCGGGTGCCGGGAAGCTCTGGGTCGACGTGGAACAGGCACGCACTACCGCAGCCGGCAAGTATGAGCGGAATTTCGGTGAGTGGGCGGTAGTCGGTGGTGCCGGCGTCGTCGTCGAGTTTCCGCTGCACCCACCCACTGAGCAGGCTGCCCTTGCAAACCAGGGTGAGGCGATTGCCTGGGTGAAATCCTGGCGCGACGCCGGGCTGGAAGACGCTGTGGTGTGGGCGCCGCGCCGCTGGGCGAGCCTCGGAACGCAGCAGGTTCCGGACCGGCTGCGCCTCACCGGTGCCGTCGAGGTGGCACGGTTCGCGCGGAAGGGGCAGCACTGGTCACGCCTGAGCGCGCGAGTCCAGACACTGCTGTCGACGTTCGACGGCGGCACGCTGGCTGAAGCTGTGAGGCGGAGCGCACGCCGGATTGCGGAGCTTGATGACGCCGACTTCGACCGGTTGCTTTTGGTGCTTCGATGGCTGGAAGCGAATCCGCAGTCGGGACTGTATATCCGGCAGCTTCCTGTGCGCGGCGTGGACACCAAATGGGTCTCGACCCACCGCGGCCTGGTGGAGAAGCTGTTCGCTGCGTTGACGGGGCTGGAGTCCCTCGGGCTGGGCGCTCCGCCGGTGCTGGTGCGGATGCGGTTCCTGGATCCGCAGCTGAGTCCCGGCGGTCTGGTGGATGTGTCGGCACCGGTGCCAGAGCTTGCTGCCTTGGACATTCAGCCGCGAACTGGTTTCGTGTTCGAGAACCTTGAGTCAGTGATCGCGATGCCGCCGGTACCAGGCGCGGTGGTACTTCACGGTGCTGGATACGCGGTGGATCGGTTGGAGCGTATTCCGTGGGTTCGGGATGGCCGGGTTGTGTATTGGGGCGATCTGGATTCCCACGGCTTTGGAATTCTGAACCGAATCCGATCCGCTTGCTCCAACGTGTCCACTGTCTTGATGGACAGTGAAACGCTGGAGGCTTACCGCGATCTCTGGGTGAAGGAGCCGGTTCCATCGACCGGGACGTTCAACCATCTCCTGCCTGCCGAGCAGCAGATGGTCGAGCATCTCGGGCGGCAGGGCAACGTTCGCCTTGAGCAGGAGCGCATCGAGTGGCGGTATGCATTGGAGCAATTGCTCACTCGGCGACGTGTTGCTACGCTTGCTACGGAGGCAATCATGGCCACAATTCCCCACCGAGAACTGCGGAACTCCAGCAGCAAGATTCTCGAGCGCGTCCGCGCTGGTGAGACCATCACCGTGACAAACAACGGCGAAGCCGCAGCAACCCTTATCCCGCCGTCGTTGTCACCCCTGGAGCAACTACTGCTTTCTGGCAACGTCCGGCCAGCGGGTTCCGGAGCAGTTGACTTCCGCTTGTTATCTCGCGTGCGCCAACGTCAAAGTTCTTCCGATGTGCTCAATGATGTCCGCGGCGACCGATGATCCTGTATGTCGATACATCCGCCGCACTGAAGCTCCTCATCGAAGAACCCGAATCAGAGCCACTGGCTGAAGAATTGACCACGAGAGTGGGACGTGGAGATCGTCTGGTCTCATCAATGCTTCTCTACACGGAGCTTCACTGCGCTGCACGGCGGAGAGCGAAGCTGGCGCCGGAGCTGGTGAATTCGGTAACTGACTCGATCAACCTGGTCGACATAGCGCGTGCCGACCTCATGTATGCGGCCGCCCTCGCCGGTGGATTGAGGAGCGCAGACGCCATTCATCTTGCCACTGCCGTCCGGCTCGAGGCGGATTCGATGGTCGCCTACGACGCCGAACTTCTCGCCGCCGCGGCGGGCGCGGGACTCTCTACGCTCGCTCCTGACTGACCGCGGGAAGACATCGTCCTGAAATTCGAGCAGAGCCGCTCGCTCCGTAGCACTCCGTAGCATCGAGAGCTACAATAAGCTCATGAAGACCATCGCACAGCGAGAACTCCGCAACGACAACGCGAAAGTGATCGATGCAGTGCAGGCGGGGGAAACGTTCATCATCACGCGCAATGGTGAGCCGGTTGCTGAGTTGCGGCCCGCCCGGGTCAGTCGAAGTACGTTCGTCTCCCGTGAGGAACTGACGGCATTGGCGGTGTCCGGTGTGCGCATCGATCGGCATCAGTTTCGAGCCGATCTTGACCAGCAGATTGATCAGGGCCTGTGACCGCGACTCGCGGGTTGCTCGATACGTCGGTTGTCATCGATTGGCATGATCCTGCAGTGGCCCGCGCACTACCTGATGAGGTAGCAATTTCCGCGATCACAACGGCTGAGCTCACTGCTGGTCCCCATCTTGCTGCGACACCGGGCGAAGCGGCTAATCGACAGGCACGGCTGCAGGAGGTTGAAGCGAGGTTCGAACCGATCCCCTTCGACGGCACCGCCGCCCGCAGTTACGGACTGGTTGTTGCCGCAGTCGTCAGTGAAGGACGAAAGCCGCGAAGCCGATTCGCTGATCTCGTTATAGCAGCCACTGCCCATGCGCACGGTCTGGACCTCTACACCCGAAATGGTGCTGATTTCGCTGGGCTTGACCATCTGGTCCGGGTCATTTCAATCTGAGTCGTGTGTTGGCACACCGGTAATCGCACCGGAGTGATTGAGGATACCGCCGCAATACTCCGCACCGGCGGCCTCCAGGGACCAACAGCTGTTACTTGGCCTCCTTGGCCTGGGCGGTATGTGTCAGGGTCATGAGCAGGAGGCCACCGACCAGGTTCCCGGCTGTTGCCAGGAGGACATTCCTCCCCACCTCCAGATAGGTCACGTCTGCGCCGAGCCACAATCCGGCGAGCAGGTGGAGCCCGGAGACAACCACGTGATCGAAAGCGCCGAGCGCGAGGAACACCCCGACCAGATACGCGAGCACAATGCGGCTGCCTGCGGAATCAACAGCGTGTAACAGGTAGGAAAGCAGCGTCAGCAGGGTACCGGCGGCAATGGCACGCATGAAGGTGGCCAGCCCGCCTTTCCCTGCGATTTCCTCCGCCACGGTCACCAGGACATCGTGTGCACCGGAGGGCAGCGCTCCCGGCACGACGAAGACGGCCGCCATCACCGCTCCGCCGAGCAGGTTGAGGAGCAGGATGAGCCCCCACAGCCGGAGCAGCCGCAACCAGGTTGATTTCTCGCGCCGGTCAATCGCCGTAGCCACCGGATCGAAGAAATTCTCAGAGAACAATTCGGAGCGACCGATGACGAGGAAAACCACTCCCATGCCGAAAGCCAACGCGCCGGCGAGTTTGGCCGGGCCCTCACCGAAGGCCGGCTCGATGAGGTGTTCCGCTATGGCAAGCGCGACGATCCCGAAAACGATCGTGACACCGGCAATGAAGCCGGTCGATACCTGCTCGAGCGGCGGCATGAAGAGCCGTCGCTCACCCTCGTTTTTGGCCCGGTTGTAGATTTCCTTCGGTGCAAGATCGCTCACAGGCCATTCCTCTTCCCCGCGGTTGGAAGGCGGCAACTCATTTTTGCGTTCCTTTCCTGTTGCCAGGTCGGATACATTCCACGCTACCCACTTGCCAGAACGCAGGCCAAGGGCAGCTCCGCGCGTTCGTCATCGGAAAACGGACCCGGTCACGACGCAGCAGGGCACGGACCAACCGGTCCGCGCCCTGCGTGTTTACTGCTGGTTCCGCTAGTTGAAGACCGGCACTCCCTCGCGGGTGAGCTGCCAGTTCTCCTCGAAGAAGTTCGCCGGGTCAATGGTGCCCTGGGCGATCAGGTAGTCGATCAGCAACTGGCGGATCTCGGTCTGCTGGTTCACGAGTACCGGCGCGGTGGCGATGTGCGGGAAATTTCCGCCGCCGGACTGCCGGTAGTTGTTCGTGGCCACGGCGAAACGCTGCGCAGGATCGATGGGTGCGCCGTTGTAGCTCAGATCCACGATGCGCTCCCCCACCGGCTTGCTGATGTCGATGCTGTAGGAGACACCGGACATCATGTCGTAGTTGTAGTCCGGAGTGCCGCCCGCGTTGGTCAGCGTGGCGGGATCAACCGGTGCACCGGGTGCGGTCTGGTTGAAGTACTTCGCCGAGTACTCGAGGTAGTCCTTGATCTGCGCACCGGTCATTTCGACACCGAAGAGCGTGTTCGGGAAGACGTACAGTCCGGCCATATCCCGGATCGTCACGGGACCCTCAGGAATGACAGCCGCCCGGTTGAACGGTGCAACGATGGACAGAACCGGCAGATCCGCGTTGGCGGTACCCTCAAGTGCCCGGTCCACGGCGTCCGCCTGCACCTTGTTCACGAAGTCCATGACGGCGGTGTCCCTGTAGCGGGACTCTGCAGCGGACATGGTCTCCGTGGCGGTACCGATCGCAGTGTTCACATAGTCGACGACCTGCCGGTGCTGGTCGGCGACCAGCGCTGAAATCTCCGGGTCGGCAGGAACGGTGTTCGCGTTCAGCAGCTCCGAGTTCGCAGAGGTTACATCCCACTGCCCGCGGACCTTGACCAGCTCGAAGTCCATGACGGAGAGGCGCTGGCCCCACTGCTTGGGTTCGGTGAGGAGCACCTGCTCGCCGGTCTCCTTGTTGGTGATGAAGCGCTCGGCGATCTCGCGGTGTTCGTGGCCGGCGAGGATGGCGTCGATCCCCGGCACTTCCTCGGCGATCAGCGTCGAAGCGTTTTCAACCGGCAGGCTGTCGCCGTAGGACGAGGTGCCCGACGGCCCGGAGTGGGAACTGACAACAACGACGTCGGCGCCCGCCGCCTTCATCTCGGGAACGTACTTTTCTGCCTGCTCAACCATGTCGAGGAAGCGCAGTTCGCCCACGACATTGTTCTTGTCCCAGATGGCGCTGCCCGGCGTGGTAAGCCCAAGAATGCCAACGCGAATGGGCTTCTGTCCCTTCAGCTTGACCGTCTCGATGACGTACGGAGTAAAGGCGTCCTCACCGGTCTCCCAGTCCTTCACGTTGGCGCCGAGGAGCGGGAAGTCGAGCTGCTCCTCATAAGCGCGCAGCAGCGGCATCCCGTAGTTGAACTCGTGGTTGCCGAGCGTGGTGGCGTCATAACCCAAAGCGTTCATGGCGGCAGCCATAGGGTGCAGCTCACCGGTCTCATCGATGGGCTCAACGTTGGCGTAGTAGTCCGTCAGTGCGGTGCCCTGGATGGTGTCGCCGTTGTCGATGAGGAGGGTGGACTCCTCACCGCGGTCCGCACGGACCTGCTTGACCAGGCTGGAAATCTTGGCGAGGCCGACATCGTTGGAGGCGGCGTCGTCGTACTCCGCGTTGGTGAAGTAGTCCCAGTTCTCAATGTAACCGTGGAGATCGCTGGTACCCATCACCGTGATGGTGGCCGTCTTGCCGTTGGAACCCTTGATGGTGGTATCGCCGGGTGCGGCGGTTGCTGCCGGTGCGAGCGTCAATGCTGCGGCGCAGGTGAGCGCGACGGCCGTGATGGCACGGCGAGGCCCTCTGTTGAAAGTGTGGAACACGTGAAACCAACTCCCTGTCGTAATGCGGTGACAGCAGGCTACCCGTGACCGGTGACACTTTGGGAACATCGTGCCCTGATTCGGGTGAACAGGGCGTTGACATGGCCGGTGAAACGAGGACGATCAGAGGTACACCGGCTCAGCTACGGAGGACATTATGGCAGTCAAGGACCTGGCAACCAACGACGCCGGCGCACAGGTACCGTTCCAGGTTGAGTTGGTGCCCGATTCCGAAGACCCGGCCCTGCGCATTCCGGGCGCGGTTGCTGCTGCCGCTATTGCCCCCAATGCCGTGCTTGCGTTCATGACAGCCGACGACGACGCCTCCCCCTACAGCGATCCAGCCGCCTTGCGCGCGGGAGACTCCGGCCAAACCTATACGGGTGTCGCGGAACCGGGCCCGGAGGCGAACTTCGCCGGATCCTTCGACGCGGGTATCGCGGACGGCGGCGGCGAGTAAGGCCGAGATTGAGTCACACCGGACGGAGGTGTCCGCCCCGCCCCTCGCTCGCACCGAGGGTTGCCAGCGACGCGACGTAGCCCAGGGCATGCACGGCGTCGGAACCGGCTCCGTCGGTCAGGGGCCGGAGCTTGGCAGCGTCGACATGCCCGGACAGTGCCCCCTGAAGCTGAGCGAGGATCTCCAACCGGTTCAGGCCCTTTGACTGCAACCGCACGGCGGCTTCCCAGACCTGCGGCGGGTCGTTGTGCCACAACTGCGATATCACCAGCTCGCGCAGCGCGGCGTCCCATACGGGCGAGCCATCCGGTTCACCGCTCCGGGGATACTCCTTCTTCCCCACACCATGGAATTCCTTCAACTCACCGAGCACCAGCAGCCGCAGCTCGTCCGCCCTATTGGCGTTCAGCCGCGGATAATCTTCCGCACCGATCCGCGTGCCGAAGTAGGGCATGGCAAGCTGCCGGCGCCCAATGGCGTCCTGCGCTTCCTCCATCGTGTCCATATCCAAACCTTCGAGGAACACCATGCCCGGTGACGTAAGCTCCTCGCCCTCCTCAACCAGATCGGCCACCGAATCAAGGGTGGTCGCTGCTGCATGCTGCACCAGTTCAATCGCCAGCGCCGGAAGCTGCTGATGCTTCCCGCACCAGGCAATCCACGACTCAAGGAACAGTGGAAGCGCCTCTCGCTCCTCGTCATCGAGCATCACCTTGCGCGGCAGGAACCAGCCGGCGTAGTTGCTGATTTTCGGAGGGCTGACGCGGAGGAGGCGGCCGTCGTCGTAATTGCGTCCGTACATCAGTGCAAGCTCGGCGAGCCGCGCGAACTCCTCTTCATAGTCACGGACCGCGTGGTCGGTCGGGTCCTTCTGCAGATCCGCCAGGAACTCAGCGACCAGCCGTTCGTTCTCCGCTTCGTCCCTTTCGAACTGGGACAGTTCCTCGGCTTCAGTCGGAATGCGGCGGTCGGCGAGGTCGACGACGTCGCTACCCGGCAGCGCACGCAGCCGGCTCAGTGCCAGCGAACGGTTCGCTGCATACTCCGGCGCCAGGTCGGAATCGCTTGTGATGTCGGTGGCGTCAATCGCAGCGATGCCCATAGCCCGCACCTCGGTCAGCGATGCAGTTTCAATCTGCATCAGGCCGTCCATATGCCCTGCGAACCGTTCCCTGTCCTTGACAAGTTTGCGTGCGCTTTCGTCGAACGTCAGGCTGGTGGCGTAACCGCCCATGTGGTTGGTGTCGATCGTCATGGCCATGCCGTGCTTGCGGCGTCCGGTGCGGAACTCGATCACCAGTTCGATGGAATCACCGAAAACATCCGTCAGCATCCACGCTTCCGTGGCCTCAAGCTTGCGCAGGGGCGCAAGCCACGCCGGCGGCGCTACGCCTGCATCCATCAGGCGCTGGGCGGCCGCGGCGGCTTCCGCGTCAGCTGGTGGATCAGCGACTTGCGCAAGCGCCCATAGCATCGAGGCAGCTGCAGCATCCCGCTGGCGTTCGACGTAGCGCACCCAGTCGCCGAACATCTCGGCATCGATTCGAGGACCCAGATTCGTGGTCTGATGCATGACGGAGTACAGCTCCGATGCAATCAGCTCACTGTGCAGGGAAGACGTATGATCCGCTTCCGCTGCAAATACCGGCACGACGGTGCGGTAGACGTCCGCGATGGGGTTGCTGGGTGGGCCGGTCCTGCGGTTCTTGTTTCTGGCCGCCGACTTGGGCTTGCGTGTACGGCTTTTCGGGCTCATCTTTCGATGATGCCATCTTTGCTCACGGCCGCTGATTCGATGGCGCTCTGCATCTCGTCCAAGGAATGCGGCTCTTGATCGGGTCGATGAAACACGCCTTCAAGCGACTTGAGCGACGCGCCGACCGGTTCCATCACGCATCGACCGTCCGGCATGAACCGGAAATCGATCCTGGAACCCTTGCCCGATGGCGAGCCGCTGACGCACCTCAAGCGGTATTGTCACCCGCCTGCTGCTGGAGACTCGTGCGGTTGTCATGACTCGAACTTACTGCCGATCCCATCGTCAGGGAACCGGCAGTAAGACCGAGCGATCAACCGGAACTCAGGCGTCGACGATGATGACCGTCACCACGGGCTTGCGCCGCAGTGACCGGTCAGACCAGCGGACCAGGCCCTCGGCGATGGCGCGTTCGGCATCGGGGCCGGTCTTTTCGCCCTTAAGCTGAGCGAGCGTCTTCTCGACAATGTCGGTTGCCTTGTCCAGCTCGCCGTCCTTCGGAGCCCAGCCGACGGGGAAGAACTCGGGGTCCTCCTCCAGCTTTCCGGTGTCCGGGTTGACGATGGCCAGCACGGTGAGCGCGCCGTCTTCGGCCAAACGGATGCGGTCCTGCAGCGACTCCTCGGTGGCGGCGCCGGCCACCATGTTCTCCACATACACGTAGTCGGCGGTGACCTTGCCGGTCACGCGGGCTACGCCGTCCTTGAGGTCAATGGTGGTGCCGTCCTCGACCACGAGGGCCTTCTTCGGATCCACGCCGGTCCGTATGGCCAGCTCAGCGTTGGCCTTCAGGTGACGGTGCTCACCGTGGACCGGCATGACGTTGCGGGGACGTACGAGGTTGTAGCAGTAGACCAGTTCACCGGCGCTGGCGTGGCCGGAGACGTGGACCTTCGCGTTGCCCTTGTGCACTACGTTGGCGCCGAGCTTGGTGAGGTCATTGATGAGCCGGTAGATCGAGGTCTCGTTGCCCGGGATGAGCGAGCTGGCCAGGAGCACGGTGTCGCCCTGGGTGAGGTCGATCATGTGGTCCTGGCTGGCCATGCGCGCCAGGGCGGCCATGGGCTCACCCTGTGATCCGGTGCAGATGATGACGGCCTTCTTCGGGTCCATCTTGTCGAGTTCCTTGAAGTCCACCAGCGTGCCGCGCGGGATGTTCAGGTAGCCGAGTTCGCGTGCGGTCTTCATGTTGCGCACCATGGAGCGGCCCACGAAGGCCACCTTCCGGTGGTACAGGTGTGCGGCGTCGATAACCTGCTGGATGCGGTGGATGTGGCTCGCGAAGCTGGAGACGATGATGCGGCGCGGAGCGGTACGCATCACCTCGTCGATAGCCGGCGCCAGGTCCTGCTCGGAGATCTGGAAGCCGGGGACGTCGGCGTTGGTGGAGTCGGGCAGGAACAGGTCCACGCCTTCCTCGCCGAGGCGTGCAAAGCCGGCGAGGTCGGTGATCCGGCCGTCCAGAGGGAACTGGTCCATCTTGAAGTCGCCCGTGGCGAGGACCAGGCCGGCGGGAGTGCGGATGGCAACGGCCAGTCCGTCCGGAATGGAGTGGTTGACGGCGAGGAACTCGAGATCGAAGGGCCCGAACTTCTTGCGGTCCCCCTCCTTGACCTGCACGGTCTTGGCGGTGATGCGGTGTTCCTGCAGCTTGGTCTTGATGAACGCCAGTGTCAGCTTCGCCGAGATGATGGGGATGTCGGCGCGTTCGCGCAGCAGGTACGGAACGGCGCCGATGTGGTCCTCGTGCCCGTGCGTCAGCACCAGGCCCACGATGTCATCCAGGCGGTCCCGCAGGTAGGAGAAGTCAGGCAGGATCAGGTCCACACCCGGGTGGTGTTCCTCAGGGAAGAGGACGCCGCAGTCGACGATCAGCAGCTTGCCGCCGAACTCGAACACGGTCATGTTGCGGCCGATCTCCTCCAGACCGCCCAGCGCGACGATGCGCATGGCACCCTTGTCCAGCCGCGGTGGTGTTTGGCCTGCTCGTGGTGAGGAGTGGCGTGAAGTCCTGGTCATGGGATCCGATCTCTTGGACGGGCGGCAACCCGGAGCTCAAATACCGGCGGTAAGGTGCTTCGTGGCGGGAACGCCCTGCTGGGGCCGTTAACCCACGCTGAATCAGCGATGGGGACGGCATTACTTTGTACCGACTTTATCACCGTGCTGTCTAAAGCCGACGACGGCGGCACTCACCGTTACAGGGCCCACTCAGTGGAGCGTCCCCAGGCGACGAAGAGCGCGAGCAGGAGAGCCACGATGTTGATGGTGAACCCCTTCTCGCCGCGGGAGATGTGGAACGCGATCGACAGGGCCATGATCAACGCCAGCCCGATGGCTGCTGCCGGAATCAGGAATGTCGCTACCCGGAAGATGCCGGGAAGGATCAGCCCCAGAGCGCCGAGGATTTCGAATGCTCCGGCGGTGCGCGCATAGCCGGGTTTCTCCTTCGCCCAAGTGAGTCCCTGGGCCACGATTTTGTCGATTGGTTGAAGGGCCTTCGTGACACCTGCAGCGAGAAAGAAAAGTGCCAGGGCACCAGCCACAATCCAAAGCGCAATATTCATGACTTCTCCTCGTGAAGCCCCAACAGGGTAAGCATGCGCTCATCGGGCGGCTTTGGCTATGAAACTTTTGATCCTTCTGGACCGGCGTCGTTGCACGACTGAACCCGGCGATCATGCCCGCATGGGTGGAACCGGTGACCGTGCACACCACGACGGTGTCGAAGAAGACGCCGGCCGTCCGCTAGCCGTGATGCCCTGAAGATTACGTATTACGATATTTCGGTGAGCACAGAAGAGACGATAAACGGCGTGCCGCTCTCCGAGGATCAAATCAGGGAATGGGCAGCCGAGGCCGAAGCCGGGTACGACGTCGAAGCATTGAAGAAACGCGGCCGCGGACGCCCGGGGCGAGGCGCCGAACCCTCGCAAGTTGTCGCACTTCGTCTCACCTCGGAAGAGCTCGCCGCTATCGACGTTCGGGCCGCGAAAGAAGGGAAGACGCGTTCGGAGGTCATCCGCGAAGCGCTGGCCACTTTCGCTGCGTGAAGGCGCACGACTCCGCACTCAAGCACGGCATCCTTCCCGAAGACGCGATCCAGGCCGCCACGTGGGCGCTCTGGCAGTAGATCGAGCACGCCGGCGGGCGCCGTCGTCGTCGTTCCCTAGCTTCGGAACAGGCCGCTGTAGGCGTTGAGAGCCGGTTGGCCGCCGAGGTGCGCGTAGAGCACGTTGCTGGCGTCAGGGATCTCCCGGCTGGCGACCAGATCAATCATGCCGGCCATGGACTTGCCCTCGTAGACGGGGTCGGTGATCATCGCTTCGAGTGAGGCGCTGAGCCGCATGGCGTCCAGCGTGGACTCCACCGGGATGCCGTAGAGGTCGCCGGCCCAGCCTTCGAGGACGGTAATTTCGTCGTCGCGCAGGTCGCGTTCGAGGCCGATGAGGTTAGCGGTGTTGCGCGCGATGCGCGCCACCTGGTTGCGGGTCTTGTCCAGCGTTGCGGAGGCGTCGATGCCGAGGATCCGCCGCGGTCGGCCGCCTGCGTCCTCGAGAGCGGCGAAACCGGCGATCATGCCGGCGTGGGTTGAGCCGGTCACCGTGCACACCACGATGGTGTCGAAGAAGACGCCGAGCTCCTCCTCCTGCTGCTGCACCTCGTAAGCCCAGTTGGCGAAGCCCAGTCCGCCGAACTTGTGCTCCGACGCTCCCGCGGGAATGGCGTACGGTTTGTCGCCGGCTGCCTCCACTTCGGCGATGGCATTCTTCCAGGAATCACGGATGCCGATGTCGAAGCCGGCGGAGTCGAGCCGCACGTCCGCGCCCATCAGCCGGGAGAGCAGGATGTTGCCCACGCGGTCGGAGAGCGGATCGGCCAGTCCACCCAGTTCTCCTGAACCAGCAGAGCCTTCAGGCCGAGCTTTGCAGCGACTGCAGCCACCTGCCGGGTGTGATTGGACTGGAACCCGCCGATCGACACGATGGTGTCCGCGCCCTCAGCGAGGATGTCCGGGACGATGTACTCGAGCTTGCGGGTTTTGTTCCCGCCGAATGCCAGGCCGGAGTTCACGTCCTCCCGCTTCGCCCACAACTGCGCGCCGCCGAGGTGCTTGCTGAGCCGCGGCAAGTGGTGCACCGGGCTGGGCCCGAATGTGAGTGGATAGCGTTCGAAGTCCGTGATGGCCATGGGTCCTCGTTCTCTCGGCGGGAGTAGTGAGACCCAGTCAACCACTACTCCCGGCCACGGCGAGGCTGTTCCGCTCTTCGGTAACTAGTGCGCGCCGTCGTCGTTCTTCACACGCCGCACGAACAGCGAAAGCACCACCGCCACGACGGCCAACACACCGCCGACGACGAACGCCGCCTGCGCGCCGGACGCCTGGGCCGGACCCTCCGCCGCTCCCCCGGCTGACGCAGTCGCTGCGCCGACTGTGAGCGCAGCGACGAGGATCGCCGTGCCCGCCGCGCCGGCCAACTGCTGCAAAGTGTTCAGGCTTGCGCTGCCGTGACCGTACAGGTTGCGCGGCAGGGCGCTGAGTGCCGCCGTCATGAGCGGGGTCATGAGCATCGCCAGGCCGACGGAGAACATCACGTACATACCGCCAACCACCGGCAGCGGTGTCTCGACATTCAGCGTGGAGAGCCACCACTGGCCGCCGGCGACCAGCAGCGCACCGGGGATCACCAGCGGGCGGGGGCCAACGGCGTCGTACAGCCGGCCGATGATCGGCGAAACGATGCCCTGAATCAGGCCGCCCGGCAGGAGCAGCAGGCCGGTGGTGAGCACGCTCGCGCCGAGGCCGGTCTGCAGGTAGATCGGGAGGACGGTGACGGTGCCGATCATGGTCGCGAAGACCACCATCAGAATGGCCACAGAGATCCGGAAGTTGTGCACGGCGAACGGGCGGAGGTCCAGCAGGGTGGAGCCGGAGGCGCGCTGCAGGCGAAGCTGACGGCGCACGAACACCGCAAGGGCCACGACGCTGACCACCAAGGCAACAATCGGGAGCCACGCGCCGTCGAGTACGGCGTCGATCGAGGCGAGCGCGTAGACAAGGCCGCCGAAGCCGATCGCGGACAATACGACTGAAGGCGCGTCCAGCGGAGCCTTGCGTGTTTCTCCTCCCTTCTTCAGGAGTACCAGTCCGAGGATGAAGACGATGGCGATCACCGGGAGCATGAGCCCGAAGATCCAGCGCCAGCCGAGTGCGGAGACGACGACGCCGGACAGCGCCGGCCCGATGGCAGGCGCCACCGAGATGACCACCGAATTCAGGCCCATGACCGTGCCGCGGTGGGCGGGAGCGACCGAGGTAAGGGTTGTCGTCATCAGCAGCGGCAGGATGATCGCGGTGCCGCCGGCCTGGATCACGCGGGCAACGAGAATGATGCCGAAGGTCGGCGCGACGGCGGCGAGCAGCGTGCCGGCGATGAACAGCAGGAGCGCCGCGGTGAAAAGGGTGCGTGTGGTGAAGCGCTGCAGCAGGAAGCCTGTGGTGGGGATGACCACGGCCATGGTGAGGAGGAATCCGGTGGTGAGCCACTGCACGGCTGTGGCGGTCACGGAGAATTCCTGCATCAGGTTGGGCAGGGCGACGCCCACCACGGTCTCGTTCAGGATCATCACGAACGCGGACAGCGCGAGCACCGCGATGATCGGCGCGACGCGCGTAGGTGCTTGAGGTTCGACGGCGGTGGCCGGGTGAACGGATCGGTCCTCGCGGACGGGAGAGGGCGGCATGAGCTACCTGTTTCTGATCGAAGGGTCGCTCGATAGTGTCACAATGTGACAGGTCGTCGTAAGCTGACAGCTGCTGATGTGCCCAGTTTCATAGGAGGACAAATGAACGACGACGGTGTCCCCTCCTTACGTGCGCGACGGCGCCTCGATACCGAGCGCGAGATCCATCGTGCGGCGCTGGAGCTGTTCGAAGAGCAGGGCATCCAGGCGACGACGGTCCAGCAGATTGCCGACTTGGCCGGTGTTTCCTCGAGGACGTTCTTCCGCTACTTCACCCGGAAGGAACATGCGGCGTTGCCCGGACAACATCGGATGCTGGCGGGCGTCCGGGCGTTCCAGACGTCGGCTGCCAACCCTGCGGATCTGTTGCGGGACATCGAAGCCATGGCCGAGTCCGTGATGGCGCTGGAGACCAGCGGGGATTACGGCGACCATGCCCGCGTAATGCGCCTCCTGGCGAAGGAGCCGGAGCTTCTTGCGTGGGCGGCCGCGCAGGACCAGGTGTTGGCCGGCGAGCTGCGTGCTCGCATCACGTCGCAGGTCGAGGACAGGATCGACGCGCTGACCGTGCTGCTGCTGACGGAAGTGGCGGTAGCGGTGTGGCGGGCGTCGTGGGCGCGCTGGGGCGAGCTCGCGGCGGGCGGGAAGGCGTATGACCCCGTCGAGGTGTACCGGGAAACCCGTTCGGAGCTGCGGCGGGTGGTGGAGTAGCACCGAAACACAAGGGGTGCCCATTCGGTGAGGGAAGAGATGCCCCAATCGTTCACAGCGATCTGCCACACCAGCACATTCAGTCGGACCTTGTCGTACACCGGCTGGCGCGCATCATGGAGAGGACGTTTCCTTATCTCCACACGAACGTCGGACCTTGCCCCCTGTGGTCGCATTTTGGGCGTAGACGACGGTTCGCGGTGCAGATCCGGGCTAGAGGCTCCACCTGCCTTCGAAGCAGTCGACAATAATCGACTCAGCAACTAGAACGGACTATATTATCGGTGCATTCGATTGGAATGGGAGGGACAGCCTCGTGCCGCGGAACCCGCTTGGGATAGATCAGGAGGCTATGCGGGCTGCGCTCGAAGAAGCAGCAGGTATGTCCAGAGCTGCCTTCCGCACTAAGTATGGGTTCAGCGCCTCTAGAAAGTTCGTAGCCGTTCACAACGGACAACATATTGATAGCAAGGCCCTCGTCGCGGCCGCTAGTCGCCACGCTGGCATGGAACTTACGTGGGATGACTTCTCGGGCGGCGAGCAAACTACGTCAGTACTTGACCAGTTCGGCGTCCCGTGGATTGATCAAACTCACATTTCTGCCCTGTTATCGGCCTCTGATCTCCCTCATCTCAGCGATATGCGGCCCTGCTGGTGGGCGAATCAAGGTTACAACTTCGAATCCGCTTTCGCAGAAGGTTCGTTGTGGGCCTCTTACTACAGGTCCGACGGACGTTCCGGGCACAAGGATTGGACGCCCGCACTAGACCAAATGCGGCGAGGCGACCTTGTCCTCCATTATTCAAAAGGACTGTTGCGGGGCATCAGCACTGTTGCAATAACAAGCGTTGAAGCCGAACGTCCCGAGGGGTATGGCGAACCTACCGGTTATGACTGGGGCAAGTTGGTGCTCGTCGACCCACTTCTCCGCGACGTCGAATTCGAATTGATTTATCTGCAGCCCGTCTTTGGTCCGGGGGTTGGACCAATGAATTCATCCGGCGCTCCCGGGCTCTCCTACTTGTCCCCGCTACCCGAAGTCACCTCCAATCACCTGGTTAGACTCCTTTGCGCGGGGGGTCTGGCGTTCGACGTTGGTCGTGAACAGCTTGACAGTTATAAGGCTGATCCGCTTTGGACCGAGACGGACGCAATAGTGCAGAGCACGCGCCGGGTCGAACAACAGTTCCTGCGAGCGAATCTTCTAAACAACAGCCACGCGTGTTCATTGTGTGGCAGGGTCCTGCCACCGGACCTATTGATCGCGGCCCATATTAAGCGAAGGGCCCTTTGCAGCACAGAGGAGCGTCTAGATTTCAGAGCAAACACCATGCTCGCATGCGCGCTCGGGTGTGACCGGTTATTCGAACACGGCTACATCGGGGTAGACTCAGCCGGCGTCATTCGCGTCGGCTCCAACCCGCTTCTCAAGACTGACGCACTGACAGTCCATTTAGAAGGACGGACCTGCCCTGCTTTCTCAGAGCACACAAGGAATAGCTTCATCTACCACTGGAACCACTTCTATCAGCGGCAGTCGAACAGCTGACCGCGAAGCTCAACAGCATGAGAGCGCGCGAGGTTCCCTGTGCGTAGCATCGCTGGCAGCTGGTCCCAGCGTCGTGAGTCCGACGAAACCACTTCCGCGTGCGTGCGACTGAGGCCCGTCAGTAGCTTGGAAGCCCTGCCCGATCTTTCCCAACGACAGCGTGGCCAGCGTATCGGGAAGGCGATCGAGTCGCCGTGAGTCCGAGCATACTTCGGCCTCGTTCTCCATGATCATCTCGGGCCCCCGCCTCTTCAACTACGTAGTCAGCGTCCATTAATGTACATTGCGTCGATCGACAAGTCGTGTACGAAGATGCGACCGTCGAGGATCTGATGACGGATAAGCCTGTTGGCGCGCACCGCGGGCTTCTCAGGATAATCAACGAAACGGTCGTTACTAATGACGTATGTTGTAGAGCGTTCAGCTGCATCAAGAATGGTCTCGTCTGCGCCCTCTTCTGACGCTACAAGGTGGACCTCAATCCCGGGAAGCTTAGAGCGCAGGGCGTCGACGCTCGGCAGGCCGAGCTTTCTGGTTATGGATGCGTCGAAGACCACGACGACCTTGATTTCACTGGGCAGTCGCGCGCACAGTTCCCGGAGAGCGAAGAGGCCGATGAGCTTGTCAGCCTCATAGCATAAGTTACTGCCATCAATGATCAGCATTCGAGGGTCCAGCATCCCTCGTCGTCCGATTTCCCCAATTCGACGTTCCAGCTTCGCTATATCTCGTTCGGCACGATCAATGGCTGTGTTGGTTCTTTTGATGACCTCCCTAGGAGTACCGGTTCCAAATCTTCGTTGGCACTCATCATGGGTCAGCTTTCTCTCGTACGAATTGCTCGCGTCGACTAGCCGGCGCTCGAACTGTTTGGCTAAAACGAGTTCGCCCCGCGACGACGCCAGTCGGTTCTGAGCGACCGATATCTCACGCACCGGAGCTGCAAGCGCTTCATCGAGGACCTTCTCGCGAGTCTCCCACTTGTCGAGTTCAGCGCTACTCCGCGCGATGGAGAATTCCAGCTCCGCCAGTTCATTTTCGAGTGCCTTCCGATCGATACTCCAGTACCGATCGAGTGACTCCCGCGCATCGGCTTCTCGTGTCTGGGTATGCGCCAACTCGTCGGCGTACTGGCGCCGAGTTGCCTCGCGCCGTTCAATTTCAACAATCAAATGAGCCAGAACGCTCTTCGCATCGCTACGTTCTTTTGAGAGCCAGTAGCGCGGATTCCAACCAGGGCGAGTGGCCGATCGAATTCTCCGTAAGCGCCTATTCGTTACCTCGAGAACATTCTCGAGATCGGCGAGGCGGCTCTCACACCTGGTTACCGTGATTTCCTCGACTGCCGCCTGCCTCGCCAATGCATTGGGGTCTATGGCGTCATACCAAGCGAGTGTCTGCTCATACCCATTCACCGTCTCTTGCATCTTCGTTAGGTCATCCGCGCGCTCACGATTCAGCACCTTTATTGGGTTGTATTCCATATTGCCTTTCCAATTTCGCCTTCATGAATAGCATTCGCCTTAGCCACATCGGCGGTCCTTGGCGCGATCTATGTTCGACCTCGTCGTTGGCAAGACTTCGTTGACGAGTCGTTTCAGTCCCAAGCGGGTCCTAAACGAGCGCGCGCACCGTCGCCTCGGCGTAGTCAAGCGTTGCGGTGACAGTCGCTGTTAATCGCTGTAGTTCCGCACCTTCCATCGTCATGAATTGAACAGTTTCGATGCTGTCAATGGCCAACTCGCAAGCAGCGATGTCCACGAAATCGCGGTAACGTTGTTGTTGGTGGGCAGTCAACGATTTCCAGGTTATTGGTCGCGCGCCGAGTGTTTGTTCCCATTTCTCTAATGCATGAACCGCATGAACGCCGATGTATTCTAGGGTCGTTGTGGCTCTCGTAAGTGTTTGCGTGAGAAGTTCGAATCCTTCTTGAGTGGCGTTGAGCGATGTCTCCGCATCGTCTAACTGAGCATCAAGCTTGAGTTCCTGCGCCTTGTTTCGACGATGGGCAAGATATAGGCCGCTGGCGAACAAAATCACTGTAGGCGCAGCCACGATACTGGTGAGCAGAAGTGTGCCCCCAACGATCCCGCCACCGCCTGCCGCCAAAGTCCCGCCACCCAGCACCGACAGCGTGGCATTAGTTGCTGCAATCCCGGAGAGGCCGGAAATGGCAGCGCCAGTGGAAGCTGAACCACGCAACGCCACTCCAACGAATGCCGCATAAGCCGCCGCACCTCCCACGGCGGCACCTGCCACAGCTCCACCAGCCGCACCGACAAGCGCAGCGACTATCTTGCTCGACACGATGCGCATGCCGACAGCGATCGATTGGGCATTGGGCACACCGTCTTCAGGGCTGGGCATCTCATCCTTCGTCCCCGCTGTCGGTATAGGTGCATCTTTGATGCCACCCGCGATTCGCACGAAGCGCAGGAAGAACGCGTCGCGAGCCAACTTGTGAGCACCGTTGAAGGACGTTCCCATCTCTTCTGCACGATCGGTGCGCGATTTCGTGCATTGCTGAATCTTCGCCAGTCGATCCTTTACGCGGCGTTTCCCTCCGCTTGCACTAACCCCAAATTCCTGCATCACCGACGTGTAATCTCTCGACCGAGTCCTTGCACGGCCCTCGAGGCCCGCAGCAGTGATACCGAGTGCAGCCGCAATGCCAGCAAGACGAGGGGTACTGGGCCGAGTGATTCCCGACTCGATTCGCGAGATCGAAACACCCGCGCCCTTCTGGTAACCCGCCTTCGCCCCCAACGCTTCTTGGCTCATCTGGTGACGCTCACGCAATTCCTTAATCTCTTGACCCAATGCGGTCGGCGTATAGTCCACGTGTGCAGACTAGCACCATAGTGACACTAAACATACTAAGTGCGATTTGATCACCCATACATGGTCAACATCCTTCCACGAGCACAAGCTCGCTAGGTCAAGGAGTCAACAAAACCGGGGGCAGTCCCGGTCGAAAATCTGCAGCAGGAAGTCTGGTCTGACTAATTCGTCCCGAACAGCCCGCGATCGTAGCCGGCGTCGCTTGATCTCCCCCAACCAGTTCGAGCGCGTTTGGTCCGATTTCCACGAAGTCACGCCTGACTCCGACCGCAGGACCAGAAAATGGGTGTCGTGTCAGCGATGGTCGAGAAGTGAGCCGTTTTGTGGCGGCGGATTTCAGCGGTCGTTGCAACAGTTTATGAGTCCGTCGGGGGGTGGAATTAGTCTAGCGAGCTGCTCCGAAGGGCTCTGCCAGCCTAGGATCTCGGCGGTCGTCGGTTGAGTTCGTTAGCAATCTGGATGAGGTGTTCCGGGCTGTGGACCGCTAGGTCTGTCCCCTTAGGAAAGTATTGCCGGAGGAGCTAGTTAGTGTTCTCTTGGAACCACGTTGCCAAGGGCTTGCGGGATCACAGAAGTACACCGGAATCAGTGTCCGGCGGGTGAAGTTCTGATGACAGGCCATCCCGGTACCCTGATCCCAGGTCAGGGACCTGCGTAAATGCGCGGGGAGTGTGCTCATCGTGTCAACCAACCGATAACGTAGATTCTCGGCTCCCCTGTTGCCGGCCATATGCACGAGCACCGTGAACCTTGTGGTGCGTTCGACCAGCGTTCCGATCGCCGATCGGCTGCCCTTCCCGATGATGAGGTCCCCCTCCTTACGATTTTGTTGAGGGTGATTTCGGAGCTGTCGTAGTGTTTCGATCACCCTCGGGTGGCGGGTATGGCACAGGTCTCCCTGCCGCTTGGACGGCTCACTGGGAATGGCCGCCCGCTACCCGCCGATGACTCGACCGCTGATTGAGAATTACGACATTGATCGTTGGGTAAGGACGTGCCGGCGCAGTTATCGACAGGGACCAACCGAAATTGGAGCTGATCAAAGGGGATCGAATATGCCGGCATTTTGGGTAGGAATCGACTCGGGCAAGAGAGCTCATCATTGCGTCGTGATCGATCAGACAGGCGCGATGCTGCTCTCGAAACGGGTCGAGAACGACGAAAACGCACTCCTCGAACTCATAGCCACGATCGCGGAGATCGCGGACGGTCGTGAGGTCTGTTGGGCCACGGATCTGAACGCCGGCGGCGCGGCCCTGTTGATTGAGTTGCTGTCCGCCCACGCCCAGCAACTGCTCTATATTCCCGGACGAATAGTTCATCACGCCGCGGCGACCTACCGCGGAGATGGCAAGACCGACGCGAAAGACGCCAAGATCATCGCCGACCAGGCGCGGATGCGCACCGACCTTCAGCCGGTCCGCGGCGCGGACCAGATCAGCGTGGACCTGCGGCTGCTCACCGCCCGCCGCACGGATCTGATCTGCGACCGCGTCCGGTCGATCAACCGGCTCCGCGCCACCCTGCTGGAATACTTCCCTGCCCTCGAGCGGGCGTTCGACTACTCAAAGAAGGCGCCCCTGCTCCTCCTGAGCGGCTACCAGACCCCCGAGAGCATCCGACGGATAGGACTGACCCGGCTCACCGGTTGGCTGAGGAAACGCGGCTGCCGCAACAGTGCCAAGATAGCCGAGAAGGCACTGATAGCCGCGAACTCGCAGCATACCGTCCTGCCCACTCAAGCCACAGGCTCCGCCCTGGTCGTCCGGCTGGCCCAGCAAATCAGCACTATCGATGCAGAAATCGCCGACATCGACGCCCAAATCACCGAGCTGTTTCGGCAGCATGACAGCGCCGATGTTCTGCTCACCATGCCTGGGTTCGGCCCCATTCTCGCCGCAACTTTCCTAGCAAACATCGGCGGCAACCTGGACGCATTCGACTCAGTCGACCGGCTCGCCAGCGTTGCGGGCTTGGCTCCCGTCCCTCGCGATTCCGGAAGAATCAGCGGGAACCTGCACCGCCCACGCCGCTTCAACCGCAGGCTCCTGCGAACCTGTTACCTCGCCGCCCTCTCCAGCCTCAAGAACAGCGCGGCCTCCAGAACCTATTACGACCGGAAACGCGGAGAAGAAAAGTACCATAAACAGGCCCTCATCGCACTCGCCAGACGCGGCATCAACGTCCTCTGGGCAATGCTCCGTGACCACACGACCTACCAAGAACAAATGCCACGCATCACCGCTCAGGCGGCTTGACAGAAGCATTGAGATTCCCAATGGCCAGCCACCAATCTGCTGGTGACCTCTGCCGACCGGTCGCCAATTATCACCATGTTTGGGAAACGTTCGGTTCGATGTTCCTTCCTCCTGCGCGGTCGACGGCCGGTTCGTCCGGTGCGCAGCGAAATGGCAGGATCGACCGCCAGATCAAGGCTTCCTCGCCCATACAGGGCCTGATACACGGTTTCGGGTACGACCTGCATTTCGGCGCGGTCCGAGAACTCAACTCGTAGCCGATTGCAGATCTGGCGCGGACTCCAACGCTCTAGTAAATGGCTCCTCACGAATTCCGCCAGATCCGAACTGGCGGCGATCTTCCCGGTCCGAGGACGACTTCGCCCGCGCTCGGCGCTGCGCTGAGCTGTGCGCGGTCGGTAACTGCCAGGGGGCTGATGTGCATTCCGGCGAATCTCCGGGCTCACGGGTGGAGGGACTGCGCTTGAGCTCTCTAGCGATGGCCCGGACGCTTCGTTTGGCATGGAGCAGGTCTGCGATAGTGATTCGTTCTGCCTCCGATAGAAAGCGGGCGGATATTATCGGTGGCTTTTGTCGTGAGATTGGAGGGTACTTCTTGATGTCTCCCGTCTTCGAGATGACTGTGTGGCCATGCCGCCACCGCGTGCCTGAGCTTCGGCTGATACCGATAATTCGGCAGGCCTCAGAATTCCCCATCCCCTGTTTCATCATCTGATCATAGTGAGCGCGGGCAGCGTTTTTTGGAGGGGCGCCTCGTCCCCTTCTCGCTCGTTTCATGACGGCCATATTTGCAACTCCTATCCATCAGGTGTTGCAACGACCACTAGACGCCAAGCCGTCACAACGGCTCACTATTCGACCGTCACCGACAGTGTCGAAAGCCCAATGGTGCTGTTCGCAAAGAATCACGCCGTTTTGCGGGACGTCGAGGTAAAACTTCCCCAGGGCAAGATATGGGCTGAATCAACTCCAGCTGTCGAAAGACCGAGCCTTCCAGAGGCTTTGAAACCGCAAGAAGCGCTGGTGAATTTGTGAGCACGTTGCACATCGCGACGAAATTTCGCTCCGCTGGCTCCTCTCATCCTGGTCAGGCGAGATTACGCTCCGAGCGCCTTCGAGTGTCAGGTCTGCGTCGGGAATTTGGGCTGGTGAAAGGATCTGGCCGTGGCAGTGCCAGGCGCCGGGTGCGCAAGTTTGCACAGTTCGAGGAGTGGATCCGTGCCAGGCAGGGTATGCATCAGTCCAACGACAAGTTCTTGCATCGACGGTGTTGCCCGGGCACCGATTCCGGTAAATGCAGCTCTAGCTCGTATGAAACAACTATTGCTCGGTTCCCTTCCAACTCATCCCAGGTCCTCCTCCACTCTCCCTGCACCGACATCGCTTTGCTCTGTAGAAGCGAGGTAGGGGGCGCGTCCCCTACCTCGGCACGGTCACGGATCCAGGAAACACTGGATTTGGGCTATGTAGGTACTTCCAGGTCGCATTTCGCATTCCCAGACGTCCAAGTACTCCCAGCCGAGCTCTAGTAGTCTTTGCCGCTGCGTTGCATCCCTCTCCTGATTGCGTTGACGTTTGGAAGACCAGTACTCCAGGTTAGATTTCGGTAAGCGTCGGCCTTTTGGACAACTGTGACCGTGCCAAAAGCATCCATTCACGAAAATGACCTTGCCCCTTCCGGGAAAGACCAGATCGGGCTTGCCGGGCAGGCGCCTATCGTGGAGCCGATAACGGTAACCCAACGCATGGAGCTGGCGACGAACCCGAATCTCTGGCTTCGTATCCTTTGCTGGGATCTTGGCCATATTTGAGCTTCGCTGCTCTGGAGTCAAAGAATCCATATCGACATTCTCGAGTGCTTCATCAAAAGTCCGTCCCGTCGTCGGATACTCGCCCGGCTTGCAGAGAATGCTCAGCGTTAGCTACCCGTCTTGCTCGCTTCCTTGGGACTACCTACGAAGGCTTGCAGTAACTCTTCAGCAACAACTCTGGCTGCCGTAGGGGGAACGGAATTGCCAATCTGCCGACGCACCTCCGTGATCGACCCCTCAAATCGGAACGTATCCGGATAGCCAAAGAGTCTAGCTCTTTCACGGTTCGTGAGCGGACGATTGTGTTCGAAGTGGTATCCCCACGTCCCTCCGCCGCCACCCGCGATGATGGTCGTGGAAGGCTTGTCCCGGTGAAGCCGACGGTAAACGTGCGAGATCATGCCCTTAACGTAGCGAGGGTGCTCCTTCGGCACCGCTGAAAAATTCATGCCCTCAGGAATGAGACTTAGAAGCTCAACCGTGCGGGGAAGTATCCTTTGATGCTCATTATTCAGGGGTACGCTTTCGACTCCCGCCAGCGCCTCGCCTGCGGTCACATACGGGTGGGGGAATCCAGGACCGTGGGTTGGCTCTGGGGGTTGAAACTCATATGCGAGATCTTCACGGACACCGATGATGAGTACACGTTCACGCAGCTGTGGAACGCCATACTGAGCAAAGTTGTAAAGCTTGGCATGTACTTTGTACCCGGCCGCGGCAAAGTCCTGCGTAATGCGTTCCATCGCTTTCCCTCCATTTGCGGAGAGAAGTCCCTTGACGTTCTCAGCGACGAACATCCTGGGCTGCTTCACCATCACTGCCTTAACGAAGTAAGTGTAGAGATTGCCACGCTCGGTCTCTATACCCCCTCGCTTCCAAATCATTGAGAAGTCAGGACAAGGGAACCCCCCGGTCATGACGTCACAGTCTGGCAGGGCTTCCATGTCCACGTCCTCGATTGACCCATGAACAATGTGAGTGCCGAAGTTGGCTGCATAGGTTTGGCACGCCCATTCGTTGAAGTCGTTTGCCCAGATGATCTCGAAACCGGCCTGCTGGAACCCTAAATCGAGCCCTCCGCATCCCGCGAAAAAAGAGACTACGGTTGGACGTTCAGTTAGCACAGACATCTTGATTGACCTCAGAAGTGTTAGGCGGGAGCTCACGGACAAGGATACCGGCACGAGTAGATAGCTAGCCAAAAACTGCTCTGAGTCGGTCACCTCACCACGCTTTCAACGTACAAGGCATCTATGACAATCTCGTTGTGCGTGCCATTAGGTGGCTCGATAACTTGGCCGGAGCACCGGCAGCCGCTTAGGAAGTGTTTGCACTCGTGGCGTTCGAACAGACTCATATCGTTTTCGCCTGCGATCAGGCGCAAGATCTTGGGAGCAGCTCCCGCTCACCTGCTGGTTCGTCCACCGGAGGTATCGTCGCAGCGAGACGCCGTGGATCAAGTTCTGTGCACGAAGCCAACGATGAGTTTCACTCCGACGCCGATCGGGAAAACCATCCGATCGATCAGCGGCGGTAGTCGCGCTAGCTGTACTGCCCAGCCAGGTTGGTCAACCGGGTGATGGGCGGGTGGCCTCCGATGGCGGTGTGGGGTCTGTGGACTCTTCTATGTCTGTCAAGCCGCATTCATTGGTTCGGATGAGGCATTAAGCGTCCGATAGATGCGGCGGGCCACGTAGCGTTTGATGCAGCGGCGGATTTCCTTGTCGCTACGACCTTCGGCGCGTCGTTTTTCCACGTACTGACGGGTTTCTGCATCGTGAGTCATCCGCGTTACCGCGACCATGTGCAGTGCGCTGTTGAGTGCCCTGTCGCCGCCCCGGTTCAGTCGATGCCTGACGGTGTTCCCGGAAGAGGCGGGGATGGGGTTTACCCCCGCCAGAGAGGCGAAAGCCGCCTCGTTACGGACCCGGCCTTCGTGTGACCATGCGGTGAGACACTTCGCGGCGCTGATCGCCCTGAACCCTTTCTCTTCCAGCAAGGGCGCGGCCTCGCTGACCCTGACCAGCTCGTCCAACTGCTGCTCATTGTTTATGAGCTGCTCTTCCAGCTCGAGGATATGTTTCGCCAGGCGAATGGCCTCGTTCCGGGCGACTGACAGGGACAGTTCTTCCTCGCGGGGCCGCCAGCGAGAGATGTCCGAAGTTTGGGAGGCGGTAAGGGACTTGCGGGCATCGACCCCCAGGTTGTTGCTACGTACCAGAGCGTTTGAGTGCGTTGACCGATCGTGTGCGGTCGGCGCTCATGGCGCCGCGGGCGGTGGTCAAAATCCGTACCGCTTGGCGGATCCCGTCATTGAGCCGGGGGCGGCGTAGCTTTTCCACGAGCAGCGGTAGCGTTGCGGCCGCGATCTGGTGGGCATCCAAGGCGTCGGTTTTCCCCACGCCGCGGCGTTTCTTAGCATCCATGCGTGGTGCCTCGGCGATCGGATAACCATGGGAGGCCACTGTGCCGGCTAGGTGTATTGACCACAGAGGTTAGTGACGATCGGCGTGGTTTGGTGACATGAAGAAGACCTCCGGGTGAAGTGGGGCTTGTCTAGAGCATCCACTAACCAGGAGGTCTTCAATGTCCCACCCTAACGCCCTGCTCACTCCGAAGGGCAGACTGTTACTGGCTCGATGTGTTGTCGATGATGGCTGGCCGCTGCGCAGGGCAGCCGAACGGTTCCAGGTCTCGACCACGACTGCCGCCCGCTGGGCACATCGGTACCGCGAACACGGACCGGCTGGCATGAAGGACGCTTCCAGCCGCCCACATCGCTGCCCGGGCAGAACCCCGCGGCGGATGGAGCGTCGGATCATCGCTATGCGGGTCAATCGGCGATGGGGCCCGGCACGGATCGGGTATCACCTCGGGGTGCATCCCTCGACGGTCCACCGGGTTCTGACCCGGTACCGGCTGGCCAGGCTGTGTTGGCTGGACCGAGTGACCGGCCGGGTGATCCGGCGCTATGAGCACACCGCTGCGGGGGATCTGGTGCATGTGGACATCAAGAAGCTCGGACGGATCCCCGACGGCGGTGGTCACCGGGCGGTGGGTAGGGCAGCCGGCACCCGTAACAAGACCCGCACCGCGTCCAACCGCCGCCCGGGCTATCACTTCATTCACAATGCCGTCGATGATTACTCGCGGCTGGCTTACTCCGAAATCCTCACCGATGAAAAGAAGGAAACCGTGGCCGGATTCTGGACCCGAGCCAATACCTGGTTCACATCAAAAGGGATTAAGGTCGAACGGGTCCTGACCGACAACGGCAACGGCTACCGGTCGCACGCTTTCGCCGACGCCCTCGGACCTAACATCAAGCACAAACGCACCCGCCCGTACCGGCCGCAAACCAACGGCAAGGTCGAGCGCTTCAACCGCACCCTGCTCGATGAGTGGGCCTACGCCACCGCGTACATCTCAGAAGCCGCACGCGTGGCTGCTTTCCCTCACTGGCTCCACCACTACAATTACCACCGAGGCCACACCTCACTCAAAGGTCAACCACCAGCCAGCCGCGTCACCAACCTCTCCGGGCATTACAGCTAGGATCGCCCCGTAAGTCGCGGCGCCTTCGATGACCCAGAGGGTGTCGGCATCCGCGCCGGTGCCGCGGGCCACCCAGTTGATGGCCCGGTTGATTCCGGCCGCAGTGGTGGGAAACGACCGGGATTCAAGTAGGGCGCCGGTGTTGGCTGCGAGGATTGCGTAGACATGGTTGCGGGCGTGTGTGTCGACACCCACGACAAATGGGTGGGCATGAGCGACGATGGGCATGGCGGTCACGGCACCTTTCCGAAGAACGAAGGACATGGGTTAACGGCCGTCAACGGCCGGTACCAGTCCGGGTAGGAGTCACGTCGGAACAGCACTGTGATGGGTCACGCCCCGCTATGGGGTGGACAATCTTCTGATCAAGCTACCGAGGTGGGCCGGAATGGTACCGGCCACCCACCCCAAAGATGGACAAGTCCATAGCAAGACAATCAATGTCAATGATTGTATGAGTCACATTCTCGGGGCCGGGCGGCCAGTAGCCATCCTGCCAGCCGGTCCCAGACCAGCCATGATCAAGACTCACAGTGATTGTATTCGTGGAGCCAGGACGGGAGCGCGTTTCGGCGGGCTGATTCGGTTGTGTAGTGCTTGCTGAAGGCCCAACCGTCGGCGAGGGTGCGGTGAAAGCGTTCGATCTTTCCGTTCGTCTGCGGACGGTAGGGGCGAGTCTTCTTGACCCGGATTCCGAGCTCGGTGCAGGTGTCACGCCAGAGGTGGGATTTGTAGGCCGAGCCATTGTCGGAGAGCACCCGCTCAACGGTGACGCCTCGAGTGGAAAACCACGACACAGCCCGGCGAAGAACACCGACCGCAGTGGCCGCTGTTTCGTCGTCGTGGATCTCCGCGTAAGCGACTCGATCACGGTGTGGACGAACGCCGTGCCGATCTTCGGCCCGCGATGAATACTGCGCGGTTTGCCGGGCGTCGCGGACCGGTTCCGGTCGCCCTGTTGCCGCCCGACGTAACGCCAGCCACCACCGTCCGGGATGTTTCCGAGTTTCTTCACATCGACGTGGATCATCGCGCCCGGCGTCTCGTGCTCGTAACGGCGCACCACTTCACCGGTTCGGCGGTCGACATGGGAGAGCCGGTTCAGCCGGCAACGGACCAGGACGGCGTGGACCGTCGACGCCGGAACGCCGACCGTCGCTCCGATCTGGACCGGACCCAGCCGTTTCTTCCAACGCAGGTGAACGATCTTCCGGACCAGATCCGGCGATGTCCGGTTCGGAATCCGGTGCGGCCGCGACGACCGGTCCGACATCCCGGCGCCGCCCATCGCGGCGTATCGTTCCGCCCACCTGTTCGCCGTCGGCCAGGAACAGTTGAACGCTTTCGCGGCCTGCGACACCGGCCAACCCTGATCGACGATCAGCCGCGCCACTCGAAGTCGTTGGCGTGGAGTCAGAGCAGCATTAGCGTGGGACATCGAGGACCTCCTGGCTGTCGAGAGTGTTTGTCTAAGCAACTCCCACTCTGCAACCGGAGGTCCTCACCTCATTCGCAGCAACTACAGCGAGTCGTCACACCGATTCAACCAACCTCCCTGGGCAGTACAGCTAGCGCACGAGCGAGGACACGTACTTCCCGCCCTACCAGAAACCTTCCCGGACGTATGGGAGACTCATGCGGGTGAGTGAATCTTCGAAAATTCTCGCGTCTAATTTTCCGCCGCTGACCACGGCGAACAAAACGTATCCCTCGGTGTTCGAGCGACTGTTGCGTGAGTCTGACAGCGTGGCCATAGCTTGTGGCTATGTGAGTACCGAAGCTGTAGTGGACCTTACTCGGGTGATTGCCGAGAACGGCGCGCCCTATCTGGACCTTTGCGTAGGCATGGCTAACTTTGAAGGACTAACGCGAACGCAGCTGGAAGCTCTCAGGCAGCTTGATACTGCACTATCCGAACACGAACTTGGGTCTGTAAGCCTAGTGACCGCTTTTCCCTACCATGGTAAAACGGTGTCGTTTCGATCTGACGGTGGCGTGCTCACTGCGCTGGTTGGGTCCTCAAACCTTTCCAATATCATCTCAAGGAATTCACGTCTGTACGAAGTCGACTGCGAAATAGTCGGGCAGGCTGCAGATCAGGTGGACGAACTGATTAGTCGCCTCGTATCGCATGCGTCTCAGCCTCTCCACCAGCTGTCACCCAAGATCGTGGAACCGTCTAACCTTCTTCTGACAGATCACATAGGGGCAGAAAGAGTCAAGCCTCACGACGTGGCTGCCATCATAGCTCGCCCAATCGAATTCAGATTCTCGATACCGTTGAAGGGTGATAAAAGTCAAAGCAGCGGACTAAACGCGTCTTTCGGCAAGGGGCGCGAAAACCGCAACGGATTCGTACTACCCCGTTCCTGGTACGAGGTGGAGTTGATTGTAGGCAACTCCATTACAAGCTTGGAAGGGTACCCTCAAGCAGAACGAGCCGGATCAGGCGGAGTATTCCCCGTAGTGACAGATGACGGGTGGTCGTTCCATTGTAAGGTTAGTGGCGACTACTCGAAGAATCTCCGCTCAGCTGGTGATCTCCGGACGCTCGGTAAGTGGATGAAGGGACGACTCGAAAACGCTGGTGTCTTGGTAGCAGGAGAACGAGTGACGGATGCAGCGTTGGATGATTACGGACGGCGCACCCTGACACTAACGAAGTACGTAGGCGAGAATAGGTGGGTGCTTGACTTCAGTGTCTAATTCGTCCTCCCACTTCGAGAACTACATCGCTGCAGTCGAAGCGCAGCAGCCTGAAGCGGCACTCTCCATTCGACAAACCGTTAATCAAATCATCGAGGGCCACGTCAAAACATTCTCTCATCGAGAGCGGATTGTGGGCCTTCTTCTGGGTCAAGTTCAGAGTGGGAAAACTGGACAGATGTTTGGGGTGGTAAGCGCCACGGCAGATGCTGATCCCGGCTTCACCACTTTTGTACTCCTGACTAGCGATAATCGTGCACTCCAACGGCAGACTTACAAACGCGCCCTGCAAACTTTAGATACCTTTAATGTGTGCGACGAAAACGATGATGTACGATTCATGAGCGTTGGCTCACGAAAGCCGTCAATAATCGTATTGAAGAAAAACAAGCACGTGTTGACAAAGTGGCGCAACCTCCTGCGTTCCGCGAGCCATCTCATAGGTCGCCCTATCTTCATTGTCGACGATGAGGCGGACGCTGCCAGTCCCAATACTCGCGTAAATCAACGTGAACAGAGCACGATAAACACTCGCGTGAACGAACTTAGAGAAATCGGGACCAGCAGCCTTTACCTGCAGGTAACGGCAACCCCTCAAGCGGTATTTCTCCAAAGTGAAGAATCCGGATTTCGACCGTCCTTCGTAACATATTTCAGACCCGGCGAAAAGTATCTGGGTGGTGATTTCTTCTACAGCAATCCAGGGCCGTTTACCAACCGCTCGACCTCGTCCGACGAACTACAAGACATGGTAGACACTCTCGCTCCAGCGGAGGGTCTGCTGGCTGCGCTGGCCAGTTTCCTCATCGCCTGCGCACACGCGGAGCAGAGCGGAGGTCCGAAGAATTGTAATTTCCTCCTCCATCCGTCGGTAAGCACCGGAGTCCATGCCGCCCTCGAGTCTTGCGTGACAACAGCTTTCGGCTTGCTGTACGCGGAGTGCCAGTCAAACGACGCACCCTGGCTCAGGAATGCGTGGGAGGACTTAAAGTCCACAAAGCCCGATCTACTATCTTGGAGCGATGCTAGGAAATGCTTGAGTGAAAGCCTAACCGTGGGCACGGTTGTCCTCAATTCGGTGACGCCTGAGAGCTCGGCGATAGACGCTGACGTCGGGTACAACGTCTTTATTGGGGGCAACACGTTAGGACGTGGAGTTACCTTTCCTCGGCTTCAGACGGTCTACTATTGCCGCACAGCAAAGTCTCCCCAGGTAGATACTTTCTGGCAGCACTGCCGTATGTTCGGTTATGACCGCGATCCAATGATGATGCGGGTGTACATGCCACGAAGTCTTTTTATATTGTTTTCCGAGATGAATGACGCCAACCAGACTCTCATCCGACAGATCGAGGATGGCAAACTCGACGAGTTGCACGTCATAACTTCCAAGGGGCTCAAACCCACTCGTTCCACCGTCATAGATTCGGGAAGATACAGCCTCATAGTCGGTGGCGTCAATTACTTCCCTCCAGTTTGGGGAGCTGAATCATATGCAGAACTAGACCACGCAATAAGTTCCCTCCAGGACGGCGAAACGACGCTTCCAATAGGAGACCTAATTTCGCTGGTCGGGGCTTTCTCTTCTCACCCGGATCTAGATTGGTCGATCCCGGCGTTCGTCACTGCTCTTAATGCGCTCGCTGGCGCCTCCGATCCTATAACTGAAGGGCTGGTAATTGTGCGCCGTGATCGCAGCATCGCGCAGGGTACTGGCACACTTTTGTCCCCCACCGATCGGACTCTTGGGGCAGGCACCACAAACCGGCCGGTGCTAACCCTGTATCAGCTCCGAGGCGAAGTTGAGAAAGGTTGGAGTGGAACTCGTTTGTGGGTACCCAATATTAAGCTACCCTCAGGCTGCGTCTTTCATAGACTCAGTTAGGCAGCTTCTATCGGCAGTGCCTCACGTCTAGCAACGGATTTCGGCTTCGTAAGAAGAGGCGCGGTCGCCTATTGACCCAAATCGGTTATATCAATCGCGCTTGACCGGCCATACAACTATTTCTGACGGCTTGGACAAGTTGTGCAGTCCAGGGTAATTCGTCAATGGCATGCGGTCGCTGGCGGCCTGCTTCAGCTGTATTCGCCATTGACACGCACCGAAAACCAGGCGAAGGGCGATCATCGACGGCCATGCGCAAGCCAAAGCTCGTCGCCTTGACAGGCTACGTCGCGAACATCCCTACCGTTCACTCTGCCAACCCGCGAAGTCACTATTTCGTACGGGAATGGAACGAGCCCTCGCATGGATCCGGAGACGAACCGGCGAAAAACGGCCTTGGCTACCGTGGAGGGAACATCCCTCGTACGGCGCCCGTCTCACCCAGGGCCCTGCATGCCGGAGGCATTGAAGTAGGTGAAGTGAGGCCGCCCATCTGCTCGTCACGCGCATTGACAGGCAAATCAGATCCGATCGACGCAGAAGTTGCTGCGCGGTCAGTCCTCGGCAGGGAACGCGACCACATCATCACACCCCGCGCCGCAGGAACCCGGGCGCTGCGGATACTGCTCGCCTCACACTCCCCCCTGGACCAACAGCGCACCGCAAACCGGAAGGCCCTCATGGCACTGCTGCGCGGCACCGATTTGGGCGTCGACGCCCGCGTCCATCACTCACGGACGCACAGATCACCACGATCGCAGCCTGGCGGATCACCAACACCACCGACACCGTGGCACGAATCGCCCGCACCGAAGCTAAACGGCTGGCCCTCACCATCAAAGACCTCACCGGCAGGCTCGCCGTGAACCACAAGGAACTGGCCCAGCTCGCCGAAAGACTCCCCCCGGGACTCCAAACGATCCCAGGAGTCAGCCGGTAACCGCAGCGATCATCCTCTGGGCCCACTCCCACCACGGCCGGATCCCGCCCGAAGCAGCCTTCGCCGCACTCGGCGGAGTCGCACCACGCCCCGCATCCTCCGGCAACACCACCGCCACCGGCTCATCCGCTCGGGGGGACCGCCAACTCAACCGCGCCCTCGACGTCATCGTCCGAACGCGCATGAGCTTCGACATCGCAACCAAGGACTACGTAGCCCGCAACCGGGCCAATGGCAAGACCAACCGGGAAATTCGCCACAACCTCAAACGCTACGTCTGCCGCTCCATCTTTCGCCAACTCCAAATCATCGTGGCTTGACTAAACCCATAGAAGAGTCAATTTGGATTGATGTCCCTCGCCAGATACGCGGCGGCCCGGCGCCGGATCTAATTTTTCCTGCTCCATCAACCGGTTGCGTTTCTTCAGCTCCGCATCTCCGCCGACTCCGCAACCGCCGGACCCGCACCGGTTTCCTTTCGATCAGCGATAGCTATCCAGGGCTTCAACGTCGTGACCGACAGCCCGAAATTCTTCGCTATCTGCGACAACGGCGCCTCGCCCTTCCGTGCCACATCAATAACATCCTGGCGGAACTCCGCCCCATAAGCCGTGGGCATGGTCAACATGGTTGGGTCCCCGGGTAGGAGTCCGGTGACTGTGTGAGTTTCGCATCCGATAATGGGTGCAGGAGGAAATTCACAGATTATGGCACGTAGGCATACCCCGGATCAGGTCGTCGCGAAGGTCCGGCAGGGGCAGAAGATGCTCAATGACGGCAAGCCGATGATCGAGGTCATCAAGGAGCTGCAGGTCACCGAGGCAACCTGGTATCGGTGGCTGCAGCAGTACGGTTCCGAGCAGAACGCAGCCCAAACCAAAGCGGTCAAGGACTTGGAGAAGGAAAACGCCCGGCTGAAGCGGTTGCTGGCCGAGAAGGAACTGGCCATCGACATCCTGAACGAGGTGGCTAAGGGAAAATTCTGAGCCCCGAACCTCGCCGCCGGGCAGTGCGCATGGCGGTGGAGAAGTTCGGGGCGTCCGAGAGATTCGCGTGCAAGGTGCTGGGTCAGAACCGTTCCGCGCTGCGCAAGTCACGCCCAGCGGTCAGCTTCGAGGAAGCCCGGCTACGCGCGGCGTTGCGGGCCATCGCCGGGGAGCATCCGGCGTGGGGGTGGCGGAAGGCCCGCTGGCACCTGCTCGCCCAGCCGGAGTGGGCTGGCGTGGCGCTCAACGCTAAGCGGGTGCGCCGGCTCTGGCGGGCCGAAGGACTGACCTGTAAACCGAGGGCGCGTAAGCGTCGCCGCACCGGGCCCGGCGCCGGAGAGCAGAAGCGGCTGAAGGCCGAGTACCCGATGCATGTGATCAGCTTCGACTTCCAGTCCGATGTGACCTCCTGTGGGCGGCATGTCCGGTTCTTCAACGTCATTGACGAGTACACCCGCACCGCCCTGGCGATCGTTCCGCGCCGGTCCTTCACCGCCACCGATGTGGTCGCCGTCCTGGAGGACATCATCGCCGAAACCGGTGTCACGCCAACCTATGTCCGCTCCGACAACGGACCGGAAGGGACTGCCCCGGCTTTAGTTGACTCGGGGTCTTAGGCCGCGGTGAGCGCGGACCGGTTGATTGTTTCATATTCGACTGGCGTGAGTTTCCCCAGACGCCGCTGCCGGCGTCGGCGGTGGTAAGACCGCTCGATCCATGTCGTGATGGCGAGGCGCAGATCCTGCCGTGTGAGCCAGCGTTGACGGTCAAGGACGTTCTTCTGCAGCAGCGAGAAAAACGATTCCATGGCGGCGTTATCCGCGCACGCGCCGACCCGGCCCATCGAACCGGTCAGCCCGTGATGACGCAGTGATTCCACGAAACGGCGCGACCGGAACTGGGAACCGCGATCGGAATGCACCACTGTCCCTGCAGGGCGGCGTGCCCGTACGGCGTTCTCCAACGCCGCGACTGCCAGCGATGATTTCATGCGGGCGTCCATCGAGTAGCCAACGATCCTGCCGGAGTAGACGTCTTTCACCGCGCAGAGGTAGAGCTTGCCCTCGGTGGTGGGGTGCTCGGTGATGTCCGTGAGCCACAGTTCGTTCGGTGCTGTAGCGGCGAAGTCCCGTTCCACCAGGTCATCATGAACCGGTGGCCCGGGCTTGCGGTTCAGGCCTCGTTTCTTGGAGAACACCGACCAGATGCCATGGTCCCGGCACAGGCGCTGGACCCTGTTCTCGCCGGCTGTGACGCCCTTTTCTGGGAGTTCGTCGGCGATGAACCGGTACCCGAACGCCGGGTCGTCGGCGTGAATGTCCAGGGCGGCATTGATCAGGTGGGCGTCCGACCAGTCCCGGTCGGTCACCGGGTTGGCTCTCCACCGGTAATAGCCTTGCTTGCTGAACTTCAACACCCTGCAGGTCACCGCCACGGGAATCCCTTCGGCGGCAAGATCCGTGACCAGCGGGTACGTCATTTTGGGTTGATGTCCCTCGCCAGGTAGGCGGCGGCACGACGCAGGATCTCGTTCTCCTGCTCCAATAAACGGTTGCGTTTCTTCAGATCCCGCATCTCCGCGGACTCCGCAACCGCCGGACCAGCGCCTGCATCCTTCCGATCAGCTATCGCCATCCAGCGCTTCAACGTCGTGACCGACAGCCCGAAATCCTTCGCTATTTGAGTTAGCGGGGCCTCGCCCTTCCGGGCCACATCAATAACATCCTGGCGGAACTCCGCCCCATAAGCCGTGGGCATGGTCAACATCCTTCCACGAGCACAAGCTCGCTAGGTCAAGGAGTCAACAAAACCGGGGGCAGTCCCGAATTCACCGCCGCAGCCCTAGTCAACTGGTGCGCCACCGCCGGGGTAGATACGGCGTTCATCGACCCGGGATCCCCGTGGCAGAACGGGTTCGCCGAATCATTCAACGCCCAATTCAGAAGGGAACAACTCACCGGGAAATCATCGACACCATGGCCGAAGCGAAGTACTTGGCCGACGAGTGGAAGGACATCTACAATCATGAACGGCCCCACGGATCCCTCGACGGCATGACGCCGAAACAATACTGGGACACCTGGACGCAGAAAAATCAACTAGCTATCGCATAGCCACTGGACTGCTAACCGGGACCCAATCAAACATCCTTCCACGAGCACCAGCTCGCTAGGTCAGGATTCAACAAAGCTGGGGCAGTCCCGCGTTCTCATCACATGGGCCGGAATATCCGGCGAGCCAGCGAAGCAAAGGATTTTTTTCCGGGACATGCTGCGCTCCCTCAACGGCACCATCCTCGGCTTTACTGAAAACCCTAATGATCAGCTGGCCTCGTCGAGCCCGCGCAAAATGATCGAGGCCAACAGACACGCCCACTGCTCGTCAACGGTGTTCCCGGGCTGGAACTGTGAGCGCAGCAAACGAAAACGGCGGCACCCATGAGAACCGTCCAGGTGAAGGGTAAGCCGGCGCAGTATCAGCCGGAACCGATCGTCACCACCAAAGATTCTCATCGTGATGACGCCGCCGGATTTCGGGATCTCAAGCTTCGACCGACTACTCGAAGCCGGCGGATAACCCTTATAGGCGGGTTCATCATTTCGTCAGTCATTGCAGGCGTTGAGCTAAGGTGACGTTGTGAATTCGAATGTAGATGAAAAATGTTTGGTGTGCGGTCGCGCCGGTTCTATGCCGTGGACCTTGATCTCCGCGGATAGAAGCGCTAATGCTCGCCTCTGCGTTAGTCACTCGTCGCCTCTGGTCCAAGTTCTAGAGCTAGCGTCGTCTGGCGTCAGAAGACGGAAGCTCACGCCTGAACCTCCAAGCAAGATGCGCCGCAAGCCATCTTTCACGCCCCTTGATTGGGAACCGCCGTCTCACTGATAGCGCAAACGATCAGCGGCTTCAGGGGAGCATCATTTCTATCGATGCGGTGGTGCCGCCCTCTGGATCCGGCTCTCGCACTATCCACTTGTCGGCGGCCGTCCGTCTCACATAATAGAAGCCGCCTTTGCTCGAGGCATCGTTGGGCGGAGCTTCCGGATGATAATTGACTACAACTCCGTGCTCATTGAGACCGTGTAGCCATTCCTGTAGCAGTCGCACCTCCGTTGGAGTGACTTGCTGCCCATTCCTCTGCTTCAGGATCGTCCTAAACCGCTCCATGATTGCAGTGGTCTTGTGCTCCGGAAGAACACTCCATGGTAAGAGGTCGGCGACTCCAGACCGAAGTTCAATTAGCCCTCCGCGCTCAAGCGCACGCCAGACTGCGGGTTCAGTTACGCCGTATTTTGTTGCAATGTCCTTCAACCGTAATCCTTTGAGCCGTAGCTGACGCAGCTCGTGTGCTGGTGGCAATTTGCGAACTGCGGGCATAGCTCTCCCTAAGTCTTGAGTTCATCGACTCACTAACGATATGTGGCCAACTGGGATCGCCCATCAGACAACACAGGAGACGTGATGGGACTCACAGTGAACCCGCCGACGAGTCCCGCAGTAGAAGCTCCGGACACGGGAGCAAACTGAAGTAGCAATGTGAAATGCCGTCCGGTCCATCCCCATCCGATCTCTGTGGAAGTGACGTTCCGCAGCCGGAGGAAACGGTCGGCGCCTCAACAGTGCTATTTCGTCTCATTTCGCCGTAAGGCATTCGCTTTCTCAGTGCAGCGACGGCGCTGAAGGGAGAAAGATGCGCCTGCCGACAGCTGCCCGTCCAGAACCCCAACTCTTCAGCACCGCCCGCATATCCGCCCGCCACTCCGACGCCACGGCAACCCGGTACGCGTCCTCAACAACATCATCGATCAACACCCGCTGGCCGGTCGACGCCGATTGCACCGCCGCCTCCACCATGGCCAGACTCAACACGTTCGAGTGCACCTCCCCTGCCGGCACGTCGCCGGACCGCAACGCCGCCACAAACTCGGCAAGAGCCCCGGCGATCTCCTCCTCATGCGAGGCAGCCGGAACCGAAGCATCACCAGACAGCAGCTCCGCCACTGGAGAACCGGCACCATCCCACGCAGCCGTACCGCCGGCACCGTTTACCCGCCACGATCCGTTCCACGAGGTCGCCAACCCGTCCGCACACCAGCTCCCCGTATACACGTACCGGGTGCCGCCGGTCATCTGGAATACCGCGGTGGCGGCAGCAGCGCCGTCGTACCAGCTCCACGACGGGTTGAACTCCTCGCAATACACCGACACCGGATCCTGATCCAGCAGGAACCGCACCGCATCGAACTGGTGGATCGCCATGTCCACCAGCAGCACATGCGCCATCTCCTCCCGGAACCCACCAAAATGCGGAGCCTTGAAGAACTCGGTCGTCACCACACCGATATCACCGAGCTCAGCAGTCAGCGCCTTCAACTGGGTCAGCCCCTGGAGATACCGGCGCGACTGGCTGATCATCAGCAGCTGCCCGCTCACCTCAGCCACAGCCGCCAAGGACAGACCCTCGGCCACGGTCGGGGCCGCCGGCTTCTCACACAAAACCGGCAACCCGGCGAACATCGCCTCCACATTCACCGGATGATGCGCCGCCGGCACCGTCACGTTCACGACGGCGTGAGCCCCACAAGCGGCCGCAACCTCCGACACGGAAGTGCCCAGGGTGACGGAAAGCCCGAACTCCTCCACCTGTCGCCTGTGCACTCAACAAAGAGCCCGCAACAGTTGCGTTGATGAGCACGTTGCGCGCTTTCGGGGGGTCTGTCATCCATGAAACACGTCATCCGAAACGACGCGTATAAGGAGCACCCTGACAGCCGACACCCGGCGGCGCGCAATACAAGACTCACTCTGCAAGCTGTGCTTCCCGGCGTCCGGCGTCAACTCGAATCGCAACCGCGCCGCCGACTGCACCTGCGGTAAGTAGTTGATGTGTCTGTGAACTCCGGCAGGCCTATCTTGTGCGCCATACCCGGACCGCTCGATCTGGAAGCGCTGAATCGGTCAACCGTCAGAGCTCTGGGTATCGTCGCTGTGGCGGGAGCTCAAAGATCGTGCCCAAGCGTCCAGGTTCTCTGGCGCGAAGCCAGCCGCTTGCAGAGCGAGGATGCCAAGAGGGAAGTTGCCCGCGAGGAACAGTGTCACAGCTATCCACACGACGCGCCACACGAACCGCACCCCGATGTCCGCACAATCGCGCGCAAGCTCGCCGCTGCCAGCAAGCAACCGGTTGATCTGTTCCAGTTTGTCAGAAACCTCAACGCCAAGCTCCTCATCAGTCGGTAGGCCGGCCACGATCTCGGCGTCATCCTTGACAGCTTCGCCGATGCGATAAACGGTCGCGAAGTTGGGGAACTCCAACCGCGGAGTGGTTGCTGGCAACTGGCCGACGAGGTCTTCACGCAATGCCTCGTACAAAGCGTTCATGGTGGCTTGGAATTGGGGATTAGCAGTCAGTCGTTCCGCTACAGCTGTAGTGGCCGCAAGCTGCGGACCTAACCGCGCTTGAAGTTGCAGGAAACCCGAATCGTGCAGGTGTTTGATCCACGCGGATGTCTGGACATTCACCTGCGAATTTATCTTGTTGATCGTTTGCCGGAGCCGCTCCCACGCTTCCGGGTCCATGCCGAAGTCGCCTCCGGCGGCACCGGCCGATACTGGACTCATTGTCAGCTCCTTATCCCGCACAACAGTTCCAGGTTGACGCTAGCCCAGACGGGAGCGAATTTCCTCCGTTAGCGGGGTGTTGCTGAATTCGAAAAGCGGTAGAGAATGGGGCCCTTACCGGCCTCTTCCTCTGCCAGAATCCCCGCAACGACAAGAGCACTGACTACCGGTATCTCGTAAGCGCGGTTATTCAGGCGCTTCCCCGCTGTCTCTCGCCGAACCCCAAGCCTCCAGCGCTGCGCTCAGATCCGCTCGCCGCTCCGACGCCACAGCGACCCGGTACGCGTCCTTAACAACGTCATCGATCAGCACCCAGTAGCGTGTATTTCCAGGTGACCGGGTGAGTCGTTTCGCGATACCCCTTCTCATTCTGATCTTCAAGCGAGACGACAAGGAGGCCTTGGCCAACCTCAAGACCCTGGTGCAGAGCCCGTCAGCCGATCATCGAACACTGGTGACGTACGCGGTTTCGACGGCAGACGAAGCTACCCCACGGCGTCGTGATTCAGTACTGCGTGAACGCCCCAGGTTTCATTCGCGATCTGGGTGATCCGCAGGTCCACCACCGTGCTCGCGAGCGCCAGAGCCCGAGTGCGGTCCATGCCGAACAGGCCCTGCATCCACGTCAGCATGGCCTTCAGGGCCTCTGCCGTGGCCAGATTCAGATCGGCGTTGAAGCCGAAGGTGATTCTCGATCTCGGCGTCACTGCATGGATCGACCTTAGCGGCGGATCGGCGACCAGGTCGAGCACCAGCTCCGAGGTCATGCCGCACTCAATCGCGGTGCCGCCCACCTCTCCGTCGCCCTGTGCCGCATGCCCATCCCCCACACACAACAGCGCGTCGGGAACGGTGACCGGCAGGTACAGGGTGGAGCCGACAGTCAGCTCCCGACAATCGATATTCCCGCCACCGTCCGCCCGCGGCGGGGTAGTTGTCACCTCACCATGGGCTGCAGGCGGAACGCCGACGACGCCGAGGAACGGCCCCAGCCGCACCTTCTGTCCGAGGTCGTTGGCAGCCATACCGCGCTCGACATCCACCTCCCACAGCAGCCACTGCGGAACTCCGCCGTCAACGCCGAGCAGCCGGGTGAACGCATCATCCTTGCGTCCGGCGTTGGTGAACCCCCAGCTATCCGGGGTCAGCGACTTGAAGGCGACCGCCAGCATGTCGCCCGGCTGCGCTCCGGCGACGGCGATCGGCCCGGTAAGGCAATGGCCCTTCCGATCGGCGAACAGCTGAGGCTGGTCCTCGCCGGGGAAGGTCTGGCGCTGCAGGTGACCCCACGCGTCGAGGGATTGGACCCGTATGGTGTCGCCGCGGTTCACCGTGAGGGCCGCGGGAATGTCCCGAGAGAACACCTGGACCGTCGTGTCAGGTCCGGGCTCCAGCTGATGACTCGTCACGGGCACCCCTCGATAGGCGAAAAAGCCAGCCTACCGGGCGGGCGCCCACAACAGACGGACACGAACGTCTGCCCTTCCCCAGCCGTTCAACCGGACTTTCCCGTCCCGCTGTTTGTTGTTCCAGGCAAGTACCTACCGTCGAGGTGTTCACTCCACCCAGGAAAGGCACCCCCATGCTCGGGACTCCCCCGCGCCAGCGTGCGCTGGCCAGCGTACTGGCACTCGCCGTCGTCGTACCGCTGACCGTCGGCATCACCTCCATCGCCACCGCGGCACCGGACGAAACCACCCACAAGGCCAAGCCGGTCAATACCCAGCCGACCGACGACGTCCTCTACCGCCAGAGCTTCAACGGCCTGGCCAAGAACCTCCAGGCACGCTCAATCGACCCCGACATTGTTGACGGGACCGTCGGCTTCACCCACGAGGCACCCACGGGCTGGGACGTCGAGAATGACGAATCCTTGGCTGGCGTCGGCGTCGACGAATGGCGCGGCTGGTCCTTCACCACCCGCGAATTCTGGGTGGACGCCGAAGACCAGATGCGCAACCGCTTCGCCCGTGCGGACAACATCATCGCCGTGGCGGACTCGGACGAGTTCGCCGACCGCCACAACGCGGCCCACGACTTCCGCAGCACCCTGGTGTCGGACGAGATCAGAGTAAAGGGCCAGGACGCCGTCGAGCTCAGCTTCGACTCGCACTACCGCGGCTGGGCCGGCCAGTCGGCCACCGTGACCGTCGAGTATGACGGCTCCGGCGAGCAGACCGAAATCCTCCGCTACGACAGCGCCTCGGTGACGGACAACTACGACGGCTCGGTTCTCAATGCCAACGAGACCATCGCCATCGACGTGCCGGAAGGCGCGAAGAACGCAACCATCCGCTGGAACTTCGAGGCCAGTGCCAACAGCTGGTACTGGGCCATTGACTCTGTCTCCGTGCGTGAGGTGCTGCCGGGGGCCCAGGAACCGACCAGCGCCTGGGTGGTCAGCGACATCCAGGGTCAGCCCAAGGACCTGGCCCACGCCTTCACCGACCTCAACGTCACCCGCCCGGACGCCTCCGGCCTGCTGATGGTCGGCGACATAGTGTCCTCCGGTAGCGAGGCGCAGTGGAACGACATCTACAAGGTCATGGACGACGCCGCTCCCATCCTCCCCGGGACGGTCGCCGCAGCCATCGGCAACCACGAAAGCTACACCGGCGAACCGTGGGAAACCCTGCGCGACCGTTTCCTGGCCTTCGCCGAGCGTGACCGCGTCTGGGACGAATACGTGCTTGAAGGCAACGGCGGCGAAGTGCCCGTCCTGGTCCTCGGCCAGGAAGAGTCGCGGCCGCCGGAAGTACCCATGTCCCCCGAGCAGCTCGAGTGGTTCAAGGAGCGCCTGGCGTACTGGACCAAGCAGGACAAGCAGATCCTCGTCATCTCGCACTTCCCGCTCGGCGACACCGCGTCCGCATCCTGGATCCCCTGGTACTCCAACCACTACGAGCACAACGACCTGCTGACCGGCATCCTGGGCGACTACCCCAACGCCGTCATGCTCAACGGGCACACCCACTACCCGTTCGAACTCGGCGACTGGGCCGTCCAACGCCGCACCGACGGCGGCCACCCGGACGGCTTCTGGGCCGTGAACACGGGCGCCATCCAGGTCGAATGGGATGCCCGGGGCGAGAACACCGAGGGCATCAGTGAGATCGTCACCCGCGACATCAACCGCGGGCTGACCATCGACGTCTTCGAGGACCGCATGGTTATCGACGCGCGCGACTTCGGCGTTGCGGGGGTTGACGGCACCAACGACGTGAACGACGTCGTCCGCTCCGTCACCATCCCCAACCCGCTGGTCAAGTAACGCAGGCAGGAGCAGGACGGTACCGCTTTTCTGGACCAGCTGGCAACGCAGTAAGTTCCCCGCGATATATGCAAAGGGGGAGGATGGCCTTGTCGGCCGTCCTCCCCTCTGCTGTGTTGGATTGTCAGTTCCTCCCGAACCATCAGGACCATGCGGTTGATGTTGTGGGGAGCTTTCGCGTCCTCGATCGATCTGATCTAGCTCAACGACACCGGAGCGGCAGACTCTCGCCCACCCACGTGCGACCGTGCCGAGCCCCACGCCTCCAGCGTCCCCCGCACATCCGCACGCCGCTCCGACTCCACAGCTGCCCGATGTGCGTCCTCCACAACGTCGTCGATCAGCACCCGCTGGCCCGTCGACGCCGACTGCACTGCCGCCTCGACCATCGCCAGGCTCAGCACGTTCGAGTGCACCTCCCCCGACGGCACCTCACCGGACCGCAACGCCGACACAAACTCGACCAACGCCCCGGCGATCTCCTCCTCATGCGACACCGCAGGAGCCGCAGCAGCACCGGACGGCAGCTCAGCCACCGGTGCCCCCGCACCATCCCACGCCGCCGTTCCCCCGGCACCGTTCACCCGCCACGACCCGTTCCACGACGTCTCCAACCCGTCCGCACACCAAGTGCCCGTATACACGTACCGGGTGCCACCGCGCATCTGGAACACCGCGGTGGCGGCAGCAGCGCCGTCGTACCAGCTCCACGACGGGTTGAACTCCTCGCAATACACCGACACCGGATCCTGATCCAGCAGGAACCGCACCGTATCAAACTGGTGGATCGCCATGTCCGCCAGCAGCACATGCGCCATTTCCTCCCGGAACCCGCCAAAGTGCGGGGCCTTGAAGAACTCGGTCGTCACCACGCCGATGTCGCCCAACTGACCAGTCAGGGCCTTCAGCTGCGTCAGCCCTTGGAAGTACCGGCGCGACTGGCTGATCATCAGCAGCTGCCCGCTCACCTCCGCCGCAGCCGCCAAGGATAACCCTTCGGCCACTGTCGGCGCCGCAGGCTTCTCACACAGCACCGGCAACCCCGCGAACATCGCCTCCACATTTACCGGATGGTGCGCCGCCGGCACCGTCTCGTTCACCACGGCGTGAGCCCTAGAAGCAGCTGCAACCTCGGACACGGAGGTGCCCAACACAACATCCCGCAGCCCGAACTCCTCGACCGAGGCCTGCGCGGCACCCAGATTCAGGTCCACGAGACCAACCAGTTCGACGTCGTCGTTCGCCTGCAAAGTCCGGATCCAGGCCTTGCCCATCCCGCCGGCACCCACCTGCGCCACCCGCAGCGGGCCGGCGGTCTCAACGGTCTTGAAGGTGATCAACTGCTCATCGCTCCCTGGTAGCCGTGACCGGTGTAGAAGTCCTCGGTCTCATAGCGCAGCAGCACCGGGTCCGTGCGCTCGGGCCGCAGGGTCTTCGCCCACTCGACGCCGTTGGCGATCACGCGGCGCACGTCCTTGTGGTGGTAGACCGGATAGTCCTGGTCGCCCGGGCTGAAGAAGAAAATCTTCCCGAAGCCGCGCTTGAACGTGCAGCCGCTGCGGAACACCTCTCCCCCACTGAACGTGCTGAGGAAGATCAGCTCATCCGGCGCCGGGATGTCGAAAAGCTCCCGTACATTTCCTGCTCCGGGAATGATGAACGGGTGCGGCACGCCAGAGATCATTCGGACCAAGTAGGACGAGCTACAGCCGAAATTCAATGCATCGCGGATATCGCCGCGCGCAACATCGACGAAGGCTGGCTGTCAATGTATGTCCGACCGACTAGTTGTGAACGCCCGTCGACGTAGCAGGGACGGAACAACGACTTGGCTATGGCCCGGACCGGTTAGGTACTTGGCGAGTACTGCAGGGCCGGCTGGATCGATCGCTGCAGCGCGTGCGCGGACACTTCATCGAGAATCATGCACACAAATACCTTCCGGAGGATGAATACGGCATCTTGACTCAGGGTCGGCGGGACGGCTCACACCAGACCTAGTACGTCGCCGTACCAGAAGCCACCCGCTACGCGTCGATCTTTCCTAGTTCTCGCAACTTTCTAATCTTTGCGTAGGAGTCCGGTGATGCCCGCCAGCAGTAGTGCAGTGAGCACCCAAGCGAAACCCTTGATGCTTGCAAAAGCGGTCGGCAACCAGGAATCATCAGTGACGCGCCAAGCCGCCGCTTGTCCGGTCGCCGCTGCGGGAATGGCGGTGTCCACGGCGAATAATCCGGGGTTGAACCTCGGGTAATTGGGAGGCGTCTCCGTTGCCCCAGTAACTTGAATTTGCTCTGTCTTGTTACTGATTACGACATCTACTGTGGACGCTCGGAGATCGGTCGGCGTGAATGCGGGGGCATTCAGACTGGCCAGCACGAAAACGATGCCCCACAGCGCGGTCAACCAAGCGATCGCTATCGCCGGGTAATAGCCGTAGCCGACGAGCGCCGCGTAAGGCCACCGGACCAGCTTCGACGGAAACGGTGCCACCTGCGTTGTCCGTCGGGCCGCCCAGAAGCGGAGCCGTCGTCCATCTTCGGGTTGCCCTATCTGATCGTAGATCTTCGCGAGTTCCTTCCATGGCTGGGCCTCAAACTCCTTCCTGCTGCCCTTCTGGCGACGCGTGTCAATGGTGTCTAGCCACTCGCGAGCACTGTTGCGATCCGTACGTATAAATCCATGGACGGTACCCACCTTCCAACCATGAGCGCCCGAGAGCAGCGGCAGCCCATCGGCAAATTTGTCCGTCCCTACAGTGAGAACGCGGATGGTCGCGAAGGATAGACCTATGCCTCCCTCCGCGCTAAACACATCATCAAGAACGACCGTATCGAGGTGGGCGTCAGTGAGATCTAGCCCTATTCCATCGGGATTGGTAAGCTTCGCACCTGCCAACGTCAGGTGGCCATTGATGTGGGCGCCTAGTGCCCGGACTGAGCCGGTGACCTCCAACCCCTGGAGGATTGCGTCGCCGGAGATCTCCGCCCCGTCGAAGCTCAGCGCATCCCCACCCGGATTGATGATTTTCGCCCCAGTAAGGATCAACTGGCCGGCGATACGAGCATGAAGCGCCCGAATTGCTCCTGTCGCCTCCAATCCCTGCAGGAACGCGCCGCCGATGATTCCCGCGCCGTCGAGGCTCAGCGCATCTCCGTTCGGATTAGTCAGGTTTGCATTCGTAAGAACCAGCTGCCCTTTGATTTGAGCATGAAGCGCCCGGACTTCACCGAAGGCCACCATTTCCTTCAAGATTGCGCCACCGACGATCTCCGCCCCGTCGAAGCTCAGCGCGCTTCCCTCGCTGAAGCTTAGCTTCGCTCCAATTAGAATGAGCTGGCCGCCAATGCGGGCATGAAGTGCTCTAACGCCACCAGCCACCTCCAATCCCTTCAGGAACGCGTCCCCGCTTATTTCCACTCCGTCCAGATTCAGAGCGATTCCGGATGTGTTGGCGAGCTTCGCTCCGCTCAACGTTAACTGGCCGCTGATTCGGATACCCGGCGCACGGACTGCGCCGATGGTCTCCAGGCCCTGCAGAAGTGCGTGGCCCGTGATTTCCGTTCGGTCCAAGCTCAATGCGTCCTCGCCCGGATTGCTAAGCTTGGCCGCGGTCAGGTTCAACTGCCCGTTGATGAGGGCATGAAGGGCTCGAACCTCACCGGCAGCCGTCAGTTCGTTCAGGAATGTACCGCCGATAATTTCGGTCCCGTCAAGGTTCAGCGCGTCCCCGCCCAGGTTCATCAGCTTCGCACCGGTCAAGTTCAGCTGACCGTGGACGCGGGCATGCAGCGCCCGAACAGTACCCGCGGTCTCCATCTCCTCTAGGAAGACGTCACCCTTGATGTGAGCGCCGTCAAGGTTCAGCGCGTTCCCAACTGGGTTGTTGAGTCTCGCTCCTTGTAAATTCAGTTGGCCGCCTACGTGGATGCGAGCAGCGTGAACCTCTCCACTTGCTTGAAGACCAGATAGGACACAATTGCCGGAAACCTGCGTCGCGCTAAGGGAAAGGCTCGGTAAGACAACGTCCTTGAGGACCAACTCCGGCACGCTCGCCTGCACGAAGGACGCGGGACTTTCGAACTGGCAATCGATGAAAACTAACCGACAGGGGATTTTCGAATGGTTGAGGTCTAGTCTTCCGGACACCCGTGCGCCACGGATGCGTAATCCCCGAGGATCGACAACTAAGTCTGGCGCCAGTAAGACTGCACGAATATCTCGAGCCGGAATGTGACTCGCAGATACTCTCCTTCCCGCAGCATCCGCGTCGGCTTCGTCTCCCCCGAAATCCATAGCGAGATCAATTACTTCCCCGGATGCAACGCCGTCACGTAACCGCTCCATCCATGAATTTCCGCCCCCACTGTCCGCCGTCATCACCCAGTCATATCATTTGAACAGCCCCGAGGGGCCTCCGAGCTGAACCTCAAGCTGCGCAGCGTGCCATCCATCCCGGAGCGTCACCCAATTAGCCGCCTACATCAGAATCGTTACCGCATTCGTCGTTCCCTCGGTCCAGCCCATACTGCCCGGCGCTCGTCAAGCGACCCACCGGATTCAACGGCGACACCCACACCGACGTCATGGCCGAGACAGCACCGGACGTCCCTGGCTCTGCCCGGACAACGGCACCGACCGCGGGGGAACCATAGACAAATCGGCTCTGGCTGGCAGAGCTTAACCAGCCTGATCGGCTGAAGCGGTTGAGCGCGTTAAGGGGAAGCCCGGCGAACCTCGCTCACGAATAATTATCCGGGTTCTTCTTGTTATCTGTCTGTAGTTAGGAAGATTCAGCCGCCATGCGCTCTCCTGCACGTCCGCGCGCCGAGCCCCACGCCTCCAACGCCGCTCGCACCACCGCACGCCGCTCCGATGCCACCGCGGCCCGGTACGCGTCCTCCACCACATCGTCGATGAGCACCCGCTGACCCGTGGACGCTGATCGCACCGCCGCCTCCACCATGGCCAGGCTCAACACCTTCGAGTGCACCTCCCCCGACGGCACTTCACCGGACCGCAACGCCGCCACAAACTCCCCCAAGGCCCCCGCGATCTCCTCCTCATGCGACACACGCAGAACCGAGGCAGTACCGGACACCAGCTCGGCAACCGGTGCGCCCGCCCCATCCCACGCCGCGGTTCCGCCAACACCGTTCACCCGCCACGACCCGTTCCACGAAGTCTCCAACCCATCCGCACACCAACTGCCCGTATACACATGCCGTGCACCATCGCTCATCTGGAACACAGCGGTGGCGGCAGCAGCGCCGTCGTACCAGCTCCACGACGGATTGAACTCCTCGCAATCCACCGACACCGGATCCTGATCCAGCAGGAACCGCACCGCATCAAACTGATGAATCCCATGTCCACCAGCAGCACATGCGCCATCTCCTCCCGGAACCCGCCAAAATGCGGTGCCTTGACGAACTCTGTCGTCACCACACCAATGTCGCCCAGCTGAGCAGTCAGCGCCTTCAGGGCGCCCATCGCACGATGTCAGGCAACATCACTGCACGGCGTCGTGCCTCAGCACTGCGTGGACGCCCCAGGTCTCATTCGCTATCTGGGTGATCCGCAGGTCCACCACCGTACTCGCCAGCGCCAGGGCCCTGGTACGGTCCATGCCGAACAGGCTCTGCATCCAGGTCAGCATGGCCTTCAATGCCTCTGCCGTGGCCAGATTCAGATCGGCATTGAAGCCGAAGGTGATTCTCGACGTCAGCGTTACGGCATGAATGGAGGTCAGCGGCGGATCGGGAACCAGGTCGAGCACCAACTCCGAGGTCATACCGCACTCAATCGCGGTGCCGCCCACCTCGCCGTCACCCTGTGCCGCATGCCCATCCCCCACACACAACAGGGCGTCAGGTACGGTGACCGGGAGGTACAGGGTGGAGCCGGCAGTCAGCTCGCGGCAGTCGATGTTCCCGCCGCCGTCCGCCCGCGGCGGGGTAGTAGTTACCTCGCGATGGGCTGCGGGCGGAACGCCGACGACGCCGAGGAACGGACCCAGCCGCACCGTCTGTCCGAGGTCGTTGTCCGCAGTCCCCCGTTCGGCATCCACCTCCCACAGCAGCCATTGCGGGACTCCGCCGTCAACAGCGAGCAGACGGGTGAAAGCGTCGTCCTTGCGTCCGGCGTTGGTGAAGCCCCAGGAATCGGGAGTGAGCGAGACGAAGGTGACTGCCAGCATGTCCCCCGGCTGCGCGCCGGCGACGGCGATCGGACCGGTGAGGCAATGGCCCTTCCGGTCGGCGAAGAGGAGAGGCTGCTCCTCGCCGGGGAACCTCTGGCGCTGCAGGTGCCCCCAGGCGTCGAGGGACCGGACGCGCACGGTGTCTCCGGGGTTCACGGTAAGCGCCGCCGGAAGGTCCCGGGAGAACACCTGGACCGTCGCATCAGGGCCGGGCTCCAGCTGGTGAGTTGTCACGGGCACCCCTCGATTGTCGGAAGAATCAGCCTATCGGGCACACGCGCCATCGCAGATGAACACGAACGCCCGCCGTCGTCGTTCGCTAACTCACCCCAGAATGAGGAAAGGACGGCACCGCCTTCGGTGCCGCCCTTCCCTACCGCTAACCCCTACTCTGTCTTCTGCGGAACGCTTTCAGCGCTCGACGCCGCAGCGGTCTTCCGCTCCTCAGCCTTGCGCGCCTTCTCCGCGTCGGCCCGGGCCTTCTCCTCGGCCTTCAGACCGTCCAGCCATTCCTGGCGGTTGGCTCCGGGAACCCAGCCGGTATCCACGAACTTGCGCTGGAAAGCGATGGCCGCGACCACCAGCACCATCGCAATCACGATGGTCAAGACAACACCGAGCGTGGTGCCGCCCAGCAGGCTCACACCGATCAGGGTGCCGAACCAGCCGAAGTCCGCATCACCGAAGGTGCTGTTGGCGAAGCCAAGCTCGCCGAGCACCAGCAGGAGGATCGCCGGCAGGATGGTGATGATCACGCCGTTCACGAACCCGCCGATCACAGCACCCTTACGTCCACCCGTCGCGTTGCCGTAAACACCGGCACCGCCACCGGTGAAGAAGTGCGGAACCATGCCGGGCAGGATCAGCGCCAGTCCGAACATCGGGTTGAGCCAGATGGCAAGTATGCCCAGGCTGATCAGGCCGCCCGCAAACGAGCTGAGGAAGCCGATCAGCACCGCATTGGCACCGAACGGGAACACGATCGGGATATCCAGCGCGGGCTTGGCACCGGGAACAACCTTCTCCGCAATGCCCTGGAACGCCGGAACCAGCTCACCCAGCACCGTCCGCACACCGTAGAGAATGACGGCCACACCAACACCGAACTGCAGCGCCAGCCCGAAGCCCGCCATGATGAAGGCACCGGCATCGGCTGCGCCGAAGATTGCCAGGGCGTCCTCCAGCGGAAGGGCGATCAGGCCCCAGATCGCGAACACCATGTAGATAAGGACCATGGAGAGCGACGTGGCAACCATCGAGTCGCGGAGGAACTTGAGCCCCTGCGGGAAGTTGATGTCCTCGGTGGACTTGCTCCGCCGGCCCACAGCCTGGCCGGAGGCGCCGGCGGCAATGTAGCCGAGGGTGCCGAAGTGGCCGATAGCGATTGTGTCATTGCCCGTGATCTTTTTTGTCCATGGGTGGGCGAACGCCGGCATGACCACCATGATTACGCCGAGCAGCAGCGCACCGATCAGAACAACGAGCCAGCTCAGGCCGTCACCGAATCCAACCGACAGCACCACGGTGAGCATGGTTGCCATGAACACCATGTGATGACCGGTCAGGAACACGTACTTCAGCGGGGTGAAGCGCGCCAGGATCAGCATCACGATGAACCCGAGGGTCAGCACATACGCGCTTTGCGCACCGAACTCTTCCTGCGCAAGTGCGGTGATGACCTCATTGGTGGGGATCACTCCCTGGGCGCCGGTGACGGCCAGGATCAGCGCGCCCAGCGGATCCAGTGAACCGACGACGACGCCGGCTCCCGCACCCAGGATGAGGAAGCCCAGCGCTGCCTTCAGCGCGCCTCCGATCACCTGACCGGAGTTGCGGCGCATGGCCATCAGACCAATGGCGGTGATGATGCCGATTAGGTAGGCCGGCACATTCAAAATCTGTTGACCTATGAAATTCAGTACTACAACGAGCCACTCCATCGTGGGAGCTCCTTCTCTACTGTTCTGGACGGAAAGGTTCTACTGGACGGCCGGCGTGAGCTTCTCGGTGATCTCGTCGAGATCGAAGAAATTGTCAATGATGATGACTTCCGCCGGAACGTCACCGATCTCGGGTGCGAGCTCGTCGGAGGTGAGGACGATGTCCGCGGTCTGGGCTGCGCCTCTGGCCACACCGATATCTGCGGCTTCGACATCCGCATCGATGCCCAGTGAGGCGAGAACTTTCTCTGCATTCATCTTCAGGAGCACTGAGGTTCCAATGCCCATTCCACATACGGCGACGATTTTCATGAGATGCCTTTCAGTCCAGGTTGATGAGGGTCGGTTTACTTGGTGGCCAGGCCACTGAGGAGGTCGCGGACCTGTTCCGGGGTCTCCGCTGCTTCTAGCCGCGCCCGGACCTCCTTGTTGGAGAGCACACCGGCAACTGCTTTGAGTACTTCGATATGCGCGGTGTGGTCCAGCGCGGCCAACCCGATGACCAGGGTCACCGGATCATTCGATGCATGGCCAAACTCGACGGGGGTTTCCAGGCTTACCCAGCTCAATCCACCCTTGAGGACCGACTCCGCTGGACGGGAGTGTGCCAGCGCAATTCCGGGGGCAATCACGATGTACGGTCCGTGTTCCTCCACAGCCGTGATCATTTCCTCGGTGTAGGCCTCGGTGGTGACGCCACCGGCTACCAGCCCGTCACCAGCGAGGCGGATTGCTGCCCTCCAGTCGGAGGCCGTCGCTTTCGTGGTGATCGACGACAGCTCTTCGGCAAGATTCAGGCTCACAGCAAATCCTTTGCGTTGGTGGGGCAGGGGGGTGGCGCACGTCACACGCTACCGTCGCAAAGGGGCTTATGTCTACAAGTAACCCAAAGTGGATTTCAATTCGTTATCGTCAACAGGCTTAGCTATTTGGTGGTTCCGGTGCGCGTCATCCGGCTGATTCGGCCGGGTTCGAAGAGCGCATCCTGGGCCAGCAGTGACGCACCGGTAACGCCCGCCGCGTGCCCCAGCCGGCTTGGCTCAACCACCAGGCCGCGCGTGGCGAAGTCCCTGGCGCCGTCGAAAATTGCCTGCCGGATCGGCTGCAGGAACGGATCTCCGGACTGGGCCAGATTGCCCCCGACTATCACCGCTTCCGGATTCAACAGGCCGACGACGTCGGCAAGCGTCTGCCCGATGATCGCCGCCGTTTCCTCAATCAGGGAAAGCGTTGTCTGGTCACCCTGGCGGGCCAGCTCCACGATGTCCGCGCTGGTGCGGACCGTGTAGCCGCGCTCCAGCAATTTGGCCCTCAGCACGGCACCGCTGGCGACCTCCTCCAACCGCTGCAGGCGGTCCCCGCCGAGCGTCGGGCAGCTCACATCACCGGCGCCGCCGCGCGCTCCCCGGTAGACCTGACCATCCGTGACGAAGGCCAGTCCGAGGCCGATCCCGGCTTTTACCACCACGAGGTTCGGCTCCTCAGTGGGCGCCCGACGGGCCTCCGCGAGCGCCATGACATTTACGTCACGGTCGACGGCGAACACGGCGTGGTCGTAGCGGGTCTTGAAGTACTCGCGCACCAGCACGCCGTCCCACTCGGGATAGACCTGTGGACTGGCCAGCCGTCCGGTTGCCACATCGACCGGGCCGGGCACGCCGACACCGATCCCGACGACGTCCCTGCGTTCCTTGCCCATGCTGCGGAGCATGTAATCGAAGACCTGCCCTGCCCATTCGAAGATCTCGGTGGGGCCTTCATTGAGACCGATATCCGCCTCGTCTTCGGCCAGCAGCGTCGAGGTGAGATCGGTGATGGCCAGGCGGGTGTGCGAGCCGCCAATATCGACGGCGAGGAGCAGGCCTGCGTCGGCATTGACGGCGAAGGTTTCCGGCGGCCTTCCGCCCCGGGAGTCCAGTTGGCCAACGCTGACGATGATGGAGGCGTCGAGCAGCTCGTCGAGCCGGCGGGCAAGGGTGATCCGCGACCAACCGAGCACCTCGATGAGGTCGTTCCGGGTAGTGGCACGCCCCGATCGAATCAAACTCAATGCCACACCTGAGCCGGTTGCCATCCCCTTGACCATTGCGTCCCCTTCTCCCGGCCGACTGCGGCCGCACATCATCCAAGCATTGACTTAAGTACAGGTGTATACCAAAGTGGCGTCCGTGACTAGAGAAGATTCTTCCACCGTTGGGTTTCCTTCCATTGCGGACGCCCGCGCAGTCGCCGCTGCGCAGGCGATTCCAGCCGTCCTCGTGCAGCAGAAGGGCCACGGACACGCTGGGACGGCAATGGCCTTGGCGCCGCTATCCCACGTCCTGTTCTCGCGGGTTCTCCGGCATTCACCGCAGCATCCGCACTGGCCGGCTCGGGATCGGTTCGTGTTGTCCGCCGGCCACGCAAGCCTCTTGCTCTACCTCCAGCTGTATTTCACCGGGTACGGGCTCACCCTTGAGGACCTGGCGGCAAGCCGCTCACTGAAGTCGAAGACTCCAGGCCATCCGGAGGTGCACCACACCGTCGGCGTGGAAATGAGCACCGGGCCACTGGGGCAGGGAGTTGCTTCCGCCGTCGGCATGGCCATGGCAGCCAGGCATGAAGCGGCGCTTTTCACAGCGGGTTCGAATCACCTGGACCACACCGTTTGGGCGCTGGCCGGGGACGGATGCCTGCAGGAAGGCGTGTCATCGGAGGCATCCAGCCTCGCCGGCAGCCTGGGTCTCGACAATCTGGTGCTCATCTGGGATGACAACGGCATCACTATCGACGCCGACACGTCCGGCACCTTCTCCGAGGACGTCCGCGCCCGCTACCGCGCCTATGGCTGGCGGGTCCTCGAGATCGACGACGCCACCGATCTGGCAGCCATCGAGTCTGTCCTCCGTGCCGCCGCCGAACGGACCGGCCAGCCGACGCTCGTGGCCGTGAAGACGGTCATCGGCGCGCCCTCCGCCAAGTTCGGCGGGACTCCTGCGGCGCACTCAGGCGGGTTCGGCAAGGAGGAAGTCGGCGCGGTCCTGGAATCGCTGGGCTACTCCCCCACGGCTGGGTTGGAAGACCTGGTGGACGAGGAAATCCTGGCCCACACCCGTGCTGCCTCTGAGCGCGGAGTCGCGCTGCACGCCGCCTGGCAACGCTCGCATAGCGCGTGGGGAGCTGATCAGCCCGAAGCGGCTGCGCGCTGGAATGCCTTCCGGGACGGCACCACCGATCCGTCTCCGCTGGATGGAATCGACACGGGCGCTCCGGGAGACCCGCTGGCTACCCGCAAAACCAACGGCGCGGTGATCAAGGCGCTGCAGGAATCGCTTCGGCTTTGGGGCGGGTCGGCTGATCTGAGCGGCTCGACCAATGTCGCCGTGGATGGCAAACCGTTCTCGGCGGGCAACCCGGTCGGCGAGTTCATCCGCTTCGGCATCCGCGAACACGCGATGGCCGCGATTCTGAGCGGCATCGCCCTACACGGACCGTGGCGTCCCTTCGGATCCACCTACCTGGTCTTCAGCGACTACATGCGCCCGAGCATCCGGCTCGCGGCACTCATGGGCCTCGGCGTGATCTACGTCTTCACCCACGACTCCGTAGCAGTGGGCCAAGACGGTCCCACGCATCAGCCGGTGGAGCAGATCGCCTCCCTGCGCACTGTGCCGGGGCTCGACGTCGTCCGGCCGGCTGACGGTGTGGAGGTCACCGCCGTCTGGCAGCGCATCCTCGCGTCCCCGCAGCGGCCGGTGGCGCTGTTGCTGAGCAGGCAGGATGTGCCGGTCCTGGAGTCCGACGGCGACACTGCGGACGGCGCAAGAGCCGGCGGCTTTGTCCGGTGGCAGAGCGGCGACGGAAACGACCTTGCGTTGATCGCCACCGGCAGCGAAGTGTCGTTGGCAATCGAGGCTGCCCAAGTTCTTGAGCGCGAAGGAATCGCCGCGCGGGTCGTGTCCATGCCCTGCGTTGAGTGGTTCAGCGAAGCGGACCGCGACTACCGGGAATCGGTGCTTCCGCCGTCGTTGACTGCCCGGGTGGCAATCGAAGCCGGACGGGGTGATGCCTGGTACCGCTGGGCCGGATCCTCAGGCGAGGTGGTCTCCATCGAGGAGTTCGGCGAGTCAGGATCCGGCGCAGAAGTTATGCGCCTGCGCGGAATCCATCTGGATGCTGTTCTTGACGCAGCCCGGCGGGTGCTTTCCTGAGTCACTTGAGGCAAGCCAGACAGGAGCGGCGAACTCCTAGCGCATCGCCTTGACCGGCCGGGCCTGCCAGCGGGCCCAATCCGCGCTGGTCGCCGCAGCTGCTTCCTGCAGCAGCGGCAGGTACTCGTTGATGAGTGTCTCCACACTGGTTTCCTGGGCATGCACCGTTGCGTTCATGGAGGTGCGCACCACGCCCTCACCATCCCGCACCCCCACTGAGATGGACCGAACCCCCGGAGCCAGCTCCTCATCCGCCAACGCATAACCGCGCTTCCGGGCCTCCGCCAGGATCTCGAGCACCCGTTCGTCGCTCATCGGCGGAGCCGCTGGAAGTCCCGAACGGGACGGCTCAGCCAGAACCTTCAGGGCCTGATCCGGTTCCAATGAAGCCAACAGCACCTTCCCCTGCGACGTCCGCATCGCCGGAAACCGGGTGCCGATGTCCACCCGCAAGGCGATCAGCTTCGGCACGGCCACCCGGGCAACGTACACAATGTCCGATCCATCCAGCTGGGCCATGGACGACGACTCGCCCGTCCGCTCCACTAGATGTTCCAGATGCGGCCGCGCCATGTCCCAGAGACCCAGTGACCCGACATAGGCCATGCCCAGCTCAAGCACCTTCGGCGTGAGCGCAAACGTCCCGTCCCGGACGTGGACGTAGCCCAACTCCTGCAGCGTCAAGAGGATGCGTCGGGCGGTGGGCCGGGCAAGTTCTGACGCTTTGGCCACCTCGCTCAGGCTCATGACCGGATGCTCCGGCGAGAAATGACGCAGCACATCCAGCCCCCGCGCCAGCGCCTCAATGAAATCCGCTCCCTGCCCGCGATCAGGCATGGCACGTCCCTAGCGCTGGTGATGAGTGATGTCGTGACCCTTGACACATCGGCGATCCGCTTCCATCATTGAGGAACTTCGCATCCGTCGGACAAGTGTCCGTCTAGCGGACACTCTACCCGAGAACCTCCTCCACCGGAAAGGTCTTCCGTGTCAGACCCAGAGATTTCCTCGACCGCCCGACCACTCGAGGGCGTGGTGATCGCCGACTTCTCCCGCGTGCTCGCCGGCCCCTACGCGACCATGCTGATGGCGGACCTCGGCGCGGAAGTCATCAAGGTCGAAGGCCCCGGCGGAGACGACACCCGCAGCTGGGTCCCCCCGGTCCGTGCCGACGGCGTCTCCACCTACTACACCGCCATCAACCGCAACAAGAAGTCCATCGTTCTCGATTTCAAGAACGACGACGACCGCGCCACCGCGCAGGCACTCGCCCGCCGTGCCGACGTCGTCATTGAAAACTTCAAGCCCGGCGGGCTGAAGCGGTTCGGGCTGGACTACACCTCGGTGCGCGAGGAGAACCCCGCAGTAATCTACTGCTCCATCAGCGGGTTCGGCTCAGCTGAAGGGGCTTCGCTCCCCGGCTATGACCTGATTGTCCAGGCCATGTCCGGCCTCATGAGCCTCACCGGTGACGCCAACGGCAGCCCGTACCGCGCCGGCATCAGCGTGTTCGATGTCATGGCTGGCCTCCACGCAACCATCGGCATCCTTGCCGCCCTGCGCCACCGCGATGCCACCGGCGTCGGCCAGCATGTGGAGACCAGCCTGATGGCCTCGGCGATGAGCGGGCTCGTTAACCAGACCACCGCGTACGTGGCCGGCGGCGTGGTCCCCCACCGCATGGGCAACGCCCACCCGAGCCTGTTCCCCTACGAACCGCTCCCCACCGCCGACGACGACCTCATCGTCACCGCCGGCAACAACGCCCAGTTCCGCAAACTGTGCGAGGTTCTCGAGATCCCCGACGTTGCCGATGACCCACGGTTCGCCGAGAACGGCGACCGCACGGCCAACCGGGAGGAACTGCGCCCACTGCTCGTCGACCGGCTGAAGACCAACACCGCCAAGCACTGGTTCACCAAACTCAACGCGGTCGGCGTACCGAACGGTCCCATCAACACCATCGGTCAGGGCGTCGAATACGCCAAGGAACTCGGGCTGGAACCGGTGGCCACCGCCGGCACCGGCGACCGCGCCGTCCCCGTGGTGCGCCACCCGATCACCTTCTCCGCCACTCCCGCCCGCTACGACCTGGCCCCGCCTGAACTTGGCGAACACAGCGATCAGATCCGCGCCTGGCTCGGCGCCCAGACCGGTGCAGCCCGGACAGCACATCCCACCACCGCAGGGGCCTCAGCCTCACAGGAGGAAACCCGATGACCGTCACCCCCGAAAAGACCGGAACGACGCCGCAGTTCCCCACGTCGCTGGGCACCTCCACTCCCACCCAGATCAACCTCCTCGGCCAGGACCTGGCACAGGACCTTATGGGCAAGATCAGCTTCGGCGAACTCGCCTACTGGCTGGTTGCCATGCGCCGCCCCACCCCCGGCCAACTGCGTGTCTTCGAATCCGTCCTCGTTGCCCTGGCCGACCACGGTTTCACCCCCACGGCCATCGCCGCCCGCCTCACCTACCTCAGCGCCCCGGACTCGATCCAGGGCGCAATGGCCGCCGGCCTCCTCGGCGGCGGATCACGATTCCTCGGCGTCACCGAGGACTGCGGACAGTTCCTCGCCGCCACCCTCGCTGCCCATGACGGTGACCTGCCCGACGACGACGACGGCTGGGACGCGATGGCCCTGGACGCCATCCGCGCACAGCGCGCGGCGGGCAAGTTTGTTCCTGGGCTCGGGCACCCGAACCACAAGGACGGCGACCCCCGCACCCCCGTACTCATCGGCATTGCCGAGGAGGAAGGAGTGCGTGGCCCGCACCTGCGCCTGTTCGAGGCCATTGGCCGGATGAGCGAGACCGCCCTCGGCCGCCGTCTTCCCCTGAACGGTGCCGGAGTCTGTGGAGCAGCACTCGCCGATGCGGGCCTGCCCACCGATCTGCTGCGCGGGTTCGCCCTGCTGGCCCGTGCCGCGGGGCTGCTGGGCCAGATTGCCGAGGAAAAGCGCAACCCCATCGCCAATGACGTCTATATGACCGTGGACCGCAACGCGGTCTATGTCGACCCCGACCAGAGCGCCTGAGCAGGAGAGAGGACATCCCATGGCTGATCTGACGGCCGTACTGGCCAGCACCCACCACCCGTTCTACCTCAAGGCCACCACCGACACTTCCGAGAACCGGCTCCCCCAGGCCGACGAGTGGCAGCGCAAGGTCGAGGCCTACCGGGAGACCCTGGCCGCCGCCGAGCCGGACGTCCTGGTGATGGTCGGCGCCGACCACTTCCACCAGTTCTTCCTCGACAACTACCCCACCTTCCTGATCGGCAAGCAGGAGAAGTACGACGCGACCTTCTACAACGAGGAACGCGAATTCGGCCTCCCCACCTACCTGCTCGACGGCGACCTGGAACTCTCCAATTACCTGCACCAGGGCCTGCTGGACGCCGGATTCGACTTCTCCTTCAGCCATGAACTGAAGATCGACCACTCGATCGTCTGCCCGATCATCACCGTCCGCCCGCAGGCCGACCTGCCCATCGTCCCGATCTACACGAACATCTTCGCTCCGCCCATGCCCTCGCCGAAGCGGTTCTGGGATTTGGGCAGGGCCATCCGCACAATCATCGACGCGTGGCCCTCGGACAAGAAGGTCGCCGCCATCGGCACGGGCCATCTGTCCCTGGAGCTCGGCGGACCGCGGATGTTCGGTGACCACGGCCCGGACCCCGTGTTCGATGCCCAGGCCATCGAATGGCTTTCCACCGGCAACATCGACGCCATCCTCTCCAGCGTCACCCATGACTCGATGGCCGCCGTGGGCAACGCTACCCATGGGTTCATGGACCTGATTCTCATGATGGGCATCGCCGGACCGCAGCAGGCGGACTACGTCGACCAGCTCGACCTCTTCCACACCCGCGAAATGTACATGACGTGGTACCCGAACAAAACCGGGAAGCTGGCCGCCGCCGCCGAGCGCGCAGCCCGGTCCTCCCACGCCAGCCTCGGCCCCGTCTACGCCACCGCGGAAGCCGGCGCAGAAGCCAGCAAGGAATCAAAGGAAGGTGTCCCGGCGTGAGCAAGTACTACGTCAACAAGTTCCTCTACACCGTGGACCGCGACCCGGCGTGGGTGGCCCGCTACAAGGCCGACCCCGCCGCCACCATCACCGACTGGGAAGCGGAGATCGGCCAGTGGCTCAACTCTGCGGAGAAGACAACCTGGCTGTCCTTCACCGACGACGAACGCCGCGCCCTGGAAACCTACGACTACGAGTGGCTCTTCGAGTACGGCGCCCATTTCTTCCTCTACCTCACCCTGTTCATCGGACTGTTCGACGAGGACTGGGCGAAGGAACGGGGACCGCTGTCCTACCAGCTCGCCTGGGCCAAACGCCTCCAGGGCTGGACCGGCAAACCGTACCCCTCCATCGCCCTCTAACAACCACCAACATAATCCCGACGACGACGGCGGCCACCATGCATGAAGGAATCCTCCTCCTCCGGCTCCTCCTGGGCCTGGTTCTGCTGGTTCATGCCGCCCAGAAGTCGCTCGGCTGGTTCCAGGGGCTCGGCCTCACGACCATGGCTGGTGCCTTCGAGCAACTGGGCCTGCGCCCCGGAAAGCCCATGGTCCTTCTGGCCAGCATCACTGAAGCCCTGGCCGCCGTCTCGCTGCTGCTCGGTCTCTTCACCCCCCTGGGAGCGGCGGCAGCAGCCGGAACCATGGCGGTTGCCGGTGCCACCTCCCAACTCAGCGCCGGTTCCTTCTGGAACGCCAAAAAGGGAGGCGAATACCCCTACGTCCTCGCAGTCCTGGGCATCGTCCTTGCCTTCACCGGCGCCGGCGCCTGGTCACTGGATGCATTGCTGACCACCGCCTATCCCCAGGCGGCACCGTTCCTGGGAGGCACCGCCGTCGGGCTCGCCGTCGTCGTACTGGCCGGCCTTTCCGCGGCAGTGTTCCTCAAAGTTGTCCTGAACCGCCGTCCGGCAGGGCAACCAACATGACGACGGCGGCACCAACCCCAGTCTCTCCCCACCTTTCCTTACACCTACCCCTACTCAAAGGAGTCAACGATGACCACTGAAACGCGAGCACCCCAGCCGGGCCGTCCGATCGTCTTCCGCAACGGAACCGTGCTGACCATGGACGGCGCCAAGCGGGTCCTGCAGGATGCCGACGTGCTCATTGTCGGTGAGAACATCGAGGCTATCGGCCAGTCCCTGGAGGTGCCGGAGGGTACGGAGGAGATCGATGCGTCCGGCGGGATCGTGATGCCGGGCATGATCGACACCCATCGGCACATGTGGCAGACCGCGATGCGCGGCTACGGCGCCGACTGGACGCTCACCCAGTACTTCGTCTGGTACTACCTGGAGCACGGCACGGCATTCCGGCCCGAGGACATCGCCGCCGGCAACCTGCTCTCGGCGTGGGATGCGCTGGACGCCGGGGTCACCACGAGCGTCGACTGGTCCCACGGGCTGAGCACGCTTGACCATGCCGAGGCCGCGCTCGAAGCCCTCGAGGGAACCGGCGGCCGCTTCGTCTTTGCGCCGGGCAACATCTTCGCGGGGCCGGCCGAGTGGACCTCGAACCCGGATTTCAAGAGCTTTGTGGAGCGTCGCAACCCGCGCTCGGACATGCTGAAGTTCCAGCTGGCGTTCGATGTCACCGGCGATCCATCCTTCCCGGAAAAGGGCGCGTTTGAGGTGGCCCGCGAACTGGATCTGCCCGTCACCACCCACGCGGGCGTGTGGGGAGCAACCAACGACGACGGCGTCCGGCTGATGCACGAACACGGCTTCATGACGCCCGGCACGGTCTACGTCCACGCCGCGACGCTGAGCCGCGATTCCTACCAGCGCATTGCTGCCACCGGCGGGTCTGTGTCCCTGTCCACCGAGAGCGAGCAGAGCTGCGGTCAGGGCTATCCGCCGTCGTGGGTTCTGCGCCAGCATGACATTCCGATGTCCCTGTCCATCGACACCAGTGTGTGGTTCAGCAGCGACCTGTTCGTCGCAATGCGCACTACCCTCGGCGCAGACCGATCCTACGAGCACATGCGGGCGCACGAAGCCGGCGACACCATCACCCACTCCGCGCTGCGTGCTGAGCACGTGGTGGACTGGGCTACGCGCGGAGGCGCTGCGGCGCTCTCCCTGGACCACGCGGTCGGGAGCCTTGAGGTGGGGAAGAAGGCCGACGTCGTCCTTGTCAAGAACGATCACTCCCCCACGTCCTTCCCGCTGCTCAACCCCTACGGGCATGTGGCGCTGCAGGCCGGACGCGGTGACGTGCACACCGTGCTGGTCAACGGACGGGTGGTCAAGCACAACCACCGCCTGATCGGTGCGGACCTGCCGGGAATCCGCGCGAAGGTCGAGTCGACCGTGGAGCACCTGCGCTCGACCCTCGGTGAAGAGGCCTGGCAGAAGGGCATGAACCCGGACGTTCCGGAGACCAAGATCCTGGACAACCCGTACATGTACACGGACTACCGGGACGCGTCCACCCACGCGAAGGCGGCGGACCTCCCGGCCTGACTGCTTCCTCCGCCGTGGGAGAAGCTCACTGAACGGCATCGAGGTGTTCACGGGAGCACGCTCCTTGCGTACAATAAACTGTACGCAAGGAGGTAATAATGAAAACCATGACCTATTCTGAATCCCGCGCGAACTACGCTGCCACTCTTGACGCAGTGCTCGATGACCGTGAAGAAGTGGTGATCACCCGTGCCGGCAAGGACCCCGTCGTCATTGTTTCGCTGGACGACTACCAGTCGCTGAAGGAAACCGCGTATCTTCTCCGCAGCCCGGAGAACGCCCGGCGACTTCTTGGTGCCATCGAGAACCTTGAAAGCAGCAAGGGTGTGACCCACGAGCTCGACGAATGACGCTGGTCTGGGACGAGTCAGCGTGGGAGGACTACCTCTGGTGGCACACTGAAGACCGCAAGATCCTCAAACGAATCACCATACTCATTCGGGACGTGCAGCGGAACGGGAATGAAGGAATTGGAAAGCCCGAGCCCCTGAAGCACGGGTTTCAGGGGTATTGGTCTCGACGGATCAACGACGAGCACAGGCTCGTGTACAAGGTGGTGGAGCAGGAAGTCCGTATCGCCCAGTGCCGGTACCACTACAGCAGGTGAACACCTCCAGTGCGCTCAAAGACTGGGGCTCACCCTAGGTCCGCGGCGGAAGCAGCGCCGCACTCATGGTGTCCGCGACAAAGGTTGCGAACTGTGCCGGCGTCCATCCGCGCTGAAGCACCAGCAGTTCATACAGTTCCGGGGAGCTGACCGTCCACAGAACATCGATGGCGTCCGAGAGGGTGGTCCCTTCCTTCAGGAAACCGCGTTCGGCCAGGAATTCAGCGTTATGCCTCATCCGTTCCAGGCGGTGCGCGTTACTAGCCTCCAACAGTCCGGCCATCGACGAGTCTGTCGCGGCTGCGGAGCGGATGAGCAGGAGGATCGGGGTAACTGTCGACGCCACTTCAGCCGTGAGGGTGCCCCACTGGTGCATCAGCTCCCGGGGATCATCGATGCGTTCTCGGATGTCATCCGAGCGTCGGTAGGCGGGAGTGTCACCCGTGCCGGTCAAGCCGCGCTCGTAGATGGCGCGGACCAACCCTGACTTGTTCTCGAACGACTTGTAGATAGTTTCCGCGGAGATACCCGCCGCTGCCGCGATGCTGGCCACGGTTGTCGCAGCGAAGCCGTCCCGCAGAAACCGCTGCTCCGCGACATCAAGAAACATCGACCGCGTCTGTTCTGCGAGTGCCTTTCGGCGGCTCGAATCATAGGGGCGACGGCCATTGACCGGAGGCATTGCCAGCTCCATACTTGGTATTGGGTACAAAGCACTGTAATGAAAGGTTAGCCGATGAACGGCAACCAGGAACACCCTCATGCAGATGGCCCGCAGCGAAGCCCGCTAAGGGTCATCGACAGGCTCGTCAGCGCCGTCAACGACCACGACCTCGATGCCCTCACCGCCTGTTTCGCGGACGACTACGTCAACATCACACCGGCCCACCCGGCACGCAGCTTCAGCGGAGTGGATCAGGTTCGGCAGAACTGGCGCACCATCTTCGAATCCCTCCCCGATATCCAGACAAGCGTTGTCAGCGCGGCCATCGACGGTCAGGTGGTCTGGACCGAATGGGAACATCGCGGCACCGGCCGCGACGGCTCTGCCAAGCTGCTGCGCGGCGTCGTTATCTTCACGGTCGGTACTGAAAGGATCACCGGCGCCCGATTCTTTCTGGAACCGGTCGACGACGACGCCCGGGGCGTCACCGCCGCTCTCACTCACCAACTGGACCGCTAGCCCAAAGGAAGCATCATGATTCTCGTAGCCGGAGCCACCGGCAAGCTCGGCGGGCTCATTACGCAGCAACTCATTCAGCAGGGCGAACCTGTCCGTGTCCTTGTCCGGCCGGATGCTGTGGGCAATTTCGGGCCGACCACGGAGGTTGCCCTCGGTGACCTCAAGGATCCGGCCTCACTCCGCGAAGCCTGCAAGGGTGTCGACGCGGTCATCACTACGGCGAACTCAACGGCGCGGGGCGGGGCCGACACCATCGAGTCAGTGGATCTGACCGGAAACCGCAATCTGGTGGATGCTGCCGCTGCCGAGCGGGTCGGGCGGTTCATCTTCATCTCATCGCTTGGCGCGGACCCCGCCAGCACCATGCCGCTGCTTCAGGCGAAGGGAGAGACGGAAATGCACCTTGCCGAATCCGGCATGGTCTGGACGTCGATCCAGCCGAATGTGTATATCGACCTCCTGGTGATGGGCGTCGTCGGTGGTCCGGCCCTGTCGGGTGCCCCGGTCACACTGGTTGGCTCCGGCGAGCGCAGGCACTCCTTCGTGGCGGTGTCCGACGTCGCCGCCTACACCCTGGCCGCGCTCCACTCCCGCGCGTCCGAGAATCAAACCGTTCGGGTGGGCGGTCCGGAACCGCTCTCCTGGCGGGACGTCGTCGCGACGTTCGAGCAGTTCCTGGGCCGTCCGGTGGAGGTCCGCACAGTTCCTCTGGGTGAACCGGTACCCGGGATGCCGGAATTCATTGTGCAGCTCCTCACGGCACTGGAGACCTATGATTCCCCGATGGACATGACGGGCATGGCGGAAACTTACGGTGTGAAAGGGACCTCGCTGAGGGAATTCCTCGGCGCCACGCTTCCGGTTCAGCAGGTGGGCTGAGGTTGTTTCTGCCGTTCGGTGAGAATTTGCATGGACCCGCCGCGAGCCTTACTCCTCGACCAGACGCCTGCGGTTCTTCAGTTCCTTCACCCAACTCCTGATCTCGGCGTCCGAGAAAGGAACCGCTCCCCCACGAAGGTCGTCAATCAAAGTCCCGGTCGCATTCAAAGCAATGTCGAGAACCCGAACGGCTACCCGCTGCGGCAGGCCCACATCCTCCATCCACCTCAAAAGATGCTTGCGCGAGATACCTGTCCGCTTCCCCGCTATGGGCAAAGCAAGTGATCTGTCTCCGTAAACCACGGTCGACGGAATGTCATAGACCGGCGCTATTGCGGTCCCGCCGAGCGCATCCTGCAGGAGAGAAACGTTCTTCGCATGAAGGTCGCCGTTCCCCGTCAGCCAGGCGAAGACCAGTTGCAGCGCCAGGTTGCGCAGCGCCGGAAGCGGAGCATCGCAGAGTGCGATGAGTTCCCCGGCACACCTGTTCATAGGGCACATCATATTTAGCGGCGGGATGCAGCCCCATGTACCCTCCGTCACGGAACTGCCCCTCGGGACGATCTGCACATCGCCCACCGTGTCACCTCCCACTGCGAGCAGAAGAGACAGTTCATCGTCCATCGACGTTTTTACGGCCCTGCGCAGCAATGAGAGGCGGCGCCCTTCAGGCAGCAAACCAGCAAAAAAAGGGGGCACAGCGCCACCGGTCAGGATCACGGCTTCGGATGACAGCGGTAGCGATGCCGCCACTGCTGGACCGCCCGTCACAAGGTATTCCGGCAGATAGCTGAACCGTGTCCCGCTTTCATACCGTTCCAATTGGGCGGCGAGGACACCCCGTTTGTAGACGTCAGCCTGCCGCTGACCCTTGACATCCTCGAATGATTTCATCGGATGCCACCGCCCTGCGATTCGGGCCCTTCAGCGCCCTGCGTCTCGCGGCGCCAGCCCGTGACAGCGAGATCTAGTCCCAGTGTGCGAAGGACCACCAGCAGCGACTCCAACCTGACCGTCGGCTTCCCGTGTTCAACGGATCGGACGAATCGTTCCGAAACGCCGGCAAGGTCAGCGAGATCAGCTTGCGTGAGCTGCTCGGCGACGCGCCGGGCACGCACGGATTCCGCAAGAGTCTGCTCGAAAGCCACTTTTATCCACTCCTCGTCCGGCACGATCGTACCGATTCTTTCAGTATGTGGGCCCCTGACGAGCTTTTCAACGGCAATCGAGCATCAAACGGTACGAACGTTCCGATTCGTGCCTATCTGTCCTGAGAACAGCCAGGTTTTGAGGTCAAAACCGACAAAACGGCACGATCATGCCGGTCGCCCTACTGGTTTAGACGTTGCGTGCCACTCTAAAAAAGCAGTACCGCCAGCCGTCTCACTCAAACAGGCCCCGCACATCGCCGGCGGTGAGAGCGGAAGAGAACATGGCGTCGTCGTCCATTACTGCAGTGAAGAGCTTCGCCTTCTTCTCCTTCAACGCCATCACCTTTTCCTCGATGGTGTCCTTTGCCACCAGCCGGTACACCATCACGTTGCGCTGCTGCCCGATCCGGTGCGCCCTGTCCACCGCCTGGTTTTCGCTGGCCGGGTTCCACCACGGGTCCAGCAGGAAGACGTAATCCGCTTCGGCGAGGTTCAGACCGAACCCGCCGGCCTTGAGGCTGATCAGAAAGACGGGCGCTTCCCCGGACTTGAACTTCTCGATCACCTCCGCACGTCGGCGGGTCTTCCCGTCCAGGTAGGCATACTCCATCCCTGCCGCCTCCAGCCGCTCAACCGCTTTGGCCAGGAACCCGGTGAACTGGCTGAACACTAGCGCCCGGTGGCCCTCCGCAACAAGGTCCTCAAGCTGCTCGAACAGCGCATCCAGCTTGCTCGATGGAACCGATGCATACTTCTCATCCACCAGCGACGCGTCCAGGCTCAACCGGCGCAGCATCGTCAGCGACCGGAAGATTTCGAACCGGTTCTTGTTCATGTCCGCGAGCAGGCCAAGCACCTTCTGGCGCTCACGCTGCAGGTGCCGTTGGTAGATGGTGCGGTGCCGGGGAGAAAGCTCAAGTTCGAGCACCTGCTCCTGCTTGGGTGGAAGGTCCCTCGCCACCAGCTCCTTGGTGCGGCGCGTGATGAGCGGACGAATCCTGCGCCGCAGCTGGGCCAGCCTCTCGCCGTCGGACTCCCTCTCGATGGGCCGCTGATAGTACTCCGCGAACTTTCTGGAGCTGGGAAACAGGCCCGGGGCGGTGATCGCAAAGAGCGACCACAGCTCCATCAGGTTGTTTTCCATCGGTGTGCCGGTAATCGCCAGCTTGAACGGCGCCGGGAAGTCCCGCGCATTCTCGCTGGCCCGGGTCACCGGATTCTTCACGAACTGCGCCTCGTCCAGGATCAGCCCTGCCCACTCCTGCGCGGCGTACGCCTCGTAATCCAGCCGGAACAGCGTGTAGGACACAATTACGACGTCGTTGCTTGCCGCCAGCGCGGCAGGATCGGCACCGCTGCGGCGCAGCGTGTCCAACACGGCTTCCGAGCGCAGGTTCGGCGCGAACCGGTGTGCCTCGGCTGCCCAGTTGGGCACCACGGACGTGGGAGCGACGACGAGGAATGGCCGCGTTTCCTGCCCCGCTTCCCTCGTGTGCGTCTCCCGCGTGTGCGCGATCAGCGCCAACGCCTGGAGCGTCTTTCCGAGCCCCATGTCATCGGCAAGGATGCCGCCGAGTCCGTGCTCCCAGAGGAAGGCCAACCAGCTGAAGCCCTCCTGCTGGTAGGGCCGCAGTGTCGCCTCAATTCCCGCGGGCACGTCTCTGGCGGGCACCTCGGACAGCTCGAGCAGCGCGGACACCGAGTTCCGCCAGGACTCGGCCTGTTCGGCAGTGGCTGCGAGGTCCGCCAGATCCTCCCACAGGCCTGCCTGGAAGCGGCTGATCCGCAACTCAGCGGTGTCCTTGTCCTGCAGCGCCCGGGCTTCTTCTATCAGTCGGCGGAGCTGGGAGAATTCCGGCTGGTCCAGCGAGAAGTAGCCGCCACCAGGCAGCAGCAGGTGGTCCTCGTCGAGGGCGAGCGCACGGAACAACTCGCCGAACGGAACCTCCGTGCCGCCCAACGAGACGCTGACGCCGAGGCCAAACCAGTCGCGGTCGTCCGTCTCGCTGGTACTCACGGAAACCGTTGGCTGCTCTGTCAGCTCCGTGTAGTCGGGGACGTCCTCGCTCTGCACAACGCGCACCTGTTCGAGAGCTTCGAGTTGCGGCACCAGTTCGGCGACGAACCGTGCGGCGGCCACGCCGTGCAGTTCCCTCGGTTCCGGCCGGCCCGGAAAGCCGTCCGCCGGCCGCGGAAAGGCGTCATACCAGGCTGCGCGGAAACCGTCGAGCACGCCGGCAACGGCGGCCAGGGTGCCGGCTTCCGCCGGCTGGTCCCGGTGGCCCGTGCCGTCGTCGGGAAGCGGGTGCGCCGTCGTCGTTCCTCCCTGGGTGTACTCCCAGGACCAGCTCAACCGCACTGCCTCAGTCTGCGCGGGGGAATCGGAGGCACGACGGCGCGAGCCGGTTGCGGTGGGCGCGTAGCTGATTTCCAGCAGCAGGGAAGGCGGCGGGATCTCCGGCAACTCAACCGAGCCGTCCCTCGAGATGAGGTTCATCTGCTGGTGCAGCTGCGGATAGTAGTCCTGGAGGAAAGCCTCCCGGCCGGTTTCGGGAATCTGCAGCGGAATTTGCGCAGTCACCAGGGAACGGAGGGTCCCCGGAATCGGAGTGGACGTGGGCGCAAGTCCGATATTCCGGTCGGACAGCGGTGCCTGTGCGTCCTCCGAGTCCCACCAGAAGATGCCGTGGACCGGCGAACCGACCAGACCGATCGACGTCGGATCCAGGGCATCGCCATCAACCTCCACGTGGGGCGCGAGGATCAGTCCACCGCCGTTGGCCTGCACATTGAGGCTTACGTCCGCGGTGGTGTGGAGCGTGACCTTCCCGCTTCCAGCGGTGATGAACTGCACTCCCGCCTCGCGGCCGCGCACCAACAGGTCCCACAGCAGCGGGCTCCGGAAATCGTCCACCCGGATTGTCTCACCGGGGCCCTGACCCGAACCTGCACTCCGCGTGCGAACTGCTGCGAAGGTGGACATCCAGTCCCAGTGCGCGTCCTCGAAGCCTGCCCTGTTATACCCGGCGAAGAAACTCTGCCAGCGCAGTTGGCCGGTGATCCAGGTGCCGCCGGCGCTGCGCTGCACGGGTCGGATGTAGAGATGCACGCCCGGGTCCTGCCGCTTGAACCGGCTGGGCGAGGAACGCGGTGCGTCTTCACGCAATTCGAAGGAGAGCGCCAGGGGAACCGCAGGCACGGGTGAACGGGCGGAGTAGCCGCTGGCTGAGTACGTATTAACCGGCGCAGCAGGCTTCGGGTTCAGGAGCGAGTCGAGGCTACGCTGCCAGTCGGGAGATGCAGGCGCTGTGGGTGCCTCTTGCGCAGGCGGTTTTGCTGGTGTTTTTGGAGCGTCGAATGGCATCACCTCAAGGATACCGGTGCGCTTTGCTGACCGGCAGCGCGCCGCCGTAGTGGCCTCGCCGTACCCCACGGTTGAGGAGACCACGACCTAAGCTGGTGCCATGGAATTCCTGCGCAACCTGCTCCTCGTTCTGCACTTTGTCGGTCTTGCTGCCATCCTGGGTGGCGTCATCGCGCAGATTCGGAGCATGCGTACCGGCGGGGCCGTGGTGACACCGGGCATCATGCACGGCAGTTGGCTTCAGCTGGTCTCCGGGCTGGGACTGGTCGGCGTTCTCGAAGCCGGAGATCTGGCGGAAGTCGACAACATCAAAATTGGAGTGAAGCTCCTGGTGATGGTCGCCGTCGTCGTACTGGCTTTCATCAACCGCAAGAAGGACGCAGTGCCGTCCGCCATTCTGGGAGTAATTGGCGGCCTGACGCTGCTCAACATCATCATTGCGGTGTTCTGGCGGTAGAGCTTTCATCTCCTGACGCGAGGCATCCACAGGCCCTGGTACGACGAACAGCCTTGCGACGGAAGGAACACGATCCACATGTTGAACACCGAACGAACCGGCTCCGGCACACCGCTTGTCCTCGTCCACGGACTCGGATCCAGCATCCGTAACTGGGATCCGGTCCTTCCCATGCTGCAGGAAAAGCGTGAGGTCATCGCCGTCGATCTGCCCGGATTCGGCAAGAGCGAGCCCCTCACAGGTGAGGTGACCATTGACACCCTGACCGCCGCCGTCGAACGGTTCCTTCGCGAGGAGGGCCTTGAGGATGCTGACATTGTCGGCAGTTCGATGGGTGCGCGCATGGTGGTCGAGATGGCTCGCCGCGGGCACACGGGCAACGTCGTGGCGCTCGATCCCGGTGGATTCTGGAACGACACCCAGGTGCGCATCTTCAACAGCACCATCACGGCGTCCATCGCGCTGGTGCGCCGAATCCAGTCCATCCTGCCGTCACTGGTCAAGCAGGCTGCGGGCCGTACCGCACTGCTCGCGCAGTTCTCAGCCGCTCCGTGGAAACTCGATCCGGACCTGGTGCTCACGGAACTCCGCGGATTCGCAACCTCCCCGAGCCTTGATGCAGCACGCAGGTCCCTCGCTCACGGTCCCCGGCAGGAGGGCGCACCGCAGGGAACGCTCAAGGGACGCCTCGCGTTCGGCTGGGGCCGGCAGGACAAGGTGACTCCGCTCAGCGAAGCGGCAGTCGCCATGTCGCTCTACCCGGACGCCACCTTGCACGTCTTCGAGAACTGCGGGCATTTCCCCCACTGGGACCAGCCGGAGGAAGCCGCGCGCTTCATTCTGGATTCAACGGGTTGGTAAGCCTGCTGGCTGCATAGGGTTTGCAGCAGATACGCGGCGCCTTCGACCAGGAGCACAGGTGACCGGGCCGGTCCGCTGCCGAAGGCTGAGCAAGCGGACCCTGCCCGGTGAGAACGTCCGTCAGGTCATGACGGCCGCTCCCAGCACAATCATCACCCGCGGGGCTTGCTGATTCCTTGGGAAGGGAGGCAGTGAGGCGGCGGGGCCACATCGGGGGAAACGGGCCCCGCCTCGCGGGAGATCTCCGTCCAGATCACATCCCGCTGCCGTTTATTCTCGTCTCCCTTTGCCCTCACGGGATAGCTTTGGGGATTATTACCGCCGACGACGAGCACATGACGCTCGCGACTGGTCCGTCACTGGCAGCTGATGTCCGGATTGAAGGTCGCAAAGGTACCGTCGAAGGGCATTCGGCTCTAACTGAGGGCTCGTTCCAGTCCGTCCAGGATCACGTCGAGGCCGTACTCGAATTCCTCCGCGAAGTCATAGCCCGGCTGCAGAACGTGGTCCGTCACGAACGCCGCCAGGTTTGGGTACTCATTGGCAGGAAACGGCTCAAACATGTCCTGCGCCATCGCTTCGATTTCGGCTGGGGTATCGATGGGCATACTCATCTTCGTGAGTGCGAAGCCGTAAATGTATCCGTCGAGGAGCGAGTAGGCGTGTGCCACCATCGCCATATCGAACCCTGCCCCACGGAGGTTGCCGATGACCGCGTCATGATGACGCAGGTTGGCAGCTCCAGGCCGCCTTCGTGACTCCATCAGTCCGATCGCCCACCGGTGGCGCGCAAGTGCGTCCCGGAGCGAGAGCGCCCGTTCCCGCATTGCTGTTTTCCACTCCCCCTGCACAGGAGGAACCGGAATCTCACCGAAGACGATGTCGATCATCGCATCGATAAGGTCATCCCGGTGCGAGATATGGCGATAGAGGGCCATGGGAGCGACGTTCAGTGTCTTGGCGACATGGCGCATTGTCAGTCCCTCCAGTCCCGCAACGTCCGCATGCGCAATGGCAGCCTGAACGACGCGCTCCCTGGTGAGGGGTCGACGGCGTGTCCCGGCGTTAGTGCTCGCTTCTGACATCTCGTCCCCTTTTCGGTCGGCCATCGAAAATTCCCACTTACTTCTCGTGTACTTAGTACACTACTGCGTGTACGCTGTACACATTCCGTGAAACTGTTCACGGATTCACCAAAGGAACGGTTATGAGTAATTCACACGGGGTTCTCCCCGAGGCACCGGCACCGGCATCGTCGAGGCTTACGCCGGCGTCACCGAAGCGCCTTGCGAGGATTGCAGGAGTGTTCTACCTCCTGGTAGGAATCACGGGCGGCTTCGCTGCGGGGTTTATGGACCCCTTCCTCTATGTCGCCGGTGACGCGGCGGCAACCGCCGGCAACGTGACGGAGAACCCCACACTCGTGCGGATCGGCGTCGTTTCCCACCTCGTGGACGCCGTCTTCTTTCTCCTGACGGCGGTGACGCTTTACCTGTTGCTCAAGCACGCAGGCAAACATGCGGGCCGTCTCATGGTGTTGGCTGTGATCGTCGCCGCCGGCATCATTTCGGTCAGTGCAGTCTTCACTTATGTGGCGCTCCAGGTAACAACAAACGGCTCCTATACGGATGTCTTCGGGCTGCTGGGGTCCAATGCACTGGTGCTTCTGCTGCTGGACATCCAGCACTACGGCATCCTCGCCGCACAGGTCTTCTTCGGGCTGTGGCTGGCACCCTTGGGTTACCTGGTGATCAAATCGAAGCTATTCCCAAGGGCGCTTGGCATCATCCTCATCCTGGCCACAGCCAGTTACCTGGTCGATGTTGCCCTCGCGTTCCTGTTTCCCGCACTCGCAACGCAGATTCATAGCTACCTAGGCATTGTGCCGGCCATCGCAGAAATCTGGATGGTGTTGTACCTACTCATCATCGGCGTCCGCACTCCGCGCGTGGCGGGCCGGCTGCCGGCACAAGTGACGCCAGCGCCGGCCTGGTGAGAGGCGGCAATAACTTCAGCGACGTCGTCGTACGTTCCGTGAACATCCGTGGTTCAGCAAGGGCAGATCTTGCCCTTGCTGGTCTAGGAGCCTTCGAGGTCTTCGAGCGACTTGCTCCTGGTGTCAGGGGACAGCAGTGTTGCCACTGCGGCAAGCACGCAGATACCGAACGTAGTCAGCCCGATAACCATCGGCACGTTCGATGAACCCGGCGGAGCAATGGCCGTGAAGACGCTCGGGAAGAATGACGCGATCATCAGCCCAACGTTCTGCGACACCGCAAAACCGGTGACGCGGATCCGCATGGGGAACTGCTCCTGGAAGAACGTGGCGAAGGTGGCGTTCCACATCTGAAAGAAGAGCCCCTGCACGATCACGACGCACACAAAGACCAGCAGCAAACTCCTCTGATCGATGGCCCACAAGTACCCTCCTGCCAGCAGGCCTCCGCCAAGCCCGCCAACCACCATGAGAGTCCGCCGGCCGATCTTGTCCGACAGCGCGCCGAATGCCGGGATGGTCAACACAGCGACCACGTTGGCTACGAGGGTCACCCAGAGGAAATCATCGCTTGAGTAGCCAATGCCGTACCCATCCTGCGTTGCATAAGCGACGCCGAAAATTAGCGTTGCCATACCGATGACATTGGTGAAGGTCATGATGATGCAGCGAACCACTACCCAGGGGTACGTGCGCAGCAGTTCGACCAGCGGGAACCGGCGCTTTGTCTCTCCGCTTGCAGACTGGGCCTGGTATGCCGGAGGCTCCTCCACACGACGGCGGATGTAGTAACCGGCGAGGATCACCAGGGCGCTGAGCAGGAACGGGATGCGCCAGCCCCAGGCCTCGAACTCGGCATCCGGAAGGATGGCAGCGAGTGAGAGCAGGACGCCGGTAGCCAGGATTGACCCGACCTGCGTGCCCTGGAGGCTGAAGCTTGCGAAGAATCCACGCCGGGCATCGGGTGAGTGCTCGACGATCATGGCGCTGGCTCCGCCGAGCTCACCTGCAACCGCGAACCCCTGGATCAGGCGGAGGACCACCAGCAGGGCGGGCGCGAGGAGACCTACCTGACCGAACGTGGGCAACAGACCGACGGCGAAAGTCGCGAAGCCCATCAGCAGCATCGCAGCGACCAGCACCTGCTTGCGGCCGTGCCGGTCACCGTACGCACCGAGGACCACAGCGCCGACCGGACGGGCTACATATCCCACGGCGTAGGTGGCAAGGGAGGCGATAATTCCCACCGTCGGATTCTCGGACGGGAAGAAGATAGCGGGGAAGACCAAGGTTGCGGCGAGCCCGTACAACGCAAAGTCGTAGTACTCGAGCGCGCTCCCGATCCAACCGCTCATCGCGGCCTTCTTGGGATTCCTCTGACCGACGCTGGAATCGCGGATCGGGCTGACGTCCTCGGTGGGCGTTCTACTCATTGCTGATATTCCTTCGTCGCCATTGGCAAGGAGCCGCAACTTCCGTCCCGGCATGGCTTCGTGTTGTGACCGGCAGGAGCGCATTGGACAGGAGTTACAGAACCTGAGCCGGCGCTCACATTGAATCGATTCATGCCAGCCTAGGGCGCTGGCCGGGGCCGCGTCAAAGCCTCGGCACAAGCCGCTCCGATGCCTGGCACGGTTGCTATCGTTGCACCGTGTCCGCTACCCACTCCGCCCCCTCCCTCAGTGACCGTGCCGCGCTCGTCATCGTTGACGTCCAGCAAGCCTTCGACGACGCCGCCTACTGGGGCACACGCAACAACTCCTCCTGCGAGGAGAACATCGCCGCCCTCCTGACTCACTGGCGCGAGACCGGCCGTCCCGTCGTCTTTGTCCGGCACGACTCCACAGATCCGGAGTCTCCCCTGCACCCCGACCATCCGGGACACGCGTTCAAGGACTTCATCACCGGCACACCGGACCTGCTGGTACACAAAAGCGTCAACTCCAGCTTCCACGGCACCCCTGATCTCCACGCCTGGCTGCAGGAGAACGCCATCTCCGAACTGGTTATCTGCGGAATCACCACGAATCACTGCTGCGAAACCACAGCCCGCGTCGGAGGCAATCTGGGCTACATGGTTTTATTCGCGCTTGATGCCACGCATACCTTCAACCGCGTCGGTCCGGATGGCGATGATGTTTCAGCGGACGCGATTTACCGCATGACTGCCGTGAACCTGCACGGCGAGTTTGCCGCCGTCGTGAACACAGCTGACCTGCTTGCACCGGCGCAGACGGCCGCAGTTGGGAGTCAGTGACTACGCGTTAGTCGGGTAACGGTGACCGCTGCCCTCAAAATCAGACGCTGGTACCGGTGGAGAATCCACTCGTGAAAGCGGCAGCGAAGAACAGCACCCAGCCGATGATGAGCAGAATGCTCAGCGCGCCGAGAATAATCGCGACCCACCCCAGCAGACGCCCGCCGGCTGCCGGTTCACCCATCCGCTCAGCCTTGTTCGCCGAGCTGATCGCGAGCGGCCCGAAGACAAACCAGAACAGGAACATCCCGAGTACGCCATAGGCAAGAGACAGTTGGGCAGCGCGCTTTCCCTCGTAGTCCGACCCCGCATAGCTCATGCCCGGAGACCGGCGGGTGCTGGCGGCCGCGAAGGGCTGTTCGCTCGGATATGGGGCACGATTCTGAGTGGAGTAACTCGACATGGGTATTCCTTCTGAGACAAGGTGGATAGTCCGGGATCCTGTTGGTGAGTTACCGCCAATACACCCGTATGCGAGCACATCCTATTGCACGGCGACTTACCCGACGACGATGTAGGTGGAAAAATGGCACAACCGCACGACGACGGCGTACGCGGCGTCCTGTTCGACGTTGACGGCACGCTGGTGGACACCAACTACCTGCACACCCTCGCGTGGTGGCAGGCCTTCCGCCGCTTCGGTCACGACGTTCCGATGGCCAGCATCCATCGCACCATCGGGATGGGCGGCTCCACCCTCATCGAGCACCTCATCGGCGAGGGCCGGGACACCGGCCAGGATGAGGAGCTCAAGGACACCCACGGGGCGCTGTTCTCAGCTCAGTGGCCTGCCATCCGCTCGTTTGACGGCACCCGGGACCTACTGAATCATTGCGCGGAAGTGGGCCTCGCCGTCGTGCTGGCCACCTCCGCGAACAACGAGGAGTTGGCCGTCCTGAAGAAGGTGATCGATGCGGATGACGCGATCACCGGCGCCACCACCGCAACGGACACCGGCATCAGCAAGCCCTCCCCGGACATCCTCGAAGCAGCACTCGGCGTCGGAGAACTCAAGGCCGAAGAAGCAGTGTTCATTGGCGACGCCGTCTGGGACGTCCTCGCCGCCAACAAGCTCGGCATGCGCACCATCGCCGTCACTACCGGCGGAACCAGCGAAGCTGAACTGCGCGACGCCGGTGCGGCCTATGTGTTTGAGAACGTCCGGGAGCTGCTGAACGCCGTCCTCGCCGGCGAGGTTCCTGAACTGGCGAAAGCAACCGGCGGATGAAGCCCGATTATCCCTACGCCCTCACCTTTGCCCGCTACCGGGAGCTGATGGAGAAGGACTTCGCGCGGCTTCTGGAGCTCACACGCTCCGCCGACGCCGCGGCCCGGATTCCTGCCTGTCCGGACTGGGATATCGAACAGCTGGTCCGGCACACCGCGCTCGTGTACCTGCAGAAAGCCGAGACCATCCGCACCGGCGCCAAGCCGCAGGGCCGCTGGGTTCAGGAGGACATTCTGCAGCTGGGTCCGGCCGAGATATTGGAGACCTGCTACCAGCGGATCACTGGCGAATTCGATGCCCATGACCCCTCGGACCCTGCGGAATCGTGGGTGGCTGAGGATCAGACCGTGGGTTTCTGGATTCGCCGACTGACGCACGAGACCTCGATCCACCGCTACGACCTCGAAGCAGCCCTGGGCAATCCGCAGCCGGTCGAGACAGAGCTGGCAGTCGACGGGATCGACGAGGTGCTGACCGTCATGTTCGAGCGCGGGCGGTCGGCGGGCACGGATTCCGGTCCTGCTGAAGTCACCGGACATTTGATCCTGGAAAGCGGCGGTGCATCCTGGTCGGTTCACCTGCTGCCTCACGACGTCGAGATTTCCGCCGATGCGGCAGGCTCCTCCCCCGATGCCAGTATCAGCGGGGAACCCAACGACATTCTGTTGTGGCTCTGGGGCCGCGAACCGCTGCCCATTCAAGCTGGCGACGCCGGTTTGGCAGCAGAACTACGACGGCGCCTGGCCGCCACCACCTGAAGTGCCGGATTCAGCGAGGACTGCTGCTCCGCAAAGGCGCCGTTGTTGTGCAGGATCGTGGGGACGTCCCTACGATCCTGCACAGATGCGGCACTCCTGACGCGGTTCCAAAGCCTGGAAGTGTTTAGACTGAACCTGCTGCTGCCGTCAATCGCCAAAGGAGTCCGGTCCTGATACGCACCATCAGCTACAACCTTCGTGAGCACAAGGCGCGCGGTGAGCTCGAAGCCCTCGCCGAGGGTTACGAGGTGGATCTGCTGTGCCTGCAGGAATGCGATGCATCGGACCTGCCTGACGTCGTTGGTGGGCTGCAGATGGCAACCGCCACCAAGGAAAACCGGCTGGGACTCGCCATGTATTATCGGCGCGACCGCTTCGACATGGTCCGTGCCGACTCCTTCTCGCTCAAGAAGTCCCTGCATGACCGTGTGCTCACGCCTGCACACGAGCGGCTGATCGGCGTCAAGCTCCTCGACCTGCAGACGGACAACACGCTCGTGGCCGGGTCCTTCCATGCGGCTCCCCTGACGGCCTCTAATTCGCTGCGCAGACATCAGATCAATGCCGCGCATGCCGAACTCCTGAGCATGGGGGACGGTTTTGCCACCTTGATGGTCGGCGACTTCAACTACCCGTTTTTCACGCAGAAACTCACCGAGCGCATGAACGAATCCGGCTACGATCTGTGGCTGAGCGACCGGCGAACCTACACCCGCGGCATGGTCTTCCGGGGACACTTCGACTTTGCGACGTCGCGCGGACTGGAAATCGACAAGGTGGAGACCCTGCCGCGTGGGGCGTCCGACCACCTGCCGATCCTCGTGCTCGCGGACTACCGGGCCAACGTCGAGGAGCCGTCCACGGAGGACGAGATCCAGCCCGCCTAGAATTGTCAGGAGCGGCTGTTACGTTCAGAATTCCACTGGACAGCTGCTCAGGCAGCACAATCCGCGACGGCGGGCACGGGGAGCGGGGCAATCATGAGGGTTGAGTTCGGCTGGTTTCTCGACCGCGCGCCGTGGTCTTTTCAATCCGGTGGCCTGAACACCGTACGAGTGGGCCGCCTCGGCTTTGTGGCACTGCTGCAGACCAGGCTTGGCATCACACGGCCAGAAGTCGCGCACCTTGGGCGCGTGAACCAGTACACCGCGCGTTTGCGGGCACTGGACAGTTCGTCAGCGTGGTTCTCGACCTCCTTTGCCGTGGACCCATGGTCAACCGCTCAGGATCTCCTCTATGCGCGGGATGACCTGGTGGCCAACAGTTGGGACGGCCGTCTTCCCGCAGGCCATCCCTCCAATTTGTTGCAGACTCTGGCGGCGGCCGAGGCGGTCGAACTTCCGCTTGCTCCGGCACTTGCTGACGACGTCGCCGGGCTGACGGCTGCCCTGGAAACTCCACTTCCGCTCGGCATCTCAGCCGTTGCGCTGCAGCACCCGCGGTCCTCCTTTCCCTCAATTTGGCAGGCGATTCTCGGGAAGCTCGAAGTGCGCGGCGTCAGCATCGTGGAGCCGGAACCCACCGCAGCGCCGCCACCACGCATCACGGTTCTGCACGCGGAAACTGAGTGGGAAGCCGCAGAGCACGCTGCCCGGTGGTTGGGTGCCGGCGGTAGCGGTAGCGGTAGCGGTAGCGCGGGCGCTGCGGGCACTGCGGCGAGTACCGCCGTCGTCGTATCGCACCAGACCAACATTCTGGACCATTACCTTTCCGCCCGTGGACTGCCGCGCATCGGCATCGGAGCCAGATCCCGTTGGCGAGCACAGGACCAGATCATCCCGCTCTTCATGGAGATCATTTGGGGTCCGGCGAATGTGCAGTTGCTCAGCGAGTTCCTCGCACTCCCGGTCTCGCCCGTACGGCGTGATGCCGGCCGCGAACTCCTCAAAGCCCTGAAAGAGGAGCCGGGAACCGGTGGCGAAGCGTGGAACGTGGCGCTGCAGGCGATCGCAGAGCTACCCGACTGTGACAGGGAACAGGCCTCCGAGCTCGACGAGCTATTCTCCCGGAATCTCCTGATCGAGCACCACGGTGTCAGCGGTACGCAGATTGCGGCAAAGACCGAATGGCTTGCAAAACGGCTCAATCGGCTCGCTCGTCATCGCACCGAGTTGGCCTCCACCTACGCGCAGCTGCAGACGCTGATTGCCCTGATTTCCGGCCTGCCGTTGGTGTCCCGAACGGACCTTCGGCGGATGATCTCCTCGGTCGTGGCGGAAACCACCAATCCGCTTGCAGCCAGCGAAGCGTCCGACTGGCTGCGGCTTGAGCACCTCACCGAGCTGATGGATCCAGTGGATGACGTCCTGTGGTGGGGATTCCAGAACGCTACGGCGCCACGAACGCGTCGCTGGGACCGTTCCGATATTGAGGCACTCTCTTCGGTGGGCGTGCACCTGCCCTCACCCGAGAGCCTGGCGATGCTGCAGATCACCCAGACAGTCCAGGCCTCGACGCGCTGCCGGAACCTTCTAATCGTCCAGACTGCCCCGCAGGAAGGCGAGCCCACTGAGAACAATCCCCTGCTTGAGGCTTTGGTCGCCGCACAGCCCGCAACCGGTTCGGGGCCATCGCTACGCGAGCAGATCAGGGAATGCACTGTTACACCGGTGCAACTGGTCCAGAACAACCGTTGGGCCTTGGCAGGACGGTCGGCGCGGATGGCCCCCGTCGACCCCGTCCGCGTAGCGCCGCCGCCTCCTGAGTTCGAGCTGGAGCCGCGCGCTGATTTCGCCCCTGACGCGCTGTCCTTCAGCCAGCTCGGCAACCTGCTGGGATGTTCCCTGGCCTGGGTGCTCGACAAGAAAATGCGGCTACGGCCCGCGGATGCCGACAGCGCGCCGAGCGGCAACACCATGATCGGGATCTTCGCGCACAAGCTGGTCGAGGAACTGCATCACGATCTCTCAGCCCAACTCCGCGCCGTCCCCACGCCCGAGGAAATCGACCGCAAGATCGACAAACTCCTGCCGCACCTCGCATCGGAGCTTCTCCTACCAGGGCAAAGCGCAAGGCTGAAGAATCTGCGCGCAGTGCTGTCCTCCAACGTGATGAAGTTCTTCACCTGGGTGAGCGCTGCCGGGATCACCATCCAGGACGTCGAGAAGCCGTTCGAGAAGTTCCTTGAACTCACCGTGGACGGAAAGCAGATGTCGGTTCCGGTGAGAGGCTCCATCGACGTCGCGGGGATAGACGGCGAGGGCAGGCCTGCCGTCATTGACCTGAAATGGAGCAACCGGGACAAGTACCGTCTGGAAGAGGTACGCGAGGGAAAGGCCCTCCAGTTGACGCTGTACCAGTGGGCGCTCGGTGGGGAAACCGAAGGAGATGTCAGCGAAACTGCGCCGACCGACGGGAATCGATCGGATGGCGTGGGCAGACCCGCCGCTTACTACTTGCTCAAGCAAGGCAGCTTTGCGACCACCCACCCGGGGCTGGGCGGATCGGCAACAGCAGCCGAAGGACCGGACGCCCTGTGGGATTCCGCAGTGAAAGCGGTAACCTTCTCTGTCTCGGAAGTAGTTCATGGCCGTATCTCAGCAACGCCGCTGGTGGACACAGCCCGCGAGGCTGACGGCGGGGAAACCGGTGAGGCCCGGGCAACGGCGGACGGGCGTTTTTATGGCAAACCACCCTGCCGGTTCTGCCACTTCAGCAGGCTCTGCGGATTGGCGGGCGACTTCTCATGAACACCCTCAGCAACGTACTGATGATTTCGGCGAGCGCCGGCACCGGGAAAACGCATGCGCTGACCAACGTCATTGCTGACCGCATCGCCGGCGGCACACCTGCCGCTGCCATCATGGCGACCACCTTCACCAAGAAAGCGGCCGGTGAGCTCAAGGAACGCATAGCTCTGCGGCTGCTGGACGATCAGGGCTCGGGCGCTCACGGATCGGGCGCTCAGAACTCCGGCGAACAGGGTTTCAGCTCCGACAACTCGAGCGTGCCGGATCCCCTGAAGCTGAAGGAAGCAGCACAGCAACTGTCCACAAGCCTCATCGGCACCGTCAACAGCGTCTGCAGCAGGCTCCTCACCGAATACGCCATCGACGCCGGGCTTTCTCCTGCCCTTGAAGCGATCGCCGAGGGAGAGCAGGACGGCATTTTCCGGCTCGCTACGGACGAAGTGCTTGCCGATTATTCGGACCAGATCCTGCCGATTGCACGCAGAATGAGCATGGTCGAGGATGACGCGTGGATGGTGCTCGTCCGCGGTATCTGCGATGCGGCCCGCAACAACCTCCTGCAACCACAGGACCTCGCTGCCTGTGCCGAACGTTCCTGGCAGGGCTACCAGAGCGTCCTGGAGGAGCGCGGGACGTATGACGGCAGGCAAGCCTGGCTGGACGGCCTGCGCCTGGCGCTGCCGGAACTTCAGGCCGTGGTGCGTGACGGCGTCGACCCCGCCGGCAAACCCGTCAATGTGGCAGCCAAGAACTTCGCGGAGAACTGGCCCAAGGTTGTCCACCGGATCACCTCGATGGGGGACGTCGAGGACGTCTCCTGGGAGCAATGGCGCGGCGCTATTCCGGCCGCGTCCTCAAAGCTCATCAAAACCATCTTCGAGCAGCCGATCGCCGCATTTTCCGAAGAGCTGCTGAGCAATCCGGCGTTCCACGATGACATTGAGCAGTTCATCCGGCTTATCTACGCGTGTGCGGCTGAATGCCTCGAAGCGTTCGAGCGTTTCAAGCACACCCACGGCCTGATGGACTTCGTTGACCAGGAAACCCTGGCCCTCAAACTCGTCCGTGAGAATGAGGCGTTCAGGCAGTCCTTCTCGCAGCGGGTGCAGTTCCTGGTGGTGGATGAATTCCAGGACACCAGTCCCCTTCAACTTGAACTCTTCCTGCAGCTCAGCAGGCTCGTGGATCGCGCCGTCTGGGTGGGTGACCCCAAGCAGGCCATCTACGAGTTCCGCGGAACCGATCCTGAGCTGATGGATGCGGTGGTCTCCAAGGTGACCCAGCGTGAGATGTTGAGCAGCTCCTGGAGGTCTGAGCAGGTTCCCCTCGACCTGTCCAACGCAACGTTCATCCCTCTGTTGGCAGCCGTTGGGATGAGCCGCGAGTCCGTGGAGCTCCGTCTGCCGGACGCCCGTGCCGACTGCACCGGCGGGTTCCTGGAAGCGTGGAGCCGGACAGCGGGGAAAGACGAAGAGCGGCTTGCGGCAACCGCCGTCGGTGTCGTTGACCTGTTGCGCCGGCGTCCGGAGCTGGAACCGAAAGAGATCGCCGTGCTGACGCGCACCAATAAGGAAGCACAGGCAGTGGCAGCAGCGCTGTCCGCACTCGGCATCCGGGCAACGCTCAACAGCCAGCCGCTGCTGAGTTCCCGTGAGGTGCAGTTGGCGCGGGCCGCTCTGGCCTTCGTTGCCGACGCACGTGACACCATCGCACTCAGTGAGGTTGTTGCCCTGCATCCGGGGCACCGTGGACATGAAATGTGGCAGCAGGCGTTGCTGGCCTCGCCCGAGCCTGCTGAAACCCTCGCGCAATGGGCTGCCGATCCGCTCTGTACAGCGCTCACGGAGCTGAATGAGCGGGCCATCGCGTCTACGCCCACTGAGGTGTTCGAAGAGGTGGTCAGCCTCATCGGCCTCCCGGCGTTGCTGAAAACCTGGTCTGCCCCCGAGACGCGCCTGCGGAACCTCGACGCTGTGCGTGCCGAGTTCAACAACTACTACGAGGCCGCCAAGGCGCTGAAGGCCCCGGCAACCCTGCGCGGTGCACTGCAGTTCCTGTCCGAATCGGAGGCTGTTGCCTCTGACAACTCAGGTGACGACGTCGTTAATGTGATGACGTATCACAAGGCCAAGGGGCTCGAGTGGCCGGTGGTCATTATGGAGAGCCTGGACCGCGAAGTGGGCGCCCGTGCGTTCGGTGTGGCGGTGCAGTCCGACGGCGAGTTCGACCTCGATGAACCTCTTGCCGGACGCTGGATCCGGTTCTGGCCCTCTCCCTTCCCGTACAAGGGCTCACCGCTGGATGCCGCAGCGAAATCGAGCGCCGTCCTCATGGCCAATGAGGACCGCGAACGCCGCAACGCAGCGCGCCTCATGTATGTGGGCATGACCCGGTCCATCAACACCACCGTCCTCACCGCAAAGGGCAGCTCGCCGCTTGGGTTGAATGACCTCGGCATCACCGGCCTGATCAAGTGGTCGGGCGAGAAGCATGACGGCGTGATCACGGTAAACGGGAAAGAACTGCCGGCGTATGTGCAGACCTACGTTGCAGAGGACGCACCGGAGAGCGTCACCTCCGCCTCATCTATCCAGTACGACGACGCCGCTGCCGCTCCCCTAGCCGGGTCCTATCTGCCCGCGCGAATCAAGGCGAGCGCCCAGACAACCACGAACGGGACCGACGCCGACGCACTTATTCATGAGCATGCGAACCTCGGTGACCCGCTGGCCACCAGGGGAGACGAACGATGGGCCTCCGTGGGTTCGGCCGTCCACGCGTACCTCGGCACGGAGTACACAGCGCTCGATCGTGCCGCGCAGCTCGGGGTCGCCAAGCAGATTCTTGACCGCTGGCAGGTGGGCGACCTCATCGACGTCGAACTGCTCCTCACCTCGGGCGACCGGTTCGCGGAATATCTGACGTCGATGTATCCGGGAGCGTCGATCCTCCGAGAGGTGCCGATCTCTTGGCGCACTGGGCAGAACCAGTACATGGAAGGCTGGATCGACCTGCTCATTGAACTGCCCGAGGGTTTTGTCCTGATCGACCACAAGAGCTACCCCGGTGAGGATCCGGCGAAACATATCCGCAAGGAAAACCTCGGGCAGATGGAAACGTACCGTCAGGCACTCCTCGATGTGACCGGAAAGCCGGTCATCGAGACACTGATCCACCTGCCGGCCCTCGGCAAGGTGTACAGAATTGACTGAGCACACCGTCCACTGCATCCCAGAGAAGCCCACCTTCGATGACGGCCAGTCGGCCGAGCGGGCCGTCTGGCAGGTGCTGAAGGCAGCGTTGCCGGATGGCATGGTGTTGGCGCATTCGGTTCAGGTACGGCACGGAAGCTCCGAACACGAGATCGATCTGCTCGTCCTGTGGCCCGGAGTCGGCATGGCAGCCATCGAGGTCAAGGGTGGCCTGGTCAGTGTGGACAAGGGGCAGTGGTACCAGTCGGACCGCTCCGGGAAACATCCGATCCAGAGCCCGCTGGTGCAATCCCAGGGCTCCAAGCATGCGTTCCAGGAGTGGATCGGCGAGCAGCTGGGCAACGTGCTGACCAGCCGCTTCGCCTACATGGCCTGCCTTCCCTACACCTCCGTACCCCGCGACTGGACGCTCAGCGGAGCTCCGCGGACGCTGATTCTGGATCGAGAGGACCTGACCGGAGCAGCCGAGAGAATCCGGTCCGCAATCGAAACGGAAGCCAGCGGCGCAACTCCGCTGGCGGCGTCGTACCTGGCACGGATTGTGCGGAAGCTGGAAGGAAGCTTCGACTCCCTGCCCAGTGACACCTCGAACACAGCCGAAAGCGAAGACCTGCAGGATCAGCTGACTGAGCGGCAGGACACTCTGCTGGCCGCTACCCGGGATATCGCGCGCATCCGCTTTACAGGGGGCGCCGGCAGCGGCAAGACATGGCTTGCCCTCGCCAAGGCGCAGGAGCTCTGCAAGTCAGGCAAACGGGTTGGGGTCTTCTGCTACAACAAGGGCCTGGGAATGCACCTGCAGAACAAGGTGAGCTCCTGGCGGCAGAGACAACCGGCGTTCACTGGAGAGTTTCACGAATATGTGCGGTCCCTCGGGGTGCCGGACGGAGAAGGGCAGTCCTACTTTGACGAGGAGATGCCTCAACTTCTCAAGGAGAGGGCGGCTCACCTTCTGCTGGACCAGAAATTCGACGCCGTAGTTGTGGATGAAGCTCAGGACTTCGCTCCGCTGTGGTGGGAAGCACTGTTCCAGTGCCTGAAGGATCCGCACTCCAGCGAGATCTACGCCTTCATGGACGACCGGCAGGATGTCTACCACCGCAGCGGCGGAACCGCTGACTTCACCAACGGACCGCTGGCCGGCCTGGTGCCGATTCATGTGGACGACAATCTCCGCAACACCCGCCGCATCGCCCTGACCTTCAAACCCCTGGCCGGTAAGCACTTCACCCCGCGCGGGAACACCGGGATTCCGGTGCGGCGCGTGGACTGTACTACGGAAAAGGCCCTGGATCGCGCCTCGGATTGCGTGGATGCGCTGATCGACGAGGGCTGGCCGGCAAACCAGATAGCGCTGCTGACCACCAACCATCGGCACCCCATTCACCTACAGCACCACGAAGGCGGCACAACCCTCGAGTACTGGAACGAGTTCCATGCGCAGGAAGCCGAGTTCTATGGCCATGTACTCGGCTTCAAGGGACTTGAGCGATCAGTGGTCATTCTCTGCGTAGACGGATTCAAGAACCTGGAGCGGGCAGCCGAGCAGCTCTATGTCGGCATGTCGAGGGCGCGTAGTTTGCTGATCATCGTGGGCAACTCAGACCTCATTGCCCAGGGCGGCGGCAGGGAGCTCGCTCAGGCTCTTCGGACATGCGAGGTGTGGAACCCGGTAGTGGGCGGGTGAACTCAGACACAGCACTGCCCCCGCACCACACGGGCACAGGGGCAGCACAAGCAAAAGAACGACGGCGGGGTCACACCACCTCAAGTGCCTCCGCGATCGGGGTTTCGCCGGTGTTGAACTGGATAAACTTCCCAACAGTTCCCGGGTTGTTCAGCACCGATGCAGCCACCTGCGCCACGTCCTCACGGGCCACTGAATCCTGCTGCGGCTCGACCGACACCTCGATGGTTCCCTTGCCGGGATCCGTGGTCAGCGCGCCCGGGCCGAGGATGGTCCACTCGAGGTCAGTCCCGCGCAGGTACTCGTCTGCCGCAGCCTTCGCCTCCGCGTAATGGAAGAATCCATTGTCCTCGGGTACGCCGTGATCCTTCCGTGCGCCGATGTAGGAAACCATCACGTAGCGGTTCACGTCCGCCTCCTTAGCTGCGTCCATGGAACGGATTGCAGCGTCCCGGTCTATGGCGTAGGTCGCCTCAGGGCTACTGCCGCCCGAACCCGCGGACCACACCACCGCATCATGTCCACGCACGACGTCGGCCAGCTCACCGACCGCAAGCTGAGTCACGTCCGCAATCACCGGCTTCGCTCCTGTGTCCTCGATGTCGGCTGACTGATCGGGATTGCGGATGATCGAGCTGACTTCATGACCGGCTCCGGACAGGATCCGCGACAGGTGCAACGCCACTTTTCCGTGGCCTCCAATGATGGCAATGCGTGACATATCCGCTCCTTTTCGTTGGGTGTCTTGTCCTTGGCAACACCACGAAACCGCTGGGCATTCCAACAGGGCGCCGGCCACCGGGGATTGGGCGTTGCCGCCGCGCAGCTTTTCAGCAGGATTGGCCCAAAACAGGAGATGAGCCACAATCCGTAGGGGAAACTGACTCTGGGAAAGCCTGCCCTACGAGAAAGAGACACACACATGGGGGTACTGGACCGCGAATGGTCCCGGAAGGATGACGTGCCGCCGTTGTCGGGCGGGATGCGGCAATCCAGCTCGGGGCGCGTTCCGCAATGGGCGCTCGAGGAAGCGCTGAACGAACAGCTTCGCGCGTACGCAGCTGAGAACGGCGGGAGGCGGGTTCGGGGAGAGCGCCGCCGCCGTCGTCGTGAGCGGTCTTCAGTCCGTAAGCTGCGGGTCCGCACCGGGGTGCTCATCGCGTTTGTTCTTGCCCTCTATCTGACTCCCACCGTCTTCGAGCGCGACATCTTCCCGGATGTACTTCCACATCTGCCCTGGTCCAACGTGCCGCCGCGCGGTGTGGAAGCAGCAGCAGCGCCGCTGGGGACGCCGCCGCCGTCGACAGGTTCTGCTCAGTACAAGCTGTTTGAGTACCCCGGCCTCCGGCAGGAATTTGTCGCCTATGACCCGTGCCGGCCCGTGCACTATGTGATCCGTCCCGATTTTGCGCCGGCTGGAACCGAGGGGATCGTTCAGGAAGCCGTTGCCGAGGTGGCCGCTGCGACCGGGCTTACCTTCGTCTTCGACGGACCAACAACCGAAGCTCCAAGCCCTGAGAGCCGCGACTCCTACCAACCTGAGCTGTACGGCAAGCGCTGGGCACCGGTCCTGATCACGTGGACCAGCCCGGCCGAAGTGCCGGATCTCGCCGGTCCCACAGCCGGACTCGGCGGCAGTGAGGTAGCGCAGCGTCCGGACAAGCCCATAGTTCTCGTGGCGGGTCAGGTGATGCTCGATGCGCCGGCCATGACCGAGATCCTCGGGTATCCGGGCGGGCGCGACCACGTGAGGGCCATCGTCATCCACGAGTTGGGGCACGTGCTCGGTCTCGACCACGTGGATGATCCGAACCAGCTCATGTATGAGGAGACCCGGGAGCTGACCACCCTCGCAGACGGGGATCTTGCCGGTCTGGCGAAGCTCGGCGCAGGGCCGTGTGTGCCGGAGCTCTAAGACCCTTGACGCCAGCTCACCGCGGCTCCACAGTGGGCCAATGACCGTTCCGTTCCAGTCAGGCCCCGCCGAACTCCAACATCCCCGATTCGCGCGTGCCTATGCCCGGGCTGTGGAGGGAATGAACCGCAGGGGCGCCGATGAACACCGCCGCGCGCTCCTGGCGGACTTGACCGGTGTCGTGGTCGAGATCGGTGCCGGTGAGGGATCGAATTTCGCACACTATCCGCGCACGGTCACCGAGGTTCTGGCGGTCGAACCGGACGATCACCTCAGGTCCATCGCCATCCGCCGGGCGTCCGGTGCGCCGGTTCCCGTTCGAGTGGTCACCGGCACGGCCGAAAGCATTCCGGCTGAGGATGGCAGTGCGGACGCTGTTGTCGCGAGCCTCGTACTGTGCAGCGTGCCGGACCAGGGCGTTGCACTGGCTGAAGCGCGCAGGGTGCTGCGCCCGGGCGGGATTCTGGCCTTCTACGAGCACGTCCGCTCGGACCGGAAAGTCCTCGCTGCCCTCGAGGACGTGATGACACCCCTGTGGCAACGGGCTGCCGGCGGCTGCCACCCCAACCGGGACACGCTGCAAGCAATCAGCGCCGCCGGCTTCGACATCAGGGACAACGAGCGCTTCGGGTTCTCGGTTCAGCCGTTGGCCCCGCGCGTTGCGCACATCCTCGGTCACGCGGTTGCCCCTTGAGCAGGAGTTCCGGGACCCTGCGAGCGCCGGTCCGGGCCGAATCTACAACGGCGGTTCAAGCCCCACCAGCGCAACCGCCAACCCGTACGCAGCGCCCATGACCACCAGTTCACCGGCCGCCAGCCTTCCGAAATCGGCACAGCTGAATGTGGTTCCCGCAAGCAGACGACGGCGGTGCAACGCCCCGAACCCGATCAGCCCTCCCAGCGCAACCACCTTCAACAACAGCACCAGGCCATACAGGGAACCAGGCAGCACCGTCAGGTCCGGTACCCGCACGAGTGCGCTGACCACACCGCTGATAGTGACCACCGCTGCGCAGATCAGCGCGACGCGGCTGAACCGCTTCACCGCGGCGTGCAGCACCTCAACCCGGTACAGCGCCAGCCATCCGAGACCCGCAAGCCCACCGACCCACACCGATGCTGCCGCTATGTGCCCGGTCATGCTGAACATCGCGAGACCGTGCCCCGACTCGGAAGCGGCGTGTCCGCCGAGGGCCAGCGTAGTGGTGCCCGCAACGGCCAGGAACAGTGCCATTCTCAATGCAGTGGAGGTCCGAGCAAACCCCGCCATGACAGCGCTGGCCAGCAGGAATCCGATCTGCGCAATCAACGCACGCCCCGACGCGAGCTGATCCAGAAAGACCCCGAAGTCCGCGAACCCTGCCTCCTGCAACGGGCCCTCACCCAGCACGTCGAAGTAGGTCCAGAGCAGGAACAACCCACAAACGACGACGGCGGCCAGCGCCGCCACACTCCCCCGCCTCCCGAGCCGCACGGCTAAGGGGGCGAGAACTTCCGAACCGGCGTCGTCGCCTTGGGGGTTGCCTGCGGGTAACAGGACGCCAACGCACAACAGTGCAATCGCCGTCAGGCTCGTGAGGTGCACCAGCACGCGCACCAGCGGCAAAGTCCAGCCGACAAAGTTGGCGGTGCCGTCGTCGTCGGACAGTCCGAAAAGTGCCAGCGGAATCAATGCCGCCATCAACACGGCCACCGAAATGGCGCTGAGGAAATGTCGGGAGGGCACACCGACAGCGTGCGCTGTTCGAGGGAACACCTGCATCCCAGCCTTCCGGACGGTCAGTACGCCTCAGCATCGGCACAGCTCAGAGACGGTCCTCCGATCCTAGGCCAGCGTGCGGCCGTGGACCCGCAGTGGGCCCGGCCGCGGACCGATGGAAAAACCCGCGAAAGGACCCCGCCGCTGATCGATCCCAGCGACGGGGTCCTCCTGCTCTGCTCAGGTCATCCGGTGACGGCGGTCAGCTCGTTCGGAGTCTGCTTCAGTTCACCGGTTCCGGTGATTTCCCCGGATTCCACATCAACTGCATGGATGGTGTTGGTTGACGGGTCGGTGATGTAGGCAGTGTGGTCTTCGACAAAGATGGTTGGTCGCAGTTGCTGCCATTCGAGCGGTTCCTCCCACTCCCCAATCACCGGCAAACTGTTGGTCACCTCAGCGGTCTCAGGGTCAATCACGAGCAGCGAGCCGTCCGTGCCCAGGACCAGCGCTTCACCATGCGGACCGCGGGCCAGTGACCGGAAGCTGTAACTCGTGCCGAGGTCGACCAGGGTGAGGTCCTTCGTCTCGGTGTTGATCAGCGAGATTGTTTCGGGACGCTCAAGTTCGGCGTCGGGATCCTGCTTGTAATCGCCAAGTGTGATGACCGATTCCTCAGACCCTGCCTGATTGCCGATCCGCCCGTACTCGGTGGGGGTGTCGAGCTTGGTGATCTTGCCGTCGTCGTAGATGAGGACGCCGGTCTGGCAACCGATCACCACGGCTTCCCCTGCGGCCGTCGCTTCACCGTGTACACCCGGGCAATCCTCGTTTCGGGCGATCTCCTTGCCGTCTTCGTCGAAGACCACAATGCCGGGGCGTTCTTCCTCGTTGCCGAGCGTGAGCACCAGTTCACCGCTGGAAAGCTCGACGGCGACACCATGGTGCGCTTCCTCCGCCGAGTAGGTCTCGACTTCCGGCTGGCCTTCGGCGAGGTCACTGGATTCGAAAACCGTCACCTCGCCGGTTCCGTCGCTGAAGAGGACGGTCTTGCCGTCGTGACGGACCACGTGACCGGGCTTGCTCGTGGGAAAGGCGATGTCCGTCATCACCGGTTCCTCAGCGTGGGAGGTGCCGCCGTCGGTCCAGGCTCCGGTGTCGAGCACTTCGAAGCCTTCGGCGGTCGAGATGATGACGTGGCGTCCATCGCCGGCCGGATTGATCCGGTTGAAGCCCTCCATCGGGAAGTCGCCGAGCACCTCGAAAGTGTCTCCGTCGAGCACCTGGATGCCGCCGTCGTATGTGGTGACTACGCGAGGGGTGGGTTCAGCAACGGTTACTGCGGCGTCGGCGGCACGAACGACGCGCTCAGAGGCTCAAGGAACCATTCCATCGCGACTCATCTTATATTGATAATGAGAATGATTCGCAAACAAGGAGAAATGATGGTGATTGTGAGCGGCGTTCGATACGCCTATCAGGGCAGGCGCGCGCTTGGGGAGGTGTCTCTCGCGCTCGAGCGAGGGGTGCACACCGTGGTCACGGGCACCAACGGATCAGGAAAGTCGACGCTGCTGGCGCTGATTGCCGGCGCGCTGAAGCCGCAGTCCGGATCGGTGACCCTCACCACCAGCCGCCGGCCGGCCTTTGTCATCCAGCACACGCGGACCTCGGAGATCCTTCCCTGTACGGTGCGTCAGACGGTCGAGATGGGACGGTGGCCTCATCGTTCCTGGCTGTTGCCGCTTGGTCCGCAAAATCGCCGTATCGCGCGGGATGCCATGGAACGCTTGGGGATTTCGGGCCTCGCTGATCGGCAACTCGCCGGGCTTTCCGGCGGGCAACGTCAGCGTGCGCTTATTGCGCAGGGGCTGGCGCAGGAATCGGACATCCTGATCCTTGACGAGCCCACGGCCGGCTTGGACAGTGCGGCACACCGGCTCATCCGCTTGGCGGTCGACGAGGAACTGCTGCGTGGCGTGACCGTCATCGAATCGAGCCACTCGCCCGAGGACATCGAGCGAGCGGAGCGGGTAGTCACACTCGAGGGCGGCCTCGTCATCTCCGATACAGGATCGATGTTCCGGCCGGCGATCAGCGCTACCCTGACTTCGTGACCGTTGTTATTGACCATGCCACCGCGAACGACGCCGGCCCCCTCGCCACCCTGGCTGCCGTCACCTTCCCGCTCGCTTGTCCACCGACGTCGCACCCCGACGACATTGCACACTTCATCGCATCAGAGCTTTCCGAGGAACGGTTCACCCAGCACATAGCGGACCCTGACAAGATCTTGCTATGCCTGCGGGAGGACGGCCACCTTCTTGCCTGGAGCACGTTGGTCAAAGGACTTCCCAAGGACGAGCAGGTGCGGTCTTCTCTCTCGCTTTTCCCGACCATCGAGCTGAGCAAGTTCTATGTGCACCCGTCGCATCACGGACAGGGCTCCTCGTCGCACCTCATGGAAGCGTCACTGGAGATCGCGGCGAAGGGAACCGGCGCGAAGGGAATCTGGCTCGGCACCAATGACCGCAATGCCCGTGCAGTCCGATTTTATGAGAAGCACGGATTCACCCGCGTGGGGGCAAAGACGTTTCAGCTTGGACGGAACGTGGAAACGGACTTCGTGCTGGAGCGCGCGTTGGGCTGAGTGGGGTTTGGCGGGATTGTGCCAGTCGAGCGGCGTGCGGCTTGAGCAGGGGGCCTACCCCCACGCCGGGGTGTGGATAAGTCGGTTTGACTTGTCCTGCACATTGGTGGTTTTCGGTCGCGGTTAGTACACGTGTTCGATAAAATTTTGGGTATGGCCGTCGCACTGCTCGAACCCCGCCCGGAGGACACGTCTCTCCTGGGTGAAATGCGTTCGCACCTACAGGTCTTTGCGCAGCAGCTGGAATCGACATACCTGACGCTTAGCCCGCAGGAGGCCGCGGTGACCCTGGTGGAGGTCGAGCAGCTCTCCAACCTGGTCGATCACTTGCAGACTGTGGTTGCCCGTGCCGCTGAGGACCACCAACTCGCTACCGTTGACGCCCTAGATCCGTACAAGAACACTGCGGACTATTTGCGGGCGAAAATCGGTATCAGCCGCTCCGAAGCGAACCGCCGGTTACGCCTCGGACATGACGTCCTGCCCGAGGTTCCCGGGCCAGGAGCCGCGCTCGTACCCACCCTGGGTGTGCTGGCTGAAGCCACCAAGGTCGGTGCGCTCAGCAGCCGTGCCGCGACCATCATCGCCAACGCCGTACACCGGGTCTCCACTGTCGCGACCGGCCGTGAGTTGAATGCCATGGAAGAGCACCTGGTCCGCCAGGCCGTTGAGTCCGACGAAGACGTCCTACGGGCCCTCGCCCGACGCTGGGAAGACATCATCGACCAGGACGGCCAAGAGCCCACCGAAAAAACCCTCCGCGCACGCCAGGGTGTGTTCCTGCGCGGCAGGCGCCACGGCCTGCACTTCATGGAAATCGGCGCCACCGATGAGCAGTTCGAACACCTCATCACCGTCATGAACACCGCCACCAACCCCAGAACTCAGGGCACCGTTTCAGCGCCCGACGAGCCGACCCGTGAACAGAACCTGCTCGACGGGCTGGTTTCAGCATGCCGGATCGCACTGGCAGGTGATGGTCTTCCAGCGACCGGAGGACACCGACCCCAGGTAATGGTCACCATCAACTACCGCGACCTCCTCAAAGACCTGACACACAGCGGACATGACGGGCATTCGGTCTTCGCCCAACAACTCAGTGCGCGCAGCATCCGCAAACTCGCCTGCGATGCCGACATCCTCCCGCTCGTCCTCGGCGGCAAGGGTCAGGTCTTGGACATCGGCCGTGCCCAACGTCTCTTCCCACCGCACCTCCGGCGAGCGCTCGTGGCCAGGGACAAGGGGTGCGCGTTCCCCGACTGCACCACGCCCGCAACCTGGTGCGAAGCCCACCACATCATCCCCTGGGCTGCAGGCGGAACCACCAACATCAGCGACGGCGTGCTGCTCTGCACCCGACACCACCACCAGATCCACGAAGGAAACTGGACAGTCGAATCAGTCAACGGAATCCCCTGGTTCACACCACCCAAATACCACGACCCGCAACGAACACCCAGACGCAACCGCTACTGGCAAGTAGAACAAGCCATACACGACCAACTTGCAGACACGGTCAGTCACGTGTCCACGAGCATCGGCACGGCACCACCCTGATCAGCGGAAATGCCGCCGTAGCCGGCGTCTGAGCGAGCGCAGCACCGCCAAGTCAACTGTGCCCCGAGCGCGTGGCAGAGGTGACAGAACCGCGAGCGCACGTGGCAGGCGTCGATTCCAGATCAGGCGGCCCTCGGATCCCGCTCCCCCATCAGGCAGTTTTCAAGTCCGAGTCCGGATCAGTGAGCACAGCCCGGTCCACAGCCCTGCCGCTCCGGATGAGATCCTGAATTTCCTCCTGCACGTCCCACACATTGACGTTCATGCCGGCTACCACCCGGTCCTCGCGGAGCCAGAAGGCAACAAATTCGCGATCTTCGAGGCTGCCCCGGACCACCACGTCCGCATCTTTTGTCAGGGCACCGTAGCCGGAATACTCCATGCCCAGATCGAACTGGTCTGTGTAGAAGTACGGAATGTCGTCCAGCACAGCGTCTCGGCCGAGCATCGACTGTGCGGCCACTTTCCCGCCGCTAATAGCGTTTGCCCAATGCTCACTGCGGGCATACTGGCCCGTGACAGGATGCAGCGCGCTGGCCACATCCCCAGCTGCAAAGATGCCCTCGGCACTGGTCCGCAGCCCCGAATCGACCTGAATACCGTTCCCGATGGTAAGCCCGGCTTCCTCTGCAAGCGCCGTCTGCGGCACCACGCCAATGGCGATCACAACAAGATCCGCGGACAAGGTTTCACCCGCATCGGTCACTACTGCAGTGACACGGCCTGCATCGTCACCCCTGATCTCTTTCGCCGAAGCCGGCAGCCTGAACTGAACACCAGCTTCACTATGGCGATCCATGAAGACGGTGCCAAGCCTGGGACCGATCGCCGCACTCATCGGGACCTCTTCCAACCCGAGCAAGGTGACCTCATTGCCAAGTTCCCGTGCAGTTGCGGCAACCTCCATACCGATCCAGCCGGAACCGATAAGCACGAGGTGACGGCCACCTCCTGCCAACTCTAAGTGAAGACGCTGACTATCCGTTTTCGTACGGAAGTAGTACACCCCTTGGAGATCGGTACCTGGCAGGTTCAGCTGACGGGGAACAGCGCCCGTAGCGAGCAGGAGCCGACCATAGGAAAGCGAACGGCCGCTCGACAAAGCAACAGTACGGGCGGTGGGATCCACACTGACCGCCTCATCCGAGGTGAGGAGTTCGACGTCGTTCTCTGCGTACCACTTCTCGGGATAGGGCAGGAGTGACTCCTCGCTCTCCTTGCCGGCAAGGAATCCCTTCGACAGCGGCGGACGCAGATAGGGCGCCTGACCTTCCGCCCCAACGAGGACCACAGGACCAGTGAAGCCTTCTTCGCGCAAAGTTGCGGCCGCCGTCGCGCCCGTCAGGCCTGCCCCAATGATCACCATTGCGTCATCAGATGCCGGGAAACTGGTGTTGTCCATGGATACTCTCTCTTCTGGTGGGGTGGCCTGCGAATGCGCGGTGCCACGAAGCGTTGATTCGGGCAGAAGCGTTAGTTTGGAAATTGGTCGCGTAGCGGGCCCCCGACTGCGAGGTCGCCATAGAACGTCGCCGTCCGGGTAGTGGTACCGGCACTCTGCACACCGCGCAACGACATGCACAGGTGCTCTGCCTCCAGCACCACACCGACTCCACGCGGATTGAGCAGGTCCAACAGCCAGTCCGCCACCTGCTTGGTGAGCCGCTCCTGCACCTGAAGGTCACGTGAAAACATCTCCAGTGCCCGCGCCAGTTTGGACAGACCGAGAAGTCGTTCCCCCGGCAGATAACCGATATGCGCGATTCCCCTGAATGGCAACAGATGATGCTGGCACAGTGAATTGAATGGGATGTTCTTTACGAGCACCAGGTCGTTATACCCCTCGTCATTCGGGAAGGTAGTCCACGAGGTGGTCCGGGGTGTCAGCATTTCCTCGAAAGCGCCCGCCACGCGGCGCGGGGTATCGCTGAGGTGCGGATCATTCACGTCCCGCCCGAGCGCACGCAGCAAGTCGGCCACCGCCAACCTCGCTGCTGGCAGATCGATAGCCCCGACAGAGCTGTCCTGCTCGATGTCGTCTTCCAACAGCCGGAGCGCAACCTCTGAATGCGATGACATGGCGTCTCTCTTTCTAAATATTGTATTGTTGACTTTAGAAGCGCACACTGAAGAAGTCAATGGTGAACAAACTCCAGATAGGCTCGGCATATGTCTGACTTCGAGGGCAATCCAGGCCCGGCAGCCCGCTCAGGTCGCGGCGCATCAGATGCCACGCTGCGCCTACACGCCAACCTTGATGAGCGGCTGGAGTCGGTAGCAACCCTTGGTGACCCTGTCCGACGCGAGGTGTACCAAACCCTCCAGCGCAACGCCGAAGCAATGACCCGAAACCAGCTGGCAGAACTCACCGGGCTTTCGTCCAGTACCTTGCTGTTCCACTTGGAGAAGTTGGTGAATGCAGGACTCCTCAACGTGGAGTTCCGGAAACTCGGTGAACGTAGCGGACCGGGGTCAGGCAGACCGGCAAAGCTATATCAGCTTGCTCATGCAGAGGTGACGGCATCGGTTCCGGACCGCCGCTACGACCTCGCCGCCGAGCTGATGGCGGCCGCAATCGAAGCTTCCATTCGCGAGAACGTTGCCATCCAGCCTGCGCTGTCAAAAACCGCGTACGACGCCGGTCGTCGCCTTGGCCTGAAAGCCGGCAGCATCGACGGGGTGCTTGATTCGTCCGGCTACGAACCGCATCCGGACGGAGATGGTGGCTTCCTGCTGCACAACTGCCCCTTCCATCGACTGTCGCGCAGCCATTCGGAGGTGGTGTGCGGAATGAACGGCGCGCTTCTCTCCGGCGCACTCGAAGGCAGTGGCGACGTCACACACGCGGTAACGCCTGACCCCGAGGGACCTCACTGCTGCGCACGCATCACCCGGCGCACCGACGCCAGGTAGGCTGCGCTTACGTCGTCTTCGCCCGAAGATGCAGCCGCTCCCCCTGACGGCCAAACAGGCTGAGGAACTCCACCGCATGCCTGTCAGCCTTCCCAAACCAGTGCGGTACCCGGGTGTCGAACTCAACCGCTTCACCGGCGGGCAACACCAGGTCGAGCTCACCGAGGACCATCCGCAGGTTCCCGTTCAGTACGTACAGCCACTCGTAACCCTCATGTACCTTGAGGTCCGGCTCCTCCAGTGCCATTTCGGCATGCAACACGTGCTTGTAGGCCTGAATGCCGCCTGGCCTGCGGGTGAGCGGAACCACCGTTCCGCGACCCATGTCGATCGGGCGCAGGTGAACGCGCGGATCCCCCGTGGTCGGCGCACCAACGAGCTCATCCAACGGCACCTGATGCGCCTGGGCCAGAGGAAGCAGCAACTCAAGGTTGGGTTTACGCTGGCCCGATTCCAATCGCGACAAGGTACTCACCGAAATTCCGGTCGATTCCGACAACGACTGCAGTGTCACGTCCCGCTTCACTCTCAGCGCCCTCAGTCGCGGACCTACTGCCGCAAGTGCTTCACCAATTTCATCCGTCATAGACCCTAGTTTGCCAGATCAGCAATGTTACTTGCTGATCCATGTTCTGCAATCCACGATGAATACATGACATCTGAACTGAACTCATACGACGTCGTCGTTATCGGCGGCGGGGCTGCCGGCCTCAGCGCGGCACTGATGCTCGGGCGTACCCGCCGGAGTGTCGCGGTGGTCGATGCCGGCCACCCACGCAACTCCCCGGCCAGCGGTGTACACGGTTTCCTCACCCGCGAGGGCATGAACCCGCTGGACCTTGTGGCCGCGGGCCGGGCCGACGTCCAGCTGTACGGTGGCGTCATTGTTCCCGGCACCGCCGTCGACGTCGCTTCCACCGATGATCCCCGTGATCGCTTCCGCACCACGCTCGACGACGGGACGGTCCTCCACTCCCGCCGCCTGCTTCTGACCACAGGCCTCACGGACGTACTGCCGGAAATCCCAGGACTCCGCGAACGGTGGGGCCAGGAAGTGCTGCACTGCCCGTTCTGCCACGGCTGGGAGGTGCGCGACCAGCACATCGGCATCCTCGGCACCAGCGCCATGTCAGTACATCAGGCACTGCTGTTCCGCCAGTGGAGCAACAACATCACTCTTCTTCTCAACGACACCGTTGAACCCACCGAAGAAGAATGGGAGCACCTGGCCGCCCGCGGCGTCACGGTGGTCGACGGCTCGGTTGCCCGTGTCCTGAACCAGAACGACGGCGGCACCCTCAGCGGCGTCGAACTCACCGGCGGCCGCGTGGTTCCGTTGGAAGCCCTCGTGGTTGCGCCGCGATTCGTCGCCAACACAGAAATCTTTGCGAGTCTCGGCCTAGTTCCGGTCCAGCATCCGATGGGAGTCGGTGAGCACCTGGCCGTGGATGAAATGGGCGCATCCGGAGTGGACGGGGTGTGGGCAGCAGGAAACGTGGCCAACCTGATGCTGCAGGTACTGCCGTCCGCTGCGTCGGGATCAATGGCAGCGATGGCAATCAACAATGACCTGATGGCCGAAGAACTGCAGCAGGATCTTGCAGCCCACCGCGAATCTTCCCTAGGTGCTTCCTCTTCCGCGGCAACCCTGCGGGATAGCAGGATAGGAGCGGAGGTTTCCTGATGCAGTCACAGCACTCACACCACACGCCCAACGATCAGCACGACCACGGTCACCAGCACAATCATCACGACCACGGTTCCCGCGAGTTCGACGAAGCCTTCTGGGACGCACGCTATGGCGAAAAGAAGCGCATCTGGAGCGGTCGTCCGAATCCGCAACTGGTCACTGAGGCAAACGGGTTACCGCCGGGCACAGCGCTCGACGTCGGCTGCGGAGAAGGTGCCGACGCCCTCTGGCTGGCCGAACAGGGTTGGCGAGTCACCGGCGTCGACATCTCAGCGGTTGCCCTTGCCCGCGCAGCCGAACACGAGCAGGAGCATCAGCAGGAGCAGCACAAGAACAACAACGAGAACCGTGACCTCGCTACCCCGCCCGTGCGCTGGGAACATCACGATCTCACGGTCTGGGAACCTCCGGCCGGAGCATTCGATCTCGTCACGGCGCAGTACATGCACCTACCCACCGCGCAACGTGAACCGCTGTTCCGTAGCCTGGCACGCGCCGTCGCGCCGGGCGGAACATTGTTCATCGTCGGGCACCATCCTTCAGACATGCAGAGCGGCGCATCACGACCCGATCTCCCGGATCTGTACTTCACGGCGGAGGACATAGTGGACCTGCTCGACGACGGTTGGGAACACCAGAGAGTCGAGTCCCGTCCGCGGGAAGCCAGCGGTCCTGACGGCGCCACACTCGCAGTAGCGGATGCGGTCTACCGGGGGCGCCGGCACGGCTGACAATCCAACCGGCCGCAGCCCTTAGAAGAGGCAGCCCTCAGAAAGACGTAGCCGTCAGAAGACACCCAGCGCCAGTCCAGGCGGCAAAAACGCGTTCCCTCGGCGCCGCGAAGGTACGGGTGACGGTGATCTGATTGGACATGTGAATCCTCTCTGCAGAACGGGAGCGTGGGCTCAGGCCCGGCCCTTCAGAATGGCGTACCAGTAGAGCCGGATGAACCCATACCGCTCCACGAGCCAGGTGAGTCGCTTCTCCTTTGCCAGACCCTTCCAGCCGGGAACGGATGGCTTTGGAGCGAGAGTGTCATCAAATTCGGCAAGCACCACGGTGGAGCGGCTCACCGTGAAAGGGCAGGCGCCATACCCGTTGTACTTCTGGCCAGGCTGATTGCCCTTGAGTACAGACTGCAGGTTCTTCGCGAGCACCTTGGTCTGCTGACGGAGCGCTGCACCGGACTTCGAGTTCGGTGTCCCTGCGGCGTCGCCGAGTGACCACACCGTTGGATGGGTGATGTGTCGGAGCGTGTGCTTGTCCACGGCGACGAAACCGTCGTCGTCGGCCAGTCCGGTGCTGCGGATCCAATCCGGAGCGGATTGCGGCGGTGCGGCGTGCAGGACGTCGTACCGGATCTGTTCCTCCGTACCGTGCTCGGTGTCCCGAAGGGTGGCGACGCGATTGTCGGCGTCAACGGAGGTGAGCTCCGTGGTGCAGCGCAGCTCAATCCCGTACTCGGTGATCTTGCGGTTCAGCTCCTCGTCCACCACGTCGACGCCGTACACGCTACTGGTGGGCACCGCGAGGATGACGCGGATATTGTCCAGCACGCCCTGCGAGCGCCAGTAGTCGCACGCCAGGTACATGGGCTTCTGGGCAGCGCCGCCGCAGGTGATGGGGCCGTCGGGCATGCTGAAGATGGCGGTCCCGGAGCGTAGGCCGCTCAGCAGCCGCCACGCTTTCACCGCCAAATCGAGGCTGTAATTCGTTGCACCGTAGGGAGAATCGTAGGCCTCCTGCAGTCCGGGAATCCCGTCCCAGTTCTTCTGGATGCCGGGACACATCACCAGGTGCTCATACGTGAGGGTCTGCCCCGATCCGAGCGTCACCGATTTCGCCGCCGGGTTGACGGCGGTAGCGGAGTCCCGGTGCCAGGTGACGCCCTTCGGCATCACGGATTCCTGCGGTCGAACCGCCATTTCTGCTTTCGCTGTACCGCCGGCGATGTGGGAAAAGAACGGCTGGTAGAGATGCTGTTCGGTGGGGTCGACGACGGCGATCCCCTTGATCCTGTAGCGCTTCAGACGTGCTGCGAGGGAAATACCCGCGTTCCCACCTCCGATCACGAGTACCTGGTGGTGCCCCTTTTCCATCCGCTGGACGTCCTTGCTGCTGTGCATCGAGCACCTCCTGGGTCGAACTGTTGCCGAACAGAGACCGAATGCCTCGACCCTACCGGCTTTCTCACCACGCGATAACGACTCTATGCGGAGTGGGTGACCCGCCTCACACTCGAAGTCACACCACTTCGCTGTCGAGGGAGGACCATGAAAGCCGTCCGCGTGCACAGGTACCGGGAAGATCCGCACCTAGATGATGTTGACGAGCCCACCGTCATCGGCCCCTGGGATGTGATTGTCGAGGTGGGTGCGGCGGGGCTCTGCCGGACCGACCTCCATGTCATTGAAGGCCAGTGGGATCACATCCAGCATCCCTCACTCCCCTACATCCTCGGGCACGAAAACGCGGGCTGGGTGCGTGAAGTGGGAAGCGCCGTCAGCAACGTCAGCGCCGGAGACACCGTGATCATGCACCCGCTGGTGACCTGCGGACTCTGCATGGCCTGCCGCGAGGGCCAGGATTCCCACTGTGACAACGCCACCTTCCCCGGTCTCAACGTCGACGGCGGCATGGCCGAATACATGCGGACCAACGCCCGCTCAGTGGTGAAGCTCGATTCCTCCCTCCAGCCGGCCGACATCGCTGCCCTCGCCGACGCCGGCCTCACCGCGTACCACGCGGTCCGCAAGGCGGTTCCGCAACTGCCGCCCGGATCGCACGCGGTGGTCATCGGCAGCGGCGGCCTCGGCCACATCGGAGTCCAGTCCCTGAAGGCGCTGACGGCGGCAACCGTCACCGTAGTCGACCGCTCAGCCGAGGCACTTGAACTGGCACACTCACTCGGTGCAGACCATACCGTCAACGCTTCTTCCGACGGCAACGGCGACGCCGGCCGGTTGCTCGATATCACGGACGGCGGCGCACACGTGGTGTTCGACTTCGTGGGAGAGCACGGCACGGAGTCCCTCGGCGTCACGGCGCTGCGCAACCGCGGCAGCTACTACAGTATCGGCTACGGCGGCGCGGTGAATATCGACACGATCGAGATCATTTCGCGGGAAATCAACGTCGTCGGAAACCTGGTGGGGACCTACACCGATCTGGTCGAGCTGATGACGCTCACTGCCCAGGGCAAGGTAACGCTCCACACCCAGAAGTATGACCTCGAGGATGCGGTCCAGGCCATGCACGATCTTGACAGCGGCGCCCTGGTGGGCCGCGGCATCCTCGTCCCCCGTCTCAACAAGTAACTGCCACCAAGTACCGCATCTGAACCCGAAGGGTGATTCCCATGGCGTATCCCGCAAAGTATTCGGCGCTCAATGAGCTGCAGCTATCGGAGGAGGCACGGCGAACGCTCACGCGCATCATCCGCGTGGCCTTTCCGCATCCTGCGGTTCCTGACGGGCCGTACGAACGCATGACCGAGAAGATCGTGTCGGAGGCGCAGGCGTCCACGTGGTTCCGGGTGGCGCTGACTCAAGGCCTGCTCACTCTCGACTCACTCACCGAGGAGCATTTCCTGGACCTTCCTGACGACCGCGCGCTCGCCGTGCTCAAGCGCATCAGCGACCTCGACTTCTTCGGCTTCATCCGGCGCACCACCGTCCTGAATTTCTACGACGATCCGCAGGTCTGGGACGTCCTCGGTTACGAGGGCGAGTCCTTCTCCAAGGGCGGCTACATCAACCGCGGTTTCAACGACCTCGACTGGCTGCCCGAGCCTCGCATCGAGGAGAGCGACGAGGACCTGACCGAGGTCGGCCCGTTGCCCTACAACATTGCCCAGCAGGCACCCGACCGCGCGGAACCGGCGGGCCAGACCGGGGGCGTGCCCTCCGATGAGCAGTTCTCGGACCTCTTCAAGGGCTCCGACACCGTCAACGAAGGGAACACAGCATCATGACCACGGCCGAATCTGCCCGTTTCGACCAGGACGACGCCGACGTCGTCGTCATCATCGGTTCCGGCGCCGGCGGCGGCACCCTCGCCCACGAACTCACCGAAAAGGGCGTGAAGGTGGTCCTCCTGGAGGCGGGTGGCCATCTGACCAACGAGGATTACCACAACAACGAGTGGGAGGCCTTCAACCAGATGGCCTGGCTGGACCCGCGCACCACGTCCGGTTCATGGCGGATTGCGCGCGACTTCCCGAACCTGCCCGCGTGGCTCGTCAAGGCGGTCGGCGGAACGACGACGCACTGGTCCGGCGCCACCCCGCGGTTCAAGGCCCACGAGTTCAAGACCCGCACCGCCTACGGGCGGGTCGACGGCGCCAACCTGCTGGACTGGCCAATCACCCTCGATGACCTCGCACCGTATTACGACAGGGCAGAACAGAAGATCGGCAGTACACATCGTCATGGGCGTCCGGCGCTGCCCGCTAACAACAACTACAAGGTGCTCGCCGCCGGCGCCGAGCGCATCGGCTACCGCCACTATGCCACCGGACCGTACGGCACCAACGCTGAGCCGTTCGACGGCCGGCCGGCGTCGATCCAGGACGGCTTCAACTTCCAGGGCGACAAGAACAAGTCCAAGTGGTCCACCCTGGTGTCCGAGATCCCCAAGGCGCTGATCACCGGAAAACTCGACCTTCGGCCCAACAGCCACGCCGTTCAGATCACGCACACCGCGGAGGGGCTGGTGGACAGCGTGCTCTATGTCGACGCCGAGGGGAACCTGCAGCGGCAGCGCGCCCGGATCGTCGCGGTGGCTGGCAACGCGATCGAGACGCCGCGCCTGCTCATGCTTTCGGGTTCGCCGATGTTCCCGGACGGTCTCGCGAACTCTTCGGGACAGCTGGGCCGCAACTACATGCGCCACACCACCGGATCCGTCTATGCGAAGTTCGACAAGCCGGTACACATGTACCGGGGAGAGACCATGGCCGGGCTGGTCGCGGATGAGTCCCGGCACGACGTCGACCGGGGCTTCGCCGGCGGCTACTACCTGGAGACCATCGCCCTCGGTCCGGCGTTCCTCGCCAGCTTTGTGGATCCGGGAGCCTGGGGTCCCGGATTCGCGTCGCTCCTCGATGACTACGAGAACACAGCCGGGCTCTGGATCGTGGGTGAGGACATGCCACAAGAGACCAATCGGGTGACGCTGAACACCGCGGTCACCGACAGGCTGGGGCTGCCGGTGCCGAACGTGCACTTCGACGACCACGAGAACGACACCGCGATGCGCAACCACGGGTACCAGCAGGCATCACTGCTGTACGAGGCGGTGGGCGCCCTGTCTTCGCACCACACGCCGCCCTACCCTGCGACTCACAACATGGGCACCGCACGGATGAGCGCCCGGCCGGAAGACGGTGTGGTCAACGGGTTCGGCCAGACCCACGATGTGAAGAACCTGTTCGTCTCGGACGGCTCCCAGTTCACCACCGGAGCTGCTGCCAATCCGACGCTGACGATTGTGGCGCTGGCGATCCGCCAGGCTGACTACATGGCACAGCAGATGGCCTCCGCCGCCATCTGACGTCCGGCCCCCTGAACCCTGGCGGTACGCTCCCCCGACCCCGCACCTGGGGAGCGTGCCGCCAGTTCCGGCTGTCAGGGTTGGGAGCCCCTCATTGGAGATGCGGCAACACTGATGTTGCACGCAACGCCCGACTGACCCGATCCGCTGTGTCCCGCAGCAGAACCGCGAGCTTCGCCGAGCGGGCGTCGAACTCACCGGCGTCCATCGATACGGCGACGGAGCCCACAATCTGGCCCGCCGCATTGCGCACGGGCGCCGCGATGCATGACGCCCCCTCGATGAATTCCTCACGTTCGACGGCGATGCCGCCTTCACGGACGCGCTCAAGTTCGGAATCGAGGTCGTCAAGGGTGCCGATCGTCTGGGACGTCATCGCAGGCAGGCCCTGCCGGCGCAAAAGCGTGGCGCGCTCTGCCGGTTCCATGCCGGCCAGGAGAATCTTCCCGAAGGCCGTCGCGTGGGCAGCATCATTGAAGCCAAAACCCATTGGTGTAATGCGTGGCCGCCTGGGCGAGTCGACAACATGCGCGACGACGATGTGGTCTCCCCGGTGGACGGCGTAGTACGCGGCAGCGTCACCGCGCGCGTGAAGTTCGAGGATGAGCCGCGCGACCGCCGTTGGCGTACCGATCTGCCGCCGGAGAGAGGTGTCCAGGGCGTGCAGTTTATACCCGAGCGCGTATCGGCTTTCCTTCTTGAGATGAACGAGGTGCTCGGATCCGACCAGCAGCTTGAGGAGACGATAGACGGTCGGCAACGGCATATCCAGCTTCGCTGCGATCTCCTTGGCGGTCAGCCCGCGCCGATCCGAGGCAACAACGTCAAGCAGAGCAAACGCCTTCTGGACCGAAGCCATGCCTCCGAGTGCGTCATTGCGTCCCATAGGCCTATCTTGGCCGGTGTCACCGGCTTATGCCACATGCCCCGCAGTGACAGCCGGACGTGAACGCGAGCCCCGAGCTTTGCCCGGAGCTCACGTTCACGTAGCAAGGTTCCTAGTCGACGCTGAGTTCGCCCATGCGGTTCCAGCCGTTGGCCGAAATCTTCTCGCTGATGATTTGCGGCGTTTCGACCAGCGCCTGTGGCATATCCTTCATCGCCTGCTGGAAGTGGTCGCTGTTGACGTGGTCGCCCGCGGCGTCGTCCTCGAAGGCCTCGACCAGCACAAACTCATTCGGGTTGTCCACGCTCCGCGACCAGTCGAACCACAGGTTGCCCGGTTCGGCGCGGGTGGCTTCGGTAAAGCCTCGGGTGAGGTCAAGCCAACGGTCGCTCCAGTCGGGCTTCACCTTGAATTTGACGACGATGAAGATCATGCTGCTGCCTTTCGTTCGGGTGCGCTGCTCTCATGTGGGTCCTAGTCTGCTGCCGACCGTGGCAACGCGGAAGACCGCTTTTCACAGGGTGAGAATGTGTTGCATACTCCTCCGCTGACCGGACCTAGTCTGGGCACGTGTGCAGCACGCTTCTACCGCTGCCGTCGTCGTCCATTGCCCAGGGAGGTAACCATGCTGACCGATTTCCTCGCCGCGGTCGCCGATCCGTCCCGGATCAGCGATCGGGCTATCGACCGGCACGCCAAGGCGCACGACGCATCGCACTTCCTGCTCATTCCAGAGGCGGTGGCAACGCCGTCGGACGCCGTCGAGGTCGGCAGGCTGCTCCGCGCCAGCGCCGCCGCGGGGATGCCGCTGACTCTACGTTCCGGCGGGACGAGCCTCAGCGGACAAGCGGTAAGCGACGGCCTGCTGGTCGACGTGCGGCGTAATTTCCGGAACATCGAAGTGCTCGACGACGGCGCACGGGTACGCGTGCAGCCCGGCGTCACGGTGCGGATGCTCAACAGCCACCTGCTGCGTCACGGACGCAAATTCGGGCCGGACCCGGCGAGCGAATCCGCGTGCACCATCGGCGGCGTCATTGCCAACAATTCCTCCGGGATGCACTGCGGCATAGTGGACAACGCCTACCGGACGCTGGAGTCCCTGACGGTTGTCCTGAGCAGTGGGACCGTGATCGACACAGCCGCGCCGGATGCTGACAAGCGCCTTTACGCGGCGGAGCCTGAGCTTCACGAGGGGCTCCGCCGGCTGGCCGCGCGCGTCCGGTCCGACGCCGCATCAGCCTCGACAGTGCGGCGGCAGTTCGCCATGAAGAACACCATGGGCTACGGGCTGAACTCGCTACTCGATTTCCAGCGTCCTGTGGACATCCTGGCGCACCTGATGGTCGGCAGTGAAGGAACGCTCGGTTTCGTGGCGGATGCGGTGTTCCGCACCGTACCTATCAGGGCGCATACGGCGACGGCACTGCTGGTCTTCCCTGATCTGGCGACCGCCAATTCCGCGCTGCCGGCGCTCGTGGAATCAGGCGCTGCGACAGCGGAATTAATGGATGCGCTGTCCCTTCGGGTCGGCCAGTCAATTCCTGACACTCCCCCGGCGGTACGCGGCCTGTCCGTCGAGGATCACGCGGCACTGCTCGTGGAATACTCGGCTGATTCTCCTGAACGTCTCACCGATGCGGTTGCCAAGGGCGCGGATGGCCTGAAGCCCTTCAGACTGACGATGCCGGCCACCTTCAGCACCGACCCTGTTGCACGGGCGGAACTGTGGCATCTGCGCAAGGGGCTGTACGCGTCTGTCGCCGGTGCCCGCCCTCCCGGCACGACCGCACTGCTCGAGGACATCGTGGTTCCGGTGCCTTCCCTTGCCCGTACGTGCGGCACGCTGTCCGAGCTGTTTGACCGCTACGGGTACCGCAACAGCGTGATTTTTGGGCACGCCAAGGACGGCAACATCCATTTCATGCTGACCGACGGGTTTGCTTCCGCCCCTGAACTGGACCGTTACCACGCCTTCACCGAGGACATGGTTGACCTGGTGCTGGCCGAAGGCGGGTCCCTCAAGGCAGAACACGGCACCGGCCGCGTCATGGCCCCATACGTCCGTCGCCAGTACGGCGACGCACTGTACGGGGTCATGCAGGACATTAAGGCGCTGTTCGACCCTTCCGGAATGCTCAATCCCGGCGTCATCATCAATGACGACCCGCAGGCACATCTGCGCCATATCAAGACGGCGCCCGCCGTGGCCGAGGAGGTAGACCGGTGCGTCTCGTGCGGCTACTGCGAACCGGTATGCCCCAGCAAGGACATCACCCTCACGCCGCGGCAGCGCATCGTGACCCTGCGGGCCATCGAGCAAGCCCGCATCGACGGGGATACGGCGCTGGTCGAAGCGCTGGAGAAGGACTACGACTACGAGTCGGTCCAGACGTGCGCGGTCGACGGAATGTGCCAGACCGCATGTCCGGTGGACATCAATACGGGCACCCTGGTCAAACGGCTTCGCCGCGAAAGCGCGAATCCGGTAGCGGCCAAAATCTGGGAGACGGCGGCAGGACACTGGGGGCCGGCAAGCCGCGGTGCGGCGGCTGCGCTCACGGTGGCAGACAGGATTCCGACGCCGGTGATCCGCGCTCCGAACGTGGCCGCCCGTGCCGTACTTGGCACGGATAACGTGCCCCTCTACTCACCGGACCTGCCCGCCGGTGGGCACTCCCGGCGTCGTCCGCGTCCGGCAACTGCGCCGGACGCGGTGTATTTCCCGGCGTGTGTGGGAACAATGTTCGGACCGGCAGAGCCCGGCGATGACGGCGTGCAGGCCAGCTTCGAACAGCTCTGCCGGTTTGCCGGGATCACTCTCCTGGTTCCGGCCGCCATCGACGGGATGTGCTGTGGAACCCCGTGGTCGTCGAAGGGCATGGTTGCCGGTGCCCACGCCATGCGCCGGCACGTCCTTGAGGAATTGCGTGAAGCCACCAACGACGGCGAGCTGCCCGTGATCGTCGACGCCGCCTCCTGCACGGAGGGGCTTCTGGCCACGCTGGAGGCTGAGGCGACGGCGGGAGGGCAACGGCCCCTACGAATCATCGACGCTGTGAAATTTACCGTCGATCGCATCCTGCCGCTGCTCGGCCCCTACCCAAAACTGGATTCACTGGCGCTTCATCCGACGTGCTCGTCTACACGGCTCGGTTTGAACGAGTCCCTGCAGCAGGTGGCTTCCGCGGTGGCGGAATCGGTTCGGGTACCGGCGACGTGGGGTTGCTGTGCCTTCGCCGGGGACCGCGGAATGCTCCACCCCGAGCTCACTGCCTCGGCGACGAGCGCACAGGCCGCAGAGGTCCGCGCGTTTGGGGCACGTGCACATGCCTCCTGCAACCGCACCTGCGAACTCGGCATGACGAGGGCTACCGAACGGAGCTACCACCACATTCTCGAGTTGCTGGCCGGGCAGGCGGGGAGAGGGGTAGACGGGAGGATAAGACGGTGAGTTGCGTCAGCGGCGCACCTCTTGATCAATTGCGGATGCGCGGGAGTACGGTCTTCTCTCAGACGGTGCAGGCACTGCTTTCATTGCATGGCCTGCAATGAAAGCAACGTTTCGGAAGGACTATGTCGCCCGAATCGCCCCTGCGAGATCAAGGAGACTAACCACCTCCAGGTCCGGTGCGTCAAAGTACTCGGGATACGAGGTACCGGTCCGGTTGATCCAGGCGGTCCGGAGCCCTGCCCGATGAGCGCCATGAATATCCCAGGGATGCACGGCGACCAGCAGCATCTCCTGCGTCTGCCTGCCGAGTTCCATGGCTGCGTACTGGTAAGCGCTGTTCCCGGGCTTCCAGACGGGTGCGTCCGCGACGCTGAGGAGCCGCGCGAAGTGCCCGCGGATGCCGGCTCGCTCAAAAAGACCGTCCGCCACTGAAGTAGCACCGTTGCTCAAGGTGACCAGCTCCGCCTGGTGAGACAGGGCTTCAACGCCGGGCACGACGTCGTCGTGCACTGGCAGAGACGTCAGCGTAGTCATGATGTTTTCCACTGCGGCAGCGTGGTCTCCTCCGCCACGGGTGTCGGCGCACAGCCGCTCCAGGCTGTCTTTGGCGAGCTCGGCGAACCCGGGGTTGTCATTGGTGACGGTGAGCGCGAATCCGTCCCGAAGTATCCCGGCGAACCACACCCGGGCGGCCAGCGGCGGAAGCCCCTCTGCTTCGAATGCCTTCGCGAGGGGACTCAGGTCGGACAGGGTTTCGTTAACGTCGAAGACGATGGTCCGGGGCATTTCAGTCATGGTGGCAACGTTCGCAGACTTGCGCGAGCGGCGATACCCCGCCACCCGGCACGGGACCGGCCCACCCAGCTGAGCAACTGGATGGGCCGGAACCGCGTGTGCCCACCGGGTACATCAACCCGGTGGGCACACGCAGCAGAAAACTAGTTCGCGAAAACGTCCTGCAGGCGCGGGCCGATCCACAGGGCAACCGAGTCACCGCCGTTGTTCAGCACGGAAGCTCCGCCGCCGTTGTAGTAGGCCTCAGCTGAGTTGGTACCCGGACCCGTGTAGACACGCAGCTCGGCACCCGGAGCCAGGACGTAACCTTGACCGACGGTGAGGATGTTGTTCGCGGCATCGCGGATGATCGCGCCACTTACATCAACGCTCGCTGCCGACGTGTTGCGGAGCAGGACATACTCACCGTTCTCGGGCTGGACATCATCACCGGGCACGTTGTTGGCAGCATCCGCGATTTCAACGCCGGCTCCCGGGAACACAGGCTGACCCTGAAGGAAGCGCTGGTTCTGGATCGGGAAGTCAGTAGTCACCGCATCGACGCCAAGGTCGAGCGAATACTGCACAGCCTCAGGCGAGTTCACGGTGTACACACCGAGGATCAGACCGGCACCCTTGACCTCGGCAACGTTCTGTGGCGTCAGCGTGCGGTAGTTGGTGCCCACCGAATCGGCAAACGTTGCCCAGGAGTCGACGACAGCACGCGCAGGGACCACGCTGGTGAGCTGCTGCAACTCGATCTCCGGCGCAATCGCTGCGAAGCGGCGGTTTGAAGCCTCATCGAAACCGAGAACCTGGATCTTGTCCGCGGCTACCAGCTGAGTCCACTTGGGATCGTTGCGCAGTTCGTCGGCAACAACCTGCTCAACACCGGGCGAATTCACGGGAGCCTTGATCTCGATGTACACGCCCGTCTTCACGGTCGCGACCCTGGCGGCGTCGTCAAGGTGCGGGATGCGCTCACCCTCGTATTTTTCGTCGAAGTATGCCCCGGCATCGAGCTGCTGAAGTTCCGCCCAGGTGAAGGACGTGATGGGGTCGTTCTCGCGGCCCGGGAACACTTCTTCCACGTTCGTGGTGCGCGCAGGAGTGTTGTCGTGAAAGAGGAATGGCACGCCGTCGGCACTCAGCTGAACGTCGATCTCAAAGAAGTCAGCACCCGAAGCACGGCCGTCCTTGAACGCCGCGACAGTATTCTCCGGTGCCGTGCCGGCGGCTCCGCGGTGCCCGATAAGAAGGGGAGCGCCGCTCGTCTTCTGTGCCGGCAGAGCGTGCGCCTTCTGTGCCGGCGCAGCGTGTGCGACGGCGGCGGGCGCGGTCGCGAGCATCAGACCGGCGGCTGTGGTCGCAATAATCCTGGTCAGGCGATAAGCCATAAGGTTCAGTTCCTTTCGGATGAGTGTGTGGGTGGTCCCCCTCATCCGATGCAACAGGCCGCCGAAGTCCACCCGGTCAACGCGGAATGAACGGCGGGTGAAAGCAAACATTCCACCCGCGTTGAGTTGGCAGTGGGTCAGCAGCGAGCGTAACGGCGCACGAAGTTGTTGAGGATCTTCGGCGGCCATGTGACAGACGCAGCCTCCGCACGCTCGATCACGGTCTCTGCCTGATCGGGCGGAAAGTAGCCCGCATGACGGTAGATCCGAATGCGTTCAACGAGTGCATCCACGTCGAGCTCGGGATGAAATTGCGTGGCGTAGAGGTTCTGCTGGACCCGGAACATCTGAACCGGACAGGACGACGACGACGCCAGCAGCACCGCGCCCGCCGGAAGCGTTGCGCACGCCTCCTTGTGCCCAACAAATGCATCGAAGCGAAGCGGAAGCCCGGCCAACAGCGGGTCCGCTGCGCCGTCGTCGTTCACTGTGATTTCGGTGGGACCAATGGGCTCAGCAAAGGTGCGGTCAATGACGGCGCCCTGGTGCCGCCCGAGCGTTCCCACGCCGTAGCAGGCACCAAGGAACGGAAAATCGTTTTCGACCACGCGATCGAGCAGCTCACCAAGCTCCCGTTCCACCCGGTGCTGCGTCGGAGACTTGGTGTCCTCCGCATCAGACGAGTTGAAGGGACTTCCACCCAGGAAGATTCCCGAATAGTCCTCGAGGCGGAGGGCAGGCAGCGGCTCCTGCTCCACCCGGATGCGGTGAAGGTTCGACGGCGCCAGTCCAGTGAAACGGAGAAAGCTCCGGTATTCGCCTTCGGCAGCAGCATCCTCGGCACGGGTGGCCAATAGCAGGAACGGTAGCACCCGTCGATCCTACTGCCGGGCGAAATTTTCCACCCGATCACTCGCAAAATGCTAAGCATGCTGATAAACATTAAGGGAGCCGTTTTCCAAATATCCCCATCGGATTACGGCACACCCAAGTCTAAGGAGAGCATCATGGCAGGAAACACGCTTGTACGGTCCCTACACGATCTCAGTGCTGCGGCTTGGTTCGGCGGATCGCTCATGGGCGCCGTTGGCCTGAACGGCGCAGCGGCCGAAGCCAAGGACCCGACGGAACGCACCCGTCTTTCCACCGTTGGCTGGGCACGCTGGACTCCGGTGCAGATCGCAGCGTTCGGCGCACACGCGGTTGGCGGCATCGGCCTCATCGCAGCGAACAAGGGAAGGCTTGCCGGTCAATCCGGCGCTGTTGCCAATACCGTGGTGAAGTCAGCGATCACGGTGGTCGGCATGGCAGCATCCCTCTACTCGGGCATGCTCGGCAAGAAGGTGGGCGAACTGAGCCAGCACGGAGCTGCCGGCGCAACTGAGCCCAAGCCCGGAGCACCGGAGGAGCTGAAGAAAGCCCAGTCGCAGCTGAAAACACTCCAGTGGATCCTGCCCGCCCTCAGCGGCGCAGTGATTGTGCTTGGCGCCAACCAGGGTGAGCAGCAGCGTCCCAAGAACCTACTTGACGGCATCTTCAACCGCTGAGTACCCAGAAGCCCGGCCCGTCGTTTCCCCCAAACGGCGGGCCTCTTCGGTTAACCCCGAGGAAATTTTGTGCAGCTACGGCGGGTTCCGGCGCTGGAAAGCCACCGGAGCTGCGCAAAAGTTCCCATCGATAGACAACGAACAGTGGAGGAAAAATCATGGGCCAGCCAGCACAGCAGCAGGATGTACCGGGCGTTCAGTCGGCGATGGAACCCATCCCTGACTGCGGTGAGGAAAGCTATCGCGGCAGCGGCAAACTGACCGGCAAGGCAGCGGTCATCACCGGCGGTGACAGCGGGATCGGCCGCGCCGTGGCCATCGCCTTTGCACGTGAAGGCGCCGACGTCCTGATCTCCTACCTGAACGAGGACGAGGACGCCAGGGAAACAGCACGTTACATCGAGGAAGCGGGCCGGAAAGCAGTCCTCGTTCCGGGCGAACTGTCGGATTCACAGCATTGCCGCGACATCATCGACAGGGCAGTGCAGGAGTTTGGCAAGGTGGACATCCTCGTCAGCAACGCCGCCTACCAGATGAGCCACCAGACCCTCGACGAGATCACTGAAGAGGAGTGGGAATACACCTTCAAGGTGAACGTGTCAGCGATGTTCCACCTCGTCAAGGCCGCCCTGCCGCACATGGCTCCGGGTTCTTCGATCATCGGCAGCTCATCGGTGAACTCGGACATGCCGAGCCCCGCGTTGGCCCCCTACGCCGCAACCAAAGCAGCCATCGCCAATTTCTCAGCGAGCCTCGCGCAAATGCTCGGCGAAAAGGGAATCCGCGTCAACAGTGTCGCGCCCGGCCCCATCTGGACGCCGCTCATTCCCTCGACCATGCCCGAAGAAAAGGTCAAGCAGTTCGGCGACGACACTCCTCTGCGACGCGCCGGCCAGCCCGCCGAACTCGCTCCTGCCTATGTTCTCCTCGCGTCCGACGACGGTAGCTACATGTCAGGCGCCCGGATCGCCGTCACCGGCGGCCGGCCCATCCTGTAGCGCGGCCCTTACGGTGGATCACCACTTCAAGTGAGCAGGACACACCCTCAATGACTCTCCGAAAGGGGTGTGTCCTGACAACTCAACGCGAGGAGGATGGACGCCGTGGGCTTAACCGCCTGCGGCGTCCCGCGCGAGACGGAAGGATGGACGCATGGAATTCAACCGGCTGCTGCAGATCAAGCGCATCTATGCGCAGCCTGCCGCCCTGGAGTTGCCCCGCGGCAAGGAGATTGTGGAGCGGTGGCCGGAAGCCGACGTCGTGCTGGTGGACAACCACTGGAACATCCCGGAAGTCCACGGTGATGAAACAAACGTCCCGCGCTGGTCACGGATCAAGACCGAGGCGCTGGTCCTCGGCGTCAAGAAGGCGCTCACCGTCAAGCCGAACGGCAGGTCAGCAGACTTCATCGCCCCCTCATCCGCCAACGGTTGCGCCATGGCGTGCGCCTACTGCTACGTTCCCCGCCACAAGGGGTACAGCAACCCGGTGACGGTGTTCGCCAACATCGACCAGATCGCCGGCGCGCTTGAACGGCACGCCACGCGTCAGGGGATGAAGCTCGAACCTAACCAGTGTGATCCCGAGCTGTGGGTCTATGACATCGGGGAAAACAGCGACTGCTCCGTAGACGCCCTGATCAGCGACAACGTCCAGGACCTGGTCGAGCTCTTCCGTGACCTGCCCACCGCCAAGCTCTCGTTCGCCACCAAGTACGTCAATCCGGCAATGCTGAGTTGGGACCACGGCGGCCGCACCCGGATCCGCTTTTCCCTCATGCCCGCGGACCTCGCCAAGTCGATCGACGTTCGCACCTCACCCGTGCCAGAGCGGATGGCCGCGATCAACGATTTCGTTGACGCCGGGTACGAAGTCCACGTGAACTTCTCCCCCGTGATCATCACGGATACCTGGCTCCGCGACTGGGGGGACCTCCTCCGCCAGCTCGATGCGACGCTCACCCCTGCAGCAAAGGCTCAGCTCGCAGCCGAAGTCATCTTCCTCACCCACAACGAGCGCCTGCACGAGGTCAACCTCGGATGGCACCCGCAGGCCGAGAACGTGCTGTGGCGGCCAGACCTGCAGGAGTCGAAGGTCTCTTCCAACGGCTTTACCAACGTCCGTTACCGATCCGGCGCCAAGGGGCGCTACGTGCGGCAGCTGACCGAGCTCATCGAGGAGATAGCACCGTACTGCCGGGTTCGCTACGCGTTCTGATGATTCCTGGAGGGGAGCATGCCTGAACGGACAGAGGCACCACCCGTGGGCCAGCGCCGCTCCGACTTCAGGCTTCGCTCTCACGAAGTTCCATACAGGGCGCCCAGAGCAGGGAGGTGATGTCTTCGTGCGTCATTCCCGCAGCCACGGCAATTGCGTCTACCGGACATCCTTCGGACGCGGCCCGCTCGATCGCCTCGGCAAGACCGGCTCGAGCACGATCCAGCTTCCACTCGAGCGACTCGACCGCCCCGGCGGCGGCAATGACCCGTTCTGTACCTGAGGCGCTGTCGTCGAACGCCACGTCGATTTCGGACATCCACAGCTGGTCGCCCAAATCCAAGGCGTTACCAGCAGAACCCGAGACAAACTCCCCGGGGGACTCGTGAGCGATGGTGATCATCGGCGGCTCTCTATCAATAGGTGGAATAGTAACTAGCCTGGCTAGTTATATATGACCTTAGCTTGACTGTCCATCACCAGAAACAGACCAAAAGCTGAGTCGCTCTTGAGGCGGTCTCGAAACCTTTCCCGACCTTGAGATTCGCTAGGTGGCCTAGCATATAGCTGAGCGATAAAATGATTGACATGGAGACCGCAATGAACCCCGACGGCGCAGGCTATTGGTACGCCGACCAGGACACCCCTGGCAGCGTTGACGTGCTCAACGCGCTCCGCGCGTACCGTGCCGCAGAAGCCGAGATGCGCCGTCGAACCCGTGATTCCATGAAGATGAATGAAACAGACCTTCTGGCTATCAGGTATGCCATGCGAGCCCACAAGGCCGGGCATTGCATCAGTCCCAAGGACCTCTCACGCATGCTGAAGATTTCGACGGCGTCCACCACCGGACTCGTTGACCGTCTCGTTGCGAGCGGACACCTGATCCGACGGCCACATCCTACCGACCGGCGTTCCGTCGAGATCATCCCGACCGGCAGTGCTGACACAGAAGTACGTGAAACCCTTGGCGGGATGCACAAGCGGATGCTTGAAGTTGCTGAATCACTGACCACCGAGGAGGCACTGCATGTCACGCGCTTTCTTGAACGCATGACCTGGGCTGTGGAACAAGAGGACCCGCCCCATCACCCCTGACACCAACAGAAGCACAACCAACCACAAGGATTCGTTGCACGGCGACCGGAAGAGACAACACATCATGGATATCGCGCAGTGGCCAACAAACCGACTTCTCAACACGGCTGCCCGGCTCAGCGCCAATCAGGAAAATGAGCGACTCCGTCAACTGGGAACCACCCACGCGGGACTCCTGACACTGCGCGTTCTCGGCAGAACCAGCGCCATCACGCAGGTGGAACTGGCGCGGGAACTTCGCGTTCAGGCACAGACCACCGGCAAACTTCTCGAAAGGCTTGAAACACGGGGCCTGATCCAACGCACCAGAAGCGACGACGATCGCCGTGTCTTCATCGTCAGCCTCAGCGCAGAGGGCAAGGCCGTGCTACAGCGGGCCCAGGCAATGGAGGACGAGGAAGCTCAGTCGTCGATGGGCTCAGACGCCGTCCTGCGGGCGGAACTGATTGCCCACATCCGGGATCTGGGGGGTTTCCCCCGCCTCGTAGGGCAAGGCCAGAACGAACACGCGGACTCCCGTGACCTGCCGCAGGACAAGTTCGCCGAGGAGCTCGCCGGACACGATCTGACCGCAGGCTAGGCGGCTGCCCCGCAGGCCAGGCGCAGGCTGAACGACTGCTCCGCAGGTCGAGCGCACGCTCACGAGGGTACGCGGCAGCTACGAGGCCAGGCGTCAGCTCGCGAGGAGTGTTTCGCAGCGCTCGGTCGTAGAGTGCAGGGTGCGCGCCTCGAACAATCGGGCGTCCAGCTCCTCAAGATCGCGCACCGCGGCAGAAATCAACCGCTGAACATGGTCAGGATCCCGGGAGGTCTCGCCCGCCCGCTGAACGTCCAGCAGCGTCCTCGCGAGCTGGACCCGCACCCGTTCCAGATCCCGGATCCGGCGGGCCGATTCCCTCAGTTCCTCGGCAATGCCGGGCCGATCATGGTCTCGCGCGGAGGATAGGGAACTCGTTGAAGATTGAAGCACCAGAGAATAATAAGCAGGCTTTCTTTTCTCACGCAAGTTCTCGCTCGGATATCAGCGACCCGTGCGGCATTGCTACTGTTCTCGAATGGAACGCAGCAGGTCAGTCTGGCGCAGTGCATCGAACCTGACCCCGCGCATGGTTCGCGACTACATCCGAACCCAGCTGTGGCCGGTCCCGCTCACCGCGGTCATCGCCTCAGTGGTGCTCGCTCAGTATGTCACCTGGCTTGACCACCAGCTCGACGACGACATGCCGCCCGCACTGTCAGCGCTTCTCTTCGGCGGCGGCGCGGCGGCCGCGCGATCGCTCATGGAAGCGATAGCGGCATCAACCATCACCGTGACATCCCTGACCTTCTCGCTGACGGTCGTCACACTGCAACTTGCCAGCAGCCAGTATTCGCCGCGCCTGCTGCGCACCTTCACCAGCGACAGGTTTGTCCACAACACTCTCGCGCTTTTCCTGGCGACCTTCGCTTATTCCCTGACTGTGCTGCGGACAATCCGGGATAACGACGAGGAATCCACCGGCTTCGTTCCGGAGATTGCCGTCACGCTGTCCTTCCTGCTGTCGCTGACCACCGTCATTGGACTGGTTCTGTTCCTTGGTCACCTCTCGCGCCAACTGCGGGTGGAACGAATGCTGGCGGACGTCCACAATGATTTATCGGCGACGATGGGCAGCGTCACGGGCGGATCTGCGACACCGCACATTGAGCTGGAGGCCCCTGCTGGAGCGCTGGATCTACCCGCCGGGTCATCGGGCTTCCTCGTGCAGGTCAATGAGGAGTCGCTGCTCAAGGTGGCCAGTCAGTTCGACGTGGTCATCGTCCTCCAGCGTCCGCCGGGAGACTTCCTTGTCGAGGGTGTGCCCTACGGATATGCAACACAACGGGAGGGCGGCGACTGGACCGAAGACCAAGCGCAACAGCTCAGGCAGGCGGTCGAGAACTGCGCCACCATCGGATTTGAACGCAACTCGGTTCAGGACATCGGCTTTCCGGTGCAGCAGATCCTCGACGTCGCGGTCCGGGCCATCTCCCCCAGCGTCAATGACCCTACGACGTGCGTGCACGCTTTGGGGCATCTCTCGGCAGGCCTGTCCTCGCTGGCCAGGGAAGACTCGGGACACCGGATGATGACTGACAGCGAGGGCCACGTGAGGGTCACCATCCGCAGGCGAACTTTGTCCATGCTGCTTGAACTGGTCGTGTCGCAGATCTGCACCTACGGCATGGATGACCCACGCGTAGCGCGCCGCCTGGTTGACCTGATCGATGAGACAGAACTCAACGCCTCAGGCCGGCATAGTGAGATTTTCGGCCAACAGCGACAGCGGATCGCGCGTGCCCTGTCCGGCAGCGGGCTCGACCCGGTGGATCAGCAGGAACTCCTCCAAAGATGCGCTACCGGCGCGTGACGAGGTAAGACTCGGTCAGCCCCGAAGGATGCACGGCCGGTCACCCCAAAAAGGACCTAGTCACCCCACAGGTACGGGCGGACCGACGATCAGCAGGGCCGCAAAGACCACGCTGACACCGATGATTCCCACCAGTGCGGCCGTGAGCGGATTGCGCAGCACCCACGCCTGAAGGTTCTCAACTGCACCGGACGGCTGGTCCTTTCCGGCCGCAAGGCGCCATCCGCCGTCGAGCTTTCCCCCGCGCTCAAGCTGCCAGTCAAAAAGAACCGTGGCAAACGGGATGACGCCGGCCAAAAGGCCCAGCGTCCCGGTGCCCGTGCTCCACCGCTGGTTGACCCAGACAAAGGTTGTGCTCACCAGGTACGTGAGGAAGATGAAACCGTGCAGTGCCCCGCCCACCGAAACCAGGATCTCAGTGGTTTCAGTAACGTACTTCAGATACATGCCCGCCAGAAGCAGTGCCCACGTGATCGCCTCCGCGACGGCAACGCTACGGAAGAGGGTACGAGGGCTCATGGATGTCTCCTGGTCAAACGGGTGCGGTCATTCAAATCTAGCGCAGCGGCGTCGGGATGCAGATTTCAGGCGACTGGTCAGCGGCAGGCAGCGCAACCGCCGGCTGCCTACCGGAGCGCCTGCGCACATTGACCGCCAGGATGGAACCCAGAACCAGCAACCCGCCAACTCCCTGCAGAAGGGACAGTTGCTCGCCCAAAACCAGCCACCCCAAAAGCGCTGCGACCACCGGGCTGAGCAGTCCGAGGAAGGAAGGAGCAGTAACCGGCAGCCGCTGAATACCGCGGAACCACAGCACGTAGGCCACAGCTGTTCCAAGGATCGAGAGGTACAGGTACCCGCCCAGGTTGGTCATCGTAAGCGCGGGCGGCTGCCCCTCGACGATGAGCATCAGCGGGACCAGCAGGAGCCCGCCGGCCACTAATTGCCACGCGGTCATGGTGAGCGGCTTCTCTGCCTTGCCCCACTTCTTGGCAAGCACGACGCCGGCAGCCATGGACACCGCCCCGCCCAGTGCGGCGAGCACACCCACCGTATCGAGGCGCGCTTGCGATGACAGAACCAGAAGCGCGACGCCGGCAGCACCGGTAATCCCCGCCAGCACCACTTTGAGCGACAGCCGATCCTTGAGGACCCACGTTGCCAGTCCCGCCACAATGAGCGGCTGAACAGCGCCTACGGTCGCCGCCACTCCCCCGGGCAGCCGGTACGCCGCCACGAAGAGCAACGCAAAGAAGACCCCGATGTTGAGGCCGCCAAGCACCAGCGCCTTCCACCACCATGAGCCGTGTGGCAACCGCCGCACCACCAGGAGAAGCAGGAGACCGGCAGGGAGTGCGCGAAGCACCGCGGCAGTCAGCGGAAGCCCCGGCGGCAGCAAGGCCTCGGTCACCAGATAGGTGCTGCCCCAGACCATCGGCGCAAGGGCGGTTATCAACAGGGTCCAACTCATTTTGCTAAGCACTTAGCAATAGTAGCTAAGTGCTTAGCAAACTGTCTAGAGTGGATCCATGACTGACCACGTGGACGGAATTGTGCAGCAGTGGCATCGCGAGCGGCCCGAGCTCGATGTCTCCCCCATGCACGTACTGGGCCGGCTCTCCCGGGTGGCGCAACAGGCGGAACGCCGGCTTGAGGGAAACTTCTCGCGGCACGGGCTGGATGCCGGGTCTTTTGACGTGCTCGCCACCCTGCGGAGGAACGGACCCCCCTACACACTTAGCCCGAAAGACCTCGCTGCGAGCGCCATGATCACCTCAAGCGCCGTCGCACAGCGCCTGAACCGGCTGGAAGACCGCGGACTGATTACCCGCGCCAAAAGCAGCGTTGACGGGCGCGGAACCGAAGTAACGCTGACGCAACAGGGGAAGGACCTGGTCGATGCAACCCTCCCTACCCACTTGGCCGCTGAGGAGGAACTGCTCGCGGGCCTCTCCGCCAGCGAGCGCCACGCACTTGCAGACCTGCTGAGGAAGTTCGGTGCCGGGCTGGTCGACTAGTCCTGCACATCCCAGTACACGGCACTGTCAGAAACTCGGGCGCCTGCGGACGGTTCATGCAGCGTCAACCGGCCATCAGGCATGAGGTGATGCACTTCGAAGCCATGCAGCATCACCAGCACGTCCGCAACAATGCGCCGATGGCAACGCCACCAGACACTCTCGCTGCACATGATCGCGGTGGAGGCCTGTGCAGCGACCGCCCGCAGCTCCGCCAGCGCAGCCGCGAATTCGTCCGTGCGGGTGTAGGCGGCATAGGCGCGGAACTGCGCCACCCGCCACCACGTGTCAGTTTCCGGCTCCCCCGCAGCATTGCGCCGGCGCCCGCCCAGATCCTCGAACCACCGGTAATCGATTCCTTCGGATGGCAACCACTCCTCGAGCGCTTCCTTCCGCGTGTCGAGGTTCCGGCGGCTGCCGGGAAAGCGACGCACATCCGCCAAAGTCTGCACCTGGGCCCCTTGAAGCAGTGCGCCGAACTGATCCCGGTCCGCTGTTCCGTGCCCCACCGTAAGTAGCCGCATGACACCAGTCTGTCAGGGCCACATGAGAGCATAAATTCATGCCCGAAACCCCGTATCCCATGATTGATGTCGCTGACATCATCCGCATGGTAGGCGGCGCCGCGTTCCAGCGTGGGCAGGGGTATGCCAAGGATTCCCTGGTGCAGGGGCTGACTTTCGAACCGGACTCCAGGACGGTCCACGCGCGCGTCATGGGAAGCTCGCCTGCGCCATACCGCACGCAACTGTATCTGGCGCAGAAGGGTGACGGCCGCTTCCACCTCCGGGACAGCGTGTGCTCCTGCCCGGTGGGGTTGGACTGCAAGCATGTTGCCGCCGTCGCGCTTCGTTCCAACATGGAGAATCTTCGCGCCAATCAGGAGCTGACGGCGCCGTCGTCGCCCGCCCGCCCCGCCGGGTGGCAGGAATCCCTGTCCGGCCTCCTTTCAAGCCACCAGCACGACGACGGAGCCCTCGCCACCGTCCAGCCCACCGTTCTGGGCCTGCAGTTTGAACTGCGCCCCACCACGGTGTCCAAGTGGGAGAAGCGCCATGCCTACCGCGGTTTCAAGCTCGGCGTCCGCCCAGTGATCCGGAACGCCAAGGGCAACTGGGTGAAGAACAATCTCGCGTGGGGAAACATCAGCTACCAGACGTACGGGCTGAAGCTGGATCCCGATCAGCACCGCTGGTTCGCCCAGTTTCCGGCGCTGCACCGCGGGACCGGCGTCACCTACTTCGGGAACAATGACTCCTGGCTGTACCTGGATGACTTCAGCAACCCGCTCCTGTGGCAGCTGCTGCAGGAGGCTCAACGGTTGGGGATCGCCTTCGTCGGTTCGAAGAAGAGCGTCACGGTCCACCTGGCTTCCGAGGCGGTCCTGCTCCTCGATGCCACCACCACGGACAACGCCATCCAGCTCTGCCCGGCCATCAATATCGACGGCGAGAACCACCCGCCGGACTCGGCACACGTCATTGCCGATCACGGCGTCTACACGGCCTCCGAGAACGGCACCATCACTCTGGCGCCCACCACGCGCAAGCTGACCGATCACAACCGGGAACTCCTCGAGCGCACCAAGCCGGTGCGCATCCCGGAGAGCGAGAAGCAGGAGTTCCTGTCAGGCTTTTACCCGCGGCTCATCCAGTCCATCGATGTGGTGAGCAGCGACGGCTCGGTCATCTTCCCGGAAATCCTTCCCCCCGTGCTGGTTCTCACTGCTGCCTTCGGTGAGGATGAGCTGCAGCTCTCCTGGGACTGGGCCTACCAGAGCGGTGATACTGAGACCCGCAAACCCCTCAAAAGCAAGGACGACGACGGCGGGTACCGAGACGCCGCAACCGAAACCGCCACGCTCGCAGCGGCTCGGGACGCCCTCGGCGGTCGCATGGTGAAGGACCGCGTATTCACCGGCATGGAGGTGGTGGACTTCACGGAGACCGCCCTGCCGCGGCTGGAGCGGCTGGACGCAGTGCGCGTGGACATTCTCGGCAGCAAACCGAAGTTTGAGGAGCTCACCGACACACCGCAGCTTCTCATCACCACCGTGGATACCGAGGACCGCGACTGGTTTGACCTGGGCGTATTGGTCACCGTACAGGGCCGGAAGATCCCGTTCGACCACATCTTCACCGCCCTCGCCAAGGGCAGCAACCGGATCAAGCTGGTAGACAACAGCTACCTGTCCCTGAACCAGCCCATCTTCGACCAGCTTCGCGAACTCATCGATGAGGCACGGATGCTCAACGAGTGGGAGACCGGGCTGCGGATCAGCCGCTATCAGGCGGGTCTGTGGGCTGAATTCGAGGACCTTGCTGAGGAAACGGAACAGGCACAGTCATGGCGTGCAGCCGTCAATGGCCTACTCGAGTTGACCGAGGTTGAGCAGACACCACTACCGGAGGGGCTTCACGCAACCTTGCGCCCCTATCAGGTGGACGGCTTCAACTGGCTCGCGTTCCTGTGGTCGCACGGCCTGGGCGGTGTGTTGGCAGATGACATGGGTCTCGGCAAGACCCTCCAGACGCTGGCGTTGCTGGTCCACGCGAAGGATCAGGGCGAGAAACGGCCCTTCCTCGTGGTGGCGCCCACCTCGGTGGTGCCGAACTGGATTGCTGAGGCGCAGCGCTTCGCGCCCGGTCTTGCTGTGCGGGGTATCGGTGACACGCAGGCCAAGAGCGGAACGCCGGTGTCCGAGCAGGTGGAGGGCGCCGACGTCGTTATCACGTCCTATGCACTCTTCCGGCTGGACAATGACGCGTACGGGAAGCAGGAGTGGGCAGGTCTCATCCTGGATGAGGCGCAGTTCGTGAAGAATCATGCGGCGAAGGTGCACCGGTGCGCCAAGGAACTTCGCGCACCCTTCAAGCTGGCCATCACCGGCACTCCCATGGAGAACAACCTGATGGAGCTGTGGGCGATGTTCAACATCACCGCCCCGGGGTTGTTCCCGTCCTCGCGTGCTTTCACGGAGGAGTACCGGACCCCCATCGAGAAGCAGGGCAGCACGGAGCGGCTGCAGCGGCTGCGGCGCCGGATCCGGCCGCTGATGATGCGGCGAACCAAGGAAGCCGTCGCGTCAGACCTCCCGCCCAAACAGGAGCAGGTGCTCGCGGTGGAACTGCACCCGCGGCACCGCAAGATCTACCAGACGCACCTCCAGCGGGAACGGCAGAAGCTGCTCGGCCTGATCGAGGACCTGGACCGGAACCGGATGATCGTGTTCCGCTCGCTCACCCTCCTTCGGATGCTCAGCCTCGATGCGTCGCTGGTTGAGCCGGAGTATGAGGGCGTGCCGTCAGCAAAGCTGGACGTCCTGTTCGAGCAGTTGGAGGACGTTCTCGCAGAGGGACACCGTGCCCTAGTATTCAGCCAGTTCACGTCCTACCTCAAGCTGGCGGCAGCGCGCCTGGAAGCCCAGGGCGTCGAGTTCGCCTATCTGGACGGCTCCACCCGGAAGCGCGGAGACGTCATCGACTCCTTCAAGAACGGCACCGCACCGGTGTTCCTGATCAGCCTCAAGGCAGGCGGCTTCGGGCTGAACCTGACCGAAGCTGACTACTGCTTCCTGCTGGATCCATGGTGGAACCCGGCCAGCGAAGCGCAGGCGGTGGACCGGACGCACCGCATCGGCCAGACGAAGAACGTCATGGTCTACCGGATGGTCTCAACGGACACCATCGAGGAGAAGGTCATGAAGCTGAAGGAGCAGAAGGCCAAGCTGTTCAGCTCAGTCATGGATGATGACGCCGTCTTCAGTTCAGCGCTGACGGCGGATGACATCAGGGAACTGTTGGCCGGGTAAGCGCTGGAGGTCAGGAGTGCAGGGTAGCAGCGAGATACGAGGCGGTCCGGCTGTCCTGTGATGCCGACACCGCAGCGGGAGTGCCGACGGCAGTGATCTTTCCGCCGCCGTCGCCACCGGCGGGTCCAAGATCGATGACCCAGTCAGCGGAGGCGACAACATCCATGGTGTGCTCGACCAAAATCACTGTGTTGCCGGCGTCGACCAGCCCGTGCAGTTGCGTCATCAGCAGACGGACATCTGCGGGATGCAATCCGGTGGTGGGCTCATCCAGCAGGTACAGCGTGTGACCGCGCTGGGCACGCTGCATTTCCGTGGCCAGCTTGATGCGCTGGGCCTCTCCGCCGGACAGCTCGGTGGCGGGTTGACCCAGCCTAAGGTAGCCCAATCCCACTTCCAGCAAGGTTCGAAGGCTCCGGGCCGCTGAGGGTACGTCGGCCAGGAATTCAGCGGCAGCGGTAACCGTCATTCCCAGCACCTCGGCGACGTTCCGGCCGCGGTAGGTGACCTCAAGAGTTTCGGGATTGAACCGGGAACCATCGCACTCTGGGCACGGCCCGTAACTGCCGGGCAGGAACAACAGCTCCACGGCCACGAACCCTTCGCCCTGGCAGACCTCGCACCGGCCGCCTGCCACATTGAAGGAGAAGCGTCCGGCGCCGTAGCCACGGGATCGGGCCTCGTCGGTGGCGGCGAATTCCTTCCGCACGGCGTCAAAGAGCCCGGTGTAGGTTGCGAGGTTGGAGCGCGGAGTCCGGCCGATCGGCTTCTGATCAACCGTCACGAGCCGGTCGAGGTGGTTCCGTCCGGACGGCGAGTCGACTGTCAGCGACCCTGTGCGGGCGGCAGCAGGGCCATTTTCGCCCGTGTCCGACGATTCCGTTGTCCCACCGTGCGGATCTGCACCGTGCGGAATTTCACCGTGTGGAATTTCACCGTGTGGACGCAGCCGTTCCTTGACGAGCTCGGCGAGGACCTGACTGACCAGGCTCGATTTGCCGGAGCCGGAAACACCGGTGACCGCAGTAAGTACTCCGAGTGGGAAGTCCACGTCGAGGTTGCGCAGGTTGTGCCGGGTGATGTTCCTCAGCCCGAGCCAACCTGTTGCCTCCCTGCTTGCACCTTGGCCAGCGGTTGCGCCGTCGTGATCGTGACCGGCTGAAGCGACGTCGCCCGTCCCGTCAGGGTGCCCACGGAAGAGGAACGGCCTGGTTACAGACGCTGCAACGTCTCGAAGCCCGTCGACCGGTCCGCTGTAGAGCACCTCACCGCCGCCCTCGCCGGCGTTCGGTCCGACATCCACAACCCAGTCAGCACGGCGCACCACGTCCATGTTGTGCTCCACGACGAAGACTGAGTTGCCGGAAACCCTGAGCTGGTCCAGCACGGCCAGCAGGGGTTCGGCGTCCGCTGGGTGCAGCCCGGCCGACGGCTCGTCGAGCACGTAGATCACACCGAACAGTCCGGACCGGAGTTGGGTGGCGATCCGGAGTCTCTGCATCTCCCCCGGTGAAAGCGTGGGAGTGGATCGACCGAGCGCAAGATAACCCAGGCCCAAATCCAGAAGGACGGTGATCCGTTGTAGCAGATCCTGGGTGAGTGCGACGGCCACCTCGTTGGTTTCGCCTGAGGACCGCCTGCGCGAGGCCGTTCCCGCCGAGGTCAGCTCGGTGGTGGGACGGATGATGTCGGCCAGTTCACTCAACGGAACCGCGTTGAGCTCGGCGATGGTCTTCCCGGCGAACGTCACGGCGAGGGCATCGGGCCTGAGGCCGCTGCCTCCGCAACGCGGGCACGGCCCGGTGTGCATGAACTGCAGCACTCGGTTGCGCATGGTGGCGCTCTGCGAATCGGCCAGAGTGTGCAGGACGTAGCTGCGGGCGCTCCAGAACTTTCCCTTGTACGGCTTTGCTACGCGGTCCCGCTCCGGGGTCACTTCGACCACGGGCTGCTCTTCCGTGAAAAGGATCCAGTCGCGGTCCTTTTTCGGCAGCTTCTGCCAGGAAGTTTCGACGTCGTAGCCGAGGTGGGTGAGGATGTCACGCAGATTCTTGCCCTGCCAGGCGCCCGGCCAGGCAGCGATGGCTCCGTCACGGATGCTGAGCGAGGGATCCGGCACCAGCGAATCCTCGCTGACGGTGTGCGCTATGCCGAGGCCATGACATTCCGGGCAGGCTCCGGCAGCGGTGTTCGGAGAAAACGCATCCGAATCAAGTTGCTCCGCGCCGGCAGGGTAACTGCCTGCCCGTGAGAAAAGCATGCGTACAGAGTTGGACAGGGTCGTTACTGTGCCAGCGGAGGACCGGCTGCTCTGGGCGCCCCGGCGCTGTTGAAGTGCAACCGCGGGAGGCAGCCCGGTGATCTGTTCCACTTTGGGGTTGTGGCCCTGCTGAATGAGCCGGCGGGCATACGGCGCCACGGACTCGAAATAACGTCTCTGGGCTTCGGCGTATATAGTACCGAAGGCCAGGGAAGACTTGCCTGAGCCGGACACCCCGGTGAAAGCAACGATCGCATCGCGGGGAACGTCCACGTTCACGGCGCGCAGATTGTTTTCGCGGGCGCCGCGCACCCGGACAAAGCCATCCGTGGGACGGGTAGGGTCCGGCGTCAGTAGCATCTGGTCGGGAAGTTTGGAGGCGTGCTGTTCACTTTGCATTGATTCGACACTATCGCTGGATCGTGGGAACAAAGGCACGCACATATGTGTTGCAAGATTGCTGTAGTAACAACCGCTAACGCCAGAGAGAAGAACATCCAAAGTGGCAACCGATTACGACGAAGTCCGTTCCGACGTCAAGGAATCTCAGGACCGGTCGCTGGAGGCACTGCAAGCCGCCAACGCCCCCGATGCGAAGAGAGTCGTAACTGAGCTGGACGAGTCCGATTCCCTTGATGAAGGACATACGCCCGGCGGGGAAATCGTCTCCGAAGAGCTGATCGTTCAGGTGGTCCCTCAGGGTGAGGACGAGTTCACGTGCTACTCCTGTTTCCTGGTCCGGCACCGGTCTCAGAAAGCACGGGAAAGCAACGGGCACACCTACTGCGTCGAGTGTGAAGGCTAGGAGCGAACCTTCAGGCCGAAAGGCGCGGCTTCGCTACGGCATGGGTGGATTGCTCCCTGGCAGCGTGACCGTGGGCAGACTGCTCCCTGCGGGTGTGGTCCATCACGGGACCGGTACCGGCGATTTCACGGATGACGTCGATGCCCTCGATGGCAGCCTGTTTGGTGGGGAAGTACGCGGAGACAGCAACCAGGGTGCCGTCACCGGCCATGAGTTTGAGCCGGTACCCATGATCATGGGCGTCAACCAGCTTGAAATATCCAGACACGCTCTTACCTCCTCGTAAGTACGCCTCAACGTTCCCATGATAGTAAGTTCGCTGACGATCCCGTTAGTCATCGCTGGTCACAATTCGGCGTCGAGCACTCAAGAGTTCAAGTTCCGGCCGCGCAGCGACAAACCGCTCAACCTCATCCAGCACCTCGACAACGTGCCTACGATCCCCCGAAACCAGACCCACGCCAACGGTTGCGCGGCGGTGGAGATCCTGCGTACCGACTTCGGCAGCTGACAGCTCGAAACGTCGCCGCACCTCCGCCACCAGCGGCCGAACCAGCGAACGCTTCGCCTTCAGTGAGTGCACGTTGCCCAGCAGGAGGTCGAACTCGATGAACCCCACCCACATATTCGTTCACCTGCCGCGCGCGGCGAGCCTTGCCACCAACGACGACGGCGCATTCCTCGCAACGAACGCAAGCACCTTATAGCGAAGGCTGGGAATCGACACCGCCTTGCCGGCGGAAAGATCCTTCAGGGCAGCGCCCACGACGCCCTGAGCATCCAACCACATCCAGCGTGGAACGGAGCCCTTGTCCATGCCCATACGCTGGTGGAATTCAGTGTGGACAAAGCCGGGACACAACGCCATTACGGTTACTCCCCGGGACTTGTAGGCGAAGTTGGCCCAGGTGCTGAAGTTGATCATCGCTGCCTTCAGCGCGCCGTAGGTCCCACGCGGAGTGAACCCGGCAACGCTGGCCACGTTCACTATCTGCCCGGAACCGCGTGCGAGCATGCCCTGCAGCGCGGCATGGCTGAGCGCAAGGGGAACGGTGAGATGAATCGCCGCGTGGTTCAGTTCGTCCTCAAGCGGATTCGCCTCGAAGGATTTGGGCAGGCCATAGCCCGCGTTGTTGACCAGGGTTGACACCGGCTCCGTGCTGTCCCGCAGCCTGTCGAGGACACGGCGGACGCCGTTGTCGTCATGCAGGTCCGCAGCCAGCACCTCCACCGCCACGCTGAAGCGGGAGCGAAGTGCAGCCGCTTTTTTCTCCAGCCTGGCCGAGTCCCGGGCAACCAGGACAAGGCCCTTTCCCTGCCGGGCAAGTTGCTCCGCGAACTCCGCCCCAAGGCCTGCAGTTGCGCCGGTAATCATTGCCCAGTTGGCCATGTTTTCCCTTATCAGGTGGGTATTTCAGCAGTAAAATGAGAGTGCTGGTTGGGCGCGGTTTGCGCTCCTCCAACGGCGGTGCAGGCGATGCGCCTCTCCTGACGTTTTCGCGGCACCGCGAAGAGTCATATTCACACATGAGGAGGGGAGATGACTACCGCATCACACCATGCGCATGATTTCCATGTGACGCGCGATCACGTTCGCAGCGCCTCGATGGGGATGGGAGTAGTTTTCCTGCTGGTGGGGATTCTCGGATTCATCCCGGGCATCACCACACAATACGGTTCCATGGCCTTTGCATCCGGTTCCGGGGCGATGCTCCTGGGCGCGTTCCAGGTGTCGGTGCTCCTCAACCTGCTGTATCTGGCCATGGGAGCCGCCGGAGTCTGGATGAGCCGCGGAGTTCTTTCAGCTCGAAACTTCCTGATCGGAAGCGGCGCGGTCCTGCTGGTCATGTGGCTCTACGGACTGATTGTCGGCACCTCTGCCGCCAACATTCTGTCGACCAACGCATCCACCAACTGGCTCAACCTGATCCTCGGCGTCGTCGCCGTTGGACTGGGCGCTGCCTATGCCATGCGGCACCGTGGGAGCCGTGCCCTCTAGCGATCTTTGTCCCCGAAGCACGTCCCGCCCGGAAACCCGGCGGGACATGCTTTTGTACGTCTGGAATGTTTATCAAATCGGTATACGCCGAAGCCTTTCAGACCTAGACTGACGGCGAGGCCACCTTCTGACGGACGCGGTCAGTTGCGGCCTCTGAAAGGGATGTTCGAAGACGAACTCCCATCACATCGGAAGGATCACCATGTCAGGAAACAGGGCTGTGGCCTACAAGGGCCCCGGCAAGGTCGAGATCATCGATACCGACTACCCCACGTTTGAACTCAAGGACGGTCCCGGGGTCAACCCTGCGAACGTCGGCAGAAAGGTCAATCACGGCGTCATCCTGAAGACTGTCGCCACAAATATCTGCGGCTCGGACCAGCACATGGTCCGTGGACGGACCACCGCACCCGCGGACCTCGTCCTGGGGCACGAAATTACCGGCGAGGTGGTGGAGGTCGGAAGCGATGTCGAGTTCATCAAGAAAGGTGACATCTGCTCGGTTCCGTTCAACATTTCCTGCGGACGGTGCCGGAACTGCAAGGAACGCAAGACCGGTATCTGCCTCAACGTCAACCCTGACCGGCCGGGCAGCGCCTACGGTTACGTGGATATGGGCGGCTGGGTCGGCGGCCAGGCAGAGTACGTCCTGGTGCCCTACGCGGACTGGAACCTGCTGAAGTTTCCGGATCGGGACCAGGCGCTGGAGAAGATCCTGGACCTGACGATGCTCTCGGATATTTTCCCCACCGGTTACCACGGTGCCTACACGGCCGGCGTCACCACCGGTTCCACGGTCTACATCGCGGGCGCAGGCCCGGTGGGTCTGGCGGCTGCACTCTCCGCGCAGCTGCTGGGTGCCGCCGTCGTCATCGTGGCCGACCTCAATGAGGAGCGGCTTGCACAGGCCCGCACTTTCGGGTGCGAAACGGTCGACGTCTCCAAGGGCGACCCCAAGGACCAGATCGAGCAGCTTCTCGGAGTGCCGGAGGTGGATTGTGGCGTTGACGCCGTCGGGTTTGAGGCCCGCGGTCACGGCAAGGACTCCTCGCACGAGGCTCCAGCCACCGTGCTGAATTCGCTCATGTCGGTAACCGCCGCTGGTGGCGCGCTCGGCATCCCGGGACTCTACGTCACGGGTGATCCGGGCGGAATTGACGAGGCTGCAAAGGTCGGTTCCCTGTCGCTTTCGCTCGGTACCGGCTGGGCGAAGTCTTTGTCCTTCACCACGGGCCAGTGTCCGGTGATGAAGTACAATCGCGGCCTCATGATGGCGATCCTGCACGATAAGGCGCACATCGCCAAGGCCGTAAATGCCAAGCCGATTCCGCTGGACCAGGCACCTCAGGGTTACGAGGAGTTCGACAAGGGCGCGGCCACGAAGTACGTGCTGAACCCGAACGGCTACATCGCCGCCTGACCCGCGTTGAATTGGCAGGACACGCCCCTTATGACTGGCGTAAAGGGGTGTGTCCTGCCAACTCACGGGTCTAGGTGAAAACTCGCGGGTCTAGGTGAACAGGCCCGGGCCCACGTAGGGCTCCAGCTGCTGCTTCTGCTCGGCCGAGATGCGCAGTAGCGACCCCGTTCCGCCGTCCACAAAGGCCAATGTGGTGTGGGCCAACACGCACGCCCGGTGAGTCACCGGATCGTGGAGGCGGTATGCGATGTCGAGGCTCGCAGCTTTCAGGCCTGCAATCCACACCTCGATTTTCAACGGGACGTTCCGGTAGTCCAGGGTGGCCGTGTACTTGATGCGGTGTTCCACCACCAGCGCCTGGACCCCTGCGGCCACGGAGCTGAAGAGAGGCACCGGCGGGTCCTGGCCCGCGGCACCGGTTCCTCCCGGCGGACCGAACGCCTGGATACGCGCTTCCTCGAGAAGCCGCACCACCTGGACGTTATTGATATGCCCGTAGGCGTCCATGTCTGACCATCTCATAGGGATTTCACAGGTGACTGTTCGGTGCGCGTCCATTCCTATGTTTTACAGTGGTCTGCGGGGTTTCCACTACTGCGCGGTAAGGAACCTCTGCACGTCTTCCGTCAATAACCGCCACGTCTCGATTTGGCAACGATTGCTAAACAGTCTACGGTAGACAGGAACCCGCTTCGGGTAACCACAAAGCAGACGGCGCTCTACGCGTCTGCCACATAATGCCCTGGTGCTGTCCCTCCACCGTACGTTGCTCGTCCGGCAGACACCACAGACAAGACCAATGATCAGTCAAGGGTGAGCAACGTCGCAAAGACGTCCGGGGACGGAACGAGTGCAGGTGGCCTTTTGGAGCATCGTACCCATATGAAGAATCAGAAACTTACTCTTAACGCGCGCCGTGGATTTGCAGCGGCAGCTCTCGTCGGTGTTGGAATCACCGCTTCCGCAGGCGCAGCCAACGCTGCTCCTGCCAGCACCTGGGACGCCCTCGCACAGTGCGAGAGTGGCGGCAACTGGGGCATCAACACCGGCAACGGTTTCTCCGGTGGCCTGCAGTTCACCCCGTCCACCTGGGCCGGCTTCGGCGGCCAGGGTCTCCCCCAGAACGCCAGCCGCGCAGAGCAGATCGCTGTTGCTGAGCGCGTACTCGACGGACAGGGCTGGGGCGCATGGCCCGCATGCTCGGCCAAGCTCGGCCTGACCGCCGGCGCCAACCCGACTCCGATCCCCGCTGCTCCGGCACCCGCCCCTGTGCAGGTCCAGTCGCAGCAGGTTCAGGTTCAGGCACCAGTTGTTCAGGCTCCTGTTGTTCAGGCACCGGTTGTCCAGGCACCAGTTGTTCAGGCACCAGTTGTTCAGGCGCCTGCGGCTCCTGCCGTTCAGCTGTCCGGTGACACCTACACCATCCAGTCCGGCGACACCCTCAGCACCATTGCTGCCAAGCTGGGCGTCGAAGGTGGATGGCAGGCCCTTTACCAGGCCAACGCCGACACCCTCATCCACGCCGACCTCATCTTCACCGGCGACGTTCTGCAGCTGCCTGCCTAAGGTTTCAGCTACACACGAAAGAGCCCTGCAACGTGTCCGTTGCGGGGCTCTTTCGTGTCCGGAGCTGGAAAGCCGCGGTTGTCGCTGCCCGCGCTAGTCCCGCGGCGCCAACCCTGCAGCACGAAGCGCCTCCGCCATTGCGCTGTTCGCCGGAGCCGGTGCGCCCTTGCCGCCCTGCTTCTGCGCTCCCGAGTTGGAGTTTCCTCCCGGCTTTGAAGCGCCAGGCTTGGCACTGCCCCCTTGCCCACCGGCGGGACGACGACGGCGGTCCCCTCCTCCGCCGCCCCGCGCCTCATGATCAGACCCGCCGCCCCGCGGCACGGCGTCGTCATTGACCCGCAAGCTGAGGGAGATCCGTTTGCGGTCAGGGTCAGCCTCCAACACCCTGACCTTTACAACCTGGCCGGACTTCACAACTTCATGGGGATCGCTGATGAAGCGGTCGGCCATCGCCGAAACGTGCACCAGCCCATCCTGGTGCACCCCGACGTCCACGAACGCGCCAAAAGCAGCAACATTCGTGACCACGCCGTCGATGATCATGCCCGGGCGCAGATCTGAAATCTTCTCGACATCAGCAAAGGAGGCCGTGACAAACGCGGGCCGCGGATCCCGCCCCGGTTTCTCGAGCTCAGTGAGGATATCCTGCAGCGTGGGCAGCCCGATCGAATCGTCAACATACTCTGCGAGGTTCAGTGACCGGAGTGAGCCACTGGCATCGTTCACCATTCGCCGCGCCACAGAATAAGCCTCCGGGTGCACGCTGGAGGCGTCCAGAGGCTCAGGTCCGCCGGCAATGCGAAGGAAGCCCGCACACTGCTCGAACGCCTTGGCGCCAAGCCTGGGAACCTTCAGCAGGTCGCTTCGGCGTGCAAAGGGGCCGTTCGCATCACGGTGCGCAACAATATTCCCGCTCAACAGGGACCCCACGCCGGCCACCCGGGTCAGAAGCGACGGCGATGCGGTATTCACGTCCACCCCCACGGCGTTCACGCAGTCTTCAATCACGGCATCAAGCGAGCGCTCCAGCTTCGCAGGACTCACGTCATGCTGGTACTGGCCTACCCCGATCGACTTCGGGTCAATCTTCACCAACTCGGCCAGCGGATCCTGTAGCCGCCGGGCAATCGACACAGCACCACGCAGCGACACATCCAGCTCAGGCAGCTCTGCCGATGCCAACGCTGACGCTGAATACACCGACGCGCCTGCCTCGGACACAACCAGTTTCTGCAGGGTACGCCCGGACATAAGCGAGATCAGTTCGGACGCAAGCTTGTCCGTCTCCCGCGACGCCGTGCCGTTGCCGATGGCGATGAGCTCGACGTTGTGGGTGGTTACCAGCCGCGAGAGCACAGTCAATGCGTCATCCCACTTCTTCGCGGGGGCGTGCGGATAAATTGTCGCTGTTTCGAGGACCTTGCCCGTCCCGTCCACCACGGCGACCTTCACACCGGTCCGAAGCCCGGGATCCAGCCCGATGGTGGTACGTCCACCCGCGGGCGCCGCAAGCAGCACATCACGCAGGTTCGCAGCGAACACCCGCACCGCTTCCGTCTCTGCCTCCACAAACAGCCGCACCCGGAGGTCGATCGAGAGCTTGGCGAGCAACCGACGCCAGGCCTGCTGGACCGTCGCCATGAGCCACGCATCCGCCGGCCGGCCCTGGTCCGCAACGCCCAGGAAAGCGGCCACGGAGTTCTCGAAACGGCGCTTGGCACGCAACGCAGCTTCAGCGTCGGTGGAGTCAGCCTCGGTGAGCGTCAGCTGCAGCACGCCTTCCTTCTCGCCGCGCAGCAGTGCCAGGACCCGGTGCGACGGCATGGCGGACGGCGCCTGCACAAAGTCAAAGTAGTCGGAGAACTTCTGGCCCTCGGCTTCCTTGCCGGAAACCACCTGCGAGCGCAGCCGGCCCTGCTTCCACAGCCGTTCACGCAGGTCAGCAAGCAGGTCGGCGTCCTGCCCGGCACGCTCCACGAGCAGCGCCCGGGCACCGGCCAGCGCGTCATCCGCCGTGGGAACGCTCCCGTTTAGGAAGCGGCCTGCTTCAGCAACGGGATCGAGCGATGGGTTGGCGAGAAGTGAGTCCGCGAGCGGCTCCAGCCCGGCTTCCCGTGCAATCTGAGCTTTGGTGCGCCGCTTGGTCTTGAAAGGCAGATAGATATCCTCCAACCGCGCCTTGGTGGTAGCACCGACGACGGCGGCACGAAGCTCAACGGTCAGCTTGCCCTGCGCTTCGATCGCCTCAAGCACGGCCGCGCGCCGCTCCTCAAGTTCGCGCAGATAGCGCAGCCGCTCCTCCAGCTCACGCAACTGGGCATCGTCGAGGGTTCCGGTGACTTCCTTGCGGTAGCGCGCAATGAAGGGAACGGTTGATCCCCCGTCCAACAGGTCCACCGCGGCCTTGATCTGCCATTGCTGGACGCCGAGTTCCTCAGCGAGTTGCTTGAAGATGGACGGAGGAGTGGTAACTGGTGCGCTCACGCCTGCCATTGTGGCATTGACGCGGTCAGCAATCTAAAAGGCTGCCCCGCTGTGGAGGGAAGGTTAGGCGCAGCTCTCGCGGTTCAGCTCGATCGCAAGCGGGTGGGTACCCGCGAATTCCTGTCCACCGGCAGAGTACGCAACGGAAACGCCCTGGGACGTGCCTCCGTCAACACCGCCAGCGATCGAGACCGCCACCACCAGATTCACGTACTCATGGGTGGTGATGTTGTAGCCCTCCGCTGGCACCGGCTCAACCGGACCGGCCGGCTCAACCGGACCGGCCGGCTCAGCCGTCTCGGAAGGAGCTGCAGGCGCCGGTTCCGCGCTGTGCGTGCCGTGAGCGCCGCCGTCGTCCTCGCCGTGTGCCTTGTGGTGACCCTCCCGGTTGGCCGTGGACACCTCAGCGCTCACGAGGGTGAGCCCTTCGGGGTTCTGCAAGGTGACGTCGTCGAGAGTGAAGGTTTCAAGCGCCTCGTTGTGCACCAGGACCGTGAATTCCTGGTAACCGATGTCAGGCTGTGTGGCGCAGAGCGTGGCGCCGTTCTCGGCGAGGTTCAGGGGGTCATCACCGAAGTCCGCCGCCGTCTGCTGGACCGCGCTGACGTTCTCCTGCGAGCGCGGAGAGTTCACGTCGAGCGGGTTCTCCTCGACAGCCATGCATCCGCTGGTGAAGAGCGCAGCGAGCAGGGCGCCGCCAACCAGTGCTGCCGATCGAACCGCCATGTCCACCATCCCTCAAAGAAGTCTCTACCTGTGTTCGGCAACACAGTGATGTTGGATGGGTCCTACTCGTACAGAACGTACTCCGGCTGCGGTGTAAGCGCCAGGACCTCGGCCGGCGTCATCAGCGGACCCAGCACCACGTCCTCCTCGAAGAACAACTTGAACCCTGGGTGGACAGTCGGAGGCAAGTCTTTCATCAGCAGGTTGTAGGTTTCGATTTTCATGGTCGCGGACCCGATTCCGTCCACGCTCCGGATAACTTCCACCCCTGCGTATTCCTGTATCGCCGCCACATTACTGACGACGCCAGGAGCCACCTGATGGAACACGAGCGGCTTCTGCGGAAGGTTATTCTCGGTCACCAGACCATCGAGGTACGCAGCAATCTCGTTGATTTCCTCACCCGTGGTGTGCCCGTAGGAACGCCCGGGAAGCTGCTCCGCCGTAATGTCCCACTCGGGATCAAGCGCCACACCGACATCCGGCTCCACCAGCCACTTCTCAAGCGCACGGACTTCCTCAGCCATGCTCGCCCGGCCGGGCTGGACATTCAGGATCAGCATCCCGTCATGCCTGCGGGCGGCCTCGAGGTACCCGCTGATGATCTCATCGGACGCGCGGGTCCGGTAGGCGCCGTCGGCACCCGGATCAGCCTGCACGACGACGGCAATCAGCTCCAGCACCGGCATCACCTTGCGCTCGCCGGCCAGCTCCTTCCCGAGTGCCTCGATCTCATCCACCCGCTCATCGATTGCACCGATGCCGAGCCTGCCCAGTGCGGCTGAGTAGGGATGCCCGCTGAACCCGACAAGGCGGTAGTCCGGAAACAATTCCACCCCGCCGCGGGGAAGCTCGAAACGCTCCGGGGTGGGTTCGGCGGAGGGCGTGGGTGTTGCGGACGGCGTGGGTTCGGCGGAGGGCGTGGGTGTTGCAGACGGAGTGAGCGAGGGCCCCTGAGCCGGCGTCCCTGAAGCGGTTGGCGTTGCTGCGGAAGACGAGGCAGATGTTTCAGGAGACTCTGAAGCGGTGTTCGGAGGTGCCGCACTGCACCCGGCCAGTAGCACCGCCGATACCGCCCACACCGAGCCATGGCGGAGCATACGGCCAGCTTGCTCATGGCCGCGTGCGCGTCGTCGTTGTACGTTCCGGTGCAGTGCCATAGCAACACGCTACGCCACGGGCAGCGGGCGTCTCAGAGGCACAGCGCAGAGGCGGCAGACTTCCCGGCCGCCTGCTTCGTATTGTGTTCAGTTACTCGGTCGCCTAACAATGAACTATGACAGTCCTGATGAGGTCCCTCGAAACCGCCGTACCGACCACCGTCATGGTGCAGTCCCAGGTACGGGATGTCTTTGCAGCACAGCCGGGGCTGAACAGGTTGGGGCAGCGGCTGGTGACTGCTGCGTTCGATTCCTCCGGCATCGATACGCGTTACACGGCTGTGGAGGAACTCACGCTCGAACGCCACAACGAGACCCCGGTGTTCTTCGACTCGGACACCATGACCATCCTCAGCCCGGGCACCAAGGCCCGGAACGAGGTCTACGCCGAAGCCGGCACCAAGCTGTTCGTCGAAGCTGCACAGAAAGCGCTGGATGCAGCAGAGGGAGTTGAAGCTGAGGACATCACCCACGTGGTGACAGTTTCCTGCACCGGGTTCTTCAACCCCGGCCCGGACTACAAAATCGTCCGCGCACTGGGGCTGAACCCGTCAGCACAGCGCTACCACCTCGGATTCATGGGGTGCTACGCGGCGTTCCCGGCGCTGCGCGCGGCGAAATCTTTCTGCGACGCCGATCCCAACGCGGTGGTCCTCGTGGTCAGCGCCGAGCTGTGCTCGTTGCACGTGCGGTCCTCCAACAACCCGGACACGATTGTGGGGACGTCCCTCTTTGCCGACGGCGCAGCGGCCGCGGTCATTACCGCTCGGACTGACCTGGCGCCGCCGTCGGGGCCAGCCCTGTCCCTCGACTTCTTCGAAACCACCCTGACCCCGGTCGGCGAGGAATCGATGGCCTGGAACATCGGCGACGAGGGTTTCGAGATGGTCCTCGGAACCTACGTGCCGCACATCATCGACGAGCACATCGTCGGCGCCCTCGCTCCCTTACTGGAACGCGATGAGTCCCTGATCGGTGTCGAGTACCGGGACATCGAGCACTGGGCCATCCACCCGGGCGGCCGCAGCATTCTGGACAAGGTGCAGGCCAAGCTTAAGCTCAGCGATGACCAGCTGGTCCCCGCCCGGGAAACGCTGCGGGACTACGGGAACATGAGTAGCGCCACCGTGATGTTTGTCCTCAAGCACATCCTCGATCAGCCCGGCTCGGACTCCGATGAGCGCATCTGCTCGATGGCATTCGGTCCGGGGCTCACAGTGGAGACCGCCCTCCTGACCAAGACATCCGTCTGAATGGCCTTCCTCGCCTCCCGGAACCTCACGGCAATCGAGGAGATGGACAAGCCGGACTGCGATCCCGCCAAGCTCGACCGCACCTATGCCCAGTTCCCGCTCGTCAACCGCTCGGTCGCCGGCTGGCACCGCACCTGGGCACACTACATCCGGCCGGTCCTGTCGACGGCGCGTACCAATACGCTGCTCGACGTCGGCTCAGGCGGCGGCGACGTACCCCGTGCGCTTGCCCGCTGGGCTGCCCGCGACGGCTTCAGGCTGGAGATCACCGCGATTGACCCCGACGAACGCGCGAATGCGTTCGCCAGCAGCCGACCAAGGACGCCGGGGCTCAGGTACCGCCGTGCGTTCAGTTCGGAACTGGTCGCCGAAGGTGCCCAGTTCGACGTCGTCACTTCCAACCATGTGCTCCACCACCTCTCGCCGGACGAGCTGAGCGGACTGCTCAGCGACTCGGAGAAGCTGGGCACGCGGCTCGCCCTGCACAGCGACCTGTCGCGGACCCGCGTGGGGTTTGCACTGTTCTCCGTGGCCACTCTGCCGTTGCCCGGTTCCTACATCCGCGAGGACGGGCTGACGTCGATCCGGCGAAGCTATCTGGCGGACGAACTGCGCGCCGTCGTCCCTCCAGGTTGGCGCGTGGAGCGGCAGGTGCCATTCCGGAATCTGCTGGTGCGCCGTGCCTGATGTCCTGATAGTCGGCGGTGGGCCGGTAGGGCTGTACGCCGCGATCCTGCTGGCGCAGTCAGGTGTTGAGGTTCAGGTCCTGGAGCGCCGTACCGGGCGCAGTTCGCACTCCCGGGCGATAGGGATCCACCCACCGGCGCTTGCCGCACTGGAACAGGCTGGAGTAGCGGAGAACCTGGTTGCCGCGGGCGTTCAGATTCCCGGCGGTGTTGCGCGGAGCCGCGGTCGGACGGTCGCTGAACTGTCCTTCTCGTCCCTTCCCGGCAGACACCGTTACGTGCTTGCAATCCCCCAGGAGCAGACGGAGCGCATCCTTTCGGAGCGGCTCGCTGAGCTGGCACCTGACGCGCTGCGCAGGGGCGAAACCGTCGAGGCCGTTCACGACGTCGGGAGTGAGGTTCTGACCATTACGGACAACGGCACCCACCGGTCCGCGTTGCTCATCGGGGCCGACGGGGCCAGAAGCACCGTACGCGATGCGGCGGGCATCGGCGCGAGCATCCGGCCGTATCCCGACGCCTACGTCATGGGCGATTTCCCTGACACCACCGCTGACGGAAGCACCGCTGCCCTGTACCTGGAGCCGGCCGGAATTGTTGAGTCCTTCCCCTTGCCCGGCTCGGTCCGGCGCTGGGTGGTGCGGATGCCGTCGCTTGTGAAAGACCCCACGGCCGAGGCAGTCGCGGAGCTGGTGGCGAGCCGCACCGGTGTGGGCGTCGATACCCGGAACAACACGATGTTGAGCTCCTTTGCGGTACGGCGGCGCATAGCGGAACGGTTTGTGCAGGGGCGTATTGCGTTGATCGGCGATGCCGCGCATGAGGTGTCCCCCATTGGCGGGCAGGGCATGAACCTGGGGTGGCTCGATGCCGTGCAGCTCGTGCCGCTGGTCATCGCTTCGCTGGCGGGCACCGACGTCGGGCTTGGACTTCGGCGCTTCAACGAGGAGCGGCGCCGGGCAGCCCTGGCAGCCTCGCGTCAGGCGCACATCAACATGATCCTTGGGCGTCCACTGCCGCCGGGCATGCTGGAACTGCGTAATCGGGTGATGGGCAGGATGGCCGGAGTACCCAGGGTGCACGATGCCGTAGCACGCACTTTCACAATGCACTGAGGCTCACGCTCCAAGAAGCGGGCCGGCGAATCAGGCCTTTCCGAGCTGGGCTTCCGGACGCAGTAAGGCGGGCACGACGCCGGACACTGCAGTTTCTGCCAGCGCCTCACCCAGAGCCGGTGCCTGTTTGAAGAGATTATGGCCGGCGATGGCGCTGATTTTCCCGGTGGACCAGATCCCTACGCCGTCCTCGCCCCAGGGCAGACGGGTCACCCAGCAGTGCACGTAGCCGGACGGCTCGGGGTCCAGGCCCGGCAGAGCGTGGCGGACGTAGGCCGCCGCCCGGGCGGCAAGGGATTCGAGTGCCGGAGGATCCGCGAGGCTTCCGTCCTGCCGTACCCCGGTTGTTTCGCTGAGGCCTACCGAGTAGGAACGGTTATCGGCTGAAGGGGCCGCGTAGACTCCGGTTTCTCCGAAAGTTCCGCTGCCGTCCTGGAAGGTGGGTAGCGGAGTATCCACGTCCTGGCGCAAGGGGAACGTCACGCGGGCATGGGCGGCGAGTTCAACGGGGATCTCGAGCCCCGCATTCCGTGCCAGTGGAGCCGTGCCGCGGCCCGCGGAGAGGACAGCATGGTCAAAACGGTCCACCCCGGTTCCGGTACGGATCTCGACATCGCCCTCACTGGTGTGCTGGACCGTCAGCACGTGATCCGCCACCAAAGCTTCTGTAAGGCTTTCGGTCAGCGCACGGAAGGCGGCGAGCGTGCGGATAGCGCCGCCGTCCACATCGAGCATGGCCTTACCCTCGAAATCAGCGAGGATCGGCAAAGCGGATGCGAGTTGGCCCTGGGCCAGGAGCGCCACGCGGATATGTGGAAGGTCGCTGAGGATGCGCAGCTTGTCCTCGACGCTGTCGCCGATCGCCACCGCTCCGGCATTGGACACCAGTTCCACACCGAACTCGGCCTCCCACTGCCGCCAGAGAGCGCGGCTGTGACTGACGAACCCGGCCAGTCGGACGTCGTCGTGGGCGTGCCGGAAAACTCGCCCGTCACCGGCGGACTGTCCGCCGCCGGGCGTTCCGGACTCATAGATAGTGACGTCCGCGCCCGTTTTCCGAAGGGCATGTGCCGTAGCCAGTCCGACGATTCCTGCTCCCACCACTGCTATCCGAGTCATGGGTCCAGCAAAACACGCTTACGCGTGCCGGCGCAGCCCCGCGGGTGAGAATCCCGGCTCCGACTATCCCACTGAACCGGCGCGTTCAGTGGGAAGAAGACGCTCGTTCCCACCGAACCCGCATGTTCAGCGGGAAGGGCGGCGGGAGGATCAGCAGCGCGGGTTAGGAACTAGCGGCCCTGCACCTGAGCCAGAAGCTGCTCGAACGGAAGGGAGGCCTGCGCGCTATTGGGGCGGCGCGCCGTCGTCGTTCCCGCAATCATGCCCGCGAGTTCGCCGGCCGCGCGGGTGACGCGCTGGTCCAGTGCCGGTGCGCCGTCGGATCCGGTTCCCCAGTCCTCGGGACCGGCGTATACCCCGGTCGAGACAACGCGGGCCCGGAGATACGTGAAGAGCGGGCGCATGGCGTGGTCAAGCATGAGGGAGTGCCGGACGCTGCCGCCGGTTGCGGCGATGAGCACGGGCATCGAGTCCAGTGCGGTGTTGTCGAGGACATCGAAGAAAGATTTCAGCAGGCCGCTGTAGGAGCCGGAGAAGACCGGGCTGACAACAATGAGCGCATCAGCATCCGCCACGGACTTCAGGGCGTCTGCGAGCGCAGGCGGAGCGAAGCCGGTGACCATGTTGTTCGCGATGTCCACGGCCAGTTCGCGCAGTTCGATGGTGGTGATGTCGGTGTGGATGTCGACGCGCTCGAGCTGGCGACGGGCTGCCTCTCCGAGCTGATCCGCCAGCATCCGGCTTGACGATGGCGTTCCCATGCCGCCTGACACCACTACTACTCGGCGTGTTTCCATGTGCCGGTTCTCCTTCGCTGCGCTTCATGCATTTGCATCTAGTTGAACCAGCGAACAGCCGGAAACATTCCCGCTACTGTTTGTCGAGCGCGCTTTCCTTGTGGGCGGCCTGCTTGCCCGACTTCTCGCTCTCGACGATGTAGTACGGCTCGTCCTTGGAGGCGTTGAACTTCTGGCCGTCGAACGTGAACTCCTTGTCCTTTTTCTCCACGACCGTGCCGTGCGTCTTGCCCTGCGACGTGTTCCAGCTGACCTTGGTTCCCTTGCTGTATGACATTGCTTCAGCGTCTCACCTCGGCGCAGCCGGTGCCACCTATTCCCAGCGCGCTGTAGGCCAGCCGTCCTCCCAGTTCAACGGGACCAGGCCGAGCCGGAATGCGCCGTCGAGTGCTTCATCGTAGTAGTGAAAGGCGAGCAGGTCGCCGGAAACGGACTGGCCACCGGGGCCCACACGCGGTCCGTCACTTGCCAACAGGGGCGTGCCGCCGTCGTCGAGCATGGACACACCGTCGCGGTCCACGTAGGGCCCATCGATCTCCGTGGACCGCCCGACCGCCATATTGTAGGTGCTCTCGAGGCCTTGGCAGCAGAAGTCCTTCGAGACAAACAGGTAGTAGTAGCCGTCGCGCTCAATCAGGTACGGCGCCTCAATGGCATTCGGCGGAGTTCCCCGGTCGGCGATAGTGACCGGCTCGGCGTCCGAGTCCGCAAGGAGCCCCGACGGCCACTCGAGTTCCACAAGCTGCAGGCCACCCCAAAACGAGCCAAAACTCATCCACGGCGTACCGTCAGCATCCTCCACAATGCCGGGGTCAATGGCGTTGAAATTTTCCCCCGCCGACGCAATGACCTTGCCCTGGTCGACCCACTCATAGGCCGGGTCCTCGGGATCAAGAGTGCTGTTCGTCGCCAACCCGATCAGCGAGTCATTGCTCCCGAACGTGGACGCGGAGTAGTAGAGGTACCAGGTGCCGTTGTGCTCGTAGAGCTCCGGTGCCCACAGATTGTCGACGCCGGGAACCGCCTCGGTGAGCCACTCCGGCTTCTCCTGCCACACCTCGCCGGCATATTCCCAGTGCACGCCGTCGTCCGAGCGGCGGACCTGGATATTGCCGTCGGCCACCTGCCCGTCGCCGGTGGAGTAGACGAACCAGTAATCCCCATCGTGTGAGGGACCGGCTATCAGAGCGGGATCGTGCGTGAAATAGTCCCCGCTCAGCTCCCACTCCCCCGACGAGGACGCCGGCGCGGCACAGCCCGCCACCCCAATAGCGAGTGCAAGGGTGGCGGACCAGGCCGCTGCGCGTCGTTTCACTAGCCGAGGGCGATCGCTGACCAGGAAACCGGAGGCAGCGAGACGGTGAGGACACCGTCGTCGAGCACTGCGCCGGGCAGCTGCTTCAGGCCCACCCGGAACTGGTCCTCACGCGTGTTCTTGGCGTAAACGTCCTCATCATGCAGGGTGAGAGCTTCAGTGACGACTTCGGCGCCGAGATCCTTCACGTCGACCGACACGTCAATGGTCTCGGTCTGACTGCGGTTGACGAGGAACAGCGCCGACTTCCCGCCGTCGACAGTGGCCACAGCATCGACCAGCGGCGCGTCGCCGTAGACCTTCGTGGAGTACGTGCCGGCGTCGATCTGCGGACGCAACACCTCGCCCTTCGCCAGCCGTGAGGTGACGGAGAACGGGAAGAAGGTGGTCTGGCGCCAGGTGTCGCCGCCCGGCTCGGTCATGATCGGTGCAATGACGTTGACCAGCTGGGCGAGTGACGCCGACGCCACCCGATCATGGTTCTTCAGCAGCGTGATCAGCAGGTTGCCGAAAACCACTGCGTCAGCGACGGAGTACGTGTCTTCGAGCTGGCGCGGGGCTACGCGCCATTCGTCGTTGACCTCATCGGATGCCTGGTGCTCCTCGAGATACCAGATGTTCCACTCGTCGAAGGAGAGCTTGATGGTCTTCTTGCTCTTGAGCTTGTGCTTGACGTGGTCCGCCGTGGCCACCACAGTCTCAATGAAGTACTGCATGTCCAGCGAGGAGGCGAGGTAGGAACCGAGGTCCCCGTTGCGCTCCTGGTAGTACGCGTGGCAGGAAATGTAGTCCACGTAGTCATAGCTCTGCTCGAGGACCACGCGCTCCCACTCACCGAAGGTCGGCATTGAGGAACCGGAGGAACCGCACACCACCAGCTCGAGGTCCTTGTCCGCCGTCTTCATGGCGGAGGCGGTGCGGGCGGCGATCTTCCCGTAGTCCTCGGCGGACAAGTGCCCAATCTGCCAGGGCCCGTCCATCTCATTGCCCAGGCACCACATGCGGATGTCGTAGGGTTCCTTGGCGCCGTTGGCGATGCGCTGGTCACTCAGCGCTGTGCCCGAGGGATGGTTGGCGTATTCGAGGAGGTCGAGCGCCGCTTCAATGCCGCGGGTACCAAGGTTGACCGCCATCATCAGCTCAGAGCCGGTCAGCTTGCACCAGCGCGCAAACTCCTCGAGGCCCACCTGGTTGGTCTCGATGGAATGCCAGGCGAGGTCGCGGCGGACGGGGCGCTGGTCGCGGGGGCCCACGCCGTCTTCCCAGCGGTAGCTGGAGACAAAGTTGCCGCCGGGATAGCGGATGGTCGTGGAGCCGAGTTCGCGGACAAGCTCGACGACGTCCATGCGGAAGCCGTCCTCGTTGGCGGTCGGGTGACCGGGTTCGTAGATGCCGTCATACACACAGCGGCCGAGGTGCTCAACGAAGGAGCCGAAGATTCTTGGGCTGACGGGCGCGATTACGGCGGAACGGTCAATGCGGATGGTGGTCGGCGCTTCCATGGGAAGCTCGCCGCTTGCCGCGGAGGTCGTGGCCGCCGTCGAATCGGGCGTGGTGGTGGTGGTCACGGATAAGTTTCCTGCCTGTCAGAACGCACGGGTGCTCGTGTTTTTATGCGGATTACAACGTTGAAAATACTCTCACGCAGCATGTGGGTCGTCAACCGCCCGGCGGCGTGGAATTCCACCAACGCGATATTCTGCCGGTGGGACACCACGATGTGTCCCACCGGCTCCAACTCGACAAAGGACTCTCCACATGGCGGCGACCCTGCATGATGTGGCCCACGTGGCCGGGGTGTCGTTCAAGACGGTGTCCAACGTCATCAACGACCACCCGAACGTTCGCCCCGCAACACGGGAGCGCGTTCAGAAGGCCATCGCCGAGTTGGGCTACCGGCCCAACCTCACGGCGCGCAGTCTTCGATCCGGCCATACCGGTGCCATCACCCTTGCGGTTCCCCAGCTGCGCCTCCCCTACTTCGCTGAATTGGCCGACGCCGTAATCCGCGCCGCCGAAGCCCGCGGTCTGGTGGTGCTCATCGAGCAGACGAGCGGCGAACGCGACCGTGAACTCGAAGTCCTCAAAAGCCCCAGGCTGCGCATGTCGGACGGGTTGATCTTCAGCCCTCTCGGTCTCGGTGAAGAGGACGCCGCGCTGGTCACCGCCGAAGTGCCAATGGTGTTGCTCGGCGAACGGATCTTCTCCGGCGGCTGCGACCACGTCACCATGCAGAACGTCGAAGGCGCCCGTGCCGCCACCGAACACCTGCTGGATACCGGGAGGCAGCGCATCGCCGTCGTCGGTGCGCATGAGGGCGAGGTCATCGGCTCGGCAGGGCTTCGCCTCAAGGGCTACCGTGAGGCGCTTGAATCGCGCGGAATAGAGTACGACGACGGCCTGGTCGCCTACGTCGGCACGTGGCACCGCGCTAACGGTGCCGAAGCGATGCATGAGCTGCTTGACCGCGGCGCGGAGTTCGATGCGGTGTTCGGCTTCAATGACACTCTGGCGCAGGGCGCCATGCGCGTCCTGCAGGAGGCCGGCCGGCGCATCCCCTCCGACGTGGCCGTGATCGGCTTCGACGACCTCGACGAAACCCGCTACTCCATCCCCACACTGAGCAGCGTCAACCCCGGCCGCGAAGAGATTGCCGAGACCGCGATCAAGGTACTCATGGAGCGCATCAAGAATCCGACCGGACCGGCGCCGCGCGAGATTCTGACGCAGTTCGAGGTCATTGCGAGGGAATCAACGGCGGCCTGACCTCGGGCCCTGTATTGAGACGCTGTGTTCAGGCCAGGGACCGGATAATTTCCGCTGCCGGTCCCTGCCGAACGGATGCGAACCCGGTCCCGGCCCACAGGTGCGCCACGTCCGCGTTCCCCTGCGCTACCGCGGCCTTCCGGAGGGGCGCCGTCACGTAGTGCAGCTGCGGATACCCCGCCGGCGCGTCCTCGTGCTCAAGGATGAACCGGTTCGTCAGGCCGCGCGCGTACCGTCCGGTGTAGGCGCGGGTGAGTGACGTCCCCGCGAATCGACCCTCGCTCAGAGCTGCCCGGTGCAGCGGATTGGTGCCCGCTTCATCCGAGAGCAGCAACGCGGTGCCCACCTGTACCGCATCCGCACCGGTTTCACGCAACCGCACGACGTCGGCTGGCCCGGACACTCCCCCGCCCGCAGCCAGCGGCACCGCAGTTCTGGACCGAATAGCGGCAAGCACGTTCTCGAGCGGATCCGAAGCCGGTGCCTTCCGCTGATCGAACGTCCCGCGGTGGCCACCGGCATTCGGCCCCTGAACGGCGAGCGCCCGAGCCCCTGCCGCGACCGCATACTCCGCCTCATCGGGGGTTGTCACGGTGACGATCGGAAGAATCCCCGCGCCGGCCATCCGCTCCAGAACCGCGGGGTCCGGGCAGCCGAAGGTGAAGGACACCGCGGCGGGGCGGAAATCCAGAACGAGAGAGAGCTTTGCGTCCCAGCCGTCGTCGTCGTACCGGGGTTCACCTAACTCAGCTCCAAGCGCGGCAGCCTCCGGGCGCAGGGATTCACGGTAGGCACCGAGGAGCGCCACATCCGGCTGGAAGGCATCCGGCACAAACAGGTTCACCCCGACGGGACCACTGCTCAGCGCGGAAACGCTGCGCAGCTGCGTCTCGAGATCCTCCGGCGCACGGTACCCGGCTGCGAGGAAACCCAGACCGCCGGCATTGCTCACCGCAGCGGCAAGCTCCGGCGTGGTAGGCCCGCCGGCCATCGGCGCTCCGATGATGGGCCTGTCCAGTTCGCGCAGATCAAACACGGCGGGGCCTCCCAGAGTCAGCGGACTTCGCCTCCCAATTTACAGGTGTGTGGGAGCGAAGAGCCTCAGCAGCGTCTCAACAACGACGACGTTGGGACCCTCCGCAGCGAAGCTTGTCTCCAGTGCCTCCCGCACGTCTTCCGGCGCCACGCGGACAGCGGGGACGCCAAAGGATTCGGCCAGCTTTACGAAGTCCGGCCGGGTGAGCTCGGTGGCTGTTGCCTTGCCGAACGCGCCCTCCATGTATTCGCGGAGGATGCCGTAGCCGCCGTCGTCGACAATGAGCCAGGTGACCGGCAGATTGTGCTGGCGGGCCGTGGCAAGCTCAGCGATCGAGTACATGGCCGAGCCGTCGCCAGACACGGCAAGCACGCGGTCAGACAGCCCCTTCGATGCGAGCCCCACCGAGCCGCCAATAGCGCTGGGGAAGCCGTAGCCGAGGCCTCCGGCCCCCTGCGCCGAGTGAAATTCTCCATCCCGGGAATCCCAGCAGCTCCAGGCCCAGTAAGCCGCGATGGTCATGTCCCAGAACGTCTGCATGTCATCGGGTGCGGCCGCCCGGATGTCGGCCATGAAGGTCCGCTCCTTGCCCAGGTCCTGCTCATCAAGGCGCGCCTGCACCTTGGCAAGGGTCTCGGCAACGAGCCTGCGCGGATCGTAGTCGCCGGTGCGGCGCCCGGCCGGTTCGAGTGCGTCATCCAGCGCGGTGAGTGCCTGGCCGGCGTCGGCCCGGATGCCGAGGGCAGGACGGTTGGATTCGAGGACCCGTGGTTCGGCGTCGATCTGGATGATGCGGCCTCGCGGCTCGAGGCTGAAGTAGTTGGACGTCACCTCACCGAGCGAGGAACCGATCACCAGGAGCACATCGGCGTCTTCGAGCACTTCGGTGACGTAGCGGTCCTCAACCCAGGATTGCAGCGACAACTCGTGGTTCCAGGGGAAGGCGCCGTTGCCGCCGGGCGAGCACAGCACCGGCGCATCCAGCTTCTCCGCGAGCGAGAGCAACTCCTTCTCGGCCTTGCCGCGCCGGGCGCCGCCGCCGGCCACAATCGCTGGGCGCTTAGCGTCCGAGAGCCACTTGACGGCTTCACGGACCAGCTCGATGCGCGGCGGATTATCGAACGGCTCTGCCAGCGCATCCTCGACCTGGGGCACAACGACGGCGTCCAGCAGCACATTCTGCGGAACCTCCACCCACACAGGCCCCTGGGGCGAAGAGACGGCTTCGGTCCACGCATCCTGAATTGCGGACGGGATGCCGGACGCGTGCTGGATCAGCCGCTGGCTCTTGGTGACGTTGGCGGCCGAGGCCTTCTGGTCATCGAGCTGGTGCAGCATGCCCTTCCGGCGGGCGCCCAGGCCCTCAAGCGGGATCTGGCTTGCAATGACGACCATCGGCACTCCCGTGGCGTATGCCTCCTGCAGCCCGGCCAAAGAGGTCAATGCGCCGGGTCCGGTCGAGAGGAAGAGCACTCCCACTTCACCGGTGGCACGGGAGAACCCGTCGGCGGCAAATGCGGAGTTGTTTTCCACCCGGGAGGAGACGAACTGCAGATCAGAACGGGACAACGCATCGAACAGGCCCAGCGCGTGCTGGCCCGGGATGCCGAAGACGGTGGAGGCGCCCAGCGCGCTCAGCGTCTCGACAACCAGGTCACCGCCGTTGCGCTGGCCCGAGACCGGCTGCGGGGGAACTGTTGCATCACTTTCAACGGACTGCATCAGCCGTCCTTTCGCGTGGAGATTTCGTCGGCCATCAGACTCACCAGATCGTAGGCGACATGCGACGCCGCCACACCGGTGATTTCTGCGTGATCGTACGCGGGAGCAACTTCGACGACGTCGGCGCCCACCAGATTCATCCCGCGCAGGCCGCGCAGGATCTCGAGCAGCTCACGGCTGGTGATACCACCGGCCTCGGGAGTGCCGGTGCCCGGCGCGTGTGCCGGATCCAGCACGTCGATGTCGATCGACACGTAGAGGGGCCGGTTGCCGATCCGGTCGCGGAGCTTGGCGACGGTTTCGTCAACACCCTGGCGGAACACATCGGAGGAGGTCACAATGCCGAAGCCGAAGCGCCGGTCATCCTCCAGGTCCTTCACTCCGTACAGCGGCCCGCGGGTGCCGACGTGGGAGATGGCCTCAGTGTCCAGGATCCCTTCCTCCACAGCGCGGCGGAAGGGTGTTCCGTGCGTGTACTCGGCACCGAAGTAGGTGTCCCAGGTGTCCAGGTGGGCATCGAAGTGCAGCAGCGCAACCGGCTCACCGGCGCGTTCGGAGGCCGCGCGCAGCAACGGCAGTGCGATGGTGTGGTCACCACCGAGCGTGACCAGGCGGGCGCCGTCGTGCGTGAGGTCCAGCGCGTTCTGCTGGATGGTCTCAATGGCCTCGTTGATGTTGAAGGGATTCACGGCCATGTCACCGGCGTCAGCGACCTGCACTCGCTCGAAGGGCGAGATATCCATCGCCGGGTTGTAGGGGCGCAGCAGCCGCGAGGCCTCGCGGACATGGTTGGCGCCGAACCGCGCGCCCGGCCGGTAGGAGACACCGGAGTCGAACGGCACACCGACAACGGTGATGTCGGTCTTCTCCACCTGGTCGATCCGCGGCAGCCGCGCGAACGTGGCCGCTCCGGCGTACCGCGGAATGCGAGCCGAATCGATCGGCCCAAGGTTGCCGCCTGCCGTGACGCGCAGCTCTTCCATGTACATCTCCTTAGTCCCCGTGAAGTCCGCTCGTACTCCGGACGCAGTTGCCCTATAGGCATCAACTGTTTCTCGTAAGGCTAATTGTGGTACGCGTCTCAGTCAAGGTCGCGGGTCAGTTCATGCCGGTCGGCATGAAGGAGAGCGGAAACAGTCAGGAACGCGGAATCAGCGGCTTGTCGGCGCGTGCCTTGATCTGCTGCACAGCCCAGGAATTGCCGTCCGGGTCATCAAATCCAAAGAAAGTGCCGCCGTCGCGCTCGTCAAAGACGGTGACGTCGCCGACCTCGGCACCGCGACCAATCAGCTCCTCGCGCGCTGCTTTGACGTCGGAGACGACCAGTTGAAGGCCCTTCAGGCTGCCGGGCTGCATAGCGCTCATGCCCGGCCCGTTGCCGAACACGATGGAACAACCGGAACCGGGCGGGGTGAACTGGGTGAAATGCACGCCGCCGGAGTCGGTCTCGAAATCCTGCACGAATCCAAGTTTGTCGCGGTAAAACCCGATCGAGCGCGCGATGTCGCTCACCGGCACCACAATGACTTCCAGTGTCCAGTCCATTGATAGCTCCTGACCTTGAGAGGGACGGCTCACGCTATCGGACCGCCTCCGGCACGTATAGCCCATCGCTTCTCGAATGGGAAGATTTGCGCCGTAAACAAAGCTTGCTTATGGCTTACTCTGTTGAGAAGCGACTCTGCCGACAGCAAGGAGGTGCAGCATGGCCACAGCGGTTGACTCCCCCCGGAAGCGACGGCTTCGGCGTCCCCGCTGGATCAAGGAACCCTTCAACAGGGAGGCGAGGGCAGGGTATCTGTTCATCCTTCCCTGGGTGGTTGGGTTCCTCGTGTTCACGCTCGGAGCCATGGTGTACAGCCTCGTCATCTCCTTCACGAATTACGACCTCTCCACCGACACCGCCACGCCTGTGGGCTTCAGCAACTACGAACTGCTGTTCAAAGATCCCAAGGTGATGACGTCCCTGGGCAACACGCTGTATTACGCCGTACTGTCAGTGCCGCTCGAGATCTGCTTCGCCCTACTCCTGGCCTATCTGCTGCACCGCATTCCCGAACGGGGGGCCGGCGTCTTCCGCATCATCTACTACCTGCCGAAGATGACGCCATCTGTCGCTGCCGCGTCCATCTTCCTCCTGCTCCTCAACGGGAACTCCGGGGCGATCAACGGCTTCCTGGGCATTTTCGGGATCGACGGGCCGCAGTGGCTGATTGACCCGGACTGGATGAAGCCGTCCATCATCATCATTGGTTTATGGAGTGTCAGCGGCACCATGCTGATCCTCCTTGCGGCGCTGAAGAATGTCCCGCAGGACCTGTACGAGGCAGCGTCCCTCGACGGCGCAGGGGCCATCCGGCAGTTCTTCTCCGTCACCCTGCCGATGATCTCCAACGCCCTGTTTTTCTGCACCATCGTGCTGACCATCGCCGCGCTCCAGGTCTTCGACCAGGCGTTCCTGCTCTTCTACAGGGACACGACAAGCGCAGCACCCGACGCCGCACTCTTTGTCGGTGTCTACCTGTTCCAGCAGGCTTTCCAGCAGTTCAACATGGGTTTCGCTGCGGCCATCGCCTGGCTGCTGTTCGTCATCATCCTCCTGATCACGGTCTTCCAGGTCCGCTTCGGAAACAAGTTCGTCTACTACGAGGGGGGCCGGTAACCATGGCGTCAGTTCTCAAGTCGCAACCGCAGGCTGCCGCTGAGTCGGATCCGCGGGACAAGTCCGCCGCAACCCCCACGCAGCGCTTCCCCTGGTACAAGCCGCGCAGCATCATTGGCCGGGTCGTCCTCTGGGCGCTTCTCCTGGGATTTTCCGTGCTGTTCCTGTACCCGTTCGCGTGGCTGCTGGCGGCAACGTTCAAGCCACGCCAGGACGTCTTCGACAACCGGCTCATCCCGGAAACCTGGGTCTTCACCAACTACGTTGAGGTGTGGGACCAGCTGCCGCTCCTCGCCTGGATCTCCAACAGCCTGATCATCGCCCTGCTGGCAGCCGGGCTGGTGACCTTCTCGAGCTCTCTGGTGGCCTTCGGCTTTGCCTACTTCCGTTTCCCGTTCCGCAACCTGCTGTTCGGCCTCGTGCTTGGAACCATGATGCTGCCCGGAGCAGTGACCATGATCCCGGTCTACCTGATCTGGAAGGAACTCGGCTTCCTCGGCACAACGGTGCCGCTGTGGGGAGCCAATCTCTTCGGCTCAGCGTTTTACATCTTTCTGCAGCGCCAGTTCTTCCTTGGCCTGCCCCGGGATATCTTCGAAGCCGCCCGCATCGACGGGTGCAGCTACTTCGGATTGTTCCGGCGGATCGCCATGCCGCTGTCCATCCCGTCCTTCATCATCGTGTTCATCTTTGAGTTCCAGGCGAGCTGGAACAACCTGCAGGCGCCGCTGATCTACCTGAACTTCGGCAGCCCGGACCAGTACACGGTGCCGCTCGGCATTTCCTACGCGATGTCGCTGTTCAGCCCGACCTCCGGCGGTGAGGCCGACTACCAGTACGTGATGACAGCGGCCCTGCTGGTAACGCTGCCCATGCTGATCCTGTTCGCTTTCGGTCAGCGGTACTTCATCGAGGGCCTGGCGGGACAGGGCCGCAAGGGCTGACCCACCACCGGGGCGCAAAGAGAGGGGAGCCAGCCTTGCGGCCGGCTCCCCTCTTTACGTCTTAACAACGACGGCGGCGCCTACTGTGCGCCGGCGGTCGCCTGTTCGTATACCAGCATTGCGGCGGCCTGCGCATCGCCCAGTGCTTCCTCAATGGTCTTGTCACCGGACATCGCGGGAGCCATGGCGTTCTGCAGTTCGGTCTGAATCTCAAGGCCAGCCGGCGATGAACCGAGCGGAACACCGTTCTCGAGCGCCTGGTAATAGGAGTCGATCAGCTGGTCGAAACCCTCGTTACCGGTCGGCTCCAGGTACTCTTCCTTGATCAGCTGGTCTGCGGTCTGCGAACCGGTGAAGATTCCGGTGAAGATCCCGCCCTCCTCCATACCCGAAACGCGCGCCTCGGCTGCTGCCATCCAGGCTTCATCGGAGGTGTTGGTGACGGCCCACTTACAGGCTGCCGCCTTGTTCTTGGCACCCGTCGGGATCACGTAGGACTGCCCGCCGGCAACGGCGATGGCCTCACCGTCCTGGTTCCGCAGCGGAACACCGGAAATCTCGAGCTTGTCCGCATAATCAGCGAGGACGTTGGGGTACCACTGGGCGTACAGTCCTGCGCCAACCTGGTCAGCAACGAACTGGTTGTTCTCGCCGAAGAAGTCCCAGGTCTGGCCGAAGCTGTAGGCGGTCTCATAACCACCCTGGGCGTCGTAGATCTCCTTCAGCCAGGTGAGCGCTTCGATATTCGCGGGGTCGTCGAGGGTGGGTTTACCTGTCTCGTCCATGATCTGCCCACCGAACGCGGCGAACCAGATCGGAGCCTGTGACGGCATTTGAGGATCGAAGCCAAGACGGGTGGGGTTTTCACCATCGGACTCGTACATTTTCTCTGCAGCGGCGAGAACGGCATCAGGATTCGAGGTGTCGAGGTCCTCGGCCGTGACCCCGGCCTCCTCCATGACGCGGGTGTTGGTGATGATTGACCAGGGCTGCCAGAACTGGGGAATGCCATACACCTTCCCGTCATAGGTGACATCCTGCAGCACCGCAGGGTAGTAGTGCTCCTCAGCGTTGACATCATGCGTAGTGAAGCATTCATCAACCGGCTCGATCAGCCCCTTGGCCGCATAGGTTGCCACGTACTGGCGGTCCATCACCACAAGGTCCGGCAGTGTTCCGCTCGCGGCCTGCGCAGCAAACCGTTGGGGATCGAAGTTGCTCTCGTTGATCTCGACGGTCACGCCGTCCTCCTCCAGGGCGGCGGTAGCAAGGTCCGCACGGGACGTTGCCACCTCATCCCCCAGAGTGAAGCCGCCCGTCGTCATGGTGCCGGAGAGTTCTGCCCCGTAATCTGCGGCCTCGCCGCCATCGGCAGTCCCGCCGCCTCCGCCGCCACATGCCGTGGCGGTCAACGCAACAGCCGCAACCACCGCAAACCCTGCTGTCCGAGAAGTTTTCATCGCTCCAGTCCCTTCACAAGCTAGCGCGCCGGGCACCGGCGCGGCGTCGTCGAGGCATCGAGGCGAACAACCGGTACGAGCCGGCCTGCCGCGATGAGTGACCACAACAGTCGCCGATCCTGTATAGACCGGCGTCGTTCGATCAGTATTCCATAAGCTCGCTTGGTATCCCGGTAACAATTGGGACAGGAAAAATCAGCTTCTTGACGCCGCTGGGACCAGGGTCCATAGCACCACCGCTTCCTCGTCAGAGGGGTTCACCCAGGTGTGCGGTTCCCGCCCCGGGAAGGTGATGGTGTCACCCGCTTCCATCGCGTACCGGTCGTTGGAGAAAATCAGTTCGAACCGACCGGCCACAATATGCAGGGTCTCCACTTCGCAGTCCACCGAGTACAAATCCGACTCGCCTTTGCCATTGGGTGCAACAACAGCCCGAATCATCTGAAGGCGCTGCTCCGAACGCGCTGTCATGAGCCGCTCGTTGATGCCTTCACCACCGAGACTGATCTTCGGTGCTTCACTCAGCCGGGTGAGATGCGTTTCCGGGACGGTGAAGAGGTCCCCGATGGAGATGGACAAAACCTGGCACAGCGTCACGAGAGAAGCGACCGACGGCGACGTCAGGTCCCGCTCCACCCTGCTGAGGAAGCCTTTGGTCAGCCCGGTGGAGTCTGCCACCTGTTCGATCGTCATGCGCTGGGCCTGCCGCGCTGACCTGATCCGCGAACCAATGGCGACCGGCGCGTTGCTCGGTTCTACTGGGAGAGCCTTCACTGTGGTTCCTTCCGGGGCTGCTGGTTTACGAGCATACAGACGCTGTCCGCTCCCCAGTACAGAAACTGCCCGCAGGTGCAGGGCTGCCGTTTCGAACCGTTGGCCCTGCACCCGCGGGCAGTTTCTGTGTTTACGGTTCCTGCGCAGGCACCGCCCCGGCGCCGTCCGGATCGGATTTCGCAGGCACAGCAGCCGGCTCCGGCTCATCCTCCTCGTTCCATGCCTTGATCGCCGCCCACGTAACTGCGGCCACCGGTACGGCAAGAATCGCACCGACGATGCCGGCCAGGATGGTCCCCGCGGTCAACGCCAGCAGGATCACGAGTGCGTGGATGTTCAGCGAGCGCCCCATGACAACCGGCTGCAGGAAGTTGCCTTCCAGCTGGTTCACAACGACGACGGCGAGAATCACCATCAGCGCAACGAACGGCCCGTTGGCCACCAGTGCAACCAGCGCGGCGAGGACTCCCGCAACGGTTGCGCCGACGAGTGGAACGAATGAGCCGATGAACACGATCACGGCCAGCGGGATGGCCAGCGGCACACCCAGAATCAGCAGGGCGATGCCGATGAACACCGAGTCCACGGTGGCGATAATGGCCGTTCCCCGAACGTAGCCGCCCAGCACGTCCAGGCTCCTGTGCCCAACGCGCTGCGCGCGGTGCAACCGTTCCCCGCGGAAAGGCCGCAGCATGAAGGCCCAGATCTTGTCCCCGTCCTTCAGGAAGAAGAACAGGATCACCAGCATGAGCAGCGCTCCCGTGAGAAAGCTGCCGGCTGCGCTGAGCCCGGTCAGCGCAGTACTACCCACGGTCGAGCTCGTGGCGAAGTCGATCAGGGATTGCCGGGCGCTTTCGATTTGCTCCTGGTCAATCGGGATGGGACCGGTCTGGATGAAGTCGTAGACCTGCTGGAAACCCTCGTTGGCCTGCTGGATCAGCTCGTCGAGCTGACTGCGTACCGCGAACACAATCCCGGTGATGACGCCGCCGAGCACCACCAGCAGCAGCAGGAAGGAGGTGGCAGTTGCCAGCGCGCTCGGCCAGCCGCGGCGTCGCAGCATGTTGACCAGAGGGCTGATGGCTGCGGCGAGGATCAGCGCGAGCAGCAGCGGAATGACCACGAGCCGCACCTGGATCAGACCGTAGATCGATACCACCAGCAACGTCAGGAGCAGGAGCAGCTGCGCACTGCGGAGGCTCACCCTTCCGAGGCCGTCCCTCCATGGGTTCGGCTGGTTGCGTGCTGCATTGGTGTCGCGTCTGTACTCCACGGCGCTTCTTCCTGGTATGAGAGGGCATGCTGAAATCAGGCGGGTTCGCTACTACCCTACGTGCAGCCTGTTACAGCGGCAGGAACAGCACGGTGTAGATTCCGAGCGCGCCCATCGCGAACACTGCCAGCGAGGTAGACATCACCGCCACAACATCCGCGTCCACCCGTCCCCGCGAAATCCCTGCGACGCTCCGCGCATACCTGCGGCGCTGGCTCACATAAATGCCGAGCGCCGCCGCCAGTGCCGCAGCCACAAGCGTTCCAGCGAACCAGCCGTAGGTTGGCACCCACCGCAGGAACAGGAGACTGGAGCCGACCAGCGCCGTCATTGTCCTACCCCAGGCCAGTGATGTCCGCTCCGGCTGAAGGCCGGAGTCCCGGACCAGCGAAATCACTTCAACTGCTCCGCATCAGCACGAAAACAACGACGACGGCGGCAACTACCGACCCTCCCAACGCCAGCAGCGGCGCCAGGAAAGGAAGCGGCAAAGGCGTGCCGTGCCGCATCGCACGCTCAACATTGAGCCAGCGAAAACACGCCAGCGAAGAGATGATCATCGCAAGCAGGAGCAGCAGGACGGCCAGGGCGGTCCGCAGCTGCGGCTCGAAGATCGCGGTGGTGAACGCCTCCACGGCGATCCCGCCGGCCATCAGCGCCAGTGAGGTGCGGATCCACGCAAGGAACGTACGTTCGTTCGCAAGCGTAAACCTCGGGTCCGGCTCGGCACCTCCGCGCAGGAGGCGGCGGGCGAGACCGCGCCGAGCGCCGTCGTCGTCGTTCATTGCGGTATCCACCGCCTCATCCTAACCAGTGCCGGCTTCAGGACCCGTTGCGGGTACCATGGATGTTTGCGAAGGGGAGTAGTTCCGGAGTGCAATGCGCTCCGCGGCCTGTCGACATACTGGTGATCAGCGATGATGCCCGGCAGTCCACCGCATCAGCGGCGAACGAGACCTTCGGCCATGCATTCGTTAATGGCCGGAGCTCCTCAACAGCCCTGGCCGGAGAAAATCAGGAGCCGGCTGTGAGCCCCGAGGTAACCCGAACACCCGCCGAGATCAAGCGTTGGCGGCAGTATCTCGCCGACGAACGGGCAGAGGCTGCAACCTACCGCTACCTTGCCCGCAAGCGCGGCGGCGAGGAGAAGGAAATCCTCCTCGCTCTCGCCCAGGCTGAGGGACGCCACGAACAGCACTGGCTCACCCTGCTGGGGAACGACGCCGGCAAACCGTTGCGTCCGTCGCTGCGGAACCGGATTCTCGGCTTCCTTGCCCGGCGCTTCGGCTCCGTGTTTGTGCTGGCCCTGGCCCAGCGTGCCGAGGGCCGCTCCCCCTACGCTGCGGACCCTTCCGCGACCAGCGCAATGGCTGCGGACGAGCAGATCCACGAGGAGGTTGTGCGGGGCCTCGCAACGCGTGGACGCAATCGGCTTTCCGGCAACTTCCGTGCCGCGGTCTTTGGTGCGAATGACGGCCTGGTGAGCAACCTGGCTCTTGTCATGGGTATCGGCGCAACAGGAGTCTCGAGCGCGTTCGTGCTGTTCAGCGGTCTCGCGGGCCTGCTCGCCGGCGCGCTGTCCATGGGCGCCGGCGAATACGTGTCGGTGCGGTCGCAGCGGGAGCTTCTGACAGCGTCACGTCCCACGCAGGTCACCCTGACGGCAGCCAAAGAGCTCGATATCGACGCCAACGAACTCGTGCTGGTCTACCGCGCACGCGGCATGTCCCCTGAGGCAGCAGAACATCGTGCAGCCGAACGCCTGGGGCAGTTCAGCTGTGACTGCGATCCGAGTTTCTCGCTCCAGCCCGAGCGTCAGGAACGGCAGGACGACCACGAGAGCGTGGGGACAGCGATGGGAGCGGCAGCCGCGAGTTTCTGCTTCTTTGCCTCCGGGGCAGTGATCCCCGTTCTTCCGTACATTTTCGGGCTCACCGGAATCACGGCTGTGATTGTTGCCTGCGCCCTGGTGGGGCTGGCGCTATTGGCGACAGGCGCCGTCGTCGGTTTGCTTTCCGGCGCCTCTCCGCTCAAGCGGGCACTGCGTCAGCTCGCCATCGGACTCGGAGCGGCCGCAGCGACCTACGTTCTGGGGTTGGTGTTCGGCGTCTCTGTTGCCTGAGCGGAAGTTGCCTGAGCGGAATCGGCGTTGTGTTTCTTCGGCCGATAGCCCGCGATTGCTGCGCGTACGTCTCCCTCCTCGTGCCCGCCTTTGTCCTTGCCGAACGGCAATGCCTTCAGCAGCGGGTGCACGATGGCCATGACGGCGAGGCCCCAGGCAAGTCCGACGATTGCCGACAACAGCGTGTTCACGAGCCAGGCCAGCAGCCCACCCACCACTGCAATACTCACGAACGGTTCTTCGAGGGAGTGGATGAGGTCGTACGGCGGGTGCCATCCAAGGTCATGGACGCCCTGCACCATGATGTGGCCACCTACCCAGAGCATGGCGATAGTGCCGATGAAGGTAATCGCGGCCAGCACCGCGGGCATTCCCTTGACGAGCAGCTCACCGAACCGCTTGGAGCCTGCAGAGTCTTTGGTTGTCAGGTGCAGCCCGATGTCGTCCATCTTGACGATCAGACCAACGGCTCCGTAAACGAGCACGGTGATCGCGATAGCCACGACAACCAGGATGAGCGCACGGGACCAGATGGACTCGGCGGCCACCTCGTTCATCGAGATGACCATGATTTCGCAGGACAGGATGAAGTCGGTGGTGATCGCACCTTTGATGACCTTGGCTTCTGCCTCGGGGCCTCGCTCCACCGCTGGCGACTTCTTCGCATCGTGTTGGCCGCGGAGCTTGTGCCAAACCTTCTCGGCGCCCTCAAAGCAGAGGTAGGTGCCGCCCAGCATCAGGATGTAGGGGATGATGCCCGGGACGAAGGCACTGACGAGGAGCAACGCCGGCAAAATGATCAACAGCTTGTTGCGTAGCGAGCCCCAAAAAATGCGCTTGATCATTGGCAGTTCGCGGGACGGATCAGCCCCGGAAACGTACTGCGGGGTGACTGCAGCATCGTCAATCACAACGCCGGCCGCCTTTACGCCGGCTCTTGCGGCTCCGGCTGCAACGTCATCCACCGACGCGGCCGCTATGCGGGCCAGGGCTGCGACGTCATCCAGCAGGGCTACCAGACCGCCGCTCACCGAGTGCTCCCATGATTTTCAAGGGCGGACGGCTGACCGTGGAGGCCTCGGTCGAGGCGCTGTGAAGACATGCTCCGAGTATATTCTGATGTCCCGGTCACCGCCCCGGGGACGGACCCGTGCTGACGATCTGTGATGGTGACACGGCAGAGGTACAGGCGGATGTTCGATGAAGTTTTCCTTCGTGGCTCGCGCATGAAATCCTTATGAACTATGGATATACGACTGGGCACCCGTGAACCGGACCACGATCGAGGGTGTTCAGCGGACATCCGAGCTGCGAAAGGCGAGGGGTTGCCGTGCTCGGCTCAATTCTTTCAGTAACCCGGCGGGCTGGCGCTTTCCTTGGTCGCACGTGCATCTACGCGCTGATCTGGGCGGGCCTCGCACTGCTCATCGCTGCTGCCATCATTCGTTCCCACTGGGGCGAAATCTCCGTTGGCCAGATGCTGCTGAACCTCGTCTCCGTGGAAACCGACGGCGGTGGCGGCCCCATCATCTGGATCGCCGTCCTGGGTATCGGTGTAGTTCCGCTGCTCATCACCGCCGGGATCGCGCTGTGGCGCTACGCCCGGCATCGTAGGCGGCGGAACAAGACGGCGGTCATTCCGCCGCGATCGCAGTGGATCATGAACACTGTCTCCGGCGTTCTGGTGGCCGGACTGGTTGTCGCGGGCACCACGTCCTTCGCCAGCACGGTCAGCCTGTGGGATTACATCAAGGCGGCGAATTCGTCGTATGACATCGGCAACTACTATGTGGAGCCGACGGTCACCGGCGATGCGCTCAAGCGAAACCTGGTGTTGATCTATCTTGAGTCCGGTGAAGGCACCATCGCGGATGACCAACTCTTCGAGAAGGACGCATTCGCTTCGCTCAAAGAGGTCACCAAGGCTTCAGACGGCTGGCAAAGCGTCGAGAGTTTGCGCGAGTACAAGGGTGGTGGCTGGACAATGGCCGGCCTCGTTTCGACGCAGTGCGGCATCCCGTTGAAGGGCACAAGTTCCGCCATGGGAAGCGGCGCGCTGAACAGTCTCGGCGGTGAAGTCGACACCTATCTGGGTGGGGCTACCTGCCTGGGCGATCTTCTGGACGAGCAGGGATACAAGAACGTCTTCCTGGGCGGCGCCAATGCTTCATTCGCCGCGAAGGACGTCTTCCTGAGCAGTCACGGTTACTCCGAGATCAAAGATCTTTCCGACTGGCGCGCAGCCGGCGAACCAGAGAACAACTTCCGCAGCGACTGGGGCCTGAGCGATGAACGCCTGATGGCCTACGCCAAGGATGAGATCGACGTGCTGCACGCCGAGGCGGAGAACACCGGGCAGCCGTTCAACCTCACAATGCTGACGCTGGACACACACGCCCCGCTGCACATCTATGACTATTGCGACGTGGACACGGAGAACGCGACCACCTCGGTGTTCGCCTGTTCCATGACCCAGGTGGCCGGATTCGTCGACCACATGAAGGAGAAGGGCTACCTTGACGACACCGCCGTGGTGATCATGGGCGACCACCTCAAGCAGTTGACTACCGGCGACCCCTTTGAGGACCAGTTAAGCGGGAACGACAACCGCACCATCTTCAACCGGATCTGGATCCCGGGAGCGGACAGCAGCACCATCGTGCGCTCCGAAATGGACCAACTGAGTCTGTACCCAACAATTGTGGAGGTGGCCGGCCTTACGCTCCAGGATCAGGAGGCAGGCCTGGGCGTGTCAGCCTTTGCTCCATCGGTGTCCGCTGACTCAGCGCAGGCGATGAATCCTGATGCCTACGCTGAGCTGCTCGACGCGGCCTCTGCGCAATTCTACGCAGAGGCCTGGGCCGGCGAGCCAGCCATCGAGTAGCGCCGGGGTCAGCATTATCGCGGTTAAGCGGCCCGGGGAGAGGCCTACGCCGGCCCTGTCCTCAAAACCTACCTACCAAATCGATCTGACTCCTACTTATAGAGGGCGCTTATTGTGCGGGCGGTTCCGTTCATCGTGATCCGTCCGCCATAAGGCAGGATCCATTGTGGCCGCGTATGCCCGAAGGGCACACCAGCGCAGACTACGGCGCGAGGGTTGTATGAAGTCACCTGCTCGATGACAGCACCGTACTGGGCTGCCCGTAGGCCGGCGCGTTCCCGCCGCTCAGGGCGGGCTCCGAAGTCGCTGGTGGGAGGCCGCGCAAGCAGAACCCCTTCTACTGCTTCGAGGATGCCGCGTTCACCCAGTGCCCGAATCCAACGTTTTACCCAATCAGCAGGAGGAATCAGCTCGCTGGTCTCCAGCAACAATATTGACCCGCGGAGATCCGCGGCCCGCGGTAGACGATCTGCCAGGGCGAGCTGATCGATGACCTCCAGACAACCTCCCCAGGTCCGCCGGGACACCTTGCGTTCGGGTCCAGCCCAGGTCCACGCTTCGGTGGGCTCCCGCTCTCCGAACTCGACAAGCGCATCAGGGTCTTGCCAATCAAGTCCAAAGTCTTCTGATTCACCGGGCTCGACGATTTCCAACTCTTCGCCCGTCATCAACGCAGCTTTGAGGGAGGCACGATGGACGCCGTCAATCTGAGGTCCCGGTCCGAGGTGAACCTGAGTTGACCCGCCGTAGAAACCTGCCACGCCCTGCTGCCACAACCAATTGAGCAGGTTCGTATTGTCGCTGTACCCAAGGAAGATCTTCGGATCGGCACGAACCGCCGCCGGATCCAGCAGTGGTATGACGGTGATCTGGTCGTCGCCACCGATCGTCGACAGAATGGCACGAATACTGGTATCCGCGAATGCCGCGTTGAGGTCAGCAGCGCGAGCTTCCGCTGTCGCCCCGAGCGCACGAGTAGTGGGGAACTCCACGGGAATGAGCCCAGTTACAGCGGTCAGGCGGCTCATTGCCTGCTCATGAATGGCCGGCGCGAAGCCAGGCGCCGCGAACGAGGGCGACAACACCGCAACACGGTCACCCTTGGTGAGCTTCGGCGGCGACACAATTTCCCCCGTGGCAAGCATCCCGCAATTCAAACACAGCAGCGTTCGGTCCGGAATTCGCTCGACCTAAACCCCATCAACACCAAGCACGACGTCGGCCGCATCCGTTTCGCGGTGCGGGACGGTAGTGGGCGACTCCAGATGCACTGCCCCCGACGGCAGGATTCCGGCGCCGCCGTACCGTTCCATCACGCGCCACTGAGCGGCAACATCCTCGCCTGCATGGTCAGCCGGCAGCTGGTCCCAGAATTCGAACCCGCCACACTCCACCAGTGCTTCCCGGTTGAAGAGGACGCATCCTCCGACCCAGGCCACCTTGTACAGCCGCCAGTCCTCCGGCGCGAGGTGAAGCTCAGCCGCGGTGTGGGTGAGGTTGGCGGCGTTGTGCAGCGCCCACCGGCCGAAAGACGGGTCATCCCGCCGAACCCGCTCAGGGCGAACAGCGCGTTCCCACAGCTCAAGCGGTTCAAGCTCATGCTCCCGATAGTCGTCGAGGAAGGACAGCCCCTGCACCGCAGCGCCCACGAACCCGCAGCCGGCTTCATTCAGGGCGGCGTGCATGCGGGCAATCATTCCGGGTTCGAGCCAGACGTCGTTATCCAGAAACAGCACCTGGGCCGCACGCGAACGCTCCAGCAGGATATGCCGCTGCTGCGCCACTCCGCGTCGAGGCAGATTCCGCTCGAGAGTGACCGGCCGCCCCTGCGCGCGAAGAACCCGCACCATTGCGGCCACCGCGGGTTCCTCCCACACCGGTTCCCCGTCGGTCTGGTCACTCAAAATGACCGAGAAAACGGGGCCGTCCTGTGCCGCCAGGCCCGAGAGCGTGACAGCCAACTCTGCCGCGCGGCCGTAGGAGGGGATCAGCACGTCCAGCGCGGGCTCTTGGGAAGGAGCCGGCCGTCCCCACTCCCCTGACCAGCGGCGGCTCATGGTGCAGCAGTGGGAGTGGTGCGGATCTTCTCGACCATCGCCGTCGTCGAACGCTCGGGAACGTAATCGAGAATCCGGACCACTCCCCCGCAGCGCTCCACGACCGGTGCCTCTTCCAGCATCTGGGACGAATAGTCCCCGCCCTTCGCGTAGATATCCGGCCGTAGCGCCTCAATGAGCGGCACCGGCGTGTCGGTGTCAAAGGCCGTTACATAGTCGACACAGCTGAGCGCCGCAATGACCCCCGCCCGGTCGGCGAGCGAATTGATAGGCCGGTCCGGTCCCTTCAGGCGACGCACGGAGTCATCACCGTTGAGGGCCACAACCAGCACGTCGCCCAACTGCTTGGCCTGCGTCAGATAGCGGGTATGGCCCCGGTGGAGAACGTCGAAGCACCCATTCGTCAGTACAATCCGCCGGCCTTGCTCCCGCTCTGACTCCACCCGCTGCAGCAGTTCATCCAGCGGCAGGGTTGTCGAGGACAGATCACCCAGGTACTGCGCAAGATCAGCAGTGGAACACACCGATGTTCCAGCCCGGCCCACCACAACGTCCGCCGCAGCCTGCGCCAGATCGAGCGCAGCGCTCATCGGCATTCCCGCGGCACGCCCGGCCGTCAGGCAGGCAACGAACGTATCTCCGGCCCCGGACGCCTGTTTCTCCGAGGCGGGCCTAGCCCACGTCCGATGCGCCTGACCCTCCGCAGAGAGCAGCACCGTTCCGTCCCGATCCAGCGTCACGACGACGGCGCCCGCACCCGTCGCTGCGAAGAGCTCCTCACGGCGTTCGGTCACCAGCGCGACCCGTTCTTCCGCAGCGGTGGGCGGGAAAGCGGTGCCCAACAGCCGCGCCGCCTCCTGGGCGTTCGGCGTAACGATGGCCGGCGACAAGTCTGACCAGGGCCGCGGGTCATGCGCATCCACCACGGCGAGCGCCCCGCCAATGTGCTCCCGCAGCGCTTGCCGCACGGCCGCGCCCAGCGCTCCGGTGCCATAATCACAGACGACGACGGCGGCACTCCCGTGCAGTGCGGCAGGAACCGCCGCTGCCAGCGCGGCCACGGTATCCTCGGGCGGCTCGCCGTCCTGATCGTCAAGGCGCAGCATCACCTGGTCGCCGCCGATGATGCGGTTCTTGGTGGTTGTGCGAACGCCGAGCGCGGCGATCAGTCCGGAGGTGTCCACCCCGGCGTCATCCAGCAGCGCGCGCAGGCGGGCTCCGGCGTCGTCGGTTCCGACCAGGCCAACCAGACGCACGCTGGCGCCGAGAGCAGCAAGGTTCATGGCTGTGTTCGCTGCGCCGCCTGGAGCGTGATCCCTGCGCTGCACGTCGACGACGGGTGCGGGAGCCTCCCGACAAAACCGTTCAATGGTCCCGGTCCACCAGCCGTCCAGGATAACGTCGCCAACCACGGTCACGACCGGTGCCACACGGGCAAGCTCGATGGGCACCCGCTCGGTGAGGCCACGGGTCTCCGGCAGCGTAGTCATAATCCGGCGGACTTTCCCGGCGCTTCGATGTGCACTACCTTCACCCTGCAGAACTCGTCGAGCAGTTCCGGCCCATAGCCGAAGCCCTGGCCGCTCTCACCGCGCGGCTGTGCAGAACCGCCCGGAGCGCCACCGAAGACTGCGTTGACCTTGACCGTTCCGGCTGGTAACGCAGCAACTGCCTTCTGCGCGTGGGTGATGCTCGCGGTCAGGACATTCGCTGCCAGACCGTACTTCCCCGCAGCGGCGAGTTTGAGCCCCTCGTCGAAGCTGCCCACGCGCACCACAGGAGCCACCGGGCCAAAGGTCTCCTCCGTCATGATGTCCATCCGGTCACTGCAGTTCAGCAGGACAGTCGCCGGGTAGTAGGCGCCGGGACCGTCCGGGATCACCCCGCCCTCCGCCGGATTGGCTCCTTCAGCCACTGCTGCCTGGACCTGAGCGTGAACAGCATCGCGCAGGCGGCGGTCAACGAGCGGCGCGAACGTACCGGACTCGTTGCGCCGTCGTGCTTCGGTGATCAGCGCGGCACGGAACTCGTCTGCAATCGCGTCCACAACATAGATGCGCTCGACGGCCGTGCAAATCTGTCCGGCATTGCTGAAGGCGCCGATAGCGGCTTGCTCCGCTGCCCAGGCCGGATCCACGTCGTCGTCAATCAGCAGCGGGTCATTGCCGCCGTTTTCTCGGAGCACGTGGGCGCCGGTGAGCACTGCAGCACGAGCAATCCGGGCGCCCGTAGCGCTGGAGCCAACGTGGGCGTAGACGTCAACGCCGTCCTCCGAGGTAAGCATCGATCCGACGTCGGGACCTCCGGTGAGGGTGGTCAACACACCAGCAGGAAAACAGGGTGACAGGAGCTCGCCGAGCAGCTGGCCCACATGCGGGCAACGTTCGCTGGGCTTGTGCAGGACAGTGTTGCCGGTGACCAGCGCTGCGCCGAGCAGTCCTGCAGCAACGGCAACCGGGTCATTCCAGGGAGTAAGCAGCACCGCCACCCCGCGTGGCTCCGTGACCGTGTAGTCAGAGGCGAGTGCGGACCCGCGGAGGCTGTGTCCTCGATGCAGCGGACCCAGCTCGGCATACTGTTCAAGGGTGGAAGCTCCAGCCTCGATGCCGGCAAGAGCCTCCTCGCGTGGCCGTCCGGTCTCCCTGCTGTTCAGGTCTGCCAACCGATCCGCCCCCTCGCGCAGTGCACCGGCTGCCGCTCGAACCATGGCTGCCCGCTCGGCGGGCGCCGTCGCGGCCCACTCCGGATGGACGGCCCTGGCGAGCTGGACGGCGAGCGCAACCTGCTCACGCCCGGCGCTCTCGAGGGTTCCCACTTCGCTGCCGTCCCGCGGGTTCCAGATGGTCAGGGCGGACTCCTGGCCGGCGGCGTTGCCGCGGGTCATGGTCTGGGACTCGCTCGTCATTGCGCTCCTTTGTCTCGCAGCTGTTGCTTCGTGCCAGAGAAGTACCCATTCCGGCGCCGGTTTACACAGCCTCTGACAACGCTTTGCATCAGGCGGGCTGTCAGGAGCTGCTTCCGCCGCCATTCAGTCCGGCACTACCGGTCACCGGCTCTGTTCGGAGACTGCCGGGATCGGCAACCGGCCGTACCTCAACCCTGCCGTTCAGCGCGCGCACCTCGAAAGCCCGCTGCGGTCTGGTTGCAGGGCCCCGGTCGATCTGCCCGTCCGTCAACCGGAAGCGGCTGCCGTGCCATGGGCATTCCACACAGCCATCCACGATCGTTCCCTCGTGGAGCGGCCCGCCGCGGTGCGTGCAGCGGTCGGAGATGGCCCGCAGCTCACCATCATGGCGGACGAGCAGCACAGCTACTCCGCCGGCGTCCACGCATACCGGCTTGTCGCTGACATCCTCGAGGGCGGCAACGTCGGTCCAGTCCGGCGGCGCAACCTCGAAGGCCGTGGTGTCGGTGCCGACGCCGCGCGCGTAGGCGAGGTGCCCGCCGAGCCAGCCGGACGCTGACACGAGACCCATGCCGAGCGCCGCCGTCAGGACGCCCGCACCACGTGCCTGAGTGGCGCGCGCAGCGGCGCTGGCGGTGAAGACCCCGAGAGCCGTGATGTTGAGGGCCGCGTGGACAAAGCCGACCCGGCGCTCGGCTCCCTGTGTATCTGCCCAGTCGCTGAGCCCGGTCAGGGCCGTCGGCAGGGCGGTGAGGTTTCCGAGGATAATCAGCCGGCGCGCCGCCGTCGCACTCCCGCCGTCAGGTCCACCGGCCAGGTCAAGGAAGAAGGCTGACACCCACGAACCCAGGGGGAGCAGGATCAGGATGGGGTGCGCCGGATGCCCGGTCCCGGTGCCGCTGAGAAGATTCTTCACGGGCCCGGGCTTCAACCATTTACCCACCAGGTTTGCGAGCGCGTTGGCCGGGCGGTCAAGGGCTTCAGCCCGTTCCACCCGCCCGATGATGTTATCCAGCGAAGCGTTGATGGTGGCCATGTCCATGGCGACCACTCCTTCCAGACGGTGAACCAGCAGATAGTCCGACGCTAGCCCAGCCCCCCTGGAAGGGGAAGCAATAAGTACGCTTATTTTATGGAAGTGAGCTCCGGGCCTGAGCTACGTCATCCTCAATCAGCGCTGCGTTCACCGCCACTGCAAGCCGGTAGGAGTCGCCGGCGGCAACGATGACCTGGGCCGCCGGATCAGCAGCATTCCCGGTTGCCCAGATTCCCTCAACGCCGGTGCGGCCCAGTTCGTCGGTGGTGACACACCCGTTCTCGGAAGTTTGACAGTCCGGGACCTTGATTATGGAGGTGTCAACGGTTGCGCCCGGTTCATAAAACAGGGCGTCGCACGCGTGGAGCTCCCCGTTTTCCAGCCGGACGCCGGTGAGGGACTCGGGTCCGCCGATCAGCGCCTGCACGCAACTCCGGACAACTCTCACGCCGCAGGATGCCAGATCAGCAGCCGTTTCAGCGTCAGGTTCTGCCATGTCATGAGTAAAGAGAGTGACGTCATCCGAGAACTGCCGAACCAGCAGAGCCTGCTGGACTGAGGACCCGCCCGTTCCCAGGACTGCGAGCTTCCTGTCCCGGTACTCCCAGCCATGGCAGTACGGGCACTGGAACAGGCCCCGGCCCCACCGGGACTCGGCGCCCTCGACGTCCGGCAGCACATCCCGTAGGCCGGAGGCGAGGATGATGTGCCGGGCGGACAGCATCCGGCCGTCATCCAGGCACACCCTGCGATCGGGGTAGATCTCCTCCGCCGTGGCGTCGGTGAGCTCGACACCGTAGCTTCGGACCTCCTCGCGCGCCAGCTCAAGGAACCTGGCGGGCGGAACCCCATCGCGCGTGAGATAGCCGTGAATATGCTCCGCCCGCAGGTTGCGGGGTTTCCCGGAGTCGACGACGGCGACCCGCCGCCGCGCACGCCCCAAAAGGAGGGCGGCACTCAGGCCAGCCGCGCCGCCTCCGATAATGACGACGTCGTACTTGTTGTCTGTGTTCACGCGACGCGCCGTCCTGTGGCCGGCCCCGCTCCGGGCGCCTTAGGTGGAGACGTCATTCTCAATGTCTTCGGCGAGATCATCGACCTTCTCCGGCCGCAGGTGCACTCCGGCCTCGTCCAGCCTTTCCTCGAGCACATGGGTCACGTCATCCTCCACATGACCGAGCCGGATTTCGGAGCGGACGTCCTCTGCCACCGCTTCGACGGTCTCTTCCTGTGTCTCGACAGGATCAGAGCTGAGCGGTTTAGAGCTGAGCGGTTCGGGGCTGGCATCAGCGGTCATGGAATCAACTCCTTGAATCAGCGCGGCTGGGCCGGGTTGGTGGGCACTCCCTGCGACGGCGGATTCACCGGCGGGCCTGATGTTTCCGGGCTCACGGGCGAACCACTGCTGCTGCTGGTCTTCTCCGGAGTGTCAGGATTTTCCGGTCCGCTTGGTACCGCGCCGTTGCGCAGTGCGTCCAGCCTGTGCTCAAGGACCTGCACAATGGGAAGCCTGTCTCCGTGTGCCCGTTCATACTCCAGGAGCTGGGAGACAGCCTCCTCATCGAGTCCATTGATGCGCGTGGGCAGGGTTCCCAGCGGGAGATGGTCATAGTCCGGCAGGGGAAGGTCTTCATGCCGAGGAGAGTTGCTCTGCGTCATGGGTTATCACTCCGAAGGTTCAGTGGCTACGTCCGAGGGCTCTTCACTACCGCGCGAGTCGTCCTCAAGGTCATCGTCAATACCGTTGTTGTCGTCGAACTCGGTTTCCTCAACTTCTTCCGGCGAGTCTCCTCCGCCCGGATCGTCACATCCGGTCAGCAGCACGGCGCTGATACCCGCCGCAGCTGCGATCGCCCATAGCTTCTGCTTTGCCATGACCAGTCTCCTTCCGCTCGAGGATTCGGGGGTGGACCACCCTCCATCAATCAACAGTATGCTTACTACTTTCCTCTTGTCGATGCTTGTCAGCCTTCCCCGTGATAAGCAGGCTGATAATCTACGATGAATAAACGCCAGACACCGCGTAGCAAGGGAGTTTGAGATGGCAGGCAAGTTCGAGCTCTACTTCGATGATGCGAAGCGTTACCGGTTCCGACTGACCGGAGACGACGGCGCAACCCTGATGACGAGCGAGCCGTACAGCGACAAGCCCACAGCTGTGTCCGGGATCAACGGGATCCGCGACTGCGCATCCACGGCGCTGATCGCTGACCTGACCGACGGTGACGAAACCGAGTAGCCGTCCTACCCAATCCCGGAGGTGACAATGACCAACAGCCTGGCAGCGAACCGGCAATCCGCAGCAATGGGCTCGGGCGTCGGCCCGCTCCTGGACCCGTTCCCCAACGTCGAGCGCATCGCCGTCCTTCGGGGCGGGGGCTTGGGTGACCTGATGTTTGCCTATCCCGCTCTCAGCGCCCTTTCCGCGGCGTATCCGGAAGCGTCAATCACCCTGCTCGGAGTTCCGCTGCACGCAGAGCTCCTACGGAACAGGCCCGGTCCGGTCGCTGAGGTGGAAGTCCTTCCCTACGCGTCCGGAGTCCGCCCCGGGCCTGAGGACGGGACGGCGACCGCCGACTTCTTCGCAACGATGCGCGCCCGCAGCTTCGATCTTGCCGTCCAGATTCACGGCGGAGGCCGCAACTCCAACCCGTTCCTCCTGAAACTGGGCGCCCGGCATACCGTCGGAACCCGTACGCCGGACGCGGTCCAGCTGGAACGCAGCGCGCCCTATGTCTACTACCAGAACGAGTTCCTGCGGTCCCTTGAAGTGGTGGGCCTGGCGGGAGCCGCACCGGTATGCCTTGAACCGCAACTGGTGGTGACGGAAGAAGAAAGGGCTGCCGGGCAACGGATTACGGGCGCCGGAACACGGCCGCTTCTGGTGATCCATCCGGGTGCCACCGATCCTCGGAGGCGATGGCCGGCGTCGTCGTTTGCCACGGTTGCGGCGTGGGCTGCACGCGACGGCAGTGACGTGGTGATTGTGGGCGACGACGGCGACGCCCCCTTGGCAGCGGAGATTGTCCGGTTGGCAGGGGGTCACCACAGAGATGGTCACCATGCAGGAGTTCAACCCGGAACTGAAGTCCCGGGTATCCGGTCCCTGGCCGGACAACTGTCCCTCAGCGAGCTCACCGGCGTGCTGTCAGTAGCCACCGTTGTTATCGGTAATGACAGCGGACCACGGCACCTGGCCCAGGCGGTCGGGACGCCTACAGTCGGGATCTTCTGGGTGGGCAACGTCATCAACGCCGGCGCCATGGGGCGCGTGCTGCACCGCGTGCACCTCGCCTGGGCCACCAACTGCCCGGTGTGCGGCGTGGACGTTACGCAGGTGGGCTGGACCGCTGAACGGTGCGAGCATGATGACTCGTTTGTCCAGCAGATCCAGCCCGACGCCATTTACGACGACGTCCGGGACCTTACGGCCACGACCCCTCTTCTTCGTGGCAGATAAGCATCTGCCGGACCTCGCAGCCCCGCGGCTGTGACAGTGCGAACAGGATCGCGTCCGCCACGCGCGCCGGGTTGTTGAGCCGTGAGTTGTCCTGCGGCTTGTACTTCTCGTCCCGGTCATCGAAGAACTTGGTCTCCATGCCGCCCGGAATCATGGTGGTGACTCCCACCTCGCCTGCCATTTCCGCCGCCAGTGCATGGCTGAAACCGACCACTGCGAACTTCGAGGCGCAGTAGGCGGTCGCATCAGCGACAGCTCGAATACCCAGGGTCGAGGCGATGGTGACCACGCGTCCGTGGCTCGTCTTCAGGTAGGGCAACGCGGCGCGGACGGTGGACACGGTCCCTGTGAGATTGACCGCCAGCACCTTCTCCCATTCTCCCGCCGCCACGTCCTCAAGCCGGCCGCAGCGATCTATGCCCGCAGCCGTGACGACGGCGTCCAGTCCGCCGAGCGTATCGCCCGCCTGCTGCACGGCGCCGGTCACCGCTTCACGGTCTGCGACGTCGACCTCCAGCGCTTTCACCCCGGAGACACTGCTGATGTCCCGGTCCAGCACGATGGGGGTGCCGCCGGCGTCGAGCACGCGGGCTACAACCGCCGCTCCCAGTCCGGATGCTCCGCCGGTGACCAGTACACGGCCCGGATTGAAGGTGCTGTTGCTTTCAGGAACAGACATGTGGTCCTCTCTGTGTTCGTTGACGGTGCTACCCAACCTCGGCGAGTGCCGCGGCCAGGGAGGTGGTTGATCGTGCAGGTATATAGGGAACAGTGACGGTCTGCCCGCCCCACGAGCGCAGGAGCGCTGATTCGGGCAGCTCCGTTGCTGAGTAGTCGCCGCCCTTGACCCAGATGTCAGGGCGCAGGGCGGCGAGGGCCTCCTGGGGGGTGTCCTCGCCGAAGACGAAGACGGCGTCGACGCACTCGAGGGCTCCGAGCAGTTCCGCGCGGTCGTCCTCGCCCATGATCGGGCGTTGGCTGCCCTTGAGCCGGCGGACGGACTCATCCGAATTCAGGCAGACGATCAGGCAATCCCCCAGGCGCCGCGCCGCGGACAGCGTGCGGGCATGTCCGGCATGCAGCAGGTCGAAGCATCCGCCCGTCGCCACCACCGTGCCGCCGGCTTCCCGGGTTTCGCGGGCAACGCGGAGTGCGTCGACAGCCGGGCCGTGGAGCTGCGTGGGCTCCGGCTCCTCGCCCAGAGCGGAGACGCCGCCACGGCTGAGGAACTCCGCGGCCCGCTGGACTGCGGCCTGCACTGCGTCCTCGAGACCCGCTCCCGCGCCGAGGGCCAACGCCAGCATTGAACAGAACCGGTCGCCGGCTCCGCACGGGTCCGCAGCTCCGATGGCAGGTGCAGGAACCAGATGCGGCAGCTCAGCGCCCTCACCTTGCCTGTGGAGGAGCGCCCCGCGCTCACCCAGCGTCACAATGACCGCTTCGCTCTGCCAACGCCGCACCAGGAGTGCTGCGGCGTCAGCTGCTTCCCGCACCGTGTCTGCCCTGCCGCCCTGTCCCGTGCCCGCCGCTTTGAGCGCTTCGCTGAGGTTCGGCGTCACGGCGGCAACTCCCGGAACCGGATCCGGGCCTGCTGGGTGCGGATCCCACACCACCGGGATGCGGCCAGCAACGCGCTCAAGCAGCTCCCGCAGCTCAACATTGGCGGCCAGCCCGCGCCCGTAATCGGACACCAGTACGACGTCGGCACTTTCCACTGCGCGCAGCATCCCACCGGTCACCGGCGGTACCGGTGCTTCCGCGCACCCTTCATCGAACCGTACGATGGCGTGGCCGCCTGCCCGGATCCTCGTTTTCACCGGCGTGGGGGCGCCGGAGGGTCCGGTGACGAGGGGAATGTCGGTGAGCTCCGCGCGCAGGTGTGCCGCGGCGTCGTCGTCGGACAGGACCGTGACGAGTTCAACTGTTGTTCCCTGCCGGCCCTCCTGCACATCCTGGTGGAGCATGCGGGCCACCAGGCCTGCACCGCCGGCGCGGCGGCGGGCGGCGGCGACGTCAACCACGGGCACCGGAGCATCCGGGCTCAGGCGGCTGGCATCTCCCGACAGGTCGACGTCGAGGAGCACATCGCCCACGACAACGATCTTCATGATCCCTCCCCTGCCCGGCAGCGCCTTACCTCCGAGTCAAACGCCCTGCAGATGGCGTGGAGCGCGATGAGGTGGCCCTCCTGTGCGTTCGCGGATCGCGCCTCCACCGCTACGTAGTCATCGCACACAGCAGTAAGCGGGTTGGGGGCGGGACCGGTGAGCGCCCAGCTCGTGACGCCGATCTTTCGGGCCGCTTCGGCGGCACGCAGCAGATTCGGGCTGTTTCCGCTGGTGCTCAGGAGCATCAGGACGTCGCCCTCCCGGCCGTGGCCCTGCACCTGACGCGCGAACATGTTCTCGTAACCGTAATCATTGGCGATCGCGGTGACCGAGGAGGAATCTGCGTGCAGGGAGATCGCCGAGAACGGTTCGCGGTCACCGTCGAACCTGCCTACCAGCTCTGCGGTGAGGTGCTGCGCTTCCGCCGCCGATCCGCCGTTCCCCGCCGCCAGCAGGCGCTGACCGGCCATGAGCCGCTCGGCGAGGTCCACCCCCCAGTCGGCGAGGTGGGCAGCCGAAGCCATCAGCGACTCCACCGCGGGAAGCACCTGCTGCAGATGTCCCACCACGGCGTCGAAAGCTCCGGATCCGGGAGCCGGCGCCGGAACGTGATGCGGCGGAACGGCGACCAGCGGCTGCCGGCGTCCGGGACGGACTGTGGCCAGGTATTCGGCGCTCATCGTGCGCTCCTTCCTGTGCTTTGTAGACGTGAACTGTGTGCAAGTGCTGCCGCGCTGCCCTGCTGCGCTCCCCGGCGGCCGGACTGGGAATGCCCGTTCGCCTGGTTGAGGGTGAGCTGGTAGGCCTTTTCGGTGTCCGCGGCAATGCGGTCCCAGGAATAGCGGGCGTTGACCCGGGCGAGCCCTGCCCGCCCAAGCTCCCGTGCTGCCTCCGGGTTCTCGATCACCTGGCGGATGGCCTCGGCGAGCGCACCCACGTCCCGCGGCGGCACATGCAGCCCGGTCTGGCCGTCCACCACGGTGTCGATCAGCCCTCCGACGGCTGCAGCGATCACCGGGACGCCGCAGGCCATCGCTTCGAGCGGGACAATGCCGAAGGGCTCATACCAGGGCGCGCAAATCACCGCGTCGGCACTGCGTAGTAGCTCCGGCATCCGCTCGCGGGGCACCTGGCCCTCGAGGACCACCTGGTCCGCAACGCCGAGCTGGGTTGCGAGGGCCAGCAGCCGCTGGGCTTCCGGATCTTCTTCGAGGCGCTTGGCGTCGCCTCCGCCGCCGGCAATGACCAGTTCGACGTCGTGAATCCCGCGGTCCGCCAGCGTCCTCAAGGCGCGGATCGCCAGGTCGACGCCCTTGCGCGGCACCAGCCGCCCGACACTCATGATGCGATGCGTTCGCCGGCGGGCGGCGGCGGGGCCGTCAGCACCGAACAGCGTCAGGTCCACTCCGCACGGCGCCACCGATACGCGGGTGCCGTCGACGCCCATCGCTTTCAGTTCGAACACCTCGTCGGAGCAGGTGGCGATAACCCTATCGGCCTGGCGGCCCACGGAGGGTTCCAGCCAGGCGCGTTCCATCGGGCTGGTGTCTTCCTTCCCCTGATGCCGCCGTTTGACCGTCCCGAGTGCGTGGAAGGTCTGCACCACGGGGACGGCATAGCCCATGTCCTCGCGCCGCGCCGCGTCCAGGGCCGCAAGACCGGACATCCAGAAGTGCCCGTGCACGAGGTCCGGCGGACGTGTTCCCCAGTCCGCTGCAATGCCGTCGGCAAGCGCTCCCATATAGGGCAGCAGCTCATCCTTGGAGATGGCGGCGGGCGGGCCGGCGTCGACATGGACGACTTCAAGTCCAGCGCCGGCCTGTACCCTCTCGGGCAGGTCCTCGCTGTCCCTCCGCGTGTACACCGTGATGGTGTGGCCCCGCCGCGCCAGCGCCAGGGACAGCGCGGCAACGTGCACGTTCTGCCCGCCGGCGTCCACCCCGCCGAGTGCTGCGAGCGGGCTCGCGTGCTCCGACACCATGGAAATCCTCATTGTGGTCTCCTCTCAGAAGCTGCAGGAATGCGCGTGCGTTCCGCTGTCTGGCCCAGAATGTCGTCCCATGCCTGCAGGAACGCCGGCAGTCCGTAGCGAGCAAGTGCTACCTCGCGGGCAACCTGTCCGCGGGCGTGGGCCTCGGAGGGGTCCTCCAGAAGCAACCGGACCGCCGCACACAGCTCATCGACGTCGGTGGAGATTGCCCCTGCCTCCGGTGGAACGGCACGGGCCGCCTCGGTGGTAGCCAGCGCAATGACAGGCATGCCGAGATGCATGGCCTCAAGCAAGGCCAGGCCGAGCGACGTCCACCGCAACGGGTGGACGTACAGTCGGCGCCGCGCGAGTTCTGCGTGCAGCGCCGCCGTCGGCAGGTCCCCGCAGACGGTGAGTTCATCGGTTCCCAGGCCAAGTGCGTTGGGCAGTTCTGCTGTACCCATGCCGAAAACGTCGAGGGGCGCCGCGCGGCTGAACTGCGGAAGGAGGTCAGTACCGGTCACCCGTCCGCGCCGCACCGGCTCGTTCACGACGACGGCGGCGCGCGCCAGTTCTCCGGTGTAGAGCGGTCCCGGGTCCACGATTCCGTGTTCCACCACCACCGCGAGGGCCATCCCGTTGTCCCAGAAGAGCCTGTTGAAATGGGTGACGTGGACAATCGGAATCTCACTCTGCCCGGCCAGCGGGTGCAGCGTCGTCGGGATGTCGCCCTTGGGCGTGTTGTGTTCGAGGAAAACCGCAGGAATGCCGACGCCCGGCCGGCATCCGAGCAGCCGCTCGACAGCCTCGAGCTCCTCGAGCCGCTGCAGGATCACCATGTCCGGCTCAGCTTCCCGCAGGTCCTCCGGCGCCACTTCCCGGACGGAGCCGGGCCAGTGGCGGCCGGCGCGGCCGAGTCCCCATGCACCTCCCTCGGGGGTGGTGGGCAGCAGGTACTCGTGAGAGCCGCGCACGAAGGCGTCGGTCCAGCCGCCGTGAACGTGCCACAGCAGTATTTTCATACGTTCCTCGTTTCTCTTCTGCTGGCCAGCGACGGCACGCCGGAGAGCAGCCGCATCAGCGCGGCGAAGGCTTCCTCGGGACTGACATTGGCGAGGCAGGGGTGACCGGGAACCGGACAGTCGCGGGCCCGGGTCAGCTTGCAGGGTGCGTTCTGCTCCCCCAGCAGCTCTACCGGCACCCGGTACGGAGCCCACCGGACGGCCGGCACAACCGGCGAGAACAGGCTCACCACGGGGGTGCCAACGGCCGCAGCCAGATGAGCCGGACCGGTATTTCCGACGACGACAGCCCCGGCTCCCGCCAGCACGCCCGCCATGGTCAACAGGTCAGTCTGCCCGCCAAGGTCAATGCCGTCCGGGCCGGCCACCGTGGCCGTCAGTTCGCGCTCGCTGTTTCCTCCGGTGACCACCACGCGGTAGCCGGCGCCGGTCAGCAGCTCCGCGAGCGCCGCATGGTGCAGCGGCGGCCAGGTGCGGGCGGGCACAGCTGCGCCGGGGTGCAGCACAATATAAGGTTCGTTTCCCACCAGGTGGGTCACATCGGGGACGTCGCGCACGGAAAGCCGGCCGTCGTCGTCGTCGGGCAGGTGGTGGCCTGCGGCAGCGGCAATCCGCAGCGCTCGCTCAGCCTCCGGCTGGTCCTCGGGGAAGTCCTCACCGGGCTTCAGCCGGACGTCCAGGAGGCTGCCCGCGTAGTCGACGGATGCACCGGTAATCCGCTGCACACCGGCCAGGCGCAGCAGCATCGCCAGCGGCAGTGGCGACTGATGGAACGAGGTCAGGATGACGGCCTCCGTGATGCCCGCCGCCGTCACAGCCTCCTGCAGGACATTCAGGTGCTCGTGCGTGACCTCAGGCGCCGGCGCCGTGATCCAGGGACAGTCCCAGACAAGAACGTCGGAAACTCCCGGGAGCAGCCGTGCGCCCGCTGCACCCTGTGGACCGCACACCATGACGACGCCGGCAGGCTGGCTCGCGGCGACCGCCCGGACCGCCGGCCCTGCCAGGAGAACATCGCCCACGCTGTCCAGCCGGGCAACGAGGGTGCGGCCGCTCATGCGCTGCCCCGCAGGAGAGTGACCGCTTCGGCGAGGGTGCCCGCAACGAGCGGTGCGGCGTCGATTTCTTCCTGCCGGGTGACCGGCGTGGGAACCAGCACGCCGGTGGCTCCCGCGGCGGCGGCCGCCTCGACGTCCGACCCGATGTCTCCGATGAAGGCAACTTCCGAAGGGTGCAGTCCCAGCCTTTCGCAGGCGCGCAGGATCATGCCGGGTGCCGGCTTGCGGCAGGTGCAGCCGTCGTCGGGTCCGTGAGGGCACAGTTCCCAGAGATCGAACGGGCCAAGAACGGTTTCGACGCGCTCGTTGACTGCGTCCACCTGAGCCGCTGTCAGCAGACCGCGGGCAATGCCGGACTGGTTGGTGAGCACACCCAGCGGCACTCCGGCGGCGCGAAGGCCGTCCAGCGCTTCCTGCGCTCCGGGCATCGCGACAACCTGCTCGGGATCACCGTTGTACGGCACATCAACCACGATGGTGCCGTCCCTGTCGAGGAGAACGGCTTTGGGCTCGCTTCTCATACAGGCACAGTTCCCTCCGAAGCACGAACCTAAACACTTCTCACCGGAGAAGTTCTTCCCGCGGGTCGGGACTCCTCTACCGCGTCGGGCCGACCCGGCTTTCTGGCAGGATGAAGATCATGCTGCCTGACACCGCCGTGGAAGCACTTGAGCCGGATGGACGCCCCGAGGTGCTGGCGCTTCGTGCACTGAAACTGGGAGACCTGCTGGTCGCGGTGCCCGCTCTGCGCGGGCTGCGGCGAGCCTTCCCGGATCACCGCATCCTGTACGCCGCGCAGTCCTGGCTCGAACCGATCGTCGGGCTCACCGATGCAGTGGACGCGCTGCTGCCCACCCACGGGCTCGATGAGCCGCTGGCGTTGCGCCCGGGCAGGGTGGAGGTCGCGGTGAACCTCCACGGGAACGGTCCCGAAAGCCGCGGGAGGCTCGAGGCGCTGGAAGCAACACGCCGGATCGGGCATCAAGCACCCGGCTGGTCCGGCCCCGAATGGGAGGACGGTGTCCATGAGAGGTATCGGTGGGCGCACCTGGTGAGTGCGCACGGCATCGAGGCAGACCCGCTGGACTATCTCCTCCGGCCGCCAGCTGTCGAAAGCCCGGCACCGGGCGCGGTTGTCATCCACGTCGGCGCGGCCTATGGGAGCCGGCTCTGGCCGGTCAAGCGGTTTGCCGACGTCGCCCGTTCCCTGTCGGATGCAGGGCACCTGGTGCTGTTGACCGGCAGCGCGGCTGAGCGTGCCCGGGCGGAGGCAGTGGCGCAGACGGCCGGGCTTCCGGACGAGCAGGTAGTGGCCGGCCGGTTGGGGTTGCTCGAGTTCGCCGCGTTGATTGCTTCAGCTGAGCTGGTCATCTCGGCGGACACGGGCGCAGCGCACCTCGCCTCGGCGTACGCGCGGCCGTCGGTGGTGCTGTTCGGTCCTGCCCCGGTAGCGGAATGGGGCCCACCGCCGGGTCCGCACCTTGTGCTCACGGACGAGTCGGTGCGCCGCGGCGAAACGTTCGCCACTGACCCGGATCCTGCGATTCTGGCGGTCACCCCGGAAGACGTTCTGCGTGCCGCAGCGGAGCTGGGTATCCGGAGCTAGACCGGCTCAGGCAATACTGGTAGCCCGGTCCGGTCCCGTTATCTTCAGAACGGGAGAGGGGTCTGCGCGGTGAGGACCGGCGTCGTCGAGAAGGCGTTTTTGCAGCTTCACGAGAGTCCGGGCAAGAAGACGTGAGACCTGCATCTGGGTCATCCCCAGCCGGCGGCCAATTCGGTCCTGAGTTTCCTCATGGAAATACCGCCGGTACAGCAGCTCCTTCTCCCGCGCAGAGAGTTCGTGAACCACAGCACGCAGGGCGAGCACGTCGTCGGTATGGGCGAACGGGTCATCCTCGGCAGGCAGAATCTCCGCCCAGCCCGGTCCCTCCGCGGACGTGTCAAGGGACTCGGGCCGCTGGCTTCCTCCACAGCTCAGGGCTTCGGCCACTGTTGCCGGATCCTTCTCGAGGTGTTTGGACAGTTCGGTGAGGGAGGGCTCCCTGCCCAGGTGCTGGGCAAGCTCCGAGTCAGCCTTGGCGGCTGTCGACTTCAGGTCCTGGAGTTCCCGCGGCGGGCGGACCATCCAGCAGCAATCCCGCAGGTAGCGCTTGACTTCTCCCCGGATGGTCGGCACCGCATAGGCTGCGAAGTCGATGCCCAGCTCCGGGTCGAAGCGCTTGGCCGCCTTCATCAGGCCCAGATAGGCAACCTGGCAGACGTCGGCGGCGTCGTTGGCAAACGGAGAAAATCCGCGCGCGATTGCTTCAGCAAGATGGAGGTGCTCAAGTGCAATCTCCTCCTGCATTGCACTCTGCAGCCTGCTATTCCCTCGGCGGTTCGCCGGAACGTTGCGGGAGCTGACACTCCGGGGGCGGGCGGCTGTGCGCATGCTTTCACCTCTTGTCGAAGAGCTGGGGCAGTTCTTCTACAGAAGAACATAAGCATGCTGACTACCGCAATGTATTTATCAGATCGTTATCTTAAAAATCTTCTCATCGTTTCTCCGCTGCGGTATTGACTACTTCTCCTTGAGCCCCTATGCGCGGGGACCTGCGGTGACGTACCGCTCGAGGTTCTCAAGCGTGCGTTCGATCGATTCCGGGTGGGCCCTCGTGAATCCCAGCAACCTGAGCACGGGCTTGCCGGGAACAGCGCGGGCGTCCCATTCCTCCGCAACCAACGTGCCGCCGTCGTGCTCCTGAAGGGTGTAGCGCCAGATATGGCGGGCAAAGTGCCGCCAGGCAATCCGCTTGCCCTCCTCGAATTCGACAACCGTGTTGAGGATTTTGTAGGGCGTCCCGATCTTCATGTCCATTCCGAAGCGGGCGCCCGGAGAGAGCCGCTCCGGGCCGTTGGGCTGAACACCTGTGACGGTGCCTGAGCCGTCAATCACGCTGTGCAACGCGGGCGTGGCGAGCACGTCGAAGATAGCGGAAGCAGGGGCGGGGATGAAGCGCTCTCGGCGGATCAGGTAAGGGGTAGCCATGTGTTCATTCTGCCCGACGCCGCCCTCGCGAAACGCCCGGACGCGTCGGGCTAACGCGAGAGCTGCTCTACCGGCTCAGGCGGGAGGCCGGCGTCTCGCTCCACCTTTGTGTCCCGCTCGATGACCGTTGACAGCGCCTTCTCGTGGACAAACGCGAGGAGTACTGCGGCGATCACACCGAGCGGTGCCATGTAGAGGAACAGCGGGGTCAGTGCGTCGTTGTAGGACTGGATGATCGGGGACTGCAGGGCGGCGGGCAGTGCGCTGACCAGCTCGGGAGTGAGCGACTTCGCTCCTCCTTCCAGCGCAGCGCCACCCGCGGGGAGCCGCTCCCGCAGCAACTCCCCCACCCGCGCGGTGAAGAGGCTGCCCACCACCGCCGAACCCAGGGTTGCACCGATCTGGCGAAAGTAGTTGTTAGAGGCCGTCGCCGTGCCCACCACGCGGTTCGGGAACGTGTTCTGGACGATCAGCACCAGAATCTGCATGCTCAGGCCCAGCCCGGCACCCATGATGGCGATGTACACGCAGATCATCCAGACCGGCGTGGTCGGACTGATGGTTGAGAGCAGCAGCAGCGCCACAGCGACACCGAGCGATCCGACAATCGGCATCCACTTGTAGCGGCCGGTCTTGCTGACGAGAATTCCAGAGCCTGTGGAGGTCAGGATGAGCGCACCCATCATCGGGATCATGAGCAGGCCTGCGTTGGTGGCACTGGCGCCGGTCACCATCTGCAGATAGGTGGGCAGGTAGCCGATGGCGCCGAACATCGTGACACCGATCAACAGGCCGCCTGAGGTGGTGAGGACAAAGTTCCGCTCCCGGAACAGGCTCATTGGCAGGATCGGCTCCTTTGCCCGCCGCTCCACAGCGACGAACATCAGTCCCGTCACGACAGCGAGGGCAAACAGTCCAAGGATCGGCGCGGACAACCACGGATACTCGGTGCCGCCCCAGGTGCCCACAAGCACCAGCGACGTCGTTGCAATAGCGAGCAGCACCATCCCCGCGATATCCACGTGTGGATGCACCCGCTCGCGCGCGGGCAGGTGCAGGAAGAACAGCACTACAACGATGGCCAAAACACCCAGCGGCATGTTGATCCAGAACATCCACCGCCAGCCCGGACCTTCGGTGAACCAGCCGCCCAGCAGCGGGCCGGCCACTGATGCGAAGGCAAACACGCCTCCCATGGCACCCATATACTTGCCGCGCTCCCGGGCAGGAACGACGTCGGCAATGATGGCCTGGGAGAGGATCATCAGCCCACCGCCGCCGAGACCCTGAACCGCGCGTCCGACGATGAGCCATTCCATGTTCGGCGCAAGCCCGCCAACGATCGATCCCGCCATGAAGATTGCAATGGCAAAGAGCAGCAGGCTTTTACGGCCGATGAGGTCACCGAGCTTGCCGTAGATGGGCATCACGATGGTCGCAGCCAGGATGTATGCGGTGATGACCCAGAGCATCTGGTCCACTCCGTTGAGCTCACCGACAATCGTGGGCAGCGCAGTGCTGAGGATCATCTGGTTCAGGGCGGCGAGCAGCATGGAGAGCATCAGGCCGACAAAGAGCAGGAGCAGCCCTGATTCCTTGCGTGGGACGGTAGTGGTCATCGAATTTCCTCAAGAACTTCCCGAAGCAGCGCGGTGGCGCCGGCAAGAGCGGAGAACTGGTTGTCAATCGTGGGTGAATCGGCGGTTTGCTGGAACGCGTAGCGCATGGGGGCTCCAGCCACGAGGACAATCATGCGCGCCACGTCTTCAGCGGAATTTCGGCTCAGCGCGGCCTGCCAGCGACCGGAATCAGTCAGCGAGGCGGCAACGACGTCACGCACCAGCTGCTCCACGCGCACGAAGTAGGCGTATCGGCGCTGGCGCAGGAACGGATATGCGGTGAGCACGTCGATGCGGCGGCTTGCCTCCCTTTCGCCGCCCTCGGTGGAGTGCACCACAGCCATCAGCAGCCGCGAAACCTGCTCCAACAGGTCATGCCCGGGAGACAAGTCTGCGATCAGCTCTTCGTCGATCCTCGGTTCCTGCAGCCCCAGAATCGCGTCTTCCTTGGTGCTGAAGTAGTTGAAGAACGTCCGTGGCGACACGCTGGCGCTGGCAGCGATCTGCTCGACTGTGACCGCCTCCGGTCCACGTTCGAGCGTGAGGCGCGCTGCGGCGTCGTGCAGTGCGGTCCAGGTCTCGGTGCGCTTGCGTTCACGCAGCGAAATTAGTTGACTCACCGAACTATTGTGGCATAGGAAGGAATTCTGCACAACTGCAACGTTGCAGTACTGCAAACCCAAGAACCCCGCAGGAGGGAGCAGACAACCGTGGAATTCAACACTCCAAGCGTTGTCTATCTGCGCACCCGGCGGGGCTCTATAGCGACGACGACGGCGCGCTACCGGAGCAGGACCGTCCGGTTGTCGCGCAGGATCACGCGGCCTTCACAGTGCCACTTCACGGCATTGGACAGCGCCCTGCACTCGGTGTCCCGCCCGGCGGCCACTAATTCCTCCGGGCCGTAGGTGTGATCGACCTCCATCACCTGCTGCGAAATGATCGGACCCTCGTCCAGCTCACTATCCACGTAGTGTGCCGTAGCTCCGACGGTTTTGACTCCGCGCTCGTACGCCTGATGGTACGGTTTGGCCCCCTTGAAACTGGGAAGGAACGAATGGTGGATGTTGATGGTGCGTCCGGTCAGCCGGGTGGCCAGTTCGTCGCTGAGTACCTGCATATAGCGAGCGAGGACCACCAGTTCAGCGTCGAGCTCGTCGACGAGTTCAAGCAGCCTCGCTTCTGCGGCCGGCTTGGTCTCGCGCGTCACCGGGATATGAAAGAACGGGATTTTGTGCCACTCCACCAGCGCCTCGTGGTCCCGGTGGTTGGACACCACCGCAACGATCTCGATAGGCAGTTCCCCGCTTGCCGCCCGGAAAAGCAGGTCGATGAGGCAGTGGCCGAACTTGGAGACCATAATCAGGACCCGCCGCTTTGCACCGTGCCGATGAAGCTCCCACCGCATTCCGAAACGTTCGGCCAACGGCGCAAAATCAGCCCGGAACCGCTCCTCCGCCTCTTCTGCGGCGGGCGTTTCTCCCTCGATGCCGACGCCGGCGTCAGCTTCAACGCGGCGCGCGACATGGAGGCGCATAAAAAAGTGCCCACGGCACCGGTCCCCGAACTGCTGGTTGTCCACGATGTCGTAGCCGTGTTCCAACAGGAACCCAGTCACGGCATGCACAATTCCCGGTGCTTCTGCACAGTCGAGGGTCAGCACGTGCTCGATAGTCGTTCGCGCCTCAACAGCGGGCGCCTGGAGGGGGCTCGTCAGCTTCATCATTTCAGCACTCCGTCACATTCACGGCGAGACCGCCGCGGGAGGTTTCCTTGTACTTGGATTTCATGTCGGCTCCGGTATCCCGCATGGTTTTGATGGCCTGATCGAGCGACACAATGTGCCCGGCGTCCCCGCTTAGCGCCAGGCGCGCAGAGTTGATGGCCTTGATGCTGGCGATGGCGTTCCGCTCGATGCAGGGCACCTGCACCAGCCCGCCCACAGGGTCGCAGGTGAGCCCGAGGTTGTGCTCGATCCCCATTTCAGCAGCCTTCTCAACCTGCTCCGGGGAGCCGCCCAGTACCTCACAGAGAGCGCCGGCGGCCATTGAACAAGCGGAGCCCACCTCACCCTGGCAACCGACCTCCGCGCCAGAGATCGAGGCATTTTCCTTGAACAGTATCCCGATCGCCGCCGCCGTGAGCAGGAAGCGGATGACGCCGTCGTCGTCGGCCCCTGGCACAAATTTCATGTAATAGTGCAATACCGCAGGGACAATTCCCGCGGCTCCATTGGTGGGCGCGGTGACGATGCGCCCACCCGCCGCATTTTCCTCGTTGACGGCGAGCGCAAAGAGGTTCACCCAACCCATGGCACGCAGTGGATCATTCTCGTCCGCAGCCTCGGTCAGCTCCCGCAGCAGCTGCGGCGCACGACGCCGGACCTTCAGTCCCCCGGGAAGGGTTCCGTCAGTGCTACAGCCGTTTGTCACGCACTCCTGCATGACGGACCAGATGTGCAGGAGCCGGTTCCTCAGTTCCTCCTCGCTGCGCCAGACCAGCTCATTGGCTGCCATCACACCGCTGATGCTCTTGCCCGTCCGCGCGCATTGCTTCAGGAGTTCCGCTCCCGTTGTGAAGGGGTACGGCAACACCGTGTCATCGGAACTGATCCGGTCAGCACCGGCGGCGGCTTCGTCCACGACGAAGCCGCCGCCCACGGAGTAATACGTCCGCTCAACCAGCGTGCCGCCGTCGTTTGCAAGCGCCCGGAAGGTCATGCCGTTCGGGTGGTGTGGCAGAGATTTTCGGCGATGCAGCACCAGGTCCTCGGAGCCCGCGAACTCGATCGGACGGTTTCCGGCCAAAGAGAGCTTTCCTTCAGCAAGTACCGTGTCGACCTTGTGCCCGGCGGTGCCGGTATCCACCGTTTCCGGGTCCTCTCCCAACAAGCCGAGCACCACCGCGCGGTCCGATCCGTGGCCCCGCCCGGTGGCTCCAAGAGAGCCGAACAGTTGGACGCTGACCCGGTGGGTGGCCTCCAGCCTGCCTTCTGCACAGAGCGAATCCGTAAACCGCTTGGCGGCCCGCATCGGTCCAACCGTGTGGGATGAGGAAGGACCGATACCGATCGAGAAGAGATCGAGCACGCTCAGCGCCATCAGGGAACCTCAGGCGAGGCGAACTCCGCCATGGCGTCCAGAAGCCAGCGTGCAACGTATTCGGCGAAAGATGCGCGGGGCATGATGCGGTACGTAGTCTCGTCCAGTTGCCACAGCAGCACCGGAACCGGGCCCAGCAGTGTTGACACCGCTGTGCCGGGCTTGAACACCCGAGGGTGCAGGTCGAGAGGACAGCCCTTCTCCAACACTTTGCGGGCCGACGGACCGCTGAGTTCCAGGGTGGTGCGGTTGGCGGAGAGGTCAACGACGGCGCCCGGTGCATCTCCCAGCGCCGTTGCGAGTTCCTTTCCAACGTCGGAGCCATCGGGTGCCACCAGCAGGAACTCATCCGGTCCCTGCCAGAAGATGGCTGTTCCATCCGGACTGCCGCTGACCTGGCCGCAGCGCGCCGGCAGCGGGGCGCCGACAGCTGTGGCCAGCGCCTCCCCTGCTTCGGAGGCGGGGTCTGCGCGCAGTCCCACCATGGTGAGGAACCTGACCTCGTGAAGTTCAGCGCCCTGGTTGGTTCCCGCCCGCAGCCTCTCTTCGAGGTGAGCGAGCGGACTCCGGCGCAGCTGCTCCGTGCCTTCCCGTGTGTCCAGCGGTGATGTGATGATTACCTGCTCAGCCATCGCGACGGCTCCCTTCGGCGTCGTACAGTACGGTTTCTCCAACGGTGACCTCGACCAGCTGCCCGTTCACCGGGGCAATGAGTGTTTCGCCGATGCGGTTCCGGCCATTCTTGATCAGCGCCAGCCCGAAGGACCTGCCCAGTGCGGCGCTGTGGTAGCTCGAGGTAACGTGCCCTTCCATCGGGACCGGGCCGTAGGCCGGATTGATGGAGCGGCCCTTCTCCACCAACTGCGTACCTTCGGGCAGGCGAATGGTTCCATCCACCGGCAGGACGCTCACCATGTGCTTACGGTCCAGACGGCTGCTGTCCAGCCGCGCGTAGGAGCGCTTGCCGATGAAGTCTTTGGCCTTGGAGACGATCCACTCCATGCCGGCGTCCTGCGGAGTGACGGTGCCGTCAGTATCCTGGCCGACAATTGGGTAGCCCTTCTCCGCACGCAGTACGTGCATGGTCTCGGTGCCGTACGGTGTGATGCCGAACTCCGCACCTGCCTCGGCAACCGACTCCCACACGTGCAACCCATACCAGGACGCCACGTTGATTTCGTAAGCAAGCTCGCCTGAGAAGGAGATCCGGCAGATCCGCGCAGAAACTCCCGATTCGAGCAGAACTTCCCGGAATGTCATAAATGGGAACGCGTCGTTGGAGACATCAAGTTCCGGTGCCAGGCGGGCAATCACCTCCCTCGATTTAGGCCCGACGACGGCGACCGTGGAATATTGCTCGGTCACCGAAGTGAACACCACATCGAGTTCCGGCCATTCAGTTTGCGACCACTCCTCCAGCCAGTCCAGTACTTTCGCGGCGCCACCGGTCGTAGTGGTGAGGAAGTAGCGGTCCTCGTCCAGGCGGAGGTTGACGCCGTCGTCGAAGATCATGCCGTCCGGGGTGCACATCACGCCGTAGCGGGCAGAACCGGGAGCCAATTTCTTGAAGGCGTTGGTGTAGATACGGTTGAGGAATTCTCCCGCGTCCTTTCCCCGGACTTCGATTTTCCCGAGGGTGGTTGCATCCATGAAGCCGACGCTGTCGCGTACAGCCGCGCATTCGCGCAGCACCGCCGTGTCCATGTCCTCACCCGGCTGTGGGTAGTACCAGGGACGCTTCCACTGGCCCACGTCCTCGAACTTGGCGCCGTGGGCAAGGTGCCAGGAGTGGATCGAGGTGATGCGAGCGGGATCGAACAGCTCACCGCGCTCCCGTCCGGCGAGCGCCGCAAAGGCAACCGGGGCGTAGGGCGCGCGGAAGGTGGTGGTGCCGATCTCACCAAGGCTCGTGCCGCCGTCGTTCCCGTTCAATGCAGCGGCGATGACGCCGATCGCATTGACGCCGGAGGTCTTGCCCTGGTCGTTGGCCGTGCTGATGGAGGTGTACCGCTTGATGTGCTCCACGCTGCGCAGTCCGGCACCGGTTGCCCGAAGCACGTCGGCCACCGACTGGTCGCGCTGGAGGTCGACGAAGTGCTCGTCCCAGCCCTCGCCGTCGGGAGCGGGAGCAAGCCACAGCGGGCGGGTGATTCCGTGCGCACGCGGCGCTTCGGCGAGCAGGGAGCCGGCCGTCACGCCGTCGTCGCTCACGAAACCGGCGTTGAAGGCCGCAATAGCGCCGGCGGACAGGCCCTCGGCAACACAGTCGTACAACTGGTAGGTGCCGCGGGCAGCTCCGATGACCTGTTGCGCTTCCACCTCGGCGGCGGGTACGAAAGCGACCAGATCCTCGTCCCAGCGCAGCTTTCCCTGCCGCTGGCTATGGAGATGGACCACGGGGCTGAAGCCGCCGGAGATGGCGAGGAGGTCGCAGTCGATGCTCTCTGCTTCGCCGGTCAGCGCGCCGTCGTCGATCGCACTGACGGTCACCGAGGTGATGCGGCCCTCAGCTGCGGAAATACCGCTGTCCCGGGCCTCGGTGTCGATGACGGCACTGCCCGCAATGACGCGAATGCCTGCTGCCGCAGCCTCTTCTGCGGCAGCACCCGGGTCCTGCCGGGTGTCCACAATTGCAGTCACGGTGACACCTTCGGCTGCGAGGTCCCGGGCAACGACATAGACGCTGTCATTGGTGGTTGCCAGTACTATGTTGCGGCCGGCGAGCACGGCATACCTGTTGAGGTACGTGCGCACCGCGGACGCAAGCATGATGCCTGGTCGGTCGTTATTCCGAAACACCAGCGGTCGTTCGTGAGCGCCGGTTGCCAGCACAACCTGGGCCGCCCGAATATGCCAGACGCGCTGGCGTGAGACACCTGCCGGCGCCGGACCAGCCAGATGGTCCGTGCGGTTCTGGACGGCGATAAGGTAATTGCCGTCATAGCTGCCAAAAACACTGGTCCTGTTGAGCACCGTGGTTTCGGGGGCGGCGTCCAACTCGGCGACGACGGTCTGGACCCACTCACGGGCAGGTACGCCATCAATGGTTTCGACGATCGGGTCCGGACCGTCGCCGCGCGAGCCGGACAGGACTGAGCCGCCCGGCTCCGGCTGGTCGTCCAGAAGGATGACGCGGGCGCCGGTCGCTGCCGCGGCGCGTGCCGCCGCCAGACCAGCCGGCCCCCCACCGACGACTGCAACGTCGGTGTGGACGTATTTCTTGTCGTAGACGGCGTCGTCGGGGGTGGGATCGAGTTTGCCCCTCCCGGACAAGTAACTCGCGCGGAGCCCGTCGACAAGTTCCACCGTGGTGGCGGTAAGCATCGATTCGGCAGTGCCGCCGTCGTCTGCGGCTTCAACCCGAAGCAGGGCGTTGGGTTCCTCAACCCCGGCGCTGACGATTCCGCGCGGGCGCCCAAGGTAGAGCGAGGGCGCAGCCGCGATCCGGCCATTGGCGAGAAGCGCGGATGCCACGGTATCGCCGGGGTGTCCGGTGAGCTCCTCACCATCGACGGTGAAGCGCAGCAGGCGGGAGCGGTCAATATGTCCGCCGGAGGGCAGACGGTGGAACTGTGTCATCGGGGTCCTCCCGTTGGTCCGAAGGCGGGCGCACCGGACGGTGTGAGGGTGCTGGTGTCGGGGCGCGGCTGTCCCATCCGGTAGACGGAGAGCACCTCATAGGTGACGGTGTCCCGCAGCACGTTGAACCAGCGGCGGCACCCAGTGCTGTGCACCCAACGCTCCGCCGAGATTCCCTTCGGGTTCTCCCTGTAAAAGAGGTAACGCGCCCACTCCTCGTCGCTGAGGTCGGACGGAATCTCGGGGTAGGCAACATGGGCCTGGCCGCCATAGTGGTATTCGTTCTCGTCCCTGGCTCCGCACCAGGGGCAGTTGATCAGTAGCATGACTGTCCTTTGTTTTCGTGGAGTCGGTTCAGTGCGCTACGGCGGCGGCGCCGTGCTCATCGATAAGAGCGCCGGAGACGAAGCGGTCCAGCGCAAACGGTGCGTTCAGTTCGTGCGGTTCGCCGGTGGCGATGGTGTGTGCGAAAGCCCAGCCGGCGCCCGGCGTCCCCTTGAAACCGCCGGTTCCCCAGCCACAGTTGACGTACATATTGTCGACTGGCGTCTTGCCCACGATGGGCGAGGCATCGAGTGTGACATCCACGATCCCGCCCCACGTGCGCAGTACATGCGCACGGGCGAAGATCGGAAAGAGTTCGACGGCGGCCGCCATCTGTTCCTCGATCACGTGGAAGGATCCGCGCTGGCCATAGCCGCTGTAGGAGTCAACCCCTGCGCCCATTACCAGTTCACCCTTGTGCGCCTGTGAAACGTAGACGTGGACGTGGTTGGACATGACGACTGTAGGGTGAACCGGTTCATGAAGCTCCGAAACCAGCGCCTGTAGCGGGTGGGACTGGATCGGCAGATCGAAACCTGCGAGTTTCGCCAAAACACTGCTGTGGCCTGCAGCGGCGAGCCCTACAGCTCCGGTGTTGATCCGGCCGCGGTTCGTCTCCACGCCGACCACCCGGTTGCCGTCCTTAATGAAGCCGGTAACCTCGCAGTTCTGGATGATGTCCACCCCCAATTCGTCGCACTTGCGGGCGAAGGCCCACGCCACGTGGTCGTGTTTCGCGATGCCTGCGCGCGGTTGATAGGTGGCCCCCAGGACTGGATACCGGATGTTGTCGGAGATGTTCAGGATGGGGCAGAGTTCCTTGACCTGCTGCGGATCCAACCATTCGGCGTCCACACCGTTGAGCTGGTTGGCGTTGACGCGGCGCATGCTCTCACGGACGTCGCCCAGCGTATGGGCGAGATTCATCACGCCGCGCTGGCTGAACAGGAAGTCGTACTCCAATTCTTCCGGCAGCCGCTCCCACAGTTTGAGTGAGTGCTCGTAAATCGCCGCACTTTCATCCCACAGGTAGTTGGACCGGATGATCGTCGTGTTGCGAGCCATGTTGCCTCCGGCCAGCCAACCACGTTCGAGTACGGCGATGTTGGTCATGCCGTGGTTTTTGGCCAGGAAGTACGCCGTTGCCAGTCCGTGTCCACCGCCGCCGACAATCACGGCGTCGTAGGAGGATTTGGGCTCAGGGTTGTGCCAAAGGAACTCCGGGTGCTCCGGCAGCAGGTCGGCGCTCACGACAGGTCTCCGTTCAGGTTCGGGTAGAGCGGGAACTTCTCGGCGAGGACAGCTACGCGGCCCTGCAGTTCCGCTTCCAGTTCCTCGGTCAGCTCGAGGGTCAGGGCTGCAGCGATGATGTCTGCCACCTCGTTGAATTCGCCGGCACCGAAGCCCCGGGTCGCCAGAGCGGGTGTGCCAATCCGCAGCCCCGAGGAGACCATGGGCGGGCGCGGGTCGAACGGGACGGCGTTCCGGTTGACCGTGATCCCGATGCGGTGCAGCCGGTCCTCAGCCTGCTGCCCATCCAGCTCGGAGTTGCGCAGGTCAACAAGAACCAGATGGACGTCGGTCCCACCGGTGACCACCGAGATGCCGGCGCGAGCCACCTCGTCCTCCATCAAGCGCCCGGCGAGCGCCTTCGCGCCTTCGAGGGTACGCAGCTGGCGTTCCCGGAACTCCTGGGTTGCGGCCATTCTGAAAGCAACTGCTTTGGCCGCGATAACGTGTTGCAGAGGACCGCCCTGTTGCCCGGGGAAGACTGCACTGTTGATCTTCTTTGCATACTCGGAGCGGCTGAGAATGACGCCTCCGCGCGGACCGCCGAGCGTTTTGTGGGTGGTGGTGGTAACCACGTCGGCGTAGGGCACAGGACTGGGGTGGAGGCCCGCCGCGACCAATCCGGCGAAGTGAGCCATGTCGACCATGAGGTAGGCACCCACCAGATCGGCGATGCGACGGAAGTCCGCGAAGTCCAGCTGGCGTGAGTAGGCGGACCAACCGGTGATGATCATTTTTGGCCGGTGCTCGAGCGCCAATGCCTCGACCTGCGCCATGTCCACACGGTGGTCGTCCTCCCGGACATGGTAGGGCACGACGTTGTACAGCTTGCCGGAGAAGTTGATCTTCATACCGTGGGTGAGGTGGCCGCCGTGCGCAAGGTTGAGGCCGAGGATGGTGTCACCGGGCTGCAACAGTGCAAACATGGCGGCGGCGTTGGCCTGTGCTCCTGAATGCGGCTGCACATTGGCAGCTTCAGCCCCGAAAAGCTCCTTCACCCGGTCGATGGCGAGCTGTTCGATCACATCGACGTGTTCGCAGCCGCCGTAGTAGCGCTTGCCCGGATAACCTTCGGCGTACTTGTTGGTGAGGACTGAGCCCTGCGCCTCCATCACTGCCGTGGGAGCGAAATTTTCGGAGGCGATCATTTCGAGCGTCGACTGCTGGCGCTCCAGTTCGCGATCAATTGCGGCTGCGATCTCAGGATCCGCCGCAGCCAACGTAGTAGACAGGTTCGTCACGATTGGCCCTTCCTTGAAGCTAGAAGACTAATGTGGGACTGATATATCAGTGATGAGCTAAATGGTATGCTGTAGATCACACAGCGTCAACAAGCTTCGTGATGAGAGTGCGGCGCACCTGCCGGGGAAGGGAAACACAACCCATGAGCGTGACCGAGGCATACACAGAGGCAACTGCGGAGCACCTGTCGCTTGCGGAGCGCGCCTATCAGGAACTCCGGGACCGGCTGATCATGCTTGACATCCGCCCCGGTGAACCGATCAACGATGGGCAGCTTGCGGCCCAACTGGGAATCGGACGCACCCCCGTTCGAGAGGCGCTCAAGCGGCTGGAAACGGACCACATGGTGATCTCCTACCCGCGTAGGGGCACCTTCGCCACGATTGTGGACATCACTGCCCTGGCGGATGTTTCCGAGCTCCGCCGCGTCCTTGAACCGTTAGCCGCCCGCAAGGCGGCACTTGGTGCCAACTCCCGCTCGCGGCAAGAGCTGTTCGCCTTGGCGGATGAAATCCAGCGCCTCGATGAGGCCGGCCCGGGCAACACTTCGGACCTGATGCGGTATGACCTGAATGTCCATCGGATCATCTATCGCACAGCCGGAAACCCGCACCTTGAAGACACCCTGATCCGACTGGACAACCTTGCCACGCGGATCTGGTGCCTGGTCCTGGACAAGGTCCCGACCGTCGCTGGGCACGTCTCGGAACACGTCGAGCTTCTTAGGTCTATCGGCAACGGCGACGCGGATCAGGCGTCGGAACTTGCCCTGGAGCACATCACCAGTTTTGAGAAGACAATCCGCACAGTCCTGTAAAGCCGTAGGCGATGGGCCGCTTCCGCCTAGCCGGCCGGTGATTGTTACGGGTCCTCGCACCCGGCAAAAGAAATACCTTGACCGTGACCCACGGCACATCTACTCTGATGCAACAACGTTGCGCAGAATGCAACGCTTCCTATGCCTTACCGGAACTTTCGTTATACCCATTTCAAAGGAGAAATCATGACGCTGAGCCCTTCTATCCTCAACGTTTCCGACCTCGAACGTCTGAAGGTTCTACACAACGGAACCAAGCAGCCCCTCACCTTCCCGGACGCTGAGTTCGAACGCCGCTTGGCCGGCCTGCGCCAGATTATGACCGCAAAAGAGCTCGACGCCGTCATCCTCACCAGCTACCACGGCATCAAGTACTACTCGGACTTCCTATACACGACGTTCGGCCGTAACTACGCACTGGTTGTCACCGCCGATGACTCGGTTACGGTGACCGCCAACATCGATGCCGGCATGCCGTGGCGCACCAGTTACGGCGAGAACATCGTCTACACGGACTGGAAGCGGGACAACTTCTACTTCGGTCTGCAGGAAGCCCTGCGCGAGCGTGGAGTCAGCGCCCGGCGTATCGGCGTCGAGGATGATGCGCTGCCGCTGATGACCCGCCAGCGCATTCAGGCCGCTTTCGACGGCGCCGAACTGCTGGACGTTTCCCAAGACGCGATGCGCCAGCGCATGATCAAGTCGGCCGAGGAAATCGAGGTCATTAAGCACGGTGCCCGGATCGGTGACCTGGGCGGCGAAGCCATCAAGGCCGCAATCCGCGAGGGCATCAGCGAATACGAGGTCGCGCTGATCGGCACCGAAGCCATGGTGCACGAGATCGCACGCACCTTCCCGCACCGCGAAGTACGCGACACCTGGGTGTGGTTCCAGTCCGGCATCAATACCGACGGCGCCCACAACTGGGCGACCACCCGCCAGCTGCAGCGCGGCGACATCCTGTCGCTGAACTGCTTCCCGATGACCTCCGGCTACTACACCGCCCTGGAGCGCACCCTGTTCCTCGGTCAGCCGGACGACCGCAGCCTGGAACTGTGGAACATCAACGTCGAGGTGCACCGCCGCGGGCTCGAACTCATCAAGCCCGGCGCCGTGTGCAAGGACATCGCCGCCGAGCTCAATGAGATCTTCATCAGCCATGGACTGCTCGCCAACCGCACGTTCGGGTACGGCCACTCGTTCGGCGTCCTCTCCCACTACTACGGGCGTGAAGCGGGCCTTGAGCTCCGCGAGGACATCGACACCATCCTCGAACCCGGCATGGTTGTCTCCATGGAGCCCATGATCACCGTGGCTGACGGCGAACCAGGTGCCGGCGGGTACCGCGAACACGACATCCTTGTGGTTGGCGAAGACGGGGCCGAAAACATCACCAAGTTCGGCTTCGGCCCCGAGCACAACATCATCGACGCGTAAGCCGGTGATGACGGCGGCGGCGCCCCCTTTCCGGCGTCGGCGCCGCCGCCAGACCCTCCACCTTTTGCCAACTAGCAGGAGAACGCACATGGCGCGCACCAGCGTGTATATGGAAGAACTCGACGCTTTTACCTACTCCGAAAAGATCAGCGCCGAGGATGGAATCGTCCTCATCCCCGCGGGCGCGATCGAGCAGCATGGACCACATATGCCGCTGAACGTTGATGTTCTGCTCTCCCGTGCGATGGCCGGGGCCGTCGCCGAGCAGATTGGTGCGATTGTGGCTGCGCCCATCATGTACGGCTACAAGTCACAGCAGCGCTCGGGCGGCGGCAACCACCTACCCGGAACCACCAGCCTCGACGGCGCCACTGTTGCCGCCATCGCCAAGTCACTCACCCTTGAGCTGGCACGCCATGGAGCGCGCCGGATCGTTTTCGTGAACGGCCACTTCGAGAACTACCAGTTCCTCTACGAAGGCGTGGACCTTGCCATCCGGGAGCTGCAGCTGGCCGGCATGGACGACCGCCGGGTCATGCTGCTCTCCTACTGGGACTTCATTGACGACACAACAATCAGCGAACTCTACCCGGAAGGTTTCGGCGGTTGGGATGTCGAGCACGGCGGTGTGCTGGAGACGTCCCTGATGCTGCACCTCTACCCCGAACGGGTCGACATGGGAAAGGTCGAGGATTTTTCCCCTGCCGTCCTGCCTAATTACGACCTGCTACCAGTCCGTCCCGAGCTCACTCCCGGCTCCGGATGTCTATCCTCCGCCGCAAACGCCTCTGCGGGCAAGGGAGAAATCCTACTGAAAAGGGCATCGAGCAGCATGGCTGACGCGATTTCCCATGAGTTCAAAGGCGATCAACGATGATCACTAACAAGCAAGCGGCTGCAACCACGGTGCCCAACGAGGACGCACCACTGGGAATGGGGGAGGCGGTGGAGACACCGGTTCAGAAGAAGCGGAGGGCGGTTGACGATACAGCGATCAAGTGGCTGGCGGCGGTTCTCGTGGTAGCCATCCTTGTCGGAACCATCGCCGCCCCCGACGCGGCGGCCGGAGCCATCGGTGCCGCCCGCACCTTCGTCACCGAATACTTCACCTGGTTCTTCGTGCTCTTCTCTGTTCTCGCCCTGGCGGTCTGCGCCTGGCTCGCATTCGGCCGTTACGGCCGGATTCGGCTGGGCGGCGCAGGCGCCAAGCCGGACTACAGCAAGTTCGCCTGGTACTCGATGCTCTTCGCATGCGGCCAGGGCATCGGGCTGATCTTCTGGTCCGTTGCCGAACCGATCATGCTCAAGGAGGAGAGCCCGCTGTTCACCGGTGTCGACGCCGGTGTGGCCCAGGATGGTTCCATGGCGTGGTCCTACTTCCACTGGGGGCTGACTGCATGGGCGATGTACTGCATCGTCGCGATCTGCCTCGCCTACTCGCACTACAACCTCGGCAAGAAGTTGACCTTCCGGGACGCCGTCGTTGACTTCTTCCCGGTGAAATCCCGGCGCAGCATCGGCGTCGCGGTCGAGGTCCTCGCCATCCTAGCCTGCGTGCTGGGCCTGGCCACCTCGTTCGGGTTCGCCACTCTCCAGTTCACCTTCGGTCTCACCTCCTTCACCCCCATCACCGGCGGGATGCCCGTGTGGATCGCCGTCGTGGTGGTTTTCGCTACCCTTACCGCCGTCTCCGTCTACTTCGGCATCAGCAAAGGCATGAAGCGCATCAGCGAGCTGAACTCAATTCTCAGCATCGTGCTGGTCGGCGCGGTCCTGCTCTTCGGCCCTGCGGTCTACCTGCTGTCCTCCGTGCTGCAGACCTTCGGCGTATACTTCCAGAACTTTCTGGCAATGAGTCTGTGGTCGGAGTCCGACGTCGCGGGCGCCGGCATCGGCAGCTGGCAGGACAGCTGGAATGGATGGTGGACCGTCTTCATCTGGTGCTGGGTCATCGCATTCTCCGCCTTCGTTGGCCCGTTCATCGCCCGGATTTCGCGGGGCAGGACCATCCGCGAGTTCGTCATTGGAGTCACGGTCATCCCATCCGTCATCGTGATGCTGTGGATCGGCGTACTCGGCGGCGCAGCGCACTTTTATGACAATGCCAGCGCCGGCGCCATTTCAGGACAGATCGCCGAAAGTACCGAGAGCGGGCTCTTTGCGATGCTCGACTTCGTGCCAGTCGTCGGCACGATTCTGATGGTTGTATCAACCATTCTGGTGGCCACGTACTACATCACATCGCTGGACTCGGGAGTCCACGCGCTTTCGGGGTTCGTCTCCTCGGCCAAGAGCCCCAGCAAGTGGTTCCGCGTGCTGCTGGTGGGGGCAATTGCGGCGGTCACCGTAGCGCTCCTGGTCCTTGGCGGGGTCTCAGTCATCGGGACGGTCCAGACCGGCACGATCATCGGCGCCTTCCCACTGGCGTTCATCCTGATCATCATGGTCATCAACTTCATCAAGCGCCTCCGGAGCGGCGGGACCATGACGGCACCTCTTGCTCCACCGGCCCTCGGGATCTCCCAGAACGAGAAGGAATCACCGACACCCGAGCTGGTGGCTTCAGACCGCGGTGCACATTTGAACTAATACCCCAACCGTTCCTGCCGGCGGCGTCACCCAGACGGGTGGCGCCGCCGGCGTTTCATGCCGAACAGGCCGTGATAGGGAATGATGAAAGACACTATGACAGCGCAACCAGAATCCAGGGACAGCAAAGGCGCCTCAGTCATCTCTAATGTGATCGACGTGCTGCGTTGCTTCAGCATCGAAGAACCACTGCAGGGAGTAACAGAGATCGCGGTACAGGTGGGCCTGCACAAGAGTACGGTCTCACGAATCCTCGCGACGCTCGAAAACGAGAACATCGTCGAACGCGACCCGCTCTCCCGCCGTTTCCGCCTCGGACTGGGGATCATCACGCTCGCCGGTCCGCTCCTCGCGGATCTGGATGCCAGGAAAGTCGCGCATCCGGTACTCGATGATCTGAGCCGGCAAACCGGCGAAACTTCTGCCCTGGTGCTGTGGAACGGCACGGAGTCGATCACTGTGGAGCAAGTGGTCAGCAGGAACAATGTTAAACACACCTCCCCCCTCGGCACCAGCTACAGCACCGCACTGAGCGCCAGCGTTCAGGTCTTCCTCGCCCTGGAGGAAGAGGACCGTGTGCGGCAGCTTCTCGGCAGCGGGACAATTCAGCACCCCTCCCCCGACAGCGAGCAACTGGGCGCGTATCTCACCCGGCTCCGGGACGTGCGCAGCCTCGGCTATGCAGTCAACTTCGGTGAAACGTCGGTGGAGGAAGTTGGCATCGCCGTGCCGGTTCGGGACCACCGCGGGGATGTGGCTGCGGCCGTGCTCATCTCAGCTCCGCGGTTTCGCGTGAACGAGCAGCAACTCGACACCCTCGTGGCGGCCTGTGTCCTGGCAGCGAAGGACATCACCCACAGGCTCGGCGGCCGCGCATCCTCTTCCCGCTGAAACGAGCAATCACCATCCAACGACGACGGCCGTCACCTTCCCGGGGAAGATGACGGCCGTCGTCGTTGGATGCGAACCTAGAGCGCCGCGTAGACCTCGCGCAACAGGCGGGCAGTCTCGGACGGGGTCTTCCCCACCTTGACGCCGGCGGCCTCGAGGGCCTCCTTCTTCGCCTGGGCAGTACCGGCCGAGCCGGACACGATTGCACCTGCGTGGCCCATGGTCTTACCCTCGGGGGCAGTGAAGCCCGCAACGTAGCCCACAACCGGCTTGGTCACGTTGGCTTTGATGAACTCGGCTGCGCGCTCTTCGGCGTCGCCGCCGATTTCGCCGATCATGACGATCGCCTTGGTCTCGGGATCCGCCTCGAACGCCTCAAGGGCATCGATGTGCGTGGTGCCGATGACCGGGTCTCCGCCGATGCCGATTGCGGTGGAGAAGCCGAGGTCCCGCAGCTCGAACATCATCTGGTAGGTCAGGGTGCCGGACTTCGAGACCAGGCCCACACCGCCCTTGCCGGTGATGTTCGCGGGAGTGATACCAACCAGTGCTTCCCCGGGGGTGATGATGCCGGGGCAGTTGGGGCCGATAATCCGGGTGATCTGCTTGCCGTTCTCGTCCACGCGGGACTGCGCCAGCGCCCAGAACTCCGCGGAGTCCTGCACGGGAACACCCTCGGTGATGATGACGACCAGGCCGATACCGGCGTCGATCGCTTCAACGACTGCGTCCTTGGTGAATGCCGGCGGCACGAAAATGATGGAGACGTCAGCGCCGGTCTCGGCGATCGCTTCCTTCACGGTGCCGAAAACGGGGAGGGTAGTTTCGCCGTGAGTGACGGTGGTTCCGGCCTTGCGGGCGTTGACGCCACCGACCACCTGCGTGCCGGCTTTCAGCATCAACGCGGTGTGCTTGGTGCCTTCGCCGCCGGTGATGCCCTGGACGATCACCTTGGAGTCTTTGTTCAGAAAGATAGACATGTGAAGTTCCTTAGTCCTGGAGTCGCGACCGGTCAGCGAGCGGCGTGAGCCAGCTCGGCGGCCTTGTCTGCGCCTTCGTCCATGGTGTCGGCGAGAGTGACCATCGGGTGGTTTGCCTCGGCGAGGATACGGCGGCCTTCTTCGACGTTGTTGCCGTCGAGGCGCACCACGAGTGGCTTGTTCTCCTTGTCGCCAAGGATTTCCAGCGCCTTAACGATGCCGTTGGCCACGGCGTCACACGCGGTGATGCCGCCGAAGACGTTCACGAACACGCTTTTAACCTGCTCGTCATTCAGGATGACGTCCAGACCTGCAGCCATGACCTCGGCAGAGGCTCCACCGCCGATATCCAGGAAGTTGGCGGGCTTGACGTTACCGTGGGCCTCGCCTGCGTAGGCAACGACGTCCAGCGTGGACATCACCAGCCCGGCTCCGTTACCGATGATGCCGACCTCGCCGTCGAGCTTGACGTAGTTGAGGTCATTTTCCTTGGCCTTGGCCTCCAGCGGATCGGTGGAGTCCTTGTCCTCGAGCTCAGCGTGACCCTTCTGGCGGAAGTCAGCGTTCTCATCGAGGGTGACCTTGCCGTCCAGGGCAAGGATTTCACCCGATCCGGTCTTCACCAGCGGGTTCACCTCAACCAGGGTGGCATCTTCCTTGGTGAAGACATCCCACAGTTTCAGGATGGTGTTCGCCACGCCTTCCCGGAGCTCGGGTGCAAACCCGGCGGCATCGATGATCTCATCGGCCTTCGCGCGGTCAATACCGGTGCCCGGATCAATGGCGATCCGCGCCAGCGCTTCGGGCCGCTCAACGGCGAGCTGCTCGATTTCCACGCCGCCCTCAACGGAGCACATGGCAAGGTAGTTCCGGTTTGCCCGGTCCAACAGCACGGAGAAGTAATACTCTTCAGCGATGTCTGCACCCTGGGCGATCATCACCTTGTGGACTGTGTGGCCCTTGATATCCATGCCGAGGATCGCGGATGCGTACTCGTAAGCCTCATCCGGCGTCTTGGCGACCTTGACGCCGCCCGCCTTTCCGCGGCCGCCAACCTTGACCTGCGCCTTGACGACTACGACGCCGCCAATTTTCTCAGCTGCTGCTTTTGCTTCTTCGGGGGTCTGCGCCACGATGCCGGCCAGCACGGGAACGCCGTGAGCCTCAAATAGATCGCGCGCCTGATATTCAAACAGGTCCACTTATCTAGTGTCCTTCTGCGTCGAAGTAGGTTTACACAGGGAACTCTAGTCCCTTGGCTCGGAGCGCCTTTTACAGACTAGCGGTTTCGTGAGTAAGCACACAGTTCTATGAGTTGTAGAAAAGTAACCCTTTCGGTTACCGTTCAGCGCCCTCGTCGGGTGCAATGATCTCGAACGCATCCGCCGACGCGGTGAAGCCGTGGCCGGTTTCTGACTCGACACACACCATGCCCCGGCCCGCGCTGCCGCAGCGGAAACCGTTCAGCTCAACGGCCAAGCCGTCCTCAAGAACCGGCAGGCGTGCGAGCGGGCTCTCTCCACCGTCTGAACCCGGACCCAGCTCCGCCTCCATCAGGGTCATGCCAACCCGGCATCCGCCGTACGCAACTCCCGAAGTCGTGAGCAGAACGGTCCCGCCCTTGAACCCGAGGTTGGTGCCGTGACAGTCGTCGGCGACCTCAGCAGGTTCCGGATAGCGTGCCAGTTCGCAGTACACGGCGGGCACCTCCAGCACGGCGTCATCCCGCTCGCCCCCGGAAAGCCGAGGATCCACGGGTGAGTCGATGATGCCGCCCTGCTCTGTGGCGATGACGCAGTAGGCATTCCGGTTCTCGGTGAGGAAAGCTGCAGTGTCCCCGCCGAAGGTCTGAAGTTCAGACGCCGGCAGTTCCGGCATGGCGGCAAGTTCCTGCTGCGGGGCCAGCTCGGGCACGGAATCCGGTGCCGGATCTCTGACCGGCACTTCCACGCACCCGCTCAGAAGCGCGCTGCCGAGGAACACCAAACCGACGACGGCGGCACGCGCCCGGGCGCGCCGCTGCACTCCCCCTCCGGCCAGCTTCACCGCCTGTGCTACCCGACCTTGGTCAGCGGAGCGTACCGGAGCAGCAGTCGCTTCTCCCCGATGTCGAACCGCACCTTGGCCACCATTTTGTCTCCGCCGCCTTCCACCGCAAGGACGGTGCCGTTGCCGAAGGTCGTGTGATTAACCTTGTCTCCAGCAGAGACGGCGACAACCTCCTTCTGGGGCTGCACCCTGCCGGCCGCCTTTCCGGGCAGCCCGCGACCGGACTCGCTACCAGAGGCTGCGCCCGCACCCCAGTAGGAGCCGCTGAACCGTGGACCGTTGATGCTCTGGCCACCGGTCCATGCCGGCTTCGCAGTGCCCTCCCGCTTCCAGTGGATCAGTTCCTCCGGAACCTCGCCGACGAACTGGCTCGCCGGGTTGTACTGACTCTGCCCCCACAGGCTCCGGACTTCCGAGCGCGTGATATACAGCCGCTTCCTCGCCCGGGTGAGACCTACGTAGGCGAGCCGGCGCTCCTCCGCAAGTTCCTTCGGGTCTGTCGCGGAACGCTGGTGCGGGAAAATTCCCTGTTCCATTCCGGTCAGGAAAACCACCGGGAATTCGAGTCCCTTGGCGGTGTGCAACGTCATCAGGGTCACGACGCCCTGCCGCCGGGCTTCCTCCACCGCCTTCTCCACGTCCTCCCCGGCACCGGCCGGTGCATCGGGAATCTGGTCCGCATCCGCCACCAGCGACACCTGCTCAAGGAAATCGCCCAGGGTCCCCTCCGGGTTGCCGGTCTCGTATTCACGGACCACCGCAACAAGCTCGGCAAGGTTCTCCACCCGGGACTCGTCCTGTGGATCCGTGCTCGTTCGCAATTGCGCGAGGTACCCCGTCTGCTCAAGGACCGCTTCCAGAGCCGCCGAAGCACCCGATCCCGAGGCGACCTCTGCCAGGTCATCGATGAGCTTCACGAATGACGCAACGGCGTTAACCGAGCGCGTTGCCATGCCCGGAGCCTCATCCGCCCGCCGAAGGGCTTCCATGAAACTTGTGCGGTCGCGTTCGGCGAGCGCGGCAATGGCGTATTCCGCCCGGTCTCCGATGCCGCGCTTCGGTTCGTTGAGGATGCGGCGGAGGTTGACGACGTCGTCCTGGTTGGCCAGCACACGCAGGTAGGCCAGCGCGTCCTTGATCTCCTTGCGCTCGTAGAAGCGGGTGCCGCCAACCACTTTGTAGGGCAGGCCTACCCGCATCAGGATTTCCTCGATGGAGCGGGACTGCGCGTTGGTCCGGTAGAACACAGCGACGTCTCCGGGACGCAGGTTTTCCTCGTCCTGGAGCCGGTCGATCTCGTCCGCTATGAAGCGTGCTTCCTCGTGTTCATTTTCACCGACATAGCCGATGATCTTCTCGCCGCTGCCCTCGGCCGTCCAGAGCCGTTTCGCCGGCCGGTTCGGGTTGCGGGAGATGACTGCGTTGGCCGCATTGAGAATGTTCTGCGTGGAACGGTAGTTCTGCTCCAGCAGGATGGTACGCGCGTTCGGGTAGTCCTTCTCGAACTCCACGATGTTCCGCACATCCGCGCCACGGAAGGCATAGATGGACTGGTCGGAATCGCCCACCACCGTCAGCTCGGCAGGCTCCTCGACGTTCTCCCCCGCGACTCCCACAATCTCGCGGACCAACGCATACTGGGCGTGGTTGGTGTCCTGGTATTCATCCACGAGCACGTGGCGGAACCGCCTGCGATAGTAATCAGCCACCCCGGGGAAGGCCCTGAACATGTAGACCGTCTGAGCGATCAGGTCATCGAAGTCCATGGCGTTGGCCTGGCGAAGCCGCTGGGCATACCCCTTGTAGACCTCAGCAACAGCCTGCTCAAACGGATCGGAAGAGTTGGCGGTGGAGGCGTACTCTTCCTCGTCGATCAGCTCGTTCTTCAAAGCAGAGATCTTGTGCTGAATCGCCTTCGGTGCGAAACGCTTGGGATCGAGGTCCAGTCCCTTGGCCACCAGGGTGATGAGGCGAAGGGTGTCCGCCGAATCATAGATGGAGAAGTTCGAGTTCAAGCCGATGGACGCTGCCTCGCGGCGCAGGATCCGCACGCATGAGGAGTGGAACGTTGAGATCCACATGCGCTTGGCAACCTCACCCACCAGCCCTTCGATGCGCTCACGCATCTCCGCAGCAGCCTTGTTGGTGAACGTGATGGCGAGGATCTGACCGGCATGGGACCTGCCCGTGGCCATCAGGAACGCGATCCGGTGACTGAGCACGCGGGTCTTTCCGGAGCCGGCTCCAGCAACGATCAGCAGGGGTGAACCGCTGTGCTTCACCGCCTCCTCCTGTTGCGGGTTCATACCCTCGAGCAGTTCGCGGGCACGCGCTTCATCGACGTGCCCGCCGCGTCGCGGATGCTCCGCCGGATCAGAGGAGGACGACGACGGCGCGCCGCGCCTTCCTGCGGCAGGTGTGCTGAGGTGCGGGTCAAAAAGCAAGTCCATGGTGCCTTTAAGTCTAGGCGCTGGCACGGACAGAACCTGTCCGCTGCTGGTCCAGGCATGGCTGTGCCCGCCGGGTCGGGGACCCGGCGGGCACATTGTGGACGGATAGGTGTGGTTACTTGGTGGCGGCTTCGCGGTCCTCAGGCTCGATGCCGAGGTCGAGGAGCTTGCCGCTCTTGCGGTCCGCGAGGTATTCCTTCATTTCGCGCTTGATCACCGGCAGGAGCATGTACACGCCGAGCAGGTTCACGAACGCACAGACGAACAACGCCGAGTCGGCGAAGCTGAGAACCTGGCCGAAGGTGAGAACCGTACCGGTCACCGTGAAGAACAGGAAGATGACCTTGTACAGGACCTCCGAGGTCTTGCCGCGGCCGAAGAGGTACTCCCAGGCCTTCAGACCGTAGTAGGACCACGTGATCAGTGTGGAGAACGCGAAGAGCGCGACCGCCACGGCCAGGACAATCGGGAACCAGTCAATGACGGTGGCGAAAGCGTCCGAGGTGAGGATGACGCCGTCGGGAGTGCCTTCACCTGCCTGGACCTGATCAATTCCTGCCTGCAGGCTGGGTGCCCCGGCAATGACGATGGTCAGGGCCGTCATGGTGCAGATGACCACAGTGTCGACGAGCGGCTCGAACATCGCCACGAAACCCTCGCTCACTGGACGGCGGGTCTTGACTGCCGAGTGGGCGATAGGAGCGGAACCCAGACCGGCCTCATTGGAGAAGGCAGCACGCTGGAAGCCGACGATCATGACGCCGACGATGCCGCCGGCCAGGCCCTGCGGGTTGAAGGCGCCTTCGATGATGGCACCGAATGCGGCTGGAACCTGACCGATGTTCACGATGATGACGAACAGGCAGGCAAGGACGTAGATGATGCCCATCGCCGGTACGAGCCTGCTGGTGGTGGCGCCGATGGACTTGATCCCGCCGAGGATGACAGCGCCGACAAGCGCCGCAAGGATAATGCCGAAGATCAGGGCTGCACCCGGGCTGCCGAGGAATCCGTCAGCACCGCCGGTGACTTCCTGCGCCTGGGCGAAGGTCTGGTTGGCCTGGAACATGTTGCCGCCTGCAACACCGAAGATCAGGATCGCAACCGCGAAGATACCGGTGAGGATCTTGGCGGGCCATTTGCCGAACTTCTTGAAGGCAACCGGCAGGTACTTGAACGGCCCGCCGGAGACGGTGCCGTCCGGATGGACCTCGCGGTACTTCACACCGAGCGTGCACTCAGCGAACTTGGTGCACATTCCGAGGAGGCCGGCCAGAATCATCCAGAAGGTGGCACCGGGTCCGCCCAGCGCCATTGCTGCGCCGACACCGGCAATGTTTCCAAGCCCGACCGTCCCGGACAATGCCGACGTCAGTGCCTGGAAGTGTGGGACCTCACCGGGATCATCCTTGGACGAGTAGCGTCCGCGGATCACCTCGTAGGAGACCTTTAATCCTCGGAACTGGATGAAGCCGAAGTAGATAGTGAAGATGACGGCCGCAGCGATGAGCCACGCGACCACTACCGGGAAACTGACCTCGCCAATGGTGATTGGGACGAAGACAATCGCGGCGAACCACGTTGCGACAGGTTCGAAGACGGCATCGATGGCGTCCTCGATGGCTGCGAGCCATCCCACCTGATCCGCAACGCTAGACATGGGTAGTACTTGGTTTATAGCCATCCATTAAACAAACCCCAATAACGGTTGTGATTGCAATCACAGGCAGCTATCACCGGCCATCTTTATCGAAATGAGATCAAATACAGGGTGGATTTTCAGGAACTGTTGCTGCATGGTAACGGTCTAGCATTGTGGCATGGGCAAAACGAGGGCACAGATTGCACGCAAGCACGGGCCGGCCGCGGCTGGCCTACCGGCGAACCCGGGCGAGCAGCCCCTCCCACCTCGCCATAACGGCAACCTGATACTCATTCCGGCGGTGGCTGCGGCTCTCTTCCTGTTCTGGTACTTCCATCTTCTGACGCTCTCCCAGATGACCCAGCTCTCCGGTGGGCTGAGCATGCCGGACATGCTCTTCGGCGGATATGATGCCGCCTATATCGACCAGCTGCGTGCCGTCATGGACTCTGCGGCTCTCGGGCAGCTGAGCTACGTGCACAAGACGGCCGGCACGCTCTTCCCGCTGCTTTTTGGACTGGCCTGGCTCCTGCTGGTTCAGCTCAACGTTTCACGGCGATGGCTTCGCTGGCTGCTGTGGAGCCCGGTGCTGCTCTTCGTTGTGGTGGACCTCTGGGAGAACGTCGCGATCGACTCCATTCTTTCCGGGCCCGACGCCGGTTCGGTCGCCCTGGCGTCCGTACTCACCATCGCCCGGTGGGTGCTGTTCGCGTTGAGCTGCGCGGCCGGTTTGACCGCGGTGCTGCTGCCGCGGAGGATGCGGTCACGGAGTTAGGAAGACTGTAAGCTGGTACCGCCTGCGCACCGCCCGGTGCGGTGGCGCACCCGCCTCTGTAGCTCAGTAGGATAGAGCGTCCCTCTCCTAAAGGGAAGGTCGTCGGTTCGATTCCGGCCAGGGGCACAACCGTTGTCCACATGGGTACACCTGCCCATGGCAGAGAATCCCCGCCTGCACTAGCTTGACGGGATGGGGAATCTTTCAACTGTGCCACCACCGTCTCACGTCGTCCGTCTATCACCGGCCGCCTGGTCGCTCGCACTGAGCTCAGCTTCGACAGCACACTCAGGCCATACCGATCCTTCGACTGCGCCTGCGCCGGATGCCGGGTGGGCGGAACTGAACTCCCTCGGATTGGCAACCGGCACCGAATTGTCATCACGCTGGCATACGGCTCTGCAGGAATTCCTCTCGCCCGCGATCCTTCTTCGCCTGTCGGCTGCCTACAACAGCGTGGGAGCCAACAGTGACCTCACGCTCACCGCAGACCGCGGTGTGTGCGTTCACCGCCGCAGCACCGTGGAAACAGACAACGACGGCAGCATCCGTGCACGGGGCCACGAACCGTCCCTTGAGGTAGCTCTCTTCGACGCGGAAAACATCTGGGGCGCAATCAGCCGCGTCCTTCCGCCGCTCCCCGAACTTCGAGCTGATGCGGTGCATGCCCGGACCGATTCCGGTGACACCGTCGTCCACATGCCGCTCACGCCTTCGGAAGCGGCCGCCGTCGTTCCGGAAGAAGCGATCCTGAGCGCAGCGATGACCACGCGGGCCGGGCAGAGCCGGCAGGTCTGGGCGGGCCGATGGTCAGTCAGCGAGAGCACGCTCTATTCGGTGCGCACCACAGACGGCGCTCTGCTCCTGACTCCGCAGCGAGCCGGTCATGTGGCCCGCGAAATCACCTTCGCCCTCGCAGGCGCCTATGAGTTCGTCGCGGGAGCAGCGGCGAGCGCATGAGCCAGCTCCTCGGGATGGACCCGGGCCAGGTTCGTCAGCTTGCCCGTTCCCTCGAGAATGCTGCGGCGCATTTCGAGCTGGTCGGACGGCAGGTCTCCGGGAAGCTCTCGGTCATCGGCTGGCAGGGCGGAGATGCGGACTACTTTCGCGCCGACTGGGCCGGCAGGCACCGCCCCACACTGTTGGGTATCGCTGAGCAGTTGAGGCAGGCCGCCCTCGAGGTTGTGGGTCATGCGGATGCCCAGGAAGGAACGAGTGCCACCGGCGCAGTAGGTCCACCTGCCCCTTCCGCCGCTCAGCCGCTCGCCTCCAGCACCCGGGAAACGAGCGGGGACGACAACGGCAACTGGATCACCGACGGACTGGCGTGGGTCGCAGGCGGCGCGGACTGGGTTGTCGACACCACCGCAGACGGAGCCGAGTGGTTCGGGAACCAGGCGGAACTGGGATACGGCAACATCGCGGAATCGTTTCGCGACCTTGTCGATGGCGGCATCCATGCAGGCGGCCTGTTCGATGAGATGCTGGCCGGAAGTCCGCCATCGATCATGGAATTGTCAGCGTCGGTCGCGTTGGCGGGGAGCAGCCTCGTCGATTTCGCTGTCACTGCCGGGACGTTCGGCCAGTGGGCTCCACTGCTGCTCGACGATGGAACGCCCTGGGCAGGAGAGCCGATTCCTGTCAGCGTGTCCCGGGATGGCATGAACCGTGGGCCCTCACAACATCTGGACAGCGTGGTGCCAACAGATCTTGCTGCGCTGGCGTTCCTCACGGCCCAGGCATACGGTGACGCGAGCAATCCATCCACCGCTGACGGTGCTGTCCGAATCACGCGGGTAGAAAACGCCGAGGGTCCCGCCTACATCCTGAGCATTCCAGGAACCCAGTCATGGAATCCTGTTACTTCTGCGATCTCGGCTGACTTGACCGGCAATCTGGTGAGCGCTTCGGGCCAAATGTCGACTGCGGCCGCGACCGTTGCGTTGGCCATGGAACGGGCGGGGATCGAACCCGGCGCGCCGGTGATGCTGTCAGGACATTCGCAGGGCGGAATGATCGCGGCCTCGCTAGCCTCGGACCCTGTGTTCCTGGAGCGGTACAACGTCACCAACGTGATGACGTTCGGCTCACCGGTTGACGGGACGGCCATGCCGTCGAACGTTGATGTCATTTCATTCCAGCATCAGAACGACGTCGTCCCGCGCCTCGATCTTGGAGGTACGAGCGTCAATGGTGCGGTGCCGGAGCAATCCGGTGAACAGGTCACCCTTCCGGACCCGCCCGGCAGCGGCTGGAGCGACGTGGCCGCCAACCACGACTACAACAACTACGCACACTCCATCAGCGAGGCTGAAGACGATCCCGCCAATCGCGCATTCCAGTACGCTCAGTCACCCTCTACTCAGCGATTCCTCACCGGCGACACCTCAGCGGTAGAGTCCTTCGTGATTCCAGTCGGAAGGCGACAACAATGAGACGCATAAGCTCGTTATTTGCTGTGCTGGCTTTGCTGCTCCTCCCAGCCTGTGGTGCATCGTCACCGGCAGACACGTATAGAGAGGCGATCTCCGCAATCGATGGCGTTGAGCGCGTCAGCGTGGAGTGGGCAAGGATCGGTGCCGGCGACTCCACCTCCATCGAGATTGATACAGCGACAAGTGATACCGCCGAGCTGCATCGGATACTCGATGACACGGTGCGCGCCTTCGTCGAGAGTGCCGATCGGCATGAAGAAACAACGCTCAACTACATGGTCTACTCCCAGGATCGCTCCGAATACCTCACCCCGAGCGACCTCGGCTCGGTGATGCGTTCGCTCAGCGATATCCGCGAGCACTACGGCATCGACTAGCAATCCCGGGTACACCCAGCTGAGCGGCTCATCTGAGCCGTAACCGTAACCGATACTGGAACCATGTCCCTTCTCCTTCTGCGTCGGATTGTGCAGCTGCTCGTTGGCCTCTTTCTTTACGGGTTCTCGATCGGCATGATGATCCGCGCCGGCATTGGAGTGTCCCCCTGGGACGTGCTGGGTCAGGGCGTTTCGGTCCAGAGCGGCATACCCTTCGGGCTGACCACGAACCTGATTGGTCTAGCCGTACTGCTGCTCTGGATCCCTATCCGCCAAAGGCCCGGAGTGGGGACAGTACTCAACGTCCTCCTCGTAGGACCGAGCGCTGAAGTGGGCCTCGCCGTCATCCCGCAGCAGACGGTCCTGTGGGTGCAGATTCTCCTGTTTACCGGCGGCCTGGTTCTGCTCGCGGTTGCCACTGGTCTCTACCTTGGGGCGCGCATGGGGCCTGGGCCACGTGACGGGCTGATGACCGGCATGCACAAACGCTGGGGCTGGCCCATCTGGGCAGTGCGGACGGGCATCGAGGTGTCGGTCCTCGCGATCGGCTGGGCTCTGGGCGGAACGGTCGGCGTGGGCACCGTGGCCTTTGCCCTCTTTGTGGGCCCGCTGGTCAACCTCACACTGCCTCGGTTCCACATTCCGGAGAAGCCCGGGGAGCCACGGCTGGACGGTCAGGCTGCACCATCCGGCGCCGCTCCCTAAGAATCCCGCGTCCTAGCAAAACATTGCTTCAGGCGCCGGAGCCGGTCAGCGCTTCCGCAGGCTCGTCCGGCGCGACCGACTTCTGCACCGCGAACTGTGTGCGGTGCAGCTCGTCATACCGCCCGCCGGCGGCGAGCAGTTCCTCGTGCGTGCCGCGCTCGGCGATGCGGCCGTCCTCGATGACCAGGATCTGGTCCGCACTCCGGATGGTGGACAAACGATGGGCGATCACCAGAGCCGTACGGCCGGCGAGCGCCTCAGTGAGTGCGGCCTGGACGGCGGCTTCCGACGTCGAGTCCAGGGCTGCTGTGGCTTCATCCAGGATGACAACGCGCGGCTGGGCGAGCAGCAGACGCGCAATGGTCATGCGTTGCCTCTCCCCACCGGAAAGCCGGTAACCGCGTTCACCCACCATGGTGTCCAGTTGGTCCGGAAGCGACTGGATCAGGGTCTCCAGCCGTGCCCGGCGAACCGCATCCCAGAGCTCCTCATCCCGTGCTTCAGGGCGGGCCAACCTCAGGTTGGAGGCGATTGTCTCGTGGAACAGGTGGCCGTCCTGGGTCACCATGCCAAGGGTATGCCGCAGCGACTCGAACGTGGTTTCCCGGACGTCCTTCCCGCCAATCCGGACAGAGCCGGAATCGACGTCATACAGCCTGGCCAGCAACTGGGCGATAGTGGATTTACCCGCACCGGAGGTACCCACCAGTGCAACGGTCTGCCCGGGCTCAATGCGGAAGCTGACACCGTGCAGCACCTCCTCACCGCCACGGGTGTCCAGCGTTGAGACCTCCTCCAGCGAAGCGAGGGAGACTTTGTCCGCTGACGGGTAGGCGAAGCGGACGTCGTCGAACTCGACTGCAACCGGACCAGCCGGAATCATCTGCGCGTCCGGCTTCTCCTTGATGAGTGGGTCGAGGTCGAGCACCTCGAAGACCCGCTCGAAGCTCACCAGAGCGCTCATGATCTCCACCCGCGCGTTGGCGAGGGATGTCAGCGGCGCGTAAAGGCGGGTGAGCAGCAGCGCCAGCGTCACGACTTCACCGGTATCCAACGCGCCGCCGAGCGCCAGGCTGCCGCCCAATCCGTACACCAGTGCAAGGGCGAGGGCAGAAACAAGCATCAGCGCAGAGAAGAACACGAATTGCAGCATCGCCGTCCGGACACCGATGTCCCGGACCCGTGCAGCGCGGACACGAAACTCTTCGGACTCCTCATCAGGGCGCCCGAAGAGCTTGACCAGCGTGGCGCCGGGGGCGGAGAACCGCTCAGTCATCTGCGTGCTCATGGTCGAGTTGTAATCAGCGGCCTCGCGCCGAAGGGACGCCAGCCTGCTGCCCATGCGGCGGGCCGGCAGCAGGAAGATGGGCAGCATGATGATTGCGAGCACGGTGACCAGGACGGACGTGCTCAGCATGACGATCAGGGTGAGAATCAGCGCCACGAGATTACTCACCACGCCGGACAGCGTGCCGCTGAACGCCTGTTGGGCGCCGATCACGTCATTGTTGAGCCTGCTCACCAACGCACCAGTGCGGGTACGCGTGAAGAACGCGATGGGCATCTTCTGAACGTGGTCAAAGACCGCTGTCCGTAGATCGAGGATCACTCCCTCGCCGATCCGTGACGAGTACCAGCGCGTCAGCAGTCCCACGCCGGTGTCAGCTACGGCCACAATCGCAATCACGACGGCGAGCCACACGATGGTCTCTACCGCGGCTTCGGCGATGATCGCGTTAACAACCTGCCCGGCAAGGACCGGCGTGGCAACCGCCAGGAACGCGGATACCACTGACAGCGCGATGAAGAGCACCAGCTTGACCCGGTACGGCACGGCAAAGGACAGGATCCGCTTCAGCGTTTCCCTGGAAAATTTGTTGCTGCCGTTCTTGGCGGAGGAGATCCGGTACAGGGAACTCCAGGCCGCGCCTTCCATGCTCATGGGTGCCTCCAGCTAGTGAACTTCAAGCTTAGGACCCGTTGCGGACACTTTCGGTCCGGGAAACGGCGTCCTCGAGTTGGTGGACGCCGAGGGCGTCATTGACGAGGGGCAGCACCTGTGTACCCAACAGTTCGATGGACTCAAGAACCTGTGCCTGGGGCACAGATGAGAAGTCGAGCTGGAGGATGTGCCGGTCATGGCCCATGGCGGCGTGCGTGAGAACAATCTTCTCCGCCACTTCTTCAGGGGTACCGACATAGAGCGCCCCCGTACGCGCCGCCTGCATGTTGTAAGTGACTCCGCTGGGTTTGGGAAAGCCGCGTTCCGCGGAAATACGGGTCATGCTGTCGAGCCAGTGCGGACGGAAGGCCTCCTTGGCTCCGTCACGGAGGATCAACCCGACGCCGCTGACGCCGACCCGCGGCACGGCTGTCCCCCTCGCGTTGAACTGTTCCCGGTAGAGCGCGGCGTGCTGCGCGAAATTGTCGACGGCACCACCCAGCAGCGCGTAAATGACCGATGTGCCCAGCCGTGCAGCACGCACCGACGACGACGGCGTCCCACCGGTTGCGATCCAAATGTCCAACTGCTCCCGGACCGGTCTCGGCAGGATCAGCGCATCCTGAAGCGGCGGCCGAAAACGGCCGGACCAGGTCAACCGTTCCTCGGCGTTGAGGCGCAGCAGAAGGTCGATCTTTTCCTCATAGAGTGCGTCGTAGTCTTCGAGGGCAGCACCGAACAGCGGGTAGGACTCGATGAAGGAGCCGCGGCCGGCGGTCAGTTCCGCCCGTCCGCCGGAGAGCAGGTCGAGGGTGGCGAACTGCTGGAAGACGCGCACCGGATCCTCGGTGCTGAGTACGGTGACCGCTGATCCCACGTGGATCTGCCGGGTCTGTGCGGCGGCGGCGGCCAGAACCGGCACTACGGAGGACACCGCGTAATCCGGCCGGTGATGTTCTCCGATACCGAAGTAGTGCAGGCCCACCTCATCGGCAAGCCGTGCCCGCTCCAGCAGATCGGCCATCCGTTGTTCGGGTGATACCCGTTCGCCGGTTACCGGGTTCGGGTGGATGTCGCCGAAGCTGAAGATGCCAAGTTCCATACTGGTGTGCAACTCCGGGCCCGGTGCCCCTATTCCGGGTTTGAGCCTGCGACAATACGCTGCGGGTGTGTGTAGCAGTTCAGTGTCTGCCCCCGGCTGAAACCGACAAGCGTGATCCCGGATTCCTCCGCCAGGTCCGCAGCCAACGACGACGGGGCGCTCACGGCCGCGAGGATCGGTATACCGGCAAGGTGCGCCTTCTGGACCAGCTCGAACGAGGCGCGTCCAGAGACCTGCAGAATTGTTCCCCGCAGCGGCAGCAGATCCGAGCGCAGTGCCCAGCCCACCACCTTGTCCACGGCGTTGTGCCTGCCCACGTCCTCACGGAGGCACAGGAGCTCGCCGTCCCGGGAGAACAGTCCCGCCGCGTGGACGCCGCCCGTACGGTCGAAAAGCTTCTGGCTGGTCCGCAGCCGGTCCGGCAGGGAGGCAAGGACCGGCAGATCCACGGTGCCGTCGTCGTCGTGCACGTCGAAGCGGCCCGACTTCCGGACCGCGTCAATGGAGGCTGTTCCACAGATGCCGCAGGAACTGGAGGTATAGACATGGCGTTCCATCGATGTATCCGGCAGCGCTACGTCCGGGCGGAGCTGGGCCTCGACCACGTTGAAGGTCTGCCGGCCCTCCTCGTCCACCCCGGCGCAATAGCGAAGCGCGAGGATTTCACCGGGCTCGGCAACTACGCCTTCGGAGACGAGAAAACCTGCGACCAGATCGAAATCATCGCCCGGGGTGCGCATGGTGACGCTGAAGGCGCGTCCGCCCAGCCTGATCTCCAGGGGTTCCTCACCGGCCAGGCGGTCCTCCCGCCGGCTGACCGTGCCGTCCAGCCGGTAGCGCGTAATCCGCCGCCTGTCCATCACCCGCGTCATCAATTCACCTTTCGGTTGGGCCTGGATTGAGCCTAATGGACGCTTCAACCTTCAGCGACCGGCGCCGCGTGTATCCCACATTCGATGTTCCTGAGCGACAATGGGTCAGGTAGGACCACTCAGCGCTGAGAAGCGGCCTAGAAAGGATGCGCGATGACTCGCTCAAACCCTCCCGTCGAAGAAGCAGACGAGAATGATCTCGATGTCGGTACACCCAAGGAATGGGCGGCCGGATTGCCCGGCGTGTACCACTCCATGCAGCCTGCTTTGAAGCATATGGGTGTCGAACGAAGCGCCCGCACCCTGCTCCGGATGAACCAGAAGCAGGGCTTCGACTGCATGAGCTGCGCCTGGCCGGACCCGTCGGATCACCGCAGCACCTTTGAATACTGCGAGAACGGCGCCAAGGCGGTCACGTGGGAGGCCACACCGGTCACTGTGTCCTCCCAGTTCTGGGCAGAGCATTCCATCACCGAACTGCGCGGACGGTCAGAGTACTGGCTCGGCATGCAGGGCCGGCTGACGGAACCCGTCTACAAGGCGGCCGGTGAGGATCACTACCGGCCCGTGAGCTGGGACAGGGCGATCACGATCATCTCGGACAAGCTGAAGAGCCTCGCCTCCCCCGATGAAGCGGCGTTCTACACGAGCGGGCGCGCGTCCAACGAGGCAGCATTCATCTACCAGCTGTTCATCCGTGCACTGGGCACCAACAACATGCCGGACTGCTCGAACATGTGCCACGAGTCATCCGGCGTTGCCATGGGCCAGACCATCGGGATCGGCAAAGCGACCGTCGCATACAACGACTACCTGAACTGCGATCTGATGATCGTCATCGGCCAGAATCCCGGGACCAACCATCCGCGGATGTTGAGCGCCATGGAGAAGCAGAAGGAAAACGGCGGCCAGATAGTGGCAGTCAACCCGCTGCCCGAGGCCGGCCTGCGCCGGTTCAAGAATCCCCAGAAGCCCAAGGGCGTAGTGGGTCGCGGCACCGATCTTGCCGACCAGTTCCTGCAGATCCGAAGCGGCGGCGACATGGCGCTGCTTCAGGCGGTGTCCAAGCGGGTGCTCGAGGCCGAGGACAGGAACCCCGGCACGGTGCTGGATCATGAATTCATCGCTGAATACTGTGAGGGGCTGGACGAACTACGGGAACACCTGTCGGGTCTTGATGAGGAGACCGTGCTGGAGGCGACGGGGCTGCGTTCTGAAGAGATCGACGAACTGGCCGACCGCTACATCAGGTCCAAGAGGACCATCATTACCTGGGCCATGGGCGTCACGCAGCAGAAGAACGGCGTCGGCACCATCAAGGAAATGATCAACCTGCTGCTGCTGCGCGGCAACATGGGCCGGCCTGGCGCGGGCGCCTCTCCCATCCGCGGACACTCCAATGTGCAGGGCGACCGCACCATGGGCATCTGGGAGCAGATGCCGGACTCGTTCCTGGACGCGCTCGGTAAGGAATTCCGGTTTGAACCACCCCGCGAGCACGGCGTGGACTCCGTCGCGGCGGTCAGGGGAATGCGCGACGGCGACATCAAGTTCTTCCTCGCACTCGGCGGCAACTTCGTCGCAGCGATGTCGGACACCGCAGCCACCGAAGCGGCCATGCAGAACCTTGAGATGAACGCGCAGATCTCCACCAAGCTCAATCGCTCCCACACGGTTATCAGTGAGGACGCAGAAGCGCTCATCCTTCCCACGCTCGGCCGCACCGAGATCGACATCCAGGCAACCGGCCCGCAGTTCGTCTCCGTCGAGGACACTGTCAGCGCCGTGCACTCCTCTGAAGGCAGGGTAGACCCGGTGGCACCGGGGCTGCTGTCCGAGGTTGCCATCGTGAGCCGGTTGGCACAGGCCACCATCGGTGACCGCATTGACGCTGACTGGCAGGGATTCGAGGACGACTACGACCGCATCCGGGACCACATTGCACACGTGGTTCCAGGGTGTGAGAACTACAACCGGCGGATCCGCGAGAAGGACGGCTTCCTGCTGGCCAACGGGCCGCGTGATTCGCGAAAGTTCAATACCCCCAGCGGCAAGGCGATGATCACCGTCAACGAACTGGACCCGATGGAGTGCCCGCCCGGCCGCTTGATCCTCCAGACCATGCGCTCGCATGACCAGTTCAACACCACCATCTACGGCTACAACGACCGCTACCGCGGAATCAAGAAGGGCCGCCATGTGGTCTTTGTGAATCCCGAGGATCTCGCAGAACTCGGCTTCAAGGACGGCGATCTTGTGGACGTGCACGGCGAGTACCTGGACGGCAAGGACCGCGCGCTGCGCAAGTTCCGGGCGGTTGCGTACCCCACCGCACGCGGCTGTGCTGCGGCGTACTACCCGGAGGCAAACGTCCTGGTTCCGCTGGACGACACCGTGAAGGGCAGCAACACCCCGGTCTCAAAGGGCGTCATCATCCGGCTGGAGCCGGCAGCTGACGGGCCGGCGGGCGGCACCGGCGAGGAGAACGCGCGGGAGAACATGCCGGCTACCGTCTGACCTGCACCGCCCTGCCGCGTTTCAGCTGAACGAGGGAGCTGCTAGCTGAACCACGGCAGGGTGAGTGCCGGTACCTTTTCGTCCGGCTCACAACCATGTTCAGGTACAACGAGGACGCCGTCGGCATCCGCCAGACCGCGCAGCATGCCCGAACGGTGGTGGACTGTGGGCATGGCGCGTCCGTTCTCCAGGCGGTACGGCACCAGCCGAGTGCGCCCTTCCAGCGGCTTGAAGGCCTCACCTGCCAGAACTGAGCGGGACTCCGGGAAGGCGGCTCCCCGCAGACCGGCCAACAGCGGTGCTCCCACCGTGAACAGCGCCATCATCGCGGCGAGCGGGTTGCCGGGCAGGCCCACAAAGAATCGGCCGTCCGGCAGCCGTGCCAGGAGCGTAGGGTGTCCGGGGCGCATGGCGATGCCGTCGATGAGAAGCTCAGCCTCGAGCACAGCCAGCGCGCGGCGGATGTGGTCCGCATCCGAGGAACCGGTGCCGCCGGTGCTGATCAGGACGTCTCCGGAAGCCCTCGCGAGAGAGACTTCATCTGTGGCCTCGGCGCTGATGGCAGCAACGACGTCGTCCAGATCATCACGCGCGCGGGCCACCGTATCCACGTGGCCGCCCAGCATGGTGAGCAGGCCGGGCAACTGCGGGCCGAACGTATCGCGAACCTGGCCCGCCTCGGGCAACCCTGCCTCGATCACTTCATCACCGGTCAACAGCAGGGACACCCGTGGCGCACGGAGAACGGGAAGCGTGTCATACCCGCAGACTGCGGCCAGCGCGATCTGCGCGGGATTGAGCACCGCACCGGCAGCTATGGCCTGCGCTCCCTCTGCCGCTTCCTCACCTGCCGGGCGGATATGTTCGTTCTCGAGCGGCTCGTCGGGGCGGGCACGGTCATTGCGGGTGAGCATGCCATCCCGGATGGCTCCGTGCTCAGAACGAAGAATTCCGGTAGCCCCTCGGGGCACCACGCCGCCTGTAAGGATGAACGTGGCCTGACCGGGTTCCAGCGTGGCGTAGCCGGACTTCTTGTGCTCGTGTGCCCGGTGCCAGGGGCTCTCATCCTCCTGAACGGGTGTGATCAGCATCCACGGCGGCTCACCGCTGAGCGCCCAACCGTCCATCGCCGAGGACGCGTAGTGCGGGATGGGCTGCAGCGCCACGACAGGTTCAGCAAGGGTCTGGCCGAGAGCGTCCGCGAGGTTCACGGTCTGTACAGGCTTAGGAGATGCCGATTCATACGCCAGCCGCCGGGCCTCCTGCCAGCTCAACTCGTGCCCTGCACTGCTCATCGGCGGTCTTCCGACCCGGCGACGGGCGGGCACGCCGCATGGGCGGCCCGCAGCGCTGACCGCATGGCCGTTCCGCTGTCTGCCTGCCCGATCCCGACGGCCATTCCGGCTGCATAACCGGCGATGAACGTGGTGAGCGGCGCTGCGGGTCGAACAACCGAGTGCGCCGCCTGACCGGCCAGCGCCAAAACGGCATCGACATCGACCTCGATGCCCTCAAGTTCAAACGTTTCCAGAAGCTTCTCGCTCCACTGCCTGAGCAGGCGTTCCCGATCCTCCATGGTGAACCTTCCGCTATCTGCCCGCGCCTGGCTCCTCCACCCCGAACTGCCGGGCATCGGACCACGTATCAATGTCAGTGGTTGAGCCCGCGGGAACTTCGACTGGACTCCATGTCACCCTAGCAAGGAGCGCGCGCATAGACAGATTCCTTACTTCCTGCTTTTCCACTGTGGCCAGGTCAGCCCAGCGGTACAGTGCGGCAAGCGGTTGGTCCCTGCCGCCGTCGTGAGCCAGAACCGAGGCGCCCGTTTCAGCGGCGCCTCGCATGAGTGCAGGCAGTGCGTCGCTGATCCGCGGCATGTCGCACGCAAGCACAAGCACCCAGGGCGCGGGATCGGTCATCAGATGTACGACGGCGGCGCTCACCGCCGCTGCCGGCCCCCCGAAGGGCGGGTCTTCCCGTACCAGTTCCGCCCGGGGCGGCAGATCGGGCGCCGGTCCGCCAACAACGACAAGCCGCCGGGCTTCATTCAGAGCGCTGCAGGTTCGTTCCAGAAGGGAGAATCCATCGACGATCAGGGTTGACTTGGGGACCCCTCCGAGCCTTGAGGACCTGCCTCCGGTGAGCACAACGGCGTCGTACATCAACTCGCTGGCGCCACCGACACCGGCGGCAATGCTACCGGCGCCCCGGCCGTCGCGTGTATTGCTCACGCGGCGTTGTCAGCGGGCAGGAATTCGCACCACTGCGGCAGCGGTTTTTCCAATTCCCGGATCTGCCAGAACGTCCCCCGGGGCGGCGTAGGCACAATTCGCAGGGACCAACCCAGCGAGGCCAGTGTCTTGTCACCCTTGGCGTTGTTGCAGCGTAGGCAGCAGGCCACCAGATTCTCCCAACTGTCCTCGCCCCCACGCGATCGCGGAACAACGTGATCAATGGTCGAGGCAGGCTTGCCGCAGTAGGCGCACAGGTGGTTGTCACGCCGGAGCACTCCACGGCGGGTCGCGACGGTGCCGCTACGGTAGGGGATCTTCACATACCTGTTGAGGAGGATGACTGATGGCCGCGACAGCACTTCGTTGGGGCCCACTACCGGGTCCTCCCCTTCTGCGACGACGCTGGCCTTGCCCGTAAGAACAAGCACGAGCGCCCGGCGGAAGGTCACGACCGCCAGTGGTTCGTATCCAGCATTCAGAACGAGAGTGCGCATGCACATTCCTCTTTGCCATCCATAGCCGCAGGATTGAATCCCTGAGGTCCCTGAAGCTACGGCGAAGGTACTTCGGATTGACAGTGCAAGAGTAAGCCGTTGCCGGGAGGATCCGTCAATCGCCACGCACGACAAAGCCCTCCGCCTGATAGGCAGAGGGCTTTGTCGAGGGAGGGTAAGGGAGATCAGCCGCCAACGCGGATGTAAACACCGCCGGAGCCGAGTTCTGCAGGTGCCACAACGGTCTGGTTGCCATTGAAACCACCGTGAACGGCCTGCCCTCCACCGATGTATACAGCGATGTGGGCTGCGCCCATGCCACCGTCAGCGTAGTAGATGAGATCGCCGGGAATAGCTTCCGCGGCGCTGACCGTGCGGCCGAGGGAGAGATAGCCGGCCGGCCATCCATGGAAGTTGATGCCGGCAGCGGCAAGGGCGTTGCTGGCGAGGCGGGTGCAGTCCTGGATTACTCCGAGCTGACCCTGCGCAGCGGCAGCAATGGTGGCCGCTACACCCGAGGAGACCTGGGGAGCTGCGGGCGCGGGCTTCTCGGCGACAGCAGCCGGTGCAGCAACAGGAGCCGCTGCCTGTATGGCGACAGCGGCCTCCGCTACGACGGCGGGTGCTGCTTCTGCGACTGTAGCTGTCTCCGCCACCGGAGCGGCTTCGATGATCTGGGCCTGCGGCTGCACAACAGGTACAGCCTCGACAACAGGGGCAGCCACAGTGGGCGCCGCCACTGCCTTGACGGCAGCCTTGTTGAAGGAGATTTTGGCATCCGCCGGGGCCTGAATCGGGGCCTTGGCGCCCTGAACCTCAAGCGTGGTGGTGACGGTGTTGCGCTCCGCGGGCAGCTCCACAGCGTTGGCCGCGACTCCGCTGGACAGAACGAGGCCCGAAGCCGCCGCGATGACGGCTGCCTGGCGACCTACACCGCCGGCGTTGTCACTGACTGCGCGGGCAATGGAGGAGAGGTGGGCTGAACGCTGCACTTCGGCGCGGTGGCGCGCTATGGCACGGGTGTTAGAGGTCATGTGTGTGCTCCAGGTATCTGTTCTTAGCTAACGCGGACGAAGCTAGAGCCAGCGAGATCGGACAGGCTGTGCAGCCCGGTATTCATACCGTTCAGGCCACCGCTGATGACCTGGCCGTTACCTACGTAGATGGCAACGTGACCTGCGGAGACAACGAGGTCACCGGGTGCAGGAGTGGAAACGACTGAGCCGAAAGCGAAGAAATCGCTCGGCGCGATGTCCCCGACCGACTTGCCGATTGAGCGCAGCGCCTTCTCAACCATGGCGGTGCAATCCTGGGCAACGCCGATCTGCGAGTAGGCCGAGCCTACGAGCGCTGCGCCGATTCCGCTGGAGGTGGGCGCCTCGACGGGAGCCGGAGCCTCAGCGGCGGGAGCCTTTACCTCAACCTCTGCCTGGGGAGCTGCCGCAACCTCGACGGCGGGCTCAACGACCGGGGCCGGAGCGGCCACAGCTGCTTCATTCTGAACTACTGCTTCAGCCTGCACTGTGACGGCTGGGGCGGGCTCAACAGCCTCGACGACCGGAGCTGCTACAGCTTCAACGGCTGCTCGCTCGAAGGTGACGGTTGCGTCAGCGGCGGCGCTGACGCTGACCGGCTGAGCTGCCACGGCACTGAGGGTCTTGACTGCCTGGGCCGAGCGCTGGGCGTCAGAAGCGCCATGAGCCGGAAGGCCTGCGGTGAGGACGAGTCCGGAAGCAGCGACGATGACTGCTGCCTGGCGTCCTACGGAACCTGCGTTCGAAGACACAGCCCTGGAAATGGCTGCGAGCGAATTTGTATGAGCCGGAACCGCACGATGGCGCCCCAGCGCAGAGCTATTTGACACGTTGAATTGCCTCTCCCTACGCCTGCGAGGTGAGCTGTCGGATTCGGATGGGAGTCACCCGGCCGCGGATCGTCTCAGATCCAGCGACTTAACCCCAAGGACTTCAAGAAGAAGCCCACAATTGGTTCCCCCGCCCCTGCCATGCGATTGTTGCGAACGGAACTCGTACAGTGGCAGAGCTAGGCGATCTGCACGAGTGCGCCGAACCCCCTGCGATTCGGCACGAGTTAGACGGTACATCAGTTCTCTGGCTATGTCACATTCCGGTCACGGAACGGTGTGTTCATGATTACGACGCGGCCAACCGGCGCGGAAAATGACTCAGAGCCAGCCGAGCGGATCGACGTTTTTGCCGTCGACAAGGACCTCAAAATGCAGGTGGCATCCGGTTGAGGCGCCTGTGGAACCCACGCGTGCTATCGCGTCGCCACGCTCCACAACCTGGCCCACCGCCACGTCCATGGCCGACAGGTGGTTGTAGGTGGTTTCCAGTCCGTTGGCATGCTTGATCACCACACGGTTGCCGCCCCCGTATGCGTGCCAGCCTGCAAACGTGACGGTGCCGGCCGCAGCCGCCAAGACAGAGGTCCCGCAGGCTTCGCTCATGTCCTGTCCGGTGTGGAGTTCCCCTGCACCGGTGATTGGGCTGATCCTGGCTCCGAAAGCGGAGCTCATCACCATACGGTCCAAGGGTGCTGAGAGAGAGCCCTTGGCCTCCGCAGTCACGATGTCTCCACCGGATGCGGAAACGATCTCGGCAAGCTTCGCATCGGGATCGAAGGTGCTGTGCAGTGCCGCGCGGTCAAATGAGACATCCGCACCGGCGGCAGCCTGCACTGGCTGCAGTTCTTCCTGCTCAGCTGCAGCAGCCACGGTTTGCGCTTCAGCGGGCACCACTGCGGCGGTGGTGGGCAGCGCAACCGTGAGCACCATGCCAGAGGCAGCGGCCGCAATGGCAACCTTCTGGCTGAGTCCGGCGAAGGAAACGTCGCGGCGAGTGCTGGCTGCGCGGCGTCGTCGTTCGGTGCGTTGGGCATCACGGGGGCGTAAGGAAACTACCGGGGCTACCGTTCCGGTGCGGGCTTCACGGCGGGGCAGCGGATTATCCGGGCAGGTGGAAACCGGCGCCGGGAAAGCGTTGATTTCAGTGCACACCGGGCTGGACGGCGCTGCTGCGTTGTCCGCAGCCTGACGTGCCAAGCGCTCAGCTCGTTCCCGCCTATGCGCATCGCGTGGCCGCGCTTCAGCGACCGGGGTGCTCGCACGGCGGCGCCCCGAAGCAGTGTTCGACAAGGAGACCCTTTCTCATTCTTTGCCTGCGAAGTTAGCTGTCGGATTCGAGTATGAGAAAACTCGGTTCAGATCCCTGCGGTGTGGCAGCATCCGAACTTCACCCCAAGGCCATGGCATGCCATGACCGGTTGTGGGTCCTCCGCCCCTGTCCATCTGTGTAACACTGCGTTCGCTGACAGGGTTAGGCAGGCGAACCAGGTAACGCTGGAGTATCAGCGCCAGGAACCAACTATAGCCGTGAGCGCCGGAAAGTAATCATTTCGTAACCATGCTGTGGATATCCTTCGGGAATCCAGAGCCTTCCGGTCCGGCGCCTCAGAACTGCGGCTGAACCGCCACAAAAACATGCGAAGCAACTTCCGGCGGCAACTCCAGCGCACCCTCCACGCCGGGCACCCGAACGGACACGTAGTCTCCCACTGCCTGCAGGGTCATCTGCGCTCCGGGACGCAGACCGCCTTCGTCCAGTTGGGTCAGCAGTTCGGGATCCACCTGAATGGGTTCGGCCAGCCGGACAAGGGTAACAATCGAACCCGCAGTGTAGTTTGCCATCGTGTCCGTAAGCGTGCGCACGCCCAAGGTGAACGCTTCCGACGGGGTACCGCCCAGGGCCTCAAGGCCAGGGATGGGATTGCCGTAGGGTGATTCGGTCGGCTGGCCCAGCAGCTCATACAGGCGCCGCTCAACCCGCTCGCTCATCACGTGTTCCCACCTGCACGCCTCATCGTGGACGTAGGCCCAGTCCAGGCCGATGACATCGGAGAGCAGTCGTTCCGCCAGCCGATGCTTGCGCATCACCTCGGTGGCCCGCCGGCGCCCGAGCTCGGTCAGTTCAAGGTGACGGTCGCCGGTCACCACTACGAGTCCGTCACGTTCCATCCGACCGACAGTCTGCGAGACCGTAGGGCCTGAGTGACGAAGGCGCTCGGCGATCCGGGCACGCAGCGCAACGATGTTTTCTTCCTCAAGTTCAAGGATTGTCCGCAGATACATCTCGGTGGTGTCGATGAGGTCCGTCATTTGCGGGGTTCAGCTCCTTGGCACTGGTGCGGTTTGAGCGTTGATGCAGCGGCTGCCTGCAGTGCCCAACAGATGGGCCGCCGTCGTCATCCCTACGCCCCACAAGGTTAACCCATTTACACAGCGTCACCCGCCCCGCTGATCCGGGCGCATCCGAAGCCGGTCACAATGCATCTGCGCTGAGCGTGCTGGGGCAGAATGGTCTGCGACCCCATCGCAAGCAACCTCCCTGGAGTAACCATGAGCGATCCCGCCGACATCCGCATCCCCGCCGAGCTGCTGCCGCAGGATGGCCGGTTCGGTGCGGGTCCCTCCAGAACGCGCCCCGAGCAGCTGGAAGCGCTGAACCGGGCAGGAACGGCCCTGCTTGGAACCTCACATCGGCAGGCACCGGTCAAGAATCTGGTGGGTTCGGTCCGGGCCGGTTTGATGGACTTCTTCGGCGCCCCGGAAGGCTACGAAGTGATTCTCGGTGTTGGAGGGTCCACTGCTTTTTGGGATGTCGCCTCCTTCGGTCTCGTTGAAGCGCGTGCGCAGCATCTCTCCTTTGGTGAGTTCGGATCCAAGTTCGCAGCGGCGACGTCCAAGGCACCATTCCTGGGCGAGTCAACGGTCATCACCTCTGACCCCGGCTCCCGGCCGGTGCCCGTCGCGGAGCCGGGCATCGACTTCTATGCCTGGCCGCAGAACGAAACCTCAACCGGTGTGGCGGCGCCGGTCGAGCGGGTGGCGGGCGCGGATCACGGCGCGCTCATCTGCATCGATGCAACCTCCGCTGCCGGCGGGTTGTCGGTGGACGTCTCAGAGGCTGACGTGTACTACTTTGCTCCGCAGAAGAACTTCGCGTCCGACGGCGGACTCTGGCTTGGCCTCTTTTCCCCCGCTGCACTCGAAAGGGCAGCGGCGATCAAGGCTTCGAAGCGCTGGATCCCGGACTTCCTCGACCTTCAGACGGCGATCGACAACTCACGCCTGAATCAGACCTACAACACACCGGCACTGTCCACGCTTGTGACACTCAATGCTCAGATCGAGTGGCTCAACAGCAACGGCGGGCTGGAATTCGCTGCAGCGCGAACCGCCGATTCCGCCAGCCGCATCTACAGTTGGGCTGAGTCCTCCGCCGTTGCCGCACCCTTTGTGCAGAACCCGGACCACCGCTCCAACGTCATCGCGACGATCGACTTCGCGGAGACTGTTGACGCTGCCGCCGTAGCCAGGACCCTCCGCGCAAACGGGATTGTCGACGTCGAACCGTACCGGAAGCTGGGCCGCAACCAGTTGCGCATCGCCACCTTCGTGGCAATCGAGCCCGCCGACGTATCGGCGCTGCTGGAATGCATTGACTACGTGGTGGAGCGTTCCTAGCCGTTCCGTTCCGCAGTATTCCGCGCTGTCGCGGCAAGGGTCAGTTTGAGCCGCCGCGGCGAGGGATGGATGAGACGGACCCGCACGTGATGCGACCGCGCTACCCAGGCCAGCCCGGCCACCGCGGCCACGAAGCCCGACGCCGCAGCGACCACCAGTCCCCACCGCGGCCCGTAGGCGTTGGTGACCCAACCGACGATGGGCGCTCCGATAGGCGTCCCGCCCAGGAAGATCGCAAAGTACAGGGCCATGACCCGGCCGCGCATCTCCTGCACGGTTGTGGTCTGAACGTAGGCGTTGGCGCTGGTCATCAGCGTCAGCGCGAAGAGTCCCACTGGAACAAGGGCCAGCCCGAAAAGCCAGACGGACGGTGCCAGCGCAGCCAGCAGGCACGCGAGGCCAAAGGCACCGGCTGCTCCGAAGACGAACCTGAGCCGCGGCCGGTCCCGCCTCGCCGAAAGCAGCGCCCCCGCCACGGAACCCACCGCCATGATCGAGGACAGCGTGCCGAAGACTCCCGCGCCTGTTCCGAACTCAGTGCGTGCCATCGCCGCAATATAGACGGCGAAGTTCAAGCCGAAGGTTCCGACCACGAAAATTGCGAACATCACCATCATGAGATCCGGCCGCTGCTGCACATAGCGGAAACCTGCTCGGATCCTCCCGCGACCGGGCGCCGAGCGGTTGAGTACACGCAGTTCTTTTTGACGGATAGTGACGAGGACGAAGATCATCGCCCCGAACGTCACTGCGTTGATCAGGAAGACCCAGCCGGGCCCTACGGCAACCGTGAGTAAACCCGCAACTGCGGGACCGAACATCCGAGCGCCGTTGAAAGAGGCGCTGTTCAGGGCCACCGCGTTGGGAAGGTAATCATCGCGCACCAGTTCGGAGACGAAGGCCTGGCGCGCGGGAGCGTCAATGGCGGAGACGACGCCCAGAGCAAGCGCAAACGCGTACACATGCCAGAGCTCCGCCAGGCCGAGCACCACGAGGAGGCCCAGCCCTACGCCGAGCGCCGCCATCGCGGCCTGGGTTCCCATCAATAGCTTGCGGCGATCAACGGAGTCAGCGATCAGCCCGGCCCACGGAGCTATGAAGAGCTGCGGCCCCAACTGCAAGGCCATGACAATACCCATAGCCGCGGCGTCCTGATCGGTGAGGATGTCATAGACAAGCCAGTCCTGGGCTGTGCGCTGCATCCAGGTGCCCACGTTGGAAATCAGGGCGCCGATGAACCAGAGCCGGTAGTTGTGGATATGCAGGGATCGGAACATGCCCATCAGGCAGCCTTCCTTTCCGCGCTCCCCCACACCTCAGGCAACTGGAGATTCGCCTCCAGGGGCGGCCTCGGCGTCAGTCTCAGCAACGTCAACCTCCGGAACCCGTGCGGCGTCCTCCGAAGTTGCATCTTCCGGAGTTGCATCTTCCGGCGTTACGGCTTTCGGTGCTGCCGAGTCTTCCTCCGCTGTGTCCTCCGGGCGAACGCGTTCAGACCAGGGCACCCAGTCAGGCGCCAAAAGTGCGTTTTCGGAGGGCAGCAGCCCTACTTCACAGACCGTGGCGTCCTTGCCGCGCGGAACCCGCGCCAGGGTTGCGAACCAGTGCCAGCCCTCGTACCCGGGGACGTGTGCGGCGAAGCGATGCGTCACGAGCCGCTCGGCATCGGGGAAAGCACCGACATGCTCCCCCACCTCATGTTCCCCGGCAACCTCCAGCAGGCCATTCCGCGCGGCGTCCACCGCCGCAGCCAGCACAGCGTCAGGCCTGGACGGCTTACGGACCGGCCTGCGCTTTGCTGCAGGCGCTGCGGGGGCCGCCGTCGCGACGGGCTCCGCCTCAGCTGTTTCCATTGATGCCGGGGTTTCACTCATGCGGGCTAAACGTCCAGATCATCCGCGACCGCGCGCAGCACTGCGGCGACCTTCGCGGAGTGCGACTTGTCCGGGTACCGCCCGCGCCGCAAACCGTTGGACACATCATCCAGCAGCCGGATCAGATCCTCGGTGATCACGGCCATGTCATCAGCGTTCTTGCGCGTTGCCTTGGCAACCGAGGGCGGCACGTCAAGAATGCGTGCGGACAGCGCCTGGAGACCCTTGCGTCCGTCAGCGACTCCGAACTCGAGCCGCGTTCCGACCTTGACTTCAGTCACGCCGGCCGGAAGCGCCGAGGCATGCAGGAACACTTCCTTGCCGTCATCCGTCGCCAGGAAACCGAAACCCTTCTCGGAGTCGAACCATTTGACCTTGCCGATAGGCACGTAATTACCTCGTTCTCGAACTACTTGCGCGCAATCCGTTGGCGCTTCACCAATGGTTACCGAGGGCAACCGGAAGGGTGTCAGTCAGCCGGGGCTGCGCAGGGAAAAAGTCTGCCTTAACAGGATACCCGGCACTGACGGGCGAAATGGGCGATCCGCGTCCTTGTACGCTAGGAGCATCATGTCGCAAAACCCTTCCTCTGTCCCTGCCGCCAACGATGACGGCGGCCGCAACACCCGGCGTGCGCGGCTGGCCCTGCTCATTGCCGCGGTCGGCTTCGCGGTCCTCGGCCTGCTGTCCCTGGTGGCGGTACTCCTCTCCGCGTGGGCCGGCGCGGAGGCTTGGCCGGGATTTGTTACCGCTGCCTATTTCTTTCTGCCGCTCGGCTTCCTGTTGATGGCTGCCAGCGTGGTTGTCAGCGTTCTTAGGCGCGGGCGCAGCTGAGTTTTCCCTATAGTCGCCGCTGGATTCTCATTTCCTACGGGCGCCCACGCCCAGACATCGGCAGTCATCTCACCGCCGCCCGGTGCGAGTAACGTTAATCCGGTGTCCGCTATCCGTGCTCTTGCCGAGGACCTTGTTTCCCGCAGCGACGCCGAACTCCGAAGGCTGATGTCCGCGCGCCCGGATGTTGTCCTGCCGCCGGTGCCGGATTTTGCAGCCCTCGCGGCCCGGGCCTCGACCCGGGTAAGCGTCCAGCGTGCCCTTGAGGGCTTGAATACTCCGCAGCTCATGGTGCTCGAGGCAGTAGTGCTCACCACCAACCTCGACGCGGCCGTCGGTGCCACAGCCACAGGCCTCAAGGCGTCCATATCCTCGATGACGGCGAAGACGCTCGAGCCCTTTCTCACTCAGCTTCACGAGGTGGCGCTCCTGCGAACCGGCCCCGCGGCCAGGGGCCGCCGCTCCTACTTCCCCCTTGAATCCCTTCACGATGCGCTTGGTCCCTACCCTGCAGGCCTTGGACGTCCACTGGCCTTGCTGGCCCAGCAGTACCCGGAGTACGCCGCGCGGATGGCGGCCGGACTGGAACTGCTGTCCGCTTCCGGGATTCCTGGTGCAGCGGGTCCGTCCGCATCCGATCCCGCAACTACCCTCGCGGCGATCCTCGACACATCCTGGGACGCTGTGCTGGAGGCGGCTCCCAGCGCAACGGGTGACCTGCTGGAAAAACTCGCGGCCTCTCCGGTGGGCTCGGCAAAGGCAGGCGCATCAAGCACGGCGACGCCCCTTGAGTGGCTTCTTGAGCGCGGACTCCTCATCCGTCTCGACGCCAATCATGTCGAGCTTCCGCGGGAAGTGGGAATTGCGGCACGTGGTGGCATGATTATTCCCTCGCTGCCGGCCTCGCCACCGGTTCCGCAGCTCGCTGCGGTCCGCGCCGGCCTTCGGGACAACGCCGCCTTCGGGGCCATCGCTGAAACGCTCAGGCTCGTCACCGAACTCCTTACCAGCGTGCAGGCGGAGCCAATCGCGACCCTCCGCACCGGAGGTGTGGGCGTTCGGGAGATTCGACGGCTCGCCGATGCCCTGCGGGTGGACCGTGTCCAGGTGGCCTGGCTGCTTGAGCTGGCAGCACTGGGCCGCTTGATAGTGCTGGATCCGGACAGCTCACGCTGGATGGCCGCCCCTGGTGGATCCTGGCACCTCGCCGAACGCCACGAGCAGTGGCTCCGGCTGGTGCAAGCGTGGCTCGACGCTGAGCGCGCTCCTTCCCTGGTGGGCGGGCAGCTGCCCACCGGCAGTACGGTCAATGTGCTGTCTTCGGAGGCAACGCGCACTGACGCGCCGGCGGTCCGCCGTCGTCTGTTGTCAGCCGCGGACGCGCTCTCGGCCGAGACAGAGCACGATGACGGCCGCGCCCCGGTCCTTGACGCACCATCCCTCGTCGAACGCCTCACGTGGCACCAGCCCCGCCTGCGCCGGCGGTTTTCGCGGCTGGTGCCGGGCATGGTCGAGGAGCTGGGCCACCTCGGCCTGCTGGGATCGGGTGCGCTGACCGGGCTGGGCGCGGCGATCGCCCAGGAACGGTTCGACGATGCCGCGGCCACACTTCGCAACGCGCTCCCCGAGCCGCTCACGCACTTCGTGCTGCAGGCGGACCTGACCGCGGTAGCGCCGGGCTACCTTGAGCCGGGTGTGGCGCGCGAGCTGGCGCTGCTGGCATCCGCGGAGGGGCAGGGCCCGGCAACCGTATACAGGTTCTCCGCACAGTCAGTGCGCCGGGCGCTCGACGACGGGCAGGACGCCGTGGCAATCCTGACCTTCCTTGAGAAGCACTCCGCGACAAACGTCCCGCAACCGCTGCGCTATCTGGTGGAAGACACCGCAGCCCGTTACGGCTCCCTGCGCGTTGGTCCCGCATCCAGCTACGTTCGAAGCGACGACGACGCCGCTCTAACGGCCCTGCTCTCTGATCCTGCCGCTGCCTCGCTCGGGCTCGCCCGGCTCGCTCCGACGGTCGTGACGGCCCGGGCCACGCCGGCTGAATTGGTCGCTTCCCTGCGTGAGCTCGGCTATTCGCCCGCCTTGGAGGGCGGCGCGGCACCGCGGGTTACCTTACGGGCGGCAGCCGGCTCCGCGCCGTCGTCGTCCGCGGTACGGACCAGCCCCTGGATACTTACGGAGGCAGACCTTGAAGCGCAGATGACGGTGCTGCGGGGCAACGGCCGGCCCGGCGCGGGCGGAGGAGCCGAAAGCGAGGCGATGATCGGCCTTGAAACGCTGCGGACTGCGATCCGAACAAAGCAGGCCGTCCGGATGGGCTTTGCGGACAGCGCAGGGAATTCCACCCGTCAGGTGTTTGTTCCACTGTCGGTCCATGCCGGCCGTGTACGGGTCTTCGACCCGGAGAAGGAAACCGAGCGCGTAATTTCCGTGCATCGGATCATGGATGTGGAAACTGTGGAAGGGGCTTCAACGGATGCCTAACGGGCCGCTGATCGTCCAGAGCGACAAGACCATCCTGCTGGAGGTGGATCACGAGCAGGCCACCGAAGCCCGGCATGCCATCGCCGCTTTCGCCGAACTGGAGCGCGCGCCGGAGCATGTGCACAGCTACCGCCTCACTCCCCTTGGGTTGTGGAACGCCCGCGCGGCAGGGCTCGACGCCGAACAGGTGCTGGATACGCTGCTGAAGTACTCCCGTTTCCCGGTGCCGCACGCGCTCCTCGTCGACGTCGAGGAAACAATGTCCCGCTACGGCCGGCTGCGGTTGGAAAAGGATGACCAGCACGGCCTCGTGCTGCGCACCAACGACTACCCCGTGCTCGAGGAAGTCCTGCACGCGAAGAAGATCGAGCCGCTTCTGGGCCCGCGCATTGACGGCGAGACGGTGGTGGTGCACTCGTCCCAGCGCGGGCAGCTGAAGCAGCTCCTGCTCAAACTCGGGTGGCCGGCTGAGGATCTCGCCGGCTATGTTGACGGCACCCCGCACCCCATCATGCTCAACGAAGACGGCTGGGCGCTGCGTCCCTATCAGAAGGTGGCCACGGAGAACTTCTGGGCGGGAGGTTCCGGCGTCGTTGTGCTTCCCTGCGGGGCAGGTAAAACCCTGGTGGGCGCCGCGGCTATGGCGACGAGCTCCACAACCACCCTCATCCTCGTGACGAACACCGTCTCCGCCCGGCAGTGGAAGGACGAACTGCTCAAGCGGACCTCGCTGACCGAGGAAGAGATCGGCGAGTACTCCGGATCCGTCAAGGAGGTCCGGCCGGTCACCATCGCGACCTACCAGGTGCTGACCCTGCGCCGCGGCGGGCTCTACCCGCACCTCGAACTGCTGGACGCCAATGACTGGGGCCTCATTGTGTATGACGAGGTTCACCTGCTGCCCGCCCCGATCTTCCGCATGACCGCTGACCTGCAGGCCCGTCGGCGGCTCGGCCTGACCGCCACCTTGGTGCGTGAGGACGGCCGCGAAGGCGAGGTGTTCTCCCTCATTGGACCGAAGCGCTATGACGCGCCCTGGAAGGACATCGAAGCGCAGGGCTACATTGCGCCCGCGGACTGTGTTGAGGTGCGGGTCGACCTCCCGCGCGATGAGAGGGTCGCCTACGCAATGGCGGACGACGGCGACAAATACCGTCTGTGCGCAACCTCCGAGACGAAGACAACAGTCGTGGAGAAGCTGGTCGCCTCGCACAAGGGCGAACAGCTCCTCGTGATCGGGCAGTACATCGATCAACTGGATGAGCTGGGTGAGCGGCTCGATGCTCCCGTCATCAAAGGTGAGACGTCCGTCAAGGAACGCCAGCGCCTGTTCAATGCCTTTCGCTCCGGGGAGCTGCACACCCTCGTGGTTTCCAAGGTCGCTAATTTCTCGATCGACCTTCCGGAAGCGTCAGTGGCAATACAGGTGTCAGGGTCCTTCGGCTCGCGGCAGGAGGAGGCGCAGCGGCTGGGCCGGCTGCTGCGGCCGAAGGGTGACGGTAGGGCAGCGCGGTTCTATACCGTCGTCGCGCGTGACACCATCGACCAGGATTTTGCAGCCAAGCGTCAGCGGTTCCTCGCTGAACAGGGCTACGCCTACACCATCATGGATGCCGCAGACATCCCACAGACCTGACACCCGACGCGCATACAGCAAGCATCCAGACAACTCCCAGCTGCTGGGAGCATACTGGGAATCGTGAATAATTCAGTACCTGAAGCCAAACTGCTTGTAGTCGATGACGAGCCGAATATCCGGGAACTGCTCTCCACTTCCCTGCGGTTCGCGGGATTCGATGTTGTCGCCGCCGCCAACGGACGCGACGCCCTCGCCGCAGCGGAAACTCACAATCCAGACCTCGCCGTCCTCGACGTGATGCTGCCGGACATGGACGGCTTCACCGTCACCCGCCGGCTCCGCGCCGCTGGCCGCCACTTCCCCGTGGTCTTCCTGACGGCACGCGATGACACCGATGACAAGGTCACCGGCCTCACCGTGGGCGGTGATGATTACGTGACGAAGCCCTTCAGCCTCGACGAGGTGGTTGCCCGTATCCGCGCCGTCCTGCGCCGCACCCAGCCACACGACGACGACGGCGCCGTCATTCGTGTAGATGACCTCGAACTGGACGACGACGCCCACGAGGTGCGCCGCGGCGGGGAGGTCATTGACCTCTCCCCCACAGAGTTCAAGCTCCTCCGCTACCTGATGATGAACCCGAACCGCGTCCTGTCCAAAGCGCAGATCCTCGATCACGTCTGGGAGTACGACTTCAACGGAGACGCCTCCATCGTGGAGTCCTACATCTCCTACCTGCGGCGCAAGATCGACAAGAACCCGGATGCCGCGGCGCTGATTCAGACCAAACGCGGGGTCGGTTACCTGCTGCGCACCGCTGACAAGCGGTAACGAAGCATCTCTGTACCCGCCGTGATACGTCGCTGGAAGTCTGCCTCCCTCCGCACGCAACTCATCGCCATCATGACCCTGCTCATGGTGTTCACGGTTGCCATCACGGGGATCGTGACCATCTCCCTGCTCCGGAACAGTCTCATAGTCCAGATGGACCAGGACATCGATGCCAACGCGCAGCTGGTGACCAACACCATCGGCACCATCGGCAGTGACACCAGCCAGGACCTTTCCCGCTTCTATGGCGTCTGGCTCGACTCCAACGGAAACGCTATCCGCGCAACCCACTCGTCTGCGCTCTACGAGGTTCCAAAACTTCCTCTACTCGATCACGAAGAAGTTGAGGAACGAGACGTGGAGGGCTTCACGGTTCCCGGGAGCAGGGGGGAGAGCGAGTGGCGCGTCATGGTGTTCCCGCTGCAGGCGGACAACACGTCGGTGGCTGTTGCCAGCCCCATGTCCACCCTGAACCAGACGGTGTCCGAAGCCGGGCGCATCATCTTCACCGTCGGACTCTTTTCGATTGCCGCGGCCTCGATCGTCGCCTACCTTGCGGTTACCCGACAGTTCCGTCCGTTGAGCCGCGTCGAGCGGACGGCGGCGGCGATTGCCGCCGGCGACCTCTCACGCCGCGTCGAGGTTGAGCGTCCCGCCACCGAGGTGGGCAGGCTCTCCCGCTCCCTGAACGCCATGCTTGCGCACATCGAGTCTGCGTTTGCAGCCCGGATGGATTCAGAACGGAAGATGCGCCGCTTCGTCGCGGACGCTTCGCATGAACTTCGTACACCTCTGGTCACCATTCGCGGATTCTCCGAACTGTACCGTCACGGTGCCCTCCAAAACGACGACGACGTCAAGGCCGCCATGGGCCGTATCGAGAGCGAAGCCAAGCGGATGGGCCAATTGGTCGAGGATCTGCTCACCCTGGCGCGCATCGACGAGCAGCGACCCCTCGAGTCGCAACCTCTCGACCTGCTGGTGCTGGGAAACGATGCCGCCATGGACGCCCGGGCCATCGCGCCGGAACGCACTATCCGTGTGATCGGCCTCGACGGTGGACCGGCGCGTCACGCCCCGACAGTCGGTGACGAGGCCCGCCTCCGCCAGGTCGTCGCAAACCTGATGACCAACGCCCTGCGGTATACGCCCGAAGGGTCGCCGATCGAGGTTGCCGTGGGCGTTGCCCCCGTGATCCACGGCCGAAGCGATTCGGTGATCGAGGTGCGCGACCACGGTCCCGGCATCTCCGAGGAAGACGCCGCGAGGGTCTTCGAGCGCTTTTACCGGGCAGACTCCTCACGCTACCGGGAAACCGGCGGTACCGGCCTTGGCCTGGCCATTGTCGCGGCGCTGGTTGCGCAGCATGATGGAAGCGTTCGGCTCGAGGACACCCCCGGCGGCGGCGCCACCTTATCCATTCGGCTGCCGCATGACACGGAAAGCACGCCGCCGGCAGACGACTGACGCGCGATTCTTGCAGGGGACCCCTCCTCCCCAGCCCCTTGGGTGCAGGCAAATTACCCACATTCCGCGGCCGAGGGCATGCGCTGCTACCGGTGCACTCTAACGTCGAAGGCGCAGTGCATACACAGCAGAAGCCCAGGAGGAACCATGACCTACTTCAACGTCAATACGGACTCGCTCGCCGCCAAGAGCGCAGACGTGCAAAATACCATCGCCCGGCTCCAGGCAGAGGTCAATGCCATGCAGTCAGGGCTGAGGTCCCTTGAGTCCGAGTGGCAGGGTCAGGCCTCGCAGAACTTCCAGCAGCTGGTGACGGACTGGCGTGCAACCCAGCTCAAGGTCGAGGAATCGCTGACCAGCATCAACCAGGCTCTCGGCGTTGCAACCGAGCAGTACAGTCAGGCAGAGCTGAGCAACGCCCGCATGTTCATGCACTAGCCGAACCGGCCCACCCCCGAAGTTTTGTGCAGCTGCGGCGGCTTCCAAGCCGGAGAACCCGCCATAGCTGCACAAATCTTCCAGCACAGCCCAAAGGCCGGCCCCGTGAGGGACCGGCCTTTGGTGTAACTCTCTTCGCAGGTATTCCTGCTGGTGAGGCTGGGAAGCTTAGAAGCCGCCCATCCCGCCCATGCCGCCCATTTCGTCGCCGCCGCCTGCGGGAGCAGCCTTCTCAGGCTTGTCCGCGACAACAGCTTCGGTGGTGAGGAACAGGCCCGCAATGGAGGCAGCGTTCTGCAGTGCAGAGCGGGTAACCTTCACGGGGTCGTTCACGCCGGCAGCCAGGAGGTCCTCGTAATCGCCGGTCGCGGCGTTGAGGCCATGGCCGGCGGGCAGGCCGCGAACCTTCTCGATCACAACGCCGGGCTCGAGGCCAGCGTTGAAAGCGATCTGCTTGAGGGGAGCGTCGATGGCGATGCGAACGATGTTTGCACCGGTTGCCTCGTCGCCCTCAAGGTTGAGGTTGGCGAATGCCTTGGCGCCGGCCTGAATCAGGGCCACGCCGCCACCGGCAACAATGCCTTCTTCAACAGCAGCTTTTGCGTTGCGGACGGCGTCCTCAATGCGGTGCTTGCGCTCCTTGAGCTCAACCTCGGTTGCGGCTCCGGCCTTGATGACTGCAACGCCGCCTGCCAGCTTGGCCAGACGTTCCTGCAGCTTCTCGCGGTCGTAGTCCGAGTCGGAGTTCTCGATCTCGGCGCGGATCTGTGCAACCCGGCCGGCGATCTCCTCGGCGTTGCCTGCACCCTCAACGATGGTGGTCTCGTCCTTGGTGACGACAACCTTGCGTGCCTGGCCCAGAAGGTCCAGGGTTGCGTTCTCCAGCTTGAGGCCAACTTCCTCAGCGATGACCTGGCCACCGGTGAGGATGGCGATGTCAGCCAGCTGAGCCTTGCGGCGGTCGCCGAAGCCCGGTGCCTTGACGGCAACGGACTTGAAGGTGCCGCGAATCTTGTTGACCACGAGGGTAGCCAAGGCTTCGCCCTCGATGTCTTCGGCGATGATCAGCAGCGGCTTGCCGGACTGCATGACCTTCTCAAGAACAGCGACGAGATCCTTGACGTTGGAGATCTTCGAGTTGACGATCAGGACGTAGGGGTCTTCAAGGACCGTCTCCTGGCGTTCTGCGTCGGTGACGAAGTAGCCGGAAATGTAACCCTTGTCGAAGCGCATACCCTCTGTGAGCTCAAGCTCGAGGCCAAAAGTGTTGGACTCCTCGACGGTGATGACGCCTTCCTTGCCCACCTTGTCGAGGGCTTCAGCGATGAGGTCACCGATCTGCTGGTCACCGGCGGAGATCGAAGCCGTAGCTGCGATCTCTTCCTTGGTCTCGATCTCCTTGGCGGAGGCGAGGAGCTCGGCGGTGACGGCGTCAACTGCCTTCTCGATTCCGCGCTTGAGGCTCAACGGATCAGCACCGGCGGCTACGTTGCGCAGGCCTTCCTTGACGAGTGCCTGGGCGAGGACGGTGGCGGTGGTGGTTCCGTCACCGGCGACGTCGTCGGTCTTCTTTGCAACTTCCTTGACCAGCTCGGCCCCGATCTTCTCGAACGGATCGTCGAGTTCGATCTCCTTGGCGATGGAAACGCCATCGTTGGTGATCGTGGGAGCGCCCCACTTCTTCTCAAGGACAACGTTGCGACCGCGGGGGCCCAGCGTAACCTTGACTGCGTCAGCGAGGATGTTCAATCCGCGCTCGAGGCCGCGGCGTGCCTCTTCATCAAAAGAAATGATCTTGGCCATAACGGCGTAGGTCCTTTCGGGACGGTCATGCGTATGCTGCTACCGGCCTGTGATGCCCGCGACGGACGGACTGATCCGGGAGGATCTCTGTACCTCCCCAACCAGCCCTCACCACAGAGGTTGCCTGGTTCACTCCCAGCGTGGCGTCTTAGCAGTCGTCACACCAGAGTGCTAAGTCAATAATTAGCACTCACACACTGCGAGTGCAAGCTGTTTCGCCTTGGGGAAAATAACGACGACGGCGCACCAGCCCTGACAGGGGAAGCGCGCCGTCGTTGTTTGGTGTTGCTTGGGTTGCTCAGGATGCGAGCCGCACGGCCTCCGCCTGCGGGCCCTTCTGGCCTTCTCCGATTTCGAATTGGACCCGCTGGCCCTCATCGAGTGCACGGTAGCCCTCCATGTCTATTGCGGACCAGTGCACAAAGACATCCGCCCCGCCCTCATCGACAGTGATGAAGCCGTAGCCCTTTTCAGCGTTGAACCATTTCACGGTTCCCTGCGCCATGTTGTTCTCCCACTATGTAGATCCCCCGCTTAACTATTGACGGCGGGGCTGAGATACATCTAATCCCAGAACTCGAAAGCAGTGATGCGGAACACAGTGAATGTTATTGATCCTTAACCGGGCGGCTCACTGGAAGCCGGGGCCAACCACCACGGTGATATCGCCGAAACCCGCATTGCCCTGGACAGCGCCGATACCAAGGGCACCGGCGAGCGCCTCAGCCGTGGGGCGCTGCTCCTCTGCGTTGTAGAGCACGATGGACCCCTGCAGCTGCTGGCCGGACCAGTTGCCGATCTGGGTCACGTTCCAGCCATCCGCCTGCAGCCTGCCCGCCGCTGTGCTTGCCAGCCCGCTGACCGCGGTGGCGTTCAGCACGGCAACCGGCTGGGTGATGTCGACGACTGCTGCCGCTTCTGACGGCGAATCGGTTGCCTCGGCTGTCGGTTCCTCTTCGGTTGTCGGTTCCGAGCCGGCAGTCGACTCTTCCCCGGGAGTGGGTGCGGCACTGGGCGACACAGATTCCGTGGACTCCGCAGATTCACTGGCGTCTTCGCTGGGTTCGCCCGCCGCCCCCTCGGCCGTGATGGACGGCATCGGCGCAGAACTGGTGCTCCCCGGAGTGACATCGCTGGCCTGCCCAAGCCCAAGGCGCGGAAAGAGGAAGTATGCGGCCAGACCAACCGCGAGGACCAGGACTCCCGCAACAACCTTCAATGCCAGACCGCTAGATCGCGGAGGCACAATGCGCTCGCGGTGGACTCCCTGCCGGGCGGCGGATTCGGGAACCTGGTCGAATTCGTCGCGGGGGTATTGGGTCATGGTGCGGGGAATCCTTGGATTGGGTGGACGTGGGTGCTAGACATCGACGCCAAGACGGCGCGCTGATCGGGCGCGTTGGCGGGTTGTACGTAGTCTACGCAGTCTCTTCACGAGCATCGGGTCATGGGCAAGCGCGGCTTCTGTATCGATAAGCGCATTGAGGATCTGGTAATAGTGCGTGGCAGAGAGATCAAACAGCTCACGAATGGCCTGCTCTTTGGCCCCCGAGTATTTCCACCACTGTCTCTCGAGCTCAAGTATCCGCTCTTCCCGCTCACCCAGGCCTGACTCCCGCACGCCCGCTGCGTGGCCGTTCTGGTCTGTCTGCGCCGGTCCCTGCATGCTCACGACACACCGTCCAATCCACCGTTTCCGCCCAATTTACTTTCCCCATGGTAGTGGCGAATCACACCGTTGTCATTTACCCGCAGTGGAGCTTGAGTGCCCATCCGGGCAAAGATAGAACCATGAACGACGACGACGGCGGCACCACCCTGCCCATTCCTTCCAGCCCGGGCGCAACGCTGCCGTTCGCCGCTCCGGCGACGCTCGAGGAAATCATGGCTTCCGACTGGGCGGCAGCGCTTCAGCCCGTTCAACCACAGATTCACCAGCTGGCGCGGCGCCTGGCTCTCGAGCAAGCGGCCGGCGCCCACGTGCTGCCGCGCCCGGACCACATAATGCGGACCTTCACCTACCCACTCAATCACGTGAAGGTCATCATCGTCGGCCAGGACCCCTACCCCACTCCCGGGCACTCCGTCGGCCTGGCGTTCTCCGTTACCCGGCAAACCAAACTGCCGCGCAGCCTGGTCAACATTTACAGGGAGCTGTCTACGGATCTTGGGGCACCGGCACCCAGCCACGGTGACCTTTCGGGCTGGGCTGACGAGGGGGTCTTGCTGCTCAACCGGGTCCTCACAGTCCGAGCGGGGGAAACGGGTTCACATCGGAAGCTTGGCTGGAACGCAGTCACTGATGCCGCCGTCCGGGCTCTGGTTGCCCGTGACCAGCCGTTGGTTGCCATCCTGTGGGGCCGGGAGGCACAGCAGCTCAAGCCACTGTTGGGCTCTACGCCGCTCGTCGAGTCCGCTCACCCGAGTCCCTTATCAGCCTCCCGCGGATTCTTCGGCTCCCGGCCCTTCAGCCGGGCCAATGCGCTCCTCGCCGAACAGGGCGCCGAGCCGGTGAACTGGCTTCGCGGCTAGAGTCTCCGGATCATCTGCGTCGATTACGGCGTCGTTCGTTGCTGCTGAGCTTCTTGGTGAACGGCCGTGCCAGATTGTCGCCCAGGACCACGCCGCCGGCGATGGCCAAAATGATGGTGAGAGCGTTGAACAGGCCGATGGCGCCAGCGCCGGTCACGTCCGTCTCGATTGTGAGGTCATACATCGACCGGAAAATCGTGAGCCCGGGGTAGAGGAACATCACCGCAGGCACGGCGACCACCAGCTGCGGTGCGCCCATCCGGAGGGCAACCACCCGCGCGAGCATGCCGATCAGGACAGCCGCAATGGCGGGCGCAAGCCGATAGCCGACGCCGAGGTTCACAACGAGCGAATAGAGCAAGAACCCGGCAGTTCCGATGAGGGAGGTCGGCACAACCAGGGCCATGTCCGTCTGCTCGGCAATGCAGATCATTGCAACCGCGATGAAGATGAGCACCGCAACCACCGGCAGCGGGTACAGGGAGCCGACCGACGACGTCACGTCAAGCTCAGGAACCCCGAGGAGGTTGCCGAGCACCAGCGCAACGGCGATGCCGGACACAATTCCTGCGAAGACGAGGAAGGCAGACAGGAACCTCCCTGCTGCAGTCACCGGGAATCCGTTGATCGCGTCCTGGGTTGCAGATACGAGCCTGCCGGTAGGCAGCAGCAGCAGAATCCCGCCGACCACAACCAGGGCGGGCGCGATCGGTACGTGCAGCGACCACAACAGCACTGCGGTCAACGTGACGAGGGCGGCCGAGGTGGCCGTCGCAAAAAATTCAGGCACCCGCCAACGCCCCAGCTGACGCGAGAGCAGGTCAACACCGATACAGCTTGCAAACGAGATCAGGGAGCCAAGCGGTCCGCCGCCGATGAACGCCACGATGGCCGCAGCGAAGACACCGAACGCGGCCGTGACCATCCAACGCGGGAAAGGCTTGGGCCGGTGGGTTATCTCGTCAAGGCGCCGGATGGCTTCGGAACGGTCCACCCCGCCGTCGACGACGTCGGTCACCAGCTGGTGGACCCGTGTCAGTCCCGCATAATTGTTGGTCCAGGACCGCACCACGCGCAGAACGGTTGTGGGGGTCTGGTCCTTCGCTGAGTAGTTGAGCACCACCGACTGGTTGGTGATGTCCACCTCGATGTTGTCGAGCCCGAACGCCGCGGTCACGGCAATGATGCTCGTCTCGACTTCCAGCGCCCCGGCACCGTATCGGAACATCGTCTCAGCGAGACTGAGCGCGAAATCGAGCGTGCGGCGGGCACCGACGTCGGGGCCTCCCACCTGGATAGTGGGGTTGGCATAGGGACTGCCGGCGAGCCGCTCCACCAGGTTCATCGCCTGGGTGGGCGGAGATTCTCCCTGGACAAGGCGCCGAAGCATCTTGCGGGCGGCCAGCTGTGAACGGTCAGGGCGGGCGGATTGCGGGGTGATCGGCAGGGCATCGGTCGGGTTGGACTGCGGCCGGGCGGCTGCTTTCCGCGCGATTTTCGACTTGGCCTTGCCCGGTGATGCGGGCGACTTCACTACGGGAAGCTGTTCAGCCACCGGAGAGGGGTTGGTATCCGGGCTCCGGCGCTTGCCCGCACCGGTCTTGTCTGCCACTCTTATGCCCCTTTCCTGGCTCATGATCGCTCGTCGTGCCCGGGCCTGCTGTTTAGTAGAACGGTTGATTTGTGCGCCGCCAGTACACCTGACGCGTGATGCGTTCGCCCAGCTTCTGCCACGCACGGTACTTCATGGGACTGAGCACCTGGTCATAACAACCCACGAAGTCGGTGACCGTCTTGGTGAAGCTCGTCTTGAACAGGCCGAGACCGTGGTGCTGATGGCTCTTGTCCTTCAGCTGATCGCTAGGAGGGGTCCCGCAGAAGTCGTACTCAACAATATTGTGCTCGGCCTTGAGATCATTGATCGCCCTCCACTGAAGGAGATGCGAATCACCGTATTGCGAGCGGCCCGGCTTGGATCCACCGTCTTTGTAGGTGCCCTTGCGGCCGTAGTTGATGACGAAGGCGCCAACGGAAGGCTCGCCGTCCTCGTGCACAAAGTAGAGCCGACCCTGACCGGCGGAAACGAAGTTCGTCCAGAATCGCCGGTAGTACTCGAACGAGCGGAGACGTGCCGCTGAGCGGTCCTCAATGTGCGCCATGAGGCGGTACATCGTGCGGAAATTTTCATCCGTGGGTTCCATCTGCTGCACGGTGACGCCCTCCCGCTCGGCCCGCCGGACGGCGTTGCGCCCACGCGAGTGCAGGTTGCGCAGCAGCTGGTTCGGCTCCGGGGTGGTGTCGAGGATGGCCGTGTGATCGTTGGGCTGGAGGTTGAAGGCCTTCACCAGACCGGCGCGCCGGAAGAGGGTGCGGACGCCGTCGTCATCCTCAATGTCCGGCTCGATCTTGACTGCAAAGACTGCGAGCTTTGACTCCCGGATGAAGGATTTGCACGCGTCCAGGACCGCAGGAACATCCTCAGGGGCTGCCACATCCGGGCCCTTGATCAGGTACCAGAGGCTCCCGAGAAGCGGGACCTTTTTCTCGAGGACGAGGTTGTAGGTGGTGTATCCGGCGGATTCGAACACGAGAAACAGGGGCTTCCAGCCATGGTGGGACTTGACCTCTGCAAACGCCGCCGACTGCAGGAGGTTGCCGCCGTTCGGATTGGCGGTGACCAGGGAATCCCAGTTCCCGCGTTCTTCCGCAGTGGCAAATCGCGCAGTAAACGTACCCATGGTCCTCAATCACAATTGGTCGGAAGGCGTCGATTCAGTGTAGCCGTTGGCACTGGCCGGATCCGGCGTCGCCCGCAGGTGCACTGTACCGCTGGACCCGGGGATGGATAGCATCGAAACCATGGAATTCAGATACCTCGGAAACAGCGGACTCAAAATCTCGGAGATCACTTACGGAAACTGGCTCACGCACGGCTCCCAGGTGGAGAATGACGTGGCCACGCAGTGTGTGCGTGCAGCCCTCGACGCCGGCATCAGCACCTTCGACACCGCGGACGTGTACGCCAACACCGCAGCCGAGACGGTCCTCGGGGAAGCCCTCAAGGGTGAGCGCAGGCAGTCCCTTGAAATCTTCACCAAGGTCTGGGGTCCGACCGGCCCCAAGGGTCATAACGACGCCGGTCTCTCCCGGAAGCACATCATGGAGTCGATCGACGGCTCGCTGACGCGCCTTCAAACAGACTATGTGGACCTTTACCAGGCCCACCGGTATGACCACGAGACTCCCCTCGAAGAGACCATGCAGGCGTTCGCCGACGTCGTCAGGCAGGGCAAAGCCCTCTACATCGGGGTCAGTGAGTGGACTGCGGAGCAGTTGCGCGCCGGGCACGGGCTTGCGAAGGAGTTGGGTTTCCAGCTCATCTCCAACCAACCGCAGTATTCCATGCTCTGGCGGGTCATCGAGGAGAAGGTAGTGCCGGCGTCGGAGGAACTCGGCATCTCCCAGATCGTGTGGTCCCCTGTCGCGCAGGGCGTCCTCACCGGCAAGTACAAGCCGGGTCAGGCACCGGAACAGGGTTCGCGAGCTGCCGATGACAAGGGCGGCGCGGACATGATCAAGCGCTGGATGTCTGATGAGGTCCTCACCGGAGTGCAGAAGCTGGAACCGCTCGCAGACGAGGCCGGGCTGAGCATGGCGCAGCTCTCTATCGCGTGGGTGCTCCAGAACCCCAACGTTGCCTCAGCAATCATCGGCGCGTCCCGCCCTGAGCAGGTCGAGTCCAACGTTGCGGCCGCCGGCGTCACGCTGGAGCCCGCCCTCATGAAGAAAATCGATGAAGCGATCGGGCACCTGGCCGAAACTGACGCGGCCAAGACAACTTCCCCTGACAATCGGCCGGCGTGAGGCTCGCGGTCACGGGATCCAGCGGCAAACTGGGACGCAGTGTTGTTGCGGGTTTGACGGAGGCCGGACACGAGGTCCATGGATTCGACCTGCACGGCGAGCGCGGGCCTGGCTTCCTCTCAATCGACCTGACCAACTATGGTCACGTCGTCGATGCGCTGCTGGGAGTGGATGACCGGCACTCAGGTTTCGACGCCGTCGTCCATCTCGCTGCGATCCCCGCACCGGGGCTGCAGCCTGATTCCGCCACTTTCCACAACAACATGCTGGCGACCTACAACGTGTTCCAGGCCTGCCGGCGGGCGGGGATCCAGCGGATTGTCTACGCCTCCAGCGAGACAGTCCTCGGGCTTCCGTTCGACGAGGACCCGCCGTACATTCCGGTCGATGAGGAATATGACGCGCGGCCGGAGAGTACCTATTCCCTGGTAAAGCACCTCGAAGAACAGATGGCCATCCAGCTGACCCGCTGGGATCCCTCGCTGAGCATCACGGCGCTGCGGTTCTCCAATGTGATGGATCCGTCGGACTACGCCGAGTTTCCGACATTCGATTCGGATCCGCTGCTGAGGAAGTGGAATCTATGGGGATACATTGACGGCCGGGACGGAGCCCAGGCTGTGCTGCAGGCTCTGGAGAACGCGCGGAACGGCTTTGACCGGTTCATCATCGCGGCCGCCGATACCGTGATGAGCCGATCGAGCGCCTCGCTGGCCGCGGAGGTATTTCCCGGCGTAGAGCTGGTCAGGGAAGTCGGCGAACATGAAACGCTGCTCTCGATCGAGAAGGCACGGCGCCTACTGGGATTCGACCCGCAGCACAGCTGGCGGGATCACGCAGGCTGACGGCTCGGATGGGAGGCCTCCGGTATTGGGAGCTTCCCATCCGGCTGGCCTCGACCTTGAATGATCAGTAGGCTTACATTCACGGGAGCACCTCCCGGAATGCAATCGTCGAAAGGACCGGTCATGACTGAGAATCTTCCCGATGAGGAATTGCACGTTGTCGGCGAGGAGCCTGACGCCGTGAACGAGTCGATCGCGCCCGAGGCGCTCGATCCCGTGCAGGACGGCCAACCGGACGGCTATCCCACAGCTGCCGAGAATGATCCGGATAACTGGCAGCAGGATCCACTGCTGCAGGATGAGCCCGGAGCCGGCACGATTGCCGAGGAAAGCGATCAGAGCCTTCGCGATGATACCGAGGAAGCGCGCTTCCGTGACGGTGAAGAGCAGGTGCCGCCGGAAGAACCTACCATCGGCGAAGCCGCATCCGACGTCGATTTCGGTGATCCCATGAGCAGCGAGGAAGTCGACGCGAGTGATGACGAGGCGAACTTCGGAGGGTCCCCCTTGAGCCAGTTCGAGCCTGAGGACCTGGACCGATAGTTACCCAGGGCCTACAGGGCCCGTGCCCGTAGACTGGAACCGTGAAAAAAATCGCTGCACTGTCCCTGCTCATCCCTCTGGGCGCCCTGCTGGTGGGCTGCAATCAAATTGAGGAAACTGCCGGTGAGATAGCCAGTGATGCGGCATCGCAGGTGGCCGGCGCCGCCGCAGAAGAAGTCCAGTCACAGGTGTGTTCACTCGTCAGCGACGGGAACGTCAGCGCTGGAGATCGCGAACTGCTCGGCGGATTGGTTGACGCCGCAGAGACCGCGGGTGTTCCTGCCGAGATCACCGGCCCGCTTCGCGACATCGCTGCAGCCGGCGATCAGGTTCCGGCAGAGTCGGTGGAAGCGCTGAATGAGGCGTGTGCGCCGTCGTCGTAAGCCGGTGATGTCGCGTTTAGGTGTCAATTGTCCATCAACTGTTCTATTGACTGCCCGCTAGCAGTAACTTTGCCCTATGAGAGGCGGCTCAGCCAGGGTCGTACGTGAGGCGACTGCTTACCAGGACGCGGTATCGCGTTCCGTGAGGGCGGCCTGCGCCAAGTGGGTTGCCATCGAGTTGGAGTTCGGGCTGCTGAGCGGCGCCGACGTTGACGCGCTGCTGGGGCCACACTGGCCACCCGCCGGGTGCCTCGCAGCCGAACGCAGGATCCTCGGCGTCGCGACGAAGGCCGGTCGTGTCCTGTACCCCGGATTCCAGTTCGACTCAACGGCGCACACAGTGCGTCCGATCCTCGCCGAAGTAGCCCAGATCGGGCTCGACGCCGGCTGGAAGGATCGCCACATCCTGCAATGGTTCGTTGCACCGAACGGCTCGCTTCACGGGGATCGGCCCGTGGATCTTCTCGATGACAGGGAGCGCCTCCTCGCAGCGGTCCATGCGGATCTGGAGACCGTGTGGTGAGGGGTTTGGCGATCATTCTGGCAGCCTGCCTGCTCTTGCTCACCGGCTGTGGCGCGGTGGCAACGCCCGGCGCGAGCCCCGGCGAAGTGCCGCTTCCCCCGCTTCCCAGGAGCTGATTGGGCAGGGCATGGTGATTTCGGACGAAGACGGTCCCGCGATGCTGTGCCTCGGACCCGTGATGGAGTCCTATCCCCCGCAGTGTTCCGGCCCCGAAGTCATCGGCTGGGACTGGGAAGCGGTGAAGCTGTGGGAGAGAGCAGGGGGTGTGACCTGGGGGACCTACGCCGTGCACGGAACCTGGAACGGCGAGACCTTCACTCTCACACGTCCGCCGACCCCGCTGGCGCTTTATGACCCTCCCGCAAATATCGATCCGCGTACCGAACCTGCGAATTCGGGCGCAGGAAACCACGCGGAGCTGGAAGCAGTGCAACAGGACCTCCTCGAGACGGCGGGCGAGAGGATACTCACCTCGTGGATCGAGAACGGTTACGTGTTTGTCACGGTCGTGTATGACGACGGCACGCTGCAGGATTCCTATGACGCCAGCTACGGGGAGAACATGGTGGCGGTTCAATCGGCCCTGCAGCCGGTGAACCCTGATTGATCCGTAACTCGCCGAGCGGGTCCCGCGAAATTGTCAGAGGCACGACGTATTTTGATCGCATGAACATCTCAACGTCTCCTTCGAGTACTTTCACAGGTAACCTTCGCCACCCCGAGAGGGGGCGGAGATACACCATTGACGAACTCCGCGAGCTTGCCGATCAGGGTGATGCGTGGGCACTCTGCCAGGTCGATCAGTGGGAGCGCGAGTTCGCCAACGAATACGCGGGAACCCTGACGGAGCAGTGCACGGACCACAGCTGTGAAGGCTTCGGTGAACCCGTGGACGTGTGCTTCGGCCAGGACGGAGAGCCGATCGACGTAGACCACGGCGATTGGGGACACGCAGTCAGCCGGCTCCGCGCCGCCTGATTTTCCCGTTCGCGGACTGCATCCATCTTCCGGACACCCACTCCGGGCAGATCCGGTCGAGCGGATGGATCTGGAGAACCCGACGCATACGAAGTGGCTGAGCGCGGATACAGTGGAGATATGTACCTCGATCATCCGCAAGCCCTGGCCGACGATGCGGTTCTCGAGAACCGCCGATCCATGCTGGCAACCGCCCCGCACATTCAAAGCCTGGAGCAGTGGCGAGCCAGCTACACGGCCACCAGGTCAACCCCTGTACCGCACTTTGACCCGGCAGACGCGGGAGATCAGGCCCGCGTGCTTTTCGTGCTGGACCGCCCACAGGAGGAAGTGCTCTCCGAAAGCGGCACCGGTTTTGTATCCGTCGACAACCCGGACAGCGCCGCTGAGCGCTGCTGGATAGAACGCGATTCAGCCGGCCTGCATGAAGGCGTCCTGATGTGGAACATGGTCCCGTTCCTCGTGTCGAATCCCAATGCCGACAACCGCACGGCCGGCGCCAAGGCGTTGGGTTCGGTCCTGCGCCTCCTGCCGCGACTCGAGGTGGTGCTGCTCTGCAGCGATGCCGTGCAGCAGACCTGGGACAAGCACCTGCAGGATCGCGTCCCCCGCGTCACCGTCATCAAAGCTCCCGGCGTAGGTCCCCAGTCCCTGTCCCGCAAGACCAAACAGGATGAGCTGCGTAAGGCCGTCGAGCGCGCCAAGCGCCTCGTGGGCTGACTGGCGCTCTGGTTCCAACGGAATACGGCACGCGCTCAACCGTACGTAGCCCGCTGGGAAGCGCTAGGAAGGCTTGACCTCTTCGTGCTGGTCCTTCCACACGGTAGCTGTCCGGTGGCCTGGATTCAGATAAACGTGATTCTGCGCGATCACGGTTTCAGCCTTGGTTGTTGTTACGGTCCACGTTCCTGGACACGTCTTGCACTTGATGGTTCCCATATCCGCCCCCGATGAGTCCTTTTGCACTGCGTAATCTCAGCATCTGCCGCAGACACTTCAAGCGTCAAGGGCTTCCATCAAGTCATGAGAGTAACTTGCACGGGTCTTGAGATTACCTTTCAGTAACCATCGGCACCCGTACCCGTGCGAGTCCGTAGTGACACACTGATCCCATGGCAGCGGTACTTTTGGGGTGGAACCCGGACACGAGTCACTGGAGCGGACCTTATGCATCAGCTGTCGCCGAGGTGCGGAACTCCGGCGGGCATCTGGAACAGTGGTTTCTCAATGACGGAATGATGCTTCCCACCGGAACTGAGGTCTGGTTGCTCGTACAGGGAACGGGGCCCAACAGGCGGGGTCTGATTGGGCATGGCGTCACGGTGGGTGAACCGATTGCGGTCACGTACCTCGATCCGGAGGCCTCGGGCAGTCGGCTGTCTGTCACAGTTCAATTCGACCTCCTGCTGCCGGAAGGGGAACAGTTGCACACCGATGAGCTCGCGGTTCGTGCCCCGGAAATTGACTGGGACGCCGCTGCTGATTCGTTCTGGCACATCCCGCCGGACACCGAGTCGGCAGTGAGAGACGCCTGGTCCGGCCATGTGGTGGACAGCGTATGTCAACACGCAGACACCGTGGATCCAGTCCCCGGCTCCTACCCGGAGCACGCGCTGCAGCGGATACCCGTCAACCGGCATGAACGCGATCCCGAGGCAAAAGCGGTAGCGATTGCTCATCTCGGGTCCAGCTGTCACGCGTGCGGCTTTGACTTCGAGGCTACGTATGGGCCGCCGGGCGCAGGTTTCAGCCATGTCCATCACACAGTGCCTGCTGCAGGTCTTCGGCCAGATTATGAGATCGACCCGATCATCGACCTCGTACCCCTTTGCCCGAACTGCCACTACATGGCGCACCGCAGGGTCCCCACCCCGTATACCGTCGCTGAACTGCGCGCAATGGTTGCAGCGGCCGGCCATCTGCCGGGAATCATAGTCACCGCGGAACAGGAGCAAGCACAGAACGATGCACGAGCGATTAGCGGAAGTATCTCGATCTCTGGGGAGCAAACCGGACAGTATGTCGAGCAGTCCGGACACAATAGAGCGGAATAATGCACCGTTTTGTCCAGGTTGCTCTGAGTTCCGGCTGAGCTGGTGGAGCCCCCTGTCGGATTCGAACCGACGACCCCCGCTCTACATGTTCGCGGTTCCCGCTGGTTCCTGTCAGGACCCGATTTCGCCCACTGACTAGGGAAAACAGTGTTGATAGTGCTGACACTTTACCTTGTGAATCCCCTCGATTCCCTGGGATTCCCCGATAAACGTCCACATAAACGTCGACTGCTCGCCAGCAACGTCGTCTCGGCATTTATTTTGCCGGGCTCGGCCTGGCGCTCCTGGTCACCCGCCCTACCGCAGTCCCGCCGATGTGCTAGCGCATCTGTTGAGACGAAGCGAATGAGTAGAGTTCCTTCCTCGCTTCCGAAACCCATGTCCGAAAGTTCTAAAACTCTTCCCGCTGAGGGAATAATGGGGCAGTGCTTGTCAATCGGGTGATACATGGGGATGCCCGGAGGATGCTTCCGGAACTGGCCGCCGAGGGGTACGCCGAGGGGTTCCGGCTGGCGTATGCGGATCCGCCTTTCAATACGGGGCGGGCCGATCGCGGACCTTTTCGGGACCAGTGGGCTCCGGCGGAGTGGACCGCGCTCATCCGCGATGTTGCCGAGGGTGTGGTGCCTCTGCTTGCGTCTGATGGAAGTTTCTGGGTGCACGTCAGCAGTCGCCAACTAGGCATTGCGCAAGGTGCGTGCGATGCGGCCCTAGGGCACGACCGGTTCATTGGAACTATCTCTTGGGAAAGGACTCGCCGCCCCAGTTACTTGCCGAACCAGCCGATGGCGAATACGACCGATTTCCTCCTCGTCTACGCCAAGGACCCCAGCAAGTTGCGGCAGTTCACCGCGGGAACCACTGAGGCCGGGAAGCGTGTGCCGGTGGCGCATCGAGGAAACCCGATCACACACTTGAGGTTCCCGCCGGGCGCGGTACGGTTCAACTGCCCGGACGGCCCATATCTCGCCGGCGACCACTCGACGCCTGGCATCAATGCAGCACTCATCGAGGACGTTGTAATCCAAGAAGGCCGCAACACCACGCCACTGGTGCTACGTCTTCCGAGCAGGTACAGCCAAGCGACATTGCAGATGATGTTGGAAGACGGCGCGCAATTTCTCGTACCGCGCGTACCTTTTCGGCCTTCCTACCTAGCGGTCGGGGGAAAACCAAAGGCGGTGTCGAATATCTGGTCATGGCGTATGGACGACAAAATGCCCACGAATGAGGACGCATACAAGGAGCAGCAGCTCGCTGGCATCGAGCCATTTCCGTACGCCAAACCTGTCGGGCTTATTGCAAGAATCCTCGAGGTGGCCACAGAACCGGGCGATGCAGTGTTGGACCCCTTCGGCGGCTCCGGGACGACTGCGGTCGCTGCACGGCATACCGACAGAAAGTATGTGCTCATTGAGGAGCAGATGAGCACCATCCGCAAGTTCATCCACCCACGAATTGCAAGCGCATAGGGCAGGCACGCTGGTAGTCGACCTCCTGAAGGGGCGTTGAACGAGAACGCCCTGGTTTTTGTCGGCTCAGGATCTTCGGTCGACTCCTAGCACGGGGGCCCGGGCGTGAAGGTTCAGCAAACATCAAGCGCTTGTGGAGCCGAGCACGTCGCGTTGCGGTTGCTCCGTGGCGAACCTCGAGTCTCCGGAGCGCTCTCACTCTAATCGGAGTACAGCGAAGTAGTTCCGTCTATTTCGGGGGGGGTTCCGCGACACTGATCGAAACGCTAGTTTCCTGCGGTCGATGATCCGCGCGTCCTTCATCCGGCGTCTGCTGCCTTATTCGCCCGACTGTCGATTTCGAAGTGCCCGCTAATCTAGCCGTCGCCCTGTCGCTGTACCCTTCAGCCAAGAACGAGCGAACGGTCCTCTGTAATGTTTCCCTAGACTGTCGACTGTCTGCGCTCCCATGCATGCCGGCCAGATCACTGATCGATGCTTGGCGGGTTCCTGAATCTTCCCGCACGCAGGCTCGCGGAATCACTATCTGAAGCGGGCCTTCCACTATGCGAACATAGTCGACAGCAATCGCCGCGTCCCTCCGGCCAAAACTAGCGTTCAAGTACTCCGCGATCCTGTGCGACTGCTGACCGATTCCGTCCCCCGCGATGACCATACGAAATAGGCCCTCCGCGAGGTTCCGTGCCAAGACGTCACGTTTCGGCCCAGAGCCATCGTCCCGCAATAAGGATGCCCCAGTCCGCATCCTCCATGCCTCGTCGAATCGGTCCACGCTTTTCCCCCATAGCGCCGCCGAATAGGCCAAGATCTGCCCAACGACCGCGCGCTTCACTTGAGAATTGGAGGTTAGCTTGCATTCGACGAGCGTGATCGTGCCATCGTCGTCGACGATCACGAGATCTGCTGGGCCACTTGCAGTACGAAACTCCGTACAGGTCTTTGCCGCCGCGCTGACACCCGGGACAAGCTCGGGACTTGCGGCCAGGATGTCCCGGAGCTCGTACTCGTTCATGAAACATTCGATGGTGGGTCGCCGCCATGCGTCTTCGCCATCGCGAAGCATGATTTGGGTCATCCAAATGCCTTCCTTAGCCAGAACATCGACGCCTATTTTGCGGTGTTATCCCCGCGTCGCTCCATTGCCGCCTTCGAGGAGACTCTCTGCACGGCTCAGAAAGCCCAGTGCCGGATGCCTTCGTAGGGCGCGGACTCCTGCCGGCGTTCCGACAACGAGGAGACCCGCCGCGATGCCCTCTCTGACCAAGTGCTGATGTGCGGTCACGATCAACGGGACTGTGTTGGGCAAAGGGATCTTGACATCTCGAAGGATCAGGAAGCTAGCCTGCCGCTGCAGCACTTGACGAAGGTTCGGTCCGTCCGTCAGTACATCCGAGGCGGAGCATTCCAAGAGTGACCACCGCGCTTGATCGACGAGGCCTCGAGCCGTCTCTATAACTGCGCTACTGCACTCGGCTGACGAGCAACTGGCTAGGGTGAGCAGTGACTGCGAACCCGGGCCACTGTCGAAGGCGTATGCCAGCTCTTCGCTCCACTCGCCCAAATCCATGTCGCACACATTACTAGCGTGATGCGAGGAGTATCTACGTATGAAGCAGTCGATGCGGCGCCTAGGCCTAACCTGAAAGTTAAGGACTACACGTCCGGTCGCGTGGGAATTCCGGCACCCGCACACCAGATCCATGGTCATCCAGCGCGAGGTCGGCACCGACGTCAAAGACTTCCCCACCGGTATCGAGGACGCCATGCGTGAGGCACCGGACATCATCCTGGTCGGTGAGATGCGCGACTCGGAGACGATGCGCGCCGCCATCAGTGCAGCTACCTCCGGGCACACCGTTTTCTCCACCATCCACTGTGAGTCCACGGCGGACGCGCCCACCCGCATCCTGGACTCCATCGAAGCCGCCCGCGTCGCCGACGTCCGCTCCCAGCTGTCCCGGTCGCTGAAGGCGGTCGTCTACCAGAAGCTGCTCCCCAAAAAGGGCGGCGCGGGCCGTGCCCTGGCCACCGAGCTTATGCTGGTGAACCCCGCCATCTCGAACGCGATCCGCACCAACGAGCTGGGCAGCATCCAGGGTCAGCTGAACAACAAGGAGACGGGATCCATCCCGTTCGAGGTCAGCCTCGCCAACCTGTACCACGACGGGCTCGTCAACGAATCGGTCGCCCGCAACGCCGAGATCAAGCAGGGCAGCTTCGACCGGCAGAAGGCAGCTGGCCGTCGCGTCATCTAGGTCAAGCCCGTTGTGAAGTCTTCAGAACTCCAATTTGTCACGGGTTCATCATTGGATACGAGGTCCCGCCGAACACACAAGAGACCGCCCGGCTGGGCGGCCTCTTGTGTGTCATCACGGCAGCAGCTTCAGGTGTTCAGTCGGAAGTGATCTCCGTGACTTCCACGGGTCCGAGTTCTGCGGTGAACGGCGTTGCCAAGAACAGCGATGCGAGGTTCGCCAGGAGCACCACCAGTGCTAACCACCGCAGGCCGGTGTAGCGTCTGTCGCTGAATCGCATCACCCAGGTCCACACGACAGCCAGCCCTGCGATCACGGCGCCCGCGAGTGGCAACAGGAAGATGCCGACGAGTGCAACGAGCGTGACAATGAACCAGATAGCCAGGCCCACACGGCTCTTCTGTGAAACGTCAGCCGGCGAAATCACATCAGTCATGGCGTGAACTCCTTAGAAGAGGCCGCAGACGTTGGCATCTGCCCAGGCCGTCGTGTAGTAGGTGCCACGGAGGCGGAGACAGGAATCTCTTGTCTGTGCACACCCCCTGTGTGCTGTGCTGCTAAACGTAGGACAGGCGGTGTTCTGAATCAATCGGATCGGATCACAATCACAAGACCAGTTTCAGGGCGTGGGAGTCTTGCTCTCATGCGCCGGATGACGCTTAGCGTCCTTTCGAGCGGGCAGCCTCGTCTTCTTCCCGTACCGGGACCTTCCACGCTTGTACTCCACGACAGCCTGCTTCGGGTCTTTCTCAGCGCCGAACTGCTTCAGGTAACGGTAGGCGGTGGCCCGTGACCAGCCGACAGCCTCTGCGGCGTCGACCATAGTGTCGCCGTCGGCGAGGGACTGGCGGAGCATCCGGAGCTTTCGCTCGATGGAATCCGGCTTCGGCGCCGGCCGGCCGAACTGGACCCCGCGTGCCTGGGCCGCCATCACGCCCGCGCGGACCCGCTCATTGATCAGCTCCCGCTCGTACTCGGCCAGCGTCGCGAACAGATGCAACTGGAGGCGGCCCTGCGCCGAACTCGGATCTACGCCGTCGACAATTGAGCGCAGCAGGATGCCATTTTCGGTCATCTCGTTGACCGTGTTGACGACGTCGACGAGGCTGCGGCCAAGACGATCGATACGCCAAACCAGGATTTCGTCCCCCTCCCTGGCATACTCCAAAAGGGCTTTCATCTGGGGGCGGTCACGGGCAGATTTCGCCCCCGACATTTCATCGACGAAAATCCTGTTCCGGGCGACCCCCGCTTCGACCAAAGCCTCGATCTGCATCTCGGCATGCTGGTCTGTGGTGCTCACCCGCGCGTACCCGAGTTTCATGGCGAACTCCTCACAACGAACGTCTCATGTCTCCTTAAGGACTTTCTGGATAAAAGCCTGAGACAGGGTTACTGAGACATATATCAGCCCCCGATGACAGTATTGGCGCGGAAGTAGGCGCGATCTCTCAAGCTAGAGTTTGCGAGACTGGTTCTCGCGCGCTTCTCGACCTTTAGCCCAGAAGTCCTTCTTGAGAAGTTCAGTCTGCTCTATGGGGACCAGGGATTGATCGAGTGGCCGCATTCGGGCATAAAGAGACTTGAGCTCGCCCCGATCTTGGAACAGCCCCATCATGATCGCCCATTTGAGGACTTGCTGTGTGGAGATGGTTCTAATTCCGTTGATCCGAGCGAGCTTCGTGCCGTCGCTGTCGTCAATCAAGAGGATGACATCCTCCCCGCGGGACTTCATTAGGCATCCGTGGGCAATCGCCAACAGCTCGCCCAAGTCCTTCGGGTGCTTCAGCCGCTCAGTGAGAGGCATCCCGGATAGACGCCGCACTTCTTTTGCAAGGTCAGCGTCTTTGGCTAGCGAGGGTAGGACGATTACCCGATCGTGGTCGACAAGCCGTTTCCATCCAGCGGCGACAGATTCGAATCCCCGACCCTTTTTGCGCATGATCTCGTCATCGACAACGTCGGGTGTCAGGAGGGAGTACTGGGTGGCCAGTACGTCATGCAACAAGGACTCCTTGTTGACTGCGCAGAACGTGATGCATGGGCCGGCATCCAGGAGGGACTTCGGCGGAGGTGCTTCTGTGGATTCAGGTACTATGCGGGACCGAAGAATTCGTCGTCGCTCACCGTTAGCTCCGGTACTTCCTCCGGGATGGTCTCATCGGCGGCGAATGCACTCCGTAGTTCGTCAGCGCTCACTTCGCTCAGTCTCGCCAGTGCTTCAATGCTGAGGGCATTCTTCACGTAGGCGCGTGTAGCTCGCTCGACGAGGTTCTGTGGAGGGACGGGCACGCCCGAACGTGCAGCATCGGCACGATAGTCATTCAGGTGCCCGTATGCGGCGGCCAATCCACTGCCGCTCAGACGAGCCCAAGCGGCGCTCTCCTTCTCCGCAATCAGGCCCAGCCTTTCCATTTGAAATCGGGCTACATCGGGAGAAACTCCAAAGTGCCGGGCGACCAGGGCCAGGTCGTGCTTCTCTGCTCTGCGTGCGGGGACCCCATGATCTTTAAGGAGCTCGCTTACGCCATGGAGCGGGGCGAGGAGATGCCGAGCGAACATGTCTGCCCGGCGCTCCTCCGGGGTGCGCGCTGAACAATCATCGACGCTCCCGTTCTTGTAATCCTCGAACACGATGTGGCCCAGCTCGTGCGCGAGGGAGGACCGTTGCCTCTCAGGAACGCTGGTGGTGGCGATTCCCACCACAACCCGGCCGGATTTCGGGTCCTTGAGCACCATCCCATCCAAGCCGGGGGGCATGTCCAGCACTGCGACAAGCGCCGTAGGGCAGACCTCCTCAATCAGGTCCTGTACTTTGCCGATCGGGGCTGTGGCACCATATCCGCTTTGGCTCCGGATTGATGACGCCCTGTCGCAGGCTGATTGCTCGAGTGGGGACACCGTCATGCGGTAATGCCGTGCAGGTTCAGGTAGTCGTCCATCTCAAGGAAGGACAGCAGTTTGTTCCGCACTCCGCTGGTGTCCACGTCGTGACGGCCGGCTCGGTGGGCCACAAGGACCCGATCCTCTAGTGGGTCCTCCTCAAGGATTACCTCCGGACTTACCCCCAGGGTGGAGGCGACGATAAGCACCTCGTCCAGTCGTGGCTCGCGTGTCCCAGCTTCAATCCTCGACAGTGTCGCCTGTGAGATTCCCGTGGAGGCGGCCAGCTCCCTTTGGGATAAATTGGCTCGTTCTCGGAGCCTGGTCATTCGTTCGTGAATGGCAGCAGTCATTGCAGTAACCCGCCTGAATCATTTCTCGTGGTTGGTGATTCAATCTTACCCCAGCGCACTGTGTTTCGCATATGAGGGACGCACCATGGAGCGGATGGACTGAAACACTACTGAATCGTCGGAACCTGCGAAGATTGGCGCACGGAACGATGGATATGAATGGGGGCGTTCCACGTGGGGAAGCACAGCAGACGGCCAATCCAGCTGCCGAAGCCGCAGCTCTTCGACGATGAGAAAGAAGCGGCCAGGAGGAAGCTGGCCTTCCGGCTGGTCACCCTGGCAATGCTGTCGCTCCTGACGGTCATCGTCATAGGCAACATCCAACATGCCTCAGAACCCAACCCGACCCCGAGTGCCCCGGTGGCGGCGGCCGTTTCTCCTGAATGCGAGCAAGCATTCGAGGCCATGCGAGTCGGTTACGACAAGCTGTACGAGCGTGGGGACTTCATCGACGACGAAGCGGATGCGTTGGAGGTACCGCCGCTGAACGAGTGCGCGACGGCCGAGGAGTGGATCACGGCCGGGAAAGCCAACCCTGCGACCCTCGGGCTGATGGACGCTGGCGCAGTAGACAGGACGTCACTTCAGATCAGGTGCGACGTGCATCCGGAAACAGCTGCCTCCTCCAACTAGCCTTGGGGAGCACGGTTTCAGCCGGCAGCTCTATGGCGGGCACGCTTTTACTTCATGAGGGCGCCGAACCTGTCGTAACCGGGCGGCGGGAACCTCTGCCAGGAGCCATCGAAGTGCTTGTAGGTCATGCCCATATTTCCGCCGCTGAACTCGTATCCGGTGTCGACTCGTGGCGGCGGTTTGTAGGACGGATTGATCCCAGCAGCCCACTTCGCCAGGTCTGTGGCGGTCATAATCGCGTCGTACGCTTCCAAGGCGTACCAGGCGCCCCTGACCCATGGATTATTCTTGGCGACCCACTTCGCGCCATCCCATGCGATTCTCAGCCCTTTGAGGGTGAAGTCCTTCGAGGGCTTTGGCACCTCTGGCCTTGCGGTCGCTGGCAGGTTTCGCCATGGGCCGGGCTGCCGGGTGGGCGCTGACTGTGTTGACCCCTGCGACACCGGGACCGTCGGTGTGGGCTGCCAATTTGTCCTCGCGGTGTCCCGGTTCGCTGCCGCTTCGGCTAGGTCAGCAGCCGTTATCGGCGGGGGTGGCGGCGGCTGTGGAAGTATCGGGTTCTCCCACTGTTCGCTGAGCCACGGCGGGATATGGATTTCGCGCGGGGGAGGAACATATGGCGTCGTCATCGCGAACCTCCGATAAGCGGTGAAGCAATGGTGCTCCCGTGCCCGCTTCATTCGCAAGAGCGAAACGCCGTCGATGCGGTGTCGAGGAAATAAAGGAAGGGCCGCCGGGATTTACCGGAAGGCCCTTCGCTAACCCAGTGGTGCTTACGGGTTGGCGGTCTTGTATGCGGTCAGCGCTGCTGCGGCGGTGTCTGCTGCGGCCGGCTGGGTGGCCATGGGTACCGGCGTGGTCTTCACATCGTTCACACCGAACCAGATGCCGGATCCACCCTTCTTGACGGCCCAGTACTTCGTTGCCGTCGCATCGGCTGCGAAGGTTGCGTCCGCGGCGAGTTCAGGAGAGAGCAGGTTCGCCGGCGCTGTGGTCAGTTTGGTCAGCGTGCCGTAGGAGGCGACGGTCTCCCAGCCACGGTCGGTGGACTGGGCCTTGTAGACCTGCTGGGCGGTGACGATCGCGGACAGGTCCTGCTTGGCTGCCTTGTCCTGGGCCCAGGGAACGAGGCCCGAGGTGGAGGCGATGATGCCGCCAACCAGGATGCCCAGGAGCACGACGCCGATAATGATAGACGCAATGTCGAAGGCGCCGCTCTCGCCGGCGGTGCGGTTCTTGAAACGCTTGGATGCTTCGCGGCGGGCTGCCTTGATGCTGGTGATGAAGCTATGCATGGTCGTCCAATCTGTGAGGTTAGTGCAGCTGCAGCCGGCGCCAGGATGCCTCCATGCGCCTTTTCTCTTGGGCTCACGTATAGATGTGCGGCTGCGCGCAAAAATTGGACGAAAAGTTGAATAAGTTTTGGCTCAGGGGCCGGTTGAGGCGTAGAACGCGCCGGTGGCGATGATAGACACGACCAGGACGACGGCAGCTACGTTCCGCTGTGGCCTGCCACCGATCCGGAGGGCCGCCATGACGAAGACGTGCCCGGCAAGAGCCACAGTCAACCAGAGAAGGGCAGCCATCGTGGAGAAGGTGGCCAAGGTGCCGGCAATTGTGGGGAAGAACTTCAGGTCTCCTCCCCCGAAGTATGGCCGGATCTCGGCCGTCAGGTCTTCGGGTGCCTTGCCGGTGGGGTGGTAGTAGATGCCTTTGCCGCGGGTGTAAATCATGCCGGTCGGGGTGAGGACCAGACCGGGGAAATCCGAACGGCTCTGGGGCTTGTTGTTCTGGGACGCCGTACGTCGGGCGTCGGCCCGGTAGGCGTGGAGGAGTTCTTTGGGAGAGGTTGGGGCTGTCATATGGGTTATGTGTACGGCGCCAGCCAGCAAGCTCACCGGGCCGATTCAACGCCGGGATACTGCCGCGGATCCCCTGCTGAGGGCGTGTCCGACCTGTCCGACCACTGTCCGACCAGGTGGTCGGACAGCAACTTCCGCGCCGTTACTGGCCAAAAGGGGGTATATAACTATCTGTCCGACCAGTCCGACTTAAGTTAACTACCTCTACACATAAGGGACCCATAGATAGGAGCTCCCCCTCCTCAGAGGTATATATACCCTTCCTCTCTTAAGTGTCCTGTTTTCCTCGCGGTCTGGTCGGACACGGCCGTTTTTCGACCCAAAAAGGGCGTCTGACTAGGCATTATGCTGTCCGACCACGACGCCGTTTTTGGTGGCCGGCGGTCGGACACGGTCGGACAAATCAGCCCAAAAACCCCGTTTTCAGGTGTTTCGACGTCAAAACACGGCCCATCGGCGGATGGCCGAAAAACGGTATGCGGTCGATCGGAGCAACTTTGGGACCGATTTTTGACGCCGGTTCGAGTTCGACGTCCTCTCGATCGAACCGTCGGAGGGTGCTTCGCGGGTAGGTTTTCGGTCTTCCCCGCACACATGATTGCCATGACAAGCATCGGCATAGACCTTGGCGACCTCGGCATTGAACTTCCTGACGCAGGTTCAGCACCTGTTGAAACACCCGCACCGGCAGTCCCTGAGGGGCGCAACCTGGTCGCGGGATCGACCCTCGCGAAGGCCCTCTACAGTGTGTGGAGCGGTGAGCCCATCACCATCGTCGACTCCCCTCCCGGGGCCGGCAAGACGACCACGGTGTCCGAGTTGGTGGCCTACCTGTGGGAGCGTTCCGACCTCAAGATGGTCATCGCGTGCCCCACCCGCCGGGGTGCCTACGACATGGCCGAGCGCATCGCCCAGGTCCTCGGACCCGACAAGAACGGGCAGCCCCAGGTCGCCCTGAACGTCAACGGAATGAACCCGCCGCCCGGTGTCGCCAAGGGCGGTACGAGTGCCAATGCCCGCATCCCGGTGGTGCGCAGGATCGCCTCCTGCAAGACCTCCAGCCGCCCCGTCTGCGACCTCATGATCGTCGATGAGGCCTACCATGCAACCTTCGCCGATGTATCCGCGGCAGCCGATAACGCCGACCAGATCCTGATGGTGGGAGACCCCGGACAGATCGGTCCGGTCGTTACCGCTGACGTCTCAGCGTTCCGCGGCAAGGACCAGGCACCCCACATGCGCGCCCCTGAGGTGTTCGTCCAGAAGACCGGCGCCGTCGTGCACCGCCTCGACACCACCTACCGGCTCGGCCAGGAAACAGTGGATGCCATCGCACCGCTGTACAACTTCCCGTTCACTTCCTCCCGGCCCGACCGCTACCTGACCGATGAGCACGGCAACCGGGTCTCCGAGATTGTTCCGCTGCAGATCCCTGTTGCGCCCACCCACCAGCACATGGACACCATGCTCACCGTCGCCCGGTACGCCGCCAACCTGGTCGGCACCGAGATGGTCGAAACAGCACGCGACAGTGGGGAGCTGATCCGCCGACCGCTGGAAACCACGGACATCTCCATCGTCGTCGCCCACAACGCCCAGCGAACCGCCATCCAGGCAATCCTGCGCGACAAGTTCGGCATCGAAGGCATCGTCGCGGACACCGCAGACAGCCTCAGGGCGGCCAGTGGCACGCCGTCGTCGCCCTCGACCCGTTCGTCGGCTACACCTCGGCAGGAGCCCACCAGCTCTCCCCAGGCCGCCTCTGCGTCATGGCGAGTCGAGCAATGTCTCACATGACATGGGTCCATGACGGTGCTTGGGAACAGGCTCTCATGACGACCGAGATCGACGAAAAGGAAGCCCGGCTCGGGCTCAAAGTCCGCTACGCGCTCACGGCGGTGTAACGGTGGCTGGTGGACCACCACGTAAGACAACGACAACCTTCATCACCGAGGCCCGGGAGAAACACGGACCGGACCGGTACGACTACTCGATGGTTGATTACACGACTGCCAACGAGAAGGTTTCTATTCGATGTCCCGAACACGGCTTGTTCGGCCAAAGGCCATACGCACACCTGAATGGGGCAGGTTGCCCTGAGTGCGGAGCCGCCGCCAGGCGGGTGTCGATGTTGCAGGACACCGACTGGTTCCGAAACCGCGCAATAGAGGTGCACGATCAGAAGTATGACTACTCTGAAACGATTTACCGGGGCTCACAGCGCAAGCTAACCATCAGGTGTTTCACACATGGATATTTCGAACAGCTGGCGGCACTTCACATCAACGGCGGTGGATGCAGCTCTTGCGCCGATCTTCGCAAAGGACTTGCTCGAAAAATAACGCTCGAGAAGTTCATCGAACGAGCGAACGACATGCATGGCCCGGGCAGGTACGACTACAGCGAAGTCGTGCTCGAGCGAATGATCGTCAAGGTCACGATCATCTGCCCCAGACACGGCGAGTTCAAGCAGACGCCGCATCATCATGTGATGGGAACGGGCTGTCCAACCTGCCGGGAGCCGCGTGGTGAAATCGAGATACGACGCACCCTTCGCCGCTCGGGTATCCCATTCGAGGAGCAGTGGAAGCACCCCCAGTTGAGGAACAAACGCCCGCTTGCTTTCGATTTTGCCGTGCCTGCCATGAAGATCGCCATCGAATTCGACGGTGAGCAGCATCGCCGGCCTGTTCGCTGGGGCAAGGCGAGTGAGGAGAAGGTTCAGCGCGATCATCAGGCGGTTCTCATACGGGACGCCATCAAGAATGAGTGGGCCAGGAAGCACGGTTGGACTCTCATCCGTCTCGATAATGTGAAACAGGTTGAGCCGACCCTTCGCCAGGTCTTGGAGGGCACGGACGCAAGATGCGAAGCCGCATGACGGAATGAGTTCCATCAAACTCAGCACTTCGTCAGCTTCACCTCAAGTACCCGCGGATTGTCGGTTCCGGGTGCCACACTCATGACAGCGTCCGCTGGGGGCGCTCCGACTTGGGGGAACACCATGAGATTGAAATCCGCGCTGGTCACTGCGCTCACCATCGGCCTGCTTTTCACCGGCCTGACCGCGCCGGCCCAGGCTGCAACCACCTACACGACGGATCTGCGCAGCGCGGTCCGGGCCCTACCCGTGGCGGTTGAGAATAATGCCGGCTATGACCGGAACCACTACTTCGGGCAGTGGATCGACCAGAACCGGGACTGCCAGAACACCCGCCACGAAGTCCTCATCTCCGAAAGCAAGATCGCTCCGAAGTTCACGTCGACCAAGCTGTGCTCGGTCGCAACCGGCAAGTGGATCACCACGTTCGACAACAAGACTCACACCTCGGCCACCACCGTCCAGATTGACCACATGGTGCCGGTCCACGAGGCGTGGGGTTCCGGGGCCCGCAACTGGACGCAGGCCCGCCGGGTGGCGTTCTACAACGACCTCGGCTACGCCGGATCACTCAACGCCCAGACCAGCGCCCTGAACTCCTCCAAGCAGGCCTCCGGACCGGAACAGTGGATGCCGCCGGCCAACCAGTGCTCCTACATCGCGCAGTGGACCGTCGTGAAGGCGCGCTGGGGAATGACCGTCGACAAGACCGAGAAGGCCGCGCTGATCAAATGGGCCGACAAGTGCGCCGCGGTGAAGCTCACCATCACGAAAGCCTGATCGAGCCCTGACATCGCTCTCCGATCCTCGACTGAAGCGCCGTCAGCCCCGCCACTCCCCCAGCGCATCGAGTAGCTCCACCCGACGTTCATCCAGATCCCCGGCCTCGAGCTTGAGCCGTTGTGCGTAGAGCCACCGCTGCATACCTCTTTCGGCTGGTCCGCCGAGTTGTTTCGGATGGCGGCTCTGGTCGGCGACGAACCGGAACACGGCCGCGTACCGTTTGTCCCACGCACGATCTCGGCCCACCTTGGACGGCTGAAAGCGTGGCCGGTCATGGAGCATCAGTCGGCGTCCAGCGATGGACGGGTCGAGGGCCACCCGTTGCAGGATCCGGTACCGGACTGTTTCGGCGTTGACGCGGCACCAGCGCGCTATCTGGGCGAAGGTCAGACCGCGCAGGTAGAACAGTAGCCACTCGTCCTCGGACGCCGCTGGCGGCCACGGGTCGTCGCGCCGGCCGGCAGGCTTCTCAGCCGTCATCGTCCTTGCGTTCCGCCGGCAGCTTGTCCAGGTTCCTGGCCGCCTGCTCGTACATGCGGGCTATGTACTCTTCAAGCTTGGACCGCTCAATTCTCCATTGACCGCGGCCGCCCACCTGAATGGCAACAAGATCACCGGAGCGCACCAAAGCGCGCGCCTGCGACATGGAGATGCTGAGCTCCTCACAAACGTCATCAAGCTTCAGGAAACGCGGTCCGGTCATGTCAAAAACCCTACCGGGCAGGACTGCCACCGTTGTGGAGGCGGTCATTTCGTTGCGTTGGGATGATGAGTGTGGACGTCGATGAGGATGACGCTCCTGCCGTCCACGTAGAACCAGATCCGGGCTCCATTCGACAGCTCGTATTGCCGTCGGCGATGGTCCTTGCCCTGGTGGGTCACAAACTCAAGGTCTCCTTTCATCCCGTGACAGGTCGTGTCATCAGTCAAGGGGTCGGTTGTCAGTCGCTCCCAGGCCGTGACGACTACGTTGCGCTGTGTCGCTACTACGTCCCGCCAGCCCTTCTGCGCGTTGGACGTGCCGAAGACGATCTCGTACTCGTTCTTGCGCAGAGGTCGCGAAACAGCTCCCCGCTTCGGGCTCAAGCGCCTGCCCCGGGGTGTGGGACCGATTCGGCTTCGTCGAGCCAATCGAGTTCGGCGTCTGGGGTGACACCGGACGCAACTGCTTCAGCTGTGGCCTTCCACTCGGCCAGGACGACAAACAGCCGGTCGAAGTTGTTGATGGAGACGCAGGCCCGCGTAGTTTCCACGATCTCTGCGGCGAATTGTTCACGCTGTCTGATCGGCAGGAAACCGAGCCAGGGGAAGGGCGCCAGGAGACGCTCGGGGAAGCTGAGGCCGCCAGGTGCCAACGAAGCGGCAGCGAGATTCGCCACCACGCCAAAGGCTGCTTGCTCACGCTCGATCATGCGAGAAGGAAGTAGTGTCAGCGGCTCACCGTCACGGCGTGAGATCGTCACCGGCCCCTCGTCAGCGCTGCGGAACACCTGTGCTGGGTTACGCGAGAGGTCCGAAGAGGTCGCGTGACGGCTAACGGTAGGAACACTCATGTCCCCAATTATTCTGAATACGTTCAGAATAAGCAAGAGCCAGGCGGGCCGCCGGAAGCGACTCAGCGAACGAGGCGGATGATCTCGACCGGCGTGCCGACGATTTCGTGGGTGTCCGATTCGCCGTCTGGGGCGAAGCCGTTACGTGCGTAGAAAGCTCGTGCCCGGGGGTTGTCAGCCGCCATCCATAGGTAGGCGGGATCCGTGCCGACACCCGCCTCCAGCAGTCCCTGCCCTGCTCCTGTTCCATGGTGGCTTGCCAGAACGTAGAGCCCTACCAGCTCAGTGGGCCGCGGACCATCATCGCGCCCGTGACCAACAGACATCCACCCGACGATCTGACCGCAGTCCAGTGCCACCCAGACTTCCGTCGCGCCTTCGCTGATGATGTCGGCCCAGCGTTGGGCCCTTCGCTCGACGTTCAGGGCTGCCAGGGCCTCGGCAGGGGCTAGGTGGGCGTACGCTTCCTGCCAGGACTGCACGTGTACTTTGGCTATTCCAGGCGCGTCATCGGCCTGGGCTCGGCGGACTTCTACCTCGTTCATCCGCCCAACCTACCGGTCCGAGTCGTAGGAGTGATCACAACGGATGCTCACGGTTTCCGATCGTACGGTGAAGATTTCGAGCCATGACGATTCGGGGCCAGGCATCAAGTCCAATAGCAGCCTCCCGCTCGCGAAGGGCGCGGATACCAGGACTCCACGCCGGGGGCGGAACAACGTCGAAGCCGAGACGTGCGTAATATGGCGCGTTCCACGGGACGTTCGCGTAGGTGGTCAGTGTCAGGCTGTGCAATCCCTTCTCAGCTTCAGCCCACGCCTCTGCGGCATCGATTAGGTCACGGCCTCTCCCCTGCCGTGCATACGTGGGGTGAACCGATACCTGCTCGATGTGAGCTGAGCCGTCCAACAGGCCAAGCAGGAGGAACGCAACCGGCAGGCCTGCATCCTCCGTGTGGACGAAGGCTCGCCCTGCATGCTGGTAATCCTGCAGGCTCGCGAGAGGTGCGGGGTCAGACTCTGCGACTAAGTCCATGCCTATTGTGCGAAATGCTTCGTCCGCCGCAGATTCGATCTCGCGCAACAGCTCAAGCTCATCCATCCTCGCGAGGCGCATCATCCTCCCATTCAAGCAAAGTACGTGGCTCAGTCCCGCCACCAGCGGTCAACTGGAGAGATGAACTCCGGATCCCGGTCACGGAACTCCTTGTCGATGGCGTCGGCGAGGCATTCCTTCTGTTCGGTCGTGAGCTGCGTCCAGGTGTGACGGCTGATATACAACGACAGGGACGCAAGCGTCTCCTGTTGCAGGTCTGCCTTCGTCTTCGGCGGAGTGTCGGGTGCGAAGCCGTAGATCGTGCGCATGACTTCGTTGACTGCGTCGATGGCTTCCTGCCCGGCACCGGATTCCTTGAGTTCGTCGAGCTTCTCCTGGGCGATGCGTGCGTGCTCGAGCTTCGAAGCAACCTGTGTCCGGTGAATGAGCGGGGCGAACGCTCCGGCGATCTCCTGGTCGCTTGGAACAGTGTTCATGCGGGAGGCTGTCATGCAGCGGCTTCCTCAGTCGTTTCGGTCGTGGCAGGGGCGGCAACCCGTGCGGTGCGGTGCTTTTCGATGACCAGGGTGGACCCGGCAAGGAGCAGCGCAAGCAAGCTTAGGCCGTTGAAGGCGGGGGTGCTGACACCGATGACGAGTGCTGCGAGAAGCAGAAGTGCCTGGGCTACGCGGTAAGGGTTCATGTCCTACATGTGTGCGGGCATTTTGAATATTCTCACCGGGAAGACCCGTACCGCCCTCCACACACATGGGATCCATGACATCCCACGCCCTTTCCCAGAGTGTCGTCACGATTCAGGCTGGCGGCAGTGCCAGCACCCTTCCTCCGGTGGGAGAGGCACTCCAGTACGTCAACCCTGAAGGCATCAGAGTTATCGCAGTCCACGACAGAGACGGCATGTGGGGTGTCATCAAGGTGTCTCCGCGCGGGGCAGTCACCCACTGGAACTGGGATGCGGACCTGCTGATGGCCGATATGAACGGCGCGCTGGAGTGCACTGTCCTACCGGCGGCCGCCTGAGAGCGCTCGATCGGCAAGATATTTCCGATTCCGGCGTTTCACGGCTCAGGGAGTTCTCGCAAAGGTCGAATCGGCAATATATTGCTGTTTTGGTCTGCCGGGGGTAGCTGAACGCCTACTCAGGCCGCATCGACGAGGTTCGGCTGATCCTGCTCTCGCGCCGTTGTCCCGACGACCGAGTCAGACCGCTGGCAAAGGAGTCGCCTCAAAAGGTCGCCGTTGAGCGAAATGAGCCAGGCACTCAGAATGAAGAACAGCCCGGTCATCGCTTCGCCTGCTGTGCGTCGTGAATCTCCTGGCATGCGGCAGACAGTTCTTCCCGGATGCTGTCCCAGCCGTGCTCCCCAACCCCAGTGCTGAGCAGCTCCTCAGTGATCTCAGGGAGGGCCGGTTCGATGAGCTCGGTCAATGGCGTCCGGTCGGCTGCGCCGGCTCGGCGGATGAGCTTGATGGTGTCCGGGTTGGCGTCTTCGGATTGCTCCGAAAGCCAGCTGGTGTAGATGGTGATGGAGAGCCGCCAGGCCCGCTTTTCCCTCGACGGTGCGACGTCCTTCGACCGGATGGCCCCATCAGCTGAGAAGACCTCTCCGAAGGCGCTTCCGGCATCGGGGCCGTTCCGCAGCGACATCATCAGCATCGCTTCCTTGGGGCTCTTGTAGCCGAGCACTCGGGTCCACGCCGCGTGCCGCTCGTCCCACTCCTCCTGCGAGATGTATTCGGGCTTATCGAAGCTGCCCCTGTAGAAGTACGGCTCGACCTCCGGCATACCGGCGAAGGCCAACTGCAATTCTTCGGCGTCAACGAACGGCAGCAGGAGGTGCCGGTCGGTGTAGGCGTCGTATCCGATGGCCAGCTCGAACCGGTGCGGGTCGTAATACCGGGACGACGGGTCGAGCTTCTCCTGGTCCTCGAACCAGTTCAGGACAGCCTGCACGTGCGGAGCCTCTGGGCGTGGCTCGTTCTTGAGGTCTGCGTTGTCGACGAGGCCGACGGCTTTGTCCGCCAGCCGTGCCGCATCCAGCTCATCGCGGATCGGATCCAGGACGGTCCGCAACCGGGTGATGAAAGCGAAGACATCGGTGCCTGCGGCGAGGCGGCAGCCGTGGTGAAGTTTTGTGCTCATGCCTGCACATGTGTGCGGAGCGAACGATCATCGGCTCCGACCGTATTTGCGCGTCGCCGCACATCTACTGGTGGCCGGACATCGGCCATTCACGGCCGAATAGGAGCTGACATGAGACCACCAGAATGGGTGCGCACCGCTGGACGGCTTCTGCGCTCCTCAACCGGAGCGTTCGACATTTCATCCATCGTGGTGGGCGTCGTCCTGGTGGGGATCCTCACCGGGGGCGTCCTGGTAAGCGTTGGCACCCTCATTCCCTACGCCCAGGATTCGGCAGCCAAGCAGGACCTGTACGCTCTGCGGACCGCGGCGGGTGTGACCCTGTCCACCGGCTCCGGCAGGTACGTTCCGCTGTCGGAAATGACGGACGCTGGACTTCTGGCGGAAAGCACCAGCCTCGCCGCCCAGCCGGACATAGCCGGCGCCTGCTATGTGGCGATCTCCCGGTCGGCCACCGGTGACCCGTTCTACCTCACGGATTCAAGCACCGACGCGAAGCCCCTGACTGACAGCAACCAGCCCGGCTGTCTGGAGGCCGATGCGGTAACGGCTCTGTCCAGCAGCATCGGCGCTCCCCTGCCGGCCCGCTACTCTTCGGACATGGGGATGCCCACGTTCGACTTCAACGGCCACGAATTCATGAAGCGCGACTACGACACCTGGAATCCGGCGCTCGGGGTGGGACCGCACTTCACCGGGGAATGGTACTCATCCCTGGTCACCGAGAACCCTGACGGGTCACTGGATTTGAAGATGTACAACCCGTCCGGGAACTACCCGATGGGCGCCCAGATCATCTCCAAGAAGGCCTACGGGTACGGCACTTACCAGATCACCGTGGAGGGTGACTTCGCGAACTTCGACCCGAACCTCGTCTTCGGTTCGCTGTTCACCTACGACTGGACTGACGGACCAAGCGGCGGGCACAACGAAATCAACGCCGGCGAGTTCTCCAACTGGAACGGCAACGGCGTCGAGGCACTGCTGAACTTCTTCAAGGACACCGGTGGTGACCCGGTCATCGCCAAGGGGGTCCTCTGGCCAGCCGGCGTCACCCAGGCCACCGTCCGGATGACGTGGGAGGAAGACTCGATTGTTTGGGACGTCTTCCAGGGCGCCGACACGACCGGACCGGTGATCGCTCACGCCGAGGAAACGGAGGACATCCCGGTTCCGGCCAACGAACAGGTGAACATCAACCTGTGGGTCAAAGACCGCGGGCTGGCGGCCTATCCTGCACTGAACGTGCCGACCACCATTGTTACGATCCGCGACTTCACCTACACCCGGTAAGGATCAGGCTGCTTCGAACCTGGCTTATGAGCTGGACCTGCTGCAGTCCGAGTCAGAGTAGACCTCAATGACGCGAGTTGGGGCGTCTGGGTAGCCGGCCGCCTCTAGCTCGGCTCGCACGTCAGCCCTAACCGCTTCAACGTAGGCATCGCCTTCGAGCTTGTGTGCCGGGATCTGCCCGTCACCTGACTTCGACTCATGCAGGATCTCTTTCCACTCTTCGAGCTCAGACGTGGAAACGACAGAGTTGGATAGCGCCTGGTCAGCGACGTCAGATGCTTCCACGGGCACCTCGTCGGACAACGGCTCAAGCCACCATCGCGCAGTACATTCTCCGCCTTGAACGGAGAAAGCTTCCTCCCGGTCCGGCGTCCCATATGTACTACCGCACGCTGTCAGGCCGCAAAGTAAACCGAGGGCGGCAACCCACTTTGCTACATGTTTCCCCATGCGGAAATCTTACTGGTAGCGACTGTCGAGCATCAGGTGGTAGAGGTCAGGCGGCTTCCTGCCAATCCAACGCAACCGTTAGCGGTCGGGGAGCCGGCCGCCGAAGGTCGCTCTCCCACGCAAGATCGACCCGCTCATGGGCCCTGGCTTCCAGTGCCCGAAGCGACGGCGTGGTGCGAAGCTTCTCGAAGCCGTGCATGTCGTAGAAGTCCCGCCGTGCGGCGATCGACGCGTTGATCTCGTCCCAGTCGAGGATCCGCTGCTCAAAGATGGCGGCGCTGATCCGGTTCACCCGGCGCTGGCGGTCCTCAATGAGTTCGAGCTGCTCCTCGGGGTGGCCCGAGTAGCCTCCGGTACGGAAGGTGCGTCGCGCATCATCCAGCGCAGCCTTGGCTTTCATCAACTCACGGTTGGTCCTGCTCAACGGCATGGAGGTGGGACGTCGGAAGAATGGGAATCTCATAAGCCCTCATGTGTACGGCGAAGGTCGCCCTGCTGCCCGGTGAGCTTCACCATTCACGCCACACACATGGCGGTAATGCAGATACTTCACATCCAACCCAGGAATTACGGCGAACAGCCCGTGGCCCTCCACTTCGATACCGACGAGCAGGTCCAATTCGCTTGGCAGTGGATTGTCGAGAACCGCCGCCTCGACAGCTTCTCCTACCGACCCGAGGCAGAAGGCATCGACAATGACCGTGCTTTCGTCGAGGACTACCTCTCGAAGTACCGCACCACCGGCGAATTCCGGTCGATCTCAGCTGTACTGATCAGGCGGCTCATCCAAAACTTCTGGGGTGAAGACTTGAACCGCACGATCGCCGCGCTCATCACTCCCACACGGGAGGTGCCCCATGCAGACGCCTGAGATGAAGAAGTTCACAGGAACCGGCGGCAGCACCATCCTGATCACCCGTGAACCCACCCACGACGCCGAGAAGAGCCGTGACAGGGTTTCGCTGGCGCTCTTCGATGGAGCGCACTTCAACACGACGCACGTCGCGTCGGAGCAGAGTGAGGGCATCTGCCGCATCGTTCAGCGGGACGTGGAACGCCGGGATGCAGAGAGCTCGCCGATTTACCTGTACGACTTCACGTTCCACAACGTCACCCTGATCTCCAGTGATGAAGGCATACTCACGTACACCGGTTGGCTCACGAGTGTCCGCTGTTATGACGACGGTGGGGAGCCGCCGAAGGACAACGGAAGCTATCAGTGGCTGCCACCTCATTCTCGGCACTTCGCCCACTACATTCCCTGCAAGGTCCACATCACGATCAGCGCCAGCCGGTAGGCTCATGCCGATGCCGATGCCGATGCCGATGCCGATCGTTTCGTGGAACTGTGCGATGGGCTTTGCCAAGAAGCGGCACCTCGTCGAATCGCTGAACCCTGACATCGCGATCCTGCCCGAAGTGTCGATGAAGGCCATCACCGAGTCGGATGTGCCGTTCAAGACGTGGGTGGGGTCCAACCCGAACAAGGGTCTCGGTGCGCTCGGATTAACCGACCGCACCTACGTTGAACACGAGGCAGGACCGCTCCTGCCGTGGCATATCCCGTTCAGCGTGGACGGCCTGAACGTCATTGCGTTATGGGCTCATGTCCGTACGCGCGAGCTGCGCTACGTCCGGGTCACCCATGAGGTCGTTGACCGACTCACCGAGTTCCTCCAGCAGGCGCCGTCGCTGCTGATTGGTGACTTCAACAGCAACACCGCCTGGGACAAGAAGCATCCGGGCCGGACTCATTCGATGCTGGTCGACAAGCTCGCCAGACTGGGCCTGCACAGCGTCCACCACCGCCAAGCCGACATCGCCCACGGGGTTGAGGATGTGAAGACGTACTTCCACACGAAGAAGCTCCACTTTGGGCACCACATCGATTACGCGTTCCTCAGCGACGGTGTTTCAGCCAGGCTTGAGGTCGGCGCCCACGAGGACTGGCTGCCCTACAGCGACCACATGCCGCTCATCCTCGACGTCGAGAAGGATTGATGCCTACTACGCGTTCGTTTCGTCACGCTCCTGCCACTCGGTGACAACCCGGTGGCCAGGGTTCAAGTAGGTGTGGTTGTCCGTGATGACTTTTTCGCACTTCGGTGTCGATACTGTCCATGTGCCTGGACAGGTCTTGCATTTGGTCTTCGCCGAGCCGGTGTCCACTATCGGTGTTTGGATCTTGGCGGGCTATTTCGCCCTCGGCGTGCTCATGAACGCCATCTCCCGCAGCAAGCCGGAACGCCTTATTATGACGCCAGTAGCGCTCCTGCTCGCCATTCTTTACTTTGTCGTGGCCACGTCCTCCACCTCGTAATCCAAAAGTCGGCACGTTGCCTTTTCCATCGGTGCTCCGCACGGTTGAACTGGCAGTGAGGGGGCCATCAACCCCGCATCCCGCCCACGGTTGTGAGTGTGGCGACCGTTGTGCGATCCTTTGCTTTTATTTCGTTACCCGCCGCATTTTCCCGTAAGGAGATTTGCTGCTATGCCCGCTCTGTTCAGTTCTCGTCCTGTGACCGAATCGGTCGACTCGTGAAGGTGGTTCGTTTCCACGAGTACGGGGCTCCCTCGGTTCTACGGATCGATGATGTTCCGATGCCGGTGCCCGGGCCTGGGGAGTTACTTGTCGAAGTCGCTGCGACCTGTTTCAATTCCATCGATGCGCTCTTCCGCTCCGGTGAGCTGCGCGACGTATTCAAGCTGCCGTTGCCTTACACACCGGGCATTGAAGTTTCGGGCACAGTGCTTCGAGGAGGTCGAGAGGCACAGGAATGGCCGCCTGGGACGGCCGTCATGGCGTATTTAGGGACGCGGGATTCCGGAGGTACCGCCCGGTATGTTCTCGTCAGCGAAGCAGATGCGGCCCCGGTGCCCGAAACGGTGCCGCTGGTGGATGCAGCCGCGATACCTACCGCGGGCCTTACAGCCTTCCAAACGATCTACGAGCACGCCCTCGTGGCCGCGGGTGATCACGTCATGGTTCTAGGTGCCGGAGGTGGCGTCGGCTCTTTTGCCGTGCAGCTGTGCAAGCACGCTGGGGCGACGGTGAGCGCTGTGACGAGCAGGAGGAGCGCGGACCGGGCACGTGAGGTGGGTGCGGACGCCGTGTTCGTGGCCGGTGAGAGCCTGGATTTGCCTGGACCTGTTGACGTGCTCCTGGTTTTCGCGGAGGTGTCGCAGGACCAGTTGGCTGCAGCGGCCGCCCTGGTGCGCCCGGGCGGCAGGATCGTCTCTGCGACGACTTCCGTGACGGGATCCCTTGAGCTTCGTGCAGGGGTGACGACGAAGAACATGGTCGCGTACAGCTCCGGGAACGACCTGTCGAGGATCGCGTCGATCATCGACTCCGGGGGCTTCGACCTCGGCATCTCGGCGCGGCTTCCCATGGGCGATCTTGCGCGGGTGCATGCCCGCCACCACGCAGGTGAGCTGCACGGCAGGGTTGTCCTCCTCGCCGACTGAGGCGCCCCTTGGACCGCACCCGGCTGCCCACAGCCTGTCTCAGGGGCCCACCGACCACCTGAAAGGTCCTGCGGGACGGGCTGCGGGCAGGCGGGTCGACAGTCAGACGCGGGTGGTTGCGTGTGCCGCGACCCACTCGGTGACCAGGTCGACCGTGAGTGCGTCGGTGGGTTTGCGCATGAGTTTCTTGTAGCTGGCGAAGCTTGCCGGATTCGGGTCTGAGCGCAACAGGTGGGTGAGGTCGGCCGGTCGCTGGAGTTCCACCGGACCGGCGACCTGCTCGCGGATGATCTCGAGGTCATCCGGGTTCACCTGGAGGTCTTTACCTCCGGTGATGGCCAGGACGGGAGCGGTGATGCGCGGCAGCACCGTGGCAGGGTTGAAGTCGAGCAGTTCGCGCTGCCACCTCGCGTTGATCATCCTTCCCTGCATCCGGACGGTGTCGGTGTCGCTGGCGCGAAGTTTCGCGACGGACTTCCTCTGCTGTTTTGTGATGTCGATTCGCAGCAGTTTGATGAGCGCGTCGGCGACGGGGGGAAGTGCCCGGGCGAGCTGCTTGGTCTGCCAGGCCATCGTTTCCTCCCCTGTGGTCCCTGGTGCTGCGAGCAGGACGACGCCCGCGAGCTGGTCATGATCGGCGGCAAGAAGTTCCGCGATCATCGCTCCTTCGCTGTGGCCGATAAGGAAGACCGGCACAGCCGAGGCGGGGGCCGACTCCTGCAGCCAGGTCAGTGCAGCGGCGGCGTCGGCCTGATTGTCCGAGAGCCCGGCGTGGAGGTAGGAGCCTGAGGACCGACCCACTCCCCTCTTGTCATAGCGCAGGGACGCGATCCCTTTGGCAGCAAGGGCGTGGGCGAGATCACGACTGACACCGAGAGGGATCCTGCGGTGGTCCGCATCGCGGTTGACCTCACCGGACCCCGGCAGCAGCAGCACCTGCGCCACGGGATGCTCACCGGCGTGCGTATACGTTCCCGAGAGCCGTACATCGTCGGCGTCGATCGTCACCTCGGTCTCGGTAAGGATCGCCTGCGAAGATGCGGAAATCAGCGCTTCGGCGAGATCTGACGCCGCCTCAATGCTGAGTGCCAGCGTAGAAAACTTCTCGTCGCGGAGCCTGACGACAATACCTGCTTCGTTCTTCGCCACTGCGGTCAGAGTCCGCCGCCCGACCGATCTCCACGTGCCGATCCGCGCACGGGCGGGCAGGGCGAACCCCGGGGCCCGAAGGCCGGTGACCGACGCGAAAGGATCGTCGGAGACGGTAACTGAGACGACCGAGGAGACTGGAACGGCGAAATCCTGTACCAGCCCTAGCACCTTCTCGGCGCTCCTGAACCGAACCTTCAACTGACCGTCACGAACCTGAACCTGTGCCACTAGACATACTCCTCTATGACGCCGTCCGGACCATCCGGATACCTTTAATAATATTGACAACGCAACCGTTGTCAAGAGTGATAACGGTTGCGTTCGTCAGGCTGCGGGCATGATGATGCTGGTGACCAGTCGGCGGCGGCGGTTCTCCGACGGTCCGTGCTCCGAGGCGCGTGCGAGAGCACTGCTAAAGGTGGACAAAAGGTCAGTCAGTTCTTGGTCTGATAGCCAGACGGCGGTCTGTCGGTAGCCAACTCCGTCCCGGACGAGGTCGACGTCGTCCGACTGGTCGGCGTAGCTGTCGAAGCTTCCCAGGAGGCCGGCGATGAAGGACGTGAAGGCCTGCTTATGCTGCCCGGGGGTCATTGCGGCGAGCTCTTCGGCGGACAGTTCGCTGGCTTCGAGCCGGAGGGCATAGGTTCGCTCGACCGCTCCACGGATGCGCTGCTCCCGGACCACATCCAGGATTCCGGCGCCGGACAATGTGGCGATGTGACGGTAGAGGGTCGGCGTGGTCACTTCCGGCAGGTGCTCGGCGAGTTGCGTCGTCGTGAGCTGCCGGCCGCCTAGGAAGCTCTGGATGATGCGCAGGCGCACCGGGTGAAGAACCATATCTGCCGTGCTTTGATTGCGAGTCATACCATCCATCATTCTCATATTCGCAACCAATCGCAACCTTGTGGTGACCGGCATGCGTGGGCAGTAAGGGGCTTCGTTCGTCGGGGTGGCCCGTCGCCCTATGGGCGGGCGGTCAGACGGCGACCGTCGCGGTCGTTGTCCTCGGGGACAGCGGTGCATCCTGTCCCCGCTGGAGGATGGCTATGGTTCCGGCCGTCGCAGCGGTCGCAACGACGAAGATCCAAAACAGCTGGCCGTCGCCCCACAGCACATTCGTGGCAGCCCACCATGTGTTCATGGCTGCATGGAACAGGGCAGCGATCAGGATGCTGCCGCGCGTCCGATCGAAGATCCAGGTCATTATTACGCTGATCGAGACGATTAGGATCACGAAGCCCACGAAAGGGTAAGTCTGCCGTGTGCCCGTCACGAAGAACATTGGGATGTGCCATGCGCCCCAGATCAGTCCGAGCACAGTGCTGGCGGCCAACGGCCCGAACCTGGCGCGCAACCGGGGAAGGGCGAACCCCCGCCAGCCGAGCTCCTCGGTCAGCAGATGCAGCAGGACCTGAGTGAGCAGCAACGGAATGATCGCGGACGGCGCCACCAATGCGCCCATCTCATGACTGCCGCCCCTCGTGAAGTGGATTGCAAGCGCCACCACGGCAGGAACACCTGGGATCAGCAGGGCCGCAATGTACCACTTCACGTGAACCCGCCACAGAATCATGCGGCGGAACAGGTTTCTGATTCCGCTCCGTCCGGCAGACAAGGCCGTAACCGTAAGCGCTGCCATGGTGACCGCGATGAACGACAGCGGATCGCCCGGCAGTCTCCAGCCAAGGAGGCCGTTCTGAAAGGCGAGGGTAGTCCCCCAGATACCCCAGGAAAGCGCGAAGGTGAGGGCGAGAAACGCTACTAGGGCGCGACGGTCGGAGCGGAGCATCGGTTACAACCACCTTATTACTTGCAACAATGATAGTGTTATTACGCATGAGAATGTACCATGCGCAAGGACGTCAAATCCACACCTTCGCCATATTTATGAATCACGAAAATAGCGCGCTTCGTGACAGCCGGGCCACGCTTCCCCGACCAGGGGCGAAGGATCGTCATGTGGCGCGCAGACGGCGAGGAAGTACGCGCCGGCGCTGGCCTTTCACCGACGAACGAGGCGTGCACGAGATGTGGATGAGCCATGCTTGAGAGTCGACAGCTGCCCTGCGTGCCAACCTTAGATTCCGCGCACGCGCGCACCGGATCTACCAAGTGCTACTGTCCATCAATGATCACCTCTCGCATCGCGCTGGACCGACCCGCGCTTCTAGTGATTGACGTCCAGCAGGGCTTTGAAGACTCTGCGTTCTGGGGCGAAAGAGACAATCCCGCATGCGAGGACAACATTGCAGCGCTGGTCTCCAATTGGCGCCGGCAAGACTGGCCGGTCGTCTTCGTGCAGCACGATTCACAGGACCCGAGATCGCCACTCTCACCCTCGCAGTCCGGTCACGCCTTCAAAGAGATCCTCACGGGCCATCCCGATCTACTCGTTCGTAAGAGCGTGAACTCCAGCTTCTACGGAACACCGAATCTGCACGACTGGTTACAAGGCCAGAACATCACCCAAGTCGTCATTTGCGGTATCACAACCAATCACTGCTGCGAAACAACAGCCCGCATGGCCGGCAATCTGGGTTACGACACCTTTTTCGCCATTGATGCCACGCACACCTTCGGCCGCGTGTCGCCGAGCGGTGACCTGGTTTCTGCCGAGACACTCTCAGCTATTACCGCAACCAATCTTCACCAAGAATTTGCTACGGTACTCACCACCTCGGACCTCATCGACCGCTGAAAATCCTTTCTCCAGCCGAGGGCGCATGACCGCGCCCTGTCACCGGAGGCCTGAAGCGCAAAGTTGACGGCGAGTTCAAACCCGAGAAGCGATGGGCCAATAGGTCGTACACCGCGTTTACGGATGCAGGCACCCGCGTTATTGCGCATCTTCCACAAAGGTCTTAACGGCATCGGCGGGTCTTCAGCAGAGTTGCCGACACCGCGAAGACGCCACAAGCGCAACGGCGCCTCGGACCACCCTGTTCTCCTCTTGCCCTCTCGCCGAAGTCAGTCTGGTTGCGCACGCGTTCCTTGATGAAAATCAGCTCCAAAGACCACGAAAAAAATAGATTGACACTCATCGATATACAGATCCATAATTACATCGAAGGTTATCGATGTGAAGTGTGAAGTTCCAATCCGACTGTCAGCTCACGCCACTCGTTCCTCCCCTCGGAATCCAAACGTTAGAACGCCTCAACACGGCGTTATTTCTACCCTCAAATCGCCCCGAAAGAAGATCATGCTGAACTTGCCACCGGAATACTTCCTCCGCGACTATCACGAAGACCTTCGCCGTCGACAAGCTATGGAGAGCCGAAACCGTCGAGCAGCCTCTATCAGGACCGCGCCGCGTGGATTTACCCCCTCCCTACTGCTCGAAGGGATTCAAGCACAACTTAGGAAGGTGTTCTCAGACACCGCAACAACGCACAGCGGAACGGTGTGCTGTAGCCCAGGTATGTAAAGGGCACACACCTTTCAACCGTGTCGCCTGTACCTGCGGTGATCGTGCCGCCGGACCTCCACGGAGACTGGCTGAACCCGGCAACAGATGACGAGAACGAGGTGCGGCAGCTGCTGGAAGCCATCCCGGAACCGCACCTGCCCCTTCGCGTCGTGGACAAAGCGGTCGGCAACGTCCGCGCCCACGTCGATCGGATGCCAGAGTTTCCAGGTGTGTACCCACTGAACTAGCGCGGAACCACATGCATCCGCTTGAAGTGGACGAAGGGGGGGGCGAGGGCAGATGGCGGCCCTGTAAGGACTTGCGCATTCCGCAGCAATCTTTTTGAACTTGGTCCGTCCACGCGTCCCACACCTGGATGATGAAGGACTGGTACCTCGGATCGGTCAAACGCAACCCTGGGAGTCGGACGGGTCCTGCAGCTGCGCGTGGCAGTCGATTCAGACAGCGGCGACGATGTCATGTTCGCCTACGAAACCCCCAGCCGGCTTACCATCCGCGACTAGCCACACCACTACGGGCGTCCGACCGCACTCAACACAGCGCCACCCGCTACTAGGGCCATCAGCAGAAGGGTGATTCCCACTCGAAGTTGGTGGCCGAGTTGGAGCACCGCGGTTTGCGCAGTGTCTATCACGATCTTGAGGGCGTAGAACAGGGCGGCGAGCCGCATCCGACGTTCTACCGGGACCGAAATGACCAGCAGTCCCACCACGTCGACTATGCGTTCCTCAGCGCTGGCACGGCGGCGCGCATCACTATCGGTGATCGCGAGGACTGGCTCGAGCACAGCAGCCACATGCCGCTGATCCTCGACATCGAGCACGGCGCCAGGGTCATACCAGTAGGCTGAGGGCTCAGTCCTTGCCCGTCACAGTGATGCCGCCGTCGGCGCGCAGCCGGGAAAACTCTTCCTGCTCACGAATGAATCCCGTCCTGAGTTTGTCGAAGGCTGCTTTAGCGGCAGCATTCTGTGCTGATCCGGATGAGCGGAAGTGTCTCGGCTCCACGCCGGGCTCATAAGATGCAAACTCAATTTCGTACCCTTGGCCGAGCTCGTCAGCCAACAGTTGTGCGAGGCGGTTGCCCTCAACCGTGAATCGGCGTGCCAGATCGGCTAACCTCCACTCGAATTCGGGTGTCAGTGCTTCGTAGTAGGACAGCTCCCACGCCTGAAGGGCAGCGACCAGCCCAGGTCCCAACCCAGAGTCCTCATAGCCCACCGGCCCGTCGAACCACAAGGCAGTGTCCGCAATGTCCGGGAAGAGGCGAATGATCGGCGGTGTGGCTTGTTCCGGCATAGCCGAAGCTTATGCCAGCGCCGCGTCCGCCTAACGGATGGCATCGTGCTGTGCTGCAGATCAAAGCACCCGCACCGACGGTTTGCTACGGGTTGGCCTGCTCGAGGTCGGCGAGCAGATTAAGCCGGTCGACGAGCAATCCCCCTGCAACACTCATGCCCGTGAACGCGTAGATGATGACTACCGCAGCGAAAATCACCATCGCTATGACGGACCGGGCCGGGTAGCGCCGCTTGATGGTGAGGATGACGGCTGTGACGGCGCTGAGGATGGCAATCGTCTGCCCTGCCACGGTGGCGGCCGCCATGCGCAGCGCGCTGTCGACCGTCAGCGGACCGTAGCTGTTCAGTGCCAGCCCCAGCAGAACCGGTACCGCGATGACGCCCAGGAAGAGGATCGTGGAGCGGCGGATGCGGCGGGGCTGCTCAACGGCTGCTTCGACGTGCGCCTTGTTCACGCGCTCACTTTCGCTTCTGGCCGTAGTTGTCGCCCATGTGGTTCGCCGGCCTGTCCATCCAGGCCGGCCGATCCCCGAACATCGACGGACGTGCACTTGCTGCCTCAGGCTCTTGCCGGGAGTCCCAGGTCTGCACCGTATTCATGTACGAGCGCTTCAGGAGGAGGCCGCGGATGACCAGCACGGCGCTGGCCAGTACAGTCACCCCACCAGCGGCCAGGAAAAACCATGTTGATCCGTGGACGCCGGTGTCCCTCACGGTTGCCGTCGAATACTCTGAGATCCCGGGTGCCAGCAGGAGAAACCCTGCAATGAAAAGCGCGCCACCCAAGACGAACAACTTGCTGTACTTCTGCATAGCTCCCCCAACGCCGTCGTTGATCCAGCCTACTAATCAGCGCCGGCACAAGGCTTGGTTCTTCAAAGTGTTCGATTCTTCACTGTGTTCGATTCTTCACGGTGTTCCGAATGCGCGCCTGCTCAGAACCGCGCGCTGGATTCTTGCAGCACGCAGGTCACTCAGTCCTGGGGGCTGAGCCCGCTGCTGACCGTATCCGAAGCAGCTGGCGGAAGGCTGCGGTCCGCGATGTTGTGGCGGAGTTCGAAGAGCATCCGGTCCATGTCGTCGAGGTCCCGTACTGCCGCGCTGAGCAGTAATTGGGTGATGCTGGCGTTCTTCTTCTGGCACGCGGAAAGGGCTTCGAACACGGTCTGCACCAGGAGGGACCGGGTGTTTTCCAGCGACACCAACCTCAAGGTTTCTTTGTCCCGGGTAGGTCCGGGAGGCACCGACTCACTGAGGGGGCGCAGGCCCATTGTGGACGGAAAGTTCGCTGAGTCGAGTGGTCTGAGCATGGCAGGGGCCTCCGGTTGAGCTCGCCGTGCGGTCAGACGGTGATCAGTAATTCTCGTGCAGGCGGGGGTGACTCGAGGCCCTCGCGGTCCGCATCAATGCGTCCGCGAAGCTTCCCCGGCGCCCTGGTGCTCAATGCCGTGCTCTCAGCAGCGGCCCTTCTACGATGCCCGCAGCCGGAATGATTCGTCAAGGCCATCATCCGGTGCGTTTGCACACCGGGTACCCGGTTACCGGATGTGCGCTCATGCCTGATCGTCCACGATGAGATCGACGCCAACAGAGGCCAGAAGTCCGAAAGCGGTTCCCCACAGGATGATCGAAATGAGTTGCCAGAAGATCACCTTGTTCTTGGGCGCCCCAAACGAGACGAGGGCGGCTGAGGTGATCTGGCTGGGCAGGATCGTCTGACCGAGCAGGCTCACGCCGGCGATGCCGTACTTGTCGAAGGCTTCCCGCAGCCGGCGCCGTTTCGGAGACGCTTCGGCAGCTGGTCTGCCGAACCGGGATCGCACCGTGTGCGCTCCGAGCACCATGGCAAGCATCGTGGCGATGTTGCCGATGACGGCGGCCGCAATGGCAGTTGCGGTATTCATCCCTGCCATCACGCCGATGACAGCACCGAAATAGGACTCGATGAAGGGAATCGCTCCGGCCACTATCACCCCGAGCCATTGCAGGTAGGAAGGCATGGACTCGGTGAAGTTCTGGAGTGCCTCGAGCACGGGTCTACCTCCTGGTCTGTAGGGAATGTGGCCGGCAACGGCCGGCGAAATGGAAAGTGGGCTTGTCGACAAGCGTGCTTGACATCAAGTCGCAGTGTCAAGCAGGCTTGTCATCGTGAAAAGCCAGATACGTGAGCTGCGGCAGGCCAGCGGACAATCGCAGGAAGCATTAGCTGCGCAGCTGGGAGTGTCCCGACAGACGATCAACTCGATCGAAACGGGGCGGTACGAGCCGTCCTTGCGTCTCGCGGTGCACCTGGCGCAACACTTCGACAAACCAGTGGAGGAAATATTTGATGTCGACGCAGAATAGAAGCCGAACCACAGCCTCGATCGCGAACGCTGTGCTCGTCGGGATCCTAGTGCTCGGGGCAGCCGTCATAGCGTTCACCGGGCACTGGGTGGAAGCAGGACTACTTGGCGTACTGGCCCTCGTGGTGCTCGCAGCGGCGGCATACGCACGGCATCTCCAGCCCGAAGATGTCGCCAGGGTCAATGCGATGAAGTATCAGGACGAACGGGACCGGCATCTTGGGCAGGTCGGATTCGCCGCGGTCGGCGTGGCCGCCCTCGCCCTGTCCGCCGTTGAGTTCCTGGCTGTAACGCTCGTCGTGGATGGCCTGCAGTGGTCGCGGACCGCGCAACTCATCGCTGCCGGCCAACTCGTCCTGCTGTGCCTCGTCTGGGCTGTGGCGAACTCTATCGCGGCGCGACGCCAGTGAACCCGACCGCCTCAGTCAGGATGCTTTAGCGCGTTCCTCGTCCTGTTCTTTCCACACGGTGACCACCTTGTGTCCAGGGTTCAGGTAGGTGTGGTTCTCGGCGATGACCTTCTCGGTCTTCGGTGTGGAGACTGTCCATGTGCCAGGACAGGTCTTGCATTTGATTGTTCCCATATCCGCCCCAAAGTAATCCTGCTGTCGCAGTCGATAACAGCATCTGGCACTGACAAAGGAGCCGTCAACCGCCTTCGTCCAAACGTGAGACTCCTTTGAGGGAACCTTGAACTACCGACACCGTAGGGCAGAATCGATGCCATGTGCGGACGCTTCGTAGTGGCAGGGAACAAGGCCGACCTGGTCAACTCCTTCGAGATTCAGGAGGCACCGGCCGAGCCACGCCGCTCCTGGAACGTGGCTCCGATGACGGACATCCCGATCATCACCGAGAAAGCCGGTTCTGGAGAAGACACAGCCGACGGCGTGACGCGGCGGCTCGAGACGGCCCGGTGGGGTCTGGTGCCGTCCTGGTCGAAGGACCCGAAGGCCGGTGCACGGTTGATCAACGCACGCTCGGAGACAGTCCTGGAGAAGCCGTCGTTCCGGAAGGCCGCGGTGAAGCGCCGCGCACTTGTTCCTGCTGACGGGTTCTACGAGTGGTTGAAGGATCCTGACGGGTCCAAGACGCCGATCTACCTGCATCCGGAGGACGAGAACGAGCTGCTGGGTTTCGCGGCCCTGTACGAGTTCTGGCCGGACCCCGACCTTCCTGAGGATGATCCGGACAAGTGGCTGGTGACGGCGACCATCCTTACACGCACTGCCACTGATGCGCTGGGACACATCCACGATCGAACGCCCGTCATAGTGCCACCTGATCTGCGCGGAGACTGGCTGAACCCAGCCCTGGACGACAAAGACGAGGTGCGCCAACTGCTCGAAGCCATCCCGGAACCGCACCTGCTCCCCCGCGTCGTCGACAAAGCGGTCGGCAACGTCCGCAACGACGGGCCACATCTGATCGAACCGGTCGGTAAGGAGTAGTCGTGATGAAGCAAAGCATGGTCGCAGTCGCATCCGATTCCCCCGCTATCGGAGCGGTGATCGGTTTCGTGATACTCATCCTCCTCGTTGCCGGAGTCGTCACCCGGCTCATTGTGGTCCTAGCCCGCCGGGGTAGGAGCGGAGCCAAGAGGGACGTTGCTGGACCAATCGTCGGCTCTGGTGGCGTGCAGTCCGGACTGTACGGTTACAAGCCGACCGAGCATCAGGATATGAAACCGGAAGAGCCCCGAAAGAAGTGAGCGGGGCGGGGCGGTCCTGGGGGTGGGCGGCCCCGCCCGGCAAAGGAGCTCTCGCCCTCGTACGGCGGCTACTCCTGGCGCAAGCGTGAACGACGGGGCTTGTTGATTCCTTGGAGTGTGAGGCGGCGGGGCCTCGGCCGGGGAAACCGGGCCCCGCCTTGTGAGGAGGATCTCGCCAGCGTCCCGGCATCTCCTCGAACCATTGTGGCTGCGAGACGACCAACATGCCAGCGGCACCGGGCACTGTTTCCCGCTGCGCCACACACGTGAAGCTCATGACCGTTCCTACTGTCAAATATGAGCGCCGCATACCGGCCAAACTGATCGTCCGACTCGACAACGGCGAGGAGTTCGATGCGACCGCCGAAGACCGCACTAAGTTTGGTGCGCGCTGAATTTTTGAAAGGATTCCCAAATGGGCAATGATCTAGACCTAAATCTTGGACACAAGGACCTTATCCTCCACAACAGGTATGAGACCCTCTCAATCCTCAACGACGTAATGATCGCCCTCTGGTTCATCGTAGGCAGCATCCTCTTCTTCAACGAGAGCACCACCACTACGGGAACCTGGCTGTTCCTGGCAGGGTCAGTGGAATTACTGATCCGGCCCGTCATCCGGCTCACCCGGAATATCCACATCAAATCGGTATCAAATTCGAACGCGACGGATGACTTCTAACCAGTCAGCCCATGATGCCGGGGCCCGCCAGCGCCCTACGACGCCCGTAGCCGGGTGATGATCTCGTAGTCCGCACCGTGCGCGGCCCGGTCCTCATCGGACGGGTGGTGTCCAAGTGCCCGGAAGTATGCGGCCACCGTGTACACGGCCAGGGTGGTCTTGCCGCTCACCACTTTGCGGGCGATCTGTGCGTCATGGCCGACGGCTTCACCGAGCTGCTCGTAGTCGAGCCCTGAGTCCTCGAAGTCGGCTGCAAGCTTGGCTCGTGCTGTGCCGTCCAGGAGTGACCGGTTCGCCGCGTGGTAGTGGACGTCCCGGTCCGACCACATGTCCTTGATAGGCGCTGCATCCTCGAGACCGGTCAAGGCCGGCCCGTCGTAGCCGTATTCGGAGAGGTCGTTCCCGTCGGTGAAGATCAAGCGCGCCGGCACGTCGGCGGTGATGATCGGCCAGTCGTCTTACTGGTCTTCCTGGATGGCGTGCTCGCGCGCATAGGCCTCGGACAGGGTGACCCAGTCGGCCGGGTTGATGGCCCCGATACCTGGAGGCAGAGCCCGTTAGATGCGCACCGTGGCGTCCGGGTTTCCGCGGGCTGCCTGCAGCTGCCGGAGGGTCTCCTCATCGGCTTCACCGTGATACTCGGGATGCTCGTAGACGTCGTCGCCGAAGGCATCAGCGAGCTTATCCAGGGAGCTGCTGTAGCCGTCATTGCTGGGCGCCTGATGGAACACCCGATAATCGCTCACAGGCTCCATGCTAGCCCCGGAAAGCGCCACAGGAGCCTCCGCGTGCGAGGTGCTGGCGAACTGTCCGCCAGCAGTTATTCCGGGCGGCTGGCGGGGCTGGAAACTGGTCATGTCTGGTTGTGTGCGGCTGTCAGCTTACGTGTCGCCTTAGAAAGACTTTTCGATGCGGGACACACCATCACGCCCGGTCTTCCTATTGGTCGTCGGTACCGAGGAACCAGTCGATACGGCTCACTTCGGCGTCCGAGAGGCCGACGAATCCATCGGGCTCCACCAGAAGTAAATCGGATATGCGCGTGTGGCGCTCCAGCAGTGAGGCACGAGCGTCGGCGGCCCTGAAGAAGAAGGCGTCGTCGTCGATCCAGACGATGCGGATCTCTTCGGAGCCCGACTCGAGGAAGCGCTCCACCGCTGGCTTCTTCCACGAGCGTTGACTTCTCCCCCAGTCATACACCTCGTAGGGGTGCGGGTCGTAGAAAATCGGCAGCTGGGGCAGGCCGATCTGGTCCAGCCACTGCGCGCGCCAGCCCCAGGAAGATAGCCACTGCACATCCGCGCCGGACACCGCCCACCGATTCACGGCCTCAATGACCGAGGGCCGGGTCGCTATCTCGCGTGGCGACCACGGTGGGATTGCAACCCGTTGAGCAACCTCATCCGGGGCTGGCACGACCTTTCGGTGGCGCATCGGTGTCAGCACGCCATCGATGTCGATCAGAACCAGCGTTCGCTGCATCTATCCAACCTTTCTTACTGACTCAATCCTCGGCAAGCAGCACCCGTACCGTGTGCAGGACGAGCTCACGTTGGCGGGCGTTCAGCCTGCTCGCTGACTCCGGCAGGACGAACGGCTCCAACTCCCCCGCCGGCAGCTCCGCGGCTTCACGCAGCTTGGTCATCGGTATGTCCAAGGCCAGCGAGAACGCCTGGAGGATCTTTTCGCTGGGCTCCTCCGGCACCGCCCGCAGGTACTTCGAGATCGACGTGTTGGACACCTCCACACCCTTCGAGGCGGCGATGGCGGTAATCCGGCGGGCGGAGAGCTGCTCAGTATTCGAGTCGTTCAGCAGGTCGGACAGGACGCTCATGGTTTGAGCCTAATCGGTCTCCCTCTGTCCCCGATCGGCCTTACGCCCAGTCGGTTGCACGGGAACAATGGGAATCAGGAAACAAGGAGGGACAAATGGGCGCTGCAGTTCCCGAGCCGCTTAGCGCAGAGGCGGAGCGGGCCGTCATCAACCTACACCGCAGCATGGCTGCCCTTGGTGCCGCCGTTTTAGCGGTGAACGTGCCGGTCAGCCCTCAGATGGCCAGCGGCGTCCAGGCGACCGAGAACGCTTGGCGGGAAATCGAAGCAGAGTTCGGCTTCCTCAACGGCGTTGAAGTCGCCGGGCTCCTCGGCTCGCGCTCCAGCAACCCGACCGAATACGCAACGGACAAGCGGCGTGCCGGGAAGCTGATCGGCGTCCGCCGCCGCAACGCCTTCGTCTATCCGGGATTCCAGTTCGACCGCACGGAGGGGCAAGTCCTGCCGGTCATTCCCGAGCTGCTGAAGGTCGCCGAGAAGTACGACAAAACTCCGGAAGGTTTGACCCAATGGCTGTGCGCTCCCACCGGGCAACTCGACGGAGACCGACCCGTCGAGCATCTCCACGAACCAGGCATGGTCCTTGAGGCGGCGGAGAACCACTACGGCGTCGAGTGGTAACCGGACCAAAGGGTGTCTTCTTGGATAGTTAGCTGCCTATGCCGCGGATCTATTTCCTTCGGGAAGTTCTTCCAGCAGCTCGTTGAGGGCCGTGATGCTGGCATCATTCAGGTCGTTTAGCTCACCGTCGTCGGTGTAGCCGCCGGTGATGAGGATGTTCCCGACGATGTAGTCCTCCGGGGAGATGGACTCGAACCACCAGGCCAGCGTGGACGCCCGCTCGTTCAGTTCGAAGTCGCGCAGCTTGCCGTCCTCGGCGAGGATCATCAGGGCGTTGAGGCCGCGGATGCTGATGATCTGGAAGTCGCTGCCGACAGCACTGTAGAGCGATTCGACGTCCTCATTGATTTCCTCGACGCGGATCGGTTCGGACCGATCGGTGGGAATGACTGCCGCACGCCTGGCTACTCCTTCAGTGGTTGTCTGGGACCCATGTGTACGGAGTGGCCGGTCAGCGTCTCCGCTTCGAGGGCTTCACGATGACCACCGGATGCTCTGGCACCGGGATCGTTGAGGACCGCTGGAACACCTTCCGGCCGTTCCGGAACCTCTTCATCCTCGGGTCGACCGGCTCGAGACCTGCCAGCAGCTGCTCGAACAACTCGATTGCTCTCTCCGTTGTGAGCGTTCCCGCGTACGGGTCGCCGGTCACGCCGGAGATTGAGGCGTAGGCGACTTCGTTCGATGGATGCCGGGCCAGGACGCTGTCCCTGCGACTGTTCAGGTTCATCAGGGCAATCTGGTAGTCGAATGACCAGCGCTCGTACTTCCCGCGCCGGAGGGCCCGGCGATGCTTGTATCGACTGAGCCTGTCGCGCCCGGCCATTCCCCGGATGTCCGGGTATCCGACCGTCAGCGACGCGCAGTCGTGGCGGAAACGGAAGTAGAAGTAGCGGCGGCCGATGCGCCCATTGCCCTGGACGGGTACGAACCCGTGGAAGCCTGTGTCGAAACGCAGTCCCTGGTCCTGATACTTGGCTTCCAGACCCGCAAGCAGCGGCCCCTGATCATCGTTCGTGCGTGGGAATCTGCGGACGAATGATTTCGAAGATGGCATGGAAGACATGTGTGCGGAGTGCGGTAAGACCATCACCACCGACGGTACAAGGAAGGCCGCCACCCGTTTCCAGGTGGCGGCCTTCCAGGTGATAGCTAGGACAGGCTGTTCATGATGTTCCAGCCGCTTCCGGCCTGAACACGGCCGAGCCAGCCGCCCTTACCGTTGCCCTTATAGAGCCACAGTGCGCCGGCCTTGTCGCGGGCCAGGACATCGACGTTGCCGTCGCCGTTGAAGTCACCGGGGGTGACGAGGGCGGTGAAACCCTGCCAGCCGGAGCCTATCGACGCCTTGCCGAGCCAGCCGCCCTTGCCGTTGCCCTTGTAGAGGGAGAGTGCACCGCGGGAGTCGCGGGTCATTACGTCGGCGTTGCCGTCGCCGTTGAAGTCACCCGAACCATGGATGGCGTTGAAGCCGTTCCAGCCGGAGCCGATTGTGGTTTTGCCGAGCCAGCCGCCCTTGCCGTTGCCCTTGTAGAGCCACAGTGCGCCGGTCGTCGAGCGAGCCATCACGTCAACGTTGCCGTCGCCGCTGAAGTCACCCGGAGTGGTCAGATCAGTGAAACCCTGCCACCCGGAACCAATGGTCACCCGGGTCTTCCAGCCACCTTGGCCGTTGCCTGGGTAGAGGTGGAAGCCGCCGCGGGAGTCGCGGCCGATGACGTCAGGGTTTCCGTCGCCGTTGAAGTCACCGGGCGTCAGGATCGCGGTGAAGCCCTGCCAGCCGGAGCCGACCTGGACGCGTCCGAGCCATCCGCCCTTGCCGTTGCCCTTGTAGAGCCACAGCTTGCCTGCCGTATCGCGGGCCAGGACATCAGTCGTCCCGTCGCCGTTGAAATCATTCGACGCTGGCTGTGTGATAAGTCCGGCAACAGGTGCAGTTGCGGCCGAGGTCTTGTTGGCGGTGGTGTAGCCCTCCTTGGTTCCGGTGACCCGCACGGCGATTTTTTTGCCAGAGTCAGCATCAGTGAGCGCATACTGGACGGCTGTTGCTCCGCCGATGACTGTTCCGTCGCGCAGCCACTGGTAGGACAGGTTGGTTCCGGTTGTCCAGGTGCCCGGCGATGCCGTCAGCAGCTCGCCGACCTTCGCGGTACCGCTGATCGTCGGGGTAGGCGCAGTCAAGGTCCCCGCAGTTACAGGCGAGGATGCGCTGCTGGTTGCGGTTGCTGGCTGGTAGTTAGTGAAGTCCACGGTTACGCGAACGCTAACGACGAAGCCTCGGTCCTCTGGTGTGAGGGTGTATTTGTATGCTGTTGCTCCCTCTATCGGGATTGAACCACGCAGCCACAGGTAGGTGATCCCTGGTTCATTGGGGTCTGAGTACCCAAGGTCGGCGGAGAGTGTGTTGCCAACAGAGGGTGTGCCGCCGACAGTCAGTGGCGGCATCTGATACGGCGCCTCCTGTATCGCTACGGTCTCTTTGGTGGTCACACTCACATCGGCGTATCCCTGCTTGGAAGCCACGTACCTGACGCTTAGCTTCGCGCCGATGTCGGGGATGCGAGCAACGTACTGCGACCCGGTGGCGCCTGAAATCGGGGTTCCGTTGCGGAGCCACTGTCGCGACAGCGTAACGGGAGCGGGCCCCCAATTGCCGTCGTCAACGGTGAGTGTTCCGGCGAGCACGAAGTTGCCGGAGATGACGGGTGTGCCGGGGGTGATCGTCCCGGCACTGATCGGCGAGGTTGGCACGGTTCCGCGGGACACCGTGGTGTAACCGGCTTTGGCTCCGGTGACGGATCCTCCAATCGATTTTCCGACGTCTTCGGTCGTCAATGTGTAGCTGGTTGACGTGGCGCCCGGGATTGGGGTTCCGTCTCGAAGCCAGGAGTAAGTCAACGCAACGGGAGCCGGCCCCCAGGCACCGGGGGTCATCTTGAGCGTGGTTCCTACAACAAAGTCTCCGTCGGAGCCGAAAGCAGGGAATGGAGCGTTCAGTGTTCCGGGCTGGACAGCCGCGGTGCGGTTGGATTCGACGGTGACCGGTTCGAAGTCGGGCTTCGTCCCTGTGGCCTTTACCCAGAGCACCTGCCCAACGTCAGCCGGCTGAACCAGATAGTTGATTCCGGTTGCCCCAGCAATGGGGTTGTTGCCGCGCATCCACTGCAAGGCCACCTCGACGATAGCTGGCTCCCACACGGTCGAGGAGTATGTGAGGGTTTCACCGACGGCCGCATTCCCGTTGACTGTGACAATTCCCGGCTCAATGCTGGGCGCCGGTGCCGGAGGAAGCTCACCGGCGACGGCTGCTGCCACCGCCGCAGGCGCGTTGACGATGCCCGTACCGCAGGGGTACCAGCAGCTGTTGACCTGCTTGGTGGTGCCCTTCAGGAGTTCTTCAATCTTCGCCGGTGTCAGCGTCGGGTTGGCCGAGACCATGAGGGCGGCCAGACCTGCGACGTGAGGTGTCGCCATCGAGGTGCCCTGCATGAAGGCGTAGGAGCTTCCGCCGTCGATGGGTGCCTGTGAGCCGGTGTTGACGGTGGAAAGGACCGTCCCTTCGCCGCCGTACTGGTCGTCTCCGCCGGGTGCGCTCACATCGACCGGGGTGCCCCAGTTGGAGTAGTACGCCGCGTCTCCGGTGGGTCCGGTTGCGCCGACGGTGATGACGTTGTTGCAGCTGGCCGGTGAGTAGAACGCTGTGTCTTCGGCTGCGTTTCCTGCTGCTGCGATCACGACGCTGCCGCGAGAGACGGCTGCGTTGATGGCGTTCTGGTAGCTGATCGAGCAGGCACTCTTCCCGCCGAGGCTCAGGTTGATGACCTTGGCCGGGTTCGCGTTTGCCGGTACGTTCGCCACCGTGCCGCCGGAAGCCCAGGTGATGCCGTCGATGATGTCGGAGATGTAGCCGCTTCCGCAGCGTCCCAGCGCCCGGATCGGGATGACCTTGGCCGATGGTGCTACGCCGGCGATGCCTGCACCGTTGTTGGTGGCGGCCGCAATGGTTCCGGCCACATGGGAGCCATGCCAGGAGGAGTCGTCAGCGGCACAGTTGATGCCGTCGCCGTAGGTTCCTTCGTCACGCGGGTTGGAGTCGCGGCCGCCGCCGTCACGAGCCATGGCAGGGTCTGACATCATGTCGTAGCCGGGGAGGATGTTCGCGTCCAGATCCTCGTGGGCGACGATGCCGGAATCGATGACGGCTACGACGACACCAGCACCCGTGGAGGTATCCCAGGCCGGCTGGACGTCCAGCCCGTGAGGGACCTGGGTGTAATGCCACTGGTAGTCGTAGAACGGGTCGTTCGGAGCGACCGCCAGGGCTGACGCCAGGGTATCCACCTCGGCGTATTCGATAGCAGGGTTGGCTTCAAGGTCGGTGATGAACTCGTCCGCCTGGTCTGCGTTCAGCTCCGCGCCGGTCTGCACAACGTTGGCGCCGGTGCTGATGGTGCGAAGTTCTTTGACGCTGACACCGAGGTCCTTGGCTGCCACCCCGAACGCTTTGCCGCGGGCGGCCGACGTGGCGCCGGCTGTCTCCTTGAACTTCACGATGAAGCGGTCCGTCGGCAGCTGTTCCGGAGCCGTGCGGACCGTGTTGTCCACCTTCGGCTCGGGCAGCTCCTCGGCCGACGCCGGCACAGCGAAGAGGGTGGAGGTTAGGAGGGCTGAAATGGTTGCGGTGACTGCAGCGCTAGACAGGCGCGGTCGGCTCATGGTCGTCCTAGTGGTGAAAACCCGGTGCGACGGGCGACGGGAGCGCCCAGTTGCATCCCCCGCAGGTAGCCTATCTGAGAGACGACGGACGAAGTGATGCTCCGGGTCACCCGGCTTGTTGTCGGTGGAAAGGCTCATACAAGTAAACATGCGTAGACGCCAGAAAGGACTTCCGGGTGCACCGTCGGTCGCATGCAATAGCCGGGAAGTCTTTGCTCAGAGGATGCATCACCCGAGCACCCCTTGCCGTGTGCCAATTCACCACTGGCTGCCGGTCAGCAGACCATCCTACGGCGGGGGCGCTACTGCATATCCGTGTTGAGCCATCGTGCGACATCTTCGAACGCGCACAGGGCGGACAGAAGTTCCTCGCCGACAAGCATCCAGTCGTGCATTTCCAGGATGTAGTCCTTCCAGCTTTTGGGCCGGTGGGCAACGGGTGGCGTAAACAGCCAGGGCGCGAACCATCGGAGTTAGTTGCTGGGCCGGCCGGAGTGAGGTCAGCAGGTGTGCGTGGGCGGCGTTCGCGAGCTCCTCTTGGGAGGGCTGCGGGAGGGTCTGGGCCGGCTCTGAAAACGGGGGCTGGAGCAGTCAGCGTGATGGCCGGCTCCGAGTACTGGGGAGAGTGAACTGGGACCCGTTCAGATGAGCGGGAGCACCCCGGCGGCACCGAAACCAAGGTCTTGGGCCTGTCCGACCTGTCCGACCACTGTCCGACCAGGTGGTCGGACACCAACTTCCGCGCCGTTACTGGCCAAAAGGGGGTATATATCTATCTGTCCGACCAGTCCGACTTAAGTTAAGTACCTCTACACGCAAGGGACTCATATATAGGAGCTCTCCCTCCTCAGAGGTATATATACCCTTCCTCTCTTAAGTGTCCTGTTTTCCTCGCGGTCTGGTCGGACACGGCCGTTTTTCGACCCGAAAAGGGCCTCTGACTAGGCATTATGCTGTCCGACCACGACGCCGTTTTTGGTGGCCGGCGGTCGGACACGGTCGGACACAACAGCCCAAAAACCCCGTTTTCGGGTGTTTCAAGGCCCAAAACGCATCTCCTCCTCGCCTATCGTTTATCGATAAGAAGCATTGGAGGGGCCGTTTTTGGCCAGGATTCGAGTTACCGTCGAGACATCGGGGCACCCGGACAGACGTGATTATGACTTATTGCCGACGCTCCCGAGGGCCTCAAAGCATGGGAAAGGGCCGCTTCGAAGAGGAACGGCCCTTCAAAAAGCAGTTGCTGAAGCACCTTCAGGCGGCCCTGGCGAGGTCCAGAACCGGCAATAACCAGTCCATCCGGTTCTCTCGGGAGGCGGTCCGGCGAGGGGTCTGGACGTGGCCGTTGTACTCCTGATCGACCACCACATGAGTCCACGACGACGAATGCGCGCCGGTCATTTCGGGCTTGTCATCAACCGGGATATTGGCCCTCAAGAGGTCTTGTCATGGGTCAGAATCAGCCCCTATCCCACCCCTCACCAAACAGCCCTTGGATGCTCGAGATCCTGCCCGGTGCGCGAACATCAAGTAGATCACTGCAACAGCGGTACGAAATGATGTACGTCTCATCCATTATCCGCGCGACAACGATCTCAACGGGTAGAACCGCGAGTTCCAGATTGCATCCGCCGTCACGAAGGCAACCGTATAGAAGGCGGTGAACTGAAGCTCGAGAACGGCTCCGGTTCTTGATCGAGAGCCTGCCTGTACTCGGGGCGAGCCGACGCGACTCCCCCAGTGTGGCGGCGTCTCGATTGCTCCGTCAATACGCCATATCTGTCAACACGCCGAGAAGAAGAGAGAATGATATGAATCAAGCGGAAAAGCTTCTGGTTGCCAGATATGTCGTCACCCTGTGTGACCCCTTGGTCGACTTGGAATCCCGGACCGAGACCGAAAAGGCGATCGCGGATCTGGCCAGCACCGACCCACATTGGCTCGCCGCCTGGGCTTCCGGCCTACTATCGGACATCGTCCGTTCCCTGGACCCGGACGACCCGTGGCGCAATCTGAAGCAATCTGACCAGGGCGTCCTCCATCCGGATGGAAGCCCCTTCGGGTCGTATGTTGATGCGACCGATGTCGTTCACGCAAACACCGATGATCTACGTTCGGACTTGGGTCTTGTCGCGGTGGAAAAGCGCCTCTCCCCGGACGCCGCAACCCTCATCGCTGTCGCCAACCAGGGCTGGAGTAAAACCTTGGTCTGGATGCGCGCGAACATGATCTCGGACGCCGCTCTGTCGTCGGAGGAAGCGAAGAAGTTCTACGCCACGATTAATTCCGCGCTGCGCTGGGCCACATACCGTCGCCGGCTCTTCGTGGGCTTCGATGACCACTTCGTTCCTGTCTTCGGTGTGGAGTGGACGAACCGCGCCTACAAAATCCTTAGCGGTGAATCGTGGGATGAAGCCCGCGCCGCACGTTCCCTGCTCCAGGCTTGCGTCCCGCCAGGGTCATACGCACAGTTCACCTAACCCATGTGGCGGATGCCCCGCCTCTTTCCCCGCACACTTGTCATCTCAAGCAATACCGCTAATAAGCGTGATGCGTCACTGGGTGACCGTCCTGTCCGGGGGCTTGCAGCGATCTGGACTTACAATCTTGCTCCCTCCGCATTCGTCCCACTCCGACGACAGTCATCTCCACCAATCGCTCTGGGCCGCCTTGCGAAGTGAATCCACACGCGGATGTTCGGCCCGCGGTCGAGCGAAGTGCCGATCAACTCGCCGTCGCGATCGACGCAGACCTCCCTGGGAGGAAGACCACACTCCTAGCCGATCAGCTCAGCGAACCCAAGACACTCGTCCTCCTTCATCAGCTCGAGTATGCAGACAGCTCCGAGCTGCTCCATCTGTACCGCTCCTTGCCGAGCAACGTGGCCTGTTGGCGTCCAATCTGACCATCACCTCCCACCGGCGTCAGCATCCGCCCCATCGGTCTCGCCGTCTGGCGGCGGGCTCCCGGTGAATAGAGGAATACATGACGCCGCACACATGGTGGCCATGTCACGATCCACCATGAAGCCCGCACCCGCCCCGAAGAAGACGAGCCGCTTCCAGGTCGTCGTCACCCTCGTCCTCGTTTCGGTCCTCGCGACCAGTCTGCTCTCGGCGTTCACGGCTTTCTGATCGGTTACACTCGCTGGCAGTGCGCGAGGGCTCGCGTGGATCGGGGGATCATGACGGACACACCGCACGACGGCAAACTCCAGGGCGTCAAACGGCAGGACATCACACCAGCAGGATCATTTGCAGCGGTTGTGCTCTGCATCCTGGCCGTCGTGGTGTGCGCGCTGCCTGCCGCCATGGTTGGTGTAGCGATCGGCGACTTCCCGAGCCGGATGGTTTGCCCGCCGGGCTTCTATGCCAATGGCTGCGATGAAGGCTATCTCCTCCTGACCGGGATCTTCTTCCTTGTCCTGTTCATTCCGTGCACGCTGATGAGCTTGTGGTTGACGCTCTGCTGCCGCTGGCATAAGACACCGCTGATGAAGTGGCTGTCCTTCGCCGCACAGGTCGGGCTCACTTTGCTGATCGTGGCTGTGTACGCGGTCTCCGTGCTGCTGGATCCCCACGCGTACATTTGAGCCAAGCAGAAACGAGTTCAAGACGACGATGACCATGAAGGAATCAGCACAGCCTGCTACCCCCGAGCCGACACCGGGATCGCCCCTCATCGCGCTGTATCGTGCCGCGCTGGTGATCGCTTCCGTGTTCGTCGGCATCCTGCTGCCGTTGTACTTCCACCTCGAGATGCTCAGGAGTTCGTTCGCGTTCTTCGGCACGACGCTGCCGGCCCGGTCCGCTGAACTTGTCTTCCAGTACAAGCTGGACCTCGGCGTGTGCCTGGTCGTCCAGCTGGGGATCACCGTCCTTGCCTTCGTCGAAGACCGCCGCCGCCGTTACCCGCTCGGCCGTGCCTGGGCGGTCGCGTGTTCCATCGCCGCTGTCGCCCTGTTCCTGTTCGGCCTCCCCTTCGACTGAAAGCTGCCATGAGCCAACACCATTCATCTGAAGCGACGCCGGAGGATCCGCACCGTCACACGTCCGGTGTATCAAGCGTGCGGTCGGCGACGACCGAACCAAATGCGCCACGATCGATCTACCGCACCGTGCTCATCGTCGGGTCACTGATCCTGGGCCTTGCTGCGCCCCTGGTCCTGCTTGCCATCAGCTACATGCAGTCGACCAGCTTCCTCGGCGCTCTACCCAACGGATCTTCAGGAGAACTCGAAGCACTTAGATTTAATCTCGGCGTGTGCTTTTTCGCGCAAGTCATCGTCGTCGTCCTTGCCCTCATTGAAGGTGCCCGCCGCCGATTCCGCGCCGGGCTAGCGACGGCCATCTTCATGGCACTCCTGAGCGCCGCGTTCTTCTGGTTCAGTTTCCAGCTTCGCTACGTGTGAAGACACGACCGAGCCCGCTCTGCTGGGTCGGTGTTGTCCGGCGGTAGCCGCGGTCACGGGTGTCGGTTGGTGGCCGGTGGTGGATGGGCATAGAAGACGACTCGGGGCTGGCGCCCCTCGTCCTTCATGTGTTCCGTGATGTTCCCGTCGTGTTTTTCGATGTGGTTCTGTTCCCGTCATGATGCTCGTTGTGCTCCTGCCCTTCGTGCGCTGCGCGCCCTTGGGCGGTGTGTGTTGTGGCCGCGGCGCGGCCGGCGGCAGGTCGCCGACGTCGCGCTGACTTCCTCGTGACCGGTACGTGCCCTGGGCGCTGCGCGCGGGCGGTGTGTCCCGCCGGGTCGCTTTCACCTTCGTTCGCCGCGCTCTCTGCAATTTCCGCTTTCCCGGCTGTTCGGGTGCCTATCTTTTGTCCGTCTGCGCCGCTGCGCGGCTTGTCTCTTCTCGCTGTTCGTCTCCCGACATATGGTCGATGTGTCTTGCAGGGGCTGCGCCCCGCGGACGGGGATGCACATGGCCGGTAGTTGGTTTCCGGCTGAACGAGTTCAGTCTGCGTGTGAAACCTTGATGACATCTGGTCTCTGGCTGCGCCGCGGTCACGCTATCGTCCTGGCGTTCTGCATCGGGGTGCTGTCCAGTGATGCGCTGCGCGCTGCGGGAACGTGGACCATCCGTTCTGATGGACGATTCGGCAGTATGCGGGACCCGTCATGATTTCCAGGGCGGCGCCCACTCCGCGAAGCGATTTGCTGGCAGTTGCACAGCGAATCGTTCCCCATGAATTGCAGCCGTATGATCCATACCGCCGCCCGCAGGGCACCCACCAAAGAATCCTCAACGCTGAACATCCCAGCCACGGTCTAAAGGCCCGCCGCCGGGCGCCACCGGTCTCTCATCTGCACGTTTAGTCTTGGACCGACAAGTCAGCATTAAGTGATGACGGACTGTGCTGCGTCAGTAGCAAAATCTTCACCGGAGACAATCACAACGACAGCTTCACAGCAGACAGAAAGAGTGACGGTCAGAAGCGTGGCGAAGACCCCATCGAAAAGATCCCGTACCTGTGGCGGCATCCGGTGACCCGGCACCGATGATTCCGGGCGGGGAGGAGCAACGCTTCGCAGCGCCAGACACCCGTAATCTCCGGCCTGATGCGAGCACCCGTGCTCCCGTTATCTACGCATGTTCCTAGATATGGAACACATCATCTACGAGCTGGCCCGCACCGACAGGGGCGGGACCACGCCGGTTGCGCTCAGCAGGCGGCCCCTCACCTCCGCCTCCCCCGCAGGCTTCGCTGGCCACAACATCTCCCATACCTATCCATCGCTTGCTCCGCCTTTCGACGTCAGTTCGTCCTCCTCAGGAGTCGGTACGAAGCACTGGCCCAAGTTACAGAACGCCGTGTCAGGGGTCACCGTATGAGCTCCAGCGCTGTACCGACTCGCAGGTCCGGTGGCGATGCAGTGCACGCCGAACTGGTTCCATCTGCCTGCACTGATGATGAACTCGCCATGCACTCGCGACGTGATCCGTACTGGGATCAGCTCTGGGCTCCTGGCGCGCAAGCGCTCTGGGCTAATGGCGGCATGTCGAGGAAGTTCAACCGGGAGAACGGCGGGCGCGTCAACAACAGGCTTCTTATGGACGAGGAAGAGGCGATGCGCTACCTCACCTCAAACCGGAGCCGAGGACCACGTCAGGCACTGTGGGGTGTTGTCGATTCCTGGCGTACCGTGTCCGCCGAGCAGGCTGCCGCGATCTGCGGGTACAAGCTCCTGCTGGACCCGAACTTCTCTCAAGTCGCTGCATCCTTCGCGATGAACATCTTGGACATCGGCACATTCTTGAGTCCGCTGAAGACGCAGTCACGTCTTGGACGGACGAGCCTCTACAGACCGAGCGACTCCAATGTCTTCGAGAAGGAAATGAAGGACACTTTGACCTGGCCGGAGTGGCTGTCAGTCACCGGTAGTTACCCGTGGAAAGCCGGCGGCCAATACGACCGCCACAATGTTCTCTCGACAGAGCTTGCCCTCCGCGCCGCAGAGTTTCTTCCCATCGGGACAATTCTCGGCGAGAAGTTCTCGACCGTTGACCTGCTCGCAGGATCGGGGTTGGGAAAGAAGGTTAAGAAGCCTGACAACCGCAGCGCCGATGGCACCATCGTGCGGTCTGACGGCATGCGTGTGGCCTTTGAGCTAACCGCGTCGGCGACCAAGGGCTTCGAGAGCAAGATCCGGCGATGGGCGCAGATCATCAGCGAGCGTCCCCTGGAAACCTCCGGACTCACAGTCGTCTTTGTCGCGGCCCCGCATACCAATCACTCCGTGCGTGTGGGCACCGATCCACGCCAGGAAATCTACCGGCGCCTTGCCAAAGTCCTGCGCGAGTTCCCCGGCACCGGCAAGGACTCCCCCGCCGCCCGCATCGGTGTTGCCTCCTGGAGTGAATGGTTTCCGGCGCGGCACGAGATGAGCGAAGCGTTCTTCAGTCTCCGGGCCGACTTCGCGATCAACGACGCCAAGGGGTCGGACCGATGGGCAACTCGGAGTCTTCTCGACATGGAGTTCATGCCCTGGCATACCTTCGACGCGACCGCTGTCATCGAGAACTCCAAACTACTGACGGCCACGCCGCACTGGCTGCGGAAGGGTGAACACACCCACCTGATCGGTACACCCATGGACCGGGCAGGAGTTACGGTTCCGCACCCGGCGCCAGCCCGGCCCGAGCTGTCGAAAGGCCGCCCGCTGGGGGCCGGAGTCGGCGTCGCGGGGGACGCGCAATTACCTGACCGACTGCGCATCAACGGCCTTTGACGGCAGCTGCGCCCCTTTGAGGCAATGGACGGCAACAGGACCCATGACTACTCCAACCACCCAGGAGCCTGAAAATGTCTGGATCTCTCGCTACATGGTGACCTTGTGCGACCCACTAATCGGTTCCGATTCCCGAATCGAAATTGAACAGCAAGCTACCACCACTATTTGGCGGTTTGGGGCGCGGGATTTTTAGCTGACGTCGTCCGCTCACTCGGCCCGAATTACCCATGGCGGAAGCTCACCGCGTCAGTCGATGGTGCAACAAAGATCGATGAAACCCCGTTTGAGACCGATGCAGGGCTAGTTGTGATGTCCAACCTTCGTCAGAGCGCCCTTCGTGGTCATTCCATGATTATGATTCTTCAGACGACCTACTTCGAGCGCTCGCCTTAACCTATGAATTTCATGTGTCTTGCGGGCTGCCACGTTCTCAGCCTTCTCGGCTGCAAGCAGCGCGCGCCAACAATCAGGCTTCCCCGCTTACTGGCTCTTGCAACTTGAATCGCAGGGTACGGTCGCCTTGTGCGTACCGAGATTAATGTAAAGTTTTTGATACATAGTAAGAAACGTAAGTCGAGGATGGAGCGTCATGGCGACGTCGATTGAGCCCACGGTCGCCTCGTGGGCCGAAAAGCAAATAAGCACTTTCGGTTGGCAGCACGGACCCCAGCAGAATGGTCGCAACCTTGACGCCCGTGTGGATGACGCCTTAAGGAACGCGCCTACTAAATCCGGCGGCGATGGGGTGAATAAGCCCGACCACGTCATCATTCTCGACGACGGCGCGGTTCGCATCCCGGTGCTTTGTGAATGGAAGGGAACCAAGGGCGCGTTCCGAGACAAGAAGGTTGTGACACTACGGGACGCTGGCGGTTATCTACGCTACGGAGCCTCGGGCATCGACCGTTACGCCAGTCTTGGCGCCTCATACTACGCGAGCCGTGTCGTCGGCCCTACGGGCCACTCGCGCGCGTTAGCCCTGGCCGTCAACGGGTACTTCAAGGCCAACTCCGACCTTGGCCCTTTTTTTGAAGTTGCCCTGTACGTCGTTAGCAAGGACGACACTGAGAAGGTCATGTGGGTCGGTGACTACAAGGACCTCTCATTCCTCAAGAAGGAGAACTTGAAGTCCCTCCTCCAAGAGATCGAGGACGCCCTCGATCCCGAGACCGCCAAGCTCCGCAAAGCCAACAAGACTGAGTCGCTTGACGAAGCACTCAAGCGCCTTAACGAGTTTCTTCACGCCGAGCACGGTATCGTGCCGTCCCACCGAGTCAACGTCATATCGGCGCTAATGATCGCTTCCCTAGGTGTTCAGGACTCCAGCGGCGGAGTGCTGGTCAAGCCGTTAGTCGACGAGGACCTCTATGGAGGCAAGGGCAACGGGGCAGATGGCGCGATCATCCTCGCCCGCGTCGAGGACTACCTCAAGCAGCGCACGCCGAAGCTGCCGCAGGACAAACAGCAGTCGGTACTCAACGCGCTGCGGCCGACCTTGCTCGACTCCTCTCTGAGTGCCAAGAAGAAGACCGGCATGTCGGCGCTCAAGGCAGCCTTCCACATTGTCTCCCACGGCTTACTGCCGCACTATCACGACGATCGGGCCATAGATTTTGCAGGGAAGCTCTTCAATGAAATGTACGCTTGGATCGACGTGCCGGACTCCGGCGCGAACGACGTTGTACTCACTCCAAAGCGCACGACCGACCTTATGGTCCAACTCACGCGGGTCAACTCCGACTCCTACGTATGGGACTGGACGCTAGGCACCGGCGCATTCCTCGTCTCAGCAATGAATGTAATGATGGCCGACGCGCGTGAGCGCTACCAGGGCGATGCTCTGCGGAAGAAGGAAAACCAGATCAAGGTTGAGCAACTGCTTGGCATTGAGAAGTTGGGCTCAATCTACGTTCTCGCTGTGTTGAATATGATCCTCATGGGTGATGGCTCATCCAACATCATCCACGGAGACTCGCACGTCTACGACGGCATGTACCAAGAGCGCGAAGGACGCCAGCGTGAATACTTCCCGGCGACCGCCCTCGTGCTCAATCCTCCGTATTCAGCCCCAGGCAATGGACTCATCTTCGTAAAGGAAGCATTCACCATGATGAACGCGCGCCGCACGGGTGAGTACGGCGCCGTCATCATTCAGGATTCAGCGGGCTCCGGCAAGGCCGCCGACTACTGCAAAGACATCCTTAGGGGCTCGACGCTTGAAGCATCGATCAAGATGCCCGATGATCTCTTCATCGGCAAGTCGGGCGTGCAGACGTCGATCTACGTATTCAAGGTCGGCATGCCGCATCCAAAGGACCATTTGGTCAAATTCATCGACTTGCGCAACGACGGCTACAAACGTTTTAACCGCAAGAAGGTCAAAAATCCAAGCATCAATCTGCGCCCAGTGGACCACCCGGACGAGCGTTACGCCGAGGTCGCTGCCATAGTCACCGGGCGCAAGTACGACACCAACTACTATCCCCTCGGCGAGTACTACTTTGAGGACACCATCGACCCGACCGCGGGGAACGATTGGAACTTCGACCAACACATCAAGATCGACACAAAACCGACATTCGACGACTTTCGCCAGACTGTCGCCGACTATCAGGCATGGGAAGTCGACCGAGTCCTAAAAGGTGAATTCCCCGAGGCCGACAGCCGGTTGATGCAGGCTGACTTGGAGGCTTTTCACACATTGACCGAGAAAGAAGAAGCGGCTCTTCGCGAGTTCCACACGCGAGAGTTCGTCGATTTTCCGATCGGCGGCGAGGACGGCTTGTTCACTTTGATCAACAACCCGCAACTCGATCAGCGCAATTTTACCTTCGGGCCGAACAGTGAGTACCCCTACTTCACACGCACCGTGTACAACAACGGAATTCTGGGCTACGTCGATTACCTGAATGAGAAAAATCTCATCCCGGGGAACAGCTTGGCGGTGGGAATGATAGCTATGCGGTTCTTTTACATGGAGCATGACTTCTACGCGGGCCAGTTCACTAAGACGGCCTTGCCGACAAAGGCCGTCCTGAACAAGAAGACCGCACAGTACTTCATAACCTGCCTCAACCGGTTCCAGCGCCTTCACCAAGGCATGTTGGTCCGGGACTTCGCATCGACGTTCCATAACTCGAAAATCCCCCTGCCGGCAACGCTAGACGGAGCGCCTGACTACGAATGGATCGAGTCCTTTGTGGCTGCTCTTCAGAAGATCGCCACCAGCAACCTTGCGGATGAATTTGCGCAACGACTCAGCGCGACGCGGCACATCATGGGTCTTGCAGAGTAGCCCATGAATGCCAAGGAGCTTGGCCTGGCCATCCGGACCGCCCGAAAGAAACGCGGATGGTCCCAGACTGACCTCGCCGCGCGGGCTGGTATCTCTCGTCCGACTGTCGCCCGCGCCGAGGCCGGACGAGAAATTTCAACGGCCACCCTGGCGAAGATTGCTCGGGCATTGGAACTTAAGATGGAGCTCGAGCCGACTCATAAGTCCTAGGCGGGTGCTCGACCAGAGCTCGAGTACTTCTGGTGAATCTTTCTCAGCGGAGCAGCAATCTACCTCGCCCTCTTCAACGACAGCGAAGCTTATACGCTCCTGCTCTTCATCACCGGAGCGTCCTACTGGTGCTGTGTCCCTTCTGGGCTGAGTACTTCGTCAACGTCCGCTCGATCTCGGTACGAGAGGCTGTCCCGCTGACCGTGGTCTCCTTCGCATAAGGCGTGGGGCACATCCCCGTTCTATGCGCCCTGACATTGACGGCCGTTAGGCTTCCTGGGCCGGGTCGAGGTTGACGTCCCCAGCATCGACGATCGGGGTCACCAGCTCCGGCGCCACGCCCCGCCTGTACCGCTCGTTGATGAAGATGGTCAGCGTTCGCATAGTGTGCTCGTGCTGGATAACCGCCAGTTCCTGCGTCTGCTTCTTGGCTGCACGGCGTCCGCGGAAAGCAATCGTGTTGGGCTGGCTGCAGGATTTGCAAGCTCCGCCATGCCCGGTAGCTACGGTGCCTGGGGCCCGCTCACGGCTCATGCCCCGGGGTCGCATCGGTCTGCCGCACTCCTTGTTTTTACAGGACCGGTACTTCGATAGATAGGAGGCCATTCGAAAGGCTTTCAATGATCGGAGGGCTCTGGGGATCAAACTGCATCTGGGGATAAACAGCGTTCGGCGGAGGCTCCGTAGTCGCGCTCTTGGCGCACAAGTATTCGATGCGGCTGCTGTGCAACACTGTCATGTCTTCTGCTGTGCGGAGCTGACCTTGAAGAATGGTAGCGCAAAAAACTGACCAGGTGGAACATCGAAAACGGGTCCTTGCCTACTCCGAGCCGGCGACTCACGACCGGTTTCTTCAGTCTTACAAGCTAGAGGTTGGCGGACACCGCCGAAACCCCTGTTCCGGACTTCGACACGCCGCGCGTAACTGTCTTACATGTCGTCTCACCCGTACAGTCTCACAAGCCCTTGAGGACTGAGTGAGACAACCGCCGTGCTTTCCCAACTAATCGAACATGTGTTCTATATTTGATGAGTGGGCCAGAACAAGCGCTACGGTGCCGCGCACGTGGACAGGTGGATCGAGGGATGGATCCTCCGCGAAGAGCCCATGATGCTCACTCCCATTGAGATCGACCTCGAGAACCACCCGCCGACGGACTTTCCGATACCACGCAGGGTCAACGTTTGGATCAGATACCCCACCAAGGCCGTGCGTCTCAAAGCGCATGCCCTCGCCTGGAACAACCGGGCAGTGAAAATCCGCTTCCTTGAACCCACCATCAAGACCGAGCGCGAAGGCTGGGTGTGGGCCAATGCCGTAACTCCGGAAAAGCCCTCATAGGCGGCGCAAACAACTATCGCGAACCTGCAATAGTTGACAGATATGCGTCGGCATCAGCGCACATCGGTCAATATCCCTGTTCCGAGATCCGAGCTCACAATGCTCACACAAACACCGAACAGATGGTGTTCGAGGTGCAACCGGCGAAACTGGGCTCGACAAGTAAATATATCGCTGTGAACAGATTTATTTTGGGGGACCCCCGCCGTAACCTGTTCACATGGTCGAGCAGATACATGCAGCGGAGCACGGGGACTGGCAGATCCGCACCGCCAGCGGAACGATTTACCGCTTTGAGGCCTCGGCTGCCGGTTCATTCCTGACCCGGTATGCGCAAATCATGGCGACCACTCCCGAGTACCACCACTTGCCGGTGTATGACATGAGAAAGGACGGCGAGCCGATTCCCGTCCTCGCGTTCTCCGGAGTGCAGCTCGGCGAGGAGATTCTCTTCACACTGCAGCTCAGAAGCGACGGTGTTGAAACAATTCGTCGTACTACTCCGGCGGTTGGTATCGATGTCTGGGAGAGCGAGCCAACACCTGAGGAGCTACCGTACCGGTCTCCTCGTCGGCCGTGGGTTCCGGCCGAAATAAGGATCATCGAGCTATGACTGGTCGGCCCGCCAACGCATTGGTTGAGAAGGGCAGCCCATTTTACGACGTCGTTGGGCTGGCGGCCTGGCTGGGTCTCACTCGCCAGGAGATCCAAGAGCAGCGGGAAGCGAGAACACTCCTCGGTTGCCCTACGGCCGAAGGTGAGCTCATCTACCCGGTCTGGCAGTTCCAGGGAAACGGCGAGTTACTGGCGGGGCTATCCCCCGTTCTCAAGGTGCTGTCCGAGGGTACGGATGACAGTTGGACGTGGGTGCTGTGGCTTCAGACCGCCGTTCCGGGTGAACTGGATGGCAAGACGGTGACGGAGTGGCTGCGCGACGGAGGGGACGTTGAGCCGGTTCTCCAGCTTGCTGCTAACGATGCTGCAGCGTGGGCAACATGACGAGCCGGCACGCCGCTAGGCGCAGATCTGGGAGCGAGCGGGACGAGGAGGCGGTGCGCATCTACGCCGCAAGGCTCAGGATAACGACCGACCGCAAGCTCGGCAAGGAGACACCCGACTGGGTGAAAGAGCTAGCTGCCAGGCCGATTCCTGCACCTGAGAATGTTGACGAGACCGTGCGTATCTACGCGGCTAGGCTCAGGGTGACAACAGACCGCAAGCTCGGCAAAGAGACGCCTGATTGGGTGAAAGAGCTGGCTGCCACACGCCTCTGACGTGAATCGGATCGGAGCATGAATGCCGCCTCAGAACCAGCAATCCTGGTGAGCCAAGCCAAGTCTCGCCTGTCCTGAGATGCCACCCGCGGGCTTCGGCGCCAGCGGCCTGTAGCAGATCGAATGCCGGGAGGATGCGAGTCGTTCGCGGACCATGGCATGAAGGTCAGCCTTCAAGACTGTAATCCGCTGCTGCAGAGCTTCAGAGTTGAGCCGGTCCTTCACCTCTTCACCTCTTCACCTCTTCACCTCTTCACCTCTGACGATGCAGCCTGGCGGAAGCCGTACGGCGGATTAGGAAGTAGCGGGTGAGGTCCTTGTGTTAGCGACTCCACAGAGGGTGCCGTCCTCGGTGCGGACAATCGCGATTCGATTAGGCGTCCCATCCAAACTCACATCGGCAGCAGTCGGGAAGCGCATCAGGCTTCAGGATGGCGGTGAACTGCGCGCCAGCACCTACTTTGGAGGAGCTACGAGGTCCCGGAGTCCTCAACTCTCGAAGTCACGGCGTCCCGAACTCACGGAGCCTCGATGTCCCGGTGCCCCGATGCCCCGATGCCCCGGTGCCCCGAACTCACGAACTCAGCGGGGCGCGCGAGGGGTGTCCTTTATCGACATAAGGCAGGTTCACCCGTTCCAGCCGCCCTCAAGATAGCTGGTTACCGCGGCTGAAACATCGTGCCAGCGATTCTCACGGATGGCGGTCAGCGGAGTGCCTTCATCCAGGCGGGGGTTGCCGCAGATGAACCAGTTGCGAGCCGCATCCTCGCCTTCATCAGCTGCGAGAAGAGCCCAGTGCTCGTGCGCGAACCGAAGGCGCTGCGCAGACTCCGGGCAAGGCTCCGGGCCGTCAGGCTGCGCCCACTGCGCCGGTAGCTCTCGCTCCCTGGTCCCGGATAACGACGCGACCAGGGTTGGGCCAAGCACCGCAACGAGCGCCCGCGCGACCTGGTGAATGTCCGTACGCTCGGTCATAGCGTGTGTGCCTCGTTTCTCGTCATGGTCACCAAGTAACGCAGCATAAGGCAAGTTCTAACTCCTCCACACCGGCGAAACCCGCCGACCCGAGAGATCACTATTGGCTGCTCCCCATGAATGCCTCCAAGGTTGCTCGGTGGTCCTCCACCCGCTCTGGTCGCTGGATGTAGCTGCGTTCCGTTACGGCCAAGCTGGAGTGCCCAAGAACGGATCGCGCAGCTTCCGCACCGACCTCTAGAGCCAGGATAGTAGCTACGGTTCTCCTGAAGGTGTGAGGGGTGACGTCGAGATTCAATTTCAGGCCTGCTTCCTGCAGTGCGCTTCGGAATGACCGGCGTACCGAAGAAGGCTGGCGGAATGTGCCCTTGTTCGACCAGAACACGGCGTTTGCGAGGTTGTTCTCAGGGGAGGCAATCCGGCGCCGTAGCAACATGTCTACTACGAACCGCGGAATTGGAATCTCGCGGTAACCGCTCATGGACTTTGGCTTTGCCTGACGGTACTTCGGGCCTTTCCGTGGCTCGACGATGGTGCCGGTTATAAAAACAGTGGGCACCGGACCTTCCAGATTTACGTCAGTCCAACGGAGAGCGAGGGCTTCTCCAATCCGGACTCCGGTCGCCGCCAGCAAGTCAACGATGTCCGTCAAAGCGCCGTCGTTGGCCGGACCGAACAATCCCGGGGATGCCCGCCACTCACGAACAGCTTTGCGCACATCATGCATGGAAGAGGCATCGAGCGCCTGGGGCGACGTCCGCTTCCTCTTGGATGGATTTACGTGGGACTGCCCCCGGTTTTGTTGACTCCTTGACCTAGCGAGCTTGTGCTCGTGGAAGGATGTTGACCATGCCCACGGCTTATGGGGCGGAGTTCCGCCAGGATGTTATTGATGTGGCCCGGAAGGGCGAGGCCCCGCTAACTCAAATAGCGAAGGATTTCGGGCTGTCGGTCACGACGTTGAAGCGCTGGATGGCGATAGCTGATCGGAAGGATGCAGGCGCTGGTCCGGCGGTTGCGGAGTCCGCGGAGATGCGGGATCTGAAGAAACGCAACCGTTTATTGGAGCAGGAGAACGAGATCCTGCGTCGTGCCGCCGCCTACCTGGCGAGGGACATCAACCCAAAATGACGTACCCGCTGGTCACGGATCTTGCCGCCGAAGGGATTCCCGTGGCGGTGACCTGCAGGGTGTTGAAGTTCAGCAAGCAAGGCTATTACCGGTGGAGAGCCAACCCGGTGACCGACCGGGACTGGTCGGACGCCCACCTGATCAATGCCGCCCTGGACATTCACGCCGACGACCCGGCGTTCGGGTACCGGTTCATCGCCGACGAACTCCCAGAAAAGGGCGTCACAGCCGGCGAGAACAGGGTCCAGCGCCTGTGCCGGGACCATGGCATCTGGTCGGTGTTCTCCAAGAAACGAGGCCTGAACCGCAAGCCCGGGCCACCGGTTCATGATGACCTGGTGGAACGGGACTTCGCCGCTACAGCACCGAACGAACTGTGGCTCACGGACATCACCGAGCACCCCACCACCGAGGGCAAGCTCTACCTCTGCGCGGTGAAAGACGTCTACTCCGGCAGGATCGTTGGCTACTCGATGGACGCCCGCATGAAATCATCGCTGGCAGTCGCGGCGTTGGAGAACGCCGTACGGGCACGCCGCCCTGCAGGGACAGTGGTGCATTCCGATCGCGGTTCCCAGTTCCGGTCGCGCCGTTTCGTGGAATCACTGCGTCATCACGGGCTGACCGGTTCGATGGGCCGGGTCGGCGCGTGCGCGGATAACGCCGCCATGGAATCGTTTTTCTCGCTGCTGCAGAAGAACGTCCTTGACCGTCAACGCTGGCTCACACGGCAGGATCTGCGCCTCGCCATCACGACATGGATCGAGCGGTCTTACCACCGCCGACGCCGGCAGCGGCGTCTGGGGAAACTCACGCCAGTCGAATATGAAACAATCAACCGGTCCGCGCTCACCGCGGCCTAAGACCCCGAGTCAACTAAAGCCGGGGCAGTCCCCGTTGTTGATGGGGTTGTACGGAATGGTTTCGTCTTGGACCGCGACGTTGAGGATGCCCTTGAGCACTACGCGTGTCAACCGGGCTCGGGTAAGGCCAGTTCCTCCGTCAACCAGCTCCTCGAGGAAACTTGCGCACACCTTGGTCCCAACGTCGGCCACCTTCAACCCCCCGAGAGCGGGGTAGATGTGGTTGCGGTAGGTGGATCTGTACTGATCGAAGGTCTGACGGCGGATCCCGGCCTGGTATGCCGGCAGTAATTCGTCGCCCTTCGGGCCAACTTTCACGGGTGCGGGTTCAATGGCTTTGAACCAGCGTTCGGCCAGCTGACTGATGGTGGGGATGGCCTGATCGAGCGCTACTTGTTCCGCCTGGTCCCACAGCCGAACTCGAGCCGCAGCGGCCTCTTCGACAGCGCGAATCGCGATCGCCTTGGTGCGCCCCGTCCGCTTGATAACGCGAGTGAGACCGTCCTGATCACCGAACCGGGCCCATGCCTGCCACTGGCCCTTGCCGCTCTGCTGCGCGCCCGGTGTTCCCAACTCGCCCTTACCCAATCGATTCCGGCCCATCAGACAGCTGCCTTGAAAGATTCGTACCAGGTCAGGAACTGCGCTTCGTCATACCGCACGATGCCATGGAGTCGCATCGCGGGCGGTCCGATCCCTGAGGAGTGCCAATTAGCGAGCGTTTTCGGTGCCACCCCGAGGATCCTGGCGACATCGCTTCTGGTGAGGACTTTCACTACTGCAGACTCATGCTGCGTCATATTTTCATTCATGGGCACCATGTGTGCGGCGCCAAGAGGAACCCTAACCGCACCGGTGCTGGCCAAAACGTTCCTTAAACGTCCCCTGAACAAGTTGAACCGCATGACAAAACCCCTCCTACTGGTGTTTTGCCTAGTCAGAGGGGTCTAGTGGAGCCCCCTGTCGGATTCGAACCGACGACCCCCGCTTTACAAGAGCGGTGCTCTGGCCAACTGAGCTAAGGAGGCGGACTGGCTGAGCCAGCGGGCGCCGTCGTCGTTATCCAAATTCAACAGCGCTAGACAAGGTTAGCCCAGCGCCGCCGCCAGCGGGAAATCAACCGGGTCTCAGAGATCCTCAGTTCTTCGCTTCAATCTGCTCCTGGGTGACCGTGGCGAAGTCGGATACCGCATCCGGCACTTCTTCGCCGTCCACGAAAACCGTTGGAGTCCCGCTGACGCCATAGGTCTCTGCTGCCTGGGTGCCGAACTTCACCCATGGTCGGAAGGTATCTTCCTCCAGGCAGGCGGAGATGTCGCCGGCCCCGGCGGTTGCTGCCATCTCGGCGAGTTCCCCATCGGAGAGCTCGCCGTTCTCGAAGTTGCCGAACAAGGCTGCAGAGAAGTCCCAGTAGGCCCGCGGCGAGGTGTCCGCCACACAGGCAAGCGCCGCAGCACCGCGGGACGAATACTCCGTCTGCGAATTGGGATCCAGGTATGCCACATTCCGGTACTCGAACGTGATGGCGCCCTCATCCAGCCAGGTCTGAATTTGCTCGGCATGCGTCTGCTCGAAGTTGGCGCAGTGCACGCAGTTCACGTCGACGTATGCCACAACCTGTACAGGCTGGTCAGTAGCAGACGCCTCGACGCCGGGCGGAGGATCCGCTGCGTTCGGGGCTTCATCAGGGAGGGACGCGACGTCGACCGTTTCAATGGACGTTGTTGCCAGCTCCGTTGTGGAGGTCAGAGTGATACCGCCGTACTTATTGCCATGCGCAGGAGCCGGGCCGGCATCGGGAACCTGACTCCGAAGGTTTCCGGCAACGATCAACCCAATGATCACAAGGATTGCAACGATAGCGGCAACAACGCCCCACTTGATGAGGAACGATGCACGCTTCTCACGGCGCTCCCGCTCCTCCACCACCCGCCGTGCCTGCTCCCGCGACTCTGACTTCCGTTGTGCCTTGCTCGGTCTGGGGTTGCTGGAAGTCATCAGTCCTCATTGCTCACTCGGTTACGCGTCCTACCATTTTAGGTGATGCTGCTGTCCGCTCCCCCTACCCACCCAACCGGCTAAAGTCGTCAGTAGGCCTACGATCGTCAGAGGAGACAGTATGCAATCAGGGGACACACCGTACGGTGAGTTCGAATTCATTGTGGTGTCCAACCGACTTCCGGTTGACCGCGTGAACGACGACGACGGCAACGGCTCCTGGCGTCGCTCACCCGGCGGTCTGGTCACCGCACTGGCTCCTGTGATGGAGAAGGCCGACGGCGCATGGGTAGGATGGCACGGCGCCGCGGACGAGGCACTTGAATCCTTCGACCACAGTGAGATCCGGCTGGTTCCCGTTCCGCTGAGCGCTGAGGAAGTCGAGTTCTACTATGAGGGCTTCTCCAACGCGACCCTGTGGCCGCTCTACCACGACGTCATCGCCCCGCCTGAGTTTCACCGCCACTGGTGGGATTCCTACCGGAAGGTCAACGAGCGCTTCGCAGCGGAGACTGCGGCCGTCGCAGCCGAAGGCGCCACCATCTGGGTCCAGGACTACCAGCTTCAGCTCGTTCCCAAGCTGTTGCGCGAGGCCCGTCCTGATCTGAAGATCGGCTTCTTCAACCACATTCCGTTCCCTCCGCTCGAAATCTATGCCCAGCTCCCATGGCGGCGCCAGGTGATCGAGGGCCTGCTCGGCGCTGACCTGATCGGGTTCCAGCGACCGAGCGACGCCAGCAACTTCCTGCGCTGCGTACGCAGATTCCTGGGGCTCGCGGTCCGTCAGCAGCAGGTACAGGTGAAGGGCGCAGACGGATCCCCTGACTACGTTTCACGGGCAGAGGCGTTCCCCATTTCCATCGATGTCCAGCGCATCGTCGACCTCGCCAACCGCCCCGACATCATCGAGCGGTCTCAGGAGATCCGTCGTGAGCTCGGTAATCCCCGGCACATCCTGCTCGGAGTTGACCGGCTGGACTACACCAAGGGCATCGGCCACCGCCTGAAGGCCTACGAGGAACTACTCGCCGACGGCCTGATCCAGGTCGAGGACGCCGCCCTCATCCAGGTCGCCAGCCCCAGCCGTGAACGGGTGGAGCAATACAGGCTCCTGCGTGAAGAGGTGGAGGGCGCCGTCGGGCGTATCAACGGCACGTACGACACCATCAAGAACACTGCTATCCGCTACCTCCACCACAGCTATCCGGTGGAGGAAATGGTGGCTCTCTACCTGGCTGCCGACGTCATGCTCGTGACAGCGCTCCGCGACGGTATGAACCTCGTGGCGAAGGAGTATGTCGCAGCCCGTACGGGAAACCGCGGAGCGCTGGTCCTGAGCGAGTTCGCCGGAGCAGCTGACACGCTCCGGCAGGCAATCCTGGTCAATCCGCATGACATCGACGGTCTCAAGAGCGCCATCCGCGGTGCCCTCGATATGAGCGCCTCCGAGGCAACCCGCCGGATGCGCACCATGCGCCGTCAAGTACTGCAGAATGACGTGGAGCGCTGGTCGAAGGCCTTCCTCTCAGAACTGCAGAAAGGCGCACGGGAGGATCTCCTTGTCTGATTCACTCAGCCCGGAATTGCTTGCCGCTCTCGCGACGGCGGCCGCGACGAAGACGCTGCTGGTTGCGCTCGATTTCGACGGCACCATGTCCCCGCTGGTTGACCGCGCGGAAGACGCCCGTGCGCTGCCCGGATCGGCGGCAGCATTGCGCGATCTGGCGCAACTGCCAAGGACGACGACGGCGCTCATCTCCGGACGCGCTCTGGACAGTCTGCGCCGGGTCGCCTCTCCAGAGCCGGAAACGCTCCTCATCGGCAGTCACGGAGCTGAGGCGTGGACCGGTCCCGGTGGTGCGCCCCTTGAACTGACGCCCTCGCAGGTGGAAATCCTGCGCCATGCGACCGGCGCCGTCCAACAGGTGGTCGATGCCCATCCCGGTACGCTGCTGGAACTGAAACCAGCCGGCGTCGTGCTGCATATGCGGACGGCAGACGCAGAGACAGCCCAGTCGGCCGCAACTGCGGCGCGTGCCGCACTGTCATCGCTGGACGGCGTCCACCTGAGCAACGGCAAGAACGTCCTGGAACTCTCCGTGGTGCAGGCGGACAAGGGAAGGGGTCTGCAGTCCCTTCGTGAACTCACCGCGGCAACCGCAGTAGTGTTTGCCGGTGACGACGTCACCGACGAACACGCGCTGAAGACCCTCCAGGCACCCGACGTCGGGATCAAGGTCGGAGACGGAGAGAGCGCTGCGACGTACCGCATCACCTCCCCGGAGCAGCTCGTTGAGGTCCTTCAGGAGTTGGTGAGGTTACGTCGTGCTGGCGTCTCTACCTGACTTCGTGCCATACTTTTCCTTGTGACGCAGTTCACGGTGGGTCAACTTCGGCCTCCGTCCTGATCACGCCAACTGAATATTTCCATTCACAACGGATCGTCGGGCACGTACCTGCCCGTGAAAAGGATAAGAAAAAAATGGCAACGGTAACGTTTGACCAGGCTACGCGCCTGTACCCGGGCACTGACAAGCCCGCAGTAGACGGCCTCAACATCGAGATCGCAGACGGCGAATTCCTCGTTCTCGTCGGGCCCTCCGGTTGCGGAAAGTCCACCTCCCTCCGCATGCTGGCCGGCCTCGAGGATGTGAACTCCGGCCGCATCCTCATCGGTGACCGCGATGTCACCGACGTTCCGCCGAAAGACCGAGATATCGCGATGGTCTTCCAGAACTACGCGCTGTACCCGCACATGTCCGTTGCCGACAACATGGGCTTCGCACTGAAGATCGCGGGCATCTCCAAGGAAGAGCGCGCCCAGCGTGTCCGGGAAGCCGCAAAGCTCCTCGATCTCGAGGACTACCTCGACCGCAAGCCGAAGGCTCTTTCCGGTGGTCAGCGCCAGCGTGTTGCCATGGGTCGTGCAATCGTCCGCAACCCGCAGGTCTTCCTCATGGATGAGCCGCTGTCCAACCTCGATGCGAAGCTCCGCGTGCAGACCCGTACCCAGATCGCCTCGCTCACCCGTCGCCTCGGTGTCACCACCGTGTACGTGACCCACGACCAGGTCGAGGCCATGACCATGGGCGATCGCGTCGCAGTGCTGAAGGACGGCATCCTTCAGCAGGTGGATACCCCCCGCAACCTCTACGAGCGCCCGAAGAACGTCTTCGTTGCCGGCTTCATCGGCTCCCCCGCCATGAACCTGCTGGAGCTGCCGACCTCGGAGGACGGCGTGAAGTTTGGCGACACCACGTACCCGGTGGCGCGCGAGGTCCTGAGCTCCGCACACGGCGGTACAGTCACGCTGGGTGTTCGTCCCGAAGATCTTGGCCTCGTCGGTGCCGGCGAAGGCCTGCAGGTTGAGGTGGATGTCGTGGAGGAACTTGGCGCTGACGCTTACCTCTACGGCCACACCACGCTCAACGGCCAGGACCACGACATCGTGGCACGCGTAGACGGACGCCGCCCTCCAATGAAGGGTGACACGGTATATGTACGGCCGGTAAAGGGCCACGTGCACCTGTTCGACACCAAGGACGGCCTTCGCCTGGCCGACCACGTGTAGCAATTTGACCGCTAGCGGTTAGATGCACATTCCGCGGTGGCCCCTGTTGGTTGACGGTAAACTCAACCAGCGGGGGCCATCGTCGTTGTTAGGACATACAGGTCGCCGTGAGGACACCCAATCACCATGACTGATTCGACCGAAGCCAACTGGCATCACGAGCCAACGGACTATGACCAGGCCGGCAAACTGCCCAGGACCCGAAGTGCGTTCGGGGAAGGCTCGCTGGGATCGCTCAACATCACGGCAGCGGCCACCGACCCGGAGCTCCTCGACCTCCCATGGCATCTGGGACTGGAGGAGTGGCCGGCCGAGTATCTCGCTGCTCTGCCCCGTGGAATCTCCCGCCATATTGTCCGATTCGCCCACCTCGGCGGATCCGTGATCGCTGTGAAGGAAACCAGCGAACATATTGCACGCCACGAGTATCACATGCTCCGCAAGCTGCAGCGCCTGGACGTTCCGTGCGTGGAGCCGGTTGCCGTCATCGCAGGCCGGAAGACGCGTGACGGCGAGGACCTGAACCCGGTGCTGGTCACCCGCCACCTGAAGTTCTCCATGCCGTACCGGGCGCTGTTCTCACAGATGCTGCGCAAGGACACTCTGACCCGCCTCATCGATGCCCAGGCGCTGCTCCTTGTCCGTCTCCACCTCATCGGTTTCTATTGGGGAGACGTATCACTCTCCAATACCCTGTTCAGGCGAGATGCCGGGGCGTTCGCTGCTTACCTCGTGGACGCTGAGACCGGTGAACTGTATCCGGAATTGTCTACCGGGCAGCGCGAGTATGATCTCGAGATTGCCCGGGTGAACATCGCCGGTGAACTGATGGACCTGGCAGAGGGCGGTCTCATTGAGGAAAAGGTGGACCCACTGGCTACCAGCGAGCTCATCATGGACAGCTACCGACGCCTGTGGGCCGAACTCACCGACAAGGAGTCGTTCGAGCTCGGTGAGCGCTGGCGGGTGAACGCAAGGATTCGGCGCCTGAACGAACTCGGCTTCGACGTCGAGGAGTACGCCATACGGACAGTTTCCGAGACTTCCCAGATCCAGCTGCAGCCCAAAGTGGTCGACGCCGGGCATCACAGCCGTCGTCTTATCCGGCTCACCGGCATAGATGCCCAGGAGAACCAGGCCCGCCGGCTGCTCAATGACATGGACGCCTACCGGGCAGACAACAGTCCGGGCCTCGACGAAGAGATCAGCGCACACCAGTGGTTCAATGATGTCTTCGAGCCGATCGTTCGGGCAGTTCCGCGGGAGCTCGGCGGAAAGCTGGAGCCGGCGGAAGTGGTCCATGAGGTGCTGGAGCACCGATGGTACATGTCTGAAAAGCAAGACAGAAACGTTCCGCTTGCCGAAGCCGTGCAGTCATACCTGGATTCGGTGCTGCGGCATCGCCGCGACGAAGCCGCGATCATGCTGACTGCTGACACCAAGACGTTGGACATCATCAGCGGTGGGGCGCAAGAGGGCAGCTGAGCCGTCCTGTGAGCAAGCAATACCTAGAGAGCGTCTGCGGTCCCGGCTTGAGCCGGGACCGCAGACGCTCTCTGATTGGAAGTTTCCGCGCTTCCCGCCTTGCTTACGGGGTCAGCTGACTGCAGTCAATTTGCTGGCCCTGGAACTCCTGAATGCCGGGCCCTGCACTCTGGCAGAATTCGACGACCTCCTGCGAGAACGGAATGAGCGCAATCAAGCCGATTACCGCGATGATGCCCGTAATGACGCCGATCGCTCCGATGATAATGCCGGCAAGTGCGAAGCCATTGCCCATCCCGGCCTTCCTCGACTTCACCATCGCGACGATAGAGATGATCAGACCCACGATCGAAATGGGCCAGATGATAGAGCAGACCAGACCGACAATGCCGAGCGTCTTTCCAGGGTTCTCCGTCGGTTGACCGTAACCGCCGCCGTAGCCGCCGGGTGTGCCATACGGTGAAGCCGGCGCCTGGCCATAGCCCTGAACTGGCTGCTGGCCGTAGGACTGACCGGACTGCTGGCCATAAGACTGACCGTAACCGGACGGCTGCTGTCCCGAACGCTGGTCGGACGACCTGGGCTGCTGCCACTGCTGCCCCGCCGGGTATCGGCGGGAGTCGTCCTGGCCGTCATCGTTGCCCGGTTGACCGGTGGTGTTGTCTGACACGGTGTTGTCCCCATTCTTCAGTGCGATGCCACTGGCCTCTTCCAGGGCGCTGGCTCAATCCAGTCTATCCGTCTGGAAGGTTCGGCAACGGTAGCGGGATACCGATGGTTTCAGCGGCGTGTTCTCAGGTGATCGCCTTGCCCGGATTGAGTATCCCGAGTGGATCAAACGCTTCCTTGACCCGTCGTTGCAGGCTCAGCACCTCAGCACTCTGTTCCCACGCCAGCCAACGTAACTTGTACTGCCCCACCCCATGCTCGCCGGTGATGGTTCCACCCAGCCCCAGGGCAACCCGCACCGACTCGTCGAGCGCTGCCTGCAGCCTGAGCATTCCCGCCTGCCCTTCGTCTCGATTAACCCAGAACGTGGGGTGGAGGTTGCCGTCTCCCGCGTGCGCAACGAGGCGAAGCCTCACGCCGTGTTCCGCGGCCATCCGTTCAAGCTCACCCGCATAGTGCACCAACTGGGATCGCGGAACTGCGACATCCTCCCCAACGCGGAAATCGTCGTCGACGCCGTCGCCTCTCGCGTTGCGCCGCAAGTCGAGGAGCATAGCGGCTTCCGAGCCGTCCTCCGCTTCGACGGTCGCGCCTGCCTGGGTCAGGACTTTGCGCACGACGGCGGATTCCGCTTCAGCGCCAAAGCCGTCAGTCTGGATGAGCAGCAGGGCTCCGCCCCTGGCTGCAAGGTTCGATTGGAAGGCGGCGTCCAGGACGCCCAGGGTATTACCGTCAAGAAGTTCAAGAATGGCCGGCTGAACGCGGGCAGCACCAATGGCGAGAACGCCTGCGGCCGCTGCTGGAAAGTCCGGGAAGAAGGCGGCCAGAGTTCGGGTTTGGATCGGAAGGTACTTCAGGCGCACGGTGATTCCCACAACAATGCCGAGCGTACCTTCAGATCCCACGAATAGCGCGGTCAGGTCATACCCGGCAACGCCCTTGAACGTGGTGTGCCCCGTATGGATGAGCGTGCCGTCTGCAAGCACCACGTCGAGGGCCAGAACCGAATCCCGGGTTACACCATACTTGGCACACCGCAGCCCGCCCGCGTTGGTGGCGACGTTGCCGCCCAGTGTGGATATTGTGTGACTCGCCGGATCGGGTGCATACATCAAGCCGTGCGGTGCAACCGCGAGATTCAGGTCCGCGTTGATGACCCCCGGCTCCACAATGGCAAGCTCATCCTGCGGACGCACCTCGAGGATGCGATTCATCCGCTCAAGGCTGAGGACAATGCACCCGGACACCGCATGGGCGCCGCCCGAAAGGCTGGTCCCGGTTCCGCGTGCTACGACCGCCACCTTGAAGAGATGCGCACACCGCATAACGTGCTGCACTTCCTCAACGCTCTCCACCAGTACGACGACGGCGGGCATCGCCGGTTGCGTGACCGGGCCCTGATCCCGCGAATACTCCTCAAGCACCCCGCTGCTCATCAGAATGCGGGAGCTGTGCACGCCGAGGTGCAACTCCCTCACGAGGGAGGAGGTTTGATCGGACATTTCGCGCGCAGCCGCATTCGTCACGAAGCGCCACCCATGAATCGTCGATAGGAAGCCATCACGGTTGCCCAATTGGGCGCAGCAGCACGCTGCTCGTGACCCAGCTCGCCGTCGGTCCACCCGTCATGAACCAGGCTCACCTGCGTGCTTCCGCGACCCGCGGTGAAGGTGACCACGACACGACTCGACAAATTCGGGTTGCCAAGGTAGTGCCACCTGAGCTCCAGCTCTCCGCCAGATGTCTCTCCTGCCACGGTTGCCCATGACGCCGAGTTGCCCGCGGCATCCTCCTCAAAGAGCTCCCCGCTGGTGAATTCCGGATGGGTACCATCGCCGAATCGGGTCTGATCAACGGGCCACCACAGATGGATACCGTCGGTGAACCCTGCGAATGACTCGTCGCGGGTCCGAGGGACGGTCACCTCTGCAGTGAGTGGTCCCGGCTTAGTACCTGGTTCGCGATCTGTGGAGCCGGCATCACGATGGGAGAAGAGACTGTCCATAGTGGAACTCTAGTTGGTGTTGTTGGTGTGGGTTTAAAGCAGGAAAGGCCTCACCGTGAAGGTGAGGCCTTTCCGTAAGTGTTGTCCGGCGGTGTCCTACTCTCCCACACTCTCTCGGGTGCAGTACCATCGGCGCTGTGGGTCTTAGCTTCCGGGTTCGGAATGGGACCGGGCGTTTCCCCCACGCTATGACCGCCGTAACCCTTGTACCCGACCCCGTACCGGTGTGAGCGGTGGTGGGGTGGGAAGTATGTGGTTACAACTGTTCAGTGTAGTTGTACGTAATTGTCAATATTGTGTTGTGTGTTCCCTGGTAACCGGTGTTATTGGTTGGGAACCGCATAGTGGACGCGTAGCATTCGTGTTTTGTGTGGTGTCAAGTTATCGGCGTATTAGTACCGGTCAGCTTCACGAGTCGTTAGTCCTCGCTTCCACATCCGGCCTATCAACCCAGTGGTCTGGCTGGGGGCCTCTCACACCAAATGGTGTATGGAAATCTCATCTTGAAGCAGGCTTCCCGCTTAGATGCTTTCAGCGGTTATCCCATCCGAACGTAGCTAATCAGCGGTGCACTTGGCAGTACAACTGACACACCAGAGGTTCGTCCGTCCCGGTCCTCTCGTACTAAGGACAGCCCTTCTCAAATTTCCTACGCGCGCAGCGGATAGGGACCGAACTGTCTCACGACGTTCTAAACCCAGCTCGCGTACCGCTTTAATGGGCGAACAGCCCAACCCTTGGGACCTACTCCAGCCCCAGGATGCGACGAGCCGACATCGAGGTGCCAAACCATGCCGTCGATATGGACTCTTGGGCAAGATCAGCCTGTTATCCCCGAGGTACCTTTTATCCGTTGAGCGACGGCCATTCCACAATGTACCGCCGGATCACTAGTCCCGACTTTCGTCCCTGCTTGAGATGTCTCTCTCACAGTCAAGCTCCCTTGTGCACTTACACTCGACACCTGATTGCCAACCAGGCTGAGGGAACCTTTGGGCGCCTCCGTTACTTTTTAGGAGGCAACCGCCCCAGTTAAACTACCCATCAGGCACTGTCCCTGACCCGGATTACGGGCCGAAGTTAGATATCCAGAGTGACCAGAGTGGTATTTCAACGATGACTCCACCTGAACTAGCGTCCAAGCTTCACAGTCTCCCACCTATCCTACACAAGCCACACCGAACACCAATACCAAACTATAGTGAAGGTCTCGGGGTCTTTCCGTCCTGCTGCGCGTAACGAGCATCTTTACTCGTAGTGCAATTTCGCCGAGTTTATGGTTGAGACAGCGGGGAAGTCGTTACTCCATTCGTGCAGGTCGGAACTTACCCGACAAGGAATTTCGCTACCTTAGGATGGTTATAGTTACCACCGCCGTTTACTGGGGCTTGAATTCCCAGCTTCGCCCACAAGTGAGCTAACCGGTCCTCTTAACCTTCCAGCACCGGGCAGGAGTCAGTCCGTATACATCGTCTTGCGACTTCGCACGGACCTGTGTTTTTAGTAAACAGTCGCTTCCCCCTGGTCTCTGCGGCCCCGATCCGCCTCCCCACAGCAAGTGTGGTTCACGGTTGGGGCCCCCCTTCTCCCGAAGTTACGGGGGCATTTTGCCGAGTTCCTTAACCATAATTCTCTCGATCGCCTTAGTATTCTCTACCTGATCACCTGTGTCGGTTTGGGGTACGGGCAGTTGGAACCTCACGCCGATGCTTTTCTAGGCAGCATAGGATCATCGGATCCCCACCAAAAAGCGGGGCCCATCGGGTCTCAGAGACGGTATCAAAACCAGGACCACGGATTTGCCTATGGTCCCTCCTACATCCTTAGACCGGGACAACCATCGCCCGGCCCGACTACCTTCCTGCGTCACACCTGTTAATACGCTTACCTCCCAAGATCAGGTCCCACGCTCCCCATCAACACGGACCCCGAAGGGCACTGGAAAATGGTTTGGGCGGTTAGTATCCCTTGTTCAGTATGGGCGGTTCTTCACCGGTACGGGAATATCAACCCGTTGTCCATCGACTACGCCTGTCGGCCTCGCCTTAGGTCCCGACTTACCCAGGGCAGATTAGCTTGACCCTGGAACCCTTGATCATTCGGCGGACGGGTTTCTCACCCGTCTTTCGCTACTCATGCCTGCATTCTCACTCGTGTAGGCTCCACCGCTGGTTTACACCGCGACTTCACTGCCCACACGACGCTCCCCTACCACTCCAAACGCCTGAACTCAGGAGAACAAGTCTCCGGCTTGGCTAACATTTGAAATCCACAACTTCGGCGGTGTACTTGAGCCCCGCTACATTGTCGGCGCGGAATCACTTGACCAGTGAGCTATTACGCACTCTTTCAAGGATGGCTGCTTCTAAGCCAACCTCCTGGTTGTCTGAGCAACTCCACATCCTTTCCCACTTAGCACACGCTTAGGGGCCTTAGTTGGTGGTCTGGGCTGTTTCCCTCTCGACTATGAAGCTTATCCCCCACAGTCTCACTGCTGCGCTCTCACTTACCGGCATTCGGAGTTTGGCTGACGTCAGTAACCTTGTAGGGCCCATCGGCCATCCAGTAGCTCTACCTCCGGCAAGAAACACGCAACGCTGCACCTAAATGCATTTCGGGGAGAACCAGCTATCACGAAGTTTGATTGGCCTTTCACCCCTACCCACAGCTCATCCCCTCCATTTTCAACTGAAGTGGGTTCGGTCCTCCACGACGTCTTACCGTCGCTTCAACCTGGCCATGGGTAGATCACTTCGCTTCGGGTCTAGATCACGCCACTCACTCGCCCTATTCAGACTCGCTTTCGCTACGGCTACCCCACACGGGTTAACCTCGCGACGTAACACTAACTCGCAGGCTCATTCTTCAAAAGGCACGCCATCACAGGACAAAATCCCGCTCTGACGGATTGTAGGCACACGGTTTCAGGTACTATTTCACTCCCCTCCCGGGGTACTTTTCACCTTTCCCTCACGGTACTGGTCCGCTATCGGTCATCAGGGAGTATTTAGGCTTACCAGGTGGTCCTGGCAGATTCGCACGGGATTTCTCGGGCCCCGTACTACTTGGGATACTCTCCAAGCGGCAGCACGCATTACAGCTACGGGACTCTCACCCACTCCGGTCGGGCCTTCAAACCCGTTCACCTATACGCCTGCACTCACTTCACCAGTCCGGCAGAACTGATACGGAAAGTCCCGCAACCCCAGAGATGCAACGCCCGCCGGCTATCACACACCACTGGTTTAGCCTCATCCGCGTTCGCTCGCCACTACTAACGGAATCACTATTGTTTTCTCTTCCTGTGGGTACTGAGATGTTTCACTTCCCCACGTTCCCCCCACGCACCCTATGTGTTCAGGTACGGGTCACCCAGTCACTCGCGCGCTGAGCGGGGTTTCCCCATTCGGACATCCTGGGATCAAAGTTCGGTTATCAACTCCCCCAGGCTTATCGCAGATTCCCACGTCCTTCTTCGGCTCCTGATGCCAAGGCATCCACCGTGTGCCCTTAAAAACTTGACGATCACACACAACCAACACAACCAACCCCAAAGAGCCGGCCATGCCAAACGATTGCGTGCATACACAAAATTTAAGATGCTCGCGTCCACTATGCAGTTCTCAAACAACAACCCCAGTCAACACACCACCCACACCCCACAACCCCAAACAAACAGGATCAAGACATGAGCGGTAATGCCCAGGAAAACCAGAAACACCAGCCAACCAAACCCCCACCCGAAACAAACCACACAACCGTGCGACTCATCCCCAGCAGAAACCCAGCCCCTGTTGCCTCAGGACCCAACAGTGTGCCACACACTACCGAACCAGCAACCAACCAGCCCTTTCCCAAACCACACACCCCACCCCGCCAGGACAAACCCGACAGAACAGAAAACATGCGACCCGTACTCAAACCAACCAGCACCAACCCGGCACCTATTCATTGATATTCCACCCATGAGCACCCACCGCAGAACAAACGCCTGCGCAATGGGCATACTCCTGACAACCCCCACACCCCACACAACGCAGGATGCAAACAGTTGTAGGCGCTCCTTAGAAAGGAGGTGATCCAGCCGCACCTTCCGGTACGGCTACCTTGTTACGACTTAGTCCCAATCGCCGGTCCCACCTTCGACGGCTCCCCCCCAAAAGGGTTAGGCCACCGGCTTCGGGTGTTACCAACTTTCGTGACTTGACGGGCGGTGTGTACAAGGCCCGGGAACGTATTCACCGCAGCGTTGCTGATCTGCGATTACTAGCGACTCCGACTTCATGAGGTCGAGTTGCAGACCTCAATCCGAACTGAGACCGGCTTTTTGGGATTAGCTCCACCTCACAGCATCGCAACCCTTTGTACCGGCCATTGTAGCATGCGTGAAGCCCAAGACATAAGGGGCATGATGATTTGACGTCGTCCCCACCTTCCTCCGAGTTGACCCCGGCAGTCTCCCATGAGTCCCCGGCATAACCCGCTGGCAACATGGAACGAGGGTTGCGCTCGTTGCGGGACTTAACCCAACATCTCACGACACGAGCTGACGACAACCATGCACCACCTGTAAACCGGCCACAAGTGGCCGACACATCTCTGCGCCGTTCCGGTTCATGTCAAGCCTTGGTAAGGTTCTTCGCGTTGCATCGAATTAATCCGCATGCTCCGCCGCTTGTGCGGGCCCCCGTCAATTCCTTTGAGTTTTAGCCTTGCGGCCGTACTCCCCAGGCGGGGCACTTAATGCGTTAGCTACGGCGCGGAAAACGTGGAATGTCCCCCACACCTAGTGCCCAACGTTTACGGCATGGACTACCAGGGTATCTAATCCTGTTCGCTCCCCATGCTTTCGCTCCTCAGCGTCAGTTAATGCCCAGAGACCTGCCTTCGCCATCGGTGTTCCTCCTGATATCTGCGCATTTCACCGCTACACCAGGAATTCCAGTCTCCCCTACATCACTCAAGTCTGCCCGTACCCACCGCAGATCCGGAGTTAAGCCCCGGACTTTCACGGCAGACGCGACAAACCGCCTACGAGCTCTTTACGCCCAATAATTCCGGATAACGCTTGCGCCCTACGTATTACCGCGGCTGCTGGCACGTAGTTAGCCGGCGCTTCTTCTGCAGGTACCGTCACTTTCGCTTCTTCCCTACTGAAAGAGGTTTACAACCCGAAGGCCTTCATCCCTCACGCGGCGTCGCTGCATCAGGCTTGCGCCCATTGTGCAATATTCCCCACTGCTGCCTCCCGTAGGAGTCTGGGCCGTGTCTCAGTCCCAGTGTGGCCGTCCACCCTCTCAGGCCGGCTACCCGTCGTCGCCTTGGTAGGCCATTACCCCACCAACAAGCTGATAGGCCGCGAGTCCATCCAAAACCACAAAAGCTTTCCACCAACCACCATGCGATAGTCGGTCATATCCAGTATTAGACCCAGTTTCCCAGGCTTATCCCAGAGTCAAGGGCAGGTTACTCACGTGTTACTCACCCGTTCGCCACTAATCCCCCCAGCAAGCTAGGGATCATCGTTCGACTTGCATGTGTTAAGCACGCCGCCAGCGTTCATCCTGAGCCAGGATCAAACTCTCCGTAAAAAACTACGAACACAACACAAACCCCCCGGAAAAAGAGAAGCCCATGCTGCACAAAATTCGAAACCAGCCAAAAAACCAGCCACCCCACCAGGGCGAGATGACCAGCAAATCAACCAATCAAAAAACAATCGGTATCAACAAACATGGCACACTATTGAGTTCTCAAACAACAGAAACACCCGGCACCAAACACAACCATCAAGGCCGCATCATCGCTCCGGAGCAACTTTTCAAACTTACCCGCCAAACCCCACCCCGTCAAATCCGCCCTGTCGGGCTATCTGACCGGCTGTGGTGCTGTGCCGGCTCCCAAACAGGGCGCACTCCATGACGGAATACATCCAGATTGTGTTGGGAGTTTGTCGCTCTTGCCGGTAAATTTCACTGTCCCGGCCGCCGCGACTCAGAAAACATTACACAAGGATCCGGGGTGCGGCAAATCAGCCGTCGAGAGACCAAAAACCTCGCGGGCATGCGGATGCAGGGCACCACAATGCGCAAATGCACTACGGTTGACGCCGGCACGGTGACGTGACGTCAACCACAATCACGCGCACCTTTCAGTGAGTGGCGCATGCCCGATGGTCTTGCCCGCCCCGCGCGTGAAGCCAAGTAGTCTCGGCAGGGTGGCTATCCCATCGCTGCTGCAGATGTTGGCACAGGAGTCAGGAACACCCGGCCAGGAACACGCATCAGAACAGCTGCTCCGAACCCGCGGCACTGATGACGCCAGGACATCCTCGGCATAAAGAGAACAGAATCCTGCAGGGGGTGTCGCGTTACTTCCGCGCCGCTGTGGTCTCCTCGATCAGCATCGAGTCACCCCTCCTGAAACGCCGAGCACACAACTAGAGTGCGGCAAGCAGCAGCGAGCTGAGCATCCCAGCCGGTCGGGCTGTGTGCTGAATATCTCGTTCGCCGGCCACCGCCAGCAGGCGCTCCACCTCCGGTTGCCCGTGGTTCGACAGCTGGGCCCTCAGCGAGCAGGGGATCCCTACGTGTCAGGCTGGAGCGGTACCACGGTGACAGAGCAAGTCAGCTTAATCGCGTGGGGCGAGAACCAGGAAACCGATCATTATGTCTAATCTAGTTTTGGCCAAGGTAGGCCAAGATGGATCCATGGGTGGTTCCGGACCGCGTGCCGGTGGCCCGACCCCTCGAAGGTCTTTTACCCCAGCGCAGAAGCTTGAGTTTTTAGCGCAGTAGAGGATGCCTGCACCCGTCAGGAGGGCGGTGCGTTCCTGCGTGAGCATGGGCTGTATTCCTCTCAGATCGCTGAGTGGCGCAAGCTGCGTGATGGCGGTGTCCTGGCTGGCAAGAAAGCCGGGGAGACGATCGGGAAGCTGTCCCGGGAGCAGGCCGAGATCGCACGTCTGCGCCGCCAGTTGGAGGTGAGCGAGAGCCGGTTGAACAAGACCGAGGCAGCCTTGGAGGTCATGGGAAAACTCTCGGCGTTCTTCGAGAACGCCATCGCGGAATCGCCGGACGAGCCGAAGTCCAAGAAGAGATGACCAGCGCCTACCGGCAGTTGGTGAACGCTGCCGTTCCGACGCGGCAGGCCGCTGCCTTGGTCGGGCTTTCACGGACCACGATCTACCGCAAGCCTGCCGTACCGGTGGACCAGGAACCGGCGGTGCCGCCGAACAAGCTCAGCACCGCGGAGCGGGCCGAGATCCTGGCGGCCTTGAACTCGCCGGAGTTCGTGGACCTGGCACCGCTGCAGGTCTACGCGAAGCTGCTGGATGCGGGGACCTACCTGGGTTCGGTCTCCACGTTCTACCGGGTACTGGAGGAGAATAAGCAGGTCAAGGAACGCCGCCGGCTGGCCAAGCATCCGGCCCGGGCCATCCCGGAACTGGTTGCCACCGCCCCTGGACAAGTGCTCAGCTGGGATATCACCAAGCTCGCCGGCTCGGTCAAGGGCAAGTACTTCGACTGCTACCTGATGGTGGACATCTATTCGAGGTTCATCGTCGGGGCGCATGTGCACGCCACCGAATCAGGGATCCTGGCCGTGGAGATGATGCGGGAGATCTTCGGCGTCCATGGCATCCCGGAGGTGGTTCACGCCGACCGCGGGACGTCGATGACGTCGAAGACTGTGGCCGCGCTGCTCTCTGACCTGGAGATCACCCGATCCCATTCCCGACCCCGGGTGAGCAACGATAATCCATACTCAGAGTCGCTTTTCAAGTCCATGAAATACGGGCCGACATTCCCCGAACGCTTCGCCTCACTCGGCGGTGCGCGGGCCTTCATCAACGAATTCGTGGACTGGTACAACCACCATCACCAGCACTCCGGCATCGGGTTCCACACCCCGGCCAACGTGCACTACGGCTTCGCCGACGCAGTGGCCATGAAGCGCTCACAAACCCTGGCCGCGGCCAGGAACAAGCACACCGATTCAGTACCGCTACCGATCCCAAGATCCTCGCTCTACCCGGACCGGCATGGATCAACCAACCGACCGAAACCGCCGGAGAAACGGCGGCCTAACCTCCGTCTAACTCACCTTGGTACCGCTTGACTTGAAAAATTCCGGATCGGCACGGCGGGCCGGCCACCACGGAAGCGCCGCAAGCCTCATGGGATGCTCATGGCGGCCCCTACACCCTGATGCCGGGGAACAAGTTCCGCTCCTCCACCACGCTGGCCAGAGCAAATTCGGTCATGCGATGTGTTGTTGGTGTGGGTTTAAAGCAGGAAAGGCCTCACCGTGAAGGTGAGGCCTTTCCGTAAGTGTTGTCCGGCGGTGTCCTACTCTCCCACACTCTCTCGGGTGCAGTACCATCGGCGCTGTGGGTCTTAGCTTCCGGGTTCGGAATGGGACCGGGCGTTTCCCCCACGCTATGACCGCCGTAACCCTTGTACCCGACCCCGTACCGGTGTGAGCGGTGGTGGGGTGGGAAGTATGTGGTTACAACTGTTCAGTGTAGTTGTACGTAATTGTCAATATTGTGTTGTGTGTTCCCTGGTAACCGGTGTTATTGGTTGGGAACCGCATAGTGGACGCGTAGCATTCGTGTTTTGTGTGGTGTCAAGTTATCGGCGTATTAGTACCGGTCAGCTTCACGAGTCGTTAGTCCTCGCTTCCACATCCGGCCTATCAACCCAGTGGTCTGGCTGGGGGCCTCTCACACCAAATGGTGTATGGAAATCTCATCTTGAAGCAGGCTTCCCGCTTAGATGCTTTCAGCGGTTATCCCATCCGAACGTAGCTAATCAGCGGTGCACTTGGCAGTACAACTGACACACCAGAGGTTCGTCCGTCCCGGTCCTCTCGTACTAAGGACAGCCCTTCTCAAATTTCCTACGCGCGCAGCGGATAGGGACCGAACTGTCTCACGACGTTCTAAACCCAGCTCGCGTACCGCTTTAATGGGCGAACAGCCCAACCCTTGGGACCTACTCCAGCCCCAGGATGCGACGAGCCGACATCGAGGTGCCAAACCATGCCGTCGATATGGACTCTTGGGCAAGATCAGCCTGTTATCCCCGAGGTACCTTTTATCCGTTGAGCGACGGCCATTCCACAATGTACCGCCGGATCACTAGTCCCGACTTTCGTCCCTGCTTGAGATGTCTCTCTCACAGTCAAGCTCCCTTGTGCACTTACACTCGACACCTGATTGCCAACCAGGCTGAGGGAACCTTTGGGCGCCTCCGTTACTTTTTAGGAGGCAACCGCCCCAGTTAAACTACCCATCAGGCACTGTCCCTGACCCGGATTACGGGCCGAAGTTAGATATCCAGAGTGACCAGAGTGGTATTTCAACGATGACTCCACCTGAACTAGCGTCCAAGCTTCACAGTCTCCCACCTATCCTACACAAGCCACACCGAACACCAATACCAAACTATAGTGAAGGTCTCGGGGTCTTTCCGTCCTGCTGCGCGTAACGAGCATCTTTACTCGTAGTGCAATTTCGCCGAGTTTATGGTTGAGACAGCGGGGAAGTCGTTACTCCATTCGTGCAGGTCGGAACTTACCCGACAAGGAATTTCGCTACCTTAGGATGGTTATAGTTACCACCGCCGTTTACTGGGGCTTGAATTCCCAGCTTCGCCCACAAGTGAGCTAACCGGTCCTCTTAACCTTCCAGCACCGGGCAGGAGTCAGTCCGTATACATCGTCTTGCGACTTCGCACGGACCTGTGTTTTTAGTAAACAGTCGCTTCCCCCTGGTCTCTGCGGCCCCGATCCGCCTCCCCACAGCAAGTGTGGTTCACGGTTGGGGCCCCCCTTCTCCCGAAGTTACGGGGGCATTTTGCCGAGTTCCTTAACCATAATTCTCTCGATCGCCTTAGTATTCTCTACCTGATCACCTGTGTCGGTTTGGGGTACGGGCAGTTGGAACCTCACGCCGATGCTTTTCTAGGCAGCATAGGATCATCGGATCCCCACCAAAAAGCGGGGCCCATCGGGTCTCAGAGACGGTATCAAAACCAGGACCACGGATTTGCCTATGGTCCCTCCTACATCCTTAGACCGGGACAACCATCGCCCGGCCCGACTACCTTCCTGCGTCACACCTGTTAATACGCTTACCTCCCAAGATCAGGTCCCACGCTCCCCATCAACACGGACCCCGAAGGGCACTGGAAAATGGTTTGGGCGGTTAGTATCCCTTGTTCAGTATGGGCGGTTCTTCACCGGTACGGGAATATCAACCCGTTGTCCATCGACTACGCCTGTCGGCCTCGCCTTAGGTCCCGACTTACCCAGGGCAGATTAGCTTGACCCTGGAACCCTTGATCATTCGGCGGACGGGTTTCTCACCCGTCTTTCGCTACTCATGCCTGCATTCTCACTCGTGTAGGCTCCACCGCTGGTTTACACCGCGACTTCACTGCCCACACGACGCTCCCCTACCACTCCAAACGCCTGAACTCAGGAGAACAAGTCTCCGGCTTGGCTAACATTTGAAATCCACAACTTCGGCGGTGTACTTGAGCCCCGCTACATTGTCGGCGCGGAATCACTTGACCAGTGAGCTATTACGCACTCTTTCAAGGATGGCTGCTTCTAAGCCAACCTCCTGGTTGTCTGAGCAACTCCACATCCTTTCCCACTTAGCACACGCTTAGGGGCCTTAGTTGGTGGTCTGGGCTGTTTCCCTCTCGACTATGAAGCTTATCCCCCACAGTCTCACTGCTGCGCTCTCACTTACCGGCATTCGGAGTTTGGCTGACGTCAGTAACCTTGTAGGGCCCATCGGCCATCCAGTAGCTCTACCTCCGGCAAGAAACACGCAACGCTGCACCTAAATGCATTTCGGGGAGAACCAGCTATCACGAAGTTTGATTGGCCTTTCACCCCTACCCACAGCTCATCCCCTCCATTTTCAACTGAAGTGGGTTCGGTCCTCCACGACGTCTTACCGTCGCTTCAACCTGGCCATGGGTAGATCACTTCGCTTCGGGTCTAGATCACGCCACTCACTCGCCCTATTCAGACTCGCTTTCGCTACGGCTACCCCACACGGGTTAACCTCGCGACGTAACACTAACTCGCAGGCTCATTCTTCAAAAGGCACGCCATCACAGGACAAAATCCCGCTCTGACGGATTGTAGGCACACGGTTTCAGGTACTATTTCACTCCCCTCCCGGGGTACTTTTCACCTTTCCCTCACGGTACTGGTCCGCTATCGGTCATCAGGGAGTATTTAGGCTTACCAGGTGGTCCTGGCAGATTCGCACGGGATTTCTCGGGCCCCGTACTACTTGGGATACTCTCCAAGCGGCAGCACGCATTACAGCTACGGGACTCTCACCCACTCCGGTCGGGCCTTCAAACCCGTTCACCTATACGCCTGCACTCACTTCACCAGCCCGGCAGAACTGATACGGAAAGTCCCGCAACCCCAGAGATGCAACGCCCGCCGGCTATCACACACCACTGGTTTAGCCTCATCCGCGTTCGCTCGCCACTACTAACGGAATCACTATTGTTTTCTCTTCCTGTGGGTACTGAGATGTTTCACTTCCCCACGTTCCCCCCACGCACCCTATGTGTTCAGGTACGGGTCACCCAGTCACTCGCGCGCTGAGCGGGGTTTCCCCATTCGGACATCCTGGGATCAAAGTTCGGTTATCAACTCCCCCAGGCTTATCGCAGATTCCCACGTCCTTCTTCGGCTCCTGATGCCAAGGCATCCACCGTGTGCCCTTAAAAACTTGACGATCACACACAACCAACACAACCAACCCCAAAGAGCCGGCCATGCCAAACGATTGCGTGCATACACAAAATTTAAGATGCTCGCGTCCACTATGCAGTTCTCAAACAACAACCCCAGTCAACACACCACCCACACCCCACAACCCCAAACAAACAGGATCAAGACATGAGCGGTAATGCCCAGGAAAACCAGAAACACCAGCCAACCAAACCCCCACCCGAAACAAACCACACAACCGTGCGACTCATCCCCAGCAGAAACCCAGCCCCTGTTGCCTCAGGACCCAACAGTGTGCCACACACTACCGAACCAGCAACCAACCAGCCCTTTCCCAAACCACACACCCCACCCCGCCAGGACAAACCCGACAGAACAGAAAACATGCGACCCGTACTCAAACCAACCAGCACCAACCCGGCACCTATTCATTGATATTCCACCCATGAGCACCCACCGCAGAACAAACGCCTGCGCAATGGGCATACTCCTGACAACCCCCACACCCCACACAACGCAGGATGCAAACAGTTGTAGGCGCTCCTTAGAAAGGAGGTGATCCAGCCGCACCTTCCGGTACGGCTACCTTGTTACGACTTAGTCCCAATCGCCGGTCCCACCTTCGACGGCTCCCCCCCAAAAGGGTTAGGCCACCGGCTTCGGGTGTTACCAACTTTCGTGACTTGACGGGCGGTGTGTACAAGGCCCGGGAACGTATTCACCGCAGCGTTGCTGATCTGCGATTACTAGCGACTCCGACTTCATGAGGTCGAGTTGCAGACCTCAATCCGAACTGAGACCGGCTTTTTGGGATTAGCTCCACCTCACAGCATCGCAACCCTTTGTACCGGCCATTGTAGCATGCGTGAAGCCCAAGACATAAGGGGCATGATGATTTGACGTCGTCCCCACCTTCCTCCGAGTTGACCCCGGCAGTCTCCCATGAGTCCCCGGCATAACCCGCTGGCAACATGGAACGAGGGTTGCGCTCGTTGCGGGACTTAACCCAACATCTCACGACACGAGCTGACGACAACCATGCACCACCTGTAAACCGGCCACAAGTGGCCGACACATCTCTGCGCCGTTCCGGTTCATGTCAAGCCTTGGTAAGGTTCTTCGCGTTGCATCGAATTAATCCGCATGCTCCGCCGCTTGTGCGGGCCCCCGTCAATTCCTTTGAGTTTTAGCCTTGCGGCCGTACTCCCCAGGCGGGGCACTTAATGCGTTAGCTACGGCGCGGAAAACGTGGAATGTCCCCCACACCTAGTGCCCAACGTTTACGGCATGGACTACCAGGGTATCTAATCCTGTTCGCTCCCCATGCTTTCGCTCCTCAGCGTCAGTTAATGCCCAGAGACCTGCCTTCGCCATCGGTGTTCCTCCTGATATCTGCGCATTTCACCGCTACACCAGGAATTCCAGTCTCCCCTACATCACTCAAGTCTGCCCGTACCCACCGCAGATCCGGAGTTAAGCCCCGGACTTTCACGGCAGACGCGACAAACCGCCTACGAGCTCTTTACGCCCAATAATTCCGGATAACGCTTGCGCCCTACGTATTACCGCGGCTGCTGGCACGTAGTTAGCCGGCGCTTCTTCTGCAGGTACCGTCACTTTCGCTTCTTCCCTACTGAAAGAGGTTTACAACCCGAAGGCCTTCATCCCTCACGCGGCGTCGCTGCATCAGGCTTGCGCCCATTGTGCAATATTCCCCACTGCTGCCTCCCGTAGGAGTCTGGGCCGTGTCTCAGTCCCAGTGTGGCCGTCCACCCTCTCAGGCCGGCTACCCGTCGTCGCCTTGGTAGGCCATTACCCCACCAACAAGCTGATAGGCCGCGAGTCCATCCAAAACCACAAAAGCTTTCCACCAACCACCATGCGATAGTCGGTCATATCCAGTATTAGACCCAGTTTCCCAGGCTTATCCCAGAGTCAAGGGCAGGTTACTCACGTGTTACTCACCCGTTCGCCACTAATCCCCCCAGCAAGCTAGGGATCATCGTTCGACTTGCATGTGTTAAGCACGCCGCCAGCGTTCATCCTGAGCCAGGATCAAACTCTCCGTAAAAAACTACGAACACAACACAAACCCCCCGGAAAAAGAGAAGCCCATGCTGCACAAAATTCGAAACCAGCCAAAAAACCAGCCACCCCACCAGGGCGAGATGACCAGCAAATCAACCAATCAAAAAACAATCGGTATCAACAAACATGGCACACTATTGAGTTCTCAAACAACAGAAACACCCGGCACCAAACACAACCATCAAGGCCGCATCATCGCTCCGGAGCAACTTTTCAAACTTACCCGCCAAACCCCACCCCGTCAAATCCTGCCTTCATTCACAGTCCGCTGCGATCAGAAACGAATCTGATTCCTGCGAATTGTGGATGTCGGCCTGACCCGAAGTGATCGTCGGCGCGGATATAAACTCTAGCACCCCGGAAGCGCAGTTGTAAATCCAGCTTCCGGGGTAGCGGTTCGGGCTAGATGTGGGCTGGGGTCAGATAGAGAACTCCCAGCGGCGGAACCCGCAGATCCGCGTACGCGGGCAGCCCGTTATGCGCTCCTTCTACCGCCTCAACCGGGCCGACGTTCCGTACTCCAGAACCGCCGAACTCCTCGGCATCAGTGTTGAGCAGCTCGGTCCACTGCCCCGACCACGGCATTCCAACCCGGTAGCCCTCGTGCGGCGAACCGGAGAAGTTCGCAACGCAGACAAGAGGATTTCCCTGCGTGTCCCACCGGATGAAGGACAAGGTGTTGTGGGCGCCGTCATTCTCGTCGATCCATTGGAATCCTGAAGGATCGTTATCACGCGCATACAGTGCCGGCGTCTGCCGGTAGATGAAGTTGAGAGACCTGACCATCTCTTGCACGCCCTTATGCGGGATTGTGTCCGACAGCCACCAATCCAGTCCGTACTGTTCGGACCACTCCGACTCCTGGGCAAACTCGGTACCCATGAAGATCAGCTGCTTGCCCGGATGCGCCCACTGGAAAGCTAGATATGCGCGGACGTTGGCCAGCTGCTGCCACCGGTCGCCGGGCATTTTCCGAAGCAGTGAGCCCTTCCCGTGCACGACCTCGTCGTGGCTGATCGGAAGCATGAAGTTTTCGGTGTAGGCGTACACCATGGAGAAGGTAGCTTTGCCGTGATGGTGCACACGGTTGATCGGATCCTCGGCGATGTACTGCAAGGAATCATGCATCCACCCCATGTTCCATTTGATTCCGAAGCCCAGCCCGCCCTGTGAGGTTGGACGGGTAACGCCATCGAAGGCCGTTGATTCCTCGGCGATCATCACGATGCCCGGCACACGCTTGTAGGCGGTCGCATTGACCTCCTGGAGGAAAGAGATTGCCTCAAGGTTTTCACGGCCGCCAAACCTGTTCGGCTGCCATTGACCGTCCTCGCGTGAATAGTCCAGGTACAGCATTGAGGCGACTGCATCGACTCTCAACCCGTCGATGTGGAATTCTTCCAGCCAGTACAAGGCATTGGCCACCAGGAAATTACGCACTTCCCGTCGACCGTAATCAAAGATCAGCGTGCCCCAGTCCGGATGCTCGCCCAGCTGAGGGTTGCCGTGCTCGTAGAGAGTGTCGCCGTCGAACCGGGCGAGAGCCCATTCGTCCTTCGGGAAGTGGGCCGGCACCCAGTCCATGATGACGCCGATACCCGCCTGGTGCAGCTTGTCCACAAGGTATTTGAAGTCGTCCGGGTGCCCGAAACGGGCGGTCGGCGCGAAGTAGGACGTCACCTGGTAGCCCCATGACCCGCCGAACGGGTGCTCAGCGACCGGCATCAGCTCGACGTGGGTGAATCCCTGCCACTGCAGGTACTCAACCAGTTGTTCGGCGAGCTGCTTGTAGTCCAGCCCCAGCCGCCAGGACCCAAGGTGCACTTCGTAGACGCTCATCGGACCGTTGTGTGGATCCTTGGAAGCGCGATCCTTGATCCACTCGTCATCTCCGAATACGTAGCGGGACTCCACCACCCGGGACCCGGTAAGCGGCGGAATTTCCGTGCCTCGTGCCATGGGATCGGCTTTCTCACGCCATTGCCCGTCACGACCAAGGATTTCGAACTTGTAGCGGGCGCCCGCCTCTGCTCCCGGAACGAAGAGCTCCCAAATTCCGGAGCTACCGAGCGACCTCATAGCGTGGACCGAGCCGTCCCAGCCGTTGAAGTCGGCCTTGACCCGGACCGACTGGGCATTCGGAGCCCATACAGCAAAGCTGACCCCAGCGATGTCACCGAGCTCGGAAGCGTAGCGGCGTACATGAGCACCCAGAGCCGTCCACAGGGTCTCGTGCCTTCCTTCCGCAAGTAGGTGCATATCGATTTCGCCCAGAGTGGGCAGGAAGCGGTAGGCATCGTCGACCATTTGGGGAGCGCCGTCATACACCACTTCCAAGCGGTAGTCCGGGACGTGTCCGGGCAGCTCAGGTTCAACAGTGCCAACCCAGATGCCGTTGTGTTCATGGCTCAGCTCGGTCCGGCCACTGCCGGTCACCACAGTGACGCTCTCCGCGAGCCGGCGAAGGGTGCGGATGGTTACGTGCCCGTGTTGGTCCAGGTGGGCTCCGAGTACTGCATGCGGCTGGTAGTACCGCCCTTCGGACACCTGCTGAAGGACATCCGGATCCACCTGGATAGGATCACCGGAAGGTGCGGTGGCGACAGGCTGGTCCTGCGCCGCCGCCGTCGCGCCCGCATCCTCAGGGGAATCCTGATTCGATGCTTCTTCTTTGGCGGACCCGCCGCCCTTGAGCATTCGTCGAACTGCTGACACGGGTACGTCCACCCAATCTGGTCGGTTTCTCAATTCGTACACCACCTCGTAGAGTGCCTTGTCAAGCCATAGCGCACGGAAAAGGGAGCCGGCGCGATCGACCGTTGTTCCAGCCTCACTGGAATAGCCGTCGAGGAAGGCAGTCACTGAATCCGTTGCCCAGGCCTCAGCGGCCGATGGCGAGACTACCGCTTCGTGTACGCCCACTCCTGCCGCGTACTCCAAAGAACGCACGAGCCCGACGACGTCGCGCACAGGAACATCCGGCACGCTTCGTTCGGATGCCGGCCGCAGCGGTTCACCTTCAAAGTCGAGGACGAGCCATTTACTCCCGCGCGTTGCAAGAATCTGCCCCAGGTGCAGATCCGCATGGATGCGTTGAAGTTCGGGAAGTTCTTTCAATCCCTGCACTTCGCCGATGACTGCCTGGATCTGCTCGTCGTATGGTCCTACGGTGGCCCCAGCCTCACGCCACGCCCACTCGATACGGCTGGCCAGGGACTGCCGAAACTCAGCCGACTCCTGTTCGGTTGCGGCGCGGCTCCCGAAGGCCTGTGCGAGCTGATTGTGGATGCGTGCGATGACCCGTCCGAGCTCACCCGCCTCCGTGGTGAACGGTTGTCCCGCTTCCAAGGCGGTGACGGCCTGCCGCCAGGCATCCTTGCTGCCCGGAATGAATTCCCGAAGCACGCTGAGATGCCCGGTGACCCATTCATCAGCGGACCTGGTGTCCTGCCAACTGCCCATCACCCAACCGAAAGTCTGCGGTACGTCGGTTGATCCGGCATCGGTGAGTTTTGCGCTCACCAGGACATCAGGGCTCTCCCCGGCTGCGAGGACCCGGAAGAATTTCAGGATGGTCGGCGTCCCACCGGAGGAAATGACCACGGAGGTGTTCGACTGTTCGCCGCCGAGCACCGAGATATCAGCCGACGCAGGGACGCTGGGAGAGGAACCGAAGTCGCCGAGTGAGGTTGCCCTGGTTCGGCCGTCATCCGTGCCGCCCTGAGTCCGGATGAGCTCGAGCCACGCGGCAATGAATACGGGATCATGGGTGCCGTCGTAGACGTACCTGCGTCCCAGTTCGGCGTGGTCGGTCTCTCCGAGCAGCGCCGACTCCGCCCCCTTGAGGGGCTCCGACCGAAAAGTAAGCGGCACATTGACGACGTCCAGCCGTCTTCCGGACTCAACCGCAACGAGATGCACCTCCAACCCCACTTCATCCGCCGGGTCCTCCAACCGGACACCACCGGCGCGGCTCAGGGATATCTCCCTGCCTTTCGAAGGGAACCAGCGCTGGGTGGGCATCCAGGCCGTGAGCAGTTCGGGAACGGATGACGTCGATACGGCCATTACTGTACTGCCTTCGAGATAGGAATTACGGGCATCGCTTCGGTATGCGGAGAGGCCACATTGGAACTGGCCGAACGCAACCGCAGCCAGTAGAAGTCATGGCTGCCCAGCGTCAGGGTGAGATCGCCGTCATCGCCGAACGCCGGGAACGGGGTACCGCCGAAGAGATCACGCAGTCCCCTGCCCGAGTACTCCGGCAGGTGCAGCCGTGCTGCTACCGGATGCTGCGACAGGTTGAACACGCACAGGATCACCTCCGGCTGCTCCCCTTCAGGGTTGTCGGCCGGAACTTCACGGATGAACGCGAGCACCGGCTCGGCCTCAGTGGGTACGTTGCGATAAGAGCCAAGACCGAACGCGGGGTGGGATCGCCGCACCGCGAGCATCTGCCGCATCCAGTGAAGCAACGAACTCGAGCTTGCGAGCTGCGCTTCGACGTTCACATGGTTGTAGTGATAAACGAGCGATTGAACCACCGGAAGGTAAAGCTTGCCGGGATCGGCGGTCGAGAAGCCCGCGTTCCTGTCCGGGTTCCATTGCATGGGCGTTCGGGAGGCATCGCGGTCCTCAAGCCAGATGTTGTCTCCCATGCCGATCTCATCGCCGTAGTACAGGAACGGGCTGCCTGGCAGGGAGAGCAGCAGTGCATGGATGAGTTCCACTTCCGCCCGCGAGTTGTCCAGCAGCGGCGAAAGACGACGCCGGATACCGATATTGGCGCGCATCCGGGAATCAGGTGCGTACCAGCCAAGCATCGCTTCGCGTTCCTCGTTAGTCACCATCTCCAGCGTGAGTTCATCATGGTTCCGCAGGAAGGTTCCCCACTGGGCACCGGCCGGGATGTCAGGCGTCTCGGCCATCGTCTCGATGATCGGGGCTGCTTTCTGGTCCCGCAGGGCGTAAAAGAGCCGCGGCATGATCGGAAAGTGAAAGCACATGTGGCACTCTGCGCCCTCTTCATCACCGAAGTACTCCACAACCTCGTCGGGCATCTGGTTTGCTTCAGCGATGATGACGCGTCCGGGATAGTTCTCGTCCACCATGGCCCGTAGTTCCTTGAGGAAGGTGTGAGTGGCGGGAAGGTTCTCGCAGTTGGTTCCCTCCTCTTCGAAGAGGTAGGGAATGGCATCTGCCCGGAAGCCGTCAATCCCCTGGTCCAGCCAGAACCGCACGACGTCGAACAGTGCCTCCGTCACCTTCGGGTTCTCGAAGTTGAGGTCAGGCTGGTGGCTGAAGAACCTGTGCCAGAAGAACTGCCGGCGGACTGGATCGAAAGTCCAGTTGGACTCCTCCGTGTCAACGAATATGATCCGGGCGTCCTGGTACTTCTCGTCGGTGTCGCTCCACACGTAGAAGTCGCCGTACGGCCCGTCCGGGTCTGTGCGCGACTCCTCAAACCACTGGTGTTTGTCGGAAGTGTGGTTCAGCGGAAGGTCGATGATGACACGAACGCCACGTGCGTGCGCTTCGGCCACCAGCCGCTTGAAGTCGCTCAGGCTGCCAAACTCGTCGAGCACATCATAGTAATCCGCGATGTCATAGCCGCCATCACGCAGCGGGGACTTGAAGAACGGTGGAAGCCAGAGGCAGTCGACTCCGAGCCACTGCAGATAGTCGAGTTTGTCGATCAGGCCGGTGAAATCCCCGGAGCCATCGCCGTTCGCGTCGGCGAAACCTCGAACCAACACTTCATAGAACACGGCCTTGCGGTACCAGTGCGGGTCATGTGCAAGGCCTGGGGCATGCAGCTGAAACGGATTCGCCACTAACGAGTCCTCCTGACGGAAAGGATGTGAGCCGGTTCCACGTGAGCATCCAGCCTGACATAGTTGTGTGCTCCCCACTGCCAGCTTTGGCCGGTGATGAGGTCATCCACCCAGAAGGTGCCATCCTCATTCCAGTCGCCGTCCGCAAGACCGAGGGCACCGAGGTTGAGGGACACGGTGGACTCCCGTGCGCTGTGCGGATCGACATTGACGACAACGATGAGTGTGTCCTTTTCCTGGCCATCCTCCCCCAGGCCTTCCTTGTGCTTGGAGAAAACCAGGGTGGCCTCGTCCGTGCTGCTGTGGACCGTGAGGTTCTCGAGATCACCGAGTGCCGGATGGGAGCGGCGGATCTCATTCAACCGTGCAAGGAAGGGTGCGAGGCTTCGCCCCTGAGCTTCGGCCGCTTCGTAGTCACGGGGACGGTACTCGAACTTTTCATTGTCGATGTACTCCTCCGCACCCGGCCGGGCAACGTGTTCGTATAGCTCATAGCCGGCGTACACACCCCAGAGCGGGCTTGCCATGGAGGCAAGCACGGCCCTCACCTTGAACGCTGCCGGCCCACCGTACTGGAGGTACTCGGTGAGGATGTCCGGTGTGTTCACAAAGAAGTTGGGGCGGAAGAACGCCGCAGTGTCCCGGCTGACCTCGGTGAAGTACTGCTCCAACTCCTCCTTGGTGTTGCGCCAGGTGAAGTAGGTGTAGGACTGCTGGAAGCCTGCCCGTCCGAGGGCATGCATCATGGCCGGCCGCGTAAACGCCTCGGCCAGGAACACGACATCGGGATGTTTCCTGTTCACCTGCGCGATGAGCCATTCCCAGAACTGCACCGGCTTGGTATGGGGGTTGTCCACGCGGAAAATACGGACGCCGTGGCTCACCCACAGCAGAACTATGCGCAGCACCTCGTTGTAGATGCCGTCCGGATCATTGTCGAAATTGATCGGATAGATGTCCTGGTACTTCTTCGGCGGGTTCTCGGCGTAGGCGATAGACCCGTCCACGCGTGTGGTGAACCACTCGGGGTGTTCCGTGACCCAGGGATGGTCAGGCGAAGCCTGCAGCGCAAGGTCCAGGGCCACTTCGAGGTTCAGGTCATGAGCCCGCTGGACAAAGGCATCGAAGTCCTCGAAAGTTCCCAGATCCGGGTGGATGGCGTCATGACCACCCTCCGGACCGCCGATTGCCCACGGGGAACCGGGATCCCCCGGCCCTGCGTTCAAGGTGTTGTTCGGGCCTTTGCGGTGCGTTTTACCGATCGGGTGGATCGGAGGGAGGTAGACGACGTCGAAACCCATCTGTGCAACAGCGGGGAGCCTTTGGGCTGCGGTGACGAAGTTTCCCGAGGTCCACTCTGCGGCGCCGGGGTCATAACTGGCGCCTTCTGAGCGCGGGAAGAACTCGTACCAGGCGCCCCGGCCGGCAGCCTCGCGCTCCACGAGGATCGGGTACGCGCGGGACGGCGTCACAAGAGCCCGCAACGGCTCACGCTCGACCGCTGCGCGAATGTCCGGGGCGTGCCCGGCGGCGAGACGCTCATCAATGGGCAACTCCCGGTTCCGGAGCCGCTCCGCGGTGGCGAGGAACAGGTCCTTCTCCGGCGCGGGCCGGGAGGAAGACTGGGAGGTGAAGAGCACCGCCCCCTCTTCGAGCATCAGCTCGACGTCGACGCCCACTTCAATTTTTACGGTGGCGTTATGGTGCCAGGTTTCATACAGATCACTCCAGCCCTCGATCAGGAAGGAATGAAGCCCGACGGCGGCTGGCCGGAGCCGGCCTTCATAGTGATCCGTTCCCATCCCGAGCGGCGCCAGCCGTACCCGCTGCACTTCCGCGCCCTGTGGGTCGAGCAGTACTGCCGATACACCGAGTTGGTCGTGGCCCTCCCGGAAAACCGTTGCTCCCACCACAATGTCGGATCCCGGTACGGCCTTCGAGGGGAACAAGCCGCCCTCGACCACCGGAGACACCTTGGTGATGGGAATCCGTCCGAACCGTAAATCTTCGCTCATGGATGCGCCTGCCCTTTTTCGTGTCGCCTCGCTCGAAGTGGTCACAGACTAGACGTTATCCATTATCGCGTCAGATTGCTAAGGCGACTTTCTAAAGGGGACAAGTGTTGCACTTCACATTGCAAGCGTTTACGCACATGAGGGGCCAAGACGTACTCCGGCTCGGAAATGTACGCTAACCTACCCAACGTGAAGGCAATCCGTAGGTTTACTGTCCGTACCGTTCTTCCGCCGAGCATCGCTCCCCTAGGTAAGCTGGCTGGCAATCTGCGCTGGTCCTGGCATTTGCCTACTGCGAGACTGTTCCATGACATCAATCCCGAGGCGTGGGAATCCAGCGGCCACGATCCCGTCCAGTTCCTCGGATCCATCACCCGGGAGCAGCTGAAGCGTATTGCCGTGAACCAGGAACTGGTGTCGCGGATTCAGGATCTCGGAGCTGACCTGGAGCAGTACCTGTCAGAGCCACGGTGGTACCAATCGCTCGGTGAGGACGCACCCAAGTCCATCGCCTACTTCTCCCCCGAGTACGGCATCAGCGCTGTGCTTCCCCAATATTCCGGCGGCCTCGGCATTCTGGCCGGTGACCACCTCAAGGCGGCATCCGACCTGGGCGTGCCGCTGGTCGGTGTCGGGCTTCTTTACCAAGCGGGCTACTTCAAACAGTCCCTCTCCCGCGACGCATGGCAGCAGGAAACCTATCCCGTCCTCGACCCGGACGGACTCCCCCTTACGCTCCTCCGTGAGGAGGACGGCGCCGCTGCAACGGTAGTGCTCCCGCTTCCCAACGGGCGTGAGCTGCGCGCCCACATCTGGAGGGCCGACGTCGGGCGCGTTCCGTTGCTGCTCCTAGATTCCAATGTTCCAGGCAATGACGAAGCGGCGCGCAACGTCACCGACCGCCTGTACGGCGGCGGCGGCGACCAGCGTCTGCAGCAGGAGCTGCTGCTGGGTATGGGCGGAGTGAAGGCACTGCGCATCTTCGAGCGGCTGACCGGTCTTCCCGCCCCCGAGGTCTTCCACACCAACGAGGGACACGCCGGGTTCCTCGGCATTGAGCGCATCCGCGAGCTCATGGACTCCTCCAATGAGCAGCCGATGTCCTGGGAGGAAGCTCTGACAGCCGGCCGTGCATCTACGGTCTTCACCACACATACCCCGGTTCCGGCCGGTATTGACCGATTTGAACGGGCACAGATCCAGCATTTCTTCGATGCTGGGCTGGCGCCTTCCGTTCCCACCGAGCGTGTCCTCGAACTGGGAGCAGAAAATTACGACGGCGGTGACGGGTCGAAGTTCAATATGGCGGTCATGGGCCTGCGGCTGGCGCAGCGCGCCAACGGTGTTGCCAAGCTGCACGGCGAGGTGTCACGCGAAATGTTCTCGGGACTATGGCCGGGCTTCGACTCCCGGGAAGTTCCCATCACCTCGGTGACGAACGGCGTCCACGTACCCACCTGGGTGGACCCCCTCATCGCCGACTTCGCACGGGAGAACTTCGGCGCGGAATCCGTGCTGGACCCGCAGTGGGCACGCGTGTATGACGTTGAGGACGCCGACATCTGGCGGCTGAGGCGGATCATGCGCTCCAACCTCATCGATGATGTCCGCTCCCGGTTGCGGTCTTCCTGGAAGAAGCGCGGCGCAGCCGACGCCGAGCTGGCCTGGACGGATAGTGTCCTCGACCCGGACGTGCTCACCATCGGATTCGCGCGCCGCGTACCCACCTACAAGCGGCTCACCCTGATGCTGCGCGATGCAGACCGCCTCAAGGCGCTTCTGCTGCACCCCACCAATCCCATCCAGCTCGTCATCGCAGGAAAGTCGCACCCCGCAGATGAGCAGGGCAAGCGCATGATCCAGGACCTCGTCCGGTTCACTGACGACCCCGAGGTGCGCCACCGGATTGTGTTCCTGCCGAACTACGACATCGCCATGGCACGCACACTGTTCCCGGGTTGCGATGTGTGGCTCAACAACCCCCTCCGCCCGCTCGAGGCGTGCGGGACGTCCGGGATGAAGTCAGCCATCAACGGTGGGCTCAACCTGTCGGTGCTGGACGGCTGGTGGGATGAAATGTACGACGGCGACAACGGCTGGGCAATCCCGACCGCCAACAACGGTGCCTCCGCCGACGAGCGTGACGACATCGAGGCAGCAGCCCTGTATGACCTCATCGAAGAGCAGGTGGCTCCCCGCTTCTACAGCACGGTCCGCGCACCGGGCGTAAGCGCTGCCGGTCCCTCGTCACCGTCCAGCGACGGCGTCCCGCATCAGTGGGTGTCGATGATCAAGCACACCATGGCGAAGCTGGGCCCTGCGGTTTCCGCCGAGCGCATGCTCCAGGACTATGTAGGCCAGCTGTACCAGCCCGCCTGCCGTGCAGGACGACTGGCAGTCCGCGACGGCTACAGCTCGGCGAAGCAGATGGCCTCCTGGCGTTCGAAGATCAAGGACGGCTGGTCTGCCGTGCAGGTTGAACACGTTGACTCGCTTGGTGTGTCCGAGGAACCACAGATCGGAGACACGCTCACCGTCAACGCCTACGTCTCGCTGGGTAGCGTAGGGCCCGAAGACGTGTCGGTGGAAGTGGTCTACGGCCGCGCCTCCGATAGTGACGACCTGAGCGAGGTAGCCGTAGCGGATCTTCAGGTTGGCGAGGATCTGGGCCGCGGACGGTTCCTGTTCAGTGGAGAGATTGTCATTGACCACTCCGGCTCGTTCGGGTACACCGTCCGCGTGCTGCCCCAACACGAGAGCCTTGCTTCCCGGGCTGAACTTGGACTCGTGGTGAACGCCTAAACGCGATAGACAGTTACTGAGTTCGCCGCCGCGGTGTCCGTTTCTCCTCCACAGAGACGGGCACCGCGGCGTTTTGCGTTGGCATCCGCTGTGGTGAACCGCAGCTCGAACATCTGGTTCTGACTCTCGGGGAAACCCAGCCCATGCAGTGCTGCTGCCGTGGGAAGAACCAGGCTGCGGTCCTCCAGATGTCCATTGACCACAATCAGACCGTCGACGTCCCCGCCGGGCGATCCAAGCAGCAGCTGGACGGTCCGGCACTCAGGATCCGACCATTGCTCCTGGCGCATCGGCTCGCCGTCCGCGTTGAACCAGAGCAGGTACGAGGTATCTTCCCGCGCGGGGTATCCGGCGGGCTGCTCGGTGAGGAACTCCCGGCGGATACGCAGCAGTTCGCGTGTTGCCGTGAGCATGCCGCGAGCGTCCTCGTTGTGGTTCCAGTGGACCCACGCCAGTTCATTGTCCTGGCAGTAAGCGTTGTTGTTCCCATGCTGGGTGCGGCCGAACTCATCGCCGGCCGTGATCATCGGGACCCCGAGCGCGAGCAGCTGCGTAGCCATCAGGTTCCGGGCTGTGAGGGAACGGGCGGCAAGAATGGCCTCCTGCTCCGTTGGTCCCTCGACACCGTGGTTGTAGCTGCGGTTGTCGTTGTGTCCGTCGCGGTTGGCCTCGCCGTTGGCCTCGTTGTGCTTCCGGTTGTAGGCCGTCAGGTCCGCCAGAGTGAAGCCGTCGTGGGCGGTGACGAAGTTGATTGAAGACACCGCCGTCCGACCGGACCGGCCGAACACCTCGGCTGAGCCGGCCAGACAACTGGCCAGGCGTGCCACGGTGCCGCCGCGCCGTCCCTCGGCCAGGGCCGCCTGGTCCGACAGCCAGAAGTCGCGGGCGGTGTCCCGGAAGCGGTCGTTCCAGTCCGCCCAGCCCTGGGGAAAGTTTCCCGTCTGCCAGCCGTTGTAGCCGACGTCCCACGGTTCAGCAATCAGCTTGACACCGCTGAGCACGGTGTCTGCGGCGATGGCGATCAGCAGGGGGTGGCGCGGCGTGAACTGGTGGCTTTCATCCCGGCAGAGGGCGACGGCGAGGTCAAAGCGGAAGCCATCGATCCCGAACTCGTCGACCCAGTACCGCAGAGAGTCCAGCGCGAACTGAATTACGCGCGGTTCGGTGAAATTGACCGTGTTTCCGCAACCGGTGGTGTCGAGGTAACGGCCGTCGTCGTGGTGGCGGTAGTACTTCATCTCACTCAGCCCGCGCCAGCAGAGTGCGGGGCCGCCCTGCGGGCCCTCGGCGGTGTGGTTGTAGACAACATCGAGGATGACCTCGATCCCGGCCTCGTGGAGGAGCCGGACCATGCCCTTCAGCTCGTCCTGCACCGCTTTTGGTCCAGCCTCGCGTGCGGCCTCAGTGGCGTACTCCGGGTGGGGCGCGAAAAACCCGAGCGTGTTGTAGCCCCAGTAGTTGCTCAGCCCGAGCGGTTCCAGGTGGGGCTCATCAATGTGGAAGTGGATCGGCAGGAGCTCAACGGCTGTAACTCCAAGCTCCAACAGGTGCCGGATCATTGCCGGATGAGCCAGGCCCGCGTAAGTGCCGCGGAGCTCCTCAGGCACATCCGGGTGCAGCTGCGTGAGACCTTTGACGTGCGCCTCGTAAATAACGCTGTCCCTCCAGCGGGTACCCGGACGGCGGGATGAGCCCCAGTTGAACGCCTGATCGACCACTACGGAGAAGTAGACCGGGTTTTCATCCACCCGGACGGTGTCGATGGCGCGGCCGTACGGGTCCAGCAACAGCTGCGATGTGCCGGGCTCACCCTGCAGCGGCGCATCGTCAGGCCAGAACGCGTACCTGGAGGATTCGCCCATCCCCTCCACCAAACCGTGGTGAACCCCGTCCGTGAGTTCCGGAAGCACAACGGCGTTCCAGCTGCCCTGAGAGTCCTGATAATGAACCGCCACTGTATCCAGGTCAGGTGCGTACACGGCCACGTCGAACAGGTTCGACTGGTTTCCGGCGCACCGGCGGACCCCCAGCGGGAAAGCTTGGGAACGTTGGGTGATCTCGGTGGTCAGGCTCATAGGGGGAATTCGTTTCCTAACGGGCTTCGGCCGCCCGCTGACGCGAGATTTCATAGAGACTGATGCCCACAGCCATAGAAGCGTTCAGAGATTCCATGGCGGAGTCAATCGGAATGGACACGATTTGGTCGCAGTTCTCCCGCACCAGCCGTGACAGGCCCTTGCCCTCTGAACCCACCACCAGGCATACAGGCTCGACGCCGAGGGTGATTTCCGGCAACGAGACGTCGCCATCCCCGTCCAGCCCCAGAACAAAAATGCCCATGTCCTTGAAGGATTTCAGGGTGGAGTTCAGGTTGCCTACACGGGCAACCGGTACCCGCACAGCCGCTCCGGCACTCGTTTTCCAGGCGGAAGCCGTCACACCGACCGAGCGCCGTTCCGGCACAAGAACGCCGTGGCCGCTGAACGCGGACAGCGACCGGATGATGGCGCCGAGGTTACGGGGGTCAGTGATGCCGTCCAGCGCCACGAACAGCGGCGCCTGGCTGATGTGCCCCTTCTTCCATTTGGCGATGGTCTCGCTGGCGAGGTCGAGGCCGTCTGCGTATTCATACGGCGGAATCTGCAGCATCATGCCCTGGTGAACGGAGCCGTCCGCGAGACGGTCCAGCTCAGGCTTACCCGTTTCCATGAGGGGAATGCCGCGCTCTGTTGCTAGCTTGAGCGACTCACGGACGCGGTCATCCACGTCGATCCGGATGGCGACATACAGTGCCTTGGCAGGGATGCCGGCCCGTAGCGCTTCCACGACGGCGTTCCGCCCGGTGACGTACTCTTCCCCCGGCTTTGCCTTGGACCGGCCGGGAGCTACCCTGCCGGCAAGCCGCTTTGCGGCGGAGCGCTCAGCCAACTGCTTGCTCTTGTGCGACTTGTGGTACGGGCGGTCTTCAGCCTTGGGCGTGGGCCCCTTGCCCTCAAGCGACTTCCGTCCGTGGCCGCCCGTGCCGATGGTGGGACCCTTCTTGGTCTTGCGGATAGCACCAGGACGTCCGTGGGGGTTGGCCATGGGGAAACACCTTCAGATAGGGGACTTGCGTCAGTCCAGTTTACGCGGGCGGATGCCTGGTCCCTCCCCTGCCGATTTTCGGGACCGTCAGTCGCGGGAGAGGCTCCAGCGCGCACCGTCCGGAGAGTCCTCGACCACGACGCCGGCTCCCGCCAGTGCGTCCCGGATGGCATCCGCCCGGGCCCAGTCCCTGGCTGCGCGGGCCGAGGCGCGTTCGCTGAGCTGCGATCGGATCAGGGCGTCGAGGGCTCCGTGTTCCGGGCTCTCCCGGTTCCCTTCGGCCGACCTCGCATCATCAAGCCCCAGCGCAGCGGTCATGGCGGTGACTGCGGCTGCTGCCCGGGCGGCGCCGTCGTCGTCCTTGTTTGCCAGCGCCGAATTGCCGGCACGCACCGTCTCGTGGAGGACAGCGAGTGCGCGGGGAACATTCAGATCCTCGTCCATGGCCTCGGCGAAGGCCTCCGGTAGGTCCTGCCACCGCGGCGCGCTCCCCCCGTCACTCGACTTTGCTGTACCCGCCTTCGCAAGGAACCCGTCAATGCGTTCGACGGCGGCAGCAGCCTCCTGGAGCGACGTGGGCCGGTAGTCGAGAACGGAGCGGTAATGCGCCTGGCCCAGGTAGTAGCGGACTACCCTGGCGTCGGCGAGCTGCAGCATCTCATCCGGGCTGATGGTGTTACCCACCGACTTGGACATTTTCTCGCCCTCGTAGGTCACCATCCCGTTGTGCATCCAGAACCGGGCGAAGGCATGCCCTGCGGCCTGCGACTGCGCCATCTCGTTCTCGTGATGGGGGAAGCGCAGGTCCAGGCCGCCGCCGTGGATGTCGAACTCGGCGCCAAGGTACTTGGTCACCATCGCAGAGCACTCAAGGTGCCAGCCGGGACGGCCCGGGCCCCACGGACTGGGCCACGCCGCCGTCTCCGGTTCGCCCTCTTTCCAACCCTTCCAGAGAGCGAAGTCACGTGGGTCTTTCTTGCGGTTGCTGAACTGCGCTTCGACATCCGGTGCGGCTTGCATGTCATCAACGTCCTGGTTGGTGAGGCTGCCGTAAGCAGGCCAGGACCGCACATCGAAGTAGACGTCACCTGAGCCGTCCGCAGCCGGATACGCATGGCCGCGGTCGATGAGTTGCCCGATGAGCTGGTGCATTTCCAGGATGTGCCCGGTGGCGCGGGGTTCATAGGTGGGCCGCTGCACGCCTAGGGTGTCATACGCCTTAAGGAACTCCTGCTCGTAGCGGTAGGCCAATGCCCACCACTCTTCGTTGGGCACAGCGTCCGGATCTGTGGGCACTTCCTCGAAGGAGGCTTTGGACTTGGCAAGGATTTTGTCATCAATGTCCGTGACGTTCCGGACCACGGTCACCGCGTAACCGCGGATACGCAGCCAGCGGGTGAGCTGGTCGAAGGCGATTGCGGAACGGACGTGCCCCACATGCGGCATCCCCTGGACGGTGGCCCCGCAATAGTAGACCCGCGCTTCCCCGGGATGTACCGGTGTGAACTCTCGGATTACTGCCGTTGCGGTGTCATAGAATCTCAGGCTCACCGATCCAGACTACCGAATCGGGCGGCACCGGCCGGCAGCCGCCGGCGAAGTGTCAGAGCTGAACGACGACGGCGGTGGCGATCGCCGCTATTCCCTCACCACGGCCAGTGAAACCCAGTCCGTCGCTGGTGGTTGACGAGACGCTGACCAATGCTCCGATCGCCGCAGAGAGGAGCGCTTCCGCTTCCGGGCGGCGGGGCGTGAACCGCGGACGGTTCCCAACCAGCTGGACGGCGACATTGCCAATTTCAAAGCCAGCGGCGCGAACAATCCGGGCGGCTTCCGTCAGGAGCAGGACGCCGGACGCACCGGCATATTCGGGACGGTCGGTGCCGAAGTTGGTGCCGAGGTCGCCTGTTCCTGAGGCAGAGAACAGGGCATCGGCTGCTGCGTGCGCAACGGCGTCGCCGTCGGAATGGCCGGCCAGCCCGCGCTCGCCCGGCCATTGAAGCCCGGCCAGCCACAGCGTGCGCGGCTGGTCATCGGGCGCAAAGGCATGGACGTCGATGCCGATACCGGTGCGTGGAAGATTAGCGCTCACTGCTGCTCCCCTGCGTGTTCGCGAGCCCGGCGCACAAGCGCTTCGGCGAGCATCAGATCAAGGGGCGTAGTGACCTTGAAGGCCTCGGGGTGGCCCTCAACTACACGAACAGGCACCCCGAGTGACTCGACTAGCATCGCGTCGTCGGTGATGTCGGCATCGCTCGTTTCCGAATGCACACGCCGCAGGAGCTGCAGAGTAAATCCCTGCGGCGTTTGGATCGCCCGCAGTCCGGCGCGAGCTGGGGTAGCCGCAACCCAGCCGTCGCTCACGCTCTTGATGGTGTCAGCTACCGCGACACCCGGAGTGACCGCTTCTGCGCCGTCCATGAGCGTCTGCAACACACGCCGGAATACTTCTGGTGGCGTCAGTGCGCGAGCCGCGTCATGAACTAGCACGTACCGGACCGTTGAAGGGAGGGTGGATAAGCCCGCTCGCACTGATGCCTGACGTGTCACGCCCCCCTCAACTACGGTCACCGATGGCCCGCCGGAGTGATCAACTACTGCCCGCAAAGTATCGTCGCCAGGCGGGAGAACAACGCACACGTGGGCATCAATTCGAGATGCCAGACATGCTCGGAGGGCGTGCTCCAAGATGGTGGCGTCGCCGATACGCACTTGCGCTTTGGGAACGCCCATTCCGAGGCGGCTACCGGAACCAGCCGCAACAAGAACAATGGCTTGCTTAGGATTCACCACTAACCAGACGATACGCCAATAGTTTGCCAAGCACGCAGAGCGTAGTGCTTGTGTGCTCGCAGGACCATAGGTCGGAACCTCTGGTCCTGCCATAGTGATTTGCTTCGCCGGCGCGGGCGTGGGGTTGTTCCTAGCGGTTATTGCCATCTTCGCTGCCTTGGTCTCCGCTACCACGCCTTGGATTATCGCCGCTTGCGCGGCTAGGGGAGTGTCAGGTTGGGAGTGGCACCGCGAGCTATCTCGACGAGCGCGAACTTGAGAAAATAAGCACTGCTGCTCGCAAGGATCCTCGCTCAGGATTGTGTGCGAAGGCCCCTTGCGAGCAGCAGCCCGGCCATAAGAAAAGGACCGCAGCTATGCGGTCCTTTTCTTTCCTGCTAGGAAGCCAGTACCTCGTCGAGTACCGTAGCTGCCTTCTCTTCGTCTGTTTTCTCCGCCAGGGCCAGCTCGGAGATCAGGATCTGGCGAGCCTTCGCCAGCATCCGTTTCTCACCGGCAGACAGACCGCGATCGTGATCGCGGCGCCAGAGGTCCCGAACTACTTCGGCAACCTTGATGACGTCTCCCGATGCGAGCTTCTCCAGGTTTGCCTTGTACCGGCGTGACCAGTTGGTAGGCTCCTCCGTGAATTCAGCCCGGAGTACGTCGAAGACGTGCTCAAGACCTTCCTTGCCCACAACATCACGTACGCCGACAAGGTCAACGTTCTCTGCTGGAACTTCAATGGTCAGATCACCCTGTGCCACCTTGAGCTTGAGATACATCTTCTCTTCGCCCTTGATGGTGCGCATCTTGATCTCTTCGATCTTCGCTGCGCCGTGGTGAGGGTAAACAACTGTTTCGCCGACCTCAAAAACCATGTGGATAAACCCCTTTCCCGCAGATCAGTTTATCACGGAAACGACACGCCGATGACGCGTTTACGCAGGTCAGCGGGGAGAAGAGCGACCAATTGGATATCATTCCGCTCTTGACGCAGAGCAAAATTGGTGCTTGCGAGGGTGCTTCCACCGGTCACCGGCGGCTGATGAACTTCGTTGAAATCCAACAATCACCCTCTTTGCCGATAGGCTGTTCACCAGTGTTATCCGTCGGTCCGCGCGACCATACCCACAGGAGTTAGTGCCGTGAACAGTGCCCCGAAGAAACGAGTACAGCTGGCAGCTGCCGGAACCGCTGTACTGGCTCTCCTTGGAGCAACCGGCTGTTCCGCAGTGAATGAGCAGGCCACCACCATCGAGTATTCCGCCTCGGACGGAATCGTGGACCGCGTGGGCCCCGTGCTTCTGCGCAACATCCTCATCATCACGTCGGATGAGGGCGAGCCGGGAACCCTGCTGGGTACTCTCTTCAACGAGTCAGACTCCCCTGTCCAGGTAACGATTGACGGCGAGAATGAAAACTCGCAGGTCACCATCGACGCAAACGGCAAGTATGTCTTCGAAGACGAAGTGGGCGACGACGGCATTCTGGAAGGCATCAGCGAGATTCCTGGAGCGCTGGTTGACCTCGAATTCACCGTGAACTCCGAGAGCGAGAGTATCCGGGTGCCGGTCCTCGACGGAACGCTCGAGGAGTACCGCGAGTTTGTTCCCGGCGGTTACACCCCGCCGCCCACCCCCATCGAAGAAGTTGTTGAAGAAGAGGAAGAGCTTTAGGGCTCGTACTTGTAGCCCAGCCCCCGCACCGTCACAAGGTGCCGGGGGCTTGAAGGATCCGGTTCAATTTTTCCGCGCAGACGCTTCACATGGACATCGAGGGTCTTGGTGTCCCCCACATAGTCCGAGCCCCACACCCTGTCAATGAGCTGCCCGCGGGTCAGCACACGCCCGGAATTACGCAGCAGCATCTCGAGCAGCTCGAACTCCTTCAACGGCAGCGAAACCTGCTCCCCGCTGACACTCACAACGTGGCGCTCCACATCCATGCGGACCGGCCCAGCCGCGACAGTGCTTGAGACCAACTCTTCCGGCTCACCCTGCCTGCGCAGCACAGCGCGCACCCTGGCCACCAGCTCCCGTGATGAGTAGGGCTTGGTGACGTAATCATCGGCACCCAGTTCCAGTCCCACGACCTTGTCAATCTCTGAATCCTTGGCGGTCAGCATGATGACCGGGACGCTTGAGCGCTGCCGCAGCTGGCGGCATACTTCCGTACCGGAAAGGCCCGGCAGCTGGAGGTCGAGGAGGACCAGGTCCGCGCCCCCGCGGTCGAACTCGGTCAGCGCATCAAGCCCGTTGTCCACGACGACGGCGTCAAAGCCCTCCTTGCCCAGCAGGTAGGACAGGGGGTCGCTGAAGGATTCTTCGTCTTCAACGATCAGGATGCGGCTCACGCTTTCACTCCTTGATTCTGGACACTGCTGCCCTTGTCATTGCCGGCACTTTCGTGCCTGCTCTCCTGCACCGCGCCCGAGGTGACACTCGCCGCCGGCCCGGCGCCGTCGTCGTCGGCTGTTTCCATCTCCGGCAGACGGACGGTGAACGTGCTGCCCTGGCCCTGCTGCGACCACACCGTCACTTCACCGCCGTGATTCGACACCACATGCTTCACGATGCTCAGCCCGAGGCCCGTGCCGCCGGTCTGCCGTGAACGCGCCGCGTCGATGCGGTAGAAGCGCTCGAAGATCCGCTCCTGCTCCTCGGGAGTGATGCCCAGGCCCTGGTCCGTAACGGAAATCTGCGCCAGGCCGTCGCGTGAGCGCAGCCCAACACCCACCCTGGTTCCATCCGGCGAATAGCGGATGGCATTGTCGATCAGATTCCGGAAGGCGGTCATGAGGAGGTCCGGGTCTCCGTAGACCGGTGCGTCGATCTTTCCGCCGACCACGATGTCGATCTGCTTGCTCTCGGCGGGAAGCTTGTTGCGGTCCACTGCTTCGGCAATCACCGCATTGATATTGACGGCCTTGCCGCGGCGGACGACGTCGGTTCCCTGGAGCCGTGACAGCTCGATGATGTCCTGGACCAGGGCTGAGAGCCTGCCTGATTCCTTATGCATCCGCTGGGCGAACCTGCGGACCGCCACCTCATCGGAGGCTGCATCATCAAGGGCTTCGGCGAGGAGGGAGATAGCACCGACGGGTGTCTTCAGTTCATGGGATACGTTCGCGACGAAGTCATTGCGGATCTCCTCGGTGCGGGTGATCTCGGTGCGGTCGTCCGCGAGGATGAGGATGTATTCCTCGCCGAGGGCCGCGATGCGGGCATGCACAATGATGGTGCCCTGCCCCAGCGGGCCGCGCGGCAGTTCCAGCTGGCGCTCCTCGATGACTCCGTCCCGGCGCACCCGTGCGGTGAGGTCAAGGAGTTCGCTGTGCACGATGGTGTGGCCGCGGACCAGACCGAAAGCGTACGCCGCAGGACTGGCGCGGACAACGCCGTCGATCCCATCGACGATGACATACGCGCGGCCCACGACGGAAAGGACATCAGCAGCCCCTTTGGGGAGCACCGGCTCATCACTATCAAGGCGGGCACGGCGTTGCGCCTCGCTGGCCCGGAACGCCAGCATGCCGGCCACACCGATGGCGAGACCGACCAGCCCGGCCACGAGCATCAGCAGTACAGGATCCACGGATCCAGCTTAGGCCGTGAATGCACCCACCCCTGCTGATCCGGTGGCTTTGGACCGGTGGTTCAACTAACGTTCACCTAAAGATGCGTAACAGTTAAGGGGCAGCTGAAAACGTGCTGAACAGGACTGCGCATCTGCGCCCGTTCAGCACCTCAAAGGGAAAGGACGCCCACGTGCGTAAGGTTTTTCAGGCGGAGCTTCACCAAATCGGCGAAGAACTCATCGAGATCTCGAAGCTGGTTTCGGAGGCCATGCAGAAGGCCACCACAGCGTTCGAGGCAGCGGATACAGAGCTTGCACAGGAAGTCATCGCCGCGGATGCACGCATCGACTTCCTGCAGAACGACCTCGACGAACGCGCGATTGACGTACTCGCCCTCCAGGGACCGGTTGCAAGTGACCTGCGCATGATTGTGGGCGCCCTGCGAATGAGTGCGTCGCTTGAGCGGATGGGCGATCTCGCCCGGCACATCGCGCAATTGGCCCGCCTGCGCTTCCCGGAGAATGTGATTCCAGAGAGCATCCGGCCCACCTTCGTTGAGCTGGCGCAGCTCGACATTGCGATTGCCAACAAGGTCACCGAGTTGCTCGAAACGCGCAACCTCGAGCTGAGCCTCGAGATCAACACCCACAACGCGCGGATCAACGAGCTGCACGCGGGCGTCTTCAAGGCGGTTGCCGCTGCTGACTGGAATGCGTCCGCTCCTACCACCGTGGATGTCACCCTTGCCAGCCGGTACTTCGAGCGTTTCGCCGACCACGGCATCTCCGTTGCGCGTAAGGTCACCTACCTGGTCACCGGTGAGTGGCAGCCCAGCGCTCCGCTGAACTGATGCAACCACCGACGACGGCGGCCCGCTTCCTTTGGGAGGCGGGCCGCCGTCGTGGGTGGGTGCTGGGCGTCGCTCGGCTGCTAGTGCTTGGCCTTGCCCTGGTTGGCGACAGCTTCAATTGCGGCAGCGGCGGCGTCGGCGTCGAGGTAGGTACCACCGGCCTTGACGGGCTTGAGGTCCTCATCCAGTTCATAGACCAGCGGGATGCCGGTGGGGATGTTGAGGGAGGCGATGTCCTCATCACTGATGCCGTCGAGGTGCTTGACGAGGGCACGGAGGGAATTGCCGTGGGCGGCGATAAGGACGGTCTTGCCGGCCTTGATGTCAACACTGATGTCCGATTCCCAGTACGGCAGGAACCGCTCGAGGACGTCCTTTAGGCACTCGGTGCGCGGAAGATCATCGCCGAGGTCCGCGTAACGGGGGTCATTGGCCTGGGAGTACTCGCTCGAATCGTCGAGCGGCGGCGGCGGCGTGTCATAGGAGCGGCGCCACTCCATGAACTGCTCCTCGCCGAACTCGGCGAGGGTCTGGGCCTTGTCCTTGCCCTGCAGGGCACCGTAGTGGCGCTCATTGAGGCGCCAGTTGCGCTTGACGTCGATCCAGGTGCGGTCAGCCGCCTCCAGCGCGAGGTTGGCGGTGATGGTGGCCCGCTTCTGGCGCGAGGTGTACACGATGTCCGGCAGGAGGTCATGCTCCACCAGGAGCTCGCCGCCGCGGACGGCCTCCTTGCGGCCCAGTTCCGTCAGCGCCACGTCCACCCAGCCCGTGAAAAGGTTCTTTTCATTCCACTCGCTCTGGCCATGGCGCAGCAGGATCAGTTTGTAAGAAGTCATGGATCCAGTCTGCCGTATTTGGCCAGCCGGGGCACATGATGTGCTGCGGCAAGCGGTTTCATTACCCGTAACCTTGAACGGTGCCGATACGACAGCCCGCGAAGCCCGTTGGGGCGATCACACGCGGCACAACCAACCCGAACCGCCTTCGGCGCATGGACCGCTGGCTGGCCGGCCCGCAGGCGTGGCGCATCCGGACAGCGGAGGATCCGCTCGTGGTTGACCTCGGTTACGGCGCGACGCCGGTCACGGCTGTTGAACTCTTCACCCGCCTGCGTACGGTGAGGAATGACGTTCAGGTGGTCGGTGTGGAGATAGATCCCGGGCGGGTCCGCGCTGCGCTTCCGCTTGAGCGGCCGGGATTGAGCTTTGTCCAGGGCGGGTTCGAGTTGCCGTTGCAGGGCCGGCGTCCCGTGGTTGTCCGAGCGTTCAACGTGTTGCGCCAGTACGGCGAGGATGAGTACCTGGTGCATTGGGACCGTGTGCGAAGCCGGTTGTCGGAGAACGGGCTCTTTATCGACGGGACCTGCGACGAAATTGGGCGCCGGTCCACCTGGGCGGCGATCAGCGTGGACGGCCCGTCGTCGCTGAGCATCTCGCTGCGGTTCGGCGGATTCGCGGTGCCCTCCGATGTGGCCGAGCGTCTGCCAAAGGCGCTGATCCACCGGAACGTTCCCGGTGAACGCGTATTCGACTACCTGCAGGCGCTCGACCGCGCGTGGCTCGACGCGGCGCCCCTGGGCTCCTTCGGAAACCGGCAGCGCTGGCTGGGGATGTGCTCGGCGATGTCCGACGCCGGATGGCCGCTTCTCGACGGCCCGTCACGGTGGCGTCTGGGCGAGATTACTGTTGCCTGGGACGCAGTTGCTCCTCGGTGAAATGAAGGCAGGGCCTACCAGGGGCCGTACGGCCCGCTTCCCTGGACCTCGCTCACCGCAGGCTTCACGTCAGCGAGGTACACGCAGGCGGCAATAATCGCAACGAGCTGCAGAAGTCCGAACAGGCCGAAACCGCCGAAGTACGCGGTGAGCGCCCCGATCGCTGCAGAGCCAGCAGTCAGGCCGAGCCAGAAACTCTTGGTGCGCTTGAACGTAGCCTCGAAGGAGGCTGGCTTGCGCCGGGCACAATCGACCAGGGCCCACAGTTCAATGGCGAGCGCGAGGTAGCCGAGAACACGAAAGAGCCACAACTCGGTCAGCAGCACAATTTCCACGGATTCAGCCTACCGGGTATTCGCCGCTGAGGAGAGTGCCGCATTCAGGTCCGACCAGAGATCTTCAACGTTCTCAATGCCGACGGACAGCCGGACCAGCGCCTCAGGCACCGTTGTAGGCTCACCGGGCTGGCGCCGTCGTCGTTCAACCAGCGATTCAACGCCGCCCAGCGAGGTGGCGGGCAGCCACAGGCGGACCGCTTCGACCAGCGCGTCAGCGGCTTCTCTGCTGCCAAGTTCGATACTGATGATGCCGCCGTAGCCCTTGAGCTGTGCTGTGGCGCGCTCGTGGCCGGGATCGTTGGGCAGCCCCGGATAGCGAACCCGTTGGACGGCGGCATGCTGCTCGAGTCTGACGGCCAGTTCCAGCGCATTGGCCTGGCTGCGTTCCATCCGGAGCGCGAGTGTGCGTAGACCGCGGAGGGCCAGCCACACCTCGAACGGCCCCGCGATGGCACCGTGAAGTGTCCGGTAGGAGGTCAGCTGGGAGCGCAGCTCAGGATCGGAGGTGACCAGCGCGCCGAGGACGACGTCGGAATGGCCGGCCAGATACTTGGTGACGGAGTGAAGGACGACGTCCGCACCGTAGTCCAGCGGCCGGCACACCAGCGGGGTGTTGAAGGTGTTATCAACGACGACGACGGCGCCCGCTGCGTGGGCAGCTTCCGTCAGCACCGCGGTTTCAGCGACCTCGAGCATCGGGTTGGTGGGACTTTCGAGCCACAGCATGTCAACGCCGTCGAGCTGTGACAGGACCTGCTCGGTGTCAGCAATGTCGACCTGCCTGACCGAGAGGCGGCCGCGCGCTTCCTCTGCGAGCGCGAGCGAAACCGATCCACCATACGCGTGGCGGGGAATGACCACTACTCCCCCGGTGGGCACGAGCGAGAGCGCTGCGGCTGCGGCACCGAGTCCGGAGGCGAAGGCGAGCGCCGGAAGCGCGGCACCTTCCAGCTGCCCGAGGGCTTCCTCGAAGGGATCCCAGGTGGGGTTGGACATGCGCGCGTAGATGCGGTCGGACCCGGTGGGCGGTGCGGTTTCGTGGAAGGTCGATGACAGCACAATGGGCGGGTTGACCGGGGAATCGTGCTCACGGGGCGGGCGGCCTGCGGCCACAGTGAGGGTATCCGGGGCAAGGTCCGCGTGCTGGGTCATTGGATCAGGTTAAGTTGCCGAATGATGCGGGCGGTAATCCAGCGCCGCGGATGACGCGCGCGCTGAAGATAGCCGGTTGAACTATCAACTCTGAGTTGGCAGTTGCCCGGCACAGCCGGTGGATCGATTCTATGTGTTCTCCACAGGCTGCGCGGGCTGTAGGGCTGAGTCGGTAGGCTGATCCAGTGACATCCCAGACTTCCCGCCCTACCCGCGGCATGTTCATTGCCTTCGAGGGCGGAGACAGCGCCGGCAAGTCCACGCAGGCCGCGCGCCTGGCGGAGTCTCTTCAGGCCGACGGCCAAACGGTGGTGCGCACCCGCGAGCCCGGTGGTACTGAAATCGGTGAGAAGCTGCGTTCCCTGGTGCTTGATCACGGGCACGGGCACATCGACGCGCGGACGGAAGCACTGATCTTCGCCGCTTCGCGTGCCGCCCACGTGCATCAGGTGATCCTGCCCGCTCTGGAGCGCGGCGACGTCGTCATCTGTGACAGATACATCGACTCCTCCGTGGCCTACCAGGGCGTGGGCCGTGGTCTCGGAGCGGACAGCGTGCTGGAGATCAATTTATGGGCGGTGGAGGGGCTCCGGCCGGATTTGACGGTATTGCTCGATGTTGACCACGTGGAAGGCCGCAGCCGCCGGACCTCCACAGCGGCACAGGAAGACCGCATGGAATCGGAGCCGGACTCATTTCACGAGCAGATCCGGGCGGCTTTCCGGGACCAGGCGGCGTTGAATCCGGAGGCGTATCTGGTACTGAACGCGTCGGATCCCGCTGATGAGCTGGCAGCGATAATCGCGAGCGCCGTACGGGAGCGTCTGGCATGAGCGTCTGGACGTTCCTGACCGGTCAGGCTGCCGCCGTTGAACAACTGCGCCGCGCCGCGGCCGCTGAGCAGCCCAACCACGCGTGGTTGTTCACCGGACCACCCGGCTCCGGACGCTCCAACGCCGCACGGGCTTTCGCCGCCGCTCTGCTCTGCGACCGCCCGCTGCTGGAGGAACGCGGTTGCGGGGAGTGCAAGGCCTGCACGACGGCGTTGGCCGGCTCGCATGCGGACGTCACCAATGTGACCACCGAGAAAGTCACCATCAGCATCGATGAAGCCCGCGAGCTGGTGCGGAAGGCGCAGGACAAGCCGTCAACGGGCCGCTGGCGCGTCATCATCGTCGAGGATGCGGACCGCATGCAGGAGCGCAGCACCAACGTCCTTTTGAAGGCAATCGAGGAACCGCCCCCGCGCACTATCTGGCTGCTCTGCGCGCCCAGTCCCGGGGACGTGCTGGTGACTATCCGTTCCCGCTGCCGCTCAGTCAGCCTGCGCGTTCCGCCCGTTGACGCTGTCACAGACCTGCTGGTGCGGCGTGACGGGATTGATCCGATCATCGCCGAGGCTGCGGCCCGCGCTGCCCAGAGCCACATTGGAGTGGCGAAGCGCCTTGCCACGGACAGCGATGCCCGCGAGCGGCGCAACCAGATAGTGCGGCTACCCCTCAACCTGCGCAACATTGCCGGCGCCATGAGGGCGGCTGCGGATCTCGTGAAGCTCGCCGAAGCCGAGGCGCAGAGCTCCTTCGAGCAACGCGACGCCGAGGAGAAGGCCGCGCTGCTGGTCTCCCTCGGTGCGCCCGAATCCGGCACCCTCCCGCCTGCCATCCGTGCGCAGGTCAAACGGCTGGAGGACGATCAGAACCGGCGGGCCAAGCGCTCCAAGAACGACTACTTCGACCGCGCGCTGACCGATCTCACCTCGTTCTACCGTGACGTCCTCATGCTGCAGCTCGGCACCTCCGGATACCTGGTGAACGAGCCGTTGCGGCCTGAGCTTGAGCGCTACGCCGAACACGGCACGCCGGAGGAGACCCTGGGGCGCATTGAGGCCATCAACAAAGTGCGCACGCGGATCGTTGGAACAAATATTGCCCCCCTGCTGGCCATCGAAGCGATGGCCGTCAGCCTGCTCCCAGAGAAGGAACTTTCCGCGTGACCCACTCCCAACCCGCGCGCCGCTCACCGCTGCGTGCGCTGGCAGGTGCTGCCGCCGTCGTCGTTGCTCTGGTGCTTTCCGGGTGCACTGCGGGCCCCGAGACCGGCGCGACGACGGCACCGGCCGAGGTGATCGGTGAAGTTCCGGAAGACCTCCGGGAGTTCTACTCGCAGGAGGTTGTCTGGGAGGAGTGCGAGGGAGATTTCGCCTGTGCCACAGTCGAGGTTCCTCTTGATTACAGCGATCCGGGACGGGAATCGATCGAGATCGCGGCCATCCGGCTGGATGCGTCAGGGGATTCGCAGGGCTCTCTCCTGGTCAACCCGGGCGGACCGGGAGCTTCCGGCTATAACCTGGTCCGCGACTCCGCTGAGTTCATCCTCAGCGATCGGCTGCGCCAGTCCTACGACGTGATTGGGTTTGACCCCCGCGGGGTCAACCGGTCTTCTGCGGTGAAGTGCCTGACGGATGAGGAACGCGACGAGGCCCGGACCGAGACGATACCGGCGGATGCCACCGATGCGGAGGCCCTCGAGATTCTCGAAGCGGACTCAGCGGAGTACGCCGAACTGTGCGCCGAGCGCACTGGTGAGTTGCTGGGCTACATCGACACCGTGAGCGCCGCGAAGGACATGGACATCCTGCGCGCCCTTGTCGGTGAGGAACAGCTCGACTATCTCGGGTTTTCCTATGGCACCCAGCTGGGCGCTGCGTACGCAGAGCTGTTCCCCGACAACGTCGGGCGCTTTGTGCTTGATGGCGCTGTAGATCCTTCCCTGAGCTCGGCGGAGATCACTGCCGGGCAGGTCGCGGCGTTCGATGAGGCGCTGCGCAGTTACGTCGCAGACTGCCAATCGCAGGGCGAGTGCCCGCTCCCCGGTGATGTTGACGAGGGTGTGGCTGTTGTGGATGCGTTGTTCGAGTCCGTTGAGGAGAGCCCCATGACGGCTACCGACGGGCGACTGGTCACCATCGGGACCTTCTTTCAGGGCTTTGTGCTTCCGCTGTATGACAGTGCCAGCTGGCCGGCCCTGACCGCCGCAATCGATCAGGCGCTGCAGGGTGACCCCACGGAATTCCTCCGCTTCGCTGACCTCGGCGCAGAGCGGGAGCCCGACGGCGATTACCTCACCAACGCGTCTGCCGCCTTCACCGCAGTGACCTGCCTCGACTACCCCATGCCGGCTGACCCGGCGGTCATGGAGGAACAGGCGGAAGCGCTCGAAGCCTCATCCGCGGTCTTCGGTGAATATCTGAGCTACGGCGCGCTCGCCTGCAAGGAGTGGGCGCACGAACCGGTGCTCGAGCCCTCCCCCGCCAGCGCGCCGGACGCGCCGCCGATGCTCGTGATTGGAACTACCGGAGATCCCGCGACACCCTACGACTGGTCGCTGGCCCTCGCGGACCAGCTGGAGTCCGCCGTGCATGTGACCTGGGAGGGGCAGGGGCATACCGCCTACGGCCGGTCCGGCGAATGCATCGAGTCTCTCGTGGATGATTTCCTGATCGACGGCACCGTTCCCGAGGACGGCGTTCGCTGCTGATTTTGACCGGTGAGCTTATGCTCTTATACAGTTATTCCTTGTGGAATGAGCCTTTGCGCTAGCGAAGTTCACCCGCATCAGCCTCCTTAGCTCAGTCGGTAGAGCGTCTCACTCGTAATGAGAAGGTCGCCAGTTCGACTCTGGCAGGAGGCTCTTTTTGTGCCCTCTTTCTGCGGCAGCCACCGTGAATGACTGGGGCTGCCCGCCCGAGTCAGGACCGGTGCCGCTTCGCGCGCTCGGAGGACAGAACCCCGGCCAGCAGGATGACCAGCAGCCCTGCGAACGGCACCACCAGGAGTCCTACGCGCAGGCTCAGCGAGTCGGCGATCAGGCCGACGACGGGCGGTGAGACCAGGAAGCCCACCCGCATGAGCCAGCTGATCACGGTCAGACCGGTTCCGGGCCGCAGCCCGCGCAGTTCGTCGGCGCCGTGCATAGCGGCGGGAACCAGCGTGGCAACACCAAAGCCCGCGAGGCCGAACCCGATGATCGTTCCGGTGACGGATGGGAAGGCGAGGGCCGCTCCCATACCGAGGAAAACGATCACGCCGCCCGCCCGGGCGACAGCGCGTTGCCCGAAGCGGTCCACGAGCCCGTCGCCCAGCAGTCGCCCGATGAACTGTGCGCCCACCATCGCAACAAAACCGAGGGCAGCGATGCTGACACTGGCGTCCAACTGCCCCGAGAGGTAGACCGCCGCCCATGTACTGCCGGCATCCTCGACCAGCGTCCCGCCAACCGCGATGAGCACCAGCGCAGCAAGTGTGAGGTATGGGCCGGTCCGCCGCGTCTTAGGCGCGCCCCCGTGGACATCGGGTCCCGGAGACACCACCGTCCGCTCGACAGGCTCCGGACCTGCCAGAAGGAACCGGTAGGCAATCAACACGGCGGCAACGCAGAGTGCGCCGGTGACTGAGAGATGGATTCCGCGCGGTACATCGAGTGCAACCGCCAACCCTCCCATCAGCCCACCGGTAACGGCTCCGATCGACCAGACGGCATGGAAGGAGTTTAGGATGGACCGGCCGTACAACCGCTGGACCCGCAAACCATGTGAGTTTTGAGCTACGTCGGTCACCGCATCCATTGCACCGGCGAAGAACAGCGCGCCCGCCAGGGCAATCCAGGTCGGTGAAACACCCGCGATCAACACACCAACCGCAACGAACAGCGTCCCGGCCACCGCCACTCTGGAGGAACGGAATCGGCGGATCAGGGTTGCCGCGGCCAACCCTGCAATCAGGGCGCCCAGCGGAAACGATGCGATTGCCAGCCCGTACTCCGCGTTACTGAGCCCAAGGTCCCGCTTGATCTCCGGATAGCGCGGCAGGAGGTTGGCGAAGATGGCGCCGTTGGTGAAGAACAGCACCGCCACTGCGATCCGTGCGTTTCGTGCGTCCCGTGGAACAGCTACGCGCTGCTCGGTGGTCATTGAGCTCATGAGCGTCTTTCTCGAAATGATTCTGGTGATCGGGGCACGTTCAGTGCACGGGCGCGTCAGTGAGGAAGCGGCGAACCGCCCGTTCGGTGCCTGCCCGGGAGCGGGGCTGCTGGTCAAGGCTCACGTGAATGAACAACCCTTCAATGAGCGCATCCACTTCGAATGCCGCGGTAGCATCCATGTGCCGCTCAAGGACGGCGCGGCTCTGCCCCATCCAGTCGTGGGTGATCCGCCGGAAGTCCGGCTTTCGCGCAGCCAGCGTGTACAGCTCGAGGGTGAGGACCACATCCTCGGGACTCTCGCTGAGGTCGTGATGCACAAGATCGGCGATCGCAGCCACCAGCTGGTCGGTGCCGGACACAGAAGCCAAACGGTCAGCAAAACGCCGGGCGATGCGCCTGGCGTAGCGCGTGAACGCCTCGCGGAGCAGCTCATCCATGTCTGCGAAGTGGTACGTCATGGACCCGAGCGGTACATCGGCATGCTTCGCCACCTTGCGGTGCGTGGTGCCCGCTACGCCATGTTCGGCGATGGTTGCCAATGCGCTGTCGATGATCCGGTCCCGCCGCTCCGGATCATGCCTTCGCTGGCTCATGCGGTCAGATCTCCCGAATCACGCGGGCAGGATTCCCCACGGCGACGACATTCGCCGGAACATCCTTCGTGACGACGGCGCCGGCACCAATGACGCTGTTCTCACCAATCGTCACTCCCGGCAGCACAATAGCCCCGCCACCGAGCCATACATTGTCCCCGATAGTGATGGGAAGGGCCGCTTCGAGCTTGTCGCGACGCGGCTGCGCCTCGACCGGATGCGTGGGAGTCAACAGCTGAACGCTCGGGCCGATCTGGCAGTCCCGGCCGATGGCAATGGGAGCGACGTCAAGTGCGGTGAAGTTGCAGTTGATGAAGGTACCGGCGCCGATGGTGATGTACGTGCCATAGTCCACGGCGAGCGGCGGCCGGATGTGGGCACCTTCGCCAAGCTGACCAATAAGGGATTCAAGGATCGGCCGGGCGGAGTCCACATCCTGGGCGTACGCCTCGTTGTAGTCGTGGGCCAGCTTGACTGCCCTTTGGTGGCCGGCAGCGAGGTCGGGATCGTCGGCGATGTACAGATCACCGGCGAGCATCCGCTCCTTGTTCGTTCTGGAATCACCCTCGAAATAGTTCTGCATGTGTACAAGCGTACATACTATCTGGACGCTCGTACACATCGGGCGTCGGCCGCGGGTCCAAGCAAGCGCTCAATCGGCGGGAATAACGCAAGCCGGCACCGGCAACGCAAGGGAATACACCTGCTCAACGTGACCAACGCCGTCCACGCGCAGCACATCGAGCGTTGACGAGTACTGGTTCGCCGCCACAATGAGGTCCGCGCCATCATCACTGTCGGGTACCACCGCGAAATGCCGCGGCCATGCGCCGCCGATCGGTGAGTCCGACAGATGCCTGAGCGTCTGCCCGTCCTCCACCGCAAACACGGCCAGGACATCGGGCCCTCTGGTTGCTGCGTACAGCAGGTTCCGTGTGGCCGGGGAAACTCCGACATCGATATGCGAGGGCTGGCTCGGCTGCCCGGATGGCACCGGCGTTGCAAGCGCGGCCACGCTCGAGAGGATCGATCCACTCCCGTCAGAGGCCAGAACATGCAGGCGGGAGTCCAGTTCACCGACAACGACGACGGCGCCGCCCGGCAGCGCTGCCTGGTGCCGTGGGCCTGTGGCCGGCGGCAGCACGGCCGCAAGGCCGTCCGGCCCAGACACAGTGAATCGACGGATCTCATCAGTTCCGAGGTCACTTACCCAGACGGACCCGTTGCCGGTGTCATGAACAAAGTGGGCGTGCGGCCCTTCCTGCCGTTCACTGTTGGGTCCCGAACCGGAGTTCCGGTACACGGCAGGCATTCCCGTCGGCTCGCCGTCGTCGTTCAGGTCCAGGCGGCTGACCACGCCATCACCGTAGTTGGCAACCCACAGTGCGTCGTTGAAGGCGAGGAGGTGACACGGGAACGAGCCACCGGTCGGCACTGTGGCTTGAAGTAACAGGTTTTCGCCCTGCACGCTGAACGCGCTCACTTGGCCCTGCTCTGTCTCCTGGACTGCATAAAGCATGTTTCCGGAAGGGTGGAGTGCGAGGAAAGATGGCGCCGTCGTCGTCGTAATGAGGTGATCGCCGCTCAGTGCGCCGCTGCGCCGGTCCAGGGTTACACGCCAGATGCCTTCACCGGATCCCGGCTCGGCGCCGTCGCTCGCGTAGGTCCCGATCAGAAGGTTCACAATGTCGCTGTCCATGGGCACTATTGTTCCCACAAAACGGTGCAGGCACTGCATGCGTTGAAAGCAACGCATGCAGTGCCTGCACTAGTTTGAATGACCTACCGCCGCGGCGATCGAGTCACTCGGGTCAACCGGGGGGAAACGATCAGGCGAAGTCAGCCGTTGCGGGATTGGCGCCGATACGGCCGCTCTCACCCTTGTCGAGGCCGTTAATCGCCTCAATGTCCTCTTCGCTCAGCGAGACCTCGAGCGCACCCCAGTTTTCGATGATGCGCGACTCCGTCACCGACTTTGGAATGACAACGAGCCCGAGTGCGAGGTGCCACGCAATCACAACCTGCGCCGGAGTGGCGCCCAACTTTTCTGCGATACCGGCGAGCACCGGATCCTCAAGCAGGCCCTTGCCGGAACCGAGCGGGGACCAGGACTCGTGGAGGATCCCCTTGTCCGCCTCGAAAGCGCGCAGTTCGGCCTGGTTCAGGTACGGGTGGGTCTCGACCTGGTTGATTGCCGGCACGACGCCGGTTGCGTCAAGGATTTCCTGCAGTGCTTCGACCGTGAAGTTGGAGACACCGATTGAATGGACGCGGCCGCGCTTCTGCAATTCAACGAGCGCCTTCCATGTGTCCACATACTTGCCCTGCTTTGGCTGGAGCCAATGGATCAGGTAGAGGTCGAGTGTTTCGAGGCCCAGCCGCTGCATGGACTCCTCGAATGCCTGGAGGGTGCTCTCATACCCCTGATCGGCGTTCCACAGCTTGGTGGTGATGAACAGTTCCTCGGGGCTGAGACCCGAGGCTTCAATCGCGCGGCCCACGCCTGCTTCATTGCCGTAGATCTTCGCGGTGTCGATGTGCCGGTAGCCGGCCTTGAAAGCTCGTCCGACGACGTCCTCTGCCGTTGCGTCATCGACCTGCCACACGCCGTAACCCAACTGGGGAATGGTGCGGCCGTCGTTGAACGTCAGGTTTGGTGAGGTACTCATATATCCCTTTCGAAGACTGTTGCTCTTGTCGAATGGTGGCAACCTCCACCCGACGGCAAGTATTCCGACAGGTTGCTCTTGACGTAGCTATTGACCGGGAACTGACAGCAAGCGTTCAGCTTCGATGACGTCCTCAGCGACTACTTCCGCCCGGCGCCGGACGTTCTCCAGTCCGGCCGACGCGACACCCCACCGTTCGCCGTCCAGGCGGGCCATCGCGGCCGCCTCCGCTGTGGTTGCCAGGGCGTTGCCCGCGCGGGACAGAGCACGATGTACCTGAAGAAGGGCCCCGGGGATGTCCAGCCCCTCGCTCGGATGCTGAGCCTGCGCGGTGACGCAGCACTCGCGCACGCGCGGCAGCAATTGGGCAAGCTGATTGGCGAAACCCGCCAACTCGTTATAGACGGCGTCATCCTCAACGCCCTCAAGAATCTGGTGATACCGGTCAAGCCCGCGCCGAAAGCGGTCATGCGCGCGCCGCCACACTCCCGTACCGAGCTCCGCGTCATCCTTGCGGCCCTGTCGGGCCGCCGCAAAAAGTGCCACGCGCGTCTAGAGGTACTGGCCCGGACCGTGAGTGTCCGGCATCTGGGGGGAACCGGGCCGCACTCCGGGAGCGCGTTTCGGTTCACCGTCATCGCCGACCACCACGCCCGGAGCAAGAACGGTGCCGGGCGGCAGCTGCTTCAACTGCAGTTGCGCGGCCAGCTGCTGATTGGCCATCTGCTGAGCGGCAAGCGCGGTTTGAATACCGTGGAAGAGACCCTCCAGCCATCCGACCAGCTGTGCCTGTGCAACGCGCAGTTCGGCATCGGTCGGAACAGAGTCTTCCGTGAACGGAAGGTTGATCCGCTGCAGTTCCTCGACCAGTTCCGGGGCAAGTCCGTCCTCAAGCTCACGCACGGACCGCTCATGAATCTCGGCCAGTCGGCTGCGCCCGGCATCATCCAGGGGAGCGCTGCGCACCTCCTCGAGCAACTGCTTGAGCATGGTACCGATGCGCATGACCTTGGCGGGCTCGTCCACCAGTTCAGTCAGTTTGGTGCCCTGCGCCTTTTCACTGCGGGAGCCGCCGTCGTCGTTCTGTTCCGGAAGACCACGCCCCGCGTCCAGTTCTCCGGACAGGACCGGGCTCTCTTTCGACGCATGCTCGGGAGTGCCGTTGTGGTGCTCGGGCTGCTGTTCGGTCATAGCAACATGCTCTCATGCGGCGCGTATGCCGAAGCGTGTCAGTCGGCCTCGTCCCGGTGCGCAAGCTCCTCCTCGCGGCCCTCCTTGTACTCGCCCCCGGGGCTCACCCCTGGAACACGCTGGCCTGCGTTGAGCTGCCCGGAGGTGAAGTGACTTTCGGAGAATTCGGGGCCGCCGTCATTTTCATCGGAGGGAGTGTTGACGTCTTCACGCAAGTGCTCGTCCTCGGATTCAGCGCCGGGTCCGGACGCGCCGATGTCTTCACGAAGGTGTTCAGGAAGGTTCTCAGTCATCACCCCAGCAAACCACGCGCAGTTCGCGGGCGCTAGGGAGTTTTGCGCAGATCAGGCGTGTTCGCCCCCGGTCAAACCCGCCTGATCTGCACTATATTTCGGCGTTCAGTGTGTCGGGTCGTCCCGGCCGTCACGGGAGTTGGATCCCTCGCTGAGGCTGGAGTGCGTGTCCGTCCGTGAGTCAGGCCCGTCATTGGCGGTGTCGTGCGGATTATTCTTCACGCCGTCGTTCACCTGGTCGGCGAGATTCTCTGCCCAACTCTCGGCGGCACGCTCCAGACCGGACTCCTCGTCCTTGCCGTGCGTTGCGCCGTCCGGCTTGCCGTCTGCCCTGTGCTTGGCCATGGTTCCTCCTTGGAGTTCAGGTGAAAGCAAGCTTGTCACACCGCCCGGAATCCACAAAGCAGCCTTAGTGCCCCCGTCTGCGCTCGGCATCGAATTCGCCGCTCACGCCAAATGAGCGGTTCTAAAGCGTCAGAAGTACTTTTCCAGTGTGCTGCCCGGAGTCGAAATACTCATGCGCCTGAACCACTTCTGCGAGCCGAAAGGTGCGGTCAACGGGCACGGAAATGGACCCGTTAGAGATCAGCGGCCAGACATTCTCGCGTACCCCGGCCATAATGGCCGCCTTCTCCTCCCCCGGCCGTGAACGCAGCGTGGTTCCCGTCACGGACGCGCGCTTTCCCATGAGCGAGCCGAGGTTGATCTCGGCTTTTGCGCCGCCCTGCAGTCCGATGACCACAAGGCGGCCTCCTATCGCCAGGGCCTCAATGTTGCGGCCGAGGTATTTTGCGCCAACAACATCGAGAATCACGTCAGCACCGCGCCCATCGGTAGCTGCGTCCACCTCGGCAACGAAATCCTGCTCCCGGTAATTTACGCAGACCTCTGCACCCAGTGACCGGGCGAAATCGAGCTTGTCGGCCGTTCCGGCGGTCACGATCGTACGGGCACCCAGAGCGCGTGCAAGCTGGATAGCCATAGTCCCGATACCCCCGGAAGCACCGTGAATGAGAAGGGTTTCGCCGTTGCGCAGACCCGCAACCAGGACAAGGTTGGAGTAGACCGTCGCAGCCACTTCGGGTAGCGCGGCGGCGGCCACGAGATCCACGCCTGCGGGCACGGGCAATACCTGCCCGGCGGACACTGCCACCTGTTCGGCATAACCGCCGCCCGCAAGGAGCGCGACGACGGCGTCGCCCGGCTGGAACCCCGACTCCCCCGGGTCAGCGATCCTTCCGGAAACCTCAAGGCCCGGATACTCGGAGGCACCGGGAGGCGGCGGGTACACACCCAACCGCTGCTGCACATCCGCGCGGTTCAATCCGGCCGCGACGACGTCGATGAGCACCTCACCGGCCTGGAGACCGGGCGGCGCCACATCGGCTACCTGAAGAACGTCCGGTTCACCGAACCCGCGAAGCACTACTGCTTTCATGATTTCCCTTTCCGGACCTCACCCTGCTGGCTGGAGTTTTGTGCAGCCTGCTCTGCATGAAACACTATTCCCCGTATGGAAGGTTGTCCGAGCGGCCGAAGGAGCTGGTCTTGAAAACCAGTGGACGGTAACCCCGTCTCAAGGGTTCGAATCCCTTACCTTCCGCATCGAGCTGAGCCGAGCTCACCAGTTGCACCCCGTCCTGATGGACGGGGTGCAACTGGTTTAAGGTCCTTCCGGGCGCTTCGAATCCCATCGGGTAGGCTCCGGAAGTGCCTAGTCTCACTCCAAGGAGCCTTTCAATGACGACTGCCGCCCTGCGGCGATTTCTCCTGCCTGCTGCCCTGATAGCGGCAGCTGCAGTGACCGGCTGCACCGCCGGGAACGACGACGGCGCCTCACCTTCCGAACTGACCTCAGCAGCTAGCAGTGCAGCAGCGGAGGCGCAGAAGGCCTCGAGCGTCACGGCAAACGACCTGCAAGAGGGTCAGTGCGTGACCGATTCCGGCACCGCGGCGGAGCCGGACATTCAGGTAATTCCCTGCGAAGAACCTCACGCGTTCGAAGTATTCGCGACAACCGAGCTGGATGAAGGCATTTACCCCGGGCTCGGGGAAGCGGACGCTCAGGCGCAGGAGTTCTGCCGCGGTGAATTCGCTGCGTTCGTCGGCGTGGAGTATGACGCGTCTGCCCTGGAACTCCAGTACTTTTACCCGGTCGAGTCGGAATGGACTGACGAAGGCGGCCGCTCGGTGATTTGCCTCGTCGGCAGTGCCGGCGGTGAGCCCTCAACGGGAACACTCCGCGACTCCAGCCAGTAGTTCCCAACAGCAAGTACTCGTGCTTGAATGTGCAAGGCGCCTGATGTGGTCTACATCACTACGAAGTGGTGAATATTAGGACGCCGACGTCCGGCACCACCGGGCCGACGATGGGAAACGCGTTGATGGTCTCAACCCGGCTGCTCTGTTCTCCGCGAGGTAACCACCCGTTCATTGCGGCGTGCTTGGCTTGCCGCGACCGGAATGTCACCGGCAGATCCTATTGTCACTTTCGTGGCCAGTTCCGCCGAGGCTCACTGCCGAAGCAGGCATCACTCGCGGCCGTAATCCGGCCAAAAGCAAGGAGAAACAGGACGAATGAAAAATTCGTGGAGGGGCGCGCTGTGCTCAGCGCTTTCGGTCGGGCTCATTGCCTCACCGATGGCGTTCTCGCCAGCCAGCGCAGAGGAAACCGTCGACGCCCAAGCGGGCGCCGGCGTCGTTATCAATGAGGCGTACGTCAACGGGGGCAGTGCCAACGCACCGTTCACGCACAAGTTCGTAGAACTGATCAACACCACCGATGCGCCGGTGAGCCTGGACGGCTGGTCGCTCCAGTACCGTTCAGCGACGGGGGTAGTTGCTCCGACCGGCGTTGCGCCGCTGAAGGGAAGCATCCCGGCAAACGGAAACTTCCTCATCCAGGCGTCCAGCAACGGCTCTGTTGGCGCAGCACTTCCGGCGGCTGATGTGACCAGCTCGCTGAATATCAGCGGGAGCAGCGGGACCATCGTCCTGTCCGATCAAGCTACTGCTGTCAGCAACCTGCCTGTCGGCTCTGTTGTGGCCGCGCCCGGCGTCGTTGACCTGTTGGGATACGGAGAGTCCAACACCTTCGAGGCCGCAGGCGAAGAAGGCCCCGGCGGCACCCGCAACCCGCTGTCGATGAACCGCGCAGGCGGAGTTGACACCGACAACAATCTGACAGACTTCACCGTTTCCGAAACCGTCACTCCCACCAATGCCGCTGGTGAGACGGCCGGAAGCGAACCCGAGCCAGAACCGGAACCGCCCACGCCGGGCGAAGTGATCCCCATCGATCAGATCCAGGGCACGGGTGGAGCAACGCCGTATGGAGGGCAGGTTGTCACCACCCGCGGCGTAGTAACTGCCACTTACCCCACCGGCGGATTTGATGGCTACTACATCCAGACCCCCGGGACCGGCGGTGACCTCGGTGCGGATCATGCCGCCTCTGACGGCATCTTCATCTACTCGACCGCCACGGTTGCTGACGTTGCTGTTGGTGACCTCGTGGAGGTCACCGGCACCGCTGGAGAATACTTCGGCCTCTCACAGATCACCGTCCTGGCCGGCGGAATGACCAAGCCCGGGGAGCCCGCGGAGGCTGTGAAGACCGCCTCTATCGCGTACCCCGCGGATGATGTCGCGCGCGAAGCACTCGAGGGAATGCTCGTGCAGCCGACCAACGGCTTCACGGTCTCGGACAACTACTCACTGAACCAGTATGGGGAAATCACTCTTGCCGTCGGGGACAGTCCCCTGGTGCAGCCCACGGAAATCGCTCCGCCGGGAACGGCCGAGAATGCTGCTGTCTCCGCTGACAACGCTGCCCGCCGGGTCAAGCTCGACGACGGCGCCACCACCAATTTCCTCAGCAGCGCCAACATGGACCAGCCGTTGCCCTACCTCACACCGGAGCAGCCGGTGCGGGTCAACTCATCGGCAACTTTCACCTCGCCAGTGGTCTTCGATTTCCGCAACAGCTCCTGGAAGTTCCAGCCGCTGACCGCTCTCACTGCAGTGAACTCCGCCGAAGTTCAGCCCGTCGTGTTCGAGGGCTCACGTCCTGACGCACCGGAGAACGTTGGCGGCAACGTCAAAATTGCGTCCTTCAACGTGCTGAACTACTTCACCACCACAGGTGACCAGCTCAGCGGGTGCACGTACTACGAGGACCGCGACGGCAATCCCGTCACCGTCCGCGGCGGCTGTGATGCCCGCGGCGCCGCGAATGCAGAGAATCTGGAGCGCCAGGAAGCGAAGATCGTTGCGGCGATCAACGGACTGGACGCGGACGTGGTCTCCCTCGAGGAGATTGAGAACTCGGCCACGTTCGGCAAGGACCGGGACGCCGCCCTTGCCACGCTGACTGCCGCGCTCAATGAGGCTGCCCCCGGTGTGTGGGACTACGTCCGTTCACCGGACGCTTTGCCCGCCATCGAGAACGAGGACGTCATCAGGACCGCGTTCATCTACAAGAAGTCGGTTGTGGAGCCCGTTGGCCAGTCCGTCATCCTCGATGACAACGTCGCCTTCTCAAATGCCCGCAAGCCCCTGGCGCAGTCCTTCAACATTGTCGGCGGTGATGACTCCACCAAGTTCCTCGCCATCGCAAACCACTTCAAGTCCAAGGGATCAGGCAGCGGCGAAAACGCAGACCAGGGTGACGGACAGGGCGCATCCAATGCCGACCGCGTTGAGCAGGCAACCGCTCTCGTCGCCTTCGCTGAACAGCTGAAGACTGAAGCGGGCACAGACAAGGTCTTCCTTGCCGGTGACTTCAACTCCTACTCGGCTGAGGATCCCATGCAGGTCCTGTACGAGGCCGGCTACATCAATCAGGGCGCCAAGACTGATGGATACTCCTACGTTTTCTCCGGACTCGTTGGTTCCCTTGACCACATCCTCGCCTCCCCCGCAGCAGACGCGGCGGTATCCGGCGTGGACGTATGGAACATCAACGCGGTGGAATCCGTAGCGCTTGAGTACAGCCGCTACAACTACAACGCCACCGACTTCTACGCGCCGAACCAGTTCCGGGCGAGTGACCACGATCCGGTGATCGTCGGTCTGAACCTGGCACCGGCGGACACCACGACCGAGCTCAACCTCATGGGCATCAATGACTTCCATGGGCGTATCGACTCGAACACCGTGAAGTTCGCTGGAACCATCGAGGAACTGCGCGCCCAGTACGGCGAGGAGAACTCGCTGTTCCTCTCCGCCGGAGACAACATCGGAGCATCACTCTTCGCCTCCTCGGTTGCACAGGACCAACCAACCATCGACGTCCTCAACGCTCTGGATCTTCGCGCTTCGGCTGTCGGTAACCACGAGTTCGACGGCGGTTTTGCGGACCTGGCCGGTCGTGTGGCCGACGCCGCGGAGTTCCCGTACCTGGGCGCCAACGTGTACCAGAAGGGAACCACCACGCCTGCCCTGCAGGAGTACGAAATTGTGAACGTGGGCGGTATTGATGTTGCCATCATCGGTGCCGTCACCCAGGAAACACCTTCGCTGGTGAGCCCTGACGGAATCGCCGCTCTCGACTTCGGCGATCCCGTCGAGGCCGTAAACCGCGTGGCGCAGCAGATCGAGGACCAGGGTCTGGCCGACGTCATCGTTGCCGAGTATCACGAGGGAGCCGGAGACGGCGCCGTCGAGGGTTCCACCATCGAGGCAGAGGTGGCCGCGGGAGGCGCCTTCGCTGACATCGTCACCGGCACCTCGCCGCTCGTCGACGCCATCTTCACCGGCCACACGCACAAGCAGTACGCGTGGGATGCACCTGTACCCGGTGCTGAGGGCGAAACCCGTCCGATCATCCAGACAGGCTCCTACGGCGAGTTCATCGGCCACATCACCCTCACCGTGGATAACGCCACCGGCGAGGTCGAGTCGTATACGGCGCAGAATGTTGCACGCACGGCCACTGACCCGGCTGCGCTGGTAGCAACCTATCCGAGGGTCGCCGAGGTCAAGACGATTGTTGACGCGGCGCTCGCCGAAGCAGCAGTCATCGGCAACCAGCCCGTTGGATCCGTGACAGCGGACATCACTACAGCCTTCGTCAACGGCAAGCGTGATGACCGGACGTCCGAGTCAACGCTCGGCAACCTGATCGCTGACTCACTGCGGGACTCGCTCTCATCCGCTGAACGCGGTGGAGCCGAGATCGGTGTCATCAATCCCGGCGGCATGCGCAACGAGCTCTACTACGGTGAGGACGGCGTCATCACCTACGCCGAAGCGAATGCGGTACTGCCGTTCCTCAACAATCTGTGGACGGTCACCCTGACCGGTGAGCAGTTCATCACGATGCTGGAGCAGCAGTGGCAGCCGGAAGGCTCCTCCCGGTCCTTCCTGGCGCTCGGGCTGTCGGACAACGTGTCCTACACCTACAACCCTGATCTTGCAGCCGGCTCCCGCATCACGTCGGTCACGATTGACGGCGCACCGCTGGACCCGGCTGCAGAGTACCGGATCGGCACCTTCAGTTTCCTGGCGCAGGGCGGCGATAACTTCACCGTCTTCCAGCAGGGAACCGACGTCCGTGACTCGGGACTTGTAGACCGCGACGCCTGGATCAGCTACATCGAGCAGAACAGCCCACTGTCCCCGAGCTTCGACCGTCGCTCAGTGATCGTGAAGAATGCACCGGCCACCGTCACGGCTGGTGACACTGTCACCTTCGACGTTGCAAAGCTGAACCTCACGTCGCTAGGCAGCCCGATCAACACCAGCGTGTCGGCGAGCTTCGTCGACGCCGCCGGCAAGGTCACCCAGCTGGGCACCACGCCCGTCACGGACGGCGCGGCGCAGGTCACGGTCACCGTTCCCGCAGCAACACCGGGAGCGGGGAGCATCGTTCTGGTGGCCAAGGAATCCGGCACGACGGTGACCCTTCCGGTCACCATCGAAGCGGTTGCCGGCGCAGAGTGCGTCGCCCCGGTCAAGCCGGAGCGCGGTCCTGGCGCCGGGCACCCGAACAGCTACGGCAAGGCCATGGCCGAGTACCGCAAGTGCCTTGCGGATGCCCGTCGCGGCTAGATTTCGTCGCGGCCGGTAAGGCCTTGGTGAACCAATGAAGAAGCGCTCCTCCGTGCAGCGGAGGAGCGCTTCTTCGTTCAGCGGCATGTTGTCGGAAAGCTCACGTCAATAACGGCACCCGTCAGGCAAGGATTGCGCGCGCGATGTCGTCGGCGTCCCGCAGCGTACGGCTGCCGGCATCGAGGGAGGCGCCGGCTTCCGCGGCGATCGCCGTCCCCCACTGCACGGAACTCAGCTGCAGGCCGAGGACATAGAGGTTCTCCTGCGCCAGACCATTGGCGCCGATTGCCCGGTACGGCGGCTTGCTGACATCGATTCCGGGAGACACTTCAGGCACGCCATCTTCCGACATCATGGTGCGTGCCCGGACCAGGCCGTCCTCCAATAGCCGGCGAAGCAGGACCGACCGGTTCTGCGCCACACGGTTAGCCGGCATCATCGCCTCAACGAGGACACCGGCGTCGTACTTTCTGCCCTCCACCCAGGGTGAGGAAACAGTGAACCGGCCAAGGGCGGCATCCAGCTCGAACCGCGGCGCAGGGCCCGCAAAACGGACGATGCCCGCGCGTGCCAGCGCTGCCAGTTGCTCGATCCGCAGGGCCGGCGGCCCGCTGGCAAGGCCCTCGACGAGGGGCTCGAACCAACCGCGCAGTTCCGCAGTCCACGACGCCTCGGTGAGACCGCCGTCGGCCACGATCCCCTTGATGACGGACCGGCCGGCGTTCATGGCTCCGATCGCCATCTTCAATGGGTCATTCTCGCCGCGGTCGGAACCGGCGGCGTCCTTTTCCAGATAGTCGAGCACGGCACGGTTGTACTCCTCCTCAGAGGCAAACCGTTGCCGCCAGAAGGGCCGGGCGAGCGCTTCCAGATTCAACCGGTCAGCCGGAGCCACCGTTGCATCGAGGAGCTCCTCCAGCCGTCGGCGCCAGACGTGATCGGCGGCATCCAGCACCTCCTGAAGCGAGGGAAGAAAAGTATCTGGCAAACCTGCTGTGCGCGCCAGCGTCCCGTAGTAAGCCCAGACAGCGTCCCGGTGCAGCAGCGGCCACAGGTCGTGATCGAAGCCGGGCTGGATTCCCTCAGCCGCGAAGCTGGATGCGCGGGTAGGTGTGCAGTAGCGGAGCTGGATGCTGCGCGGCACATAGCTGTCCAGCTTTGCCTTGGCACGGTAAGGGGTGCCGCGACGCGACGCGGCGACTACCAGCGGCTCACGGCCTGAAGGATGGTAATCCAACGCCCGCCCTGCCGGCAGACCACTGGATACGAAGCTTCCACCCCTGCCCTCGGTGAGGTGGGTGATGATGTCGAAAAAGTTAAGGCCGAGCCCGCGCACCAGCACGGGTTTGCGCGCCGGCAACCGGTTCCAATCCGCGTCTGCGGGTACGTTCGGCGCCCAGTACTGCAGGCCGAGCCGGGCCGCGCCGTCGCGCAGCGCTTCCTGTTCCGGATTGAGTTGAGCGGGTAGATGGCCCAACGCAAGCACGACGGCATCACTGACTACCGTGCCGCCCTCACTCAGCCTTACCCGGAAACCCGCAGTCAGCGGCTTCACGTGTTGCGCCTCTGACCGGTGGACCACTACCTCGAAGCCGTCCCCAAGGGCCGCGGTCAGCGAGCTGTAGATCCATTCCAGGTAGCGGCCGTAGAGGGCGCGGCTGGGGAAATCAGCGGAGGTGAGCGACTGGAGTTCCTTCCGGTCATCGTCACTGAGACGATCGTCCGGAGAGTCCGCCATCAGCTGGCGCCAGTCGTCGAAGGACAGCGGAACAAGCGATGGCGCCCGTTCCGCAGCAGCCTCACCCACCGGCACCACCGTGGGAAACAGCGCCGGGGTGTTCATCAGGAAATGCCGTGACTGATCGGTACGCCACACATGGCCCGGCCCTGGCTCGTAGGGCTCGATCAGGTGGACCGCGATGCGCGTCCGGTTGGCTTTGGGCAGGGCCGCCCAGTTGGCTGCCAGACGTTCGAGTACGGAGGTACCACGCGGACCGGCGCCAATGATGGCTACCGTCACCGTCCGCGTTGTTTTCATCCGTCTAGATTATCGGCCGCGCAGCATCCGCCGGTTCAACCGGATGTCCGGCGCATCCGGTCAGCTTCGTCCCACATAGGCGGCCAAGTGCTGGCCCGTGAGGGTGGAACCTCCGCCAGCCACCAGTTCTGCCGGCGTTCCCTCGAAAACGATCCTGCCGCCGTCGTGCCCGGCACCGGGACCAAGATCGATGATCCAGTCAGCGTGCGCCATCACTGCCTGATGGTGCTCGATGACCAGAACCGACTTCCCGGAGTCGACGAGGCGGTCCAGCAAACCGAGCAGCTGCTCGACGTCGGCCAGGTGCAGACCGGTGGTCGGCTCATCGAGAACGTAGATGTCTCCCTTTTCGCCCATCTGGCTGGCCAGCTTCAGGCGTTGCCGCTCACCGCCGGAGAGCGTGGTGAGCGGTTGGCCGAGGCTGAGGTAACCAAGACCGACGTCGGCCAACCGGTCGAGGACCTTGTGCGCCGCCGGGGTGCGGGCATCACCCTCACCGAAGAACGCGGTGGCATCCGACACGGGCATCGCAAGTACCTCGGCAATGTTCATTCCACCCAGGGTGTACTCCAGCACAGATGCCTGAAACCGCTTGCCCTCACAGTCCTCGCACGTGGATTCCATGGTGGCCATGACCCCAAGTTCGGTGTAGATAACGCCGGCGCCGTTGCAGGTGGGGCACGCGCCTTCCGAGTTGGAGCTGAACAGCGCGGGCTTGACCCCGTTCGCTTTGGCGAACGCCTTGCGGATGGGCTCAAGCAGGCCGGTGTACGTGGCGGGATTGCTTCTCCGCGATCCTCGGATGGCTCCCTGGTCGATGACCACGACGCCGTCCCGCTTGGCCACCGAGCCGTGGATCAGTGAGCTTTTGCCTGATCCGGCCACGCCGGTGACAACACACAGCACGCCGAGCGGAATGTCGACGTCCACGTTCTGCAGGTTGTGCGTCGACGCTCCCCTGACCTCCAGCGCCTTCGCCGCCGGACGGACAGTGTCTTTGAGCTTGGCCCGGTCGTCGAGGTGGCGACCGGTGATGGTGTCGGATTTTCGCAGTCCCTCAACGGTTCCCTCGAAGCAGAGGGTCCCGCCCTTCGTGCCTGCTCCGGGTCCCAGGTCGATGACGTGGTCGCCGATCGTGATGGTCTCCGGCTTGTGTTCAACGACGAGCACCGTGTTCCCTTTGTCCCGCAGCTGAAGCAGGAGCCGGTTCATCCGTTCGATGTCGTGCGGATGGAGACCGATGCTGGGCTCGTCGAAAACGTAGGTGACGTCGGTGAGTGAGGAACCGAGGTGGCGGATCATCTTGGTCCGCTGCGCTTCGCCGCCGGAAAGCGTGCCAGCGGGCCGGTCGAGCGAGAGGTAGCCCAGGCCGATGTCGGCGAAAGAATCGAGAAGGTGCTGCAACCCCTTGAGGAGCGGCGCCACGGTGGGTTCTTTGAGATCGCGCAGCCAGTCGGCCAGGTCGCTGATCTGCATCGCGCAGAGCTCGGCGATGTTCTTGCCGTTGATTTTCGAGGAGAGCGCCTCCTTGGTGAGACGTGTCCCTTTGCATTCCGGGCAGGTCTGGAACGTCACTGCGCGTTCGACGAACCGGCGCACGTGCGGCTGCATCGCCTCAGGGTCCTTGGAGAGCATCGACTTCTGGATCTTCGGGATGATGCCCTCATAGGTGAGGTTGATTCCTTCGACCTTGATCTTGGTGGGCTCCGCGTACAGCATGGTGTCGAGCTGTTTCGCTGTGAATTTGGCGATCGGCTTGTCCATCGGCAATCCCATGCCCTCGAACAACCTGCCGTACCAGCCGTCCATTGAGTAACCGGGAACGGTCAGCGCGCCGTCGGCGAGCGTCTTCGCGTCGTCATACAGGGCCGTTCGATCGATGTCATTGACGTTGCCCATCCCCTCGCACCGCGGGCACATCCCACCCAGGTAGACGGCCTGGCTGACAACACTCTTTTCCACCCGGCCGCCCTTGTCTGTCGACATGACGCCGCTCGCCTTGCGGGTAGGAACGTTGAAGGAGTAGGCGGTGGGCGGACCGACGTATGGGGATCCGAGCCTGCTGAAGAGGATGCGCAGCATGGCGTTGGCATCGGTGGCCGTACCGACGGTTGAGCGCGGATTGGCGCCCATCCGCTCCTGATCAACGATGATCGCGGTGGTTACCCCCTCGAGCAGATCGACGTCGGGACGCGCAAGCGTGGGCATGAATCCCTGCACGAAGGCGCTATAGGTTTCGTTGATCATCCGCTGTGACTCCGCGGCGATCGTGGCGAAGACCAGTGAGCTTTTACCGGATCCCGAGACCCCCGTGAAAACGGTCAGCCGCCGTTTGGGGATCTCGACGCTGATGTCCTTCAGGTTGTTTTCCCGCGCACCCTGCACGCGGATCAGGTCATGGGTGTCGGCAATGTGCATGGCTCTATCCAATCAGGTAGGGCAAGCAATGGGCAGACCCTGATTGATCAGGCAATGAGCACTCACGAGGCAGGTTGCCTAAGATAACGGTATGACGTCCACCATGCCTGATCCCATCCCTACCAGCGACGACGAATTCCTCTGGCTTGAGGATATCTACGGCGAAGAACCCCTCCAGTGGGTGCGCGGCCAGAATGCAGAGACGGAGGATGTTCTGGTCAACGACGCCTTCCTCGCAGACGAACAGCGCCTTCTCGAGGTTCTTGACTCCACCGACCGGATTCCGATGGTCGTAAAGCGCGGTGAGCACTACTACAACTTCTGGCGGGACAAGGAACACCCGAAGGGGCTTTGGCGGCGGACCACCTGGGACAGCTACCTCACCGATGCGCCGGAGTGGGACACGCTTCTCGACGTCGATGAGCTGGCGACTGCCGACGGTCAGGAGTGGGTTTGGGGCGGCGCGATGTTCCTGCGTCCGGCTGACGGCGATCCCTACCGGCGGGCACTGATCGCCCTTTCACCCGACGGCGGGGACGCGCAGCGCTACCGTGAGTATGACCTCGCTGACCGCTCCTTTGTGAAGGGCGGCTTCGATATTCCGGTGGCAAAGAGCAGGATCAGTTGGGCCGGGCCGGATGCGCTGCATGTCGGCACGGACTTCGGGCCGGGATCTATGACCACGAGCTCCTACCCCCGCACTGTGCGCACCCATCGGCGTGGTGAACCGCTGGACGCTGCGCAGCTCTACTTCGAGATCCCTGAGAACTCGATGATGGCCGCAGTGGCCCATGATCAGACGCCGGGCTTCCAACGCGATATCGCCGCCCACATTATCGACTTCTACTCAAGCCGCACCTACCTGCGCCGCGAAGAGGAGTGGGTGCACATCGACGTCCCCGACGACGTCAACGTGTCGCTGCACCGCCAGTGGCTGCTGCTGCGGCCACGGACCGATTTCGAACTCGACGGCGTCACGTACCGCGGAGGCTCGCTTCAGGCGGCCCTTCTGGAGGACTTCCTCGCCGGGCGCCGCGGACTGACAACCGTCTTCGAGCCGGATGCGCACACTGCCCTGCAGTCCTGGAGCTGGACGAGGGACTACCTCCTGCTCAACCTGCTCAGGGATGTTTCTTCGGAAATCCGCGTGCTCAACCCTGCCGATTCGTGGACGGCCGAACTGCTGGATGCCTGCCCGCCCCTGCACTCGGTGGATGCGTATGCGGTCGATGACGAGGACGACGACGCCGGTAATGACTACTGGCTGGTTGCCACCGGCTTCCTCACTCCCACTACGGTGGTGCGCGGCACCATCGGTGGAGCGCACGCGGAAGTGAAGGAGTCGCCGTCGTACTTTGATGAGTCCTCCTTCACCGTCTCGCAGCACTTCGCGCAATCGAGTGACGGCACCCGGGTTCCCTACTTCCAGGTGGCGTCCAAGGACCTGGTGCTCGACGGCGGCAACCCTACGCTGCTCTCCGGCTACGGAGGATTCGAACATGCCATGACACCCGCGTACAGCGGAGTGACCGGGCGCGGCTGGCTGGAACGCCGGACCGAGGACGGCCGGTCCGGTGTGTACGTGCTGGCCAATATCCGGGGCGGCGGCGAGTATGGGCCCGCCTGGCACCAGGCGGCGCTGCACGCCAACCGGCACCGGGCCTACGAGGATTTCGCCGCGATCGCCCAGGATCTGGTGGACCGCGGAGTGACCCGGCCGGAGCTGCTCGGCTGCACGGGCAGGAGCAACGGCGGGTTGCTGGTGGGCAACATGCTCACCAAATACCCGCACCTCTTCGGCGCCATCTCGTGTGGTGTCCCCCTGCTGGACATGAAGCGGTACACCAAACTCTCCGCGGGCTACTCGTGGATTGCCGAGTACGGCGATCCGGACAAGCCGGAGCAGTGGGAGTACGTTCAGACGTTCTCGCCGTATCACCAGCTGCAGAAGCGGACGGCGTACCCGAAGACCCTGATCTGGACCGCTACGAGCGATGATCGGGTGGGCCCGGTGCAGGCACGGAAGATGGCCGCCCGGATGAAGGCGCTCGGGGTGAAGAACGTATGGTTCCACGAGGCGCTCGAGGGCGGGCATGCCGGAGCCTCTGATAACCGCCAGGCGGCGCGCATGCACGCCATGTCCCACGAGTTTGTGTGGAAAGCGCTGACGGGCAAGCTGTAGGGCCCGCGTTATTTTGCTCTTGCCCTGAGGTTCTGGGTAGTCTTGGGTGGCTAGTAATAGCTGCTGGAGACGTGCCAGAGCGGCCGAATGGGCTTCACTGCTAATGAAGTGTGGGCCTAAAGCCTACCGGGGGTTCAAATCCCCCCGTCTCCGCGTTTCGAAAAGGCGCCCCGGTCCTGGACCGGGGCGCCTTTTCCTTTACACGAACGTGTCTGCTGAACGGTTAGGCCTTCAGTGCGAGGACAAAGGGAAGCACCTCCTGGGCGCCTGCCTGCCTCAGTGCCCTTCCGGCGACTGTGAGGCTCCACCGGCTGTCCGCCAGATCATCGACCAGCAGCACCGGGCCGGGATTCGCCGCGAACCAGGCACGGCCTTCGTCCGGTACCGCAAACCTCTCCCACACCGCTGCGAGACGGAACGCACTATTGCCGCCGGAGCTGCCGCTCGGCCAGCCCTGCGGCAGTTGAAGTGCCCCCAGGTGAGGGATTCGGCCCACGCCGGCCAAGCTTTCGGCGAGCGAACGGATCAGCAGAGCGCGCCGTCGTGATGGCATGCTGACCACCGCCACCGGTCGGGTGTCCCACTGCCATTCTGCGAGCACCCGCACACAGGCCTGCACGGCTGCCGGGTCCAGCGCGGCGTCTTCGGATGAGTCCGCAAGGAGTTCCCGTACCCGGTTCCCCCAGCCGAGGTCAGTCATGCGTGCGAGTGCACGTCCGGCGGAGACCTGCTGGTCCGCGGGGATGCGTCCCTTGACGGGGACACCGAGCTTGTCCATCCCGGATGGCCATTGGCTCCTGGGTTCCAGAAGGACACCGACCCTGCCGAGCGCGCTGGCGGCACTCTCCGAGGCATCGTGTGACACCTCATCCGAGAACCAGGACCCGGCACAGTTGTCGCAGCGGCCGCAGGGCGCAGCCAGCGGATCATCGAGCGCGGCAGCGAGGAATTCCATCCGGCAGCCACTGGTATTTTCATAGTCGAGCATTGAGTTCTGCTCTTGCACACGAGCTGCCGAAATGCGCGAATACCGCTCGCGGTCATACTCCCAGGGCCTCCCGGTGGCCTGCCAACCTCCGGTCACCTTCTGCACCGCACCGTCCACGTCAAGCACCTTCAGGAGAAGCTCGAGCGGCGATCGCCGCACGTCCACCCGGGCTTCGAGGGCCGGCGTGGAGAGCACCGTTCCTCCTGCCAGTTCCGCCAGGATCCGCTGCGCCTTGTCCTCGGCGGGCATGGACGAGGTGGCGAAGTACTCCCAGATCTCGCGGTCCTCATTTCCTGGAAGCAGCAGCACATCCGCGTTGGGGGTTCCTCGGCCGGCGCGGCCCACCTGCTGGTAATAGGCGACCGGAGAGGACGGCGCGCCAAGGTGCACCACGAACCCGAGATCGGGTTTGTCGAAGCCCATGCCGAGGGCACTCGTGGCGATCAACGCCTTCACCTCGTTGTTCTTGAGTGCCTTCTCCGCCGCTTCACGATCCGCCGGGTCTGTTCGGCCGGTGTAGGCCAGCACGGAATGGCCGCTCTCCCGCAGGAGGCGTGCAGTGTCTTCAGCTGCAGAGACGGTGAGGGTATAGATAATCCCGCTTCCAGACAGATCATTCAGGTGGGTCAGGAGCCACGCGAGCCGTGAGCGGGGGCTCGGAAGGCGTAGCACACCGAGCCGCAGCGACTTGCGGGCAAGTTCTCCGCGCAGCGTGTAGACAGCGGTTCCGTCGGTGCCGAGCTGATCTTCGACGTCCTTGACCACGCGGGAGTTGGCGGTGGCCGTGGTTGCAAGCACGGGCACGCCCTGCGGCAGCGTGGTGATGAGATCGCGGAGGCGCCGGTAGTCCGGCCGGAAATCATGACCCCAATCAGAGATGCAGTGGGCCTCGTCAATCACCAGCAGCCCGGTGCGACGGATAAGTTCCGGCAGCTGGTTCTCGCGGAAGGCCGGGTTATTCAGCCGCTCCGGGGACACCAGGAGCACGTCCAGTTGGTCCGCGTCGAGCGTGGTGGTGATCTCTTGCCACTCGGTTTGGTTTGCCGAATTGATGGCAGCGGCCCGGACACCTGCGCGCTCGGCGGCAGCCACCTGGTCCCGCATCAGCGCGAGCAGCGGAGACACGATGAGGGTGGGTCCCGCACCCATGGCGCGCAGCAGCAGGCTCGCAACGAAGTACACGGCGGATTTCCCCCACCCGGTGCGCTGCACCACCAGGGCCCGGCGCCCACCACTGACCAGCGCTTCGATAGCCTCGAACTGGCCCTCATGAAATGCGGCGTCCTCGCGCCCCACGAGTGTTCGAAGAATCGCGAGCGCCTGCTGGTGGAGGGTGGTTGTTTCAGCCATGCGCCCCAGTATGGCAGTTGGTACTGACGCATTCGGCGGGCTTCGGTGCAGTGTGGACAACCGTCGTCGTCCATTACTCCCCAGCCTCCGGACGGCCGAAGCCAAGCGGTTAGACTTTCCAGCGTGAACACAACCATCGATCTGTCCGCATCGTTCAAAGCCTATGACGTACGAGGGATCGTCGGTGAGACCATCACCACGGAGTCCGTCCGGGCAGTGGGCGCCGCCTTCGTTGATGTGCTGAAACTGTCCGGGGAAACCGTCCTGGTTGGCGGCGACATGCGCCCTTCCTCGCCGGAGTTTTCCGAGGCCTTCGCGGAAGGCGCTACCACCCGCGGCGCAGATGTGGTGTTCCTCGGTCTGATCTCCACTGATGAGCTCTACTACGCCAGCGGCAGGTACAACGCCGCAGGCGTCACCTTCACAGCCAGTCACAATCCCGCCCAGTACAACGGTATGAAGATGTCCCGCCCCGGCGCAGTCCCGGTGTCCTCCGAGACGGGCCTTGCGGAGATCCGGGAGCTGGCGGAGAAGTACCTTGCCGAAGGCACCATTCCGGCAGGCGAGCGGCGTGGCTCCACTTCCTCACGGGATGTACTGAAGGATTACGCCGAGTATCTGCGTTCGCTGGTGGATCTCTCGGGCAGCCGCCCGATGAAGGTTGTTGTGGATGCAGGTAACGGCATGGCAGGGCTCACTACGCCAGCAGTGCTTGGGGCCGAGTACCTGGACGCTTTGCCGTTCGAGATCATTCCGCTCTACTTCGAGCTGGACGGCACCTTCCCCAACCATCCCGCCAATCCCCTCGAGCCGGAAAACCTCCGCGACCTGCAGCAGGCAGTGGTCAGTAACGGCGCGGACATCGGGCTCGGTTTCGACGGGGACGCGGACCGGTGCTTTGTCATCGATGAGCAGGGCAACCCGGTTTCGCCCAGCGCAATCACGGGCATGGTGGCGCGCAGGGAGATCCGCCGTGCGCAGGCTGCCGGCGAGCAGGAACCCGTGATCATCCACAACCTGATCACCTCACGCGCCGTGCCGGAACTGGTTCGCGCAGAGGGCGGCCGGCCGGTGCGCACGCGCGTGGGCCACTCCTTCATCAAGGCCGTCATGGCAGAGGAGGGCGCGGTCTTCGGCGGCGAACACTCGGCTCACTATTACTTCCGTGAGTTCTGGAACGCAGACACCGGAATGCTCGCAGCCATGCATGTGCTCGCCGCGCTCGGCGAACAGGATCAGCCGCTGTCCGAGCTCGGCCGTGAATACGAGCCCTACTTCGCCTCCGGCGAGATCAACACCCGGCTCGACGACGTCGCTGCCGCGACCGCGCGCGTCCGGCAGGAATTCGAGAACGACGGCGTCACAGTGGACGAGGTTGATGGCCTCACCTTTACTGCCGACGACGGCTCCTGGTGGTTCAACCTCCGGGCGTCCAATACGGAGCCGTTCCTGAGGCTCAATGCGGAAGCCGAAAAGCCTGAGACCCTCGAAAGCCTCACCACTGCGGTTCTCGAGCAGATCCGGCAGTAACTGCCCTTCTTAAGTCAGTGTGGCCGGCCCCCCGTTGGAAGAACCGGCCACACTGTTACGGACTACTCGCCGCTAGGGCTTACCCGCCGCTAGACCGCGAAACGCTCCTTCAACCGCTGCAGTTCTCCGGATAGCTCCGCGGGCAGTGACTCCCCGAACTGCTGGTACCACTGCTCGATGCCCTCCAGCTCGGCAGCCCACTCGTCAGCATCCACCCGGACCGCCTGCTCAACGTCAGCGGCGGTGAGGTCCAGGCCGGTGAGATCGATCGCGTCCGGCGCCGGCACGTACCCGATCGGGGTCTCAACGGCATCGGCCTGGCCCTCGAGCCGTTCGATGATCCACTTGAGCACCCGTGAGTTGTCACCGAAGCCCGGCCACGCAAAGCCGCCGTCCGCGGTGCGGCGGAACCAGTTCACGAGGAAGATCTTCGGCAACCGCGTCTGGTCTGCCTGGCCGCTGACTTTCAGCCAGTGGCTGAGGTAATCACCGGCATCGTAACCAATGAAGGGCAGCATCGCCATTGGATCGCGGCGCACCCTGCCAACCGCTCCGGCAGCGGCGGCCGTGGTCTCCGAGGACAGGGTGGAGCCCATGAAGATGCCGTTGGTCCAGTCGCGTGACTGCGTCACGAGGGGGACGGTGGTCTTTCGGCGGCCGCCGAAGAGGATCGCCGACAGTTCAACGCCCTCAGGGTCGTTGAATTCTTCGGCAAGCATGTCGATCTGGTCGATCGGCGTGCAGAACCGGGCATTGGGATGGGCAGCCGGGTTGTCCGAGGAGGGCGTCCAGTCGTTGCCCTGCCAGTCCATCAGGTGTGCAGGCACGTCCTCGGTCATGCCCTCCCACCAGACACCGCCGTCGTCAGTCAATGCAACATTGGTGAACACGGAATTGCCCTTGGCGATGGCACGCATGGCGTTGGGATTCGTGTCCCACCCGGTGCCGGGCGCCACGCCGAACAGGCCGGCTTCGGGGTTGACCGCCCGCAATTCGCCCTCTTTCCCGAAACGCATCCATGTGATGTCGTCTCCGAGTGTCTCGACCTTCCACCCCTCAATGGTCGGGTCGAGGAGGGCGAGGTTCGTCTTGCCGCAAGCGGACGGGAAGGCTGCGGAAACGTAGTACGTCTTGTTCTCCGGAGAAGTGAGCTTCAGGATGAGCATGTGCTCAGCGAGCCAGCCCTCGTCCCGGGCCATCACCGAAGCAATGCGAAGGGCATAGCACTTCTTGCCAAGCAAAGCGTTTCCGCCGTAACCGGATCCGAAGGACCAGATTGAGCGCTCCTCCGGGAAGTGCACAATCCACTTTTCCTCGTTGCACGGCCACGCGACGTCCTGCTGCCCCGGCTCCAGCGGCGCACCTACGGAATGAAGGGCCGGGACAAACTCGGCATTGAGTTCGGTCAGCCGGTCCAGGACCTCGGTACCGATGGTCGCCATGATGCGCATGGAGGTCACTACATAGGCGCTGTCCGTGATCTCGACGCCGAACTTCGGGCTCCGCGCATCGAGGTGGCCCATGACGAAGGGGATCACATACATGGTCCTGCCGCGCATGGAGCCGGCGAACAGGCCGCGCAGCTTCTCCTTCATCTTGTCCGGGTCCATCCAGTTGTTGGTGAATCCGGCGTCCCGCTCGTTCTGCGAGCAGATGAAGGTCTGCTCCTCGACCCGGGCAACATCGGCCGGGTCGGAGAACGCTGCGAAAGAGTTGGGGAAGAGCTTGGGATTGAGGCGCTTGAAGGTGCCGGCGGAGACCAGCTCATCGCTGAGCTGTGCGTTCTCCTCAGCGGATCCGTTGACCCAATACACCCGGTCCGGCTGCGTCAGCGCGGCAGTCTCCTCGACCCAGGCCAGCAGTTCCCGATGAGTTGTAGGTGCAGCCATTACTGCATCGTGCTCAGTCGCTCGGTCAGCAAGCAACGGCTGCCGCACAGAATCGCCCATGTCTCGTCCCTTCGTTGGGTGGGTGGTGTGTATTGATGCTAGGGGCGGTATCAGCGCGGATTTCCGCCGTCGAAGGCGTACTGTTGGTCCTGCGAACGCGGTGATCCGCGCAAGTACGCGGTTTTACCTAACTCCTCACCCTGCTTAGTGTGATAAACGTCACGTAGACCGGTCTAGCCCGCTCTGCGGCTGTAATCGAGCACTTCCGCCAATTAGCATTAGGTTCCGAATGGCTGTAAAGTTATCTACGGCCAAACGGCCATGGAGAAGTCATTCACAACGGCTTTGAACTGCGTGCGTAGCTCAACGGATAGAGCATCTGACTACGGATCAGAAGGTTGGGGGTTCGAATCCCTTCGCGCGCACCACTAAACAAACCGCTCCGGGCAACCGGGGCGGTTTTGGTTTAACCTCTCCCGTTCTTCGGAGCTTGCCCCACCGCATCTCCGGTGCCAAGCTCAGGACCATGAGTGCCGAGCAGACCACCGACGTCATTGTTATCGGAGCCGGCGCGGTGGGCGAGAATGCTGCCGCCCGTGTGATTCAGGGAGGGCTCTCCGCCACCCTCGTCGAATCGGAACTGGTGGGCGGCGAGTGTTCCTACTGGGCCTGCATGCCGTCGAAGGCACTGCTGCGGCCGGGTTCCGCCCTGCACTCCGCGCGCGCGGTCGCGGGCTCACGTGAAGCAGTCACCGGCACCCTTGATGCCCAGCAGGTACTGGCCCGCCGCGACGAATTCACCTCGCACTGGGATGATTCCTCGCAGGTCGAATGGGTGGAGAAGACCGGAATCACACTGGTCCGCGGCCGCGCCCGCCTCACCGGCGAGCGTCGGGTCGAGGTGACCACCGACGACGGCGCCACCACCCTGGTTGCGCGCCACGCCGTCGCTCTCGCTACGGGATCCGCGCCGACCATTCCTCCTATCGACGGTCTTGACGGCCTCAACTTCTGGGGTACGCGGGAAGCGACATCTGCCAAGGAAGTGCCGGAATCGCTCACAGTGCTGGGCGGCGGAGTTGCAGGTGCAGAACTGGCGCAGGCCTACGCCCGGCTTGGTTCAGCGGTCACCCTGATCGCCCGGAGCGCGCTGCTGGGCAGCTACCCGGAACCCGCGGCGCGGCTGGTGCAGCAGGGCCTGGAGCACGACGGCGTTACCCTTCATCTGAACACCGGCACCGAATCGGTTGCTTACGATGGCGAACGCTTCCGCGTGAGCCTCGCCGGCGGAACCGTTGTGGAGTCAGAGAAGCTCCTCGTCTCCACCGGCCGCCATCCTGCCCTGGCAGGTCTCGGTGTGGAGAAACTCGGGCTCGAACCACGGCGGCTGGACACTGATGACTCCGGCCAGGTCAGCGGCCATCCCTGGCTCTACGCAGTGGGCGACGCCGCCGGGAAAGTGCTCCTCACACATCAGGGAAAATACGAGGCCCGGATGACCGGGGATGCGATCGTTGCCCGCGCGAAGGGCGAGTTGCAGGGGCCGCCGGAAAGGTGGGGGCCGTTTGCAGCCACCGCGGATTCGTACGCCGTCCCCCAGGTTGTCTTCACCGATCCGGAAATCGCCATGGCGGGCCGGACACTCGAGACAGCACGCAAGGACGGGCTGAACGTCAGCGAGACGTCACTGGAGCTGTCGGTTGCCGGATCTTCCCTCCACGCCGACGGCTACCAGGGTTGGGCGCAGATGGTGGTGGACGAGGAACGGAAGGTTCTGGTGGGCGTGACCTTCGCCGGACCGGACGTAGCCGAACTCCTGCACGCTGCGACCATCGCCATTGCCGGTGAGGTTCCGCTGCACCGCCTCTGGCACGCCGTGCCCGCGTACCCAACGATCAGCGAAGTGTGGCTCCGGCTGCTTGAGAAGTACGGGCTTTAGGGCGTGTCTGTCTCTCAGCGGAATCGGGCGGTGGCCGTTTCACGCCCCCGCCCGAGCGAGACCGGCGCACTCTGCCCGTCGCGCTTGATCACGTAATCACCGAAGAAACCCGTAATCGTCAAGCGTGCGTCATGATCCGTGCGCATCGTCGTTCCCGGCAGCCACCACTCGCCCTTGATCAGCGACCGCAGAGCGTGAAACGAAGGTTTCGGCGTGCCGTCGGCGCGAACAAGCCCGCCCGGCGCACCGAGCCACGCTCCGTCGTCGGTGAGCCCCCAGTAGGTGATGGCCTGCACGGCCGGGTGGCCCACGAGTGAGCGATAGTGGCGGACGACCTCGTCCGCTTGCCTGCCCTCTCCCTCGGGCGTCGACGGCCAGGATGGGATCTGATAGTCGTTGAGGTCGACGATCCCCGGCGGCATGAGGTCCCCCGACAGCAGAGTCGTCTCGGTCAGATGGAGGGGCAGCCCGAAGCGGGCGAACCGGTCGACCATCGCGAGCATGGTCTCTTCTCCCCAATACCCCTGATGCATGTGCGTCTGCAGGCCGATCGCATCCACAGCGATTCCCGCTTCAAGCGCGCCCTCGATCAGGGCTTCGTAGTCGCTCGACAAGTCGAAGTCGTTCAGGACGAGCGTCGCCGAAGGGTTCGAGGCACGAGCTTCCTCGAACGCGAGCTGAATCATGGGCACGCGGCCAATGCTCCGCGCAAGCCGGGTGATACCGTTTTCCTCTGCCGTGAACACGGGCATGATGACGACTTCGTTGATGGCGTCCCACGAGTCGATGACCCCGGAAAAGCCGGTCACCTCGCGTCGGATCCTCTCGCGCTGCAGCCGCTCGATCTCCGCCACCGGTAGACCGGTGAGCCACTCGGGCGCCAGCGTGTGCCAAGTAAGCGGATGCCCCTTCACCGCCACTCCGCGCTCAGCGAACCACGAGGCGGCCCGGAGAAGCCTTCGGGTGTCAGGCTTGCCGCGGGTCGGCTCGAATCCTCGCCAGTAGAACGGAAGGGTCGCAGTGTTGAAGAGGTCGAGCCACATCGTCTCGAGCTCCGGCAGGCCCGCAGAACCTGCCCCTCCGAAAACGGGCTCCGCCGCGGCGGCCTGCTCGGTCTCCCCATTGGCGAGCGGGATGAAGTCGAAACCGATGTTGCCGAAGGTGAAGTCATGACTCAGCTGTTCGACGGTGACATCCGCGTTGCGCGCGGGATTGCCGAAGGAGTCCAGCACGGTGACCTGCGCCGTCACCCGGCGGTGATCGACACTCAAGAGGCGCTCCGCGCGATCTCGTTGAAACTCGGATGGAAGGCCCGGTCGAAGCCCACGATGCGGGCTTCCCCAGAGAGCTGCACCGAGTGAGTGATCCGTATGTCGGTGCTCGACGCTCCAAGACCAAAGACGATCTCTCCCGGTTCGACGATCCGCTCGCCGTTTCGGCCGGTGAAGCCGGTGACATCAGCGGGAACGTGTATCGAGAGCTCGACGGATTCGCCCGGCAACAGGTCAACGCGCTGAAAACCGACCAGACGCTGCACCGGGCGCACCACTGACGCGACCGGATCGTGGACGTAAATCTGGACGATTTCTGTCCCGGCACGGTCCCCGGTGTTGCGCAGACGGAGGCCGAGGGTCGCCGTGCCATCGACTCCGACCGTACCCGGCCCGTGCTCGCCGGCGCTCCAGTCAAAGGTCGTATACCCGATCCCATGCCCGAACGCGAAGACCGCGGTCGGGTCGATGTTCGACACTCCGTTGGAGCGCGCCAGGGGAGCGGCCAGGTATGTGGACGGCTGCGTTCCCTCTGAGGCCGGGATGCTCACAGGCAGGCGCCCGCTCGGATTGACCCGGCCGGAGAGGATGCCGGCGAGCGCGGCGGTTCCTTCTTCTCCTGCGAAGAAGGCCTGCACGATCGCGCTGGCGCCCGTGACAGCGGATCCCAGTGCGTACGGTCGTCCAGCGAGCAGGGTGACCACGGCAGGAGTCGATGTTGCCAGGACGGCATCGAGAAGGTTTTGTTGGGCACCGGGCAGGCGGAGTGATTCGACGTCGCAGCCCTCACCGCTCGTGCCACGGCCAAAAAGCCCGGCCCGGTCGCCGAGGGCGACGATGACGACGTCCGCCCGCGTTGCAGCATCCACCGCTGCGGGGATCCCGGCGGTTTCTCCTCCGTCGATCGTCGTGCCTGGTACGTGTTCGATGTCGGCTTCGGGAAACTCGATGCGAAGGCTATCCAGCAGGGTAGGCAGTTCGATACCGACGGGTATGCCAGGATGCTGCACGCCGACATGCGCAGGGAAGGAGTAGCAGCCGAGAACGGCGAAGGGGTCGTCGGTCGTCGGCCCGACGACAGCAATGCGGCGCGGGGCGGCGAGCGGAAGGGTCCCGTCGTTGCTCACAAGCACGATGGACTGTTCGGCGATCTCGCGGGCGACCGCCCGATTGCCGGCGTTGTCCAGGTCGATGGTGCCGTGGATGCCTTCCGTGTTGTCCACGTCTGCGTCCCGCAACGCTTCGGGTGTGGCATCCCAGTCAGGATCAAGCAGTCCGAGTTCGACCTTCTGGCGCAGCACACGCCGGAGGGCACGATTTATGACCGCCTCGGGCAGGTCGCCCGACCGGACCGCTTCAGCCAGCGGCGCACCGAAGGTCTTCACCGTCGGCAGTTCGACGTCCACGCCCGCCTTGAGCGCGAGAGCAGCGGCCTCGCCCCACGAACCCGCGACGCCGTGAAGCAGTTTCAGGAAGGCGATCCCGAAGTAGTCGGCGACGACGGTGCCGTCGAAACCCCAGGTGTCGCGCAGGACCCCGGTGAGCAGCGACTCGTCAGTTGCGGATGGCACGCCGTCGACGTCGGTATAGGAGTGCATGACCGAACGCGGCTTGCCTTCACGCATGACCATTTCGAACGGGACGAGCAGCACGTCAGCGAGTTCACGCGGACCGATTGAGACCGGCGCGAGGTTACGGCCGGCTTTCGACGCCGAGTATCCGACGAAGTGCTTGAGAGTTGCGACGATTCCTGCGGACTCGAGGCCACGGACGTACGCCGTTCCGATGGTGCCGATGAGATACGGGTCCTCACCGATGGTCTCTTCGACGCGGCCCCAGCGGGCATCCCGCACCACGTCGAGCACCGGGGCAAGGCCCTGGTGGATGCCGACCGAGCGCATGTCGGACCCGATGCGGTGTGACATCCGCTCAATGAGCCCCGGATTGAACGAGGCACCCCAGGCCAGGGGCACCGGATAGGCGGTCGCCCCCCAGGTGGCGAAGCCGGCAAGACACTCTTCATGCGCAACAGCCGGGATGCCGAACCGGTTGGATGCCGCGATCCGGCGCTGGCTGCGGAGGAGGGACAGCGCCCCGAGCGCTGGGTCGACCGGAGCCGAGCCGAACGGTCGAGTCAACTGGCCGAGCCCGTTCGGCAGAAGGGCATCGAGGTCGACGACGTCGTCCATGTCGTTCTGATGCGGGGCAACGTCCCCGCCCTCGCTGGACGCACCGACCCAGACGCCGAACAGCTGGGCGATCTTCTCCTCGAGCGTGAGCTCGGTGAGGAGTGCTTCGACGCGGTCGGAAGCGGATGCGGTGACGTCCTGCCATGCAGGCGTGGTCGTCGTGGATGTTGTGGTGCTCAAGGGAAGTCCTAACCTTTGACGGCGCCGGTGAGTCCGCCGACGATGCGACGCTCGAACAGCGTGAAAAATATCAGTGCCGGAATCATGGACAGTGAGGTGAAGGCGAGTACCTTGGCCGTGTCCACCGAATACTGCGAAGCGAACGCCTGAACGCCGAGCGGCAGGGTGTACGTCTCCTGGTTGCTGAGGATGAACAGCGGCAGAAGATAGCTGTTCCAGCTCGCCACGAAAGCAAGGATGCCCGTCGTCACCACGCCCGGCAGCGACAAAGGAACGACCATCCGGAAGAAGAAGCCCAGCCGGCTCGTGCCGTCGATCGACGCCGCCTCTTCGATCTCATCGGGGATGGCTTTGAGGAACGGGACCAGGATGATGATTGTCACCGGCAAGCCGAAGGCGATCTGCGGGAGGATCACGCCAGCCAGGCTGTTCATCAGGCCGAGATCCCTGACGAGGATGTAGAGCGGCGTGATCGCCACGGTCATCGGGAACATGAGCCCGGCGGCGAACAATGAATACATCGCTCCACGACCGGCAAACGTGTATCGCGCAAGGATGAAGCTCGCCATCAGGCCCAGCACCACCACACCGATGGTCGTGGCGATCCCGGCAATCGCCGAGTTGCCGACCTGCTGCCAGAAGGTCGGGCTCGCGAGCACCTCAGCGTAGTTGTCGAAATTCCACGGGTTCGGGAGTCCCGCGGGCGAATTGGTGATCTGCGAGTTGTCGCGGAACCCACCGAGGATGATGTAGACGACGGGTCCGAGACAGAGCGCGATGAAGACAAAGGCGATGAAGTAGGTCGCCGGGCTGCCCCATGGCTGGCGGTTACTCGGTCGACGCTTTTCGCGCGTGGGTGTGGGAGCTTCGAGAACAGTCATCACTTCTTTCCTTCCGTGAGGGCGCCGGCGGTGTCGCGTTGGAGAACGAACCGCTGGTAGATCAAGGCGATGACGAGGGAGATCAGGAACATGACGACGGCGACAGCACTGCCGTAGCCGAAGTTGCCCGACGTGCGTCCGTTGGCGACCATGTAGGTGGCCATGGTCGAGGTGCCCGCAGTCGAGGCGACGTACTGGCCCCAGATGATGAAGACCAGGTCGAACAGCTGCAGCGAGCCGATGATTGACAGGAACGCCCAGATCCGCAAGGTCGGCCCGAGGAGCGGCAGCGTGATGGTGCGCTGGGTCTGCCAGTAGCTGGCGCCGTCGATCGAGGCCGCCTCGAACAATTCGTCTGGGATGCTCTGCAGTCCGGCGAGAAAGAGTATGACGGCGAAGCCGATGTACTTCCACGAGATGATCACCATCAGGGACCAGATGGCGATGCTCGGATCAGAGAGCCAGTCTGCCTGGAAAGCTCCCAATCCGATGCTTTCGAGCAGCCCATTGACGGCACCGGACGTCTGCAGCATGAGACCCCAGCCAATCCCGACGATGACTTCGGAAATGATGTACGGGACGAAGATGAGGACGCGGATGATCGACCGGCCACGGATCTTCCGGTTGAGCAGGAGTGCGAGGACGACCGCAATGGGGCCCTGGATGACCAGGGAGAGCACCAAAATGAACCCGTTGTGGCGCAGCACGTCGTGGAACGCGCTGTCCTGAAAGATGATCAGGTAATTTTCGAAACCGACGAAGTCGGTGGCCGGCCCAAAGCCCTTCCAGCGGAAGAAGCCGTAGTAGCCGGCGAGGACGACCGGGAAGATGACGAAGGCGACAAAAACGATGATCGCCGGCCCGGCCAGAAGCATGATCTCGAGGCGCTTGCGCCAGTCCGTTGGACGCCGTTTGGGCCGCGGTGCGGCAGGGGACGACGCGCGAACGCCGTCACCTGCCGTTACCGTGCCCTGCGGCGGCTGCTTGTCGGTCAACAACGGAGCACCCACGGCAGGTTCAGTCATTATCTGCTGCTATCCCTTTGCTGCGGCATCGTTCACGGCGGAGACGATGTCTTCAGCTGTGCCCTGACCGGCGAACATGTCGACAACGCCCTTGTTCAGCGCGTTCCCGACGTTCTGGCCGAACAGGGTGTCCAGCCACACCATGACGTACGGTGCGTCGTTGTACGCCTCCAGGATCGACTGGAGCGCCGGGTCAGTGACAACCGCCTGGGCGTCCTGGTTGGCGGGGAGAGTCTGGAACGCCTCTGCGTAGGCCTCCTGATGTTCCTGCTGCATAAAGAAGTTCAGGAATGCAGTGCACTCTTCTTTCGGGGCCTGAGCGGAGCAGGTGAAGCCGTCGACGCCACCCATCATGGCACCCTCGGCGCCTTCGCCTCCCTCAACCTCAGGAAACGGGAACCAGCCGAGGTCAGGCAGCGGCTTCTCGTCAGGGGTCAGCGATGCAATGACACCTGGGTTCCAGGCGCCCATGAGTTCCATTGCTGCTTTTTGATTCGCAAGGAGACCTGCAGAGCTTCCTGCTCCCTGCTGCGCCGATGTGGTGAGGAATCCGTTGTTGAACGGTTCCGTCTTCACGAACTGCTCCAGTTCTTTTCCGGCCTCGAGCCAGCATGGGTCGTCAAATTGCTTCGACTCGGCCGCTTCGTTCATCGCATCCTGCGAGCATGCCCGCAACGCGAAGAAGTAGTACCAGTGCGCTGCCGGCCACGCATCCTTCGCGCCGACGGCGATGGGGTCGATTCCTGCACTCTTGAGCTTGTCAACGACGGAACCGAGCTCGTCGATGGTCGTCGGTGTTCCCTCGACGCCCGCTTCGGCGAAGAGGTCCTGGCTGTAGAACATGCCGCCAGGCAGCACCGCGGTCGGCATTCCGTAGATCTTGTCGTCAACCTCGAAGGCGCTCAATACGCCTTCGGGCACAGCGGCCCTGGTGGCGTCGTCGATGGAATCCGAGATGTCCATGGCCTGTCCTGCTGCAACGACGTCCGCAAGCTTGCCGCCGCCGCGCGCCATGAAGATGTCCGGTGCATCGCCGGAGTTCAGCGCCGTCTGGAGCTTCCCGTCCATCTCTTCGTTCTGGATGGACTGCATCTCAATCGTGACGCCGGGGTTTGCCTCCTCGAACGCTGCGACCGTCTTCTCCCAGTACGCCTTGCCGGCACCGGTCGTCGAGTTCTGCCAGAACGTCATGGTGACGTCGCCACCTTCTGTTGCTCCATCGCTGGAGCCACACGCTGACAGTCCGCCGAGGGCGACTGCTGTCGCCACCCCAACGGTCAACAGCTTCCTGGTGTTCTGCTTGTTCATCTTTGAACGCCTCTCGAAAGTTTCGACATTTGCGCCGAAAGTTGTTAGTATGGTGCGAGCCTAAACATTGCTCCTGTGAAAGGCAAGAGTTTTCCGCAACGAATAGAGATTGGGTTCCTCATGATCGACTCAGGTAGCAAGGTCAAGCTCAATGAATTAGCCGATGAGGCCGGAGTTTCGGTCTCCACTGTCTCGAAAGTCCTCAACGGACGGTCCGACGTTTCCGCGCAGACGCGGGCGAAAATCGAAGAACTCCTCTCCAAGCAGGGATACCAACGACGCCCGGGCCTGCCCAACAGGGGCACCTTGATCGAGCTCGTTTTCCCCGAATTAGAGACGGCCTGGGCCATGGAGATCATCCGCGGAGTCGAAAATGTCGCTCGCGCCAACGATTTGAGCGTCGTGCTTACCGAGTCGGGTGACCGCCACTCCCCATCCCCGGCCTGGATCACCGGGGTTCTCCGCCGGCGCCCGGTCGGGGTGGTGCTCGTCTTCGCCGGTCTCGCAGCGGAAGCGAAGGCGACCCTCCAATCCCGCGCCATCCCGTTCGTGATCATCGACCCGGCCGGCGATCCAGCCCCGGATGTCCCCTCGGTCGGGTCGGCGAACTGGTCCGGTGGCCTCGTCGCCACCCGCCATCTCATCGAACTGGGACACACCCGGATTGCCGCGATCACCGGTCGCGACGACATGATGTGCTCCTTCGCCCGCGTCGACGGATACCGATCCGCCATGAACTCGGCCGGTATTGAGATCGATGAACGCTTCGTGCGATTCGGCAACTTCCAGGTCGACGGTGGCCGCAGCACCGCTCTCGAACTCCTGGCGCTGCCCGACCGCCCCACAGCGATCTTCGCGGGGAGCGACCTCCAGGCGCTCGGCGTCATCGAGGCTGCCAGGACCCTCGGGCTCCGGGTGCCCGTTGATTTGTCAATCGTCGGTTACGACGATCTGCAGCTCGCTCAGTGGTCCAGTCCTGCGCTCACAACCGTGCATCAGCCGCTCACGGCAATGGCCGAGGAAGCGGCGCGGCTCGTAATCCGTATGAGTGAGAGCACCCTCGAAACCATCCCCAGGATGGACCTCGCAACGCGGCTCGTCGTCCGTGAAAGTACGGCCGCGCCGGCTGCGGGCTGACGTGCCGAGGCTGAGGTGTTGCCCTTCCTCTAAGCGCGGCGGACCACGAAGTTGCTCACCTCGGCGTCACGCCCGTCCAGTTCCCCCCACTGCGAGGCATGACTGAGGACGGTGAGTCCCGCCGTCGGATAGTGGCTGGCAAGGTCAACCACAGCGTCCTCATCGGAGTCCACAGACGCGAGCCGCATGGCGAGGTTCTGGATGCCGGGCAGGTGCCCGATCACCAGGACGCTTGTTGCGGTGTCCGGCACCTGGTTGATCACCGCGAGTATCTCCGTGGCGGTTGCCGCATACAGTTTCGGCTCGAGCCGGGGAGTCGGAGCCTTCTCCCCCAACTCCTGGCACACCCAGATGCAGGTCTGGCGCGCGCGTAGTGCGCTGGACGTCAGAATGAGGTCCGGCAGGGCGTCGTGCTCCACCATCCACCGCCCAATCAGTGGCGCGTCCCGGTGTCCCCGTCCGCTCAGGGGCCGCTCATGGTCCGGCACATCCGAATGCCAGTCCGACTTCGCGTGCCGCAGGAGCATCAGGCGCTTCAGATGGTGGGAAGACATTCCCTCACCCTACTTGGAAAGCGGCACCTTAGATGGAGTACTCCGGGGCAGCCCACACCACAACTTCAGGGTGCTCATAGAAGCGGTAACCCTGCCCGCGAACCGTGCGCACCGTGTTGGCCAGACGGCCAAGCTTCGAGCGCAGGCGGCGGATGTGCACGTCAATGGTGCGCTCATTTGGAACCTCATCGGCGTTGCGCCACAACCCGCTGAGCAGTTCCTCACGGCCAACTGTCCGCGAGGCATTTTCGACCAGGTAGTTAAGGAGTTCGAACTCCTTGAAGGTCAGGTTCAGAATGTCACCGTCGAGGTGCACCTCGCGCCGGGACAGGTCAATCAGCACTCCGGTGGGACGTGGAGCCGGAGGAGGTGTGGGCTGCTGTTCGGTGCGCTGACGGCGGTTCACCGTAGGGTCACCCAGCGCCTGCCGGACAACATCAATATCGGTGCCGACGGCGTCTGCCGGAGCAAGCGCGACGGCGGCGTGGCTCTGTGCGCCGGGGACGAGTGTGCGGACGTAGGCCCGCACGTCCTGTGCCAGCTTGCTCAGCGTGGTGTCATTCTCGGCAGCGGTGTCCTCGTCCAGTGCAACGTAGAGAACAAATCCACGGGCGGTGGTGTCCGCCGTTACCGCCTGCGGTCCAGGAATCCCGTTGGGAGTGACCACCGGGACCGGCGCAGTGATGGGGTTGCCAGAGTCAGCAGGTGTAGGCACTGGCTTCAACTGTCCGTAGGCCGGCGCATACGAGGGTGCGGTCGGTTGGGTGTAGGTCGGAAACCCCGGGCGCTGCCCGTAAGTCTGGCGCTGAATACTCGCGCGGTTTTGTGCGTTGCGGAGGGAAATGTGGACGTATCCGGAAGAAACGGTCATGTTTTAAACAACCTCATGGTGAATCGCCGTCATCACGGCTCGAATGCAGGGGTGTGCCCGGTCGAGATGGAGCTTCTGTGGAGCCCGCCGTTGGGCTAGGGAATGCGTAAGAGGGTGGGGTAAACCGTTACGCGCACATTCGACAGCAGCGAGATTCCTGCGCGGACATGATGCCCGGGGAATAAGCTGCGGCTGCAGATGCTGCTGAGTTGGTGTTCACAATCCGAATTATTACACGTAACAATCAGCTACGCACAAGTAACAATGGTAGGGCGTCCGCATGGTGGACGCTTCGAGTGAAGACAAAATGTCAAACCATCAGCATCGTTGCGCGGCACTTGAAGACGAAAAGGTGGCGAGGCGCATCTGTGAGCGGCATATTGTCCAGAGAACCTCTGGATGTCCGGAAGTGCTCAGGGGTGAGCGCCCGGATAGTGGACAATCGACCCAGCTAGCCGACGACGCCGTAGAGGCGGTCTCCTGCGTCACCGAGGCCAGGCACGATGTAGGCGTTTTCATTCAGTTTCTCGTCGATGGAGGCGAGGACGATGGTGACGTTTTTGCCCTCCAGTTCCTGCTTGAGGACCTCGAGGCCCTCGGGCGCGGCAAGGAGGCAGATGCAGGTGACATCAGCTGCACCGCGGCGGAACAGGAACTTGATGGCCTCACGGAGGGTTCCTCCCGTAGCCAGCATGGGATCGAGCACGAACACCTGCCGGCCCGTGAGGTCATCAGGGAGCCGTTCAGCGTAAGTGATGGCCTCGAGGGTCTCCTCATTCCGGGCCATTCCCAAAAAACCGACTTCCGCGGTGGGCACGAGGCGGGTCATTCCCTCGAGCATGCCCAGACCGGCGCGGAGAATGGGAACGACGAGGGGTGTCGGCTTGACCAGGCCGGTTCCGACCGTTGTGGTGACAGGAGTCTCGATCTGCACCGGCTCAACGCGCACATCCCGGGTGGCCTCATACGCGAGCAGTGTCACCAGTTCCTCCGTGAGTAACCGGAAGACCGGAGACGGAGTGTTCTTGTCCCTCAGGACCGTCAATTTATGGGACACCAGGGGATGGTCCACTACCAGAACGCGCATTGCTCAAAAGTATCATTGGCACATGTCCAGCCACCGCGTCCCCGCAGAGCGGGACCATGCCGCGTGGATGCAGCTGGCGCTGGCCGCCGCCCGGCACACGGGTGAGACGGCGGACGTGCCGATTGGCGCCGTCGTCGTCGGTCCTGATGGAACGGTGCTGGGCACCGGCTGGAATGAGCGTGAGGTAACCGGTGATCCCACCGCCCACGCGGAAGTACTGGCCATCCGGCGGGCGGCTGCCGCGCTGGGCGCCTGGCGGCTGGAAGGCTGCACGCTGGTGGTGACGCTCGAGCCGTGTTCGATGTGCGCGGGTGCAAGCGTGCTTGCGCGGATTCCCCGCGTGGTTTTCGGCGCCTGGGATGAGAAAGCGGGCGCCGCCGGGTCAGTATTTGACGTGCTGCGTGAACGCCGACTGAATCACTGGACCGAAGTTTTCCCCGGGGTCCGCGAGGACGAGTGCGCAGCCCTGTTGAAGGAGTTCTTCGCCGCCCGGAGGGGATGACGTAGGGTGATTGCTAAGTGTACTTACCAATCGCGCCACCGAGATAAGGAGCAGGAATGAATTCGCAACAGGACAGCATGAAGGAACTCAGGAAGATTGTGAAGGACGCTGATATCGCGATCCTCACCACTGTGAACGCCCAGGGCCAGCTTGTGAGCCGGCCGCTCGCGGTGCAGGAGGCAGAGTTCGACGGCGACCTGTGGTTCTTCACGGAGGACCCCTCCCCGAAGGCGGATGAAATCCGCGCCAACCCACAGGTGAACGTGTCCATCAGCAGCGGCAAGGGCTATCTGTCCGTAGCGGGGACGGCGACGCTGACGAAGGACCGCGCCAAGATTGATGAGCTGTGGAGTTCTTCGGTCAAGCCGTGGTTCGACGGCAAGGATGATCCGTCCGTTGCCCTGATCAAGGTGGACGCCGACACCGCCGAATACTGGTCGCTTGATACTCCACGAGTGGTGGCGGCTTTCGAGATTGCCAAGGGCATGGTTACCGGCGAGCGCCCTGATCCGGGGAAGAACGACGTCGTCGACCTCTAGCGTCCGCCGTTTTGGGCACAGAGTCACTCAGCCGGTAAAGTGTTGGCGTTGGTGACGTGTCCGAGCGGCCGAAGGTGCAACACTCGAAATGTTGTTTGGTGTAAAAGCCAACGTGGGTTCAAATCCCACCGTCACCGCCACCTGAGAAGGCCCTGTTTCCCTCGTCACAACGGGAAACAGGGCCTTTTGCTTCCTCGAGAAAAGTCCTGCGGTGTGGAGCAATAGCAGAATTTCTGCCGTGCTTCGCTACACGTACGGCTCGATACCCAGAGACCAGACAGCCCACGGGTTGCGCCCGGCAACCTTTACGGCAATGGTGGGTAGTAAGGCTACTGACAATCCAAGGAGGACTCATCCATGTCCAGCGATATCAATCTCAAGGCACAGGAAAAGCTCGGCTCCATCATCGCTGCCCGGGAGGTGGACCGGCTGGATGAAGTGTTTGCGCAGGACGTCGTTGACCATGACCCCGCGCCGGACGCCGCTCCGGGTGTCCGCGGCATTATCGACTTCTGGGTTGACTTCCTGAACGCCTTCCCGGACCTCGAGCTTAATCCTGAAGTGATGATGGCAGACGAAGACAAGGTCACCGTAGTACTGACTCTCGCTGGGACACACCATGGTCCTTTTCAGGGTATTGAACCGACCGGACGCAGCATCCGCATCCGCGGAATCCAGGTGGCCCGCTTCGAGAACGGGTTGATCGTGGAACGCTGGGGCTGCTCCGACGAGGCAGGTATCCTCAAGCAGCTCGGCGCTGCATAGGTCGCATCTGAGTACAGCGGGTCAGCAGCCATCGTGCCCTTTGCGGCACTATGACTGCTGACCCGCTTCGCGTCGGCGTTAGCGTTGGAGCATGGCATTACGCGCGCTGGCCGTCGGCCGGAAACATGAACCCTGGGTTGCCGACGGCATTGCCCGCTACGAGAAGCGGCTGAAGAAGCCCTTTGACCTTTCCTGGCAACTCATCCCGCATTCCGCCCGCGAAGGCGACGCCGCCCGGGACGAGGAGTCGGCACGCCTCCTCGAACGGCTGGGCGGGAAGAACGCCGCCGATTACGTCTTCCTCCTCGATGAGCGGGGCAAAGCCATAGACTCCCCCACCCTCGCTGCCCGGCTCCAGCAGCCCCTCGACAATTCCCGCAACATCACATTGATCATCGGCGGAGCCTACGGCGTCAATCCCGAAGTGCACGAACGCGCCGACTTTGTCTGGTCTCTCTCACCGCTCGTCTTTCCGCACCAGCTGGTCCGGCTCATCCTCGCCGAGCAGCTCTACCGGTCCCAGGAAATTGCAGGGCGCCGGCCCTACCATCACGAGTAGCCGCCCTGACCATCACGAGCGGTAGGACCGAGCCAAAGCGTCAGCGGCAGCGAATAGAGTAGGAAGAACCTACTACTTCTACAGGAAGTAGAACGGCATCGCGGGAGGAGGAGACTGATGGCCAGCACGCACGCGCGCCTCGTACGCGCGATTGCCACCGCCGTCGTTATCTTCTTCCTTGCCGCAGGCGCTCACCTTGCCGGTGGAGCAGCGCTTCCCAGCCCGCTCATCCTCGGAACGCTCGCGGTCACCACGCTGCTCGCGGTGACCATCCTGTCGCGGAAAAAACTGCCGCTCCCCGCCGTGCTGGGTACCCTCGGCGCCGGTCAGGTACTGCTTCATCAGGCGTTCACAACACTGACGACGACGGCGGCCTGCGTCCCTACCTCCAGCGTCCACTTCGGTCCGCAACAGGTTCACTGCACGCCCGCCGGCGGCATGGAGCACGCGCATGCCTTCTCGATGTTCGACAACCCGCTGATGCTCGCGGCGCACGCCGGTGCGGTCATTGTCACCGCGCTGATGCTTTATCACGGGGAAGCGTCGCTGGAACTGGCGGCGCAGTGGCTGCGGCCCCTTGCCGCGCTGCCGCGGCTGGTGGCTTTTCCGCCGCTGGCCGATCTCCCGGTCATCCCTGCAGCTCCCGTCCACGACTACCTCGCGCCGCTGCTGAGCATGAGGCTGCTGCGCGGTCCGCCCCTGTCCACCTCTCACTAGCCAACACCGGCGCCACATCAGCGCCCTTTCCACACTTCAGCTTGTTCCTGGACAAGCACCTTTGAGAGGTAACACCATGAAATCTTCAGTTCGCCGTACCCTGACCGCAGCCGCCGCAACCACTGGCCTGATGGGCCTTGGCCTCACCGGCGCCGCAGCACACGTCAACATCACCCCCGACACCACGGCGGCGGGCGCACACGCCCTGCTGACTGTGTCGTTCTCGCACGACTGCGAGGGTTCGCCCACCAACAAGCTCACCATTTCCCTGCCGGAACCCCTGGTGGACGCCAAGCCGGAGATTGTTCCCGGGTGGACGGTGGAGAAGGTAACCGAGACGCTTGATGAGCCGCTGACACTGGATAACGGAAGCAGCGTGACCGAGCGCGTCGGGCAGATCGTATACACAGCCGAGACCCCTGTGCAGGACGGCTACCTGCAGCAGTTCGACATGTCGGTTCAGCTGCCGGAGCGCGAGGGTGAAACGCTTGCGTTCCCCGTCCTGCAGAGCTGTGTGGAGGGAGAGACCGACTGGGCGGAAATCCCCGCTGAGGGCGAGGACCCGCACAGCCTCGAGGCACCCGCACCCACCATCACGCTGACCGGAGCCGAGGAGCACGGCCACGCTGAGGAAGCGGCAACGGAAACCACCGCCGAAGAAGCTGATCTGGAAAGCGCGTCCGCCAGCAATGACTCCTCCGGCGCCTCCACCGTTGGCTACGTAGGACTTGGAGCCGGCTTGCTCGGGCTGATCGCCGGCGTCACCGCCCTCCTGCGCACGCGCAACGCCAAGGCGTAAGGGTCTAACGTTCCCTGCCTCAATCGGCCACGCGCCGTCGCGGCTGTTTGACGCAGGGAACGTTCCCCACGAGGGTGGGTTCATGACCACCCGTGTACCCGCTTCCCGCCTGCTCGCCGCCGCCGTCGCACTTGGAACGCTCGCCCTGACGGGTTGCGCCTCCGGCGAGCCGGCAGCGGAAGAGACCGGTCCCGCGTCGTCTGCTAGCGCGGAGCCGACGACCGCGGAGGAGCCGACGCCTTCCCAATCGACCTCGAAGTCCGCCTCCGCAGAGCCCTCCGAGAGCAGCGAACCCACGCAATCCGCCACCGCAGATGCGAGCCCGACGGCGTCGCCTGCGGACGGCGTCTGCACCGCCCACATGCTCAGCGCGGTCCTCGAAACCGAAATGGGCGGCGGCGCAGCGGGCAGCGTCTACCGGCAGATCATCTTCACGAATACGGCCAGCGAGGAGTGCGAGATCACCGGCTACCCGGGGGTGTCCTATGTGGACGCCGCCGGCAACCAGGTGGGCGCACCCGCAGACCGCGAGCCCGCGGAATCCGCCGAGGTGATCCTGGCTCCAGGTGAATCCGCTGTTGCACCCGTGAAGCAGACAAACGCACAGAACTACGGTGCTGACTGCGAGCTGACGGACGTTGCCGGCCTGCGCGTGTACCCGCCGAATGACACCGAGTCGCTGATCGTCGACCAGACGGGCACCGCGTGCGCAGCCGAAGACATCGTGCTCATGACGGTAGCTCCCACGAAACCGCTGTCACCCTGACAGCAAACTCTCGGCACCGTGTGCTCCCACCGCAGCTGACAGAATGTCGGAGGGGTAGGAGATGATGAATCGATGACATCGGTGCTTGAGAAATTCACGCCCGCCACACGCCAGTGGTTCGAGGGCGCCTTCTCAGCACCCACCCCTGCCCAGGAGGGGGCGTGGAACGCGGTCTCTGCGGGCTCGCACGCGCTGGTCGTCGCGCCAACCGGATCGGGGAAAACCCTCGCCGCGTTCCTCTGGGCCCTGGACAGTTTCATTGCACGTCCCGTAGAGGGCAAGCGGTCCACCCGCGTGCTGTATATCTCTCCGTTGAAGGCGCTCGGCGTCGATGTTGAGCGCAACCTGCGCGCTCCGCTCATCGGCATCACCCAGACCGCCAAGCGACTGGACCTGCCGGCACCGTCCGTCTCCGTGGGCGTGCGCTCCGGGGACACGCCTCAAGCTGAGCGCCGCGCCCTGCTCACCCGGCCGCCGGACATCCTGATCACCACGCCGGAGTCGCTCTTCCTCATGCTCACCTCCCGGGCGAGGGAAACCCTGATGGACTTGGACACCGTCATCATCGACGAGGTCCATGCCGTGGCCGGAACCAAGCGGGGCGCGCACCTCGCAGTTTCCCTGGCGCGGCTCGATGCGATGCTGGAGAAGCCGGTCCAGCGGATTGGCCTCTCAGCGACGGTGGAGCCCAAGGAAACGGTGGCCCGCTTCCTCGCGGGGAATGCTCCGGTGGAGATCGTGGCTCCGCCTTCGAAGAAGTCGTGGGACCTCACGGTCACCGTTCCCGTGGAAGACATGACCGAGCTGGGCGGCGCACCCACCACCGACGACGACGACGGCGGCCCCACTGCCTCGCCGAGCATCTGGCCTCATGTGGAGGAGCGGATTGTCGACCTGATCCAGACCAAGCGGTCAACGATCGTCTTCGCCAACTCCCGCCGGCTGGCCGAGCGGCTCACCGCCCGGCTGAACGAGATTCATGCTGAGCGGCTGGAAGCCGCGTCCTTCTGGGATCCACCCGCGAATGCGCCCTCGGTTGCGCCTGCGGATTCTCTTCAGAATCCCCAGGCGGATCCTGCGGTGGACCCGCAAGCAGGCGGGAAAACCGAACTGAAGCGCACGCCCGCCGAACTGATGGCCCAGGCAGGGCAGACCGAGGGCGCCGAGCCGTTGCTCGCCCGCGCCCACCACGGCTCTGTATCGAAAGACCAGCGCGCGCTCATTGAGGATGACCTGAAGTCCGGCCGGCTGCGGTGTGTTGTGGCGACGTCGTCCTTGGAACTGGGCATCGACATGGGCGCCGTTGACCTGGTGATCCAGGTCGAGTCCCCGCACTCCGTGGCCAGCGGCCTCCAGCGCGTGGGCCGGGCCGGGCACCAAGTGGGCGAGGTCTCCGAGGGCGTGCTGTTTCCCAAGCACCGCGGAGACCTCGTGAACACCGCCGTCACCGTCGAACGGATGCTGGCCGGTCAGATCGAACCGCTCTACATTCCCACCAACCCGCTGGATATCCTTGCCCAGCAAACCGTCGCGGCCACTGCCCTTGAGACCATTGATGTGGAGGAATGGTTCGACGTGGTCCGCGCATCCGCGCCCTTCGCCACGCTTCCCCGCTCCGCCTTTGAGGCGACGCTCGATCTCCTGGCCGGCCGGTACCCGTCGGATGAATTCGCCGAACTGCGGCCGCGCATCGTCTGGGACCGGGTGGAAGGGACCATCACCGGCAGGCCCGGCGCCCAGCGTCTGGCCGTTACCTCCGGCGGCACCATCCCGGACCGCGGGCTGTTCGGCGTCTACCTCGTGGGGTCCGAGGACGCCGGATCAAACCGCGGCGGCCGGCGGGTCGGTGAGCTGGACGAGGAGATGGTCTACGAATCGCGCGTCGGTGATGTCTTCGCCCTCGGTGCAACCAGTTGGCGCATCGAGGACATCACCCATGACCGCGTGCTGGTTTCTCCTGCCTTCGGGCAGCCGGGCAAGCTTCCCTTCTGGAAGGGCGATTCCCTGGGCAGGCCGGTGGAACTGGGCCGGGCACTCGGCAAGTTCGTCCGCGAACTTTCGAATGCATCGGAGGACGACGCCGCTGCCCGGTGCCGCGCGAGCGGCCTGGACGAGTGGGCGGCCGGCAACCTGCTCGCGTATCTCCGTGAGCAGCAGCAGTCCACGGAAGTGGTGCCGAGTGACCGCACGCTGGTGGTTGAGCGCTTCCACGATGAGCTCGGTGACTGGCGGGTAGTCCTCCACAGCCCGTTCGGCATGCCCGTGCATGCGCCGTGGGCGCTCGCGGTCGGTGCCCGCCTTGAGCAGCGGTACGGGATGGACGGCTCCGCCATGGCGTCCGATGACGGCATTGTGCTGCGAGTGCCGCTCATGGAAGACGAGCCTCCCGGCGCCGACCTGTTCCTCTTCGATGCGGAGGAACTGGACGGCATTGTCACGGCGCAGGTAGGCGGGTCAGCGCTCTTCGCATCCCGGTTCCGGGAATGTGCAGCGCGGGCGTTGCTGCTGCCACGGAACAACCCGTCCAAGCGCAGCCCGCTGTGGCAGCAGCGGCAGCGCTCCGCACAACTGCTGGACGTGGCACGCAAGTTCCCCACCTTCCCGATCATCCTCGAGACAGTCCGCGAGTGCCTCCAGGACGTTTATGATCTTCCGGCGCTCAAGGACATCGCCGCGCAGATCGACCGCCGTGAACTCCGGATTGTCGAGACCACCACGTCCCAACCGTCGCCGTTCGCGCGCACCATGCTGTTCGGGTACGTTGCGTCCTTCCTCTACGAGGGCGACTCACCGCTCGCCGAGCGCCGCGCCGCAGCGCTCTCGCTCGACCCCACGCTCCTCAACGAACTGCTGGGCCGGGCGGAACTACGTGAACTCCTCGACGCTGGCGTCATCGCTGACACCGAGCAGGAGCTTCAGCGCCTCGCTCCTGACCGGAAAGCACGCGGCCTCGAGGGCGTCGCGGACCTCCTGCGCCTGCTTGGCCCCCTGACCCCCGCCGAAATCGCCGAGCGGTCCGAGGAACCCGGGGAAGCGGCCACGTCCGCGGACGCGCTGGTCAAGGCCAACCGGGCACTGCGCGTCAACGTTGCCGGGGAAGAACGCATTGCTGCCATCGAGGACGCCGCGCGGTTGCGTGATGCCCTCGGAGTGCCGCTGCCCATGGGTGTCCCGCTGGCGTTCATCGAACCGGTCCCGGACCCGCTGGGTGACCTCGTCGGCCGCTACGCCCGCACGCATGGTCCCTTCACGGCAGCGGAAGCCGCCGCGCGGCTGGGACTGGGTGTCGCCGTCGTCGTCACCGCCCTGCAGCGGCTGGTCGCGGATGGCCGCGTGGTGGAGGGCGAGTTCCGCCCCACGGCTTCAGCCCCGGGCCATGAGGCTGCCTCGAGCGAGTGGTGCGATGCCGAGGTGCTTCGCCGGCTCCGCCGCCGGTCGCTCGCTGCGTTGCGCCACGAAGTGGAGCCGGTGGACCCTGCCGCCTATGGCCGGTTCCTGCCCGCGTGGCAGCATGTCGGTTCCGGCCTGCGCGGTCTCGACGGCGTGGCCACGGTCATCGACCAGCTCTCGGGAGTGCCGATTCCAGCCTCGGCGTGGGAGCCGCTGATCCTGCGCACGCGGGTATCGAACTACAGCGCGGCGATGCTGGATGAGCTGGCGGCGACGGGTGAAGTGGTGTGGTCCGGTGCCGGGTCGCTGCCCGGGAACGACGGCTGGATCTCCCTTCACCTCGCGGAGAACGCGCCGCTTACCCTACGCCCGGATCCGGAGTTTGAGCCCAGCCCCCTGCAACAGGAACTCCTTGACCTGCTTTCCGGCGGCGGCGCCTACTTCTTCCGGCAGCTTGTCCAGGGCCTGACCAACGGTAACCAACCCGCCGACGCCGCGGTGACCGCCGCACTGTGGGATTTGGTCTGGGCCGGGCGGATCGGCAATGACACGTTCACTCCGGTACGTTCCCTGCTGGCCGGCGGAAAAACCGCGCACAAGCAGCGTACGCCCACTCCACGAGCGCGGACCGCGCGGATGGGACGGCTCGGCAGGGCGCCGTCCATGACCGGCGGCAGCCTGCGGACCAGCGCGTTGTCAACCGGAAACGACGGCGGGACCGGCTACCAGCGCAGCACTCCTCCACAGGTTGCCGGGCGGTGGTCGCTGCTGCCGGGCATCGAAGGTGACACCACCATCCGGGCACACGCCACCGCGGAACTGCTCATGGACCGCTACGGCGTGCTCACCCGCGGTTCCGTTGCGAGTGAGGGTATTCCGGGCGGATTCGGTCTCATGTACAAGATGCTGTCGCGCCTGGAGGAAATGGGGCGGTGCCGCCGCGGCTACTTCATCGAGCATCTCGGCGCCGCGCAGTTCGCGGTGCCGGCCACGGTGGACCGGCTGCGCTCCTTCAGCGCGGACGCGCGCCCGGATGCCGCCCTCGCGAAGAAGCCCACCGCCGTCGCGCTTGCTGCTACAGATCCGGCGAACCCCTTCGGAGCGGCGCTGGGCTGGCCACAGCACGACGGCGGACACCGGCCCGGCCGCAAAGCCGGCGCCCTGGTGGTACTGGTCGACGGGCAGCTTGCGCTCTATGTTGAGCGCGGCGGTAAAACCATGCTTACCTACACCGCAGACACCGAACCCCTCACCGCCGCAGCGGAGGCGCTGGTTGCCGCAATCCGGCACGGGGCAGCGGACAAGATGGCCGTCGAGAAAATCAACGGCGAATCCGTCCTCGACTCCGCAGCCGGACGAGCCCTTGCCGATGCCGGCTTCTACAGCACGCCCCGGGGGCTGAGAATCCGTGCCTGAGGGAGATACCGTCTGGCGCGCCGCCCGCGACCTCAACCGCGCACTCCACGGCAAGGAGCTCACCCGCTGCGACATCCGCGTGCCGAAATTCGCGACGGTGGATTTCACCGGCCGGACGGTGCGCGACGTCGTCGCCCGCGGCAAGCATCTGCTCATTCGTGTGGAGGAAGAGTGGAGCATCCACTCCCACCTGAAGATGGAGGGCCTCTGGCACGTCTATCCCAAAGGCGGGAAGTGGCGCCGCCCAGCGTTCAAGGCACGCTGCATCCTGGAAACGGAAACCTCCACAATCGTGGGTTTCGAACTCGGATTCCTCCGCATCATCCCGCAGGCAGAGGAGGACGACGCCGTCGGCTACCTCGGACCCGACCTGCTCGGGCCCGACTGGAACGCCGAGGAAGCGCTGCGCCGGCTGCGCGCGGACCCGGCTCGCCCCGTGGGCCTGGCGCTGCTCGATCAGCGGAACCTCGCCGGCATCGGTAACGTTTACCGATGCGAGTTGTGTTTCCTCGCTGGGGAGCATCCGCTCACCCCGGTGGGCGAAGTCAAAAACCTTCCGCGTATGGTGGAACTCGCTCACCGGCTGCTCGAGGTGAACAAAGGCAGGTCAACGCGCGTCACCACCGGGTCCATGCTGCGTGACCCGCTGTGGGTGTACGGGCGGACGGACCGGGGCTGCCTGCGTTGCGGAACCCGCGTTGTGCGCAGCGAGCTCGGCGACAACGAGTTGGAGCAGCGGGTGCTCTATCACTGCCCGCACTGCCAGCCCGCGCGGGATACGGCGTGAGCATCATCCGCGCGCACATGACCATCCGCAGCACCCTGACCATCCGTACCATCCGCACTGACTACCGAGGGAGACCATGAGCTGGCTCAGCACGCTTCCAGGCTTCTTCGTTGCGCTGCTGGTGCTCCTTGGCCCCGGGCTGCTGTGGGGCGCCGTCTTCGGTCTGCGTCGCCTCACACTGCTTGCACTGGCCGGTCCGCTGAGCGTCAGTGCCGTGGTCATCGCCTCCGAGTCGGCCGCGCTGGCGGGCGTCCGCTGGTCGATTGTGCCGCTGCTCGGAGTCACCGCCGCTGTAGCACTCCTGCTCTGGCTCATCCGGCGACGCTTCGGGGAGGCGGTCGCCACGGACCCCGGCGGGCCACTGCGGCACTCGCTTGCTGCGTGGGCTGCTGCGGCGATCCCGGTCGGTCTGATCACGCTGTGGATCTTCGGTGACCCGGAAAACATCGCGCAGTCACACGACAACATTTTCCATCTCAACGCTGTCCGGTACATCGCGGAAACCGGCAACGCGTCCTCCCCGGACCTCGGATACCTGGGAACACGGGCGGCCACGTTCTACCCGGCGGGATGGCACGCCATCGTGTCGGTGGTCCTCCTGTCTTCCGGGCTGTCCGTACCCGCAGCCATCAATGTGGTGAACCTCGCCATAGTCCTGGCGATCTGGTGTATCGGGTGCCTTTTCCTGGTGACCCGTGTGACCGGCGAGCGCCGCACGGCCCTGCTTAGCGCCGCCGTGCTGTCCGGTGCCTACAGCAGTTTCCCCTACCTCCTGTATGAATTCGGCGTGGTCTATCCATTCATGCTGTCCATCGCCCTGCTGCCGGCTGTGCTCGGCCTGGTGGTGCAGCTGATGCGCGTCGGCGCACCGTTGCGTACGACGACGGCGGCCAACCTCCTGCTGCTGTTGGGGGTTCTGCCGGGGCTGGCTCTGGCGCACCCATCGTCGGTGGTCGGCGCACTCGGCCTCAGCCTGCCCATGGTGCTCGCGGCAGCGTACAGCAGACTTCGCCGCAGCGCTGAGCCGGCCTGGCGCACCCTCGTACCCACAGCGGTTTTCCTGGTGGTCCTCGCAGTTGTCTGGATGCGGATCCGGCCCTCGCGCGGCAGCTCGGACAACTGGAACGAACTCGGTAACGCCGGCGTCGCCCTGATCGAGGTGGTCCTGCACTCCCCGCTTTTCCGGCCACCAGCCTATTTGGTGGCGGCGCTGACACTAGTGGGTGCCGCCGTCGTACTCCGCCGCAAACGGCACCGCTGGACGCTTGCCCTGTACGGCTTCGCGGCGATGCTGTTTGTGGTCGCGAACTGGAAGGAAGCCCCGGACCTGCGGTGGATCGTGGCCGGCGTCTGGTACAACGACTACTTCCGGATCAGCGCCATGCTGCCGGTGGCTGGGATCATCATTGCCTCCCTCGGAGCGGTGGCCCTCGTCGACCTCGCGAAACGCCTGCCGAAGGTGCGTGCTCTCCTCCGTGAGGGGAGCAGGAAGCGGGGAGCCGCCGTCGTCGTCGTGCTGGTTGTTGTGGGTGTGCTGCTGGCGCCGCTGGGAGCGGTACAGCGCGGGGTTGCGGAAGCCGCCGCGAAGTACCGGTTCACCGAGGATTCCCAACTGCTGACTGTCGATGAGCTCGCGCTCATCGAGCGGGTGCCGGAGACTGTGGAGGAGGGGTCAGGCATTGTGGGGGTTCCGCTGACGGGGGCGTCGTTGTCCTACTCCTACACGGGAATCCCCACGCTGCTGCCGTACGGAACCCTACCTGCATCGGCCGCCGGCAAGATCATCTACGAGTCCCTGGACGAGCTCACCACCAATCCGGAAGTCTGCCCTGCGGCTCAGGAGATGGGGGTGGAGTACGTCCTCGATTTCGGCATCAGCTCCGTGCATCCGGGAGAAACGGAGGTAGTGCCGGGGCTGCAGGATCTGACCCCGGAGAACGGGTTCGAACGCGTGGACAGCGAGGGAGAAGCCGTTCTCTACCGGATCGTGGGTTGCTGAGAGCGTGCCGGCTCCCAGTCCCGCTACCCTAGATAAGTGATGCAATCCCCTCTTCCCGTGCGCAACGGCGTGAACGCCACGCGGCTGCGGCTTCCCTCGGAGGGGCCGTGGGATACCGCGCTGGAGTACATCCTGGACCGCTGGAACCACGTGGACCCGGACGGAATTGCCGAGCGCTTTGACCGCGGTGAAGTGGTTGCCCTGGGCGGTGAGCGGCTTACCCGGGCAACTCCCCTCAACGAGCACACGTTCATTTGGTACTACCGGGAACTGCCGGTGGAGAAGCGCCTGCCGGTGGAGCTGAGCATCCTGCACCAGGACGAGAACCTGCTGGTCGTGGATAAACCGCACTTCCTGCCGACGACGCCGGGCGGAATGTATGTGGCGGAGTCGGCTCTGGTGCGGCTGCGGGTGCAGCTGGACCTGCCGGACCTGATTCCCATGCACCGCCTCGACCGGGTGACCGCCGGAATCCTCATGTTCTCCATCAACCCGGCAACGCGCGGCGCGTACCAGCTCCTGTTCGAGAATCGCCGCATCCGCAAAGAGTATGAGGCCGCTGCTCCCATCGATCCGTCTTTGAAGCTCGACACTCATCCGCGCACCGTCCACAGCCGCATCGTTAAATCCCGCGACTACCTCCTCGCGCAGGAGGTCCCCGGTGACCCCAACGCGGAAACCAGGGTGCAGCTTGTCGGGGAGCACCACGGCGTGGGCCGCTACCGGCTGCAGCCGCACACCGGGAAGACGCATCAGCTGCGGCTGCATATGGCCGGCCTGGGCCTCGGAATTGTCAACGATCCGTTTTACCCGGTCCTGCAGCCGCAGCAGGAAGACGACTACTCGAAACCCCTGCAACTCCTGGCCCGGCACATCGAGTTTGTCGACCCGCTGTCCTCCCGGCCGGCGTCCTTCACGAGCGGGTTGGAACTGTCTTCGCTCGGGTGAGGTCCCAGAATCTGTGCCGGCAGCCGGTCACGCCTTGGCGTCCCGCTGTAAATTGGTACGGGTGGACCTGTCAACCATTGCCGAGTGGTCCCTCATGATCCATCCGGTCACGCTTCTGGTGGTCATCGCTGACGTTTTCGCGCCCATAATGCCCTCTGAATTCCTGGTCATCGCATCAGGCTCGCTTGCATCCGAGGGCTCAGTGCTCCTTTCCATCGCCCTCCTGACCGCTGCAACCGGCAGCCTGCTGGGGGACCTCGCTCTGTACCTGCTCTTCCGAAAAAAGCTGACACACTGGCTGGACCGCTTCCGCTGGGGCCGCGCCGTCCACCGCGGCATCCGCAACGCAGTCGAGAAGGCGGGCAAGTCCCCCACCTACGCCGGCCTGGTTGCTCTCCGGTTCCTTCCGGGCGGTCGGACCGCGGGTATTGCCGCTGCCGGGATCGCCGAACTGCCCCTGCGGCCTTTCCTGGGATTTGCCGCCGTGGGCGGGGTGCTGTGGTCCATTTGGCTGGTGGGCCTTGGGTACATTTCGGACGTCACAACCGGTTTCCCTATGTGGGCCAGTGCACTTCTGGGAATGGGGGTGGGTACTCTGGTGGGACTGATCATTGCAGCGTTCTTCGCGCTGAAGCAGCGCCGGGAGGTCCGAAAGACACATGAGCATGCCGACTCCGTCCAATCACCGGCTGCCCCAGGTTCCGCCCGTACCGCCCGGGGAGAACACCGAAGCCACCCCTCCGCGGACCGAGACGAGCAGCGTCCTTGAGCGGCTGAAAGCCGCACAACCGAAGGCGCAGGTCTCCGCCGGTGATGAAAAACCGGGAACGACGACGGCGGCACCGCCGACCGCTGGTCCCACAGCAACCGCCGGTGCCACAGTGCCCGCCGGTGCTGCTCCCAGCCCAACCCGCAACACCGACCTGGCGCAGGACGACCAGGCGCAAGCACGTGAGAAGGCCCGCGCTGCGGAACTCAGGGCGGCGCGTGCAGAGAAGTTGAAAGCGGCCTCCGCCGCCGCCTCCGCATGGGCCGCCAAGTCAGGGAGACAGACCGCCGCCTGGACCGCGACCACCTCCCGGAGCGCTGCAGCAAACGTTCGGTCGTGGCGGGCTGACCAGGTACGACGCAATCTTGTCACCCTGACGGTGATCGGCGCACTGGTGGGAACCGCGTCCGTGGCCGGGTTCTTCGGTGGAACTGAAATCTGGACCAGTGAACTGCTGCGTCCCGACCTCACACTCGTCTCCCCCAGCCTCAACTCGCTGTACATCTGGGCCTTGATCGGGCTCGGCCTGATCGCCTACACCGTTCACCAATGGCTGCCCGGCCAGGCAGACAGCCCGCGGCACCGCCGGTTGGGCTGGGTGGTCATCGCCGCCCTGTTACTGAATCTTGCGTTGGCCCTCACCATCCAAGCGGAGCTCTACGCACCGAGCCTGATGGTGCACGGCGTGCTGCTCGTCCTGCTCCTGGTGTCGCTGCGCTGGCTGAACCGGTGGTCGGCCGCCACCCGGCTGGAAGGAACGCTGGTCGACGTACCGCTCGGCCTTTTCCTGGGCTGGACGGGCTTCACGGCGCTCAGCCATACCGCGGCGTTCCTGTCCCTTGAGGGGTTTTCCTGGCTCACGGAAAACGAGTTCGCCTGGGCACTTGCGGGCCTCGGCGTCGTCGTCGTGATGGGAAGTGCAGTCTGCTCGATGGACCGCGGCCGCATTGCGGTTGCCCTTGCCCTGGTGTGGGGCCTGGGCTGGATTATCGTGGAGAGGCTCATCGGGGAACCGCAGTCGCTGCCCACGGCCGCGGCGACGGCGCTGGCGGTCTTCCTCGTCCTCATCACCGCCGGATCGCGCCGTCACCGCGTGGACCACTCCTATCGCCGGGCCCTGCGCCGTCACCAGACCGCCAACCTCCCACCGATTGACCTCGCTGATGATGACGACGATGAGTACGAATACGACGACGACCACCACGACGGTGAGGAAGTGCACGGCGGCCCGGCGCGGGCTTAGCCGACCGTGATCGCGATCTTCCCGCGCGTGTGACCCTCCATGTTGGCTGCAAAGGCTTCCGCCGCTCGCTCCAACGGATAGGTCTCGGCAAGCACCGGCTTCACCGTGCCGGCTTCGATCAGGTCAGCAAGCGTGGCGAGGTCGGCAGCTACCGGGCGCACAAAGACGTACCGCCCGCCGTGTTCCTTCACACCGGCGTCGGCAATGGATGCAACGCGCCCCTGCCGGGTGAGGTTGTCCAGTGATGCCTGCCAGTCGTCGCCGCCCACGAAGTCGACGACGGCGCTGACACCGTCCGGTGCAATCTCACGGACACGATCAGCGACACCCTCGCCGTAGGAGACGGGTTCAGCGCCGAGTTCACGCAGGAAGTCGTGGTTCCGCTCGGACGCGGTGGCAATGACGCGGGCTCCGCGGCCACGTGCAATCTGGATGGCGAAAGTGCCCACGCCGCCAGCACCGTTGTGGATCAGCACGGTGTCACCGCTGGAGACGTCCAGCGCGTCCAGCGTCTGCAGTGCGGTGAGGCCGGTCAGCGGGACAGTTGCCGCCTCTGCCCACGAGAGGTTCGCGGGTTTGCGGGAGAGGGTTCGCACCGGCGCGGCGACACGCTCCGCGAAGGTTCCCTGGCCAACGGTGTCCATCCGGACGTAGCCCATGACCTCGTCACCAGCGGAAAATTCAGGAACTGCGGGGCCGGGCTGAACAACGACGCCGGAAACATCCCACCCCGGGATTACCGGGAAGTGCGCGGTGATGGCACCGTCAAGGTAACCCGCCATGACCTTCCAGTCCACCGGGTTGACCGATGCCGCTTTGACCTCGATGAGGACCGTGTCCGGGCCTACCTTCGGTTCCGGCTGGTCACCATACTCAAGGACGCCCGGGTCACCGTACGTTGAATAGAACACTGCTTTCACTGCTGATTCCTTCCATCGGGTACTGAGGACTCACTCGGTGGAACCCCGGACACCCGCGCGTCATTCCAGAATCGAACCGTGCATCGGGTCACAGTAGGTGCGGTAACTTCCTCAACGGTAGGCAGGGGCCGTCGTGAAGCGCAGTGAATAGTTGTCGAGGGTGCCCGGCAACGGTCCGACATTCAGCCGCTCCGCCGACTCCAGCTGCAGCTCCGTTCCGTCCAGAACGTGGGCAAGGAAGGCGCTGGTCAGCATCAACACGAGGTGGCGTCCCGGGCACGCGGCAGGGCCTTCACTGAAGGGAATGAGCGCCCAGTCGCCGTCGTCGTCGTTGTTCAGCCAGCGTTCCGGAGTGTACGCATCCGGCTGGGGGACGGTCCGCTGATCGCGATGGAAAAAGGGAGCGTAGATGAGAACACCGCACTTGGTCGGCATGGTCCCCGCGTCCCAGGACACCTCCCCCGTGGACTGCCGCAGCACCATGGGCGTGGTCGGCCAGAGCCGCAGGGACTCCAGGACACAGGCCCGGAGCCAGGGGAGATACTCCCGCCGTGAGCGGTTTTCGGCGACTTCCCGAAGCGCCCTGGCTCGAACCTCCGGATGCGCCGCCACGGCAGCGAGCGCACGGAACGTTGCCATGCCGGCAGGATCGAAGGCGAACAGCCACTGCGGGATCTGCTCAACCGGCGCGGTGCTGTCCTGTGGGTTCATCCCCGACATCACAGACGCGAGGCTGCCCTGCGGTGCCGCCTGCATTCGATGCCCGACGGCGGCGAGAAACTGTGCGCGCAGTTTCCGTTTGCGGGGCTTCAGAAACGCCCAGTTTCCGTCAGCGCGGAGCTGGGCGAGCATATCCGTGAGTTCCTCGTCATGTGCGGCCGCATCCCCGAAGACCACCCGCCGAACCATCCGGTACCAGGACTGGATGAACTCATCCCAGGTCAACGCGCCGGACCTGCGCACCACGCGCAACAGATCCTCCGCCTCCTCGGCGACGATGGGAAGGAACGACTCCGCCAAGCGGTGCACAGGGCTTCCTGAATCCAACACCTGGTCCTGCAGAGCCCGCCGCACGCTCCGCTCCCTGCCCGAGGAGATGAGGGAGTTCCGCGGCTGGAAGTGCGACAGGGCTGCCTTCTTTTCGCTGCTGGCAGCGGCGAAAGGCTCCGGAGTTTCGGCAAGGATACGGTGCACGTCCCTGGGCTCCAGGACTATCGCCTGTCGGCGCAGCGGCAAGCGGAGGAGAACGGGCGAGGCCGGATACTTCGCCGCCAGCTGAGTGAGGGTGGCGACTGCCCGCTCATCGAGGTGCAACTTCTCTGCAAGCGCGACCATCCGTGACCGCCGGATGATCGGTCCCTTGGCCAGGGTGGGCACAAACACCTTCGACAGGAAGGTTGCGGTTTCCCGGACTGTCAGCTGGGGCAGCGATTCAACAGAGCTCATACTCCACTGTCCCGGTGGATTGCTCACCCTGGCAACCACCACTTCCGCGCTGGCTGCAGCAACAACCGTCAGAGGATCGCAGATACTCCCGTGACCGCACGCCCCACAATGAGGGTATTGATTTCGAAAGAACCCTCGTAGGTGTAGATTGCCTCGGCGTCCGCGAAAATCTTCGCCATCTTGTAGTCCGTCACGATCCCGTTGCCGCCGAAGATCGACCTGCCCATTGCCACCGTCTCCCGCATCAGGGACGACGTGTAGGACTTCGCGAGCGCGGCCTGCGCCATGTCCGCTCCGCTGCGCTGCTCCTGCTGCTGTCCTTCGTGCAATCCGCGGTGCTCGTCTTCCTGCAACTGCGCAACCCGCGCCATCATGCCGAGGCTCGCGGTGGTGTTACCCAGCATGCGCACCAGCTGCTGCTGGATCAGCTGGAAGCTCGCCAGCGGACGCCCGAACTGATGGCGCTCGACGGCGTAGGCACGCGCTGCGTCGAACGCCGCCAACTGCTGGCCCACCGCCTGCCAGCCCACCAGGATGCGGGAACCGCGCAGCAGGTGCTTGGTGTCAGTGAAAGTGTTGATTCCTGCGAAGCGGTCTGCTTCTGACACCCTGACGTTGTCCAGGATGATGTCCGCGTTCTGCACCGTCCGCAGCGCAATCTTGTTCTCGATGGCCGTCCGGGTAATCCCGGGCAGTGTGGCGTCCAGGATGAAGCCCCGCACGGCGCCGTCCGCGGTGTCCCGCGCCCACAAGAGCATGTAGTCGCAGAACGTTCCGTTTCCAATCCAGCGCTTTGCGCCGTTCAGGATCCAGGTGTCCCCGTCCCGCGTTGCGGTGGTTGCCATGCCGCCCGCCACATCGGACCCGTGCTGGGGCTCGGTGAGGGCAAAGGCACCCGTGATGGTGAGGTCCATGGCATCGTTCAGCAGCCGTGCCTTCTGATCCTCTGTCCCGAACTCGTGCAAGGCCTCAACGAAGAGATCGTGATGCACCATGAAGAACGTTGCCAGCGACGTATCGGACCGGGTGAGTTCGGCGATGACCATGCCGCTGAACAGGTAGCTGTACCCCTGTTGGACCGGCGTACTCAGGTTCAGGGCGGCAAGTTTGGGCAGCACCTCCAACGGAAATTCCGCCCGGTTCCACCAATCGGTGGCGAACGGCGCCACTTCCTTGGCGAGGAAGTCCCGCACGTCCTGCAGCTTCGCCCGTTCGGCGTCACTGAGCAGGGACTCGAATCCGTAGAAGTCTGCGGATGGGAGGCTGCTCTCCATTGAGCTGTCCTTTCGGGTGTTCTCAGAAATCAAGAGGATCTACTTCGGTGCCATGCGGATGGCACCGTCAAGCCGGATGGTCTCGCCGTTCAGCATCTGGTTCTCAACGATGTGCGCAACCAGCGAAGCGTATTCGGTGGCCTTGCCGAGCCTGGATGGGTGCGGCACCTGCTTCCCGAGGGAGTCCTGGGCCTCCTGCGGCAACCCGGCCATCATGGGGGTTTCGAAGATGCCCGGGGCGATGGTCATGACCCGGATGAAGGACCGCGCGAGTTCACGCGCAATCGGCAGGGTCATCGCCGCAACAGCACCCTTGGATGCCGAGTACGCGGGCTGCCCAATCTGCCCGTCGAACGCCGCGACGGATGCCGTGTTGATGATGACCCCGCGCTCGTTCGTGCCGGTCGACGTCTGTACCGGCTCGGTGGCTACCATGGCGGCCGCCGCCAGCCGCAGCACGTTGAAGGTGCCGATCAGGTTGATGCTGATGACCTTGTTGAACTGCTCCAGCGGCAGCACGCCGTCCCTGCCCAGTACCTTGCCGGGCGTTGCCACTCCTGCGCAGTTGACAACAATGCGCAGCGGGCCCAGCTCAACCGCCGCGTCCACCGCAGCCTGAACCTGTTCCTCGCTGGTCACGTCAGCAGGAACAAACCGCGCCCGCGCCCCCAGCGACTGGGCAAAATCTGCGCCATCCGACTGCGGAAGATCCAGGATCACCACTGATGCGCCGTCGTCATACAGCCGCTGCGCCGTCGCCCGGCCGAGCCCGGACGCTCCGCCGGTCACCAGGGCTACCGTTCCTGCACACTCCATGACATCTCCTTTGCGTCGGGGGTCGATTCGAGGGGTGAGTCGAAGACTCAGCTGCGAACACTCCTTCGAGCCTACTGTGATGCAGCACACCGCAGCATCCACCGGCCGCCGCACTGTGCATAGTGCTCAAACATAAGGACGACGGCGCCCTTTAGGGTGGCTCTATGCCCACAGAACTGCCCGCCGAGAAACTCCCTGAAGAACATCGGGAAGCACAACTGCGCGCCGCAGCAGCCGCCGCGTCCGTCCCCGCGGCCTTCGGCCACCGGCTGCTCGGCCTGCCCGGAACGCACCTCGCGCAGGTCAATCTCCCGAACCGGAGCACAGTTCCGTGGCACTACTGGTGGCAGGCGCACTATCTCGATTGCCTCCTCGATGCGGCGGAGCGCGCAGACATCACCCATCACGACGACGGCGCCGCTCACCGCACGCGCGCTCGCCGCCTCCTGCGCACCATCCGCCTGCGCAACGGCGGGCGCTGGAGAAACAGCTACTACGACGACATGGCCTGGCTAGCCCTCGCTGCCCTGCGCTCAGCCGATATCGCAGACACCAGCCCGCTTCCCACACTGACCGCGGCCCTGATCTCAGCACACACTTCAGACCTCGGCGGCGGCCTCTTCTGGAACACATCCCGCGATTTCAAGAACACCCCGGCTACGGCCCCGGCGGCGCTCTACTTCGCACGCATCGGGCGGAAGGACGAGTCGGCACAATTGGTGGACTGGCTCTTCGCCCGGCTGCTGGACCCGGCAACCGGGCTCCTCTTCGATGGCATCCGCATGCCCGGCGAACGGCTGGTCACCGACCTCTACACCTACAACCAGGGCCCGGTCCTGGGTGCCTTGCTGGCCCTTGGAGACCAACGAAGCCTGGAGCGCGCCAGCGGCCTGATCACCGCCATAGCAACGCACCTCGTCCAGCCGGACGGCGCCCTGCGCACCCACGGCGGCGGTGACGGCGGCCTGTTCACGGGAATCCTCGCCCGCTACCTTGCGCTCGCGGCGGTTTCACCGCACCTGCCGGAAGCAACCCGCACAATCGCCCGCACCCTGATCACGACGACGGCGCGCGCCCTGTGGGAGGGGCGCACGGAGCGGGAAGCCGGCGGCCGCCGTCGTCGTACTGTCCTGGTCTTTCCTGCCGCGCCGGGAGCTTCGGCCGGTAAGGGCTCAGTAGAACTGTCCACGCAACTTCAGGCGTGGATGATTTTCGAAGCCGCGTGGCAGGCTACTGGTAGGACCGGACGCGCGGGCGGCTGAGCGCTACGAGCAGAATCCCCGCCGCGAGTGACCCGAGGGTGGCAACGGCGAGGTCGCCCATGGTGTCCGCATAGGTTACGTAGATGTCCTCGGTGACCCAGGCATCACCGGCCCACTCGGCGAATTCCCACAGGACGCTGAGCGCCATGCCGAGGAGCACCACCTGCAGCACCACACCCACGCGGTTCCGGCGTCCGTGGCCGGCGGCGGGCAAGACCTGCAGGTGCGATCCAAGCACGTACGCCATGCCGGCCACCGGCCCGGTGCAGACGCAGTGCACCAGCAGGTCCCACCAGGCAATAAGTTCGTACACATTCAGGACGCTGCTCCAGCATGCGAACAGCAGCGCGCATCCGTACACCGCATCGAACACCGGGTGCGGACGGGCATAGCGGGACAACGTGAGGCCACCGAGCGCGAGGAAGAACACGGCTACGTCCACCGGCCCCCACCAGAACACCATCACGATGGTGCTGAGTACGGCTGCAGCCCGCACGCCGTCCGCTGCGACTTCGGCGTGCGTGGCCGGCCGTCGGATGAGGTCGGCGATCATGAACTCAAGCCTACTGGCCGCGTTGCGCGCTGTGCGTGAGGCCTTCCAAAGCGCCCCTGCCTGGCAGTGAATGGCGCTTGACAGTAGACAGCGTGTAAAGCAAACTTGTCATGTAAAGCAAGGTTTACATGATGGAGAGGAACCAATGCACGATCAACAGGTACGCACACCGTGGGGCACCACAAAAAGGGGCGGTTTCCCAGCACTGGGGGTAGCTATTCCCGCCGGGCTGGCGCTAGCGGCAGCGCTCGGGGTGGTGGCAGCTGCAATGGGCGCCACCGAGTCCAATCCGATGCTTGGCGGCGTGGTCTTTGCCCTTTGCCTGGCCCTGCCCTTGGTCGCCCTCGTCTACGCCGTCGTGGTGGACCGCGGCACCATCAAGGGTGCCGCCGACCGGCCGGAGGAATCCGTTGAATCCGGGTGGTATGACCGTGCGGCCGCCGGCGCGTTCACCGACCTCGTCCTGCTCGCCGGAGCGGGCGCGACCATCCTTGCGTTCATCCCCGCAAACTTTCCCGTCGACCTCAAGCTCGTCCTTCCCGCTGTTGTGCTCGCGTTCTTTGCCTCCTTCGGCATCCGCTACCTGGTCCTCCAACGCAAGGGCTGATGTGCGCAACTCTGTCCACGATTCCCGCCAGCGGTTGGCGTGGTCCCAACAGCGGCTCGCCGATGAACTGGGCGTCTCGCGACAAACCATCATCTCCATCGAACGCGGCCGGTTTGATCCCTCCCTGCCGCTGGCATTCCGGCTGGCCGCGATCTTCGGCTGCACCATCGAGGATCTCTTCTTCCCTGGAGACGACACCGAAAGAACTGCAGGCGGCGGCTAGGATCAGCACATGCCGTCCCTGTCCGTGGTGATTCCCTGCAAGGACGACGCCGGTCCCCTGACTCGCTGCCTCGAAGCACTCGCCGCGCAGACAGTGGCCCCGCTGGAGGTCATCGTGGTGGACAACAACTCCACCGACAGCAGCGCGGAGATAGCTGCCCAGCTCGGCGCCCGCGTGCTGACGGAGCCAGTGCCCGGAATCGCTGCTGCTGCCTCCGCCGGCTACGACGCCGCGCTCGGCAGCATCATTGTCCGCTGCGACGCGGACACACTTCCGCCCACGGACTGGCTCCAACGCATCGCGAACCGCTTCGATACGGAACCCGACCTCGCCGTACTGACCGGTCCCGGAAACTTTTACGACGCCGGACCCCTCCGTGCGTGGCTGGCCAACCTTGCTTATATGCAGGCGTACTTCGTCTCCATGGGGCTCGCCATGGCCCACTGGCCGCCGTTCGGCTCGAACTGCGCCTTCCGGCGCGCGGACTGGGAGAGCGTGCGTTCCCGGATCCATCGCAGGGATCCGGACGTCCACGACGACGTCGATCTCGGATTCGCGCTCGACCCTTCGCAGCGCACGGCGTACGACCGCTCCCTCAAAGTGGGCATCTCGGCCCGCTCACTGGCTGGCGGCGCTGCCGGCCGCCGACGCTTCCGCCGCGCCTTTCATACACTGGCGCTCCACTGGCGGCTGGCTCCACCCTGGGAGCGCTGGAGGCAAGCAATCAGCGCAGGACGGGAGCGCCGTCGTCGGACAGTGCACCACTGACCTTCTGCATAGAACAGCCGTCAGACGGAGGCGGCGAACCGCTCCGGGTAGAGCAGCGGCAACTGCAGGGTCAGCCACGGGCTGAAGGCCCAGGGTGCGGCGGCAACGGCCGCGGTGAGCTGCAGCGGGTCCGCCCACTGCACCTGCATCACCTCGTCCTCGCGGGGGTTCACCGGGGAAACCGCGCGTGCCGTGTAAACGGGGCAGATCTCGTTTTCCACCACGCCCGAGGCATCCACCGCCCGGTACCGGAAGTCCGGAAGCCGTAGCTCAATCAGATCAAGGCGCAGCCCCAGCTCGTGGTCCGCGCGGCGCGCCACGGCATCCTCGGTTGCCTCACCCGGGCCCGGGTGGCCGCAGAAGGAGTTGGTCCACACGCCCGGCCAGGTGCGCTTGGACAGCGCGCGGCGCGTGAGGAGGATGCGGCCGGCGTCGTCATACACGTGCGTCGAGAAGGCCAGGTGCAGCGGGGTGGAGGTCGAATGGACCGTCGCCTTGTCCGCCGTGCCGACGGGCGTTCCGTCGTCAGCCGCCAGGACAACCAGCTCTGCGGTGCGGTTCATTTCCCTCCAATGGGTGACGCGTGTTTACTTTACCTATGGACAAGGAGATCACACTGGCTGGATCCACCGACAGCCAGCTGGTAGATGACGTCCTGACGTCCTTCTTCGCCCGGTCCAAATCACGCGCCGAAGCGATGCATCCCGATTACCGCACCATGTGGGAGCACCTCGAAACGTGCACCGTGGGAGGCAAGCGGTTCCGCCCCCGCCTCGTGATGACTGTCTACAGCCTGCTGGGCGGCACTGAAAGGGTCACGGCGGCCACCGTCGCTGCATCCTTCGAACTCCTCCACACCTCGCTGATTGTGCATGACGACGTCGTGGACCGGGACTTTACCCGCCGTGGAATCCCCAACGTGTCAGGGACGTACCGCAACCTCGCCGCCGCGCAGGGAAGCAGTCCCTCGCGTGCCGAGCATGCCGGGCTGTCCGTGGGAGTGATTGCCGGTGATTTGGCGCTGTCCAACGCCTACCGGCTGCTCGGCGAGGTGGACACAGACCTCGCTACCCGGCAGCGGCTGGGAGATCTTCTCGATGAAGCCATCTTTGCGTCCGCGGCCGGCGAACTACTTGATGTGTTAGCTCCTTTTGATCCAACTCCGCAGCCTGTTGAGGAAGTGCTCGACATGGCGCGGCTGAAAACTGCTGTGTACTCCTTCGAAGCGCCGCTGCAGGCCGGTGCGGTGCTTGCCGGCGGCGATGACCTGCTGGTGAACGCGCTGGGAGAGTTCGGCCGCTGCATCGGGATTGCGTACCAGGTGGCTGATGACCTGATCGGCGTCTTCGGCGACGAGAGCCGCACGGGCAAAGTCGGCTGGAGTGACCTGCGCGAGGGTAAACGTACTGCGCTGATCTCCTACGCAGCGGACCAGCCGCAGTGGCCGCGGATCGCGGCGCTGCTGGCGGACCCGGACCTGACCGCAACCGGTGCGGCGGAGGTCCGAGAGCTGCTGATTGAATCGGGTGCGCGCGACCAAGCCACCCGTCTCGCCGCCGACCTGACCGAGCGCGCGCTGCAGGCCCTCGTGGAACCGTATGTGCCGCAGGCCCTGCGTGACGGTCTGGCGCCCATCTCCGACGTCGTCAGCGAAAGGGTTCGGGCGTGAGCCGGGACCGCGATGCGCTCGCTGACTACACGGCTGCTGCACTGAAGTCTTCCGCCGTAGTGCTGCGCTCCTACTCGACCTCCTTCGGGTTGGCTTCGCGGCTGTTCGAGGGCAGCGTGCGCCGGCAGGTGGAGTCCGTGTACGCGCTGGTGCGGGTTGCTGATGAAATTGTCGACGGCGTCACCTCCGCCGCGGGATTGACTCCTGAGGACACCCGGCGCCAGCTTGACGACTTCGAACGCGAAACGGAACGCGCGCTGGATACCGGGTACAGCACCAACCTGGTGGTCCACGCTTTTGCCCATTCCGCCCGCCGCACCGGGATCGGCACTGACCTTACCCGCCCATTCTTTGCCTCCATGCGCGCGGACCTGGAGCAGGCGGAACACACCCCTGAGTCCTTCGCCGTGTACGTCTACGGATCCGCGGAAGTAGTCGGGCTGATGTGCCTGAAGTGCTTCCTCGACGGGCACGCGGTGAGCGCCACGGAAACGAAGAAGCTCGAGCGCGGCGCCCGGCACCTCGGCGCAGCCTTCCAGAAGGTCAACTTCCTCCGGGACCTCGCCGAGGATTTCGAGTCGCTTGGCCGCAGCTACTTCCCGGACGTCTCCCCCGACAACTTCGATGAGGCGCACAAGGAACGGTTGCTTGCGGACATCGAACACGATCTGAGCGAATCCCGTGCCGTGCTCCGCGGGCTGCCCCCATCCAGCCGCAGGGCCGTGGCCCTGGCACAGGAACTGTTCGCCGAACTGGCCGCGCGCATCCGCGCGACTCCTGCCTCAGAACTGATGCGCACGCGAATCAGCGTGCCCAACACGGTGAAGCTGCGCATCGCGGCCGCTGTCCTCACCGGCAAGCGCGGGCTGGAACCCTCCAGCCCGCATCCATCCCGCGTGGAGGCACAGTGAAGGCACGCACACCGTCCGGACGCGCCGTCGTCGTCATCGGTGGCGGTATCAGCGGACTGGCAACCGCAGCGCTGCTGGCCACCGAAGGCCATTCCGTCACGGTGCTGGAAAAGCAGGACACCGTGGGCGGCAGGGCCGGCTCCTGGAGCGAGGACGGCTTCCGGTTTGACGCCGGGCCCTCCTGGTACCTCATGCCCGAGGTGATCGACCACTACTTCCGGCTGCTGGGCACCTCGGCCGATGAGCAGCTGGACCTCGTGAAACTCGATCCGGGCTACCGGCTCCTGTCCGAGGGCTACCCCGAACCCGTTGATGTTCCCGCCGAGAGGCACCGGGTGGTGGAACTCTTCGAGCGGCTGGAACCGGGTGCCGGCGCAAAGCTGGAGCAGTACCTCGATTCCGCTGCGGACACATACACCATGGCCACGCGCCGGTTCCTCTACTCCACCTTCGAATCGTTCACTTCGCTGTTGACACCGGATGTGCTCGGGCGCCTGCCGCGGCTCGGCCGGCTGCTGCTGGAACCGCTCCACAACTACGCCCGCCGCTATGTGAGCGACCCGCGGCTGCAGCAGATCCTCGAATACCCTGCGGTGTTCCTCGGGACCTCCCCGTTCACCGCGCCCAGCATGTACCACCTGATGAGCCATCTGGACCTCGACGACGGCGTGCTCTATCCCATGGGCGGCTTCACCCGGCTGGTGGACGCGCTGGAGGGCCTGGCCCGGAATGCCGGCGTCACCATCACCACGGGCGCCGAGGTCACCGGGATCGAGACCACTGCGACGGCCTCCCGCAAGCGACCCGCGGCCGTCCGTGGGGTGAGCTACCGCTCCGCTGACAGGAGGGAGCACACCATCGCGGCCGACGTCGTCGTCTCCGCAGCGGACCTTCACCACACCGAAACCACGCTGCTCCCCCGCGAACTGCAGACCTATCCCCAGCGGTACTGGAACCGCAGCACAGCCGGGCCCAGCGCCCTTCTGCTCTACCTGGGCGTCCGCGGCGAGCTGCCGGAGCTGCAGCACCACACACTGCTGTTCACGGGTGACTGGGAGGAGAACTTCCGTGCGATCTTCGGCCGAACTCCCTTCATTCCCACGCCCGCGTCCATGTATGTGTGCAAGCCCAGCGCCACGGATCCCACCGTGGCTCCGGAGGGACACGAGAACGTCTTTGTCCTGGTCCCGATCCCGGCGGATCCAAGCCTGGGAGGTGCGGGCGGCGAGCGCATCGAGCGCGTCGCTGATGCTGTTATCCAACAGCTGAGCGAGTGGGCCGGCATCCCGGACCTCGCGGACCGCATCGTACTCCGGCGCAGCTACGGCCCGGCGGACTTCGAGCGCGACTACCACTCGTGGAAAGGCACCTCGCTGGGCCCGGCCCACACCCTGCAGCAGAGCGCGTTCTTCCGCGCGGGCAACGTCAGCCGCAAGGTTCAGGGCCTGTACTACGCGGGCGGTTCCACCATCCCCGGGATCGGGATCCCGATGTGCCTGATCAGCGCCGAACTGGTGATCAAGCGGCTGCGCAGGGACCTGAGCACCGGCCCGCTTCCCGTGCCGCTGCGGGCAGGCAGGGTCCGCGAAAACACGGTCACGTGATGGGCGCTGCCTACCTGCTGTTCCTCCTGATCTCGCTGGGCTGCATGGTGCTTCTCGACCAGCGCCTGCGCCTGTTCTTCTGGAACGACGCCCGCCGGGCCGCCGTCGTTCTGATCACCGGAGTGCTGTTTTTCCTCGTATGGGACCTCGCCGGGATCGGGCTGGGGATCTTCTACCGGGGTACCGCAGCGATGACGGGAGTGATGCTCGCACCCGAGTTGCCCCTGGAGGAACCGATCTTCCTCGCCTTCCTGTGCTATCTGGTGATGAACCTGTTCCTGTGGTTCCGGCGCATCTTCACCGAGCGCAGCAGCAGTCCCCGGGATGCACGGCAACTGTCGGACGAGCCGGGAGGGCAATCGTGACCTACTGGGCGCTCAATGCGGTGTTCCTCCTTCCGGCGCTTCTTGTCGGCGGCCTAACAGCGGCGGCATTGAAAGACGGCAGGCGCAGGACTGCGCTCGCTGCGGCAGGTGCCGCCGCCGTCGTCGTGCTGGTTCTGACCGCCGTGTTCGACAGCATGATGATCGCGTTCGGGCTCTTCAGTTACTCCGAGGAGCTGATCTCCGGCGTCTACATCGGGTTCGCTCCGATTGAAGACTTCGCCTATCCCGTGGCGGCTGTGCTCCTGCTACCCGCGCTGTGGATCCTGCTGGGCAAACGGGCGGGGAAGCCGCAGCCATGAAGACCCTCCGCACCTTGCTGGTGTCCTCGCGCCCGCTGTCCTGGGTGAACACGGCGTTCCCGTTTGCGGCCGCCTACCTGCTGACCGCCGGGCGGATCGACCTCGCCTGGATTATTGGAACCCTCTACTTCCTGATCCCCTACAACCTGGCGATGTACGGGATCAATGACGTGTTCGACTACGAGTCTGACCTCCGCAATCCCCGCAAGGGCGGCGTGGAAGGTGCCGTGCTTGACCGGACCATGCACGCGACCACTCTCCGCGCGGCGATTGCCACCAATGTGCCGTTCCTCGCGGCGCTGGTTTTGCTGGGCGGGCCGTTGTCCTGGCTGGTGCTGGCCGTCAGCGTCTTCGCGGTCATCGCGTACAGCGCTCCGAAACTCCGCTTCAAGGAACGCCCCTTCCTGGACTCAATCACCTCGAGCACGCACTTTGTCAGCCCGGCGGTCTATGGGCTGGTGCTGGCGCAGGCCGAGTTCACGCCGGCGCTGTGGGCACTGCTGGCCTCGTTTTTCCTGTGGGGCGTGGCGAGCCAGGCGTTCGGCGCGGTGCAGGACGTCGTGGCAGACCGGGCCGGCGGTATCGCCTCCATTGCGACGGTGACCGGTGGCCGGGCGACCGTGAGGTTTGCCATCGCCTCCTATCTGGTCAGCGGTGCTCTCCTGCTCTTCACCCCGTGGCCTGGACCGCTGGCCTCCTTCCTGGTTCTGCTGTATGTGGTCAATATCGTCCCCTTTGCTTCCCTGGAGGACGACGACGCCGAGCTCGCCCACCGCGGTTGGGAACGGTTCCTGTGGCTGAACTATGTCACCGGGTTCTTTGTAACGATGCTGCTCATCTGGTACGCGGTAACCCGCTGACTCGGCAATTACGCAACGCTCTTGTTGCGCCGGCGCGGCTGCCGGCGGGCTGCTGACCGCACTGCTCGGTGCGCCGTACTTCGTATACCTGCTGTTCCGTAGCCGGCTTACGCGGTGAGGGTTCAGGATTTCGACGCCGCGGCGCGTCTCTTGATCTCGCGATAAATAGTTGTCCGGGAGACTGAGAATATCTCCGCCAGTTCCATCTGTGTGTACTTGTCTTCGTCGACCAGCTCGTACAGGTGACGGCGGCGAGTGAGAGACAGTTTGGGCGGCTTGCCCCGCAGCCGGCCTTTGGCTTTCGCCACGGCCATGCCTTCACGCGTGCGGGCTCGAATCAGGTCTGACTCGAACTCGGCGACCATGCCGAGCACGTTGAACATGAGGCGGCCCACCGGATCAGTCGGATCGTAGACACTGCTGCCCAGGCTCAATGACACTCCCTTGCGCGTAAGCTCATCCGCGATATCCCGAGCGTCGGGTAACGACCGCGCAAGCCGGTCGAGTTTGGTGACGACAAGCGTGTCACCGGCCCGGACTGCCGCCAGTGCCTGGAGAAGTCCGGGTCGGGCTCGGTTGGTGCCGGTCAGCCCGTGGTCGACGTAAGTGTTGTCCGCTTCAACTCCGAGCGCTGCCAGGCCTTCCCTTTGAATGGTGAGGTCTTGCTGATGTGTAGAGACTCGCGCGTAGCCGATCTTCACCATTTCAGTGTTGCACTTATCGTGCCTTCACGGGGCTTTTCATAGTGCGGGTTTTACGTGCATTTGATGGTCGGTCGAGTACTCGGTGGCAATGGGCCCAGCGAGCGCCGACCGATCGAGTCGCGGTGCTACGAGCCGCAGCCGCTAGGATGGCGCCGTGAAGCTTCTCCTTACGTCGGCAGGCGTCACCAATCCAACGATCTTCGCTGCACTCGAAGAACTGATCGGCAAGCCGATCAGCGAGTCCAACGCACTGTGCATTCCCACCGCCCAATATGGTCACCCATGGGTCGGCCCCGGCATCAAGGCATGGGAATTTATCAGTGGAAGATCCGAGAATCCCATGGTTGACCTGGGATGGGAATCGGTCGGCGTGCTGGAATTGACCGCGCTGCCGAGCATCGATGAAGAGCGGTGGAAGCCACTCGTTCTCGAAACCGACGTGTTACTGGCGGCTGGCGGTGACGCTCTATACCTCAACCACTGGGTGCAGCAGTCCGGACTGGCCGATATGTTCCCGTCGCTGACGAAAACTGTGTGGGTTGGGATGAGCGCTGGCAGCATGGTGATGACCCCGCAGATCGGTCGTGAGTTCGTCGGCTGGAAGTCGATGACCGGTGACGACAGCACACTGGGAGTAGTTCCCTTTTCGATTTGCCCGCACCTCGCGCCCGACGGTGCACCCGGTAACTCTTTAGCGGCAGCAGAGAAATGGGCTGGCGGTATACAGCAACCGTCCTACGCCATCGATGACCAAACGGCCATCAGCGTGACTGATGATGCGGTAGACGTCCTCACAGAGGGCATCTGGCGGTACTTCCCAAAGTAGACGACGGCCAACCTCACCGCCAGAAGGACCGGCTTGCGGGCAGTGGGGCAGTCGTCAGATGCCTATCGGAACGCTGAGGGTTCGGCTTACGACCGGCTTACGGGCAAGCCGCTGATGTCGTTAACCGGACGGTAAGCATTGGCGCTGGTGGAGGCTTGCTACTCAGCGCTAATTGTCGGCCGATTTCATGCGGAGTTCGTCAGCCTCTTCCTCCGTAACGATTCCGACGAGCTCGGCAATCTTCACGACGATGTCTTCTAAGGGCTCTTCGGCCGTGCTGAATCCACCACGCGACGCGAGTGTCGGGGTGACCTGGTCGAGCTCCTCGAACGTTACCCCGTGCATGACTGGTACTAAGAGGCTCCGGCGCAGCAGCGCGCTGAGCTCATTGCTCGCAATGCTGCGGTCTGTACGCAGCTTGTCGAGCATGGCGGGCGTCACCAGCACGATCCCCATGCGCGAACTCACCAATCCACGGTCGATGGCTACTCGCATGTCCGTGCCAGGTCTCAGACTCACCTCACTGAACCACACCGACACGTTTTCTCCGAGAAGCAACTCGTAGACGTCATTCGCGGCCGCCTGACGGTCGGGCCAGGCATGACAGAGGAACACGTCATTCACCTGAGTCCGTAAGACTGTCGCCGCGCGCACAGACGTTAGATCGCGCACCTGCTGCTCCGTATACGAGGCAGTCGACCCGCTGGGCTGCCAAGCCGGGCGGGCGACACCACGTCCCCCGCCCCCGCTACCGCCCGACAGGCTCCCGCTCCTACGTACAGGCGCGGCCGGTGTGGGGTAGGACGGGTACGACCGAGGCGGCGAGTATGAAGAACGTCCATAGCCGGACGAGCATGCAGGGCAATTCGCCCGACCGCTTGCAGTGCGGTGGCCTTCTCTTGGAGCTGTGCATTGAGACATGCGCTGATGATACTTCAGACCTGCGACACCGAGTGCAGCAATGGCCCGTCGGTGCTCGTAAGCCGATCGAAGTAGCTCAGAGGGGTATCGGCTGCTGGTCCACGATGGTTTTCATGACCAATGTTGAGCTGAGAATTTGACTCCTGGAAGGGCTGAGAGTCTGTCGTCGTTGAGACGCTAGGGTGGGCTATTTCCGGACTTTCCGCCCTCCGCGTCACGCTTAGTAGCGGTCAGCGCCAATGCAATCAGTGCGAGCAAGCTGACGCCGTAAAGGATCCCGCTCCAAGGGGCATGGTCCCCTCCGGATGTAGCGAAAGCATCAGCGATGCTCATTCCAGGATTGAAAGATGCGAAGAAGTAGGTCGGTGTACCGAGCACGAGCAGGGTGAGAAACCAACGCGTGATCGTCCAGCGTAGATCTGGAACCTTCACGATGGCGTAGATGCCTACTGCAACGGCTATGGCCGGCCCCAGAACAGCCCAGCCATATACGGGTCCTTCCCGAAGTGGTTCATTAGCTGCGGCCATAGCCGCCTTGATTTCCTCGATTCCTATTCCAGGAACCGCGGCCATTGGATTCCATACAAGGATTTGCATCGCACCGATCCACGCATAGGCGGCGATGGCCACGACCCCTGCCATCACGAGCGGCAATGCACGTCGCTGCTGTCGATCCAGTAGTCTCCCCATCACCACATACTAGTTGCGGCGCTGCTTACCCTCGTCGGTCTAGCAGCCGCGCATCAGTCTTGTCCCACATGTGGGCGAGGGTGGCCACACTCATCGCAAAGTCATGGAGCTTATGAACAGGTACAGGCAATTAGACCCGAAAAGGGCACGGTGGAGGATATAGAAAGCGAGTTGTGTGCTCGTGGTTGGGTCCCTGGGTAGGAGTCCGGTGACTGTGTGAGTTTCGCATCCGATAATGGGTGCAGGAGGAAATTCACAGATTATGGCACGTAGGCATACCCCGGATCAGGTCGTCGCGAAGGTCCGGCAGGGGCAGAAAATGCTCAATGACGGCAAGCCGATGATCGAGGTCATCAAGGAGCTGCAGGTCACCGAGGCAACCTGGTATCGGTGGCTGCAGCAGTACGGTTCCGAGCAGAACGCAGCCCAAACCAAAGCGGTCAAGGACTTGGAGAAGGAAAACGCCCGGCTGAAGCGGTTGCTGGCCGAGAAGGAACTGGCCATCGACATCCTGAACGAGGTGGCTAAGGGAAAATTCTGAGCCCCGAACCTCGCCGCCGGGCAGTGCGCATGGCGGTGGAGAAGTTCGGGGCGTCCGAGAGATTCGCGTGCAAGGTGCTGGGTCAGAACCGTTCCGCGCTGCGCAAGTCACGCCCAGCGGTCAGCTTCGAGGAAGCCCGGCTACGCGCGGCGTTGCGGGCCATCGCCGGGGAGCATCCGGCGTGGGGGGTGGCGGAAGGCCCGCTGGCACCTGCTCGCCCAGCCGGAGTGGGCTGGCGTGGTGCTCAACGCTAAGCGGGTGCGCCGGCTCTGGCGGGCCGAGGGACTGACCTGTAAACCGAGGGCGCGTAAGCGTCGCCGCACCGGGCCCGGCGCCGGGGAGCAGAAGCGGCTGAAGGCCGAGTACCCGATGCATGTGATCAGCTTCGACTTCCAGTCCGATGTGACCTCCTGCGGGAGGCATGTCCGGTTCTTCAACGTCATTGACGAGTACACCCGGACCGCCCTGGCGATCGTTCCGCGCAGGTCCTTCACCGCCACCGATGTAGTCGCGGTGCTGGAGAACATCATCGCCGAAACCGGCGTCACCCCAACCTATGTGCGCTCCGACAACGGACCGGAATTCACCGCCGCAGCGCTGGTCAACTGGTGCGCCACTGCCGGGGTAGATACGGCGTTCATTGACCCGGGATCGCCTTGGCAGAACGGGTTCGCCGAGTCATTCAACGCCCAATTCAGAAGGGAACAACTCACTGGGGAAATCATCGACACCATGGCCGAAGCGAAGTACTTGGCCGACGAGTGGAAGAACATCTACAATCATGAACGGCCCCACGGGTCCCTCGACGGCATGACGCCGAAACAGTACTGGGACATCTGGACGCAGAAAAATCAACTAGCTATCGCATAGCCACTGGACTGCTAACCGGGACCCAATCACTCGCCATAAACTCTGCAGCTTTGCCGCCATCCACCTCGATCTTCAACTCTCAGAACTGTGTGGTACATTCTAGATATCAGACATCGCCCCCCTCTGAGCTTCGGCTCAAGGGGGCGATTTTCATTTGTGCGAAGTACGGTGAGCGCGTGGAGTACACGAAGGATTTCAAGGAGCGCGACGAGTTGCTTCAGCAACTTGAGGACCGCGGCCTCGCCGTTCCGGACCGTAGCGCTGCGCTTAACTTCCTTACACGCGTGGGTTACTTCCGCTCGGGGGCCTACCGATATGTCTTTCGTCAATTGCTCCCGCCTGAAGAGGTAAATGAGCGCCTACGCCAGTACCGCAGAGATGAGTACATTCCTGGTGCTAATTTCGAGCAAGTCATGCAGCTTGAAGCATTCGACTTCAAGTTGGCGCGGGTCTGCTTAGAGGGTTTGCTGGACTTTGAGGTCCGCTTGCGGGCTGCGATAGCGCATACTCTTGCGGCAAAGAACGTAGCTGCACACACCTCCAAGGAGTTCCTTGACAGACAAATCTGTGACCAACTCAGCGGAGACCAAACCAAGTTCGATGCTTGGATGGAAACCTGTCGGGAAGCTGTTCGCTCGGGCGCCGAGGATGAGGACTTCATCGCCCACCACCTACTGAAGTATCCACAGCAGCCGCTGCCCATCTGGGCAGTCACTGAAGTACTCAGTTTCGGGGAGTCGCCGCACACGAGATCGGCCACACCATCGGGCTGGCTGATGTGAACTACCAGACGCTTATGGCCGGAAATACGCCACTCCGTGGAGGGATCTACTACCCCACCAACGACGAGATCACCGGAATTAACAGGCTCTACTGAGGGGGATAAGGACGATGAACAAGACAAAAATAGGTGGCATACTGCTGGTCGCAGGATTGATGCTGACAGGGTGTGGCACCGGACAGAGTAGCGAAGCGAACAAGGTAATGAGCCTTACCCCAAGCTACGCAGAACTGTTCACGACTGTTCCTGGTCTGACTAAGGCCGCCGATGCAGTGGTCGTGGGAACGGTGACCGCATCCGTCGATGCTCCACCTGTGGACGGACTTCCATTTACCAATGCTCTGGTGGAGGTTGAGGAATGGGTGAAGGGCGGCGCGGAAGATAACCAAGTCACCATCCACCAAACTGGGGGCACCCTCGACGGCGTAGCCTTCCTGGATGAGGACAACCCGCTATTAGAGGTAGGAGAGCGCGGTATCTTCTATCTCCAGAAAGTTCCGGCCGGCTATGTAACCCTGAGCGGCCCAACTGGACGAATGACCATTGCCGAAGGCAAAGCACTACCTCTGCCAGCATCCACACTGACCGACATCGGTACATTCAAGGATGTCTCTGCGGTTATCGCCGAAACCGAAAGACTCAGCACCGAATAAGGCCGACGCGCAATAGAGGGGGACGTTATCACCGTGTAGAGGTAACGTCCCCCTTTTGCTGCTTTTTCCAATCTGCCCCATAAAGTCACTACTCCTTGACTGCGTCCAACGGTGGCGCTGGGGCCACGCATAACCGTCACAACAACCCGGCGAGTCATGAAGTGGGGCCAGAAATAGCCGTCCTACCGGGGCCAACTAAACCTGTCACAGCCACCTGACCTCCCGACAACCAAACCGAAGGCCAACTCACGGGTACTCGACCAGCACCTCAGACCCCCTAACTTGAGTTCCCACCTATCGAGGCTTCAGTTTTCTCGAACCCACGGGGGACGGAGGCGTAGCGCAAGCTCGGGCCCACCTCGTCACACTCGAGCTCCATCACGGTGCGCTTCTCGCCTTCCTTGGTGTCATAGGAGCGGGACCGCAGCCGGCCCTGGGCGATGACACGGGCTCCCTTGGTAAGGGTCTCGGCGACGTTCTCAGCCGATTCACGCCACACCGAGCAGCGCAGGAACAAGGTTTCCCCGTCCTTCCATTCATTGGACTGCCGATCGAACGTGCGCGGCGTGGAGGCGATGGTGAAGTTCGCTACCGCGGATCCACTCGGGGTAAAGCGCAGCTCGGGGTCTGCGGTGAGGTTCCCAATGACGGTGATGATGGTTTCGCCTGACATGATGATCAACTTGCCTCTCGTGGTGGTTGTGGTGTGTCGTTGCTGCGGTGAGTATTTGAGTAAATGAGTGTTTGAGTGAGTCAGTTCTTGGGTACGTTTTATTCGCTGGCATCCAGGGCGATGACCTGCTTGATCTTGGTCGGGTTAAGTCCTGACCAGTGATCTTCACTGCCGCCCTTGTCATACACGACGACTGGTGCCTGGGAGTAACCGAGTCCGCCGTCTGCAGGATCACCGGTGACGTACTCCAGGGCGTGCGTGTTGGTGGTGATGTCCACGGCGGTGAACGTCACGCCGGCTGCGGTGAACAGCTGCTTCGTCTTGTCGCACCCAAAGCACCCGGTGGGCTTGATGTAGATGGTCAGAGTCATAACATTCAGTCCTCGGTTTCGTGGTGGTGTTAGTGAGAGTCAACTGCTGTACTGCTCGGTCCTTGTCCCTCCCCGACGCTTCTATGCCTGTCAAGCGGCTGGAATCGGGTGCTGGCGTGGACCAGTGGAGAGGCGGCTTAGGTGACCGACCAGCTTCCCCTCCCCCGTTGTTTTGGCTGCTGGCGAAGCTTGCGGAGCTGTGGCCGACGGAGGCCTGTCTACCCGCAGGGCAAGGGGCAGGAAATTCCCAGAGGAAATCAGCGACGAAGGAGCGCCGCAGGGACATTTCCTGCACCGCAGGCCCCGACGAAGGAGGGGCTAGACGGCCGGAGCGGACACGTACAATCCGACAGGACAGCAGCCAAAACGTCGTAGATAGAACAGGGTCAGAGACGGCTAGCCCTGCGGAGCCGGCACTGGCCCCACCACAGCCGGGCGCGCCAGCGGACGCCCTTTTCCTGGTGAGCCCTGCTAACCCTCCATCAGCACCCCGAGTCTCCATTCGGCATTCCTGGCTTCGACAGCCGCGCGCACCCGGTCGCGGGCACTGAGTGTGCGAGTGGCGGTCCGCCGCAGCCGACCCACAGCAAAAGCCGACCACGACGGCGGACCGCCAGCGGTGACCGGCCGGCTTACGGGCATGGCGGGCGAGTGTCGTCAGGCGCTTGGCCGCAGCACTATGGGCCGCTGAAACTATTTCGTGGAAATGTTCGCGCTCCAACGGTATTGCCCCCCCAGCAAGGAACAATGGTCACAGTTCCAATCAGGAGGCAGAAGCTTTGAAAAGGTTTTATGTTGCGTCGAGCTTCAGGAATATCGTCAACGTCCGGCACGTCGCGCAAACCTTGGAAAGCAAGGGCTACGTCAACACGTACGACTGGACCCAGAACGCGTTGACGCGCGATGCGGGCACACTCACCCTAGAGGACCTGCGCTCCATCGGGCAGCATGAGAGAGATGCAGTGATAGGTGCCGACGTCGTCGTGATCCTGCTTCCAGGCGGGAAGTCCACGCATGTTGAGCTTGGCATCGCGATCGCCCAAGGCAGAAGAACAATCCTGCATTCGCCGGACGAAGTCATCAACAACCTGGAGACCACGAGCACGTTCTACCACCTACCTGAGTTGGAGAAGTGCCACGGAACTCTCGACGACCTCATAGCTATGATCGTCGGCCGAGAAGTGACCGTTGCCGCCGTCTGACTCGATCCTGTCGCAGTGAGGGATCGTCGCTGACCGCGATTTTGGCTTAGGTCCCGCGTTAAGCTCAAGGATTCATCGCGTAGGGCACGCCCTGTCTCACTCACCCGGCATTATGGAGGTCCTTTGCCTGGTGCCTATGGCTTCGACTGCTGCGGCGATGCCAAGCAAGACGGCTGTACCGAAAGTAGTACCGAAGGCGACAAGTATCGCCCCGACCGCCCACAGGCCGCCCGAATCTATGGCAGAGGCAGTGCTGATCCATGCAAGCGTGAAGGAAGCAGGAAGTACCAGCAGGGCAACGATAAAATGCAGGAGCCGGTAGGCGAGCCCTACCACCACGATGCCGCACAGGAACGCTGCCACTCCCTGCCATATCTCGTACGGTCCAGTCATTCTTCCGGTAGCCGCGTCGTACTGGTACTCGGTATCCCACCCGAACCAGCCGAACCAGAGCCCTGCTGACAGGAGGGCAATCAGGACCACGGACGACCATTGCTCAAGGGGCGACCAGTCACGGCTTCGGGTCAGGCGCATCCTCCACTCTAAGTCTCAGCCGAATATCGGTTAACCCCGCCACCGAGAGTTCATGCCGCCATACTCCCGCGGCCGGGCCGGTCACTGTCCCTGTAGGAGGATGGCGATGGTTCTTTTGCAGTCACGGGTGAACCACGGTTCTGCTCATGCCTAGCCGCCTCGCGCCTCAGGTTGTAGCTTTCTTGAACAGCCGGACTTCAGCGGCTACTAAACCTAGAGGGGGCTAGCTGGTGAGCTTATTGGGGCTACGCAGCAATAGGGAACGATTCGAGGAGTTCGGCACCCCGCTGCTGAGTCTCCTACCCAACAACCGATTCCTGCTCGACCGAATCAACTGGGAAGGCACAGACACCGACCCGACAGATGTCTCCGAGGTGTCCTACTTGGACTCTTCGCGCACAGACCTACAAGTAAGAATTTCTATCCGGACTTTCAAGAATGGAGGTGTCGTTCGGGACGTCATTGACTCGGGCACCGCCCTTTACCAACACCTGGTGACTGCTTGCGTGAGCCAAATCCTTCCTGCAGAACAGTCCGCGCGCGAAATGCCTCAACGGTTAGAGCAGTTCGCCCGCCGCACCGCCGGCATCGGCTTACGGGACTCCGCACTCGATATAGATGGGGAGAGAATCGACTGTCGAATCGGTAGCTTCGATTTCCTATCGGCGGCGGAAGTCGTCCTCGATGACCGCGTTGCGACCTTGGTCGGTCCAGACGGATTCCTCGAGACACCAATGACGAGTAGATCTCTTCCGAAGCGTTAACAGGGGCCACGTACGTCGTGCAGGGTCGGCCCTCGCCATGGCCTGGTGTTTGTTGCTCTGGATCAGCACAAGAAAGCGTGTGTTGCTGAGCGCCGCTGCGGAATGAGTTTTCATTACTTCCTCACCTTGGGAGTAGATCCTCGACTCCACAGGTAGTATCCGAAGAATGATGACCTCCGGCACCCAGTCAATCTTGCGGTGAGCAACCGAAGCGGGCTCCTCTTCGCGTTTGCACTCATCGAAATCACCACGGCTTGTTCAGGGGGCGGAACCAACGGGCCACTTACAGTCGGAAGCGACTCAGAAACATGTACGCCCACCCCCGATGAAGGGTTCGCAGCGTTCGGTGAAGTGGTCACCAATGACGGGGCGGCCGATTTAATCCTCACCGACGCAAACCTGCTCACCTCACGAGGTCTTCAGCATGAAGAAAGCTACGTCATGCTAATCGAGGGAATGGCGGACTGGAATTCTGGTGCAGTACTTGGAACTGCCAGCACCGTTCCGGCGAGCCCGGCCGAGACTGAAGCCTGGGAAAAGCGGAAAATCCTTGAAGAATTCACTCTGAAACCCGGAGAATCCGCAAACGTCATAGTTACCCTGAGCCTTTCCGACTCGGCCACCAATGGGACAGCCGAAGGCATCCGGATGACGTATGCAAGTGGTAGCCGTAACTTCACTGCTGACATAACCAATAGAATCGTGCTTACCGGTCAGGAGAGCTGCGCATAGCAGAGGAACGACCTCGCCCTCAGGGCTGCTTCAGTTTGCAGTGGCCTATCTAGTTGATCTCGGCCCGGGTGCGTTGAGGGATCGACTAGTGCGGGGAAGGGCACGGAGTTTATTGCGGATTTTTTCTCTGACCGGTTTGAGGTGTGTTTTGGGTGCTCTCCTTTGGTCAGTGTTGGGTAGATGCAGGGAAGTTCACCCTGGTATCCGAATGGGAACCCGAAGATGGGGATCCGTACCACAGACCACACCACGTTCACCGCGATTGATCTCCTCCGCATGTAGCACGAAGTGCTGGGTACCGAGACCGATCAACTGGGCACGGGAAACGAGATAGAGAAGGGCGGAGTGTCTCGGCTGCCCTGCTGCGTCTTCGACGCATCGCAGATGGGTCGCGTTGGCGAGCTTGTGTAAGGCTGGCTTGATGAATGACTCAGTAGAGAACACACTCGATCAGATATACGCAATAACGGTGGAGAGTCCTGTTCCCGGCGTGCGCCTGGTCGGTATCGACGGACCCGCCGGGTCGGGTAAATCCACTGTCGCTAGGGAGCTATCAGCAAAATTTGGGTGGCCCGTGCTGGAGATCGACGACTTCTTCACCTGGGTTAGTTTCGACAGTTGGTGGCCTCGATTTCAGGCCCAGGTAATCACCCCTCTTCTTGACGGTCAGGACATTCGCTATCAGGTCCGAGACTGGGCTGGCGACGAGTTCGGAGAAGGTTTGGCTGGCTGGAAAGAACTTCAGTGGAGCCCAATTATCATTATCGAAGGCGTCGGATCAACTAGGTCGGATGTCGCGACGGCCCTAGCCTGCCGTGTGTGGGTTGACGCTCCCGCTGCGCAACGTTTGGAACGCGGAATCACGCGGGATGGTGAGTCACACCGAGAACTTTGGCAGAGTTACACCCTGCGAGAGAACAACTTTTATGCGGAGGACCGCACAATAGAACGCGCCGACGTTCTGATCGATAGCAGTTCATAACAGGCACTGCGCATGTGGGCCATGAACTGACTGCCCGCCAGACGGGCCTAGCAACAAAATAAGGCACGGTGGAGGATCCGCCGCGATTCGATTCGGGTGCTGCACGGCCTCACATCAGCTCGTCGGGGGGACTGCCCCGGCTTTAGTTGACTCGGGGTCTTAGGCCGCGGTGAGCGCGGACCGGTTGATTGTTTCATATTCGACTGGCGTGAGTTTCCCCAGACGCCGCTGCCGGCGTCGGCGGTGGTAAGACCGCTCGATCCATGTCGTGATGGCGAGGCGCAGATCCTGCCGTGTGAGCCAGCGTTGACGGTCAAGGACGTTCTTCTGCAGCAGCGAGAAAAACGATTCCATGGCGGCGTTATCCGCGCACGCGCCGACCCGGCCCATCGAACCGGTCAGCCCGTGATGACGCAGTGATTCCACGAAACGGCGCGACCGGAACTGGGAACCGCGATCGGAATGCACCACTGTCCCTGCAGGGCGGCGTGCCCGTACGGCGTTCTCCAACGCCGCGACTGCCAGCGATGATTTCATGCGGGCGTCCATCGAGTAGCCAACGATCCTGCCGGAGTAGACGTCTTTCACCGCGCAGAGGTAGAGCTTGCCCTCGGTGGTGGGGTGCTCGGTGATGTCCGTGAGCCACAGTTCGTTCGGTGCTGTAGCGGCGAAGTCCCGTTCCACCAGGTCATCATGAACCGGTGGCCCGGGCTTGCGGTTCAGGCCTCGTTTCTTGGAGAACACCGACCAGATGCCATGGTCCCGGCACAGGCGCTGGACCCTGTTCTCGCCGGCTGTGACGCCCTTTTCTGGGAGTTCGTCGGCGATGAACCGGTACCCGAACGCCGGGTCGTCGGCGTGAATGTCCAGGGCGGCATTGATCAGGTGGGCGTCCGACCAGTCCCGGTCGGTCACCGGGTTGGCTCTCCACCGGTAATAGCCTTGCTTGCTGAACTTCAACACCCTGCAGGTCACCGCCACGGGAATCCCTTCGGCGGCAAGATCCGTGACCAGCGGGTACGTCATTTTGGGTTGATGTCCCTCGCCAGGTAGGCGGCGGCACGACGCAGGATCTCGTTCTCCTGCTCCAATAAACGGTTGCGTTTCTTCAGATCCCGCATCTCCGCGGACTCCGCAACCGCCGGACCAGCGCCTGCATCCTTCCGATCAGCTATCGCCATCCAGCGCTTCAACGTCGTGACCGACAGCCCGAAATCCTTCGCTATTTGAGTTAGCGGGGCCTCGCCCTTCCGGGCCACATCAATAACATCCTGGCGGAACTCCGCCCCATAAGCCGTGGGCATGGTCAACATCCTTCCACGAGCACAAGCTCGCTAGGTCAAGGAGTCAACAAAACCGGGGGCAGTCCCGGGCTACAGTCCGAGTCTGAATAAACTTCGATGAGGCGCGTGGGTGAATCCGGATAACCAGCCGCCGCTAATCCCGCGCGAACATCAGCTCTAACTGCCTCGACGTAGGCATAGCCTTCGAGCCGATACGCGGGTATCTGGCGATCTTCGCTCGAGTCGGACTCCGACAAAATCTTTTTCCATTCCTGCAGCTCGGCAGAAGAAACATCAGATTCCTGAAGCGATTGCAGGGCTATGTTGGATGCCTCTTTGGGAACCTCGTCTGCCAGTGGCTCAAGCCACCAGCGCGCATCACATTGCCCGCTTTGAACTGAAAAACTCTCTTCTCGTTCAGGCGTGCCATACGAAGAACCACACGCCGACAAAAGCCCTACACCTAAGACCGCCGTAGCGAACCTCAATAAAAGTTGGGACTGCCCCGGCTTTAGTTGACTCGGGGTCTTAGGCCGCGGTGAGCGCGGACCGGTTGATTGTTTCATATTCGACTGGCGTGAGTTTCCCCAGACGCCGCTGCCGGCGTCGGCGGTGGTAAGACCGCTCGATCCATGTCGTGATGGCGAGGCGCAGATCCTGCCGTGTGAGCCAGCGTTGACGGTCAAGGACGTTCTTCTGCAGCAGCGAGAAAAACGATTCCATGGCGGCGTTATCCGCGCACGCGCCGACCCGGCCCATCGAACCGGTCAGCCCGTGATGACGCAGTGATTCCACGAAACGGCGCGACCGGAACTGGGAACCGCGATCGGAATGCACCACTGTCCCTGCAGGGCGGCGTGCCCGTACGGCGTTCTCCAACGCCGCGACTGCCAGCGATGATTTCATGCGGGCGTCCATCGAGTAGCCAACGATCCTGCCGGAGTAGACGTCTTTCACCGCGCAGAGGTAGAGCTTGCCCTCGGTGGTGGGGTGCTCGGTGATGTCCGTGAGCCACAGTTCGTTCGGTGCTGTAGCGGCGAAGTCCCGTTCCACCAGGTCATCATGAACCGGTGGCCCGGGCTTGCGGTTCAGGCCTCGTTTCTTGGAGAACACCGACCAGATGCCATGGTCCCGGCACAGGCGCTGGACCCTGTTCTCGCCGGCTGTGACGCCCTTTTCTGGGAGTTCGTCGGCGATGAACCGGTACCCGAACGCCGGGTCGTCGGCGTGAATGTCCAGGGCGGCATTGATCAGGTGGGCGTCCGACCAGTCCCGGTCGGTCACCGGGTTGGCTCTCCACCGGTAATAGCCTTGCTTGCTGAACTTCAACACCCTGCAGGTCACCGCCACGGGAATCCCTTCGGCGGCAAGATCCGTGACCAGCGGGTACGTCATTTTGGGTTGATGTCCCTCGCCAGGTAGGCGGCGGCACGACGCAGGATCTCGTTCTCCTGCTCCAATAAACGGTTGCGTTTCTTCAGATCCCGCATCTCCGCGGACTCCGCAACCGCCGGACCAGCGCCTGCATCCTTCCGATCAGCTATCGCCATCCAGCGCTTCAACGTCGTGACCGACAGCCCGAAATCCTTCGCTATTTGAGTTAGCGGGGCCTCGCCCTTCCGGGCCACATCAATAACATCCTGGCGGAACTCCGCCCCATAAGCCGTGGGCATGGTCAACATCCTTCCACGAGCACAAGCTCGCTAGGTCAAGGAGTCAACAAAACCGGGGGCAGTCCCGTTTCCCCATAATGCAACCGTACTAGCGGCTGCAAGATCGAGCTCCCCGACTGGGCGCTGAGGGATCGAATGCGCGCCAAGGTTCCGGCTCATGACCGTGTTTCATCGTCCCGGCGTCAGCCAGCGAGTCAGGCATCGTCAAGGTGAGTGACGTCCCGGCCTGTATCTCGTAACCTCGTGCTATGGGGAGAATTATTTGGTTCGGAATGATTGCAATCGCTGTAGGGCTAGCGGGGTGTGCAGCCGAACCAGGGGCCCCCATACCCGAATCGACCGTGAAGCAGTCCGTCTCGCCCGGATCGATTGCCGAGTCAGAGATGCAAGGTCCACTTCCCGCGGAGGCAATCACCGCAGAGCAGAGTTCCGTGCCGCAGGATTCGTCCTATCCCTTTCCTAGGGCTGGATGGCTTGATGGAGGCGCTAAGTTCGCCATAGTAATCGCGGGAAGTTCAAGCTGCCCCGCATTTCCGTCGTCGATCGAGGTCGTCGACTCTTATCGCTTAGTTGGTACGGATCGTCGAGAAGCTGCCGCGTGCTCAGCTGACATGGCCCCGCGCACCCATGTGCTGATCACCCCAACAGAAATCGATCGCACTCACGGGGTCACCATTGAGTACAGCGATGGAACAACTGTCGTCTTGCCGCCGCTCTAACGGTTGTCCCGAGCGGGCTGGGCCTCTGACCGATCTCGGGAGCTGAGCCGCGTTCCTGTTCGCCGGTCCGCTTTCTAGGGTGCTGGACAATTGCGACGGTAGTCCTATAGCGTCCTTTTCCATGGGGTTCATGGCTGTCGCGTTTATCGCTCGTATCGCTTTCTGACTGACGAATTTTCCCTTCAATCCAGAAAGCCCACTTTGTTATGAGCGGAAGACTCCATGTCTATCAATATGCCCAAAAACCGCCCGGACCCGGCGGAATCAAAATCAGAAACTGCCTCATTCAGGCATAACCCTCGTTTCCGTGTTCTTCTATCCGCAGTAGCCCTAGGTGCTGTAACAACTGGCATCCTGAATATCGCCACCGATCTGGTCGCAATCTACGCCCTCGGCGCTTCAGCCACCGAGATCGGAATCCTCAACGCCGCCTCGAGCATCTGCTTTCTCGTATTCGGCATTCCGGCCGGGATGCTTGTGGACCGCTTTGACCGGCAAAACGTCATGGTCGCCTCAATGCTCACCGGTGGAGCGTTCATCGGCAGCATCCCCATCGCCTGGCTGCTCGGCGCCTTATCCTTCCCCCATCTCCTCCTCGCCTCGTTCATCGTCGGGCTCACCGGCATGGTGTTCGGGATAGCAAGCGGCAGCGTGCTGCCCGCAATTGTGGCTAAGGACTTCCTTGCCGCTGGCTTTTCCCGCCGGCAGACAGTCGAATCCGCTGCTGAGGTGGCTATGCCTGGGCTGACGGGGCTCTTGATGAGCGTCATCGCCGCGCCGTTCGCTCTGGTTCTAGCTGCCGGCACCGCAATCCTGTCAGCGCTAGCGCTGATTCTCGGGTTGCGCGGACGGGAACCTGCCAGTGAGGTGGAGCCGACTACCCGGAAAACTCCTTTGCGTGTTTCGCTGCGCGAGGGAACCGCTTTCACGCTGCGGAACCGGCCGATCCTGTTGCTCATCGTGTCCTCGGCTCTGCTCAATGTGGGTCTTGCCCTGGGCTCAGCAGTGGAAATGGTCTACTACGTAAGAGCGCTTGCGTTCGATCCTGCGTTGATCGGTTTTCTCTTCTCGATGGCCGCAGTCGGGGGTCTTGTCGGGTCTCTGATCGTTCCATCCCTGGTGAGCAGATGGGGTGAGCGGCGCTCCTTGCTGACCGTGGCCGTTCTCTTCCCATTCCTCGTCGTACCTCTACCATTGGCTTCCATCTTCTTAAACGCTTCCGTCGTTCTTGTCCTCTCCCATGCTGTGGGGTACGGGGCACTCGTCGTTGCGTACAACGCTCTGGCGTTCACCATCCTGGCCCGACTCACACCACCGGAGATGATGGGCAGGCAACAGGGCTTTAGGATCGTCGCCACAATGGGACTCGTCCCGTTCGTCGGCATAATCGGTGGGCTACTCGGAGACAGTTGGGGCCTTACCCAAGTGATGTGGACCTGGGTAGCAATCTCAGCCATCGTGGTGATCCCAGTGCTCCTGCAGCGACACCAATCGGCCAGCTCCGGACATGCAAATGGTTGAACCGACGACAGAGAGTGAGAACCAGGCTCCATTCACTGCAACAGTCGTGCCTGTGCGGACGTTCGTTGAGGGATCGCGGTGGAGCACGGCTCAGATGCGGGATAAGGTCGGCCTGTGGATGCTGGAGCGCTCAACACAATTGTCCTAGGCCTCGTCGTCGCAGGCGTCTTCTTCTATGTGCTGTATGGGGTGGTGCGAGCTGCGGTGCGTGACGGGATACGGCAAGCTCAAACGAAACGCGACCAACTCACGGATCCTTCGGAGAACACAGCGAAGTAACCAGAGCGCGGTGAAGGATCCTGATGATGACGCTCTAGGAGATGAACCAGCGACTCGGACGGAGACCTTCAAGTCTGGCCGCTCGGCCTATAGGCTTCGGTCTACTTGGATCCAACATGCTTGATGATTTTCGTTCCGCTGGAGGATGAATGTTACCTAAACGAGGGCAGGTCTGGACCTATAAGGAACGAACCCGATTATTGGCCCTCCTTGGGGCTATCCCGGTCATTTTCTTCATTGTCGTGGGAATCTATTTCGGTGTTACTGAAGCGAACTGGTTGATATTGGTCACCGGAATAGTAGCGCTGGGAGGACTCACACTGTATTTCGTCAGCAACGAACGAAAGTACCGGGGAGAGCCATAGAATGCTGCCGCGCTAGCAGAAGTCTTCTGCGGTCTCTTACATCGCTTGCGCGAGCGTCTGTCCCCGTCGCCACAAATTGTTGTTGACGGTTCGTTAAGTTGTCAATAGTGTGTATACATGAATGGGCGTATCTTCCACCGCGATGAAGTGCCACCTCCCGCGAACGGAGACCCCACTAAGCAGCGGATCTCCAGCCTGCGCGAGGCACTTAACCTCGGCCTGTGGGCAGTTATAGGTGCCGTGTTTGTTGTGGTCTACCTAATGGTGGGGGGCGATCTGTGGTCCGGTGCCCGCGGCCCTCTCTTATTCGGGGGTCTGGTGCTATTGGCAGTACTGTTCAACCTCCATCGTGCCCGCGTTCGGACGGTGCGTCCTCGACATTTCAACAGGGTTGAAGGCTTGGTGGCGTTGTGGCTCGGGATAGGTACTGGGATCACTGGACAGGTTTTAGGGGTTGCCGGAGGAAATGATGTTTCGGCTGGGATCGCCTTGCTGGCCGCCTTGCTTCTCACTGCCCCTGTGTTCGCATGCGCGGTGTGGTTGGCGGTGCGGGGCAGGTGAGCCTGGGTGAGGCCAGGGCCCGGCTCGATGAGGTGGTGCACTCCCCGATGCGGTTCACCATCATGGCCGCGCTGTCCACAGTCGATGACGCGACATATCAGGTCCTCAAGGAAGAACTCGGGGTCAGCTATGCGCTGCTGTCCAAGCACGCCGCGATCCTTGAGGAACACGGCTACCTGGAGGTGCACAAGTCATTTCTGGCCAAGAAGCCGCAGACCGTCTTCCGCCTCACCCGCGCGGGTCGAAAGGCATACAAGGGACACATCGATGCTCTGCAGGAAATTCAGCGCGGCCTGCAGTGACCCATCCACCCGTTCGTCGGAGGTTCGGCTAAAGCCGCATCGCAGGACCGCCTGCGTTGCTTGGTCGCTCGCGGCGCGGACTGCTAGAACTGACTTATGGGTTGGCTAGACAAAAGGCTCGACGAAGTGGACTGGCCGAAGGACCCTCATTTGGACGCATTCCGAGATGCGGTGTGGGAACTGTCGCTGAACGGTGAACCTATGGGATGGGTTACCACCGGAGTCATGCCTATGCGGTCGTTTCCCTTCTTCTGGTTAAGCAGGAGCAGATGTGGACACAGGTGCACTGGCTCAATGGGAAGCACGAATACCTGGAGGAGGACTACGGTCCTGACTGGCCAACTGCGGAGGAACTGCGGGGCGGGCACTTTGTCACTTCCCATCCTCGAACCGGCTTCGACTTAAGGCTCGATGCAACAGCCGTTATCGGTCCCGACCGTGATCGGCTTTGGGCGCGATTGGAACATGGCGTGGAACCGCATAACCGGAATACGTAGCTTCCCCTGCCAGATCTTAAACCGGTCCGGAAGGTATCGCGCTGGGGGTTACTGCATGCGAAGCAACAGGAGCACTGATATTTTCGGGTAGCCCTACTCGTGCGCTTGTTCAAAGCCACTGTTACCCTGACTGCAGGACCAGCGGTGCGGATGCTTAGCGATGCCGCTGGCGGCGCAAGAGGTGATGACTTGAAGAAGTTCGGAGCTATGGTTCTCGTCTGGTTCCTGGGGGTTCTCGCGGGCGCTGGTATCTTTGCCCTCTTTCCCAACCCAGGCGATAGAGGTTACTGGTCAAGTGTGGCCGGACTGGCCGCTTTTCTCTTGGCAATGGTCGTCGCCAATTGGATACGATCCGACAGACCCGAACGGGCCCATGCATTTTGGGCAATGGCAGCTGCCCTCATCGTCCCTGCACTCATCATCACACTCTCGCTCGGGCCTCTCACCGCGTTGGGCGGGCTGCTTGGCGGCCTTGTAGTTGCGCTCATCATCACTTGGCCATATCTGGCAGGCAAAGAATCAGTACCGAGGGCTGGCAACTGAGACCGTCCCAAATGCCATAGCAATCATTAGGAACCTACGGGGCGAGGTTCAGAGTCCCAAGTTTGACTGGGCCACGTTCTGCCCGGTCGGGTTCGACTTACGGGCTCTGAGCGACCGACTATCGGGCGGGTCACCGCCCCACCGGGTTAGGAGAGAAACGCTCACGAGGGGGTTCAAGCTTCAGCTGGCGCTGCGCATAAGATTGAGAGGTGGGGAAGAGCGAAGGGCAGGATCGATTGGTGCGCCAGGATGAGGGCGTCCAGATCATCGAGCTCGGAACGGATCCGCTGGGCGAACCGCCGCTTCAACGCGCCGAGCAACCTGTAGATCCGATCCGGAAACGAATCGTGGTGGGTGGCCTCGCAGCGGTCGTGTTGTTGGGTGGGTTCGCATTTCTGACTATGAACCGTGACGCTCCTCTCCCCGAGGAGGGTCAGACCACAGCTAAGCGTGCTCCGGCGATACCAAACGCGTGCGATGCCATTGGAGAGACATCGCAAACCGGCGGATCCTCAAGCATCCACTTCCTGTCTGGGTACAGGTGGTACGCCGCAGAGACGCCCGAGCGTACCTTTAGCAATATTGGCCTCGTTCATCCTGATGGTTCCATTCAACTATGCGAGGAATCCGCGCAAGAAGCCTCGCTCAATATCCAATTTCCCACCGAGGCGGACTTAGGTGAGCTCCCTGAGAACTTAACTTACGCATACACCTCGGCCCACGATCCCCCAAACGATGGCTTGTTGAGTCTTGCCCTAGAAGGGGTTCGCTTACCTGACGGGCTAGTCGTCGAAAGTCTGACCCTTGCAGATGGGCGCGTTGTCCCGGCTAACCCCATGCCCGGCTCCTAGCTCAGGGTGAAATCGTGCTGTGAAAGCTCACTTCCGATTCGTGATCCATGTCGGCTAGTTAGCCCGGGACGTTGAGCTCGGGACGACTACTGACCTTCAGCTTGGCACGAAGCGCAGTTTCGCAGGTAGACCCCAAAGAACCGCGCGTTAAGGGATCAATCTATGAGCGGCGTTGAAGAGACGCATAACGGCATCTAGCTCAGCGATCCGCCGCTTGCCCGATAGCCTGCAAGGAACAATGCGGATCGAAGGGGGCGACGTGCAGTTGAAGCGCTATACGGCAGTCATAATTGGGGCGGTAATTCTCTTGTCGATTACTGGTTGTAGCGGTGGCGACGGAATATCTGCTCTTGATCGAGACGCAACCGCCGAAGACAAGCTCCCCGAATACGTTTCTCCTCAGAATCTTGACCTCGATTCCGTCCGGCGAGTAGCAGAGCAGGACGGCATCACATATTTCATTGCCAGGCAGGATGAAGACCCCGGCTTCTGCGTCATTCGTACTAAGGGGCAGGACGAAGCAGCGTGGGGAACCGCCTGCGGCACAGGCGCCGGCAGAGTCATCACCAACACCACTATCGGCATCCCTGAATCAGTCACGCTCGTGACCGATGGATACACGACTGGCGACCTCGAAGAAGAGGGATGGACGAAAATCAGTGACAACTTGCTCGCCAGGTAAACAGCGTGCGCTGAGCGATCGCGACTGACAGCAGCCCTGTTCTCAGGGCTGCGCGCTTGAGATCCCCGTTGATAGGCCATCCGTAAGACCTTGCCCCTGGGAGCATCTTCCTTGTGGCGCGATCCGGGAGAACACAAATGCTCTCCGCCGACGCAAGCGTTCCATTCCGAGAAGACAACACGGACTAATGAGACGGGCGGCAGACAAGAGGCCGCCGCGAACGCTACCTGGAGTTTGGCCCGCGGTCGACTCCGTCGTAGTACGACCGCACCCCGTGTTTCACAGCCAATCGAATGATCCAATAGGGACTGCCCCCGGTTTTGTTGACTCCTTGACCTAGCGAGCTTGTGCTCGTGGAAGGATGTTGACCATGCCCACGGCTTATGGGGCGGAGTTCCGCCAGGATGTTATTGATGTGGCCCGGAAGGGCGAGGCCCCGCTAACTCAAATAGCGAAGGATTTCGGGCTGTCGGTCACGACGTTGAAGCGCTGGATGGCGATAGCTGATCGGAAGGATGCAGGCGCTGGTCCGGCGGTTGCGGAGTCCGCGGAGATGCGGGATCTGAAGAAACGCAACCGTTTATTGGAGCAGGAGAACGAGATCCTGCGTCGTGCCGCCGCCTACCTGGCGAGGGACATCAACCCAAAATGACGTACCCGCTGGTCACGGATCTTGCCGCCGAAGGGATTCCCGTGGCGGTGACCTGCAGGGTGTTGAAGTTCAGCAAGCAAGGCTATTACCGGTGGAGAGCCAACCCGGTGACCGACCGGGACTGGTCGGACGCCCACCTGATCAATGCCGCCCTGGACATTCACGCCGACGACCCGGCGTTCGGGTACCGGTTCATCGCCGACGAACTCCCAGAAAAGGGCGTCACAGCCGGCGAGAACAGGGTCCAGCGCCTGTGCCGGGACCATGGCATCTGGTCGGTGTTCTCCAAGAAACGAGGCCTGAACCGCAAGCCCGGGCCACCGGTTCATGATGACCTGGTGGAACGGGACTTCGCCGCTACAGCACCGAACGAACTGTGGCTCACGGACATCACCGAGCACCCCACCACCGAGGGCAAGCTCTACCTCTGCGCGGTGAAAGACGTCTACTCCGGCAGGATCGTTGGCTACTCGATGGACGCCCGCATGAAATCATCGCTGGCAGTCGCGGCGTTGGAGAACGCCGTACGGGCACGCCGCCCTGCAGGGACAGTGGTGCATTCCGATCGCGGTTCCCAGTTCCGGTCGCGCCGTTTCGTGGAATCACTGCGTCATCACGGGCTGACCGGTTCGATGGGCCGGGTCGGCGCGTGCGCGGATAACGCCGCCATGGAATCGTTTTTCTCGCTGCTGCAGAAGAACGTCCTTGACCGTCAACGCTGGCTCACACGGCAGGATCTGCGCCTCGCCATCACGACATGGATCGAGCGGTCTTACCACCGCCGACGCCGGCAGCGGCGTCTGGGGAAACTCACGCCAGTCGAATATGAAACAATCAACCGGTCCGCGCTCACCGCGGCCTAAGACCCCGAGTCAACTAAAGCCGGGGCAGTCCCGATGAGACCCTGGGATCTGCTGTCAGGTTCGTCGTTGACCCGGAGGACGAGTCGCGCCCTATCGCTGTGGGCTCACCTGAGGACTGGGACGAAGAGCCATTCGGTATTGGGCTAACCCTCGCCCTAGTTACGCTCGCCCTCGTCCTTGGCGGCCTAGTTGCCTCGCGACTCGTCCCAGAAGGTCTCGGCGGTCCCCCCGCGCGGACCTCGAGAATGCGCCGAAAAAACCGGGCTCCGCGACAACGCGGTTAGGTGTTTCAAGGGTTACTCTGTCGGATGAAGCAATGCCCGGTGAGGGATCGCTCACCGCGCACCACCCGCGCGGTGAGCCACGGGTGAATGGTTACCGCCGACATCAGCGGCGATTAGGAGCAGGATTGCTTGTTCGTAAGCAGCATTTTCAACGTGTTGTCAGCGGTGAGCCTGCGCATTCCGTCCGTGTAAGAAATTCGTAGAGCTTCGGATGTCCCATTCGTCTCAGGATTTGCCAGGGACAGAGCGACAATGACGTTGGCCGCCTCCCCAGGTTCTAGGACAACCTTCCCCAGCCTGGTGCGGTGCTTCCAATCTGCGACGTCCTCTGGACTATCCAGGGCAGTACTGCCCCCTCCGAGGACAGCATCATCGGTTGTCTCATCGATCACCATCAGGTAGCTATCCGCATGAACGAGATTGTCCGCGCTGACAAGTTCCACTCCGGTGATCGTCAGCTCCCGGGCGCTGTCGTTATGGATGACATCACCAAAGGCGGCTAACCCCTCACCGGGCACAGGCACACAAACCTCCGAAGGAGCACCACCGGCCCGAAGTGGCCTATCTAAACTCAGCCACAGCATGAGTGAAACGATGGCAGCGACGCCCACGAGAGCTGTGCGCCAGACGATTTTTCTCGACCGCTTCGTTACGCTCCAAAGTCTCGTCATGCTGCTTCCCCCTATTTGCGGCCAGGCCTCAACGATGGAGGTTGAGGTTACTGTAATTGGGTCCCGGTTAGCAGTCCAGTGGCTATGCGATAGCTAGTTGATTTTTCTGCGTCCAGATGTCCCAGTACTGTTTCGGCGTCATGCCGTCGAGGGACCCGTGGGGCCGTTCATGATTGTAGATGTTCTTCCATTCCTCGGCCAAGTACTTCGCTTCGGCCATGGTGTCGATGGTTTCCCCAGTGAGTTGTTCCCTTCTGAATTGGGCGTTGAATGACTCGGCGAACCCGTTCTGCCAAGGCGATCCCGGGTCAATGAACGCCGTATCTACCCCGGCAGTGGCGCACCAGTTGACCAGCGCTGCGGCGGTGAATTCCGGTCCGTTGTCGGAGCGCACATAGGTTGGGGTGACGCCGGTTTCGGCGATGATGTTCTCCAGCACCGCGACTACATCGGTGGCGGTGAAGGACCTGCGCGGAACGATCGCCAGGGCGGTCCGGGTGTACTCGTCAATGACGTTGAAGAACCGGACATGCCTCCCGCAGGAGGTCACATCGGATTGGAAGTCGAAGCTGATCACATGCATCGGGTACTCGGCCTTCAGCCGCTTCTGCTCCCCGGCGCCGGGCCCGGTGCGGCGACGCTTACGCGCCCTCGGTTTACAGGTCAGTCCCTCGGCCCGCCAGAGCCGGCGCACCCGCTTAGCGTTGAGCACCACGCCAGCCCACTCCGGCTGGGCCAGCAGATGCCAACGAGCCTTCCGCCACCCCCACGCCGGATGCTCCCCGGCGATGGCCCGCAACGCCGCGCGTAGCCGGGCTTCCTCGAAGCTGACCGCTGGGCGTGACTTGCGCAGCGCGGAACGGTTCTGACCCAGCACCTTGCACGCGAATCTCTCGGACGCCCCGAACTTCTCCACCGCCATGCGCACTGCCCGGCGGCGAGGTTCGGGGCTCAGAATTTTCCCTTAGCCACCTCGTTCAGGATGTCGATGGCCAGTTCCTTCTCGGCCAGCAACCGCTTCAGCCGGGCGTTTTCCTTCTCCAAGTCCTTGACCGCTTTGGTTTGGGCTGCGTTCTGCTCGGAGCCGTACTGCTGCAGCCACCGGTACCAGGTTGCCTCGGTGACCTGCAGCTCCTTGATGACCTCGATCATCGGCTTGCCGTCATTGAGCATTTTCTGCCCCTGCCGGACCTTCGCGACGACCTGATCCGGGGTATGCCTACGTGCCATAATCTGTGAATTTCCTCCTGCACCCATTATCGGATGCGAAACTCACACAGTCACCGGACTCCTACCCAGGGACCCAACCAACTGTACTGCCCTCAACTAGCCAGAGGGTGAAGGGCGCACTCATCCATCCGCCGGCCGCCCATCATTGTGGCGCCGTCGAGAGCTCATCCCTCACCGCGCCCTATTGGTGGCGGTTGAAGTATTTCCACCCCTCGTCTGAGTCCGGCTCCGGCAAAGTGGCGCGTTGCACTGGCGGCTGAGAGATGTCCTCCGACCAATCCAATACGCCAAGCAAGATCCTGGTGGGCCCACTCGCTTCTACTGCCCAGATGAAACTAGCAACAGGTCGCGGTTCCCTTGGTTGGCGAGCCCATTCAAGGACTTCCCAGATAGAAGCCTCGGTTATCCGAGCGGAGGTCTCAGCCTCAGCAGGTCCACCGATACCGATGCTGAACCAGTCCCTCACTTCGAAGGACGTTTCGTATTGCTCCAAGGGAGTCGAGCGAGGATCTATCGGGGACTCGATATTCATAAGGGCCTCCGTCGGCATACGCGCACCTGCGGTGATTCAAGCTGAGTCACCTCAGCCTAGACCCGGACATCGCAGCCGGTCGGATCCCTTACCGTGCCAGTAAGAACTAGGTCTTCATCTGGCGCTGCTGGCGGGGCTCGTCTTGACACCGCGGGTTGCGGCGTTGCCGGAGCGACCGATGACGAGCCACAGAAGTGGGCCCACTAGGGGCAAGGCGAGCACGAGGAGCGCCCACACGGCCCGTGCAAGTCCGGTGAGTCGGCGGGAGCGCGCAATGTCGATAAGAGTTACGACGAATAGGAGTAGCGCGAGCAGTCCAATCCCTAGGACAGTGAATTCCCACTGATTTGGGATGAGCGGGTTGGAGCTTTGAGTTGTCCATGCCAGCATTACAGTTCCCCTAGTACTTCCGTCCGTCCTGTACGAAACCTACCTCAACCCTAGACGGAGGCTTGCCACAATTTCAGTGTGTCAAGTATCCCTGCCCCGCTGGTTATCGATGACGGCCGAAAAGTGAGCCATCGTCACGTGATTCAGATCTGTCTCACGAGCAACTTGGTGCCTCGGCCGAAGACTGCAGAGAGTAACGACCATGCCTACTGATGCGCATTCGCTTCTTCACTCGATAGAAGAACTGCTCGATCGACGCGAACCGTTCTTACTACCTGAAGTTCTCTGGGTCGGTGGACGTGCTCTGTCCGACGATTCGCTGGTCGTGCTTTACCGAGAGACAGAAACCGGTCCCATCCTCGGCCGGATGTATAACGTTCCCCAATTCGGAGCTCTCTTCGGAAACGAGCTTTCAACCCAGGAGATGGCACAGATCATTGTGAACGACGAAATCCTTGAACCCACAGGACGCGGTATTGCGATGTGCACTGAATGGGCCCGCGGCCTTGTGCGGCCAGAAGAAACCGTTGAATGGGTAGGAATCTCAGCCGAAGAAAGACCTTGAGTGGTGTCAACGAACGTCTGCCTGGACGGGCGGGGAGCTTTGTCGTGACCGACCTGCAATAAACACGGTCCGACGTGCCAAGTTGGATCAGCACGAAATCTGCCAAGAAATTGAGCCATGCTCCCACCGAAACGCATTGTGCCGGGCAGTTGCTCGCAACCCCTCGTGTAGCGCCGGATACGAGGATCCCTCACCGCACCCTATTGGTGGCGATTGAAGTACTTCCAACCCTCGTCTGAGTCCGGCTCCGGCAGAGTGGCGCGTTGCACTGGCGGCTGAGAGATGTCCTCCGACCAATCCAATACGCCAAGCAGGACCCTTGTTGGCCCACTAGCTTCTACTGCCCAAATGAAACTAGCAACAGGTCGCGGTTCCCTTGGTTGGCTAGCCCATTCAAGGACTTCCCAGATAGAAGCCTCGGTTATCCGAGCGGAGGTCTCAGCCTCAGCAGGTCCACCAGTATCGATGCCGAACCAGTCCCTCACTTCGAAGGACGTTTCGTATTGCTCAAAGGGAATCAAGCGAGGATCTATCGGGGACTCGATATTCATAACGGCCTCCGTCGGCATACGCACGCCAGCCCTAATTCATGGGCTGAGTGACCTCAGCCTAGCGCCGGACAGAACAGCCCGGTCGGATCCCTCACCGTTCGGGGCGGGATCCTGTCGGAGCGACGCTACTGAACCTCCTAGTCCCGCGCTCCGCGCCACTGACTAGGAGGGGAAGGCCTCCAGATCCAGGCAACGACTCCAATGGCAATCAGCAGACCCGCGAAGGCAAACAGTCCTTGTTCGCTGGGAGTCGCGCTCACCAGATGATCGAATGTGGCCGATCCTTCCTCTACTCCTGAATCTTCAACCCAGAAGTATCTGGACATGAGCGATGCGAACAGCGTTGCGCAGATTACGAATCCGACACCAAGAAGCGCAGAGACTAGAAGTGTTCTTGAGCGGCGAAGTTCGCTTCGCTCCTTTGAGTTCCCCATCTGGCCCATTGTTGTCCCCGTGATACTCAGCAACAAGACCATCAGCTCGACGGATCCCTCACCGCCCTGGACTTCGGCGGCGATGGGTACATCAGGCGTGACTGATTGCGAAGTAGGGTAACGCAGGTACCTCGTTGGGTCAGCCCAGAGTTCACCTTTGCCTCTGGCGGGCGCGCATCGGAGGAAGTCGTACTGCCATCGGGGGAAGGTCTCGACGTCCCTCGTAGGGTCTATTCCATATCGCGTCCCAATGCTTGAATGGAGTATCGAACTCTGGGGGAATGATGTCTCACACCAAGCTGCTGAATATCGGCGGAACTTTACTTATTCTCGGTCTTATCACCTTCGCGCTTCAGTTCTCCGATGTCTTCGAGGGCGAAAGCGCTCCTTTGGCAGTTGCGATCCTCGTCGCCGCGTCACTCCTCATAGGAGCTGGTGGTGTGGTGACAATCGTCGGACTGTCCGCTCGCCGCAGGGACTTGAGCCGAACGCGGACCTACAGCGACTTGCCAGATGGCGAGAGATTTCATCGCGGAGCGGGCCGTGAGTATCAGGGCGCGCGAGGAGCAGTGCAAGGATATTCGGCTGGCGATCCCTGCCCCTAAACCCGACTAGTAACGGATCGCTCAGCGCACCTACTGAAAGGGGATGCCCACTGATCTAGTGGGCAGGCCTGGCTTTTCTACCTGGCAGCGGGCATCTGCCCGGTGAAGGCGTATTTCTGGTGAACCTTTCGCAGCAGTATGGTCAGGTCCGCTAGTACGAGTTTCGGTATGTCTGATTCATCCGTCTGCAGTATGCGGTCCAGGCTCGGCGTGATGTGGCCGATGATCCTGAGACCCTTCTTCCGCATGCGTGTAGACGTTGGTTCCTGTCCAGTGTGCATAGCTGCAGCGCCAGGGTACATGGCGCGACTTTCGGCGATCCCGAACTCCACTGCCCGTAAGGGTCCACTCAACCACCACTGCCGCCATGATTCGGATGCGTTGATGTCCATGGCCACTTCTCTCATGGTTGCCCGATATAACTGCACCCGGCGAGGAGCATGTCCGAGCTGTTCTGCATATTCGAGGAAGCGCGGTTCGTCATCACGAGGTTTGAGGGGCCACAGCGTATTGGTGCTGCGCTCATAGGCTTCCTCGAACGCATCTGGGAGTCCGTTCCCAATCATGCCCTCGAAGAAGTCGAACATTGCAGGCCGATCAGGCTGCTCCAGAAAGTGTCCATCGGACGGTGGGACATTGCCGACGAGGACTTGATACAGGCACCAGCCCTTCAGCCACTGCTCGTAGCTGAAGGGCTGCGGGTCATCCACCCTGCCCAGTAATGGAGGGGCTGCGGGGTCAAAGTCCTGGGGGTTTGGCGGATTGCCCTTGTCCGGTTTAACGGTCTTCGCCGCGAAGAGTGCCTGGGACTCGGGCCTAGCCTCCCATTGGATGAATAACTCGGACGCGCTGCGCTGGGCTTGCCCGAAGAGATCAATGATCGTCTCAGCGTCCTCAGAGCTGAGCTTCTTCACCAGCGCATTGTGCTGGGGACCCGGATCCCGGTTCCACAGCCTGGCCTGCATCACAAAAACTTCAAGATCCATAAGTCCTTCACCAAATACGAACGGTCAACGCAAGCCACCAAAAGCACTTCTCGCAGAATCTACCGGCTCCGGCCAAAACCGGATCCCTCACCGTGCTGGTTCTCAGTTGGTGTTAGATGTCGAGGACACCGTTGGTTGCAGCGGATACGGGTGGGATGTTCCCTGTGTGGAGGTCCTCGTCGAGGTGAACGGTGGCGTACGCCCATTCGCGAGGACGCCCGGCATCGTTGAATACGCGGTAGCGTCTGCGCAGGCGAAGGTTCGGCACCGTGATGTGCTCGAATGACACGACGATCTCGGTAGCTGGCCAGGCTTCTTCTTCCGTGACACTCACGTTCCGGTAGTCGCTGCGCCCGAGCCGGAGTGACGGGTGGTCATACGTCCACACGATGTTGGGTCTCGCGAGGGTTTCAAACTGTTCCCGGAGTTTGGAGGTAGCGCCAGTGCGCGCTTCCTCACGAAGGTTACGGAGGGGCCATGCAGCGCCCTGGACGCCGTCCAGCTCGAGACGGTCTTGCCACTGAGCGGCGGCGACTTGGTGCCGCCCATAGTCTTGCTCAGACTCTTCCTCGTAGTCCTGCGGTGCCGGTTTCGACGGGAGCTGCTCGGTCTCGATTCTCTCCGGTAGCCCGTCTGCAATGTCGATGACGACCTGTTCGGGTTCATACACGACATCCCAGCCGAGATCATTGCCGAGTGGGACCTGCCGTGGTCCGGTAGGAAAGTACTGGAGTGTCAAGGTGTCCTGGGAGACATCTACACGGTGCACGAGGTGATCAACCTGAATCACGGTCCGTTTACCGTCAGTACTGATTCGCACGAGCTCGGTCCCAGGAGTCGGCAATGGAGGACCCGGCTCACCAACCGACGTGTCATCATCGGCAGCGGTGCCGAAATGAGTTAGGCACCCGGTCCGCTGTCCTGCATCGCTTGCGCCGCCGGCATGTTCAAACACTGGCGCCGAGACCGCAGCCGTGCCCTCGCTCCCTGCTTCGCCGGGCCAGAACGGTTCCGACGGAACCCACTCCATCCCCTCGGTAGTGAGGTCTTCCGTCCCAACCGCTTCCTTCGCGGTCTCTGCGGAATCAGGCGATTCCATCCACGCCGATGCGTCCCGTGGATCACCGACCCACAAACCGTCGGCATCAACACCCACCGGTCGGCCCTGCCCAAGATCGCATGCCGCGGTGACACCGTTCGGGGTGACGAAGACAGCCGTTCGCTGCACCAGATAATCGGGGCCTTCTGTATCCTCAGCCTGATAGATCACCCACGTCCCCTTGGACGTGGGCAGGAGTTGCACCTCGCCGATCGCACGGTCGGGCAAGGGAGCCTCAGGCCAGGTGACCCACCGGACTGTCTGATCCTCGTCAATAATTGCCGCGACGGGCCTTTCCGCATCGGGTACGATCACGGTCCGACCAATCATGACGGCGCCGAGAGGCACGAGCGGGTTCCGGGGCGTAGACACGCGCCAATGCTACAACGCACTCAAACAGCGCATCCGGACCCACACCAGTACCATCGGTCACCGGACGGATAGGACGGAGGAACAATGAGCTGTTGCCGTTTACGGGCGCGGGATGGTTGCTGGTTGTTCTGTGGGTATGTCTTGCACTCCCAGTCGGCGGATGGCCCAAGGTCCAAGTGCGGCTCCGGAGAGGATGATTAGTCCGGAGATCAGGCATGCCGCCTGCCAGGAACTGAATTCGTAGAGCAAGCCGGCGGCGAATGCTCCTATGGCTGCTCCGATCAGCCCTGCGGAAGTGTAGATGCCCATGGCGCGGCCGACCTGTCCGGGTGCCGCTTCTGCGATGACGGCTTGCTCGATCGGCATCAGCATAGCCCAGGCGGCCCCGCATAAAATCCACAAGGCGGCTATCACCGCGGGTCCCGGTGCCCACGCCAGGGACACGGCAAAGATACCGCTGAACACCGAAGCTGCAATCACCGCGCGGCGGCGCCCGACGCGGAGGACCAGCTTGTGCAGCAATGGCGGTAATACGCCCATGGCAATCGCTCCGGGCAGGAATACGTACGCGGTTTGGATGACACCAAGATTGAATCCTCTTTGCAGGTGCAGCAGCAGCAAGATGCCCACGGCCGATTCGGCCAAGGCGGTCATTACGACGGTGATCAGCATTGGCCGCAACTTCATCGCAACGGCACGGGAGCTTGAGCCGGTCAGCCCGACCGCCGCACGTGCTGCGCTGGCCGCCTCGATCGACATGGCCGGACTGGCGAACAGCACCACCGCACCAACCAGGCAGGCTGCTCCGCAGGCCAGAAACACCGGCGGGAAGAGATCAGTTTGTGCCAGCAACAGCAGACCGGCGACGAAGGCGACCCACATGCCCGTCTCCTGCGCCGACATCAAACGGGCAAAAACGCTGGAGTCGGTGGACAGACGCTCACTGATGACCGCCCGCAGCGATACCCACAGCAGGGCACCTCCAACACCTCCGAGTATGGCAGCCAAATAGGCGATGGCCATGGAGTCAGCAATCGCATACCCGCCACAGGACAGCCCGTAAAGAACCGCGCCTATGCCGGCAAGAGTCCGTCGCTCCCTTATATCTGCTAACCAACCGGCCACCGGCCGCGCCAAAACAGAGACGATCAGTTCAGCCGCTACCAAAAACCCGACCTGGGAGGCTCCCACACCAAGGGCAATTCCGGCCCATAACGGGATGAGGAAATCAATCAGTTCAGCCGGCCCGTTCGTGAACCCACCAGCGAGCAGTGCCGCCCCTTCACGGCTCCGTAAATTTCTGATCCCCCGAGACATTGCTTCATCATTGGCCAAGCACAAATCGCCAGGGAGAGTCCCGCTCACCGATCCTTCAACGGGCAGGCTCAACTTGAGCTCTCGCTGGCGTGTTAGATGTGCCGTAGGTATCTCTGCGGCACGTCCAGGAACGACCGCCAATTTGTAACGAGGTCAAGATCTTCCCAGCGGCGGTCCCGCAAACCCCATGTGCCCACTTCGAGGATTCGCGCGCCTGGAAGAGCCGCTAGGAGTGGTGAGTGTGTTGACATGATGACTTGGGACTTTCCTTGGGCTAAGAGGTCCTTTAGTGCTGCAAGGAGAGTGAGGCAGCCGGTGAAGGACAAGGCGGATTCAGGTTCATCGAGAACCCACAGTCCGTGCCCTCGGAAGCGATCTGCAGCCAGTTCCAGGAATGACTCGCCGTGGGACATTTCATGGAACGGGATATCCGGCCGGTCGGGAGGGCGGGGATTGGCTTCAAGGTAGGTGAAGAAGCCATGCATCGTTTCAGCACGCAAAAAGTATCCCCGCCTGGTGGTACCGGCATTTCTGACGAGCTGCAGGTGGTCGGCGAGTACGGACTCGCTTGACCTAGTAGTGTGCCGCGCCCCCGTTGAACCACCTTCCGCGGACAAACCGTAGGCCAGTGCGATGGCTTCCACGAGGGTCGATTTCCCTGACCCGTTCTCGCCCACCAGGATGGTTGCTGACGTCAGATCGAGACCCTCGTCAAGCAGTTGAGTGACAGGTGGCAGGCTCGCCGGCCATTGCCCACGATCAAGAACATTCCCAGGGTCCTCAGCCAACCGCCGGATCGGATACTTGTGGAGAGGCATGCGCCCATTCTCGCAGGCGCTCTCTCCAGCGCCCGGACAGTGTGCACTCCACCTTCGGCTCTCAGCCCGATCCCTCACCGCCCGCTGGCTACTGCTGAAGTTATGGCATGTAGGCGCTCACCATGTTTTGGGGAAGGTGCGGATAATTTCGGGTGGGAAGGCGGACATTAGGGCTCGTCGGAGGTTTCTACTGTTTTTCCATTGGTGGACGTCGAGCTCGGTGCTTCGTCCGCGACTGTCCAGGAGCGCGATTTCTCCGCTGCTGCGGTCTCCGACCAGGACGACATCTGTCAGTTTGATGGCCTTGGTTTTGGAGCTTCGGTGTTTCACCAGATGCGTGTCGGTGAGCTGTAGAACGCTCTTATTCGATTTGTTCGGCCACACATTCGGTTGAGGACCAGTTTGATCCTGTTGAGGTTCGGTTGTGTCATGGTCTTGCCAGATCTCATACGGGTCGATCGTTAGACTTGCGTCCCGGCATTTCTTCTTCTTGGGTTTGACGTCACTGTCCATTGCGACGATCAAGGTCTTCAGGCTGTCCTTCAACGTCGCGGTTAGAGCCGCTGCGTCCGTTTCGCCTTCTAGCTCGAGCAGTTCTTCACGGGTAGGTGTTTTTACTTGGAAGAGCCCGTCGATGGCGATTTGGTCGAGATATTGGGTTGGTACGGTTTCATCCCAGGCAAGATCCACAACGTAATCGTTGTGGGCGGACTCGACCGCATGAGCACTGAACCCGGATCTGGCAATGTCGCTGAGAGCTTTGAGTGTTTCGTTCAGGGTCTTGTGGGTGCTCTCCTCAATCGGATCGAGCACAAGATCAAGCTGCACGGTGTCTTGGCCTAGGACGGTAATGATCGGATCGACTGAGTAGATCAAACCGTGATCGTGACTCAGCCGCTTCCGTAGCTCGTGGTACAACGCGTCGGCCAGGAGCGCGCCGTGACGAATGGGGACGGTCAGGGACAGGGCGATGCCTACCTTCGATGACATGACCAAGGTCGGTTCTGTGATAACCGGGATCGGTTCGTCGCGGACTGTTGGACTGCCAGAAGGCAGTCGGACATCAAGAGCAGCTGGCACGGGGCCGCTGAATGTCAGAGCGGCATTCGCGCTGGAGAACCAGCTTTTCGCCCAATCAGTAGCCTCATCTGCGGTGATCGCGGATAGCGTCGGGGCGCCGATCTGCGCGGTCCCAGGTCCTTTGGCTCCGAATCGGTAAGTCAGGAGCCCTGCGGATAGGTTCTGGAATTCCCATGGGTTCTCCGCTTGGATGGACGCTTTCTCCAGCGCCAAGTCCTCTTCTGTGAGGGCTGCGAAGTCCGAAAGGACTTCAGCGGCGCTGTTGAGGAACGCAGCCACCGCATCGGGCTTGCCGGAGGCGTGGAATTCCGTGGTGTTCGTATCGACGCTTCCTCCATGGCGCACGGTCATTGGCTGGACGCGACGCAGCACGATGTGTTCGATCAGATGCGTGATGCCGGCCAACGCAACAGGTTCATCGCGGAGTCCAACCCCGAAGACCAATGTGCCCGTGCACATACGGTCATCGGTATCAAGCCAATACGACTGGATACCGTTGTGATCATTTCTTTCGACCCTTTGCAGCATGAATCGAATTCTCTCAGCAGACGTGACGGCGAAGTGACCACGACATCCCCCACTCTCGCTAGCACGCAGGATCCCTCACCCCGTGCCAGGTAGCAGTCTGGAACTACACGATGCTGTTGTCCATCTGCCAGTAATGGAGAATCGTTTCATGATGAGCACAGCAATGCTTGAGGGTCTCCTGGTCCGGGTCGGCGGGCAGCCGCGAACCGAAGTCGTCCAGTCATTGCGGGATGCAGGCGTGCAGCTCAACGTCCATGCAGAGACCCTGCTCGCTCACCCAGCGTTCGATGCACCAGTGAGTCAAACACTACGAATCGTGGAACGAACCGTCGCGCAGCTCGGCCTGGAGGAAGGTGCTGCCCAGTCCCAGGTCTTCGCCTCCGCGAGGAGCCAGGGGCTGGAACTCTGTCCCTTGGTGACCGGCCCTTATCTCCGGTTGGCGCTGAAGGACCAGGCGAACGCACCGGACTCCGTCCTGTCCGCCGGTCGCGCGCCGAGTGGAGCGATCCACATCGCGTCCGAACCCGTAAGCGAGGACGTGGAGTACCCGAAGGGGTTCTACCTCCGGGTCGTGGACGGGCAGCCTTGGCTACGAGGTTACAGCTGCGATGACACGTATGTGTGGGGCCCGGAGCAGTGGCTCGCGTTTCTACTGCCGTAGAGCGAATAAAGAGATGGACCGGAGGCGCGAGAAGTGATTGTCCAACAGCTCGTTGGACAATCACCGGGTAGAAGTCCTCCGCCAAGTGCAACGAAACTCTTCTGGCAACGTCCAGCTCTGGGTAGCCGCACCTTGTTTGGCCTAGGTCGGCTCTAACGATCCCTCAGCGTACAAACCGTCGCGCCTTCGTTATTTCGGAAGTTGCGTCCACGCTTCTTCTTGAGGTGAGGGGCGGTGCCATGCCTGTCGTGGTGCTTCCCATTCTCGAGCCACGTCGGTGAGCCAGAATGTGCGGTCTGGGTCCCAGCCGGCGATGACCGATGACGTGTCGGAATCAACGGGGAGTGCCCGGCCAGCGCTGCTGAGGTAACCCAAGCCTGTCAGGTGCACGGCGTCCCATTCATCGGCCACTCGTTCCCAGTCCGGGAGGACCCAGCGGCCGTTCCGGCCAGTTGTCTTGAACCAGTCGTGTCGGCGTGAGGCGGTGACTTCCAGCGGGTGCTTCCGGCACAGTGTTATCCAGTCATCTGCGGTGCGGATTTTATACGTTGTGCCAATTCCGCGGACGGGGATGACGGTTGCCTGTTCCCAGCCCAAGGAATCCTCGATGAGATTTAGCCCTGCCGGGATCTGGCCGACGGTGCTGATGATTCCTTGCGGTATGGACCACCAGGTTCCGGACCAGTTGGCTTGTGGATCCTTCGGGCGTTCCCGGGAGGCACGTAGTTCTTCCGCTCGTTCGTCCTGTGCCCATTTCGATAGTGCTTGCCGGGGTGCACGTGGCAACGGGGCCGGATCATCAGTTGATCGCCAATCGATCGCCCACTGTTCGATGCGCCGCGGCTCGCAGAGCCATTGCATTGACGGCAGAGCCAAGATCTTATCCGCGATGGGTGCGAAGGCTTCGCGTACTTCAGGAAGTCCAGCGAGGATGTCTTCTCCGTCTGGTTCCTGCCAGTACCGCGCCGCCTCTACTGACCGTTGCAGAGCGGCGTTGGCCGCACCAGCACCGACATGAGCCGAGTCGAGCGAAACGATTGCCTCTGCTAGCTCGGCCGGAGACCAACCGAGGAACGGCACGGCGGTTTCCCCAGTATCGGCTCCTATCAAGACCCTCGATTTTCCACTTGCCGGATCGAGGCTGTGCGCCAACCGAAAAGCACTCTGCCTGATATCAGGATCCAGCTCCATCGCGAGCTCCAAACACAGACGTCTCCCGCGAGGCCCATCCAGAAGCAACTGTGAAGGAATTTTCATCAGCTCATCCTTACATCCCCACCTGCAGCCGAGAACCGATCCTTCACCGCACGTGCCGGGGATTACCAGCTTCCGGCGTGGAATTCGCCTATGACGGTTTCTCCGTCGGATTCGTATACCGGGACCATGAGCGTTGTTCCTTTGACAGACTCCATGTATTCGAGTGCCTCTTCCGGGTTGTTGATCTCCGGTCCCTGCAGGTCCTTGGCGTAGACGTAGCCGAGTTTCCCGTTTGTCGCGATGGCCGAAATGAGGTCGGGTTCCCCTCCTTCGTTGGTTGTGCCGTAGGTGTCCCCGTTGTCGTTGAGCGCCCACTCGGTGGGTGTCCGGTTCTCGTAGTTGGCTTTCACCTCGTATCTGACGTCGGGCTCACTGGCCTTCACCTGTGTGGTGGTCTGGCCCGCCCCCAATGGGAGAGACATGGTTCCCTGTGCTCCTTCGTCCTTGGCTGTGCAAGTCATATTCGCTCCGCCCTCCCAGTAGATGGTGCCGGTACTGAGGCAGGTCAGGCGCACGACAACGTGGGTGGTCCCCTCCGGCCGGGGACCGAGGTCGATGGTTTGGGTTCCGGTGTAAGCCCCTGCAATGGGAGCCCCGAGTTCGGTGACGATGTCGCTTCCTGGCTCGGTGAAGAATCCTGCGGTGGCGGCGCCTACTCCGCCGATGAGTCCGACACCGGCAAAGGCTCCTGCGCCTATCCACCAGCGGTGCCGTCGAACCTTCGCTGAAGAGCTGGTGTTGACCTGCTCGACGAGTGCAGCGCGTAAGCCTTGGCTGAAAGTTTTGTCCATCTGTTCGAGGTTCATGAGGGTCTCTCCTCGGAGAGGGTAAGCAGTCGTGGTTCATCGGCGTCGTGCAGCTCGGCCCGTAGTTTGTGCCGAGCTCGGTGCAGCCTGGTCTTCGCGGTGCCCGGGCTGAGTTCGAGAATGGTCGCGGCGGCGGAGATGTCGTATCCCTCCAGGGCGACCAGCGTGATCAGCTGCAGGTCCCCCGGTTTCAAGGCGCGCAGCGCTGCTGCAAGGCGCTCCCCGACGGCGTCCAGCCCACTGCTTTGTAGGTAGGTATCCGCTGGATCGGCTGCGTCAGGGGTACGGGGCAGCTTTCGCAGCAAGGCGTCGTAGCGACGGGTCGCACGGCGGAGATTCAGTGCGCAGTTTGTAGTGGTGACCAGCAGCCAGGGGAGGACAGATCCCTGCACGAGATGGACTTTGCGTCGCTGGCGCCACAACTCGAGGAACGCTGCAGCGCTCGTATCCTCAGCATCGTGTCGGTTCCGCGCGAGCCGGTACGCGTGTCTGTACACGCGATCCCGGTGACGGTCGAACAGGACACCGAAAGCATCCCCATCACCGGTAAGGCTGCGCGACCACAAGTCGCCATCGCCAGGATTCATCGTCCCCATACCCTGTAGTGTCCGCCCATCCCCGGAAAGTTACACCGCAGACGAACATCTTCTCTTACGGGCATCTACCGGTCAGCCACAATCCCTCACCGTTCGAGCACTGTGCTTGGGTCCTAATGGTCCACTGGGCTTCGGTAGTCTGTAGCGATCATCTCAGTCTCGTGTTTGGGGGAAGCTAGTGCAGGTTGGTGGGATCGATTTCGTTATTGTCATGCTCGTTCTGTGGATTCTTTTGATCGCAGTTGTTGCCTTTGTCCTGTACTGGATCATTCGATTTGCCGTGAAACACGGCTTACGCTCGTACCACGAGGGCGTCGACCAAGGGTCCAAGGAGTAGTCAGCGGACGCCCTTGTTTTGTCATTGTGTGCGGACGTCGCCGGTGCGGTGACCTCGGCGCTGAACGGTTACCGCGAAATTGCGCCGCTCCTGCATCCCGACCACAAGTGAAGGAGACGGTATGACCGACAACAGCGGTGTTTCCCGCGACCGCGGCCCGACATTCGACGGGATAAAAATCGGTCGGCCAGCAACCGGCGCCCTCATCGACGCTGGTTACAACTCGCTGCCGGACCTACCCGCCAACCTTGATGAGTTAAGGGACGTCCATGGAGTCGGCCCAAAGGCCCTAAAGCTATTGAAGGATGCACGCAATCTGTAACCGGCGGGATGATCGCATGGGAGCGACCGTCTGGGCTGAGCCGATCCTCCACCGTACGCTTTCTCGGGCGGTGGATAACGCGTCCCTTGGGAAGTTTTGGGCCCGTTCGGTTACGGTTCACCTGTGAATGATGAGAGCGCAGCGAAAGCTCGTGTGACCTTCTGGGTAACCTTCCTCGGGCCGGTTGCGTTTGGGGTAGTGGCCGGTTTGGTGCGGCTGGTGTTGCCGGGTTTGTCTCCGGAGGGGTCCAGCGCTCCGCCGGCTGAACGTTTTTCATCGCCTGTTGTTGCCGGGATTATCGTGGCGTTAATTCTGCAGATCGGTCGTTGGTGGCTGTACGACAAAAACGGAGACCGGCAATTGGAGCGTCTAAGGACGCTGTGTGCTGTGACTTCTCTTGTTGTTTTTGCAGCCATAGGGTTTGTTGCCCTGGTCCAACCGGTAGCACTGGTGCTGTTCCTCCCTCTGGCTCTCTTCGGGGTTGTTCTTTGGCTATGGCCACGGAAGAAGGTCATACTGCCGGAAAATAGGAATCTCGGCACTTACTGCATCTGCATCCTGTGCCTCTTGGTTTCAGCCGGCTCCGTATCAATGTCCCTGACAACGGCATAGATAAACACCGCCCTCTGAACTCGATCCCTGACCGGACAGTTCATGCCGGAGCTGTTTCTCTTTACCGACTGCGGCGGAAAAAGCTGGCGAGGGCGGCTTGAGCATCATCCAGGGCGCGGTCGTACGCGGCAGCATCGAAGGTGATGGGTGGTGCGTTGGTGATCAGAGCATCTTCGGTGATGCCGTCGGACTCATCAATCCAACCAAACCTCTGCCACGTCACTGTGCTCTGGCCCCGACTGACCTGTACGCCGAGGATTCCGTCCGATACGTCGAAACATTCCCCGCAATAGAACAGCTCAGCGGTCATCGGTCTACCTCCGGGACTTGACCCACGGAGCTGCCCTAGCTGTATCAGAGCTTCCCGCATCGATGATCGAGAAAGGCGAGTGACTAGGGGCGGTACGGGTACGGGTACGTCGAAGTCGTACTCCGGTTGTTCCCAGTCCCGCCACCACAATCGCAAAGGCCGGCCATCAATGAGGATGTCTAACCGCTTGCTCTCTCGACGTCTTGAGCGGCGGGATCTGTGGCTGAACTCCGAAGCGACAAAGACAGAATCCTGCGGACGGAACATCAGGACGTTCAAGGAGCTCATCACTGCATCCTAAGCGGAGGGCGTACGTCGATCGGCTTCGGCCTGACCTGAACCGCCCCTAAGCCGAACCCGCAATGTGCACCTGAACGCTGACGGATCGAATTGCGCCACAGCTTGTGGCGCAATTCGATCCCTCAGCGAACACTCTTCGCGTTTAGCTTCTGGGGTTCTTGTTGCGATGGAGCCGGACCGTGGCGATAGCCAGCAGGATTGCGCCAGTCGCACCAATACCGCCACCGAGAATGAGCAAAAACCCAGGAGGATAGGCACCGAATTCGGGTGAAGCATCCTTGAGTACAGCATCAAAGCGAACATAGCCGCCACAAGGGTCGCTCCAATAGCCATGATGATCATGCCGATCAGCCTTAAATCCTTCATTTCCCCCTTAATTTTCGGATCGTACCTTCCTTGCAGCGTTACCCGCTTCTTGAATCCCGCCCAAAGTCCTGGTCTGGCAGCTTTGCACTGACTTGGCCCCGATCAGTCACCTTGTATGGCTTGCCGTCTTTGTCATATGTGGTCCATTGCCCCACCGGCTCGCCGGCGTCGAAATATCCAGACCGTTTTACGGTGCCATCTATTCGGTACCACTCCCAGTAGCCGACCGGATTCCCATTCTCGATGCGTCCCTTCGACCACCGGGTAGTACCGTTCGCGTGGTACTTGACGGTGTAACCATCGATGACTTCAGACTTCTTCGCGTTTGCAGCCATCCGCCTACTCTATGCCCGGGAAATTTCACAAACGGGAACAGGCGTTCAGCGCCTGGTCTCGTACCTGGCCACGACCACATCATTGGGGAACGTCCGGATTTCTACCAGGCTTAGGTTCACCCAGTTGTCCAGGGCCGTGAAGAACGGCGTGCCGCCGCCCACCAACACGGGATGGGTGACGAGTACATACTCGTCGATTAGGCCTGCCCGCATGGCCGCCGATGCGAGGGTGGCGCCGCCGATGTCCATGCGGCCGCCGTCGTCGGCTTTGAGCCGGGTGATCTCGGCAACCGCGTCGCAGGTAACCAAGCGGGCGTTCCAGTCAACCGTGCTGATTGTCGAGGAGAACACCACTTTCGGCATCTCCCGCCAGCGGCCCGCGTACTCAATCTGCGCCGGTGTTGCGCCTGGCTGCTGGTCCGCGGTCGGCCAGTGTGAGCTCATCGTCTCCCACAGTTTGCGCCCGTACAGCGCCAAATCAGTCGACCCGACGCGGTCGGACCACCATTGGAACAGCTCGTCGCTCGAAACACCCCAGCCGAGCCCGTCACCCGACGCAGCGGTGTAGCCGTCCAGGCTCAGATTCATTGCGAAGGTCAGGTTGCGCATGGCATCAGTCTTCCCGGGACGGCATTCATCAGCGAGCCCTTTCGCGCACCAACTCTGCGATGAGGGCGGGCTTCTCGAGGCCGGGCAGGTGTGCCACCTCGGGTAAGACCTGTACGGCCCCTTGCCCGATCCGGCGTGCTGTCTCCTCGTAGAACGGCACATCACAGGGCAGATCGAGATCACCCCAGGTGCACAGCACCGGCACGCTCACCTCACCAAGTCGGGTCCAGGCATCAGTACCGCTGCTGCCGGCTGAGTCTGGCGCAGCGACCGCGAGAATCTTCCGGTTCATCGCATTGAAGAGGTCACGGGCTTCACCCGCGACTCGGCCTTCCGCGGCCCCTGGCCCATCCAGCCACAGATGAGCAAGCGCACGAATCCTGTCGTCTTCTGTCGCCTTGGGGTCATCTGCGCGCGCCATGAGCGGTCGGGACGCGTCATCCGGCTGCCAGTCAAACGGAGTGTCCTCGTCGGTCATGCCAGACACCGCAGCACCGATAAGTACCAGTCCCTTGACTCGATCAGGGTGCATCAGCGCAGTATCGAGCGCGACTGCCCCACCCATCGAGTTGCCAACGAGGAGGACTCGCTCGAGGCCCAGATTGTCGATGATAGTGAGCAGATCCTCAACGTGTGTAAATGATGAAGACTCCACAGCGGCCGGGGTGTCACCGTAACCCCGCCGATCATATGCGACGAGGTCGAAACCGTCTCCCTGGAGCTCAGCCGCAACCGCGGTCCAGGAACGTCTATCCGCTACTCCAGCGTGTAAGAAGACGATTGCAGGTCCCGGGGCTTGCCACCGGCTCACAGCGAGCTGACTGCCATCCGAAGCCTCGACCAGGAGGTGCTGGGGATTCATGGGCCCAAACTTACTTCAAACATGAGGCGATCGTCAGGGGGTTCATGTTCACAGCGGCGGTTCACCGGGCTGGGGTGGCGTTGCGTCGTCGTCCGCTTTCGACAACGTGAATATCCCATAGCGCATCGCGCCGGTGCGGTAGGCCAGGATCAGACGCGGGATGCTTAGAACGAAGATGCGATTGCGCGCTCTGAAAGCGAGGCGCCGGGTGTCACGGTCGAGGAGCAAGGCCTTCACAAGTCGACGGGCGCAAATCGTCCAGGTGCGCGCAACCCGGCCGCTGACATCCTCATAGTCAGTGACCACGAAACCAGCCGCCATTGCCATCGCCTCATACTCCTCCCGAGTACCCATCGAGGGCAGCCGTCCCTCACGGCAAATCGGCTCGAGCAGGTGCCTAACCTTCCAACCGCTTGCATCTGTCTCCGCGAGCCACGCGCACACGACCAAGCGGCCGCCAGGCGCCAGCACGCGATGCGCCTCGGCGAAAAACCGGGGCTTGTCGACCATGTGCTCGCTCGACTCGATCGCCCATGCGGCATGGGCCGAGGCGTCCCTCAGCCCGTTGTCGAGCCAGTCGCGGACTTGAATGTCCACATTGGGCTCGGGGTGCTCGGCAGCGTAGTGGGCCTGTTCAGCGGAGAGGGTGAAGCCGGTGACGTGAACCTTACGTGTCTCAGCGAGCTGCCGAGCGGTGGAACCATAGCCGCAGCCAATATCGACGCATTCGTCGCCAGGCATCAAGTTCAGTCGATCGCCGACCGTCTCAGCCAGTGCGACGACGGCCTCGGCGGGTGTCTCATGGCCCGTCGCCCAGAGCCCATGATGGACATGATCGCCCCATACGTGCCGGTAAACCGGATCGAGCTCGTCGTAGTGATCGGCGACTGCCACGGCGTTTTGAACGGTGTTGGGAAGGATCACGCGATCACACTACAGCGCTGATTCGTCCCATCGGAAGGTCTCAGGGTGTCCGGCGGCGGCATCAACCGTCCTCTGAAGCAACCGCCGCAGGTTCAGTCAGTCCCTCCACGCAGCACGTCGACATGCACATGATCGAGGTGGCGCAGGATCTCGTTGCTCGGGTCAGGCGCATCGTAATCGTGCCATCCACCTCGAGCCAGGTGCGCGCTCCAGAACCGATCGTCGAAGATGACGTACTGAATGTCGAACTCTTCGGCATGAGCCACAAGCCAATGGGCCAGAATCCACCCTTCGCGCCGGTTTTCCTCGGTCACCGGACGGAAGAAGACGTCAATGGCGCGTCCGTCATAGTGGGTCGAGTCAGCTCCGTGCCCCTGACCGACACCTCCCGGAGCAAACCCGCCTAGGCTCTGGTCACCGAACACCTCCATCATCGCCACGCGCAACTGCTCCGCGCGGGGAGTCAGTCCGGTGATAGTCAACTGCTGTTCGGGCAGGTCACTGGCCGCTGATCCGCGGCAGCTCAAGCTGGGACCGGCGTCCTCGGGCGGGCCCTCGGCCAGCCGCTGCAATACCGCCTCGTCAATGGTGGAAGTGTCCGGAGCGTCCATACCGCGAGCCAACAGCGCCACGGCCGTCGTCGCCAGCTGAGCCTCGTCACGGTTGAGTCCAACTTCTCCTTCCGAAGTCTCCACCGTGCATTCAGCGAGTCCCAGCAGAGAGCCGCCGCCCGCCTGCAAGCCGTCGACCAATCGGGGACCGAGGAACACCACCGAGGCGAGCAGCGCGAGCAACACAGCGCTGGTCACAGTGATCCTGCGTACGATGACGTGTGCCTTCCGGTGGATCGCGGAACTTCAGCGAAAGCGAACTTCAATGTGAAGACTTAACCGCCAGTCGAAGCTGATAGTTCCGGTCACGAGCCGACGGCGGAGTACTCCCCATTGAGTTCATCGGCAACGCGCTCAATGTCCCAGGTTGATGGCTCACCCGTTGCCACATCCGTCAGTCTCTGCTCCGAGGTCAGTTTGCCTTCATCTGCAGGCACAATCGGCCTGCCAGCCGGATCAGCTTCACACTGCAGCACTTCGTCGACCGCTGCGTAAGCGTCATCCATGGAACTGAAGGTCGCCAGACCGTCGTCGTCGCTTTGGTTCTGGCCTGAGCACGCTGTCAGGAGGACAGCGGCAAGGAGAGCCGTCGCTACTGAGCCGGTGAGACGTCGTCGTCCTATCACTTTTGAACCCCCATATGCGTGTTGACAGCACTCTTCCACTAACCCGCCCACAGGTGAAGCCTTCGCGCGCCGTCGAAACCGCAGACGCCCTTTCACTAGCCCGGCTGATGTGTCTATGGTGGAGATAAAGCGAGGAAGGGAGAACCGATGACTTCGGATCGGGTTCGGCAGACCGGCGTGACGGTTGCCTTTGTTCTGTGCATCGTCGGCACCGCCATCGGTTCCGGCGCGCTCGGCGGCACACCGATCGACGAGGCCGCCGGCGGCGCACTCAGCTCGAACGCCACGCTCCTGGCACCGGCCGGCGCGGCGTTCAGCATCTGGAGCGTCATCTACGCAGGCCTGGGCGCGTACACCGTCTACCAGTGGTTCCCCTCGCAGCGCACCGCGCGCCGCCAGCGCCGTCTCGGCTGGTGGGTTGCCGCGTCGATGCTGCTCAACGCCGCGTGGATCCTGTCGATCCAGGCCGGCCTACTTGGCGGCAGCGTCCTGGTCATTCTCGTCCTGCTCGCAGTGCTGGCTGTTCTCTTCGCCATCTTCACCGCCACGAAGCCCACCTCCACGATCGATGGAATCGTAACGGACGGCACGCTCGGACTCTACCTGGGCTGGGTCTGCGTGGCGGTCTGCGCGAACATCACCGCAGCTCTCGTCGCAGGGGGCTTCGGCGGCTTCGGCATCCCACCGGCGGCCTGGGCCGCAATCGTTCTCGCCGTCGTTGCCGGAATCGGCGTGCTCCTCGCATTTCGCGGCAGCGGACGCTTTGCGATTGCGGCTGCCATCTGTTGGGGGCTGGCCTGGATCGTGGTGGGGCGCACCTTCGGCGCGCCGGAATCGACGACGACGGCGGTTGCGGCAGGACTCGCGGCGGTCACCGTCATCCTCACAACCGTTGCGGTCAGAGCCAGGCGGCGGTCACATCCCGCGACTGGCAGCTGACGCTAGCCTCAGGGCTTCCGCTTCTGCGGATAGGGCGCCTCGTGCCGTGCGAGCATGTCCACGAAGGCCTCGATTCTTTTCCTCCGCCCGGCCTCTGTCTTCAGCTGACCGAGCCGGAAGATGAGCGCATACCGGTTCTGGGAGGTGAGCACGTCGAACATCGCCTGCGCGTCCGGATTCACCGCTATTGCGGCTGCAAGATCATCCGGCACGACGGCGGTGGCAGACCCCGCATACGCGCGCTCCCACCGGCCGTTGGCCTTTGCCCGTTCGACGGCGGCGCGACCCGCATCCCGCATCTTGCCTTCAGCTTCCAGCCGTTCAATGTGCCCTACATTTCGCAGCGACCAGATGCTCTGCGGCCCGCGAGGCGTGAATCGCTGGAAGCTGCTCTCGCCGTCGCGCTTTCTGGCCTGGCCGTCAATCCAACCGAAACACAACGCCTCGTCGAGGGCAGTAGCCCAGGTCAGGGTGGTCACCGCTCCACCCTTCTTGTGGAGGACCAGCCACACTCCCGACGACGACGCATGGTTCTCTTCCAGCCACACCCGCCAGCGCTGGGCATCGGGCAGGAGGAGTTCGGGCAGTTCAGCGGCCATGGGTTGAGAGTACTGGACGCCGTGTTGCGCTAGATTGCAAGCGGCACATCCAGGTGGAGGAGAAGTAAATGCTCAGGGTACGGCCCATCGTTTTCACCCCGAACTTCGACGCCTTCTCGGACCTGTTCACCGCTCTCGGATTGCGTCAGGTCGAGGATGCACCGGGTTGGCGGGTTTTCACCGCGGACGGTGGGCACGTTGCCTTGCACGTTGCACACCAGCCGTCAGTGAGCTTCAGCTTCGAGGTCGGGGCCGTCTCCGAGTTCGCCCGCCGTACCGCTGAAGCAGGGACAGCCGCCGTCGTTATTGACACTGCAGATGGGCCGGCAGCGCAGGTTACCGCGGAGGACGGGCGGACGTTCCTCGCCTATGAGGCCGCGCTCCGCGGTACAGCGCCCGCGGAGGAAGGGCTGGCGGTTATGCCCATCTGGTTGGCGACGAACGTGGCAGCCGCCGCGAAGGTGTTCAGTGACATCGGCGCCCGAAAGCGGTTCAGCTCGGAGGCGGGGTCCCGGGTGCACTTCACGGCGAAGAACGGCGGTCTGATCGCGGTTCACGGAGCCGGCAAGGGCAGCACGGAGCTCGCCTTCGAGTTCTCCGGTGACGTGGAGATCCTGCAGCCGCGCATCCCCACCGCGGCGATCCTGATCGATGAGAACTACGGGCGATCCCTGCGACTTCCCAACCCGGACGGCGGCGAGATCCGGGTCAAGCAGCGGCAGGAAGACCTCAACGACTACACCGAAAACACCGCTTCCTGAGCGTCCCCCGCTATTCAGCCATTGGCCGAAGTGCAGCGAGTCAGGGACGCCGCAGCCCTTCTCTGCTATAAAACAGAAGGTATGAACCTGCGCACCCCAGACCCCAACCCCGGATGGCTCAATGAGGATGACCTCTACGAAGCACGCCGCCGGCTGCCCATGGTCTATGTTGAGGCCATCCCGGTCCGATGCGATTCCCTCGGGTATGTCACCGAGGTGGGGTTGCTGCTGCAGGCCAATGACCAGGGCGAGATGGTGCGCACCTTCGTATCCGGCCGCGTGATGTACCGGGAAACTATTCGGGCCGCCCTGCTGCGGCACCTCGAGAAGGACCTCGGGCCCTTCGCGCTCCCCCAGCTGCCGCCTTGCCCCACGCCGTTCACTGTTGCGGAGTATTTCCCCTCCCCCTCCGAGACCGGGTTGACCGATGACCGGCAGCACGCCGTCGCGTTGGCGTACCTCATTCCGGTCACCGGCGAATGCAACCCGCGGCAGGATGCCCTGGAACTGACGTGGCTGACGCCCGAGGAAGCTCTCAGCCCCGCAGTCAGCGCCGAGTTCTCCGGCGGACGCGACAGCCTCCTGCGCCAGGCGCTCGCCTACGCCGGTTGGGGCCGCTGAGGCGTTACCGTTTCTTTATCGACCGGTTCCGTTCGAACCGGGGCAACAGGTGCAGTGAGGCAGGACTTCCCAATGATCGACAGCGACGTGGACGCGCAGCTACAACCGCTCGCCGCCGAGGCCGTGAAGGCCGGCCGCAAACTCCTCCTTCCGGGAGGCGAGCGCACCAGTGAAGTGGTGGACACCGCCGTCGAGCATGATGATTTCGGTGTTCCGGCCATTGTGGTGGCCACGCTTGAGTCGGGTGAAACGGTGCGGATTGCCACCGGATCGACCGTCCAGGCGGAGGCGCCCGATGAACTCGCGCACATCGTCACCGACGAGGGGTCGCCGGAGGCGCTGGTCGCCCACGTCGCCGCCATCCATGCCGAGAGCCCGCGTGTGAATGAGCTCGCCGAACGGCTCACCCGCGGCGTCAATTTCAAGTCGGGCAGCAGTCTGCAGGACATCCGGGACCTCGCGTTGACGCTGTACGTGGACCTGTCCGACGCCACGAGCGCGCTCCGGGTCTGCGACCTGCTCACGGACCAGCCGTTTGACGGCAACTTCGGCCGCTGGAATTTGATCGAGGGCTGTCTTGCGCTCGCTGCGCACCTCACCCAGGACGACGGCGACGGTTCCCGTGCCGCTGGGTATTCCGCTGCGCTTCGAACGGCCGACGACGCCGAGACAGACCCGCTGAAGGCGAAACTCGCTGCTGCAGTGCGCCAGCGGCAACTGAACGAGCCGAACCTGTATGACCGGGAAATCGCGCGGTCTACGAAGGACCCCGCGGCCGAAAAGGACTGGCGGGGCCTGCGCCTGACGGTCCTGCTGTACCTGCGCGCGCACGGCGGCTCTGAGACCCTTGGGGCTGAAGCGCTGGACCGGCGCATCGGGCATGAGTTGCTCGCCATTCGTGCACTGAACGGGAAAACTGCCGCCTCTGGTTAGCCTGCAGGTGCGGGAGTAGAGTGGCGCGCATGAGCGAGCAGGCGGATTCCCTCACACAGTCCAGCACCGAACAGCACCCTGCGCAGGAGGTGCCGGTGGCAGATTCAAACCCGTTGAGCGTGCACATCAATGCGGACGCCCGGCAAATCTGGCTCATGCTCCGGGAACCACGACTGGTCCGGCAGTGGCACGGCTGGGAAGCCGACACCCTGGATGAGGAAATTCAGTCCATTTTCTTTGCGCCGTCAGTGGTTGAAGGGCCCAACCATACGTTCCTGACCGTCGACGGCGGTGACACGTTCCGGATCGAACCGGTGCAGGACGGCTGTGTGGTCACGATTGAGCGGGTTGAAGCCGAGGCTGATGAGATCACGGAGGGCTGGATCACTTTCCTCCAGCAGCTGCGTTTTGCGCTCGAGCGGCACCCCTCCAGCTCCCGGCGCACCGCATTTTTCATGGGTGAGCCGGCTGACGGCGGTTCGATCATCGGGAAGCTGAGTGCCGAGCAGCTACAGCAGCCCGGGGACTCCTACTCCCTCAACCTCCCGGACGGGCATGAGCTGACCGGATCGGTGTGGTTCCGCACGGAGAACCAGGTGGGTTTGACGGTCTCGGAGTACGCCGATCATGGCGAGGGGCTGGTGATCCTCGCCGATCAGCCATCTCTCGAAGGCCCGGGGTCCAGCCTCGTTGTCATCTCAACTTATGGTCTGGGGGCGAAGTCACTGCGCACTGCCTGGGGTAGTTGGGATGCTTTCCGGCGGCAGCACTACCCGTCTTCGGGTCCCCTCGAGACCTCGCAGCTGGACAGCTAGCTTCTTCCCTGACGCGGGCGCCTCCGTCTATTCCTGAGAAGATGGGCGGGTGCCACAATCAGACTTTTCGTTCTCCATCGGTAAACGCCTCAGCGAGACCACCGCGTCCGGCGAGGGCCTGCATGGCCGCACCGGGACCATCACCACTCCCCATGGCGAGATTCAGACGCCGGCCTTCATCGCCGTCGGGACCAAGGCCACCGTGAAGGCAGTGCTCCCGGAGTCCATGAGGGAGGCCGGCGCGCAGGCGCTGCTCGCCAACGCCTACCATCTCTACCTGCAGCCGGGAGCGGACGTTCTTGACGAGGCCGGCGGGCTGGGGAAGTTCATGAACTGGAATGGGCCTACCTTCACCGATTCGGGCGGCTTCCAGGTGATGAGCCTGGGTTCTGGCTTCAAGAAGGTCATCACCATGGACTCCGCTGCGGCGTCGGAGCATGCCGGGGATGATGACCGCGTCGCGGTAGGCAAGGAGCGCCTCGCCCACATCGACGACGACGGCGTGTGGTTCGTCTCGCACCTCAACGGAGACCGGCACAGATTCACCCCGGAGATTTCGATGCAGGTGCAGCACCAGCTCGGAGCCGACGTCATGTTCGCGTTCGATGAGCTGACCACCCTGATGAATTCGCGGGGGTATCAGGAGGAGTCTCTGGAGCGGACCCGGCTGTGGGCGGAGCGGTGCATCGCCGAGCATGAGCGGCTGACCGACGTGCGGTCGGACAAGCCGTACCAGGCGCTGTTCGGCGTGATTCAGGGAGCACAGTATGAAGATCTCCGGCGGAAGGCTTCGCGCGATCTCGGGGCGATGAATTTCGACGGGTTCGGTGTTGGAGGCGCACTAGAGAAGGAGAACCTCGGTACCATCTTGGGCTGGTGCGCGGATGAGTTGCCGGAATCGAAGCCGAGGCATCTGCTGGGCATCTCGGAGCCGGACGATCTGTTCACGGGTATTGAGAACGGCGCGGACACCTTTGACTGCGTCTCCCCCACCCGGGTTGCCCGGAACTCAGCGTTCTACGTGCCCGATGGTCGGTGGAACCTGTCCAATGCCCGGTTCAAGCGCGACTTCACGCCCCTCATGGAGGGCTGCGACTGCTACACCTGCACCCACTACACCCGGGCCTACATTCACCACCTGTTCAAGGCCAAGGAGATGGTCTCGGCAACGCTGATCTCGATCCACAACGAGCGGTTTGTGATCCGGATGGTCGACGACGCCCGCGCTGCGATCGAGGACGGAACGTACTTCGATCTCAAGGCCGAGGTGCTGGGCCGCTACTACGCGTCGAAGCGCTAGCTCGCACTCTCGCCCGCGCACCCCGCACCGCCGCGCACCCCGTCTCTTCCGCCCGCGCACCCGCACACCCACCCTCCTCTCCGCCCTCCCGCAAAAGCGCCGTTCTTGTGCAGGATCGTGGGGACGTCCCCACGATCCTGCACAACGTCGGCGTCTTTGCGTACTGGACGCAGAGGTTTATCCACAAATGCGCGACGACGGCCACGGGGCCACGCTTCGCCGGTCAAGCTAGTGCAATGGACGCGAACGCATACTCCTGGCTGAGCGGATCGGCCCGTTCCTGGCGCACCACCGAGCTGGAGCAGATGGGGGTCAGCCGCCGCGCGATCACGCGACTGGTCGAGCGGGGCATCCTCGTCCGTCTGCAGGTCAACGCCTATGTGCCAACAAAGTACTGGAGATCCCTGACCGAAGCTGAGCAGGATCGGTTCAGGATCACAGCCCACAGCCGTGCCAGCCATGCGCTGACGCAAGCCGCGTATAGCCATACGTCCGCAGCACGCGTTCACGGCCTCAGCCTGTGGGATGTGGACAGCAGGATTCACATCACGCAGCCGCTTTCCGGATCATCGCGGGAGCACAACGCTGATGTTGTTCGACACCGAGCAAAGCTGCTGCCCGGCGAGGTGGACATGGTCGACGGGTTGCAGGTTACCTCGCGCGCCCGCACCGTTGTGGACTCGGCCAGACTGTTGTCCTACAGGCAGGGGCTGATCACTGCGGATCACGCGCTTCATCTGGGTGTCCAGCGCGCCGAGCTACACCAGGTCCTTCAACGCCAGGCAGGCTACAAGGGCGTACAGATTGCTCGTGAGGTCGTGGAGAATGCCAGCGTCCTGTCTGAGTCAGCGGGTGAGTCCCTCACCGCGCACCTGATAGCCGGCATGCCGATACCCCAGCCGGAACAACAGTTGGTCGTGCACACCCGATTCGGTGAGCACCGCATCGATTTCGGTTGGCGCGAGCAGAAGCTTGCCCTCGAGTTTGACGGCAAGACAAAGTACTTCGACTACGCTCCGACCCCCGAGGTGCTGTTTCAGGAGCGTCGACGTGAGAAGGCACTCATGGAACAGGGGTGGGTTTTCATCAGGCTCGAGTGGGCGGACCTGTTTCAGGAAGCCACCCGGGGGCGAATTCTGAAAGCGTGGTGGAACTGCACCAGGAGTGCCGCGTAGTGACAGGATCGTGGGGACGTCCCCACGATCCTGCACAACAAACGGCACTTTTGCGGAGGGCGGCGCAAGGGGACGGGGTTCTTGACGGGCGCCGCTAGGCGGCCGCGTAGCTCGGTTCCCGACGCTTCACCCAGCGGATGGCCGCGGTCGTGACCGGCAGCAGGAGCACCTCCACCAGCGTCTTGTAGACGAAGCCAAAGAAGAGGTAATTCAAAAACGTCGGGAAATCCGTAATGCCGATCACCGAGGCGGCAATGGCGCAGAAGATCAGCGTGTCAGCGAATTCCCCGACACCGGTCGAGGCGATGAGGCGGGCCACCATGCTGCGCTCGCCGAACCGCGACTTCATCCGCACCAACACCAGCGAGTTGAGCGTCTGCCCCACAACGAACCCCAGCAGAGACGCGAGCACAATCAGCGGTACCGGACCGAGCGCCAACTCCAGCGCTTCCTGCTTGGCGAGACCAAAGTCATCGTCGAACCCCGGCAGCGCAATGATGACGGCGTAGGCGAGCGATGCAAAGACCGACAGCACAAACGTCACGATGATCCCGAGCCGGGCGGCCTTGAAGCCGTACACCTCGCTGATGACGTCACCGATGATGTACGCGAGCGGGAAGAGGAAGAACCCGCCGTCCGTGATGATGCTGAAGTCGCCGATGATCGGCCCGATCACTACACCTTTCGATGCGCCGATATTGGAAAGGATGACGACGACGGCAAGAACCGCCAGCATGATCGAGAAGTTTGCGCTGCCGGCGGTCGCGTAACGCGCGCGGGCATGGTCCTGCAGTTGAGTCATTGTTTCTCATTCGTGGAAGTGGTTCGCGCAGCCCAAAGGGCCCGCTGTATTAGCACTGTCGCCCGGCTGCCCCCAGGCGTCTGATAATTGTCCCACGTCGGCCTTCGGGATAATCTGCAGCCAACGTCGTTCAGAGCACCTCGACAGGTGGAGGCAACGATGCAGTTTCGCGCTGAGCTCGAATCATCCGGCAAGAACACGGCAGGGTTCGAAGTTCCGGAATCCATCGTCGAGCAACTCGGGGGCGGGAAACACCCGAAGATTGTCGCGACCGTCAACGGCTTCACCTTCCGCACTTCGATCGCGTCAATGGGTGGCCGGTTCATGTTCGGACTCAGCGCGGACAGGCGCCAGGAAGCCGGTGTCCAGGCCGGCGAAGTGCATGATGTCGAGGTGGAACTCGACACAGCCCCACGCGAGGTGGAGGTACCTGAGGACCTTGCGGGCGCGCTCGAGAAGGACCCTGCAGCCAAGGCGTTCTGGGACACCCTCTCCTACAGCAACAAGAGTTGGCACGCGCTGCAGGTCACCGGCGCCAAGAAAGCTGAGACCCGGGCAGCACGGATCGAGAAGTCCGTCGGGATGCTGCACGAGGGCCGGGCACGGTGATGCTGTTGGCGCAAGCCGCGAGGCGTCGGGCAGACTGGTGCAATGGCTACTGACGCACCCGCAATTACGCTGACCATCGCAGGTTCCGAGGCCACCGGCGGCGCCGGCGCGCAGGTGGACCTGAAGACGTTCCAGGTGCTGGGCACCTACGGCATCGCCGCTCTCACCTGCATTGTCTCGTTCGATCCGAAGGACAGCTGGAACCATCGGTTCGTTCCCGTTGATGCCCAGGTCATCGCAGATCAGCTTGAAGCTATCCAGTCCTGCTATGCGATCGGCACCGTGAAGATCGGCATGCTGGGCACTCCGCAAACCATCGACACTGTTGCCGGTGCGCTGAAGTCCCAGGAGTGGAAGAACGTAGTGCTGGATCCCGTGCTGATCTGCAAGGGCCAGGAGCCTGGCGCGGCACTCGACACTGATCAGGCGCTGAAGGCGAACATCCTGCCCCTGGCAACGTTCGTCACGCCGAACCACTTCGAGGCGGAGTCGCTCGCGGGAATCGAGATCCGTTCGGTGGAGGATCTGAAGGAAGCGGCGCGGCGCATCCATGAGGCAAGCGGCGCCGTCGTACTGGCGAAAGGTGGCGTGAGGCTGGAAGGCAGCGACGCCGTGGATGTCTATTACGACGGCGAGACGCTGGAAGTTCTCCGCGCCCCCAAGGTGGGGAACGTCGCAGTCAGCGGTGCCGGCTGCACGCTTGCGGCCGCGGTCGCTGCGGAGCTGGCCAAGGGTGCAGCGCCGCTGGAAGCCGCCCGTACTGCCAAGGCTTTCGTGACCGAGGGGATCAGGAACAGGGTCTCTTCGAACGCACCGTTCGATGCGGTCTGGCAGGGCGGCGCTGCGGCCGTCTAGCGCCGCGTAGGAAAATCTCGACCGGTTAGCTACCTTAACGAACCAAATCCGTTGACTTGTGACTCGTGACACATGAAGCTGTAAGGGTGAAGCCTGAACGGGCTTCACATCTCTGCTGGCACCCATCGCAACACATGGAATAACACTCACACCGGTCTTGGCCGTGCCAGCAGTGCTGCGGGGGGCTAGGAATGGACTCAAGCGGTATGGGCCTTGACTCTTCCTTCGTAAGGAGCAGCATGAGCAAGTCATACCGCCGGAGATCAGGAAGGGCTGTGCTGGCGTCGCTGACCGGCCTCGCCCTGGCCTCCAGCATGTGGGCACCGGCTTCGGCAGTGCAGGCGCCGGATTCCGACAGCCCCACCGCTGAGGGAATAACGCTTCAGCCCGCAATCGATTCCAAAATCAGCCGGGACCTCGCCGAGAAAACGGGAACGACGGCGGCCTACGTCCAGTTCGCTGGCAAGGGAGCCTTTGAGCAGACGCAGCCGGCTGAAGTACGCAGCAACGGGTTCACCACGCCGATTCAGCGGACCGACCGCGTTCTTGAAATCCGTGCCGGCATCCAGGCACAAGCGGACGAGGTGGCAGCCGAAGCCGGCGCTTCCCAGCTGTACACCACCACCAACACCCTTCCCGGCGTCGCCATCCAGGGCGATGCTGAGGCAATCAAGGCGCTCGCTGCCCGTCCGGACGTCGTGAAGATCACCGGAATAGTCCCCAAAACCATCGAGAACAAGGGCGCGGATATTGACACTCGCGCGCTCGAAGCATGGACGGCCCGGGACAATACCGGCGAGGGAATCACCATTGCCGTGCTGGACACCGGTCTTGACTACACCCATGCGGGCTTCGGCGGACCGGGCACCATCGAGGCCTTCAATCAGGCCAAGGCTGATGCCGAACCTGATCCCGCGCTCTACGATGCCGCCAAGTTCCTCGGCGGTTATGACCTGGTGGGCGATGCCTACGACGCCGGCTCAACCGATCCCGCACGCACAATTCCCCAGCCGGACCTCAATCCCCTTGACTGCCAGAGCCACGGATCACACGTTGCAGGCACCTCTTCGGGTTATGGAGTCAACGCTGACGGCACCACGTTCGAAGGTGACTACAGCACCCTCACGGCGGAGACCGTCAACGAGATGCGAATCGGCCCGGGATCTGCCCCTGAGTCCGGCATTGTTGCCCTCCGCGTTTTCGGTTGCGAGGGTTCAAGCCTCGTGGTGGGAAAGGCCCTGGACTACGTCCTGGACCCCAACGGCGACGGCAACTTCGACGACCGCGCACAGGTAGTCAACATGTCGCTGGGCTCCTCCTTCCCGGCGTACGACGACCCCGAAAACGACATTGTCAATGAACTGACCGAACAGGGCGTCCTGTCGGTCGTATCCTCCGGTAACGACGGCGATGTCTACGACATCGGCGGCTCACCCGGCAGCGCCGAATCCGCACTGACTGTTGCGGCCAGCGTTGGTTCCCAGGTAACCCTGGACCGCGTTGATGTACTGGCACCCGAGGCCGTGGCGGGACCTGCTTCCGGGCAGTACACCGTCAACTTCGATTACGCCGCTGAAGGAGTTACTCCCGAAACGCTTCGGGGTGAAGTGGTGATGGGACCTGACGGAGCCAACAATGACGGCTGCGACGCCCTGCCTGTGGCCGGAGCCAACGCCGGCAAATGGGTGTGGCTGTTCTGGGATGACAATGACACCACTCGTGACTGCGGCTCAGCCGATCGGTGGAACAACGCCGCCGCCGCCGGGTACGCCGGCGTCGTCATCGGCACAACGCTTGACGTGTTCCCTGCCGGTATCGGCGGCAACGACAAGATCCCGGGCCTCCAGCTCACCGCCGCTGACACCGCCAGGCTGATGCCGGCGGCGGAGGCGGGAACGCTTGTCCTCCAGCTCGACCCCTCGTATCAGGCAACGGCTACCGGACCCTCCAACGCGAAGGACACCCTTGCGGCGTTCTCCTCGCGGGGCGTCCATGGCTCCAACGGCGTGGTCAAGCCGGATGTGACTGCTCCCGGTGTTTCCATTGGCTCAGTTCAGGTAGGAACCGGCAACGGGGCCTCGACGAAGAGCGGCACCTCGATGGCCGCACCTCACACGGCAGGCATTGCTGCGCTGGTCCTCTCCGCGAACGAGTACAACCCGTACCAGGCCAAGAGCGTCATCATGAACACGGCGACGCATGATCTCCTGACTGCAGATGGAATTCCCTACGCACCGAACCGCGTGGGATCCGGACGCGTTGACGCGATGCAAGCCCTGGAAACATCCGTTCTGGCCTACGCGACGGAGCAGCCGGCCCTCACCTCGGTAAACTTCGGCGTGCTGGAACTCGGCACTGAAGCTCTGACGGTCACCAAGCAGGTCACCGTCCAGAACACGTCCAATGCTCCGGTCACTTATGACGCCAGCTACCTTGCAGCGTCGACAATGCCTGGCGTTGCCATCTCGGTGTCACCAGCGGTGATTTCTGTTCCGGCCAACAACCCGGCAACGCTGACCGTCACACTGACGATTGCCGATCCTGCGGCTCTCGCCAAAACAATCGATCCGGCGGCAGAAGAGATTCAGGCCGGCATTCCGCGTCAGTACCTCGCCGACGTTTCCGGCCGGATTCAGCTCCTCGGCGCTGATGGGCAGGAACTTCGTGTGCCCGTCTACTCGGCACCGAAGCCCACCTCGGATATTTCGGCCGGAACTGAAATTGCCTTCGACGGCGCCTCTGACCTCCTGAGCAGCATTGCACTCGAAGGCCGCGGGCTCTCGCAGGGAGTTCCTGGAGAATCCGCCTACCAGTCCATCGTTTCACCGCTGGTCCTCGGCGCTGAGAGCCCCAAGGCAGCGGAGCGTCCGCTTGAGTCTCTCTACTCGTTTGACCTCCGCGCAGTAGGCGCTGCCTCAACGGTTCCGGCGCTGGTTGATGCTGCCGGAGACCCGACAACCGGTGTGCTGAACTTCGGTATCAGCACCTGGCAGAACTGGGCGCAGCTCGGCGGCAACAACGGAGTGTCAATCGAGCTCGATACCGACGGCGACAGCACGGTCGATTACGTTGTCCAGACCCTGCGTTACTCGGATCTTGGTCCCGGAGCTCCAACACTGGACATGATCCTGTTCGAGGTTGTCACCATCGATGATGCGGGAGCACCCGTCTTTGATACCGACCTCTACTTCGCCAACGGGGTGGACGGCAGTGTGGACACCAACACGTTCGACACCAACGTTGTGACCCTTCCGGTTCCGGTAACGGAGCTGGGTATGAACGCCGCAACGCTGGGCGCCTCGGCGCCGATCAAGTACCGGGTGTCGACGGCGAGCGCTTTCAACGTTGACGAGAACGGTGTTTCCGGTGGCCCGGTCGACACCACCGACTGGATCGACTTCAACGTCACCGAACCGGCACTGTGGTTCGAGGGCGGCGAGCCGGCAGCGGCGTCCTTCGCTTCGGCGGCTGGAGTCACACTGAACGTCAACCGCCAGGAGTCCGTCACGGACGCGAAGGCGCTGTTCATTCATCACCACAATGCAACGGGTGACAAGCAGGAGATCGTCCCGATTTCGGTCGCGGGTGCAACCGTCAACGAAGACCTGGATGGTGACGGCAATCCGGATGTGGTTGTCCGCAACTCCGCCGGCCAACTGCTGCTCTACCCGGGCAACGGCACCGGTGGGTTCCTTCCGCGGCAGGTGCTAGGCACGGGATGGAACATCATGAACGCCATCCTCGTTCCCGGCGACTTCAACGGTGACGGCGATGCGGATGTTATGGCACGCGACACCGCTGGCCGTCTGTGGCTGTACAAGGGCACCGGTACCGGCACAATCAATCCACGCGTTCAGATCGGGAAGGGTTGGCAGGGTCTGGAAATTGCCTCGCCGGGCGATTTCGACGGGGATGGGAGCGTCGACCTGATGGCTCGCTTCCGGAGTGGCAATTTGTATCTATACCCCGGTGATGGTGCCGGGGGCTTCCTGCCCCGAATGCAGATCGGCGCGGGGTGGAACCCCTACACCATCGTCGGCCCAGGCGACTTCAGCGGAGACGGCGACGCCGACCTACTCGCACGTGACTCTGACGGACGCCTCTTCCTCTACCCCGGTGATGGTGCCAGCGGCTTCCTGCCCCGAATGCAGATCGGCGCGGGGTGGAACCCCTACACCATCGTCGGCCCGGGCGACTTCAGCGGAGACGGCGACGCCGACCTACTCGCACGTGACTCTGGCGGACGGCTCTTCCTCTACTACGGGGACGGCTCAGGCGGCTTCCTGCCAAGAGTCCAGAACGGAACCGGTTGGGGCGGTTTCACCTGGATGGTGCCGTAACCTCACCGTTGAGTAGGTAGGTACTGATCGAAGAAACCCCCGGTCCAAAAAATGGGCCGGGGGTTTCTTTTTGCCGGACTCGAAAGGTCAGGCGGACTCCGCACGCTCAGCGAGCCGGGCGCGGTACGCCGCCGCCGCAGCCCGGTTCCCGCAACCCGATTCGCAGAACCGCCGCGACCGGTTCTTCGACAGATCCACCAGCACGTTCCCGCAGTCCGGCGATGCACACAGCCGCAATCGGCTCAGCTCCCGGCTACGCACCAGGTCAACGAAAGCCATTGCCGCCTCGACGGCCATTCGCGCCGACAGCGGCGCCTCCCGCGGGACTGCGTGGATGTGGTAATCCCAGGAATCATGCCGCACCAGCTGCGGCAGGGCGTTGAACTCGCGCAGCAGGGAGTTCACCGTCTCCACCACGTAGTCCTCATCGCCGTCCCATAAGGCGCGCAAACGCGGGCGAAGGCGACGGACGGCGCCCAGTTCTGCGTCATCGAGCGCGAGGTTACCGGTCCAGTTCCAGTTCCGGGCAAACCGGTGCAGGGAGCCGACGTCGGGAAGCTGCTCCCCATCCTCGGTATTCACGAGCGCGGCCGCGCTGCGCAAACCCTCTTCAGTGTCATTGGCAAAAAGCATGAGGCTCCTGTCAGTCTCGCTCCAGACTAGCCCGAGTGCGCCTGCAGGAAGGAGTACACCTCGGTCTCGTCAACACCGGGAAATGCGCCGGGCGGCATGGCCGCCAGCAGGTGGGAGTGCGCACGCGCGCTGGGCCAGGCGAAGCCTGACCACTCACCCGCCAATGACGACGGCGGCAGCTTGCAGCATGATTCCTCCGGACAGCGGGACTCACCACGGATGGAAGTTTCACGTCCGCGGAACCACTTCACATGCGCATAGGGCACGCCGACGCTGAGGGAGAACTCGCCGGCAGCGGCCCGCTCGGTGCGGGCAGTGCACCAGTAGGTGCCGCTCGGTGTGTCGGTGTACTGGCTGTAGGCGGAAAAGCGGTCCGGAACATCGAACACCACGCGGGACGTCCACTTCCTGCACGAGGGCTGGCCCTCGATGGCGCCGGTGTGATCCTGCGGAAAGGTCACGCCGTCGTTCTCGTAGGCCTTGTAAATGATCCCGCTCTGGTGGGTCTTTTGGAAGTGGGTGGGGATGCCCAGGTGCTGGGTTGCGAGGTTGGTGAACCGGTGGGCCGCGGTCTCATAGGAGACGGCGAACGCGTCCCGAACGTCCTCGACCGCGATCTCTTTGGCGGACTTTGCCGTCTGGAGGAAATCGACCGTTGCCTTCTCGGGCAGCAGGAGCGCCGCCGCGAAGTAGTTCGTGGCCACCCGCTGCCTCAGAAACTCCCGATAGTTTTCCGGTGTCTCATGCTGCAGAACGTAGTGGCCGAGAGCCTGCAGCAGGACCGACCGCGGGTCATGGTCCGTCCGTTGCGACTGCGTGAGATAGATACGCCGGTTCTTCAGATCCGTCACCGATCGGGTGGAATGCGGCAGGTCCCCCACATGGTGCAACGTGAACCCGAGATGCGCAGCGATATCGGCGATGAGGTGCTGCGAGAGCGGCCCGCTGGTGTGGCCGACGGAGGCAAGGACCTTCTGTGCCTCGGCCTCGATATCCGGGAAATAGTTGTTCTGCCTGCGCATGATGCCGCGGAGCTCGGCGTTGGCGCGGCGGGCCTCCTCCGGCGTTGCCACCTGCTCATTTAACCGGCGCTCGAGCTCCGCCTGCAGACCCACCAACGCTTCAAGGGCCTCCATCGGCAGCCGCGCCGACGTGCGGACTTTCGGCAGCCCGAGCGACTCGTACAGCGGACCCCGCTGAGCCCGCTCGAGGGCGATCTCCAACGCAGCCCGCCGGCTGGGCGGTTCCGCACCCAGCAGTTGGTCGATGCTCACCCCGAGCGCTTTCGCGAGCGACTGCAGCATGCCCAACCGGGGCTCACGCTTGCCGTTCTCCATCAATGAGAGCTGGGACGGCGCTGTCCCGACGACGGCGCCCAGCTCCTCCAGCGTCATGCGCCGGCTCTTGCGGAGGTGCCGCAGGCGGCGGCCGAGGCTGATCGCGTCCTCACCCTCGGGAACGGATTCAAGTTCGGGCTGCCGGGTGCGATTCCAGCTCGAAGTAGTCATTTCTTGACGATACGCGAAGAAATGCGTTTCTTTCCATAGGTTTGCTCTGGTTCGGGGGTGCAGGATGCTGAATCGTTGCTCTCACCAGCAGTTACCGCAGAGGCACCAATGCCTCCCGGAAGGAGAAACGCAATGACGCAGGAAGCCGGAACCCCAGGCAGCAATACCCGCACCGAAGCGGTCCACGAACTCGAGCTGGAGTGGGCAGCTGATCCGCGTTGGGAAGGGATCCAGCGTGATTACTCGGCCGCCGACGTCGTACGCCTTCGTGGAAGCGTCCAGGAGGAACACACACTCGCCCGCCGGGGCGCCGAGAAGTTGTGGCAGCAGCTCACCACCCAGGCAGAAACGGGCGAATACACCCACGCCCTCGGCGCACTGACCGGCAACCAGGCAGTGCAGCAGGTGAAGGCCGGGCTGAAGGCCATCTACCTGTCCGGTTGGCAGGTTGCAGCCGACGCCAATCTTTCCGGCCAGACATACCCGGACCAGTCGCTGTACCCGGCCAACTCGGTCCCACAGGTGGTGCGCCGCATCAACAACGCGCTGCAGCGTGCGGACCAGATCGAGTGGGCAGAAGGGACGCAGTCAGTCGAAGACTGGCTCGTGCCGATCGTCGCAGACGCAGAGGCCGGGTTCGGCGGGCCGCTCAACGCGTTCGAGCTGATGAAGTCGATGATCGTAGCCGGCGCTTCAGGCGTGCACTGGGAAGACCAGCTGGCGTCCGAGAAGAAGTGCGGGCACCTCGGCGGCAAGGTCCTCATCCCCACGCAACAGCACGTCCGCACGCTGAACGCGGCGAGACTGGCAGCCGACGTCGCCGGCGTTCCATCGGTCATCGTGGCCCGGACCGACGCCGAAGCGGCGACACTTCTCACGTCCGACGTCGACGAGCGGGACCGCCCGTTCCTCACCGGAGGACGCACACCGGAAGGGTTTTACGAGGTCCGCAACGGAATCGATCCCTGCATTACGCGGGCACACGCCTACGCTCCGTACGCGGACCTGATCTGGATGGAAACCGGCACCCCGGACCTTGAGCTCGCCAGGCGCTTCGCTGAGTCCGTCAAGACCGAGTTTCCCGATCAGATGCTCGCCTACAACTGCTCGCCGTCGTTCAACTGGCGCAAGCACCTCGACGACGCGACCATCGCCAAGTTCCAGCGCGAGCTCGGCGCCATGGGTTTCACCTTCCAGTTCATCACCCTCGCCGGGTTCCATGCGCTGAACTACTCGATGTTCGACCTCGCCCACGGCTACGCGGCCGACGGCATGAGCGCCTACGTGGAACTTCAGGAAAAGGAATTCGCCTCTGAAGCACGCGGCTACACCGCCACACGCCACCAGCGCGAGGTCGGCACCGGTTACTTCGACCAGGTGGCAAGCGCCCTCAACCCCAAGGGCAGCACCCTGGCCCTCGCCGGCTCCACCGAGACCCAGCAGTTCCACTAAACCCCTCCCCGTTTTGAAGGAGCACCTTCCATGAACACACACGGCATCAGGCTGACCGCACCGCCCATCCCCCGCCAGGACGAAATCCTCACCCCCGAAGCGCTCAATTTCCTCAGCGAACTCCACGCCTTCGCCGAGCCACGACGCCAGGAGCTGCTCCAGCGGCGCAGGGAAACCCGGAACCGGATCGCGCGCGGCGAGGACCCGCGATTCCTGGCCCACACCGCACACATCAGGAACGACGGCGGCTGGCAGGTTGCGCCCCCGGCTCCCGGCTTGGAGGACCGCCGGGTCGAAATCACCGGTCCGGTGGACCGCAAGATGACGGTCAACGCCCTGAACTCCGGCGCCAACGTATGGCTGGCGGACCTCGAAGATTCGCTGACCCCCACCTGGCCCAACGTCATCAACGGACAGCTCAACCTGCATGACGCGTTGCGACGCCGCATCGACTTCACCACCGAGGAGGGCAGGGAGTACCGGCTCGGCGAAAAGCTGCCCACCGTCGTCGTGCGTCCGCGGGGCTGGCATCTGCCGGAGCAGCATCTGCTGGTCGACGGCGAACCGCTCTCGGGCAGCATCGTGGACTTCGGGCTCTACTTCTTCCACAACGCCCACCGGCTGATCGATTCCGGCCGAGGACCCTACTTCTACCTGCCGAAGCTGGAGAACCACCTCGAAGCGCGGCTGTGGAACGACATCTTTCTCCGCTCCCAGCAGCTGCTCGGCATCCCCCGCGGCACCATCCGCGCCACCGTGCTCATCGAGACCATCACCGCCGCCTTCGAGATGGAGGAGATCCTCTACGAACTCCGCGAGCACTCGTCCGGCCTGAATGCCGGGCGGTGGGACTACATCTTCTCGCTCATCAAGAACTTCCGGCTCCGTGGCCCCCGCTTTGTCCTGCCTGACCGGACCATGGTCACCATGACCGCCCCGTTCATGCGGGCCTACACCGAGCAGTTGGTGCGCGCCTGCCATCGGCGCGGCGCCCACGCCATCGGCGGACCCGCCGCCTTCGTTCCCAGCCGCCGCGATGACGCCATCAACGCCATCGCCAGGGAACAGGCCCGCACCGAAAAGTCCCGCGAGGCCGGCGACGGCTTTGACGGCGCCTGGGTGGCTCACCCGGACCTGGTCCCGGTGGCGCGGGCCGTGTTCGACGTGGTGCTCGGCGACCGCCCACACCAGTTGGACCGCCAGCGCACGGACGTGGTGCCCGATGACCGCGCCCTCATCGACCTGACCGGAACGCAGGGCCTCATCACGGAAACCGGGATCCGGACCAACCTGACGGTGGGCGTCCGCTACCTTGAAACGTGGCTCCGCGGCCATGGCGCGGTGACCCTGAAGAACCTGATGGAGGACGCCGCCACCGCGGAGATCTCCCGTTCGCAGATCTGGCAGTGGATCCACGTCCATGCCGTGACTGACACCGGCGAGGTCATCACGCGTGAGTGGGTGGAACAGCTGTTGGAGGATGAATTTGACCGGCTGCCGCGCTTCGATGATGACCGGTACGACGACGCCCGTCGGCTCTTCGAGGAAGTGGCCCTCCGCGAGGACTTCCCCGAATTCCTGACTCTCCCCGCCTACACCCGGCACCTCCGCGCCGGGCAGCGGCCGGCGCTGGCCCTGCAGCGCTAACCCCAGCCGTTGATCTGGCAGGACACCCCTCTTGCGGAGCGCTAAGGGGCGTGTCCTGCCAAATCAACGCGAGGTGGTGCGGCGGGAATAGCGCGCCGCCGTCGTCCCGTTGGGAAAGGTATGCACATTGAAATCTGGTCTGACGTCAAATGCCCGTGGTGCTTCGTCGGTAAGCGCCGCTTCGAGAAAGCCCTTGCTGAATTCCCGCACCGGGACAGCGTGGAAGTGACGTGGAAGAGCTTCCAGCTGGACCCCACCCTCCCCGAGCACTATGACGGAACCGAGCAGCAGTACCTTTCCGAACGCAAGGGAATTGCCCCTGAGCAGGTCCGCCAAATGTGGAACCAGCTCACCACGTCAGCGGCCGATGTCGGCGTGAACTTCGACTTCGACTCCGTGGTTGTCGGCAACAGCTTCCCCGCCCACCGGTTCCTGCACCTCGCGAAGTCGCTTGGTCACGGCAACGAAGCGAAGGAAGCCATCCTTTCGGCGCACTTCGAGCAGGGTCTGAACACCTCCGATACCGACGTGCTCGTGAAACTGGGCAATGACCTCGGCATCGATGAGCAGTCTGTCCGTGACACCATGGCCGGCGACCGCTTCGCCGACGACGTACGGCGGGACATCAGCGAGGCCCAGACCCTCGGGGTGAGCGGCGTGCCGTTCTTCGTGATTGACCGGAAGTACGGCATCTCCGGCGCACAGCCCGTCGAGCTCTTCCGGCAGGCTCTGGACCAGGCGTGGCAGGAAGCCCATCCCCTGATCCCGGTATCCACCTCGCCCGATGGCGAGGTCTGCGGACCAGACGGCTGCTAGCTGACCGGCGCGCGCCGTCGTCGTCTGCGGTTCCGTTCCTACGGAGCAGCTGACGACGGCGCGGGCGTGGGGCTCGCTGTGGACGGCAGTTCACAGACCAGCCCGCCCGGTTCGGCGTTGACTTCCTCAGCGGGCACCAGCGCCTCGAACTCGGAGCCAAGCACAACGTCCACGGTGGCGTCCGGCCGCTCATCCTCGACGTAGATTGTTCCGGGAATGGTTCGCTGCAGCGTAAATGCCTGTGCATACCCGGACGGCCCGGAGACGATGATCGCGGTCATGTTGGTCTGACCAACGGACCGGTTGCCGACGGAGTTCACCGTGAAGCCGCGTTCCTCCAGAGCCGCCGAACCATTCCCTGCCAGCCCGGCGATGCTGGTGCTGTTGAGCACGTTCACGGTCACTGTGGCAGGATCAACGAGCTCGAACGGACCGGCAGGGCAGGCGCTGACGGGGCTCGCCGATGGCTGGCTGGCGGTGAGCTGGATGTCCCCCCGGGCCAAGGCCAGCGCGAAGAGCACGGCGGCGGTCACCAGAGCGAGGAGCAGTACCAGCACCACACCGTGGCGCAGCCTGCGCATGTAGACGTGCGGGCGTTCGACATTTCCGTCATCGGCGAAGACCGTCTCGAGATCGTTCTCGGTCACAATGCGGTGACCGTGCCATTCGATCGGGTTCTTCTTCGATCGGATCGGCTTGCGTTTCGGTGTCCTAGCCATCGATAACCAGAACGCGCGCGTGCAGGATGGTCCGCTGGTGAAGTGCCGTACGGACTGCCCGATGCAGCCCGTCCTCCAGGTACAACGTGTTGTTCCACTGCACCACATGCGGGAAGAGGTCCCCGAAGAAGGTTGAGTCTTCGGCCAGCAGCGCCTCGAGGTCTAGCGTGGTCTTGGTGGTGACGAGTTCGTCCAGCCGAACCTGGCGTGGGGCTACGTTGGCCCAGTCTTTGGGGGTCACGTGTCCGTGGTCGGGGTACGGGCGTCCATCGCTCACTGCTTTGAAGATCACCAACACAGCCTAGGCAAGATATTGCCCCAAGGGAATGTGGCGCTCTGGCAGCGTGCCCGTCGTCGCCAAAGAGTTACCGGAAAAGTCCTCCTTCACGGGGTGGCATTGAGTGTCAGGTCGCGTCGATCGGGATGGTGCGTGTACCGAGGACCGCCCCGGTGACCCAGTCCTCCCACTGCACCCGAAGGTAGTACCGACCGGCCGTCGGCGGATGCAGCAGCATGTCGAAGCGCTCGGCGGCGCCGTAGGCGAGCCTGCTGGCGGTCAACGGATAACCGGCATCACGGCAACTCGGTGCGGGGACATTCGGAACGGAAGTGTCCCGGAACGGCCGGCCATCGTGGGAGATCAATTCGGCGATACGCGCTTCGGTTCCATCCGCGTCGGTAAAGATCAGCGTTGTGGGCAGGTAGTTGGCGTTGAGCGTCCGCAGGAGCGTCGGCTTCTTCGGACCGCCCTTCACATTGGCGCGCAGGCTGGAAAGACTCCACACCACTTCCTTGCCGGCAGGACGGCGGGCAAGTTCCCCGCCCAGGACGTAGAAATGCTCGGGCTCAAACCGGTTGAGGCCGGCGTCTTCTCCAGACAGACCGTCAGCATGGTTCATCTCATGCCACCGCGGATCCAGCGAGTAGGGCGCGAGCAACGCCTCGGTATCGATGTCATACTCCGGTCCGTCCACAAAGGCACGGCGAGCGCCGGGGCTCACCGGATAGGCAGGGTGCACCACCGGATCGATGACCAGTGGACCGAACATCCCCATCTGGACGTGCAGCGGCGTATTGACGTGACAGTGGTAGAAGTACGTTCCCGCTGCCCCGTAGTTCGGGTCGCCGGGCCGTCCCGGTTCGGGCTGCATCTGGTAGGTGTATTGCCCGTCCACCTCGAATGACGTGTGCCCCACGCCGTCGTTCCGGGGGTCAGGTTCCATGCCATGCCAGTGAATGGTGTGCGGTCCCTTGCTCGGGTGCACCGTTGCGTGAAACACCTTCCCCTCCTGGACCCGCAGGGTGGGGCCGGGAAAGCCCCGCTCGTGCGTGTCGTCCTCGAAGCTCCACATCTCGAATTCCGCGCCATCGTCCATGACGAGGTCGCGGCTGTGGAAGTCGAAGTCGACGGCAACCGCGGGGGTCTGCAGGAATTCCGTCACGGGGTTTTCCACCTCCAGCTGGTCCGAGCTGAAATCCACCTGGCTCTGGAAGCGGTGATGCAGCACCGGTTCCACCCCTCCGACCGGATCCGGCTGTTCCGTTGGTTCAGCCGTTGCGGTCGGCTCCGCGGTGGTGGTGGGCTCCGCTGTGACCGTTGGATCCGCTGTCGCCGACGGCGTGACGGATTCAGAGGCGGTGGCCGTTGGAGTGGCGCTCTGGGTGGCGGAAGCGGTGGCACTGGGAGTGGCGCCCGCCGTTGCGGTCGCGCTTGCCGACGCAGACGCCGACGACGACGCACTCGGCTTCGGTGACACGCTCGGCTTCGGTGACACGCTCGGCTTGGGCGAAGACCGCCGCCTGCGGCGCTCTGCCGCCGCCGCTCGCCGGCGTTCCTCCTCCCGCCTGCGGCGCTCAGCTGCCTCCCGCCGTCGTTCCTCTTCACGACGACGGCGTTCGGCGACTTCCTGGGCTCTTTCGATTGCGCGGATCGAGCGGCGACTCGAGCGTCTCTCACTCCGCTTGCGGCTGAAAATACTCACGGTGTGGCTCCTGGGATCGGGCCCTTGAGGGTCCAGTGGGCAACAAGCCCGCCGGGGTACATGCCGCCGGCGGCGGTCTGAGACGGCTCAGCGTGGCAGTGCATCGGGTAGACCCAGTCACCGGTACGTGCAAACCAAACCGGGTCGATGGCGTCCGGCGGACGTTTGATCGGGATGATGCAGTCCTTGGTGTCCATCTGCGCCAGTTCAACGACGTCCTCCCACTGCTGGAGGACCACGTGGCCTTCGTTGTCGACGAACCCCTCGTGCCGCGGCCAGTCCACGTTGTTTCGGCGGACCGTCCAGATGTGGTTCCCATGAAAGTGCATCTGGTGCAGGCAGATCCCGGGGTTGATCAGGCGCACCAGCTGGCCGCCGCGGAGCGTGCCCGCCTCCGTTCCCTCACCGAACTGGCGTACGTCCAGTTGCCTCGGATAGCCCGAGATCAGGGTTTCCTCCTCGGTGGCGAGATTGACGGTGTCGTCGAAGGTGATGCCCAGGGATTCAAACCCGCTGCGCCCGTTGAGCGTGAAGTAGCGCGGCAGCGCCGGCGTCTGCACAGGATCCACGGTTTGTCCCGCAGCTTCCATGGACGCCCAGCGTGATTCCACGCAGTGGCAGATCCACACCCACTGCCGCTCAAACGTTGCAAGGTCCTCCGCAATATCCCACTGGTGCTCCGGGTCCATGACCACGAGCACCCCGAACAGGCCGAGTACACGTTCGACCGGCGCGTTGGTCGGGTCGGCGAAGATGTAGGTTCCCGGTCGCGGGCAGGGGAAATCAAGGGTGGCCACGGAGTCGGGGGCAACAGGGCCGGTCGTGAGGTCACCGCCGTCGGCCCCGGCACCGAAGACGGTGAGGGTGTGCGGTTTGCCCAGACGGTTCTGAATGCGCAAGCGGATGGTGCTACCCAATTCGGCGATGATGGTCCGCGCCGGGAAGTAGCTCGCCCAGTAGTTGCGGCGGATCAGGAACTGGCCGGGATTGGCCGCATCAGCCCGCAGCGGCGCCGGTGTTCCGCGCGGAGGCAGCGGAGCCTCAAGCGGGTAACTGCGGCTGGGAATCACGTCACCTGCAACGGTGATCACCGTCGGGTCCATGGTGAGGCTCGGGTTCGGGTCATCAACGTCGGTCGGTCGGCTGCCGAACCCGCGGTGGTAGACAAGCGTGTCGTCCACCATCTTCAGGTAGCCCTCGTTGATGTAGAGGTCCAGCACCCCTGGCTGCGCAGCGAGCGCCAACGGGACCGGCGTCCGTGCAACGCGGTTCCGCGGAGCGGAGGGCTGCACCAGCGGCAGGGCCGCAAAGCCCAGCCCGGCCGCTGCTCCCAACTTGAGGAGATCCCCGCGCGCCAGTATTTCGGGAGGGAGCTGCTCAGCCATGGTTGTCCTCCAGTGAGCCTGGTCGAAGGGAGATCCGGGGAAGCGCCAACGCCAACGGAGCCGGGCCGCCCCAGGGATCGGTGAACTGTGCGGCTAGTCCCGCTACGCCGCTCGGAACCAGGAAACTGACCCACACGCTGCGGTGGGAGCCGGCCGTGAGCAGGATCTTGGCGACGTCGGCACCACGGTTCGTCACCGTCGTCGTCTTCGCCACGAGGAGGCGCAGCTGTCCCGGCGCAAACAGCACGTTGCGCTCGGAGGTGTTGCGTACCTCCAGTTTCACTGCCAGGTGTTCGCCCCAGGTGTGGTTGAACGGTTGCGCTGAAGCGCCTGGCGGAGCGGCCCCGTGCGCTGCGCTACTCGCGTGGCCTCCCACCGCGCCAACCATGCGGGCCTGCCGTTCAGCCGCTGCAATCCGAACGGTTCCGAATGACGTCGGAACCTCCTCGGTGCCACCGGCGGCGGAGACAATCCCCCAACCCGCTGCGGTGCCAAGTGCACCGGTACCTATCAAAATGCCAAACACTCGTCGCGTCAGTCCGATGGGACGGTCGGCTGCCTCCCCAGGCATCAGGTCAGCCGCATCCTGCTCGGCCAGCGCGATCTTTTCAATCGCCATTACTCGCCTCAATATCGTGCCTTGGATGCTGCAGGAATTCAGTGTCATCTTCAGACCTTGGGGAAACCCTGCGCGTCACCGATTTCCCCGCGGCGGCCCGAGACGCGGATACTGGGGCGGTGACTGCTTCGGTGTTCTCCTCCACAACCGCGCCCGCTCCCATCGGCCTGCTGCTCGACGTCGACGGGCCGGTTGCCAGCCCCGTTACACGCACCGTGCGGCCGGAAATCATTGATGCGCTGATCGCGCTGGCAGGAGCAGGATGGCCGGTGATCTTCAATACCGGCCGCTCGGATGAGTTCATCCGCGAAGAGGTTCTGAAGCCGATGCTGGCCGCCGGGATCCCTGCCGGGATCACCTTCCACGCCATCTGCGAGAAGGGTGCAACCTGGTTCAGTTTCACCACTGAGGGCGCCACCGAAGTGCACGTCGACGAGACCCTCGCGCTGCCGCAGGAGTTCGGCGATGAGGTCCGTCGGTTGGTGGAGGAACAGTTCGCCGACCACATGTTCTTCGACGAGACCAAGCGCGCCATGGTGTCGATCGAGCAGCGCGTTGATGTCGGGAACCAGGACTACCTCGACAGGCAGGGCCCCTTCGATGCCGCCGTCCTGGACATCATGCGGCACTTCGACATGGGCGTCTGCCGGCTGGCGCACCACCTGCCGGACAGCGATGACAGCGTCGACTACCGGGTTGACCCCACCATCATCTCCACGGACATTGAATCCGTGCGCGTCGGCAAGGACCTGGGTGCAGAGCGTGCGCTGCGCCTGATCGACGGAGACATCCCCCATACCTGGCGGACCGTAGGCGATTCACGCACTGATTACGCCATGGCCGACTACCTCCACGAGCATGGCTACAGCGTTGCGCACGTCGATGTCCGGCCCGCCGACGGCGTTCCGGAAAAGCCCTACCCGGTCCTCATCGAAGGTGAGCTGACCAACGACGACGCCGGTGCCGCCTTCCTGCTGCGCTGCGCCGAAACGGCGGTTTCCCGCGCCTAAGCGGCGAGTGCGGCCTCGATCGCCGTGACAATCTCCTCGGAGTCCGGCTCCACTGTGGGGGCGAACCGCGCAACGACGGTGCCGGCGTCGTTCACCAGGAATTTTTCGAAGTTCCACTTCACGAGGCCCGGCATCATGCCCGTCCGGAACCGGGTCAGTTCTGCATACAGGGGGTGCTGGTTCCGTCCCCGGACGTCGCTCTTCGTGGTGAGTGGGAACGTCACGCCGAAGTTCATCGAGCAGAAGGCCTGGATGTCCGCTTCAGTTCCCGGCTCCTGGCCCATGAACTGATTGCTCGGAACACCGAGCACCACAAACCCCTGGTCCGCGTACTTCCGGTAGAGCTCCTCGAGGCCCGCGTACTGAGGGGTGAAGCCGCACTGCGAGGCGACATTCACCACGAGGACCGTCTTGCCCCGGAAATCGCCGAAGCTGCGCTCGGTCCCGTCGATCATGGTCAGCGGGATGTCGTGAAGGTTCTGCGGGGACACTGGTGCTCCTTGAAGTGAAACGGTGTTCGGCTTGAAATTGTCGCTGAAGGCGGTTCGTCAGCCAACCCTTTCTGGATGGGACTCACGGGTTGACCCTGCATACTGGTGCCATGGCGTCACCCTTCACCCGCCTCCGCGTCGAGCTCAAGAACACTTTCACGGGCACCGGCGCCCAGCCGCCTGCCTGGACGGAGGAACTGGCTGACGGCGATGACGCCGGCTACTTCGCTCCCGGCTCAGCCGTCTGGGCAGTCCACAGTTCAATGACCCCGACAGTGGGCGGCATTCGTGCGCTCCTGCTGCAGGCGTTGCATCCCGGGGCGATGGCGGGAGTGTATGCCCACTCGAACTTCCGCGAGGACCCGCTTGGCCGGTTGGCCAACACCATCCGTTGGATTTTCACCGTGACCTACGGGTCAACGGATGCCGCACGCGGCGCGTCCGCCTGGGTGCGCCGCCTGCATGAGAAGGTGACCGGCACGTACGTGGACGCAAACGGCGTCGAACGCGCCTACAGCGCCAATGATCCCCATCTGCTGCGCTGGGTGCATCTGGCCTTCACCGACGCCTTCCTCAGCGCGCACCAACAGTATGGGCTCAGCTTTCCCGGCGGCGCGGACGAGTATGTCCGGCAGTGGGCGAAAGCCGGTGAATTGATGGGCGTGAGCGACCCGCCGCGGAGCGCCGGCGAACTGCGTGAGCAGCTTGCCGCGTACGACGGCGAACTCACTTCCAGCGAACAGGTTCAGGACGCGCTGGCCTACATCCGGCGTCCGCCGCTTCCGCGCTCACAGCGCCTTGGGTACCGGGTACTGTTCGCCGGTGCTGTGGCCACGCTGACTCCCCGGCAACGCGAACTCCTCGGCCTGTCCCTGCCACATCTTGGGCCGGTTAGGCTGCCGGTGAAGCCGGCGGTCCTGCTCGTGCTGGGGGTTATGAAGCTCGGCCTGGGCAGTCAGAGTCCCACCGAGCAGGCAGCACTGCGCCGGATCAGGCGGGTGCAGAAGCACCCGCCCGCCGGCGCCTGAAGTGCGCTGCGTCTCCTAGCTGGTCTTGGGCGTCCGGTCAGGAAGCGCCAGCCGGAAAACCTTGGCCCACGCGGAGCCAACCTGCTTCAGGAGCGGCCCGGTGGTGTACGGCAGGTTGTAGCGGGCACAGATCTCACGGATCTTGGGCGCTACCTCGTGGTAACGGTTGGACGGCAGGTCCGGGAAGAGGTGATGCTCAACCTGATGGGACAGGTTGCCCGTCATCAGGTGCATGAACTTGGAGCCGGAGATGTTGGCCGAGCCGATCATCTGGCGTACGTACCAGTCACCGCGGGTCTCGCCGTCGACCATTTCCTCCGTGAAGGTGTCAGCGCCGGTGGGGAAATGTCCGCAGAAAATGACTGCGTGAGCCCACACGTTACGCACCGCATTCGCGGTCAGCGTTCCGATCAGCGCCTGCTTGCCGGAACCGGTGAGCATGGCCACCGCGGGTGTCGCGGCGTAGTCCTTGCCGAACTGCTTGGCCGCTTTCAGCCCCAGTGCCCGGAGGTCCTTGCGCAGGGCCTCCTTGGACTTGAGCCCTTCCTTGTACTCCGGGAGCTCCAAATCATAGAGGGCGATTCCCCATTCAAAGACCGGCGCCAGGATGGCGTTGTACAGCGGGTTGCCCAGGTTGAAGGGCTTCCAGGGCTGGTCATCATCCATCCGCAGGAGGTTGTAGCCGACATCGCGATCCTTGCCCACAACGTTGGTCCAGCGGTGGTGCAGATCATTATGCGTGTGCTGCCAGGAGCGCGCAGGGGTGACGAAGTCCCACTCCCACGTGGTGGAGTGGATATCCGGATCCCGCATCCAGTCCCACTGTCCGTGGAGGATATTGTGGCCGAGCTCCATGTTTTCCAGGATCTTGGCGAAGCTGAGCATTGTAGTGCCGGCTACCCAGGCCGCTTTGTTCCGGCTGAACAGCAGCGCTGCCCGTCCACCGAACTCCAGCGCGCGCTGCGCCTTGATGACCCGGCGGATGTAGTCGGCGTCGTGCTTGCCGCGGCGGTCGAGCACTTCGTCGCGAATGGCATCCAGTTCGCGGCCCAGCTCGGCAACCTGCTCATCGGAGAGGTGTGCAGCGGCAGGCGGACGGACCAGCGGGTGGCCGGTTGCCGCCAGCGCTCCCGGCCGTCGCCGGGGCTTCTCAACACTCGTGTCCTCTGACACTTTTTCTACGAGGTCTGTCATACCCACTCCTTCAGATATCGAGGTTCACCGGTCCGGCCGCCGCCGAAACGCAGGTTTGTATCAATTGACCGGGGTCTCCATGTACTTCGTTGGTACGGAGGTCCCGGACTTGCCCCGCTCGGAGCGGAAGCAAACAGCTGTGGCAGATGCCCATGCGGCAACCGCTCGGCATGAGCAGCCCGGCATCCTCGCCTACTTCAAGGAGCGGGGTATCTCCGTCAGCTTCCACCTCCCGGTCGGAGGCTTCAAAGGTGACCAGTCCGCCGTCGTTCCCGGTGCCATCAGCCAGCGCTGTGCTGAAGCGCTCGATGGTCAGGCTGCCCGAAGGCAGTTTCGCCTGCTTTTCCCACAGCGACTCGGCACTCTCGAGGAACTCCTCGGGTCCGCAAGCGTAGGCCGCCCGGTCCCGCCAGTCATCACAGATTTCGTCCAGCGCAGCCGGAGAGCTGAAATCGATGCGGCCTTGCTCGGAGGTGAACCAGAGCTTCACGCGGAACTGGCGGAACTGGTCAGCGAGTTCGCGAAGTTCCTCCACGAAGAGCGTCTTCATGGGAGTCCGCGCTGAATGAATCAGGACAACGTCCGCGTCGGGACGGCGGGGAACCAGCGTGCGGATCATGGACATCACCGGGGTAATGCCGCTGCCGGCCGTCAGCATCAACAGCGGCCGTGGCCGATCCGGCAGGACGAAGGTTCCCTGCGGCGGCGCCAGGAACAGGATGTCTCCCGGCTTGGTTTCACGGACCAGCACACCGGACACCGCTCCCATGTCTGTCACGGTAATTGCCGGATCCTGTCCCGCAGCAGTGCTCAGGGAGTAGGAGCGCCAGTGGCGGACACCATCAAGTTCAACTCCGATGCGCGCCCACTGCCCTGCACGGTGCGCTTTCCAGCCCCGCCCCGGACGAAAGTGGATGGTCACCGAGTCAGCGGTTTCAGGCACTACCTTGGTGACGATGCCGCGCAACTGCCGCGCGGAAAACACGGGGTTGAAGAGCGACATAAAGTCTTCCGGCGCCAACGGTGTGGTCAGCGCGGACAGCGCGTGACTGAGCTTCGGTCGCCTGGTCATTCCTGCAGGTCCAATCGCAACTCCTCACAGGATGGGCACGTGGCCGAACATATCAATCCCTGCGATTGACGCTATCCGGCGTACTCCATGATTCACTCTTCGGACGGTTCACTCAAGATTACTTTACTCAGCAGGCTTATCATTACCGCTGGAGCGACATTGTGCAGTGCCGGAAAACACAACACCCCGACTACACGAGCCGGGGTGTTGCAGAAAGCGGAGGATGGGGGATTTGAACCCCCGAGGGCGTGAACCCAACACGCGTTCCAGGCGTGCGCCATAGGCCGCTAGGCGAATCCTCCTTGTTTGGAGCAGGTTCCAGAATACCCGTACATCCCCCATGTACCGAATCGGGAGATGCGCATCTCAGCGGGCGACCCTCCCGTCGGTTTGTGTAGACTATTACGCGGCCCCTCATGTGGTGTCATCCTGTTGAACTCCCCCAGGACCGGAAGGTAGCAAGGGTAAGCGGGCTCTGGCAGGTGCATGGGGGGTCTTTACGTTCCCTGGCAGCACATTGCCTGCAGTGATTTCCTGAAGGAGTTCTGTGACCGCCGGCCGCTTCGCGCCAAGCCCCACGGGTGAACTTCATGTGGGGAACCTCCGCACCGCAATCCTGGCCTGGCTCTTCGCGCGCTCCACCGGCCGGCAGTTCCTGCTGCGGGTCGAAGACCTCGACCGGGTCCGTGCGGGAGCCGAGGAAGCGCAGCTCGCTGAGCTCACCGCCGTCGGGCTCACCTGGGACGGTGAGGTCGCCCGCCAAAGCGGTCGGCAGGCCCATTACGACGACGCCGTCACCCGCCTGCGCAGGGCTGACCACCTTTTCGAGTGCTTCTGCACGCGCCGCGACATCGCCGAAGCAGCGTCTGCGCCGCATGTCCTGCCGGGCCACTACCCCGGCACCTGCCGGAACCTGTCGGAGGCTGAGCGGGAGGCCGCCCGCAGGGTGCGGCCGGCGGCGCTGCGGCTGCGCACCGACGTCGGGCAGTATGAAATCCGGGACGTACTGCACGGTGGATATACCGGGGCGGTGGATGATTTTGTGGTGGTCCGCAATGACGGGGTGCCTGCGTACAACCTCGCCGTCGTCGTCGATGATGCGCAGCAGGGCATCGACCAGGTGGTGCGCGGCGACGATCTACTCAGCTCGGCTCCTCGGCAGGCGTATCTCGGCTCGCTGCTTGGATTGCCGCCGGTTGAGTATGCGCACGTACCGCTGGCCCTCAACCCGGAACGACGCCGGCTGGCCAAGCGGGACGGCGCCGTAACTCTCGAAGCGCTCGCCGCGGAGGGCTGGGAGGCAGCGGCAGTGCGGTCGCTCATCCTGCGCTCACTCGGCCTGCCGGACACCTCGCTCGACGCTGCGCTGGGTGCGTTTGATCCTTTCCGGCTGCCTCGTGAACCATGGATTGTTGACCCGTCCCACCTGTCCTCCACCGATGCCGCGACCGTTCCACCCAACCGATAGAGTTCTTCTGTGAGTACAGCCCTTTACCGCCGGTATCGTCCGGAGACGTTCTCCGACGTGATCGGCCAGGAGCACGTCACCGAACCATTGATGACGGCGATCTCCAAGAACAGGGTCAACCACGCCTATCTTTTCTCCGGTCCGCGCGGCTGCGGCAAGACCACCTCAGCGCGCATCCTTGCGCGCTGCCTCAACTGCGCGCAGGGGCCAACGCCGGTCCCCTGCGGCACCTGTGACAGCTGCGTCGAACTGGCCCGTAACGGCTCGGGAAGCCTGGATGTCATCGAAATTGATGCGGCCTCCCACGGTGGCGTGGATGATGCCCGGGACCTCCGCGAGCGCGCCACCTTTGCACCGGTCCGGGACCGCTTCAAAATCTTCATCATTGATGAGGCACACATGGTCACCAGCGCCGGCTTCAACGCGCTGCTGAAAATCGTCGAAGAGCCGCCGGAGCACATCAAGTTCATCTTTGCCACAACTGAGCCGGATAAAGTGATCGGAACCATCCGTTCCCGGACCCACCATTATCCATTCCGGCTCGTTCCACCCGAGCCGCTCATGGCGTACCTGGAGCTGCTGTGCAACCAGGAGAGCATCCCGGTGGCGCCGGGCGTACTGTCCCTGGTGGTTCGTGCGGGTGGCGGATCAGTCCGCGATTCCCTGTCTGTGCTGGATCAGCTGATGGCCGGGGCGGGGGCGTCCGGCCTTGATTACGAGCTGGCGGTTTCGCTGCTCGGTTACACGCACGCCTCCCTGCTCGACGACGTCGTTGACGCCATTGCAGCCGGTGATTCCGCGACCGTCTTCGGTGCCGTTGATCGCGTCATCCAGACGGGCCATGACCCGCGTCGCTTTGTTGAGGACCTGCTGGAGCGCTTTCGGGACCTGATCATCGTCAATGCAGTCCCCGACGCCGCCGCGTCCATCCTCCGGGGCATCCCTGATGACCAACTGAACCGGATGCGGACCCAGTCGCAGCAGCTTGGACGCGCCGAGCTTTCCCGAGCTGCTGACATCACCAATACCGCGTTGACCGAAATGACTGGCGCAACCTCTCCGCGATTGCACCTCGAACTGCTCTGTGCCCGCATCCTGCTGCCCGCTGCGGACCAGTCGGAGCAGGGCACGCTTGCCCGTGTTGACCGGATTGAGCGCCGGCTCAGCTACGCGAGCGGCCTCCCCGAGGCGGGAGGCTCCGCTGGTGCGGGTACAGCGGGATCGCTGCCCGCGCCATCCGTGGTTCCGGCTGGTCCTGCCTCGGCTGCGAAGCCGGAACCGGCGCCGGCCGCCGTTCTCCAACCCGCTGCCTCCAACACATCAGAAGATGCACCGCCCGCAGTTTCGGCATCCCGAGGCGCCGGCCAACAGCCGCCCGAGACTCAGCAGGAAGCTCCGGCTTCAGCGGCAACACCGGCCCCCGCAGAGAAACTGGAGCGGGCCCCGGAGCCTGCCCAGGAACCTGGTGCTGCCGACTGGGGCGGCGGATGGGGTTTGCCCTCCGATGCACCCAACACCGAAGAGCGTCCTTCGACCGCTACGCGCGAGCCGCACGCGCCGGCATCTCCCGCCACGCAACCCTCGCAGGAGCAGGCAGCGCAGTCTCCTTCGCAATCAGCGCAGGCGTCCGGTCAGATCGAGATGATCCGCAGGGCGTGGCCGGAGATCATGGACGAGCTGGCTCGTATCAAGCGCAGCACCTGGCTGAACGTCAACGCCGACGCGAAGCCGCGTTCCTTCAGCGACAACCAGCTCATACTGGCGTTCGCTTCGCAGGGCAATGCGCTCGGTTTCCAGCGCGGCCAGCACACAGACAACCTGAAGCAGGCCATCAATAAGGTGCTCGGCCTGAGCTGCAGCATCGAAGCCATCCACGACGGCTCCGCGGCAGCGGGTGAACCCCACCCAAAAGTATTAACTAGCCGGGATCAGCCGGCAGAGGCGCAGGAACCGCGGGTCGTCAGTCCAGCCGTTACCGCCGTCGCTCCAGCCGTCACTCCCGTCACCCCCGTTCCATCAGCTACGCCCGTTCCGGCGGGCGAAGCCAAGTCAGCAATGGTGGACGATGCGTGGGGGCTTCCTACCGCCGCTCCGGCGTCCCAGCCTAGCGGTGGCACGACCTCAGTGCCGTCAACACCCGTAGCTGCGACTGCGCCCGCCGTTCAACCTACTCCCCCAGACCGGTCACCAGCCGATCGGGCAACAGGAGACCCGTCACCAGCCGCCGACAGTTGGCTGGCCGCGGAACCGGCGAAGGATCCTGATGACCCTGGCCCTGAGGAACCCTCGTTCGAGGGGGAACCTCCCGCGCGGCCGAGCCGCTACCAACAGCTGCTCGATGAAGCTGCACGTGCAGAAGCCGCCCGACCGAAGCAGCAGGAGCGCCCCGCCGGCGCCGTAGACTTGAGCTACGTTGAAGACATTCCCAGTGCGGATGATGAGACCATCGAACAATCCGGATTGGTCGGCCGCCAGGCCATCGAACGGATCCTCAACGGCCGGTTGATCGAGGAACGCAGCCTCGATCAGTAGTCGGGCCGTCCAGAACCAGCCCAGCACCACCTACAGCTAAGGCATACACCCGTGTACGAAGGCGCAGTTCAGGAGCTCATCGACGAGCTGGGACGCCTTCCCGGCGTGGGCCCCAAATCGGCACAGCGCATCGCGTTCTACATCCTCGAATCTGACGGGGAAGACACCAAGCGCCTCGTCAACGCCATTGTCACCGTGAAGGAACGGGTCAAATTCTGCACCATCTGCGGGAACGTTGCAGAGCAGGAAACCTGCGGGATCTGCCGCGATCCGCGGCGGGACCCAAGCGCAATCTGCGTGGTCGAAGAGTCCAAGGACGTCATCGCCGTTGAACGCACCCGTTCTTTCCGCGGCAAGTACCACGTTCTCGGGGGGTCCATCAACCCGATCGCGGGAATCGGTCCCGAGCAGTTGCGCATCCGTGAACTGTTAAGCCGCCTCTCGGATGACCAGGTCCAGGAGATCATTATTGCCACCGACCCCAACCTCGAGGGCGAAGCAACAGCAACGTACCTGGTGCGCATGCTTAAAACCATCGGCATCAAGGTCACGCGCCTGGCCTCCGGGCTCCCCGTGGGCGGGGACCTCGAGTATGCCGACGAGATCACCCTTGGCCGCGCCTTCGAGGGCCGCCGCACCGTCTCCTGACTTTTGCGCTGGCCAAGCGTGCCCGCTCCGGTTTCATCAGGCTGGTGCGCAACTTCTATCAGGCGCGGTCACGCGATGCGCGTGCCCCGCGCGAGACGACGAACCGGCGTCACCAGCTTCCGACGGCCCGCCCATAGCACCAGGCCGGCCAGTGCACCCTGCAGGGCAAGGCCCAGCGGCCAGATCGGCAGTGGCTCGGAGTCGATGTCACGGGAACCGGGTCCAAAGAACTGCGCCTCCTCACAGGTGACCTCGTAGTCCGGACCGGCTTGGGCAAGGCGGACCTGCTCGCTGATGCTTTCCATCACTCCGGGAGCACGGTAGTTTGCGGTCAGTACGCCGGAGTTCGCATCTCCGGCATCACGGTCATACGGCACTGCGTCGGCCACAAGCACAAACGGATTGGCAGCGAGAAGCCACGCAGTTCTTTCGGTGTGCAGGACCGGCGTGAGCACCTCGTTGGTGACGCACTCCAGATCCTCCTCGGTGAGCATCTGCCCGCTCTCGATGGCTTCCTGGGGATAGTCGTAGAAGGACTGCGTGACCCGCACGTCCTCCTCGATCACCAGCGACATGCTCAGGCCGAAGGCAATCAGCGTACCGATGCACAGCAGCGCAACCATCATGTAGGTGGTGACGATCGAGAACAGGGGCCTGCCCGCAAGCGCCGAAATCCCGACACCGAGTGCGCACACAAGGCCCAGCTCAATGGCCAGCACCAGCAGCGAGACGAACGCCTCAAGCGGGTTGACCCCTCCCAGCGCCAGCGCCCAGAAGATAAACGGCGAGCTCAGTGCAAGAAACCCCAGTGACGCAACCCAGGACGCCAGCCATTTACCCCACAGGATCTGCCCTGGCGTGAGCAGCGTGATCTGGAGAATGGCAAGGGTTCCGCCAGTCCGGTCGCCATTGATTGCGTTCGCTGAAAGCCCCGGCGCCACCAGCAGGCCAAAGAGCAGGACAAAGCCGACCACCAGGTCAAACAGGAACGGACCCGCGCCGTCCATGGTCGCCGTCGTCAGTGTGGCGAGCAGGAACACCAGGCCGATCACAAGGAACCAGACGGCCATCATGATGTACCAGGCACGGCCCCGCAGCCGCTGCTTCATCTCCAACCCGAAGATGGTGCGCACTCCCGTCACGTAGCCAAGGTGGTGTGTACTGCTCTCCTGCAGGGACTGGGTCTCCATGGCGCTCATTGCCGCTCCGTATCCAGGCTCATATAAGTCTCTTCAAGGGCGCCGCCCGCAGGCGCGAAGGCGGTGACGACGACGTCCGCCAGGATGAGCGTGCGCAACAGCCACGCTGCCTGTTCGGTGCTGCTGAGGAGCACCTGATACTCGACGCGCCGGGAATCACCGGGCTCCTCGAAGACGACGCCGTGGCTCGTCAAGGCGTCGGCGAGCGCTCCCATCGGTTCAGCCTGAATGCAGTATCTGCGCAGCTGCGTTCCTGCCTCATCCAGTGTCTGGCTCTTCACGGATTCACCGCGGTTGACGAAAACGGCGCGGTCCGCGATCTCATCCAATTCCGACAGGACGTGGCTGGACACAACGATGGTCTTGCCTTCTCCTGCCAGCCGCCTCAGCATGATCCGCAGTTCCACCCGGGAACCCGGGTCCAGTCCGGATGCCGGTTCATCCAGCAGGAGTACCTCCGGGTTGTGAATGAGCGCCCGGGCCAGGCTGAGCCGCTGCTGCTGGCCACGGGACAGTACCCTCGCGGGGGCATCGGCGTAGTCGCTGAGCCGAACTTCTGCCAGCAGTTCAGCGGCGCGGTGAGCTGCCGCCGTCGGGCTCAGTCCGTAGAGCGCACCGACGGTGGTGAGAATCTCCCGGGCCTTGAGGGATTCCCACACGCCCAGCGTGTCAGGCATCCAGCCGACCTTGCGCCGTACGGCCGCCGTGTCCTTCCCCGGATCTGATCCGCCGACGGACAAAGTGCCGGCATCCGGCGCCAACAGCGAGGCGAGGATCAGCAGCAGGGTGGTCTTGCCGGACCCATTGGGCCCGATCAGCGCTGTCACCTCTCCCGGCGGCGCCTCAAAATCGATGTTGCGGACGGCAGCAACCGAACCGAAACTTCGTTGAATACCCCTGGCAATGATTCCCCCATACCCATTGGTCATGATGTGACACTAGCAAGGCACACTGACATCCCGGCACAATTCGACTTCCAATTGGGTGAGCCGAATCCGAACAGTTAACATGGTGTGCGGTTACCGGTGGTTCATTTCGATCCCACGGCCGGTCTCCAGGGCGGGAGCAATCCCGCGCAACTGACCAGTTTCGGGCGCCGAAGACGCCGCCGGACATCATCTCCCAAGTTTCAGCGAGCGTGCGCATGGCCCTAATTGTCCAGAAGTTCGGTGGCTCGTCCGTGGCGGACGCCGAAGGAATCAAACGCGTCGCCAAACGCGTCGTCGAGACACAGGCCGCAGGCAACCGGGTCGTCGTCGTCGTTTCCGCCATGGGAGACAGCACCGATGAACTGCTTGATCTGGCCGGGCAGGTCAGCTCGTCCTCCAACCCGCGGGAGATGGACATGCTCCTCAGCGCGGGGGAACGCATCTCCATGGCACTGCTCGCCATGGCCATCCATGAAGCAGGCTCCAGCGCGCAGTCCTTCACCGGCAGCCAGGCCGGCATGATCACCGATGCCATCCACGGCAAGGCCCGGATCATCGCCGTATCGCCGCACCGGATCAAGACCTCAATCGACAAAGGCGACATCGCGATTGTCGCCGGGTTCCAGGGGATGAGCCAGGACAGCAATGACATCACCACTCTCGGCCGCGGAGGTTCGGACACCACGGCTGTTGCGCTCGCAGCGGCGCTGAATGCCGACGTCTGCGAAATTTATACCGACGTCGACGGCGTCTACACGGCTGATCCGCGTGTTGTCCCTGCCGCCCGGAAGATCGCCACCATCTCCAGCGAGGAAATGCTCGAGATGGCCGCCTCAGGGGCAAAAATCCTGCACCTTCGCTGCGTGGAGTACGCTCGCCGGTTCGGCGTTCCGCTGCACGTCCGCTCATCCTTCAGCCAGCTCGAGGGGACCTGGGTACTGCCCAACCCCGATGACACCATCAAGATTCAAGAGGGAGAACCCTTGGAACAGCCCATCATCTCCGGTGTTGCCCATGATCGGTCAGAAGCAAAGGTCACAGTGGTCGGCGTTCCGGATATCCCGGGCAAGGCAGCTGAGATTTTCGGGATCGTTGCAGGCGCCCACTCGAACATCGACATGATCGTCCAGAACGTTTCGACGCACGGCTCCGGACGCACGGATATTTCCTTCACTCTGCCGATTATTGAAGGCGCAGACGCCCGCGCGGCATTGAAGACCGCCCAGGCGGATGTCGGCTACGAGAGTGTTGAATACGACGAGCAGATCGGCAAGCTGTCGCTCATCGGCGCCGGCATGCGATCAAATCCCGGCGTCTCCTACAAGTTCTTCAAGGCACTGTCCGACGCCGGTGTGAACATCGACATGATCTCCACCTCCGAAATCCGTATCTCGGTAGTGACCAGCGCAGATCTGCTCGACACTGCGGTACGCGCGGTGCATGCCGCGTTCGACCTCGACGGTGAGGCCGTCGCCACCGTCTATGCGGGCACGGGTCGCTAAACCACGCGTCAATCCTCGGTGTGAAGGACAGGCTTCGTGAAGTAGTCCGGGTACTTCTGGACCGGTTCGGTACGGCGCACCGCCTCGTGGTCCGGATGCCTCCGGACGGCGTAGTGATGCCCGTCCGAGTCCACCTCGATGTTGAGTTCAGCGAGTTCAGTTTCTGAAGCCAGCTCGAACTCATCATGCCGGTGTACTACAGGCCCATCGAGATCGTCCCTCTCGGCAGGACCGAGGAAGATCGGTATCGGATTCCTGATCCAGCGGCGCCGGTTTCTCTCAGCCATGGGTATCGCCTTCTCTCTGCGGCTGGTCGAGTACCCACATCTTAAGTCCGTACGGGGTAAAAAGAGCCTGCTGAACGCAGAAATCCCCCGCACCGTTACCAGTGCGGGGGATTTGCTGTGCTTTCCTACCGGCGAATGCTACTTACCGTTTGTCGGAGTAGCGTCCCCCTGAGGGGCAGTGCGCAGCTTGTCTGCATCACCGGTCGATGACACTGCCGTCGGTGCGGCTACACCGTCAGCGCCTACAACAACCGAAACGAACGTTACGGCTGCGGATCCTTCGTAGGTCACGCGACCTACGTAGGAGCCCGGCTCGAGGCCGGTCCAGTTCAGCGTGACTTCACCGGACTCACCGTTGGCGAGCTCCAGCGGGTTCGGCGTGAGCGAGGCGTTGCCCTCATCGGCGCCCAGGATGGCGGCGTTGAAGGTTCCGGCAGTTGCCCGACCGTCAGGGCTAGCGAACAGGTTGACGATCACCCTGTAGGTACCCGGAGTGGGATTCTGCAGGTTCAGGCTCTCGCTTGCCGAGCCCGTAGCTGCCTGATAGGCAATCTGATTACGCGAGTTGACCACGAAGAAGTCAAAGTCCGCAGTCGGATCGGCGGAGACAACGGACAGCTTCGCGAACGGAGTGCCCTCAGGGATAGTCAGGGTACTCACGTAGTTTGATGCGTTCGTTGAGAGGGATAGTCCTCCGCCATTCGGGACCAGTGAGAAGTCTTCATTGGTTGCCTTGGACAAACCGAGAAGTTCCATGGCGATAGGAGCGTTGGATCCCGAGGTTACCGGGATCGTTCCGCTGCCGTCAGGACCCTCGGAGGTGAAGGACACCTCGGACGGAGCCTCTACCGACTGGGGCCGAACTGCAACAGGCGACGTAACCGCTTCCTGCTTGCTCTGCCAGGTGAGCGAGCCCTTGGCGAACTGGCCGAGGGCCGCTGTGTCGTTCTCGAAGGTCACCGTGAAGCTCTGGCTTTCGCCCGGCTTGGTGAACTTCAGGACCGACGGGGTAACCGTCACATCCACACCAGGCACGTTCGCTGATGCGGTGTAGGTGCCCGGCTTCATACCGGTGACCGTACGGGTGACGGTGACCTTACCGGTCAGGTTGCCCACGGCGAAGGACGGGACGTTCATGTCCTTGGCGTCGATGCCCTCGAGGCCATCGACGTCCGCAAAGCCGGTTCCCTCAACGAACTGCAGGTATTCTTTCAGACCGGCGTCGTAGATGAGGCCCGGGCTGAGCACGCCAGAAGGGTTGACCTGGCCTGCGCCGGTTGCGAAGACGTCGCCGTCTACGCCGCCTTCAGCGTTCTTCACGGGGGTTGCAGTGGTCATCATGGCGGACTTGACCGCAGCGGGTGACCACTTGGGGTTCTCGGCCAGAATAAGGGCTCCGACGCCGGCAACATGCGGGGACGCCATCGAGGTTCCGGAAAGGAACCCGAACTCGTCACCACCGGTACCGATCGGTGAAACACCTGCGAGAACGGCCACGCCGGGAGCTGCGATGTCCGGCTTCAGGAGGTCCGAACCCGTTGCGAGCAGCGGACCGCGTGAGGAGAAGCCTGCGATCTGCGGGACGGGAGGCAACGGCTCTCCGGTGGTGTCCTCCGGGACCAGCGCTACCTTGATGTCCGGGTTGGCTGCAACCTTCTCCTTGAGCGCGAGGCTCTGGGGAGCATTGACGTGCACGGTAGGTACCGAGTGCTTGTCCGTGTCCATCGAGGAATCGGTGAGGTTGACCAGGATCATGCCGATGCCGCCCGCTCGTTTCACCTCAGCGGACTTGGCAACGCGGTCAAAGACACCGCGATCACAGACAACGATCTTGCCGGTCACCAGTGCGGGGTCAAGCGAATCGGGTCCACACAGGGCAGGACTGACCCCGCCTGCTGCAGCCGCGTCGGCACTGAGAATAACCGGGCTGGCGGGTACGCCGGCGTTCATGATGCTGGCGCCGCGGAACTTGGTCCCGTCGGAGAACTCGGCAGTGCCCTGCAGCGCGTGGCTGAAGGTGCTCGCGGCGACGGTCGTGACCCATGGCGCACCGTGGTTGACGGTGCTGGCGGTCGGACCGGAGTTACCGGCCGAGGCTGCCACGAAGACTCCTGCGGATGCTGCGCCGAGGAAGGCCAGCGACACAGGATCGGTGGTGGTGGTCGCGCTGCCTGAGATCGAGTAGTTCAGCACGTCTACGCCGTCCAGAGTTGCCTGCTCGATGGCAGCAACTGAGGAGGACGAGTAGCAGCCGCCGGTAGCGGGATCATCATCGGCCCAGCAGACCTTGTAGACCGACAGCTTGGCCGCTGGAGCTACGCCCGCAGACACACCGAAGTCGCGGCCGTCAACGGTCTGCGTGACGCCGCTGTTGCCCGCGGCGGTGCTCGCCGTGTGGGTTCCGTGCGTGTCGACGTCGACCGGGGACAGGAGCTCCTCCGGTGCACGATTCGCTTCGGGAACGAAGCGGATGAAGTCCTCGGCAAAGTACTGTGCCGCAAGAACCTTGGAGTTGCACTCCTCGCCGGTGAAACCTTCGCCGGCCTGGCACTCACCGAGGAAGGTGGAGCCGTCCGCCTTCAACATGGCGATCTGGCCTTCAGCGTTGAGGTAGGGGACGCCGACCTTCGGCTTCGCGTTGCCCTTGAGCGGCTGTACTTCCTCGCCGGCGAAGAACGCGCTGCCCGGTGCGTACCCGGTGTCGATGACGCCGACGACTGTCCCGGCGCCTGCGTTCTTCTCGCCGCTGAACTCGGTCTTCCAGGCACCCTTCTTACCGCGGAGTTCAAGGATGTCCATGCTCGAGTAATCGTCCGGCGCGTTTTCGACGTCCGGAGCAACCATGCGCACGTTCGGATCCTTGGCGAGTTCAACCGCCTGCTCCGATGTCAGCTTGGCACTGAAGCCGTTGAGCGCGGCAGCGTAGGAGCGGTTGATTTCCACACCCTCCTCGGCGGCCACAGCCCGCTGATTCTGCTCCAGGTGCTTCTTGTACTTCTGGAAGTCCTTCTTGCCGGTGAGTTTTTCGCCCTTCGCCGGCTTGGTGGCTTCGATGCCGGGCACACCGCCGTCGTATGTAGCCGCAGGCTCTTCATTGAGCACAACGATGTAGCGGCCGTCCGGGTAGTTGCTGGGGTCCACTTTCTTGACCGGCTGGATCTGCTGGGTAGCAGTAGGACCAGCGGGTGCTGCAGCGGCAGGTACCGCTGTCATGGATCCGAGAATCAGCGGCAGGCCGAGTACGAGAGCTGTAGCTCCACGCAGACCACCTGCCCGCGGATTCCTGTGTTGGGGGTCTTTCACGCGAGAATACCTTTCATCGAAAAAGCGCCCGGACCTGCCGGACTGAAAGCAGCTGGTGTGGGGCTGTGCCCTGAATCACAACCGAGCCTCACATAGGCTACCCCCGAGTAACGTCATGAGGGCATACTCCTGAGCAGATCCTGCCGGTAAACAGAGACTTCCAGCAAAATCGGGTTTTCATAACGCTCGTTCATTCACTTTGGACGGCCAGGATGGTAGAAGACGGTTGCTCGAGGCCATCAGGTGATAATGGTGAGGTGCCACTGACAGTCCTGGCTCCGGAAGAGTGGGAGCCCCGAGCCCTCGCCCATGCCGAGCGTGCTCGCGCCTACACCGAGCCGTACCTGCGTCGCCGCGCGCAACAGCGCAAGCATCCGGTGGAGGACTTCCTCTTCACTTACTACACCCAGAAGCCCGCCCAACTGCTGCGGTGGCATCCGGGTGCGCATACGGTGCTGACCGGACCGGCCGCCGTCGAACGCGCCGGTTGGAAGTTCTACCGCCCGCTCACGGGCAGGGAACAGCAGCAACTGAACCTGAACGACGACGGCGCAGTCATCGTGGATCTGGAAGCTTTCCTGGCTGCACGGCGCGAAGCGGTCGACTTCGCGGGGATCATCCTGTCCGGCACGGCTGCCCGTCCGGCGCAGCTTGGCTGCTTCGGGCTGCATGAGTGGGCCATGGCGTACAAGTCGGAGGACAACGCCATCCGGCACGAATACCTGAACCTCCGGCTTGGCTCCAGCGGGACGGACGAGGTGGTGGAGGCTAACCGCATCCGGTGCACACACTTCGATGCCTTCCGCTTCTATGCGCCGCAGGCGGTCCCGCTGAACGAACTTCAACCGACTCGCACAACACAGCGGACCCTTGAACAGCCAGGCTGCCTGCACGCGAACATGGACCTCTACAAGTGGGCGTACAAGCTGGTGCCGGCGCTTCCGAGCGAGCTCGTGATGGACTGCTTTGAACTCGCCTGGCGGATCCGGATCATGGACATGAAGGCATCTCCCTACGACCTTGCCGAGTGGGGCTACCCTCCGATCGCCATCGAGACGCCGGCAGGCCGGGCAGACTATGTGCGGGCGCAACGTGAGTTCTCGGCTGAATCCCAGCTAAAGCGTGCACAGTTAAGCAAGTACATCAATCAACTTCAGCCGGGAAATCAACCCGGCGTCGGGCGCTGAGTGCGGGGATCACCCCGCGAAAAGGTGCTTCGAGGGTGACTAGGAGTTTTCCCATGGGACTGGCACACGGCGCTGCCGTCAGGATAGCCTGCATCCTTACCGCCACGGCACTTTCGGCTACCCTGGCAGCGTGCGGCACGGCGGGTCAGCCCGCTACGGAGCTGACCGCTGCCCCTCCCACGACGCCCAGTACCGAATCAGCGGGACCATCCTCGTCGCCGACAGCCACGGAGAGCAGCATGCCAACAGATTCACAGAAGCCCACCCCCAGCCTGCCGTCGGACCCCGACGCCGTGGGTACCGCCATGCTGGCCATCAGCATCAAGCCCACCCCGGACTCCCAGCCAACCGAGTATTTCCTCGAATGCACTCCGGACGGCATCGGCGAAACCACAACTGTGCCCAACCCGGAAGCGGCGTGTGCAGCTGTGAAACGTCTGGGCGCTGCCTTCTTCAACGCACAGCCGGACCCCAACCAGATGTGCACCCAGCAGTATGGCGGTCCGCAGACAGCAACAGTCAAGGGCACCGTCGACGGACACCGGGTGTACGCCTCCTTCTCGGCCACGGACGGCTGCGAGATTGCACGATGGAATGCCCTCGAAACCGTGCTGGGCGCTGCCGGCGCACGCTAGTTCTTCGCTGACGCACGCTGATTCCGGGCGAACGGACGCGAGTTTCCGGGCCGGGGAGTTCGGCCGGTAGAATGGAACGGCAAGCTCGCGGAGCGCTGGAACAGGCTGTAAATATCCAAGCGTGAGACGGCACCCGTCGGGCACCCGCATTTAACCGCATTTTCCAGTGCGCACACTTCACAGGAGTTGCCGGATGCCCCGGATCGTTGTTGACGTCATGCCCAAACCCGAAATCCTGGATCCGCAGGGCAAGGCCATTGCCGGCGCCCTCCCCCGCCTCGGATTCACCGGCTTCGCTGAAGTGCGGCAAGGGAAGCGGTTCGAGCTGTCCGTCGAGGGCGATGTCACGGAAGAAGTGCTGCAAGCCGCCCGCGATGCGGCCGCTACCCTGCTCTCCAATCCGGTGATCGAGGACGTGACGCGCGTCGAGGTTATCGAGGACGCCCAGTGACCGTCGAAACTCCGCTGATCGGGCATTCGAATGCCGCGGTGGTGGATTCGAGTTTGTCGGGCGTCCGCGTCGGTGTTGTCACGTTCCCCGGATCGCTCGATGATCGCGATGCCCTCCGGGCCGTCCGCCTCGCAGGAGGCACCGGCGTCGCGCTGTGGCACGGCGACCATGACCTCAAGGATGTGGACGCAGTCATCATCCCCGGCGGTTTTTCCTACGGGGATTACCTGCGTGCAGGTGCAATCTCGCGTTTCGCTCCGCTGATGGAGCAGATCACCGCTGCTGCAACCGGTGGTTCACTCCCCGTGCTCGGCATCTGCAACGGCTTCCAGGTCCTCACCGAGGCACACCTCCTCCCCGGCTCAATGGTCAAGAACAACCACCTGCACTTCCTGTGCAAGGACCAGCGCCTGAAAGTGGAGAACAGCTCGACGGCGTGGACCTCCTCCTACGCCGAGGGCAGTGAGATTGTGGTTCCGCTGAAGAACCAGGACGGCCAGTTCGTTGCCGACGAGCGCACTCTTGACGAGCTTGAGGGCGAGGGGCGCGTGGTCTTTCGTTATCTGGGCGGCAACCCCAACGGCTCACGCCGCGACATCGCCGGCATCACCAATGAGCACGGCAACGTTGTTGGCCTCATGCCCCACCCTGAGCATGCAGTCGAGGCGGGCTTCGGTCCTGACTCCTCAGCTCTCGGTGAGGTTGAGGTCCGCGGCGGCGTGGACGGACTCGGCATTTTCACCTCGGTACTGCAGAAGCTGGTTAACAAGTGACCACAGAGACAATGTCCAAGAAGTTCAATATCGACACGGTCGAGCACGCGGAGCAGACTCCCGAGCAGCCCCTGCCCTGGGCCGAACTGGGCCTGAAGGAAAACGAGTATCTGCGGGTCGTCGAGATTCTCGGACGCCGGCCAACCGCTGCTGAGCTCGCCATGTACTCGGTCATGTGGAGCGAGCACTGCTCCTACAAGTCCTCGAAGGTGCACCTGCGCCAGTTTGGTGACAAGGTCACCGAGGCCATGAAGGAGCACCTGCTCGTCGGTATCGGTGAGAACGCCGGCGTCGTGGATATCGGTGACGGCTGGGCGGTGACCTTCAAGGTCGAGTCCCACAACCACCCCTCGTTCGTGGAGCCCTATCAGGGCGCGGCGACGGGCGTCGGCGGCATTGTCCGCGACATCATCTCGATGGGTGCGCGCCCGGTTGCGGTCATGGATCCGCTGCGTTTCGGAGCTATCGATCACCCGGACACCCCGCGCCTGGTGCACGGCATCGTCTCCGGCATCGGCGGGTACGGCAACTCCCTCGGCCTGCCGAACATCGGCGGCGAGGTGGTGTTCGACTCCGTCTACCAGGGCAACCCGCTGGTCAACGCCCTCGCAGTGGGCGTCCTTCGCCACGAGGACATCCGGCTGGCCAACGCGTCCGGCGTCGATAACCGCGTGGTGCTCTTCGGTGCGCGGACGGGCGGCGACGGAATTGGCGGCGCATCGGTGCTGGCGTCGGAATCGTTTGATTCCTCCAAGCCGTCGAAGCGCCCCGCCGTTCAGGTGGGTGACCCATTCGCCGAGAAGGTCCTCATTGAGTGCTGCCTTGAGCTGTTCAAGGCCTCAGTGGTGGAGGGCATCCAGGATCTCGGCGCAGCCGGTATCTCCTGCGCAACGTCGGAGCTGGCTTCGAACGGCGACGGCGGTATGCACGTCGAGCTCACCAGCGTCCTGCTGCGGGACCCGTCGCTGACTCCGGGCGAAATCCTTATGTCGGAATCGCAGGAACGCATGATGGCGGTGGTGACACCGGAGAATACCGCCGCGTTCGAGGCCATCATGGACAAGTGGAACGTCGAGTACTCCTGGCTGGGTGAGGTCACGGACACCGGCCGCCTCATCATCGAGTGGGCCGGCGAAAAAATTGTCGACGTCGATCCCCGCACCGTTGCCCACGACGGCCCGGTCTACGAGCGCCCGTACTCCCGCCCCGAGTGGCTGGACGGTGTGCAGGCAGATTCCTTCGCCGGAGACCGGCCTTCCGACCTCAAGGCAGCGGTGCTCGAACTCATGGCCTCCCCAAACATGTGCTCCAAGGACTGGATCACCAACCAGTACGACCGCTACGTCCAGGGCAACACCGCCCTGGCCATGCCGGATGATGCCGGTGTGGTCCGCGTTGACGAGGAAACCGGCCTGGGCATCGCGCTCTCCACTGACGCAAACGGCCGCTACTCCTACCTCAACCCTTACGACGGCGCCCGCCTGGCTCTCGCGGAGGCCTACCGTAACGTTGCTACCTCCGGTGCGAAGCCGATGGCCGTCACTGACTGCCTCAACTTCGGATCCCCCGAGGACCCGGAGGTGATGTGGCAGTTTGCCGAGTCCGTTCGCGGTCTCGCTGACGCCTGCCAGGAACTGGGCGTACCAGTGACAGGCGGCAACGTGTCGCTGTACAACCAGACGGGCGGCGTGGCAATCCACCCCACGCCGGTGGTCGGTGTGCTGGGCGTGTTCGACGACGTCGCCCGCCGCACGCCGTCGGGCTGGCGGGAGGACGGGCAGGCTATCTACCTGCTCGGCACCACCCGCGATGAGCTCGACGGCTCCGAGTGGGCAAACCTTCACGGCCACCTCGGCGGGCAGCCCCCGGCGCTGGATCTCGGTGCCGAGAAGACGCTCGCGGCGATCCTCATCAACTCCTCCCGCGACGGCATGATCGATGCGGCACACGACCTCTCCGAGGGCGGGCTCGCCGCCGCACTGTCGGAGGCAGCCCTGCGCTTCGGTGTAGGTGCGCGGATCGCAATTGACGAGCTGTGCGAGCGCGACGGAATTGACGCGTTCACCGCGCTGTTCAGTGAAAGCCAGGCCCGCGCCGTCGTTTCCGTTCCCCGTTCGGAAGAGGTGCGGTTCAACGATATGTGCGCCGCGCGGAACTTCCCGCGTACGCGGATCGGTGTTGTGGATGTCGAGAGCAACGCGCTCGACGTGCAGGGTCACTTCACCCTCCCGTTGACGGAGCTGAAGGAAGCACACGAAGCCACGCTTCCGAAGCACTTCGCGTAAGCCTTCGGGCGAGCGCTGATATGGCAGAGCACCGGCGTACTGCACGCCGGTGCTCTGCCATATCGTTACGTGAGCTGTCCATGGGTAGAGCAACCCAGCAGATAGGGTTGATGTATGACATTTCCGCTGTTGAGTGCGCTTTTCGCCATGATTGCGGGTCTGTTGCACGTGTACATCTTTGTGCTCGAAAGTGTGCGTTGGCGTCACCCGTCCGCGTGGCGGAAGTTCGGGATTGCCTCCCAGGAACACGCAGACATCATTCGGCCCATGGCGTTCAACCAGGGCTTCTATAACCTCTTCCTGGCTGGCGGTGTGATTGTGGGCCTGGCTCTGTCCGGCACCCTCGTTGGTTACGGCATGATTGTCCTCGCGCTGGCAGTCATGGTGCTCGCCGCCGTCGTGCTCGTGGTCACCAACCGGACGCTATGGATTGCCGCCCTGGTCCAGGGAGCCCCTCCTCTTCTTGCGCTGTTGACCCTGCCCATGGTGCAGCAGGCCTGAATCTGCTTACGCTGGACCTGCCGCCAGCTGGCGGGCAGCATTAAGGTACCAGCGGGTAGCGAGTTCCTGGCAGAACCGCGCTACCGGAGCACCGAGACGGTAGAACCAGTTCCCATGCCGGCTGTAGGCGTGCAGTTCGAAGAACACCGAGCCGTCGGCCTCCAGCACTGCAACGAAACTCTCCTCGCCGGTCTCCGGATGACCCGGCAGGGTGGCGTAACCAAAGCCGGCCCGGCGGGCGCCGCGAGCGGCACCGCCGTCGTCGTCGCTGGTTGGGTTCACTTCTTCCACCCATACCACTTCACACGGCGCATCTAGGCGTAAATTGCCCACACCGAACCCCACGGTTACGGAGCCTCCGACGGCGGCTCGTGGTTCCGCCGCGATACGCAGGTTGGAGCGGCGGTGGAGTTCAAACGTGAGGATGCCCTCGGCCAACCGGCGAAAGGCGGCTCCTCCCGTGCCCACCCGGATTCGGTGGCGCATGGGCCGAAAGCCTGCCGGCCAGGCGCCAAGCCGCGTCCACCCTATTGCGGTGTGAGTGATATCAGGCATCACTGCCCTGTGCGCGCACCTTGAAAACGAAGGCTTCCGGCCCGAACGGGAAGTCCTCGAACGTGCCGGGGAAGGCCAGACAGGCCACCCGAAGCTGTTCTGCATCCACGTAGTGAGCCTACAGCGAAGCGGTGACACACTATAGGGACCACGATCAAGGAGTGCACATGTCAGACCTGGGCCGACAGGCGCGGAAGGTTGCAGACGGAGCCGAAGACGCAGCTGATTCCAAGCCGTTCATCATTGCTGCCCGTGCAGGGTATGTCGCGGCGGGCCTGCTGCACATCCTCATCGGCTTGATTGCTGTGCGCGTTGCCTCGGGAGGATCAGGCAGCCCCGATCAGGCCGGGGCCATGTCATCGCTCGCCAGCACGCCGTTCGGCGGGATCCTGCTGTGGGCCTGTGCAATCGGGTGCTGTGCCCTTGCGCTGTTCCTGCTGAGCGAGGTGTTCTTTCCGCCGCAGCGCCTCGACGGCAAGGAGGATGTCATCTACCGGCTGAAAAACGGTGGAAAAGCCGTGGTGTATGCGGCAATCGGAATCGGGTTTGCCCAGTACGCGCTGGGCGGAGGCGGAGGCGGCTCAACCCAGTCGACCAGTGCGGCCCTGATGGCGAGCCCCGCCGGGCCCGCGCTCCTGCTCGCGATCGGCGTCGGTATTCTCATTGTGGCGGGGTACTTCGTCTACAGCGGCGTTACCCAGAAGTTCGAAGAGCATCTGTCAGGCAAGCCCTCGGGCTCGACAGGCAAGGCCATCACCACGCTGGGGACCATCGGCTATGTCGCCAAGGGGATCGCGCTGGGCGTGCTGGGCATTCTGGTCATCACCGCGACCGTCACACACGACCCGGAAAAGTCGAGCGGGTTGGACGGCGCACTCAAGTCACTGCAGGAGCAGCCATTCGGCGTCTACATCCTGGGCGCGGTTGCACTGGGGCTGATCGCGTACGGCGTCTTCATGGTGGTGCGCTCCCGCTACCAGCGCATGTGAGTGCGGGGGCTTCGTGCTTACAGCCCCAACCTCGGAGCCTCGATGGCGGGGCAGGTGTTCATGACAACGTCCAGTCCTGCATCAGCCGCCCGCTGGGCCGCCGCCTCGTCGATCACTCCGAGCTGCAGCCAGACCGCCTTGGCGCCCACTGCGATCGCATCGTCGACCACCGCGCCCACCCGTTGGCTGTTCACGAAGCAGTCGACGACGTCGATCTCTCCCTGCACGTCGGCCAGCCGCTTGTATCCGGTGCGGCCGTAAACGTCGTCACCTTTCAGACTGACCGGAACAACCTCCATTCCGAGCTGGTCGATCAGGAAGCGCGATACCCCCATAGCGGCCCGCCGCGGATTGTTCGAGAGCCCGACGACGGCCCAGCGCGCCGGAGTGGTCAGCAGCCGTTTGATGGTGGCTGGGTCATTGGAGTGCGGCATGGAGTCTCCTTCTCAGACAGGCTGCCAGTGTGGCAGGTTTGCGACCTATAGGTAATATCCAGCCACGCTAGAGATGTGGTGCTTTCCGGGCGATGAACTGTCCGATCCAGTCGACGGTTTCGGGATGGTCGAGATGAAAGCCGTGCCGCCCCTTCGCTACTTTCACCAGTACCGAGTGCGGAATAAGTTCACGAAGGGCCAGTGCGTTGTCCAGCGGGGTGAGGGGATCATCTGTGCCGTGAAGGATGAGCGTCGGCGCCTCCAGCGAGCCGAGGAGGTTCCGCGCGTCGTGCTCTGTGCTTGCACGGAAGTGCCGGCGTTTGGCCTGCTTCGATGCGCGTGATGTGAAGAAAGTCCGGACAGCCGAGCTGTGCGCGGTTGCCCAGTCTGCGTCGAAGAAGAGCGGTTCGAGCTGGGCCGGGTCGCCGCTGGTGAGCGCCCGGGTGGCGTCGGGATCGCGGTTCTTCCCGAGGAACCCGCCCGCCGAGGTGGCAGCGAGAATGAGGGCGCCAACCCGGTCCGGATGATCGATCGCGAGCCACTGCGCAACGCGGCCGCCCATCGAGTGCCCATAAATGTGCGCGCGTTCCACACCGGCGGCGTCGAGGACTACGAGGGCATCGGCGGCGAAGTCCCTGGTGTTGAGGTGTCCGGTGGGGCCGTCATCGCTCTCGCCTACCCCTCGATGGTCAAAGCGAATGACGCGGAAATCCTCGGCCAGACTGGGAACGATCGGTTCCCAGCCGGTCAGCGCGGTTGCCTGGCCGGCGATGAGCAGGAGCGGAGTCCCGGAGCCGTCCGACCGCCAGGCCAGGCGGGTGCGGTCCGCAGTAACCGCGAAGTTCACGGGCCGACCCGCTCAATCGGTGATGGGCGACGGCGGTGTGCCCAGGTTGTCCAGTTCCTCCCAGAACGACGGCGGCACTTCTGCCTGCCGCGCTTGTTCGAGCTGGTCGATGCGCTTCACCGATGAGATGCCGACGATGGTGGAATCGACCAGAGGTGAGCGCAGGGAGAAGTGGAGTGCCGCCGTCGGGAGGTCGATTCCATGTTTGGCGCAGAGGCCCTCGACCCGAGCTACCCATTCGAGGAGTTCCGGCGGGGAATCGTTGTAGGCGTAGGTTGCGCCGCTGGCGGAGCCGCGAGCGAGGAGTCCGCCACCGAAGGGCGCAGCGTTGAACACGCCCATCCCCTGCTCCACTGCCTCTTCGATGAGCGGAAGTGCACTTCGGTCGACCAGCGTGAACCGGTTGTGGGTGAGGAGTACGTCGAAGGCTCCGGTGGCGACGTACTGCCGCATCAGGCTGACAGTTCCTGCGGCGATGCCGATGGCATCTACCAGCCCCTCTTCCTTCAGTTCCAGCATTCCGGCGATTGCGCCACCCGGCGCTGCCGCCTCTTCGAAGGTGATGGAGTAGGGGTCGTGCAGGTGCAGCAGTCGAAGCCGGTCCACTCCGAGCCGCCGGCAGCTCTCTTCGAAGGACCGCCGGACCCGGTCCCGGTCGAAGGAGCCGGTTTCGGGGTCCTGGTCCGCCTTGGTGACAACTGACCGGCCCTCGGCAGCGCCGCCGTTCGCCAGTGCCAGGCCCAGAACTGCCTCGCTTCGGCCCTTTGCGTAGTTGTTGGACGTGTCGACGAGTGCGTACGGGCCGTGCAGCATTGCCTGGGCGAGTTCGATGGCGGCCGCCTCCTCACGGTCCCCGGAGCTGGTTCCGGCACCGAGCGATGAGGTGCCGAGCGTGATGGGACTGGCCAGGAGACCGGTACCGCCCAGCGGCCGGGGATCGACGGGGTGGTGAATCTGCTGGGGCACAGTGTCTCCGTTTCGCGGGTCGAGATGTTTGGCTGGGACTCTGCTTAGGAACTTACCGCGAAGCCCGGGTTCCGGCGAAGAACCGTTGTCAGTGAGCTCCCCTATGCTTTTTCAAGAACCCCTTCGACTGGAGAACCGTGGCCGAGCTTCGCGTCTTTGTACCCACTCCCCTGCCCGAGCCCCTCTGCGAGCTGATCGAAGAGCTGGAGCCGCGCATCGAATTGGTGCGGGACCAGTCGCTGCTGCCTCCTCAGCTCTACGCGGGCGACCACCAGGGCGCCAGGGACTTCCGGCGGACGCCATCGCAACAGGCAAAATACGAACGCCTCATTGACAGCGCGGAGGCCCTGTACGGCGTACCGGGCCAATCGGGGCAGGAGTTGCGCCGCACTGCCCGTGCCAACCCGCACCTTCGGTGGGTCCACACCACGCCTGCAGGCGGCGGCAGTCAGGTGAAAGCGGCGCAGCTCACTCCGGATGAGCTGGAGCGCATCACATTCACCACTTCAGGCGGCGTGCACGCCGAACCGCTGGCCGAGTTCGCAGTGTTCGGCGTCCTTGCCGGCGCGCAGGGCGTGCCCCAGTTACTGGAGGATCAGCGCAACCGCGTCTGGGGAGCACGGCGCCCGGTGCCGCTGGTGGCAAACCAGCGTGTCGCCGTCGTCGGGCTGGGCGGAATCGGGCGCGCGGTGGCGCGCAAGCTGAGTGCGCTTGGAGCCGACGTCGTGGGTGTGCATCGGCGCGAGATTGAAGCGGAAGGTGTCTCGGGCATCGTCCCACCGGAACGCCTTGGCGCTCTTCTTCCGGACGTTGACGCCGTGGTGCTGTGCCTACCCGCTACCGAATCAACCCATCACATGCTCAGCCGGGACCTGCTCGAGCAGGTGAAGGAAGGCATCACCGTGGTCAACGTCGGCCGGGGTGCCACCGTGGACGAGGAAGCGCTCATCGGGGCGCTCAGGGACGGGCGGGTCGGTTTTGCCGCGCTCGACGTTTTCGAACAGGAGCCGCTGCCGGGTGACAGCCCGTTGTGGGAGCTTCCGAACGTCCTCGTAAGCCCCCACAATGCCGGCACATATGAGGAAGAGGAACGGAAAATCGCGGAGCTCTTCGCGGAGAACGCCCGGCGGCTGCTCGACGGCGAACCGCTCCTCAACGTTGTTGACACTGTGGAGTTCTATTGAGCGGGTGTCCCGGTGGGGCGGGGTTCTAGAGCCATTTCTTGCGTTTGAACGTCAGATACAGGCCGACGCCCATCAGCAGCATCAGCGCAAGCGCGAAGGGGTAGCCCAGCGGCCAGTCCAGCTCCGGCATGAATTCGAAGTTCATCCCGTAGACGGTGCCCACCAGGGTGGGCGCGAAGAGGATTGCAGCCCAGGACGAAATGGCCTTGACCTCTTCGCTCTGCGCCAGGCTCGCTTCCGAGAGGTGCCGCATTTCCTCGTTCTGCCGCTGCGTCACGAGGGTCGCATGGACCGAGAGGGCGTTCTGGAGCAGGATCCGGAAGGAGTCGATCCGCTCGATGATGCGCAGCACGTGGTCCTGCACATCCCGCAGGCGGGGCTGCAGTTCCGAATCCATGTCCTCCTTTTCGGCGTCAGCCAGGAGCGCATCGAGCATTGGCCGCAGCGGGTGAGTGGCGCGCTGAAAGCCGATCACTTCGCGGGAGAGGTCATAGATGCGGCGTGCTACGTCAGGAGCGGAGCTGAAGAGCTCGTCCTCGATTTCGTCGATGTCATTCTCGAGCCCCGCGACAACGGGCGCGTACTGGTCAACGACCTCGTCAAGGATTGCGTAGAGCACTGCCTGGGGTCCGAGTGCGAGCAGTTCGGGCCGCGCTTCCAGACGCCGCCGGACCTTCGCGAGGTCGGGTGATTCGGCCTGGCGGATTGTGACAATGAAGTCCGGGCCTACGAAGACGTGCAGTTCCCCGAACTCCACCATTTCCTCGGCATCGAGATACCTGGCCGGCCGGAGGACCGCGAAGAGGGTTTCCCCGTAGCGCTCGAGCTTGGAACGCTGATGGCCGTGCAGCGCATCCTCGACGGCGAGTTCGTGAAGCGCAAACTCATCCGCCACCCGCTGGATTTCAGCATCATCCGGCCGGTACAACCCGATCCAGGCCATTCCGCCGTGATCACGCTTGAGTTCAAACGTCTGGTCCAGATTCTCCGGGTTAGCGGTCCGTTGGCCGTCCACATACACGCCGTTGTCAACGATGGCCACCGTGCCGTCCTCACTCTTGTCTGCTGCGCTCCGCCGCATTCCGTCCGTCGGAAACGGGCTTAGGCGAGTTTCTCACAGCATCGGCGGCCGCTGCGGTACCGCGCCCGAATCTCGGGTGCGCGGTCAGCGCCTGCTGTTGCCGCCGTCGTCGTCGTTGCTTTCCACAGTGCCTCCCAGCTCCCAGCGCAGCAGGTCTCCGGGCTGGCAGTCCAGAATCTCGCAGATTGCCTCCAGGGTGGTGAAGCGGACGGCTTTGGCGCGGCCGTTCTTCAGGACAGCCAGGTTGGCCGGGGTGATGCCAATACGTTCGGCCAGCACACCCACGGGCATCTTGCGCCTGGCCAGCATCACGTCGATGTCCACGATGATGGGCATCAGATGACCTCGTCGAGTTCGCTGCGCAGGTGTTTCGCTTCGGCGTCACGGGCTACGGCTTGGGCGAGCAACACCCGCAGCACCAGCACGATCAGCGCAACACCGCCGATCAACAATGAGGCACCGCAGATGAGCAGGATGACCCCCGGAGCAATTTCCCCCGGAGCCAGGAGAACCGCGAGACCGAACACCAGGACCGACGCAGCGGCGATGGCCCCGAAGATGATGTCGACATACCGGAATGCTCCATCGGAGAAGACCGTGCCGCTGCGGACCATGGTGAGCAACTTCCACAAGCAGACGGCGCTCACTTGAACCGTCAGGATGCCGAAGACGACGATCGCGTTGAACGTGATGCGCAGCCCAGTGGGCACGCCCGACTGCTCAAGATCAGCGGAGATCAGCGGGACCATCCAGAGCTGGATGAACAACGAGCCCGCAATGACCATCGCGATGACGACCTGCAATGCGAGGACGGCCAACTTTCCCATCGGGATTCTCCTTCGATTGATTAACAAGGAGAATATATCGAGAAACGATAGGTGGTCAAGCGTGGAGCAGCCTTGAGGCAGCAAAGGTGCCGGAGATGCGCAGGAACGTGGTGACGTCCCCACGATCCTGCGCATCCCCGGCACCTTTGCGTTCGAACCCGACCGGCTACTCGACCCGAATCACCAGATCCGCCCGGTTCTTCGTCGCCTCGATCAACCGCGCGTTCGGTTCATCCACCCGCTCTACCCACTCCGCCGCCGCAGCCGGACTCTTTCCGAACAGGATGTGCCGCTGGATCAGCCGGTCCAGCCGCAGGTTCTCATCCTGCTCGCAGTACCAGACCTCAGTGCACTGAGCCTGGGCCTGCCGCCAGCCCGGGCGATCGAGCAGCAGGTAATTGCCCTCCGTGAGAATGGTGCGCACCGACGGATACACAGGGATCACGCCGGCAATGGGCTGCTCGATGGTGCGCTCGAAACCTGGGGCATACACTACAGAATCCCGCCGTCCACGAAGCCGCTTCAACAGAGCAGCATAGCCATGCTCGTCGAACGTCTCGGGTGCGCCCTTGCGTTCCAGAAGACCCAGGCGCGCCAGCTCCTGATCGGACAGATGGAACCCGTCCAAAGGAACATGGGCGAAGCGCTGCTGATCCGGGTCGGGTTTGTTCTGGTTCAGTGAAGCCATCAACTGCTCCGCCAAGGTTGTCTTGCCGACTCCCGGCGCGCCGACAATCCCAACAACCACGACGCCGGCCTCACGCGCCGATATGCGCTCTATTCGATCAACAAGTTCCGACAGCGTCACCGTGCCATCCTGACATGTGACCCGGGTCGAGAACGCCGTTTATGGGCAGAATGGGTCCCATGACAACGGCACTCATCCTCAGCGGCACCGGCCGGTACGCGGACCCCTGGCACCCGTTCGCGGAAACTTCCGCGGCCATCGCGGACCTGCTCCGCGGTCACGGACTCACCGTAGAAACAGCCGACGACGTCGACACCACCCTCGGTAGCTTCCGTGACTCTGCTGCCTGGCCGGATCTGCTGGTGGTGAATGTCGGCCTCCCGCGGGACGGCGGCACTTCCCCCGGTACAGATGCCGCCCGTGATGGCCTGGACGCCTGGGAAGCCGGCGGCCGTCCGCTGCTCGCCCTGCACTCGAGCGCCACGAGTTTTGTCGATTCCGAGTCCTGGGAAGCGGCGCTCGGCGGACGCTGGGTACGCGACGTGTCCATGCACCCGGAGTACGGCGCGGCAACCATCCTGCTCGAGGGCTCCTTCCCCGTCGGTATTCCCGACTTCACTCTCGCCGACGAACGCTACAGCTGGCTGCGCACCTCACCGGACGTCGTCGTTCACGCCCGCCACGAACACGAGGGGCACTTGCACCCACTGGTGTGGTCGCTGGAGCGACAGGTTGAAACTGGACCGGCACGAAGCTTCTATGACGCGCTCGGGCACGACGCGGCGTCGTACTCCTCACCGGAACACCACGAACTGATGAAGCGCGCGGTGGACTGGCTGCTTGGCTAGGTCTCTTGTCGCAGGGTCAGGATCTCCGCGCCATCGTCGGTGATCGCGATGGTGTGCTCACTGTGCGCGGTCCGGCAGCCCGTAGCGCTGCGGAGTGTCCACCCGTCGGCGTCGACTGCCAGTTCAGCGGTATCCGCCATGACCCATGGCTCCAGCGCCAGCAAAAGCCCCGGGCGCAGCACGTATCCCCTGCCGGGCCGTCCGGTGTTTGCCACGTGGGGATCCTGGTGCATTGTCGACCCGACGCCGTGACCGCCGAATTCCGTGTTGATCGGATATCCCGCGGCGCTGAGGACTGAACCAATGGCAGCGGAGATGTCGCCGATGCGCGCGCCTGGTCTGGCTGCGGCAATCCCGGCAGTCAATGCACGTTCGGTGGCATCAATCATCGCGACGCTCTCCGCCGGCTTTGACTCGCCAACGATGAAGCTGATGGCGGAGTCTGCGACGATTCCGCGCTGGGAGACGGCGAGGTCCAGGGAGAGCAGGTCGCCGTCGGCAAGCGAGTAGTCATGCGGCAGACCGTGGAGCACGGCATCGTTGACGGACGTGCAGATATAGGCGCCGAACGGGCCGCGCCCAAACGGCGGCTCGTAGTCGACGTAGCAGGACACCCCGCCTGCCTCAGCGATCATCTCTTTGGTCCACTGGTTGATCTCCAGCAGGTTTGTCCCGACCGTGCTGCGGCTCTTCACCGTCTGCAGAATGTTGGCGACCAGCGCACCCGCTTCCTTTGCCCTGGCCAACTCGCTCGCGTTCAGAATTTCAATCATGTAGATGACCCTCTCACGCTGCCGATGTCCGGCTGAAGCGTTCCTTTGTTACGACACATATTGCGCCGGACCCTTGCAAAAGCGTTTAGTGGAATTCCACCATCCCGAGCGGCCGAGAGACCTGGATCGTTGACGCCGCAGCAACCCTTACCTGCTTGCAGGAGAACGGGTGCTACTGCCAGGAGCGATGGAGTTATACATGAGCACCGTTCTTCGAGCGCACCGTACCCAGGCCATTTCCACTGATGGCAACCAGACACTGCCGCTGACTTTCTCTTCGTTGACCCGAAGTTTCGGGAGCGGAAGCGAGCAGCACGTGGTGCTTCGCGACGTGACCCTGGACGTTGAAGCAGGCGAGGTTCTCGCCATTGTGGGCGCCAGCGGTTGCGGGAAATCAACCCTCCTGCGAGCCGCGGCAGGACTGGACGCTCCCACCAGCGGTGCGGTACTCATCGACAGCACAGCAGTGGACGGGATCGATCCCCGCTGCGCCGTCGCGTTCCAGGAACCCCGACTCCTCCCCTGGCTCTCGCTGCGCGAGAACATTGCTATCGGCCTGCCCAGGGAAACCAGTTCCGCCGCGGGCAAGGCGAAGGTGGAGGAGCTTTTGGGCCTCGTGGAACTCGACGGGTTCGCCGGCCACCGGCCCCGCGAAGTGTCCGGAGGCATGGCACAGCGGGCATCGCTGGCACGTGCACTGGCACGCAACCCGGGCGTCCTGCTCCTCGACGAACCCTTCGGCGCACTCGATGCCCTGACGCGGCTGAAGATGCAGGACCTCCTGCTGCGTATCCACCAAACCACCCCGACCACGGTCCTGCTGGTCACCCATGATGTTGACGAAGCGCTGCAGCTCGCCGACCGGGTGATCGTTCTCGCGAAGGAGCCTGACGTCCAGGGTGCAACCATCAGCCGCGTGCTGGAGGTTCCGGGCGACCGTCCGCGCGACCGCGGCTCAGCCGAACTTGCCGCGCTACGCAGTTCGCTGCTGAGCAGCCTCGGCGTCGACAGCCACCAGCACTAACCGCGCGCCTGCGGCCAGTTCGCAGCGCCGTATCCCAGCGCGTGCGGCGCCCACCGTGCCGCCATGTTGCGCCGACACCCCCAAGAACAAGCCCCCTACACCCGTCCCACGCACTCTCCGAAAAGGATCACCATGAAGAGCACCGCACGTTTTCAGTTCGCCGCCACCGCCGCAATCGCCGCCCTCGCCCTTAGCGGCTGCGTTGCCGGGGAAAACGCCGACGGCTCAGTCGGCGAAGCCGCAGCCGCGACCGGCGGAGAACTCACGGTGGACTTCGCCACCTACAACCCGCTGAGCCTCATCATCAAGGACCAGGGCTGGCTCGAGGCCGAGTTGGAAGATGAGGGCGTAACGGTCAAATGGGTCCAGTCCGCCGGTTCGAATAAGGCCAACGAACTGCTCCGCTCCGGCGAGGCCGACGTCGCCTCGACGGCCGGTTCGGCAGCGCTGATGGCACGCGCCAACGGCTCCCCCATCAAGACCATCGACATCTACTCCCAGCCCGAATGGTCCGCACTGGTGACAACGGCGGAAACCGGTATCGAATCGGCGGAAGACCTTCGCGGCAAGTCCATCGCCGCCACCAAGGGCACCGACCCCTACTTCTTCCTGCTCCAGTCACTGGCCGAGCACAACGTTGATCCGAGCGAAGTGACAATCCAGAACATCCAGCACGCCGATGGCTGGGCCGCCCTCAACACCGGCTCGGTGGACGCCTGGTCCGGCCTCGACCCGATCATGGCCGCAGCCGAAGAAGACGGCGCCGAGCTGTTCTACCGCAACGTGGACTTCAACACCTACGGCTTCCTCAATGCCACCGAGTCCTTCCTGGAGGAAAGCCCTGAGCTCGCCCAGGCCGTGGTCAACGCCTATGAGAAGGCACGCCAGTGGGCTCAGGAGAACCCGGAGGAAACCGCAGCGATCCTCGCTGAGGTTGCGGGCATTGAAGAATCCGTGGCCACCAAGGTCATCACCGAACGGTCCAACCTCGACGTCAACGGCACCCCCGGTCGGGCCCAGCTGGACGTGCTCGAGGTAGTCGGCCCGATGTTCGTCGAATCCGGTGACGTCGCAAGCCAGGAAAACATTGACGAAGCCCTCTCCACCCTTCTTGATGACACCTACGCAACCAACGCCGACCCGTCCGCCATTGGAGAGTAATGAGCAACCCTTACCTCACCGGTAACAGCATCGTGCCCGGCGGCGTCGGCACCGGCCCTGCTTCGGTTCTCTCGCCGAAGGGGACGAACTCCCCGAACGGGACAAATCAAAACGACGACGACGGCAGGCAGGGCAATGCCCTCACCCGCCGCAAGCCGCGAGGCAAGGCAGTCGCCAAGCTCGGACTGGGACTGATTGTGCCGCTGGCGCTGTTGGCGGCCTGGCAACTGGCCGCCGTCGTCGGTTTGATCAGTCCGGTCACCTTGCCGGCGCCAACCGCTGTCTTTGACGCCGCCGTCGATCTGATCCAGCGCGGGGAACTTCGCATCCACATTGCAATTTCGACCCAACGCGTGGTCATCGGCTTTCTGATCGGCGCGATCGCCGGTCTCGTGGTCGGAGCGTTTGTCGGCCTGTCCCGATGGGTGGACACCCTGTTCTCGCCGACCATCGGCGCCATCCGCGCCGTGCCGTCACTGGCGTGGGTTCCCCTGTTGATGCTCTGGGTGGGGATCGGCGAGGATTCGAAAGTCATTCTCATCTCCATCGGCGCTTTCTTCCCGGTGTTCACCACTGTTGCCATGGCGTTGCAGCACGTGGACAAGAACCTGGTCGAGGCAGGAAGGGCGTTCGGCCTGAACGATCTGAGGCTGTTCACTACGGTGCAGCTGCCCGCCGTTGTCCCCTCGGTCATCTCGGGGCTGCGGCTGGCGCTCGCGCAGGCATGGTTGTTCCTCGTCGCGGCTGAGCTCCTGGCGTCCTCGATGGGGCTGGGCTTCCTGCTGACCGATTCCCAGAACAACGGACGGGTCGACCGGCTGCTCCTGGCAATCGTGCTGCTGGCAATCCTCGGCAAGCTCACGGACGCGATCCTGGGTGTCTTCGAGAAGTGGGCTATCCGGAAATGGGCGTAACTGCCGTAGATTCCCTTGTTCACGGGGGCTTCACCAACGAGGAAGAGCGGATCGCCTTCTGGGAGGAACAGGCGCGGCGGCTGCACTGGTCCTCCGACTGGCATACGGCCCACACATTCGATCCGGCACGGCAGGGACCGGACGGCGAGCTGTCGGTGCCGCGCATTGAGTGGTTCGCCGGCGGCACCCTGAATGCCGCCTACAACTGCGTGGACCGGCACGTCGCTGCAGGCCTGGGCGACAAGCCTGCCCTGTTCTTCGAGGGCGAGTCGGGAGACCGCCGCACGGTCACCTACTCCGAGCTTCAGGACGAGGTGTGCCGGGCGGCCAACGCCCTGACTACCCTGGGGATCGGCAAGGGCGACCGCGTGGTCATCTACCTTCCCGTGCTGGTGGAGACCGTCGTCGTGACCCTGGCGTGCGCGCGTATCGGCGCCGTTCACTCGCTCGTCTTCGGTGGCTTTTCCGCCGAGGCGCTGCGCTTCCGGGTCGAGGACACCGGCGCCAAACTGCTGGTGACCACCGATGGGCAGTACCGGCGCGGCACCGCGGTGCCGGTGAAGGACAACGCCGATACCGCCGTCGTCGGGAAGAACGCCATTGAACACGTGCTGGTGATCCGGCGGACGGGCAGCAAGGTCGCGTGGACCGAAGGCCGCGACGTGTGGTGGCACGACGTTGTTGGCGCCGCCTCCCCGGTACACGAGCCGCAGGCGTTCGACGCCGAGACGCCGCTGTTCATCATGTACACCTCCGGCACCACGGGGAAGCCCAAGGGCCTGGTGCACACCACGGGCGGCTACCTGACGCAGGCGTCGTGGAGTTACGAGTTTCTCTTCAGTGACCCGGATCCCGCGGGCCGCGTGAACGACGTCCACTGGTGCACCGCCGACCTCGCGTGGGTCACGGCACACACCTACGAGATCTACGGTCCACTCTCCAACGGTGCCACTCAGGTGATCTTCGAGGGCACACCGAACACCCCGCATCCCGGGCGGCACTTCGAGATCATCGAACGCTACGGCGTCACCAGCTATTACACGGCGCCCACGCTGATCCGTTCGCTGATGGGCTGGTTTCCCGACGGCGTTCCGTCCTCCTATGACCGCTCTTCCATCAAAGTCCTGGGCACGGTCGGCGAGGCAACCAATCCCGAGGCGTGGCGCTGGTTCCGGGAGAAAATCGGCTCCGGTACCGCTCCCGTTGTGGACACGTGGTGGCAGTCGGAAACCGGCGCGACAGTGCTCAGTCCCCGCCCCACTGATGATTCCTTCAAACCCGGCTGCGCCTCACGCGCCCTGCCCGGTGTGAGCACGCGCATCGTGAACGACGACGGCGAGCCAGTCAGTCCCGGAGAGCAGGGGCTGATCGTGGTGGACCGGCATGGCCCGGCGATGGCCCGCACAGTGTGGGGAAATCCGCAGCGTTATCTCGATTCCTACTGGCGGAAGTTCGCTGCGCAGGGCTGGTTCCTTGCCGGTGACGGCGCCAAATACGACGACGACGGCGACACCTGGATCCTCGGGCGCGTTGACGACGTCATCAATGTGTCCGGGCACCGGCTCTCGACAATCGAGATCGAATCAGCGCTGGTGTCCCATCCCCTTGTAGTTGAGGCGGGCGTTTGCCCGGTGGCTGATGCGGTGACGGGGCATGCGATCGCCGCCTTCGTCGTCGTGCATGGCGAGGCAGGTAATCCAGCGTTTGAACAGGACCTGCGCAACCATGTCGCGAAGGCCATCGGTCCGATTGCCAAGCCGCGCGCCGTCGTCGTCGTGGAGGATGTGCCGAAGACGCGTTCCGGGAAGATCATGCGGCGACTGCTGACCCAGCTGTACGAGGGAACGCCGCTCGGCGACACCACCTCGCTGCAGAACGAGGGTTGCGTGCCGCGGATCGCGAAAGTCCTCGCCCTGAAGAACCTACCGGGGAAGGCACCGGAAGTTTCGGGCACGTATGGTGGATTCGAACGCCCAGAAGTCACCGCAGGTGCACAAAAGTTGGATCAATTTGGAGGAAACATTGGGCACTGACCGCACCTTCGGCTTCCGCACCCGTGCGTTGCACGCCGGCGGAACCCCGGACGCCACACACGGCGCACGAGCCGTACCGATCTACCAGACCACGTCGTTCGTCTTCAAGGACACCAATGACGCCGCCAACCTTTTCGCGCTGCAGAAGTACGGCAACATCTACTCGCGCATCGGCAATCCCACCGTTGCAGCCTTCGAGGAGCGCATCGCCTCGCTTGAGGGCGGCATCGGTGCCGTAGCGACGGCATCAGGCATGAGCGCAGAGTTCATCATCTTCGCTGCACTGTGCCAGGCCGGCGATCACATCGTTGCAGCAGCCCAGCTCTACGGCGGCACCGTTACGCAGCTCGATGTGACGCTCCGTCGCTTCGGCATCGAAACCACGTTTGTTCCGGGCACCGATCCGGCCGACTACGCCGCCGCCATCAAGGACAACACCAAGGCGGTCTTCACAGAGATTATCGCGAACCCGAGCGGTGAAATCGCGGACATCGCGGGCCTGGCAAAGATAGCGCACGACGCCGGTGTCCCCCTGATCGTCGACTCCACCCTCAGTACGCCCTACCTCATCCGCCCCCTTGAGCATGGTGCTGACATCGTGATCCACTCGGCCACCAAATTCATTGGCGGGCATGGCACCACGCTGGGCGGGGTCATCGTTGAAAGCGGCAGATTCAACTGGGGCAACGGCAAGTTCCCCACCATGACCGAGCCTGTCGCTTCCTACGGGAACATCCAGTGGTGGGCAAACTTCGGTGAGTACGGTTTCCTCACCAAGCTGCGCACCGAACAGTTACGGGACATCGGGCCGTCGCTGTCGCCGTCGTCGGCCTTCCAATTGCTGCAGGGCGTTGAGACGCTGGCGCAGCGCGTCGATGAGCACGTGGCAAACGCTCAGGCCGTTGCCGAGTGGCTTGAGAAGGATCCGCGGGTTGAGTACGTGAACTATGCGGGGCTCCCCTCGCACGTGCACCATGAGCGGGCGAAACAGTACCTGCCGCAGGGTCCCGGCTCGGTGTTCAGCTTCGGCGTGAAGGGAGGCCGGGAGGCCGGGCAGAAGTTCATCGAAGCCCTGCAGTTGGCGTCCCACCTCGCCAACGTCGGCGATGCCCGGACACTCGTGATCCACCCCGGATCCACCACGCACCAGCAGCTCTCAACCGAACAGCTTGCGGCCGCCGGCATCCCGGAGGATCTCATCCGGATCTCCGTTGGCCTTGAGGATCTGGATGACATCCTCTGGGATATCGACCAGGCGCTCGAGACCGCCGTTGCAGGAACATCCGAGCACCTTGAACGGGCGCTGGACGTCAGCGAAGAGGAAATCGCCGCAGAGGGAGTGAAGGCATGAGCACACAGGACCGCACCTGGGAGGGCCCGTCGGCCCCCGAACGCCTGAACATCCTCCGCAACGCGAAGTCGATCGCCATCGTCGGGGCCTCGGACAAGCCGTCACGAGCGTCGTATTTCGTGGCGACGTACCTGCAGTCATCCGCGCCGTATCGGCTGTACTTCGTGAATCCGACAGCGACCGAGATTCTCGGGCAGCCGGTTTACAAGTCCCTGGCGGACTTGCCGGAGCAGCCGGACATCGTTGACGTGTTCCGCAAGCACGATGACCTCCCCTCGGTCCTGGAGGAATCCAAAGCCGCCGGCGCGAAAACTCTATGGCTTCAGCTGGGTTCCTGGCACGAGGACGTGGCGCGGGACGCCGAAGCTGCCGGCATGAACGTGGTCATGGATCGCTGTGTGAAGATCGAGCACGCACGTTTCCATGGCGGCCTCAACCTGGCTGGCTTCAACACTGGAGTCATCTCCTCGAAGCGTCAGGTGACCGCTTAGCACGACGGCAGGCGGGATCAGCTTGAGTGCGGCAGGAATCGAAGAAGCGTTCCGCCCGTGCCGGTGACATGCCGTTCGTAATGTTTCGAGACATATCCCCGAGGTGGCCATATGCAGTCCAGCTCCGGCTAGGTTAGTGGAGATCACTGGCGGGCGGACGGGGCTGCCCCGCCACCTGGATGCAACGGAGTAACCGATGAGTCCCAGCACGGTTCCACCCCCTCACGCCGCGGTGAAGCGCGCTTCCATGCCGTTGCCCGTCTCCTTTGTGAGCCTCCACGCCGAGGGCTTGCGGGATGTCAATCTCGAAATTCGCGCGGGCGAAGTGCTCGCCTTCGTAGGAGCCCCGCCCGGCACCGAGAACCTCGTGGGAACAGAGAGCCTTCTGGGCACAGAGAACGACGGCGCCTCCCGCCTGCTGCGTGCAGTCGCCGGTCTCGATCATCCCCGGTCAGGATCGGTTCTGGTTGGCGGGGAACCTGTTCGCCGGACCGACGACCGCTGTTCCTGGACGCCGAGCGATGCCGCTCTGCAGCCGACCCACTCGCTGCAGGCGAACCTCGCGCTCGGGCTTCGTAAGAGTTCCAGCGCCAGCGAAGGCAAGGCGAAGATCGCTGAACTGCTCGACCTTGCGGGCCTCCATCGCTTCGCGAAGCTGCTGCCGACCGACGTCACCGCTGAAATAGTCCGCCGGGCGGCACTGGCTCGGGCTTTGGCCAGCGGGCCGGGCGTCATGCTGCTGGACAATCCGTTTGCAGCCGTCGAGGGCGCTGCCCGCACCGTGCTGCACAACGTACTGCAGACCCTTCACCGCGCGCTTCCCACCACCGTCCTCCTGGCGACCAACAGCATGGAAGAGGCGCTCCGGCTGGCCGACCGCGTGGTGGTGCTCGGCCGATCAGCCGCCGAAGACGTCACCGGAGCGCTTTCCATCCGCGAGATCCGGGACGGGCAGCGGAAGCAGCGCTGACTGTTCAAACCCCGTGGATAACTGAAGCTACGGGGGACCGTTCCCTTCTCCCTGGTTAGCGCACGAACAATGATTCCCGAGTTGATTGCATGGATGGGCGCAGGCTTCGGCGGGTGAAACTGAACCCGGCGGGATACAAATCGGGAGCCGCTGTGTAAACTCGTAAGCACACTGACGGTCAAGCAATCGGCCCTCCATCAAGCGGGCACCAGCCCGCGTTGAGCTGTACCGCGTATTTCGACCGGCAGCGTTGGGAGAATGCCGTGCATAGCACTGAAAACTGGTTCAGATATACCGCAGGGGTTGCACTGATCATCGGTGCAACGCTCACCGCTGCTCCGCCCGCCAGCGCGGATCCCAACTCGGATTCTGGTCCTTCTCCATCAGGTCCTGCAACGGGATCCGACGTCGGGCCGCTATCTCAGGTTGGACCGCCTGACACCGATATCGAGCCGCGACGGAATCGCGATCGCGATGATGACGGCGAGCGTGATCGCGATGATCCGACGACGCCACCTCCCTCGCCAAGCGAGCCGCCGGCAACCGGGCCGGTGATGCCGCCGTCCGAGCCTCCGCCATCCTCTGAACCCGAACCGGCGCCTGAGCCTGCCCCGCCAGCCAAACCTGCGCCGGCACCGCCCGCTCCAGAACCCGCTCCCGCACCGCCCGCTCCAGAACCCGCTCCCGCACCTGCCCCGGCACCCGATCCAGAGCCCGCTCCGGTTCCTCCGCCGCCAGCACCAGCACCAGCCCAGATCCCCCAGCAGTTCATATCTCCCGCACTGCCCGCGCCGGTGCTGACCGTGCCGGTGCTGACCGTGCCGATGCAGATTGTCCCGGCCGAGCAGCCAGCGCCGGAGAAGACCAAGGACGCCGAAAAGGAGCCCGCTCCATTCGCGATGCCGCCCTATGCCTGGGCACCCATGTACGTGGAGCCGACAGAATCACCCACTGCCGCACCACCGGCGGCCGAAAGCGCATCACCGGATGTCGTGTCAGCAAGCTCTCCACCGGTGGTCGGAATCAGTGCTGCGCTGCTGATCCTCCTGGCCGCGGGAGTGGTTGTGCTCGGAAGACGCTCCCGCGGACCGAAGGGCGTTAACGGGCCATAAGGCTTGCGGTGAACGGGTTAGCGAAGATGCCCTCGGGATCCAGCCGCTTGGTCAGGAGCCGGAAGTCCTCAAGCCGCGGGTACAACCGATCGAAGTCGTGCGCTCCGGGGGTGAACACTTTCCCCCAGTGCGGCCGGGCCAAGAATGGTTCCAGTGCAGCCTCGAGGGTGGGCAGCAGTGCCTCGACGGCCGGCTGATCCTGAACCCAGGTGAAGTGCAGCCCAATGGCGTCGGTGGCGTAGCTTGAGCTGAGCCACAAATCGTCAGCGGCAACGGTCCGGATTTCATTGACCTGCAGCAACGGCACAATCTCCGGGCTGAGCTCCCGAACCGCACGAATCGCGTCAACGGCGTGTTCGCGGGGAACCAGGTACTCGGATTGAAGTTCCACGCCGTTGCTCGGCGTGAAGTCCAGCTTGAAATGCGGCAGCCTGTTGTACCAGGGACCGGCCACGCCCAGCTGCGGAGTACAGCCGATTGCAGGCAGCCCGGGAAGCGGGTGACGCTCATCCTTTGCAGCCACCGCACCGAACAGAGTCTCCTCAAGGGGCGCATCCTGATCGGGGCGGCGCTTCACCCATACCGAGTCGGCAACATCCGGATCCCGCCAGGTGGTGAAGACGCTGACGCTGTACGCGGCGCCGGTCACGCCGTCGAAATTTTGAAGCAGGTTCTCCAGCGGAAGCCGCCCGAAAACAGTTTGCTCAACCTCGAAAGCGGGCTCAACCTTGAGCTCCAGTCTGGTCACAATACCCAGCACCCCGAGGTTGATCACCGCACCCTCGAAGTCCGGGTCGCCGGTAGTGAACCGCACCAGGTCACCACTGCCGGTCACCAGCTCCAGCCCGACGACGGCGGCAGCCAGACTGCGGTTCCGCTTACCGGACCCGTGGGTCCCCGTAGCGACAGCCCCTCCCACCGAGATGTGCGGCAAGGACGCAAGATTCGCCAGAGCAAAACCTTCCCGTTCCAGTTCCTGCGCCAGCTCCCCGTAGCGGATCCCCGCACCGACGGTGACGGTCGAGTGGTCCCGGTCAACCGTCACCGGACCGGTCAAAGCCGCCGTCGACAGCAGCTCAGCCGTCCCGTCGGCGATGCCATTGAAGGAGTGCCGCGAACCCAGCGCACGGATGGACGACACCCCGGCGACAATCCGCCGCACCTCGTCCACCGACGCCGGCTCATGAAGGATGGAAGCTCCATAGGCGAGGTTCCCCGCCCAGTTGGTGCCGACGTCGTTCGCCATCGATGTTCTCCTCGCGTGAGTTGGCAGGACACTCCCCTAATGGAGACCCATAAGGGGTGTGTCCTGCGAAATGAACGGGTTAAAGCTTTTGCGCCAGCCGGTAGTAGGCCGAGTTCCACCGCAGTTCACGCTGGAACTCGCGCAACGTCGTCGTGCTGTCGATGCGCAGGAGCTCCGTGCCGGCAATGTCTGCGAAGTCCTCGAACACATCAAGCCCGACGGCGGTGCTCATCACAGTGTGGTGCGCAGCACCCGCGCTCAACCAGGCCGCTGCGGACGTCGCCAAATCCGGCTGCGGCTTCCAGACGGCGCGCGCCACCGGAAGGTTGGGCAGCGGCGCGTCCGGCGGAACCACTTCGACGGCGTTGGCAGTCAGCCGGAAGCGGTCGCGCATGTCGGACATGGCGACCACGACGGCGTCCCCTGAGTCCGTATCGAATACCAGCCGGACGGGGTCCTCCTTGCCGCCGATTCCCAGCGGGTGCACCTCGAGGGTGGGCTTCGAGGTGGTGAGCGTTGGACAGATTTCCAGCATGTGCGCGCCGAGGATCTTCTCCTCCCCAGGTACCAGGTGATATGTGTAGTCCTCCATCAGCGACGCGCCTCCCGGAAGCCCTGCGCCCATCACCTTGGCTGCGCGGACCAGCACAGCGGTCTTCCAGTCGCCTTCCGCGCCGAAACCGTAACCGGCGGCCATGAGCCGTTGAACCGCGAGGCCGGGAAGCTGCCGCAGGCCGCCCAGGTCTTCGAACGTCGTCGTGAAGGCACCGAAGGAGCCGGCCTCGAGGAAGGACTTCAGCGCCAGCTCCTGACGCGCGCCGTACCGGAGGGACTCGTGACGGTTCCCTCGGCGCCGCAGTTCAGGAACGACGTCGTACGTCGCCTCGTATTCCTCGACGAGGGTGTCGATGTCGGAATCGGACTGCGCATCGACCACCTCGACGAGCTCATTGACGCCCCAGGTGTTGATGGAGACGCCGAAGCGCAGCTCTGCCTCGGTCTTGTCACCCTCGGTAACGGCGACGTTGCGCATGTTGTCACCGAACCGGGCAACCTTGAGCTCGTGGACGGCGGCCCAGCCGGCTGCGGCGCGGGACCAGGTGGAGATCTGGGCAGTCACGGCCGGGTTGGAGACATGCCCGACGACGGTCTTCCGCGCCACGGACAGGCGCGTCTGGATGTAGCCGAACTCGCGGTCGCCATGGGCGGCCTGGTTGAGGTTCATGAAGTCGAAGTCGATGTCCGCCCACGGCAGCTCGACGTTGATCTGGGTGTGCAGGTGGAGCAGCGGCTTGCGCAGCGTGTCGAGGCCGGCGATCCACATTTTGGCGGGGCTGAACGTATGCATCCAGGCGATGACGCCAATGGTCTTGTCGCTCGCGTTCGCCTCAAGCGCCATCCGGCGGATTGAGGACGAGTCCTTCAGCGTCGGTTTCCAGACCACCTTGACCGGTACGTCGGACGCTTCGATCATTTTCACGATCTGCTGGGACTGCTCGGCGACCTGGCGGAGTGTGTCTTCGCCGTAGAGGTCCTGGCTTCCAGTGAGGAACCAGATCTCGTACTGGTCGAGTGAGGTATTCAGGGTAGTCACAGTGCTGCTCCGGTTCTAAGCGGGTTTGGCTGCCCGTACACGTTTTGGTAGCGGTCAAAGAGGGATTCAATGTGGCGCTGTTCGATTGGCAGCGGCTCCCCGAGCTGGCGGGAGGTGTGGATGGTGCGGGCCACGTCCTCGAGCATGACGGCGGCCTTGACGGCGTCGCGCGCGTCCTTGCCGATGGTGAAGGGCCCGTGGTTCTGCATCAGGACGGCACGCGAGCGGTGGCCGGTAAGGGTTTCCACGACGCCGCGGCCGATCGAATCGTCTCCGATGATCGCGAACGGACCTACCGGGATCTCCCCGCCGAACTCGTCCGCCATGGCGGTGATGACGCACGGGATGGATTCGCCGCGCGCAGCCCACGCTGTGGCATAGGTCGAGTGGGTATGCACCACTCCACCGACGCGGGGCATGTTGCGGTAGACGTATGCATGGGCGGCAGTGTCGCTCGAAGGCGACCGCTCCGAACCCGGCGTTCCTTCGATGACGGCTCCGTCGAGGGTGCACAGGATCTGGTTCTCGGGCGTCAGCTCGTCATAGTCGACGCCGCTGGGCTTGATCACAAAGAGGTCCATCCCCGGCACGCGTCCGGACACGTTCCCGCCGGTCCACACCACCAGGTTGTAACGGACCAGCTCTGCGTGCAGCTTGGCCACATCGCGGCGGACGGCGTTGATGGCGTCCGTTTCACGATCTGAAAAGGACCGGGTGGTGCTAGTCATGCTTGACCATCGCTTTCGAGTAGGCGGTCCGGCGGAGTTCCTTGAACTACCCAATGTGACCGTTCACACTATATGCTCGACGTCACGTTCACTGTCAAGCACCACCGGGTCCGGACATTTCTCATCGCAGGGAATCGCCGGAAGGTCGCGTGGAGCGGCGACGTCTATTTGAAGGAGATTCTGCTCATGACCGATTTCAAGGACGTTATAGCCGGCGGCCGCACCAGCCTCGGAATCGAACTCGGCTCAACACGAATCAAGGCATGCCTCATCGGTGAGGATCCTTCGACGGTCCTGGGGGTAGGCAGCCATGAGTGGGAGAACCAACTCGTCGACCGCCTGTGGACCTACTCGCTGGCAGATGTCTGGAAGGGCGTCCAGGCCGCCTATGCGGAGCTGGTTGCCGACGTCGAACGCCGGTACGGTGCGCGGCTCGAGAATCTCGGGTCGATCGGCGTCTCGGCGATGATGCACGGCTACCTTGCCTTCGACGACGCCGATGAACTGCTTGTGCCCTTCCGTACCTGGCGCAACACCAACACCGGAGCGGCTTCAGCGGAACTCACCGAGCTCTTCAGAGTCAATATCCCGCTGCGGTGGTCAATCGCCCACCTGCATCAGGCTGTACTGGACGGTGAACCTCATGTAGCGCAGGTTCGCTCGATCACAACCCTGGCCGGCTACGTGCATCGTGAATTGACCGGCCGCAATGTCCTTGGCGTGGGCGATGCCTCCGGAATGTTCCCCATCGACTCCGGCACCAGCAACTACGACGCCGGGCTGCTCACCCGCTATGACACCCTGGCAGCCGAAACCGTACCCGGCCTGAAGCTATCCGAACTTCTGCCCGAGGTCCTGGTGGCCGGCCAGCCGGCAGGCGAACTGACTGCTGAGGGGGCCGCTCTCCTTGACCCCACCGGCGGCCTCCGCCCGGGTGCCCTGCTGTGTCCGCCGGAGGGCGACGCCGGCACCGGGATGGTGGCAACGTCCTCGGTTGCCCCCCGTACCGGCAATGTAAGCGCCGGCACGAGCATCTTCGCGATGGTGGTTCTCGAACGTCCGCTCGAGCGGGTGCACCATGAACTGGACCTGGTCACGACCCCTTCCGGTGACCCCGTTGCCATGGTGCACTGCAACAACGGTGCCAGTGAACTCGCCGCGTGGGTGGGCCTCTTCTCCCGCTTCGCAGCGGCTTCGGGAGCCGTGTCGGCTTCCGGTGCTGCCCTGAATTCGGACGACGTCTTCACTACCCTCTTCCGGGAAGCGCTCGACGGCGCTCCCGACGCCGGCGGTCTGCTCGCCTACAACCACCTCGCCGGAGAACCGATCGCCGAAATTCCTGAAGGCCGGCCCCTGTTCCTGCGGACCCCGGACAGCGAATTCACCCTGGCCAATTTCATGCGCGCGCAGCTCTACGGGGTCTTCGGCACGCTCGCCCTCGGGATGCGTGTTCTTTCCGGAGAGGGCGTTGAGCTGGACCGCATGTTTGCGCACGGAGGTATGTTCCGTACCGCGGACGTGGCGCAGCGTTTCCTCTCCGGCGCTCTCGCCGCACCCGTCTCCGTCGCGGCAACGGCCTCGGAAGGCGGCCCCTGGGGGATGGCGGTGCTGGCTTCCTATGCTTCGGCCAACGCCGCCGGCGATGAACTGGACCTGGACGCCTACCTTCGTAAACACGTCTTCGCCGACGCAGAATTCGAAACAACCGAACCTGACGCGGCCGACGTCGCCGGCTTCGCAACCTACCTCGACCGCTACCACACGGGTCTGCAGGTCGAACGCGCCGCGATCAGCGCCCTGCCAGTGGAATAGTCCGGGACGAATCCCCGCGGCGGATGTCCGACGGGCGGTCTACCGGGGGGAGGCGGCTGACTGCCGGACGATGAGTTCGGGAACAACGGTCCGCGGTGCGCTCTGTACGGGCACTCCCAGTTGAGTGAGCAGGTGCGCCACGCAGCGCCGTCCCAGTTCGTCGAAGTCCTGGCGAACCGTCGTGAGGGGTGGGGCGAAATGCCGCGCATCAGGCACATCGTCGAACCCAACAATGCTGATGTCCTCAGGAATCCGGAGACCGCGGTCACCGCAGGCATGCGTGAGCCCCAACGCCATCTGGTCATTGGAGGAGAAGACTGCCGTGGGCGGGTCTGCGGCAAGGAGCTCCTGGCCTATCCGGAAACCGCTGTCGGAGGTCCAGTCACCGGTGACAATCCGGGACGAATCCAAACCCCAGTTCGCCATTTCAGTACGAAACCCCCGAATTCTCTCCTTCGACTCCACCCAGCCGTCCGGTCCCGCAACATGCGCGATGCTGCGGTGGCCCAACTCCAGCAGATGTCGGGTTGCGAGCCTGGCGCCGGCCACCTGATCAACCGAGAGCCCGTGATTGTCCGCTGCTGATGTCGAATGCACCGTGACCATGGGCAACTTGACGGGCAGGTGAACGAGCTGGCGCAGGGTAGCCTCCTGCGGCGCCAGGACAATGAGTCCCTCAACCGCGTGATCAACCAGCCGTCCAAGGGCTTCTTTGAAAGCGGTCTCTTCAAGGGACGTAAGCGTAGCCGTATCGACAAGGTAGCCGGCAGTGGAGGCTGCAGATTCAATTGCAGCCCTGGTCGACGCCGGACCGAAGTAGGTGCCGTTTGTGACCAACACGCCGATCATGCCGGAGCGGCTGGTGACCAGCGAGCGGGCCGCGCGGTTGGGGCGGAACTGGAGTGCTTCCATCGCGTCGAGAACCCGCTGCCGCGTGCTCTCGCGCAGGCTCGGGTGCCCGTTGATCACGCGCGAGACTGTCTGGTGAGAGACACCTGCCGCCTTCGCGACGTCGCGGATGTTCGCGGAGCGGCTGCGCGCGGGCGGCTGCCCGGCAGACGACGGCGTCGGTTCACTGTTCACGGTCACACAGGAAACGGTACTTGATCAGGGAAAAACTCTGCAGAAATAGCACAGCCAGTCGCGTGGAAATGTTCATCCGCACCACGCCATAAGATACCCAAAACCCCTTGAACCGTGCTCCGAAAAGAGAAGGTTTGACTACTTATCAGGAATTTAACTGAACCCGGCGAGCGCGATATTCCGCCGCGAACAGTTCACCCGGAAAAGGACCCGAATTGCATACAAAACCGATCAGCGGCATCCCGCTCACGCCCGATCTTCACCAACCCGTGGGAGGAACGTCGACTGGCGGAAGGCATGAGCGGGACACCACTGAAGCTTCAGCTACCGCTGGTTCTTGCGGGGCTTGGCGAACAGCGATTCGCTGGACTCTGCCTTTGCCCTCTTCTGGGCACGCTTTTCAAGGATGGACTTTCCTTGCTTTTTCACGCCAGCGCTCCGGGGAGACTTTCCTGACACGGGGATCACCGCCTTCCTCATCAATACCCAGAACCATACCCAGTTATATTTTTAAAGCCAGTCCTGACGCTGTCGAAGAAATATGCAGCCCTCACGATCTCCGGAATTGCTAAAAAACAGGAATGGGCTATGCTCAAACATTCATCACCGCCCCGGACCTTCGTTCACTCGGTTCTTCCGGTGGTGCCCGCACGTATTTTAGGAGTGAAATGCTGCATTCAGTTGCCCCCGCTACCTGGCTCACACAGGAGGCCTATACGCGTCTGAAGCGGGAACTGGACGTATTGCTCAATGCACGGGGGCAGCAGGAAGAGTCCAGCCAACAAATGGGCAGGGAATCACGCATCAGGCAGCTGACGGCACTGCTGAAGAACGTGAACATCCATTCACCCGCAGATGATGGAATCGTAGAGCCGGGCATGCTGATTGAAGCCTGCATCGACGGGCAGCCCGAAGTGTTCCTGATGGGAAACCGAGTCATCCTGGGAACGGAGGAGCTAAACGTTTTCAGCGAACAGAGCCCTCTGGGTGTAGCCATCCGCGGTCTGCGACCCGGGGATGTCACCTCTTACACGGCGCCGAACAAGCGGCAGGTCACCATCTCGATCATCGCTGCCACTCCGTACACGGGACCCGGCCAGGCGGGCGGCCAGCGTTAGGCCGAGTCGGTGGGGGCAGCACGGTGGTCCACGGCAGCCGTCGCCTCATCGATCCGCACAATTGCTGCATCAAGCTTCTCGACGGCTGCCCAGAGGCGGGGTTGCTGCTCGCGGACCTGCTCGAGTGTGAGGCCGGAAGATCTCAGCGTGGCCAGATCGAAGCTGACATTCGTTCGGGCTCCGGTCACGGCCGCGCGCAGTGCACCAAAGGCCACCACGACGTCCGCTATCAGTGCCTTATTGCCGTTCTCCGCCAACCAGGACAGGTCATCAATCGCAGCGATGGCGTGATCTCCCAGCATTGCGGATGACCGCGCGGCGCCCAGCGATGCCTCGCGGATGGCCCGGTCGCGCTCGTCGCCCTCGTTCAATCGGAACGCGGAACCGAAGGCGCGCGAAGCGGCCGCGTCATCATCCGCCAACCGCAGGGCGGTCCGGCGCAGCTCCTGCGCCCGGGCCAGCAGACTCTCCAACTGCTCTCCCTGCTCAGCGCCGGGATCGGTGTACCCCGCGACCATAGAGGTCAGCGACGCTGCAATGGCGAGCATGACCCCTGCTCCTGCACCGCCGCCGGGCGAACCCACCGATTCCCCGAGAGCCTGTGTCCATTCCTCGACTGTGGAGCCGGAAGTTGTGATTTCTGAATCAGCCATGAGGCAAGTCTGTCCCAATGTACGCATGCATGAAATGGAGCGGGATGTCAGAGCCGGCTTCTATGCTGACGCCATGCTTGCGAGAGACCCTCAGATTGTCGCTTCATGGGTGGCCGGGACCGCCATCCGTCACGCAACAACACGGCCCTTCGACCTCGGCAGCGCCGTCAGCGAAATCAGGACTATTCACGGCGTCAGCCCGCAGGTCCTCGCGGAGGTCGCCGGAATGTATCTCGGATCGATCGAGGGCAAACCGACCAGCAGCTGGTCGCATCCCCTCGTTGCACAGATCTGCTTTGAGGCCGGTGCGGACCTGTCCCTTGTACCTGCCGCGATGAAGCGCGCACGCGGCCGGTCCAAGATTGTCTGGCCGGGCATCACCCTGCCGGACGAATCCGTGTTGCACGCAGTGACCGCAGGAAAAGACCCCTCATGCGGACACTAATCGACCGCAACTGTACGTACGGTATGGGCATGGCTATCGCAAGGTTTCCCACGACCGTTATTGATTGTCCCGATCCCCTTGCCCTCGCACGGTTTTACGGGACCATGCTGGACTGGAAGGTCAAGCAAGAGCCTGACTGGGTTGAGGTCCAGGCGGACTACGGCCAGTGCATCTGCTTCCAGAAGGTGGGGGACTATTCGCCGCCTGAGTGGCCGGGCCAGCACTCCCCGCAGCAAATGCACCTGGACGTGATAGTGGATGATCTGGATGCAGCCGAGGCCGCCGTACTCGAACTCGGAGCAATCAAGCACGAGCACCAGCCGGGCGAATCATTCCGCGTTTTTCTGGACCCGGCTGGACACCCCTTCTGCCTCTGCTCGGGATAGCCCCGGCACAGCCCTGTCCCTCCCGGCGGATCGCTTATCCCAGCAGAACCGCCACCAACAGAGACGCCGGCAGTGCCAGCAACGAACTCATCAGGATGATGTCGCGGACCAGCGTGACCTTCAACCCGAACTGGGCGGAGAACAGGAACACGTTCTGCGCGGTGGGCAGCGCCGCCATGGCCACCACGCCGAGCAGCGCTGTGCCCTCGACACGGAAGAGGTAGTAAGCAACCACCCACGCGATGACCGGCATCAGCGCGAGCTTCACCACACTTCCGAGCACGACGTCGGCACGCAGGCTCCGCTGTGCCAGCGGCTTCTGTCCCCGGAGACTCATACCGAAAACCATCAGGAGCAGCGGGATTGACGCTTGGCCGAGCATCTCCAGCGGCGTCCAGATTATTGCCGGCAGCGTGAGCGAGGTTGCGGCAAACAGTGCCCCTGCGGCCGTCCCGAGGGTGACGGGATTGGCCACCGACCGCAGAACCGTCCGCGCAAGCGTCGGTGACCTGCGCTGAGACTGGGAACCACCGGCGGGCCCGGGCGCCGTCGATGAGCCGGCAGGGCTTGTCTTCCTGCCGCACCAGGCGAAGATTGTGAGGAAGACCGGCGCGATCACCAGCAATTGGGCCAGCAGCACCGAGACCACCGGGGCGGAACTCCCCACCGCATACAGGGCAATAGGTATGCCGATGTTGCCGGCGTTGACGTAGCAGGACGCCATCGCCCCCACCGCTGTCTGTGCCGCCGGGCGTTTGAGGATGAAGCGGCTGAACAGCGCATAGACAACGGCGGTCGCGGCAGCAACCAGGAGCGCGATCGGCGTGTAGATGCTCAGGACTTCAGCAAGTTCGGTCTCGGCGAGCAGGATGAACATGAGCGCCGGGTTGGTGATGTAGTAAATCACCGGCGTGAGCCCCTCCTGCATGGCCCGGGTGCGGGTTGGGAGGAGGATCGAGGCGACAATGCCAACGCCGACCAGCGCCAGGACAATGCCGAACCCGAGGAGAACCCCCTCCACAAACCCTCCTGTTTACCTGTCGATTCCTACTGACCCTGCATCAGCGGACCAGGCAGGGCCTCTTCGGGTCAAACGTCCACTCGGAGATCAGGTATTGCATGGACGCGGCATCATCGCGGGCGCCAAGACCGTGCTCAAGATACAATGCATGCGCTTCTTCGAGGCGGCCGCGGTCCAACTCGATCCCTAGTCCGGGTGCGTCCGAAACCCTGATCTCGCCGCCACGGATCTGCAGCGGGCTGGTGGTGAGCCCTTGGCCGTCCTGCCAGATCCAGTGCGTGTCCATCGCCGTGATTCCGCCAGGAGCGGCAGCGCCGACGTGGGTGAACATGGCCAGCGAGATGTCGAAGTGGTTGTTGGAGTGCGATCCCCAGGTCAACCCGAACTCGTTGCAGAGCTGCGCCACCCGGACCGAGCCGGCCATAGTCCAGAAGTGCGGATCAGCGAGCGGGATGTCCACGGCGTTGGAGCGAACGGCATGGGCCATCTCCCGCCAGTCCGTCGCGATCATGTTGGTCGCCGTCCTCAGCCCAGTGGCGCGGCGGAACTCCGCCATGACCTCACGGCCGGAGAACCGTCCTTCGGCGCCGCAGGGATCCTCGGCGTAGGCCACAACGCCCTGCATCCGCTTCCCCAGCCGGATGGCATCCTCCAGCAGCCAGCCCCCGTTCGGATCGAGCGTGATCCTCGCGTCCGGGAAGCGTTCCTTGAGCGCGACGACGGCGTCCACCTCGTCATCGCCCGCGTGCACTCCGCCCTTGAGCTTGAAGTCCGCGAAACCGTAGCGTGCCTGTGCTGCCTCGGCCAGGCGGACGACGGCGGCAGGCGTCATCGCTTCTTCCCGCCGGACACGCACCCAGTCGTCGGAGGAATCCTGCTCGCGCAGGTAAGGCAGGTCGGTGGAATCCGGATTTCCCACATAGAAGAGGTAGCCGAGCATCGGCACCGCGTCACGCTGCTGGCCGTCGCCCAGGAGCTCGGCAACAGGAACTCCGAGGAACTGCCCGTGCAGGTCCAGCAGCGCCGACTCGATCGCGGTAACCGCGTGGACAGCTGTGCGCAGGTCGAACGTCTGGAGCCCGCGGCCGCCGGCGTCACGATCAGCGAACGCAGCGGCGACGATGCGCAGGAGGCTACGGAAACGCGCTATCGGCTTGCCCGTCAGCAGCCGTCCTGCTTCCTCGATGGTGGAGCGGATCGCCTCCCCGCCGGGAACCTCGCCCAGCCCGGTACGGCCGTCGGAATCGGTGATAATGACGACGTTGCGGGTGAAGAACGGCCCGTGCGCACCCGAGAGGTTGAGCAGCATCGAGTCGTGCCCGGCAACCGGGACAACCTCGACGACGGCGATGGTTGGCTGGGCGGTCACGCGTCCTCCCCGGTGGCCTTGATGGTAGTACCGCTGCCCTCACCCTCCGTTGCCGGCACTACCGTGCCGTCAATCCGGCGGTTCAGCTGCCAGGGATTGCCGTCCTGGATGGCGGCGGGGCGGAGCACCTCTGGAATGTTCTGGTAGGCGACCGGCCGCAGGAAGCGCTCGATCGCGAGGGTGCCGACCGACGTCGTGCGGGTATCCGAGGTGGCAGGGAACGGGCCGCCGTGAACCATCGCGTGACCAACCTCGACGCCGGTGGGCCAGCCGTTGGCGAGAATGCGGCCAACCTTGCGCTCCAGCACGGGCAGGACGCTCGCCGCGGTCTCGTAGTCCGAGTCGGTGAGGTGCAGGGTAGCGGTCAACTGCCCTTCGAGGCGCTTCGCTGCCGCCACCAATTCCTTTGTGGAGGAGTAGTGCACCACGAGCGACGCGGCACCGAAGATTTCCTCGTGCAGAACAGGGTTGCTGAGAAACGTCTCTGCCTGGGTGCCGTAGACAACCGGTGCGGGCGCGTTCTCTGTGGCCCCGTCTGTGCCCTGGGCAACCAGCTCGACCCCGGCCTGCGATCCCAGCGCTTCAACGCCTGCATTCCAGGAGTCCGCGATTCCACGCGTGAGCATGGTCTGTCCCGCCGAAGGTTCGAGCGCACGGGTGACCGCGGCAAGGAAGTTGTCGCCGGCCTCGCCGGTTGGCACGAAGACCAGGCCGGGTGAGGTGCACAGCTGTCCACTGGATCCGGTGACGGAGGTGACATACGCGGCAGCGAGCCCGTCGAGATCGCCCTGCAGGGCACCCTCAAAGAAGATGACCGGGTTGATCGAGCTCATTTCCGCGTACACCGGAATGGGCTGGGGCCGCGCGGCGGCTGTTGCCATGAGCGCCGTGCCACCGGAACGCGAGCCGGTGAAGCCGACCGCCTGAATGACCGGATCCGAGACGAGGGCCTGGCCAATACTGGCACCGGGACCGTAGATGAGGGAGAAGACGCCCGGGTGGAGGCCGGCGTCGTTCACGGCCTCCGTGATAGCGCGGCCAACCAGCTCGCTGGTGCCGGGGTGGGCGTTATGCGCCTTGAAGATCACCGGGCAGCCCGCGGCGAGCGCCGACGCAGTGTCACCACCGGCAGTGGAGAAAGCCAGTGGGAAGTTGCTCGCGCCGAAGACGGCAACGGGACCGAGGGGCACCTTCCGCTGCCGGATGTCCGCGCGTGGCATCGGGGTGCGGTCGGGTTGTGCAGGGTCTATCCGGACGCCGCGGTGATCGCCCTGGCGAACCACCGAAGCGAAGAGACGAAGCTGGGCGGTGGTGCGGGCAAGCTCCCCGCGCATGCGTGGTTCCGGCAGGCCGGTCTCGAGCATGGCACGGGCAACGATTTCCTCACCCGCTGCTTCAATGCGGTCGGCAATGCTCGCCAAAAAAGCCGCATGGGTTTCGGGATCGAGGGTGCTGAGGGAGTCGAAGGCTTCCTCCGCGGCGGAGGTCGCTTCACTGAGCTGTGCCTCGTCGATCAGGGAGTAGGCGGGCTCCAGCGTCTCGTTGGTGGCCGGATTGAAGCCGCAGACGGTCTTGCCGTTCCCGGCAGTTCCCTGCCCGGCGATGATGGAGTGACCCTGAAGTGTGGCGTGCTGCGTAGGCATGAAAGCTCCTTACCGATGGTGTCCGGTTGGTTTTTTCTGGAAGTGCTGGTGTCAGGCGTGGGTGAGCGCGGCGGGTGCAGGACGGATACCGGCGGCGTCGATGAGCGCCCCGAGGTCAGCGAGATCAGCCTCCGTCAGGTTCTGCAGCGGCGGGCGGACGCCGCCGACATCGCGGCCGACTACCTTCAGCCCGCCCTTGACGATCGAGACGCCGTAACCGCGCACCCGGTCGCGGATGTCGAGGTAGGGCAGCACAAAGCGCTGCAGCTTCTCGGTGACCGCTGCGTGGTCCTGCCTCCGGACGTCGCCATAGAACTCAAGCGCGAACTCGGGAACGAAGTTGTACAGCGCCGAAGAGTAGGTGCTCATTCCCAGCTGCAGCAGCGGGAGGGCGAAGGTCTCGGCGGTGGGCAGGCCACCCAGGTAGAAGAGCCGGTCGCCGTTCCTGGCGTAGACCTTGGTGAGATGCTCGATGTCCCCGATGGCGTCCTTGAACCCGATGAAGTTCGGGTGGCGCTCGGCGAGGCGGGCAACGGTATCTGCCGAGTAGATGGCATTGGCGCGGTTGTAGACGATGACGCCGATGTTCGTAGCGGAGCAGACCGCGCTGACGTGGGCCAGGAGCCCCTCCTGGTCGCACTCGGTGAGGTACGGCGGGAGCAGCAGGAGGCCCTCGGCGCCGGCAGCCTCGGCGTCCTGAGCGTTCTGGATGGCCTGGGCGGTGGAACCACCTGCGGAGGCGAGGACAGGCACCTTGGTGCCGACCTCCTCGACGGCCGCGCGGATGACCTGAGCCGCTTCTGCGGGCGTCAGGCTGAAACCCTCACCGGTGCCGCCGGCCGCGAAGAGACCTGCGACGCCGAAACTCGCCTGCCAGGACAGGTGCTGCCGGTAGGCGTCCTCGTCCACGGCCAGCTCCGGCGTGAAGGCGGTTACCGGGAAGGACAGCAGGCCGTCCTTCAGCTTTTGGGCAAGTTCCTGGGGCTCGTACTGGGCCACGATGCATCTTCCTTAGGGCAGATCGCCGTGAACGGCGAGGGGTGGTGCTTCCTTGATGGATTACTTCAACCGTAGGAAATCGGGTGATGCCTGTCCAAGCCCACTTTTGAATGGACTGATGCCCTGCGGGTATCAAAAGGACCTACAGGTCCTTGGTCCGGATGACCTCAAGGAGCCTGCCGAGGGCCGGGTTACGCAGCTCCCTGCTCCAAATGGCATAAAGCTCGACGGCGTCCGGTTCAATATCCGCCAGGCGCAGGTAGGAGACACCCTCTACCCCCAAGAGGCTTGTCGACTCCGGAACGAAGGCCACTCCCCGCCCGGCAGCAACCAGCGCCACCATCGTGAGGACCTGGCTCACCGTATGAACTACATTGCCGTGCTCCACCGGAATGGTGCGGACCACCAGGTCGTAGAAGTACCGGGCCTTGGTCGGCGAATGCATGATCAGCGGGACGCCCTTGAGGTCCGCCACCGTCAACAAGCGGTTCAGCTGGTCAAGCTCGTGCCCCGATGGGACTGCCAGCAGGAGATCCTCGGTGAACATTAGATGCGACTCGAAGAGATCAGCGTCGAAAGCCGGCCGGGCGAGGCCAAGGTCCAGGTCGCCGTCGATGAGCGCTGCCAGCTGCTCACCGGTGACGAGCTCCTGAAGCTCCACATCGACGTCGGGCAGTTCCGTTGCGATCTCCGTCAGCAGCGGCCCAAGGAGGCTGAAACCGGAAGCGGCGGTGAACCCGACCCGCAGTTGACCGGACTTGCCTGCCGCAATGCGCTGCGCCGTCCGCGGTGCCCTCTCGGCGGCGACGACGAGCTTCCTGGCTTCCACCAGGAAGGCGCGGCCGGCAGCAGTGAGCGACACTTTCCGGTTGTCGCGCAACAGCAGCTCGACGCCGACACTGCGCTCCAGTTTCTGGATCTGGCGGCTCAGCGGGGGCTGGGTCATATTGAGCCGTTCGGCTGCCCGGCCGAAGTGCAGCTCTTCGGCGACGATGACAAAACTGTGTGCCTGATCAAGAGTGAACATGATGCCTTCCGGGTATCACTTCATGCATATGTTGGCTTGGACATGCATCATAACCGCTCCGTACAGTCTTCTCAGGGCCGAGCCGTGAGTGCCATCACACCTTTGCTCCAGGCCTGTAGCCGAACAACGCCGTTCCTGAATGAGGAGTACCAACACGTGAAAGCATCATCTACCCGCCGCACCCTGATCACAACCACTGCCGCTGCCGGTGTTCTCGCCCTGTCAGCCTGCGGCGGTAACGTGGCCGGGGGCAGCGCTGAATCCGGCGAAGCGTTCCCAAGCGGCCCCGTAACGATCACTGTTGGACAGGATGCCGGTGGTTCGACCGATCGCATCGCACGCGCCGTTGCCGAGGGGATGGCGGAAGACCTCGGCGTTGCCGTGCCCGTGGTTAATAAGGCTGGAGCCAACGGCGCGCTGGCCACCAAGGAAGTTGCCGCCATGGAGGCGGATGGACAGAATCTCATCCTCCTCAACGCCTCCCTCATCACCATCACGCCGCTCGCTGTCGGCGAGGACGAGGCAGTGAATCTGGACAATCTGGACGTCATCGCGGGTCTTTCCCAGGACGATTACGTATTGGTAGCCAGCCCGGAGTCCGGGTTTGAGACCCTCGCAGACATTCAGGAAAGCACCGAAGAACTGAACTTCGGCACCACCGGCGTCGGCACCGGCTCCCAGCTGGCCCAGGCGGTTCTTTTTGCCCAGGCCGAGATTGACGGAACCGCAGTACCGTTCGATTCAGGCTCGCCGGCCCTGACCGCTGTCATGGGTGACCAGGTCGACGTCGCCACAATCCAGCTTGGTGAAGCTCTCCCCCAGATTGAAGCCGGCACCGTCACGCCGATCGTTACCTTCGCTGAAGAGCGCCCCGAGTTCCTTCCCGACACCCCGACCGCCATCGAAGAAGGCTATGAGGTTCCCGTGTCGCAGTACCGCGCACTGGCTGCGCCCAAGGGTCTTCCCGAGGACGTGAAAGAGCGACTCATCGAGTCCGTGCAGTCGGTCCGTGACTCCGAGACCTACCAGGAGTTCAACCAGCAGAACATCCTGACCCCGTGGGAAGTAACCGGTGAAGAGGTTGTCGAGGAGTGGAACGCCCTCGCAGAGCAGTACAAGGCACTGGTTGAGGAGTACGACATCTCGCTTTCCGGCGAGTAAGAGCCCGTTTCCTGTCCCAGCCGAGACCATCAGCTGAAATGAGCATCACCATGAAGCGGAATCACGACTTCGAAGCCGAAAGCACAGGCACCGATGTCCCTGGTGTTCCAGATCTGACGCCGGAGGAACTCGCCGCCGAATGGGCGGCAGATTCTCCACCGCCGTCGGGCTCCACGGCCAACCTTGCCGCCTCACTCGTGGCGGCCGGCGTCGGCGTCGCAGGCATGGTCATTGCTGTTGGTCTCGGCCTGGGCACACCGGGCGAGCCACGCCCCGGGACGTGGCCGTTCATTATCAGTCTCATCATCGCCGTCCTCGCCCTCGCGCAGCTGGTTGTCGGCCGGCGCGGGGGTGTGGACGGCGAAAGATTCTCCCCGCTGTCCCGCATGGCAGGCTTCGGCTTCGTCACGCTGTTGGCCATGGTGTGGCTGATGCCGGTCATCGGCTTCGAGATTCCGGCGCTACTGCTGTGCTTCGTCTGGATGAAGTTCCTCGGTGGCGAGACCTGGCGTTCAGCCACTCTCTATTCAGTGCTCGTTGTTGCCGCTTTCTACGCCATCTTCATCCTGGGTCTGGGGACGTCCATCCCCCACCTGTTCTAAGACCTGACGGACCAAAGGACCCACAATGGATTTCTTCGACCCGGTTCTGAACGGCTTCGGCGTAGTGCTGGACCCGCAGAACCTCCTCTACTGCCTGATGGGCGTCGTCATCGGCATGCTCATCGGCGTACTGCCGGGCCTCGGCCCCGCAGCAACCATCGCAATCCTGCTGCCCCTGACCTACGGCATTGACCCCGTCACCGCGATCATCATGCTCGCCGGCATCTTCTACGGCGCCCAATACGGCGGAACCATCACCTCCGTCCTCCTGCGGCTTCCCGGCGAGGCGAGCTCCGTGGTGACTGTGTTTGACGGTTACGTCCTCGCCAAGCAGGGCAAAGCCGGAACCGCCCTGGGCATCGCGGCCATCGGTTCATTCATCGGCGGGACGGTCGCCATTATCGGCCTCACCTTCCTGGCGCCCCTCGTAGCCAGCTTCGCGCTCGACTTCGGCCCGCCGGAGTACACGGCCTTGGCGCTTGTCGGCATCCTGCTGGTTGCAACCATCAGCGGTGGAACCAAGATCAAGGCACTCATCGCCGCCGCCGTCGGCCTGCTACTGGCGACCGTCGGCCGCGACGTCTTCACCGGCGCCGAACGGTTTACCTTCGGTAACCTGAGCCTCGCCGACGGCATCGACTTCGTACCCATTGCGATGGGTCTGTTCGGAATCGGCGAGATCCTCTACAACCTTGAGGAGCGCCACCGGGCGGTCAGCGCACCGGCGAAGGTTGCCAACGTGTGGCCCTCCCGCGCGGACCTGCGCAAATCCTCCGGCGCTATCGGCCGTGGCTCCGTCCTGGGCTTCTTCCTCGGCATCCTTCCCGGCGGAGGGGCAACGATCTCCTCCATGGTGTCCTACGCGGTGGAGAAGAAGCGGGCCAAGGACCCCTCCCGCTTCGGCAAAGGTGCCGTCGAGGGCGTAGCCGGACCGGAGACCGCCAATAACGCGGCTGCGACGAGCTCCTTTATCCCGCTGCTCACGCTTGGCATCCCGGCCAACGCAACGATGGCCATCATCTTCGGCGCGCTGCTGATCCACGGCATCACCCCTGGACCTCAGCTGATCTCCGAAGACCCGGAGCTGTTTTGGGGCGTGGTGAACTCCATGTACATCGGGAACATCCTGCTCCTGATCCTGTCCATCCCGCTGGTGGGGTTGTTCGTGAAGATCCTGCGGGTTCGGGCCGCCATCCTCGCCCCCATCACGGCGCTAATCACCATCCTCGGCGCGCACACCATCCGTAATTCAATGTTCGATGTGCTGCTCGTGGTGCTCTTCGGGGCGCTCGGCTATCTGATGAAGAAGTTCGGCTTCGAGCCCGGGCCGCTGGTTCTGGCGTTCGTGCTCGGTGAGCTCCTCGAGTCGAACCTCCGCCGCTCGCTGCTGGTACTCGAAGGCGACGTCTCGGGCTTCCTCACCCGCCCCATCTCGGCCACCCTGCTGGTGATCTTCGTCCTGGTAGCAGTGGGCCCCATGATCAAGTCCGCCCTGGCCCGCCGCCAGCGCGACACCGCCCGCGTTAACGCAGATTCCTAATCGCACACTCCTAGGAGAACCCATGAGCATCATGGTCGGCTACGTGCCCACACCCGTCGGCGAAGCGGCCGTCGCAGCAGCAATCACCGAGGCGAAGCTCCGCGGCGAGGAGCTGCTGATCGTCAACTCCGTGCGCGAGGGCTCCCGCGTGGACAAGTCGGTTGCCAGTGACGAAGACCTTTCGCGGCTGCAAAAATCAGCCGCCGACGCCGGCATCACCGCGCGCGTTCTTCGCCCCTCCCACAGGGATGACCTCGCGGACGAAATCCTCGAGCTCGCGGTCGAACACGACGTCTCGCTGATCGTGATCGGCCTTCGCCAGCGCACGCAGGTGGGCAAGTTCATCATGGGCTCACACGCGCAGCGCATCCTCCTGCAGGCGGACCGCCCGGTACTCGCGGTGAAGCCGGACGGCCGCGACTGACTAACCGAGCAGGTTCAGCTCGCGAAGCTTCGCCTCGACGTCAGGGTTGGTCGGTTCGACCTGGTGCGCGCCGTCCGGGTACACCACTACCGGAATGTTGGTCCTGCCGGAGATGCTCTTGGCTTCTTCAGCGGCATCCGGCGTTTCAACGAGGTTGACGTACTCGTAGCTGATGCCGAGTTCATCCAGCTGCCGCTTGGTGCGGATGCAGTCACGGCACCAGTCGGCCCCGTACATCCGGATGGTTTCTGGGTTTTTGGTCATGCGTCCATCGTACGGCGAGCTAGGAGCCGGACTCCTGGCCCAGCCGGGACCGCGAGTTGACCAGGTGCAGCCGCATGGCAGCGGCGGCGGTCAGTGAATCCCCCGCAGCTATCGCGTTGCGTACCGCACGATGCTCTGCGGCGACGCGCTGCAACCGCTCTGACTGGCCGCCGTCGTCGGCTGGTTCAAGACGCTCCGGCGGCATCGCAATCATGGCGGGCCCCAGTGACAGCAGCGCGTCAACGAAGTAGAAGTTTCCGCTGGCCTCGGCCACAGCCCGGTGGAACGCGAAGTCGCAGGAGACCGCCGTTGCCGCGTGGTTGCCGGCTGCGTCGAATGCCTCGAGGGCGCTATCGAGCGCGGCAATCATGGCAGGCGTGGCGTTACCGGCCGCAAGCGCAGCCGCCTCACTCTCCACCCCCGCGCGAAATGACAGCAGCGCGCGCCGCTCCTCCAGGGTCCGGGGCCGCCGCATGCCGCCCGTCGAGTCTTCGTCCGGGGACGGCGGGGTCAGCGCGAAACTGCCGCTCCCCCGCCGCGTGTACACAAGCCCCTCGGCCTGGAGACGCGATACCGCCTCCCGCACCACTGTGCGGCTGACGCCGAACTCGCCGATGAGCGCGCTTTCGCTCGGCAGCTTCTCGCCGGAAGGGATGGTGCCATCCACAATCCGACGGCGGAGGCTGTCGACGAGCGAGACTGCCAGCGTTTGCTTCATGCGCTTAATGCTCACACGACGTCACGCCTGACACGGCCAGGGCCGCTGCCTGCCACAGCCAGCCTGATCAGCGCCGGCCGAACTCGACGCTGTCCGTAGTCCACGCGCGAGCCTGATCGCTGAACGTCACGCCCAAGCCCGGACGGTCGGGGACGATCATGCGGCCTTCGCGGGTCTCGAGCCGCTCGTTGAACAGCGGGTCCAGCCAGTCGAAGTGCTCAACCCACGGCTCGCGCGGATACGCAGCGGCGAGATGCAGGTGAATTTCCATGGCGAAATGCGGCGCAAGGTCCAGCCCCGCCTGGTCCGCCAGGGTGGCGAGCCTGAGGAACTGGGTGATGCCACCGACGCGCGGGGCGTCGGGCTGGATGATGTCGCAGGCGCGGGTCGCAATCAGCCGCTCGTGCTCCGCGACGGACGCGAGCATCTCGCCCGTGGCGATGGGGGTATCAAGTGCCAGCGCCAGCGCTGCGTGCCCCTCGGCGTCGTAGGCGTCCAGGGGTTCTTCGATCCAGACCAGGTCGAACTGCTCAAGCTTGCGCCCCATGCGCAGGGCGGTGGCGCGGTCCCACTGTTGATTCGCGTCCACCATCAGCGGCACGTCCGGGCCGATGTGCTCGCGGACTGCTGCAACGCGGCGCAGGTCCTCCGCCGAATCCGGCAGGCCCACCTTGATTTTGATGCCGCCGATACCCTCGGCGAGTGACTGCGAGGCACGCTCCTTCACCTCGTCAATCGACGCGTTGAGGAAGCCTCCGGAGGTGTTGTAGGTGCGCACCGAGTCCCGGTAGGAGCCGAGCAGCTTGGCCAGCGGGAGTCCGGCGCGCTTCGCCTTCAGGTCATACAGCGCGATGTCCAGTGCAGCGAGCGCCTGGGTGGCAACACCGGAGCGGCCCACCGAGGCGCCTGCCCAGAGCAACTTGTTATACAGCTTGGCGATGTCGTTGGGATCCTCACCGATCAGAATCTCGGCGACTTCCCTCGCGTGTGCATACTGCGCCGGGCCGCCTGCCCGCTTCGAGTAGGAGAAGCCGAGCCCGGACACCCCCTGCTCCGTGAGGATCTCCGCGAGGAGGAAGACCACTTCGGTCATGGGCTTCTGCCTGCCGGTGAAAACCTTGGCGTCGGAGATCGGTGTGGCCAGCGGCAGCGTGACGGTGGAGAGTTGAACGTGGCGGATCGCATCGGGCGTGTAAGTCATCGCGGAAGCCTTCTAAAGAGCGGATCGGATAACTTATAGTACAACTACATAACTTGTCCTACAAGTTAGTGACCCTCGACGATCTCCTCATTCCGCGCGAACCGGCGGTTCCGCAGCACGGGCAGGAATTCACGCACTTCTTCGATGCGCTTCCGGGTCACCTCGGCCGTCACCACACCCTGCTCCTCGTCGTTCAGGAAAACCTGCGGAACGCCCATCGGATCGAGGATGGCCGAGTGCCCGATCGTGTGTGAGGACGACGTCCCCGCCGCCGCGATCCACACCGTATTCTCGATGGCCCGCGCGCGCAGCAGCGTCTCCCAGTGCTCGATTTTGTGGTCCCCCTTGAACCACGCAGCAGGCACCAGCACGACGTCGGCACCACGGTCTGCGAGCGCCCTCGCCTGCTCCGGGAAACGGAGGTCGTAGCAGGTCATCAGCCCCACATTGAGGCTACCGACCGGCACCACGGTGATTCCGCCGTCGCCCGGTTTGATGCGCTGCGACTCGGAGTAGCTGAAGGCGTCATAGAGGTGCAGTTTGCGGTAGGTGTCCACAATCCGCCCGGTGTCCTCGATGAGCACCAGCGTGTTGTACGGGCGTTCTTCGCCGCTGGACTCATACCCGCCGGCGACGACGGCGATCTTCAGTTCCGCCGCCAGGAAAGAGAGCTGCTGCACGAAGACGGACCAGCCTGCGTCCACAGCAGCAGCGAGCGCGCCCTCAACTTTCCCGATCGAGAACATGGATTCCTCGGGGAAGACGATCAGCTCCGACCCGTCCTCCACCGCCTGGCCGGCGAGCTCCCGCATGGTCGCGACATTTGCGGAGACGTCCCCGCCCGGCCTGAATTGTCCAACACTGATCTTCATCGCGGACCTCTCGGATAGGAAGTGGGGCTGTTTCAAGGGTACCGAAGAGTAGCGTGGCCCCATGGGTATCAGCAGAGAGAAGCCGGGGCCGGGCCAGGAGTCGGTGTGGGACTACCCGCGCCCGCCCCGCGTCGAGAACTATCCGGGCGTCGTCGTTCTCGAATTCGGCGGTCAGGAGATCGCGCGGACTCAGCGCGCCATGCGCGTCCTGGAAACGAGCCATCCGCCCGTCTTTTATGTGCCGCAGGCGGATTTCGCTCCGGGCACCCTGCACCGGGTGGATGGAACCACCTGGTGTGAATTCAAGGGAGCGGCTACCTATTACGACGTCGTTGCCGGCTCAGCACGCGCGGAACGGTCCGCCTGGACGTACCTTGAACCCACGGCCGGCTTTGAGCAGCTGACCGGAACCATTGCCGTGTATCCGGGCCGGATGGACCGTTGCCTCGTTGACAATGAGGTGGTCCAGGCTCAGCCCGGCGACTTCTACGGCGGCTGGATCACCTCGAAGGTGGTGGGTCCCTTCAAGGGCGCGCCGGGCACCTGGGGCTGGTAGCCCTCAGAACTGCGGGTGCCACAGCTCCGTTGAGTTGCCGTGCACTGCAAGCGCCGTTCGCCACCGGTCAAAGACGGAGCAGGGGTGGGAAATGCCGAGATCAACGGTGTCGCCCATCTGAAGGGATCCGGCGCTGTCCACCACCGCATGGTGGTCAAACAACCGAACGACGACGCCCGTCGGCTCAGGCAGCGCCTCACCGTCCCGGTGGTGTGCCACGAGGGTGGGCAGGCCGGCGTCGTATGCCAGCTCCCGCTTCCCCGCACCCACGATTGCCCGCCCCACTTCCGGCACGGAAAGCACGACGGCGCGCACTACCGCTGCGGCCCGCAGACCCGGCAACGGCGAGACCTCCGCGTAGGTGCCGTGGTCATGAATGACGTAGCAGCCGGAACGGAGCACGCTCAATGCTCCTTCCGGAAGGAATTGTGCAGCACGGTCCTGAAAGGCCGACCCGCCGACCGAGAAGAGTGGCCGCTCGACCTCGAACTGGTCTCGCAGCGCATCGAACACTTCCATCGCCGTCCGGCAGTGCGCGTCGATCACCGCCAGGTTCTCGGGGGTCCTTACATTCGGCGCAATCCCCTCGTAGGCGCTGATGCCCGCGAGGCGGAGACCGCGGGCATCCTTCACCGCTGCGGCGAGACGGGGAGCCTCCGCAGGATGTCGGATGCCGGTGCGCCCGCCCGAAATACCGACGTCGAGCAGCACGAACAGCTGCCGGTCAGTGTCCTCGAATCCGCGCGCGAGTGCTGAGACGGCAGCCGAAGAGTCAGCCAGGCAGTACACCTCGACGGACGGATTGATCTCCAGCAGCCGGCGCAGTTCGCGGACCAGCGGAGGAAACACCACTTCGTTGGCAATCAGGATCCGCCGGGCACCCCAGCCCACGGCATGGGCTGCCTGCGCCGTCGTCGCGACTGTTACTCCCCACGAACCCGGAAGCTGACGCTGGACTATTTCGCGGGTCATCGTTGTTTTGATATGCGGAGCCAGCACCATGGAGTGTTCGACCGCCCACTGCTCCTTGAGCTCAATGTTGGCATCAATGGCATCAACATCAAGCAGCAGCTGCGGGAGGCTGGTCAGGTGCAGGTCGGCGCTGAAGTTCGGCATCTTGCGCATCCTACCGTCCAGCGTCTGTCCAGCCGACGCCGAGCCGACGCACATTCCCGATTGCTACAGTTTTACGTCGGTCATCAACATGAGGAGAGTCCGTGAAGAAGAAGTTGCTCTTGAGCGTTGTCCTGGCGGGCTCGCTCGCCTTCGCAACTGGCTGCGCCGGTAACACCGAGGCAGAGCCTGCACCGAGTGAAAGTGCAGCAAGCACACCGGCTGAAGCCGCTACCCCCGATCTTGAAGGGGTCCCGGACGTCGTCGCAACCGTCAATGGCATCGAGGTCACCAAGGAAGAATTCACCACTTCCTATGAGGGCGCCTTCACGCAAATGTCCATGCAGTCCCAGGTAACCGGGCAGGAAGTCGACCAGGAACAGCTGAAGACGCAGACACTCGACAACCTCATCGGCAACAAGCTTCTCATCCAGGAGGCTGACGCCCGTGGGATCGAAGCCAGCGAGGAAGCCATCACAGCGACAACTGATGAGCTGGTTGCATCGAACCAGTTCACGTCCGCTGACGAGCTGTTCGCGGCGCTTGAAGAGAAGCAGGGCATTCCCAAGGAGGAAGCCATCGAGCAAATCAGGCAGCAGGTCCGAATCGATGCGCTGCTCGCAGAGGAAGGCGCTGACGCCGCGCCGACCGAGGAGGAATTGAAGGCTCTGTACGAAGAGGCCAAGGCCTCGGGAGCCGCGGCCGCGCAGGGCGGAGAAATCCCGCCGTATGAGGAAGTGAAGTCGCAGCTTGAGCAGCAGGCCAAGCAGCAGAAAACGTCGGAAGTCGCGCTTGCGCTGGTAGAGAAGCTGCGTGAAGAGGCCGACGTCGTCAGTAATCTTTGAGCCAACCCGGACAATAAGAACGGCCAGGTCCCCGCAACGGGAACCTGGCCGTTCTCATGAGGAAAGCTAACCGCCGATCAGATCATTGATCACGATCGTCTGGTCGCGGTCCGGGCCAACGCCGATCGCGGAGAACCGGGCACCGGACATCTTCTCGAGCGCCCGCACGTAGGCCTGGGCGTTCTCCGGCAGGTCCTCAAGGGTGCGTGCGCCGGTAATGTCTTCGGTCCAGCCGGCAAAGTACTCGAAGATCGGCTTGGCGTGGTGGAACTCGGTCTGCGTCATGGGCATTTCATCGTGGCGGACGCCATCCACGTCATAGGCCACGCAGACCGGAATCTGCTCGATCCCGGTGAGGACATCGAGCTTGGTCACGAAGTAGTCGGTGAAGCCGTTGACCCGCGCAGCGTGGCGGGCCAGCACGGCGTCATACCAGCCGCATCGGCGCGGCCGGCCGGTGTTCACGCCGAACTCACCGCCGGTCTTCTGCAGGTAGATGCCCATGTCATCGAACAGTTCGGTGGGAAACGGCCCCGCGCCTACCCGGGTGGTGTAGGCCTTGATGATGCCGACGGCGCGGCTGATCCGGGTGGGCCCGATGCCGGAGCCCACCGACGCTCCACCCGCGGTCGGGTTGGATGACGTCACGAACGGGTAGGTGCCGTGGTCCACGTCGAGGAACGTGGCCTGGCCGCCCTCCATGAGGACCACCTTGCCGGCGTCGAGCGCTTCGTTGAGCACGTACGTGGAATCGATGACCAGCGGGCGCAGCCGGTCGGCGAAGGACACGAAGTACTGGACGATTTCCTCGACCTCGACGTCCCGCCGGTTGTACACCTTGAGCAGGAGTTCGTTTTTCTGCTTGAGCGATCCCTCAACCTTCTGGCGAAGGATCGACTCGTCGAAGACGTCCTGTACGCGGATGCCAAGGCGCGCGACCTTGTCCATGTAGGCCGGTCCGATGCCGCGACCGGTGGTTCCGATGGCGCGCTTGCCGAGGAAGCGTTCCGTGACCTTGTCGAGGACCTGGTGGTAGGGAGCAACGAGGTGTGCGTTGGCGGAAACGCGCAGCTTCGAGGTGTCAGCGCCGCGTGCCTCCAGCCCGTCGATCTCCTGGAACAGAGCCTCGAGGTTGATGACGCAGCCGTTGCCGATGATCGGAATGGCGTTGGGGCTGAGAATGCCGGCGGGAAGGAGCTTGAGCTCGTACTTCTCTCCGCCGACGACGACGGTGTGCCCGGCGTTGTTGCCGCCGTTTGGCTTCACGACGTAGTCCACACGCCCGCCGAGCAGGTCTGTGGCCTTGCCTTTGCCTTCATCGCCCCACTGGGCTCCGACGATCACGATTGCTGGCATGGGATCCTCCCCCATTGTTTGGCGGCAACAAGTGCGCGCCGCGTGCCGCGCGAAAAGGTGCCGCCGTGCATGAGAATGCCCCAAGACTTGTAAGAAGTCCGGGGCTCTTACCACCCAAGTTTAGCGGACAACACAAAAGGAGACGCTAGAGAAGGTCTGAGCTGTTGATGAACCCGACAACCATCGCCGTCCACCAGCAGGTTTGCGAAATTGCGAGGCAGATCAGCAGGTGAACCCGCATCCCGGCGGGGACGTCGCCAAACCGGGTCCCTGCCGGCATGGAGTTCAGCCGTCGCATGCACGGTATGAGGAGGATCCCGTTGAGCATCAGCACCAGCACCGCGCAGACCTTGATGATGGTCAGGGGATTTTCCATGGCCGGGTTGATCAGGGCGCCGGTGACCAGCAAGCCTGCGAGCCCACCCCAGATGATGGGCATAGCCGCAGACTCTATCCGGCTGGTCTCGACCAGTTTCCGCCGCGAGATCAGCCAGAGGAACCCCACCCAGTCGACCAGCAGGACAGCACCGAATGCCGCGACCAGGGAGATGGTATGCACAATGAGGGCAACCTTCGCGACCCCCGGATCAACCTCGAGCAAAGCGCCGATCGTCACGGACAAAATCCAGGCTGCCGTGGCGCCGACGGCAAAGAGTGCAATGCGCGGAGGTGAATAGGAGGTTCGCAGGGAAACGCGGGGTAGGGCGGAATCCATGATGTTCAGCTTCTCTGGGGTGCCACGCTGGTCGCGGCGGACGTGAGGGAACGGGTGTCTCCGACTCCTTTCACGTCGGCCCCCAACAGTGAACTGAGGACTGCATTTTACGCCCGACACAACTGCCCCAACAAGGACAATTGCCTCTGCCAACTGTCCGGCGCCACTGGTGCCGGAAGCGCCGCGCGGGGTAGCGTTCGCCCATGTCGGATTCCCAGGCCCGAGCCCGCTGCGGCATCTCCGGTTGGCGGTACGCACCCTGGCGTAAGTCCTTCTACCCGGCCGGCCTTCCGCAGCGCCTCGAACTTGAGTACGCCGCGTCCCAGCTCGACACCATCGAGATCAACGGGACCTTCTACTCGCTCCAGCATCGCGACAGCTTCCTCCGCTGGCGGGACACCGTGCCGGGTGACTTCCGGTTCTCCGTCAAGGGCCCGCGCTACATCACGCACATGCTCGGACTACGGAATGCCGAGACCGCGCTGGCCAACTTCTTCGCCTCCGGAGTGCTTGCCCTTGGCGAGAAACTCGGGCCCGTTCTCTGGCAGCTGCCAGCTACCCGCCGCTTCGATCCGGAACTCCTGGATACCTTCTTCTCTCAACTACCCAGAACGACGACGTCGGCCGCCTCGCTCGCCGGCGGCCACGATGAGCGGCTCAAGGACCGGGACTGGGTAACAACTGACGCGGACCGGCCGATTCACCATGTGCTCGAGCCTCGGCATGAGAGTTTCGGCACCGAGGAATGTTACGAGATTCTGCGTCGTCACGGCGTCGGGCTGGTGGTGGCGGACTCGGCAGAGAAATGGCCGCAGTTCCGGGAGGTGACCGGCGACGTCGTCTATGTCCGGCTGCACGGCAGCACCGAGCTCTACACCAGCGGTTACACGGATACAGAGCTGGACGAGTGGGCGGCGCTCAGTGAGGGCTGGCTGTCCGGACGTGCCTGCCCGGACGGGCGCGGTCGCGACGTCTACCTGTATTTCGACAACAATGTGAAGGTCCACGCCCCGTTCAACGCGATAGGCCTCGCTGAGCGGCTAGGCAAGAGCAAACCCCAGAACGACGACGGCCCTGCACCTTCGTAAGGCCCGGAGTGGTTGCATCAGCTCCAGGAATCCGCCCACATATGTCGCGAAGCCGCTGCCATGGAAGACTGCTGGCATGGAGGCACCAACGCGCGACCACGACCTCGTCCTTTTCGGTGCGACTGGTTTCGTCGGTGAACTGATCGCCGGATATTTTGCGGACCACGCTCCGCCGGACCTGCGCGTGGGACTCGCCGGGAGGTCGAGAGGGAAGCTGGAGACCGTACGGTCCAGGCTGCCCGTCACCGCACACGATTGGGCTCTCATCGAGGCTGACTCGGAGAACCCTGACTCGCTCGCTGCGCTGGCCGCGGGCACCAGGGTTCTCTTCACCACGGTCGGTCCCTACGCAAAGTATGGGCTGCCCGTCGTCGAGGCATGTGCCCGCGCCGGCACCCACTACGGTGACCTGACGGGCGAGGTGTCCTTCGTCCGTGAAGCCATCGACCGCTGCGACACTCTGGCAAGGACTACCGGTGCACGGATCGTCCATGCGTGCGGCTACGACTCGGTCCCGTCGGACCTCGCAGTGCTCCTCCTGCACCACGCCGCGGAGGCCGACGGCGCGGGCGGACTGATCGAAGTGCAGCTCGTCGCCAGGGCGAAGGGTGGCTTCAGCGGCGGCACCATCGAGTCGATGCGCGGGCAGCTCGACGGCATGCGGTCGGATCCTGTGCTGCGTTTCCTCGCGGGTGATCCCTATTCCCTCAGTCCGGACCGGACGGCGGAGCCCTCCACCCGGCAACCGGCGGACCTGGGATGGGTCGGCCGCACGGAGGGCGGCCTGTGGACCGCTCCCTTTCTCATGGCGTCAGTGAACACGCGGATCGTTCGTCGCAGCAATGCCCTGCAGGGTTGGGCTTACGGACAGTCCCTGCGATATGGCGAGGTGATGGGTATGCGGCGCGGGCCCGCCGGGGCCGTTCTTGCCGGAGCGACGGCGCTCGGCCTGCGGGTGTTCGGCACCGCACTGGCCCTACCGCTCACGAGGAAATTACTGGACCGCGTCCTTCCCTCGCCCGGGGCGGGCCCGAGCGAGGCCGCGCGGCGATCTGGCTGGTTCCGTTCCCAGGTGACTGCTTCCACCCAGAGCGGCCGGCGGTACCGGGCCGTCGCAGCCGGATCCGGGGACCCGGGATACGCCGCCACCGCCGTCATGGCCGGAGAGGCAGCGCTCTCGCTTGCCCTCGACGGCGACCGCCTGCCGCCCGCGGCAGGATCGCTGACCCCGGCGACCGCCCTCGGCGACGTGCTGGTTGAGCGGCTTCGCGCGGCAGGCCATACCTACGAGGTCATTCCCCTCACCTGACGAAAAGCGTCTAGGCTGGGATGATCAGCACGCTTATCATCCCAGCCTCCTGCTTCCTACTGCTCGGCTGCTGCTGGGATCGCTAGTTGGATTGCCCTGGAGGTACGTTGAACGAGCAAGTGCAGATTGACATGACGTCCACGGCTTTGTCTGAGGCGGAGTTGAGTGTTGAGGATCTGTGGATCCGTTACTACGGACTTGGAGGCGGCATCTCAGCGTTCGAGGTGCAGTGCTACCTGACGGGCCAACTGTCATTGCCGTCTCTGGAACGAAATCTTCTGGCCGAAGCCGCCAATGAACTGCTTGAGCTGACAACGGTGCAGACCCGTGTACCGGTTCATTCCGAGAGCGACGCCGACTCCCCTGACAGGGACCCGCGACGGGGACTCGGTGCGGCAGGGGCATTCCTGTTCAGCGCCGTCGAACAGGAGAATGAACGCTTGGCCGCATTGGACCGGACCCGCTTACTGGACTCCTTCCCCGAGGCCCGGTTTGATCGGTACACGCAACAGGCAAAGGAGCACTTCCAGGTCAGCTCGTCAATCATCGCTCTGCTCGATGACCGGCGCTTGTTTCTCAAATCAGTGCTTGGGCCGATTGAGCAGAATCTGCCGCGGGAGATCACTTTCTGCGATACGACGGTCCGGAACGCCGGCCCGCTCATCATCAATGATGCACTTGAGGACGAACGGTTCCGGCAGAACCCACTCGTGCTGGGCGAGCCATTCATCCGCTTCTATGCCGGTTACCCCTTACGGGGACCCGGTGGATGGACCGTGGGCACACTGTGCGTCATCGATCAGAAACCACGCGACTTTTCCGTCGAAGACGGGCAGTTCCTCAAGGACCTGGCCCGCCTCGTCCAGGAAGAAATTCTCAACCGTTGATCCCGGGCGCGAGCTTCGTGGGCTCACGGCGCGAGTCGGGTCAGGTGAAATGGGTTTGGACGGGCGCGGACTGTTACTGTCTCGCAGCGAAAGCCGCCGGATGCTGAGTAGTGCTACGCACTCTTAATCCACGTGAAACGCATCAGGATTGCGGGACGGTTATGATTCTGACTGCCACGAGATTTCACATCTCGGGCTGGGGTCCAGAAGCAGGCCCGAAAGTGCTGATCGATAGGCGATTACTTTGAGTTCCAAACTCGGCCCCTCTGACCCATTCCCCGAAGACCTCAGTGAGCTCGCGCTCACTGAGGTGGAGATCCTCAACAGCAAGGTGCACCGCGAGCTTGACCTTGAATACGTTCGGGACGGCACGCCGTCGTTCGAGACGGAAATCCGCAAGGAAGAACTTACGGATGAACTTGACCGCCGCGATGCTGAACTGGACGAACAGGACGCTCCCCTGATCCGGCTTGTCCAGGGTTGAGCGTTTCTTGTGTGAAACCACGGCATAATACTCAGGTGAAATAGGGCCACCATCAGTAGGCTTACCTATCAACAGCCCGCGAGTGAGGTGACCGGGCTGGCACAAAGGGAAGTTGGGAACCAGTGGAAATCAACTCATGGTCGATCGGTCGGCTGCTCAATACGGCAGCCCGGATGAACGAACGCTACGAGAACGAGCGGCTGAAAGCCCATGGAATCACCCACTCCGGCCTGACTCTGTTGCGGGTCCTCTCCGATCGATCGGCGGTTGCCCAGGCCCGCCTGGCCGCCGTGCTGCATATTCAGCCGCAGACTGTGGGCAAGACCGTGGAGCGGCTGGAGCTGCGAGGCTTTGTGCACCGGGTGCGTGACCAAGAGGACCGCCGTGTCCTCCTGGTCGAGCTCACTGCTATCGGCCGGCAACTCCTGTCGACTCTGGAGGCAGAAGAGGAAGAATTCGATCGGTCCACCGGGCTGGCTAATCAGAACCTTCGCGCCGCGTTGGAGAACGTCATAGTTTCTCTTCATCCTGCAGTCTCCAACGTCGATCAGCAGCAGGCCGGCTTGGCGAATTCGGAGCTGATTTCACTTTCAGCTTCGGTTCGCGGTGACCGCCAGAGCGCCTGAAACCGGAGAATTTCGCGGCTTTGGCTGCAGGTTGAAGTGGTCGAACGACCGTCGTCTGTCTGGAATCCCGCAGGTTCGTTCATGAGTAGCTAACCTCCAGTCCATGCGGGATCTGGCCAAGACCCGACTTTTGACCGGCGGAACAAATTGTGACGCGATTTCATAATTCCTGAAGCTTCCGTGATATTCATGATCAGTGCTAAATATTACCGAACCCAGGTGTGCGTGATGGCGCTTGCTACCGTCCGCTCCATCGGTTTCAGTCGGGCACTGCAATCTTTGCAGGACGAGGAGGATTTTGAGCAGGAGTTGGTGGATCAGTTTGCGCTGGCCCAGGTAGGTGCGGGGCTTACTGATCAGTTCGTGCGGACGGAGCGTTCGGTGATTTTCGAGTTCACCCGTTTCCTGGGGCAGCCGGTCTGGACGGCCTCGCCGTCCGATGCGGACCGGTTCCTGACCCATCTGCGGCAGGAGCGACGAAACACTCGGAGCACACGGGAAAGTAAAGCAGGAACCCTTGCCCGTTTCTTCGACTTCCTAATCGCCAGATACCAAGGGGATGTCCACGCGCTTACCGGTTATGTGCTGACGCAGCCGATCGACGAGTTCAACCGACCTTCAAGTTCCTCCTCACCGGCCGTTCGGGTTCCGCCCAGTGACCCTGAAGTTGAGGCTCTCTTCGGGCAGTGGCGTGATGCGTTACCCACCGCACGCAAGTACCTCCCCGCTGCCCGTGACTATCTCGCCGCGTCCCTCTGGCGCCGGGCAGGACTGCGGATCAACGAGACCGTGATGCTCGACGTCAAGGACTGGCGCCCGGACCTCGGCGACCACGGCAAGCTCCACATCCGTTACGGGAAGGGCAGCCGCGGCCGCGGCCCGAAACCGAGGCTTGTCCCCGCGATCAATTCCGTCGATGCACTGCTGGATTGGTGGTTCACCGACGTGCGTCACCAATTCGGCGATGACTACCTGAACCCTGACGCCCCGCTGCTTCCCAGCGAGCGGCACGACCAGCACACAGGGGGCTGTGCTCGGGCCGGCGATGATGCTCTGCGCGCCGGCCTGGCAGGGGCTGTGGAACGTTGGCTGCCAGGTTGGAAAGGGCGACTGAGCCCACACGGCTTACGCCACTACTGCGCATCGTCCCTCTACGCTCGTGGCCTGGACCTGAAAGCAGTGCAGGAACTACTCGGACACGAATGGCTGTCGACCACAACCCGCTATATCCATGTCCACGAGAACCACGTTAACCACGCATGGGCGGTCGCTAACGAACGAGTGGCCGCCCGGCTGACAGGAGAGTGACACGATGCGTTGGAATCTACGGATGGTCGCCGCCGAGCGCGGAATCTGGAAATCGACCGAACTGCGCCGCCAACTCGCTGATGCCGGCCTGGAAATCAGTGCTGGCAAAATGTCCGGTCTCTGGACCGGGACCCCGACCACCATCCGCCTCGAAGACCTCGACATCATCTGCTTCGTACTCAACTGCTCGCCCACTGAACTGCTGATCCGCGAGCCGGAGAAGATCGCCGCGGCACGCCCGCAAAAGGCGCAAGTTTCATCAGGCGGGTCCGTGCCTTCCATGGTTCCCCGGCTCGGCCGCAACCGAACCACACCTCCCGCATGAGGGGATCCAATCCACCACCGAACTGCACGATCTGCGCCCAGCGGCCCGTCGCATGGAGCGCACCCCGGCGCACGAAGTTCTGCTACGACTGCATGCCCGGCGGACCCTACGTCCCGCCACCGTGCCGGCGCTGCGGACGCACCGACGGCTACTACTCCGCCGGCCTATGCGACCGATGCCACCGCAGCTCACCCCAACCAGTGGCCGCATGCAGGGACTGCCACGCTTGGGGCGTGACACGCACCCACCAATGGCTCTGCGACGCGTGCCGACACTGGCGAAAGAAGCACCCCCAAGGGCGCTGCAGAATCTGCTCTGCGGACGTCGCCGTCAACGACGACCAGGCATGTCGGCTCTGCCGGAGCCAATTCGTTACCAGTGGAGGTAGGAAAAGCGGGATCAGCTTGGTAGAGGCCAACCGGTTCGGACAGCAACTGTTCCTAGCGAATCTCCGACATGCCAGAGTGGGGCAGCACCGCGGCACCCGACGGAAGCGCACAAAGCCCCCCATCACAAGCCCAGCACCAACCTTCGAAGCGTTCGACCACCGCCAACTCACCCTGTTCCCGGCATTTCGCAACCTTGCCAACGGAGCCATCCATGGGTTCCCGGCACCTGCTGAACCGAAAATGGCTGCATTCCTGAATCAATTCCTGATCGAACACGCCCGCGACCACGGGTGGAGTCTCACAACCACGAAAAGGACACGTCGCGGACTGGCCATCGCGCTTGGCCTGCAGGACACTCCCGGCGCCCCGCTACTCGCCACTGACCTCGTGAACCTGCAAAGTATTGGAATCACGTCCCTTCGGCTGCAGGAAGTCTGCGCAGCAGCAGGCCTGCTCGACGACGACAGAGAATCCGCCGTAGACAGATGGTTTGAGACCACCGTGTCTGAACTGCCAAAACAGATAAGGACCGAGCTCGAGCGCTGGTACACCATCATGCTCAAAGGCAGCAACACCCCGCCCCGCAGCAAGCCCCGCTCAGAAACAACAACGCGCCTATACCTGCGCTGGTCTCTGCCTGCCCTGCAAACTTGGGCCGCCGCCGGACGGACTTCGCTTCGGGAGATCACACCCGAGGAAGTCAGAGACGTCCTTCCAGAAGCAGGCAACCCTCGCGCCCGGATGGGACAAGGATTACGCTGCCTGTTCCGTGTGCTCAAGGGTCACCGCCTCCTGTTCCTCAACCCGATCGACCGCATTCGAACCGGCACCCATGAAACTCTTCTTCCGATGCCTCTGGCCTCAGCTGCACTGCGCGACGCAATCAACTCCGCAGACCCGGCACGGGCAGCCCTCACAGCGATAGTCGCTTTTCACGGTCTTAGATCCGGTCAACTGCGCACGCTGCAGTTGACCGATATCCATGATGGGCGCCTCCATTTAGGCAAGCGCACCATTCCGCTGGCACAGCCTGTCCAGGACCGACTTTTCCTCTGGCTGGCCTACCGCGAACAACGCCGGCCCTCAACGAGGAACCCGCACGTCTTTATCAGCCGACGCACAGCCCTCGACAGCGCACCAGTCGGCGTCCAATGGATCACCACCTCGATAGGGATGACCGCCCAACAAGCCCGCGAAGACCGAATCCTAAATGAGCTACATGCCAGCGGCGGCGACCTCCGCCGCATCTGCGACATGTTCGGCCTAAGCATCGCCGGAGCAAGCCGCTACTCCACCGTCCTAGCCCACCCAGACCTCCTCGGAGAAGGCTAGGTAGCGCCCGTTCATCGCCCAGAGCGCCATGCGCGGGTCCGCTAGATATTGGGCAGAGCTGCAGTTCATAGCCACATGGGGCAAGCTTCGTATGACAGCTGAAGCACCTCTATCCTGGGGGTTCCATCCTTATCCCGCTAGATCGGCAGTAGTCAATTGGTTCGGCAGCTGATCCCTCGAGTCCCTCACTAAACGAGAAAATGTTCCCGCGTCGGCGACGAAAATCCCGGCTACGCCGCCTACGACGTAGAACAGTTCACTAGCTTCCCCTGGCAGCTCCGTTGGACGCAGGAAGAGTAGGTAGCTCTGTCCCACTTCCAAGATGGGCGCCGGTGTCTCGGACATGTCCGGAGTCCCTAGCTGACGGACGCCCACAGAATCACCAGAACCGAGAATGGGAAGCTCGGGTAACCCTATTGCTTCGCCGAGCGCTGGAGGGGTTTCGATCGAATTGATAGCGACAGTGGAAACGGTGTTCTTCTCACTGTCGGTCTCTTGAGCAATAACTTCACCGACGACGACAGTACTGCTGTCTGAAACTAGTTCGGTGACGCTCTCATATAGCTTTTCCCTGGAAGCCGACATTCCGGAGTCGCCATCCGGAGAACTGCTGCATCCGGCAAGAAGCGCGACAACTATCGATGCAATGCCGAAGGTCATTCTGGTTCGATGATGTTGGTTCTGTTGCACTTTTCCCCCTAGTAGCGCGCGTTCATGCCCGCGATATCATCGGACTGCGGGTCACTGTAGTAATAGTTGTTATAGACACACGCCGGACAGGTATACATGACGGCGTTGGAGTACTGACTGTGGTGCAACCCGACCGCGTGTCCGATCTCGTGAACGAAAACCGTCTTCTTCTTCAGAGTTGGGTATGCGTCGGCGTAGTAGGTGTTAAGCCTTGCTTCTGCACTGATTGTCTGCCCGTAATACGGGCAACTCCAGTATGAATAGCCGGCATATCCGTCTGCTCCCGTGTACGACTGATATACACGGATGTTGCCCCCGGTCGCCGACAGATTGACATCTGACAACTGTGACCATCGGTTTCCGGCTGCCAATGCCGCCGTCGAATATGTACCGGAAGTTTGATTACTCCAAGCGATATTCGCACTAGGCCATTTGCACCCGGTAAACGTGTAAGCACTGGCGCCGCTAGGCACTGACGTTAAGAGCACGATTGCAAGAACGCCAACGATAGAAGTTATGCGATTACCACGGCTTTGAGTTCGATTCTGAAAACCTTGATGTGACACTGGTCCACCCCCATGTGGTCTATAGGAAGCTTCACCATGCCACGTCAGCGTGCGGCGAACAATACCCAAGGTGGATACTGATACAAAATTGATGACTTACATAACCGTCCAAAGGAGCCAGCACCGATCCGAAGTCATCTACAGATCAACCATGCAGGTGGTCCCCGGCAGGACGGTCATCAGCGACGCGGCGAACTCACGGTGTCCTACCGATGGACTTAGGCTCGGTCGCTTGGGTTCCCACCGACGGAGGCTTCGGTTTTCCTGAACCCACGGGGGACGGGAGCGGATCTTCCTCTGGTTGGCCTACCGCGAACAACGCTGGCCGTCAACGAGGAACCCGCACGTTTTCGTCAGCAGGCGCACAGCCCTGGACAGCGCCCCGGTGGGCGTCCAGTGGATCACCACCTCAATTGGGATGACCGCCCAACAAGCCCGCGAAGACCGGATCCTCCACGAACTACATGCCAGCGGTGGCGACCTCCGCCGCATCTGCGACATGTTCGGCCTAAGCATCGCCGGAGCAAGTCGCTACTCCACCGTCCTAGCCCACCCAGACCTTCAGAATGGCTGACGGCGCTTGCCTTACAGCCGAATAACTTATCGGTAACGATCGACGAAGTTGCTAGGTAAGGCCACGGCATTGCCAGATGCTGAGTACATCACATTGAACGGCAGATTTGGGGAAATTGCCCTGTTCATGATCTTTATTTCTGCTGCCTTCCAAGCTGCTATTCATTCAGCTTGCGCGCATGGAAAATACGGTTACAGCACCGCAGAAAGCAGTCTCATCAGTGAAAAATCTTAGGTCTCGAAAATCATTTGTCATCTATTTGGCGGCTATCACACTAGCTGTCACGGGGTTTACTATTCCCGCTCAAGCGTCTCCGGACGTAGCGTCTGAAAAGTCACCCTCAGCATCCGAGAGCTTCTCCACTTTAGCAGCACCTCAAGACCTCACGAGGGAAGAGATGCTCAACGCGATACCGTTAGACGCCCCGAAGGGCCCGGTAGCAAAACCCTCTGATGTTTCCTCATTCACTACCGACGCCACTGAAGAACCGGTCGTCGGCTCACACCCTGTGGAGCCTGAGCAGCAAGAAGATTTCCAGATCCAGTCGGCGTTCAACCCGCAGATAGGGAAAGTGTTCATGCGGAAGGCTGGCACTGACACGGTGATCTCTTGTTCTGGATCCGTGATTAACAGTGAGGGCAAGAACATGGTCCTCACTGCTGGCCACTGCAACTACAACCACACTTCCGGTTGGTATATCGGCGCGAATTGGAATTGGACGTTCGTTCCCGGATACGATCACGGTCGCTCACCCTACGGGCAATGGCATGCCCACACGCTGGTCACCACCAATGACTGGTACAACAGCAGGGACTTCAATGACGACGTCGGATTGGCACTGGTCAACCCGCGGTATGGCGTGTCGCTGGTTTCCGCTATGGGCGCCCTTGGAGTGACGTGGGGACGGCCAGCTATCGGACAATTCACTGTCCAGGGTTACCCTGCTGAAGGTAAGTACGATGGCCAGTGGCAGCACTATTGCACCGGAACCTCCAGACACCACAGCACCAACCAGATAGAGCTTTCCTGCGACATGACACGCGGAGTCAGCGGTTCTCCCTGGTTGATCGGATACAACACCAGCAGCGGTTACGCCAACGGGGTGGCGAGCAATATAGACAGGGTGGTTAACCCGACAGTCCTACGTTCCCCATATTTCTCTAGTTCCAATATCGGTACCATTTATAACGAGTACCGGTATGGGTAAGAAGCGAGTTCCGATGTCATCACGATCGAAGCGAACCAGCACTCTCCGCGGAGCACTGTTCATCATTATGGTTTCGTTGGTCGTTACCGTGACGGCGTGCGGATCGCCGAACGGTCAGCCGCCGGGCGAGGAACCGTTGCCGCCTGCAACCTCAACTCCTTCCGCTGAGGAGACGAGCGAAAATCCTGAGGATAAGTGTGAGGAAGGCGCTCAGCCCACAGGCGATGGAGACGGACCGTCGTCCCCCTCATCGAACAGTGAGCAGACACAGTCCTCGAAGAACCCGAGCGCCCACGAATGCGCCGGTGAAGTACCCGAGGATCTAACAGAGGATGAAATGCGCAGCGCCGAACCCGCGCCTATGCCCGTAGATCCATGATCGAGTTGAGGGCAAGTTAGACGGTATCACCGGGGCTCGTGACGTGCCCCGGTGATACGCGCTCGGTCAAGGACAAGATGCGATCAATCAGTTGCTACACCCTTTCGGTGTGAAACGGCAGCCGTTAAGAACGTCTGCGTGCACGCACCCCGGACCCATGTCAGCCCTTCGGGAGTTTCATCTGTTTCTACAGCCAACTCACGGTGTTAGACCGACACATTTAGAACTGATCGCTTGGGTTCCCGCCCACCGGCGCTTCAGTTTTCGTGAACCCACGGGGGACGCGCCCATATCGCAACCCTGCGATCTTGTTCCCCTTGAACCGCGTGGAGCAAACTTCTAGCGCGCTATCAGGGAATACGAAGCGGGCTTGCACACTGCTGTCAGCCATCTCTCGGGTCCTAGCCATGCCCTTTCTCTAGCGTTGAAGGCGTAACGCTTCAATGACAGGGAATGAAAACATGGCAGGTTTGAGCAGGATTCGTATTGGTATGGCCGTACTTGATCGGACCGGCGCTCTCATCGGTGTCGTGAAAGCTCTAGAGCTTGCTCAGGGCGTGAAACCATCACCGGACCTGGTACTTGATGGAGCACAGGCCCGAAGAATGCTGGCCGCAGGAGTGCGCTGCAATGACGGCACACATACGCCCTCTTTCAAAGGGCGGCTGGTAATCGAAACCCCCGACGGCGATGACGTTGTCGAATCGTTGGACTCGATCCACCGAGTCGCGGACACTGCTGTCCACCTTGGAGTGGTGCGTCGTGTCGAGAAATCCGGCGAGGGTTCACTCGAAGGTGTGTGAGACGACGCAGCTATCCAATCAACATTTCCGTCAGTCCGCGTGACCCGCGCGGGCGCCCTCCAGCCGGATCCTGACGGCTGCCAGTATCCGCTGCAGGGCCATGGCAACAGTGGCACCGGCGCTCATCGATGCCGGACCCCCGGAACGATGCTCATCAAGTCCAGCGTGGAGCCGTTCAATACTGCGTTCTGCATGCTTGATGGGTTCCTGTGGGTCCGCCTGCCCGTCCCAAGCGTCCAGCACGTCGGCTACCGCGAGAATCGCTTGGCTGAGTGGTTCACATAGGGTTGCCGGCAGTTCCACCGGGAAAGGCTTTCCCCACACCGCCCCCGCGAGTACCTCGGTTAGGTCGCGGATATGGAAGGTGACGTTCTCAAGGGCAGCCAAGTCCTCATAATCTGCTTCCAGGTTCCGCTTATGAATTTTTGCCCGCGGGTTGCCCTTCCTGCTGTCATCAGCGAGGTGGATGGTCCCCCGCACTTCCGCTGCCGCTGCAGCCAATGCATCATTTTGGCCGGCCCAGTCCTCGCGGGTGGGAGGCCAGCTCTCCGTCAGCGCGGTACCGACGTCGTTGAGGTGACGCGACAGGCTCCGACGGAAGCGTGATGCCTTCTGTACAGCAGAATCGAATGTCAGGGGCGGAAGAACTAGGAGGTTGACCAGGAGCCCTACGGCTATGCCCACGATCATCTGCACAAGGTAGCCGATCGCGTACCCGCTTGCGTCCTGGCCGCCCACAATCAGGACGAATAGTGCCGCGATGGGCAAGTATTCCTGGCCCGGGGCTCCAAGCCAGCGCATGCTGCCAATCAACACACCGACGGCGACCACGAGCGAGATAGTCAGGAAGTTTGGCGCACCGACAACCAGCACGATCGCGGCGAGGAGAATACCGAGGGCGAGCCCTGCGAGGATCTGCAGACCGTATTTCGCCGACCCTTTGAGCGTTGAATGCATGCTGAGCAACGCGCCGAGCGGGGCGTAGTAGGGGTATTCATCCACGACTCCGGGCATTAGCGGCGCAACCACCCAGGCTATACCTACGGCGAGGGCAGCCTTGCAGGCGAGTAGCAGCTTCGAGCGTGTGACGGAGGGCTTCAGCCAGCCCAGCCTGTTCACTAGTGTGCGTTGCGTGTCCTGTGGCAAAAATTCCTATCTTGGAAGAGGTCGATTAACAAGCATACTTACTATCGTATGCCGGGGTGAAATGCAGTGGTTCCTTGATATAGCTTCCCGCAGAGCCCCGGCATGCCTGTAACGTTCAAAGCAAGGAACCCCTTCGGTTCCGCGACAGGAGCGATCATGGCAGATAAGTCCCCCCGCCAGGCACCATCCGAGACCGATCGCCTCACCCTCGGCGTCCTTTCCAGCACCCGAAAACCTGATGAGCGGCGCCTGCCGATACACCCCCTGCATCTGACACGCATTGCCCCCGAATTGCTGCAGCACCTGATCCTGGAAGAAGGGTACGGTGAGCGTTTCGGTGTTTCAGACTCCCAGCTGGCACCACTCGTAGGCGGCATCGTCCCACGCGAGCGTGTACTGGCGGAGGCCGACGTCGTTCTCCTGCCCAAACCGCAACCCGAGGATCTCGCCGAACTCCGCGACGGGCAGATCCTGTGGGGATGGCCGCACTGCGTTCAGGATCGGGCCATCACCCAACTGGCAATCGACAAAAAGCTCACGCTGATCGCCTTCGAGGCGATGAACCACTGGGCCAGCGACGGCGGCTTCGGCCTGCACGTGTTCCACAAGAACAACGAACTGGCCGGCTACTGCTCAGTGCTGCACTCCCTCGCCCTGACCGGCGCTACCGGCGACTACGGACGGCGGCTGAGCGCCGTCGTCATCGGCTTCGGGGCAACGGCACGCGGGGCCGTCACCGCCCTCAATGCCCACGGCATCCATGACGTCCAGGTTCTGACCAACCGGGGAGTGGCCGCCGTCGGATCACCCATCCATTCGGTACGGATCGCCCAGTTTGACCACAATCATGAGGCACCGTTCCTCAGCGAGGTCATCACCGAACGCGGACGGGTACCGCTGGCGCCATTCCTGGCCGAAAGGGACATCGTGGTCAACTGCACTCTGCAGGACCCAAATGCACCGTTGACCTACCTGAGCACCAAGGACCTGGACGCTTTCAGGCCCGGCAGCCTGATTGTTGATGTTTCCTGCGATGAGGGTATGGGCTTCAGTTGGGCCAAGCCGACCACCTTTGCCCAGCCTATGTTCACGGTGGGCGACCACATTGACTACTACGCGGTCGATCACAGCCCCTCCTACCTCTGGAATTCCGCCAGTTGGGAGATCAGCGAGGCTCTGCTGCCCTTCCTGGAAACCGTCATCACAGGCCCGGCGGCCTGGGCTCGGAGCGAGACCATCAGCCGCGCGATCGAAATCCGCGAGGGGGTCATCCTGAACCCGGACGTACTGCAATTCCAGCAACGAGAACCCGAGTACCCACACCTCCCAGTGCCTGCTTGAAGGAGGAACACCGCAGCCCTTCGCGCGGTATCGACGGCCGGCTATCGGGTGGGTCTGACGATCGCGCCCATCATGCCCGTACCCGGTTGGCAGGAGCAGTATGGCGCCCTGCTGAATGACGTCTCCGAGGCAGTCGACGGCGTCAGCGACCTCGACCTGACGGCCGAAATAATCACCCTCCGTTTTTGATCCTGGGATACCAGCGCAGCAGCATTTCCTTGCTCGCGGGAGTAACTTCTTTACTGGACCTGAACCGAAGGCCCATCAGCCTTCCGAGGCCGGCGGGTGGCCCGCCATCACTCTGGCGGTCCTGGCCGGGATGGTCAAGGATGGATTCATGGACATCACTGACAACGGACCGAACCCCAACGCGTTCAACATCGAGGACGCCACAACGGAAAACGCCGCCTACCGTCGCGTCGCCTGGACAGGCAAGCACCTGCAGGTGACGCTCATGTCGATTGAGCCGGGCGGTGCAATAGGCCTCGAAGTGCATCACGGCACTGACCAGTTCCTGCGTATTGACGCAGGAACTGGTCGCGTGAAGATGGGGCCGTCGAAGGACGACCTCTCCTACCAGCAGGATGTCGAGGACGGCTGGAGCATTCAGGTGCCAGCCGGAACCTGGCATGACGTCGAAAACACCGGCGACGAAGCACTCCGCCTCTACACCATTTACGCGCCTACCCACCACGCCCAGGGCATCGTGCAGCAAACCCCGGAAGACGCCGAGAAGGACGAGGACCAGGGCAAGGACGAGCCGCCGAGCTGGGTTGAGGAAGTCGACACCAAGGGTGAAGAGAGCGCCTGAGTCAGCGCACCCTCAAGAAGAACGACGACGGCGCCGCACCCCCGATGGGGTACGGCGCCGTTTCGGTGTGATCAGAACTCAGACCAGCGCGCTCTGCCGCTCCTCCACAAGCTTCAGCACATCCGGGAACAACGGATGGTCCGATGAGAGCCCGGTGATCTGTTGAGTAGCTTCGGCTGCCCCTGAGGACCGGAGGAGCTTCTGTAGCTCAACCGCCTCGGCATCCGCCGGGTCATCAAAACGCAGCGCTGACGCAATCGCCTTCAGCAACGCCGAGGGCGTAGTACCGCGCTCGGCGAGCTCGGCAGCGGGACCGATGAACCGCTCATTCCGGCTGAGCTTGCGCAGGGGCGCCCGCCCCACCCGGTTCACGGTGTCCGGAAGGTGCGGGTTGGTGAAGCGCCCAAGGATCTTCTGGACGTACGCCTCCTGCTCGGCCTCATCGAAGCCGTGCTTGTCCACGAGGAGCTGCTTGGTTTCCCCGAGCACCGCTCGAACGTCGGCGGCTACTGACGGATCAGCCATAGCCTCGGAGATCTTCTCCAGGCCCGCCTGGTACCCGAAGTAGGCCGCCGACGCGTGTCCCGTGTTCACGGTGAACAGCTTCCGCTCGATATACGGGCCGAGCCGGTCCACGAACATCGCCCCCGGAATCACCGGCGGATTGTTCCCGAACGGGGTACGGTCGATCACCCACTCGTAGAAGGTCTCCACCGTCACGTCCAGGCCTTGGCCGGGCTCCTGATTTGGAACGATGCGGTCCACTGCAGTGTTGGCGAAGACCGCACGGTCTGCCAGGTCCCCGCCTGCCTCATCCCAGGATGCAGCGACGAACTCCCGAAGGATGTCGGTCGCGTTGATCGCGTTTTCACAGGCCATGACCTGCAGCGGAGCGGATCCGCCGGCCCGGGCGGCTATCCCCTTCGCGATCACCGGTGCCACGAACTTCAGAATGTGCGGGCCCACAGCTGTGGTTACGATGTCAGCGGAACTGATCTCCTCGACCAGCCGGCTCTCCTCCGTAGTGGAGTTCACCGCACGGAAGTTGTCGACTGCATGCACGGCCGGCTGCTCACCCACCTCGTGGACGCGGTAATTCTCCGCGCCCGCCAGCTCGCTGATGAGAGCGTCCGCGACATCCGCGAACACCACCTCATAGCCGGCCTGATGGAGGAGCAGCCCAACAAAGCCGCGCCCGATGTTCCCTGCTCCAAAGTGGACTGCCTTCACTATGCGTTGACCTTCCGGAAGATTTCGAGGATCTCCTCAGCCGAGGTCGCTGCCTCCAGCTGGGCCACCTGCCCCTTGTCCGTGAAGACCTTCGCGATGGAGGACAGAATGTGCAGGTGCTCGTTGTTCACACCGGCCACGCCGACCACGAACTTGACCTCCTTACCGTTCCAGTCGATTCCCTCCGGGTAGCGGACAAAGGACACCGCGGACTTGCGGATGTGGCCCTTCGCCGCGTTGGTGCCGTGCGGAATCGCCAGGAAGCTGCCCATGTAGGTGGAGACGGATTCCTCGCGTTCATGCATGGCGCGGAGGTAGCCCTCATCCACTGCGTCGCGAGCCAGCAGCAGCTGCCCTGCCTCGTCGATGGCTGCATCCCTGTTGGTCGAGGAACCGCTGAGCACAACACTTTCGGCAACCAGGATGTCCGACGCCGATTCCTCACCATCCGCAGACGCTGCGGCAGCGTGTGCGCCGGCTCCTCGAGCATCAGGAGACGTCCCGCCGGCTGCCTCTTCCGCGGCATTTCCCGCCGCGTGCGCTCCGGCAGCGTGTGCGCCGCCGAAGGATCCGGCATCAGCATCCGAGCCGGCGCCGGTACCCGCTGCTGCACCTGCATCCGCCCTGTCACTGCGGCTTTCCTTGACCAGGTCCACGATTTCCTCATACCGGGGGCTGTTCATAAAGTTGTCCACAGAGACGTGCACTGCGCTGGAGGTAGCGGGCTTGGCCCGTTCCGTCAGGTCCTGGTGGGTTACCACGACGTCGTAATCATCCCGTAGATTCGCGATCGAAGCATTGGTGACCTTGACGTCCGGGTAGCCGGCCGCCTTGATCTTGTTCCGCAGTACCGATGCGCCCATCGCGCTTGAACCCATGCCGGCGTCGCAGGCAAAAACAATGTTCTGGATCGGTCCGGCCATCACAGCAACGTTCCCGCCACCGGTCAGGTTGGAGGCAACAGAGCTCTTCTTGCCCTTCATCGATTCCATCCGCGAGGTGGCGGCCGCAAGACCGCCTTCATCGCCGTCGTCGTCTTTCTGCTTCGAGGTCTTCAGGATCACCGAGGCAACCAGGAAGGACACGGCGGCCGCAAGGATCACCGACAGAATCACACCGAAGTAGCTGTCACGGGCCGTCTGGGCGAGTACAGCAATGATCGAACCGGGAGCGGCAGGGGCGACCAGGCCGGAGTTGGTGACGGCGAGCGTCGCGATTCCGGTCATGCCGCCGGCAATGGCGGCCAGGATCAGCAGCGGGCGCATCAGGACGTATGGGAAGTAAATCTCGTGGATGCCGCCGAGGAAGTGGATGATTGCAGCTCCGGGAGCGGACGCCTTGGCAATGCCGCGGCCGAAGAACATGTACGCCAGCAGGATGCCGAGGCCCGGGCCGGGGTTTGCTTCGAGGAGGAACAGGATGGACTTGCCGTCCTCCAGTGACTGTTGGACACCCAGCGGGGTGAGGACGCCGTGGTTGATGGCGTTGTTCAGGAACAGGACCTTGGCGGGCTCGATGAAGATGCTGGTGAGCGGCAGGAGCCCGTTGTTCACCAGGAACTGGACCACGTTGCCCGCAGCCGTGCTGAATGCCTCGACCAGCGGGGAGATACCGTAGAAGCCGATCAGCGCGAGTGCTGCTCCCCAGATGCCGGCGGAGAAGTTGTTGACCAGCATCTCGAAACCGGGCTTGATCTTGCCGTCCCAGATTTTGTCGATCTTCTTCATGGTCCAGCCGCCGAGCGGGCCCATGATCATGGCGCCGATGAACATGGGAATACCAGCGCCTACAATCACGCCCATGGTGCCGATTGCACCGACGACGCCACCGCGGACGTCATAGACCATCCGGCCGCCGGTGTAGGCGATGAGGAGCGGCAACAGGTAGGTGATCATGGGGCCCACAAGGCCGGTATTCGGGTTGCCCTCCGCATCCGTTCCGAAGCCGCCCAGCTCCGCAACCGGAAGCCAGCCCGCTTCAATGAAGAGCGCGGTAATGAGTCCCCACGCAATGAATGCACCGATATTGGGCATGATCATGCCGGACAGGAACGTCCCGAACTTCTGGACGCCGACGCGCATGCTGCCCTTGGGCTTCGCAGCTGTCTCTGTTGCCATGTGATTTCCTAACCGTGAGTCCCGCGCCAGCGCAGGATGGTCCGATAGATGTGGAGCACTATGTGGTGGAACTGGTTGAGATCCGGTGGAGCCACTCAAGGAAGAGCTTGAGTTCGGAACTGGACAGCTGATCGGAGTGCGATGACTGCAGTGCTGCATTCAACGCGATCGCAGCCACCACAACCGACGATTTTCCAGACGTTTCGTTCCCGTTCTGCTCCGCCTGATCCGAAGCCACCGCATAGATCATGGCGTCCCGGGTCATGGTGGACAGATCGAGGTTCCGGTCAACGGCAGCTTCTGCGATCAGCATGAGCGTTACTCCCACGTTGGCTGCCAGGATGCTCCTGGCCGCCTCCCGCGGCTGAACGCTCAACTGGCCGGCAGCAGCGGCCTTGTTCAGCATCTCCTCCATGAGCGCCTCGGCATCTGCAACGATGGCCGGGCGGCTTTCCGGGCGGATATTGCCGAACATCACCAAATAGAGCTCCGGCTGGTTGAGCCCGAATTGCACGTGGTTGTCCCACATCCGCCGGATGTCCACCAGCGGCTGTCCGGACGGGGCAAAATCTCTCTCGCCCGCCACATACTCTTCGAAACCAGCTGAAACCACCGCATCAAACAGGCCTTCTTTATCACCGAAATGGTGGTACAGGGTAGGCGCGCTCACCCCCGCCAGCTGGGTGATCTGGCGGGTGGAAACGGGAGCTCCAGCAGAGTTGGCCAACAGTTCTGCGGCTGCACGCAGCAGTCTCATCTTCGCCGGTGGCTGGCCTTCGAAACTCATGGCCGCTAGCCTAGCACCTATAGCAACGCTATATGAACTGCGTCACAACGAAAATGAGGACCTCCAGTGCAGAACTTTCAAGGAGTAGGCGTCAGCCCCGGTCGAGTGATCGGACCGGCCCGCCAGATGCCCAAACCCGTCAGTGAACCTCCGGCCGGGGAACAGCTTCCCGACGGCGTGAGCGTCGAGGAGGCAACGGCGGAGCTGAAACAGGCAGCAACGGCGGTCCACGACGAACTCAAGTCGCGTGCCGAGCGTGCCTCAGGTGACGGCAAGGCGGTCCTTGAGGCAACGGCGCTGATGGCCAGGGACACGATGTTGCTCAAAGGCGCCGGGAAGCTGATCGCGAAAGGCCTGTCCAACCAGCGGGCCGTCTGGGAATCGGCGGCCTCAGTGTCCGAGATGCTGCACAACCTCGGCGGGTACATGGCCGAACGCGCAACGGACGTCCTCGATGTCCGCGCCCGCATCGTCGCCGAGCTCCGCGGCCAGGCAGCACCCGGCATCCCCGCCTCCGCCACACCGTTTGTCCTCGTCGCCGAGGACCTTGCGCCGGCCGACACCGCCACGCTGGACCCCGCCGTTGTCCTCGCCCTCGTCACATCGGGCGGCGGCCCGCAGTCGCACACCGCCATCATTGCCCGCTCCCTCGGGCTGCCTGCCGTAGTGGCAGCACCCGGCGTCGACGACCTGCCCGACGGCGCGGAAGTGTACGTCGACGGCGCGGCCGGCACGCTTGTCGAGGAACCAGGGGATGCCGAACGGAGCGCGGCTGCCGCGTGGGAGGAAACAGCTTCACTGCTGGCTGACTTTGACGGCCAGGGCACGACGGCGGACGGTCATCTGGTGCCCCTCCTCGCCAATGTGGGCGGAGCGAAAGACGCTGTGGCTGCAGCCGAGCTTGGGGCCGAAGGAGTTGGCCTGTTCCGGACCGAGTTCTGTTTCCTTGAGCGGGACAGCGAGCCGACCGTCGATGAGCAGGCAGCTGCCTATCAGGGCGTCTTCGACGCTTTTCCCGGCAAGAAGGTTGTACTCCGTACCCTCGATGCCGGAGCGGACAAGCCGCTCCCCTTCCTCACGGACGCGACGGAGCCTAACCCGGCATTGGGGGTCCGCGGTTACCGCACGGACCTCACCTCCCCCGGCGTGCTGCAGCGGCAGCTCGAGGCAATTGCCCGCGCCGCTGAACAGTCGGAAGCAGACGTGTGGGTGATGGCACCCATGATCTCGACGGCGGACGAGGCTGCGAAGTTCGCCTCCATGTGTGCCGACGCCGGCCTGAAGACGCCCGGCGTGATGGTGGAAGTGCCGTCCGCTGCCCTGACCGCGGACGCCATCCTCCGCGAGGTGTCGTTCGCGAGCCTCGGCACCAACGACCTCACGCAGTACGCCATGGCGGCGGACCGCCAGCTTGGCCCCCTTGCAGCGCTCAACACACCCTGGCAGCCGGCCGTGCTGCGACTGGTCCGCCTTTCAGCCGAAGGCGCGGCAACCGAGGGCGCAGCCGCAGAACGTAACGCCAAACCGGTGGGAGTCTGCGGTGAGGCGGCAGCGGACCCTGCGCTCGCCGTCGTACTGGTGGGTCTGGGCGTCACCACGCTGTCCATGACCGCGCGGTCCCTGGCCGCGGTGGCAGCTGTGCTCAAGACCGTGACGTTGGCGCAGGCGCAGGAACTGGCAGAGCTTGCACTCTCCGCGCGCACCGCTGAAGATGCCCGGAGCGCCGTGCGGGGCAAGCTACCCGTATTGGAAGACCTCGGCCTCTGACCTGCCCGGCGCCCCGGTGACGGCCTTGACGCGGACCGTCGCCGGGGCATAGGACTCAGGTATCAGCTATTCGGATACGCGAGGAGAGACCATGAGCGAAAGCACGTCGGACAAGCCGCAGGAAATCGACGAGGACCTGCCGGGCAAGCCGCCGGTCGATCCGGATGTCCAGTCCGATCCCGCCGCCGACGCCAGCGATCAGGGCGACTGGACAGGCGAGGGTGGGGCAACGCCGTCGGGCGCGGCAACTGACGCGGCAGATGACTACCGCCCCACCAACGAGGAGGACGAGCAGGGCGGTCAGTGAGGCTTTTCGACGAGAGTCGGTGACATCACGGTGCCTCGGTGACCGCGATCATCCCCTGCGCACCCCGCTCGGCATCAGCGAGGGAATGATTGAGGAACATGTAGTTTCCAGGTCGGTCGAACTGAAGTTCCACGTAACCGCCCTGAGCCGGCGCAAGGTCGAGTGATTGGGCACCGCCCTGCTCCGGATTGTCCTTTCTCAAAAGGTAGGCGCCTTCCTTGAAGACGGTGTCGAACTGATCGCCGACGATGTGGAAGCTGGTACCGCGCGAAGGCCCGGCCGCCAACACCCACACGCGGACGCGTTCACCGGTCTCCGCCTGAAGCGGCTGGAACATGTACTGGTTGGCGTGTCCGTTCCATATGACGGCGTCCGGTTGCCCCGCAGCGATCGCCCTTACATCCACCGCACCGGAGCCGTCCTCAAGGTAGGCCTCCGACTGCACCAGGAGGTACTCGCGGTCGGCGGGTGGCAGGTTCGGCGGATCAATAATCACCGCACCGAACATCCCGGAGGCAATGTGGGCCGAGACAGGCGCGGTGGCGCAGTGGTACAGCCAGATGCCGGACCGCTCGGCGCGGAACCGGTAGACCAGGGATTCCCCGGGCGGGATGGAGCGCATGACTTCGTCAGGAGAGACCGCGCCCGCATGGAAGTCGATTGAATGCCCGATGCTCCCGTTGTTGACCAGCGTGATCTCGAAGGTGTCGCCGACCCTACCGCGCAGGGTTGGGCCGTTAACCTGCCCGTTGTAGGTCCACGCTTCCTGGAGAACCCCCGGAGCGATGGCGCGCTGCTCCTGCTTGATCTCGAAAGTGAAGCGGTGCACCGTGCCTGCCGGCGCCGGTTGGAGGGCCGCTTCGCGCGCCACAAAGCCGGGGCCGGGGTCCTCGCTGAGGTTGAGCGGCCCGCCGGTACCGCCGCTCCCGCCATGGCCGCCATGGTTGCTCTCGCCACCGTGGTTGGCCCCGGCTGCCGCAGCCGGATCATCGTTGGGGCCGCCAATCACGTTGACCTCGAACACCATCCCCATGCTCCGGTGCCCGACGACGGTGCACCAGCCGTCCGTGCCTGCCGTGATGAGGCCGGCGTCCAGGATGGCTGTTTCTCCCGGGCGGAGGCGCTCCGACCGTTCGCCCGTTTCGAGCGCGAGGTCATGCACGGTGGTGGGATCATCATTGCTCAGTTCGATGACCAGCGTGTTCCCGGCAGGCACGTCCACGGACGCCGGGTGGAACTGCATGTCCCGCGCAGAAACCTTGACGCGGGTTTCTTCACCGGTTGCCTCTACCTCGGCGGTCCCGGCCCGCTGAGCCAGGTTCAGTCCAACCGCCGCCGGGTCCAGCATGATGCCCGCTCCTGCTCCCGCCAGGACGATCACGACGCCGGCCGCGGCCAAGGCCAGATGGCGTTGCGGAGCCGGAGGAGGCTCGATGGTCACCCGCACCGGGCGCCGGAGTCCGTTGGACCCATCCTGGTCGCGGAACGTCGCTTTCCGCGCAGCCACCGAGACCCTTACCGCGCGGACCATGAGCGGCAGGAAGGACACATAAGCGGCGAGAACCAGCGCTGAGGTAATCACCCTGACCCAACTGGCCTCACTGAACACGAAGATGAGCAGGCCGAAGTTGATGACTGCGATCCGCAGCATCGCGAAGCGGTTGGTTTCCTGCAGCGCGTTGCGGACAGCCACCGGACCGCCGCCCATAACGGTGGGCATCAGGAAGCTCATGGCGCCCAGGAGTACCTGGGCGGCGAAACCGGCAACCACCGGAACGGTGAGCAGGTGCAACCGCTCCGGGTCCGCCGGCCCGGTGACGATCAGGAGGAAGAGTCCCAGCAGTGAACCGGTGAGCCAGAGCAGTCCCGCAGCCACAGAGAATGTGGAATAGTCGTTGGGCCGCTTCTGCAGGGCGCACTTGACGAAGTAGAACCCGGTGATCACTATGCCGTCGAGGTAGACGAGCACCCCCAGCGCAGCGGGAACGGCCCACCCAGCCAGCGCCCCAACGGTCGTCAACAGCGTCCCGGCGAGCATGGCCGCGAGACCCCAGCGCCCCGCGCGCGCAAGCCCGTCCACCATGCGGGTCCTCAGCATGGTCGGCCAGAGCGTCACCAGCGTTCCGATGACCGTGAGACCGACAAAGCCCAGCACATTCAGCGCCTGGTGAGCCAGCAGGAACCGCGCATGCGCGCGCTCATCGAGCCCGTACGCCAGAACTGCACCGAAGGCAGCACCGACCGGCAGCAACAGCGCGGCTGCGATGTAGTACTTAATCGTTGACCCGAAGCGGGACGGCAGAGCCGTCCGCAGCTGTTGCATCAGGGACACTGCATGCCAGGTCACCATGGCTCCGATAACGACGGCGCCCACCAGCGTCAGCGCCCAGATGCCGGTCAGTACACCCGCAACAGTGGCTGCGATGCCGAGGTTCAGCAAACGGATGCGGAGCACCTGGATGTTCCGCTGCTCCTCGCCGAGCCGGTTCTTCAGCAAAGCCTCTGCGAAGTGCTGGCTCCAGATGAGGATGGAGTTCGTGACCATTCCCAGCACGAACATGTGGACCAGCAACCAGCGGGACTCCGGCACCCACCGGTGAACCAGCGCCAGCACTAGCAGCAGCACAAACCAGACCAGCACCGGCCTGCTGGCCTTCCGATGCCAGGACGCCCGTGCGGCCGGCAGCCGGCCCGTCGTCGTCGTCGTCGTTCTCATAGTGCTTACCGCCGCTTCATGGTGCTAGCCGCCCACCGGATCAGTTGGCTGAATTCATCCAGAGGTCAGGACCGAAGACCTCGTAGTGGATGCGGTCGGCCGGGACCCCGGCGGCGAGCGCCTCCGCGCGGATGTTCTTCATGAAGGGAAGCGGACCGCACAGGTACACAGACGCGCCATCGGGAATGTCCAGCCCCTTCAGGGACATGAACCCGGGGTGTGCAGTGCCGGTCGGGTTCTCCAGCCATAGTGTCAGCCGGGCGCCGGTGAGTGCATCGACGTCGGCATTCATCTGGTCCTTCAACGCCCACTGGTCGAGGCTGCGCTCGGCATGGAGCACCAGGACCTCACGCTCAGAGCCGCGCTCCACCAGTGAGCGCAGGATGGACGCTGACGGAGTGCAGCCGATGCCTGCGGTGGCGAGCACCAGCGGCGCGTTCCCGTCAGCAAGAATGACGTCACCATATGGGTTGGATACCTCGATCACGTCCCCGACAGCGACGTCGTTGTACAGGACCGGCGAAACCTCTCCGTTGTCATCGCGCTTCGTGGTGAAGACCCGCCGGCGGGAGCTGGTCTCCGCCGACAGCGAGTACTGGCGCACCTGACGGAGGCCGTCGGCCAACTGCACGCGGACGCTGACAAACTGACCGGGCTTGGCGAGGGTTACCGGCGTGTCATCCGCCGGCTCAAGCGTGAAGGTCATGGCCGCGGTTCCCGCCGGCTGCTTGGCGACGACGGTCCAGGAACTCCAGGGCTGAGTGTTGGCCTGTTCGGCGTAGAGCCCCTTTTCGATCTTGATAAGGGCGTGGGCCATGAGCCAGTACACCTCGCTCCAGGCAGCAGCGATCTCGCTGGTGATGACGTCGCTGAGCTCATGGGCGATTGCCTCAAACAGGTATTTGTAGACGACGTCGTACTGTTCGGGTGCGATTCCCAGGGAGGCATGTTTGTGTGCGATGCGCGAAAGCATCACCTCGGGGTAGGTGTCCGGGTTGCGGACCAGGTGCGCAGCGAATCCGGCAACGCTTCCGGCGAGCGCCTGTTGCTGGGAGCCGTTTTTCTGATTGGCCCGGCTGAACAGACCGTCCAGCAGTTCGGGATGCGCTGCGAAGAGGCGCCCATAGAAGTTCTTTGCGATGCCCGGCATGCGCTCTCCAACGAGCGGGAGGGTGGCTTCAATAATGGGAAAGGACTGGTCCGAGAGCATCGTTTTCTCCTGCGTAGAAGGGCTTACACAAGAAAAGTAGCATTTCTGATACCAGTTTTTGCAGGGATTTCTACACCACGTAGAAAGTTCCTTGAATTTGAGCTGTCAGGCCGACTTACGTGTGTGCAAAGTCACGAAGACCGGGCCCATCTGCTCCGTTCTAGGCAGTTCTGAAATGACGAGGTCATCCAGTTCCGAGTAGAAGGCCTCGCGTGCCCGGCGCAGTGCAGCGCGCAGCGAACAGCGATGGTTCAGCGGGCATCCGCCTGCGGCACTTTCACAGTCGACGACATCGGCACGGTCATCCAGCTGCCTGAGGAGCCAACCCACCGTGGCGTGCCGCCCGGCTTGGCTGAGGGTCACGCCCCCGCTGCGTCCCCGCGTAATGTCAACGAGTCCAAGCGTACGCAGACGCGCGATGGCCTTGCTGACGTGGTTGTAAGGAGTGCCGATGCCGTCCGCGATGTCCCGGGATGTGAGCAGGTCCCCTTCCGGGGCCGCCGACAGCAGCATGACTGCGCGCAGGCATACGTCTGCAAACGCGTTGATCCTCATGCTTTAAGTCTAGGTCAGCTAACAAAATCAATGCACCGCCACCCCATGCTCCGCGGGTCAGGACGGCGGCTGAGAGTTTTCGGGCTTGCCCTTCACCGCGAAGAGAGTGAAAAGGAGCGCAACCAGTGCTGTGACCGTGAGCAACATCAGCCCGATGAAGTAACTGTTGTCCTCGGCGTCGTAGGTGGCGCCCATAATCAATGGCGGAAAGTAGCCGCCCAAACCGCCCGCAGCGCTGACAATCCCTGCAACCGCACCTACCTTCTCCGGCGGAGACAGTACCCCCACCCATGCGAAGACGCCGCCCGCACCGAGACCGAGCGCCGCAGCCATTGCAAGGAAGGTCAGCCCCGCCGGCACCTCGCCGGCCGGCTTGAGGTTCACCACCCAGGCGAGGATGGCAACAGCGGCAAGGGAGGTGAGAACCACTGGTTTCGCCCCGATCCGGTCCGCCAGGATACCGCCCACCGGGCGAGCCAGCACCGCCGCGAGAGCAAAGCCCGCTGTGCGTGTTCCGGCCGCCGTGAGGTCGAACTCATAGATGTCCCGCAGGTAGGTGGGCAAGTAGGTCGAAAATGACACGAACCCGCCAAAGACCACGGCGTAGAGGAAACACATCCGCCAGGTCACTCCCAGCCGGGCGGCGCCCAGGAGTTTCGCGGCGACTCCGGTTGACGGGACCGACGGTCTCGCAGGTGCCTCCTGCATGAAAAGCCACACCACGATGGCCGTGGCCACCAGCAGCCCGGCAATGAGAAGGTGCGTGGCAAGATAGCCGATCAGGTCCACGAGCCGCGGTGTGAAGAAGGCAGACAGTGCGGTTCCGCCCATGCCGGCACCGAAGACGCCGGTGGCGAATCCCCGCCTTTCGGGCTCGTACCAGGCGGAGACAAAAGGTATCCCGACGGCGAAGACGGTTCCGGCGATCCCCAGCAGGAACCCTGCCGCAATGAGGAGGAGGTAGGAATTGATGGTTCCCCCCAGGGCCACCAGCAGGATCGGCGGGACGGCTGCGAGCAGTACGGCAGTGAACATGACCCTTCCGCCGTAACGGTCCGTGAGGACACCGACCACAATCCGCCCGACCGACCCCACCAGCACGGGCATCGCTACCAGTGCTGCCGTTGCGGAGGGGGCAAGGCCCAGCTGCGCAGTGTACGTGCCGCTGAGTGGTGCAATGACCGTCCACGCGAGGAAACCAACCACTGAGGCGAGCGTTGCCAGCGCCAGGTTGCGGGTCTTCCCCGGTGTATGGGTAGCCGGCGGAGTTGCGCTGGCCGGCGTCTGTGGACCCATCTCTTCCCCTCTGCCTCGTCCTTATCGCCTGCGGTTATCGCGGTCCGGTGTACCGACGGGCGCCCAGCCCCGACGCGAGGGTGAACTGCCCGAACCTCTGCGATCCCTCGACCTGTAGACGATGTAGGGCCGGAACAGGTAATGGAGGGGAGCAGTGAACGCATGCACCAGGCGGGTGAATGGCCAGATGACAAACAGCAGCATGCCCACCAGCGTGTGCAGGTGGAAGGAGAACGGAGCGGCCGCCATGGATGCAATGTCCGGTTGGAAAATGAAGAGGGAACGGAACCAGGGCGCTACCGTCTCACGGTAGTTGTGCCCGTGCCCGCCAAGGAAGACACTCGCCAGCGTGGTCCACAATCCGAAGACGATCGCGGCCGCGAGAACCACGTACATCATCTTGTCATTGCGTGTTGTCGCCATGAAGACAGGGCCTGTCTTACGGCGGCGGTAGATCAGGATCGCGATCCCGCCAAGAGTGCCGATTCCTGCGATCCCCCCGACGAAGAGCGCGTTGAAGTGATAGAAGTCCTGGCTCATCCCCACTGCTTCGGTCCAGGACATGGGAATGACCAGACCAAAGAAGTGGCCGGCCACTACCGCCAGAATGCCGAAGTGAAACAGCGGTGATCCGATCCGCAGCAGCCGGGACTCGTACAGCTGCGAGGAGCGCGTCGTCCAGCCGAACTGGTCATAGCGGTACCTCCAAATGAGCCCGCCGATGAGCACCGCCATTGAGACGTACGGGGCAATTCCCCAGAGCAGGACGTCCATGGTCAACCTTTCGATGAACTCAGGGGGAGCAGGCGCGGATCATACGGATCGAGGCCCACGGATTCCGTCTGCGGCCCCTGTCTGGCCAGCCGCATGACGGCGTTGCGGTCCGCGGGTGACGGGCCGGGCAGGGTGTCGCACACTGCACGCACGAGGTCGGCGTGCGCCAGCTTGTCGTCCTCGAGAGCCAACCGGATCAGTTCGACGCTCGGGCGGAATCCCAGCAACAGATCCCTTCCTGCAGCCGGGTCCACCGTGGCTGCGAACTCAAGGACCATCGGCAGGTAGTCAGGCAATTCACCGTCCAGGTCCACCAACACCTCGCTGCGCCGGTACACCCGCTTAAATTCGCCCAGCACCTCGCCCCTGCGCCGGGTATCGCCGTCGGTCCAGTAGGACAGATGGAGCGAGTGCCGCCGGCTCAGGTCGAATTCCTGCACATACGTCGCCTGGACGTCGGGCAGTGCACTGGTCTCGAGCTGACGGAGGACGGACTCAAAGGGTGCAAGCGCGCCGTCGTGCTCGGAGAGAGCCGCCCGGATCAGCGGGATCCGGCCGAGCAGCTCCTCATCGGGATAGGACAGGCACCAGGCCGCGGCGAGGTAGGTGACGGCCTCCCTTCCCTCGCGTCCCTCCTGCGTAGACCTCTTCGACGTCCAGCCGCCAAAGAGCTTGCTCATCGCCGTTCCTCCCCATCGGAGTGATCGTATTCCTGCGGATCATCGCGCGGCTGGTCAGGGAACATGCCCTCAGGCACTCCATTGCCGTCCCAATTCAGCAGATTGACCCGACCACGCAGCGTCTCCCGACCTCCGGGAGCGTCGGAGGTCTGCCGCTGCTGCAGCGCATTGAACGTTTCCACTGCGACCGGTGTCGGTACGCCGCTGGCCTCCCCGAAGGGGGAGTCCTGCATGCCGGGGCCGCCGTCGAAATCGAGGGAACATCCCAGCTCCTCGAGATCGTGTGCCTGCTCCACGTGGGCTTTCGGAATCACATAGCGTTCGTCGTACTTGGCGATAGCCATCAACCGGTACATCTCATACATCGTTTCGCCCTCCATCCCGACGGAAGCCGGAATGGAATCGTCCGGATCGTTGCCCAGGCTGATGCCGCGCAGATAGGAGCGCATGGCAGCGAGCTTCTTCAACACACCGGTAACCATCTCGGAATCGCCCGCGGTGAAAAGCTCGGCAAGGTACTCAACCGGAATGCGCAACTCGTCGATGGCGCCGAACAGGTTTCCGTGGTCTTCAGCGTCATGCCCCTGGTCGCGCAGCAGGTCAACAATCGGAGAGAGCGGCGGAACGTACCAGACCATTGGCATGGTGCGGTACTCCGGGTGCAGCGGAAGGGCAATCTTGTAGACTTTCGCGAGCGCGTAGACGGGCGAGCGCTGCGCGGCATCGATCCAGTCGTCCGGGATGTCCTGCTCGCGGGCAGCCGCAACCACGGCCGGGTCATTGGGATCCAGCAGTACGTCCAGCTGCGCCTGGTAAAGGTCCTTGTCATCCGGAACCGATGCCGCTTCGGTTACTTTGTCTGCGTCATACAGGAACAGGCCCAGATAGCGCAGGCGGCCAACACAAGTTTCCGAGCATACGGTGGGCAGTCCCACCTCGATCCTGGGGTAGCAGAACGTGCACTTCTCCGCCTTCCCGGTCTTGTGGTTGAAGTAGACCTTCTTGTACGGGCAGCCCGTGATGCACTGACGCCACCCGCGGCAGCGGTCCTGGTCAATCAGCACGATTCCGTCTTCCACCCGCTTGTAGATAGCGCCGGAGGGGCAGGAGGCCATGCAGGAGGGGTTGAGGCAGTGCTCGCAGATCCGCGGCAGGTAGAACATGAAGGTCTGCTCGAACTCGAACTTGATCTTGTCTGCGGACTCCTTTCGGACTTTCTCGACCATCGGGTCCAGATGGCCCATCTCCGTTGTGCCGGCCAGGTTGTCATCCCAGTTGGCGGACCAGGTCACCTTGGTGTCTTCCCCGGTGATGAGCGACTTCGGCCTGGCAACGGGGAAGTCGTCGCCGAGCGGGGCGTCCACGAGGTTCTTGTAGTCATACGTCCAGGGCTCGTAGTAGTCGGCCAGCTCAGGCTGCACGGGACTCGCGAAGAGCCCAAGCATCTTCTTCAGCCGTCCGCCGCCCTTCAGCTTCAGGCGGCCGCGCTTGTTCAACTCCCAACCCCCGCGCCATTTATCCTGGTCCTCGTAACGCCGGGGGTACCCCTGCCCGGGCCGGGTTTCAACATTGTTGAACCAGACATACTCGGTGCCCGCCCGGTTGGTCCAGGCCTGCTTGCAGGTCACCGAGCAGGTGTGACACCCGATGCACTTGTCCAGGTTCATCACCATGCCCATCTGAGCCATGACACGCATCAGTACTTCACCTCCTGTGAACGACGGCGGACCCTCGTAACCATGTCCCGCTGGTTTCCCGTTGGGCCCAGATAGTTGAAGGCGTAGGCGAGCTGGGCGTAGCCGCCGATCATGTGGGTCGGTTTGACCAGCAGCCTGGTGACCGAGTTGTGAATTCCGCCGCGCCGGCCGGTCGCCTCGGACTTCGGTACATCGATCGTCCGTTCCTGTGCGTGGTAGACGAAAACGACGCCGGACGGCATCCGGTGGCTGACGATCGCCCGGCCGACCAGTACGCCGTTGGTGTTGACGCACTCAACCCAGTCGTTGTCCTTCACCTCAATGGAGGCAGCGTCCGCAGGGCTCATCCAGACGGTCGGGCCGCCGCGTGAAAGCGAAAGCATCAGCAGGTTGTCCTGATACTCCGAGTGGATGGACCATTTCGAGTGGGGGGTGAGGTACCGTACCGTGATTTCCCTGGTGCCGTCGGGGCCCAGCTTCGGCTCACCGAACAGCCGGTTCATGTCGAGCGGCGGCCGGTAGATGGGCAGGGCCTCCCCGACGTCACGCATCCAGTCGTGATCCAGGAAGAAGTGCATGCGTCCCGTCAGTGTGTGCCAAGGCTTCAACCGTTCAACGTTGACGGTGAACGGAGCGTAACGGCGGCCCCCGGTCTCCGAGCCGGACCATTCCGGCGAGGTGATCACAGGAACCGGTCCTGCCTGCGTCTGGGCGAAGGTAATGCGTTTCTCCTCCGACCCCTCCGCCAGGTCCGCCAACTTCACTCCGGTGCGTTTCTCGAGGTCCTTGAAACCCTGGACGGCAAGCTCACCGTTTGTGGTTCCGGAGAACGCCAGGATTGCCTCAGCCATTTTCGAATCGGTGTCGATCGCCGGCCGGCCGTTGCCCGCGCCGCCCTGCATGACCCCGTTTGAGTGCCCCAGCCGGTCAACTTCCCGTTTGACACGGTAAGTGATGTTTTTGACGGTGAAGCCCAGCGTGTCGGCCAGCGGCCCCACGGACGCGAGCTTGTCGGCAATAGCGGTGTAGTCCCGCTCGACAATATGGAAATTGGGCATGTTCTGGCCGGGAACAGCCGGAATGTCCTCCCGGCGCCAATCGCGCACCACACCTCCCGGCTGAGCAACCTGCCCGGGGGTGTCATGCTGCAGCGGCACACTCACCAGGTCTTTGCGCACACCGAGGTGCGTCTTGGCCTGGCGGGAAAACTCCCTGGCCAGCAGGTGGAAGGTCTCAAAATCCGACTTCGATTGCCACGGCGGGTCAATAGCCGGGGTGAAGGCGTGGACAAATGGGTGCATGTCGGTGGAGGAGAGATCGTGTTTCTCATACCAGGTTGCGGCGGGGAAGACGATGTCCGAGAGCAGCGTGCTCGACGTCATCCGGAAGTCCGCGGTGACCAATAGGTCCAGCTTCCCCTGCGGCGCTTCCTCATGCCACGTGACGTCCTCGGGAAGCTGGCCGCTGGAATGGTCCTCGCCCATCACGTTGTTGTGGGTCCCGAGCAGGTTGCGGAGAAAGTACTCGTTTCCCTTTGCCGAGCTTCCGAACAGATTGGACCGCCAGAGCATCAGGGTGCGCGGCCAGTTTTTCGGGGAGTCGACGTCCTCAATGGCGGGATTGAGCTTGCGGCTTTTCAGCTGATCCGCAATGTACGACGGCGCGTCGGCCACCTCACCGCGATCCACCGCGTCTTGGGCCTCCTCGGCCAGATCCAGCGGGTTCCGGTCGAACTGCGGGTAGAAGGGCATCCAGCCGAGCCGGTTGGACTGCGCCAGGGCATCGGCGGTGTGCATGCCGTCGAGGTTTCCGGTGGACAGCGGTGACTTCAGCGCGTCAGCGGAGTAGCCGTCCTGGCGCCACTGGTCAGTGTGCATGTACCAGTAACCCGTGCCGATCATGGTGCGCGGCGGCCGGGACCAGTCCAACGCGTTGGCCAGTGAGATCCATCCGGTGATCGGCCTGCATTTCTCCTGGCCGACGTAGTGGGCCCAACCGCCGCCGTTGCGGCCCATGCACCCGGTGAGCATCAGAAGCGACAACACTGCCCGGTAGGTTGCATCCCCGTGGAACCACTGGCAGATTCCCGCGCCCATGATGATCATCGAGCGGCCGTTGGACTGCTCGGCATTGCGGGCGAACTCGCGCGCCACCCGGATGCAGGCCTGCGCGGGGACGCTCGTGATCTCCTCCTGCCACGCCGGCGTGTAGGGAGTAGAAGCATCGTCGTAACTGCCCGCCCACTCCCCCGGCAGCCCCTCGCGGCCCACACCGTACTGGGCAAGCATGAGGTCGAACACCGTGGTGACGAGGTGCCCTTCGACCTCCAGAACGGGAACGCCGCGGCGCTGGACTCCCGCCTCGCCGGACGGGTCATCGAAGCGCGGCATGAGGATCTCGGCGCTGCCGGCACCGGAGGTTTCCAGCATGGACAGCGCGGGGTCAATCTCTCCCAGGTCGAGGTTCCACTTGCCCATGCCGCCGTCGTTGTAGCGGTGTCCCATCGTGCCGTTGGGGACGGCGACCCGGCCGGTCTTCTGGTCGAACAGGACCGTCTTGAACGCATCATCCTCGCCCGGAGCATGTGAGCTCAGATCCGCGGCGGTGAGGAATTTGGTCGGGACCAGTGCGCCGCCGTCGTGCTGTTCCAACCGGACAAGGAATGGCAGGTCCGTGAACTGGCGGACGTAGTTGCGGAAGAACGGGACCTCCCGGTCCACGAAGAACTCCTTGAGCATCACGTGGCCCATGCCCATGGCCAGCGCGGCGTCCGTGCCTGCCTGGGCAGGCAGCCACTCGTCGGCGAACTTGGTGTTGTCCGCGTAGTCGGGGCTCACCGAGACCACCTTGGTTCCGCGGTAACGCACCTCCGTCATCCAGTGCGCGTCCGGCGTACGGGTCACAGGTACGTTCGAGCCCCACATCATCAGGTAGGTCGCGTCCCACCAGTCGCCCGACTCCGGAACATCCGTCTGGTCACCGAACACCTGCGGGCTGGCCACCGGCAGGTCCGCGTACCAGTCGTAGAAGGACGTCATCACTCCGCCGATGAGCTGGATGAAGCGGTTACCCGCGGCGTGGGACACCATGGACATCGCGGGAATCGGCGAGAAGCCGGCCACCCGGTCCGGTCCGTGGGCTTTGATGGTGTGGACATGCGCAGCCGCGGCGATCTCGATTGCTTCCTGCCAGGGAATCCGGACGAGGCCGCCCTTGCCGCGGGCCTGCTGGTAGCGCCGCCGCCGGTCGGGATCGTTCACAATGTCTGCCCATGCCAGCACAGGGTCCTTCAGCCGGGCCTTTGCCTCCCGGTACATCTCAATGAGCACACCGCGTCCGTACGGGTAGCGGACCCGGGTTGGGGAATAGGTGTACCAGGAAAAGGCCGCTCCGCGCGGACAGCCGCGCGGTTCATATTCCGGGCTGTCGGGACCTACGGAAGGGTAGTCGGTCTGCTGCGATTCCCAGGTGATGATGCCGTCCTTGACGTACACCTTCCAGGAGCACGAGCCCGTGCAATTGACCCCGTGCGTGGAGCGGACCACTTTGTCATGGCTCCAGCGGTCCCGGTAGAAGATGTCGCCGCTTCTTCCGCCTTCCCTGAAAACCGCCCGGCCGTCATCGGTTTCTTCCCACTTGCTGAAGAAACGCCCCAGCTTCAACAACGCGTCAGAGGCCGAACCATCAAGCCCCGCACGAACAGGTCCCTGTGCCATAAAACCAACCTAGGCGAGGCAAGTATTACTGACCAGCGTTTCTCAGCTGTTTGGAATAAGTCAACGCAAATGTGTGGTATTCCCGGGCAACAAGTTCGATCGGGCGCATCAACATCGGGCGCACCAGCCTCCGGTTCTCGGCGGCCGAACGCACACCGTACATAATGGAAACCATGAGCGCCGAGACCGAACAATTCGTTGGACACATCGCCAGCCTGGGCACCACATCGGGAGTGCGCATCGTCATCGGCATGTGGGGCGCGTCCCCGTACGGTGCGTTCACCGACGTGATGGTGCAGAGCGCCGAAGGAACGCGCACGCTGCTCGCTCCGACGTCGGCCGTCGCCGACTACGTGTCCGGAGCCTATTCCTTCGACATTGTGCGCACCGTTCCGCTGACGGTCAGTATGGGAGAGGATTCGCTCGCCCTCGATGCCGGCCCGCTCAGTATCCGCGCGGAACTGGGTGAGTCAACCGTCGTCGGGCGTGTGCTCGGCCTGATTCCTACCATGATCGCCACCCATCCGCGCTGGCTGACTGCCATCAACCCCATCTCCAAAATCATCATGCCCGGCGTGCGCACAGCAGGTACCACGAAGGACGGCCGCCGGCAGTTCTACGGCGTCACCGGCGCCCGGGTCATCACCGCCGCAACGGCGTCGTGGGCGGGCGATCCACTCGGCGAGCTCACGAGCGTGCGTCCCCGCGTGCGGTTCGGGTTCAGCTCGGTGCCGAAGAAGCCGCAGGTGGTGGACGTAACGACGACGGTGCTGCCGCTCACCGAATCAACGGCAGTTTCCGGTACCTGACGCCGCTAGGCAGCTTCTGCCGCCACTTTGCTGCCGGGTGTGTTGCGTCCGCGCAGCGAGAGGCCCGCGGTCTCGGGAGTCTTGATGAGCGCGAGAGCTCCGATCACGCACGCGCCCATCATGTACATGGCCGGGACCAGATTGTTCCCGGTGCTTTCCACGAGTGCTCCGTTGACCACCGGGGCTGTTCCGCCGAACAGGGCAGTGGCGACGTTGTAGGTAATGGCAAAGCCGGCAAACCGTACGTGGGTGGGAAACAGGGATGGGAACATCGCCGAAATGGTCGCAAGCTGCGGCAGGTAGAGGAGTCCGAGGACCGCAAACGCCAGCAGTGCAAATCCGAACCCCAATCCCATGAGCATGTACATCGGCACTGCCAGGACAAACAGCCCGATCAGAGAGAACCACCACAGAGGCTTGCGTCCGACCCGGTCGGACAGTGCTCCAAAAAAGGGGATCAAGGCCATCAACACGACTTGTCCGATGAGCAGCAGGGTAAAAGTGGCGTCCGCGTCCATGTCGATCGTGACCTGAAGGTAGGTAGGCATGTACTGCAGGAACGTGTAGTTCACTACGTTGAGGGCGATTACGAGCCCTGACATCGAGAGGATCGGACGCCAGTACTTGGTCAGCAGGTCCTTCAGCGCCACCCCGGCTTTGGATTCGGTTTCGCCCTTCGACTCCGCCTCCCGGAAGACGGGAGTGTCCTCGAGCTTCTTGCGAAGGTACCAACCAACCGCTCCCATGGGACCCGCGATGAGGAACGGAATGCGCCAGCCCCAGTCGGCCATGGCGTCGGCGCCGATGATCAATTGGCACAACAGAGCGACCAGGCTGCCCAAGGCAAACCCCGCGAGCGTGCCGAACTCCAGGAAGCTGCCGTAGAAACCGCGTTTCCTGTCCGGGGAGTATTCAGCCATGAAGGTCGCCGCGCCACCATACTCACCGCCGGCAGAGAAGCCCTGAATCAACCTCAGCAGAACCAGCAGCGCCGGAGCGAGGAAGCCAGCGGCGTCATACGTTGGCAGCAGACCGATGCAGAAAGTGGAACCCGCCATCAACAGGATGGTCATCGCCAGCACGGACTTCCGTCCGATCTTGTCACCCAACGGACCCCAGAAGAACCCGCCGAATGGCCGCACCAGAAATGAGACGGCGAAGGTTCCCAGCGCCCAGACCGTTGCCTGGTCTCCCGGGAAGAAAATGGAACTGATGTACACCACCATCAGTCCGTAGATGCTGTAGTCGAACCACTCGACACCATTGCCGATCGCGGAGGCGCCGATCGCCTTCCGAAGTGTCCGTTTCCCTTCGGGAGTTTCGGAATCCGGAGTGGCGAATTCCCCTGCGTCCGTTGTGGGAGGTCCGGTTGTTCTCTCCTGCTCAGCCATGCGTCTCCTTCGTGTGGAGGCGCCCACGGCGCCCATGGGTCTCACAACGAAACTATGAGTTCGGCTGCGGGAGTGTCAAAGGGCGCCCACCACCATGGGAACTTTTGCGCAGATCCGGCGACTTGCCGACGTCGTCAGCTCACCAGACCTGCGCAAAAGTTCCTGTTCAAGGAGCGACAGTTACGAACCGGAAAGCTTCTCGCTTGCCTCCGGGTCCGATTCGCGCAGGAACTTCGCAATGCGCTCCGCCTCATCGATCTCACCGATCGAGGCCGCCGCACGGCCGAGCGCGTTCAGCGCGCGCAGGAAGCCGCGGTTCGGCTCATGCGAGTACGGCACCGGACCCGCTCCCCGCCACCCGTTCCGGCGGAGCGCATCCAGCCCGCGGTGGTAGCCGGTGCGTGCGTAGGCGTAGGACTCGATGGTGCGTCCGTCGCCATACGCCTCGTCGGCGAGGATGGCCCACAATAACGACGACGTCGGGTGCTTGGCTGCCAGATCGACAGCCTCGTCCCCTGCCGCCAGCCGGGACACAACATCCGGTTCCTCGGGAAGGAGCGTAGGCTCCGGGCCCAGGAGGTTCTTGCGGAACTCGTCCGACATCAGAGCTTCTTGCCCGCTGATCCAAGCGACTTGGCGGCCTCGACAACACGGGCTGCCAGGCCGGCTTCTGCGGACGCACCCCAGACGCGCGGATCATAGGTCTTCTTGTTGCCCACCTCGCCGTCGACCTTCAGGACGCCGTCGTAGTTCTTGAGCATGTGGTCCGCCACCGGGCGGGTGAAGGCGTACTGCGTATCCGTGTCGATGTTCATCTTGATCACGCCGTAGGAAACGGCGTCAGCGATTTCCTGGTCCGAGGAGCCGGAACCACCGTGGAACACGAGGTCGAAGGGCTTGTCCTTTCCGATCTTCTGACCCACCTGCTCCTGAATGTCCTTCAGGATTTCGGGGCGCAGCTTCACGCCGCCCGGCTTGTAGACTCCGTGTACGTTTCCGAAGGTCAGCGCAGTGATGTAACGGCCGTGCTCGCCGGCTCCGAGGGCGTCAATGGTTGCCATTGCGTCTTCCACCGTGGTGTAGAGCTTGTCATTGATCGCGTTTTCGACTCCGTCTTCCTCACCGCCAACGGTGCCGATTTCAACCTCGAGAATGATCTTCGCCGCAGCGGCGCGGGGCAGGATTTCCTTGGCGATCCGCAGGTTTTCCTCGAGCGTCTCGGCCGAACCGTCCCACATATGGGACTGGAAAAGCGGGTCTTCACCGCGCTTGACTGCTTCCTCCGATGCGGCCAGCAGCGGCAGCACGAAGTCGTCAAGCTTGTCCTTCGGGCAGTGGTCCGTGTGCAGCGCAATGTTGACGTCGTAGCTCTTGGCGACCTCGCGCGCAAAGGCTGCAAAGCCGAGGGATCCGGCAACCATGTTCTTGACGGAGGCGCCGGACCAGTAGGCTGCACCGCCCGTGGAAACCTGGATGATGCCGTCAGAGCCCGCTTCGGCGAAACCCCGAATGGCCGCATTCAACGTCTGGGAGGACGTTACGTTCACCGCCGGGTAGGCGAAGCCGCCGGCCTTGGCGCGGTCGATCATCTCGGCGTAACTGTCCGGTGTGGCGATGGGCATGGCAACTCCTCGTATGGGTTTCGGGCACTCAAGGCTCACGCAGGTGAAGCCTCGCTTCTGTCCCATCCTAACGAGGGCGCTAATTGCGCGGAAACCTTACGGCGCGAGTGATGAATTGGGTTCGAGTGCATCCTTGAGCCGTGCAAGGCCGTCGCGGATCCGGGCCTTCACCGTGCCGAGAGGGGTTCCCAACACTTCCGCCACCTGCGCGTAGGTGAGCCCCTTGTAGTACGCCATCTCGATTGCCTGCCTCTGCTTCTCGGTCAGCACACCGAAGGCAGCCTTCACCGCCTGGGACTCGTCCTGCGCCAGAACCGATTCCATGACGCAGTCAAAAGGCGTCAGCACCTCGCCAGTGGACCACCGGTTGAACCTGTTCCGATGAGCCTGCTCCGACCGGATCCTGTCCACTGCACGACGATGCGCGAGTGTCATGAGCCACGCGATGGGCGATCCGAGTGCCGGTGAGAATTCCGGCGCCTTGTTCCATACCTGAAGGAAAACCTCCTGGGTCACTTCCTCCGACATCGTGGGGTCTACGACGATCCTCCGCACCAGCCCGAAGATCCGCGCGCTCGTGGCCCGGTAAAGGGCGGTGAATGCACGTTCGTCACCCAACCCCACCTGCATGAGGAGAGAGGCGAGGTCCGGCTCCGGCATCTCACTCAGCGAAGGAAGTCTCTCCGCAACGGTCACCGACATGAGACAACCTGACGTGAGATCCGGGGCGGTCTGTTAATTCTCATCGTCATCGCGGTTGTTCCTTCTGATAGTTAGCCTCCTAGCAGTTCTACACCCATTTCCCTAGGAAAACTAGCTACATGGCAAGCGTCCTGCAAGGCTCGCTAACAAAATGCTAGGCTGACAGACATGAGCACTCTTCCGCAGGCTGTTCCCGTCACGGGGGGAACCTTGACTGACCGGTTGGATCCGGGTATCTCCGTGCTCAACGCCTTACGGGACTACCGTGCCTCCGAAACAGCCATGCGCCGACGCACTCGCTCCTCCACCGGCATGGGCGAAACCGACTTCCTTGCGCTGCGCTACCTGCTTGAGGCGCAGCATGATCATCGCGAAGTCAGCCCCAAGGAACTCGCTGTTCGGCTGGGGATCTCCTCTGCCTCCACCACGAGCCTCATCGACAGGCTGGCCCGGACAGGGCACGTGCGGCGCAAACCGCACCCCAGCGACCGCCGGGCACTGGTCCTGGAGGCGAGCGCAGAGCCGGATTGCGACGCCCGGCGGACCATGAGCAATACGCACCAGCGGATGATGGATGTCGCTCAGACGCTCCCACCGGGGGATGCGGCCGTCGTCGTTGACTTCCTTGTCCGGTTGCGCGAGGCCGTGGACGGGATCGACGCGGACCAGCAGGGCTGACTACTGCGGAATGGTGTGTTGCCCAAACACGTGGCGCCGCACCCAGCCGTGCATGGCGATGGCCGCTGCTGCTGATGCGTTGATCGAACGGGTGGAACCGAACTGGGCGATGGACAGCGTGGCATCGGCGGCGGCATGGACTTCCGGAGTGAGGCCCGGGCCCTCCTGCCCGAACACGAGCACGCAATCGCGCGGCAATTCATACGTTTCCAACGGCACGGAATCGGGGAAATTATCGATACCGATCACACGTAGCCCGGCTGCCTGCGCCCACTCGACAAACTCCTCAACCGTGGGATGGTGCCGAACGTGCTGGTAGCGGTCGGTGACCATGGCTCCGCGGCGGTTCCACCGTCGTCGTCCGATGATGTGCACTTCACGCGCCAGGAAAGCGTTGGCCGTGCGGACCACTGAGCCGATATTCAGGTCATGCTGCCAGTTCTCGATGGCCACGTGGAAGTTATGGCGCTTGGAATCGAGGTCGGCAACGATGGCGTCATGCTGCCAGTAGCGGTATTCATCAACTACGTTCCGGGTATCCCCGTGTGCCAGCAAATCCGGGTCCCAGTGCGGACCAGAGGGCCACACGCCCTCCCAGGGACCCACACCCACGGTTGCCGGAGCGTTTTCCACAGTTTCTTCCACCCCCCAAGACTAGAGTGAAAGACTGATGCCGGGTTTATGTCCCCTCCAACGTCGTCACGGAAGAAGCAAATGCGCGAAAACGAACACATCGAGTGCTGGCTGACTGATATGGATGGCGTCCTGGTCCACGAGAATCAGGCCATCCCGGGAGCTGCGGAGCTAATTGACCGGTGGGTGGCAACCTCCCGCCGCTTCCTCGTTCTGACGAACAACTCGATCTACACCCCGCGTGACCTGGCTGCACGGCTGAAGGCCTCCGGACTCGAGGTTCCGGAGGAGAATCTGTGGACTTCGGCGCTCGCCACAGCGCAGTTCCTGCGCGATCAGCTGCCCGGCGGCCGAGCTTATGTGATTGGTGAAGCCGGACTGACGACGGCGCTGCACGAGGCCGGCTTTGTCCTCACCGACCAGAATCCGGACTATGTGGTGCTCGGCGAAACGCGAACCTACTCGTTCGAAGCGATCACAAAGGCCATTCGCCTGATCCTGGACGGCGCCCGGTTCATTGCCACCAACCCGGACACCACCGGCCCCTCCAAGGAGGGCCCGCTTCCCGCCACCGGGGCAATAGCGGCGCTCATCACAGCGGCAACCAACCGCGAGCCGTACATCGTGGGCAAGCCGAACCCGATGATGTTCCGCTCGGCAATGAACCAGATCGACGCGCATTCGGAGACCACCGCCATGGTGGGTGACCGCATGGACACGGACATCATCGCGGGCATGGAGGCCGGTCTCCATACTGTCCTGGTGCTTACCGGCATCACCAAGCGGGAAGACGTCGATGCCTACCCGTTCCGGCCGGCGCAGATCGTGGACTCCGTGCAGGACCTCATCGAGCAGGTCTGATGCCCGGCATCCTCAACCTGCGGGACATCGCCGCCTAGCTCTGGGCTGCATTCCGCGCAAGTGCGAGGTCTGCCACCGTTCTGAAGCGACTATAGGCAGGTTGGCGCCGGTTCTGCACGAAACTAGGAGATGCTCTTCACTGCTCCACCGGTGGGAATCGGAAGGAATTCCTGCTGCAGTTCGCGCACCACAGCCTGGTAAATCAGCGGGTTCCACTGCGGGCTGGCGTGGGGCGGGAGAGCACCCTCGGTAATGAGGTCCGCTGAAACCAAGCTGTCCGGGAAGGCCGCCGCCCAGCCGGGACGCGCCGTCGCGTAATCCACCGTGCCGTCATTCGGGTTGCCGATGAACGCCAGTTCGGTGCTGCTGCCCAGACTGAACCGGGCAACGTTGTAATGAAAGATGTACGACGCCTGGGACTGGATCAGCACACTGGACGGAGCCAACGGTGAGAGCTGCTCAAGGGTCTGATCGACGATCTGCGACCAGGTGCGCTCGTTCTTGTGCACAATGCGCTCAGCCAGCTCGTAACTACCGCGAAGAACGGTGGGAACACGGTAACCGGCCTCGTAAAGGTAGACAACGCCGTCGAACATTGCCTGGTCGATCACGTCAAACCGGTCATGCGGGCTCGAATCCAGCAGGATGAACCGGACGTCGATACCCACCTCACGAAGCCGGGAAGCAACCTCCACGGCCACCATTCCCCCGAAGCTGTGCCCGTAGAAATACAGGGTGTCAATCTGCTGGGTGCGGATGTAGCGCCGCAGGGAGCCGACGATGGTGGAGATATCCAGGCCCCGGTTGGAGTAGCCCATGACGGCCAACCGTGCCCGCCGGCTGAGCACCGGCCGGAGCGAGTTCATGATCCAGACACCTTCTTCCCAGCTCGTCTTGTATCCCGGGAACAGGATCCAGCGAGCGTTGGGGAAGGTGGCGTCTGCGTACTCATCCTCCACAGGGATAATGGTGAATTCTTCGCGGGCTTCCTGAATCTGGCGCGTAACGAACAGGTCCGTGGCCAGGGCCAGCCCAAGAGCGGAGCCGGTAAGGAAGCGCCGGCGCGACATGCCTTTCAGGCCATGCGCATAGGTGAGGAGCCGCTCCGGATCGGTGGTCATGGGTTGGCCATTACTCCAGACCGAGTTCGTCCTTGCTGAACGCGAAGAGGTAGGGCACGCCCGCTTCGGATTCGATCCGCTCCTTCGAACCGGTATCGCGGTCCACGATGACCGCGACTGCCACTACATTCCCGCCGGCCTTGCGCACGCCCTCCACTGCGGTGAGCGCGGATCCGCCGGTAGTGGAGGTGTCCTCAAGAACGACGACGTCGCGACCTGCTACATCCGGGCCCTCGACCTGGCGGCCCATTCCGTATGTCTTCTGCGCCTTGCGCACCACGAAGGCGTCAATAGCGCGTCCGTCCCGGGTGGCGGCGTGCATCAGCGCTGTTCCCACCGGGTCCGCCCCCATTGTCAGGCCGCCCGCGCTCTGGAAGGTGATGCCGGCGTCGTCGAGCAGGCCCAGCATGACCTCTCCCACCAGCGCCGACGCTTCATGATGCAGCGTCACCCGGCGGAGGTCGATGTAGTAGTCCGCCTCCTTGCCGCTGGAAAGTGTGACCTTCCCCCGCACCACCGCCAGTTCCAAAATGAGATCGCGGAGTCGGTCACGGGCGGTGGGGATATCGGTCATGAGAATCAGTTTAGACGGGGCGACGGTTGCACATTTCAGCTCAGCGCATCATTCCGGTGACGATTGCGTGGGCGTTTGCCGGGTGAAACCTGCCATTCGGCTGTACATGGGCTTTCCCAAGCCCCGACGACGACGAAAGCCGGGCAGGTGCCTCTGTGGGAGACATCTACCCGGCTTTCACCGGACGGCTCGACTGGGAGCGTCGGTCCGCTCTACGGCTCTACTGGAGCAGTTCCCACTAGAAGCGGAGCGCACGCAGGTAGTCGTAGCCCACCTCTGCCGTCTGCAGGGGCGTGACGTCCGGCTGGTCGTTCTCGACGATGTATTCCTTCGGTGTGTGGGCCCGGAAGATACGCGCAAAGTCGATGATTCCGGTGCCGAGGTCGGCGAATCCGCCCGCAGTATCCCGATCCTTCACGTGATACTGCAGAACCTTCTGCGGCGCCTGCTGAATGGTGTCGATGGCGAACTGAACGGGATCTTTCGCGCCCACGCCAACACCGCCGGTGACAGCCCAGTACAGGTCTACCTCCAGGTGGACCAGTTTGGGATCAAGGCGGCTGGTGAAGATGTCCCATGGGGTCTCTCCGCCGCCGACGTCGGTTGTGAACTCGTGCGCGTGATTGTGGTAACCGTACTTGAGCCCCGCTGCGCGGGCGGCTGCGGCCTCCACGTTCATCTGGTCCGCCCAGCGGCGCCAGTCATCCCCGGAGGTTGAAGCCAGATACGGCACGTTGATGTGCGTCTGGCCGAGGGTGACGGCGTTCGCGATCTTCGCCTCCAGTGCGGCCGGCGAGGAACTGATGCCGTCGTGGCTCGACGATGGGGTGATGCCAAGCGAATCAAGGGTTGAGCGCATCGATTCAGCGGTGCGTCCGTAGAGGCCGGCAAGCTCAACCTTGGTGTAGCCGAAGTCAGCAAGGCTCGCCAGAGTTGCATCCACTCCCTCGCCGCGCATGATGTCGCGCAGCGTGTACAGCTGGATGCTGATGAGTCCGGGAGGCACCGGCCGGCCCTTCCTGCCACCGGGAGCGGCGATGGCAGCAGTCCCGCCAACGCCGGCCAGACCCATTCCTACACCTACCGCTGCGGCTCCCCTCAGGAAGCTGCGCCGGTCAACCCCCTTCTCTTCCAATGAACGACGAAGGGCGCCTGGGGCATTGAATCCAAAGCACATATGTTTGCCTTTCCTGGCACTGGATGCGTTCCGCCGCCGACCTTGGTGCGGAAGCATGTGAAGCTGCGGTGCAGCAATTGGTTACGGGGCTCACGGCAGGAACCGAAGCAGCCGGGCAGCAGCGCTACCCACGGTTGGTTGCCTCACCCACAGCGTCCTCGCCGTGCGCTCAACACACCACCGTTGCCGTCAATCGGTGCCAGACGCGATAGTGGCAGGAAGTCATGGTGCTGATGTAATCCGAGCTTTCACAACCACAACTTCCCCGATTTCAAGAGCAATTGCACCTGAAATCCGGGCAGGAAGGTGTTGACCCTCCCGCCTGGCCAGCCGGCGGCGACGCTTACCGGGAAGGTCAGTGCCGCCGTCGTTCGGGCTTGTGGTCTGACCCTAATTCGGGGTTTTGTTGTCTGTCAAGCAAAAGTCGGAAGGGTGTCAGAAGAAGTCGGCGGCTAGCCCGCCATCGAGTCAGACAGGCCCAGGACCATGGCATCGATGCGCTGTGGGGACATGGCATGGTGGATGGCCAGCATGCTGGCGCCGAGCACGCCGGCATCGAGGCCGGAACTTGACTGCACAATCTGCAGGTGCTGGGTAGCCAGGGGGATAGTTCGGGAGTAGACCACTTCGCGGATGCCCGCGATGAAGTGCTCGCCAGTGAGTGCCATCGAGCCGCCGATGACAATGACGGACGGATTGATGAGGCTGACACAGGCAGAGAGCACCTCACCTACATCCCTGCCGGCCTGGCGCACGGCATGCACGGCTTCGGTGGTTCCCGCGCCAACCAGCCGAACCACATCCTCGCTGGTAGTGGCTTCCAGTCCGAGGGCGCGCAATTTCGACGCGACGGCCGGCCCGGATGCCACTGCTTCCAGGCAGTCCTTGTTCCCGCAGTGGCAGGGCACTCCACCGCCGTTGTGCACGCGGATATGGCCGATGTCCCCGGCGACGCCGTCTGCACCGCGCTGCAGCATACCGCTGGAGACGATGCCCGAGCCGATGCCGGTGGCGACCTTGACGAAGATGAGGTTGTCTACTGTGGGCCAGGCGACGTTGCGCTCACCGAGCGCCATGATGTTCACATCGTTGTCTACGAGGACCGGCACGTGGAAGTGGGCCTGCAGGTGGCCCGGCACGTCGAAACCGTTCCATCCGGGCATGATCGGCGGGTTGATCGGCCTGCCGGTCCGGTGCTCCACCGGGCCGGGCACGCCGATGCCGATGGCCAGCAGGTCTTTGACGGCCCGCCCTGATTGCTCGAGCAACTCGGTGCCCAACTCCACAACTGCCTGCAACACAACATCGGGGCCCTGCGTGACTTCGATGGCCCGCGAAGCTTCATGCAGGCGGTGGCCCGTCAGGTCCGTAACCGCGACGTGCAGATGCGAAGCGCCAATGTCCACACCGAGTACTACCTTGCTGCCGGCCTTCAACGCGATACGTGAGGAGGGACGCCCGCCGGTCGAAACCGCATCATCCACGAAACCAACAAGACCGAGTTCCATGAGCGCCTCGATGCGCAGCGTGATGGTGGAACGGGCAAGGCCCATTTGCTCGGCGAGCTCGGTCCGCGTACGCGGACGGCCATCGCGCAGGATCTGGAACAACTCGCTCGCGCCGGATGAACCAAGGCCATTGAAGCTACTTATGTCACTCATCGACTAATTACAGCACACCTTTCGACGAAACAGAGGGTTGGAAGCGGGCTCGGTGGGCACCCGGAAGAAAGGGCGCGTGCACGCGCTTCAACCGCTTCCACCGCCGTCGAAATGATCGAATGCCACGCAATCCGCGTTACTGCCCGCAATTTCGCCTTATTGGTCACGCTGGGTTGCGCGAATATATCGAAGGAACCACTACATCCGTTGGTCATCGTCATTAGTCGTGTTAGGTTCTTTGTGACCGGCGTCTCTCCACAGGTCTCCCAGCAGGAGAGAACCTCCGGCACAGCTACGACGCAGCATCACTTCAAGGAGGAAGCTTTGATCAAGGACACCCGTACCGGCAGCACCCGCTCACACCGGGGGGCTATTCGCAGGCTGGCAGGCGCCGCTTCACTTGCCATCGCGGCGACCGCTCTATTGACCGGGCCCGCTGCTGCGGCTCCCGCGTCCAGCAATGCAAACCCGGCAGCCGACTGCGCAGGCAAGAGCATTCCGGCCAGCAAGATTTCGTTCCAGCTCTACAGTTACGCGGGCTGGCAGGGGGAGATCGGTACCGAGGCCGTCCTCGCCGAGCTGGCTGAGATCGGCTACAAGAACGTGGAGCCGTTCGGCGGTTCCTATGAAGGACGAAGCGCGGAGGAGTTCCGTGCACTGCTCAAGGAATACAAGCTCAAGGCTCCGTCGGCGCACGGAAGCACAGCTGAAGCGACCTTCGACCAGACCCTTGCGTACGCCAAGACCATCGGCCAGAAGTACACGGGATCCGGCGGCTGGGCCGCACCCGGTATCAACAGGGATGGAAGCAGCACCTACGCAGACGTGCTGGCCACCGCCGAGGCAATGAACCATCTCGGCCAGCTCTCCGTCGAGGCCGGCACCGGCAAGCACTTCGGGCATAACCACTGGTGGGAGTTCACCACGCTGGTTACCAACCCGGAGACCGGCGAGCAGACAACCGCCTATGAAGTGCTCCTGGCGAACACCGACCCGCGTTACGTGGCCTTCCAGCTGGACGTGTACTGGGCATCTGACGCGGGAGTCGACGTCGTCGACCTGCTTGAGCGCCACGGTGACCGGATTGAACTGCTGCACATCAAGGATGGCGCACTGCCGGCCGACACCCTCGGTTTCGAGAGCTTTCCCCTGCTGACCGACGTCGGAGAAGGGGACATTGACTGGGCGCCCATTCTCGACGCCGCGCAGGGCCATGTGAAGTACTACGTCATTGAACGCGACGGCGCCCCGGCGACGGCGGAGTTCGCCGAGGACAGCTTCAACTTCCTCACCTGCTACTCCTACTGACGCGCAAGCTCTCCGGGTGGTCCTGAACAGGTCCGCCCGGGGGGCCTCAGCGCTGCCGAACTTTCGAAAGGAACACCGAATTGGGTACATCAGCCGAAGGAACTCAGAGCGAGGCCGAAAGGTCAGAATCAACCGCTCCTGCCTATGGCAGGACCGGCATCTGGCTCATCGGTGCGCGCGGATCCGTGGCCACCACTGCCACGGTGGGACTCGCTGCCATCTCTTCGGGCCTTGCCCCCGCCACGGGCTGCGTCACGGACCAGCACTCCTTCAATGCGGCTCTGCTTCCCGACTTCACCGACCTCGTGGTGGGCGGACACGACATCAGCGGCGTCTGCATGACCAAGCGTGCCGAGGCACTCGTTGATTCGGGAATGCTGCCGTCTCACCTGCTCGAATCCGTCCGCTCACAGCTCGGTGAGGCGGACCAGCGCGTGCGGCCGGGTTACGACCCCGCACAGAAGTCCGAGTCACAGGAAAAGGTGGCCCAGCGGCTCGCGCAGGACATCACCGACTTCAAGCAGGCCAATAACCTTGACCGCGTCGTCGTTCTTGATGTCGCTTCCACCGAGGCACCCGTTGAACCGATCGCCGAGTTCTACAACGTAGACCTGCTTCTCGCCGCCCTGAAGGATCCGGCCCGCCGCGTGTTGCCGCCGAGCTCGGTGGGCGCCTACGCAGCTATCCTGGCCGGTTCCCCCTATGTGTGTTTCACACCCTCCACGGCTCTCACCATCCCAGCGCTGCGTGAGCTCGCCGCCCGGCATCAGGTGCCGTCCGCCGGCCAGGACGGCAAGACCGGCCAGACCTGGCTGCGGTCAGTCCTCGCACCCGCTTTCGCAGCTCGCGGGCTCCGTGTCCTGTCCTGGGCCGGCACCAACCTGCTCGGCGGTGGGGACGGCGCAACCCTCGCCGATCCGCAGGCCGTCTCAGGCAAGCTTCAGTCCAAGAACCGCGGCCTGCAGGAGCTGACGGGGGGTGCGGTCACTCCGCTTCACATTGACAATGTCCAGGATCTCGGTGAAACGAAGGTGGCCTGGGACCACATCAACGTTGAGGGTTTCCTCGGATCGCGCCTGACCCTGCAAACCACCTGGAGCGCCTACGACTCCATGCTCGCCGCTCCCATGGTGCTCGACCTCGCCCGGCTGATGGCCCTCGCCCACGCTGCGGGAGAGGAAGGCCATGTCGAGGCACTGGGGTTTTTCTTCAAGGATCCCTGGGGCAGCGACGAGCACTCGTTCGCCAACCAGACCCGCAACCTCGTGGAGTGGGCGGAGACGGCAAGTGCCCGGTTGGCGGCCGGCGGCGGGAGCTCAGAGCAGCCGTGAGCGTCAACGACTACCTTGAGCTCGTGCGCGCGCCGGCCGTGCTGACGGTACTTGGCGACACTCTCGCGGGCGGATCTGCAGCCGGGCATGCACTAGGCGGCCGCCGGGTGGCTCTCCCTTTGGCGAGCGCGTGCCTTTACGCCGGCGGCATGGCACTCAACGACTACGCCGACCGCACAATCGATGCCCGCGAGCGCCCCGAGCGCCCCATTCCGTCCGGGAGGATCAGCGCACGCAGCGCTCTTGCTGCCGCCGCGGGTTTGACCGTCGCCGGGCTGGGCCTCAGTGCGGCCGGCGGAGGCAGGCCGGCGCTGGCGGTGGGAGTTCCGCTCGCAGCCTCCATCTGGACTTATGACCTGATCGCCAAGAATCATGCCGTCCCCGGCGCGCTCACCATGGGCGCCTGCCGTGCCCTTGACGTCCTCATGGGTGCCGGTTTCGGGCACCTGCGCCCCGCCCTGAGTGCGGCGGTCATCATGGGCGGCCACACGGTCGGGGTCACCGTCCTCTCCCGCGGGGAAGTCCACGGAACAACGCCGACGACGGCTTCCGGCGTCGCTGCCGGCACCGCCCTGCTTGCCAGTGCAGTAGTGGGCGGCACTCTGCAATCCGGTGGCAAAGAGTCCCGCAACCAAATCCTTGCCCTGCTTGCCGCTACAGCTGCCTACGCCGGCCGGTGCGCCCCGGCGCAGGTGCGCGCTGCCCGCAACCCGGTGGCAACAAATGCACTCGACGCCACTAAGGCGGGCATTCGCGCAATGGTGCCGCTGCAGGCAGCGCTCACGGTTCGCCACGGAAACCTGGCCGCCGCAGGCGTGCTTGCGTCGGTGGACCTGTTCGGGAAGCTCATGCGCACACGTTCGGGGAACAGGAAGTTGAGCGAGTCATGACGGCATCACCATTGCCCTTCAGCCTGGGATACGGCACCAACGGATTCACGGACCACCCCCTTCCAGTGGCCCTAGATCTCCTCGCCGAGCAGGGCTATGGAGCAGTGGCTCTGACCCTGGGGCATCCACACCTGGACCCGTTCGCCGAGGACCTGGCTGAACAACTGCAGGCCCTGCGGAAGACGCTCGGTGAGCTGAAGCTTCGCGTGGTCATCGAAACGGGCACCCGCTTCCTGCTCGATCCGCGCCACAAGCACCGTCCCGCCCTGGTGGATGAGGAGGCCGCAAGCCGCGTTGGCTTCCTGCGCCGCGCCGTCGACATCGCGGCACAGCTGGAGGCCGAGTGTGTCTCCTTCTTCTCGGGAGTCCTCCCGGACGGAACGTCCCCGGAAGCGGGGTGGCAGCGGCTCACCGAACGTGTGGCGGACGTCGTTGAGTATGCCCGCGGCAAACGCGTGCTGCTGGCCGTGGAGCCTGAGCCGGGCATGCTGGTCGAGACGGTGTCGGACGCCATGCGCCTCCGGGCAGCGCTCGGCGATCCGGACAACCTGCGGATCACCGTGGACATTGGGCACTGTGTAGTGGTCGAACCGGACGGCATACGCGGGGCACTTCTTGAGGCCGGGCCGCTGCTGGCGAACGTCCAGCTGGATGATATGCGCCCGCACGCCCACGAGCATCTGCCGTTCGGCGAAGGAACCGTGGATTTGCCCCTCGCGCTCGGCACCCTCGCCGAGTTGAACTACCGCGGTGTGGCCGCCGTCGAACTGCCGCGGCACTCCTACGACGCCCCGGGACTCGCCGCCCGCAGCATCGCGGCGCTCGGCGACGCCTGGGCGGAATCAGTACGCAGCAGGGAATCTGAGCGCTGGCTTCAGGAGAGCACGACGGCGGTCACCGCCGATCCCTCCACCCTCACCACCGTCTTCGCCCAGGCCGGGCGCCGGCTGGGCCGCACGCCCCTGTACCCGGATGCCGACCCCACCGGCGTACTCTTCGGTACCACCAGCGACTCCGCCCGTGGCCTGCTGCTCGGCCGACTCGGTGAACTGCTTCCGCCCGAAGAGCTGGCGCTTGCGCTGTCGGCACTTTACGACGGCGGTGACTCCGCGGAGCGCCGCGGCGTGCTTCGCGGACTGGCAGCGCTGGCCGCGCGCTCACCGAAGCTTCCCGACGTCGTCGTAATCGCGGGATTGAGGCTCACCACTGAGGCCCTGAGAACCAACGAAAGCGGCCTTGTTGCCGCCGCCGTCGGGCCGTTTGCAGCCGCCTACCTGGACCAGCACAGCTGGCGCCACGCCGTGCTGAAGCTGGTGTTCATGGGGGTCAGCCTCCGTGCCGTCACGGACCTGCAGGAACGTGCGGATGACGAGCTTGCCCGGATGGCAGGCGACTTCGCCGCCGAACGGACAGCCGCTGGGCGGCCGGTCCCGGACGACGTCACGCTGCTCCTGGCCACCTCCAGCCATTCGACCACTTCCTAAGGGGAAACCAGCCATGCGCATTTTTGACCCTCACATCCATATGACCAGCCGCACCACCAATGACTACGAGGCGCTGTACGCCAGCGGTGTGCGCGCGCTCGTTGAGCCGGCTTTCTGGTTGGGGCAGCCGCGCACCAATGTCGGTTCCTTTCTCGACTACTTCGACTCGCTGCTTGGCTGGGAGCGGTTCCGTGCCGCGCAGTTCGGCATCCGGCATCACGCCACGATCGCCCTCAACCCCAAGGAGGCGAATGACGCGCGCTGCGTTCCCGTCCTCGAGGAGATCCCCCGTTACCTCGTGAAGGAGGGCGTGGTCGCCGTCGGCGAGATCGGGTACGACTCCATGACTCCCGCCGAGGACCACGCGTTCAGCCGCCAGTTGGAGCTTGCCCTCGAATATTCGCTGCCGGTCATGGTGCACACACCGCATCGGGAGAAGCTGGCCGGCACCCACCGGACCCTTGATGTTGTCCGCGAATCCGGCATCGCCCCCGGCATGGTGGTGGTGGACCACCTCAATGAGACCAACGTCGAAATAGTGAAGGACGCGGGCGCGTGGATGGGCTTCTCCATTTATCCCGACACCAAAATGGATGAGCAGCGCATGGTCGCAATTCTCAGCCGCTACGGAACAGAGCGCGTGCTCGTCAACTCCGCTGCCGACTGGGGCCGGTCTGATCCGCTCAAGACCTCAAGCACCGCACACGCCATGCTTGATGCCGGTTTCACCGCCGACGACGTCGATCAGGTCCTCTGGCGCAACCCTGTCGAGTTCTACGGTCAAAGCGGCCAGCTGATCCTCGACCCAATCCCCGGCTTCGACGCGGCAGAGCCTCCCAACGCTACAGCGGGATTCGAGGGCAACTCGGTCCTGCGGGGTGCACGCGCCTGATGCTCCTCTCCTACTGCACGAACGTCCATCCGGCCGAGGACTTCGACGGGCTGATCCGGCAGCTTCACGAGTACTCCGGCCCCATCCGGCGGAAGGCGGGCCTGAACATTCTCGGCGTGGGGCTCTGGCTTCCCGCCGGGCTGGCGCGCCGGCTGGCCCACAATGCCGATGATCTGGCGGCGCTCCGTGAGGTCCTGTTGGTGGAATGCCTCCAGCTGCACACCATCAACGCCTTTCCCTACGGCGGTTTCCACAACGAGGTGGTCAAACTCGACGTCTACAAGCCCACCTGGGCTGAGCCGAGGCGGCTGGAATACACCCTCGACTGCGCTGAGATCCTGGCTGCGCTCCTGCCGGAAAACACAGCCGGCTCGATCTCGACGCTGCCCCTTGCCTGGCGGGAACCCTGGACACAAGCCGACGACGACGCCGCCACCGCCGCTTTTGTGGAGCTAAGTTCCCGCTTGCGGGAGCTGAAGGAGCGTACGGGAAAAACTGTCCGCATCGCCGTCGAACCGGAGCCGGGCTGCGTACTAGATACGGTCGCCGATGTTGCCGGTTGGCTGGAAGCGCGGATTGACCGCGGCATTGATCCCGAGTTCATCGGCCTGTGTGTGGACACCTGTCACCTCGCTGTGTCCTTCGCTGACCCGGTTGACGCCGTCAACCGGATCGAAGCGGCAGGCCTAAGAGTGGTCAAGATTCAGGCCTCGGCCGCCCTGCACGTAACCGACCCCTCCAGCGCCGCCGCACGGGCCGCACTCACGGCCTTCGCCGAACCGCGCTACCTTCACCAGGTGCGGGAACAGGGTGAGAACGGGATCCTGGCTGCCGATGACCTGACGGAGGCCCTCGACACCCTGCCCGGGAAGGCGCCCTGGCGGGTTCATTTCCACATCCCGCTCCACCACATCCCCTCCTCCCCGCTGGAGACAACTGCCGCTGTGCTGCGGCACACCGTGGCCGAGGTTTCCCGCAGGCACTACGGCTGGGAAGTGCACCTGGACATCGAAACCTACACCTGGAGCGTCCTGCCCAGCGGGCAGGTGGGAATTGTCGACGGCATCGCCGCCGAGATCGGGTGGGCCGAGTCCCATCTGCTCGCGGCAGCACCGGCGTCGTAATCGCTGGGAGCACTTGAGCATTCATCCGTATTTAGGTAAGACAACTGCAAGGAAGAACCGTGAAACCAGTACTGCTGCTGGATGTTGTGGGGCTGACTGCCCTGTCCCTCCGTTCAATGCCCCGCCTGAGCAAACTCGCGTCACAGGGATGGTCGTCCGAACTGGCGACGGTCCTGCCGGCGGTGACCTGCACCGTGCAATCGACCATGCTGACCGGACTGGCTCCGGCGCAGCACGGCATTGTTGGGAACGGCTGGTATTTCCGCGAACTGGGAGATGTGCACCTTTGGCGCCAGCACAACAGGCTGGTTTCCGGAGAGAAGATCTGGGAGGCCGCCCGGCAGCAGGATCCCGGGTACCGGGCAGGGAATATCTGCTGGTGGTACGCCATGGGAATGACCACTGATCTTACTGTGACCCCTCGACCGATCTACCATGCAGACGGACGGAAATCACCGGACGCGTACGTGCGTCCGCCAGCCCTGCATGATGAGCTGGTGGGAAACTACGGCGAGTTCCCGCTATTCCAGTACTGGGGACCGACCGCGGCTATCCAGTCGACGCAGTGGATTGTGAATTCCACCCGCCATGTCCTGCGGAACCAGGCGCCGGATCTCCTGATGGCTTACGTGCCGCATCTTGATTACGATCTTCAACGGTTCGGACCGGATTCACTCCAGGCAGCCCAGGCAGCAACCGACCTGGACGGGGTCCTCGCCCCGCTGCTGGACGAAGCCGAGGCGCGCGGCTGCGCGGTGATTGTCGTCTCGGAGTACGGCATCGAGGAAGCGCGAAAGCCGGTGGACATCAACCGGACGCTTCGGCGTGAGGGCCTGCTCGAAGTGTATGTGCAGGACGGGAAGGAGCAGTTGGACCCGTGGACCTCGCGGGCCTTCGCCGTTGCAGACCACCAGGTTGCCCACGTATACGTCTCCGACCCGGCGGATGTTAAGCGCGCGGCTGTGATTCTTCGCGCAACCGACGGGGTCGATGAGGTCCTCGACCGCGAAGCGCAGGCCCGTTACGGGCTCGACCACGAGCGGTCCGGTGAGCTGGTAGTGGTTGCCGAACCCGGCGCATGGTTCACGTATTACTTCTGGCTCGACGATGACCGGGCTCCGGAATACGCGCGCGGGGTCGATATCCACCGAAAGCCCGGATACGACCCGGCTGAACTTTTCTTCAACCCGGCGGACAGACTGGCCAAGGCAAAGGCCGGCTTGAATCTGGCCAAGAAGAAGCTCGGCCTGCGGTACGCCATGAACACCGTGCCGCTGGACCCGACGCACGTTCGCGGAACGCATGGACGGTTACCCGATTCGAAGAACGGCACGCCCCTGATCATCGCTTCCCACGAACAGGTCCCGGCGTCCATCGAAACCCTCGTGAACGGTGGCAGGCAGGTGCCGGCGGCGGCGGTGAAGCAGCTGGTGCTCGAGACACAGGGGATGCGAAGCTCAACGACCGCAGCCCTACTTTAGCTGTATCGAACAACAAAGATTCTCCGGCGGGCGTTAGTGCCGATTTCACAGGACACAAGTCACTTTTGCACGCCCGAAATCTGTTTGCGCGTCGGAAGAATTGCAAACTTTGTTTATTGAAACCACTAGCGGAACCGAGACGCTTCTACTAGCGTTCTAGGTGACCTGACTCCGGCTGGCCCGGGTCCTCAAAGGCGAGAAGAAAGTGAATGATGACAGTCAATCAACACGGGATAGCGCAAGCTTCCGGGCATCGAACCGATGCCGCACGATTCTCAATGAAGCGCGCTGCACGAGCGGGCGCAGGTTTGGCAATGGTGGCACTGCTGGCCACCTCATTCGCCGCTGCACCGGCTCAGGCCAAGGACGCCGCAGCACCGCCGGTGGCTCCGCCGGACGCAAACTTCGAAAAGGTGACCCTGAATGACACGCCGGGTGAACCGGTGGACCTTGCCGCCCTCCCCAACAATGACGTCCTGCACACCACCCGCGGCGGCGAGGTGTGGCTCAATGATGCCGAATCCGGCCTCAACACTCTGGCGGCAACCCTCGATGTCTACGAGCATGACGAGGAAGGTCTGCAGAGCGTCGCGCTCGATCCGAACTTCGGAACCAAGGGCAACAACTGGGTCTACCTCTACTACTCGCCTCCAGGGGACACTCCGGTAGATGATCCGGCCACTGAGGGCATCAACGAGGGTGACGCACCGACCACCGGCACCGCCGCCGATTTCGCGCCCTTCAAGGGCTCGCTTGTCCTGTCCCGTTTCCAGTTCGACGGTTCCACCATCGATCTGGCCAGCGAACAGGAAATCCTCGAGGTTCCCGTTGACCGCGGCATCTGCTGCCACGTCGGCGGCGACATCGTCTTCGATGCCGAGGGCAACCTCTACCTGTCCACCGGCGATGACACCAACCCCTTCGCATCCGGCGGCTACACCCCTATTGACGAACGCCCGGACAGCAACCCGGCATTCGATGCACAGCGGACCTCCGCCAACACCAATGACCTGCGCGGCAAGGTTCTCCGGATCACCCCCACCGAGGGCGGCGGCTACACCATCCCCGAGGGCAACCTCTTCGAACCGGGAACTCCACAGACCCGCCCCGAGATCTACGTCATGGGCCTGCGCAACCCGTTCCGCATCGAGCTCAACCAGAACACGGGTGAACTGCTCATCGCTGACTACTCCCCCGACGCCCGGTCAGCCGATCCGCTTCGTGGTCCGGCAGGAACCGGCAAGTGGATGTCGGTGACCGAGCCTTCCAACTACGGCTGGCCCTACTGCGCCACCGCCGAACTGCCGTACGTTGACTACAATTTCGCCACCAACACCTCCGGTGAGACGTTCAACTGCGATGCTCCGGTCAACGAGTCCCCGAACAACACCGGGCTCCGCGAGCTGCCGCCGGTATCCCAGCCTCAGGCATGGTACTCGTACGGCGCTTCGGCTGAGTTCCCTGAACTGGAGACCGGCGGAATCGGTCCCATGGCCGGGCCTGCCTATGATTTCGACAAGAAGGCCACCAAGGGCCGCGCACCCGTCGCCTGGCCGGAGTACTACGACGGAATGTCCTTCTTCTACGAGTGGACCCGCGACTACATCAAGGGCATGACCACCGCCGACGGTGAGCTCGTCTCCATTGAGAACGTGGTGGACTCGCTGGTCACTGACAACCCGATCGACATGGAGTTCGGCCCCAACGGCGCGCTCTACGTACTCGAGTACGGCGACGGCTACTTCGGCGAGAACCCTGATGCGCAGCTGTCCCGCATTGATTACATCGGCGAGAACGGCAACCACAGCCCGGTAGCAGTGGCCTCCGGTACTCCCACCGTTGGTTCAGCCCCGCTGACCGTCCAGTTCTCAAGCGAAGGCACGGCAGACGCCGACGGCGACAAGCTGCGTTACGCCTGGGACTTCAACTCCGACGGCACCGTGGACTCAACAGAGGCGAACCCCACGTTCACCTATGAGGAGATCGGCTCCTACACCGCAAGCCTTCAGGTCACCGACCAGGGCGGAAAGCACCGGGGAAAGCACTCCTCCGCAGAAGTGACGATTGAAGTCGGAAACCAGGCACCGGTTGTCGAATTCATTACTCCGGTTGCGGACCAGCCCTTCCAGTTCGGCGACACCGTTTCCTACGAAGTCCGCGTCACCGACGACCAGCCCGTCGATTGCGCACTGGTTCAGGTCACCTACATCCTGGGCCACCACACCCACGGACACCCGCAGACCACCACCACCGGCTGCACCGGAACCATCACCACCACGGTTCCTGAGGGACACGATCCCGCAGTGGACGATCTCTCGGCAGTATTCAATGCGTCCTACACTGACGCCGGCGATGCGGCTTCCGATCCGCTGACCGGAACCGCTGAAGTGGTGATCATCCCCAACTGATTCCGCACGAATCACGCTGATCGCGCTGTAAGGGCCATCTGGCCCTGATAAGAAAAGCGGATCCTGTTCGAGCAAAGGCTGGAACAGGATCCGCTTTTTCGTGGTCCGAAAGATTGTCCGCTATGCGAAGGAAAGCGGCACGTCGGCGTCGTCGTCGTGAAATCGAAGGAAGCCGGCAGGATTCCGGATGAGGGGTTCGAACGCGAGCTCCGCGGCACCGACCAGAATGGGATCTTCGCCCAGGGGAGCCAGTTCGATGGCCACGCGCTCTCGTGGACCGCGCGTACCCGGAGTGCGCAGCGCCTCGCTCAGGGCGTCGGGGGCGGCGCGATCCAGGATCCGCAGGAACCCTCCCAGTACGATCATGGAGGGATTCAGCAGATTGACGACGCTCTTGAGCCCTACGGCCAGGAGCTGGACCTGCCGCTCGATGATGTCCCTCAACTCCTGGGACCCCTCCTGCTGCAGCTTCTCCATCACTGCTTCTTCAAGATTCTCCGTCTCACCCGCGGGCAGACCGACGGCGGCGATCAGCTCTTCGCGGGTGACCTCGGCTTCCAGGCAGCCGGAAGACCCGCACGTACACGCCGCGCCACCCAAACGCACATGGGTGTGTCCCAGCTGACCTGCAAACCCGGTCGCCCCACTGATGAGACGGCCGCCGCTGATGACACCTCCGCCGATACCGCTGGCTCCCCCATAGAGATAGACGAGGTCTGACACGTCCCGGCCCGCGCCGAAGGTCGCCTGCGCACGGGCGCCCACAACGGCGTCGTTCGCGGCGATGACCGGAAGCTTCAGTGCATCGCTGAGAAGTGCGGCGAGCGGTTCATCACGCCAGCCGAGGTGCGGCGCTTCGATAACCGTTCCATCGACGGGATCCACCAACCCTGGAATGGCCAGCCCAACCCCCATGATCCTGTGTCCGGCGGGCAGCGACGTGCGCATTCCCGAGTAGACCGCTTTCACGATATTCACCACTTCGGGCACCGACGGCGCACGAACCGTATGGAACCGTACCGGATTCACGATGTGGCCGCCGAGCGAAACAAGTGCCACGCTGACGACGTCGATATCCGGGTTCACCGACAGCGCCAGTGCCCCGCGGCTCGGCTCGATCATGATGCTGGGGCGGCCGTGCTGCTGCGCCAGGTCGAGGTTGCTCTCCACAACGAGGCCCAGCTGGACCAGTTCGCCGACGAGCGCGGCAATGGTTGAGCGGTTGAGCCCCGTGGCCCGGGTGAGCTGTGCGCGGGAGACGCCTGCCATGGAGTGCACGAGCCGCAGCACCGTTGAGAGATTGTGCTGCCGGGTTGAATCGCGGTTATTACCGAGGTTGGTACCCGCGACCGTGCGGCGAATGCGTTCATCCTGCGATGGCGAAGTCATTTCGGAGGAACGCGCCTTCCTGGCAGATCGCCTCGGTGCCGGATTTGTTCCTTCATGATAACGGGGAACCACGAAGTATTTACGGCTAGGTCTCTCGCGGTGCAGTTCCGGAGGGCAACCGTGGCGGAGCAGCAGGAATGAGGTTAGTTGGAGTTCACGTCTGAGATGGCGGCGAACAGCATGCGCTCAAGGCTGCTGCGCAACCCGTTGGGCACGCCCTCGGACTCCAGGTGCATGACGGCGAGGTGTGCGTTCTCGGTAGCCAGACTGACCGCGAAGTCCCTGGCACCGCAGGCCACCAGCACGGAGCGGACGTACTCGGCGCTGGAGGCTGTCAGGTCCGGGGAGCCGATGAGTGCCGCGATGCTGCTCCATTCCGGCCGCGTTGCTGCATAGGAGAGCAGGGCTGTCCGCTTGCCCTCCCTCAAATCTCCCCAGCTGGTCTTGCCCGTCCGGCTTTCCCTGCCGAAAACACCCAGCAGGTCATCGGAAATCTGGTAGGCGATCCCGGCGTAACGCCCGAAAGACGTCAAGGCCGCGACGACCGGCTCCGGAGCCCCGGCCAGCACGGCTCCAGCCTGTAGCGGCGCCTCGAACGAGTAGACAGACGTTTTCTGGTGGGCCGTCTTGGTGATGTCCTCGAGCGAGGGCATGTCCTGCGTCCGGCTGAACTCAATGTCGAGGACCTCCCCGCCCACTGATGAGAAAACGGCGTCATCGAGGATGTCGCCAAGCCGCTGCGCTACGGCCTCCGGTGCCGCCACGGACCTCAAGAGCCGGTAGGCACCCGAGAGTGCGAGGTCGCCGGCGAGTACTCCTGCCGAAACTCCGGCGTGCTCAGCGGCCGCCGGGGAAGCTCCGGTGCGCAGTGCCCGGTTCCTGTAGTGGCCGGACACGTTGGGGCTGCCGCGACGGACGAAGTCACGGTCAATGACGTCGTCGTGAATGATCAGCGCGCTGTGCAGGAGCTCGTAGACGGCGGCGAGCTGCGCCGCGCTGGAGGCATCAGTACCTCCCAGCTGTTTGTAGGCAAGCAGAACCAGCCGCGGGCGGGAGCGCTTGCCGCCCGCGGCTGCCCTTTCCAGCGATTCCCAGAGACCGAGGTAGGCAGCGTTCACCGATACAGCACGGAGTTTCGCGTCACTGAAGAACCGCTGGAGGGCATCCTCAACCAGGTCGAGGTCTGCGTTGCCGTGCAGCGCGTAGTCCGCGTTCAGGAAACTCACCGACTCACCTTCCGGTTACCGCTGCTCGCCCGGCTCCCTGAGTTCGGGAGCCGGCTGGGTGACCTGCATCCTGGTGCCCGGTCAGGCCTTCGCTGGCTTCGTCTTGGCCCGTCGTGTTTTGCCACTGGCTGCAAAGCGCTGCTGCAACAGAACGGCGACCACGATGATCACGCCTTTGGCTAGAGCCTGAACGGAGGTGTCCAGATTGTTCTGAATGAAGACGTTGGTGAGTGTGCTGAAGATCAGCACACCAAGAACCGTGCCCATGATTGTGCCGCGCCCGCCGATGAGCAGTGTTCCACCAACAACGACGGCGGCAATCGCGTCCAGTTCGTAGAGCAGACCGTGCGTCGAGGTACCCGCGGTAGTACGGCCGAGCATCATGACAGCCGCAATGCCCGCGGCGAGTCCGGCCAGGACGTACAGGTAGACCAGGTGGCGCTTCACCTTGATACCCGCCAGGCGGGAAGCTTCGAGGTTTCCGCCGATGGCGATGGTCCGCCGGCCGAACGTGGTGCGGTTGAGGAGGAACCATCCTGCAACAGCGGCAAGGAGGAAGATCCACACGAGAACAGGAACGCCCAGGAAGTCAGCGCGCATGACCTGCAGGAAGTCCTGGTTGACGACGATCTGCGTGCTGCGCCCGGAGATGAGCTCGGCCAGACCCCGTGCGCCAACCAGCATGGCCAGCGTGGCAATGAAGGCGACGACATTGCCATAAGCAATCACAACCCCGTTGATCAGGCCCGCTCCGGCACCGACCGCGAGCGCCACAAGCACCATGAGAATCCAGGATGATTGCGTAGCGGCCAGCTGGACGCTGGTCAGGGTAGCAACGACGGTCGCCAGTCCCATGACCGAACCGACCGAAAGGTCAATGCCTCCGGCGGTGATAACGAAGGTGACGCCGATGCTGATCACACCGATGATCGAGGCGTACCGGAGGATGGTCAGCATGTTTTCGGGGTTGAGGAACCGGTCCCCACTGGTGATGGCACCCACCACGAACAGCAGCACCAGGGCAATGACCAGCCCCAGGCTGCGGCCTCCGGAGCCCTTCAGGAAGCTCTGTAGCGGGTTGGCCTTCGGGGCGCTGTGGTCGGCCGACGCGTCGATGCGCGGTTCAGCCACCTTGGTTTTCTGCTCGCTCACGCGGCACTTCCCTTCATGACGAGGTCGAGCACTCCGTGCTCGTCTAGATCGCTTGCTTTGGTTTGGGTGATAACGGTGCCGTCATCGATGACGAGGACATTGTCGGCGAGGCCGAGCACTTCCTCGATTTCGCTCGAAACAACAATGATTGCGGTCCCGGCAGCGGCGAGTTTGCGGATGAGCGCGTAGATTTCAGCGCGCGCCCCGACGTCGACGCCGCGGGTTGGTTCGTCGAGCAGCAGCACCGGAGTTCCGTGCACGAGCCAGCGGGCGAGGAGTATCTTCTGCTGATTTCCGCCGGAAAGCGTCCGGGCCGGGCGGTCCGGATCAGCTGGACGCAACTCGAGGGCTGCGATCTGCTCGCGCGCGGCGTTCCGCTCTGCCTTTTCATTCAGATATCCGGAGCGGGCAAAGCGCTCGAAGGTCGAGAGCGTTACGTTCTTGAAGATCGGTTCATCGAGAATCAGGCCCTGACTTTTGCGTTCCTCCGGCGAAAGCCCGATTCCCGCGTCAACCGCGGCTGGAACAGACCCGGGACGCAGCACCTTGCCGTTGACGGATACCGTCCCGGAAGAAGCCTTCCGTGCACCGTAGATGGTTTCAAGGATCTCCGACCGCTTGGACCCGACGAGGCCGGCGAGCCCGACAATCTCGCCTGCCCGTACCGTGAAACTGACATCCTCGAAGTGTCCGGCCAGTTCCAGGTTGTCGACCTTGAGAACTATGGGAGCATCGGACGGTACCGGTGTCCCCTCCGGGAAAACGTTCTCGACATCCCTGCCGGTCATCAGACGGATCAGCTCAGCCCTCGACGTATCGGTGACGCTCAGACCGCTCGCTGTGCTCCGTCCGTCCTTGATCACGGAGATGCGGTCACCGATCTGGCGGATCTCTTCCAGCCGGTGGGAGATGTAGACGACGGCGATGCCCTGGGCCGTGAGCTCGCGCACCACACGGAAAAGGTTAGCCACCTCGCCGGAGTCCAGGATGGCGCTCGGCTCATCCATGATGATCAGCTTGGTATCCCGCGACAGTGCGCGCGCCATGCTCACGATCTGCTTGTTGGCGGCAGAAAGCGAACCGACCTCGGTGGACGGCGAAAGACCGCCGTGCCCGAGCCGCTTCAGCAGGGTACGCGCGATCGCATTTGTCTTCTTGACGTGGAGCACGCCTCCGCTGGCGCGTTCATGCCCGAGGAAGATGTTCTCCGCTACGGACAGTCCATCCACGACGTCGAGTTCCTGGTACATCGTGGCGATGCCGAGATCCAGGGCGGCGGTGGGGCCGGGAATCGAGATCTCCTTTCCCTCCCAGCGGATTTCACCGCCGTCGGGCTGGTGTACTCCGGACAGCGTCTTGATGAGGGTGGATTTACCGGCTCCGTTCTGACCCATGACGCAGTGCACTTCTCCTGGAAGTACCTGCAGGTCGACGCCTTTAAGCGCCTGGACACCAGCGAATTGCTTGGTAATCCCCCAAACTTCGAGCAACGGACGTGGCTGATCTTCTTCGAACATGAGACGAAGCTAACACATTATGTCGGCAATCGGTATAAAGTCGTCGATTTCTTTCGATCTTCTGTTATTGTGATTGCAGTCACGCGAAGAAGCGGCCATGGAAGACGCATGCTGCACCCTTGCGAAGACGCACCTAACTCATTGAGGAGATTCACATGCTTGCAGTTCGTACGGGCCGGAAGATGCTCGTCACCACCGGTGCCTTCCTGGCTGTCGGCGCCCTTGTCACCGGGTGCACAGCCGACGCGGGTAACACCAACACGCAGCCCACCAATGCATCCGTCGAAGGAAATCAGGCCGAAGGCGACACCGTAGTCATCGGGTTCTCCGGACCTGCTGCCGACCACGGCTGGCTGGGCGCCATCAACTCCGCTGCCATCGCTACGGCTGAAAACTACCCGGACATCGACCTGCGTGTCGCCGAGGGAACCAATGACGCCAACCTTCAGATCAGCCAGGTTGAACAGTTCATCAACGACGGCGTCGATGCCATCGTGCTCCTGCCGACGGACGGCGCCGCCCTCACCCCGGTGGCCACCCAAGCCATGGAAGCCGGCATCCCGGTCATCAACGTTGACCGTGAATTCTCGAGCCCGTTCGCTGCCCGCACCACCATCCTCGGCGACAACTACGGAATGGGCGTCAGCGCCGGCACCTACATCTGCGAACAGCTCGAAGGTGACGAGGACGCAGTGGTTGCCGAGATCGCCGGCGTCGACTCCCTACCCCTGACTCAGGACCGCAGCCAGGGCTTCGCCGATGCACTGGAGTCATGCGGCCTCGACGTGGACAACCGCGTCGCAGCCGACTTCACCATTGCCGGAGGCGAAGCAGCAACCTCGCAGCTCCTCTCCGCAGCTCCTGAGATCGACGCCATCTGGAACCACGACGACGATCAGGGCATCGGCGTCCTGGCCGCCATCGACAACGCGGGTCGCGATGAGTTCTTCATGGTCGGCGGCGCAGGATCCGCGAACGCAATGCGTGAAATCGAGTCGGGCGAGAGTGTTCTCCAAGCTACCGTCATCTACCCGTCCACTCAGGCAGCAGACGGCATCCTGCTCGCCCGCCTGATCGCTCAGGGCAAGGCCATGAGCGACCTGGTGGAAGTGGAAGTTCCGAAGCGCATCGTTCTGAACGCTCCGGTTGTCACCAGTGAGAACGTTGAGCAGTACCTGCCGACCGCCTTCGAATCGTAGGACACTAAGGGGCGGGGCGCTCAATCGCTGGCAGGGCGCCCCGCCTCCATCCAACTGCTTATAACCGCCGCCGGATAAAGAGGAAACATGCACAACGACGCACCACCCCTGAGAATCGCCCTGATCGGACACGGATTTATGGGGGCTGCCCATTCGCAGGGGTGGCGGGTTGCACCGCGCTTCCACGACCTGCCGGCCCGGCCGGAGATGACCCTGCTCGTGGGGCGCAACGCCCGTGGAGTAGAGGAATCGGCTCGTAAATGGGGCTGGGAAGAGACGGCTACTGACTGGCGGGCGGCCATCGCCCGCGACGACATCGACGTCATCGACATCGTTACTCCCGGCGGATCCCATGCGGAGATCGCCATTGCAGCGCTTGAGGCGGGAAAGCACGTTCTGTGCGAGAAGCCGCTCGCCAACACCCTCGAAGAGGCTGAGGCGATGGCAGCCGCCGCTGACCGCGCCGGCAACAACGTCTTCGCGATGGTTGGTTTCACCTATCGCCGCGTTCCTGCAGCGGCCTTCGCGAGGGATCTGGTTCAGTCCGGTGCAATCGGCGAGGTCCGTCAGGTACGTGCCGCGTACCTGCAGGATTGGCTGGTTGACGCCGACGCCCCGCTGACGTGGCGGCTGCAGAAGGAATCCGCCGGCTCCGGCGCACTCGGTGACCTCGGCGCGCATGCGGTAGATCTCTCGCAGTTCATCACCGGCCAGAAGATCACAGGTGTGAGCGGGATCCTCAACACTTTTGTGCACGAGCGTCCGTTGCTGGCCGAAGCCTCCGGGCTCGCAGGCACCGCCTCAGCCGAGCGGGGAAGCGTCACAGTGGACGATCTTGCCCTGTTCAGCGGCCGGTTCGACGGCGGCGCGGTGGGCTCATTCGAAGCGACCCGCATGTCCACCGGGCGCAAGAACGCGTTGCGCGTTGAGGTGGCCGGCTCCACCGGCGCGATTTCCTTCGATCTGGAGAACATGAACTCGCTCGGCTTCTACGATGCAACCGCGCCTGATACCCGGCAGGGCTTCACCAACATTATGGTGACGGAGCCCTCCCACCCCTACATGTCTGCCTGGTGGCCCACCGGGCACATTCTGGGCTATGAACACGGATTTGCCCATCAGGCCAAGGATTTCGTCGAAGCAATCACAGCGAATCGCCAGCCGGAGCCGTCCTTCGCGGACGGACTGCAGGTGCAGAAGGTCCTTAACGGTGTGGAGCGCAGCGCGGAAGCTGACAGCATCTGGACTAAGACTATCTAGTACCGGCTATCCCGACGGCGCCAGCGAGAGGATCCCACGTGCCAACTCCACCCCTGTCTGTCCAGCTCTATACCGTCCGCGAAGCCCTCGAGGCTGATCTGGACGGCACCATCGACAGACTTGCATCGATCGGTTTCTCACGGGTCGAGCCCTACAACTTCGCAGCGAATACGGCGGCGCTCTCCGCTGCGCTTGAACGCAACGGCATGGCCGCTCCGTCGGGCCACGCACCGCTGCTCGACGGCGACCGCGACCTCATCTTCGAAGCAGCCCGGACACTGGGCATCGGCACGGTCATCGAGCCCATGGTGCACCCTGAGCGGTGGACCACCGAGGAGGCCGTCGAGCAGACCGCACAGGCCCTCAACGAGGTGGCGGCCCTCGGCGCGGAGTACGGCATCACCGTCGGCTACCACAACCACTGGTGGGAGGTGGAAACCGATTTCGGCGGCCGCACCGGGCTGGAGGTCCTCGCCGGCGCCCTGGATCCCGCCGTCGTGCTTGAAGTGGACACCTACTGGGTGGCAGTGGGCGGGCAGGATCCAGCCGAGCTGCTCGCGAAGCTGGGCGACCGCGTGCGGTTCATCCACCTCAAGGACGGCGCGCTGGACAAGGACAACACCTCGCAGGTGGCGGTGGGCGCCGGACGGATGGACGTCCCCTCAGTCCTGGCCGCTGCCGGATCGGTAGAGGTAGGTGTCGTCGAGCTCGATGACAGCGCCGGTGACCTGTTCGAGGCGCTCGAGGCGAGCCTGCACTACCTGCAGGCGGACTCCAGGCAGGCAGGAGCATGAGCGGCCCGGTGGGCGTCGGCATCATCGGTGCGGGCGTCATCAGCAAGGAGTACCTGACCAATCTCACGGCGTTCCCCGACGTCCAGGTCCATATCGTCGCGGACCTCTTCCCCGAGGCCGCCCGGGCGCGTGCCGAGGAGTTCGGGATCGCTGCCTCCGGGACTGTCGAGGACGCGCTCGCGCACCCGGACGTCGACATCATCGTCAACCTGACCACTCCCGCCGCGCATGTACCGGTAGGGCTCGACGCTGTGGCTGCGGGGAAGCACGTGTGGAGTGAGAAGCCGTTCTCGCTCGACCGCGAATCAGGCCGGTCACTCCTGAAGGCCGCTTCCGACGCCGGCCTCCGGCTGGGCTGCGCCCCTGACACCTTCCTCGGCGCGGGGCTGCAAACAGGCCTCCGGATGATCCAGCGTGGGGACATCGGAGTGCCGCTTACTGCGTTGACCCTCATGCAGTCCCCCGGGCCTGAGGCCTGGCACCCCAACCCGGCCTTCCTGTTCCAGGAGGGTGCCGGCCCGCTTTTCGACATGGGCCCCTACTACCTGACAGCCCTCGTTCAGACATTCGGTGCGATCGGGACCGTTGCTGCGCTCGGATCACGGTCGCGGGAAACGCGCATCATCGGCTCCGGCCCGCGCGCCGGTGAGGAGTTCGCCGTCACCGTTCCGACCCATGTCAGCGCCCTGGTGCAGTTCGAGCGCGGCGCTTCCGCCACGAGCAACTTCAGCTTCGATTCACCGCTCCCCCGGCACGGTTTCGTCGAGATCACCGGCTCGGAAGCCACCATTGCCTTCCCGGATCCCAACATGTTCGACGGCGACATCCGCCTCCACCGCCACGGCGCCGAAGACTGGGAGACCTTCCCGGCGGTCGGTTCCACCTACGGGCGCGGTACCGGAGTCCTCGACCTGGCCCGCTCAATCCGCGCCGGCGTTCCACACCGCGCACAAGGGGAGACTGCCTTCCACGTCCTGGACACCATGGCTTCGATCGCGGAGTCGGTGGACAGTCGCACGTTCGTTGACGTTGCCAGCTCAGCCGTGGCTGCCGAGCCGCTGCCCGAGGACTGGGATCCCACCAGCCGCACGCTTTCCTGACCCACTCACACAAGGAGAAAAATCATGGCACGCAACTTCACACTGTTCACCGGCCAGTGGGCCGACCTGCCGTTTGAGAAGGTCGCCGAACTCGCGGGCCAGTGGGGCTACGACGGCCTGGAAATCGCAGTCTCCGGAGACCACCTGGACGCGTGGCGGTGGGACGATGATGACTACATCCAGGACCGTCTCGACATTCTGGAGCGCAACAACCTGAAGGTCTGGACCATCTCCAACCACCTCAAGGGCCAGGCGGTCTGCGACAATCCGATCGACTTCCGCCACGAAGCCATCGTCGGGCCGCGCGTTTGGGGAGACGGCGATCCGGAGGGCGTCCGGCAGCGTGCAGCGGAGGAAATGAAGCTCACCGCCAAGCTTGCGCAGAAACTCGGGGTGAAGACGGTCGTCGGGTTCACCGGGTCCTCGATCTGGCAGTATGTCGCGATGTTCCCGCCCGTCAGCCAGGACGTCATCGATGCCGGTTACCAGGATTTCGCCGACCGTTGGAACCCCATCCTGGACGTGTTTGATGACTGCGGTGTGCGGTTTGCACACGAGGTGCATCCCTCCGAAATCGCCTACGACTACTGGTCCACCAAGCGCACGCTTGACGCCGTCGGCAATCGTCCCGCTTTCGGCCTCAACTGGGATCCGAGCCACTTCATGTGGCAGCAGATCGACCCGGTAGCCTTCATCTCCGACTTCGCTGACCGGATCTACCACGTGGACTGCAAGGACACGAAGATGCGGATGGGCGGCGGCCGCAACGGCATCCTCTCCTCCCACCTGCCGTGGGGAGATCCGCGCCGCGGCTGGGACTTCGTGTCCACGGGCCGTGGAGACGTGCCCTGGGAAGACAGCTTCCGCGCGTTGACCTCGATCGGCTACGACGGGCCGATCTCGGTTGAATGGGAAGACGCCGGCATGGACCGCCTGGACGGAGCCCCCGAGGCCCTGGCCTTCCTCAAGAAGTTCGACTTCGCGCCGTCGTCATTGTCCTTCGACGCCGCCTTCAAGCAGTAGCCCTTGGAGTTTTTGTCGCCTACCTGCGGTTTACGCGCGTTTTAGGCAGCAGGTAGGCGACAAAAAATGAGTACGCTGGGTCGCATGCGTGAACTCCAGGCGAAGATTATCGAGGAAATGGGCGTACGCCCCACCATCGACCCTGCGGAGGAGATCCGCCGGCGCGTGGACTTTCTCAAGGACTACGTCCGGGCCACCGGCACCAAGGGCTTCGTGCTCGGCATCAGCGGCGGCCTGGACTCCACCCTTGCCGGAAAGCTCGCGCAGCTGGCGGCTGATGAGTTGAGGTCCGACGGCGTGGAGGCAACGTTCGTCGCGGCTCGCCTGCCGTACAACGTGCAGCATGACGAAGACGATGCCCAGGCGGCCCTGGCGTTCATCGAACCGGACCGGTCCGTTGTCTACAACGTCGCTCCCGCCGTGGACGGTTTCCAGGCTGAGTTCACCAGCGCTGCAGGCAACGAAATGTCCGATTTCAACAAGGGCAACGTCAAGGCGCGCGTACGAATGGTGGCGCAGTACGCCCTGGCCGGTGATGACAACCTACTGGTGATCGGCACCGATCACGGCGCGGAATCAGTCACCGGCTTCTTCACCAAGTACGGTGACGGCGGGGCAGACATCCTTCCCCTGTTCGGCCTGAACAAACGGCAGAATCGGCAGGTTTTGAAGGAACTTGGCGCGCAGGAGCGCCTCTACAACAAGATCCCCACTGCGGACCTGTTGGATGAGAACCCGGGGCAGAGCGACGAGCACGAGCTCGGTCTCACCTATGAGCAGATCGATGACTACCTCGAGGGTCGGGACGTTCCCGAGGAAGCCGCGCAGCTGATTGAGCGCCGCTACCTGATGACCCGACACAAGCGCACCGTCCCGGTTTCCCCCGACGACTCGTGGTGGCGCTGATTAGGTAACGTAGCAACTGTGAAAATAGCGACCTGGAACGTTAATTCCCTCCGAGCCCGTGCCGACCGCGTGGAAGCCTGGCTTGACCGCTCCGATGCGGACGTCCTAGCCATCCAGGAAACCAAGTGCAAGGACGACAACTTCCCCTGGGACATGTTCGAGAAGAGCGGCTACGAGGTTGCGCACTTCGGCTTGAACCAGTGGAACGGCGTCGCCATTGCATCACGTGTGGGGCTGACCGATGTTGAGCGCACCTTCCCCGGGCAGCCGGTGTTCGGGAAGGACACCGACCCCGTGCAGGAGGCCCGCGCCATCGGCGCCACCTGCGGCGGCGTGCGCGTGTGGAGCCTGTACGTACCGAACGGGCGGGCGCTCGGGGACCCGCACATGGCGTACAAGGTCGAATGGCTTGAGCTGCTGCGCAAGCACGCCGTCGGACTGCTGGAGGCAGACCCCTCCGCCCAGGTGGCGCTCACGGGGGACTGGAACATCGCGCCGCAGGATGAGGACGTCTGGGATATCGACCTCTTCGTCAACAACGGCTACACGCATGTGAGCCCGCCGGAGCGCGCAGCCTTCCACGCGTTCGAGAACTCGGGCTTCACCGATGTTGTCCGCCCCCACACCCCGGGCCCCGGTGTCTACACCTACTGGGACTACAAGCAGCTGAGCTTCCCCAAGCGCATGGGCATGCGTATTGACTTCATCCTGGCCTCCCCCGCCCTCGCAGAGCGGGTCAGCGGCGCGTCGATCGACCGGGAGGAACGCAAAGGCAAGGGTGCCTCTGACCACGCGCCGGTCATCGTAGAGCTGACCTGATCCATGGCAGACGTGCCCGGCGCCGGCAGCAGTTTCCCCTACGTTTCCTACCTACGGGTGTATGAGCCGCTTGATGCCTTCAGTGACGCCCAGCAGCTCGCCATCCTGGAACAGCGGACTCGGGGCCGCAGGGTCACCGAGCAGCTGGAACGCATCGATGCGGTGCGGCGCATAACGCGCGCAGTATCGGACCCGTTTCCGCACCATGCGCAGGATCTTGTGCGCGTGCTGCATTTCCCGCGCAGCAGCGGCACCACCGCGCCCTACTACTGCCCCAATCAGCTGGCGGTACGCACCTACCTGTCCGCTGAGTCCCTCGAGCAGACCATCCGCGGTCCGCTGATGGATGTGCTCCTCCCGGAGATCGCGAGGGAGGCGCACCAGGCGCGGCTCGATCCCGAAACGCTGACCGAATCCACCGCCAAGCTGCATACCCGCTCTGCGACGTGGGGCATCCCCTTCGCCTGGTTTGTCCTCATCCACGAAGACGACCTCACCGAGGTGGTGGACGACGACGGCGAAGTCCACACCGTCCGAGTCTCCGCCACCATCAGCGACTGCATCGATCGTGCGCGCCGTGCCGTAGCCGGGCTCGCCATCGCTGCTCCGGAGCTTGATCTGCTGGAAGAGCTCACCGAAATCACGGAGTGGCTGCAGTCTTTCCGCCGCGACGCCGTCGTCGAACTCGACTACGGACCGGTTGCGGACCTGGTATTTCCGGACGAGTCCCCCATGGATGTCCGGATGGGAATCGAGTGCCTCGCCGAAGCGGATATGACCGGCGCGGCCGCGGCTTACCGCCGCCTCGCGTCACGGTGGGTTCCCATTCGCCAGCTCGCACGCGCGTCCTGAGCCGGCGGACTCGGCAACGCATGCAGCTCCGCCGGAATCCCGCCTTTGTCCGGTTCTGGGTTGCTTCGACGGTCTCGGATTTCGGTACCTACCTCACCACCGTGGCGCTGTCAGTGCTCATCCTTGTTGCGGCCGCTGGGCCTGAGCACGCACGTCTGGTTCATCGGCTCAGCGATGGTCGGCACCGTTCTTCCGGCCCTGATCCTCAATGACCTTCAACTCGGCGCGCTCGGCCTGGGTCTTGTCCTCGGCGGAGCGGGAATCGGTGCGGTGCTGGGCACCACCTGGTCCTCGGGCTGGGGTGAGCGCTACGGCACCGGACGGGTCATGGTGGCGGCGAGGCTGGCCCAGCCGGCCGCCGTCGTCGTCGTGGTTCTGGCACCACTGGTGGCAGCCGGGCAGGCGGGCGGCGGGAGCATCGAAAGTTGGCCGGCCACGGTGTGGGCGACGTTCGCCTGCGCAGTCCTCGGGCAATTCCTCTTCGGCCTGGCGATGGGCGCCGAGGGGCCGCTGGAGATGGGGTACTGGCAGGGGGTCACTCCGGATGCGCTGATTGCCCGGATGAGCGCAACCAGGCGGTCCGTGAACCGCGGCATGATCGTTATCGGCGCTCCCCTAGGCGGCGCCCTGGCTACGGCGTTCGGCCCCGTCGTGGCTCTCGGCTCCGCCGCGGCGGTCATGCTGGCGGCCGCACTGATCCTGGCGGTTTCACCCTTCCGGGCGGCGTGCGAGGCGGACCTGCTGGACTCGGACGCCGCTAGTTGACGTCCTCCACAGCGTAGGAGACCTTCGTGACGCCCTTTTTCGACTTGATCTTGGGAATGCTCAGCGTACCGACCTCCGCGACATCCCGGACATGGGTTCCACCGCACGGCACGCCGAACGTCTGGTTGTAGAGCACAATCCGCGCGGGCTTGTTGGTCGGGATGTTGTCCGGGACATGCCTGCAGTACTCACCCATGTCCGCAACCGGCATGAACCGGATCTCGTTGCGGCTGCCTTCGCCGATGATCTGCGCGACCTCCTGTTCGATGCGCTGCCGGACATCCTCCACCTCACCGGGCACGTCCCCGGTGTACTCGACAAAGGACATGTGCGGATAGTGCGCACCCTTACCTGGCACCCAGGGCAGTTCCAGCCGCTCAACGGCGAGATCAACGATATGCCCTGCGGAATGGAGCCGCGTGTTGACAGCCCTCCGGTCTGCGTCCACTTCCAGCACGACGGCGGCGCCCTCCAATGTTGCCTCCCCGCCCGCGCATTCCTTCCACGCTTCACCGGCGCCCAGGTGATGGACAACCCCGTGCTCGTCGAGGCGCACCTCCTCGACCCGAAGGGCGGCGTGCCCGCCGCGGATGGTGCCGGTGTCCCAGTCCTGTCCGCCGCCGCGGGGGTAAAAGCAGGTGCGGTCCAGTACAACGTCGAGCCTGCCGTCCTCGAGCACGGTCACCGCTGTGACGGTTGCGGGCGCGGTCAGGACATCGAAATCGTCAAGGTAGAGGAGTTCAGTAGCCATGCGTACCAGCGTAGCGACCGAATTGAAACCAGGACGGTAGCAGCTAGCGGGGTGCCGGACCCGTCGAGGCGCGCTGGATGAGTTTATGGGGTTGCGTTGGCGGGTTCAGCACGGGCAGCGCCCCCTCCAGCTCCCTCAGGAGGAGATCCGCGGCGAAGGCTCCCTGCTCCTCAGGCACTTGCCGCACGGTGGTCAAGCCCATAGGCCCGGCGAACTCGTGATCGTCGATACCCACGATCGACAGTTCCCCGGGCACGCTGATGCCGAGTTCGGAAGCAGCCATCAGGGCGCCGAAGGCCATCTCATCGGAGGAGCAGAACAGTGCGGTGGGGCGTTCATCCACGGTGGACAGCATCCGCTTCACGGCGATCTTGGCCTCACCGAACCGGAAATCGCCGAACACGGACCAGTCATCCCACAGGGGCAGCCCGTGGGCGGCCATGGTCGCTAGATAAGACTCCTCGCGGATGCGGGGCACCTCGAAGTAGAGACCGAAGGCACCGCCTCCGCGCACGTGCCCAATTCTGGTGTGGCCAAGGGAAATCAGGTGTTCGACGGCGTCCCGCACGGCAGCGCCGTCGTCGATGCCGACGTGCCGCACTCCCTGAACGGAACCGCCCACCACAATGGTGGGCGATTCCAGTTCACGCAAAGCCAGGTGCTCGTCTTCGGTGAGCTCCATACACATGACCAGGAGGGCGTCGATGCGCTTCCGCAGGATGGAGCGGTGAAACACGCGTTCCCGGTTGACTCCCGTTCCGCCGAGGCTGAAAACAATGAGGTCGTAGCCCGCGGCCCTGAGCTGACGGTCAACCCCCTCAAGGACGGCCGAGAAATACCAGCGTTCGATCAGGGGCAGCAGCACGCCCATCGCCATGGTGCGTCCAGAGGCCAGGCCGGACGCCGCTGACGACGGCACGTACCCGAGTTCCTGAGCGGCACTCAGTACCCGGGCGCGGGTCCCCGCCGAAACTCCGGCGAGGCCCCGCAGGGCGCGCGACACGGTTGCGGTTGAAACTCCCGTGGCTACCGCAACATCTTCGATGCCGGTCACGGTGCATCAGCCCTTGAGGCCACCAGCCAGCAGACCACGGACGAAGTACCTCTGCAGCCCGAAGAAGACCAGCAGCGGGACGATCATGGACACGAAGGCGCCGGCCGTGAGTCGGTGCCATTCGCCGCCGCGGGTACCGGTGAGCTCGGCGAGCCGCTGCGTAATGGGCGCAACGTCCCCTGTACCTCCGGAGAACACCAATGCAACCAGCAGATCATTCCAGACCCACAGGAACTGGAAAATGGCATAGGAGGCCAACGCCGGCACCGACAGTGGAATGATGATCCGCCAGAAGATGGTGGCGTGTCCGGCGCCGTCCACCCTCGCTGCCTCGATCACTTCACCGGGAATCTCCGCGATGAAGTTGTGCAGCAGGAAGATGGCCAGCGGCAGCGCGAAGATGGTGTGCGCAATCCACAGCTGTGCGTAGGATCCGGATGGAAGGAGCTCAAACTCGCCGATCTTCAGGTTCACAAAGAGGGTGAGCAGCGGAATCAGCGCCATCTGCAGAGGAATGATCTGCAGGGCGAAGATGAACACGAACAGTGTGTCCTTCCCGCGGAAACTGCTCCACGCGAAGATGTAGGCCGCCATGGAGGCGATCACCAGCGGTATGAGCGTCGCCGGAATCACGATCGCCAGGGAGTTGATGAAGTACTGGCCGAGGTTCGGCGACTGGCTGCCGCCCGAGATCAGGACGTCCGCGTAGTTGTCGAGTGTGAACTCGAAGTTCGAGAGCACGTTCCACCAACCATTTTGGTTGATGTTCTCTTCCGGCCTGAACGAGGAAATGAACAGCCCGAGCGTCGGTACGGTCCAGATGACAGCGATGATCACCGCGGCGATCGTGGCGCCGCGGGACGTCAGTCGCTGTTTCACCCGGCGGGCGATGGGCGGTTGTACCGTGGTGTCTTCCCCGGTGTCTTTGGTTCCCATGGCTGGAACAGCTGGTGTCGAAGTCATCGGATTTCCTTCTGCTTCTTGAGCACGCGGGCGTTGTAGATAACCACGGGCAGCACCATCAGGAACAGGATCAGCGCCAGTGCCGCGCCCCGGCCGGGTTCGTTGGCCCGGAATGCCTGCGTGTACATCTCATTGGCGATCACGGAGGTGTCATAGTTTCCGGCGGTCATGGTCCGCACAATGTCGAACACCTTCAGGGTGATGATCGTGATGGTGGTGATCACCACCACCAACGCTCCGCGGATTGACGGAATGGTGATGCTCCAAAACTGCTGCCAGGCAGTCGCACCGTCCAGGCGCGACGCCTCCACGATGTCTGCGGGGATGCCTTTGATGGCGGCGGAGAGAATCACCATGGCAAAGCCCACCTGAATCCAGACCATGACGGCGATCAGGAAGAAGGTGTTCCCCGGTGCCTCGAGCAGGAACTGACGCGGTTCGCCGCCGAACCAGACGAGGATCTGGTTGACCAGCCCGATCTGCTCCTGTTCCACTCCGCGGTAGGCGTACATGAAGTTCCAGATAATGCCCGCGCCCACCATGGAGATGGCCATCGGCATGAAGACGAGTGCCTTCAACACTCTCTCGCCGTGCGCCTTGTCGATGAAGACGGCATAGACGAGACCGATGACCGTGGAGATCGTGGGCACGAGAATCACCCATAGGACGGTGTTCCGAAGGGTGACCAGGGCGGTCGGCTCGGTGAACATCCAGATGAAGTTGTCCAGACCGGTGAGGTTTCCGTCGCGGTCGGTGAACGCGAGGAAGGTGGTCTGCAGCGCGGGCCAGACCATGCCGACAATCAACAGGATTGCAGCGGGTGCCAGAAAGCCGATGATCGTCGCCTTGTCGCGGAACGATTTGGGTGCACGGTCCACCAGCAGCATGATGATCCCGATGACGGCGGCGAAGATCGCCATGGCGATCACCACCTGCAGGAATTTCTCGCCGAGATCCTCCATAACGCAGCCTCCTTGCTGGGTGCGGTCAGTTGTCAGGACAGACCCGGCGTCCCACTACCGTGGAACGCCGGGTCCGCAGAAGGAACTACTGGGGCCAGCTGCTTTCGATGGTGTCAACCACTTCGTTGGTCGGCGTGCCATTGATCCATTCGACAATGCCGCTCCAGAAGGAGTTGGCGCCAACGGCGCCCGGCATCAGGTCGGAGCCGTCAAAGCGGAAGACAGTGTCTTCGCTCTGCAGCAACTCGATGGACTGCCGGTCCAGCGCGCTTTGTGCCAACGACGGGTCGAGGGCCTTGTTGGCGCTGATTGCGCCGCCCTCGGAGACGCGGTTATTGGCAAACTCACCGCTTGCCATGAAGGTCTGGAACGCTACCACCGCAGGCTCATCTGAGTACGCTGCGACAAACTCGCCGCCGCCCGTGATCGCGCTGCTGCCTTCCTCGACACCCGGGGTCATGAATGCCCAGACGTCTCCGTCTTCGGCAACCTCGGTTCCTTCAGGCCAGTTGGCGGCCTGGAAGGATGCCTGGTGGTGCATGGCGCATTCGCCGTCGAGTACCGGCTGGCCGGCATCAGCGAACGGAGTGGTCAGGATGGAGCGCACGTCTCCGAAACCGCCATTGACGAACTCGTCGTTCTTCAGAATTTCACCGACGGAATCGAAAGCTTCCACGATCTGGGGATCATTGAACGGAATCTCGTGGTTCACCCACTGGTCATAGACCTCAGGTCCGGCCTGGCGGAGAACATAATCTTCAACCCAGTCAGTACCCGGCCAGCCTGTGGCTTCACCGGATTCGAAGCCTGCGCACCACGGCTTCATGGTTCCCTCGGCAGCGATGTCCTCAGTGAGGGTCATCATTTCATCGAGGGTGGTAGGGATTTCCCAGCCCTTCTCCTCGAAGGTTGCAGGGTCATACCAAACGTAACCCTTGACGTTGGCGAGCATCGGGGCGGCGTAGAACTCGCCGTCCACGGTGCCGTAGCCCTTCCAGTCCTCGGACCAGTTCTCGTCGACAAGTGCCTCGACGGCATCCGGCGCGGGCAGGACGTTGCCGCTGGCAACCTCGGCTGCAAGCAGACCCGGCTGCGGGAAGATGGCGATGTCCGGCGGGTTCCCGGCCTGTGAACGGACGCCGATCTGGGTTTCGAATTCCTTCGAGCCTTCGTAGACAACCTCGATGCCGGTGCACTCGGCGAAATCGGCCCACGAGTTCTCGAGACTCTCCGCTTCGACGTCGACGATGGTCGAGTAGACACTTACCTCTTCACCATCGAAGGTTCCGTAGTCCTCGTAGTTAGCGCAGTCGGCAGCCGGCTGGTCCCCGCCTCCTTCGCCCTCGCTTCCCGATCCACAGGCGGAGAGTGTGAGTGCTAGCACGCTGAGTGCGGCCACTGGCAGCACCGCTTTCTTACCGCGAATAATCGCCATGAAAATGACTCCTTTGTCCGGCAGCTAGGCACTGAATTGGTTACCGCCGCCTTGCCTCTTGATACGATCAAAGTAAGCGCTTACGTTGTGATCTGCAACACCAGGCGCACCCGACCGCCCCGTCGATATCCAATCGTGACCCACCATCCTGCAGAGGAGCCCCCATGACTGCCTCCGATCTTTCAACTCCCGTCCACCCGGTTCAGGACCGTGGAGGCGCCGCCTGGTGGGAAGACGCCGTGATCTACCAGATCTACCCCCGTTCCTTCGCGGACGGAAACAGCGACGGCATGGGTGACCTGCACGGCATCACCAGCAAGCTCCCCTACCTTCAGAACCTCGGGGTGAACGCCGTCTGGCTTTCGCCGTTCTATGTTTCACCACAGGCGGATGCCGGCTACGACGTCGCTGATTACCGGGATGTGGATCCCCGCTTCGGCACCCTCGCTGACTTCGATGCCATGTTGGCCGACGCCCACGAGCGCGGACTCAAGGTGATCGTTGATCTGGTACCCAATCACACTTCGGACGAGCACGAGTGGTTCCAGGCCGCCCTGCGCTCTCCGAAGGGCTCCAGCGAGCGCAACCGTTATATGTTCCGGGACGGCGGCGGCGAGAACGGCGAGCTACCCCCGAACAACTGGCAGTCAATTTTCGGCGGCGATGCCTGGACGCGGGTGGAGGACGGCCAGTGGTACCTGCACCTGTTTGACACCAAGCAGCCGGACCTCAACTGGGAGAACCCCGAAGTGCATGAGGAAATGATCTCTGTCCTGCGCTTTTGGCTGGACCGCGGGGTGGACGGCTTTCGCATCGACGTGGCGCACGGCCTCGTCAAAGCGGAGGGACTGCCGGACTGGGCCGGCCGCGAGAGCATGGTGGGCGACGTACACACCCCCGATGCAGCCGAAGAATCAACAGCCACCGAGCCCACGCCGCCGTACTTCGACCAGCCCGGCGTCCATGCGATCTACCGCGACTGGAACCGCGTCCTGGCCGAGTACCCCGGGGACCGCATGCTGGTCGCGGAAGCGTGGGTGGAACCGGCGGAGCGGCTCTTCCACTATGTTCGCCCGGACGAGATGCAGCAGGCCTTCAACTTCGATTTCCTGCGCGCCGGTTGGGATGCCGGGCGCCTGACCGCAAGCATCACCGAATCACTCGCGCAGGCCGGGAATGTCGGTGCGCCCAGCACCTGGGTCCTCTCCAACCACGACACCGTCCGGCACACCACGCGCTTCGGCCTGCAGGACCCGACGCAGCTGCCCAAGGGCGTTGGGCCGCGGGATGAGCAGCCTGACGAGGCGCTGGGACTGCGGCGCGGACGCGCAGCGATTCTCACCATGCTGGCGCTGCCCGGTTCCGCCTACCTCTACCAGGGAGATGAGCTCGGCCTGCCCGAGCACACCCTGCTGGATGACACCGTCCGCCAGGACCCCGCGTTCTTCCGCACGGAGGGCGTGGAGCGCGGCCGCGACGGCTGCCGGGTGCCGCTTCCGTGGAAGGCTGACGCACCGGGCTTCGGCTTCAGCACAACCAACAACAACGACGACGCCGCCCCCTGGCTGCCCCAGCCCGCCGGCTTCGCGGCGTACGCGGCGGACGTCCAGGTTGACCGCCCCGGCTCCGTGCATGAGCTGGTGAAGTCGGCGTTGACCGAACGCTCTTCGCGTGGACTGGGGCGCGGATCGCTGGAGTGGGCGCCGGAGCACCGCCCCGGCGAGGGCGTGATCGCCCTTACCAACGGTTCAGTGCTGGTGGCTGCGAACATGGGCGAGAAGCCCATCGAGCTGCCTTCCGGCGTCGTCGTACTTGCCAGCGCGGAAGATGCCGTATCTGAAGCGGGAGGCGGCAAGAAGCTGCAGCCGGACTGCGCGGTCTGGATCGAGCGGTCCTGACGCAGCCGGCGCCGCGCGGGACTAGCCCTAACGCACCCTCTGCCTAGCGCACCCTTTCGGCGCGGGTGAAACGCGAGCGGGCACCGGAGCTGATGCTGATCAGCACCGGTGTCTGCACGCCGAGCACGGCATCCAGCGCAGACACGAGCGCCGAGACCTCCTCCGCTACCACATAGGGCGCCACGCCCTGCCGCGGGAAGACCTTCACCTTCAGTGCAGGCCGGCCACGGAACTCATAGGTGGATACGGCCGAGTTCACAAGGTCCACCCGCTCACTCAGTGCAGCCTTCAGGGCCTGCTCCGCCACCGCCGCGTTGATGGTGACGCTGCCGGGAACCGGGTGGTCGTCGTCGTCATAGGCAAGCGTTCCTGACCGTCCCTTCCCCTGGTTGGCCACCCACGCGAACATGAGGATGATCAGCAGCACCATCAGCAGGGCTAGAACGATCCAGAGCCAGCTGTCCCGCTGCCCGGGGAGGGTTGTAGCGTCCAAAACGTTGCTGATCCACTGACCAGCCTGCGCAGCCGTTGACTGCCACCAGCCGGCGACGGCGGGGACACCGAGCGCCATGGCGAGCGCTCCGGCGAGCATCAGTCCCAGACCGAAGACTGCGAGCAGGATCCGGTTGATGGTCCGTGGCGTCTGGTTCACTGCCCGATCACCCCGGACTGCGCAATCGCCACCGAGACCTCGGGCACCGGATCGATGGCGGTCCGGCGAAGCTCATCCTCCACGGCCGCCTGGACGGACTCCTGGTTCACGGGGATGCCGGATGTTGGCCGCACCTGCACGTCGACGAGCCGGCGGCCGATGGTCACCAGCACCTGCTCCGGAGTCACCCCCGCAGCCACGCGCGCGCGGCGCGCCAGCGAGGATGCCAGCACCTCCGCATCGACAACGACGGCGGCGCGCCCGTTGGGAATGCTTAGCCGCGCCCGCCTGCCGGGAAGGATCGCAGCGAGGAAAAACAGGAGCCCCACCAGGAAGATCAACACTCCCGCCGCGGCAAGCACTGAGGCGGAGACACCTGCCGGAAGCGCACCCAGCCACCCTGCCGTTGCCTCCGGCCCCAGTAACCAGGGATTTTGGCCAAGCGCCTTCAGAGCGGCCTCCAGCATCACGTACAGGCAGACGAGGATGACCAACCCGGCAACGATCGTGGCCGGTACCGCCCGGGATGCGTGGGTTTCCCGGTGGATGACGTCCGAGGTCAGGCGGGTGGTCTCATCATTCATTGCGTCCTCCCGCGCTCACTGACACGGGCGCCGGTGACCCTGATGTCGACGCGGCTCAGACGGGACCCGCTCAGCTGGGCGACCCGCTCAAGAATGACCCCCTTGGCTCGATGCACGCGGTCCTCAACGGATCCACCGAACATCTCAACAGCCGCGGGGTCCGCTGCCACCCGGTGCAGGGAAGGGATGGCGATGGGCGTAGCAAGGCTGAGGGCGAGCAGACCGGCGTCGTCAGACCAGCTGGCGCGGACCTCGCGGACGGGAACCCGAAGCACCTCGGCTGCAACGGCGCACGCTGTGCTGGTGAGCGCCTGCGTGCTGATCCGGTTGTGGCCGGCCAGCCGTTGCGGCGCTGCGGCTGCTGCGGTCACGATGATGAGCGGCGTCCGGCCAGGGCATCCCGCACGCTGCGCAGGTCGAGCTTGCCCTCCGCAACCCGGCCGACGAAAGCGCCGATAGCCATGAAGAGTGCCACCAGGAGGAAGCCCCAGAAGTGGAAGATGAGCGCAGCGAAAGCAAGGATGGTGCCAACGAGGATACCGACGACGGTGAGGTTCATAGTGGCTCCTTAGCTCGCCGCGGGGCGGGGCTTCTCAGTGCTCTTGGGATCATTCAGGCCGGGCACGTGTACATCATTGATTTCAACGTTGACTTCAATCACCTTCAGGCCCACGAGCTCACCGACAGCGGCGAATACGGCTGCGCGCACCTGGTCGGCCACCGCAGTGAGCGGGTAGCCATATTCAGCAACGAGGTTGATGTCAACGGCGGCTTGAATCTCCCCCACCTCCACGTGCACACCCTGCGCCAGGTCGCTGCCACCGACCACATCGCGAAGCGCCCCAAGCGCTCTGCCGGTGCCGCTGCCCAGCGCGTAGACCCCCGGCACCTTGCGGGCGGCGATCGCGGCAACCTTTGCGGCGGCAGTTTCGGAGATGGTTGTCCTGCCGGTTGCGGATTCAGTAACGGGCGCTACGCCCGCCGGCCCTGTTCCCTGCTCGTGCTCCATGCTGGCGCCCTTTCTCTTTCGCCCAGCCTAACCCTTCCGCTGAACCTTTGACACGCGCCGGAAGGGTCAGCGGGAAGGCTCGCTGCAGTGCTCCCTGAGCCACTCCTGGACTGGCTGCAGCGCCTCACGGAACGCGGATTCATCAAACTGGCCAGTGCCGTGCGGGCCGCTCTCAGCGGCGTCCGCCACCCGGACGAAATGCGGCTTGAGCTCGTCGGGAACCTTGCCGTGCAGGTGATGCAGCTGATCCTCAAGCTTGGCCATGGTCTCGGGATCTTCATCTCCCCTGAAACTGAGCGGGGCCAACAGTACAGAGGAGATTCCGGCGGCAACAACCAGGCAGTCCGCCATGGCCGCTCCGGTGTTGTGTGCGCCCTCCGCGAGCCGAGGATCGGGCGATTGGAACATGGATGGCGAAGACTGCGGTGGTTCGGAAGGGATAGGCGGCATGCTCAGGGTGCTGGCTGCCTCCGGTGGGGCAGCGGCGCACCCGGCCAGGGACAGGGTGAGCGCACCAAAAACGGCCACGGCGAACTTGAGTCTCACGCCTGGCGGTCCTTCCATTGAGGGGTGGTGGCTGATGGAGTGCCGGCTGCCTGCAGACAGGGCTCCACCTCTCTAACGGTCAACGGCGTGAGTCTTCTCCCGCAGCATGGCCACGGCCCGCCAGCCGTTAGACTTCCCCCAGGACGTGCAGGAGGGGGAACCACACCGTGTCCATAGAGGTAGGCAGCCGAAGCGAGACACAGCGGCTTCTCACACTGGAGCGCTATTCCCTTGCGGACGGGTTGTCCGGCCGCGAGGGAACCTATTACGAGGATCTCGACAACCTCGTAGTACTGGCCGCGGACGTATGCAGGGTCCCCTTCGCTGTCATCAACATCATCACCGCCGACCAACAGCACCAGATAGCCGCTCGGGGTATCGAAGCGAGTGTTTGTTCACGCGAAGACTCAATGTGCGCCCAGGTCTTCCGCTATGGCCACACGGTCATGGTGGAGGATTGTCTGGAGGACCCGCGGTTCCGCGGGAACCCATTTGTCACCGGTGAGATCGCCGAGGTCCGCTTCTACGCCTCTACTCCGCTCATCACCGCGGAGGGCGACGCGTTGGGAACACTGTGCGTATTCGATGATTCACCCGGCTCGATCACTCCACAACAGAGCCGCAGCCTCGAAATCCTGGCCACCCAGATCATGGACATCCTGAACTTGCAACTGCGGACACGCGAGTTGAGCACCGCCCTGCAGGAGCTGAAACGCAGCAATGAACTCCTCGCGGAATTCGCCGGGCGGGTGAGCCATGATCTGCAGGGTCCGCTCACAAGTATTCGCGGCTTCGCCGAGATGCTTGAGGATGACACCGCGATTCCCGCCCGCAGCACCAGCCGGAAATACCTCGAGCGCATCGGTGCCAGCGCGGGCAGGATGACGGCGATGATCGAAGAGCTCCTCGCATTTGCCCGCTCCAACGGAACTCTGCGCGTCCAACCGGTCAGTTTGGCGGCAACCGTGAGAGCCGTGCAGGACGACCTCACCGCCGCCATCTCCGCTGCCGGAGCGCGCCTTGAGGTGGAGGAATTTGTGGGCCAGGCTGATCCCACCCAGCTACATACGCTGTTGCAGAATCTGCTCCAGAACGCCCTGAACTACCGCCATCCCCACAGGTCTCCCAGAGTACGGATCAGTGCCGGCCAGTCCGCCGAAGATAGGTGGTGCCTGAAGTTCGAGGACAATGGCATCGGGATTGCTCCCGAAGACCGGCAGAGGGTGCTCGAACCGCTCGTGCGGCTGGAGAGCAACGCAATAGCCGGTACCGGGCTCGGCCTGGCAACCTGCAATCGGATTGCCCAGGCGCACGGCGGTTTCCTTGAGCTGGAGGAGACCGAGGGCGGCGGCCTGACCATCCTCGCGTGTTTTGGCAGCGGTAGTTAGCAGGAACACCGGCGCCGGCTACGGTGACGCGTTCTCGAAACCTGTCCGGGTCATGGTGCCCCAGACCTGCTTCTTGCCGCGAAGCGCTGCCCACCAGCCCTGAATCCGCCAGATAGCGGTCAGCTGGCGGTACCCGATGTTTTCCTGAACCGATACCAGCAGGGCCACCCAGAGATCCCCCCACCGGTTGTAGCGGTGGAACGAAGCTTCCTCGACCAGCAATGCCATCAGCGAGACAAAAATGGCATAGAGGTACGCGACAGCGATGAACGCGAGCGCGTAGGGCACGTTCACCACGCCGAGCAGCAGTCCCAGCGGGACAATGACGAGGCCAAAGAGCTCAATGGCGGGAGCGATGAGCTCAAAGATCCAGTAGTAGGGCAGCGCAATCATGCCCACGGTCCCATAGCGGGGGTTGAACGTCATGCCGCGATATTTGATCAGGACTTCCCACAGACCGCGGTGCCACCGCCGTCGTTGTCTTGCAAGGACCGCGGCCGTGGAGGGAACTTCCGTCCAGCACACCGGTTCGGCGATGAAGATGACGCGGTACTTCCGTTTGGACCGGCGCATCATCCGGTGCAGGCGCATGACCAGTTCGAAGTCCTCGCCGATGCAGTCCGGGTCCAGACCACCCGCCTGGGTCACGAGGTCGCGCCGGAACATTCCGAAGGCACCGGAAATGAGAATCAGGGAATTGAGTTGGGACCACCCCGCCCGCCCAAGGAGGAAGGAGCGCAGGTATTCCACGATCTGAATGCGGGCGAAGTAGTTCTTCGGCATGTTCACGCTGACCACGCGGCCTGCAACGACCTCGCATCCGTTGGCCACGCGCACCACTCCGCCGGTTGCGATCACGCGCTCGGGGTCATCAGTGAAGGGCTTGGACACCACAAGGAGGGAATCGGGATCCAGCAGGCTGTCGGCGTCGACCATCACCACGAGGTCCTTGGACGCGACGTTCAGTCCCATGTTCAGCGAATCCGACCGGCCCGAGTTTTCCTTGTCAACAACCACGATGGGCAGCGCGGTATCCCGCGCACGGTAGATGGCGCGGATGGTTCCCCGGACGGGCACCTTGACGGACACTTCCCGCCGGTCTTCGACGAGGTCATAGACATCGATCAGCGTTTGCAGCGTCTCATCCGAGCTGCCGTCATTGACCACCACGACTTCGTGATCCGGGTAGCGCAGGTCGAGCACAGAGCGGACGGACGTTGCGATGACTGCGCCCTCGTTATACGCCGGCATCAGGACGGAGATTCCCGGACTGAGCGGGGATGCGGCGGTGACTCGGGCCCCGGCAAAGGACTGCCGCCGGAGATGCGCGGTGAAATTCACGCTCGCGAAGATGATCAGCAGCAGCAGGAACGAATTGATCACGATGAAGTAGGCCAGTACGGGGTACGCCGTGATCTCGAAGAGCAACCGGATTGCCGCTCTCAGCGGCTCAAGCACGTTCTCCATCCGTTCCCCCTATGCATCCACGAGGATGCGGCGGACATCCGCATCGGCATGCTCGATGACCCGCCTGCGCACGTCGCGTGCCTCGGCGCCAGGCATCGCCTTGAGAGCTTCTCCTGCTGCCTGCCGGACAGACGACGACGCAGCGCTTGAGCAGGAAATGTCCGCAAGTTCGCTGATGGCAGGCTTGTGGCCGAGCCGTCCCAGTGACCGGGCGCAAGCAGCGATGACGACATCGGACGCACCTTCCCGGCCCCGCTCCGCAACCATGCAGTCGAACAGTGCGTCCGCGGCTTCCGACATGAGCAGCAGGCCCACCACAGCCGCAGAGCCATATCGGATCCCGGCGTCCCGGTCCCGCAGACCCTCGATATACACTGCGGGATCCTGTTCGGGCAGATTGAGCAACGCCGTGGCGGCAACCGAGTGCGGGATCCCGCTGGTCAGCGAAAGCGCATCGACGAGGTGCCCTCCGGCCTCGGGCTGGGCCGCGACGCCGAGGGCACGCGCCGCCACAAGACGGACCTCGAGGCTCTTGTCCTGAAGGGCGGCCGTCAAGGGGCCGATGACCTCCCTGCCGCCGAGAATGCCGAGCAGTTCAGCCGCAGCAGCCCGCTGAATGGCGCCGCGGGAATGGATTCGGTCAAGGGATCGGCTGAGCAGGCCGCGAGCGGCGAGGATGCGGATCATGGCCTCGCGCACATCACCACGAACTTCGGGGATCATGCGCAGCAGGGTGTTTTCCACGTGCTCCCCGAGGGCGCCCGTTGTCGATGCGAGTTCCGACTCCAACTCCGCCAGCGCCTCATCCTCGGCAACCGCGAGCATCATGATGCGGGTGCGGATTGCCTCGTCATGGACAGTCCTCCGGCGCTCACCGGCGTGGCGTGCCGCCTTGATGAGAACGACGGCGGTCAGAGCCAGCACGCACGCGACAACCAGAACGACAACGGCGACCGCCAGCACATCCCATGAGACCAGCACGGGAGTTAGCGTGCCAGGATGCCGGCAACCCGGGCTGCGAGTTCGCGGGGGCTGAAGGGTTTGACGACGTAGTCGGTGACGCCGGCGGCGAACCCATTCTCGATATCGCGTTCCTGGTTTTTGGCGGTCAGGAGGATCACCGGAACGGAGATCGGAGGCTCTGCCGAGCGCATCATTCTGACCATGTCCACCCCGGACATGCCAGGCATCATGACGTCGGAGATCACAAGGTGGTACTCATTGTTGGTGGCCAGTTCCAATCCGGCGACCCCGTCACCGGCGGTCTCAACCTCGTAACCGCTTGACTCAAGCTTGGTGGAGACGAGATCGCGGATGTCCGCGTCATCGTCAACAACCAGGATTCTGTGTGGCATTGCCGATCCTCCCCGCAATCCTTGCATCTTGCCCCCTACCCAGACCTAGCCTAATCGACGGCCGGTGACCCTGTTTCGATTCGTCGCTGATGCGCGGAAGGATTGGCTTGGCGGGGAAACTGCGGGGCAAAGCAAAAGCCCCCGGTTTCCCAGGGGCTTTCAGTGGTGGCTCCGACCGGCGTCGATCCGGTGACCTTTCGATTTTCAGTCGAACGCTCTACCAACTGAGCTACAGAGCCTTGCAACCATCGTGTGATGATCACCGTCGACGCCCGGACTTCTCCGACCGCCTCAGCGACCCTGACGGGACTTGAACCCGCGACCTCCGCCGTGACAGGGCGGCGCGCTAACCAACTGCGCTACAGGGCCTTGCGATTTTGCAAGAGTTTGATCCTATCAGCACCCAAACGGTGCTTTGAACCACCCCCTTGCGTACCCCCAACGGGATTCGAACCCGTGCCGCCGCCGTGAAAGGGCGGTGTCCTAGGCCGCTAGACGATGGGGGCCAGGACCACACAAGTACTTTACTCCTCGTTGTGGACCTCTAAAACTATAGGGCTTCGATCTCGATTACACAAAACCTCTGAATCGCCGGTCGGACGTCCTGCGGAAGCGACGGCAGTAGAGTTTCCTCCGTGCCCATCGATATGAGCCTCGAGGACTTCGAATCAGCGGTCGACGACGCAATTGACCAGATCCCGGACAGGCTGGCGAGGGCTATGAACAACGTCGCCATCTTCGTCAAGGAGGAATTTGAGCCCGGCCCCGGCGAGGAAGCGGATCCCGACCTGCTCGGCCTCTATGAGGGTACTCCGCTGACGGAAAGGGACTCCTGGTGGGATGCCGGCTCCCTGCCCGACCGCATCAGCATCTTCCGGCAGCCGCTGCTGAGGATGTGCGGGAGCCGCGAGGAACTCGTGGATGAAATCCTCATCACCGTGATCCACGAGGTTGCGCATCACTTCGGGATTGATGACGAACGCCTCCACGAGCTGGGCTGGGGGTAACCCAACCTGGCTACCGCCGGGGCTTCATACTGGTTATATGGGCGCACACTCTCATGGGCATCCCGTCACCGCGACGGGGAAGCACCGCAAGTCGCTGGTGCTGGTCGTGGCGATCACACTCGCCGTCGTTGTTGTTCAGGTGATCGGCGCTGCGCTGTCCGGGTCCCTGGCCCTGCTCGCTGACGCGGGCCACATGCTTTCCGACGCCGCCGGCGTTTTCATAGCGCTGCTCGCCTCCTGGATAGCAACCCGGCCTGCCACTGTGCGGAGCACCTACGGCTACCAGCGGGCAGAAGTGCTGGCGGCACTGGCCAATGCCGTCATCCTGGTGGTGATCGCGGTGGTCATTGCGATCGAGGCGTTCCGCAGGCTGGGTGAGCCAACAGAGGTGCGCACGGACATCATGCTGATAGCTGCGCTGCTCGGCGGCGCAGCGAACCTCGCCTGTCTGCTGATCCTCCACGGCGGGCATAAGGAAAGCCTCAATCTTCGAGGCGCCTATCTGGAGGTGCTGGGAGACCTGCTTGGGTCAATCGCCGTGGTGATTGCCGCCGTCGTCATCGCAGTGACCGGATTCCTGCAGGCTGACGCCATAGCCTCCATCCTCATTGCAGCCATGATTCTGCCGCGCGCATGGAGCCTGCTGAGAGACGTGATCAATGTGCTGCTCGAGTCCGCCCCCAAGGGTGTGGATCCGGCGATGATCCGGGAGCACATCCTGAAAGTGCAGGGGGTTGTCGATGCACACGACATTCATGCGTGGACCATCACCTCCGGCGTTCCCGTCTTTTCGGCCCACGTGGTGGTGGACACCGAAAGCCTGAACGCCGAGGGTGTTGACCGCATGCTCGACCGCCTTACGCACTGCCTCAGCAACCACTTCGATACCGAGCACTGCACCTTTCAACTTGAACCGCTGGAGCATGCCGTGCATGAGAGCCGGCAGCACGCCTGACTCGGGCGCGACACGCCGTGAGCGGCCTTGCGTTGGGAATGACACCGCTGTTGTTTATGATACTGGTGTGACAAATGTTGCTAAAGTGACATTTGGGGCTCTATCCTCGGACAAGTCTGGTTGCCGTCCGAGGATCGAGTTATGCCGCAAACCTTTTCGCAGCGCGGATTTTCCGCGCTCACTGCCATGCTCGTGGGATCGCTGCTCACCGTGGGATTGACGCCGTCGCCAGCCTTTGCAGCATCGGATCTGCCCAGCCCCGCCGACATTGCCGCTGCGGAGGACAACACAGCTGCGGCGGCGGAACTCGTGACAGAGATCGAAAGCATCCTCGAGAATGCTTCCGCAGAACTGCAGGGCGCGCAGGTTGAGGCAATGAAGTCGCAGGGCGCCTACATTGATGCACTCGCGGAACTTGATGAGCGGCGGTCGACCGCCCAGCGGCTTTCGGCACTGGCCGGGCAGGCTGAGCAGACCTACCGCACTGCCTCCACGGAGCTCGGTCAACTTGCCGCGGACATTTACCGTGCGGGCGGCATCATGCCGGACAGCAGCCTCCTTTCGTTCGCCCAGGACCCAGGCAGCATCATGTATCAGGCCTCCACTGTCGAAGGCATGGCCGCCTCCCGGTCACGCACCGTCAACCAGGCTGAAACTGCGGCGAAGTCGCTCGAGTCCCTGCAGGCCGACGCACGCAACGCGGAGCAGGCAGCCGCCGACGCAGCCGAGGCCGCGGAAAAGGCCGGAGCCGCCACAGAATTCGCGATGGCGAGCGCCGCGAGCCTGGTGGAGGAGAAGCAGGCCGAACGCGGAATCCTGGTTGCGCAGTTGGCGCAGCTGCGGGACACCACCGCGGCTCTCGAGGAGCAGCGTATCGCCGGCCTTGAACAGGAACGACGCGAGGATGAGCTCGCTCGCATTCTTGCCGCATCAGCCGAGGCGGCTGCCGCAGCGACCGCCTCGCCTCGCTCCGAAGCACCGCTTGCTCCAGCCCCCACACTGGTGCCGCCGGCGCAGGATTCTCCGCAAACACCCGCGCCGGCACCGGCGCCCCAGCGACCCACCATTCCTGCTCCGGCACCTGCTCCGCGTCCGACGACGCCGGCTCCTGCTCCCGCGCCCGCTCCGGTTCCGCCGCGACCGGCACCCCAACCTGCACCTGCACCTGCACCTGCTCCCACGCCGGCACCTCCTCCGCCGGCACCGGCACCGGCACCCCAGCCTGCACCGGCTCCTGCTCCGCCTGCAGTGAATCCCGGCGGAGTGGCGGCAGCCGTCAGTTACGCCCGTGCGCGCGTCGGAGCGCCCTATTTCTATCAGTGGGGAGGCAACGGTCCGCGGGGTTATGACTGCTCCGGGCTGGTGCAGCAGGCCTTTGCCTCAGGGGGCATCTCACTCCCGCGTACAGCGTCCGCGCAGTTCTACGCGGCACGAACCCATGTCCCGCTGTCGCAGGCGCAGTTCGGCGACCTTGTCTTTTGGGGCGAGGGCGCCGGCATCTGGCACGTTGCCATCTACGTAGGTAACAACACCGTGGTCAACGCCCTGAACCCCTCACAGGGCATTCTCGAAGTGAATCTCGCGAATATGAGCGGGATGGGCGCACTCAACCCGCTCGCTGCGCGGTTCTAGGCGACCATCGGTCCGAAGTTTGCGCGGTCCGTCAGGCGAGGATCCTCCCTGTCCGGCACCACAAGAACCGGGCCTTTCGCGTGGTGCAGCACGCCCTGGCTGGTGGAGCCGAGCAGCATTCCGGCGAATCCGCCGCGGCCGCGGGTGCCAAGCACAACCAGCTCGGCCGTCCGTGATGCCTCGATCAGCACCTCAACGGGAGGCCCGTCGAGGAGTTCCACTGATATGTCCAGTTGAGGGAAATGGCTCTGCAGCCATGCCTTCCCCGCGTTGAGTTGAACCATGATCTCCGCGTGGAGTGCGTCCCGGTCAACCGGGGTGGGCATCCATGCAAGTGAACCGGTGAAGGGCGGCAGTGAACACACCACCCGTACGGGCAGACCACGAGACTGCGCCTGCTCGGCTGCAATCAGCGAAGCCATGCGCGCCTGCTCGGAGCCGTCAACTCCGACCACAACCACCTTTTCGATCTCTTCCGCGCGCGGGCACGGCTCGCCCTTCGGTTTCGGTGCGGATACGCCGGCCTCATCGAGCCTCGGGGCACAGTACAGCGGTACAACCACAGTGGGGCACTTTGAGTGCGCCGGCAGCGCGGCGCTCACGGAGCCAAGGAGGCGTCCAACGAAGCCTCCCCTGCCACGCGAACCCACAACCATGAGTTCGGCCTCCTCGGAGAGCTCAAGGAGCACACCTGCGGCATCACCGCTCTCCACCCGCGGCACAATTTCGATGTTGTGGTGACCGGCTATCTTGCTGATGGACTGATCGAGGACCGCCTGCGCCCCCTCCCGGATCACCGAATCATCCACGGTTGCGTAACCGGCATCCATGCTCGACGCCGCGAAGACCGGGACGGTATAGGCAGTTACTACATGGAGTGGGCAGTGGCGGCGCTCGGCCTCCTGTGCCGCCCAGACGAGAGCACACATGCTCTGGTCGGAGCCATCAACCCCCACAACCAGTCCGCGCCCCTGGGAATGCCACGGCGCCTCCGGCTTATGAGCCTCACTCATGGTCCGCCTCCTCGCGGTTGAACCTCAATTGACACCTTCGCTCAGCCGTCCAGATATTTCTAGCCTACTCTCCAGTAGGAGGACTATTCAGCACCCAAAAAGTTATATAGGCTTCGAGAATCGTTATCGGGCGGATGGTCTCCACAAAGGTTCCCGCCCGCTTTCAGTGCGCTTGGTTGACCCGTTCGCAGCCAAGTGTCCGCACAGCCCGGAAGAGGCGCCGGGCTGTGCGGAATTCTCCTTCGTCCAGGAGGTTTTCATCGATGCTGCCGAAGCCGATCGACCACGTCGCCGCTGATCCTTCCGTGCCCTCAGCCGCAGAGATGACCACCACAGTGGTGATTGGCTCCGGGTTGTCCGGGCTGGCCGTTGCCAGCGAGCTGAGCCGGCGCGGCGTGCAGTCCATCGTGGTCGAGAGCATCGAATGCCTGAACTCCGGGCCAAACCGAACCGTAATGACGGACTCGGTGTCGCTGTCCGAACGCACGGAACTCCTGCGGCTGCTGCGCTGCTACGCGTCAAGCCACTCACTGGACATCCGCCAGGAGACGGTTGCTGAGGGACTGTGCATGGTGGGCTATTCCCAGCTTCTTCCGGCTCCGGTACTTGGGTCCAAGAAATGGGCGGTGCAGACGCGGAACGGCGTCCTGCTCGCAGACCACGTGGTCTTGACCAAGTATCCACAGAACCAGCTGCGCCGTTTCGTGCAGTCCCTCGGCCTCGCAGTGGGAATCGACATCAAAGCGGCGCTCCGGGCTATCGGTCTCTACCTCATCGGGGTGGGCGAGATGCTGACGCCGACAACTCGGGAAATTGTCCGGCAGGCCAAGGTCATCAGCGACTCAATTGTCTCGCAGGGAGCTCTCGCGGCTCAGGTGATCCAGCCAGTGAAGGCTTCCGTGATGGCCGCCGCTGTTGCCGGATCAACCAGGCGTCCGCCCGCAATCAGCGCCTGAGAAGGTGCCTACGCGGCGTCGTCGTTGTTGCCCTGGGTGAGGCGCCGCCTGGCTCCAAGTGCCAGCACCACAGCGAGCGCAATCAGCACCGCAATCATCAGGATGACTCCCCAGGAAAGACCGGAGTCTGCCGCCGGCTCCTGGTCAAGCGCGCCGGGGTCAGCTGTTTCGATCGGGCCTGCTGTACCCGCGGACGCCTCAGGCGTCCCCGCAGCCTCAGACGCCTCGGCAGCAGCGCCTGCCGTAGCCGTGAAGTCGAAGGTACCTTCAATCGGGTGCGAATCAGAGGACACCACACGCCAGTTCACCGTGTAGGTTCCGGCCGGCGCCCCGGCGCGGATCGCCTGTGTGGCCACGGTGTCAGTGATGGAGACCTCGCCCTCAGCCCAGTCTTCGCCCGCAGCATCAAGCACCTGAACCTGCGAGCCGATGGTCGCAGGAACATTGGTGAACGTGAGTTCAATCGCCTGAGGCATTGTCTTGAGCGTTGCACCCGGCTCCGGAGTCGAGGAGCTCAGCTCATCATGCGCTGACGCAATCGAGGCTGATCCCAGGACTAACGCGAACGCAACCAGAAGTACGCCGGCCAGGAGCACGGCGGTGCGCTGAACGGAACGCGCACCCGGAATACGCGCCGCGCGCGCTGCAACTACTGCGGAAGGCTTCATGCCTTAAGCCTACGGGAGCGAACTGGCAGAATCCTGAATCCGCCATTGGATAGACTCCTTGAGCGAAACTCCCCCACCAACAGAGGAATACCCGTGCCTGAACTGCGCACCGCGATGGACCGCTACTTCCAGCTCACCGCTCGCGGATCAACCTACTCACGTGAAATCAGGGGCGGCATCGCCACGTTCTTCGCGATGAGCTACATAGTGGTGCTCAACCCGCTGATCCTCGCTGGAGCGGACGCAAGCGGAGGCAGCCTCGGGTTTGAACGTGTGGCGGCAGTGACCGCGCTCGTCGCGGGACTGCTGACCATCCTCATGGGCGCCTGGGCCAAGTATCCCTTTGCTCTTGCCACCGGGCTGGGCGTCAACGCCTTTGTGGCCATCACGGTTGCCACCAATCCGGAGCTCACCTGGCCGGACATGATGGGCCTTGTGGTTCTTGCCGGCCTGACCATGCTGGTGCTGGTCCTGACGGGCTTCCGTACCGCAGTCTTCAATGCCGTGCCGGAGAGCTTGAAAACAGCGATCGTCGTCGGTATCGGGCTCTTCATCGCACTGATCGGACTGGTGAACGCCGGTTTTGTCCGGCGTATCCCAGATGTTGCGGAGACCACCGTGCCGGTCGGGTTGGGATTCGGGGGCGTACTCCTCGGCTGGCCCACCCTGGTGTTCGTATTCGGCCTGATCCTGACCATCGCACTGGTGGTCCGCAAGGTTCGCGGCGGCATCCTGATCGGTGTCATCGCCGCCACCATTCTGGCCGTCATCATCGAAGCCGTGGCGAACGTCGGGCCGAGTGTGGGACCGGACGGCTCCAACCCACAGGGCTGGTCGCTCGTTGTTCCGGAGCTTCCTTCCGGGGCCTGGATCGGCCTCCCCGACCTGAGCCTGGTCGGCAGTGTCAGCGTCTTCGGGGCGTTCGGCAGCCTCGGCGCCACCGCCGCCCTGCTGCTCACCTTCACCATCCTGCTCAGCATCTTCTTCGACGCCATGGGCACCATGGTGGGCCTGGCAAATGAAGCAAAGCTGGTGGACAAGCGGGGCAACATCCCCGGCGTCGACCGCGTTCTCATTGTTGACGCTCTCGGAGCGGTGGCCGGCGGGGCGGGATCAGTCTCTTCCAACCAGATCTACGTCGAATCGGGCGCCGGTATCGGCGAAGGCGCGCGCACCGGCATCGCCAACATCGTGACCGGCCTGCTGTTCCTCGTGGCCATGTTCTTTACGCCGCTGATCTCGCTGGTGCCGTTCGAGGCAGTGGCGCCTGCCCTCGTCGTCGTTGGTTTCATGATGGTGTCCCAGGTGGGCCGGATTGACTGGCAGGACTGGGGAATCGCCATTCCCGCGTTCCTGACGTTCACGCTCATGCCGTTCACCTACTCGATCGCCAATGGACTGGGCGCCGGGTTCATCGCGTACGTCCTGGTCCGCACGTTCCAGGGCAGGGCCAGGGAAATCCACCCGCTGATGTGGGCCGTGGCAGGTGCATTCGTGGTGTTCTTCGGGATCGGCCCGATCGAGCAGCTGCTCGGCGTCGGCTGACCCACCCGTTGCTAGTCGGTGAGGACTGCCGCGCCACTGATGAAACGGGTCACCTGCGCATCCCGCCACAGGTGCGCCGGCACTCCGCCGCCAAGCAGCTCACGAGCCAGGCCGGGATCCTCCCCAAGTGGAGCATCGCTTCCGGCAAGAATCACATTCCCGTAGCGCCGGCCCTTGAGCATTGCGGGGTCCGCAATGATCACGGTATGGGTGAAGGCAGCGGAGATGGTCGCCGCCTCGCGCCGCGCCATCCCCAGGTCCGGGGAATCCCCGCAATTGACGACATAGACCCCGGCCGCATCCAGGACACGCTTGGCGTGCTCAACAAACTCGACGGTGGTCAGCGGGGCTGGAGTGCGGCTGCCCGCGAAGACGTCCCGGATGATGAGGTCCCGGCTACTCGCGGACAGTGCCTCAGTGACTTTGCGCGCTTCGCCAACACGGATCCGTAGCAGCGGTGCACGCGGCAGGTCGAACCACTCACGCACCAGGCCCGCGAGCGCGCCGTCGAGTTCCACGACCACCTGCCGCGCATCGGGAAAGGTCACGGCAAAACTCCGCGCCAGCGAGCAGGCCCCGCCACCAAGATGCAGGGCGCGGAGCCGGAACGTGGACGGCCACTGGGACGTTACCAGCGAACTGATCCAGCGCATGTACTCGAAGTCGAGCCGGGCAGGATCGGTGAGGTCGATGTGGGAACTCGGCACACCATTGATGTGAAGCACCCAGCCGTTGGGATTGAAGCGGTCGTGGACGAGCTCACAAGTGCCGGTGTCGATGGTGTGAATGCCGGGAACCGGACCGCCGTCTGTGCCCGCTGTTTCCCTGCGCTCGCGTTGGCGTCCCATTGATCCTTACGCTTTGCCTGGTGCCGTTCGGCTAGTAAGGACGGACGGCACCCTGGTGGTGCAGGTGTGCGTTGACCTGCCGCACCCTGCCCGGAATGGTGAACAGGTCAATGACCATCATGATCCACAGCGGGATCAGGAACAGGAACCCGAGAACAAACCACGCCGTGGCGTAGCCAATGAGACCCAGGCCCAGGTAGAGGAAGCCCATCCCGTTCTGGCGCAGGTAGAACTTGTGGGCGCCGAAGTTTCCGAGCAGGAACCAGAGCAGGTAGGCGAGCCAGCTTTCCTTCGCGGCGTAGACCACCACGTGTTGAGAAGGCTGGTTGCCGTAGTAGTTGGACACGTCATTCCCCTGTCAGTTGTGAACCTGATGCCGAAGCGCTGATGCGCGGCGGCTCGACGGCGCAGGCAGCGCGCACCATCCGAATCTCATGAAGGCCGTTCCACCGTTCGGAGAGTTGTTCCCGCTCTCCGTCCGGAGCGAAGCCGAGCTTGCGGTAGAAAGCGATGGCGCGTTCGTTGCCCTCCAGGACCCAGACGCACGCGGCGGCATCGCCGATAGCGGCATCGGCGAGCGCCCGGCCCAGACCGGTGCCGTAATACTCCTCCAGCACGTACAGCATAAAGAGTTCGACGGCGGCAGGAGGGTTATCACCCCGCGCCTCACCGCCTGCTGCAATACCGACGATCGCGCCGTCGTCGTTGACCGCTACCAGCGGTACGCTGCCGCTCTCATCGAATCCCTGTCTCCACGCTTCGGCGATGGCCTCGATGCCGTCATCCAGGCCATCGAGGACTTCTTCGCGCACCTTCCCCCGGTAGGCCTGGCGCCAGCCCTGGTTCTTCATGCGCAGCGCAGCTTCGGTCTCGTCGATGCGGAGCGGACGGATGGTGGCCATGCCGTTCATGCTATCGGGAACGACGACGGTCACTCGCCTGCAGCGGTTGTAGCTGCGTCCTAGTTGACGATGGCGACCGCAAACCCATCCCAGTCCTTGGACCCAACTGTCTGCAGGGCAGTCGCATCAAGGCGCGGGTGGCTACCGAGCAGTTCCAGCGCCCTGCGGGTGCCCTGGATGTCTTCGTCGCCGTTCTCGTCCAGCACGCTGCCCCCGCGCACCACGTTATCGAGCACAATGACGGATCCCGGCCGGGACAGCTTCACCGCCCACTCCAGATAGTTGGGGTTGTTCGCCTTGTCCGCGTCGATGAAGAAGAGGTCATAGGGCCCTTCCAGCGTGGGAAGCGTCTCCAGTGCCGCTCCCACGTGCACGGTTACCTTGTGCCCGACGCCGGGGCCACCTCCAGATTGCGCCTGGCCACCTCTGCATGGGCGGGCTCATACTCGCAGGTATCAATGGTTCCGCTCTCGGGAAGACCGCGTGCCAGCCAGGTGGTGCTGAAGCCGCCCAGCGTACCGATCTCCAGGACCCGCTTCGCCTGATGGATACGGGCAAGGAGCATGAGGAACTTGCCCTGCCCGGCAGTCACTTCAATGGCAGGCATACCTGCGTTGCGGGTATTGTCAACGGCCGCAAGGAGAGCGGCGTCCGGTTGGACCACCGTGCGGTTCAGGTAGCTGTCAACCTCTGTCCAGTTACTCATGAGTGGCCCTGGTACTCGTCCATCTCATCAATCGCGCGCTCGAGGCGCTCCACTTTTCCGCTGAGCTCGCCCGTGTGGCCGGGACGGATGTCCGCCTTGAGCACCAGGGAGACGCGGCTGCCGTACTTGGCCACTGCCTCCGTAGCGCGTCTGACCACGTCCATGACCTCATCCCACTCACCCTCGATCTCGGTGAACATGGAACTGGTGGAGTTCGGCAGGCCGGAGTCACGCACGATCTTCACGGCTTCGGCTACCGCGGCGTGAACCGAACCGTCCCCGTTTTCGCTGGTGTCCTGACGTGCGCCGCTGGGCCGGCCGGAAGGTGCAACTGAGAAGGCTACGAGCATGGGAAACAGTCTGTCAGGTTTGGCCCCACCGGTCACCCGTTCCGTACGTCGACGGTGAACCGGCAGTCCGGAGGGTGACGCAGGCAGCAGGCGCCGGGCAGTGACTATGCACCGTCGATCGTGCAGGATGAAGGAATGACCACCCGCGGAATTTATGTCAGCGCCATGGCCCCCGGGTCAGGCAAATCGCTCATCTCCCTGGGGTTGGCCAGCATGCTGCAGGGGCACGCGGACAGGATCGGCTTCCTTCGCCCAATCTCGGAAGCGGAAGACGGCAACGATGATCCGATGGTTCTCCTCATGCGGCGCGCGTTCGGGCTGGATGAGAAGACCGCCAGGAGCGCCATGACGCGGGCGGAAGCCCGGGCCCTGCTCGTGTCCGGCGAGCGCGAGGAAATCGATGCGCGTTCCGTCTCCGTGTACAGCGAGATGGCGCAGTCCTGCGACGTAATCATCGTGGAGGGGACGGACCTGAGCGGGCAGGACGCCGCCGTCGAGTTTGATCTGAACGCACGGCTGGCGAACAATCTGGGCGCCATGGTGCTTGCCGTGGTAAGCGCAAAGGACATGACCTCCGCTGAGGCAGCTGACGCCGTCGACGTCGCGCGCAGGGAACTGGACGCAGCGGAGGTGTCGCTGCTGGCCATGATGGTGAACCGTGCGGCAGAGAGCGCCGTAGAGGCCATCCGCGATCAGGTGCGCCCGGGGAAGTCCGGCCGCCCGGTCTACGTCATTCCCGAAATGAGCGAGATCTCCCAGCCGACAATGGCGGAGGTTGCCGGCGCCCTGGACGCGCGTCACATCGCCGGCGGCGCCAGCCTGGAACGTGATGTCTCCTCCATCCGCGTCGCTGCCATGAACGTTGGCCACTTCCTGGAACTGCTGACCGACGGCGCCCTCGTGATTGTTCCCGGAGACCGGGCGGACGTGCTGGTGGCAACTGTGGCGTCGTCGTTCTCGCCTGAGTTTCCCGTGCCCTCCGGCATGATTCTCACCGGTGGTCTGACGCCGGACCCCAATATCCTTGCCCTGCTTGCCCATGCCACCTTCCCTGTTTTCGCGGTCGACGACGACACCTACACGGCCGCGAAGCGCGTCAGTGAGGTGCGCGGCGAGATTGCGACCGGCTTGCGGCGCAAGGCTGCCGCCGCACTTGGTGTGTGGGCACGGCAGGTGGATGCGACGGAGCTGCTGGAGCGCCTTGAGCTGCCCCGGCCGGTGAAGATGACTCCGCTGCGGTTCCTGCACGAGCTGATCGAGAAGGCCCGCGCGGACCGTAAGCATGTGGTTCTACCCGAAGGCCTGGACGAGCGGATCCTCCGCGCCGCTGAGATCCTGCGCCGCCGGGATGTCTGCGACCTGACAATCCTCGGACCGGAGGGACAGCTGCGCGAGCGTGCCGCCGGCCTCGGTGTGGACCTGACCGGGCTCACCCTGCTGGACCCGGCAACCTCGGACCTGCGCGAGGAGTTCGCTGCGGAGTACGCGCGGCTGCGTGCGCACAAGAACGTCTCGCTCGACGACGCCCGGGACCGCATGCTCGATGGCTCCTACTTCGGAACAATGATGGTTCAGCTGGGTTACGTTGACGGCATGGTCTCCGGCGCCGCGCACACCACCGCGAACACCATCCGGCCCGCGCTTGAGTTCGTGAAGACGAAGGAGGGCGTGAAAATTGTCTCCTCCGTGTTCCTGATGCTGCTTCGTGACCGCGTGCTGGTGTACGGAGACTGCGCCGTCAATCCGGATCCCACCGAGGAGCAACTGGCGGATATCGCTGTGGCGTCGGCTGAAACGGCTGCCCAGTTCGGGGTTGAACCGCGCGTGGCCATGCTCTCCTACTCCACCGGAGAGTCGGGTTACGGAGGCGCAGTGGACGAGGTGCGGCGGGCCACGGAGCTGGTCCGCTCGATCCGCCCCGACCTGCCGGTGGAGGGGCCCATCCAGTACGACGCCGCCGTAGACGCCTCCGTGGCAGAGTCCAAATTGCCCGGGTCGTCGGTCGCGGGGCAGGCAACCGTCTTCATATTCCCCGATCTGAATACAGGCAACAACACGTACAAGGCGGTTCAGCAATCAGCCGGTGCGGTCGCCGTGGGGCCGGTGCTTCAGGGCCTGCGCAAGCCGGTCAATGACCTGTCACGGGGCTGCACCGTCGAAGATATTGTGAACACCGTCGCCATCACCGCCGTGCAGGCGCAGGGCACACCAGCGCAGGAGGCGCCATGATCATCCTCGTCATCAACTCGGGCTCGTCATCGCTCAAGTACCAAGTCCGGGATTCCGTGAGCGGGGAGCGCCTGGCCAACGGGCTGATCGAGCGCATCGGCGACACCGCGAACGGCGGCCCGAAGGATCACACCGAAGCGCTGGACCGGGTCACCGAGGAGCTGGACGCCAAGCTGCAGGGCAAGTCCATCGACGCCGTCGGTCACCGCGTGGTTCACGGCGGCGAACGGTTCAGCGAACCAGTGCTCATCACGAATGAGATCATCCGCGCGATCGACCGGCTCAACCCACTGGCCCCGTTGCACAATCCTGCCAACGTGCAGGGTCTGCGCGCCATTGCCGAGCGGTGGCCGGACATGCCGCAGGTGGCTGTGTTTGACACGGCCTTCCACCGCACGCTGCCCGAGCATGCGTGGCGGTACGCCGTGCCGGATGAGCTGTACAAGAAGTTCGGCATCCGCCGGTACGGGTTTCACGGCACCTCCTTCGAGTACGTGACTCGGCACGCCGCCGAGCTGCTCGGGATGCCGCCAACCGAATTCACGGGCATCATCGCGCACCTGGGCAACGGCGCGTCCATTACTGCTGTGCAGGATGGCCAAAGCATTGATACCTCGATGGGGTTCACTCCGCTGGAGGGACTTGTCATGGGAACCAGGTCCGGCGACATCGACCCGTCGATCCTGCTGTTCCTCAGCCGGGAGGGCTACATGGAGAAGGATCTCGATCAATTACTCAACCGCGGGTCCGGCTTGAAGGGCCTCACAGGCCACAATGACATGCGTTCCATCGAGGAGTCCGGGGACGCTGCCGGCACCATGGCGCTGGAGATCGCCTCCTATCGCCTCGCGAAGTACATCGGCGGGTACCACGTTGCTGTTGGAGGCGCGCAGGCGCTCGTGTTCACGGCGGGCATCGGGGAGAACTCCTGGCGTTTCCGGGAGCGGGTGGTCAAGCGTCTGGGCGCCCTGGGTGTCTACATTGACGACGCCGAAAACCAGAAACCGGGCGGCTCGCCGCGGGAGATCAGCACAGAGGAATCGGCTTTCCCGGTCCTCGTGGTGCCCACAGACGAAGAGGCGGCTATCGCTGAGGCGACTGCCGCCGTCGTCGGCTCTGTCTAGATCCCTGCTAGTGAGCCACTCGGCACACGCGAGCGGCCGTATTCACGGGGCTAGGGGGCGCCAAGAAGACGCGCCAGTGCCGCGGCGCCCGCCCCCACGAGGACGACGACGAGGAACGGTGCCCGCAGCCACAGCGCCACCCCTGCTGCGACGACGGCCGCGAGGCGCGCATCAATCACCAGGGATTGCCCGCTCGAAAAGGTGTTCACGGCGGTCAGTGACGCGAGCAGCCCGATAGTCAGCGTGCCGGCGACGCGGGTCATGTGCGGGTTCTCCATGAGGCGCGCGGGCACCAGATAGCCGGCGAGCTTCGTGAGATAGCTGATTCCGCAGGCAATGAGGATCCAGATCCAGAGGTTCACCGGTGTCCTTCCGTGGGATAGGGCTCGACATCGGGCTCCAGGCCCTCGCGCGGGGGACCGGAACTGAACCAGCCGGCCAGCGCAGCTACCGCGGCGGCCAACAGGATCGGGATGCCCGCAGGCACAAAGGGGACGGTGAGCAGGGTAACCAGCGCACAGACCACGGCGATGGCCGCCGGCTCCCGCGCCTTCAACCGGGGCCACAGCAATCCGAGGAATGCGGCGACCGCAGCGCCGTCCAGGCCCCATTGCGCAGGATCACCGAGTGCGTTCCCCAGTAGCGCGCCCGCAAGGGTAAAGACATTCCATAGAACGTATATACCGATCCCTGCAACCCAGAACCCGCGCGCCTGCTCCTGGGGATCGCTTTGTCCCGTGGCCGTCGCCGTCGATTCATCAATGGTTACCTGGGCGGCCGCGAAACGGCGCAGGCCGCGCGGCCGGAGCATCGCGTTCATCTGCATGCCGTAGACGGCGTTGCGGATACCGAGCAGGGAAGCCGCGGACATCGCGGCCGCCCCGGTTCCGCCGCCTCCCACCACGCCGATGAACGCGAACTGGGAACCGCCGCTGAATAACAGGAGACTCAGTGCCATGGTCTGCAGGAGGTCCAACCCGGAGGCGACTGACAGGGCACCGAAAGACACCCCATAGAGGCCGGTAGCCACGGCAATTGACAGTCCAACCCGGACAGCCGGGGATCTCGATAACTCCACCGGCCAAGCGTATGCCGTTCCGCCTATGGGGTTCACTTCCGACGGAATCCCGGCAATACTGAGTATAGTCAGCATGCTTACCAACCCCTTGGAGAGACCAACATGAAGGCACTTACCTGGCAGGGCAAGCGATCGCTCAGCATCGACAACGTTCCTGATCCGCGAATTCAGGAGCCCACGGATGCAATCGTTCGCATCACTTCAACCGCGATCTGCGGATCCGACCTTCACCTCTACGAGGTGCTCGGTCCGTTCATGAACAAAGGGGACATCCTTGGCCATGAACCAATGGGCATCGTGGAAGAGGTGGGAAGCAGCGTAACCAACCTCACGCCCGGAGACCGCGTGGTCATCCCGTTCAACGTAGCGTGCGGCCACTGCTGGATGTGCAATCAGGGCCTGCAGTCCCAGTGCGAGACCACCCAAAGCAGGGACAAAGGCACTGGCGCGAAGATGCTCGGGTATTCGGAACTGTATGGCTCCGTGCCGGGCGGCCAGGCCGAATACCTGCGCGTTCCGCACGCAAACTACGGGGCCGTCAAGGTGGGCAGCGAGCTGCCCGACGAGCGCTACCTGTACCTTTCCGATATCCTCCCCACCGCCTGGCAGGGCGTGAAGTACGCGGACGTGCCCGACGGCGGGACCCTGGCCGTCTTCGGTCTTGGTCCCGTTGGCCAGTTCGCCAGCAGGGTCGGGAAGTACCTCGGTCAGCGGGTAATCGCGGTTGAGCCCGTGGCGGAGCGCCGCGCAATGGCAGAGCGGCACGGCATCGAGGTTGTCGACTTCTCGAAGAATGTCGGCGATGAGCTTCGGGAAATGACCGACGGGCGCGGCCCGGACGCCGTCGTTGACGCCGTCGGCATGGAGGCACATCACTCACCCCTCGGCGCCTTCGCACAGCAGGCCGTCGGGCTCCTCCCTGACGCTGTAGCCAAGAAAGCCATGGAAACAGCCGGAGTGGACCGGCTGAGCGTCCTGCACGCGGCGATTGATGCGGTGCGCCGGGGCGGAACTATATCCATCAGCGGCGTGTATGGCGGCACGGCAAGCCCCATGCCTCTGCTGACCATGTTCGACAAGCAGATTCAGACACGCATGGGTCAGTGCAATGTCCGCCGGTGGACCGATGAACTGCTTCCCATCGTGGAAGACCCCTCGGATCCGCTGGGCGTCATGGATCTCAAGACCCACGAAGTTCCTCTGGATGAGGGACCGGCTGCCTACGAAACCTTCCAGAAGAAGGATGACGGCTGCATCAAGGTGGTGCTCAAGCCTTAACCGTCCACCGTTCATCTGACAGGACACGCCCCTTATGACCCTTCATAAGGGGCGTGTCCTGTGAAATCAGTGGGCGAGGGAGACCTGCTGGGCCGCGTGGATCGCATCGGCGGCCCGCACCAGCCCCAGGTGGGAGAACGCCTGAGGGAAGTTCCCGGCCATCCTGGCGTTTCCGGCGTCGTACTCCTCGGACAGCAGGCCAAGCTGGTTGGCGTAGCCCACCAGCTGGTTCATCAGTTTCTTGGCGTCCTGAAGCCTGCCGGTATGCGCATACTGCTCAACGAGCCAGAAGGAACAGGCAAGGAACGGGTGCTCGCCGGGCGCCAAGCCATCGATTGATGATTCGGTGCGGTAGCGGAGTAGCAGCCCATGCTCATCGAGCAGCTCTTCTTCCAGCCTCGCAACCGTGCCGATCATCATCGGGTCGTCGTAATCAACGAATCCGACCTGCGGCAGCTGCAGCAGTGATGCATCCACCAAGGTGGTGCCGTAATACTGGGTGAAAGAGTCCACCTCCCTGCTGAAACCCTGCTCAAGGATCTCGATGCGGAGCTCATCCCGGAGTTGCTCCCATCGGTCTGCCTCACCCTTGAGACCGTGTTCGCGGACCGCGCGGGCTCCGCGGTCGAACGCGGCCCACATCATGACGCGGGAGTGCGTGAAGTAGGCCGGCTCACCGCGCATCTCCCAGATACCGTGATCCTTGGCGCTCAGGTGTTTCTCCAGGAACCCCAACAGTGCATGCTGCAGCGGCCAGGAGAATTCGTCTTCCTTCACTCCGCGCTTGCGCAGCTTTTCCAGGGCAACCATCACTTCACCGACGACGTCGGCCTGGTATTGGGTCACGGCCCCGTTGCCGATCCGAACTGGAGCGGAGTCCGCGTAACCCGGCAGGTGCCCCAGGACTTTCTCGGGAAGGTTCCGCTCACCCGAAACGCTGTACATGATCTGGAGATCCTCGGGGTCGCCGGCAACCGCACGGAGCAACCAGTTCCGCCATTCCGAGGCCTCATCCTCGTAGCCGTGCGTCATCATCGCTTCGAGCGTCAATGCGGCGTCACGTAGCCAGCAGAACCGGTAATCCCAGTTCCGCTCGCCGCCGAAGGCCTCGGGCAGCGACGTGGTGGGGGCCGCGACGATGCCGCTGGTGTCTTCATGCGTCAGGGCACGCAGCACCAGGAGTGAGCGCTTGACGATGCCGTCATACTCGCCCTGCTTCTCGCAGCTTTCCGCCCAGCCCTGCCAGTAGTCGATGGTTGCCTGCAGTGTGACGTCGAAGTCCAGGGGCGTCGGCTGCGGACGGTGGGATGGGTACCACACCAGCTCGAGGTCCACCTTTTCACCGGCTTCGACGGTGAACTCTCCCACGTGGCGGTGATCGGCGGCGCGCGGAAGATGGGTGCCACGCAGGAGCAGTGCATCCGGCCCGGCCATCGCGAGAATTCCGGGACCGCCCTCCTCATGGGTACGCCGCACCCATGGCAGCACCTCGCCGTAGCCGAAGCGCACTACAAGCTCCTGGCGCATCGGCACTGATCCGCTGATTCCCTCGATGCGCCGTGCAAGGGATGCGCGCCGGTCATGGATGGGCATGTAGTCGGTCACCAGGACTTCACCGGCTTCGGTACGCCATCTGGACTGCAGTACGAACGTGGAGTCGATGTACTTCCACTCCACCAGCTCCGCAACACCGGCGGCGTGCGCCGGCGCCACGAGCCAACGTCCGTGATTGTCATTGCCCAGCAGCGCGGAAAAAACCGACGCCGAGTCGAACCGAGGGTAACAAAGCCAGTCCACGCTCCCACCCCGGGAAACGAGCGCACCGGTATGAAGATCGGAAATCAGCGCGTAGTCCTCAATCGGCATAGCCATGCGATAACTCAATCACACCCGGCCGGTCGAGGACTCCCCTTTGAGCCTGCCAAGTACATACGCCGGACGGTTGGTAGTGATCTCCTGGGCGCCGAGGTCGCGGAGGAGGTCTATGTCGTCGTCAGCGTCAACCGTCCACACCCGCAGGCGAAGCCCGGACTCGAGCCACCGCGCAACCCGGTCCGGATGCGCACGCACGTACGCGATGCTTGGCCCGGCGATTCCCACCGCTCCACTCGCGATGATGCGCTCGCCCTCGTGCAGCGCGCGCCGGAGGAGGTTCATCACGGCCGCAGCGGTGAGTGGGCCCAAAGTTTCGCGCACGTCATCAGGCTGCACGTCGGCCACCAGCTGGCAGACGACGTCGGCGGGCACGCGCTCCAACAGGTGGCGGACCGAGTCGGGATTGAAGCTCATGAAAGTGATGTGCAGGTTGGCGAGCCGGGAAGTCTCCGGGTCATAGCCCTCCCTCATCAGGAAGGCGATCAGCCGTTCCTCCAGCTTGAGCCCGAAGGGGCTCGGGTGCTTCAGCTCGATGGCCAGCTCAAGCTGGCGTCCGTCCGTACGCAGGAGATCCAGCAGGTCTTCGAGCGTGAGCAGCTGATCGGCCACACCGCCATACCCTGGCGGGATATTCGCCCCCTTCCATGACGCGAAGTCCAGTTCACGCAACTGTCGCAGCGTATGACCTCCCACGTCGCCCGTTCCGCTGGAGGTGCGGTCCAGCGTGGTGTCGTGAATGCAGACAAGTTCCAGGTCCTCAGTGAGGTGGACGTCGCATTCCACCCCGTCAGCACCTTCCGCGAGCGCCTGCAGAAAAGCAGCGCGGGTGTGTTCCGCGTACTGTTCGCTCGCCCCGCGGTGCGCGAAAACCAGGTGCTTCACTGCTCGTTGTTCTGCCACAGGCCTTACGCTAGCGAATCGGCGGCGTGACTGTCCTCCGGACGGCTGGTTAGATGGGAATTCAGCATCGATGCGGAGGACTAAGTGAGCATTGCGTTGACCGATACGGAGCGCGCCGCGGGTCTGAGGCGGATGAAGACCGTTGCGACGGGCCTGCTCGCCATCATGGCGGTGATTTTCCTGATCGCCTTCGCCCTTCAGGAGCAGTACCCGTGGTTGCAGTACGTCCGCGCTGCTGCGGAGGGCGGCATGGTGGGAGCCCTGGCCGACTGGTTCGCCGTGACGGCCCTGTTCAAGTACCCGATGGGGCTCAAGATTCCCCACACGGCGATCATTCCGCGCAAGAAGGACCAGATCGGCACATCACTGGGGCAGTTTGTGGAGGAGAACTTCCTGTCGGAGTCCGTGGTGCAGCAGAAGCTTTCCTCACTCGGCCTCGCCCAGCGCGCCGGCGCATGGCTCTCCCGGCCGGAGGGGGCAGACCGCGTAGCCGTGGAAGGTGCCGCCCTGATCCGCGGTGCTTTCACCGTGCTGGATGACGACGCCGTCCAGAAGGTCATCGAATCAATGGTGCGCAAGCACGTGGTGGACCCACCGTGGGGGCCGCCGGTCGGTCGCATGGCAGAGCGCGTCTTCGAGGAGGGACACCACCACCGGCTCATTGACCTGCTGGTGGACCGGGCAGCCGAGTGGGTGGACGGCAATTACGACGTCGTTTCCCGCGTTGTGTCCCAACGCTCACCCACGTGGGTGCCGCACTTCGTGGACGGGCTCGTCGGCGACAAGGTTTATGTGGAGTTCCTCAAGTTCGTTCGGGCGGTCCAGGCGGATCCCCAGCACGATGTCCGGCTCTCCATCGACAAGTATCTCAAGGACCTCGCCCAGGATCTGCAGCATGATCCGGTCATTATTGCGAAGGCCGAGGAGATCAAGGCCGGCATCCTTGATGACCCGCGTCTGCATGATGTTGCCGCACGGGCCTGGTCCACCATCAAGACAGCCCTCCTGGAAGCAGTCAATGACCCTGATAGTGAACTGACCCGAAACTTCAAGGCTGCGGTCCGCGACTTCGGGCGGCGTCTCACCACGGACGAGGATCTTGCGGGCAAGATCAACAGGTGGATTTCCGACGGCGCCGGTTACCTCGTGCGGACCTACCGAAGCGACATCGCGGGCATCATCTCCGAAACTGTGGAGCGCTGGGACGCCGAAGAAACCTCACGGAAGATCGAACTCCAGGTCGGTAAGGATCTTCAGTTCATCCGGATCAACGGCACCGTGGTCGGCGCTCTTGCCGGACTGGGCATCTTCTCATTGGCCCACGCGCTGTTCGGCTAGCGTCAGGGCTGCGGGCCGTTACCGGTCTCCGGGAGCTTCTCGAGCTCCGTGAGCAGCTCACCGGGGATGACGGTGGGCGGTGGACCGAAGGCTTCCCGGGTTGCCTCGATGACCGTACGGCCCATCTTGTGGTTGGCCACCCCGCCCACAGCTGCGCCTACCCCGAACGGGAGCGCCCGGCCCAACAGGGCGCCGCCCTGGCGCGCGAGCATGCGCTTGAGGAAACGCTTGCGGATGCTGGCGCCGATGCCGCGTACTGCGGAGGAGGACATCGATCCGCCGACCACGTTGCCCCAGTGACGCGTCACTCCGCCCGCTGATGAACCGATGGTCGCCTGGATGAGAGCCGAGCCTTCCTCACCCATGAGGATGGCCATGACGAGAGTGCGGGCACGCTCCGGATCCTCTGTGGAGATTCCGTGCAGCTCCGCGACTGATTGTGCATAGAGCGCCGTTGCCTCCAGAAAACCGACGGTGGCGGCGGCGGAAAGTCCCAGCGAAACCACTGTTCCAATAGCCGGGACGACGGCGGTGCCTCCGACAGCCGCTCCTGCGGTTGTGATCGCAACGAGATAGTCGCGCTCCAGTTTTGCGTTCAACTCGGCACCGGTGGCCGTTGGGTTTTTTCTGCGCAGTCGCCGCAGGTTGGCGAGAACCAACGGTCGTTGAATATCGATAGCCCGTTCCACCGCGCGCTGGATGCCCGGCTTTGGTTGGCCGTTGCGGTCGAATACCGCTCCGCTGGCAAATTTCCCCGCAGGGTTGAAGCGTGCCATAACTGATCCTTCCGTCGAGTTGTTCAAGTTTGGGCGAGCGCTTGCCTCAACGCAAAACGCCCCGTCGGATGGGGGCCGGCGGGGCGTTTGGTCGATGTACCCGGTTTATGCGTGCGAGCGATTCTTGGTGATAGCTCCGTAAACGAGGAGAACGATGATCGCGCCGCCGATGGCCAGCAGCCACGAGGAGATCGAGAAGAACTCGTTCACGCCGACGTCGAAGAGGAGGTTACCCAGGAAGCCTCCGAGGAGGGCCCCGATCACGCCCAGGATCAGGGTCATGATCCAGCCGCCGGCCTGCTTGCCGGGCAGAATCAGCTTGGCGATGGCGCCCGCAATAAGGCCGAGAAGAAGAAATGCCAGGAAATTCATGAAGTGCTCCTTTATCGAACTTCTAACTGCGCAACATATATGTCGATTTCGACGATGCACCGGAGTGCAACTGCACACTACCTTACTTGATAAGTGAGCTTAGTAATAGCATACGCCTCACCGGTGGAACTATTAAACTCCTGCTCGACGACTTTGCAACCCCTTGTAATCGAAACTTCACCAGAAACGGGATCGACAGTATGCTGATCACGTGGCGCTTATATTCCGGCAACCCGCCGTGGCTACTGGGACTAACAGAAGAATTCCTGAAGCGGGTCAAATCAAGGAGTGGTTGGCATGAGAATCGGTTCCTCCATTGTCCTCATTGCACTTGGTGCAATATTGGCCTTCGCAGTCTCAGATAATCTGGTGAACTTCATCGACCTCACCCTGGTGGGTTACATCCTGATGGGGGTCGGCATTCTGGGGCTAATCATTTCGCTCCTCATGAATGCTCCCCGCAACCAGAAGCGGGTCAGCGAGTCGCGTACCGTCCAGGACCCCAACACCGGCGAGCGGATCACCCGAAACGAGACCCGCGACGGCGGGATCTGACCGAACCTGTCAGCGGGGCTGCCGAGCAGTCCGTACAAGAGAAGCCATCAGCGCCGTCGGCGCTGGTGGCTTCTTCCTTTTCGCGCCCTCTCCGAGAAACTGCCATAAGCAGATCTGCCTTTCCTTCCGTTTTCATTGACACCCAAACAGAAACACAGATAGAGTCACTGAAACAGAAATGGTTGTGACGGTAGTCACGCAGCGAGGAGGAACGGTGTTCGCCGAGGAACGCTATAACAGGATCGCAGCGCTGGTTATGTCCGAGGGCCGGGTAACTGTGGCCCAGCTGGCATCGCGATTCAACATCACCAAGGAGACTGTCCGGCGCGATCTCGCACTGCTGGAGAAGGACGGGCTCCTGCGTCGGGTACACGGCGGTGCCGTTCCCGCCGCCAGCGCAAGCACCACTGAGCTGAGTCTCACAAGCCGTGAAGGCCGCAACCAGGCAGAGAAAGCGCGCATCGCCAAAGCCGCGCTGACAATGGTTCCGACCGAAGGTTCGATTGTGCTGGACGGCGGAACCACCACAAGCAGCCTCGCTGCACTCCTTGCGCAGGAAGCTGGGAACCAGCTCCTCGTCATCACCCACTCCGTACCGGTAGCCTCCACCCTGATCGGCTCATCACTCCAACTGGAATTCATCGGTGGCCGGGTCCGCGGCCTGACCAGTGCCTGCGTCGGCAGCGGCACTGTTGCGCGCTACAGCGGCTTCCGCCCGGACGTCGTTTTCATCGGAACCAATGGAGTGCACCCGGAATTCGGGCTCAGCACTCCTGACCCGGAGGAGGCCTCTGTGAAGGCAGCAATCGTTAGATCCGCTCGCCGCGTCGTCGTACTGGCGGACGCGTCGAAATTGAACACAGAGACGCTCGTCAGCTTCGCCGAACTTGGCGACATAGACGCCCTGGTCACCGACGCCCAGCCGGACACCGGTTTCACCCGCGCCCTCGCCGAGGCGGACGTCGAGCTGGTCATCGCATGATCATCACGCTCACAGCCAATCCCAGCCTGGACCGCACCATTGAGCTCGCCGCCCCCCTGGCCCGCGGTGCGGTGCAGCGTGCAACGGCCAACCGCCAGGAGTCGGGCGGCAAGGGAGTCAACGTCTGCCGGGCCCTGTCCGCCGGCGGCGCCGAGGCGCTGGCAATCCTTCCCGGCCACGAGGATGATCCGGTACTCACCGGTCTCCACTCCGCCGGTGTCCCCTACCGCAATCTGCCCATCGCGGCAGCACTTCGCAGCAATGTCACGCTGACGGAGCCGGATGGCACCACCACCAAAATCAACGAGCCCGGTCCGGCACTGAACCAGCGGGAAGCTGACGCCCTTATTGACCTGGTGGTGGAACTGTCCGACGACGCCCGCTGGCTGGTCCTTGCAGGGTCCCTTCCGCCGGGCCTTGCCCCGGATTATTACGCTGAAGTCGTTCGCGCGGTAAGGAACCGCCACGGCGACCGCGCTCCACTGATCGCTCTGGATGCGTCCGAAGCAGCGCTCATAGCGGCGATCGAGAACAACGCCGCTCCGGACCTCCTCAAGCCGAACGCCGAGGAACTCTCCCAGCTCACCGGCCTTGGAGTTGGAGACAGCCTCGAGGACCAGCAGGACCTCGCGGTCGAAGCAGCTACCCGGCTGCTCGCCCGCGGCGTCCGTTCGGTCCTTGCAACCCTCGGTTCCAAGGGCGCTCTTTTGGTTACCGCCGACGGCGCGTGGCACGCACAGCATCCACCCATCACAGCAATCTCCACCGTCGGCGCCGGAGACTCCGCGCTTGCCGGCTACCTCCTGGCGCAAACCCGCGGCGCCAGTGCCCCCGACTGCCTGCGCCAGGCGGTGGCTCACGGCTCGGCTGCTGCATCCCTACCGGGTTCAACAGTGCCGGCCCTGCACCAAACCACACCGGACGCGGTTACGGTCCGGGTGCTCGCTTCAACCCATGCTTCCCCCAACCACTTATAACCTCCAAAGGAACTCCCATGTCCGCAATGATTACGCCCGAACTTGTCGTTCTCGACACGTCGCTGGGCACTGACCGCGCCGGCGTCATTCGCCGGCTCGCCGAACTGGTGGTGGCGCAGGGCCGCGCCGACCAGGTGGAAGGGCTTTTCGCCGATGCTCTGGCCCGCGAGGAAAAGACAGCCACCGGCATCCCCGGCGGCATCGCCATTCCGCACTGCCGGTCCACTGCCGTTCTTGAACCGACCCTGGCGATGGCACGCCTTGAGCCGAAGGTGGACTTCGGCGCCAAAGACGGTCCGGCAGACCTGGTGTTCTTCATAGCGGCTCCGGAAGGCGCCGACCAGCAACACCTCAAGCTGCTGTCGAAGCTCGCCCGCTCCCTGATCAAGAAGGACTTCACCGCCGCGTTGCGCTCCGCATCCACCGAGCAGGAGGTCGTGGCTCTGGTGGAGGAAGCCCTCGAAGCCGCTCCTGCCAGGAAGGAAGGCGGCGCTACTGCCGTGAAGCCTGAGTCCGCGGACCCGGGAACCACAACGCCGCCGGACGCAGCCCGGACCAAGCGACTGGTCGCCGTGACCGCATGCCCCACAGGTATTGCCCACACCTACATGGCAGCCGACTCACTCGTCGCCGCGGCCAAGGAGCGTGGCATTGACCTGCAGGTCGAGACGCAGGGCTCCTCAGCATCCACTCCCCTCGACCCGTCAGTGATCGCTGCAGCGGATGCAGTAATTTTCGCCGTCGATGTCGACGTCCGGGACAAGCACCGGTTCGCCGGCAAGCCGGTCATCAATGCGCCGGTCAAGCGCGGCATCGACGAGCCGGGAGTCATGGTCGAGGAAGCCATCGCCGCGGCAGATAACCCCAATGCCCGCCGAGTTGCCGATTCCTCCATGCCTGGGTCCGACGACGACGGCCCTCGTGAAGGTGTCGGCGGCCAGTTGAAGCGCGCGCTTCTTACGGGCGTCAGCTACATGATCCCGTTCGTTGCAGGCGGCGGGCTCCTCATTGCCCTGGGCTTCCTCCTCGGCGGGTATGACATCACCGGATTCGCTGATGACATGGTGGTCAACAACAGCCTCTGGAACCTCCCTTCCGAGTTCCCCGAGACAGCCCAGGGCGCTCTCGGCGCATACCTCGGGGCGGTGTTCTTCAAGATCGGTTCCCTGTCGATGGGCTTCCTGGTCCCAGCCCTGGCGGGCTACATTGCCTACGCACTCGCTGACCGTCCCGGCATTGCCCCGGGCTTCGTTGCCGGTGCTGTTGCCGGCTTCATGGGCGCGGGTTTCCTGGGTGCGATTGTCGGCGGTCTCCTGGCCGGCTACGTCGCCATGAAGATCGGTAAGCTGGCAGTTCCCCGCTGGCTGCGCGGCCTGATGCCGGTAGTGATCATCCCGCTGGTGGCGTCGATTGTGGCCTCCGGCCTCATGATCCTTATCCTGGGTGGTCCGATTGCCGCCCTGACCGTTGCGCTCAACGATTGGTTGTCGGGTTTGACCGGCACCGGTGCGGTTCTGCTTGGCATCATCCTCGGGCTCATGATGGCAATTGACCTCGGCGGTCCCATCAACAAGGTTGCCTACGCCTTCGCAGTCGCCGGCCTCGGCGCTGGAGCCATCGACAACCAGGCTCCGTGGCAGATCATGGCGGCCGTCATGGCCGCCGGTATGGTCCCGCCGCTGGCAATGGCCTTGGCCACCGTGATCGACCGCCGCCGCTTCTCCCTCGCAGAGCGCGAGAACGGAAAGGCTGCATGGCTCCTCGGCTCCGCGTTCATCTCGGAAGGCGCCATTCCGTTCGCTGCCGCTGATCCGCTGCGCGTCATTCCCGCAGGCCTGCTGGGATCCGCGGTCACCGGCGCGATGATCATGGGTACCGGAGTCACCTCCCAGGCACCGCACGGCGGAATCTTTGTATTCTTCGCAATCGGTAATGTCGTTATGTTTGTTCTATCGATTCTCGTGGGCATGGTCATCTCGGCCCTTGCCGTGGTGGCCCTGAAGCGGTTCGCCGTGCGCAAGCCGGCCCCGGCCGCCGCCTCCGAGTCGGTTGCCGCATAGTCCCTGACTGAGGAGTTGGACCATTGAGCACCTTCACCGGCGTAGGGGTAAGCCCCGGCAGGATCGTTGGACCGGTGCGGCAGATGCCGCGCCCGGTAGCTGAACCGTCCGCCCGGGAGAAATGGTCCAACACCACGGTTGATGAGGAAACGGCCAGGCTGAAGGCTGCCGCGAAAAACGTGCAGGCCGAACTTCAGCAACGCGCCGACGCCGCAACCGGTGACTCGAGGGCGGTCCTTGAGGCAACTGCCATGATGGCCGCGGACCCCATGCTTCTGAAGTCCGCGAACGCCCTCATTGTTGCCGGAACCTCTGCCGAGCGCTCGGTGTGGGAAGCCGGCTCCCAGGTGGCGGACATGCTGAGGGGCCTCGGCGGTTATATGGCCGAGCGCACCCAGGACGTCCTGGACGTCCGCTCCCGGATTGTCGCCGAGTTGCGCGGGCTGCAGGCGCCCGGTATCCCGACAGCCGACCATCCGTTCGTCCTTGCGGCGGAGGACCTCGCCCCTGCGGATACCGCCACGCTCAACCCGGAGCTTGTGATCGCCCTGATCACCAGCTCCGGGGGTCCGCAGTCACACACGGCCATCCTGGCCCGCGCGCTGGGGCTGCCCGCCGTCGTCGCCGCCCGCGGCGTTGAGACTATCGACGACGGCACTGAGGTGTTTGTCGACGGCGCCGCCGGAACCGTGCTCTCCGGCCCGGGCGATGCAGAACGGACGGCAGCGGCCATCTGGGCGGAGCAGGCACGTTCGCTCGGTAGCTACAGCGGAACCTGCACGACGACGGACGGGCACCGGATCCCGCTGCTCGCCAATGTGGGATCGGGTGCTGACGCCCGCAAGGCGGCCGATGCTGGAGCTGAAGGCGTAGGACTACTGCGCACCGAGTTCTGCTTCCTCAACCGCGATACCGAGCCGACGGTCGAGGAGCAATCCGCGGCATACCGTGAGGTGTTCGACGCGTTCCCTGCCTGCAAGGTAGTGATCCGCACTCTTGATGCCGGCGCAGACAAGCCCCTGCCCTTCCTTACCGATGCCTCCGAACCCAACCCCGCGCTCGGTGTTCGCGGCTACCGCACCGAGCTTTCGACGCCCGGTGTGCTGGACCGCCAGCTGAAGGCAATCAGCGAAGCAGCCGACGGCGCAACAACGGACGTCTGGGTCATGGCACCCATGATTTCCACAGCGGAGGAGGCCCAGCACTTCGCTGAATCCTGTGCGGCAGCGGGATTGAAGGTGCCCGGCGTCATGGTTGAGGTTCCGTCTGCAGCGCTGACCGCAGGAGCAATCCTGCAGCGCGTGAACTTCGCGTCGATCGGAACCAATGACCTGACGCAGTACGTCATGGCAGCGGACCGCCAACTCGGGCCGCTGGCCGCCCTGAACGACCCCTGGCAGCCGGCTGTCCTCCAGCTGATCCGGCAGACGGTGGCCGGTGCCGAGACGGCGCGTGGCGGTAAACGTTCCAGCGGGGAACCCAACGGTGACAACGGAAAGTCGGTCGGAGTGTGCGGTGAGGCGGCCGCAGATCCGGCCCTCGCCGTCGTGCTGGTGGGTCTGGGCGTCACGTCGCTGTCCATGAGTTCGCGCGCACTTGCCGCCGTGGCTGCCGTGATTGGTTCAGTGTCCCTCACCGACGCACAGGGACTGGCACAACAGGCCCTGGCTGCACCCACTGCGATCGAGGCACGCACAGCGGTACGTGCCGGTTTGCCGATCCTCACAACCCTGGGCCTGTAGGCTCGCACAACAGCAAACGGAAGGAAGATCATGATCGAACGCAAAGCAACCGTAGCCAGCCGGGTTGGGCTCCACGCCCGTCCTGCCGCCATCTTCGCCGAAGCGGCGGGGGAACAATCGGCTGACATCACTATCGCCCTGGAGGGAAGCCCGGCGGACGAGGCCATGGACGCATCAAGCATCCTGTCGCTGATGAGCCTGGGCGCCGAGCACGGTGACGTTGTTGTGCTCCGCTCCGAGGACGACGGCGCCGGGGACGCCCTGGACTCGCTGGTCCGTATCCTCGAAACCGATCACGACGCCTGACAGCAGGCTTTTCCGGCGGCGGCAGCCCGGCCTGGAAACGAAATAGGTGCGTCCACCCGTTCTAATGGACGCACCTATTGCTGTGTAACCCGTTGACCCCCCACGGACACCGGGAGTTACATAATCATAATTTTGACACACCAGGATGAAAACGTGAACAGAGTTCGCGATATTGGTCGAAATAATCCGGCGAAAAGACTAACCGTGGATCAGTCGCGCCGGTGTTCATTGGCCAGGAAATTGGCGGAGCGGTTGCGTACCGAACGCCGGCGGGACAGCCAGATCATGGTGAGGCCGCTGGTGACGAGGACAATCGCGCCGAACGGCAGAATAAGGTCCGCCGCCCCCATCTCAAGTCCGGTGAAGTAGAGCGCAGTGTGGACCAGCACCATCGCAAATCCGGCCGCCATAAAGGCCGCAGCAACACGGTGAAGACCCCTCGCCGAGGTGTCCCGTGCACTTGTGATCGCCGGGACCAGTAGGCATGCGCCGACATACGCCGGGTAGATTCGCCCCAGGTGGCCGTACCAGTGCACGGTGGGTTGGTCCGCATATTCCCGCAGCCCCGTTGAGGGTTCGGGAAGGTCACTGAGCCCGAACAGAATCACCGTAGCCAGAACCGTGAGGCCCAGTACGGCGGCACCCAGTGGCCCGCTGATGAGCCTCAACGCCCGCTCAGAACTGAACGCGGCCGCGACCCGCAGCCCCAGGAGCAGCATGATGGCATACAGGCAGAACCGGATGAGCAGGTTCGCGATGTTGTCCCCGCCGAGCAGGCCGTCAACAAAAAGATAAATCGGCGCCAGGCTGAGGCCTACCGCAACACACAGCAGAACCAGCACCGCGAAGATGCTCCGCCCTTTACCCCGCAGAGCATCCGGGAGGCGCGTAGCCGCGAAGAGAACGCACAGTGTCAGCGCCAGCCATTGGGTAAACGTTCCGACGCTCATCCGAGGTTCTCCCATAAGGTCTGGTCACGAGTGTTGTCCTGCTCCTGCTTGCGAAGCCTCTTGCCCAGTCCATCAAGCCGGTCCCGCCCTATCAGGATGAGTTTCGAATCAGGCAGGGAACTCAGCACCTGCTCACGGCCGTCATCTGCCCAGCTGCCTTCCTGCGGTGTGAGCAGCCCGGTGACAACCAGGCCGTTTGCGAGCGAAACCCCGGAAACCCTGGCCACCTCAACGCACAACTGGGTACTCAGCCGGCCGGCGCTGAGTTGCGCCGAGAGGTTTTGCGGAGCAATGCCGGTGCGCGTGGTCAGCGCCTGGCGGAGTTCACCGCCGTCGACCGCATCGAACCACGAGCGCACTGAGTAGCGATGAGGCAGGGGCGCGAGCCGAAAACTCAGCGGACTGCCCACCCAGTCCGTTTCCTCACTGCGGCCAAGGATCAGCCGCAGCAGATCCATCGGGGAAACCTGGCTGAGATATTCCTCGCCGGTGGGCGGCAGGATTCCCTCCGCGAGGTCCCGGTAGCCGTCAAACACACTCAGCGCCTGAACCGGCGGAATCCCGTAGGCGCGGGCGATGCTGATGACGGTTTCTATTGAGACTTTTCCACGGACCAGCTGCTGCGCCAGTGTGGACCGCTTGATGTCCGCCTTCCGGCAGAGGTCGGAAACCGTTGCCTCAGGTGCTATCTGGGTACGCCACAGCTGGAAAGCTTTGGCTGTGACTGCCATCATCACCCTTCAGGAACATTTCGACTGGACTTCTGACCCCTACTGTGAAGTATAGTTGGAGAGCTGGCTCCCCATTCTGCGATTCCCCCATACGCAGAACGCGGAGCCAGTTTCACTTTAATCTCTCCAGTGGCGCCTCGAGGCGGGCTGTCGCCCTACCAGCGCACCTTCTTCTCCCGCTTTCCCTGACGGTTACTGGCGTGTACTGACTTGTTCCTGCGCCCAGTGCTGTGCGCGCTGTCCAGGTCCCCGAAGGCGGGGTTCTTCCGGGCCAACGCTTCCCGCGCGCGCGGATCATCCACCAGTTTCTTTGCAGCATCTTCGGTCAGATGGACGTTGAGCGGCTGTTGATTGTCTTGCTGGGTCATGGCTCTCCTTCAGTGGCTCTGACCGGCTGGGCCACTCACCTACCGGCAATGACGACGACGGCGGCTCTTGCTGTCCGCCGGCGCTCCGCCGGTTCCGTAGGGGTCCTGTTGCGCTGATTGGCCGGTTCAGGGCGACCCTGATCCGGACTCATGCAGGGGAGGAGTGGAAACAAACATGGAGACGAAGGCCTCAACACGGTCTTTTCGAATGGTTTCGTTGATGTTTGGACGAGTGCGCCAGGCACGCGACCGGCACAATTACTCGAAAATTATTGTTCCCATGCACTTCAACCTACACGAGCCCCCGGAGCCTTGGCCAGAGGTGTCCCGGATTTTGGCGCGCAGACAGCGGCTACTTACCCCGACGGAGCAGAACGAGTAGATTTCCAACAAAGGGTCAGGGAGGAACAATGGGCGAAAATACGCCGAACATCGACAATCGGTACAGTTCCATCTACCAGCGGGGCGGCGGATCATCGACCACCCAGGGTGATCGCTGGCCCGCACCGAAGGAACCACCGCAGCAGCGCCGGGCAGTATCCGAGGCGCACACCGCAACCTCACCCGAGCAGCCCGCCAACGTTGTTGAAGTGATGCCGGCAGGAGCGGTCTTGCCGGACCCCGGACCGGCGCACCCGCGGTTCAATCCGTTTGTTTTGGTGCTCTGGCTGCTCGGGGCGGCCATGCTTGCCCTGGGCTTGTGGGCGGTGTTTGCACCTCTACAGGTTGATCAGACCGCAGTCAGCGGCCCGTTCCCGCAATGGATCTTCATCATCAGCCAGTCGGCGGGCGGCATCATTGTCAGCGCCAGCATTCTGCTCACGGCGGCAGGGGCACTCAGCGCGGTCTTCTGGGACCGGCGGCGCCGCCTCACCTCCAATCAACAGGGGTGACCGGCCTGACCGCGGTTCGCGGCGGTTCCTGTTGAGTCGGTCTGGTCAGCGCTTCTTGACGTCAACATCGACGTACACCAACCGGTGGTCGCTCGTGGGGAAAGGGAAAACCCCCGTGAGCTCCGCGCCGGGAGCCCCTGCGCGCGGCCAGAAGATGCCGGCGCCGCGCACCTTGAGAGACTTGGACGGCAGCACATAATCCACCCGGAGGTTTCCCGCCTCAGCGTCCTCGAAGTCCGCCGTGTCCAAAGCCGGATTACCGCGGTGCTCAGGATTCACCCGCCCCTGCAGGACTGACGCTTCAGCCGCGCCTTCCGCTGCCGGCTCCGGATCCTGGAGTTCCTTCAGCTCGAGCAACGAACTGATCGAGCCAGGGCGGGAATCGCCATCAGCCGGGTCGCTGTTGAGGTCTCCCAGCACAACGAAGTCATCACGTCGGTCCAGTCCGCCGCGTTCGCCGTCGTCGTCGTAGATGTAGCGCGCGTTGCCGCCGCCGCGGATATAGTCCACCCAAAAGCGGATCTCGTCGCTGTTCCGTCTGCCGTTGCGGTCTTCCTCAGAGTCGAAAACCGGGGGCGTGGGGTGACTGGCGAGAACATGGACTGTCGAATCACCGATGGTCACCGGAATGTCCCAGTGCGATTTGCTGGACAGGCGGACAGCCGCCAGTTCGTCCTCGGTGAACCAGTCCGCGGCGCCGGCGGTAGCCGGGTCATCGGGCAGGAGCGCACCCGGCATGTCCGCCCAGAGGAAGTTCTGGAAGGTGCGGACATTCCTGGTGTCGATGGGGTACCTGGAGTAGAGAACCATTCCGTACTGGCCCTCGAACTGGCCGAACCCGAATGCATCGTCCGGCCCACCTACGGTGCCGTCATTGTTCAGGTCCATCCCGCTGGGAACACCGGTGTTGGACGGGGCGGTGTAGACGTAGGGGTAGCTGACGGGGGCTTTACCGTTCTGGCTCAACTCAAGGTAGTTGGTCCGGAAAAGTTCGGCCGCCGCGTGGTCTGCGTCGAAATCGAATTCGTTGAGCAGCACCACATCAGGGTTGTTGATCTGAATCACTTCGGCGATGCGCCGCGCCTGCTCATCATGGCCGGTCGACAGGTCCTCGACGAGCTCACCCTCGGCGGACCGGTTCAGGCTTGCGTTGTAGGTGGCGAAGCGCACTTCCTGCTTGCCCTGGCCCTGCGCAGCACCGGTCGGTTTGTGAGCAGCAGTTGCCGTTGACGGCACCGCCAAGCCGGCAGCGGCGACCGCGAGCGCGACGACAATAGCGGCCGTTCTGCGGCGCGGTGCACGTGCTGAATCCATGGACTTCCCCTCCGGTCCCCCAGTGACCGGTCCAGCCTAACTGTCCCGGCTGGGAGGGGTCGAACGGGCTCCTGCGGCACGCTCGGCCTTTTCAAAGGCAGTCTCCAGCTCGCTGACCGCGGATTCATAAGCAGGTGCAGCTCCGTCGTCGTCAGTATCTGCCTGCTCGCGCAGCACCGCCGCGGTCCGCATCGCGCGGACCAACCCGGCAGTCTCGGGACGCTTGACGTCCGTCATGTCCGGATAGTCGATGGCGACGGCGGGATCCAGTTCATAGCTCACCCACCGCTGCAACACGGATTCATGGCGTGCCCGCAACGCTGACCGCGCCTCTTCCACGGATCGACGACGACGGCGCACAGCCCGCTCCTGCTCCCCGCGCCAGACCCAGCCGCCCGCCAACCCCATCCCGAGCATGCCTGCCAGCCCGGTCACCGCAGCTGTCTCGGGGATGAGCACCATGGCTCCCAGCATGGCGCTGAGGCACGCGAACCCGCCGGTGAAGCCGTACCAGAAGACGCCATCGCGGTCCTTGTCCGTCAGCAGCCCGCGCGAGACGGCGAAAGCGGTCAGCGCAATGAGCGCTCCGATGACGGCGACGGCTAGCGCCGTCTGAACGGGTAACGCCAATAGGCCGGGCATCGGAGTTCCTCCCGGCACTTTCCCGTGCCGCTCGATGGAAAGGATCTGCACTTCCAGTACAGGCTTCCTGTGCCCGGGAGTCAATGCTTGTTGCCTGAAAGCAACCTTGGAAAGCGGATCGGCCTTCCACGAAAAAGCGCGCCCTCACCGATACCTCGGCGGGGGCGCGCTCCTCGTACTCGCGGGTGGGCCCTGTGGGACTCGAACCCACGACCCACGGATTAAAAGTCCGATGCTCTACCAACTGAGCTAAAGGCCCACGTCACCCGGGCACGCCCGAACAACGTGTCTACTTTATCGCACCCGATCGGGCGATAAGGCAACCTGGGCCGATATGCCCTGTGCCGTGGGAGCGAACCCGCGGGTTTGGTTGGCGCCTAGCCCCCCATTAGGCGCAGGAGTATTCTCGACCCATGGACGGCGAATATGTAGACAACAGCCCTCGGCACCACAAACCCAAGCCGTTTGCGCCCGCAGATTTTGAGGTTTTCGCCGGCGGTGCAGACCCCTCGCGGGTTTCCGAAGCCGCCCACCTTGCCGCGCACGCACTGGTTCACCACGGCCGCGAGACCGATGACCCCGTGGTGACGCAACGCCTGGTGCAACTGGCTGACCAGCAGGGGCTGGAAGCCATTGCCGAGTTGTGGGCGGAAAGTCCTGCTCGTTCCCTGCCCGGCGCACTCTGGCGCCTCTACGCGCTCCGTGCCGCTACCCAGCAGAACCCGGAAAAAATCGCCGCCTTCTTCAAAGCCGGCAAGGAGGTGGCCCAGGTTTCGAAGGTTGTCGCGGGAGTCGCCGAGCCCCCCGGCGCGGACGAGGTCCAGCACATGGCGGACACCATTCTTTCCGGCGCGTTCGACGGCGAATTCGACGTAGCGCTTGAGCGCTTTGCCGCTTTCTGCCGGGTAGTGGCGCTCGGCCAAACCAACCACGCGGACGACGTCGATACCTCCAACGGCGCCCACGCCACCAAACTCACGCGCAGTTCACACCAGCTGGTCAAGACTGCGGAGGACCTGGAGCACGCTGCCGCTTCCTGGCGCCGCGGCGAGCTGGACTAGCAGCACCGTGCACTCCCGGCCACTGGCCCTGTCCTGGCGCGCGAACCCGGTCTAGGATCGCCGTATGGAAGCGAATGCTGCGGGAGTCGAAGTTTTGACCGACAGTGAATGCTGGAACTGCCTGAGGGCAGTTTCAGTGGGGCGGCTCGCCGTCGCTCTCGAAGACGGCCCTGACATTTTTCCGGTCAACTACACCACCGATCACGGAACGCTCGTATTCCGGACAGGAACCGGAACCAAGCTTGCAGCGGTGCAGGCTGATGCCCGCGTTGCGCTGGAAGCGGACGGGGTGGACTCCGAAGCGGGTGTCGCCTGGAGCGTCGTCATCCGGGGTGGGGCGGAACTGGTGAAACTCCCCGACGACGTCCTTGAGACATTCTCGCTTCCCCTCTTTCCGTGGCAGGGAGGCAGGAAAGACCAGTTTGTCCGGATCATTCCGGAGACAGTTTCAGGACGGCGATTCCCCGTAGTTGAGCCGAAGACCTGGTGGACTCCGGAGTCCAGCGCAACCCATTCGGCGCCGGAGTAGACAGTGCTCGTTGACATGCACGCGGGTCAGTAGCAGACTGAAACTGGTGTCGGACCGTGGAACCCCCGGGCTTCAACATTTAGCCGCTTCGAGCGGCCTTCCGCCGAGAGGCGCTCCCGGTTCGGCGCCACTTTTGTGCCCTCAGGGGGCCGGCCGCACAGCGCCGGCCACCTGAGTGAGGCGCAGGTAGTCTTAGGTGGCAACCGTCCGTGCGACCGTAGGTGATCCTTGTGAAGCTCCGCCTCTTTCCCCAGGAAAACGCAGGACTTGAACTGCTCTCCAGCATGGCCCAGCAACTGGTCCTCGGAGTCCGCAGCATGTCCGGCATCCTTGGTGCCGCACCCCAGGACTATGATCAGCTGGCCGAAGAGCTGCACCAGTATGAAGGCACCTCGACGGACCTGCACTTTGCCCTGCTGACCTCGATGCGCACGAGCTTCATCAACCCGCTCCCCCGTGAAGACCTCTACTCCATGTCGCGTCTGTTGAGCGAAGCCATGGAGAAGCTCGACGGCGCTGCGGAGCTCATCGCCCTCTACAAGCTGACCAAACTCAGCCGCCGCGCAACCGAGCAGCTCGAGGTGATCACCCGGCAGGCGGAACTGACCGCCGAGGCGATGCGGCAGCTCAATTCCCTCGATGACCTCGAGGACTACTGGATCGAGATCCTGCGACTGGCCAAGCGTGCCGAACGCACGCACCGGATCTGGTGCTCGGAGCTGCTCGCTGACCACAAGCCGCTGGTCTACGCGCGGCACCGTGACGTCGCCAACCAGCTCGTCGACGTCACAAAGGACATCCGCAAGGTGGCAACCCACGTCGGAGCGATCCTCGTCAAGGAATCGTAGGTGGAGGTCTTCCTCCTCGGCACCGTGGTGCTCCTCGCTGGCGGATTCGCCTTCATCAACGGGTTCCACGACGTCTCCAACTCCATTGCCACGTCGGTCCGTACCCGCGCACTGACTCCAACTGTGGCAGTCCTGCTCGCTGCGCTGTTCAACCTCGTCGGTGCCCTCATGAGCGCCAGCGTGGCGACTCTCTTCACCGGGAACAGCATCAGCCTCCCCACCGGGCAGAGCGGTCTGGGCATTTTGCTCGCCGCCCTGCTGGCAGCGTGCGCCTGGGGTATCTTCACCTGGTACCGAGGCAAGCCGTCGTCGTCCACGCATGCATTGATCGGCGGACTGATAGGGGCCGGCGGGGCGGCGGCAGTGCTCGGCGGGGAGTCCATTGCCGCGTCCGGCCGCGTATTCCTCCTGGAGATCGGACTGCCGCTGCTGCTGTCGCCGCTGATTGCCTACCTGCTCGCCTACGTGGTTGTCTTCCCTGCCACGTGGCTGCTGCGTCACAATTCCCCGCGCAAGGTCAACAACGGGAACCGGATGGCCCAGGCCGTCCTGACCGCCGCATTCGCCTTGGGCCACGGGCTGCAGGACGGTCAGCGCACCATGGCCGTGATCGTCCTGGCGCTGGTGGGAGCCGGCCTCTACTCCGGGAGCGATATTCCGCTCTGGGTCCAAGTCTTTGCCGCCGTGCTGCTGGCGGGCGGATCACTGCTTGGAGGCTGGCGCATTACACACACCCTTTCCAACCGGCTGGTACGCATTGACCCGCTCCGCGGGATGGCGGCCCAGGGGGTCAGCGCCGTCATGCTTTTTGTCGGCGCACTGTCGCTGAACATGCCGCTCTCCAGCACGCATACCATGACCTCGGCAATTGTGGGCGCCGGCGCCAACCAGCGCTACGCCACGGTTCGGGGACGCGTGGTGCGCTCGGTATTGCTGGTCTGGATTACGACGGCGCCCGCCACCGCGCTGCTCGCCGCCATCCTTTTCCTGGCGATGAGCCCGCTGCTCTAGATTGCAGGCTGAGGCAGGTCCTTATCCGAAGCGGCCGGAGACGTAGTCCTCGGTTGCCTTCTCCGAGGGCATGTTGAAGATGTTGGTGGTCTCGCCGTATTCGATCAGCTTTCCCGGCTTGCCGGTGCCCGCGATGTTGAAGAACGCCGTTTTGTCCGAAACGCGGGCTGCCTGCTGCATGTTGTGGGTAACGATGACCACGGTGTACTCGCTCTTGAGCTCGTTGATAAGGTCCTCGATAGCGAGGGTTGAGATGGGGTCCAGCGCCGAGCAGGGCTCGTCCATGAGGATGACCTCGGGAGAAACCGCGATGGCCCGCGCAATGCACAGGCGCTGCTGCTGGCCGCCGGACAGGCCGGATCCGGGACGGCCGAGGCGGTCCTTCACCTCGTTCCAGAGGTTGGCGCCGCGCAGCGACTTCTCCACCAGTGCGTCCGCGTCTGACTTCGAGATCCGCTTGTTGTTCAGCTTGACGCCGGCCAGCACGTTGTCGCGGATGGACATCGTGGGGAACGGGTTGGGCCGCTGGAAGACCATTCCGATCTGGCTGCGGACCGTCACGGGGTCCACCGCGGAGTCATACAGGTTGTCACCGTCCAGCAGCACTTCCCCCTCAACCCGCGCACCGGGAATGACCTCGTGCATGCGGTTCAGGGTGCGCAGGAAGGTGGACTTCCCGCAGCCCGACGGGCCGATGAAGGCCGTGACGGAACGTGCGTCGATGCTGATGTTCACGTCTTCCACAGCGAGGAACTTGCTGTAGTAGACGTTGAGGTCCTTGACGTCGATTCGCTTGGACAATGGAGATCCTTCTGGGTTGTGCCGGCGGGTCAGCGGCTGGTCTTGGGAGCGAAGAGGCGGGCGATGAGGCGCGCCGCGAGGTTCAGGAGCATGACCATGATGATCAGCACCAGCGCGGCCGCCCAGGCACGCTGCGTGCTGGGGTCTGTGGCCGTCGGTGAGGTGGGCGTGAGGATCTGGTAGTAGATAAAAGTGGGCAGGGTGCTCATCCAGTCACCGAAGACGTTCCAGTTGATGGAGCTGGCAAAGCCTGCCGTGACCAGAATCGGAGCGGTTTCGCCAATCACCCGGGCGATGGCCAGGGTGACACCGGAGGCGATACCTGAGATCGCCGTCGGAATAACCACACGCGTGATGGTGCGCCACTTGCGAACGCCCAGCGCGTAGGCCGCTTCACGGAGTTCATTCGGGACAATTTTGAGCATTTCCTCCGTGGAGCGCACAACAACCGGGATCATCAGCACAGACAGCGCGACGGCGGCAACAAAGCCGGTGCGCGTGCCCGGCCCGAATAGCTGGCCGAACAGTGCAGCGGCGAAGAGACCGGCCACGATGGACGGGATACCCGTCATTACGTCAACGAAGAACGTGATGGCTCGGGCAAGCTTTCCGCCCGTGGAGTATTCCACGAGGTAGACGGCGGAGAGGAGCCCGATCGGCACGGAGATGAGCGTTGCCCACAGGGTGATCTGCAGGGTGCCGACAATGGCGTGGTACGCACCTCCCAGTACCGGTGTTCCCTCTGCGACAACCTGGTTGTCAATGGCTCCGGTGACGCCGTTCATGGACGTGAACAGGAAGTTGTAGGTCAGCCCCGGGAGGCCGCGCTCCAGAACGGTCCAGATAACCGAGAGCAGCGGAAGGAGTGCGACGAGGAATGACCCGTAGATCAGGAACATGGCGAACCGGTTGCGGGCCTTGCGTGAGCCTTCGACGACGCCCGTGACAGCTGTCCCCGCACCGATGAAGATGAGCGCACTGAAGAGGGCGAAGGGAACCAGGCTGAAACCGACCAGCGCGGCCAGTGCTGCGCCAACGACGATCGACGCTGCCAGGACCACCCATAGCGTGTAGGAGGGCATCCTGCCCTTGGTCAGCTGGGAGCGGCGCGGAGTCAATGTGGCGTTGGCCATTAGTTAGCCCCTGAAAATTCTTTGTGACGGCTGATGATCCACCGCGCCACGATGTTGACGGCAAGCGTAATGACGAAGAGGACCAGGCCGGCGGCGATGAGTTCGGCCAACCGGAGCCCGTAGGCTTCGGGGAAGTTCAGTGCGATCTCGGCCGCGATGGTCTGGTTGCCGGACTGAATGAGGCTGGCTGTCAAGGCACCGCCGGAGAGCACCAGCGCCACGGCCATGGTCTCACCCAACGCGCGGCCGAGGCCGAGCATCGCCGCGCTGATGATGCCCGGGCGGGCAAAGGGCAGGACCGCCATGGTGATCATCTCCCAGCGGGTGGCTCCCATGGCGAGCGCCGCTTCCTCGTGAAGCTTCGGCGTCTGGAGGAAGATTTCCCGGCTGAGCGAGGTGATGATCGGAAGGACCATGACAGCGAGCACAATACCGGCGGTCAGCATGGTGCGTCCCGTCTGGCTGGCGGGGCCTTCGAAAATCGGAATCCAACCGAGGTTGCGCGCCAGCCAGTCATAGGCGATGGCCAATTGCGGAGCGAGGACGGCGTATCCCCATGCGCCGTAGACCACCGAAGGTATGGCCGCGAGCAGGTCGATCACATAGCCGAGCCCCTGCGCGAACCGGCGGGGCGCGTAGTGCGAGATGAACAGCGCAACGCCGATGCCGAGCGGTGTGGCAATCAGCAGCGCGATGGCCGCGGCAATCACGGTTCCGATGACGATCGGGAAGATGTAGGTGAAAAAGCCGTCCCCGCCGGTAATTTCCGATGGCTCGGCGCCGAAAACCGGCAGAGCCTCAATGATCAGGAAGACTGCGACGCTAAAGAGCGCTGCCAGGATCAGGCAGCCTGCGGCCAGGCTCGCGCCGGAGAAAATCTTGTCTCCGGATTGACCTGCACCGCCTGCTCGTTTCAGTGCATTCGTGGACACGGGGGGACCTTTCGGCGCTGCGCGGGGACGTCTGGAACAGTGCTCACGCAACTGTCCCGCTCTTACAAGGTACCTGCAACCCTGCCGGGACGCAGACAGCCAACAGCCCCGCCAGGGCCTTCTGGGCCTGGCAGGGCGTCATTGACCTGTTAGGAGGCAACCTGAATGGAATCAATCGCTTCCATTGCCTGCTCGCGCAGGGCCTCGGAGATGGGCGCGTTGCCCGCAGAGGATTCAGCTGTGGCCTGGCCCTCTTCGCTCACTGCGTAGCTCGCGAAAGCCTTGACCAGGTCCACCGTCTCCTGATCCTGGTACGCGCTGCAGTAGATGTGGTACGAGACAAGCACGATCGGGTAGGCACCGGACTCGGTGGTGTCGCGCTTCAGTTCCAGCGACATGTCAACCTCGCTGCGTCCTTCGACCGGTTCTGCAACTTCGACTGCGCGGGAGGCTGCTTCGGCGCTGAGCGGCACGTATTCCTCGCCAACCTTGACGAGGGCCTGTCCCAGGTCTCCGACGGCGGAGGCATCGGTGTAGGTGATGGCGCCTTCCGTGGAGGAGGTGGTGGAGACGACACCGTTGGTGCCCTGGGCGTTCTCAGCGACGATTTCGGCAGGCCAGTCGCCGGAAACCTCGTAAGTCCATACGTCCGGTGCCGCGGCAGCCAGGTACTCGACGAAGTTCTCGGTGGTACCTGAATCATCTGCGCGGTGAACAACGGTGATCGGCAGGTCCGGCAGTTCAACGCCCTCGTTCTGTGAAGCGATCACCTCGTCATTCCAGTTGGTGATCTCACCGGCGAAGATTGACGCGATCGTGTTCGCGTCAAGGTTCAGTTCCTGGATTCCGGGGAGATTGAACGCCACGGCGATGGGAGAGACGTAGGCGGGGATGTTAATGGCGCCATCGGGGCCGCAGATTTCCTTGGACGCCTCGTATTCCTCGTCATCCAGGTACGCATCCGAGCCGGCGAACTGCACGCCTTCGGCAAGGAATGCCTCGCGGCCTGCACCGGAGCCGTCCGGGGAGTACTGAATGGTTGCTTCGGGGTTCAGCTCCTCGAAGCCGGTCTTCCAGGCGGTCATCGCCGCGTTCTGGGAGGATGCACCCGCACCGGTCAGGGTTCCGGAAACCGTGCTTTCGGGAGCCGCGCTTGCATCACCCTCAGTACCGGGGTTGACGGCGGCGTCGGAACCGCACGCCGTGAGGGCCAGGGCGGCCACAGAAATAACTGCCGCTGCGCGGCCAAAGCGAAGAGCCTTCACGTGAATATTGCCCCTTCCAGGGTTTGAACAGTCGGTGCTCAGATGACACCCGCGTTGTCTGTACGAGATTCGGTACTCACCACACGCTAGGCACCGCAGGTAACGAGATTGACGGGTCAAAATGAACGGAAGATGAACGCCGGTGGGACATTAGCCGTGATCCGGTTGCAAACCCTTGTGCTTTGGACGGAATGAGTTATTGAGCTGTCACCTTCGTCCTAGTGCCCAGCCGTTAGCGTTAGAGGTATGACCACGGACAGCAGCGTTGACGGCGGATACGCGAAGCACGAGGATGCCACGGCTGTGCGTCCGGGTCACCCGTTGCGGTGGCGCCGCCTGCTCATAGGGCTCGGCCTGGTGCACGCCCTGGTTGTCGGATTCAGCCTGATCTCTCCGCTGCTGACAGGTCAGGCAAGAGGTGAAACTCTCTTCAGCGTGTACTTCGACGTCAACTATGAGGGCAACTTTCCTACCTGGTGGTCCGTGGTGCAGCTGGCCGCAGCAACAACAACCCTCCTGTTCGCCGCCGTCCTCGCCAGACATCAGAGAATCAAGGGGGCCACCGCCTGGTGGATTCTGGCCGGCATGGTGTTCCTCCTGTGCCTCGACGAGGGAACCTGGCTGCATGAACGCCTCGACACCCTTGCCGGGCAGTTTGTGGACGTCGCGGACTTCACGTTCGTCTGGCTGGTGTTCGGCATACCCATCGCCGTTGTCGTGCTCGTACTGGCGACCGTCAGCGCCCGGCACCTGCCGGAAGCATCAACCCGGCTGATCGTGCTGGGAATAGTGACCCTGTTGTTTGCAGCCGTCGGGCTCGAGTTAGTGGCGGGGGAAGTCATTCGCCTCGGTGCTCCGACCGCAGTGCTGGCGGTGGTCTACCACCTCGAGGAATTCCTGGAACTGGTGGCGGGGGCGCTCTTGCTTGCAGCGCCGCTCGCGGCCGTCCGGACGCGGACTATGGGCAGGTCCACCACCTTTACCCTGATGGACCGCTCCCGGCGGTAGGGTCAGGCGTATGACCCGGCGCTCGCGACTGGACCGCGCACGTTCCTTTCTGCGCAACCGATCCCGCGTAGGCCTGCGCCGCAGCCGCTCATCCTTGCTTCCGGCCATCCAGATCACCGTCGGCGCTGTTGGGGCGTATGCGTTTGCAGAGCAGGTACTCGGCCACGATGGGCCCCTTTTTGCTGCCACCTCTTCGCTCATCGCACTAGGGTTTTCGCGGGATCCGCGGCTGCGTCGGGTGCTGGAAGTCGGTTTCGGATGCACACTCGGTATCGCTGTGGGCGATGTGCTCCTGGCGTTGCTGGGCACAGGACTCTGGCAGGCCGCCGTCGTTCTTTTTGTGTCCGTCCTGCTGGCGCGTTTCCTGGACAGCGGGACCATTTTCACCACCCAACTGGCACTGCAGTCCCTCCTGGTTGTGCTCCTGCCGGCCCCGGAAGGAGGACCGTTCACGCGAAGTGTGGACGCCGTCGTCGGCGGTGCTTTCGCACTGCTGATCACCATGGCGATGCCGCGTGATCCGCGCCGCGAGCCCAAAGGCGATGTCCGCAAGCTGCTCGGGGAGCTCTCCGCGGTGCTGCGTGAGAACGCCCGTGCGCTGTCCGCCAGCGATCCCACGCAGGCGTGGCACGCGCTGATCCGGGCACGGAACTGCCAGCCGCTGATGGACGGGCTCTCGACTTCCATGCGCGCGGCGACGGAGGTTGCGCGCCTTTCACCGGCGTACCGGCGGCACCGGGGCGAGCTGGGCGAGCTGCACGGCTCGATCAGCTATATCGATCTCGCGATCCGAAATAGCCGGGTGTTCTCCCGGCGGCTGACCTCGGTGATCAATCACGCGGCGCTCTCGGACGAAGCCGTGCAGTCGCTGGCGCAGGTGATCGAGGAAACTGCCGATGCCGTGGATGTCCTCGCGCTTGCCCTGCACTCCTCCTCCACAGCGGAGCGCGATCAACACCTACGCAGGGCGCGGGAGGATCTTGCCGCGGTGGCCACCGTCCTGCACCCCGCCCGCCTCAATGTGAAGCGGCTCGAGGGTGAGGGGCTGGTGGTTCTGTACCGGCCGCTCATCGTCGACCTCCTCGAAGCCACCGGCCTCTCCCACGAGGACGCCGCCGGGTACCTGCCCAAACTGTGAGTAGCAACAGCTGAGCCTCGACAGGACTGTCAGTTGCACCCGGTACGTTTGAACCATGGCTACAAAGACCGCGCGATCGCGCACGCAATCCCCCGCCTACCGCTGCGGTGAGTGCGGCTGGACCACCGCCAAGTGGGTGGGCCGGTGCGGCGAGTGCCAGGCGTGGGGCACGGTCGAGGAGGCAGCCGCGGCAGGCGTAGCGCGTACTACGGCGGCCACTACCGTTGCGCGCCCCGCCCTCCGGATCGCTGAGGTGGATTCCACCACGGCGTCCTACCACCCAACCGAGATCGGCGAACTCGACAGGGTGCTCGGCGGGGGATTGGTTCCGGGTGCGGTCATCCTCGTCGCCGGTGAGCCCGGGGTCGGCAAGTCCACGCTCCTGCTGGACGTCGCGGCGAGGGTCGCCCGGCTGGGACGCACGGTTCTCTACGTCACCGGTGAGGAATCAACCGCACAGGTGAAACTGCGGGCAGAACGGATCGGCGCGTTGGCGGACACGCTGTACCTTACGGCGGAATCGGACCTCAGTCAGGCATTGGGCCAGGTTGAGAAGGTGGATCCCGCTTTGCTCATCGTGGATTCGGTACAGACGCTCAGCAGTCCGGACGTGGACGGCAGTGCGGGAGGTGTCACCCAGGTGCGGGAGGTGGCGGCGTCGCTCATCAACGCTGCCAAGACCCGCGGTATGACCACGTTGCTGGTCGGCCACGTCACCAAGGACGGCTCTATCGCAGGCCCGCGGCTGCTTGAGCACCTTGTGGATGTGGTGTGCCAATTTGAGGGTGAACGGCACTCACGCCTCCGCCTGATGCGCGCGGTCAAAAACCGTTATGGCCCCACCGATGAGGTGGGTTGCTTCGACCTGACGGATACCGGGATCGTGGGACTCGCGGATCCAAGCGGGCTGTTTGTCTCCCGTACCAAGGAGCCGGTGGCGGGAACCTGCATCACCGTCACGCTCGAGGGCCGGCGTCCACTGCTGGCCGAGGTTCAGGCGCTGCTCGCCGAATCGGCAACTTCGCAGCCGCGGCGCGCCACGAGCGGTCTCGACGGCTCCCGGGTCTCCATGCTCCTTGCCGTCCTGCAGCGCCGGGCTTCGCTGCAGCTGCACAAGGATGACAGCTATGTGGCCACAGTCGGCGGCGTAAAGCTGAGCGAACCGGCAACGGATCTCTCGGTTGCCCTTGCCATTGCTTCCGCCAAGACCAACCAGGCGCTTCCCTCCCGCATGATCGCCTTCGGAGAGGTGGGGTTAGCCGGCGAGGTGCGTCCGGTGCCGGGAATTTCGCGTCGCATCCAGGAGGCCGAGCGCCTCGGGTTCACCCACGCCGTCGTACCGGAATCGCCCAACGGCCCCGGGCGTATCCCAGCCGGCTTCACCGTCAAGCAGGTCAGCACGCTCACGGAAGCCCTCGAATTGCTCTTCTAAGGCTTCCCGATGCGGTCCCAGTGCCCGCTGAACGCTGGAACGTTACGCATTTGAGGGAACGTTACGCATTTGAGTGGAAACTGGGCCGTCAGCCGATGCCGTGCTCCCATAGGATTAGGAACTGTCGGTCCGTGCATTCGCCTGCCCGGCTTCGAAGAGGGAGTGAGATGGTACGCAGTCCGGAGGACGCGCTGAAAGCAACCCTGGCGCGGGTGGCGCCGGGTACGCAGTTGCGCGACGGCCTTGAGCGGATCCTTCGCGGCCGCACCGGTGCCCTGATCGTCCTGGGGTTCGACCGCACAGTGGACTCGATCTGCTCTGGCGGCTTCGACATCGGAATCGACTTCTCCCCCACCCGGCTGCGCGAGCTCGCAAAAATGGACGGCGCTATTGTCTGTGACCGGGACGCCAGCAAGATCCTCCGCGCCGGCGTGCAACTGGTGCCGGATCACCGGATCGAAACGCAGGAGTCAGGAACACGCCACCGGACTGCCGAGCGCGTAGCCATCCAGACCGGCGTTCCCGTCATTTCCGTCAGCCAATCCATGCAGATCATCGCGCTCTACGTTGACGGCCTCCGCCATGTGTTGGAAGGGTCCGAGCCCGTGCTCGCCCGCGCCAACCAGGCGCTCGCCACCCTCGAACGGTACCGCGCACGCCTGGACCAGGTCACCGGATCACTCTCGGCACTCGAAATTGAGGCCATGGTGACTGTTCGCGACGTCGCCGTTACCCTGCAGCGCCAGGAAATGGTGCGCCGCATTTCCGAGGAAATCTCGCAGTACGTCCTCGAACTCGGCATCGACGGACGCCTCCTCTCCCTACAGGTGGAAGAGCTGACCACGGGCCTCGGCCCGGGCAGCGAGATGGTGCTTCGCGATTACTCCGGGCTCGGCGCAAGCACCATGCCGGTCGAAGACCAGTTGGCGCGCCTCCAGAGTTTCAGCTCCACAGACCTCATCGATCTGGGCACCATCGCAAGCGTGCTCGGCTTCAACCCGTCCACAGACTCCCTCGATGCGGTGGTGCAGCCCAAGGGGTACCGGCTGCTTTCGGGAATCAAGGCCGTGCCTCCCACGGTCGCCAACCGGCTCGTGGACCACTTTGATGGACTGCAGAACCTCATGGCCGCCAACATCGATGACCTCATGGCGGTGGACGGGATTGGCGAACAGCGGGCACGGACTGTCCGGGAAGGCCTCTCACGGATCGCGGAGACCAGCCTCCTCGACCGCTTCATGTAGTCCGTGTAAACCTGAAGTTCATCTCTACTCAAGCGTGAAAAGAACTTCGTCGCTGGTGCGTTCACCCAGGCGGGTCTGGAACGCGTACTGTCCGGCGCCGGGCACCACATCAACTGTTGCGCACTCGGGAGCGCTCCGGAGTCGTTCCCAGGTGAAGCGCGCAGTTTCCGACTTTCCCGGCTCAATGATCACTTCCAGGTCCTCAGCGCCCTCCTGGCAGTCCCGGGACGAGAAGATCCGGTCTTCGCCGCTGGTGATCATGAACTCCATCTGCGATGTCCCTACATTCACCGGGCAGGGAACCTCACCCGTATTGCTGACGGTGAGGGAGAGGACGGGATTCTGGTCCGGCGCATAGGTTTCGGCGTCCACGCTGCCGATGACCTCGATTGACGCCGGATTGCACACCGGCTCAGTTGGTGTTGGTGTTGGTGATGGGCTCGACTCCGTCGGGGAGGGGGACGAGGAGGGGGTTGCGGACGCAGTCGGGTTCGCGGCGGCGCTGGTAGGAGCCGCGGCGGCCGGCGCCGGACCCGGCTCCGAGCGGAAAAGCCCGGCAAGTGCAATCCCTGCCCAGATAAGACCTCCGACAAGCAGGAGGGCGAGCAGTGCCACCACCTGACGACGCCGTTTGTAGACCTGGGGGCTGGGTGTCCGCCGGGGACCGTTCACCCGGCTGCTGCCTGTACCTCCTGCCGAGCTCATGATTCAAGGCTAAGAGACGTGACGCCGACGCGCATGCTCACCACGCCGCGCGGCGGCCAGTTCCGCCGATGCTTTGGGTAGGGTGGATCCTGCCGATTTGTCGAACATCTGGAGTTCACCGTGGACGCCGCAGTGCTGCATGCTCGCCTGAGTGACTGGTTCGACGACGCCGCCCGGGACCTCCCCTGGCGGCTTCCCTCCCGAACCCCCTGGGGCGTTCTGGTGAGCGAGTTCATGCTTCAGCAGACTCCCGTCTCGCGTGTCCTGCCCGTATGGGAGGACTGGATGTCCCGCTGGCCTGCACCAGCTGACCTCGCTGCAGCCCCCGCGGGTGAGGCCCTCCGCCACTGGGGGCGCCTGGGTTACCCACGGCGGGCGCTGCGCCTCCACGCGGCGGCGACTGCCGTCGTCGTTCATCATGGGGGCAACGTACCCAATTCATATGCTGAGCTCCTTGCACTGCCGGGCGTGGGAACCTACACAGCTGCCGCCGTCGCGGCGTTCGCCTTCGGTCGTCGCGAGACGGTCGTCGACACGAACATCCGCCGCGTCCACGCGCGGCTTGTGGGCGGTGCCGCCCTGCCGGCGCCGGCGCTGACGGCCGCTGAGATGAAGCGGGCTGCCACACTCCTGCCCGACGACGGTCCCGCCTCGGTCCGCTGGAACGCGGCTGTGATGGAGCTCGGTGCGCTGGTCTGCACTGCGCGGACGCCCTCCTGCGAGCAGTGTCCGGTCCTCGATCGGTGCGCCTGGGTGGCGGCCGGGAAACCCGCGCCGACGTACGTACCCAAGGGCCAGTCCTGGGCAGGAACGGACCGGCAGGTACGTGGCGCGATCATGCATGTGCTGCGGCATACGGACAGCCCCGTGCCGCTGCCACTGATCCGCGAGCGCCCCGTGGACCTGGCGCACGGCACCCCCGCGGCATTTGAGAAGCTGTATGGATTGCATGCCCCGCTTGAGCAGCTCGAGCGAGCGCTCAACGGCCTCCTCGCGGATGGCCTGGCAGAGGAGACACCACGGGGATTGCAGCTCCCAGCCTGACCTCTCCTCGGAACTTCCTGGGCCCTCCTGGGGAACTTTTGCGCACCTCTGGCGACTTCGGCCCGCCCGGAAGTCACCGTAAGTGCCCAAAAGTTCCGCTAGAGCTCGCCGAACCCTGCCTTGACCTCACCGCCGATGTACTCGATGGCCTTCTGCGCCTCTGGGCCCGTGGCCTCAGCGCGGAGTTCCTTGCCCTCGCCCAGAGCGAGCGACATGAGCAGCATCACCGACTTGCCGTCCACGCCGTTGATGGTCACTTCGGCGTCCAGGTCCGTGAGCGCCCTTGCTATGACGGCCGCGGGCCGAGCGTGCAGGCCCATCTTGTTCGGCAGGGTCCAGGCGCCCGTCACCGCCGGCTCAGCAGCTGCTTCCAGCGGAGCTGAGGGACCGGGAGCCGCCGCCCCATGGGAGACGAACGGCTCAAGTGACTCAGGGTCGATGGAAACGACAGCACGCTCGGCAGCGGAAGCGACCTCGTCCACCGTGCCGCCGGACTCCGCCTGCACGGCCGCTGCCACCGCTCCTTCGACCAGGGCGGCTTGAGGCAGGCGGATCCTCGACCGGGTATCAGGGGGGAGGAATTCAAGGGTCATTTCTGCAGTCATGACTGCAGAACCGAGGTCGGTAAGGACCACGACGCCGTCGCCCTGCTCGGCTTCCTCAAGCGCCGACTGAACCTTCTCAAGACTGGTGCCGATGCGCGACGGGGAATCACTCGTACCGCCGGCGGCGGCTATCCGGACGTTGGGGGCCATCTGCGCGGCCAGCTCAATGACCCCCTCGGCGATTTTGCTGCTGTGCGAGACGATCACCAGGCCGACCGTCACTGTTGACGCCCTGCGGTGTCAGCTGCCGCCTGAAGAATCAGGGCCGAGGACTGCGCACCGGGGTCACGATGCCCGGCACTGCGCTCACCCAGGTAACTGGCCCTGCCTTTTCTGGCGATCAGCGGCTCTGTGGCGAGGGCACCGGCCTGGGCGGCATTGGCTGCAGCCTCAAGCACCTCCACGGCCGACGCCCCGGCCGACTGCGCCGTGCCGGCAGCCTCGACGGCGGGAGTCCACGCATCGATCATGGTCTTGTCCCCCGGCTCGGCCTTGCCGCGCGCCACCACGCCGTCGCGTGCTGCAGTTAGGAAGCCAACGACGGCGGCGGGATCGATCTCAGCTGCGTCACCCAGAGCTGTGGCCGCGCGGAGGAACGCGGTACCGTACAGCGGACCGGCCGCACCGCCAACGGTGGACATCAAAGTCATGGCAGTCAGCTTGAAGACCGCGCCGGGTGTTTCCTGCCCACCGGCGTCGAGCTTTGCCACCACCGCCGCGAACCCGCGCTGCATGTTCTCGCCGTGGTCCGCGTCCCCGATCGCCCGGTCCAACTCGATCAGCGCAGTACGGTGCTCAGTGAGGACCTGTGAGCACTCCCGGATCCAGGCTTCGGCCCATTGCGCAGTCAGCGCCATCTACACTCCCCATCGCAGGGCCGGCGTCCATACCGGCGTGTCCCAGAGTTCCACCATTTCATCGTCCAGCTTCAGCACCGAAATCGACGCTCCCTGCATCTCCAGCGCCGTGATGTAGTTGCCAACCAGGGAGCGCTCAACCGAGATGCCGCGCTCGGCAAGCAACTGACGCGCGCGCCGGTACACAATGTAAAGCTCACTGGCCGGCGTGCCGCCCATGCCGTTGACGAAGAGCAGCACGCGGTCACCGTCCGTCGCTTTGAGGTCGGCGAGGATCGGCTCCAGGAGGCGGTCGGTTATTCCGTCCGCATTTTCCATGGCGATCTTGTGCCGGCCAGGTTCACCGTGAATCCCGATGCCGATCTCGATTTCTTCCTCGGTCAGATCGAAGCTGGGCACGCCGGCGTGCGGCACCGTGCAGGCAGAGAGCGCAACGCCCATGGAACGCACGTTGTCATTGACGCGCTGGGCAATCCCGGTGACGCCGTCGAGGGAATCACCGCGCTCGGCTGCTGCTCCGGCGATTCGTTCCACGAGCACCGTCCCGCCGACGCCGCGGCGGCCTGCGGTGTACAGCGAATCTTCCACAGCGACGTCGTCATTGATCAGGACCGACCGGACCTCCACGCCCTCGGCCTGCGCCATTTCGGCTGCGGTCTCGAAGTTGAGGACGTCGCCGGTGTAGTTTTTGACGATGTGGAGCACTCCTGCGCCGCCGTTCACGGCAAGTGTGGCGGGAATGATCTGATCGGGAGTAGGCGAGGTAAACACCGCGCCAGGGACCGCAGCATCAAGCATCCCGCGGCCCACGAACCCTGCGTGCAAAGGTTCATGACCGCTTCCGCCGCCCGAAACCAACCCCACCTTGCCCTGGACCGGAGCGTCTCTGCGGGTGATGAACAAGGGGTCCGGATGCACCTCAACCAGATCAGCGTGGGCAGCCCCGAACCCCTCAACGGATTCAGTTACCACTGCCTGCGGGTCATTGATCAGCTTCTTCATGCGAGTCTCCTTGGACGGTGATCGACTGCTGCAAAACCGGTTCGCCCTTGAACAGTACTCTGCGGCAGGGACGGTTGCCCAGACCCTTCATGCTGAAGCACCCGGATATGACTGTGGGAAGGACCCGGACGGTCCTTCCCACAGCTGGCGGCCTGATGCCGCCTACGTTTTTACCGGCTATTTCTTGAACGCGTCCTTGATGTTCTCGCCGGCATTCTTGAGGTCGGCCTTGCTCTGGTCCTTCTGGCCCTCGGCTTCCATGTCCTTGTTGCCAGTGGCCTTGCCCAGGCCTTCCTGAACCTTGCCGCCCAATTTCTCGGCGTTGTTCTGTGTCTTGTCGTCTGCACCCATGGCGTTCCGCCTTTCGTCGACGTTCCGTCCCCCTGTCAGGAGACTCACCTGGCGTTCACATACCAAGCATCCTTAGCTTATCGGCGCAGAACGCCGCTGGCTAGCTCACCGTCAGAGCGTACGGATCATCCTGGTATTGCCGAGGGTATTGGGCTTCACGCGTGCCAGGTCCAGAAATTCCGCTACGCCTTCGTCATGCGAACGCAGGAGTTCCGAATACACAACGGGATCCACTGCCGACTGGTCCGCCATCACACGGAACCCGTGGCGGCGGAAGAAGGCCTCTTCGAAGGTGAGGCAGAAAACCCGCTGCACACCGATAGCGCGCGCTTCCTCAAGCAGCGCGTTGACGACGGCGGTGCCCACGCCCCTGCCCCGCGCCGCTGCGGCGGTGGCTAGCGTACGGATCTCCGCGAGATCCTCCCACATGACGTGGAGGGCTCCGCACCCCAGCACACCGCCGTCGTCATCTTCGGCGATTTTGAACTCCTGAAGGCCCTCATAGTAGGCGACCGTTTCCTTGGCAATCAGGATGCGCTCTTCCGCGAGCGGGGCCACCAGCTGCTTGATGATGGGCACGTCAGCGGTGGTTGCCCGGCGAATATGAAAGGACTGGCTCATTCAACCCAGTGTAGGGACCCGGACGTACCTCAGATTCCCAACTCCGGGGGAAGGTCCACCTTCTCGCCCAGCAGGTGACGGGCCAGGAAGTGCTCGACGACGGAGTACCAGATCTTCGCGTGCTGCGGCTTGAGGATCCAGTGGTTCTCATCCGGGAAGTACAGGAAGCGGTGCTCAGTCTCCCCGTCCGGCCCGGCAGGCAGCTGGGACTTGGACAGGAGCTCGTACCAGAGCCGCAAACCTTCGCCGATCGGAACGCGGTAATCCTTGTCACCGTGGATCACCAGCATCGGCGTGCTGATCTTCCCGACATGCGTGTGCGGGGAGTTCTCGAGCGCCATCTCGGCCGTCATCTCCTTCTCCCAGTAGAAAGAGGCATCGGTGGTGGGCCCGAATTGGTCCAGGGCCCACAGGCTGGCGTGCGTGACGATCGCATTGAACCGGTCCGTATGCCCGGCCACCCAGTTGGCCATGTACCCGCCGAACGAACCGCCCATCGCCGCCGTGCGGCTCTCATCGATGTCCGCACGCGCCACCACGGCATCCGTTGCGGCCATGAGGTCCGTGTAGGGCGCGTCTCCCCATGCGCCCCAGCCGCGTTCGATCATCTTCTGTCCGTAACCCGTGGAGAGGGCGGGGTCCGGCAGGAGGACGGCGTATCCCTGGGCGGCCAGCAGCCACGGCGACCAGCGCCAGGTCCACGCGTTCCAGGATCCGAGCGGGCCGCCGTGGATCCAGAGCAGCAACGGCGCGGGCGCAGATGCGCCGGCTCCTTCCGGCAGGACCAGATAGGACTTCACGGCGTGCCCGTCCGCGCCGACAGCCTCCACCCGCTCCAGCGTTCCCGGCAGCGGAGGGCGCTCACTCGGCGCCGGCAGCGGCGCAACAGTGCCCGTGGCAAGCTCAATGCGCACAGCCTCCGGCGGGAACTCGTAGGAACTGCGCAGCGCGTAGGCGGCCAAACCGTCAGGCGAAATAACGACGTCGGTGTAGGCAGCAGCATCCATCGTCACCTGCCGCACCTCGCCGCTGGCGACGTCAATAACGAAAACCGGCGCCGCGCCGTCGTCGTCCGCTGTGACCACCAGTGCGCTTCCATCCGGAAGCCAGGCGGCAGGAGCAGGCCAACGGTCCCATCCGGAGGCAAGGGGCGTCAGGGAACCTCCAGCGGCAGGAAGCAGCCCGAGCTCCACGTTCGGCGGTGTATCGGGGCCGGTGCGGTGCCGGACTACCACGACGGCGGTTGAGCTGTCCGGACTGATGGGGCCCGCGTCATAGTCATAATCAGGGTGTTCGAGGAGAACAGAGCGCTCTCCGGTGGCAGTGTCGACGCGCACCAGCACCGACCGCTGGTCCCCGCCTCCCACGGGTACGGTCTGCGCTGTGAGCAGGAACGTACCGTCCGGACTGAGGCGCGGGCTCGCGTTCCGGAGTGCGGAGCCAATTCCGCCGGTCACATTGCGGAGCGTGACGGAGGGCTCGTCGTCGAGCGTGATCTTGCCGGCTTCACCAGGCTTACCGGGCTCAATCAGGAAGTAGCGTGGCTCGGAGGGGCCCAGATCGGCATCCCAGTGACGAACCGGGTAGCCCGTGTGCAGAATTGCGGCAACACCGGCGTCCTTGCGGGCCTTGCGGCGTTCTCCGTCGTCCGATTCATCAGTTGATCCGGCCAGCACCTCAGCAACGACGACGGCGGCGTCTGCCTCCGCTGCAGCGAGGACCGATTGCACTCCTCCCGGGCGGGTGTGCACTACCCGGGCTTCGCCGCCGGCGGCCGGAAGCTTCCAGAGCGCTGGAATCGGTTCCTCCTCCGCGTTGTCCGGGTCCGGGCGGGCGGACGTGAAAAGGAGGTCGCCGCTCCTAAGGAAGGCGGCGCCCGATTCTCCCTTCGCGCTGCGGGTGATGCGCCGGGCCGGTTGGCGGCCGGATGGGTCCAGCTCCCACAGGGCGGAGGTGTAGGCAGTGCCCTTGGAGTTGAGGGTGGCCACGGAGGTAACCAGCCGGGTGCCGTCGGCGCTTAACGAAAGCCCACTCAAACGCGGTAGGGCGACGAAACGATCCAGGTCATGGAAGGCAGTGGTGTTCGCTGGGGTAGGCGAATCTGGTACGAGTGTCATGGAACATCTTTATCATCCGATGTGCTCCAGCTCACAACCCAGGGTAGTTCCGAATGCGCTTAAAAGAACCTGCCCGTATCGGCGGACCGATACGGGCAGGTGTGCTTGAGAGTCCCCGGTTTACTCGGGAACGACCGCCTCGATTGCCGCCGGCGAATCCTCGATCTCCTTGGGAGCACCATGCCCGACGAAGGTGAATTTTGCTTCGTCACCCTCGCCCTCGACGTCCACCGAGACGAGCTCTCCGGACTTGATCTCTCCGAAGAGAATCTTTTCGGAAAGCTGGTCTTCGATCTCACGCTGCATGGTCCTGCGCAGCGGGCGTGCACCCATTGCCGGATCATAACCGCGGGTCGCGAGCAGCACCTTGGCCGCAGGTGTGAGTTCGATGCTCATACCCTTATCTGCCATCCGCTTGCTCAGGCGGTCGAGGAACAGATCCACGATCTGGACAATCTCGTCCTGGGTCAGCTGCGGGAACACCACGGTGTCATCCACACGGTTGAGGAACTCGGGGCGGAAGTGCTGCTTCAGCTCCTCCGTTACCTTCGCCTTGATGCGGGTGTAACCCGTGTTGGTGTCAGTGCCGGACTGGAAGCCCGTCATGACGCCCTTGGAGATGTCCCGGGTGCCGAGGTTGGTGGTCATGATGATGACGGTGTTCTTGAAGTCCACCACACGGCCCTGGCTGTCAGTCAGGCGGCCATCCTCGAGGATCTGCAGCAGCGAGTTGAAGAGATCGGCGTGAGCCTTCTCCACCTCGTCGAACAGGACAACGGAGAACGGACGGCGACGGACCTTTTCGGTAAGTTGACCGCCCTCTTCATAGCCCACGTATCCGGGGGGCGCACCGAAGAGCCGGGAGACAGTGTGCTTCTCCGAGTACTCCGACATGTCCAGTGTGATCAGCGCATCTTCATCTCCGAAGAGGAACTCAGCAAGCGCCTTGGCGAGCTCGGTCTTTCCAACGCCGGTGGGACCGGCGAAGATGAACGAACCGCCCGGACGTTTCGGATCCTTCAGGCCTGCACGGGTCCGGCGGATGGCCTGGGAGATTGCCTTGATGGCGTCATCCTGGCCGATGACCCGCTTGTGCAGTTCATCTTCCATCTTGAGCAGCCGCGAGGACTCTTCCTCGGTGAGCTTGAAGACGGGGATACCGGTGGAGTTCGCCAGAACCTCGGCGATCAGCTCCTCGTCAACCTCGGCGATGTCATCGAGACCGCCTGACTTCCAGCGGCGCTCCTTGTCCATGCGCTCGTCATGAAGCTTCTGCTCACGATCTCGCAGGCGGGCTGCACCCTCGAAGTCCTGGGCGTCGATAGCGGATTCCTTCTCCCGCTTCACGGACGCGATGCGCTCATCGATTTCTTTGAGCTCCGGCGGAGCGGTCATGCGGCGGATTCGCAGCCGCGCTCCGGCTTCATCGATGAGGTCAATGGCCTTGTCCGGCAGGAACCGATCGGAGATGTACCGCTCGGCAAGGTTGGCAGCCGATGCCAGTGCGGCATCAGTGATGGAGACACGGTGGTGTGCCTCATAGCGGTCCCGGAGCCCCTTCAGGATTTCAATGGCATGTGCCACCGAAGGCTCCTGAACCTGGATTGGCTGGAAGCGGCGCTCAAGGGCCGCGTCCTTTTCGATGTGCTTGCGATATTCATCCAGCGTGGTGGCGCCGATGGTCTGAAGCTCTCCACGCGCCAGCATGGGCTTCAGGATGGACGCGGCGTCGATAGCGCCCTCTGCCGCGCCGGCACCAACGAGCGTGTGGATCTCATCGATGAACAGGATGATGTCGCCGCGTGTGCGGATCTCCTTCAGGACCTTCTTGAGGCGTTCCTCGAAGTCACCGCGGTAGCGGGATCCGGCAACCAGTGAGCCGAGGTCCAGGGTGTACAACTGCTTGTCCCGGATGGTCTCGGGTACATCTCCGCGGACAATCGCCTGAGCGAGGCCCTCGACGACGGCCGTCTTGCCGACGCCGGGCTCGCCGATGAGCACGGGGTTGTTCTTGGTGCGGCGGGAGAGGACCTGCATGACGCGTTCCATCTCGAGCTCGCGGCCGATGACCGGATCGAGCTTGCCCTCCCGGGCCGCCTGGGTGAGATTGCGTCCGAACTGGTCCAGTACGACGGACCCGGCAGGGGTGCCCTCCTGCTGCTGGCCACCTGATGCCACAGGTTCTTTGCCCTGGTACCCGGAAAGCAGTTGAATGACCTGCTGACGGACGCGGTTGAGGTCAGCGCCGAGCTTGACCAGAACCTGCGCGGCAACGCCCTCACCCTCACGAATGAGACCGAGCAGAATGTGCTCAGTGCCGATGTAATTGTGGCCGAGCTGCAGTGCCTCGCGGAGAGACAGCTCCAGCACCTTCTTGGCACGCGGCGTGAAGGGGATGTGACCGGAAGGAGCCTGCTGGCCCTGCCCGATGATCTCCTGCACCTGCTCGCGCACAGCGCCGAGGGAAATGCTGAGCGACTCAAGCGCCTTTGCGGCGACACCCTCACCCTCATGAATTAGCCCAAGCAGAATGTGCTCGGTGCCGATGTAATTGTGGTTGAGCATGCGGGCCTCTTCCTGGGCCAGCACTACAACTCGACGGGCACGATCCGTAAATCTCTCAAACATGAGACACACTCCTAGCTAACGCGTAGTTCGATGCTACGTGCCCACGGATGGCTTGTGGAGCGTGTTCGCCACAGGCGAGATAGGCCGGCGGGCCCTGCTCGGAGGCGCTAGCGCTGCGCGGCCCGGTATGCCTCGATGATCTCGGAATTGACGCGCCCCCGCGAAGAGACGTTGTAACCGTTTGCCTTTGCCCATTCGCGGATCTGCGCGGCTTCCTGATTGCGGGCGGCGGGTGCGCCCTGCCGCTGTTTACCCTGGCTCTCGCGCCTGGCGGAGGAGACATAGGTGGACAGCGCACTGCGCAGTTCCTCCGCGTGCACTGAGGAAAGGTCAATTTCATACTGCGATCCGTCGAGGCCGAACCTTACGGTTTCATCTGCCTCACCGCCGTCGAGGTCGTCAATCAGAATGATTTTGACTTTCTGCGCCATAACAATCTCCTCAATCGGCCTATCGAGTATTCAAGAGACATTATCGTCCGCATTAAACCCAGACGTCAAAAGAGAAAAATGATGATCAGGCTTTTTACTGCTTCCCGGGCGGCGCATCATCCGGCGACGGTGTCGGTTTTACTATTTCATTCTCCCTGTTGCGGCGTTCTGCGGATTCGGCCTCACGCTCGGCCCGGTCCGCGTTGAAGATCGACTTCATGACGAAGTAGAAGATGAGCCCAACGGCAAGGGAAGGCAGGAGAACAGCCAAATACTCCATGAATTAACCCAACTCCGGCTTCAACAGCGGGAATAGGATGGTTTCCCTTATTCCGGTGGAAGTGAAAAGCATGACGAGCCGGTCAATGCCCAGGCCGATCCCGCCCATCGGCGGTGCGCCGTATTCAAGGGCACGAAGGAAGTCTTCGTCCAATTGCATGGCTTCCTCGTCACCGGCAGCTGCCCGCCGTGACTGTTCGGTGAGGCGCTCCCTCTGGATGACGGGATCAATCAGTTCGGAAAACGCGGTTCCACGCTCCATGCCGCCGATGATGAGGTCCCATGCCTCAATAAGCTGCGGCTGGTCGCGGTGGGGACGGGCCAGGGGCTGCGCTGACGGCGGATAGTCATAAACGAACGTCGGCTGCACCAATGTCGGTTCGACAATCTCGCTGAAGAGTTCCAGGACAAGCTTTTCCGCGTCCCAGTCCAGGTCCACGGAAACCTCCTGTTCTTCAGCTACCGTCAACAACGTTTCCCTGTCAGTGTCCGGAGTGATAACACGTCCAACTGCCTCGGAGAGCCCCGGATAGACCCCGAGCCAGCGCCATTCGCCGTCCAGGTCAATGGTCCCGGCTCCGGATTCAATCTGGCGCGATCCAAGAAGGTCAGCACAATTCAGGATGATCTCCTTCATGCGGTCAGCCATCACGAACTGGTCAGCATAAGCCTCGTAGCACTCGAGCATCGTGAATTCGGGACTGTGCGTAGAGTCGACTCCCTCATTGCGGAAAATACGACCAATTTCATAAACGCGGTCGATTCCACCGACAACTGCCCGCTTCAGATAAAGCTCCAGCGCGATGCGAAGGGTCATCTTCTGATCAAAGGCATTCACGTGGGTCTCGAACGGCCGCGCGGTGGCGCCGCCATGGACCAGTTGGAGGATCGGCGTTTCCACCTCGATGTATTCATGCGAGTGAAGCGTCTCACGGATACTGCGGGTAATCATTGCCCGCGTCCGGACCATCTGGCGCGCTTCCTCGCGCACCAGCAGATCCACATAGCGCTGGCGGACTCGTGTCTCCTCGTTGACCCCGGCGTGCAGGGTGGGCAACGGGCGCAGCGCCTTCGACGCCATAGCCCAGCCCGTAGCCATCACCGACAGTTCACCGCGGCGTGAACTGATAACTTCCCCCGAAACCTGCACGTGATCGCCCAGATCCACCGTTGACTTCCACTCCGCCAGGGGCTCCTCGCCGACGGCGGCGAGGCTCAGCATCGCCTGGAGACGGGTTCCGTCGCCCTCCTGGAGCGTCGCGAAGCACAATTTCCCGGTATTCCGGAGGAAGACTATCCGGCCAACCACGCTGACGTTCTCACCGGTTGAGTCACCGGCCTCGAGACCGGAAAAGCGGTCCCGGATCTCGCCCAGGGAAGATGTCCGCTCCGGCTTGACCGGATACGGCTCCTCACCGCGCTCCAGGAGGCGCGCGCGCTTTTCCATGCGGATGCGCATCTGCTCGTTGAATTCTTCGATGGAGAGGGCTGGCTCAGTGGTCACGGTATCTAAGGTTACCGGTTCAGCCTTACGTGCCCGCCGGGTCCGCAAGCAGCGGTTGATTGTCAATGAGCCTGACGCTGCCCACCCTTGCGGCAATCAGCGCGAGTGCCTCCCCCGAGAAGGGAGTCTCGCGGCAGTTGAAGGCGAGCGGTTCCAAAGTATCCGGGTCCACCACCTCGAAATACTCCAGTTGCACGAGCGGCTGGCTTTCCACCAGTGCGACGGCGGATTCCAGGTCCAGCGGTTCGCAGCGGACAGCGCGCTCCGTCAGCAGGCGCAATGCGCGGGACAGGACAAGGGCGGCATCCGCCTCCTGTGCCGTCAGGAACCGGTTCCGGCTCGAGAGCGCCAGCCCTTCGGCAGACCGCACCGTGGGTACCGCACGGATGTCCGCCGTGAAGCTGAGGTCGCGGACCATCCGGCGGATCAGTGCCAGCTGCTGCGCGTCCTTCTGCCCGAAGTAGGCCCGATACGCGGCGTCGGCGGCGGGCCAGGCCAGATGCAGCAACTTGGCGACGACGGTGAGCATCCCGTCGAAGTGTCCCGGCCGGAATTCGCCCTCAAACCTTGCGCCGAGGCGTCCGGCGGAGAGCCGGACCAGCGGTTCGCCGCCCGGATACATTTCTTCCCGGGACGGCACGAAGACCAGGTCGACACCGTAGCCCCCAAGGATTTCCAGGTCCGCCTCCAGCGTTCGGGGGTACCGGTCAAGGTCTAGCGGGTCCCCGAACTGAAGAGGATTGACGAAGATGGTGGCAACAACGACGTCGTTCTCTGTCCGTGCAGCGCGGGCCAGCGCAGCGTGGCCCTCATGGAGGGCGCCCATAGTGGGGACGAGCCCCAGGCTGACGGGGCCGGGACCTGCCGCAGCCAGCTGTTCGGCGAGCGCAGCACGCAGCTCCGCCGCAGTAGTGAGAACCCGTGGCCTCATTCGCTTTCTTCCTTCTCGGGCCGTGCCAGCGCCTCAGTGATTGCGCGTTCCTGCTCCGGGGACAGGAGCCCGCGTTCCAGTGCGCGGGAGGCAGTCACCGCGGCTAATCGCGTATAGGCACGGGAAATGTCTTCGGGCGCTTCGGCGAGGGCAGCGGCGTGCGCCGCGACCGTACCGGTGTCACCGCGTGCAACCGGCCCAGTGAGTGCCCCCTCGCCCGCGGCGAGCGCGTTCTCAAGGGAGGCACGCATCAGCGGCCCGAGCATTCGGTCCGGCCGCTCCACACCAATGCTGCCGAGCAACTGTGTTGACTGCGCAGCGAGGGTGACCAGGTGATTCGACGCGTGCGCAAGCGCCGCGTGGTACAGGACGCGGTCCTCTTCCTCGATGACCACCGGCTCAGCGCCCATCTCGACCACGAGTGCCTGCGCCACCGGGAGGACGGCGGTGGGCGCTGTGACACCGAACGTGCAGTCGGGCAGGCGCGTGAGGTCCAGGCTCATGCCGGTGAACGTCATCGCAGGGTGCAGCGCTAGCGGGATGGCGCCAAGCCTCCGCGCCGGGTCCAGAACGGCCGTTCCGTAGCGGCCCGACGTGTGCGCGACGAGCTGGCCGGGCTGCCAGGCACCAACGGCGGCCAGGCCGGAGACGAGATCCGGGAGGGCGTCGTCGGGCACTGCCAGCAGGACAAGCTCCGCCCGTTCCACGATCTGCTCGATCCCAAGCAGCGGGACCCCGGGCAGGAGGTTCTCGGCCCGTTCCCTGCTTGCTTCGGAGACAGCGGAAACTCCGACGACGGCGTGTTCGGCTGCACGCAGGGCAGCACCCAGAACGGCACCAACCCTGCCTGCGCCGATCACTCCGACGCCGAGCCTCCCGGGTTTCCGGCGGGGGCCTCCAGCGCCGGGACGGACCGGACGCTCAGGAACGTTCATGATGTGGACCTTCCAGGTATGAGGGCGGTGCCGGCATGACGGGTGCGTCGGCAGCCGCATCCGTCTCTTCCATCTGCTCCTGCACCGGGACGGGCCGCATCCACTGTTCGGGACCGCTGCGGCGTCGGGCATCGGCCGCCCGCCCGGCCTCTTCGGAGAACAGCCGCGAGGCGTCCACTTCAGGGATCTGCCGGACGCGGGGAGAGACCGGCCCGGGAGTGGTGTGCAGGATGAGGTCAGCCACCCCGAACCTGCGCGCCAGCGGGCCCTGGTGAAGGGCCAGGGACTGCGTGCGTTCATGCGGTACGACGGCGACCTGCCGCCACCACGCACCTGACCGGGCCAATAGCGCGGTGTCGGTCACCGCCACCCCGTTGCGCCGCCAGGCGAGCGGCGCGATGAGGCGTGCACGCCGCGGGGTGGTGATGAAACCGGCGTCGGAATCCCGTCCTGACAGGCCTGCCGAGAACACCTCGACGGGCGAGTCCGTTCCCGGATCGGGGAGCACCAGCGCGATTACCTGAAGAACCTCGTCCAGCGTTCCCACCGGAAGGAGGGTGGCGCGTGCCTGCGCCTCACCACTCGCGGACGCGCCGTAGCCGGCCACGTTCACGGTGACCTTGTACCAGCCCTTCAGGCGCCACAGGGGTGACTGGATCACGCCGACCGCCTGCACCCGACCGGGCGGCACCGTCTGTGTGCGGGTATCGAGAAGCCCGTAGCGGATGCGAATGCCGTCCGGTGAAATTGCTGCCCGGAAGTTGAACCCCGTGTTCAGCACGTTCCAGTAACCGCTGACCACACCGATGAGGATGGGAACGAAAGCCGCCAGCAGCGCCCCGGTCTCAAGAACGAAGGCAAAAACCACCACGCCGATCAGGCCGAGTACCACCGCGACAGTGTTGCCGGAGAGTGCCGCGGCGCCCAGCACGCGGGCAGGAGTGAGGGCAAGGACCTCGCGTTCGGGTGCCTCGGGGATGTCCTGTGGGTGCTCCGGATCCACGACGACGCCAGCTGCCCGCGCCAGGATGGTTGCCCGCAGCTTCTGAGCCTCCCCCAGTTTCAGGAAGGAGAGCCGTACCGCCGACTCCCCGGCGTCCGCCACATCGAACTTGAGCTCCGCGAGCCCGAACAGCCGCGCGAGGAACGGCTGGACAACGTCGATGGCTTGCACCCGGTCCAGACGCGCCTGCCGGTGCTGACGGAAGACCACTCCCGAATTGACCCGGACGTGCTCCTCGGTCACCTGGTAGCGCGTGTAGTACCAGGAGAGGAAGAACCCGGCCGCGATCAGCAGCACGACGCCGACGACGATGGCTATGGCAAGGGGAAGATTGCCTACCCCTTCTCCCCTGAATCCTCCAGGCTCTCCGGTCAGGAGACCCTCGAACCAATCGCGGCCGCCGAAAAAGATCAGCGCGGCAATGGCAATCCAGCCGCGGACGAGCGGCGAAATGATGTGGACGCGCTTCCATTCCTCGGGTGAGGCGGAGAGCACCGCCGGGTCAGGTACGGCGCCGGTCACAGCCCTGCCAGCTTCGCTTCACCGCGTGCCGAGAGCTGCTCCCGCAACCGCGCTCCCTCACTGGAAGGAAGCCCTGGAATTTCGGCATTGGTGCCCGGCGACGCCGTGTGCAGCTTGAGCGTGCACAGGCCGAGGGCGCGTTCAATCGGCCCTACCGCGACGTCGACATACTGCATCCGGCCGTAGGGCACCACCATGGTGCGCTGGAAGAAGATGCCCTGCCGGATCAGCAAATCCTCATTGCGCTCCGCATAGCCGATAGCGCGCACCTGACGGGGCAGGAGCAGTCCACGCCACCCGGCAAAGATGACGACGGCGGCGGGCAGCAACCACGCGAGCAGTAGCGGAAAGCGGGGCAGCACCCCCGTCAGCAACAGGACGAGCGGAACAGAGAAGATCACCAGGAAGATGAGGCTGCCTATCGCCCACCCTACAAGCCGGACCCTGAGGTACTTGGGTGACACCCGCGTCCACTCAATCCCCGCCGGGTCAATTGGTTCCCTACGCATACTCCCCCTCGCCGCTCTCACGCCTCGTCTCCGACCCGGCCTCATCATCCGGCGGAAGCTTACAGAAGCTCTCCACGATCAGTCCGACTGCAATCATGACTATGCCACCGGCAATCACCGCCAGCGAACCCCACAATGGACCGAGGTTGCTGCGGACTCCCACCAGCGTCAGCTGATCGGCGAGGATCCCCGCGTGCCAGCCGGTTGTCAGGGCACCCGCATAGGCAGTCGCCTGGGCAAGCACCACGGTGCGTGCCGCCAGGATCGGATCGAGGACCCGCTTGCGATTGCCGCCGCGCCAGCGCCTCACCCGGAGCCCGAAAATAAGTGTCACCGCGACGACGGCGGCGATAGTCAACAGCGAACTCAGCGGCAGCGACGGGGTGGGGTACCCGTTGCGGGTTGCCCACCAGTTGACCAGCCACCCGGCGGCACCGAACACCAAACCGATCAGAACCAGCCAGCCGATGCGGATTGATCCCACGGCTCTGCTAGGCCCCCTCGAACGGTACGAGGCCGGGGAGGTCTTCCGCCTGCTGGACAAGCTCCGCGACCGGGCGCCCCGACAGCGTAGCCGTTCCGTCCATCCACGCCCAGGGCTGCAGGACAAAGGCCCGCTCCGCCGCGCGGGGATGGGGCAGGGTCAGCTTTTCGTCATCCGAGACGAGATCGCCGTAGGTGATGATGTCGACGTCGAGAGTACGCGGACCCCACCGGACAGAGCGGACCCGGTGGTGCTTATTCTCAACGGCCTGACAGTGCTCAAGCAGTTCATACGGCCCAAGGTCCGTCTCAATCTCGATCACCATGTTGAGGTAGTCCGGCTGCTCCGGGCCGCCGACGGCCTTCGTCTGCACGATCGGCGACACTTCACGCAAACGCACGTTCGTGGAGTCAACGAGGTCGGCAACGGCGAGGGACAGCGTGTCGCGGCTTTCGCCGAGATTGCTGCCCAGCGCGAGGATGGAACGCACCGTTCCACTCATGAACGCTCCCGGAAGATGGAGACGGCGACGTCGCCAAACGGCACCTCGATGGGCGCCTTGGGTTTGTGCACGGTGACCTCGACGGCGTCCACGGCGAAGGCGGAAAGGATAGCGGCGGCTATGCGCTCAGCCAGTGCCTCGATGAGATCAAGCGGCTCACCCGTGATGAGTTCTACGACCTGTTCGGCGAGTTCGCCGTAGTGCGCGGTGCGCGTGAGGTCATCGCTCTCACCTGCCGGCCGCAGATCGAGGTGAAGCACCACGTCGACAATGAAGGGCTGGCCATCACGGCGCTCATGCTCGAACACCCCATGGTGCCCGACGGCGGTAATCCCCGTCAGTGTGATCCTGTCCCGCTGCGCGGGAGAACTTTGTGCCATGATCCGTCTACCTGGTCCAGGCTGCGGAGACCTTGACCGCATCCAGGTTCGGTCCGACGTCATGCACACGGACGCACCAGGCGCCGTGTGCAGCTGCTAGGGCGGAAACGGCAACGCTCGCGTCACCGCGCTCGGCGGGAGCTGCTGCCTTGCCAGCAACGCTGAGCAGGGTTCCGAGGAACCGCTTGCGGGAGGCTCCCACCAGAATGCGGTGACCGAGCACGTCGAATCGGTCCAGTGCGCGCAACAGTGCCCAGTTGTGGTCTTCCTTCTTGGCGAAGCCAATTCCGGGATCCAGGATGATCTGTTCCGGGGTTACACCGGCGGCGTAGAACTTGTCCCGGATGTCCGTGAGTTCGGAGATGACGTCTTCAACGACGTCATCATAGCTGGCAAGGGAATCCATGGTTTGCGGATTGCCGCGCTGGTGCATCAGGACGTAGTGGACTCCGCGTTCGGCAATCAGTCCCGGCATGTCCGGATCGAAATCCAGCCCGGAAACATCGTTCACAATGGCGGCGCCGGCATCAATCGCCCTAGCTGCAGTGGCCGCATGCATGGTGTCGACACTGACCAGCGCGCCCGCCTTAACCAGAGCCTCGACAACCGGAATGATGCGCTGCTGCTCCTCCTCTACGGTGATGCGGTCAGCGTTGGGGCGGGTCGATTCTCCGCCGACGTCCACGATGTCCGCTCCGGCGTAATGCATGCGCAGCCCTTCAGCAATGGCTTCATCTGCCGTTGCGAACTTGCCGCCGTCACTGAAGGAATCAGGGGTGACATTGAGGATTCCCATCACCAGCGCCCGCTCCGTCGGCAGGTCCGCGAAGGACTTGCGAACCCGGGATGGCCGCAGGACGGGAATGGGGGAGGTTGCCGGTCCGGTTCCTGGGGCTGCCGCGAGTGAATCCATAAAGTTGCTGTGTCCTATCTTCCAAGTATCAGGCTCATGGCCTCGGCGCGCGTGGCGGCTTCCCGCACCTGTCCGCGCACCGCTGAAGTGACCGTTTTGGCTCCCGGCTTGCGGATGCCGCGCATCGACATGCACATATGCTCACATTCGATGACCACGATCGCGCCCTTCGGCTGCAGGTGCTCCATCATCGCATCCACGATCTGCGTGGTGAGGCGCTCCTGCACCTGCGGACGCCGCGCATAAATCTCCACCAGCCGCGCCAGTTTGCTCAGGCCTGTGATTTTTCCGTCGTCTGAGGGAATGTACCCGATATGCGCTGAACCATGAAACGGGACAAGGTGATGCTCGCACGTCGAATAGAACGGAATGTCTTTGACGAGCACCAGCTCTTCGTGGTCCAGATCAAAGGTGGTCGAAAGGACATCCTTGGGATGCTGGTGAAGTCCCGCGAAGAACTCCGCGTACGCGCGGGCCACCCGTTTGGGTGTTTGCACGAGGCCGTCCCTGTCAGGATCCTCGCCGATGGCGGCGAGGATCTCCCGGACTGCCCGCTCGATTCTCGGCTGGTCCACCGTTGAACCGCTGGCCGCGAGAGCCACATCAACCATTTGATCGTCAAAATCGGTCACGCCAAGAATCCTATCCCGGCCCCTGTGGCCGACCTGCTAGCGGTTACGACGCTGGCCGTACCCGTCCTGGTCATTGTTCCCGGTGGTTCCGCCTTTGTTGTCCGGCTCAGTCTCCGGCTCCGGCAGGGCATCGCCCGTGACGTCGAAACCGCTGGGCAGATTGGCATCCGCAATCTGATCCTGCGGCGAAACGTTTTCGGGGTCAGGCTCTCCGGCTGCCTCCGCTTCCTGGCGTTCCTTGGCGGAGACCACGGGAGGGAGGGAGTGCACCGGCCGGCTATCCTTCGAGAGCCAGATGCTGCGCGCGTCCCGCTTGCGGATGTCGGTGAAGACCTCTGCAATCTCCGCCTGGTTCAGGGTTTCACGTTCCAGCAGTTCGAGAGCCAGCCGGTCCAAAACGTCTCGGTTTTCGGTAAGGATGGCATACGCCTCATCATGGGCGTTGTCCACGAGCCGACGCACCTCCTCATCGACGATGTAGGCGATGTGATCCGAATAGTTGCGCTCGTGGCCCATGTCGCGGCCCAGGAACGGCTCGCCGCCGCCCTGGCCGAGCTTCACGGCACCGATCCTCTCGCTCATCCCGTACTGTGTCACCATCTTCCGGGCAGTAGCGGTTGCCTTCTCGATGTCATTCGATGCACCTGTCGAGGGATCGTGGAACACGATCTCCTCCGCCACGCGGCCGCCCATGGCATAGGCCAGCTGATCGAGGAGTTCGTTGCGGGTGATGGAGTACTTGTCATCCGCGGGCAGCACCATGGTGTAACCCAGAGCCCGGCCCCGCGGAAGGATGGTCACCTTGGTGACCGGATCCGTGTTGCGCAGTGCGGCGGCAACCAGGGCGTGGCCGCCCTCATGGTACGCCGTGATTTTCCGCTCCAGCTCCTTCATGACCCGGCTGCGCTTCTGCGGCCCGGCGATGACGCGGTCGATCGCCTCGTCGAGGGCGCGGTCGTCGATGAGCTGGGCGTTGGACCGGGCGGTGAGCAGCGCTGCTTCGTTCAGGACGTTCGCGAGGTCAGCACCGGTGAACCCGGGAGTCTTTTTGGCTACGGACTTCAGGTCCACGCCGGGCGCCATGGGCTTGCCCTTCGAGTGGACCTGCAGGATGCGCAGACGCCCGCCCATATCCGGGGCTTCGACGCCGATCTGCCGGTCGAAGCGACCGGGACGCAGCAGCGCAGGATCCAGCACGTCCGGTCGGTTGGTCGCTGCGATGAGGATGACGTTGGTGTTGGCGTCGAAGCCGTCCATCTCCACCAGAAGCTGGTTGAGGGTCTGCTCACGCTCGTCGTTGCCGCCGCCCACGCCGGCACCGCGGTGGCGTCCGACCGCGTCGATCTCGTCAACGAAGATGATGGCCGGAGCGTTGGATTTTGCCTGTTCAAACAGGTCACGGACGCGCGAGGCACCGACACCCACGAACATCTCGACGAAGTCGGATCCGGAGATTGAGTAGAACGGCACTCCGGCTTCACCCGCAACGGCGCGGGCCAAGAGGGTTTTACCGGTTCCGGGAGGGCCGTAGAGAAGCACGCCCTTGGGGATCTTCGCGCCGAGCGCCTGGAATTTGGCAGGCTCCTGCAGGAATTCCTTGATCTCGTGGAGTTCCTCGACTGCTTCATCAGCGCCTGCGACGTCATTGAAGGTGACCTGGGGCATGTCCTTGTTGATGAGCTTGGCTTTGGATTTGCCGAACTGCATCACCTTGGAGCCGCCGCCCTGCATCCTGCTGAGCAGGAACCAGAAGATTGCACCAAGGATCAGGATGGGCAGGATCAGGCCGAGGATGCTGGTGAACCAGTTGTTCTCGACCGGCTGGTCCGTGAAGCCGTCCACGTCTGAGGAGTTGATGGCGTCGACTACGTCCTCGGCACGTGCGGCGCTGAAGAAGAAGGAAACGCTGCGGCCGAGCTCTTCATAGTCCTCGCGCAGCGTGAGATCAACCCGCTGCTCGCCGTCGTAAATCTTTGCCTGCTCCACCTGATCGCTCTCGAGGAGTTCCAGGCCGATATTGGTGTCCACTCGGGCACCGCTGCTGTTGAACACGGAGGGCAGGATGACCAGAAGTGCGGCAACTGCCAGCACAATCCAGAAAATGGGTCCTCTGAACAAGCTCTTCAATTTCATTCAACTCAGGGCGCAGTGCCCTGTCCCTCCTGATTAACTGCCACATAGCGCTCGTCCACCTGCGGATCGCCCAAAGCGGCGCGCCCGAAATGTGCTACCAGCTTTACATTCTCTCCAGAATCCACGCGCACCCGCGGTGGAAAGTTCCCTCTGGGCGTACAGGCGGGTTCCCGCCCACCTGCGGAGCTATTCGTAGACGTGCGGCGCGAGGGTACCGATGAAGTCCAGATTGCGGTACTTCTCGGCGAAGTCCAAGCCGTAGCCCACCACGAACTCGTTCGGGATGTCATAGCCGACGTACTTCACGTCGATCGCTACCTTTGCGGCGTCAGGCTTGCGGAGCAAAGTGCAGATCTCGACGGAAGCGGGACCGCGTGAGAGCAGGTTGGCTTTCAGCCAGGACAGGGTGAGTCCCGAATCAATGATGTCCTCGACGATCAGGACGTGCTTGCCCATGAGGTCTGTCTCGAGGTCCTTGAGAATCCGGACCACACCGGAGGACTGCGTTCCCGAACCGTAGGAGGAAACGGCCATCCAGTCCATGGTGACGTGCGAGTGCATGGCGCGTGCCAGATCAGCCATGACCATCACCGCACCCTTGAGCACTCCCACGATGAGGACGTCCCGGCCGGCGTAATCGCGGTCGATTTCCGCGGCCAGTTCCTGGACCCGTTGCTGAATCTCTTCCTTGGTGTAGAGAACGTGCTTGAGGTCCGACTGGACGTCTTGTGAATCCACCAATTACTCCCGGATTGTGAGGTTTTTCCTAAGGACAAGACTGCCATAGCTTGAGTGGCCTTGGGGAACCCCTGCACCCCTGACCTGCCGGTAGGCGCTCACGCTGCCGCCGAGCTGCACTGGACCCGCCGATCCGGTGCGCCGCAACAGGTTCTCTGCGGCCAACAGGCGTTCGAAGCTTGGTTGAATTCCGCCGAGTTCGACGACGGCGAGCGCCAGGACCCGCTGCCGGAGAGCGGGCGGAAGGGCGCGCAGGCCCTCTTCGGACAGGAGGAGGCTGCCGCCGTCGTGCTCTTCTTTCCCCGGCTCACTACTGCCTGCAGTCTTTCTGAGCCGGCCGTACTCGACCTCTGCGAGCTCGTCCAGGTAGGCGGCGTCCTGGGAGAGGATCCGCGACGTCCGGTACAGGGACTCTGCGATTCCGGGGCCTAGCTCGTCCTCCAGGAAAGGCAGCACCCGGGTGCGTACGCGTGAGCGCATCAGGGAAGGGTCCGCGTTGGTCGGATCATGCCACGGGTCAAGACCAGTGAACCGGCAGATCTCCTCCGTCTGAATGCGCCGGAGGGCGAGGAACGGTCGAAGGTAAACCCCTCTGCGCGGGGGCATGCCGCTCAATGAGCGGGTTCCCGAACCCCTGGAGAGACCGAGGAGTACCTGTTCGGCCTGGTCATCGAGGGTATGGCCGAGCAGAACGGCGGCGGCGCGGTGCTGTTCGACGGCGGCATCGAGCGCCCCGTATCGGGCAATCCGTGCTGCGGCTTCCGGGCCCATTCCAGCTGTTGCCACCTCAACCCGGCGCACCTCCACCGGTGCAAGGCCCAGACCCGCCAGTTGGGAGCGCGCGGCCTCCGCTACGTCCGCGCTGCCCTGCTGCAAACCATGATCGACGACGACGGCACCCACCCGGTACTGACCGGTCTGCGCGAAGTACGCTGCCGTAACGGCGAGCGCGAGTGAGTCGGTTCCGCCGCTGCACGCAACCAGGATCAGCGATCCCTCGGAAACCTGCGCATCCTCGAGCGCGGCGCGGATCAGGTTTCTCGCCGTGCCGACCGTAGGGCTGAGCCGCGGCCGGCGGCTCACAGTCCCATCCGGGTGATCCACTCCCTGGGCGCGTGGATCTCCTTTTCGGTGGGCAGGTTCTCCGCTTGCTCCCACACCCGGTTGAACCCTTCCATACCGACGGCGTCCACGACCGCGCGGACGAAGCGTGCCCCGTCGCTGTACTGGCGCATTTTCGCATCCAGGCCCAATAGGCGGCGGATGAACTTCTCGACCGGTCCACGGGTTTTCCCTCGTGCGTTGAACCGGCGGCGGATGGTCTTCACGGTGGGCACGATGCTGGAATCAACGGCGTCCATCACCACATTCGCGTGTCCTTCGAGCAGGCTCATGACGGCGGTGAGGTGGGAGAGCCGGGCCTTGTCTTCAGGTTCCTGGAGCAGGGAGAGGATGCCGCCATCGCTCGGGGGCATGCCGTCGTCGTCCTGGTCCTTACCGTTCTGGCTGCGTGTTGGCAGCGACTTCAGCGCGTTGGTGAGCCGCTCCGCCAGGGTTTCGGCCTTGTCCGCCAGGCCGACGGTGAGTTCGGAGATGTGCTCCAACATGTGGTCCTTGAGCCACGGTGCGGCAGCGAACTGCACCCGGTGGGTCTGCTCGTGCAGGCACACCCACAGCCGGAAGTCGGCGGGCTCCACATTCAGTTCACGCTCAACGGAGACGATGTTGGGCGCCACGAGCATCAGGCGTCCGCCGGGCCCGCGGCTGGAGGCAACAAACGGATCATACTGCCCGAGGACCTTGCTCGAGAGAAAGGCGAGGATGGTGCCCATCTGGGCACCGGTCACTGCGCCGCCGAGGGCCGCATTGGCCGCCTTCAGCTGCTCGCCTTTGGTCTGCGCAAGGTGCTCGATCGCCGGCGCCATCAGCACCTTGAAGCTCTGGGTGTTGGCCTTGGCCCACGATGCGCGGTCCACGATGATCAGCTCCGAATCCCGCAGGTCCCGCGCCGCCTCGAGGCCCGTGATCCGATGAACGTGCTCAACGGAGAGATCTGCCAGTTCCCGGAGGTTCGCTACGGCGTCCCGCACTTCCCCGGCGCTCAGTTTGGGGCCCGGAGGCGCCAGTTTCGCCGCGCTGCTGGCGGCCAGATCCCAGTTGACGAGCTGAAGGGGGGCGTTGCTGTCCATGGTGGACATTCGACCACATTAGTCTGGGAGGCCGCTTGGCGGAGTCCACCCAGAGCGCACACCGGGGTTCAGCGGCACCCGCAGGTGGCAAGGACAGCGGCTGCTCTGTCCACCGCGGCCCGTGCCGGCTCCGTGGTCCCGTCAAGGCCGCTCGCAATGAACGAGAACACCAGCAGGCGGCCATCAACTGACACCACGTGACCGCTGAGGGCAGTCACCGCGTTGAGGGTTCCGGTCTTGGCGCGGACCAGGCCCGCGCCCGCAAAAGTGGGGGCGTCGTCGTCGTTGTAGCGGTCCGCCAGCGTGCCGGAGAGGCTGGCCACGGGAAGGCCGTGCAGCACGTGCCGCAGCGCCCGGTTGTCGGAGCGGAGCAGCGTGCGCACCACGTCCGAGAGCTGCCGCGGGCTGATTCGGTTCCTGGGCGAAAGGCCTGAGGCATCTCCAAGCACCATTTCCTCTGTCTGCACTTCGAGCCCGGCGATCACCTCGGCGATCGTTTCGAGCCCCCCGCCAAACGACGCCGGCCTGCCGCTGGCCTCTGCCGCGAGCCGGGCGAGCACCTCGGCGAGGTAGTTGTCCGAGGTGCGGAGCATGTGTTCAACCAGCGCTTCGACCGTCGCCGACTCGACGGACGCCACCTCCTCCGCGTCCTCACCCGTAACCTGCCGCTCGATGCCCTCCTCAACCTGCACGCCAGCGGCAAGTAGCGCCTCCCGGAATACGGTGGCCGCAGCCAGTGCCGCATCCGCCGCCCTCGCGCCGGACTGCTTCGACTCATCCGTCCAGGACGAATTGATGGCGAGAGGATAGATCGGCGCAATCTCGCCGGCCTGCACGTCACCGGGCTGCCAGCTGGGGTTGAGGACGTCCCCGACAAAGAGCGAGTCGTCAATCACGACGCGGTACGGGCCATCGCCGTCGAGCTGGGCTGCCGTCTCCCGGGCGAGTGTAGCAAGACCGGCATGGCCGATAACGCTCTCGGCATCGGACTCCCCGGAGCCGAGGAGGACGTCCCCTCCTCCACGCAACACCAGGACGCCTTCCCCGCCGGCGCCTCCCGTGAGCACAGAGGTGGTCAACCGCTGATTCGGATCGAGTTTGGCCAGCGCCGCGGTGGCAGTGAGGATCTTGATGTTCGAGGCGGGAAGCTGCGGTTCCCCTCCGCCCCGGTCAAAAAGCACCTCGCCGGTCAGCGCATCAAGAACGACGCCGGTCACCGGGGTCCCGCCCGGAACCTCCAGTGCGGCGGCGAGCAGGGGGGCAAGAACGTCCGGAACCGGCACCGGCGCCTGTGCGTCCAGCTGGCTGACGAGCGTGGGGGCGGCAACGTCGTCCGGAGTTTGTTGGATGACCGGGATTTCCGGTTCCGCCTGCGGAGGCGGGCCGGTGACCAGCTCCGCAACCTGCGGGCCGTAATGGAAACCGACAGGGACCGCTAGCACTCCGAGAACCAGGGCAAGCAACAGGGCAGTGAACACCCTGGCGCTGCGGTTCATGGCGTCCTCTCGAAAGGCTCATGCTGGGAACTCAAGGGATCGGCTCCGGACACGAATCGATGATGCGCGCGGCGGCCTATATCTTTAACAGTAGATGGGGGCTGCGGGTGGTTCGGCAGCCCCGCCAAGGTTTTCACTTACCAACCGCTGACCGCAGGAGTTCCACATGGCAATGAAGCTCGACGTCACCATTGAGATCCCCAAGGGATCACGCGTCAAGTATGAGATCGACCACGAGACCCACCGCCTCCGGCTGGATCGCGTGCTCTTCACCTCGATGCAGTACCCCACGCATTACGGCTACTTCGAGAACACGCTGGGCGAAGATGGAGATCCGCTGGACGCCCTGGTTCTGCTGCAGGACTTCGACCTCATCCCGGGAGTCCTGGTTGAGTCCCGCCCGATCGGCGTTTTCAACATGGTGGACGACGGCGGCGGAGACGCCAAAGTACTGTGTGTCCCCGTTGATGCCCGCTTCGACCACATCCAGGATCTCGGAGACGTTTCCAAGTTCCTGCTGGATGAGATCGAGCACTTCTTCCGGAAGTACAAGGATCTGGAGCCGGGCAAGTGGGTTGAAGCCGCTGATTGGGAGGGCCGCGAGGCCGCAGAGGCAGAAGTTGAGGCATCACTGAAGCGTTTCCAGGCTCTGGGTGAAGCAAGTGAAGAGGACGAGCCGCAGGGGCGCGCTGTCGACACCGACACCGACAACGCTGACAATGATCCGCAGGGCCGGTAGCTCCTGATCGATAGTTCCACACCAAACATTGCCCTCGAATCAACGCAAATCGGTTGATTCGAGGGCTTCCTCGGTCATACTGGGGTCATGCTGTTCGTGGTCACCATCAATCAGCGCGATTCCCGCGACGTGGGTGACCTGGTGCCCGAGCTGCTGCGTGAGTTCCGGTTCATCGACACGGTGGTGCCGTTTCAACGCTCGGTAGGCGACGAGCTGCAGGGCGTTGTGGGCAGCGCCGGGGTTACCGTCGATGTGGCGCTGAAAGCGATCCGGTACCGGCGCTGGCACGTCGGGATCGGCGTCGGAGAGGTCCATTCCCCCCTGCCTGAACGCATCACCGACGCCGAGGGGTACGGCCTGGTGTACTCGCGCAGGGCGGTGAACCGGGCGCAGAAGACTGGTGAGCGGATCCCGCTCGCGGTAGAAGGCCCTGACTCGGAGGTTTCGGCCGAGGCGGAAGCGGTTCTGCGGCTTTTGGGGCAGATTGTCTACACGCGCACCGACGCGGAGTGGAATGTCCTGGACCTCATGACACCGGGAGCCCGCGGGCAGCAGAAACTGATAGCCCAGGAGCTGGGAATCACCACCCAGGCAGTGAGCAAGGCCGTCATCCGTTCACACTGGATGGAAGAGTGGGCCACCCGTCCCGCAGCCGCCCGGCTGCTGGACCTGGTGTACGGCCCGGCGGCGCTGCCGCCGGCAGCGCTGGCGTACTAGCGCTCGTCCTGTCCCGCCCGGGTGAGGGAGCGCAGGATCTTCGCGGCGCCGTCGTCGTACACCGAAGCCGTCACCTCGGAAGCCGCGGCCAGCACCTCTTCAGGGGCCTGGCCCATCGCAACCCCGCGCGCTGCCCAGGAAAGCATCTCAATGTCATTGCGGCCGTCACCGATGGCAACGGTTTCGGAGGGATCGACGTCCAGCCTCCGACGTACCAGCTCAAGCGCGCTGGCCTTCGTGACGCCCGCAGCTGCAATGTCCAGCCAGGCGGTCCACCCTACCGAGTAGGTAACACCGTGGAGTCCGATGGATTCGACGGCCTCGCCGAACTCCTCGGCCGTGCTGTCCGTACTGAACACCACCACCCGGACGGCCCGCGCCCGCAGCATCCGCTGGAAGTCAACGCTTTCTGCCTCTGCTCCGAAACTCGCATCCTGGAACCGCTCGGTGGAAAGGAAGCGGCCCTCATCATCCTCGAGGGCGAACTTGGCCGAGGGAAGGCACTTTCGCAGGGCCACCAGCGCCGGTCGCGGGTCGAAGACCACCCGGTTGACGACTTCATAGCCGTCCTCGAACTCGTCCACATCGATGCGAAGAGTGACGCCGCCGTTGGAGCACACGGCATGACCGCGAGTAAGCCCGATCTTCTCGATAATGGGCAGGGTGGCGCCGAGCGATCTGCCGGTAGCGATCACCACCTCGTGGCCGGCATCCACGACGGCGCTGGCCGCGGTGCGGACCTCGTCCGACATGAGCCCCTCGTGATCCACAAGGGTCCCGTCAACATCGAGGGCAATGAGTTTCCGTGTTGTCTGCTGCTGGTCATCGATGCCAGCGGAAAATGTAGTTGTCATCGTTAAAGTGAACCAGAAAGCCAGTAATCGCGGGTAGGTTTTTGATCACAACTAAGCCAACGGCTGGTTACGTGTGAGGGCTGAACCTGCCTCTACAGGACCGGGAGAACCTCCAGGCCTCCGAGATATGGGCGCAGTGCGGCCGGCACGTTGACCGAGCCGTCAGGGTTTTGGTGATGCTCAAGGATGGCGACAATCCACCGGGTTGTCGCGAGGGTACCGTTCAGCGTTGCCACGGCGCGGGTAGCCTTGGCGCCCTGCACGCGTTCGCGGATGTTGAGCCGCCGAGCCTGGAAGCCGGTGCAGTTAGAGGTGGACGTGAGCTCGCGGTACGCGTTCTGGGTGGGCACCCAGGCTTCGCAGTCGAACTTGCGCGCGGCTGACATCCCGAGATCCCCGGCGGCGGTGTCGATGACGCGGTAGGGCAGCTCAACCTTTGCCAGCATCTCCTCTTCCCAGGCGAGCATGCGCTCGTGCTCCGCTTCTGATTCCTCAACCGTGGTGTAAGTGAACATCTCCACTTTGTTGAACTGGTGCACCCGGATGATCCCCCGGGTGTCCTTCCCATGTGAACCGGCTTCCCTCCGGTAGCAGGAGGACCAGCCGGCATACCGCAGTGGCCCGGCCGAGAGGTCCACGATCTCATCCGAGTGATACCCGGCCAGCGCTACCTCGGACGTGCCGGTCAGGTAGAGGTCGTCCTCCGGAAGGCGATAGATCTCCGCGTCGTGGGCGATATCGAAACCGGTCCCCTGCATGGTCTCGGGCCGCACCAGTGTGGGCGTGATCATGGGTGTGAACCCGGCACTGATTGCCTGATCCATAGCCATGTTGAGCAGGGCAAGCTCCAGGCGCGCACCTACGCCCTTCAGGAAGTAGAAGCGGGACCCGGAAACCTTGGCGCCGCGCTCCATGTCGATCGCGCCGATCAGCTCGCCGATTTCCAGGTGGTCCCGCGGATCAAAATCGAACTGCCGGGGCTCTCCTACTGTTTTGAGGACCACGAAGTCTTCCTCGCCACCAGCCGGCACGCCATCGAGAATGGCGTTGGGCAGCCGACGCAGAAGGGCGTCCGCCTCGGATTTCGCTTCCTCGGCCTGCGCTGCGGCAGCCTTCACCGACGCCGCCAGTTCCTTCACCTCGGCAAGAAGTGCCTGCTTTTCCTCGCCCTGCGCCTTGGCAACGCGCTTGCCGAAGGAGTTCTGCTCAGCCCGCAGCGACTCCGCACTCGTGACCGCCTCGCGACGCCGGGAATCAGCCGCGATGATCGCATCCACCAAAGACTCGTCGGCCTTCCGCGCACGCTGCGAAAGGCGGAATTTTTCAGGATTGTCGCGGAGTTCGTTTACGTCGATCACCTCACAAGACTACCGAATGGGATCTGCGCGCCCGGCACCCGTGCGCTGAAGGATAGTCTGGGGAAATCATGCCCCTTGAGTGGATTATCACCGCCCTTGCGGTTGTCGCCGCAGCCGCGTCAGCGTTCAGCTGGTGGGGCGTTCGAAAGCTGCGCCGTGAACGCTCACTGCAGTGGGAGGAACCGCGCCCCACCCTTTCGGCGACCGGGGAACAGCAGCGGGTTGCGTTGGTCCTCAACCCGGTCAAACTCAGTGCGCCGCTCGCCCGCGAGCAGGTTGAGCAGGCCTGCTCAGACGCCGGATGGGAACCTCCCCTGGTGCTGGAGACTACGGTTGCGGAGCCGGGTGCCGCCCAGGCGCGGCGCGCTGTCGCAGAAGGTTACGACGTCGTTCTTGCTGCAGGTGGAGACGGCACTGTCCGCGCCGTGGCAACCGGGCTGGTTTCCAGCGATGCCGCGCTGGGACTGCTGCCGCTGGGGACCGGTAATCTGCTGGCGCGCAACCTCGGTATAGCCGTCAACGACGTGCCACGCAGCGTCAGGCAGGCGCTTCACGGGGCTGGCCGGCGGATCGATATGGGCCGTGTCGAGCTCCGCAATGAGCGGACCGGTGTCAGCGGTGAGCATACATTCCTGGTGATGGGCGGCGTCGGGCTTGATGCTGTGGTGGTGGCTGCCACCAAGGACGCCCTGAAGAAGAAATTCGGTTGGCTGGCTTACAGCGAAGCCGGCGTGCGGAGCCTACCCGGAAAACGCCAACGCATGTCGATCAGCATTGACGGCGGGCCCGCGCAGACCCGGAAAGTGCACAGTGTCCTGTTCGCAAATTGCGCACGGCTGCCCGGCGGCATCACCTTCGTCCCCGACGCGACAATAGACGACGGCTATCTCGATGTTGTGATTACGAGTCCGCGGAGCATACTCGGCTGGCTGTGGGTTGCCGCGAAGATCCTCTTCCGGCACGCGGGGCCCATTCCGGTGATCACCTACCACCGCGTGAAGCGGGTGGACGTCCGTGTCTCCGAGGCAACGGGCACCCAGCTCGACGGCGACACCTCCGGCGATGTGACCTCCCTGAGCGTGAGCGTGGCTCCCGGCGCACTGATGGTCCGGGTCCCTGGACGGGCAACCGGACCATCAGCTGGAATGTTCAGCGACGCGCCTGCGCAGTAGAAACGCTGCTAGTGGCGCTCAGTTCCCTCGGCGTCGCCGCCTTCCTGGAGGGACGGGACGGAGTCAGCATCGGTGTACTCCCCCTCAATGTTGGAGTCTGCGTCTGTGGTGCCGTCCTTGTCGGTGTACTCACCTTCATCAAGCTGGTCCTGACCTTCGGTGTACTCGCCGACCCCGTCAGCGCGCTGCGCGCCGGTGTAGCCGCCCGTGGCTGCGCCGGTTGTCTCACCCACCGCATCAGCGTTCTGTGCCTGGCTGTTGATGAGCTGCTGCTCCTCCGCGAAGCGCAGGTCATTGCCCTGGTCGCCGGCATCGCCGTGCCAGTTCGGGTCAGAGGTGGATCCGTCATCCTTGTTTGGGTTGACCTCGTTGTTGTGTGGCTGCTCGCTCATGGTGCCTGCCTTTCCAAAAGGGTCGCCCATTGGCCGGGCGCTCACCATCAGCCTACTTAGCGACCGGTCCGTGGGAAAGCATTCCTACGCTTTAAGCAGCTCGCGAACAGCCTTCTCCGACGCGGAGTAGCTCGCCACGGGTATGGCCTCCCCGGACATGAAGCGGTCCACCACGCGCGGGTCCACATACGAGCTGCGGGCGATCGCCGGAGTATTGCCGAGGTGTTCAGCGACCGAGCGCATGGTCGCGGCGACTGCCTTCTGCCGCGCCGTCCGGCTGGTGGCCTTCAGATCCATCCGGGCGAGCTCCATGGCCGCGACGACAGTAGCCTGCCAGGTGCGGAAATCCTTCGCCGTAAAGCCTCCACCCGTGACCTGGCGAAGGAACTCATTGAGCTGGGAAGCGTCAATCGAATGCCAGGATTCGTCTGCGGCACGGTACGCGAGCATGGTGTCCGCGCCTTCCCTGCGCATCATCGGGCGCAGCGCCGCGGCGAGATCCGGGTCCTCGATGGTGGTGTCCCACTGCTGGCCGCTCTTTCCGGGAAACTGCAGGGTAATCACCGGTCCGCTGAGCGTAACGTGCTCAACCCGCAGGGTTGTCACCCCGAAAGAACCGTTCTCGGCTGCGTACTGCGCCGATCCAATCCGTAGCGCGCCGGAGTCAACAATGCGCAGCGCAGCCGCGAAGGCCCGCTCCCGGCCGCTGCCGTTGCTGCGCAGGTGCTGTGTGATGACCCGCCGCGCGCTGGGGAGGCGTTCGCCGAAATCCAGCGCCCGGTCAAACTTCTCGCGGTCCTTCTTCTCCCGCCAGGCGGGGTGATAGATGTATTGCCGCCGACCGGCGTCGTCTGTGCCTAGCGCCTGGATATGGCCATTGGGATAGGGGCTGATCCAGACATCACGCCACGCCGGCGGAATGACCAGGTCTTTGATCCGCTCAAGTTCATCGCGTTCCAGCGGCTCACCCTGCTGGTTGCGGTAACTGAAGCCCTTTCCGTGGCGACGGCGGGTGTAACCGGGCTTGTTGCAGTCACTGCGTCGAAGTCGTGGCACGCCGCCTCCTCTGATACCGCCTGCAGGGAAGACCTAGCCTATGCTCTCCGGATCAACCGTGGGGGAACGCAGCAGCGAGTCAACCCACTCCTGCGCTGACTGGAACGCCTGGTCGGAGGTATGCCGGGCAACGTCATATTCACGCCGGTCCGCGCGTGCATAGGAACCGAGGAACCGCAGCCCCGGGCTGATGCGGTGCAGTCCCTGGAGGGCGTCGGCAACGCGGGCATCCGCTACGTGGCCGTCCGCGTCGATGCTGAAGAAGTAGTCCCCCAGGAACAGTCCCGTGGGGCGGGATTCAATCCTGCTGAGGTTGACTCCGCGTGCAGCGAACTGATCGAGAATCTCCATCAGGGCGCCCGGATGGTCTTCCGGCAGGGGAATGACCAGGGTGGTCTTGTCCGCCCCGGTCCGTGCCGGCAGGGTGTCCGGCCTGCTGACCAGGATGAACCGCGTCACCGCGTCGGCAACATCACCGATGTGCTCCGCGAGGATGCGCAGGCCAAGGCGGTTGGCCACGAGAGGTGAGCAGATCGCGGCATCGTGGCCGGCGCCGTCGTCGAGCAGGGTGTGGGCTGCAGCCGCTGTTGAGGACGCCGGAATGTATTCCGCGGATGGAATGTTCTGTTCGGTCCAGCCCCGGCACTGCGCCCAGGCGTGGCCGTGGGTTGCCACGAAGCGGATGTCGGCGAGCTCCAGCCCCGGGCGTCCCACCAGCACGAAGGAGACCGGAACAAGGATTTCCCGGATGATGCGCAGGGGGTCCCCGTTGGCAATCGAATCAAGGGTGGCTGATACGCCGCCCTCCACCGAGTTTTCGATGGGCACCATCGCTGCCGTCACCCGGCCTGTGCGGACCATGTCCAGAGCGGAGCTCACCGTGACGGCGGGTACCCTCTCGGCCTTGTCCGCCCCGGGCACCTGGAGGAGCGCTGCCTCGGTGAAAGTGCCCTCGGGGCCGAGATATGCGTAGGAGCTCATAGAACGCGCGGCTCCTCACCGGTTTCAGAGACCATCGGCCTCGAGGCCTCCACCCAGGCGTCCATTCCGCCGCTGACATTCACCGCAGAGTATCCGTTGGCGACCAGCCATTCGCTTACCCGGAACGAGCGTCCGCCGGTCCGGCAAATGACGTGCAGGTCTTCATCCGGGTCAAGCTCGTCGAGCCGCGCCGGAATATCGTTGACGGGGATGTGCCGGGCTCCTTCGATGTGCCCGGCCTCCCACTCATAATCTTCACGCACGTCCAGGACGGCGGTGCCCTCACTGATTGCGTCGATGGACACGTTTTCGCTGTTGGTCACTGCAAGCTCCGTCTCTGTTCCTTGTCCGACTCCGACATTCCGACTCCAGTACGCCTTGAATCCAAGCCTATAGTGGGGACCGCAGACACCCCACCCCTGAGGAAGGCCCTCCCATGAGTTCCCTTTCCGAGCTGACCGCTCTTGAACAGCGGGACCTCCTCCGACGCGGTGAGCTCAGCTCCCGGGAACTCACTACGCATTATCTGGACCGAATCCACGCCCGAAATATGGAGCTGGGCGCCTTTGTCACCGTGACTGCTGACGCGGCACTGGCGGAAGCCGAGGGCGCTGACCAGCGCCAGGCGAGCGGGGCTGACCAGCCTCCACTGCATGGCCTGCCGCTCGCCCACAAGGACCTGACCGACGTCGTCGGCGTTGTGACCACGCACGGAAGCGCAGCGCTGCAGCACTCAGTGGCAGCCGCGGACTCACCGCTTGTCGCCGTTCTCCGGCGGGCCGGCGCGATCAGTGTGGGGAAGACGCAGGTCCCGGAGTTCGGTTTGAGCTGCTACAGCGAGAACCTCATCGCGCCGCCGTCGCGGAATCCGCTGAACCCTGCGCTCAGCTCGGGTGGTTCCTCCGGCGGCAGCGCGGCGGCGGTCGCGGCGGGCTTGATTCCCTTTGCGCCGGGCACGGACGGCGGCGGCTCGGTCCGGATTCCGGCAGCCGCCACCGGGCTGATCGGCCTGAAACCCAACCGCGGAAGGGTGCCTTCCGGTGCGGGCCAGAGCGACCTCGGTCAGTTTGTGGTTGCCGGACCGCTGGCGCGGACGACGGCGGATGCCGCCCTGCTGCTCGACGCCCTGGTGGACGAGCCGAACTTCCACGCAACCAGCGCCGCCGCCCATGGTTCATTCCTCGACGCGGCGCTGCGGGCTGACGGTAGATTCCGGATCGGGGTCAGCACCGCCTCGCCGTTCGCCGCGGCCTTTCCCATCGAGCTCGACGACGCCGCGCAGGCCGGTTTCGACGCCGGGGTAAAGGCGCTCGGCGCCGTCGGTCACGACATCCTTGAAGCAGACCTCCGCTACGATCCCCGCTATCACGAAGCTTTTCAGACGGTGTGGACCGCAGGCCTGGCCGTCGCACGCATCCCGACCGACCGGGAAAAAGACCTGACGACCCTCGCCCGTACCCTCCGGCGCCGCGCGCAAGGGAAGTCTGCGACGGACCTTGCCTCCGCCGTCGACATCCTGCGGCAATTTGAGCAGGACACCATCGCGCAGTACTCCGCCTTCGACATCATTGCGACGCCGGCTCTCGGCATGGTCCCGCGTCCAATCGGCTGGTACACCGATGCGGATGCTGACACCGACTATCTGCGCCAGTGCCAATACTCGCCCTACACGTCGATGGTGAACGTGTGCGGGTTGCCTGCCATCTCGGTGCCTATCCTCACCACAGCCGAGGGTCTGTCCATGAGCATCCAGTTGATCGGAGGACCCAGCGCTGAGGCGGACCTCCTTACCGTGTCAGCTCAGCTTGAGGACCACTTCCGCACTGGCCAAAACCGAACAGCATAACTGTTTGTTCGCATTTTGGATATGACAGTCCAAAAAGTGACTGGCATCATGGAGTGAATGAGCACAACTCACAACGACAAAGCCACAACGGAGGGCAAAACATTTCTGGGTCACCCCCGAATGCTTGCTAACCTGTTCAGCGTAGAACTCTGGGAGCGCTTCTCCTTCTACGGCATGCAGGGAATCCTCCTCTACTACATGTACTACTCCGTGGCCGACGGCGGCCTCGGCATCGATCAGGGGATCGCCACCGGCCTGGTGGGCGCCTATGGCGGCGGCGTCTATCTCTCCACCATCCTTGGAGCATGGCTGGCTGACCGGGTTATGGGATCCGAGAAGGTCCTCTTCTATTCCGCCATCATGATCATGTTCGGCCACATTGCGCTGGCGCTGCTGCCGGGCGGAATTGGCCTTGCGGTGGGTCTGGTCCTCGTCGGTGTCGGTTCCGGTGGGCTGAAAGCCAACGCGACCTCGCTGGTTGGCACCCTCTACGCCGAGGGTGATGAGCGGCGCGACGCCGGTTTCTCCATCTTCTACATGGGCATAAACATCGGCGCCCTCATCGGTCCACTGCTGACGGGCCTGGCCTGGACGGAGTTCGGATTCCACTACGGCTTCGGTCTCGCGGCAGTCGGCATGGCGATCGGCCTGACGCAGTACGCGCTGACCCGCAAGAACCTGCCGGAGACCGCCCACGCGGTCACCAACCCGCTGCCGTCCGGTCGACTGGCGCGAATGGGGCTGATTGCTGCGGCCGTCGTCGTTGTGATCATCCTTGCCTTCACCACCGGCCTGGTGACGCCCGCGAATCTCGCCCAGACCATGGCGTACGTCGCCATCGCGGCCTCGATCGCCTACTTCACGGTGATTCTGCGCAGCAAGCGCGTGACCGCCATCGAGCGCAAGCGGGTCTACTCCTTCATTCCGCTGTTCATTGCGAGCGCTGCGTTCTGGGGGCTGTTCCAGCAGCAGTTCACCGTTGTCGCGATCTACGCGGACCGCAGCCTGGACCGCAACCTGTTCGGCTGGATCATGCCGCCGAGCTTTGTGCAGTCGATCAACCCGATCTTCATCATCATCTTCGCCGCCGTATTCGCTGCGCTGTGGACGAAGCTCGGAAACCGGCAACCGTCATCACCGTTGAAGTTCGCTCTCGGCCTGGTGTTCATGGGCGTCGCGTTCCTGCTGTTCATTCCGTTCTCCGGCGGCGGACCGAACAGCACTCCGCTGATGGCTCTCGTGGTCATCCTGCTGTTCTTCACCTGGGCGGAGCTGTTCCTGTCGCCGATCGGGCTCTCGGTTGCAACGAAGCTTGCGCCGAGTGCCTTCCGAACCCAGATGGTGGCCCTGTTCTTCCTATCGATCTCGCTGGGAACCACGGTGGCCGGCATTCTGGCGGGATACTACAACCAGGACAACGAGGTGCCGTACTTCTCCTTCAGCGGCATCACGGCAATCGTGCTCGGCATAGCCCTTGCGCTGGCTACGCCCGCCATCAAGAAACTGATGAGCGGCGTCCGCTAGGCGCTACAGCGAACCACGACGGCGCCCTCCTCTCGCAGGAGGGCGCCGTCGTCGTCTGTGGTTTTAGGAGCCGTCTTCTGCGGAACCGGCGTTGCCGGCCTCGCTTCCGCCGGACTCGCTCTCCGGACCCGGGCCGCCGTAACCGCCACCGCTCTCGGAATCAGCCTTGCCGGCAGCCTGCTCGGCGTCCTGCTCCAGCTTTTCGTCGTCAGTGTGGTCAATTTCGTCGCTGGTGGGGTTCTCGCTCATGACACAACCTTTCGTTGACGGGTGTTCTCAACGTACCGTCCGGCAGGCCTGTGCACTAGGGCCGGCGAGTGCCACACTGGGCGCATGGGGGAAGTTCCGGCCAGGCGCCGTCGTCGTCGTTTCTTCGATGCTGCTTGCGGGGTGTGCCGGGACCGGCGGGCCGCCTGTGGCGTGTCCGGCAATCGGATGGCTGAACAACGTTCTGGTGGAGCTGGAGGGTGACGTTTCGGCGGTTGCTGAGGTGCAGGGCTGCGTGGACGACGTGTGCTCGCAGGTTGTGCGGCCGCCAACTACCGATGTGCCCGTCGAGATCATCACACCAGCGCCTGGTGGAACGATCGATGAAACCGGCCAGAAATCGCACCCTCCGCGCGAATTACTCTCGCCCTATATGGCTACGCCACTGGACGAGGACAGTTGGGTGATCAACCTCGACATGGACACCCCCGAGATCGTCACTGTACGGGCTCTCGCTGCCGACGGGACGGTCCTCGTCGAGGGCGAGTTCACCCTGGATTGGGTTCGGGTAGGCGGCTCCGAGCAGTGCGGTGGGCCGGAGGAGGCCGGGCCGGTGACGCTCACCGTCCCGTAGGAGCCGTCGTCCTCGGCTTTCATACCCTCCCCCAATCCCTCAATCCCTCAATCGAGTGGGCGTTGGCGACCTATTCCTCGTGGACAGCCGGCCGTCAGCGCCCACTCGATGCACGGGCTGACGCAATCGCCGACCTTATTCTCGCAATCGATGCTCGCTCGTTATCAGGCTCGAGGTGTTTCTTCGTGAAGCGAAGCACCGTCCAGCCCATCGCCCGTAACCGATCGTCGCGGTTGATGTCGCTGTGCCACTGTTCGGCGTCCACCAGATGGTGCTCACCCTCATATTCGATAGCGATGCGCAGTTCGCTGTACGACAGGTCAGGTCTCGACACCCGGCGCCCGTTCTGGTCCAGGACCCATTGATTGACCTCAGGCTCGGGCAACCCCGCCTGTGTCATTAACAGCCGCAAACGCGACTCGCGACCGGAATCAACACCACTCCTCAACAAGGGCAGCGCTTCCCGCACACGCCGGATACCGCGGGCGCCGCCGCGTCGATCGGCTGCTTCCGCAATCTGGGTCAGTGAGGCGAGAGGGTCCGGGACGTTCAGGTCGCAACGGCGTCGCGGAGCATCCTGCCTGCGCAGAAGTGAATCGCCGGCAGCCACCAGCTCCTCCAGCGATAGCGACGGCGCCAGGTCCGTCCAGGTCCAAGCCGGGGAGGTGACGGTAACACCATAGATTTCGACGACGTCGCGGGACGTAAGGGGCGCACGGTGACCAACGACGCCTGGACGACGAACGCGGTTACTCCCCTTCCATCGGGTCAGGTGAAGCCCATGATCCTCCTCGAGTCGGAACGGGAGGATGATTCCCCACAGCCGGGCGGCTGTCGAATGGCTGACGGCGTCCGGGCAGCCGAGTCTTGTCAGCGGCGCCACATCATCGAGGAGCGACGGACCGGAACCATTCACAAGCCGGACGCCGCGGCTCGGGATGGTCAGATCCGAGCGTCGCAGCCTGCTGTACGGCAGCCCACGTCCGAGTGCCTCCTGAACCGTAAAGGAGTACCGATGGGGCAGAGGGATGGATGAGGAGCTCACCCGTTCATAATGCCGTCGAGAGGGCGGCAGAATTCCCTTATCCACAGGGTGTATTTGTGGGTCTCCGCTCCCCTCAGGATCGAGCGGGCGCTAGCGACCGCGCCCACGCCACAAACCCGTCCTCAGCGCCCACTCGATGCGAGAAGCGCCCACTCGATGCGAGAAGCGCCCACTCGATGCGAGAGAGGAATGACGACAGCCCTCTGACACGTATTAGCTAGAATGGCTGGACAGTTTCAACGAGGGAGACACATGGCAGCACGCAAGGCGACTGCGTTGGATGTTGCCAAATTGGCCGGCGTGTCACGCAGTGCCGTGTCCATGGTGCTCAACGGAAACATCAAGGGCAACGTTTCCAAAGACGCGCAGGAACGAATCCGCGCTGCTGCCAAAGAACTCAACTACCTACCCAACCCGGTCGCTGTGAGTCTGCGGAACCAGCGCACGGCGACACTCGGCATCATCACGGATGAGATTGTGACCAGCCCCTTCGCCGGGCGGCTTGTCAGCGGCGCCACGAACGCCGCCTTGGCTCGTGGATACATGATTCTGGTTGTCGATACCGAGCATATTCCCGGCCGCGAAGGGCCGGCGATCGAGGCGCTTCAGCATCGGCGGGTGGATGGCCTGATCTATGCCACTGGCAGCCTGCAGCCCTACATCCCCTCCGGGCCTTTTCGGGCCCAGCCGGCAGCGCTGGCAAATTGCTTCGACCCCGAGGACAGGCTTCCGGCAGTCGTCCCGGATGAGGTGACGGGGAGCCGGCGTGCCACCGAACTGCTCCTGGAACTGGGCCATCGCCGCATCGCCCTCCTCGGCGGCGATGATGACAACGCGGCGCTCCTTCGGGAGCAGGGTTACCGCTCGGCGATGGACCGCGCCGGATTGACCGCCGGAGACCACCAGGTCATCGTCACGGGTTGGGACATCAACCAGGGATACCGGGCAGCGGAGTCGGTGCTGCAGGAACCAGACCGTCCCACCGCGATCCTGGCCGCCAATGACCGCGTTGCCACCGGCATCCTGCTCTACGCGGCAACAGCCGGGATTCAGGTGCCCCAGCAGTTGTCCGTGGTTGGTTACGACGATCAACAGAACGTCGCCGCGAACCTGGTGCCGGCGCTGACCACCGTCGCACTCCCCCACGCGGAGATCGGAGCCATCGCCGTCAAGCGGGTTCTCGACGAGCTCGAGGGCAGCGAGCGCCGCACCGAGCGGGTCCTGGTGCCGTGCCCCCTCATCACGAGGCAGTCCACAGCTCCGGCACCCTGATCACCTCCACGAAAGGGCATCGCTGCCATAGCGCCGGGGAGGGTAGGGGTATTCCACCTGACGGCCATCGACCACCAGAGGCGGCGGCACGAAGACGAGTTCGCCGTAGTCGCTCGTTGCCCGCCTCAACGGCACCTCCAGGTTCACCGGCCCTGCCTCCCCCGCTCGGGGCATCCGCAGCAGTTCCGCCGCCGTCTGCGCCAGGGAAAGGTGCGCGGAACCGCTCATTCCATAACTGCGCGCAGACACAAGCACGACGGCGGCAGCCGCCATTCCGAGGCCGGTCGCGTAGTCGAGCGCCTGGACCGGCAGCGCACCGGGTGTGAATTCCGGCCCTGAGCCCGTCCCATAGATGTGGGCTATGCCGGTTGCCGCCTGCACGATGCTGTCGAACCCACGGCGGCCGGCCCACGGTCCGCTATCACCCCAGGCGTCGAGGGAGACAACGGCCAGGCCGGGGTAGTCCGTGCGCAGAGAACCGACGTCCAGTCCGTGCCGGGCCAGCGCCCCGCCGCGGTAGGCGCTGAGCACCACGTCAGCCGCTGGAAGGAGATCCCGCAGGCGGGCGAGCGCCTCAGGATCCCGCAGATCGGCCACGGCACTCCGCTTCGCGAACCCGGTCTCCACGTGCTGGTGTTCCAACTCGGGTAGCGCCGGCGGGTCCACCCGCAGAACATCGGCACCCAGTGCGCCGAGGAGCCGGCTGGCAGAAGGACCGGCGATGACCCGCGTGAAATCAAGAACGCGCACACCTTCCAGCAACCCCTCGTCGCCCCCGAAGGTACGCGTCCCGCGCCGGAAAGTGCTCGTCGACAGCCGCACCCATGGCTCGTCAGCGACAGCCTGCCCGGCCGGCGTTGCTGCCCACGCCTCGGGTGTCCGGACCACCGCGGCCAGCCCACCCCGAGCAGTGACGGCCTCTTCGATGACAGCCGCCGGACGTTCCAGCAACGCATCGTTGACATCCTCGGCCGCGGACACACCGAGCGCTTCCAGCAGCGCCCGTCCGTGGTGCGGATAGTTCCCGTGAATGCGGACCCACCCGTCGGCGGCCTGGCGGAAACCCGATGAAGCCCCGAAAGCCTGGATCGGCGATCCGTCGATGCGAAGGTGGGCGAACGAATCGAACCACCCGGCAACCCCGGAGGACGTGAACGTGGCGGGGAGCCCAGGCGAGGCGGCAGCAAGAGCCGTGGCGACCGCCTGCACGGCCCCGAGCGCAAGTCCCTCAACGTCAAGGCGCCCTCCCCACCACCTTCGGGGTCCGGACCAGGACGCTCCCTCCGCGCCGTTCGGCATCAGCGAAGCAAAATAAAGCCACAGCTCGGGCACCGGATCAGCACTGGGCAACGGGTAATCCATGAGTGCATTATGGATGCCGCCGCCCGGTGACGGCTACGGCAAACCCAGTTCCCAGGCCTCCACGACGGCGCTTCCGGTAACGGTCAGCTCCCACTTTTCGTCCTGCACGGGATACGCCCGGAACGTCACCGCCGTGGAACCCTCCCGGTACACCTCGACGATCGACGCATCCAGCAGCACCCGCACACCACGCGCGGTTTCCACTGAATACAGCTCACGGGAACCCGACGGCGAGACAAGCGCCAGCGACACCCGCGCGTCGCCGCGCGGCGAAACCACCGCCTCGGCGACCGCGGGCAGTTCGGTGACAGCACCGGCAACACGTGCACTACGTCGGTAGCCCACCAGTTCCCGCGCGGGCTTCACTACCAGCTCACCATCGACTACGCCCAGCTCGCGAGGGAAAGTCAGCACCCCGGCCCACCCGGCTGCGTCTGCCTCCTCCTCGGCGCGTGATTCCCAGGACCAGCCCCACAACATCACCCGGTCTCCAACCGGCACCGCCTGGGGGGCGTAGTAATCGGGGCCGCCGTCGGTCGCCGCGCAGGTTTCGGGCTCGTAGACCGGGCGGCCGTCGCCGTCGTCGTGCATTGATCCAATCAGGTGAGCCACGCCGGAAAGGTGGTGTTCACCGTTCCGGCGCTTCCACAGGGAAACGATCAGAACCCACCGGCCGTCCACCTCGACCAGTTGGGGGCACTCCCAGATGTTCGCCTGCGCTGCGGCGGCAGCGGGGTGTTCAGTGGTCAACCAGATCCCGAGATACGTCCAGGCCGAGAGCTCTGTGGCGTCGTAGAGCAGCAGGGCGCCGCGACCGTCCTCCAGCCCCGCCCCCTGGATTGCGTAACGCGCGCCGTTCCACCTGAAGACAAAAGGATCCCGTACGTCGGTGATGGACTGGTCAGCCGGAATGCCTGCCGCCACCTCACCGTCCTGCTGCCAGGTCCGCAGGTCGGCGGATCCTCGTGCGAGAGTCACCTGCGCGTGGCCGCTGGCATCCTGCACGCCGCTGTAGACGGCGGTGGGGACGCCGTTTTCGTCGGCCATCACACCGGACCAGCAGCCCAGGGCATCGGGACCGCCGGGCTGGGGCCGCAGCGCAACCGGCTCCTCCTCCCACCGGAGCAGATCAGGAGAGCTGACGTGCCCCCAGGTGATGGCGGCATGGCGGGCCGAATCGGGGTTGTGCTGGAAGAAGACGTGCCAGCGGCCGTCGCGGTAACAGATCCCGTTTGGGTCGTTGAGCCAGCCCTGCTGGGGACGGGGGTGCAGGGTGGGGAAGGCGCGGTCGACGGCGACGGTCGGCGATGCGGAAGAATTCACGGTTTCCTTCGGTAGTGGGGTCGGTTGGTCGAAACTACTTGCTGGCGCCCGCGGTCAGGCCTTCACGGAGGGTCCGCTGGCCGAAGATGAAGACCACCAGGGCGGGGATCATCGACAGGATGACGCCGGCGAGGACCACGGAGATGCTTCCGGTACCGAGGTTGCCCTGCAGCGTAACCAAGCCCAGCGGGAGTGTGTAGTTCTCCTGCGAGATGGTGAGGATCAGTGGCCGGAAGAATTCGTTCCAGTGGAAGTTGAAGGCGAGGATGCCCACAATCGCCATGCCGGGGACCGCCAGCGGCGCATAGACCGAGCGGAACGTGCGCCAGGGGGAGGCGCCGTCGAGCGACGCCGCCTCCGCAAAGTCGTTCGGCAGGCCGAGGAAGTACTGGCGCATCAAAAACGTGCCGAACGCAGTAGGTATGGCGGGCAGGATCAGGGCAAGGAGCGTATCGGACAGGCCCATGCCGCGGATGAGCATGAAGACCGGGACGATCGTCACCTGCACCGGAACCATCATGGTGGCCAGCACCACCGAGAACAACGCGTTCTTGCCCTTGAAGCTCAACCGGGCGAAGGCGTAGCCGGCCAGCGCCGCCGTTGCCATCTGTCCCACGGCGATCAGGAGGGTCACCAGTGCGCTGTTGACCACCAGGAGCACCATGTTGACCTGCTGGAACACCTGGACGTAGGAGGAGAAGTCTGGGTTGAGCGGCAGGAACTGGGGCGGAAGGTTGAACGATTCCGACGGCGTACGAAGCGACGTCGACAGGGTCCACAGGACGGGACCGAGCGTCAGTGCCGCTGCCACCAGGAGGACCAGGATCCGCACGGCTGTGCCGGCGCGCGGCATGCGGGTCTTGCGGGTTGCGGTAAGGGTGCTCATTCTCGGGTTCCTCACTGGTAGAAGACGAATCGGCGGCTGAGCCGGAACTGAAGGGCGGTGATGGCCATGATGAGCATCATGAGCACCAGCCCGATCGCGGAGGCTCGCCCGAACTCGAGGCGTTGGAAGGCCGATTCGAAGATGACCATTACCGCCGTCCGGGTGCTGTCCCCGGGCCCGCCACGCGTCAGGACGTAGGGCTGGTCGAAGACCTGCAGGGCACTGATGATCGCCATGACGGAAGCCACCAGCACGGTGGGGCTCAACAGCGGCAGCGTGACATTGACGAACTGCCGCCAGCCGGTGGCACCGTCCAGCGCGGAGGCCTCAAGGAGTTCTTTCGGGATGGATGCCAGCCCACCGATGAAGAGCAGGAAGGAGAACCCGAAGTTCTGCCACACATACACCAGCACGACGACGGCGGCAGCCCCGCCTGATGTGGTCAGCCACGGCACCGCCGGGATGCCGATCAATGAGAGAAGCCAGTTCACGACGCCGAACTGCTCATTGAATAGGTATCCCATGAAGATCGAGACCGAGGCGGCCGAGAGGATCAGCGGGAAGAAGAAGGCCGAGCGGAAAAATACCCGCAGCCAGTTGGGCATCCGCCCTTGGATTGCTACGGCGAGCGCCATCGAGATCCCGAGCTGCAGGGTTACCGCCACCACCACGAAGACGATGGTGTTGAGGAACGAGACCCTGACGGTGGGATCGCTGACGATGTCCGCGAAGTTGCTGAACCCGACAAACTCCGGAGCGGAGATGATGTCCCAACGGAAGAAGGCCAGGAGGATCGACCCGAGGATGGGCACGATGGTGAAGATCGCCATACCGATCACCGTGGGCGCCAGAAAGAGCGGCGCGATGAGTCGCTCGGACAGGGAGCGCTGCCTCCGGGTGGTGGGGTGGGTGCGGGCGGAGGATGCCGCCGTCGTCGTTGGTGGGGTTTTGAGTGTTGGAGTGCTCATGGTGTGCTCCTGAGTGCCAGTTCGAGGTCACGCTGCAGGCTCCCCATGGCCGAGCGCACCTGGGCGGATGAGCCGCTGACGGCAACCGAGACGTTCTTCATGAGGGCGGTTTCCACGGCTGCCTGCTGTGGCGGGGCGGGGATGGGGCCAGAGGTCGGGAAGCGGTCGAGGGTGTCGTAGAAGACCTTCCAGTGCTCGGGTCCGGTGGCGGAGTAGAGCGACTGATTCACCATGGAGCGCCGGGTGGGCGTGGTGTTCGGGGTGGGGAACGCCAGCTCCATGGCCGGTTTGGATGCGCAGAACTTCACCCATTCCCAGGCGGCGTCCTTGTCCTTGGCAGTGCGCATGATGGCGTAGCCTGCAGCGCCGAACTGGTGGCGCTGGGTGCGCCAGCGTGGGAAGAACTGCACGTCGAAGTCGTCGGCGCCCATGCCTGCCTCGTGCAGTCCCTGCACCCAGTAGCCGCCGGCAGGAGTTGCGCCGATGCGGCTGCTTGCAAAAAGACCGACGAGGGCGTTGCCGCCGCCTCCCTCGGGCCTCACGCCAAGGCCTTCGGCTACGAGTTCGCGCAAATAGTCGAACGTTTCGACGACGCGCGGGTCCTCGGCATTAGGTGCTTCCCAGAGGTAGCCGCCGCTGCGCTGCGCCCGGGTCGGATCACTCGCGTAGAACCGGTCCCAGAACCAGTTCCCGCCGGCGGCCTTTTCCTCGGTGAGGAAACTCGTGTCATTGGCGTAGAGCCACGGGACCACGCCGCCAAACAGCCGGTTGGTCCAGTAGTACGGGGTGAAGTTGCCCTCGGTCGAAGACTTCATCGCACGCATGGTTGCTGTGAAGTCCTCGTGGGTCCAGTCATCCGCCGGCCGGTCAAGCCCTGCACGCTGAAGGGCGCTGGTATTCAGGTACATGTTGGCGGCGTTCCAGTCCAGCGGCAGCTGGTACAGGCTGCCGCGGTACATGAACGCCTCAATGAGGCTCGGGTGGACGTCCTGGAAGTACTCCTGGATCTCCGCGGCATCCCGCGTCACGTATGCATCCAACGGCTCAGCAAGCTTCTCAGCGAACAACTGGGCGCCCTCGGTGGCGACGTAAACGACGTCGGGTGGATCTCCGGCAGCGACCATAGTGAGGATCTTGGAGAAGAAGTCACGCCAGTCGGCTCCCTGAATCGCTTGAATGCGGACCGGGATATCCGGGTGGAGGCTGGTGAATTCATCGACCAGCGCCTGGCGTGCAGCTGCATCGGCGGCAGTACCGAGAATTGCCACATTGAGGGCGGTGCTGTTGCGGCCCGGGATATCGGCTCCTGTGAGCCGGGGCCAGGCACCGACTGTGGCTCCCACTGCGCCAATGCCGAGAGCACCAAGGAGGGTGCGGCGGGATAGATCCCCGGCTCTGGCGCGGAGTGGGTTGCCCTTATCGGGAAAGTGCGTAGACCTCATCGTCAATCCTTTCTAACACGTGTCAGGAATCATATGACGGTCATCTAACACGTGTCAAGGGTCACATCCCTGCATCGAATGGGCGCTGAGGACGGGTTGTGCAGAAGTGAAAGGTCGCCAGCGCCCACTCGATGTCATCCGGGAGCGAAGTGCGCACCCGGCGTACAAAATGTGTAGTCATTTCCGCTGACTGCATGGGGGTAGTGGCATGCTTGGTCCCATGGCTAATCGAGCAGGCACCGTTGCCCAATCCAGCGACCTTGTTGATGTAAGCGCACTTCTGGACGCGTACTTCGATTCCACCCCGGATCTCTCCGAACCCGCGCAGCGCGTTGCGTTCGGGACCTCCGGCCACCGCGGATCGTCGCTGAAGTCGTCCTTCAACGAAGGGCACATCGCCGCGATCACGCAGGCAATCGTCGAATACCGGGCCGGCCAGGGCATCACCGGACCGCTTTTCATGGGTAAGGACACGCACGCCCTCTCCGAGCCGGCGCAGAACACGGCGCTCGAGGTCCTCGCCGCCAACAATGTCGCCGTGCGGATCGACGCCCGTGGCGCCTACACCCCTACTCCGGCCCTCTCGCACGCCATTCTTGGCTACAACGGGTCGCGGACAGACCAATCGGACGGCATCGTGATCACGCCGTCGCACAATCCGCCGGCCGACGGCGGCTTCAAGTACAACCCGCCCCACGGCGGCCCTGCCGACTCGGACGCCACCAACTGGATTGCAGCCCGCGCCAACGAGTTGCTCGAGAACGGCCTCCGGGACGTAAAGCGGATCCCTACAGCGCAGGCGCAGCAGGCGGATTCCGTCAGCACCTATGATTTCCTGCAGCATTACGTCGAAGACCTTCCCAACGTGCTCAATCTCGAGGCGATCCGCAGCGCCGGCGTGCAGATCGGCGCTGATCCGATGGGCGGCGCGTCAGTGGATTACTGGGGAGCCATTGCCGAGCGGCACAACCTCGACCTGACGGTGGTGAACCCCTCCGTTGATCCGCAGTGGGCGTTCATGACCCTGGACTGGGACGAAAAAATCCGCATGGACTGCTCCTCCCCCTACGCCATGGCGTCCCTGATCAAGCGGGCCGGGGACTTTGATATTTCCACCGGAAACGACGCCGACGCCGACCGACACGGCATAGTCACCCCGGATTCCGGCCTGATGAATCCGAACCACTACCTCGCCGTCGCCATCGATTATCTGTACCGGAACCGTCCCCAGTGGCGCTCGGATGCGATGGTCGGCAAGACCCTCGTGTCGTCGTCGATCATTGACCGGGTGGCCGCGGACCTCGGCCGGGTCCTCGAAGAGGTTCCCGTCGGCTTCAAGTGGTTCGTGCCGGGCCTGCTCTCCGGTGAGGTGGCGTTCGGCGGAGAGGAATCTGCCGGGGCATCCTTCCTCCGCCACGACGGATCACCCTGGAGCACTGACAAGGACGGCATTCTCCTTGCACTGCTCGCCTCCGAAATCACCGCCGTCTCAGGACGCACGCCGTCGCAGCACTACGACGGTCTGACCCAACGGTTTGGGGCACCGGTGTACGCGCGGATCGATGCTGCTGCCACACGTGAGCAGAAGTCGGCACTGGGCAAGCTGTCCCCGTCTGACGTCACAGCCACCACGCTGGCGGGCGAAGACATCACTGCACGCCTCACCGAAGCGCCCGGCAACGGTGCACCGATCGGCGGCCTGAAGGTCACCACCGAGAACGCGTGGTTTGCGGCCCGCCCGTCCGGAACTGAGGACGTCTACAAAATCTACGCCGAGTCGTTCCTTGGTGAAGATCACCTGAGGCGCGTGCAGGAGGAAGCCAAGGCCCTGGTCGATGGCGTAATCGCCTAACCTCACGGGAGTCTGTGTCGCGTAAGATTTCCTCCAGATCCCCACCATCTCTGGAAGGCACACAGCCATGCGCAGACTCGGAATGAACTGGACGCTGCACGGCGACGGGCGGAACGTCCAGCCGGGTCGGTTCGTCGCCCCCGATGAGAGGCTGAGCTGGCCACGGACCGTCGGCATCGGTGCGCAGCACGTGGTTGCGATGTTCGGCGCCACCTTCCTGGTGCCGCTGCTGACCGGCTTCCCGCCGTCCACCACGCTGCTTTTCTCCGGTCTCGGCACACTGCTCTTCCTGGTCATCACTGCCGGACGCGTACCCAGCTACCTTGGCTCGAGCTTCGCTTTCATCGCGCCGATCGCAGCGGCGCAGAGCCAGCACGGCCCCGCCGGAGCACTGGGCGGCGTCGTTTTGGCTGGCGCCGTGCTGGCACTCATCGGGTTGGTGGTGCACTGGGCCGGCGCGCGGTGGATCCAGCTGCTGATGCCGCCGATAGTGACCGGTGCAATCGTTGCCCTGATCGGCCTGAACCTTGCGCCGACCGCCAAGGCGAGCTTTGAACAGGCGCCGCTCACCGCGCTGGTCACGGTAATTTCGATCCTCCTCGTGACGGTCCTTTTCAAGGGGATTCTCGGCCGGCTGTCCATCCTCATCGGCGTCCTCGTCGGCTACCTCGTGGCGGTACTGCGCGGAGAGGTGGACTTTGCCGCCATCAACGACGCTGCGTGGTTCGGCCTGCCGCCTTTCATGGCTCCCGAATTCCACCTTTCAGTCATCGGACTGTTTGTCCCGGTGGTCCTGGTCCTGGTGGCTGAGAACATCGGCCACGTGAAGTCCGTGGCCGCGATGACCGACCGCGACCTTGACCCCATCACGGGGCGTGCCCTCATGGCGGACGGGCTGGCCACCGTCCTGGCCGGTTCAGGTGGCGGCTCCGGCACCACGACGTACGCCGAGAACATCGGGGTTATGGCCGCCTCACGCGTGTACTCCACTGCCGCGTACTGGGTAGCCGGAGTCATCGCCGTGCTGCTGAGCCTCTTCCCCAAGTTCGGTGCGCTCATCGCAACGGTTCCGGCGGGAGTACTGGGAGGTGCCGGCGTCGTTCTCTATGGCATGATCGGCATCCTCGGCGTGCGGATCTGGGTGCAGAACCGGGTCGATTTTTCGAACCCGATCAACCTCTCGACGGCGGGCGTGGCGCTCGTAGTGGGCATCGCGGACTTCACGTGGACGATCGGCGACCTGACCTTCGCAGGCATTGCCCTGGGCACGGCGGCTACCCTCATCATCTTCCATGGCATGAGCGGGATTGCCCGTATCCGCGGGAGCGAGCACATTGCCGGGCCGGAGGAGCTTGAGGCGGAAGACCACGGCAGCCGCCCTTCCAAGCTGGGGTAGGCAGGCCCTCACGCCAAAGCGCGCGGACTGTCATGATGAGACCATGTTGCGTATTGGCTTGCTCGGTGGCATGAGCTGGGAAAGCACCGCCGAGTACTACCGCCTTATCAACGAAATGGTGCGGGACCGTCTGGGAGGCCTCCACTCAGCGGACTGCCTCCTCAGATCCGTCGACTTCGCACCCATCGAGGAGCTCCAGGTCAAGGGCCTATGGGAGGAAGCCGGCACAGCGCTGGCCGCTGCCGCCGTCGAGCTTGAACGAGGCGGAGCCGAGCTTCTCGTACTCTGCACCAACACCATGCACAAAGTGGCCCCTGCCATTGAGCGGGCCGTCAGCATCCCTTTCATCAACGTCATCGACGCGACTGCACGCGCGGTAACGGCAAGGGGCACGACGACGGTGGGCCTGCTGGGGACGGCCTTCACGATGGAGCAGGATTTTTATCGCGACGGGCTGGCCGCGCATGGCCTGGAAATGCTTACTCCCAACCCCGAAGACCGCGCGATTGTCCACCGGGTCATCTACGAGGAACTGTGCCTTGGGGTCATCTCGGTCGATTCCCGGAAGGAATACCAGCGCATCATCGCCGGGCTTGCGTCGCGCGGTGCGGAGGGAGTGATCCTCGGCTGCACCGAGATAGAGCTGCTGATTTCGCAGGATGATGCGGACATTGCCCTCTTCCCGACGACGTCGATACACGCGCAGGCGGCAGTGGACGCTGCCCTGGCCGGCTGAGGGTTCGCAGAGCCGGCGATCCCTTCATCTCGCGGATTCCAGGGCTGGTCCATGGCCGTACAATTCAGGGACTCGTACTTGAATCTTGGACAAAATGGGGGAACCGTGTTCACACCGGTTATCAGAAAGTGGTGCGCCCTTGGCGTCGCCATCGGCGCGCTGTCCGTCACAGCCTGCAGTCCATCTGCTGATGCCACGACCGGTCAGGTAGTCCGCGTTGTTGACGGCGACACAGTGATTGTGAAGATTGCCGACGTCGACACGAGAGTCCGCCTGCTCAACATCGATACGCCCGAAACCAGGCACCCCGACAAGGCGGTGGAATGCTTCGGTCCGGAGGCGACGGCCTTCCTTGCGGAGACGCTGCCCGCAGGCACTGAAGTGGGACTGGACTTCGACGTCGAACGTGTTGATCAGTACGGCAGGACCCTTGCCGCAGTATTCCTGGAGGACCGCACTCTGGTGAACGCCGAGATCGCACGCCAAGGCCTAGGTTCAGCGGTCATCTTCGAACCAAATGAAAAGTACTATGACGCCGTCAAAATCGCCCAGGAGGAAGCCCAGCAAGCGGAACTCGGGGTATTCAGCGTTGACGCCGCATGCACCCTTCCTGCAGAAGTCACTGCCGCTGTCGATTCGCTGGCCGCCGTTGTGAAGCAGCCCGTTGCCTCCACCTCCGGCGCGGCGGCAGCCGGTGCGGCCGCCGTGGCGGGTGCTCTGGCGACGGCCGAGGCACTCCATGCGGCGCTCGAAGCGGGCGAGGACTCCATCCGCTGGGCTGCCCTGGGAACCGCAGGCGCCGCCACGCTGAGTGCCGAGCTCATGACATCCATCGACTCGGGACGGGCAACGCTGGCCACGCTGGAGCAGGAAACCACCCGGCTCAAGGCGGCGGAAGACGAGGCAGCGAGACAGGCCGCTGAAGCGGTGAAGCGTGAAGCGGCGAAGCGTGAAGCGGAGCGGGTGGCAGCCGAAGCCGAAGCACGTCGCCTTGTTGCCGAAGAAGCAGCAGCAGCGGCCGCACAAGCTGAGACTGCGCGCCTGGCCGCCGAGGCAGCGGCTGCGGCTGAAGCTGAGAGGATCCGGAATCTTCCGGCTCCGTATGTACCTCCGGCTCCCGCGCCGTACGTCCCGCCGACACCGGCTCCCTACGTCCCGCCGGCACCGGCACCAGCGCCGCCGGCCGAGCAGAATCCGTATCCCGGCTACAACGGACCACGCTGCTACGCACCGGGAGGCAAGACCTGGAAACCGTGCCCGTAAGGCACGCCGAACCGGCGAGGATGACACAATAATCCGGTGAACTCCCCCACGCCCCACCCGGTCGAGCTGTGGAAAAGCGCTGCCTGGAAGTCCCAGGTGGAGTCCTGGGTGTCGCAGGTCCTCGCTACGTTCAACATTGAACAGACCGGCCCGGTGAGCGAGCCGAGGATCCGGTTCTGGTCAGTGCTGCTGACCATCCCCACGGACCACGGGAAGCTCTGGTTCAAGGAGAACAATCCCGGACAGTTCCAGGAGGCATCCATTGTGGCGGCTCTGGCGGAGATCGCCCCGGACCGCGTTGTCACTCCGCTGGCCATCGAGCCGACCAGGGGCTGGCTGATCTCCCCGGACCACGGAGCCACGCTCGCCACTCTCGCATCGACGGACTACGCGCTGTGGGCGCGCGTGGTCGCCGATTTCGCTGAGCTGCAGCAGCAGACGGCCCAGCACGGGCAACGGTTGACCGATGCGGGACTGGCTTCGCTGGATCCAGCAATCGCAGGCAACTTCGTCAGCAACCAGCTCCTCCTCCACGCAGGGCTGCCCGAGGAGCACCCGCTGCATTTGAACGCGGAGCAGGCGGACAGCATCTACGCCAGCGTTCCTGCGATCGAGAGCGCCGCGGCACAGCTGAACACCCTCGGCGTACCGCTGTCACTGGAGCACAACGACCTCCACCCGAACAACGCCTTCATCCCGGGCTCAAGCACGGATCCGCTACGGTTCTTCGACTTCGGCGACTCGTACTGGGCGCATCCGTTCAGCTCGCTCTACGTTCCCCTTGGCGTGATGAAGGAGAACTGGGAAACCGGGTACGACGACGCCCGCATTCGGCGCGTATTCAGCGCCTACCTTGAGCGGTGGACCAGCTACGCGCCGCTCCCTGAGCTGCGGAAGGCGCTGGAGCCCGCGCTGCAGCTGGGCCGGCTGAACAGGTATGCCTCCTGGCTGCGGCTGCTGATCCACGCCGACGATGAATCGATGCTCACCTACGGTCCGCACGCCCTGCAGTACCTGCGAACGATCACCGACCCGGTTCTTTAGAACCCTCAGGCGCCCTGCGCCGCGGCGATCACTTCGCCCATCATCCGGTTCAGGTCCTCGGCCTGCTCTCGGGACAAGCCGAGCTTTTCCATCATTGTGCCCGGCACGGACAGCGCCCGCTTGCGCAACGAACGCCCCTCGACGGTCAGCCCGACAGCGAGGGCGCGCTCATTGCCGACCACCCGTTCCCTCGTCACAAGTCCGTTGGCTTCCAGGCGCTTCAACATTGGTGAAAGCGTTGCCGGTTCCATGGCGAGCGCGTCGCTGATTTCACGGACGGTCCGCGGGCTGTGCTCCCACAGGGCGAGCATGACGAGGTACTGCGGATGGGTGAGGTTGAGCTCCTCCAGCACGGGCCGGTACGCACCGATGACGCTTCGTGAGGCAACCGACAGGGCGAAGCACAACTGCCGTTCAAGAAGCAGGTCGTTGTCCTGGGACGGTTCCCGCGAAGACAACCGCACCATCGAATCGGTCACTTGTCCCCATCCTCGCGCTTCACCAGGTACGTGGAGCCGTCAGCGTTCCGGACAACGTCCCACTGCTGCAACTCCTGTTGGCGTTGCTGGTGTGCTGCGCCGTCCGCGTACTTGACCGGGCCCTCCAGCCCACCCTGGTCAGCAGGCCCGAAGAACATTCTCAACTTGCCCGTAGCCTTCATGAACCGTTGCGACAACGGCTTCCTGTCCGCCATTCCTGAGCCTCTCTCGCCGTGGACAGCAACTGCCCACAAAGAAGCATAGCGAGCTAATTGTTAGTGCCCTAATTAACGCGCGGCCAGTGTCCCCGCCCGCGCATCACCGCGGCCAACATATCCGCACGGTCCGACACCAGGCCGCTGACCCCGAGGTCCAGCAAGGCCTCCATTTCCGGCCGCTCATTGATGGTCCACACGTGGACCGGTATCCCCGCAGCCGCACAGCGTCGAACAAAGCCGGCGGTGACCACCGGGATGCCGCGGTAGTGCCGGGGGACCTGCAGGCAATCGACCCGTGCCAGCCGCGCGGCCCGCCCGGCGAGTCCCAGCGGCGACACCACCTTGAGGAGTGCGTTTACTGCCATTCCTGCGGACGACGCCGTTGGCCGGCTCAGTCGGCGAAGAACCCTCAGACGACGCCGGTCGGAGAATGATGCGACCAGCACGCGGTCATGCGCGCCCGCCTGCTCGACCACATCCACAAATGGCTGCACCGAGGCGTCATCCTTGATGTCTACGTTCAGCCGCGCGTCCGGCCACCGCTCAAGCACCTCGGCCAGCGTGGGGATCGGTTCAACGCCGCGAACCCGCACGGAACTCAACTCCGCCAGGGAGTGATCCGCGAGGAGGCCCACACCGTCGGTCACACGCTCAAGGCGCTCATCGTGGAAAACCATGACGACGCCGTCGCTCGTGGTGCGCACGTCGATCTCCAGATAGCGGAAACCGAGCTCCAGAGCCGCCTCCATCGCGATCAGCGTGTTCTCAAGGCCCTCCGGCGAGAAGCCACGGTGGGAGAGCGCAAGTGGACCGTCGGAATCAAAGTACGGCTTGGCCACGGCGGCTCAGGCCGACTTCAGCGCGGCCAGCCGCTCCTCGAGGACCTGGGCCACGCCGTCGTCGTCGAAGGCTGGTGCGCGAAGATTCGCGGCAGAGAGCGCGTCGGGGTGACCGGAGGCCATGGCGTAACCGTGGCCGGCCCAGCCCAGCATCTGGATGTCGTTCGGCATATCACCGAAAGCGATGACATCCCCCTGATCGACGCCGAGCTGCGCCGCGTACCTGGCAAGCGTGACTGACTTGTTGATCCCAGGAACGCTCATCTCAAGAAGCGGGACGCTGGGCGCCGAGTGTGTGGTGGCGACAAGGTGTTCAACTGCCGGGCCCACGCCGTGCAGGAATTCGTCAGGCGTGATGTCCCGTTCCCGGGCGAGGAACTTGATGACACCCGAGCCGTCAAGTGACTCCCGAAGAGGCCGTGGCTCGGCGGCGCCGAGCAGCTCAACGGAGCCCGGATCCGCAAACCCCGGTTCGATGAGGAAACTGTCCACCGTTTCGGCAGCGAACCGCACCGCCGGGTAGAGCTTCCGGATGATGTCCTGGGCTTCGAAAATGCTCTCACCGTCAAGGAGGTGTGAATCGAGGACTTCCTCGCGTCCAAGATCATAGGTCAGCGCTCCATTGGAGCAGATGACGGTCCCCTTGAAACCAAGATCCCGCAGTGGCTGAAGCCAACGCGGCGGGCGCCCGGTCACGAAAACCACCTCGATGCCGGCATCCAGGCATGCTTCAAACGCGCGAACGGTCCGCTCCGAAATCCGGCCGTCGTGGCCGACGATCGTGCCGTCCATGTCGCTGGCAACCAAACGCATGCGCAAACTCCTAGCCTGGGTAAGTATCCAGCCTACCCAAGAAGCCAGCCTCACCGATGCGCGGTGAACCTAGGCGAGCGCGTTCTTCTCGCTCTTCGACAGCTCGGCCGTGACGCCACAGTAGGCGCAGGTCCGCAGGTACCGACGGCGGGTAGTGAAGAGCGGGATGAAGAACAGCGTGAACTTCGAAGCCCGTTCATCAACCCGCTGGGAAGCGTGCTGGCCGCAGTTGGGGCACACCGCCTGCCTGCGGAACAGTTCCTTCACGGCGGTCTTGAATCCAAACAGAATCAGCATGCCGGGCCTCCCTGTAAATCGTGTGCGAATCTACTGTTCGTAGGTGCCAACGATACGCGCGCGCCCAAGGGTGTGGGAGAAGAGATTGAAGCCGAGGTAGGCATTCGAGGCCTCTGCCGGGATGTCCAGCTGCTCCACATCCACCGCGTGCACCACCACGTGATAGTGGTGCACACCGTGTCCCGCCGGAGGTGCCGCCCCCACAAAACCAGGGAAGCCGCCGTCGTTCTTCAACTGCACGGCACCCTCAGGCAGGCCGGCGCCGTCTTCGGTACCGGCGCCGGCAGGCAGCGACGTGGTGCCCACAGGAATGTTGAACACGGCCCAGTGCCAGAATCCGCTGGCGGTGGGAGCGTCTGGATCATAAACCGTGACGGCGAAGCTTTGAGTTTCCTCAGGGAATCCGCTCCAGCTCAGCTGCGGTGACACATCATGCCCGCCTGCACCCATTCGACCCGACGCCTGCAGCGCATCGAGGGGCTGGTAGTCGGCGATATCACTGCTGGTCAGCTCGAACGATGGAACTTCTGGAAGGTCTGCGTAAGGATCGCGGGTCATGCGTACACTCCTTGTGCTCTAAGTTCAGCTCTGGTGGGCGGATTGGCGCCGGCACGTGACACGGTTACTGCCGCAGCGGCGGCGGCGAAGGCGAGGACGCCCTGCATCTGCTCAACGGACAGGGCGCGCAACTCATTCCGCCGCTGCCCGCCGTCCAGTTCCCGGTCCACCAGGGCGCTGAGCAACGCCGCCATGAAGGAGTCACCTGCGCCGACAGTGTCCACCACGGAAGTTGCCGGCGCCGGAACCTCACACTCCCCGCGGTCCACAACCGCCCACGGCCCCTTGGAACCACGCGTGACTACGACGACGGCGGGGCCCAGTTCCAGCCACCGGCGCGCCGATTCCCGGTGGTCCTGTTCCGGATACAACCACTCGAGATCCTCGTCCGACGCCTTGACCACGTCTGCGAGCGCGACAAACTTCTCAGCCTGCGCCCGCGCGTAGTCGGCGTCCGTGATGATGGTCGGCCGGCAGTTCGGGTCGTAACTGACGGTTGCGAGAGGCCGCGCATGCTGGATCGCTGCCAATACATCGTGCGCTCCGGGAGCCAGCATCGATGCGATGGAGCCGGTGTGGACCAGGGTGGTTCCGTTAAACAGGTCTTCCTGGGCGGCGAGGTCAGGTAATTCCCAGGAGAGGTTGAAGGTGTAGGTCGCTCCCCCTGCGGGATCGAGTCTCGCTGATGCCACGCTGGTCGGGTAGGAGTCCGCGGGCAGCGGCACAAGCACTGAATTGTCGGCAAGGTGCTGGTGGATGCGGCGGCCGAACTCGTCATCCCCGAATCGGCCCAAAAACTGCGCCGAATGCCCCAGGCGCGCCAGCCCCACAGCCACGTTGAGCGGGCTGCCACCAACGTGCGCACGCGGAGGTGCGGTGTCGCTGAGAACTTCGTCGATGAGGGCTTCGCCGATTACTGTGAGCACCGTCCCAACCTAGCATTTACGATGCAGCCGGTTGTCGGCGCGGACGCCTTCGAAAGCGACGGATGCTGTAGACAAGCAGCGTAAGCGCAATGATGGCGGAGAGCACGAGGCTCAGCCCGGCACCCCAGCCGCCGAAGAGCCACCAGTCATCGTTGAACGGCCACCATCCGGGAGCGGGAGGCTGGAGCATCCAAAGGATTCCCAGCGCCATGAAGCCGAAAGCGCTCACCGCACTGACCGCTATCCGCGGCCAGGTCTTCACACCGATCCGCGCGGCTTTGTAGGCCTGCTTCTTGATGGGGTGCAGCTTGCGCTCAGCCCACTCATACTGCTGGGACAGGACAGCAAGCCCGCCGACCAGCATCAGGAGACCCGGACCCGGCAACACCAACGCAGCTAATCCGAGCACCACCAGGGTCCAGCCGAGAATTTCCAGGCCGGTGCGGTGGGCAGCCCGGTGGAACCGGGATCGCGCGCTCATTGGTGCAGGATCCCACACTTCCCTGAATTCCCCATTAACGGTTCCCTACCGCAGCTATCCGAGACGCTCAACGGCTGCGATCACCTGCAGCCAGGCGTCCGTGCCGGGGGTGATCATCGCGAAGTGGTCTCCGGGAATCTGCACCAGTTCAGCCGTCCCACCTGCGGCCAGAGCCGCAGCGACATACGACTCCGACTGGGTGAGCGGGACGGTTGTGTCATTCTCCCCGTGGAGGGCCAGCACCGGCACCGAAAGCGGAATCGCCGTCATGGGATCAGCGAGGCGGTACTTCTTCCCGTCGCGTTCACCCAGGAAGTCCTGCACAGCTCCGTTGCCCAGCCGCTCCTCGTGGGCACGCTGCAGGTTCAGCACACCGGACTGACTCACGACGCCGGTGATCGGCACCGCTGGCGCCCCGCCTCCCGGCGCATCCTCCGGCAGCAAGAACCGCCCGGCTGCCCACACCGCAAGGTGACCGCCCGCGGAGTGACCGAGCGCCGTCGTCGTGCTGGTGTCCAGGCTGTGCTCTTGCGCCGCGGAGGCGATCAGGTCGATTCCCGCAGCGACGTCCTCGAAGGTCTGCGGCCAGCCGCCGCCGTTGCCGACGCGCCGGTACTCGAGGTTCCAGCATGCATAACCGCGTGAGGCGAGGTCCTCGGCGAGCGGTACCCCAAGCTCGAGGGTGTACCGGCTGCGCCAGAATCCACCGTGAATAATGACGACGACACCGGGCCTCGGTTGTCCCTGCGGGAGGTAAAGCTCGGCGAACTGCTGCGCATCGTTGCCATAGGTGTAGCGCTGGGGTGCCATGGCTTCCTTGCTCGTTGTCCTGTCCGCAGGTTCCGCGGAGGGCTTCGGTTTGCAGCCGGCGAGTGCTGCCGCGCCCAGCGCAGCAGCAGCTGCAGCCCCACTGAGGACTGCGCGTCGTGGGAGGCCGGTCACTTTCACCAGCGTAGCCGCTGTCAGTGCAGGGTGTTTAGATGGGTTGGTGAGTGCATGGGATGAGTTGGATGAGAGGCTGCGGCCGGCCGTCGAGGAAAGTGTCCGCGAGTATGAGCGCGTCCGGCCGGCGCTTGAGGCTGTCACAGCCGATTCTCGCGAGAGGATCGAGAACATTTTCGTCGGCACGGAACTCCGGCCGCTCTTCGTCACGGCACGTACCAAAACCATCGAGTCCTTCCGGGACAAGGCCTCAAGGATGCTCGCTGACAGTGATGGACCGCCCAGCCTGGTCTTCCCCGACCCGCTGCGGAACCTGACGGACCTCGTGGGCGTCCGCGTCATCACCACGCTTCCCCATGAGGTTGATACCGCAGCCAACCTGATCAAGCGCCAGCGCAACGAGTTTGACTGCCGTGGTGACCGCGAAAAGGACATTGGTTCCATTGAATCCGGCACTTACGGCTATTCCAGCCGGCACCTGATCCTGCGGACCATCCAGAACGACGCCGTCCGCGCCTACCAGCAGCTGCTCGGTTCCGATTCAGGCAGCTATCTGTTCGAGACCCAGATCCGCACCGTTCTGGCGCACGCCTGGTCGGAGATCGAGCATGACATCCGGTTCAAATCCTTCAATCCGAAGGCGTGGAGCCCCTACTTCGACCGGCAGTTCACCGCCACGGCAGCCATGCTTGAGAGCGTCGAATCAACGTTTGCGGACCTGCATTCGCGTTACCAGAAGGTCACCGGTTTCTGGGAGCCCGAGGGTGAGGGCGGTGTCGAACTCACACCGGACCGCATCCGCGAGGTGTGGCAGACCCTGCTGCCGCACGTGGACCGCAAGTCTGATGATGACTGGCGCTGGGCGGCCGAGCTGCTGGCCGCCCACGGGCTGACCACGACGACGGCCCTCGCCTCCCTGCTGCAGGCGGACACCATCACGTCGGTTCGGCGGGCGCTCGATCACCGCTATTCGCCGGGTCCCGACCGCCTGCTCGACGACGTTCTGCTCTGGAACTACGGCGAGCGGCATATCGAGCTGACGGCGGATCCCTCGTCCGAGACCGGGGCATCCCGCCGCGACAGCCTCGTCCGGCGGTTCCGCCAGATCCGCACGTTCCGCTCGCGCTCCTAACGCCGGCTCAGCGGGAGCTGACTTTTCCGAACAGTCCCGCGACGGGTGCCAGCACAATGGGCCGCGCTGCAATCCAGGCGCCGATGACCAGCAGCAGCGACACTAAGAAAATCCAGAAGCCGGCCCAGTTCACCGCATCCTGACCGCCATACATGTGGTTGAGGTTGCGCAGTGCGCCGGTCGCGAATACGAGCGCCACGTGGCCGATGATGAAGACCACGAAGTAGAGCATCACCGGGAAGTGGACGGCACGTGCCCACTCCAACGGGTAGGCCCTGTTCAGCGCTTTGGCATCCTTGGGCCAGATTCCCGACATGCGTGCCCCGCTGATGGCTGCCAACGGTGCGGCGATGAAAATGGTGACGAAGTACGCGAGCATCTGAAGGCTGTTGTAGTTCACCCAGCCGTTCTCCGTGGGCCAGTCCAGCGAAACGTACTGGATGAAAGCCGACAGTGCGTTCGGGAAGACCTCCCAGGTGGTGGGCACCAGCCGCGCCCAGTGGCCGGTGACAAAAAGCAGCACCACAAAGACCACACCATTCAGGAGCCACAGGATATCGAGCGCCTGATGGAACCACAGGTTGATGCTGATCTTTCCGTCGCCGCCCTTCGACCATCTCGGCGTCCAATACCCCGGCGGCCGCGTCTGACTGCGGACCTGCAGGCCGGAGCGGATGATGAGGACGATCAGGAAGAAGTTGAAGAAGTGCTGCCACTGCACCCACGCGGGGAAGCCCTGCTCGGTGCCGGCAGGCAGGGGCGTCTCACCCGGGTACGCCTGCAGGAAGTCCTGCATGAAGCCGAGCGTGACAAGCCAGCGCGTGAAGAACACGGCGGCCAGCGCGACCACCAGGAGTCCCAGCGCGCCGAGAAGCAGCTTGGTTGTGCGGCTGCGTGGCTTCCTGGCTTTCGCCTCCTCGGCGGGCCCCGGTTCCATTGCTGCCCGCGCTGGAGCCTCGGTCTCCTGCTGAGCTGGAGCCTCCTCCGGTGCGGAAACTTCCGCATGCTTGCGGGGAGCTTCGCTGCTGGCTGGTTGGCTCGCTGCGACGACTGGGTTCTCCGCGGCGACCGGGCTCTCCGGGGCGGCATCCGACGCAACGACGACGGCGGTCTCTGGCGGCCAGGCTTCGCCACCCGTCACGCGGGGCAGTCCCCGACGCAGCAGGCGCGTGTTCCCGGCCGCTACCGGCGCCGCTGGGGCAGGACCTGCCGCGTTTGCGGGGGCAGGATCGGAAACTGCGGCTTGCGATAGCGGCTGGTCGGTGGGGGCCGCCGTTGTGGGCTTTGCTGCCTCTTCTACGGGCTTCCCTACCGAGGCGGGGGCGGATAGGGCCTCTTCCGTGTTGGGGGCTCCAGAAACGGATTGAGTTGCTGCCGGTGTGTCACCGGCCGGCGGCCATGGCTCTCCCCCAACAACCCGGGGAAGCCCCCGCCGGATCCCGCGGGCAGCGGGCTGCGCCGCTGGTTCCGCCTGTGCCGCTGGTTCCGCCTGCACTGCTGGTTCCGCCTGCACTGCTGGAGCGGCCACCTCGGCAGGAGGGGTCGCGGTCGCTTCAACCGGCGAGACCGTCGTCGTTGCGTCAGCAGCGGTGCCGATGGCGGTCGGGACGGCAGCGTCAGACGGCTCCGCAGGAGTGTCCGGGGCGCCGACGTCGTGCAGGTCAGCGGGCGCGGCGCCCGCCGGCGGCCACGCTTCCCCACCGCTCTGTCGCGGCAGTCCCCGCCGCATCGTGCGACTGTACGTCGCCATGCCCTACTCCTTCCGCGCCGAAAGCGACGCGATCAGCTGCGGCACCACGTCGAAGAGGTCACCGACGACGCCGAAATCGGCGATCTCGAAGATCGGCGCGTCAGGGTCCTTGTTGATCGCGACAATCGTCTTGGCGGTCTGCATGCCTGCCCGGTGCTGGATGGCACCCGAGACGCCCAACGCCACATACAGCTGAGGCGAGACGGAGATTCCGGTCTGGCCAACCTGGTAGCTGTTTGGAACCCACCCGGCGTCCACCGCCGCACGCGATGCGCCGACAGCAGCGCCGAGCACGTCCGCCAACTGGTCAACGAGGGCAAACTGCTCCTGCGAGGTCAGGCCACGGCCGCCCGCTACAACCTTGGCGGCGCCACGCAGCTCGGGGCGGGTCGAAACCACCGCCTGCTCCTCGAACGACTCGATGGACGCTGCGGGAGCGCCGGAGGGTGGAACGTCGAGCGGTGCAACTTCTGGGCTGGCGGCCTCAGCGCGGACATCGATTGATCCCTCGCGCACGGTGATCACCGGCGCACCGAAGGTGGGTGCGCAGTCCACGTTGTAGGCACCGCCGTAGACGGAGTGGTGGGCGACGATCCCCTCATCATCGCGCGAAACTCCCACGGCATCGATGGCAAGCGCAGAGCGCGTTCTGGCCGCAAACCGTCCGGCCACATCCCGGCCGCTGACGGAGTTGGAGATCAGCACGGCGTCCGGCCGCACCAGGTCCGCAGCGGCGGCAAGTGCATCGACGGCTGGAACAGCCAACAGTGAATCCGCCCCCTCTGGTTCAGCAGTCAGCACATGCTTTGCTCCGAGGGAGGCCGCGTCCTGGGTCGCGTTGGCCGCTGCACCAGGCGCGCGTACCAACAGCGCGACCGGCGTACCCACCAGGGAGGCCGCGCCGAGCAGTCCGGCTGCGCTCTTGGCCAGCCCTCCCGAAGGCGTGGTTTCGACAAGGACGAGGATGGAGTCTTCCGGGAATGTGGTCATGGTCATTCCTTAGGCCAGTCGGTTCTGAATCAGGAACTCCGCAAGCTTCTCGCCGGCGTCGCCCTCGTCCACGATCTTTGTTCCGGCCGAACGCGCGGGCCGCTCTGATACGGCAAGCATGATGGACCGGGGAGTCTCCAGCCCTTCCGGGTCAATCTCCAGATCGGCGGCCGTCAGGGTCTCAACGGGCTTCTTCTTGGCCGCCATGATGCCCTTGAAGTTGGGGAACCGGCCCGCAGGGAAACGTTCGGTGATGGAGATGACCGCGGGCAGCGGGGCTGCGACCGTCATGACCCCGCCGTCGGTTTCCCGTGTTCCGCTCACCCGATCGCCGGAGATGTCAACGGTGGTGAGGGCGCTTGCGTACGGCACTCCGAGCAATTCGGCGATCATGGCGGGGAGCACCCCGCCGTAACCGTCGGTGGAGAGGTTTCCGGCAATGACGAGATCGAAACCGGTACGGCGGATTGCAGCCGCCAGCACATCAGCTGTGAGCCCGAGATCCGCGCCGGCAAGACTCTCATCCGCGATGTGGACAAGCTTGCCCGCACCCATGGCGAGAGCCTTGCGGAGCGTTGCCGTCGCTGTTTCAGGGGCCATGGAGACAACGGTGATCTCGGCATCCTCCAATGAAGCCGCCTGCGTCAGCGCCAGCTCAAGGGCACGCTCGCCGATCTCATCGAGCACAGCCTCGCTCGCGCCCCGCTCCGCAAGTCCCGTCTCGAGATTGAGCTTGCGTTCGCCGTAGGTGTCCGGCACCTCTTTCATCAGAACGATGATCCTCATTGACCCTCCTATGGTTCTGACGATTTCCCCACAGCACCTGAACCAACTCAGTGAAGGAGCGTTAACCGAAAACCGTCTGCACCGAGAATACCGCGAGAAACCCTAGGGATGAATGTCGGATGATCCGGCGGCCGGCGCCTTGGTGCCGTTGCTGCCCCAGTTGCGGAGCATCTCGACGGCGTCAAGTCCCGTGGTGTCCTTCAACAGCTGGAAAGTCTGCTGCAGGCCGCCGCTGACGTTCTTGCTGAGCTGGCTCGCACCGTCGGTGGAGATCACTGTCATGTTGTCGATCGATGACATGGGCGCAGCAATCTCGCGTGCCACGAGCGGCAGCATCTCCATGACCTTGTTCAGGACAGCAGCTTCGTTGAACTGCTCGTAGGCGCGGGCCTGAGCCTCGATACCCTGCGCTTCTGCAATGCCCTTCTGACGGACGACGTCCGCTTCCGCCTCGCCGCGGACCTTGATGATCTCTGCCTCCGCCGAACCGTTGGCACGGGTGACTGCGGCCGCAGCGTTACCCCGCGCCGTATTTGCGGCGGCCTCTGCCTCCGCGGCAACCCTGTCGCCCTCGGCCGTCAGCCGGCGCTTGGACAGCAGGACTTCCGCCTCGACCTGGTCGGCCTCCGACTGGCGCTTGCGCTGCTCGAGTTTGGCGGCCGCTTCCTGCTCCACGCGGTACTTGTCTGCGTCCGCAGGCTTGCGGATCTCGATATCCAGCTCGCGTTCGCGCAGCTCTGCCTGGCGGGAGGTCACCTGCTGCTCCTTGAGCAGGATCGCCTCCTTCTGCTCTGCTGCGGCAAGGGGGCCGGCGGCATCTGCCTGCGCCTGGCGCGCGTCCGCAACTTCCTTGAGCTCCGCACGCCGGATGGCGAGGCGCTGCTCGGCGAGCGCAACCTGTTCGTCGGCAACAGCTTTGGCCTGCGCGGCTTCCTGAGCCGCATTGGCTTCGGCGATCTTCGCGAGCTTCTCCGCGAGAGCGGCCTCAGGGCGGCCCAGGTTCCGCAGGTAGTCGGAGCTGTCTGCCACGGACTGGATCTGGAAGGTGTCGATCACCAGGCCCTGGTTGTGCATGGAGTGCTCGGCTTCTTCCTTGACGCTCTTTGCGAAGGAAGCCCTGTCCTTGATGATGGAGTCGACGCTCAACGTGCCGACGATCGAACGCAGCGAACCGGAGAGGGTCTCCTGCGTGTAGTGGTCAATCTGGTCCTGCTGGTTCAGGAAGCGCTGGGCTGCGCGACGTACGGCTTCTTCATCCCCACCGACCTTGATCTGTGCCACGCCGGTCAGATGCAGGGCGATGCCGTTCTTCGAAATGCCCTCGATCTGCAGGGTGACCTGGCGCGACGCCAGCGAAATCGAGAAAGCCCGCTGGCTGAACGGGTTGATGAAGGTCCGGCCGAACACCACCCGCTGACTTTCCTGGCTGCCCTTGCCGGTGATGATGAGCGCTTCCGCCGGGCTTGCGATTCGCAAAGCCATCCGAGCGATAACCGCGGCGATCAACGCCAGAACAAGTACGACGCCGGCAATCACCCCGAGCGTGATCAACAGACCAATATCCACGACTTCCCCCATATATAAGACGTATCCGAACGCGCGATGTGAGCACGCCACATCGGACGCTACACCAAAGAACCGCCCCTGCCATCAGCAATTCGGATTATCCACAGCACAAAGTGCTACGCGTCGTCGTCGTCGTTTCTGGAAGTAGAGGCCGGTTCACGGAAGGGAACCGTGGACGGGACAGTCGCGGCGCCGCGTACGGGACCCGATGTCCGCTGACGAAGCGGGTCGCGGCGCAGGTCCACGTAGAGCGAGACGCAGAGCCCGATGATGATGAGAACGAAGGGCGTTGCCGCGAGAATAGTGAACGTTTGCAGGGCCTGAAGGCCGCCGACGAACAGCAGCACCGCGGCCACCGCACCGGTGAGCACCGCCCACAGGATGACCAGCGGCTTCCACGGCTCGGCTCGCCCGTAGCTGGAGAGGGTTCCGAGAACCAGCGCACCGGCGTCGGCTCCGCTGATGAAGAAGACCGCCGTGAGCACCATGACAACCAGCGCAGCTCCGATGAAGAACGGATACTCCTGCAGTGCGGTGAAGAAGCCTGCCGCCTCGTTTCCGCTGCCCGCGATGTCCACTCCGCCGAGCTGCAGGTTCAGGCCGGCGCCACCGAAGACAGAGAACCACACCACACTGACGGCGGTGGGAACGAGCAGGACGCCAAGGACAAACTCGCGCACTGTCCGCCCGCGGGAGATTTTCGCGATGAAGGTGCCCACGAAAGGGGTCCAGGAGATCCACCAGGCCCAGTAGAAGATGGTCCAGCTGGAGAGCCATTCAGTGCCGCCGAAGACCGCCGAATGGAAGCTCATCGGCACGAGATTTGAAAGATAGGCCCCGATGGATGCCGGTATCAGGTCAAGGATGAAGACGGTCGGGCCCACCACAAAGACAAAGAGCAGAAGCACTGCGGCGAGCACCATGTTGGTGTTGCTCAGCCACTTGATTCCTTTGGAGATACCGCTGGCAGCGGAGATGACGACGCAGACCGTGAGGACGCAGATGATCAGGATCGGGAGGCTCGCCCCGGGGTCATCAGAGAACTCTCCCGTGGTCAAAAGGGAAAGACCGGCAGCGATCTGCAGGGCTCCGAGGCCGAGGGAGGTCGCTGAACCGAACTTGGTGCAGATGATCGCGAGGATGTCGATGGGCTTGCCCCAGCCCTTCTTCTCGATGCGCTCCTTGCCGAAGATCGACTGAAACGGGGAACTCATGAGGTTGCCGCGGCCCATGCGGTACGTGGAGTACGCCAGCGCCAGTCCCACGACGGAATAGATCGCCCAGGGATGGAGGCCCCAGTGGAAGAACGTGTAGGCCATGGCCTGGTTGGCGGCCTCCGGCGTTCCCGCTGCCGCGTCCACGAAGGGCGGCGGAGAAGCGAGGTGGGTCACCGGTTCATAGACCCCGAAGAACATGAGCCCGATTCCCATGCCGGCACTGAACATCATTGCCACCCAGGAGATGGTCGAGTACTCCGTCCCCTCGCCTTCCTGGGACAACGGAATGCTTCCGTACTTTCCGAAGGCCAGAACAAGGGAAAACACAACAAACCCGGTGGCGCCGAGGATGAACAACCAGCCGAAGTTTCCGGTGATCCAGCCCAGCGCGGCGCCGGTGGAGTCGCTGACCGCCGTGGTGAACAGGACGCCCAGCACGCAGACCACCACGATGATGCTGAAGGAGATCGCGAAGACGGTCTTGTCAACGGTGGCCCAGCCTCTGGCCGGGGCGGCGCTGTTGGTCCCGCCGATTCTTTCCTCCAGGGAATCCTCGGACGAATCCGTAGCCATGCGATCTCCTCAGTCGTGGAATGCAGAAACCGACGCTAAGTATACTTACCGAATGGTTGAGGAAGCGAAGAATTATCCCACGGACGGTCACTTCTACACGGGCGAGGGAGACACCGGTTTCACGGACTTCGGCGGGCACGGCAACTGCTCCAAGAATGACAGCCGCGTTGTTGCCCACGCGGAGTGTGATGAGGCAAATGCAGCGGTGAGCGTGGCGATTGCCGCCGGGGGTCTCCCTACGGACGTTTCCGCCACCCTGGTGAGTGTGCAGAACGACCTCTTCGACGTGGCCACTGACCTCGCGGCTCCCCTGAACGCCGGGAAGCAGCCTCAGGCCCGCATGGTTCCTGGCCATGTTGAACGGCTGGAGCGCGCCATTGACCACTTCGCCGAGGAGGCCGGTGACCTCAGCGGCATGGTTCTTCCGGGCGGAACGCTGTCCGGGGCGCTGCTGTACCAGGCGCGTGGCATTGTCCGCCGTGCGGAGCGGGCCGTCTGGGCCGCCGTCGAGGAATATCCCGGTGTGGTGAATCCGGTCAACGGCCGGTATCTCAACCGGCTGTCCGCGTTGCTTTTTGTGCTGGCGCGGAACGCCAACCTGGAGCACGGCGACATCACCTGGGTTCCTGAGGCGTCGGTGCGTGTGCCGGCAGAGGAAGAGGCACCCGCAGCCGAGTAAGTCCGGCGCCGCTCGTGCGCCGCTGATCTCCCGTGCGCCGCGTCTTACGTGGCGTCGTCGGGTGAAGCCTCCTCCAGCATCCAGCCGGTCACCGCATCAATGTCCTTGCCGAAATCACGCGTGTACTGCCAGGCCCGCTGCCGCTCGTCCTGCAGGTGCTGCCGCAGCCCCGCCTGCGTGGAGCGAAGCGACGGCACCCGGTCGATCACGTCCATCGCAAGCTGGTACCGGTCAATCTGGTTCAGCATCGCCATGTCGAAGGGCGTGGTGGTGGTCCCCTCCTCCTTGTAACCGCGCACATGGATGTTGTCGTGATTGGTGCGCCGATACGTGAGCCGGTGGATCAGCCACGGGTAGCCGTGGTAGGCGAAGATGACGGGACGGTCCAGCGTGAAGAGAGTGTCGAAATCCCGAGCGGGTAACCCATGTGGATGCCCGGACTCGTCCTGAAGGCGCATCAGGTCCACCACGTTCACCACCCGCACTTTCAGTGCCGGCAGCGCGTCCTTCAGCAGCCGTGCGGCCGCCACCACCTCTACCGTCGGCACATCTCCTGCACACCCCAGTACGACGTCGGGATCCTCCCCGCCGCGCGGATCCTCGCTTCCGGCGAAGTCCCAGACCCCGATACCCCGCTCGACGTGCAGGCGCGCCTCCTCCGGGCCAAGCCAGGTCATGGTGGGCTGCTTGCCCGTAACGATCACGTTTACCCTGTCCCGCGTCTGGAGGCAGTGCTCGGTGACGGCCAGCATGGTGTTGGCGTCCGGCGGAAGGTAGACACGGATGACGTCCGCTTTCTTGTTGACCACATGATCAATGAACCCGGGATCCTGGTGCGAGAACCCGTTGTGGTCCTGCTGCCAGACGTGGCTGGACAACATGTAGTTCAGCGACGCGATCGGCTGCCGCCACGGCAGGTCCTGATGCACCTTCAACCATTTTGCATGCTGGTTGAACATCGAGTCGACAATGTGCACAAACGCTTCGTAGCAGTTGAACACCCCGTGCCGCCCGGTCAGGAGGTAGCCCTCGAGCCAGCCCTGGCACAGGTGCTCGCTGAGGACCTCAAGAACGCGGCCGGACCGCGCCAGGTGCTCGTCGACGTCGTCAATCCGTTGCTGCCATGCCTTGTCGGTGACCTCGTAGACGTCCTGCAGACGGTTCGAGGCCGTTTCATCCGGCCCGAAAAGCCGGAAGTTTTCGGGATTCAACTGGATGATGTCCCGCAGATAGCCGCCGGCGGTGAGCATGGGGCTCACCTTTTCCAGGCCCGGTTTATCGACGACGACGGCGTGGTCCCCGTAGGCAGGCAGCTTGAGGTCCTGCAGTAGCCTGCCGCCGTTGGCGTACGGCGTGGCGCTCATGCGCAGGTCCCCCGGAGGTGCCTGAGCGGCTACCTCATTCCTCAGCGTCCCGTCCTCCGCGAAAAGCTCCTCGGGGCGGTAGGAGCGCATCCATTCCTCGAGCTGGTGAAGGTGCGCGTCGTCGTCGTGAACTCCTGACAACGGAACTTGATGCGCCCGCCAGGTGCCCTCGACCTGCTTGCCGTCCACAGTGGCCGGTCCTGTCCAGCCCTTCGGCGAGCGCAGCACAATCATGGGCCACGGCGCGTAGTCTGCTCCGGCGCGCGGCTCCTGACGTGCCGAAGCCTGCACTTCCCTGATCCCCGCCAGGCAGGTATCGAGCGCCGCGGCAAAATCCTGGTGCGCCTGCTCGGTCGCGTGGGGATCGGTAACGGTGACGAAGTGCGGCTTGTAGCCATAGCCGCGCATCAACTGCTCCAGCTGGGCCTCCGGCATCCGGGACAACACCGTCGGGTTCGCGATCTTGTAGCCGTTCAGGTGCAGGATCGGCAGCACCGCGCCGTCGTGCTTCGCGTCAAGGAAACTGTTTGAGTGCCAGCTGGCCGCCAACGGTCCGGTCTCTGCCTCGCCGTCGCCAATGACGCAGGCGGCAATCAGGTCCGGGTTGTCGAAGACCGCGCCGTAAGCGTGCGCCAGCGAATAACCCAATTCGCCGCCCTCATTGATGGATCCCGGCGTTTCGGGAGCGGCGTGGGATGGGATGCCGCCGGGATAGCTGAACTGTTTGAAGAGCTCCTTCAGGCCCGCCTCATCCCGGCCGACGTGGCTGTAGGTTTCCGTGTAGGTACCCTCGAGCCAGGCGTTGGCAACGTTCGCAGGGCCGCCGTGCCCCGGCCCGGTGATGAAGAGCATCTCCTGCCCGTGGTCGCTGATCACGCGGTTCAGGTGCGCGTAGATGAAGTTGAGGCCGGGCGTGGTTCCCCAATGGCCAAGCAGGCGCTCCTTCACGTCCTCACGGCGCAGCGGCCGGCGCAGGAGCGGGTTGTCCCGCAGGTAGATCTGACCGACGGACAGGTAATTGGCGGCCCGCCACCAGGCGTCCAGCTCATCAATCTGCATTGTTCCTCCTTGATTCAGCGAATCAGATTTCGACGACGACGTCGGACGGCTTTTTGTCCGGCCGCCACCCCCGCCAGACCGGATGGCGCAGCTTGCCGGTGGACGTGCGTTCACTGAACTGCACCTCTCCGACCAGTGCCGGCCGGACCCAGCGTGCGTCTGATGCGTCAGGGGCCGGAACGTCATCGAGCGGTGCAGTCTTGCGTCCCATTTTCTTGAGCCGCGACCCGATCTCCGCCAGCTCACGTTCGGTCAGGCCCGAACCCACCCGGCCGATGTACTTCAGGTCAACGCCGTCGGGAATCGCCACGAGCAGTGAACCGACCTTGTGGGCGCGGCTGCCCTTGCCCGGCCGCCAACCGACCACAACCACTTCCTGGGTCAACGAGTGCTTGATTTTCACCCACGATTCCGAGCGCCGGCCGGGCGCATAGGTGCTGTTGACCCGTTTCGCCATGATCCCTTCGAGGCCAAGCTGCTTGCTCGCGTCGATCGCCTCATCGAGAGTCGCGTCGAGGGCGGGCGGCACCTGGATGTGACCGTCGCCCGGCGCGTCCACCGCCTGCTCAAGTACTTCCCGGCGCTGGGTGTAGCCGAGGTCCAGCAGCGAGTTGCCGTCGAGATGCAGCAGGTCAAACAGCAGGAAATGAACAGGCGTCCGCCTCCGCGCCGCATCGATGTCGGACTTCTTGGTCAGGTTCATGCGCCCCTGCAGCAAGCCGAAGTCCGGGCGGCCGGCTTTGTTGATGGCGACAATCTCACCGTCGAGCACCGCTTGCTCCGCGTTGACGTAGCTTTCGAGATCGGCCAGTTCCGGGTACGCCTTGGTCAGGTCGTTGCCGTTGCGGCTCAGCAGGCGGGTTCCCTCCGGCGTCACCGTAGCGACAGCGCGGATACCGTCCCACTTCATCTCGAATGCCCAGTCCTCCTCGGAGCGCAGCAGTCCTGGCGAACCACTGGTGGCGAGCATTGGTTTGAGCGTGGGCAACTCCTCGGTGGGCCGGACCGTAAAGGCGGGAGGCGATGGCTGCCCGGGCTGCTCCTTCATCAGATGGATGAGCCAGTTCTTCTCGGCTGAGTCAGTCGAGCCGCCCGTGTGAATGAGTGCGAACCGCCGGACCGCATTGCCGCCCTTGGCCAGTCCGCCGTCCTCCCGGCCCTGCAGCGTGCAGATGACCTCTTTGCCGGGCCGCCACTTCTCAGCCTCGTACGTGCCCGAATCCCAGATATAGACCTCACCGGCCCCGTACTCGCCCTTGGGGATAGTGCCCTCGAAGGAGCCGTAATCCAGCGGATGGTCTTCGGTCTGGACGGCGAGGTGATTCTCGCCCGTGGACGTCGGCGGTCCCTTCGGAATCGCCCAGGAAACCAGGACGCCGTCGCGTTCCAGCCGGAAATCGTAGTGCAGCCGCCGCGCGTGATGTTCCTGGATCACAAAACTGTTGCCGCCCGGCTCCCCTACCGCATCCGGGACGGGTTCCGGTGTCTTCGAAGCGTCCCGCATCGAACGGTACGTGTGCAGCCGGTCCGGGCCGCCGTCGTCGTTGTGCTGGAGGTTTGAGGACATGGGCTCCAAGCCGGCCTGCCCGCGATCCATGTCCGCGAGCAGATCGCCGTGCTCACGAATGCGCTCGATCACCTGCTCGAAGTCGAGGTGCGCCAGGTCCGGATCGTCGAGTTCCTCCCAGGTGCGCGGCGCGGCGACCATGGGGTGGGCCTTCCCGCGGAGCGAGTACGGCGTGATGGTGGTCTTGTTGCGGTTGTTCTGGCTCCAGTCCAGGAGCACCTTCCCGCCGCGCAGCGACTTCTTCATATCGCTGACCACCAGATCCGGGTGGTCAGCCTCGAGGATACGAGCCAGTTCCTTCGCGACCGCGGAGACCTGGTCCGAGGTCTGTTCCCGATTCAGCGCCGCATACAGGTGGATTCCCTTCGAGCCGCTGGTCACCGGACGCGGATCGAGGCCCATGTCGTTCAGGATCTCCCGGGCGAGCCGCGCCACCTCGGCGCATTCGGGAAGGGAAGCACCCGGCCCCGGATCCAGGTCCAGAACCATCCGGTCCGGGTTGTTCACTTCACCCTCAGGCCCGAACTGCCACTGCGGAACGTGGATCTCAAGGGCGGAGATCTGTCCCAGCCAAGTCAGGGTGGCAAGGTTGTTGAGCATCGGATAGACGTTGGTGTGGTCGCTGTGCTCGATCCCGTGGCGCTCAATCCACGACGGCGCCGACTTGTCGAGGTTCTTCTGGAAGAAGACCTCGCCCGGCTTCTCCTCGGTACCGACGCCGTTGACCCACCGTTTGCGGGTGACGGGACGATTGCGGGCATGCGGTATGAGGCAGTCGGCGACGGCCGCGTAATAAGCCAGCACGTCCGCCTTCGTGGTTCCGGTTTCCGGATACATCACGCGGTCCAGGCTGGTGAGTTTCAGGCGGCGCCCATCGACGGTAACCGTCTGCTGCGCGCTGCCTGGAGCCATTTGCCCAGTCTTGTAGGGAAGCGCCGATTACGCCAGTGGCTCAGCCGCCCAGCTGGTCCTCATACCGCGCCACGTACTGATCCCACAGCGCCGGGTCCTGACCCAGGGAGCGTTCATTCAGGTAGTCGTCCAGGCCCATGAGCGTCAGGTGCCAACCGGCAGCCGAGCGGGCGATGTCCTGACCCTCTGCGAGGGTGTTGGTGAGCGTGAGGAGGCTGCCGCCGTCGTCGTCGTCCTCAATTTCCCAGCGAAGAACTTCCTCGTCCCAGGTGTAGGCGAGCAACCGCGGCTTTTCAGCCTCCAGGACTGTGCCCTCCATCGGCCTCTGGCCGGGGAACGTGAAGGTGACCACCGCACCGGGACGCGGCAGGACATCCAGCTGGCAGGGGAACCAGTACTTGAGCTTCTCAGGATCTACCAAATGCTTCCACAACACCCGGGCCGGCGCGTTGAAGCGCATCTCGAACCACAGGGCAGGTTCTCCATCGGCGAGCGTTTTGGTAACCATCGGTTCGGAGTTCACCTAAGCAATCGTAGACCGGCACGGGCAACACTGGTTCACTAGGAACATGAGAGCCATCTGGAAGGGTGCAGTAGCGTTTGGGCTGGTCAACGTGCCGGTCAAGGTTTACAGCGCCACCGAGGACCACGACATCAGCCTTCACCAGGTTCATGACAAGGACGGCGGCCGCATTCGTTACCAGCGGCGCTGTGAAATCTGCGGCGAGATCGTCGAGTACAAAAACATTGACAAGGCGTACGACGACGGCGAGCGCACCGTTGTGCTCACGAGCGAAGACCTCGCCTCGCTCCCGGTGGAAAAGAGCCGCGAGATCGAGGTGGTCGAGTTTGTTCCCAGCGACCAGATCGATCCGATCATGCTCGACCGCGCCTATTACCTGGAGCCGGATTCAAAGTCCACAAAGGCGTATGTGCTGCTCCGGCGCACGCTGGAGGAAACGGACCGGACGGCGATCGTACAATTCTCGCTGCGGCAGAAGTCGCGGCTGGCGGCACTGCGGGTGCGCGGGGACGTCCTGATGATCCAAACGCTCCTGTGGCAGGACGAGGTGCGTGAGGCTACGTTCCCCTCGCTCGATGAGAAGGTGCGCATTTCGGCCAAGGAGAAGGAGATGTCAGCGGCCCTTGTCGAGTCTTTCTCCTCGGATTTTGATCCCGAGAACTTCAAGGACGACTACCAGGAGCAGCTGCGCACACTCATCGAGGCGAAACTCGAGAAGGGCGAGGCCCTCGATACAGATGAGACCTTCGGGGAAACCGGAGAAGAAGAGGGAGGAAACGTCCTCGACCTCATGGAAGCGCTCCGTCGGAGTGTGGAAAAGAATCGTGAGAAGAAGGGCTCCGCGGGGGCCAAGAAACCCGCAAAGTCGGCATCGAAGAAAGGCGCGTAATGGGATTCATCAGGAATGACTTCGGACAGCAGACAATAGCCAAGCGGCCCAATGCACCCATTGTGGGATGGGCGCTGCTGGGCGTCGCATCGATGATGGCGCTCGACGAGAAGAACCGGGAGGCGCTGGCGGATGCGAGCAAGGCATGCCTGATGGTGTGGGCAGCGCTGGAGTTGGCGGAGGGTGACAGCGGCTTCCGCCGGACCATGGGCACGCTGACCCTGGGCTGGCTGGCCCGCCGCAACTGAGCAATGAGTTAACAGGACACGCCCCTTATGAGCACTCTTTCAGGGCGTGTCCTGCCAGCTCAACTCGTCTTTTCCCGTTCGCGCTCCACGAGTTTGCGGTCCCGGACCAGGCGGAGGGCGGTAACCAGCAGGATTCCGCCGATGACGTTGAACACAACGGTGTAGCCGAACCAGCCCAGCCAGTCCAGGTAGCTGATGTCGGCGCCCGCGAGGATCGCGCCGAAGATGAGCAGCGAATCCAGGATGGAGTGGAATAACTGCAGGCCGGAGAGCACAAACCCGCCAACGACGGCGGCCATCAGCTTTCCGCTCATCTCCTCCGTGCCGTGCTGCATGCGCGTCATCAGCGTGATTGTGCTTCCGCCGAGCAACGCAAGGCAGATGGATTCCCAGCTGAACCCGGCGTCGACGTAGTGCTCGGCGGACGTGGTGACCGTCCCGGCCCACTGCGGGAAGGCGTTCATGGCAATCAGCATGAAGATCCAGCCGCCTGCAAGGTTCGCCACCAGGGTGCCGCCCCAGAGCCGGCCGAGCTGCGCAAGGCTCGCCTGCTTGGCGGTCACCGCTGCGATGGGAACCAGGAATCCCTCAGTGAAGAGTTCGCTCTTGGCCAGCAGTAGCGCAATGAGTCCCGCGCTGAAGGCCAATCCCGCGAGCAGGTGGTTGTCGGTTTCATGAAGCACCGCCAGATAGGCGATCACGCCGATCCCTATTTCGAAGCCTCCGAAGAGCCCGGTGATGAGTACGTCGGGGAAGGTGCGGTTCAGGCGCTGTGCGCCTTCATCCACTGTGCGGTCGAACGATTCCTCGATCTCTTCCTCGACCGGGCCCGCATTGTCGCCGAGTTCCCGCCGTCGGGCTTCGTCATCGTTCTTGTGATCGTTCTTGTGATCGTTCAAGCGACTCGCCTATTCCGTTGTAGTACCCGTCAATGCGCAGGACACACCCCTTTTGGGGCCCCTTTCGGGGTGTGTCCTGCCAACTCGATGCTAGGGAGCTGGGTAGGGAGATGCCTTGAGGGACTTCGCCAGGTGGACAGCGTTCACGGACATGGAGGAAATTGTGGAAGCAACCGGATCAGGTACCTGGTCCAGGTCCTTGAAGTCCACGGTCTGCATTGCTTCCCCGACCCAGTAGACACCGCCCTGCGCCGCGACGGTGAAGCCGATGTCGTTCAGGCCCTGGTGCATCTCGGCAGTGACATGGTGGGCGCCGTCCTCGTTTCCCACCACCGCGGTCAGAGCGACCTTGTTGTACATGATGGGCCGGCCGTCATCATCAGTCGAGGAGAGATCGGCGTCCAGCCGTTCGAACACCCGCTGTCCCAGGCTGCTCATGTGCCCTACCCAGATAGGTGCGCACAGGAGGAAGATGTCCGCATCGAGGATCTGCTGGCGGAGCTGCGGCCATTCATCCCCGTTTCCCATGTCGATCTGCACGCCTGGAGCAACGTTGTGGTCAACTACCCGGGCCGACGACGTCGTTACCCCCTGCTCCTTGAGCTTGCCAAGGATGTGGTCGGCCATCACATCGGTGCTCGAGGCATCGGGCGAAGGGGTGAGAGTACAGATCAGTGCAAATGCTTTGAGGTCGTCCATGAAGATTCCTTTCGTTGAGTTGGCAGGACACGCCCCTTATCAACGGGGTATCGGGGCGTGTCCTGCCAAATCGATGTGCTTACTGGCGGTAGCCCTCTACCTGGTCGATCGGCCGGGCCTCCGCTTCCTGCGGGCTTTCCCCTGCGTCTTCCTTCGCCCGCCGCTGACGGAGCAGGTCCCAGCACTGGTCGAGCTGTTCCTCGACCCGCCGCAGGCTGCTGCGTCGATCTTCGCCAGGAGCATCGTCACCCGAGGGTGAACCCCGCAGCTCGTGTTCCTTGTCGACCAGCGCCTGGATCCGCGCCAGAATGTCCTCATCGTCCATTGCCAAACTCCTTCGCTGACATCGAGAAGTGGAATAGCCTCAAATAGTCAGGCTACTTAGTGTCCGCCCGAATATCTACCGCACCCCCGCGTTTGCATCATCCGTCTGCCAATGACCTAAACTGTCTGGGAACTACTTGCCTGTGTAGCTCAGTCTGGTAGAGCATCCGCTTCACACGCGGAAGGCCCGGGGATCGAGGCCCCGCGCAGGCACCGTTCATAGCCCGTCCCGCAGCATGCGGGGCGGGCTTTTTTGTGTTCCGAATAGTTCGTTCAGAGCGAACATAAACCGTTAGCACTCTCCTCCTGCGAGTGCTAATCTACTTGCAGGTTGAGCGAACCAGACTCAACCCGAAGAAAGACTACTGACTCACAGGGAGTGAACCATCATGGCAATGAAATTCGACCCATTCCGTGAACTGGACCGCGTGGCCGGCGCACTTCTGGATCCCCGCCAGGGTCTGCGGCTGATGCCGATGGATCTGTACCGCGAGGGTGACCACTACATCCTGAGCGCTGACCTCCCGGGCATTGATCCGGGATCTGTTGACATTGACGTCGACGGCCAGCTGTTGACCATCCGCGCCGAGCGCACCCTGCGCAACGCAGAGGGAGTCAAGTGGCTGACCCGCGAGCGTGAAAGCGGATCCTTCCTTCGGCAACTGAACCTCGGGCAGGGTATTGACATTGATGCCATCTCGGCACGCTATGAAAACGGCGTGCTCAGCGTGACCATCCCGGTCAGCGAGCGCGCAAGGCCCCGCAAGATCGAGGTCGTTTCCGGCGAAGACGCCCAGCCGGTGCAGACGGACAGGGCTGTGGAAGCCTAAATCGTCAGCGGAGCTACGCACAGCACAAACAGAACGACGACGGCAGGTTGCGGCCCGCCGTCGTCGTTCTGTTTGTTTGTAGTTGGTTGGAGCCGGGACTACCGGTCCCGGACAGTGCGGTGCTTGTCCCGAAGAGCGAGCGCCAGCGCAATCATGCCGACGGCAAGGCCCAGATGGAGGATGTTGTCCGCCGCGTCCAGCGGAACGAAGTTCGCTGCCGAATCATGCGGGATGATGAGCCCGTAGATGAAGAGCACCGCGTAGATAACGCCGCCCCACAGCAGGAAGTTGTAAGCGCCGGTTGCAGTCTTTGCCATCGCGACGCCCGCGACGCCGAACAGCAGGTGAACAATGTTGTGCAGGATCGAAACCTGGAACAGGCCGAGGAGTTGCGCCTCGGACTCGGGGCCGGCGAACTGCAGCGTGTCGTAATTGCTGGTGATACCGGGAATGAATCCCAGCACGCCGACCAGGAGGAAGACCACTCCTACCGCGAGTGCGGCCTTCTGAATGTTTGTCCGGGTGCCTACACCCGACCCTGAATGTGTTGATGCCATTGCACTATCCCCTCTAAGGTGGCCGGACTGGCGGACACCGGCACGTGATCTTGCGAGCTATGGACAGTATGTCCCGCCATTTGTACTGCCAGCGTGCCACAGGCAGAACAGAATAGAAAGCTTGCTTAGCTATCTTTTCGATAAACGTTCGCCCATTTGGGCGATTACCCAGTTTTCATTCACCAAACATTCAGGAACGGCCCTTAGTGTGGCGTCAGTCACACTCTCAGGAAGGCCTTTCCCCAATGACCTCGCAACATTCCTCGCTTGCCGACTTCTCGACGCTCAGGCGCGGCCAGCAGATAACCCTTCGGCACTCCTCGGGAGACCAGTTCTCCGGCGTACTCGAAGATCACGCCGATGACTCCTCGGTTGTCTGGGTCCGGTCCGACGACGGCGCGGTCCGTCGGCTGTTCCACCGGGAGGACGGCTACAGCATCGGCATCTGATCCGTCCACCGCCTAAGCGCGCTTCTTCGAGAACAACTGCCGGATCCCGCTCGCGTCGAGGGAAACCTGACGGTACTCATCCATCAGTACGCCCAGCACATTCTGCGCATACTCACTGTTGGTTGAGGCGACCGCATCCCTGGCGTACACCACCCGCAGGTTGTTCGCGTAGGCATCCGCACCGGTCTGGGCCACGCAATTGTGCGTTGAAACCCCTGCGAGGACCACCGTGTCTACCTCCAGAATGCGCAGGCGCTGCAGCAGGTCGGTCCCGAAGAAAGCGCTGTCGCGCGTCTTCACCAACTCAGGAAGACCCTCGACATCGAGGTCATCAACGAATTCGGCCTGCTCAGTGCCGCTGAAAAGGAAACCCTGATCATCATCGAGCATGCTCAGTGTCCACGTTGATTTGTCCCGCTGGTGCTCTGTGCGGATGAGATAGACGGCAATGCCGGCCTCGCGCGCATCCGCGATAGCTGAGTTGCAGGCCGCAACCAGGAAGTCCTGCTGATTGCCGAGAGATTCGTCTTCAAAAAATGCCTTCTGCATATCAATGATGAGCAGTGCAGCCGTCATGTTCTTCCTCCCTGCGAAGGTTCCTTGCAACTCTTTGACAGCATACTTAGGAATCCTCCTTGAGGGGCAGGCCGGCGAGGGCTAGCGTTGACGCCACGGAGGTGATTACGGTGCGGACGCATCTGCCGGGCGTAACGGTGCTGCTCGCCGTCGTCGTTCTTCCGGGTTGCAGTGCGCAGACGGCCGCCGCGCCAACGCCGCCCTACTTCCAGCCGCTGCCCGTGAGCGTGGAACCGGGCGACGTGTTCCCGCTGCAGACTGCCTACAGCGGATGGTGGGACACAACGGCGCTCTCCCCCGGAACACCGGGGCTTCCCCTACTGGTTGGCCTGGTGCGTGCTGACACAGGAAAATTCCTCGCCGGGTACGACCGCTCAGCCGGGCGCCAGATCCCAGGTTCAGACCGGGATCCGGACGCAGGATGGCCCGCCGGCACGGTTCTCGCGGTCGACCTGTCGACCGGCGCGGTGTGGGACTGGTTCATTGTGAACGACGACGGCCTTCCCGCCGTCGGCTTCCAGGACCGGATCTCCGCCGAACAGGGCTTCCCGCCGATCAGCGGCAGCCTCACTCCCGGAACCTTCCACACTTTCCTGCGCGACGACGAAACCGGTGAGGTGATCTACCTCGGCACGGCGCCGGAAGGTCCGTCAGACAACATCGGAATTGAACTGGACTGGTAATCAACCGCACTACAGAAGGAGAACTGGCCGTGAAGTCCCTTTGGCTTGAATCATCACCGCGCATTCCCGTTGACACCTTTCAGGCGGACGGCCAGTACGATTCCGTGGTGGTCGGCGCCGGTATCACCGGTCTGACCACTGCCACGTTGCTCGCGCGATCCGGTCAGCGGGTAGCGGTCCTGGAGGCGCGAACGGTTGGTGCAGTGACTACCGGGAACAGCACGGCCAAAGTCTCACTGCTGCAGGGCACGCAGTTGTCCTCGGTCATCAAACACCACGGAGCGGCTCTGGCCCGTCACTATGTCACCGCAAACCGCGAGGGCCAAAGCTGGCTGCTCCGGTTCTGCGATGAAAACAACGTCAGCTATGACGTCCGGGACGCCTTCAATTACGCCATCACGGACGAGGGCGCCCGCCTCCTGGGCGAGGAACGGGACGCATGCGCCACTTCCGGACTCAGTGCCGTCCTTGAAGACTCCTCGGAGCTCCCGTTCCCGGTGACCCGTACGCTGCGCGTGGCTGGTCAGGCACAGGTACATCCACTGGAGGTCCTTGCCGCACTCGCAGCAGACCTGCGCAAGCACTCCGGCGAGCTCATCGAGGGCGTTCGGGTCACCGGCGTGAAGGCCGGCAGCACCAAGGGCGAGCGGAGCACCATCCAGACCTCGCTGGGCGAGATTTCGGCGGCCAGCGTCATCATCGCCACCGGAACGCCGATCCTGGACCGTGGCGGGCATTTCTCCGTCCTGCAGCCACACCGTTCCTATGCCGTTGCTTTTACCGTGCAGGACGAGATTCCGCAGGGCATGTACCTGTCAGTTGACTCTCCCTCGCGTACGTTGCGCACTGCCATGGTCGAGGGACGCCCGTACCTCATCGTGGGCGGCAACGGACATACCGTTGGGCGCGAGGCGCATACGCAGTCACTCGTCGACGACATCATTCGCTGGACCCAGGAGCACTTTCCCACCGCGCAGGCAGCGTTCAGCTGGTCGGCGCAGGACTACCAGCCGGCGTCATCGGTTCCCTATGTCGGGAAGATGCCCGTCGGCGGCCAATCCATCTACGCGGCAACCGGCTTCAACAAGTGGGGTTTCACCAACGGCGTGGCTGCAGGGCTGGCCCTGTCAGCGGAAATCCTCGGCGGGCAGATGCCGTGGGCGAAGGAGCTGTATAAGACCCGGGTCGGCAAACAGGACGCGCTCAGCACCGCAAAGACCAACGCCGGCGTCGGGGTCGAAATGGTCACCGGCTGGCTGGGCGGGCTGGCGCGGACCTCCCACGCCCGGCCTGCCGAGGGCCAGGGCGTGATTGTGCGGGAAGGTGCCCGGCCGGTGGGTGTCTGCCAAATCGCCGGTGTGACGCACCGGGTATCAGCTGTCTGCCCCCACCTCGGCGGGGTATTGAGCTGGAATGACGCCGAGCAATCCTGGGATTGCCCGCTCCACGGATCCCGCTTCACCCATGACGGCGTACGCCTCGAAGGCCCGGCCACACGCGACTTGCAGGCGCCGTAGGGCCGGTTCACGAGTTGTTCAACGTGGGGACACCCAGTATTCACCTGTATCGTGGGCGTGTGATTTTTCGTCGCGTGCTGACCATCGCCCTGAGCTGCGCTGCCGGCCTTACTGTTGCATCCTGCGGTTCGGACTACCCACTGGGGCCGGAGCAGGAAGCTGCCGCGCAGAACGCCACCTCGACCCTGAGCGGGACCATCACTGGCGCGGGATCATCGGCGCAGGGACCGGCCATGAATGCCTGGCAGGCGGAGTTCGCAACCATGCATCCGGACGTTCGCGTGCAGTATTCGCCGGACGGGTCCGGGGCAGGGCGCGGTGCACTTTTGGCCGGAGCCGTGGATTTCGCGGGATCCGATGCCTACCTCAGCGAAGAAGAACTCGAGGAGTCCCGTGAAGTGTGCGGACCCGAGGGCGCTTTCAACATCCCGGCCTATGTGGCGCCGATCAGTATCGCCTTCAACCTGCCCGGGATCGAAGAGCTGAACCTCGACGCCGCGACTATTGCCCGCATCTTCCGCGGAGAAATCACGCGCTGGAATGACCCAGCAATTGCTAGCCAGAACGAGGGCGTTGATCTTCCCGACACCCGCATCACTCCGGTCAGCCGCTCCGATGACTCGGGCACAACGGAAAACTTCACTGATTATCTGCATGCTGTAGTGCCGGAGATCTGGACCAACGAGGCGGACGGCACCTTCCCGGCAGGGCTGGCGGGAGAGAACGCCAAGGGCAATGCCGGCGTCGTCAGCACCGTTGCCGCCACCGAAGGCGCGGTCACCTATGCGGATGATTCCGCCGTCGGACCGCCGCTGGGCCGGGCAAAGCTTCTCGTGGGTGACGAGTATGTCGCTGTCAGTTCAGAAGCCGCGGCTGCCGCCGTCGACGAGGCTGAGCCGGTGGAGGGCCGAGCCGAATTCGACATCGCCCTCAACCTGGACCGAAAAACCACAGCCCCCGGCGCATACCCGCTGGTGCTGGTTTCCTACCACATCTTCTGCTCCACCTACGAGGACGAACAGACCGCAAACCTGGTCAAGACCTTCGGTACCTTCGTTGTCAGCGAAGAGGGTCAGCAGGCCGCTGCGGTTGCCGCCGGCAGCGCACCGATTTCCGAGAACCTGTCGGAACGCGCGACCGAGGCAATCAACACGATCAGCGTCGAAGAGTGAGGCATTCATCCCTTTAACCAAAGGAAGGGCTCTCCCGAGAGAGGGCCCTTCGTTTGGTTGACGTCCTAAGCCGGGTTGGCGGCTCGAGGCCCGCCCGATTCCGGGTCATCCAGTGATGGATCGGCAAGGCCTGCCCCGCCCGCCAAAGGATCAACGGTCCGGCCGACCGTGGCAGAGCCGGAACCGGGAGCGTCCACGTCACCGCGCCAGGCACCGGTTTCGTTCCCCGTGTTCTCGATGAACTCCTTGAAGCGTGCGAGGTCCGACTTCACCTGCCGGTCATCGGCGCCGACAGCTGCGCCGACCTTCTCGGTGAAACTGTCCGGATCCCAATCCAGCTGAACAGTGACACGCGTGGTGGAGTCGCTCAGCCGGTGGAAGGTTACGACGCCGGCATGGGACTTTCCGTCGGTACTCTTCCACGCGATCCGCTCGTCGGGATGCTGCTCGGTGATCTCGGTGTCGAACTCGCGCTCAACTCCGCCGATCTTGGTTACCCAGTGGTTGTGTGTTTCGGAGATCTGCGTGATCGATTCGACTCCCCCCATGAACTCGGGGAAGGTTTCGAACTGCGTCCACTGGTTGTAGGCGGTGGACACCGGCACTGAAACGTCTATGAATTCCTGAACTGTTGCCATTGTCTGTTCCTCCTCGTTTGCTGGAACTTCGCGCAGAACATCACGGATAACTGACCGCTTGTTCGCCACGCTAACCCACGATTCTTGCCGGATCAACAGAATGGTAAGTTTACTTAGAGTTTTCCCAGCAACTGGATTCGATCGAAAGCGCCGGTCTAGGCTGGGGCTGATGCTGGCGGCGAACAGCGGCCGGATTTCCGTCACGAGTGGAGGAACTTATGAAGGCGTCAAAAACACTGACCGACAACATGCAGGCTGTCCTGGTTGATCTGGTGGAGCTGCACCTGCAGGGCAAGCAGGCCCACTGGAACGTCGTCGGCAAGAACTTCCGCGACATGCACCTTCAACTGGATGAAATCATCGAGGACGCCCGCCTTTTCGCGGACCAGATGGCTGAGCGGATGCGCGCCCTGCACGCTGTTCCGGACGGACGCAGCGCCGTCGTCGCCAAAGGAACCTCACTGAATGAGTTCCCGTCCGGTCTGGTGGATACCAAGGACACCGTTTCCATGGTGGTAGCCATGCTTGAGGCGGCCGTCGGCCGGATGCGGGACGTCCATGACCAGGTGGATGAGGAAGATCCCACCACCGCAGACATCCTGCACGGCTTCATCGAGAAATTGGAGCAGTACGCCTGGATGGTCAATGCGGAGAACATGACACCCACGGCCAACGTGGTGAAGCCAGCCCGAAAGTAAGGCACGCACAGACACAGAGGGTGGCAGTCGCGAGAGACTGCCACCCTCTTCGTGTTGTCAGCGGTACTCCGAACCGCCCTTGGCTACGCCGGGCAGAAACTCCTCCGGTAGCTCCGCAACAGGCACAATGACCATGTCCTGTACTTTCCAGTCCATTTCCACGCACGCGTCCCGGGCCTTCTCGATTCTTCGCAGCGTTGCCCTCGGCCACGTCCGCGGCACTACGAACGATTCGATGTGGAACACGTGCCCCTCATCACGCACCCTCGATCTGGCTTCCCGGACCCAACCCAGGCTGCGGAGATAGGAGTCGATGCGCTCACCGACGGGATCGGGCTCGGAATCATCGTAGGTCCGGGCCCGTGTGTCGGTCAGGCCGCCGACGGCTCCGCGAAGGTTCTTGATCCCGTCGCGCAGGATGCTTGTGGAAATGAGGAGCGCTGCCACCGAGTCCGCCCACCACAGGCCCACGCCGATACCCAGAACACCTACCGCTGCCGAGAGCGCCGTCATCCAGTCAGCCTTGTTCATGTCCGCGTCGGCGTAGAGCACTTTGTCGTGAAGCGTCCTCGCGAGCTTCATCTTGACGATTCCGAGGACTACGGGAGGCCCAGCGGTGAGCAGCATCGCGAGTACCATCAGCCAGCCCAACCAGAAGGTGCTTCCCAAGAGCGTGATTCCACCGATCGTAGGGTGCTCGGCAGTGAACAGACCTATGCCGGAATCGACAATGAGATACGCACCCATCACCACCAGCGCTACAGCGGCCACGAGGTGCGCTACACCGACGGCGCGGTGATAGCCGTACGGATGGGACTCGGAGGGACGACGACGGATCACCCGGGTTGCGATGAGAAACGAGATCGGCGGAAGGAAGGACAGCAGGTCTTCGATCCACGCGGCCTTCATGGCCTGCGAATTTCCCAGGACCAGATACACCAGGAACGTAGAGACGACCAGGAATCCGATGGTGATCCATTCCCATTTGACTGCCTTGCGCAGGGCACGCTGCTGTTCCTCGGGCAGTTCCGTATGGCCGAAGCGCGCTGTGTTTTTTTCGCCGGTCGTGCTCACAATTCCACCTCCTGCGCCTGCAGGAATTGGTCAAGCTCCAGCAGGAAGGCATTCTCCCCCAGGGGAACCAGCATGATGTGCTTGATTGTCTTGCCGCGTTCATCGGCTGTCTCGGTGTAGGGCCGGGTAATGCCGGCCTCCTTGACCCACGGGGTATCCGCGCCGAATCCGCCGATGGCCATATCAAGTTCTCCGTGGAACAGGTCGCCGGCCAGCTCGTGTTCTGCGCCTGGGACCCACACGATCGCGGCGTCAAGTGTGTCCGCGAACTCCTCGACCAATTCCGGCTCGATGCCCTGCGGGTCCCCGGTAGGCGGCAGTTGAACCCACTGCGCGTTTTCGCTCACACCAACCCGGAGAATGCCTCCAGATACCTTTTCCAAAGTTCCTTCCGGATCCTGTGGAATGGTGATGCCGCACGAAGTCAGTCCGAGGAGGAGCACCAGTCCGGGGATCACCGCACCAATCTTCAGCATGCTTAGCAACATACCCCCTTCCTGCCGTTTCTGCAGGTCAGGGCACGATTGTCAGCGTCCGGGGAAGCTGGGGTGCTCCTTGGCGAGGAACGCGCGGGTTCCCTCCGCCTTGTCTTCCGTTGCGAAGGCGGTCCGGAAGGACTCCGCCTCGATGGCAAGCCCTTCATCGGTGGGCAAGCCCAAAGTCGCGATGAGAGTCCGCTTGACGAGCGCGACGGCGGCGGGAGACTGACGTGCCACCAGCGCCAGAGTGCTGTGCGCACCGTCAAGCAGGTCATCGACGGTATCGAAAAGCGCTGTGACGAGACCCGCCCGCTGGGCTTCCCCGGCATCCAGGCGGCGTCCAGTGAAGAGGAGCTCGCGCGCCAGGCCCGGCCCGACGTACTGCGGCAGCCGCACGGATCCCCCGAACCCCGGAACGAGGCCCAGGCTGACTTCCGGCTGCCCGAAGGACGCGGTCGACGCCGCATAGATGACGTCGCAGGCCATCGCCAGTTCGCAGCCGCCACCAAGGGCGAAACCGTTGACGGCAGCGATGACCGGGACCGGCAGCTGCTCGATCGCGAGCGTGACCTGGTGCATGCGGGAGCTGTAGGCGTGGGCGTCGTCCGGTGACATCGCGGTCATTTCGCGGATATCCGCACCGGCAACAAACGCCTTCCCCGCGCCGGTGATGATGACGCCGCGAACCGGCCACGCGCCGTCGTCGTTTGTCAGGACGTCAGACACCGCGTCGAGGCAGTGTTCAAGATCCTCGATCACTCTGGAGGACAGGGCGTTGAGGGCGTCCGGCCGGTTGACCGTGATGGTCAGGACGGTGTCGCGGATGTCTGTCAGGAGTGTGGCGTACGCGGGAAACTGCATGATCCCAAGCGTAGCGACCGAAAGTCATCAGAATGTCGGAGCGGGATGACACCTTTGCATCAGGCACATCGAAGGAGCGCACATGACCGACCTCATCTTTCACCCCCACTGCTCGTCGCTGGAGTTCTCAAACCTGTGGCGTGATGACGTCCTTGACCGCGAGCGCATTGAAGCGCAGGTGGCGCGGGAGGGCGTCCTGGTGCGCTTCAGCCAGGCTCACGGTGAATTGTCCTGCGCCTACACAGTGGGCCTCACTGAGCGCGGGCTCCCGGAACTCATTCTGTACGGCCAAAGTCCCGGTCACGTGCGTCATGCCTGGTCGTTGCTTGAACCTGCCCTGCATCTACTCACCCAGCCAGGAGCAAAAGTTTTCCACGGCCAGTTCGATGGACAGGCCGTCGAGGTGCGCGGGGCGTCGCTGAAAAGGCTGCGGGATGCGTTCCAGCTGTACGGACAGGAGGGATTCAGTGCGCTGCAGGTCTACTGGACGGTGGGTTCGGACAACCATCTGCCGCAGCAATGGGAGATCCGGTTCCTCGCGGCGCAGCCTTTCCTTGCCGGGGGATCACTCGGTGACCTGCTTGGCGGGAAGGGCAGTGCCTAGTCAGGGAAGCAGCTCCGGCGGCACCAGGAGCAGCAAGCCCACGCCGGTGCCGTTGAACACAACATGGGTCACTATGGCAGCACCCAGCCGTCCGGTGATCACGGTCAGCACCCCGCACATCAAGCCCACCGTGAACGTACTGAGCAGCAGATAGACGGAAGACCGGAGGTCCGGAACGGCACCGGTATGCAACAGACCGAAAGCAAGGGAACTCACCAGAAGGGCAATAACGGTAGAGGTCATCAGGGACCGCCGCTGCACGGCGGGCGTTACGGAATCGCGGGGGTTGCCAGTGCGCCGAAGCCACAGTGCATTCTGGATCCCGCGCAACACCAGGCCGCGATTGAACAGCTCCTCCAAGAAGGGCGCAATCAGCACACCGCCGAGGACGCCGTTGATGAGCAGCCATACTGTATCGCCCGTGAGAAACAGTTCGGCATTGCCCTGGATCACTTCGCCGTCCTGCAGCGGCCAGAGCAGGGTGAGAATCGCCAGGAGCACGGCCAGGACAATGCGTGCCGCAATCCCCACACCAAGTCCCACGGCGAGGTCGATCCAACGGAACCTGAGACCGAAATCGCGGGCAAGGGAACGGAATCCATGGCGCCGCGAGGCGTAGAAGGTCACTGAGAACATCGCGGTCCAGGTCAGCAGCAGGGATGCAAGGACCAGCGGCGGGCCGAAGGAAAGCACCTCCACCAGCGCAAGGGTTCCCAGCAGCGGCAGCAGTACTACAAGCACCAGCCCTGCCAGTGCCAGTCCGGCGCCCCACTTCGGCGCGAGGAGTCCTTCGGGAGTCAGCTGTGTTGGATTGGCCAGGCGAAGCGTTGTTCGCTGCCCTGCGGGCGGAAGAAAAGATCGGGCCATGAAAGCACCTTATCCGGCTATGCCGGGAAGAAACCGGGTCCGGGCAGTTGACGGGTGAGGGTGAGGAGCTCTTTAGTGAAGGGACATCGGAATCAGGGAGTGCGGATGAGCGAGTTCGGATTGCCGGCGGGGTTCGTATTCGGGACCTCAACTGCGGCAGCGCAAATTGAGGGTGCGGTCAATGAAGGCGGGCGCGGACCGAGTATCTGGGACGAATACGCCAGCCAGCACAGCAACATCCTCGATGCCTCAAGCCCTGCCATCGCGTGCGACCACTACAACCGGTATGAAGAAGACTTCGACCTCCTTGAGCAGTTGGGCGGCAAGGCGTACCGGATGTCCATCGCCTGGCCCCGCATTCAGCCCACAGGCCGTGGACCCGCCAATCCGGAAGGGATCGCTTTCTACCATCGGCTGCTCGACTCCCTGCTCGAGCGCGGAATAGAACCGTGGGTGACGCTGTATCACTGGGATCTTCCACTGGCGCTTCAGGACGCCGGCGGCTGGCAGAACCGGGACACAATCGATGCTTTCGCCGATTACACGCGGCTTCTCCGCGACGAGTTCGGGAGCAAGGTTGCCGCCTGGATGACGGTCAATGAACCGGTGGTGCATACCGGCGTCGGGCATGCGATCGGACGGGCGGCGCCAGGGCTCATGCTGCTGGGCAGCGCATTCTCCGTTGCACATCACCTGCTGCTTGCGCATGGGCACGCCGTCCGGGTGTTGCGCGAGACACTGGACACACCCATCGGCGTCGTCAATAACCACTCTCCCGTGGAGCCGGCAAGTGATTCGGAGAAGGAGCGCAACCTCGCGCTTCTCTACGATCACTACCACAACGGCCAGTTCGCGGCGCCGTTGCTGACCGGTGAGTACCCGGCTGATCTTGCGGAGATCGAAGGCATGTCCTTTGAGGTCATCCAGGACGGGGACATGGACATCATTTCCACTCCGCTGGATTTCTACGGAATCAACTATTACTTCCCGACGAAGGTCGGCGCCGCTCCGCCGCTGTTTCCGGTTCCGTTCATGCCGCGTGATTATTCGGACGTTCCGAAAACCGACTTCGACTGGCCGGTCATCCCCAGCGGGTTGACCACCATCCTCAAACAGCTCAAGGAGCAGTACCCCAACATTCCGCCGATCTACATCACCGAGAACGGTTGCGCCTACGACGACGGCCCCGGCGGAGACGTGGAAGACACCCGCCGGATCGAGTTCCTGGAGAAACACCTGGCAGCGATCGGTGATGCAATTGCTGACGGCGTCGACGTGCGCGGCTACTTCCACTGGACCCTTGTGGACAACTGGGAGTGGCAGGAGGGCTACACCAAGAAGTTCGGCCTGATCCGCATGGAACCGGCCACACTCGACCGCGTCCCGCGGGCTTCCTTCCACCGGTACGCAGAAATTATCGCTCAGCACAGGAACGCCACGATGAACTCTGAAACTGCTACGGCGCCGCTGGCCGCCGAAGCATCCTGAAATTCACTTAACGACGGCGGCCGCGCCCGCGAGGGTTCGGCGCACCTTTGGCGGTCGGTTTGTTCCTGGTCCTGCCGGGCGCAGACCTGCCCTTCGCGGGCTTTGCTGCCTTTTTAGGCTCGCTACGGGTTTCCTTTTGCTTGGGTACTTCCTTCTGGGCCGACGGCTGCCGTGAACTGCGCGCCGTCCTTCCCCGAACAATCCCGATGAATTCCTCGATGTCATCCGTGGTGTTCTCGGCAATCCATGCAACGGCAATTCTGGTGGAAGGTGCGTCCGGTACAACCCGAACCTCGACATCACGCCGGTTGTAATGCCTCGCAACGGACATGGGCAGCACAACGACACCGGCTCCCGACGCCGCGATTTCGATGGCCATCCGCGCTCCACCGCATTCCTGCACGTCGAGGACATTCTCGTTGCCCAGTTCTGAGAGTGGGACCTCATCAAGCAGGGAGAGCTCGTTATCCTTCGAGACCACCACAACGGCGAGTTCCTCGTAAAGCGGGATGACGCTGAGCGCGTCCCTGTCCACGGGCAGGCGGACGAACGCAAGGTCCACTGAGCCGGCCCGGAGCGCCGAAGCCAGCGCGCCGTCGTCGTACTCTGTTGCTTCGATCGGAAGCTCAGGGTTTCGCTCCCGCCAGCGTCCCACCCACTTTCCGGGCGTTACCCCGGGAACAAAGCCGACCTGCAGCGTGGAAGATTGGGGCTCGGGCACGTCTTCACAGTAACCCAGTCGCGGTTACGCTGAGAGGATGACCCCAGCGAAGTCCCCGCAGACCATGAAACCGGCTACCGCCGCGAAGAAACTTGGCATCTACCTGCCCGCAACACCACAAGAGTTCCAGGACAACGACATCTCCCGTGGAGACTTCAACCAGCTCCAGGAGAATCCACCCGAGTGGCTTGCCGAGCTTCGCCGCACCGGTCCCCATCCGCGTCCCGTAGTGGCGCACAAGCTGGGTGTCTCGATCAGCGGCCTCTCCCGCGGCGGAATCACAGACCCACTGACGACTGCGGAAATCACCGCGCTGCTCCAGTCACCGCCTGAGTGGCTGGTGGCGGAGCGCTCAACCATGGCTCGGGTACGTGCGGAAGAGAAGCGGGCCAAGGAAGCGCGGCGCGCAAAGGACTAGCTCCTACGCCGGGTTCAGCGGTTCAATCAGCAGCGGGCTGTCCTCCCGAACCGGCGCCACCTCGTGGAATTGCAGTTGTTCGGCAACGGGAGTGGCTGCTGCAACCGCTTCATCAGCAAGTTCCTGCGTCCCCTTTGTGGTGGGATCCAGCCACTCGTTCCAGAATTCGCGGGGGAGCGTCACCGGTGTGCGGTCGTGGATTTCAGCCACCGGCCCCACTGCTTGACGGGTCAGGATGGTGGAGGAGAGTACCCAGCGGTTGGGGTGGTCATCCGGTAACTCCCTGTTGCGCCACCAGGCGTACAGTCCTGCGAACACCACCGGTTCTCCCGGCAGGTGGATGTAGAACGGAATCTTTGTTTTTCCCTCGGTTCGCCATTCGTAGTAGCCGCTGGCAGGAATGAGGGCGCGGCGGCTCTCGAGGGACGGCTTGAAGGTGGGCTTGCTGCCCACCGTTTCCGACCGGGCGTTGAAGGTGGGCGCCTTGGTTTTCAGTTCTTTTGAGAACGACGGCGTCAACCACCACCGCGCGGCCTCCATGCGTCGGGTGACCTGCTCGTCTTTGAGTGATTCCAGGACTACCCGAACGGGATCGGTAGGGCTGATGTTCCACGACGGTTCGGGAAGATCATCGCCCACCGTGTCAACGTCGAAAAGGTCCACCAGATCCTTGTTCGAGCCTGCCACTACAAAGCGTCCGCACATGGAGACAGGGTACTGGAGTACTGGGTGACCATGAAGTCCTCCACAGCCTGGAAAGCCAATTGACTTAATCGAACACGCGTTCGAACATTAAGTGTGAGTTCACCAGCAGCAGCCATAGTTCAGGCCGTACCTCCGGGTCAGTTCCCCGGCGGTACCCGCCGGGCGCTGTCTGCCGTGGATCAGGCTGCTGACAAAGCCCGGCTCAAGGCGGAGCTCCAGTCCAAAATCAACGGCATGCAGAACAGCAGGCCCTCTTCCCGGCGGCTGCCCACCGTGCCGGTGTTGGCTGGAATTCTTCCGGGGGGCGGGCTCCAGGCGGGTGCGGCGTATTCGGTGACCAACTCCACCACCCTGGCTATGGCTTTGCTGGCAGGCCCGTCAGGCGCCGGAGCCTGGTGCAGCGTCATCGGCATGCCCACTTTCAGTGTGGAAGCCGCTGCCGGCTTCGGCATAGCGCTGGACAAACTGGTTCTGGTGCCCCACCCCGGGGATCAGTGGCTCACGGTGACTGCAGCAATGGTGGATGTGGTGTCAATTGTTCTGACCTGCGCTCCACAGCACGTCGCTCCATCGGATGCCTCCCGTCTGATGGCACGCCTACGCCAGCGCGGTGCTGCACTGGTGACCATGGGGTCCTGGCCGCACAGCGAGGCAACGCTCAGCGTAACCGGGAGCAACTGGCAGGGCCTGGGTTCAGGAACCGGGCATCTTCGAAGCCGCAGGATGCGGATCACAGCGCACGCTTCCACCGGCCGTTCACGCACCGCAGACCTATGGCTGCCGGATCTTCACCATGGGCCGTGGTCCACATCCATGTCTCCATCTGCGCCCGCTGCACATTCGGAGTCCGGGCAGCAGGAATTTTTCTCCAGACCGGCCCGCGCATCATGAAATCTTCCCGTTCCAGCCAGGCCGCGCCGGCATCCCCCACCACTACCCGCACCATGGCTCTCTGGTGTCCGGACTGGCCCATCACTGCAGCACTCAGGGAATACCTCCTGCCGGCAGAACACCCCGTGGCATTGATCGGGAAGGGCGAGGTTTTCGCCTGCTCCCCCTCCGCCCGGGAACAAGGAGTCAAACGCGGCCTTCGCCTCCGGGAAGCCCAGGCCCGGTGCACCACCCTTACTGTTCTTCCCTATGAACCGGCACTGGACGCGAGAAACTTCGAACCAGTTATAACCGCTATGGAAAAGATCATGCCCGGGGTGCAGCTTGTTCGCCCAGGATTATGTGTCCTTCACGCCAAAGGTCCTGCCAGGTATTACGGCAGTGAAGAACGCGCGGCGGCTGTCCTGCTCAAAACCCTCGCCGCCATCGGGCTCACGGCCACCCGGGTAGGAGTAGCAGACAGCCCCTTTGCCGCTGAGCATGCTGCCCGTGCAACGGAATTCCTGGAGGATCCGGGGGCCGATCCCGTATGGATCCTTCCGCCCGGAGAATCAGCCTCATTCCTTGGCAGCTTCCCCCTGGAAGTTCTGGAGGAACCAGCACTCGCGGTGGTGCTGCGCCGGCTTGGAATCCGCACGCTTGGAGATTTCGCCGCCCTTGCCCGTGCTGACGTCCGCAACCGGTTCGGCGTGGAAGGTGCACTGGCCCATCTCAAGGCAAGCGGATATGACCACCACAGCGTAGTGGTCAGGAAACCGCCGGCGGAACTCGACGCCGTCGTGCACTGTGAACCGCCGTTGGCACGCATTGATGAGCTGACGTTCACCCTGCGCCTGTCCGCGGAGGAATTCGTGGGCCGGCTGCGTGAAGCAGGGCTGGTGTGCACGGTTCTGGTGGTACGGCTGCAGTCGGAATCCGGTGAGGAATCGGTTCGGCTCTGGCGGCACCCCCGCTGGTTCGACGCGGATGACGTGCTGGACCGCGTCCGCTGGCAACTGCAGGGCAGCGGAAACGTTGAGCATGGGTTGAGCTCCGGAATCAGCAAGGTCCAGCTTCAGCCGGAGACGGTGGAGGATCTCAGCGACCACGCGGACGGGCTGTGGGGAACGGGCCCGGATGAAAATATTCACCACGGTCTTGCCCGGGTGCAAAGCATGCTGGGACATGGTGCGGTACTGACGGCCATGGTGGCCGGTGGAAGAATGCTCACCGACCGGCGGGTGTTCATTCCCTGGGGAGATCCGCCGTCGGAAGCTGCTGCCAAAAGCCGGGATCTTCCGTGGCCCGGCCAGCTCCCCGGCCCAGTTCCAGCCACCGTCTTCGACGAGCCCCGTCCGGTCCAGGTGCTGGACGGCGCAGGAAGCACCGTAGACGTTGATCGGCGCGGACTGCTCACAGCCGTTCCTGCCGTGCTTGTCGCGGCGCCTCCGCGGCAAACCGCCATTTCCTCGTGGGCGGGGCCGTGGCCCATTGTCGAGCGCTGGTGGGATTCGAATGGGCGCACCCTCAACCGGTTCCAGGTGGTGGATGAATCAGGAACGGCCTGGCTGCTGCTGCTTGTTGATCACCGCTGGTGGGCGGAGGCCAGCTATGACTAGGCCTTCCGTATGCCACCGTGCTGGCACAAACAGAGAGTCCTGACATGGGCTTCAATAATCCCCCGATTTCCTGGTCGGAGTTTGAACGGACCCTCTCCGATCGTCGCCGCCCCGGTTCCCCGCCCCTGGGTGCTGACGGCGGAGACAGTCCCGCCTGGTCCCTGAAACGGCATCCGTACTCCCCGCCGGAAGAACCGGTGACCATGCCTGACGGTCCGGTGGTGCCCTACGCGGAACTTCACGTGCATTCGAATTTCAGCTTCCTTGATGGTGCTGCCAGTCCCGAACAGCTTGTCGAGGAAGCCCACCGGCTCAGTCTCCACGGGCTGGCGCTGACCGATCATGATGGGCTCTACGGTGTTGTCCACCTGGCTGAAGCGGCAGAGAAACACCCCGGGCTCTCCACCATCTACGGCACTGAGCTATCCCTGGAACTGAGCAAACCCCAAAACGGTGAACCAGACCCGGAGGGCCGGCATTTGCTCGTCCTCGCCCGCGGCGCAGAGGGCTATCATCAGCTGGCCGCGGCAATCACGGAAGCTCAGCTGAAACCGGAAGCAGAGAAAGGCAAGCCCCGGTACAACCTTGCCGAGCTCGCCGCCAGGGCAGGCAACAACTGGATGATACTGACCGGGTGCCGCAAAGGAGCCGTCCGCCATGCGCTCCGCAACGGCAGCCTTCAGGACGCGGAAGAGGAAACCCGGCGTTTGATAGACCTTTTTGGTACGGGCAACGTCGCCGTCGAACTCTACGACCACGGCAACCCGCTGGACAGTGCGCACAATGATGCCCTGTGGGACATCGCCACGCGGCTGAAGCTGCCCGTCGTTGCCACCAACAATGTGCACTATGCCGTCCCTGAGCAACACAGACTGGCAACCGCGGTGGCCGCCGTCCGCGCACGCAGGTCACTGGATGACATGGATGGGTGGCTACCGGCGTCGGGGTCTGCGCATCTGCGCAGCGGCGCGGAAATGGCAGCCCGTTTTGCCGCCTATCCAGGGGCCGTGGAACGGACAGTGGAACTGGCGGATGATCTGGCATTCCGGCTCAGCAGCGTCAAGCCCGGCCTGCCCAAACTCAACCTGCCGGAGGGCCACACACAGATGAGCTGGCTGAGGAAGCTGGTCTGGGAAGGCGCAGCCAAGTTCTACGCCGGCAGGGATGATGTCCGTGAGCGCATTGAAAAAGAACTGCGTGTGATCGAGGAGAAAGACTTCCCGGGCTATTTTCTGATCGTCCATGATTTGGTCCACTTTGCGCGCACCCGGGGCATCCTCTGCCAGGGCCGCGGATCAGCAGCGAATTCCGCTATCTGCTACCTGTTGGAAATCACCGCCGTCGATTCCATCCTGTATGACCTCCCCTTTGAACGATTCCTCTCCAGCCTGCGGGACGAGGAGCCTGATATTGACGTCGATTTCGATTCCGACCGTCGCGAAGAGGTCATTCAGTACGTGTACAACAAGTACGGCCGGTTCAATGCCGCCCAGGTTGCCAACGTCATCACCTACAGGCCCAAGTTCGCGGTCCGCGACATGGCCAAGGCGCTGGGGCACAGCCCCGGGCAGCAGGATGCCTGGTCAAAACAGGTGGAGCGCTGGGGTGCACTGGTTTCCAGTGATGATCACGACATCCCCGAGCCGGTGGTGGAACTGGCACAGGGAGTGCTGAAGTTTCCGCGCCATCTGGGAATCCACTCGGGCGGAATGGTGCTCACCGACCGCCCAATCGGGGAAGTGTGCCCGATCGAGCACGGGCGCATGGACGGGCGCACCGTCCTGCAGTGGGACAAGGATGACTGCGCCTGGATGGGCCTGGTCAAGTTCGACCTGCTGGGCCTCGGCATCATGGCGGCCATGCAGTACAACTTCGACCTCGTCAAAAAGCACTTCGGTGAGGAATGGACGCTGCACACCATGCCCCGGGAAGAGCAGGGAGTCTACGATCAACTGTGCTTCGCTGATTCCATTGGAGTGTTCCAGGTGGAAAGCCGCGCGCAAATGGGAATGTTGCCGCGCCTGCAGCCCCGCCGGTTCTATGACCTGGTTATCGAGGTTGCGCTGGTGCGTCCCGGCCCCATTCAGGGCGGAGCGGTGCACCCGTACATCAAGCGGAAACTGGGCGAGGAGGAAGAAAGCTACCTGCATCCCAAGCTGATACCGGTGCTCAAGCGCACGCTCGGAGTACCGCTCTTCCAGGAGCAGCTCATGCAGATGGCCATGGTAGTGGGCAACTGTTCAGGCGCCGACGCCGATCAGCTGCGCCGCGCTATGGGGTCCAAACGCGGCCTTGAGCGGATCGACACCCTCAAGGAGAAGCTGTACGCGGGCATGAAGTCCAATGGAATTGTCGGGGAAACCGCAGACTCCGTCTACCGGAAAATCCAGGCGTTCGCCAATTTCGGCTTTGCTGAAAGCCACTCCATCAGCTTTGCCCTGCTGGTCTACGCCAGTGCCTGGCTCCGGCTCCACTATCCGGGGGCCTTCCTGGCCTCGCTCCTGCGCGCACAGCCCATGGGCTTCTACTCACCCCAGACCCTGGTGGCAGATGCCCGGCGGCACGGCGTCACGGTCCTGCGCCCGGACATCCTGCTGTCCGGGATTCATGCAGATCTGGAGGTGGACGGCTCCGCGGGAACAGGTTCCACAGGTTCTGATAACTGCCTGGCGTTCCACCAGCCCCCAGTGGGGAAATTCGACCGCACCATTCCCTTTGACTCAACGGTTCACCGCCGCGACGGCAACCATGCGGTCAGGTTAGGGCTGGACAGCGTGCAGTCGATCGGCAAGAAACTGGCACAGGCCATCGTCGAGGAACGCGAGGCAAACGGCCCCTTTGAAACCATGGGTGACCTGGCGCGCCGGACCGAACTGAACTCACAGCAGCTCGAAGCGCTGGCAGCTGCCGGGGCATTTGACTCAATGGGACTCACCCAGCGGGAAGCGCTCTGGCATGCCGGTCCCGCCTCCACGGAACGCGAGGGCCAAATCAAGGGAACCACTGTGTACATCCAGCCGCCCCTGTTTCCGGACCTTACCGACGTCGACCGCATGGCAGCAGACCTGTGGTCCACTGGAATCACCACAGATGACCATCCGGTGCGCCACGCCCGGCCAACATTACGACGCCGAGGCGCACTGACCGCCGCGGACCTCCTTTCCGCCGAGGCTGGTCGGCGCGTTGAAGTCGGTGGAGTGGTTACCCACCGGCAACGCCCTGCCACGGCTAGCGGCATCACCTTCATGAACCTTGAGGACGAGACAGGGCTGGTTAATGTCATCTGCTCAGTCGGTGTCTGGCAGCGGTATCGGCGGATAGCGCGGGAGGCCAGTAGCGTCCTGGTGCGTGGAGTGTTGGAGCGGTCCAACGAGGGGGTGGTGAACCTGGTGGCAGACAAGTTCGAGGTGCTCCGCCTCAAAGCCGCCACCAAGTCACGGGACTTCCGCTGACCGGGGTCTTGGCCGTTCAATGCATCAGAAAGTAGGTAAAAAAATACCCCGACACGAGGCCGGGGTTATTTTTCTCTCGTGCGCGAGGGGGGATTTGAACCCCCACACCCTTTCGGATACTGGCACCTGAAGCCAGCGCGTCTGCCGTTCCGCCACTCGCGCAAAGTGAAGAAGGATTCTTGGAAAAGATTCCTCCGAATCAGCAGAAACAAGCATAACGGAGCGGCGCCAAAAACACCTAAACGGTACAGCTACGGCACACCGCGCAACTTTGCGATGAGTAGAGACGTTGAATGTAATCGACGGGGCAACATGCCGCGTTAAGGCCATTTAGGGGACGCCCCAGTAGTATCGACACAAGACAGCAGCGACCCGGCATGCCTCCGCGCGCTTTCGTGCGGGCGCATTCGGGCAGCAAGAAAAGCAGGTAAGGAGGTAGGCATGGGCATTCTGGATAATGTCGAGCGCGGACTCGAAAAGATGGTCCGTGGCGCCTTCTCCACCGGTTCCAGGTCCCAGGTGCAGCCCGTCGAGATTGCCAGCGCACTGCGCCGCGAACTGGATAACAAGTCACTCACGCTGGCGCAGGGACGCACCCTTGCACCGAATGTTTTCACCGCCCGGCTATCAGATCCGGACTTCGCACTCGCTCAGGAGTGGGGGGCGCCACTCGCCGAGGAACTGTGTGATGTCGTCATCAAGCACGTCAACAGCCAGCACTACACGCTTCAGGGATCGGTTCGGGTGTCTTTCACCCGCGATTCCGACCTGAAGCCCGGTTCCTTTGAAATCGACTCAGCCACCGAAAAACAGCCCGCGCAGCGTCGGCCTGCTCCCAGCGTCCCAAACCGCCAGCCCACGCGCTATCAGCCCGTCCTTGAACTCGACGGTCAGCGCTACTCGTTGAACGCCGGGTCCGTCCTTCTGGGCCGTTCATCGGAGGCGGACATCCTCATCGATGACACCGGTGTGTCCCGCCGGCATCTTGAGATTCACACCGCTCAGGGCCAGTCCCGTGCCGTTGACCTCGGCTCGACCAACGGCAGCTATGTGAATGGACAACGCGTACAGGGGGAAGCGGACCTGACGGACGGCTCAGTGATCACCATGGGTCGTACCCGCATGACTTTCCGACTTGTACCCGTGCAGAACGGTGGACGCCAAGCATGAGTGATCTGACCGTAACGCTGTTGAGATACGGGTTCCTGCTCCTGATCTGGATCCTCGTCCTTAGCGTCGTCAGCGCATTGCGGCGGGATCTTGTGGTGGGCCTGCGCAACCGGACTGGCTCTCCTACAGCCCGCGAAGCCCGTAAGCACCCGGAGTTGGTTGAGGAACCACCGGCCAAGGCGCAGGCGCGGCGTCTGATCGTCACGGAAGGCCCTCTCAAGGGAACCGCCCTGGACCTCGCGTCCAGCCCCATCCTGCTGGGCCGCGCCCAAGAAGCCACGCTTGTCCTTGAGGATGACTACGCGTCCGGCCGCCATGCCCGGCTCTTCCCGCAGGGCAGCCGGTGGTTCATTGAAGATCTCGGATCCACCAACGGAACCTATCTTGCCGGCAACCAGCTGACCCGCGCGCTGCCGGTGGAACCTGGCGTACCCGTCCGGATCGGTAAGACGGTTATTGAATTGAGGCCATAGTCCATGGCCCTGGTTTTCCGTTTCGCCGCCCGCTCGGATGTGGGAAAAGTCCGCGCAAAGAATGACGATTCCGCCTATGCCGGCCGTTACCTCGCCGTTGTAGCGGACGGAATGGGCGGGCACGCCGGCGGCAACATCGCCTCAGCGTCCACAGTCCTGGATCTGGTGCATCTTGACCGTAAGGATTACGACGACGACGCCGGCACTCACCTGGCCGACGAGATCCAGACTGCCAATTCGCTCCTGTCTGAACTGGTCAGCACCAACCCGCAGCTTGCCGGCATGGGTACAACCGTTACGGCGATGCTTCTCAACGGCGAGAAAATTTCCTTTGCCCACATCGGTGATTCGCGGGCCTACCGGCTGAAGAACGATGTTTTCGAGCAGATCAGCGTCGACCACACCTTTGTGCAGCGACTCATCGAGGAGGGCCGGCTCAAGCCGGAGGAGGCGGAGGTCCATCCGCACAAGAACGTGCTGATGCGCGTCCTCGGTGATGTCGATGCCAGCCCGGAACTCGACCTGACCACCTTCGATGCTGAGCCCGGTGAACGCTGGTTGCTCTGCTCGGACGGATTGAATGCCGTCCTGGATGATGCCACAGTCGAACGAATTATCCGTGAAACGCGTGATCTTTCAGCTTGCGTCAACACGCTTGTTGACCTGACGCTGGCCGGCGGATCCCCGGACAACATCACCATCGTGGTGGTGGATGTGGACACCGCCACGCCTGAAGATCTGCGCACTGCCGCGCTCACCGCACTTCCGCCCGCGCGTGAAGCAGCCGGGGAGACGGACAGCGACACTTCTACTGATGACGCGACACCCGGTGTAGCCATCAGGGCGGACGTTATCCGGGAAGACCTGTCATCCCGCCCGCATACCCTGGTGGGTTCGGCAGCGCTGGCTACTGAAACCGGACAGATTCCCATCGTCACGCAGCGGTCCACCGAGCGCCGCGCAGCTATGATGCTGACGCACAAGGCAGCACCCGCGGACACCGTGGAGGACGACCAGACCGAGGAAGCTTCCGCGCCCCGCCGCCGGCGCTGGCTGCTGCCGGCCGCCCTGGCTTTGATGGCACTGATCCTTGCCGCAGTGCTTTCCCTGGGATACGTCTGGACCCAGACGCGCTATTACGTTGCTACCTTCGACAACAGGGTGGCCATCTACAACGGGGTTGCTCAGACACTCGGGCCGATTCCCTTGAGCCACGTGGACCAGACGACCGACATTCCTGTGTCCAGCCTTCCGGAATTCCAGCGCAATCGCCTCGAGAACACTCTCGCAGCGAGCGACCTCGAACATGCACAGGACATCGTTGAAGACCTCCGCCAGTCACTGCGGGCGCTGCCGTGTCCACCGGAGAGCAATCCGAGCCCGTCCGCCGGCCCGTCGCCCACAGTTTCAGCCTCACCCGAGACTGCGTCGCCTGAGCCGTCGTCCTCGGGTAGCCCAACACCAGAACCGAGTGCAAGTGCCTCTCCTGCGAGTCCCGGCGCCACCGCCGAAGCCAGCCCCAGCGCCTCCGCAAGCGCTGATGCAGCACCAGGCGAAGCAGCCTCCTGTGGAGGGAGAGTCCAATGAGTGAGGTACTCACAGTCCCGAAGTCCCGTCGTAATGTCGAGGCACTCCTCCTTGTCGTGGCCCTTACAGTAGCGATCGGCGCCAACTGGCTTGTAGGTCTCGACAAGGAGAATCCGTTCGACTCGGCCTTCTGGCTGCAGGGCGGTACGCTGGCCGCGCTGGCGTTGATCTTCCACATACTTCTTCGTTTCCGCGCAAAATATGCAGATCCGGTAATTCTTCCCATCGTGATCGCGCTCAATGGAATCGGGCTGGCCATGATTTACCGGTTAGACCTGGCACTTCCGGCCGATGCACAACCTGTTGCACCGAGCCAGTTCCTCTGGACAACTGTCGCCATGGGTGCGTCCATAGCTACACTCCTGGTGATTCAGGACCACAGGATGTTGCGTCGGTTCACCTATATATCGCTCATTGTGAGCGCGGTCCTGCTGATGCTGCCGCTTACCCCGCTCGGCGTCGAAATCAACGGGGCGCGTATCTGGATCAACGTGGGTGTGGGTACCTTCCAGCCCGGCGAGGTCGCCAAGATCACTCTCGCCATATTTTTCGCGGGGTATCTTTCCACCAACCGCGACCTCATCCTGCTGGCCGGAAAGAAGCTGGGACCGCTGCAGCTTCCGCGTTTCCGGGACCTGGCACCCATGGTGGCCGCCTGGCTGGTCAGCATCGGCGTGCTGATCTTCCAGCGTGACCTCGGCTCCTCCATCCTGTTCTTCGGCCTCTTTATGGCCATGATCTACGTCGCGACGTCGCGGGTCAGCTGGGTGTTGATCGGCCTCGCGATGATTGCTGTCGGTGGTTACGCAGCCCTTCAGTTGTTCAGCCACGTTGCCCTGCGCATAGACAGTTGGATCAATGCGTTTGAGCCGGAGGTCTTCAACCGCAATCCCGGTGGCAGCGGTCAGGTTGTCCAGGGGCTCTTCGGCCTTGCGAACGGTGGACTCGTCGGCACCGGGCTCGGGCAGGGCAGGCCGGATCTTGTAACCTATGCCAACAGCGACATGATCATCACGGCCCTCGGTGAGGAACTCGGCCTAATCGGGCTCTTCGCCATCGTGCTGCTCTACATTTTGCTTATTTCCCGGGGTTTCCGCGCGGCTCTCGGCACCCGTGACGGGTTCGGAAAGCTTCTCGCCTGCGGCTTGTCCTTCACGATCGCGCTGCAGTGCTTTGTTGTCATCGGCGGGGTAACACGGCTCATTCCGCTTACCGGGCTCACCACACCCTTCATGTCGGCCGGTGGTTCTTCCCTGCTGGCGAACTGGATCATCGTCGCCTTGCTCCTGCTCATCTCGGAGACGGCCCGGCGGCCGGCCGTGAAGGGGCCGGTCCGCGAAACATACTCCGAAGGCAAGCAGAATCGGAACACTCCGGCAACAGATCCTACGCGGGAGGTCACCGCATGAACCAGGCAATCCGACGCTCCTGGATCGTGGCCATGAGCATGTTCGCGCTCGTCCTCGGATCCCTCACCTATGTCCAGTTCTTCGAGGCCAACGCGCTGGAGAACAATGACTGGAATACGCGGCAGATCCTGCAGGACTATGGAAAGAACCGGGGCGCGATTTTGGTGGATGGTCGTCCGATCGCGGAATCCGTGCCGTCGGATGACCAATTCAACTACCAGCGCGTCTACAACGAGCCGGAGATGTATGCGCACCTCACGGGATTCTTCTCGTTGGTGAACGGTTCCACACAGCTGGAGAACGTCATGAATGAGGAGCTCTCCGGCAGTAGCGACGACCTCTTCATTGATCAGATGGTCCGGCTGTTCTCGGGCGTCCAGGCACAGGGTGCCTCCGTCGAGCTGACCATCGATCCTCAATTGCAGCAGCTGGCCTGGGACATGATCCCCGAAGGGCAGACCGGATCGATCGTTGTGATGGAGCCAGCCACCGGAAACGTGCTCGCGATGGCTTCCAAGCCGTCGTATGACCCTAATCTGCTCGCCGCCCATGACACGTCGGTGGTTGTGCAGAACATCGAGCAGCTCGCTCAGGTTCCCGGCTTGTCCATCTACTTCAACCCAGCAACGCAGTCACTTGTGGCTCCCGGATCAGTCTTCAAACTCGTGGTGGCCGCGGCCGCTCTTGAGACAGGTCAGTTCGATGCGGAGTCCACTATCCCCAACCCGCCGGTGCTTGACCTGCCGGGCACCGACGTCGGGCTCCCGAACTTCACCACCGGCGGGTGCGCGGCGCGTGACACCGCAGACCTCGAGTTTGCACTCGAGCAGTCCTGCAACACTCCGTTTGCCCAGATTGCGTGGGAGGTCGGTGAGCAGGCGGTACTCGAGCAGGCGCAGGAGTTCGGCTTTGGTGAGCGCTTTTTCATTCCGGTTGAGGTGGCGGCCAGCCAGTTCCCCACAGAACTTAGTGAAGCCCAGCTCGCGCAGTCGGCCATCGGGCAGTTCAGTGTCGCAGTCACACCGCTTCAGATGGCGATGGTTAGCGCTGCGATCGCCAATGATGGTGTGCTCATGAAGCCCAACCTGGTGAAAGCCGTCCGTGCACCGGACCTCTCCATCATCGACGAACCGGAGCCGGAGGTTTTCCGCGAATCCCTCAGCGCGGACAACGCCAACCTGATCACGGAGTGGATGGTCAACGTGGTGGAGAACGGTACGGCCCAGAATGCCGCGGTCCCAGGGGTGGAAGTAGCCGGCAAGACCGGCACGGCGGAAGTACCCGAGCAGGGCGACAACGCCTGGTTCACCGGCTTCGCGCCGGCCGACAATCCGGAAGTAGTGGTTTCCATCGTGATGCAGGACGTCGACATAGCGACGGGTGCTCAATTGACAAGTCCAAACGCTAAGAGACTCATAGAGGCGGTGTTGAATAGGTGAGACCTACTTCAGGTATCACATTAGGCGGCAGGTTCCAGCTGACTGATCGCATCGCCATCGGAGGCATGGGTGAGGTCTGGAAAGCACGTGACCAGGTGCTCGGACGCATCGTGGCCATAAAAATTCTCAAAGAGGAATATACGGGGGATCCCGGTTTTCTCAATCGGTTCCGCGCCGAAGCCCGCCACACCGCCCTGCTGAACCACGAGGGCATCGCGAACGTCTTTGACTATGGTGAGGAAGGCGGCTCAGCCTATCTCGTCATGGAGCTCGTCCCAGGCCAGCCCCTGTCGACCATCATTGAGCGCGAACAAATCCTGGCACCGGACAGGGCGCTGTCAATCATCGGCCAGACCGCAACGGCCCTCAGCGTCGCACACCGCCAGGGCCTTGTGCACCGGGACGTCAAGCCCGGAAACCTGCTGATCATGCCCGATGGCCGCGTGAAGATTACAGATTTCGGCATTGCGCGCCTTGCTGACCAGGTTCCGCTGACCGCCACCGGACAGGTTATGGGCACTGCCCAGTACCTGGCTCCAGAGCAGGCAACCGGGCAGCAGGCAACCGGTTCCAGCGATATCTACGCGCTGGGCGTGATCGGGTACGAGCTACTCGCCGGACGCCGCCCGTTCTCCGGTGAGTCGCAAATCGCAATTGCCCTCGCCCAGGTCAATGATGCGCCGCCTGATCTACCCGAAACTATCCCTCATCCGGTGCGTGCGCTTATCGCGAGCATGCTGGCCAAGGACCCGGCGGACCGTCCGGGGAACGCGGAAGCGCTTGCCGAGGCTGTCGCCGCCATCCGGCGCAACGATATCCGTGCAGCTGAGTCAGCCGTACCCGGAATGCTGCTGTTTACGGACTCCACCGGCCCACTCACCACTCCGGTCCCGGCACCCACCGGCGCCACCCGCGCGATTCCCGCCCCAACGACGTCGGCTCTGCCCGCCGTCGCAGGTGCAGGGGCAGGCGCCGGCGCAGTTGCGGCGTCACGGGAGTGGACCGAGGAAGATATCGACGAAGTTCCCCCGCCAGAGGAAGAATCCCGTGGACGCAGTCCCTGGCTGATTGCGCTGATTGTCCTGCTGGTCCTGGCAGCGCTCACCGTTGCCGGCTTCCTGCTCGCTCCGCTGTTGGCCGGCAACGAAGACGAGCCGGCCCCGGCACCCACCAGCTCCTCGGCGTCCGCAACGCCGTCCGAAAGTGAAAGCCCGACGCCCACGCCGGAAGAAACCACTCCGGAACCCACCACCCCCGCACCCACCACACCGGAAGCGATCGTGGTGGATGAGGCCACCTATCAGGGTCGTCCCATTGACGTGGTCGTGGCCGAGCTCAACAATCTGGGATTCTCCGTGGACCAGCAGCCGGAGGTTACGGACGATTTTGATCCCGGGACGGTCCTGACCCTCAACCCCGTCGGCCCACTGACGCCCGGCTCCCAGATCACTGTCACCTTCGCGGAAGCGCCCGAGACGTTGACCATTCCATCGGGCCTTGTAGGAGCCACCGAGGAAGAACTGCAGCAGGCCCTCGCCGATCTGGGGCTCAGCGCCGTCCGTTCCGGTTCTGAAGCTTCCGAACAAGCAGCGGGAACCGTCCTGTCCGTGGATCCGGCTGAAGGCACCGAGGTGGAACCGGGAAGCACCGTTCGTTACGTCGTCTCCCTGGGCCCTGATGAAACCCAGGCGCCCCCGGCGATCGGTCCCGGCCAGACTCCGCCCGGCCAGGACCAGCCCTAGGAAGCATGTGAGGGGGCACCAGGTGAGCAGCGAGAGAGTCCTCAACGGACGTTACGAGATGGGTGAACTGATCGGCCGTGGCGGTATGGCCGACGTTCACCTCGGCCGTGACGTCCGGCTCGGCCGTACCGTGGCCATCAAGGTGCTGCGCCGTGACCTTGCCCGGGACCCACTGTTCCAGTCCCGATTCCGCCGCGAAGCGCAGGCGGTTGCCGGTTTGAACCACCCCACGATCGTGTCCGTGTACGACACCGGTGAGGAGGAGGTCGAGGGCCAGCACCATGACGAGGTCCGTGTTCCCTTCATCGTGATGGAATATGTTGCCGGGCGGACCCTCCGCGATCTCCTCAAGCGCGGAGAACTGACGCCTGAGACCTCTGTCGACTACCTTTTGGGAGTTCTCTCAGCACTCGAGTACAGCCACCGTGCAGGCATTGTCCATCGGGATATCAAGCCGGCCAACGTGATGATTACTCCTGAGGGTCAGGTGAAAGTGATGGACTTCGGCATTGCGAGGGCAATGGCCGATTCCGCCGCCACCATGACCCAGACCCAAGCGGTGATCGGTACCGCACAGTACCTTTCCCCTGAGCAGGCGCGCGGAGAAACCGTGGACGCTCGCAGTGATCTGTACTCGGCGGGTTGCCTACTGTACGAACTACTCACCGGAAGGCCTCCGTTCGTCGGCGACAGCCCGGTGTCTGTTGCCTACCAGCATGTGCGTGAGATTCCCACGCCTGCCCGTGAAATCGATGCCAGCATTCCGGCGGAGATCGAGTCAGTGCTCTCCATTGCGCTGGAGAAGGACCGCGCCCGGCGCTTCCAGAGTGCAGCCGACTTCCGGTCGGCCCTTCGTGACGCGCGCAAAGGCATCCGGCCAGACGTGCCGGCAGCACCTACCGAAGCAATCGCCGCCGTTCCAGCACGAACGGACGACGACGCCCCTCAGACAAGAGCGATGGCCAGGGTTCTTGCCGGTGGAAGCATCGCAGCTGATTCGCTGGTGGAGGAAGAGGAGACGGGCTCGCTGCCCGTGGCACATGCGGCGCAGAACCGTCGCGATGCCGAAGACCGGACCCGCTCACGCCGGCGCGGGTGGATAGCTGTACTGCTGGTGCTGTTGGCACTGCTCCTGTCTGCCGGAGGTATCGCGCTTTTCGGAATCCTCAACGCGCAACCGGAGGAGCCCATCCTCACCTCTGTTCCCGCCGTTGACTCCCTGAGTGAAACCGAGGCAAGCAACGCGCTGACCGCCGTGGGTCTCCGTCCGCAGGTGGAACGTACGTTCCACGATGAAGTCGAGTCGGGCTTCGCTATCACTACCGATCCCGAAGCAGGCAGCGAGGTGGAACCGGATGCCCTGGTATCACTGCTGATTTCCAAGGGACCGGCAAATCGCGCAATACCTGAGGACATTTTCCAGATGACCGAATCCTCAGCGAGGGATGCCCTTGAGTCGGTTGGCCTGCGGGGCGGTAGCGTGAGTGAAGCGAACAGCGCAACTGTTCCCGCGGGCCGGGTGATCGAAACCGAGCCGGCACTCGGCTCGACCGTACCCGCTGATTCCGAGGTTAACCTCGTGCTTTCGACCGGGCTGGTGACCGTCCCTCGTCTCACTTCCTTGCCGAGCGATGAAGCAGTCGCGCTGTTGGAAGACCCGGCCCGCGCTTTGGTCCCACGGATCGAGGAGGAACCAAACGCCGTCGTGGAACCCGGCCTTGTAGTGAGACAGGAACCGGTTGCGAACTCGAATATCGCGCCGGGCACCGAAGTAGTCATCTATGTTGCTACCAAACCGGCCGAAGAAGAGCCTGCTCCGTCAACAGCCCCGCCGCCCGCGTCGAGCGCTCCCGCCGAGGAGGAAGAGCCCGGCAACCAGGGTCGCGGGCGAGGACAGGGAAACGGGCAGGGCAACAGCGGCGTCGTGGGAGATGCGGTGGAGGGCCTAGGTCCCTGACTGCTGGTGAATCAGCGGGCTAAGCGTGGCTGAGCGGGCTGCAGCGCCGTCCAGGCCGGCCTGCTCCAACCAGTTCCCCAGCATCCGGTAGCCGCCCTCGGTCAAGACCGACTCCGGGTGAAACTGAACTCCGCACAGCGGAGCGGACCGGTGCTCAAGACCCATGATCACTCCGCTCGCCGTCCTCGCCGTCACACGCAGTTCGGAAGGAACGTCCCCTACTGCTGCCAGCGAGTGGTAGCGGGTGGCCGTCAACGGCGAGTTCAGGCCTTCGAAGACGTTCGTTGAGTCATGTTCTACCAGGGACGTCTTTCCATGCATCAGTTCGGGAGCATGGGTCACTGATCCGCCGTAAGCCTCTGCCAGCGCCTGGTGGCCAAGGCACACACCGAGCATCGGCTTGTCGTTTGCGCCGCACCACCTGATTAGCTCGATGCAGACGCCGGCTTCCGCGGGCGCTCCCGGCCCGGGGGAGATGAGAACTGCGTCCCTCACTTCGGCAAGCGCCACAGCTTCAGCGAGCGTGACGTCATCATTCCGGACAACGGTGGTCTCCGCACCCAGTTCCTGCAGATATCCGACCAGCGTGTACACGAAGCTGTCGTAGTTGTCGACAACCAGGATTCGGGTAGGACTGTTCATGATCACGTGCCAATCGTTGAATCGGTCAGGGGGCTGAACTGGGACAGCCAGGGGAAGACCCAGCTCACGAGGACTGCCAGTGCTGCAATGATGAGCAGAATCGCCCAGACGATCCGAAGCCAGAGAGGCCCCGGCAAGTGGCGGAATATGAAGGCGTACATCAGGCGGCTCCTTCCGCGACCTCGGCTACTTGTGCGGCAATCTCCTCCGGCGGTCCGTCCTCCAGTGACTGGAATGACTCCATCACTGCGTAGGCGATAATTCGTTCCTGCGCGCCAAAGCGCGGATTGCAGCTGGTGAGGGTGAGGATTCGTTCCTCGGGTTCAACGCCCGGCTGCGTAGGTACCGGCGCGAGGACATCAGTTCGGTCCGGCAGTACAATCTGCGTATTCCGGTAGACGTAGGAGTAATAACCGTCCTGTGTTTGCACATAGATGCGATCGCCGGGCACCAGAGTATGTATGTTGTCCAGCACGGCGCCGTTTGTCTGCCGGTGGCCTGCAAGTGCGAAATTCCCTACAGCACCCGGCATGCCGGTCTCGGGATAGTGTCCCAGGCCCAGGTTGTCGAGCACGGCCGTCGTCACCCCGCTGGTGACCGGCCGGGTGTAGCTGTCCCCGAAACGCGGGATGTAGATGACGGCGAAGGTCTCACCCGCTGCTTTCGCCTCCAGAACGGGAACCTGATCCGGTGACGAAGTTGGAGGCTCGTCCACAGGATCATCTGCCACAGGCGCCTCACCGAGGTCGGCGAAGAACTCCTCAACTGCCTGGTCTTGTTTTGCATTGGATTGGACATTTGTCCACCACAGCTGCCACGCCACGAACAGGAGCAGGATAACGCCGGCCGTGATGAGCAGCTCACCGATCACTTGGGCCGCCATCTCGAGCAGACTACGACGACGTCGGCGGGCGGGCGCGCGCCGGGAACGGTCACGGCGAGCCACCGCGATGCCGCCGCCGAGGTCGCTCAATCCTTCTCCCTGCCTACGGATGTGATGTCGGGCGTCGCAGCGGCCATTCATTAGCTAGAATGGGCAGCTAGAACCGCGCCGATGCCATGGGTCCTCATCTCAGGATAACTGGTGTCGCGGCCGGGTTCCGAGCTGTATGACCACAAACACAGCGGCTGGAAGCCCCAGCCACCGTCTAGGAGGATCCGTGCCCGAGTCGAAGTCCCGCAAGAAGCAGGTCGAGCCGAAGACGCGCGCCGCTGCGGAACCGAAGCCGAACCCGGTCTGGTACAAGCCGGTAATGTTCGGGTTGATGGTGCTCGGTCTGTTGTGGATTCTGGTCTATTACATCTCCGAAGGACGTTTCCCGATCCCAGGCATCGACTCCTGGAACATTCTCATTGGCTTTGGAGTCGCGATCGCCGGGTTCCTCATGACCACCCGCTGGCGGTAGTTCTAGCCAGAGCGGCTGCTCCATCCAGCCAGAAAGGAGGTGCCTTCCGAGCGAAAGGCGCCTCCTTTGTTCTATGCGCTCAGGCGATGATGCCGAGTTCGGCCATGATCCGATCCGTAACTTCCGCGGGTGTGCCGACATTGTCGATGGTGAGCCCGCGCTCGTTCTCCTCGAGGATTTCGAGGGTGCTGACCTGCGATGGCAGCAGGGATTCAGGCATGAAGTGCCCGGTGCGCGTCTTCATGCGTGAGCGAATGAGGTCAACATCGCCGAGCAAGTGAACAAACCGGATGTCACCGTCGGCAGCGGCCAGAACATCCCGGTAACGCCTTCGCAGCGCCGAGCACGTCACGATGGTGGATTCTCCATTGGCGCTCTTCTCGCTGATCCAATGCGAGATTGAATCAAGCCAGGGTTTGCGGTCCTCGTCGGTCAAAGCAATACCCTGGGTCATCTTCGTGATGTTCTCAGGGGAATGAAACTCGTCCGCTTCGGCATAGATCCAACCGAGGCGCTCCGCCAGTGCAGTGGCGATCGTCGTCTTGCCTGATCCTGACACGCCCATAATCACCAGATGCATTCGTGACTCCACGCCGTCTCCTCGACTTTCTGGTCGTTTCCGCCGCCTGCGACTCAACGCTCAATCTACTCGGCTATAAAGGTAGCACCTTTACCGAATGTAAAGATGCGACCTTTGAATCGCCGGCGTCCCGGCTTATTCTGATCCCATCCCTACCCCTCGGAAAGGTCAATCAGTGGTGCTGTCTTCGCAAGGCCGGGCACCGGCGGCCGCCGTAAAGTACAGCAGCATCATCGAGGAGCTGGGGCGCAGCATTGTCAGCGGTGAGCTACAACCCGGGGGACGGCTGACAATCGAGGGACTACAGGCGCGCTTCAAGGTCTCACGAACCGTGATTCGCGACTGCATGCGGATTCTCGAATCCATGAACCTCGTCTTCAGCAAACGCCGCGTCGGAATTGTGGTTCAGGCCCCTCGTCACTGGAATGTCTACGACGCGCGGATCATCCGTTGGCGGTTGGAGGGAACATCCCGCGCACGGCAGTTCAAGAGCCTGATGGAACTGCGATGCGCAGTTGAGCCGCTTGCTGCGGCGGGAGCAGCGCGCAATGCAACCCAAGAGCAACGCGCCGTCGTTGTGAACCTCGCCCAGCAGTTGCGCGCACTCGGCGAAGCGGGCCGTCTTGACGAGTTTCTAGCCGTGGATATCGAATTCCACGCCCTACTCCTGTTGGCCAGCGGTAACGAGATGTTCTCCGCGCTCGATGACGTTGTCACGGAAGTTCTCCGGGGAAGGACCACCCAGGGGTTGATGCCCCGCACACCCCGTGAGTATTCGCTTGCCAGCCACGAAGCCGTCGCGGCGGCGATCGCCGGATCCGACCCTGACGCAGCCGAAACAGAGATGCGGAACCTGCTGGCCGAAGTACAGGAAGCGGTTACGTAGTCGTGCACAGGTTGTGCACCGAGTTATCCACAGCTGTGGGTAACTCGGTGCAATTCTTCGGGCCGTTTCTGAAATCCGTGGGTTCTGCTTATCCACACCTGTGGAATTACATGTGTGTAAGTTTTCCCCACTGGGGATAACCCTTGTGGAAAACTAGGCGGGGAACGTCACCAGGCTTGCACCGACAAACGTAAGAACAAGGAGGACAACCGTCAGCGCGGCCAGTCCTGACCACTGGATCAGGGAGCGCTTCGAACTCCGCGGCGTGTAGGCGATGATGGCCGCGGCAGCGCTTCCGGCCATCAGACCGCCAAGGTGTGCCTGCCAGGAGATTCCCGATACCACAAACCCGAGGACGGTGTTGATTGCAATGAGCACAACCAGTTGCCGTACGTCACCGCCACGCCGCCTCTGCACAATGAGCATGGCCCCGAAGAGTCCGAACACCGCCCCTGATGCCCCGACAACGCCCTGCAGCGGATTGGTCAGCAGGAGTACCGCCACCGATCCGCCGAAGGCAGCGATCAGGTACAGGGCGAGGAATCTTGCCCGCCCCAGCAGGGGTTCAAGAGCCTGTCCGATGATCCACAGCGCATACATATTGAAACCGATATGGAGCAGGAATCCTGTGGAGTGAAGGAACGCGGCGGTGATCATGCGCCAGGGTTCCGGAGTGATGATGCCGGAGGTATAGATTCCTGCGTACGCCAATAGGTCCGTCACCCCGGGGATGGCTAGTTGGGCCAGGAACAACGCTACGCAGGCTCCGATGAGCGAAAAGGTCACCAGCGGTTTCCCTTGCCGCACTGTTCCGCCGAAGATGGTGCGCGTGGCCGGACTGTGGCGCTGTGCGTCACGCACGCAGTCGACGCACTGAATCCCGACGGCCGCCGGACGCTGGCATTCCGGACAGGCGGGCCTGCCACATCGTTGACACCGCACATAACTCACCCTGTCCGGGTGGCGTGGGCATACGGGAACGTCCTCATCCGGCTGGCCCGCCGGGATTCCATAAGTCATACGGTGCTAGGCCTGCTCGATGGTGATGCTGTTGATTACGACATCTTCGAGAGGCTTATCGCGTCCATCGGTGGGGATCGAGTTGAGCTGGTCGACGATGGCGCGGGATGACTCGTCCTTGACCTCGCCGAAAATGGTGTGCTTCCCCTGCAGCCACGTGGTGGGAACGGAGGTGATGAAGAACTGCGAGCCGTTGGTTCCGCGGCCATTCTGCAGGCCGGCATTGGCCATTGCCAGCTTGTAGGGAGCGCTGAAGTCAAGGTCGGGGTTGATCTCATCGTCGAACTTGTAGCCCGGGCCGCCGATGCCCTGGCCAAGGGGGTCGCCACCTTGGATCATGAAGTCTTTGATGACGCGGTGAAAAATGGTGCCGTCGTAGAGCGGTGCGTTGGTCTCTTCGCCCGTGCTGGGGTGAGTCCATTTGATCTCACCGGTAGCGAGGCCCGTGAAGTTCTTGACGGTCTTCGGGGCGTGGTTGCCGTAAAGCTCCACCTTGATGTCTCCAAGGCTGGTGTGAATAGTTGCGTGTGCAGTAGCTATAGCTGTCATGGGATCCATTCTTTCACGCACACCCGTGGTATCTCCCGGAACGACCACGTTCCGCGTACAGTGAAAAAGCTGTGAAACCAACGCACGGATAGCATGGACCTCGGGATAGCACGTAGGCTGACTAACAACAGTCACTATCCATGGGAGGTAGTTGTGAAGAAATCCGAAAGCGTTGTCCGCAGCCTTGAGAACAACGTTCTGATGGGCGTCGGAACGGCACGGGATTGGGCCGCTCCGCGAGTGGATGCCGCCAGAGAATGGGTGACGCCGCGAATCGAGCGAGGAATCGAGACGGCCTCGCCCAGGATCCAGCAGGGCGTGAACCGGGCAACACAGGGTCTGTCAGACGGCATAGCCGTCGTCACCCCTAGAATTCAGGAGAGCCTGGACCGCGTAGGTCCGCGCATCAACCAGTTCGTCGACGGCACGGCGCCCCGCATTCAGGGCACCCTGGACCGCGCAACCCCGGCCATCCACCACGCGCGCGACCGCGTCGTGAGTGAATACATCCCGGCTGTGTCATACCGGCTTGGTGATGCCGCAGATTCAGCGTCGCGTACTTTGGCTGCTGCTACCATCCCGGCTGGAGTTGCCGGTGTGGTGACCAAGGTTACCGGTGACAAAAAGGCCGTAAAGAAGTACCAGAAAGCAGCCGTTGTCGCCGCCCAGCGCGCCGCGAAAGACCTCAGGCGAAGCAAGCAGCGCAAGGGCGGGAAGGGCTGGCTGATTGTCGGCATCATCGCCGCCGCCCTGACAGCTGGAGTTGCCATCTGGCGCGCTTCACAGCCTGTGGAGGATCCCTGGAAAACCCCAGCTCCGGTTGAACCGACTCCTGTTGCAGACATTGCGCACAATGAAGAGGCCAAGCAGGCTGTGAACGACATCAAGGAAGCCGCTGACCGCGCAGCCGAAAAGTCGGACGACGGCGCCGGCGCACCCAAGGGTCCCGCCGTCTAGGTTCGTTGACGCCCCGCAAAAAGCGGGAAAGGTCCACCTATCGGAGGATCTTTCCCGCTTTTTTGATGTCTGGGGTCTTAGTCTGACCGGCCGGTGATAGATTTACGGCCGTGCACACCGCGAAGCCGTCCGTGTCGATAGTCATCCCGGCGTACAACGAAGAAAGCGTCATCCGCCAGTGCCTCGTCGCGGCCATCTATCAGTCAATGCCGGCACACGAGATTCTGGTCGTGAACAATCGCTCTACTGACCGCACTGCCGACATTTGCCGTCAGATGCAGCTCGAATACCCTGAGAGCCCGATCCGCCTGCTGGAGCAAGATGACAAGCAAGGTCTCATACCTACCCGAAACTATGGGCTGAACCACTCAACAGGAGACGTACTAGGCCGAATTGATGCCGACTCCGTCCTGGAACCCGACTGGGTCGAAACCGTTCAGGCAGGGTTCAGCGATCCAACCGTAGCCGCCGCGACCGGACCGGTTGTCTACTATGACATGCCGATGCGGCGGTGGGGGCTGAAAGCGGATGACAAGATGCGTCAACTCGTGCTGAAGCTCGCACGTAACCAGTACCACTTTCTCTTCGGCTCCAACATGGCGCTTCGCAGGACGGCATGGGAACAGATCCGTGAGTACACCTGTCTTGATGAAAAGGACGAGATGCATGAGGACATAGACCTCTCTCTTCACCTTGCAGAACAGGATCTGATCATCCGGTACATCCCCGGCATGGTGAGCGGGATGTCAGCCCGGCGCCTCGAGAATTCGCCCAAGGACTACCGCTATTACGTCACAAGGTTCGACCGCACCTACCGAGCGCATCAGATTGACAAGAAAGTTCTGAAAATTCCGATGCTGATCTTCATGTCGATCTACTACCCAGCGAAGGTGTTGCGTGCCGTGCACACCGCGCGTGCAGCCCGAAACACAGCGGCGAACCGTTAGCCACCGTTAACAGACAAGAGCCCCAGTCTTTCGACTGGAGCCCTTATCTTTCGGTGGAGGCACGGGGACTCGAACCCCGAACCCCCTGCTTGCAAAGCAGGTGCGCTACCAATTGCGCCATGCCCCCGTAAAACGGAACCTGATCAGTATACCCCGACCAGGCGGTGAAGTTTTACTCGACTGGATCAGTCGCGCTGCTCCACACTTCTTTTTCCTTCTCGGACTCCTGCCACCGTTTGTAGGCGAAAACTCCTGCAACAGCAGCTGCCGCTACCAGCAACTTCTTCACAGTGCTCCTCCTTGCAGTTGCCTGCCGGTTTCACGATCCGTGGGCGTACCAGGACTTGAACCTGGGACCTCTTCGTTATCAGCGAAGCGCTCTAACCGCCTGAGCTATACGCCCCCGTACCTCATCGGGCCGAAATACGACTTTACAGTAGGGCCTCAGCGATCCACAAATTGAGGCCCGCATCGATTTCGGCAGATCAGTCGTCCGTCAGCGTCACGCCGATTCCGCCGACAAGGGTCGATGAAATGTTGTAAAGAACCGCCGAAAGCATGGCCAGGGCGGTCAGAAGCACTACATTCACGACGGCGATGATGGTGGCGAACGAGACAACCTGACCCAGAGATGCGAACTGGCGCAGATCAAAGCCGGCTCCCTCTGATCCAGCGATCTCTCCAAGGAGCTGGTTCACCCGATCAAAGATCCCAGTGAGGTCTAGCACAGTCCAAATGACGATCGCCGCAACCACCGTAACAATGCCCAGCGCCACGGAAAGCAGGAATGACATTTTGAGGACGGACCACGGATCGATCTTGCTGACCAGCAGACGCGCTTTGCGAGCCTTGGCCTTCGGTGCGGGTTTGACCAGCCCAGGACGGTTTCCCGCCGGCCTTGCGCCTGATGAAGCCGGACGCTGGGTGGGCCGCGCGGGCGGGTTGACCCGAGGTCCGCCGCCCGACGACCGCACAGCGCTGCCCGCAGTCGTGCGCGGATTTGAGTTGGCAGAACTCACTCGGAACCTCCAATATCGCTTGACTCAGCCTCCGGCTCAGCCGTTTCTTCTGACGACAACGGTACTTCATCAGGAGCAACCGGCGCAGATTCAGTGTCATCCACACCCATTACCGGAACTTCCTCATCCACCGTGAGTCCACGTTCCGTGTTGCGGGCAACAGCGATGATCCGGTCCGACTTGTCCGGCTTCGCGAAAATCACGCCCATGGTGTCACGGCCCTTCGCCGGAACGCCGGCCACCGATGACCGCACCACCTTGCCGCCGCCCATAACAACGAGGACTTCGTCTTCTTCCTGCACGATGAGGGCCCCAACCAGATCGCCGCGCACGTCAGCAAGCTTTGCTACCTTGATGCCCAGGCCACCACGGCCCTGCACCCGATACTCATCGACCTTGGTCCGCTTCGCGAAGCCGCCCTCGGTCACGATGAACACGTAGGAGTCATCACTCACGACGTTGGCGGCCAGTAGCTCATCCTCTTCCCGGAACTTCATGCCGGTCACTCCCGAGGTAGCCCTGCCCATCGGGCGTAACGCCTCATCGGTGGCACTGAAGCGAAGTGACTGCCCTTTCCGGGAGACCAGCATCATGTCGTCGGTTTCGGACACAAGCTGAGCTGACACCAGTTCATCACCGTCACGCAGGTTGATGGCGATAACACCCGCGGACCGGTTGGTGTCATAGTCCTCGAGGCGCGTCTTCTTGACCAGGCCGCGTTTCGTTGCCAGCACCAGGTAAGGGGATTGCTGGTAATCGCGCAGATCAAGTACCTGCGCAATGGTTTCGTCAGGCTGAAATGCCAACAGGTTCGCTACATGCTGACCTTTGGCGTCGCGTGCCGCTTCCACAAGCTCGTACGCCTTCGCGCGGTAAACGCGCCCAAGGTTGGTGAAAAACAGCAGCCAATGGTGCGTCGTGGTGACGAAGAAGTGTTCGACGACGTCGTCGCCGCGCAACTGCGCCCCACGGATACCCTTACCGCCCCGAGCCTGCTGGCGGTAGTTATCACTACGAGTCCGCTTGACGTAACCACCGCGGGTGATGGTGACCACCATCTCCTCTTCAGGGATGAGGTCTTCCATGCTCATATCGCCGTCGTACCCCATGAGAATCTCGGTGCGGCGGTCATCACCATGCTTGTCGACGATCTCCTGCAACTCCGTAGAGACGATTTCTCGTTGCTGTACCTCGGAGGCAAGGATTTTTTTGTACTCGGTGATTTCGGATTCGAGCTTGGCATGCTGATCCTGGATCTTCTGTCTCTCCAGGGCGGCGAGCCGCCGCAGCTGCATGTCCAGAATCGCCTGAGCCTGGATCTCGTCAATGTCCAGCAGACCCATCAGCCCATTGCGTGCGTCCTCTACGGTCGAAGATCTCCGGATAAGGGCGATCACGTCATCGAGGGCGTCGAGTGCCTTGAGCAGTCCCCGCAGAATATGTGCGGCTTCTTCCGCTTTCCGCAGGCGGTACCTGGTTCTGCGGACAATGACTTCGAGCTGATGCGTCACCCAGTGCCGAATGAAGGCATCCAGGCTGAGGGTGCGGGGGACCTCATCCACGATCGCCAGCATGTTGGCGCTGAAATTGTCCTGGAGCTGCGTGTGCTTGTAGAGGTTGTTGAGCACTACTTTGGCCACGGCATCACGCTTCAGGACAATGACCAGGCGCTGGCCCGTGCGGCCCGAGGTCTCATCCCGGAGGTCGGCGATCCCCGAAACCTTCCCGTCCTTGACGAGATCGGCAATCTTGATCGCCAGGTTGTCCGGATTGGCCTGGTAGGGCAACTCGGTTACGACCAGGCAGGTACGACCCTGAATTTCCTCCACGTTGACCACGGCGCGCATGGTGATTGAACCGCGGCCTGTCCGGTAGGCGTCTTCAATACCCCTGTGGCCAAGAATCTGCGCTCCGGTTGGGAAATCCGGTCCCTTGATGCGCTGGATGAGCGCCTCAAGCAGTTCTTCCTTGCTGGCAGTCGGGTTCTGCAGATACCACTGCACACCGTCCGCCACCTCACGCAGGTTGTGCGGCGGGATGTTGGTTGCCATGCCGACGGCAATACCGGAGGATCCATTGACCAGCAGGTTCGGGAAGCGCGCCGGCAGGATGGTGGGTTCCTGGTTTTTTCCGTCGTAGTTGTCCTGGAAGTCGACAGTCTCTTCGTCGATGTCGCGGACCATCTCCATGGCCAGCGGTGCCATCTTGGTCTCGGTATACCGGGGGGCTGCCGCGCCGTCGTTACCCGGCGATCCGAAGTTCCCCTGCCCAAGGGCCAACGGGTACCGCATGGTCCAGTCCTGGATCAGCCGGACGAGTGCATCATAGATAGCGCTGTCGCCGTGCGGGTGGTACTGGCCCATGACCTCACCGACAACGCGCGCACACTTGTTGAACGAGCGGTCGGGGCGGTAGCCGCCGTCGAACATTGCATAGAGAACGCGACGGTGAACGGGTTTCAGACCGTCACGCACGTCAGGCAGCGCGCGACCGACAATGACCGCCATTGCGTAGTCCAAGTAGGACCGCTGCATCTCGGTCTGCAGGTCTACCTGCTCGATACGGTCCGTCAGCACTGCACCTTCAATGGGCGTACCGCTCGGAACCTCAGGCGTTACTTCGTCACTCATCTAGTTCGTTCCATTCGTGAATGCGTGTCAGGACCCGGGCCAGCAGATAGCTGCGTGCCCGGCCGGGGCTACTCAATGACGCTCAGATGTCGAGGAACCGTACGTCTTTCGCGTTCTGCTGGATGAAGTTGCGGCGAGACTCGACATCCTCACCCATCAGTACAGAGAAAATCTGGTCGGCTGCAGCGGCATCATCCATAGTGACCTGCAGCAAGGTGCGGTTGTCAGGATCCATCGTGGTGTCCCAGAGCTCGGTGTAGTCCATCTCGCCGAGGCCCTTGTAACGTTGGATCCCGTTTTCCTTGGGGAGACGCTGGTTATTGGCAAGGCCCATCTTGATGGTTTCATCCCGCTCGCGGTCGCTGTATACGTAGGAGTGCGCAGCGTTGGACCATTTGATGCGGTACAGGGGCGGCTGCGCCAGGTACACATACCCATTCTCGATGAGCGGCCGCATGTAGCGGAAAAGCAGCGTCAGCAACAGCGTGGTGATGTGCTGACCATCGACGTCGGCATCTGCCATCAGGACGATCTTGTGATAGCGGGCCTTCTCGACGTCGAAATCCTCACCGATGCCGGCTCCGAAGGCGGTGATCATCGCCTGGACTTCGGTGTTGCTCAGCGCACGGTCAAGCCGGGCACGCTCAACGTTCAGGATCTTTCCGCGCAACGGGAGGATTGCCTGCGTTTCCGGATTGCGACCGCGAACGGCCGAGCCACCTGCGGAATCTCCCTCGACAATGTAGATCTCAGACTTCGATGGGTCCTTCGACTGGCAGTCTTTGAGCTTGCCCGGCATCCCGCCGGATTCCAGCAGGCCCTTCCGCCGGGTGGACTCCCTTGCCTTGCGCGCAGCCAGCCGCGCCTGGGCTGCCTGAATGGACTTGCGGATGACATCGCGGGCAGGCCCGGGATTACGTTCGAGCCAGTCACCCAACTGGTCCGTGACCACGCGCTGCACAAATCCCTTGGCTTCCGAGTTGCCCAGCTTGGTCTTGGTCTGCCCTTCGAACTGTGGTTCGGACAGCTTGACCGAGATGACGGCGGTAAGCCCTTCACGGATGTCGTCACCCGTGAGGTTGTCATCCTTTTCCTTGATGATGTTCTTCTCACGCGCATAACGGTTGATCAACGATGTCATAGCTGCACGGAAACCCTCTTCGTGGGTTCCACCCTCGTGGGTGTTGATCGTATTCGCGTAGGTGTGAACGCTTTCGGAATACGCCGTTGTCCACTGCATTGCCACTTCGACGGCGATGGAGCGGTCCGAATCCTCAGTCTCGAACGCAATGACGTCCTCGTGGATGATGTCAACGCGTTTCGATGAGTTCAGGTGCTTGACGTAGTCCAGCAAGCCGTTCTCATAGAGGTACTCGACATGGCGGTGCTTGTTCTCTTCGGACTGTTCTGCCTCGGCGTGGGCGGCGTCCGTAATTTCCTCGGTCTCCACCTCAGGCACGCGCTCATCCACAAGGCTGATCCGCAGGCCTTTGTTCAGGAAGGCCATCTGCTGGAAACGCGCCCGCAACGTCTCGAAATCGAACTCAACCGACTCGAAGATTGAGGCATCCGGATAGAAAGTCTGCGTGGTACCGGTCTCGGTGGTCTCCGGACCCTTTTCGAGCTTTCCGACAGGTTTTCCACCATCCTCGAAGGACTGCCTCCAGACGTGGCCCTGACGCTTAATTTCCGTGTTGACACGGGAGGAAAGCGCATTCACAACCGAAATACCCACTCCATGGAGGCCACCGGATACGGCATATCCTCCACCGCCGAACTTCCCCCCTGCGTGCAGGATAGTCATGACTACTTCAACGGTGGGTTTGCCCTCGGTCGGGTGCATATCAACCGGAATACCGCGGCCATTGTCGATGACGCGGACGCCGCCGTCAGCAAGCAGCGCCACCTTGATGTGGTCGCAGTATCCCGCGAGTGCCTCATCCACAGAGTTATCCACAACCTCATAGACAAGGTGGTGCAGGCCGCGGGGACCAGTGGACCCGATATACATACCGGGCCGCTTTCGAACCGCTTCCAGCCCCTCAAGGACTGTGATGTCGCTTGCGCCGTAACCTTTGGGTGCGCCGGCGCCGGTTTCCGGCAGTCCGGCAGATTCCACTTCGTTGTCGTTAGCCACTGACGCTGTCGACTCCTCGTTGTCCTAATGTTGCCCAGTCTCAGAATGAAGGCATCCCAAAAGGAATGCCTGCACCTGTCATTCTACCGTGCAGTGGCCGACAACGGAGCCTCAATTGCCCCCTAACGGCGAATAAACAGCTATTTAAGCTCTCAGCGGGGGGTCTTGTGGGGGCGTATACGTCCGCTGGGGTCCGCTCGGCGCTGCACGCCGCTCATCAGCGGATCCGCAGATAACCGGTCAGCAGGTCACCCGTAGGTGTCCCTGGGACCTCTGCCGGGAACTGATCGGCCCCCTTTTCGCCAGGACGGAGCCGACGGCCCGACAATTTTCATGGCCGTCACAACACCTGTGCCCAGCTCGTGTTCGAAGCGGCGTAAAAGGTCAGGGCTGATCAGTCTGAGCTGCGTTGCCCAGGCGGTGGAGTCGCAGCGCACGAGAACCGTTGTTTCGTGGAAGCTTTCGGGAGTACAGTGGCTGGCGATTTCCTGCCCGACCAGTTCCGGCCACCGCGCCATGACCGACCCCACGGCTACCGGCGAATTCCAGCCTCGCTCACTAAGGAGCCGCCCGAATACGGCCCCGACTCCCTGCGGATCCCTACCGGTGTAGGACTCCTGACCTCTAGGATGATGAGCACCATTCCCAGTACGACGACGGCGGGCGGCCGGCGCGCGAAGATCACCACGCGCTGCAGACGCGTCACGGAGTCGGTTCAACAACAGCCGCGGTGCATCCTGGGCAGGTGTTTCCCCGGCATCATCCGCAAGGGGTGTGCCGGCGTCGTCATTGGGTTGTGCCTTCATAACACCCGGCGCTGCACGATTATCTTCAGGCCGGTACTTCACTGAAGCCCCCCGGTACTACCTCGAACTGGCGGCCTGCCAACGCAGCAGGTACATCCGCTCCAACCGCAGCGGTCACCAGTACCTGTTCAGCTCCGACCACCACAGAGGCCAACCGCTCTCGGCGATCAGTATCCAGTTCAGCAAACACATCGTCGAGAATCAGGACTGGCGTGGATCCCGGGGTCTGATCATCATCGGTCAGGAGGTAGTACGAACCGAGGCGGAGCGCAAGCGCCATCGACCAGGTTTCGCCGTGCGAGGCATACCCCTTGACCAGGGCACGACCGAGCATGAGCTCCACCTCGTCGCGGTGCGGCCCCACCAATGAGATACCACGCTCGGTTTCGCGGCGCCGCTGCTCCCTGATTGTCGTCAAAAACCGCTCAGTGATGTGTTCAATGGAGAGCGTGCCGAGGTCTTCGGCCGAAGAAGGTGCCTGGCCGTCGTCGTCATCGGAAACCGGACCGACCAGGGACGAACGGTAAGCGGCTGTTGCAACTTTCGAGCCGTCGGTCAGCTCGCGATAGGCCTTTTGGATATGCGGCAGAAGTCTGGTCAGAACGGCGAGTCGGGCATGGAGGAGTTGTGAACCAACCGCCGCAAGGTGCTGGTCCCACACTTCCAAAGTGGCCTCCTGCGCATCGGTCAGCCTGCGCCCCCGCAATGATTTGAGTAATGCGTTGCGCTGCTTCAAGACCCGTTCGTAGTCCGCTCGTGTGCCGGCATGATGCGGTACCAGCTGCACCATCAGTTCGTCCAGGAACCGGCGGCGGTTGGACGGATCTCCCTTGACGAGAGCGAGGTCTTCCGGTGCAAAGAGAACCGTACGCAGGATACCTGCGGCGTCCCGTGCCCGAACCGGGTTGGCCCGGTTGATACGGGCGCGATTGGCCCGCTCGCCGTTGATCTCCAGCTCCACACTCGTGGCTTGTGATCCGCGTACCAGGCGCCCACGGACCAACGCCCGCTCAGCGTCGAAGGCTATCAATGGTTTGTCGGAGCTCACCCGGTGGGACGAGAGGGACCCGAGGAAACCGATGGCTTCGACGATATTGGTCTTCCCGACGCCGTTTTGCCCGACGAACACCGTCACTCCTGGTTCCAGGGCGACCTCAAGCTGGGAATAACTACGGAAATCGGTCAGTGAGAGATGCTGGACGTACACCGTTGCTCAATCATTTTTCACTTGCGGGGAGGGCGTACGGCATGGCCGCCGAACTGGTTGCGCAGGGCCGCAACCATCTTCAGCGAGGGTGCATCCTCCTGCCGCGAGCTGAATCGGGCAAAGAGCGCAGCAGTGATGGCTGGTGCGGCCACTTCATTGGCAATAGCCTGCTCAACCGTCCACCGCCCTTCGCCTGAGTCCTCAACGTAAGCGCCAACCTGGGTGAGTTTCGGGTCTTCCTCGAGCGCCTTCACCAACAGGTCCAGTAGCCAGGACCGCACGACTGTACCCTTTTGCCATGCGCGGAACGTCCCGTGTACATCCTTGATGATGTCTTTTGCCTCGAGCAGTTCGTAGCCCTCGGCGTAAGCCTGCATCAGACCGTACTCAATCCCGTTATGCACCATTTTTGCGTAGTGTCCCGCACCGGTGTCTCCCACATGGACGAAGCTTTCTTCGCGGTCACCTTCCGGACGCAAGGCATCGAAGACCGGCATCACCCGTTCAACGTCCTCGGCAGCTCCGCCGACCATCAGCCCATATCCGTTCTCAAGGCCCCATACACCGCCGGAGACCCCACAATCAACAAAGGCAATGCCTTTGAGTGACAACTGCTCGCTGTGTTCCTGATCGGTACTGAACTTGGTATTGCCGCCATCAATCACGAGATCGCCCTCGGAGAGCTTCTCTCCCAACTCGGCAATCACCTGATCGGTAATCTTTCCAGCCGGGACCATGACCCAGACCACCCGTGGAGTGGGGATCGTAGCAATCAGTTCATCAAGACTTGCGACGTCGGATACATCCGGATTGCGGTCGTAACCGGAGACCTCAATGCCCTTGGAACGCAACCGTTCCCGCATGTTATGTCCCATTTTTCCGAGTCCGATTAGGCCGATGTGCAAAGTATCCTCCATGGGTTTCGGTGGGATAGACGGTCTCGCTGCTACTGGTTTGGCAACCTCACCGGCATCAACAAGTACCTGTAATCTTCCCGGTCAGCGCCGGTTGCCTCTTCCTGCGCCGAGATAACAGCGGGTTTGGGCGGGGTGGTGAAGGAGAACCGCACGAAGCGGCTGCTGAAGGCACCAAGACCTTCACTCAGGTAATGGGGGTTGAAGGCAACGGTAATGTCCTCGCCGTCCAGGGTAGCTTCGATGGCTTCGGATGCCTGCGCATCCTCACCCGTACCGGCGTCAAGTACCACCTGGCCCGCACTGAAAGCGAGGCGCACAGGCGTATTCCGCTCGGCCACCAAGGACACACGACGGACTGCTTCGACCAGCAAACTCGTCTCCACCGTTGCATGGATGGGTGTGCTGTCCGGGAATAGGGACCGGATTTTGGGGTAATCGCCGTCAACCAGCAAAGAGGTGGTTCGCCGGCCGCCACTTTCGAAGCCGATGAGTTCACTGTTGTCAGACAGCGCGATGTTGAGATCTCCGGATCCGCCCAGGGTCTTTGCCACTTCGCTCAGAGTCTTGGCTTTGACCAGGGCGCTGGTGGAGATTCCAGGATTCGTCGGTTTCCAGGAGAGTTCACGCAACGCCAGGCGATAACGGTCGGTGGCGAGGAAGGTGATCAGGTCTTCCTCGATTTCCATCCGTACACCGGTGAGGATGGGCAGTGTGTCATCCCTGCTGGCAGCGATGATGACCTGAGAAACGGCTTCGGCGAAAGCATCGCCGTCGACGACGCCGCTGACCTCCGGCAGCGCTGGAAGTTCGGGATACTCCGCTTCCGGCATCGTCGCCAGGTTGAAGCGGCTGTTACGGCAGGTCAGTGTGACCTTGGATCCGTCAGTCTCTACCTCAACCGGTGCGGACGGAAGGCTGCGGCAAATGTCAGCGAGTAACCGGCCGGACACGAGAATGGTGCCTTCTTCGGCTACATCAGCGGCAATTTCCAAACGAGCTGAGATTTCGTAGTCAAAGCTGGCCAAGCTGAGACTGCCTGCACCCGCCTTGATCAACAGTCCCGACAGCACCGGTACGGGAGGACGCGGTGACAAGGAACGCGCCGTCCATGTGACGGCCTCAGCCAGGACATCGCGCTCGACTCGGAATTTCACTGAAGGGTGCCGCCTTTCGCGAGGTACATGGGGGAAGCCACTCGGCCTCGACCTGTCCGACGATTCTTTGCGGGCGAAGGAGGAGGCGTGAGCAAGCGTCAACTCTACTGAGTCACAGCTTAGCGCGACACAGCGGACAGTCTTGCCGGATGGCCTGGAGGGGAAATGTTATTTGGAACAGATCGATGGATTAAGGATCAGTAGTGTTAACAACTCCTGTGGATACTGTGGATAACCTTCCCAGTACTGGCATTTCCGCGGATTCTCCCTGTGTACAGCATGTGAGCTGAAGACGGAGAAGTGCCAGGTGTGCTGTGCATGAGATAGCCGTAATTCAGCGGTCCACAGGCTTCCCTGGCGTTGTCCTCATTAACGTCCACGGGAATCCGGTAGTTATCCACAATTGTTTCCACAGATGTTAATTCACGCGCGGCTGAGGTATGTACCAAAGGTCCTATGAATCTTTCCGGTGGTGCTTTATCCGGTTGGTCAGTTCGGTCACCTGGTTGTAGATGGCCCGGCGTTCCGCCATGAGCTCGCGAATTTTGCGGTCAGCGTGGATGACAGTGGTGTGATCCCGTCCTCCCAGCTCTTGGCCTATTTTCGGTAGTGACATATCGGTCAGCTCACGGCACAGGTACATCGCAATCTGCCGTGCCGTGACCAGCGTGCGCGTTCGCGACTTGCTGCACAGGTCATCAAGAGTGATGTTGAAGTACTCAGCTGTCTGCGCCATGATCAGCGACGATGTAATTTCCTGGGCGCCGTCGTCACTGATCAAGTCCTTGAGCACGATCTCGGCCAGGTTCTTGTCCACCGCCTGGCGGTTCAGGCTGGCGAAGGCTGTTACGCGGATCAGCGCACCCTCGAGTTCACGGATGTTCGTGGAGATCTTCGACGCGATGTACTCAAGCACCTCATCGGGTGCGCTCATTCCTTCGCTGATTGCCTTCTTACGAAGGATGGCGATCCGGGTTTCCAGTTCCGGCGGCTGGATGTCAGTAAGGAGCCCCCACTCGAAGCGCGAACGCATCCGCTCCTCGAAGCCGGACAGCTGCTTGGGCGGAAGATCAGAGGTGATGACCACCTGCTTGCTGTGGTTGTGCAGGGCGTTGAAGGTGTGAAAGAACTCCTCCTGTGTACGGTCTTTGCCGGAGAGGAACTGAATGTCATCGATGAGCAGGATGTCGACGTTCCGATACGTCTGCTTGAAGCTTGTGCCTTCATCATCGCGAATTGAGTTGATGAAGTCGTTCGTGAATTCCTCGGAGTTTACGTAGCGAACCCGGATCCCTGTGTAGAGGTGGCGGGCGTAGTGGCCGATGGCGTGTAGCAGGTGAGTTTTACCCAGCCCGGAATCGCCGTAGATAAAGAGCGGATTGTACGCCTTGGCCGGCGCCTCGGCGACCGCCACTGCGGCCGCATGCGCAAACCGGTTCGATGAACCAATGACGAAGGTGTCGAAGATGTATTTAGGATTCAGTCGCCCGAACTCATGGGAGTTGCTCGGTGGAGTGGGCGATGGCGTCTGGTCCCGCGGCGCACTTTCCTCCGGAATCTCTTCCGGTTCTTCTTCAATGATCGGAGTGAGTTCCGGATCAATGACGAACGCGCACTGGATATCCTCTCGGAAAACGTCTTTTAGTGCGTCATTGAGCTGGCTCTTCAGCTGACTCTGCAAAACTTCGCGGGTCAGTTCATTCGGAACGGCCACCAGCAGGGTTGTCCCGATGAGTCCCTGTGCCTGCGCCAGCACCACGAACCCACGTTGACGTGGAGATATCCGCTCGTCCTGTTCCAGGGTTCGGATGACCTTGCGCCAGGAGCTTCCTACATCATTGATCTCGTCTGTACTCACTCGCGTCCTCAGTTGTCAGTTCTTTTGAGCCATCTTGACCCCGTAGCAGGGTCAGTAATCCACAGAGTTATGCACAGTACGTGGATAATTGCGCCACCCGGCAACAGTAGACGATGAAAAGTACAGAGGATAGCTGGGCCCGCGCCTGTGGATAAGGTAGTTCCCGCGAGTGCCCGTAGGGTGCAGGAGCGGCCGGTTGTCGGCAGTTGTCCACACGGTTCACAGGACGCCGCGCGCTGTGTCGAAGCCGGTCGGTTTGACCGCCTTGTGTTCGGTGCCCTAACGTTATGTAGTCCTTTATGTCTGCATTTTGCGTGCCTCCGTACGGCCAGCCAAGCGCTGAACAGTATGCTGTTGCCCGCCAACGCAGATGTACTACAACTTCATTGCGCCAGTCCGTTCTTCCCCCTTGTTGCAACGGCAGCGCATGCCAAGAACGTTCTGGAGTATCACAGTGAGCAAGCGGACCTTTCAGCCGAATAACCGCCGTCGTGCCAAGAAGCACGGCTTCCGCCTTCGCATGCGCACCCGCGCCGGCCGCGCCATCCTGTCTGCGCGCCGCGGCAAGGGACGCACCGAGCTTTCGGCCTAGCATCAGTCAATCCGTCCGCCGGTGTTGTCTCAACTGACAACGCCCTGACCGTCCCGGAGCTCCAGGTGCTTCCTATCGCCCACCGAGTTCGGACGGCCACAGATTTTTCACATACCGTTCGTTCCGGTACCCGTTCGGGGTGCCGGAACTTGGTGTTATATGCGGTCGGAACCGGAGCCGGTAGGCCTTCGCGTTTCGGTTTCATTGTGTCGAAAAGTGTGGGGAACGCGGTAACAAGGAACCTCGTTAAGAGGAGACTGAGAGAAGCAGCAGCGTCAGCGCTGGTGAAGCGACCGGTCGGAGTAGATGTTGTCGTACGTGCACTGCCTTCGGCGGCTTCGGCGGGTTGGCCCGAGCTCAGTTCCGATTTTGAACGATGCCTGGCATCGAGTGTGAAGCGGTTCAGCAAGGACGGCGGCAGAAAGGGAGACGGCAGATGACACGGGATCATTCGCCGTCCAAACTCTCCGGGCTGTTGTCGCTGCCACGTGTCATTCTTATCGGCATCCTTGTTGGCTACCGCCGCTTGATATCACCCCTCTATGGACCGGTATGCCGATTTTTCCCCTCCTGCTCGGCCTACGCACTTGAAGCTGTGACCGTCCATGGTGCTGGAAAGGGTTCATGGCTAGCTGCCAGGCGGCTCTGCCGGTGCCATCCCTGGAACGACGGCGGCGTGGACCACGTGCCGTCTGGTGGGCGACGCTTTGCACCCGGTGAGGAACCACAGATTGTAGTGCTGAATCACCCGGTGATTCCTGCAGACGAGGAAAGCCGCCCAGCGGCCTGAGGAGCAACAGATTATGGATTTCTTCGAAACGATTCTCCTGCCCTTCCGATGGCTGGTGTCTTGGGTCATGCAGGCTTTCCACGAGGGATTCACCTTCCTCGGGATGGACGCGGCGTCCGGCTGGACCTGGACGCTGTCCATTGTTGGCCTGGTTGTGGTCATCCGAGCCGCATTGATCCCCGTCTTCGTGAAGCAGATCAAGGCCCAGCGCGGGATGCAGGCGCTGCAGCCGGACCTTCGGAAGCTGCAGCAGAAATACAAGGGCAAGACGGATCAGCTTTCGCGTCAGGCAATGACGCAGGAGCAGATGGCACTGTACAAGAAGCATGGGACAAACCCGTTTGCTGCGTGTCTGCCGATCCTGATCCAAATGCCGTTCTTCTTCGCTTTGTTCACTGTTCTGAACGGTGTATCCACCGCAAGCGACAATGGTGAGGGTATCGGTGCTCTGACCGTCGACGATGTGCAGCAGTTCGATGCTGCCGAGATCTTCGGTGCGCCCCTCTCCTCCTCCCTGCTTCACGGGTTCGGTACTGAGGGACATACCTCAGTGGTGGTCCTTTCGATCATCATGATCCTTGCCATGACTGCCTCGCAGTTCATCACGCAGAAGCAGATCATGGCCAAGAACATGTCCGAAGAGGCCATGCAGAGTCCCTTCATGCGGCAGCAGAAGATCATGCTGTACATCCTTCCGCTGGTCTTCGGTATTGGTGGAATCAACTTTCCGATCGGTGTGCTCATCTACTGGACCACTACCAACCTCTGGACCATGGTTCAGCAGTTCTACGTGATCAGGCGGATGCCTACTCCGGGGTCCCCGGCGGCGAAGGCCCTGGCCGAGCGTCGCGCAAAGAAGGGACTGCCCATGGTTCCGTTGCTCGGCGAGAAGAAGAGTGAACCGGCAGTCGAAGTTGTTGCTCCACCCAAAGCTCAACGAGTACAGCCTCAGCGCAAGAACAGGAAACGCAAATGAGCACTGACAACATGCAGGAAGAATCTCTTCAGACAGTTGCTGGGGACGCCGGCGCCCAGGACGCAGGAGACCAAAATGAAGCGACCTCAGCGGAAGACGAGGGCGACGTCGCCGCGGACTACCTGGAGGAACTCCTGGACATAGCGGATCTAGACGGTGATATCGACATTGAGGTGCGAAATGGGCGCACCTACATCTCGATCGTGTCGGAAGAGAATGAAGCACGGGGACTTGAAGCTCTTGTCGGTCGGGATGGGGAGGTTCTTGAAGCACTCCAGGAACTGGCACGGCTCTCGGTGCTTACGTCGACGGAACACCGCTCACGTCTTGTTCTGGATATTGACGGATTTCGTGAGGCCCGTAACAAGGAGCTCCGCGAGATCGCCGAACAGGCAGTAAGTACGGTCAAGGAAGGCGGCACAGAGGTAGCTCTCGCGCCGATGTCTGCATACGAACGCAAAATCGTCCACGACATTGTTGCGGATCTGGGCATGGTCAGCGAGTCCGAGGGTGAGGGGTCACGGCGCCACATCGTAGTGTCAGCCGGATCCTGACATCCCGTCTGTCTTTCCCAAAGGAGGGATTGCCTTGACGATTGAGATCAGCACGAAGGAACTTCTTGCTGCGCGCACCATCTTCGGTGACGACCTTCCGCTTGCTGAGCGCTTCGTACACCACTTGGCTACGTCAGGGATCGAGCGAGGTCTTCTCGGACCTCGCGAGTTGCCGCGCTTGTGGGACAGGCATGTCCTTAACTGTGCGGTTGTCGGTGAACTGATTCCAGAGGCGTCTCGCGTTGCTGATGTCGGTAGTGGTGCCGGCTTGCCTGGGTTGGCTCTTGCCATCGCCAGACCGGATGCTGCATTCCTCCTGATTGAGCCCCTCGAACGAAGAGTGAACTGGCTTCGCGAGGTGACCGAGGATCTCGGCCTGAAGAACGTGGAGATTTTTCGCGGTCGCGCTGAGCAAGCTATCGGAAAGTCTGACGTAGATGTTGTTACAGCTCGCGCTGTGTCCGCGCTGTCCGGGCTCGCCTCGCTCACCATGCCACTCCTTAAGGGTCAGGGAGAGGTCCTCGCCATCAAGGGGCGAAGCGCGGGTGAAGAAGTAGAGAAGGCGGCGAAGATCATCCGCCGTTTGGGTGGAAAGTCGACGCGCGTTGAAACAGTGGGTGGCGATCTCCTTGATGAACCGACGACGGTAGTTCGTATCGTCGTCGAACGCTGATCTCGTCTCTAGAGGGAAGTTCCACCACACAAGGATTGCCTGCCGGGGTATGGGGCCTACACCCGATAACCTAGAGTGGAACACCCGGACCGGAAAGTGAGCAAAACGCTTGTGACGAAAGATTCTGCCATGCGACGCGAGCAGCCTACGTCGATGATGGGTTCGTCCTTGGCAATCACTATCGCCGATATTCAACCCGAAGTGTTTTCGAACCCGACAAACACCGGCATCGTTTCACGTGAAACGGGCCGCACGGGCGGGACAAGTGATTCAAGTCAGGCCACCAGCGTGAAATCTAACGGAAGTACCAGGAACGTCATGGATGTTCTCGACGACAGCACCCCTTTGGCGCGTGAGCTTGCGTCGGAGAACCGGCGACGCGAGAAGCTACTGGGGCGCTCTTTGCCTCGGCCGGCCGAGACGCGTGTGCTTACCGTCAGCAATCAAAAGGGCGGCGTCGGCAAGACGACCACAACAGTGAATCTCGCGGCAGGTCTCGCCTCCTCCGGCTTGAACGTTCTTGTTATCGACATCGATCCGCAAGGAAACGCCTCTACCGCTCTGGGCATTGAGCATCATGCCGAAGTGGACAGCATTTACGATGTCCTGATCGATGACCTTCCACTGTCGAGTGTGGTGGCACCGTGCCCAGATGTTCCAAACCTGATCTGCGCGCCCGCGACAATTCACTTGGCCGGCGCTGAAATTGAGCTCGTCTCGCTGGTGGCTCGTGAGCAGCGGCTGCGGCGTGCCATCGATCTGTATGCGAAAGAGCGTGCGGAGAATGGTGAGGACCGTTTGGATTTCATCTTCATCGACTGCCCGCCAAGTCTCGGTTTATTGACCGTCAATGCTTTTGTAGCGGCTCGTGAAGTCCTTATACCCATCCAGTGCGAGTACTACGCTCTAGAGGGTTTGAGCCAGCTTCTGAAGAACATCGAGATGATCCAGAAGCACCTCAATGCTGATCTGGTTGTGTCTACGATCCTTCTCACCATGTACGACGGCCGAACTAATCTGGCCGCGCAGGTGGCTGCCGAGGTTCGCGAGCACTTCCCCCACCAGGTCTTAAAAGCGGTTGTTCCCCGTTCAGTGCGGATATCAGAGGCTCCCAGCTACCAGCAGACAGTACTTACCTATGACCCATCTTCGAGTGGTGCACTGTCCTATTTAGAAGCGGCTGCTGAAATAGCGGAACGCTCCTAGAGCGCCTGCGCTGTATAGCGCGTCCCCCACAGTAGACTGAACGCGTTATCAATCGCTGCAGTTTGTCTGCTCTCCTTTGAGAGGAACCGTTTCATGCCTGAGAAGCGTAGGGGTCTAGGTCGAGGACTTGGCGCGCTCATACCGAGCAGCGCAGAACAACAGGATGGAAACGCAGGCAGTACTAGCACGAGGGTCACTGAGCGCGGGCGTCCAGTTGACCTCTTCTTCCCCACCGGCGCATCTAATGGCGCCGGTGATCGCTCAAGTGATGGCGGAGAGCGGGATGAGCCGTCGAAGTCGTCTACGCGATCGTCGATTAACAAGGAGGCGCTGACCGCGCCCTCGAAGCGACAGACCGGACGTAACCAGGCAGGGCTCAAGAAGCAACCGCCGAATAGGGCAGCAAAAGCCAAGCCGGAACCCACTGGTCAAGGCACTGTTGCAACACCGGTTGATTCGGCGATTGATGATCAGAAGACAGACCAGAGCGGCATCACGGCGGAGCCTGCTCTGGATGCAGCGGGTTTGCAGACAAGCCCTGGCGACGCGACCACCTTGGCGGCATCTGACGCAGTTGAGTTGCAGCGCCCGGCCGCGAAGGAACCTTCCCCTGTGTCCCGAGTTGAAGGGGCGTCGCCGGGCTCCGAAGCCGAGCCGGGCGAGGATAAGACGGGTATCGTCGACGCCGGAACCGATACCGCTGATGACGTTTCACCCGATGACGTTTCACGTGAAACGCTTCGCGAGGTGCCGGGAGCCCGTTTCGCCGAACTCCCGATTGACTCCATTCACCCTAACCGGAAGCAGCCCCGTAACGTCTTCGACGAAGACGAGATGGCTGAGCTGGTGCACTCTGTCCGTGAAATTGGTGTGCTGCAACCGGTAGTGGTTCGTGTCTCCCCTGAGGGCGGAGAACAGAACTACGAGCTAGTGATGGGCGAGCGTCGTTGGCGAGCATCAAAAGAGGCCGGCCTTGAAACCGTTCCAGCAATCATCCGCGACACCACGGACGATGATCTTCTCCGGGATGCCCTTCTGGAAAACCTGCACCGTAGTCAACTCAATCCACTTGAGGAAGCTGCTGCGTACCAACAGCTTCTCGAGGACTTCGGATGTTCTCAAGAGGAGCTGGCGGTGCGCATCGGGCGTTCCCGACCGCAGATCTCGAACACATTGCGGCTGATGAAACTGCCACCGCTCGTGCAGCGCCGCCTGGCAGCTGGCGTGCTCAGTGCTGGGCACGCGAGGGCGCTTCTCGGACTGTCCGATCCAGCTGAGATGGAGAAGCTGGCACAACGGATCGTCGCTGAGGGTCTATCCGTCCGGTCCACAGAAGAGATCGTTGCCATGAGTGACGGTCTGCGCCGGCCATCGAAGCCAAGTAGCCCGCGAGTTGGCGCGCGACATGAGCGCCTCGATTACCTTGCTACCTCGCTTTCCGATCGGTTGGACACCAGTGTCAAGATCACACTGGGCGCAAAAAAGGGACGGGTGAGTATTGAGTTCGCGAGTGTTGACGACCTGAACCGAATCATGGGGGTACTCGCACCGACTCCATAGTGGGAAGGTGCGGTCAATAGGTTCTGAAAAGGCGCCGTATACGTGGAAGTTTCACGTGAAACGGCGTCTTTCCGTGGTCAAATCGGTGCTGCCGAGGACGGGTCGTTTACAGTTGCGAAGACCGCTCGGGCCGGATCTGCGGTTCCACCTGCGCTGAAAGTCTAATCAGGGGTTGATGACTTCGCGCTGCATCGGACGGTCCGCCCAAATCGTCGCCGGATACAGGGGCGAATCACGCCGAGACCACACAACCTCGATCGACGCGTTGAATGTTATATCGCTACCTGGGTTGGGTCGCGTTTGGTATTGAATGATCCCTGAGTTGGCAAACTTGGTCTCAAGGTGAAACCGGGGTTTGAAACAGAGGCGTGTCTACCGAACTCACCCAGTTGCTGATCGTACCGCTCGCACCCTTGCGCCATGGGCCAGTTGACGGCTGCGTGGCTGATGGCACCGGATACGACGGCGGAGGAAAGTGTCACGCGGAATTCCGAGCACTCGTGGCGAGCCTCTGCATTGTAAGAAATTGCTCGTGCAGGAGTGCCAATGAATGAACGGTTTCACGTGAAACACCGGTACACCGGAATGCCATCTCGGTGAGCGGCTGTTGCGAAGGGCGGGCGACCCGAGGGCGACGGGCGGGCGACAGGCACGGGCACTAGGCGGTCGGCGTCATTAACGAGTTGCCGAATGGCTTAACCGATTGAATTGTTCAGCGGCGGTACTGGTGCGTGTTGCCGTTGATTCAGGCTACGGGCGGGCAGATTCCAGCTTTATGCTGTCGGAGCAAGCCGTTTCACGTGAAACACACGATACTACTGACCGGATGCAATGTGACGATGCGCTATGCGACTCCGGTTGTGGCCATGTCGCGCGTTGCCATGTGCCCTGGCTCCTCGCCAACCGTTCTTTTTTATTACTCACTCGCTTCAGGGAAAGTAAACCGTAGCCCAATTGGTATTAGTGTCTGCGTATGATTGTCTGCGGGCGCTTCAGAAGTATCGCCGAAGACAACGTTGCTGGAGGCTGAGGCGGGTCGTTTCGTGCAGTCTGCGCTCGGGGACCCCAATGACCACCACGGCGCCCACGTCCCGTATTGCCGTCTAGCCTTTGAAGATCTGTAGCTTGCAAACCGGCACGACCCCGTCGCTACACGTTTGGAGTCCCAGTTTCACGTGAAACTCGACCGAATGAGTGCCTGCGTGACGCTGTTGGGAGCTAGGCCTGGTACTGCCTGGATCCGTTCCGAAGGACGGGCAGCTCGATTGAGCGCGAAGCTCTGGGGCAGCAAGCCTAACGAAGGCCGGCCCCGGATAGCTCCTCGGGATCGAGCTGCCACCGACGCGCGAGCGGGGCTAAGTTGCGATGGGTTGTCGATGGTCCGGCTTCATGAACTAGGAAGTCCGAAGGTTTCACGTGAAACCTCCGGTTCCCCTATCTGAGCTGGCTGGTGATGCCGGCGGGTGTGGTATTGGACGGACGTTAGCCCCCGTGAACAGAGTCGGCATCTGCGATGAGAGCACCGATTCCCTTGGGCTTTTGGTGGGTCTCCTTGTAAGTACCTGACCGCTCGCCCGTTCCACGTGAAACCTACCGGCCAGCATCGGGCGAATAGCCCGTCTTTGCGCGGGACTACCGCTGACATCCAGGACGCTCAGGAGATAGAGGACCTGTCGGACAAATCCTCGGGCCAGCGTCTGCTATCGGTGCACAGCAGACCGGGGGGCGGGATGCGAATTGCCGTGAGCCGTTGGCTGAGTTGAAGTTGTAGTGGCCCGCGGCCAAACACACTCCCGCTATTAAAGCTCCGTGCGCATTGAGATTGTGTCCCACGTGAAACATTGATCTCGTGGACATCAGCGTCTGGAAACTATCGGGAGGTTGCACCGCGATTTCATGCATGAAAAAGCCGGGGCCCGATTGGGCGGCCCGGCTTCTTCTGATCCGCGTTCTTAGAGGAACTGTGCAAACTCCTGTTCCAACACCTGCTTTGGCTTGGCACCGATTGAGGTAGCCGCCACTTCCCCGTCCTGGAAGACGTACACAGCGGGAATTGACGTGATCCCGTACTTCGCCGCCGTGGCAGGGTTGTCATCAACATTCAGCTTCACGACATCGATCTTGTCGGCGTGCTCTGAAGCGATGTCATCAAGGATTGGCGATAGTTTACGGCAGGGGCCACACCACTCAGCCCAGAAATCAACCATTACGGGTTTCGAAGCGTTGAGTACGTCGGCTTCGAACGAACTGTCAGTAACTTCCTTTGCATCGCTCATATCTCTACTCCTTTTCGAGGGTTATACGGAAGCGGTCTCGGAGACTTCTTCTGCTACCGGTGTCGGTACTTCAGCGGCTGTCTGCACAGTGTCTCCCAGATCAGCGAGGTAGTGCTCGACATCGATGGCAGCAACACAGCCGGAACCGGACGCCGTGATGGCCTGACGGTACGTCGGGTCAATGACGTCACCGGCTGCAAACACACCGGGCAAGGAGGTCTTGGATGTCCGCCCGAGAACGGCAATGGTTCCTTCACCTGTCAGCTTGAGCTGATCTTTGACCAGGTCGATCCGAGGGTCGTTGCCGATCGCCACAAACACTCCAGTGACAGCTAGTTCCCGGGAGGAATCGTCGACGGTGCTCGCGAGCGTCAGACCGGTCACCTTGTCGGTGCCATGGATAGCTGCCACTTCCGCGTTCCACTCGAAGCGGATCTTCTCGTGAGCCAGTGCGCGGTCCTGCATGATTCGTGACGCGCGGAGGGAATCACGCCTGTGGACCACCGTAACCGAACGGGCGAACTTGGTCAGGAAGAGTGCCTCCTCCATAGCTGAGTCACCTCCGCCGATAACGGCAATGTCCTGGTCCTTGAAGAAGAACCCGTCACAAGTGGCGCACCAGCTGACTCCGTGACCGGAAAGCCGCTTCTCATCTTCGAGGCCGAGTTCGCGGTAAGCGGATCCGGTGGAGATGATGACCGCACGAGCCCTGAACGTCTCACCGGTGCCGATGGTAACGGCTTTGACGTCTCCAGAGAGGTCTACCGACGTCACATCTTCAAAAAGGATCTCAGTTCCAAAGCGCGCTGCCTGCTTCTCGAAGTTCTCCATGAGGTCAGGGCCCATGACACCGTCGGGGAATCCCGGGTAATTCTCGACGTCAGTCGTATTCATCAACTCGCCGCCAGCGGTCACCGAGCTGGCGATCAGCAGCGGTGAAAGATTGGCCCTTGCTGTGTAGACCGCGGCGGTGTATCCAGCGGGACCGGACCCTACGATGATGACGTCGCGGATATCGCTTGGCGAATTGCTGCCGTTGTCTGTCTCAGTGCTCACGGGTTTGATGAACCTTTCTATCGGTGAGAGCGATTCGAACCTTCAGTCCAGTCGCGATCATTTGCAATAACGACAGGTCAACTGCCGTTATTCCGTGTCCCGGGCAGAGGGGTAGTCGCTAGGAGATGTTGATCTCGGCGATACGCATTCCCCATGGGTACTGTGCCTGAACGTTGGAAAGCCTGGGGAGCTGAGTGAAATTTACGATCACATACTGCGCTGTGGCAGGAGCACCATCGACCTGCGGCACATTGAACGTCACCGACGGTCCGGTGAAGCCCGACTGCGCCACCTGGGTAGCGCCCTCAAGTGTCGGCTCATCATTCAGCAATACACTGAAGCTGCCGCCCGAGCTGTTCAGTTGTTCAATCTGAATTTCCGAGATGCTGGATGGCTCTTCCAGTTCCACCACGAGCGCAAGGTTCTGAGCGAGCCCGCCGAAGGTTTCGTTTGCGTAGACGAGGCTGCCCCAGAAGCTTGCAGGGTTATCGTCGATGATTGCCCCGAGGTCACCGTCGGTCTGGGAGTTGAGCTCGGGATTATCCGGCACCAGGCGAGTGACGCTTGTGGCGACCGGGGGTACCAGCTCCGGTGTCGGTGTTGCAGAGCCTGAGGCGGACGGAGAGGGAGCCGCGCTGTCCGTGGGTTCGACGGCACTCTCCGTCGTTGCGCTCTCGTTGGCGACAGGCGGGTCGAAGATGGGCCGCAATTGGGTGACAGCGAGGACGACCGCACCGACAATTACAAGAGCGAGGACAATACCCACGAGCAGGCGCGTGAAGCGGGGATTGTTCTCGCGATCTTCATCCTCGTCGTAATCCTCGTACGGGCCGTCGTCGTCATACTGGCTACCGGCAGCGGTAGCTCCGCCCGCAGCAGCGGCGGGGAAACGCGACGCCGGCCGCTGGGATGATGATCGGTCTTCCGGGCGGTCGTAATCGTCTTCGGACCAGGCCGAGACTTTCGCCCGCTCGTTCCGCTCGTCAGCCGGGATAGCCCGGGGAGGGGCGCTCGGTGGCGGTGGAACACTCGCATTGCCTCCGACGGGGCGGGATGCCGAGATGTCCTGCGGTGCAGTGCCTGGATCTGCCTGTCCGGACGCGGCGGCAGCACCCGCAGCAGCTCCGCCGGCGGCGCCGGCCGCAGACCCGCGGCCGAAACGGGGCATCCGCGCCTTCGGGAGGCGTGCCGGCCGCCGTTCCGGCTCGTGGTGATAGTCGTCGTCGTCCTCGTGGGTTTCCGGCTCCGTGGAACGGGCAACACCGAAGATTTCCGAACCGAGGGTGTCTGTGAAGAACGGTTCGATATAGGGGGCATCCTGCTGGATCACAAGGTCCAGGAGGTCAGCCGCCGGTGCGCGGTTGGTGACAAGGTAGGTGCCGGCGTCGGTGATTCCGAGATCAAGAACCTGGATATTACCGGACCGCTCACCCGTGGCGACTTCGCGGGCGCTCGTGGCAACCTGACCGGCGTTGGAAGGCGATGCCACCAGGATGCTGACCGGCCGATTGAGCACCTGGTCCACGCCATCGAGCACCAGGTCCTTCTCAGCAGAGGCGAGGACGTAAGCGGTGACCTTGTACCGGCCGCCCAGTACTGAGCCGACGTCTACTGCTTCTGGCACGTGTTCCTCCCGGATGTGGATACTTTGTACCAATGCTACCGGCCACTTCCGGGCAGATAGTGCGCACGCGCGGGGCCACCGCTTACCGGCGTGCGAAGCGGGATAGGAGCGGAGCGAGGAAGTCGCTCAGTTCGGTGATCCGCAGGACTTTCAGCATGCCGATGTAGACCCCTGCCATCAGCGGTCCGGCAACCAGCAAAACGACGACGGCGCTTCCCACCGACTGCCAGACGAACCCGTCCGGCTGGTAGGCACCGAAAAACCACAACAGCCCGGCGCCGAAAGCCGCGGCGATGAGGCCCGCAACGGTCAGCCGGACGTGCACGTCGTAAATATGCCCAGCTCCGTATCCGCCGATTTTCCGGACCAGAAACACATGACTGACGACGACGGCCACAATATTGCCGAGGGTGAAGCTGAGAGCCAGCATGGGAACGATGAGAGCCGGCTCGAACAGACTGGCGGTGAGGGCCAGTGCAACCCCGGTGACCGAGAGGATGAGCTGGATTTTCAGCGGGGTGATGGCGTCTTCCGCCGCGTAGAAAACCCGGTTGAGGAAGAAATTGGCGCTGAGGAAGGGCGCGCCGACCGCCAGCAGCGTGATGATCAGTGCGTTGAGTGCGCCGCCGGCACGGATACCACCGGAGAAGACCATGCCAAGCGGCGCGGCCAGGGCCAGTAGCGCTGCTGCACCGAAAACGGTGGCCACGCCGATGGTCCGCATGCCCAGGGACAGTGTTTCCTTGGTGGTTTCCACATCACCCTGCGAGTGCGCGGCCGCTAGACGATTGAACATGACGGTTGCCAGCGATAGCGCAATCACGGAGTGCGGCAGAACATAGACCAGCGACCCGATGTCCAGGTTGGTCAGACCGGCAATGTAGACGTCGTCGGGCAGGTCGGTTCGAGCTTCTGTGGCGATCGTGGCCACCCACTGGTTGATCATGTAGAGACCGTTGCCGATCAGCATGGTCACGATCGTGATGGAAGCCAGCCGTCCTGTCTTGCCGAGCCCGACGCCGCGCCACCCGAACCTGGGACGAAGGCCGAGGTGCAATCGGCGCAGCGGGACGATGAGGACCACCGCCTGGATGACGATGCCGAGGGTGGTGCCGCCGGCCAGCAGCAACGTATGGGTGGGAGTCCACGTATCGGGGGTATGGCCAGTGGTCCGTTCGGCGCCCAGCATCACGATGAAGGCAATGAGGAAACCGATCGAGACGATGTTATTGACCACTGGAGCCCACATGTACGGGCCGAAGGAGCCGTTGGCGTTAAGCACCTGGCCAATGATCGAGTAAAGCCCGTAGAAGAAGATCTGTGGCAGGCACCAATAGGCAAAGACCGTAGTGAGGGCCAGCGCGTCACCGGACACATTGGTGAGCAGGTCCGCCAGGAACGGCGCAGCGAGCGTAATCAGCACCGTAAGAATGAACAGGACGATGACCGAGAGCGTCATCAGGCGGCTTACGAAGTCCGAACCGCGGTCCTCCTGCTGGCTCGCCCGGATGATTTGCGGCACGAGCACTGCGTTGAACACACCGCCGGCAACCATCAGGAAGATGTAGGTCGGCAGGTTGTTGGCAGCAGGAAACAGGTCGGACACCGCGCCGGCCGTGCCGATCGCCGTGGCGAGAAGAGCGACACGGACGAGGCCGAGGATACGCGAAACGAGGGTACCCGCCGCCATGATTGCGCTGGAACGTGCTGTTGTATCAGTGGGCGGAACGTTGCCCGCGGGAGTGGGACGGCGACTGGGCACCACGCCCGCATCCTGGACCGGTATTGAGGCGGTGTTGGTATCAGACATCGTGACTTATCGTCTCACCATTGGCGGCCGATTCCGGTAACCGCGGTCCACGCAGCAAGCCCGTAATCGCCACGGTATGACGGGCACCGGCTCAGAGGTACTGCGGCAGGACCTCTCGGGCGAGGTCGGCGATACGCCGCTCGTTAGGGAAGGAGAGCTTGCGGCCGAGGTCTGCGAGCGGAACCCATGCGACGTCGACGGCCTCGTGATCGGGATCATTCTCGATGGTCAGATGCCCGCCCGTAGAGATAAGGAGAAAGTGGTGGACCGTCTTGTGGACGCGGTGACCGCTGACAGTGAACCAGTAGTCAATACTGCCGAGCGCTGCGAGGACGCGGCCGCAGATGCCGGTTTCCTCCTCGATCTCCCTTACTGCTGCCTGTTCGTTGTTTTCCTGGTTCTCCGGATGTCCCTTGGGCAAACACCACTCAAGCCGTCCACCGCGGTTCAGCCTCGCGATGATTGCTACGTTGAGCAGGTCCGTAGAGGTGTCGACGACGATTCCGCCGGCCGACACTTCCTCCACCGTGGGGAGGGACTGATGAATTAAAGGCGCGCCTGTTCGGCCCATTGACGCTGTCAATGGGGTGCGCTTTGGTGCGCTCGGAACGGGACGGTCCATGATCCCACTCTAACTACCTTTGCTGGGGGATGATGACCGCGCGGGCGGCTCCCCGCCAGCATGCAGGACGGTCGGCGTGTTGCCGTGCCGATGGTTCCACCGGCGACCCTTTAGCGCGTGCCCCCGTTCCCGTAATGGTGTTTGGGCTGATCTCTGGCACGCTTAAAGGACTATGGTGCACCTGTTGGAAGATTCCCCGTTGACCGCCCCCCTTCCGGCGGTGGTTACTGAGCTAGGACGGCTGTTCGCTGATGCCGGCCACGAACTTTCACTTGTGGGCGGGCCGGTCCGCGACCTTTTCCTCGGTAGGTCCTCGCCGGACCTCGATTTCACCACGGACGCTGATCCGGATCAGATAATCGCGGTCATCCGGCGGTGGTCCGACGCCTTTTGGGAGATTGGGCGGGAGTTCGGAACGATCGGGCTGCGCAAGGCGTCCTTCACCATCGAAGTCACGACCTACCGCGCCGAGGCGTATGAGCCGTCCTCCCGCAAGCCCGTGGTTGCCTTCGGCACGAATCTGGAGGATGACCTCCTCCGCCGGGACTTTACGATCAACGCCATGGCCTTGCGTCTGCCCTCACTGGAACTCGTGGACCCGTACGGTGGAGTAAAGGACCTGCACGCGGGCCTGCTGCGCACTCCGGGGGCGCCGTCGTCGTCATTCTCCGATGATCCGCTCCGAATGATGCGCGCGGCACGGTTCGCTTCCCAGCTGGGAGTGGAGGTTGCGCCGGAGGTGCGGGATGCGATGGCCGCGATGGCCGAGCGCATCACCATCATTTCCGCAGAGCGCGTCCGGGATGAGCTGATCAAGCTCATCAACGGTGCCCACCCCCGGCGGGGCGTCGACCTCATGGTTTCCACTGGGTTGGCCGACCATGTGCTGCCTGAGGTGCCTGCGCTGCGCCTTGAGATGGACGAGCACCACCGGCACAAGGACGTCTACCAGCACTCACTGACCGTGCTGGAGCAGGCGTGCGCACTGGAAACCGATGACGACGGCGCGGTGCCGGCTCCGGACTTTGCCCTGCGGTTCGCTGCCCTGATGCACGACGTCGGGAAACCGGCAACCCGACGATTCGAATCAACCGGCGCGGTGAGTTTCCGCCACCACGATGTTGTCGGAGCAAAGCTGACAGCCAAGCGGATGAAGACGCTCCGTTTCGACAATGACACGATCAAGGCGGTGGCGCGCCTCGTGGAGCTGCACATGCGCTTCTACGGCTACGGCGAGGCGGGCTGGACGGATTCCGCCGTGCGCCGTTACGTGAGCGACGCCGGGCTGCAGCTTGAACGGCTGCACCGGCTGACGCGGTCGGACGTGACAACGCGCAACCGCCGGAAGGCAGAGCGCCTCGCTTTTGCTTACGACGACCTCGAGAACCGCATCGCTGCGCTCGCCGAGCAGGAAGAGCTCGCATCGATACGGCCGGATCTGGACGGAGAAGACATCATGAAGCTGCTGGGCATTCGGCCGGGGCCGGTTGTGGGGCGGGCCTATCGCTTTCTTTTGGAGGAACGCATGGAACATGGTCCGCATACCCGTGAGGCTGCCGAGTCCAAGTTGCGCGTCTGGTGGGCCGGCCAGCCCGAAGCAGGAGATGAATCATGAGCCAGTCCGGAGCAGCTGCCGCTGATCTGACCGCGGCGGGCACACCGCTGCCTAACCTTTGGCTATTGCGCCACGGTGAGACGGAGTGGTCCCGCGACGGCAACTACACCGGCCTCACTGACCTTGCGCTGACTTCGGCCGGCGAGCAGCAGGCACGGGACGCTGCGAGCCGGTTGGCCGGCGTCGAGTTTGACCTGGTCTTCACGTCTCCGCTTCAGCGTGCGCGACGCACGGCTGAGCTGGCCGGTTTTGGTGGCGCCGAGGTGCTCCCGTATGCCCATGAGTGGGACTACGGCGACAATGAAGGCCGTAACAGCGCGCTTGTCCGCAAGGAGAATCCGGATTACCTCATCTGGAAGGACGGCGTCCCAAACGGAGAAACCATTGCCCAGGTGGCAGCACGCGCTGACCGGATCATCTCGAGGGTTCAGGCCGGTTGCGGCACACCGGCGGACCAGGATCCGCAGGCGCAACCGGTGCGTAACGCCCTCCTGGTTGCTCACGGCCACTTCCTCCGGGTGCTTACGGCGCGCTGGCTGGAGTTCGAACCCGTGGAGGGGCGGCGCTTCATCCTTGGTACGGCCGCGGTGTGTGCGCTCGGCTGGGACAAGCGCACTCCCGCCATCCTGCGCTGGAACGTCTAACTTCCCGGTGCCCGCGTACTCCGTCGGCCATACGTGATGCTCCGCAGTAGCCACTCTGCCGGGCCAATTCGTATGCGTGCGAGGAGAAGGCGGCTGAGGATAAGTTGGGCTGCAAAGATGACGACGGCGATTCCCGCCACCGCGCTGGCCGGCAGTCCGTCGGAGAGCCGCAGCCCGTAGGCGGTGAAAACGAGCGCCATGATCACCGACTGCAGGAGGTAGTTGGTGAGCGCCATGCGTCCCGCGGGTGCAAGCAGTCCGCAGAGGCGTGCTCCGGCCGCCGTGCGGAAGAGCAGCAGGAGGAGACTCACGTAGCCGGCTGTCTGCAGAGGCGCGGTGAGCGTTGAGATGCCGAAGGCCAGCACACTGAACCGGTCGCCGCTCCCATAGGTGGTCAGGTAGGCCTGGAAAACACCGGCGGCGAGGCCGACGGGAAGGCAGGTTGCCGCCGTCGTCGTCAGGATGCGGGTGGAGAGCGGCCGTTCCAAAAGGCGGGCCCGGGCGGCCGCGAGCCCGAGGTAGAACATTCCGAGCGAGAGCGGACCCTGAACGAAGACCACACCGGCAACGTTCTCCAGGAAGTTGTCCGCGTTGGCTGCGAAGACCGAGCTTGGGCTCTGGGTGAGCGCGCCTGAATTGACTGCAATAGCGGCGGAAGGAGCACCCGCTCCGGCGCCGGCAATGAAAAGGCCCACAGCCAGGATGAGCGAACCGATCCCTCCAATCAGCGCACTGCCCGTGATGACGGCCGTGGACGTGCGCAGTGAGTGCGTCGCGAGCAGAATCAGGCCCATCAGCGCATACGTCAGGAGGATGTCCCCAAAAAACAGGACGAGACCGTGCAGCAAGCCGAGGACAAACAACGCAGCAAGGCGGCGCTGGATGCGTTGTACCGGGGATGCGGTTGCCGCAATGGCCGCCCGCCACTGCAGATCAAAGCTGTAGCCGAACAGGAAGGAGAAGAGTAGGTAGAACTTCGCTTCGAAGAGAGCTGCAACCGTGAACCGCACTGCGAGGTCAGCTGCCGACCGGTGATTCGGGCTGATTTCGCCGGCAAGGGTGAACGGGTCGGCGAAGTACCAGATATTGACCATGAGGATGCCGCCGAGCGCAAAGCTGCGCAGCGCATCGACCTCGCGGAGCCGTGCAGATCCCATCCGCCTACCTCTCCTCGAATCCTTGGTCAGCCTAACGCTGCCTGGCGGGCTAATGCGCTGCTGCTGTCCCGGCTACTCCCCGTCCGGCAAAATATTCGGAATTTCTCGCAAAAGAGCTAGGCGAAGGCGCTTCGTTTGAGGTAGCTTTGAGAAGTGCCATTGGGAGAACCCAATCTTCCTTTGTTTTTGCACTGTTCAGGTAAGCGCAAGTTAGAAGTGGAGGTGGGATTCGGTGATTAATCTTCTCGGCGGCATGATGGCCGCGCGAACCCGCCCAGCCTCCGCCATCGCTGCGCATTAACTTCCTGCTGAAAACGGCACTTCTCTCCTAATTTCTTCTGCGGAGAAGTTTTCTTTTTCCTTTGTGTGCGTCAGGCGGAACCCGCCTCGCTTTTTCGTGCCTTTCTCACGAATTCCGGGCTCATCGCAGCCCTCTTCTCTTCCCGCACCACAATCTCAGGAGATATCCATGCCTGTTTCAGCCCCTGTTTCCACCGAACGCACCACGGCCCAGGTCGATGCACAGCAGCGTTCACACGGGGAATTCATCATGTCCGGCAGTCTCACCCGCCTCGACCCGGTTCGTGAACCCGACACGCAACCCGTCGATTTATCAGCGGTGATGCCTGACTTCACGCAGCGAGAGGAGGTGTACTTCATGATTAAGAAACTTCGGGAAAGTGTTTCCTTCTGGAAGCGAATACAGGAATCGTCGGTCGATAACGCCTGGGAAAACGCCCAGTCTTTTGCCCTGCCGCAGCATCACCTGTTCATCAAGTAACAGGTGCGTCCATGCGGCGTGTAGCCGCGCCCTGTCGATCCGCGAAGGAGAAACTGATGCAAGTCATCGGTGCCACCACCAGAGAAGCCCGCGCTTCCCAGCGCGGGCTTCCGCCTTTAACGGACCACTCCGGCTCCACGAGGCGCTCCCGCGGAATGTCGTGACTGTTGTCCGCGTTATATGGTCACTAGTGGCCAGAGGTCAAGTGCTGGCAGAAGAATACAACCTGGACGGCGAAGGGAGGGCTCGTGACCCCCGTGAAGCGCGTGGCGATGCTGTCGCTTCACACGTCGCCCTTCGATCAGCCCGGCGGCGGCGACGCCGGCGGTATGAATGTCTATGTACGCTCAGTGGCGCTGGAGCTCGCCAAGGTCGGTATCGACGTCGAAATTTTCACTCGCGCAGCAGCGGACGGGCAACCTCACATTGAGGAGTTGGGCCCGGGTGTCCTGGTCCGTCACCTTATTGCCGGACCCACGCGCCGGGTTCCGAAAGAAGTACTTCCCCAACTCTCCGATGACCTGGCCGACGCCATCGCCGACGCCACCGATCTGCTTGCCGACGGACACTTCGATGTCATCCACTCCCACTACTGGGTCTCCGGCATCGTGGGCTTGACCGTCGCGAAGTCCCTCAACCTGCCGTTGGTTCATTCGATGCACACCATGGCGAGGGTGAAGAACCTCCGGTTGCATGCCGGAGGAGTAAGGGAACCTGAATCGCGGATTGCCGGCGAGCAGACAATTGTCAACGACGCCGATCGCCTCATCGCCAACACAAGTACCGAGGCCGCGGAATTGGAATCCCTTTACGGCGCGGCCGCCGAGAAGGTCGACATTGTCGCCCCCGGTGTGGATCTCGACATCTTCAATGCGCTTGACCGGCCCGCGTCACGCGCAGGGCTTTCGTTCTCTGCCGAGACGTTCCACGTGGTCTTCGCCGGCCGGATCCAGAAGCTGAAGGGTCCCCACCTGCTGGTTGAGGCTGCCGCTGACTTGCTGGCGCGGCGCCCGGACATCCCACTCCAGGTCAGCATCATCGGCTCCGGCAGCGGACCTGAAGCCCTGGAGCTGCGGCCCCTGATCAATCGGCTTGGACTACAGGACGTGGTCCGGCTCTATCCGCCCGTTTTGCCGGAGCAGCTTGCGCACTGGTTCCGCGCGGCCGACGTCGTTGCGATGCCTTCCTACAGCGAATCTTTCGGTCTGGTGGCGCTTGAAGCGCAGGCCTGCGGCACACCGGTTCTGGCAGCGAATGTCGGCGGACTGCCGCAGGCGATCAGTGCCGGGCGAACCGGCGTTCTGGTTGACGGGCATGGTGCCGCACTATGGTCAGCGGCGCTGGAGGTCCTGCACGACGACGGCGCAATGCGCCGCACGCTCGGCACCAATGCTGCGGTGCACGCGTTGGCCTTCGGTTGGCAGCGGACCGCACTGTTCACGGCGCAGAGCTACCGGACGGCCGTCGAACAATACGAGGGTGCGCCCCGCACTGTAGGCCGCAGCACATCAGCCAGTTCCCCAGGACAGTGTGCCTAGGATGGACGGGTGAATGCAGCCGCCGAACTCGCCAACTATCTCGACTCAGTAGGTATTACCGGGAAGGTTGCCACACCGCGGCAGGACAACCTGCGGCACATGCAGCTGTTCCTTGATGGAAACGAGCACCTCGAGTTTGGTGTGCGGCTTACCCGCACCTGGAGCCTTGATGAGGTGTTTGACCTGATGCACGAGCGCGTCGGCACCAGCGCCGACCGGGATCATCTCGAGGGTCAGGACACCATCGACGCGCACAAGTGCGTCGCAGCACTCGACCGGTTCGCGGACCGGTTTGGCGTGGCCGTCCGCTCGGGCAGCCGGATTCTGTTCGCGACCGGCCACCCCGCAGGGTTGCTGCCCGTTCACGCTGCGCTCGCCGCTGCAGCTGAACGGGGCGGCGCAACCGTCGTCAAGGTCCCCGAGGGCCAGCCCTTCCGTGACGGTGACATCCGGCAGTTGTTCGGTGTCCTGGCCTGGCATCAGTACGGCGGCCTCGTCCACACCCACTATCCGGAGCCGATGCGGCTCAGCCTTGAGCTTCTCGCATCCCAGGGCGCACCCGCGCCCGAGCTGGTCGTGGCCGACCATGGTTGGGCAGGGCATGCCGCATCAGTTGGCATTCCGACTCTCGGCTTCGCCGACTGCAATGACCCCGGCTTGTTTGTCTCCGAGGCTGAGGGGCAGTTGGAGGTCGCGGTGCCGCTGGATGACAATCTGTGCCCCGGTCTGTATGAGCCGATGACCAGCTACGTTCTGGAGCGCGCAGGACTCGGCTAAAGCCCCTCTTCGGCGGCGCGCTCGCGCGTGGGCGCGCTGGTAGATTGGATGCAGCTCACACCCGAGCCGCCCATAGTCCAGCCAGCACCCCGGAGGGATTTCAGACGATGACGTCTATCCACGCCCCTGTGTCCGATCTCGACATTGCACGAGCGGCCCGTATCCGTCCCATCGAGGACATCGCAGCAGCGGCGGGTATTCCTGCTGAAGCGCTGGAACTGCACGGGCGGTACAAGGCAAAAATCGACGTCGCGCAGTTGCCTCGCGTCCCCGGGAAGGCGCCGGGGAAAGTGGTTCTGGTCAGCGCCATGAGTCCAACTCCCGCGGGTGAAGGAAAGTCCACCTTGACGGTAGGGCTTGCGGATTCGCTGGCGCGGGCCGGCCAGAGCGTGATGGTTGCGCTGCGCGAGCCCTCGCTTGGCCCGGTCATGGGCATGAAGGGCGGAGCCACCGGCGGCGGGTATTCGCAGGTGCTGCCGATGGAGGACATCAACCTTCACTTCACCGGTGATTTCCACGCGATCACCAGTGCAAACAACACGCTCATGGCCCTGGTGGATAACTCCATCTACCAGGGCAACCCGCTCAACATCGATCCGCGAAGGATCACCTTCAAGCGCGTGCTCGACGTCAATGACCGCAGCTTGCGGGACGTGGTGATCGGACTGGGCGGGCCCACGCAGGGAGTTCCGCGCCAGGACGGTTTCGACATCACGGTGGCGTCCGAAGTCATGGCCGCTTTCTGCCTCGCCACTGATCTCGCCGATCTCCGGAACCGGCTGGCGCGCATGACCATCGGATATACCTATGACAGGAAGCCGGTAACCGTTGCGGATCTCGGCGTCGAGGGAGCGCTGACACTGCTGCTGAGGGACGCCGTGAAACCGAATCTCGTGCAGACGATTGCCGGCACGCCGGCGCTGGTGCACGGCGGACCGTTCGCCAATATCGCACACGGCTGCAACTCGGTCATCGCCACCCAGACAGCGCAGCGCCTTTCCGACATCGTGGTAACCGAGGCCGGGTTCGGCGCAGATCTGGGTGCCGAGAAGTTCATGGACATCAAGGCGCGGGCCGCGGATGTGGCGCCTGACGCCGTCGTAGTGGTTGCGACCATCCGTGCCTTGAAGATGCACGGTGGTGTGGCGAAGGACAATCTGCGGGAGCCGGATGTCGACGCGGTGAAGCGCGGAGTCGTGAACCTTCGGCGCCACGTAGCGAACGTGCGGAAGTTCGGCATCACACCCGTGGTGGCCGTCAACAAGTTTGTTACTGATACGGATGAGGAACTCGAGTGGCTGTTGTCGTGGTGTGCTGCCGAGGGTATCAGCGCGGCCGTGGCGGATATCTGGGGTGAGGGCGGCGGCGGCCCGGGCGGTGACGATCTCGCCGGGAAAGTCCTGGCCGCGCTTGAAGCACCTCGCTCCTTCCGGCACCTGTATCCACTGGAACTCCCTGTGGAGGAGAAGATCCGCACGATTGCGCAGGAGATTTATGGGGCATGCGACGTCGAATTCTCCGCTGCTGCCCTGCGCCGGCTCAAGGAGATCCAGGCAAACGGGTGGGATCAGCTTCCGGTGTGCATGGCCAAGACGCAATACTCGTTTTCCGACGACGCCACCCGGCTCGGCGCTCCCGAGGGTTTCACCCTCCATGTACGGGACCTGATCCCGAAGACCGGAGCGGGCTTCATTGTCGCCCTCACCGGAGCGGTGATGACCATGCCCGGTCTGCCGAAGGAGCCAGGTGCCCTGCGCATGAACGTGGATGACGACGGCGGCGCGGTGGGACTGTTCTGAGTATTGTCCAGCGATACAAACGAAAGGACTGTGGGTGAAGGCGCTTTATAAATCGGGTGCTCGGGCTGGTTTTGAGTTCGTGGATCGGCCGGAGCCGGTGCCTGGCGTGGGTGAGGTGAAGATCCGGGTGTTGACCACGGGTATTTGCGGGACGGATCTGCATATTGAGTCGTGGGATTCGTGGGCGGCCGGGATTATCGAGGCGCCGCTGATTCCCGGGCACGAGTTCTACGGTGAGGTTGTGGAACTCGGTGAGGGTGTGTGTGAGGTCCGGGTGGGGGACCGGGTGTCCGGTGAGGGACATATTGTGTGTGGTATTTGCCGTAATTGCCGTGCTGGGCGCCGGCAGATGTGTATCCGGACGGTCAGTGTGGGCGTGCAGCGTGATGGTGCGTTTGCTGAGTTCGTGGTGATTCCGGAGACCAATGTGTGGGTTCACCACGATGCTGTGACACCGGAGTTGGGTGCGGTGTTCGATCCGTTCGGTAACGCGGTTCATACGGCGTTGAGTTTCCCGTTGGTGGGTGAGGATGTGTTGATCACGGGGGCTGGTCCGATTGGTTTGATGGCGATCGCTGTTGCCCGTCATGCCGGTGCACGCAACATTGCGATCACGGACGTGTCGGAGCCGCGGTTGGATCTTGCCCGGTCCATCGGCGTGGATTTGGCGGTGGATGTGAGCCGGATGCGGATCATCGAGGCGCAGCGTGAGCTGCATATGGTGGAGGGTTTTGATATTGGTCTGGAGATGTCCGGGCACCCCACAGCGTTGCCGGAGATGATCGAGAACATGAACCACGGCGGGCGGATCGCAATGCTGGGCTTGCCGTCCCAGGACATCACGATCGACTGGGGGAAGGTGGTCACGCACATGCTCACGTTGAAGGGTGTGTATGGGCGGGAGATGTTCGAGACGTGGTACGCGATGAGTGCGATGCTGCAGTCCAATGACCGGTTGCGTGATGCGGTGGCGAGTGTGGTCACTGACGTTTTGCCGGCGTCTGACTGGCAGGAAGGTTTCAGCATTGCCCGTGATGGGCGCAGCGGCAAAGTAGTGCTTGACTGGTCGGCGATCTAGAGGGAGTTTGCGAATGTTTGTTTCAGTGCGGGATCAGCTGCAGTCGGAGCTGCAGGAAATCCGGGATGCGGGTTTGTATAAGCATGAGCGGACCATTTCTTCGCCGCAGTCCAATAGGATCCGCGCGGCGTTGGGCAGCGCGGAGGGGGCGCAGGTGTTGAACTTCTGCGCCAACAACTACCTTGGTTTGGCGGATCATCCGGCGATTATCGAGGCTGCGAAGGGTGCGTTGGATGATCGCGGGTTCGGGATGGCGTCGGTGCGTTTCATCTGCGGGACGCAGGATCTGCATCTTGAGCTCGAGAAGCGCGTGTCGGCGTTTTTGGGCACTGAGGACACCATCTTGTTCTCGTCGTGTTTCGATGCCAACGGCGGGGTGTTCGAATCCCTGTTGAACGCTGAGGATGCTGTCATCTCGGATGCGTTGAACCACGCCTCGATCATTGACGGGATCCGGCTCAGTAAGGCGCAGCGGTACCGGTACGCGAACCGGGATATGGCGGATCTTGAGGCGAAGCTGCAGGAGGCTTCCGGTGCGCGCCGTCGGTTGGTGGTGACTGACGGGGTTTTCTCGATGGATGGGTATCTTGCTCCGTTGCAGGAGATCTGTGACTTGGCGGAGCGGTATGACGCCATGGTGATGGTCGATGATTCGCATGCTGTGGGTTTCATGGGGCCAACGGGGGCGGGAACACCGGAGCATGCTGGTGTGTCTGACCGGGTGGATCTGTATACCGGGACGTTCGGTAAGGCGTTGGGTGGTGCCTCGGGTGGGTACGTGTCCGGGCGGGCGGAGATCGTCGAGTTGTTGCGGCAGCGGGCGCGGCCGTATCTTTTCTCCAACTCGCTGGCCCCCTCGATTGTCGCGGCAACCCTGACGGCCCTGGACCTGGTCCAGAACAGTGCGGAGCTTCGTGCACGGTTGGGTGAGAACGCGGCCCTGTTCCGGTCTCGGATGAGCGAGGAAGGATTTGAGCTGCTCGCCGGCGAGCATGCCATCATCCCGGTTATGTTCGGTGATGCCGCGCTGGCGGCGAGAGTGGCGGACAGCATGCTCGAACACGGGGTCTACGTGATCGCGTTCAGCTACCCGGTTGTCCCCAAGGGAGCCGCGCGCATCCGTGTGCAACTCTCCGCAGCCCACAGCGCCGAAGACGTGGAAGCGTGCGTCACCGCCTTCGTTGCAGCACGGGACGCCACGGCGTAGTTCCTGCGTGCCGCGCTGAAGTAGGCGAGGGTGATTGCTTCCTGCTGAAGAGTACGTAGGCGGATGCCGCGCGGAGGCGATCCTGCCGCCCCAACCGCCCCCGGTCACGCCCAACGGTACTAAACCGGCGCCTTGCCGGTGTGGACCACCTTGACAGGTGCCGCTACCGTTCTCGGCCGGACCGCCAGGTAAAGCCCGCCCACTGTGAGCAGCACCAGCGCAGCAACAACGACGGCGGTGCCCGGGTCATCAGCCAACAGCAGCGGTATTGCCCGCCCCGGTGCCGTGGCTGCGAACACAAAAGCGATTGCAATGCCGATGTAGCTACCGATCATGTTGGCCCGGTGAGCAACGATGTTGCGGCGGATCGCCGAGACGAGGCCGAGCGTCACCGTGATAATGGTGAAGGCGGAGAGACCGTGAAGCCAGCTGAAATGTCCGTCGGTCACAATCCCGAAACTGCTCACGCAGACGAAGTACATGGCGCTCACCCAGGTATAGCCAATGATCCTGTGGGTGCGGTCGCGTCGCCGTCGGAAAATATTGAGTGGCCCGAGCACCAGGACGTACAGCGCGGCGACCACGTGGGCGGCTATGAGCGGGCTCCAGTCCATGGTTATAAGATAGACCCACTATCTTGCGATGTATATCTGGATAGTTGACGTCTTTCCACTATCCAGTGAGGACCCTCGTGCAGCTGAAGGAACTGAGCGCGTCAACGGGCATAAGCGCCGCCAGCATCAAGTTCTATCTTCGCGAAGGACTGCTCCAGCGCGGGGTCGAGATCCATCCCACTCGTGCCGAGTACAGCATCCGGCACGTTGAACGCCTCGAGCTGATCTCGGGTCTCCGGTCAGTCGTCGGGCTTCGTGTCGATCAGATCCGTGGCTTGATCGGACTCATTGAGGATACCGGTGTATCCCGCCTTGAGCTGTTGGGCAAAACCCAGGCGATGGTGATGGGTGCCCCTGCGGAAGCGGTGCAGGACCACCCGCTTATGAACGGGCTGTTGGCAGCCCAGAGCTGGCCGGATGCACCCTCTGAGGCGCGCGCGCTGCTCAACATCATCCTCCGGGAAATGGAGACAATGGGACTTTCGGTGAGCGCCGACGTCGTACTTGGATATGCACGAGCGGCGGATCAGGTGGCACAGCAGGATCTGGGCACAGTCCTCGACACACAGTCCCGGGATCAGGCAGTGCTCGCGGTGGCAGTGGGTGTCCGCGCATACAGCCGACTGCTCCTTGGCCTGGTGGGGATGGCGCAGGCGTCGCACAGCATCCGCCGACTGGGTGGAACACGTTCCGCGTGAGGCCTGCAGGCCACGTTTCTTCAGGACAGTGGCAGGGCCACCGAGCAGACGAGGGATACCGCGAGGATCACCAGGGTTGAAATCAAACCGAGCAGCACCGGGCGCTTGCCCACGCGCAGCAGGCTTTTCAGGTGGACTCCCAGACCCAGGGCGAACATCGCCGCTGACAGCAGCAGCGTCTGCAGGATCTGTGCCAGTTCCAGGACCCCTTGCGGGAGGACATCCGAGGTGCGCAACAGCATCGCTCCGACAAACCCCACAATAAAGAGCGGGACCACGGGAGGAATCTTGCCGCCTGTAGCCGGTTCGGCACGGCGCATGCGCAGGGCTATTCCGGCGGTGATCGGCGCCAGGGTGAGGACACGGGCGAGTTTCACCGTGACGGCAACAGCAAGAGCAGAGCTGCCCACTGATCCGCCCGCGGCAACAACCTGTGCCACTTCATGGGTCGATGCCCCGATCCACACGCCGAGGGTCCTCTCCGGCATTCCCAGCAGCCCGCCCAGGAAGGGGACCGTGGGGATCATCAGGGTCCCAAAGAGCACCACCAGTCCGATGGCGGTGGCGACTTCCGTCTTCTTGGCGCCGGCCGCGGTCTCCGTGGCTGCAACCGCTGCCGCACCGCAGATAGAGAACCCTGAAGCGATGAGAAGTCGCTGGGCAAAGCTGATGCCCAGGAGCTTTCCGATCCACAGTGTGGCAGCGAAGGTCACACCCACTGACAGAAAAACAAGGAGGAGCACACCGGGGCCCAGCCCAAGTACTGCTGAGAGTGAGAGTTGAAGTCCGAGCAGTACGATGCCCGCCCGCAACAGGGTTTTGGATGAAACACCGATCCCCTCGAAGAACAGGGATGGCACCGGCAACAGGTTCCCCCAGGCCGCTCCAAGGAGGATGGCGATCAAGAGCGGGCTGGTTCCCGGGAGTAGACCGCTCAGCAGCCAGGAAATTGCAGCGCCGGCGAGACACACCGCCAGACCGGGAAGGCTATTGCTCATGACAACAATCTCTCATGCGATGCGATCGCCAGCGGTCGGGCAGGCCCCTTCCCCACAACAAAACGCCCCCGGTAGGACCGGGGGCGTTTCATCAGAGGGGAACTGCTCTAGCGCTCGACCTCGCCGCGGATGAAAGCTTCAACTTTGTCGCGGGCGATGTCGTCGTTGTACTGCTCCGGCGGCGACTTCATGAAATAGCTCGACGCCGAGAGGATCGGTCCGCCGACGCCGCGGTCTGCGGCAATCTTCGCGGCGCGGATGGCGTCGATGATCACACCGGCCGAGTTCGGGGAATCCCACACCTCGAGCTTGTACTCAAGGGAAACCGGTGCATCACCGAAGTTGCGCCCCTCGAGACGCACAAACGCCCATTTGCGGTCATCGAGCCAGGCGACGTAATCCGACGGTCCGATGTGAACGTCGTCGGCGTGCAGTTCGGCCTCTACGTTTGAGGTGACAGCCTGGGTCTTGGAAATCTTTTTTGACTCAAGGCGGTCCCGCTCGAGCATGTTCTTGAAGTCCATGTTGCCGCCGACGTTGAGCTGGTACGTGCGGTCCAGCGTGACTCCGCGGTCTTCGAACAGCTTGGCCATCACGCGGTGGGTGATCGTTGCGCCGATCTGGCTCTTGATGTCGTCACCCACAATCGGCACACCCGCTGCAGTGAACTTATCAGCCCACTCCTTGGTGCCTGCGATGAAAACGGGAAGTGCGTTGACAAAAGCGACGCCCGCATCGATTGCGCACTGCGCATAGAACTTCGCTGCTGCTTCGGAGCCGACTGGCAGGTAGCAGACCATTACGTCAACCTGTGATGCCTTGAGCTCAGCGACGACGTCAATCGGCTCCGCATCGGATTCGACGATGGTCTCGCGGTAATACTTGCCCAGACCATCGAGGGTGTGCCCGCGCTGGACCTTCACTCCGGTGGGCGGCACGTCCGCGATCTTGATGGTGTTGTTCTCGCTGGCGCCGATGGCGTCGGCGAGGTCCAGGCCGACCTTCTTGCCATCGACGTCGAACGCGGTGACAAACTGCACGTCATTGACGTGGTACTTGCCGAACTCCACATGCATCAGTCCGGGGATGGTCGCCGTAGCGTCTGCATCCTTGTAGTACTGCACGCCCTGCACCAGGGATGCTGCACAGTTGCCAACACCGACGATTGCTACCCGAATGGGGTTAGTTCCCACTGTTCTCCTCTTTACGCGCACTTATAACCGCCCGGACCGAGGTCTTTGTTTGCCTTTGCCTCCGGCGAAATCCACAGCTTACCCAGTCTACTTGTTATTGCGAACGCCCGTTGTTGCCTGCTCATTCCCTCAAGCCCTCCGGAGTGCGGAATTACAGGTGGGTTTCTACGAAGAGGGCGCCATTGTCCTGCCCGTTGGCTAGGCTTTCGAGACATGGAGCAAGAGCAGGGTCAGCGCCGCCCCGCAAGCATCTCCGTGCCTACGCGCGGGGACCCCTTGCTCAGGCATGCCGCGGAAGTCGCCGGCGGGCCACTTGGGAGGCACGCTGCACCGGGCAGGGTGCGGCCGGTCGTCTTCACCGTCGGGCGGGTCCTGATCCTGATGACCACAGCCGCCGCTGTCCTGGCGGTGCTGATCAAGGCTCCGTGCCGAACCGACGGATGGACACGTCCCGCGCAGTTCTACCGGGGCTGCTACTCAGACTGGACCGAGGCCTTCCAGTTCCAGGGTCTCGGAAGCGGTTTGTCCCCATTCGCGGAGGGGTCCACCTTTGATGGGCCGCTGCTCGTTGGAGTGTTTGCGGGACTGGTCGCGCTACTGGTGCCGACGTCCGCGGACGGCATAGTCCAAACGCAATCCCTGATGCAGTATTTCGACGTGAACGCTGTACTGATCGCTGCCGCGTGGATTGGAACTGTTGTTACCGTGATGCGACTGGCGAGTCGCCGACCCTGGGATGCGGCGCTTGTGGCGGTGGCGCCGATCGCGATCCTGACGGCAACCTCAAGCTGGGTGCTGCTGTCCGTCCTATTGAGTGTCCTGGCTGTGTGGGCGTTTGCCCAGGAGCGCTATGTGATCTCCGGCGTCCTGCTCGGGTTCGGCGCCGGGTTCAGCGTTCACGTGCTCCTGGTCCTCGCTGCCGTCATACTGTTGGCCATCCGGACCGGCCGGTTCAGGGGTGCCCTGCTGAGCGGCGGTTCGCTGATCGCCGTCTGGGTACTCACCGTTCTGCCGTTCGGGCCCGAACGCATTCTGGCACTGCCGTGGGAATACGATCCGGCTCGCCTCGGCATTTCCTCTTCGCTGTGGGCGGGCTATGACCTGCTTGCGCAGCGGCTCGGCCTGCCGGTGCTCTCTCCGGTAGCAACAGCAACCCTGGCTTTTACCATTTTCGCGGTGCTGGTTGCCCTGATATGCCTGCTGGTGCTGCGGGCACCGCGACGCCCACGCCTTCCGCAAGTGATTCTTCTGCTGCTCGGAGCACTCGTCCTGGTCCTGCCCGACTACCCTCCCGCACTCACTCTGTGGTTGCTGCCCTTCGTTGCGCTCTCGTATGTCGATTGGCGAATACTTTGTGTCTGGCAGCTTGTTGAACTACTTCACTGGTGGGCGTACTGGATGTACGTAGCCCGTGAAGCGTCGTCAGGCGTGGTGGAGAACAATATCGACTCCCCCTACTATGTCGCCGCGATCTTGGCGCGGCTACTGGCCACCGGTTACCTGTTGTATCGGGTTGCGCAACATATACTTGAATCGACATATGATCCCGCACGGCGCATTGGTATTGACGATCCGGCAGGCGGCCCCTTCGATGGCGCTCCAGACCGGCATGCGCCTGCTCCGGTACTGTTGAGCGAGTCCTCTCCAAACCTCACCATCACCGCACCGAAAGACCCCCAGTGACAGAATCCGTCTTCCGCAGTGAGCGCCTAACGCCAGAGGCATTCGAGCTGTTGGCGTCGGCAAGCCCCGATGTCGTCATTCCGCTCGAACAGACTCCGCAGTGGGCGGACTTCGAGCGCAGTCTGGGCCGGGAACCGTACGGATTGTGGGCCTACTACGACGACGACGACGGCGCACCGGCTGCGATGGTGAGCTTCCTCCGGGTGCGGCGCAGGTTCCGAGAATCGCTGGTCGCGATCAACGGGCCCGTATGGTTCGCGGACCGTACCGCGGAAGCTGAACTCCGTCTTATGCACACGGTTCAGCACCAGTTCACTGATGATCCGGGCACAGACCCTCTCTATGTCCGCATGCAGGTGAAACACCCGCTGCCTCCTGCAGCCGGCCCGATCGAGCACGGCTGGTATGAGCGCGAGATCGTCGTTGACCTGACGCCGGGCGAGGATGCAATCTTCAAGTCTTTCCGGCCGAATGCCAGGAACAGTATCCGTCGTGCGGAACGGTCAGGCGTGGAGGTCCGGACCATCGAGCGGGCACGCTGGGTCGAGGTATTCAGGGCGGACCTGTACCCGATTCTGCAGGAAACAGCGGAGCGCGACGGCTTCTCCAGCTTCGGCCCCGAATACTACGAGTTGCTGCTCTCAACTCTGGGGGATCATCTTCGGCTCATGGTCGCCTACGTGGACAGCAGGGCTGTGAGTTGGTTGATCACTACCGAATACCGCGGCTACTCGGTCTACTATTTTGCGGGCAGCACACACGACGCGCGCAAGACGTTTGCGCCTTATCTGTTGCTGTGGGAAGCGTTTAAACAGCTCAAAGCTGCCGGCAATACCGCTTGCGGGCTTACCGGCATCGTGAGTGAGAACTACCCACAACTGGTCAACGTCACCACGTTCAAGCGGAACTTCTCCAAGAACGTTGTGGACCTCCCCACAACTTATGACATCCCGCTGAACCCGGGTAAGTACAAGGTGGTGGCTGGACTGCTCTCATTCCGCAGAACGGCGCCGGCCAAAGGTCGCGCGTTGCTCATGCGAGCAGCCTCGTCCGTGTCCACGCTTCGCGCCCACCGGTCCGGAGGGAAGAGCTAGCCATGGCGGACGTCGCGATTGTCGGTGCCGGCCCCAATGGGCTGGCTGCCGGCGTCGTGATGGCACGTGCAGGCTTGAGCGTGGAGATATTTGAGGCCGAACGAGCTATCGGCGGCGGGTCACGCACCATGGAGCTGCTTGAGCCGGAACACGTGCATGACATTTGTTCGGCTGTGCATCCGATGGCGTTGGCGTCACCCTTCTTCCGGGAGTTCGGTCTCCGGGAACGGATTCCCTTCGTGGTTCCCGAGCTGTCGTACGCCAATCCGCTGGACAATGGCCGTGCTGGACTCGCGTACCGCGATCTTGGGCGTACGGCGCTCGGTCTGGACAAGGACGGACAGGCCTGGCGGCGACTGATGCGCCCGCTCGTGCAGCACATTGATGGGGTGGTCGATACCGGGCTCAACCAGTTCCTGCGGGTCCCGCGGCATCCAGTCGCGGCCGCCCTGCTCGGTTCAAGGACGCTCGAGCAGGGGACTGGCCTGTGGAACCTGCGCTTCTCGACGGAAGAGGCGGCGGCATTGTTTACCGGAGTTGCCGCACATGCCGTTGCTGCCCTGCCCACACTCGCGGCTGCAGGTGCCGGGCTCACCCTCGGAGCGTTGGCGCATGCCGTGGGATGGCCCATTCCGGTTGGCGGATCCCAGGCATTGGTCAACGCTATGGCGGATGACATCCGGGCACATGGCGGCGCCGTCCACACTGCCCGTCGGATTGAATCGGTCGGCGAGTTCGACGGAGCAAAGGCAGTCCTGCTCGATGTCTCACCCGGTGCTGTTGGCGGCCTGGCAGGCGATCGCCTCCCGCAGGGCTACGTCTCAATGCTGGACCGGTTCCGCTTCGGGGACGGCGCCTGCAAGGTTGACTTCATCCTCTCGGGGCCGGTGCCGTGGGCAAACGAGGAAGTACGAGCGGCCGGCACAGTTCATGCGGGCGGAACCCGGGCTGAAGTGGCGGCGTCGGAAGCCGACGTGGCCGCCGGACGCCATCCGGAAAAACCGTACGTGCTGGTTTCGCAGCCTTCCCTGTTCGATTCTTCCCGTGCACCCCACGGACGGCAGGTTCTGTGGACTTACTGCCACGTGCCCAACGGTTCCACGCGGGACATGACGGAGGCCATTGTGCGGCAGATCGAACGTTTCGCGCCCGGCTTCCGCGACGTCGTCGTGCGTTCACACGTCATGACTGCAGCTGACCTTGAGCAGTACAACGCCAATTACGTGGGCGGTGACTTCAGCGGTGGCGCGGTGACCATCCCTCAGCTGCTGGCGCGTCCCTCATTCGGGCCGCGCCCTTGGCGGATGCCGGGGAAGGGCCTCTATCTGTGCTCAGCATCGACCCCGCCCGGCCCGGGCGTGCACGGGATGGGCGGTTATCACGCGGCAAAACTTGCACTCAAGGACGTGTTCGGGCTGCCGGTGCCGCAGTTGGGAAGGTCATCGTGAGCGCACTCCTTTGCTGATCGATTTCAGCGAAGAGTAAGCTTGATCACGATCGCATAACTGAAAAGCGCAGTAATAAAACGCCCTTGACCCGCAGCGGGAGAGTCCTGCCGTTGACCTACAGCCGGCAGGCGCCGTAGGAGCAAACCCTCCCCAGGAATCTCTCAGGCCCAGCACCGCAGCGGAAAGGCAACTCTGGAAAGTAGCGCAGCTGAAGATAGGTTGTGCTCACCGACGGTGCAAGGTGAACCCTGTGTTCACGGAATCTCTCAGGTCCAAGACAGAGCGGGGAGGAACCCACCCACCTGTCCGCGCGCCCTGCACGCACACTGATTCACGGAGTTCCTCATGACGCACCAGACGGAATCAACTTTCTCCGACCGCCACATCGGTCCCCGCTCGGACGACGCCGAGCAGATGCTCAAGGTCCTGGGCTACCCCAGCCTGGACAAACTCGTCGATGTTGCGGTGCCGGCGAGCATCCGTATCAACGAGGGCCTGGACATTCCGTCTGCGCTGAGCGAGTCGGAGGTCCTGGCGGAACTGCGCAGCATCGCCGCGAAGAACAAGACCGCCGTGCAGATGATCGGTCAGGGCTACTACGACACGGTCACCCCTCCTGTCATCCGCCGCAATGTGCTTGAGGCTCCCGCCTGGTACACCGCCTACACGCCCTACCAGCCGGAAATCTCCCAGGGCCGTCTTGAAGCCCTGCTGAACTTCCAGACGATGGTCCAGGACCTCACTGCGCTGCCCATCGCCAACGCCTCCCTGCTCGATGAAGCATCGGCCGTTGCCGAGGCCGTCCTCCTGATGCGTCGCTCCGGCAAGAACAAGGGACGAACCATCCTGGACGCGGAATGCCTCCCCCAGACCATCGCCGTCGTGCAGGGCCGCGCTGAGGCGCTGGGCTTTGATATCGAGATCGCTGACCTCTCAAAGGGATTGCCGGACGGCGACATCAACGGCGTCGTCCTCCAGCAGCCCGGGACATCCGGCACGCTCCGCAACCACACGGACATGGTCGCGAAAGCGCACGACGGCGGCGCCCTGGTGACGGTCGCAGCGGACCTGCTAGCGCTGACCCTGATCACCCCTCCGGGGGAGCAGGGCGCGGATATCGCCGTCGGCTCCGCCCAGCGTTTCGGTGTGCCGCTGTTCTTCGGCGGACCACACGCTGCGTACATGGCCGTTCGAAAGGGCCTGGAGCGCATGCTCCCCGGCCGCCTTGTTGGGGTGTCGAAGGATTCCGACGGCGCACCCGCCTACCGGCTTGCACTGCAAACACGTGAGCAGCACATCCGCCGCGAGAAGGCTACGTCGAACATCTGTACCGCTCAGGCGCTCCTCGCGATCGTTGCCAGCATGTACGCCGTTTACCACGGTCCCGACGGGCTGAAGGCGATCGCGGAACGTGTCCATGGAAAGGCGGCGCGGCTCGCTGCAGCCGTTCCAGGGACGGTCCACGAGTCCTTCTTCGACACCCTTCTCGTGAAGGTCGAGGGCCAGTCCGAGAGCATTGTCCGCAAGGCCGAGGAGCGCGGCATCAACCTGCGGTTGGTCGATGCCGATCACGTCGGCATCTCCTGTGACGAGACCACCACGGACGCTCACCTTGAAACCATCGCCGAGATCTTCGGGGTAAATCTGTCAGCCGACGCGGAGACTGCAATCCCTGCTGACCTGCAACGGACGTCGTCCTATATGACCCATCCCGTGTTCTCCCTCCACCGCTCAGAGACCCAGATGCTGCGCTACCTGCGCGGTCTCTCGGACCGCGACCTGGCACTGGACCGCACCATGATTCCGTTGGGATCCTGCACCATGAAGCTCAACGCCACGGTTGAGATGGAACCGATCTCCTGGCCCGAGTTCGCAACCATCCATCCGTTCGCCCCCGAGCACCAGACCGAGGGCTGGCGCCAGCTGATTGATGACCTGGAGGGCCGTCTCGCTGAAATCACCGGCTACGCCAGGGTGTCGATTCAGCCGAACGCCGGCTCCCAGGGCGAACTCGCCGGTCTGCTGGCCATCCGCAAGTACCATCTTTCACGCGGTGATGAGGCTCGCACAGTGTGCCTCATCCCATCGTCAGCACACGGCACCAACGCCGCCTCTGCTGTGCTCGCCGGCATGAAGGTGGTTGTGGTCAAGACAGCCGGAAACGGCAACATCGATCACGATGATCTCCAGGCAAAGATCGAGGCGAACAAGGATTCCCTGTCTGCGATCATGATCACCTACCCGTCCACGCATGGCGTTTTCGAGGAGGACGTCCGCTGGGTCTGCGACCAGGTGCATGGCGCGGGCGGTCAGGTCTACATCGACGGCGCAAACCTTAACGCGCTGGTCGGGCTAGCAAAGCCGGGTGAGTTCGGTGGTGATGTTTCCCACCTGAACCTGCACAAGACGTTCTGCATCCCGCACGGCGGCGGAGGTCCCGGTGTCGGGCCGGTAGCAGTGGCGGAGCACCTTGCCCCCTTCCTGCCTGGAGATGCGAATAGCGCAGCTGGTGTAGACAACAGCAACACAGCCGGCGTCCCTATCTCCGCCTCCCGCTTCGGTTCAGCAGGCGTACTGCCGATTTCCTGGGCCTATGTGGCGCTGATGGGAAGCGAGGGCCTGACGGCAGCCACGAAGTCCGCGCTCCTTGCAGCGAACTACGTCGCCGCCCGCCTCAATGAATACTTCCCGGTGCTCTACTCGGGTGAGAACGGACTCGTGGCGCACGAGTGCATTCTGGACCTTCGCGCACTTACCGCGAAGACCGGTGTGACAGCCGAAGACGTGGCCAAGCGCCTCATCGATTACGGCTTCCACGCCCCGACGCTGAGCTTCCCGGTAGCGGGCACGTTGATGGTGGAGCCCACGGAGTCCGAGGACCTGCGCGAACTGGACCGTTTTGTCGAGGCGATGATCGCCATCCGACACGAGATCGACCGCGTCGGAACAGGCGAATGGCAGCTGGAGGAGAGTCCGCTTCGCCAGGCACCGCATACCGCACAGACGCTCATCAGTGACGAGTGGTCGCAGGCCTACTCCCGGGAACTGGCTGCATTCCCGCTGCGGACGCTGCGCCACGACAAGTACTTCCCGCCGGTCCGCCGTATCGACGGCGCCCACGGTGACAGGAACCTCGTGTGCTCGTGCCCGCCGATCGAAGACTTCGAGGACTAAGGGATCGCCATGACAAAGCAGACAGCGCTGTATGCCCAGCACCAGGAACTCGGTGCGGCATTCACCGACTTCGGCGGTTGGCAGATGCCCCTGAAGTACCGCAGCGAACTTGAAGAGCACCACACGGTTCGCCGGGCCGCCGGCATTTTCGACCTTTCGCACATGGGCGAGGTGATGGTCACTGGGCCGCAGGCAGCCAGCTTCCTCAACTATGCCCTCGTGGGAAATATGGAGATCATGGCGGTGGGGAAGGCCAAGTACTCCCTCATCTGCACCGAGGGCGGCGGAGTGATTGATGACCTCATCACGTACCGTCTCGCCGAGGACCAGTTCCTTGTGGTGCCCAACGCCTCGAACTCCGACACGGTTGCTGCCGAGCTGCAGCAGCGTGCTGCCGACTTCGATGTCACTGTGCAGGATCAGTCGGAGGAGACCGCTCTCATCGCGGTGCAGGGACCGAACGCGGAGGCGATCCTGCTCGGCATGGCGCCGGCTGCAGACCGCGACGCCATCACCTCGCTCAAGTACTACGCCGCCGTTCGCGTGGAGCTCGCCGGTCAGCCGGTCCTCCTCGCCCGCACCGGCTACACCGGCGAGGATGGCTTTGAACTTTTCATCGAGAACGCGCAGGCCGTACAGCTGTGGAAAGCCGTGACCGAGGCAGGAACCAACCATGGCCTGGCGCCCTGCGGGCTGGCCTCGCGGGACTCGCTTCGCCTTGAAGCCGGCATGCCGTTGTACGGTCATGAGCTCGGCCTGGAGACAAATCCGTTTGAAGCGGGATTGGGCGGTGTCGTCAGCCTGAAGAAGACCGAGAACTTCGTGGGCCGCTCCGTGCTGGAGCCGCTGAAGGCCGAAACACCGGAGCGAAAGCTGGTCGGTTTGCGTGGTACCGGACGCCGGTCTGCCCGTGCAGGGTACGACGTCGTTTCGAACGGACAGACCGTAGGTACCGTTACGTCCGGCCTTCCGAGCCCGACCCTCGGGTACCCGGTTGCCCTCGCTTACGTTGACACAGCGTTGAGCGAACCGGGCACGGAACTGCAGGTTGACCTGCGCGGACGTCCGGAGGGTTTCACCGTCGTTGAGCTGCCGTTCTACAAACGTCCGGGCCGCTCATGACCATCAGCGCCTTCGACCTCTTCAAAATCGGGATAGGTCCGTCCAGTTCACACACGGGCGGGCCCATGACGGCGGCCTTTCTCTTCACCCGGATGGTGGTGGAGCAGGGGCTGCTGGAACAGGTCCAGCACGTCGATGCTGAACTGTTCGGTTCGTTGGGCGTAACCGGTCATGGGCACGGAACAGTCAAGGCCGTGATCCTGGGGCTCGAGGGCGAGCAGCCGCACCTTACCGATCCGGAACGCGCTGAACCTCGTGTGGAGGAAATCTCGAAAACAAAGACCCTTCGTCTGGCCGGCTCCCACGATGTAGCTTTTGATCCGGAGAAAGATCTTGTTCTGCACCGCAAGCAGCGGCTGGACTACCACACCAATGGGATGCGCTTCTCGGTATATAACGCTGAGGGCATACTCTTATTCGCCCGCGAATACTACTCGGTGGGCGGGGGTTTCGTTCTGGACGAGGACCAGATCGGCACCGACCTGTCCGCGGAACAGACCGTCGCGATTCCCTACCCGTTTGAATCCGGCGAACAGTTGCTCGGCCTTGCAGCATCGACGGGAAAGTCCTTTTCCGGGATTGTGCTGGCCAATGAACTGGCCGTCCGGTCCGAGACTGAGATCCGCAACGGCCTGCTCGAGATCTGGGACGTCATGCAGGACACCATCCGGCGGGGGTCGACCAACAGCGGCATTCTTCCCGGTGGGCTGCATGTCCGGCGTCGTGCTGCCCGGCAGTTGGAACTGCTTCAGAAGGAAGCTGACCCCAGTGACCACCTCAGCACCATGGAGTGGGTCACCCTGTTCGCGCTTGCCGTAAACGAGGAAAACGCGGCCGGCGGTCGTGTGGTGACCGCTCCCACCAACGGCGCGGCCGGCATCATCCCGGCAGTCCTGAAGTACTACACAGACTTCGTTCCGGGAGCCGACGACGACGGCGTTATCCGCTTCCTGCTCGCCGCCACTGCTGTCGGTGCCCTCTTCAAGAAGAATGCCTCCATCTCGGGTGCCGAGGTCGGCTGTCAGGGGGAAGTTGGTTCAGCGTGCGCGATGGCCGCTGCGGGGCTGGCCGAGGTGTTGGGAGGCACACCCGAGCAGGTCGAAAACGCCGCTGAAATCGGCATTGAGCACAACCTGGGCTTGACCTGCGATCCCGTCGGCGGACTGGTGCAGATACCGTGCATCGAGCGCAACGCCGTGGGAGCGATGAAGGCAATCACCGCAGCCCGCATGGCCGTGCGCGGCGACGGGCAGCACTTCGTCTCACTTGACGCTGCGATCAAGACGATGCGTGAAACCGGTGCGGACATGATGGACAAGTACAAGGAAACCGCCCGTGGCGGGCTGGCCTTGAACGTCGTGGAATGCTGATTGGGTTCCAGGGACTGCCCAGGAACTGAGCTGCGGCTCAGTCAGCCTTGACGTTCACGATCTGGCGCAGCGTGTGCCGGTTGCGCACGAGGTCGCGGGCATCCTGCATCACCACGTCGATGTCCACACCGACTGCCGCGGGAATGATGGCGCCGAGGGTCGGGATGACCGATCCGACTGCAGCTCCTCCTGCACCGATTTTTAGCGCGCTACTTTGCGTGAGCGAGCTCATCGTTCGATGAATTAGGCCGTCACCTCTCATAGGACCTGAGCCATTGCTCCAGATCCCGCGGTCTGGTGAAGCGAAGCACTGGCAACCCGGCGTCCTGATATTCAAGAATCCTCCGGCGCTTGCTGGCGAAGGACGTGAAGTGCCACCGAATGATCGAGTCGTGTGCGATGACGCGGCGGAAGGTCTCCGTGTTCCCGTTGCAGACCTCTTCCCGCAGCACCATGCGCCGCAGCGTCCTGCGGACCAGCCGGGACAGCGAGAGCCAGCGCGGATAATCCAGCGCAACGATGACTTCAGCGCGCGGAATCAGGTGGTCTGACCACTTCCGGTAGAAGCTGTCCAGCACCCAGGCATCCCGCGAGGCGATTTCCTCAACCATGCGGAGCTGCTCGGCGGGATCCCGCTCCGCCCATCCCGGAAGCCACCCGATGTCCGAGTCTACGGATGTCAGCGGCAACCCGGTCGCAGCGGCATAGCGCTCAGCCGCTGTTGTTTTCCCGGATCCGGTCACGCCGAAGAACACCACCCGCTGGGGAGTTATTGGAATCACGCTCCCATCCTCGCACTCGAGTGTCTACCCACGGATGAGACCCTATTTCGGCTCACTGGATGCGGGTGGAAGACTGGGAGCGTGGCGCACCTCGACATTTCCAACATCGACTACTTTCTTTCCGACGGCCGCCAGTTGCTCAACGGCGTCACCTTCAAGGTCGGCGAGGGCCACAAGACTGCCCTGATCGGTCCCAACGGCACCGGAAAGACCACGCTCCTTCGCATTGTTGCCGGCGATATCACCGCCGATGAGGGGGCCATCACCCGCTCCGGCAGTATGGGCATCATGCGCCAGTTCGTGGGCCAGGTCCGCGATGACACCACGGTGCGGGACCTGCTCGTCTCCGCTGCGCCGCCGGTGCTTGCAGCGGCCGCGAAAAAGATCGACGACGCTGAGCTCGCAATGATGGAGCACGACGACGAACCCACCCAGATGCGTTATGCCCAGGCGATTGCCGATTGGGGAGACGCCGGCGGCTATGAGCTCGAAACCACCTGGGATGAAGTGACGATGGCTGCGTTGGGCGTTCCGTATGATCGCGCACAGTACCGCGCGGCGTCGTCGTTATCCGGAGGAGAACAGAAACGGCTCGTCCTGGAGGCGCTGTTCTCCGGTCCAGACGAACTGCTCCTCCTCGACGAGCCGGACAACTACCTCGACGTACCCGGCAAACGGTGGCTCGAAGCGAAGCTCAACGAGTCCAGCAAGTCGGTCCTCTTTGTCAGCCACGACCGCGAGCTGCTGGACAATGCGGCTACCCGGATCGTCACGCTGGAACCCGGCGCACTCGGCGCCTCCAGCTGGGTGCACGGTGGAGGTTTCAGCACCTACCTGCAGGCCCGGACGGACCGCAACGCCCGCTTTGAGGAACTGCGGCGACGCTGGGATGAGGAGCACATCAAGCTCAAAGAGCTCGTGAACATGTACAAGAACAAGGCCGCGTTCCGCTCGGACATGGCTAATCGCTACCACGCCGCCCAGACGCGCCTGGCGAAATTCCTGGAGGCAGGGCCGCCGGAAGCGATCCCGATCGAGCAGAACGTGAACATGCGGCTCAAGGGTGGCCGCACAGCCAAGCGGGCCGTCGTCGCGCAGAGACTGGAGCTGACCGGGCTGATGAAGCCGTTCAGCACCGAGATCTGGTTCGGTGACCGCGTCGGAGTGCTGGGCTCCAACGGGTCCGGCAAGTCCCACTTCCTTCGCCTCCTCGCCGCCGGCGGCACCGATCCGGAGAAAGAACATGAACCGGTGTCCGAGGTGAGCATCGCACCCGTGCCTCACACCGGCGTGGTGAAGTTGGGTGCGCGCATTCGCCCTGGGTTCTTCGCCCAGACCCATGTGCGTCCGGACCTGCTGGGCCGGAGCCTGCTCGACATCCTGCACCGCGGCGACGATCACCGATCGGGCCTCGGCCGGGAGGCGGCGTCGGGAGTACTGGACCGCTACGGGCTGGCAGGGCAGTCGGAACAGCTGTATGACTCGCTTTCCGGCGGGCAGCAGGCACGGCTGCAGATCCTGCTCCTCGAACTGTCCGGCGCCACGCTCCTGCTCCTCGACGAGCCCACGGACAACCTCGATCTCCATTCAGCCGAAGCCCTGGAACGCGCTATAGACGCGTTCGAGGGAACCGTGCTGGCCGTAACCCACGACCGCTGGTTCGCGCGGAGTTTTGACCGCTTCCTCGTCTTCGGCGAGGACGGCAAGGTGTATGAATCGGAAGCTCCTGTGTGGGACGAAGGCAGAGTGCAGCGGTCGCGCTAGGACAAGGCTTGACACTTATCCACAGCACTACCCGGGGCACTGGCCGCTCATAGTAAATTGTCTCCGGGGGCAAATTAGTGATCGTCCTCATCATTCTTTCGTTGGGGGACAACCATGAATCCAGAATCCGTCGATCGGCCTGCCCTTCCGCCGCTGCCGCCAGCCACTCCGCGCGTATCGGCTCCGTCATCGTCAGAGCGGCCCGTTGATCCGTTGCCAGTTGGCGGAGGTTTCAGGGACATCGGGCACAGCCGTTGGTTGAGCGCGGGTTTGGCCGGGGTCATCGCGTACGGCGTCACAGTTTTCGCAGCATTCGCAGTCTTACTGCTGGTTGCTCTGGGCCTGGTTCTTTCAGCACAGGACCTGCAGGCCTCCCTCGATGAGTACGTGGGAGTGGAGACGCCCTCGGACGTTGGCGGCGCTTTTCTTTTACTCGCACTCCCATTTCAGCTCGCCGGCATGGCGATGATGGGAGCCCTACACGCCGATCTGGGTCTTAATGTCCTCGGGATGCCGCTGCAAATAGGCGCTGTAGGCTGGGGCGTCCCGCTCGCTCTGACGGGAATCGCGGTACTCACGCTGTGGTTCCTTGGTAGGCGGAGCGCTCGAAGCCAAACAAGTATCACCAGTACGCAGGCGTGGATGCTTTCGGCGGTCAGCGGACTGACACTTGCACTCGTTGGCCTGTTGCTTAGCTTCCTCTTCGCAGTCCGGATCTCCGAGAACGGCATGTCTGCTGTCCTTACGAGCGCCTCCTTGCCATTGTTCTTCGGGGCCCTTGCCATCGGAACACTCGGCAGTCGCTTGGGACATCATCACGGGTCGGCGACTACACACGGCCTTCTGCAAGCAACCGCGAGGCGACGCGCAGGCGCGGAGATACTGGCGGGCGTGAGGATCTTCTGCCTCCATTACATGGCCTACACGCTCGTGAGCGGGCTTGTACTGTTCATCTTTGCCACGGTGAAAGGCGGAGCAGCAGCGGCGTTCTCAGCACCGCTCTGGCTACCCACCGCCGCCGGCTGGGCCTACGGAATCGGGCATCTGTCTTCCGTCAGCAACGCCACCAGCCAGGGCACAGATTCCATGACGGTTTTTGATCTCCCATGGTGGGCCGCCCTGCTGCTTATCCTGTTAGCCATCACGATCGCTTTCGTCGCATCGATCGCCTGGGCAGCTGCGCGAGCCTCCTACCGCCAACGGGAGGGTTGGATGTCATGGGCCATCCTGCCGGCCATCTTTCTGGTGGGTGGGCTCCTAATCACTCTGTTCACCTCAGTGGTCTTCGGTGTCAGGGGCGGCGCATTGTCATTTTCGGGCACTCTGGCACTGGCTCTCTGGACGCCGCTGATCATGGGTTTGTGGGGAGCCGCAATTGAAGTTTCGGGACGATACCTGGCCCCGGTGGCAGTGCCTTTCCTGCCCGCCATTATCCACCGCTGGTTCTCCGGTCCCACAGCAACCGCCGACTCCGCAGTCGCCGGCACTGATACCGGGCGCCAGGTGGAGGAGGTGCCGGGTGCCTGCGGGCGGGAGACCAAACCATTAACCGCCCATGCCAAGAAAAGGCTGCGGATTGGCACAGCAATCGCGGGAATCGTCATCCTCCTGATTGTGGCTGCCACTGTTGCGTTCAACATTCTGAGCGCCACAACCTATGGGCCCCAAGCGCACGTTGAGAAGTACCTCAAGGCGCTCGAGGAGGGGGATGCGAGCGCAGCGGTAGCGCTGCATGATCCAAATGTGACGTCCGAGGAGCGGTTGCTGCTGGATGACGGCATCTTCGGTGCTGCTCAGAACCGCATAACCGACCATGAGATTCGCGACGTCGAGTTCTCGGGTGAATTGGCGACCGTTACGGCGGAGGTAACCCAGGATGCCAAAAGGGTGCCACTTATCTTCACCCTGGAGAAGGCAGAGCGAACGGCGCTGTTCTTCCACAACTGGACGGTGACCCGCGGGACGTCCTGGACCTTGCCGATCCAAGTGCCTGAAGGCGTGGACATGGTGACGGTAAACGGCGTGGACGTGGAGCTGTCCCAACAGCTCGGCCAGCAGGCTCCAGGCGCGTTCTCATTGCCGGTCCTGCCGGGCGACTATGTGCTGACTCCGCCGGAAGGCACCAAATATGTGACGTTGGGGGAGGAGCAAACCATTACAGTGTCGGCTGATCCGGCAAGCAGTGTTGGGGAAGGGGCCCTTTTCCAGCGCTCCATGACGGATGCAGTGACGGAAGATGCGGTGGCTCAGGCGAGGGAATTCCTTCAGACCTGCGCCGACTCCACAGAGGCGGCGCCCGAGGACTGCCCGAACAGAGCGTTCACGTTTGGCGACGACGAGGACTATCGCAATTTCAGCTGGACAATTACCCAGGAGCCTGAGTTCGAGGTGTCGGAGAATTGGGATGGGTCCCTGGCGCTGTACGCCACGGAAGGCGAGATGACTGCCACCTATGAGCGGAACACTCAGTGGCAGGACGACGAGCCGGCCGAATGGGAGCCGGAAGAAGACACCGCGAGCCTCTACTTCAGCGCGGCCGTGCAGATTGATGGAGACCAGCTCACCCTCAGCTTCGAGGATTAGCGGTACGTCGAGCCGGGCGTGTTTCTTTTGCCCGGGGTTTCAGTGCGGTCCGCCACCGTAGCGGCGGCAACCTGTTGTCATCTCCATCACACTGCCTGCCCTGGGTAGCCCCTTCCGAGCCCGTGCGCCTACGGTTTAGAGGTGCAGAGCAACGTCAATTCAGCCATGTGGGCTACCTTCGCTATCTTCGGTCTCAACGGCCTCGTATTCGCCAGCTGGGCGGCCCGGATTCCATCTGCGTCGGACACGCTGGGGCTGAGCGACGGCCAGACGGGCGCGCTGCTGCTTGTTGCGGCGATCGGGTCCATGGTGTCGTTGCCGTTGTCGGGCGGGATCGCCGCACGGATCGGGACAGCGAACACCGTGAGGCTGGGCGGAGTGGCTGCCACTATCGCCGCCTCCACCATTGCCGGCGGACTCGTCACGCAATCCGTGGTGGTTGCCGCCGTCGGCCTCTTCATTTTCGGCCTTGGTATAGGCCTCTGGGATGTTGCGCAGAACCTGGAAGGCGCCGACGTCGAACGCCGGCTCATGCGCACCATCATGCCGAAGTTCCACGCGGCCTTTAGCGGTGGTGCCTTCATCGGCGCGCTCACTGGAGCCGGTCTCGCGGCCGCAGGCGTAGAGCTATCAACCCACCTGGCGGTGGTTGCGGTGCTGGTACTCATTATTTCGCTGTGGATTCCGCGTTACTTCCTGCCTGAGGACCCTCACGCCGGGAAACATGACGACGCCGAGACCTCCCCTTCCGGCGGATTTGCCGCCTGGAAGGAGCCGCGCACGCTCCTCATCGGGCTGGTAGTGCTCGGTGCAGCGCTCACTGAAGGTGCTGCAAACGACTGGGTGGCGAAGGCAACAGTGGACGGCCTTGGTTCCACTGAAGCCGTCGGTGCGCTGATGTTCGGCGTGTTTGTAGCCTCAATGACCCTCTTCCGCTTCGTTGGCGGCGGCTTTATCGACCGGTTCGGGCGGGTGCGGGTGCTGCAGGTGAGCCTTGCGTCGTCGCTGGCCGGCCTGGTGCTCTTCGTCTTTGCACCCACTGTGCTTCTTGCCGGAGTCGGAGCGGTTCTGTGGGGAACGGGCGCCGCGCTCGGGTTCCCCATGGGAATGTCTGCCGCTGCGGACGAACCGCGCCTGGCTGCTGCCCGCGTGTCGGTGGTTTCCACGATCGGGTACACGGCATTCCTCGCTGGGCCTCCGCTGCTCGGATTCCTCGGTGACCAGATGGGAATCCGGAATGCCCTGCTCGCCGTCGGAGTGGCTGTATTGGCGTCGTTCCTTGTGGCGCCTGCCGCGGCCGAGCGCCCCGCGGGCGAACCGAGGGGCGCCGGCATCCGATCCTGATGACGGAGCGGCGCGGTCAGCGGCCCAGCTGTCAGTGACGTCCGGGCCGGCCGGGATCGGCGCCGTTCTTCCTAACGCTGCGCGTCCCCTGGTCGTTGCGTACGTCAGGATCGATCTCATCCGCGTGGCGCGCGCGTTCTTCGGTTTCCCGGCGCAGGCCCTGGGCATCGTTCTGCCGCTGTTCCGCTTCCTTGCGCAGTCTTTCGGCGTCCACCTCGGCCTGCTGGGCATCGGCGTCAGCGCGGGCGGCGCGTGCCTCACGCTCACGGGCTTCCAGGTCCTTGGCGTGCGCCTCTTCCCGAATCTCGTTTGCGTGCTCGTGGTCTTTCCGGCGCTTCTCCTGGTCGTGTGCGTGCTTGCGCTTCCGTCCAAGGAATACGATCAGTCCGATGATGAGCAGCACCACGAGGATCCCGATGATGATCCAGACCCACATCATTGCGTCCATTGCCTTCGCCTTCCTATGAATGGCCGCCGCGTATGCGGCGAGCCAATTGAGCGGCGCCCAGAAGGGACGTCATGTAGTAACTCTCGACCCGCGGATGAAGGTCGTCAAGAGCTCCGGATTCCCGGCACGGCCGTCATTTCCCCGGTACGGCCGCTCATTGGGCAGAGATACTCCCTCAGGACGACGTCGGCAGGGACCTCAGGTAGCTAGGCTCAGAACGGCTGCCCGCAGAGCGGTCGCAACTACAGACAACGACGAAAGAATCAGATGAACTCCCAGCCGCCGATCGAGCGATTTTCAGTAACCCAGAAGGTCACCCTCATGGTCAATCGGTACGAGGTCCGATCCGTCGATCCAGACGGAAATCCGGGGGCGCTCATGGCTCTTGCGCAACAGAAGCGGGCTGCCTTCAAGGAAGAGGTTAGGTTTTTCACGGACGAGTCGAAGAAGACGCAGCTATTCTCCTTCAAGGCTCGACGGCGTCTTGACCTGGGAGCAACCTATGATGTGCTCGATGCGCAGGGAAGCCCGCTGGGCAGCTTTCGCAAGAACTTCGGATCCTCGCTGCTGCGTTCCACCTGGGAGCTTGAAGCACCCGGAATTCAGGCAGTGGGCAGCGAACGGAGCCAGGGCGTCGCGATCGCTCGCCGTGTGTGGGAGATTGTGCCGTTCCTGGACGCCATCCCGGCGCCCTTCCTGTTCCACTTCGATTTCCGCGATCCGACGGGCCAGCTTGTCCTGACTTCGGAGCGGCGCGCTTCACTGCGGGACAGGTATGACGTTAATGTTCCCGGCGGACGTCTCGACTGGAGACTCGCGGCAGCTATGGCGGTTGCGCTGGACTCGCTGCAGTCCCGATGAATGCGGTTGGTACAAAGAAAACCGTTGCCGTCAGGATAAGAAATGTATACGGTGTCTACATGCTGTTTTCCTAGGAGCCACACACTCCTTATGACATCGCTCAGCGGCACAATTTGCCGCCACCGGGTCGCGGACCAAAGCTGTCCGCAATCTCCTTCTTCCCGTAATTCCGAAAACCTAGGGTTGACCCATGACGATTATCCAGGCTGAAGGCCTGACCAAGACCTACAAATCGAAGAGCGGCCCGGTGCATGCACTGGCGGGCCTCAACCTTTCGGTCCCGCAGGGGACCGTGAAGGCTCTGCTCGGGCCCAACGGCGCTGGCAAGACAACGGCGGTCAAGGTACTTACCACCCTGATCAAGCCTGACGAAGGCACAGCACATATCGACGGCATCGACGTCGTGAACAACCCCAAAGCGGCCCGGCGGATCATCGGAGCATCCGGTCAGTATGCGGCGGTCGATGAAAATCTCACCGGGTTCGAGAATCTGGAGATGGTGGGCAGGCTCTACCATCTCGGCGCGAAGACCGCACGCAAGCGGGCACAGGAGTTGATTGACCAGTTCGAGCTCACGGAAGCCGGGAACCGGCCGGTCAAGGGATTCTCCGGCGGCATGCGCCGTCGTATTGACCTCGCCGGAGCGCTGGTCATCAACCCGAAAATCCTTTTCCTTGACGAGCCGACTACCGGACTGGATCCACGAAGCAGGCTCGCGCTGTGGGAGATCATCTCCCAGCTGGTGAATGACGGGACCACGCTGCTCTTGACCACCCAGTATCTTGAGGAGGCGGACCACCTGTCAGATGACATTGCCGTGATTGACGGCGGTAAGGTCATCGCCGAGGGCACTTCGGATGAACTGAAGGCGCAGATCGGCGGACACCGGGTGGTCGTGACGCTGGTGGATGAAGCAGACGCCGGCGCGGCCCGTGAAATCCTCGCGCGTCACGGTGACGGCACTCCTACCGTCAGCGACCGCACCGTGGAGGTGTCCGTCGTCGACGGACCACGCGCGCTGCAGTACGTGCTTTCCGATCTGGGCCAGGCAAACATCCAACTGCACGACGCCGGTATGCGCCGGCCCACGCTTGATGACGTCTTCCTCAAGCTCACCGGCCACCGGGCCGAAGACGAGACCAGCAAGAATGACGCCGAAATGGAGAAAGCCCAATGACCGCGGTCAGCCAGCCCGCCTACGAGAGCGTAGGGTCGCCTCTCGCCCAACTGTTCTCGGACGGCTGGATCGCCACACGCCGCAACCTGATCAAGATCAGGCGCGTGCCGGAGATCCTCGTCTTCACCATCCTCCAGCCCATCATGTTTGTACTCCTGTTCAGCCAGGTTTATGCCGGCGCAATGAATGTGCCCGACTACGTGAACTTCCTGATGGCCGGGATCTTTGCCCAGACCGTGATTTTCGGCTCGACGTTCTCCGGGGCAGCCATGGCACAGGACCTGAAGGACGGCATCATCGACCGCTTCCGTACGCTGCCGATGAGCCCTGCAGCAGTGCTCATCGGCCGTACCAACGGTGACCTCGTGATCAACAGCATTTCGATGATGATCATGATGGGCACCGGCTGGCTGGTCGGTTGGCGGGTCACCACCTCGGTGTGGGGTTTCCTGGGCGGCGTGGCGGTCCTGCTGCTGTTTTCCTACTCCTTCAGCTGGGTGATGGCCCTTCTCGGGATGAGCGTCCGCAGCCCGGAGGTCATCAACAACGCGTCCTTCATGATCCTGTTCCCGCTGACGTTCATCTCGAACGCCTTCGTTCCCATCCATACCCTGCCGGAGGTTCTGAAGAACATCGCTGAGTGGAACCCGGTGTCAGCCCTTGTGGAATCGGCGCGCCAACTGTTCGGGAACACAAACCCCGACTTCCCTGAGCCCACCGCATGGACCCTGCAGAACCCGATCATCACCGTAATACTGGGAATCATCGTGATGCTTGCCATCTTCGTGCCGCTCTCAGTGAAGAAGTTCAAGTCCATCAGTTCCCGGTAACAGATCAGCCGTCGACGGCGGCAGCCCACCGGGGCTGCCGCCGATGCGCCTTTCGCGGGACAATGGGTGCATGTTTCGCAGCGCCGTCGCCATTCTGTGCCTGTTGTTTCTGACAGCCTGCACAGCGGTGCCTATCCCGAGCGCCACGAGTTCGGCCCCTCAACCGGCGGCCACCCCTTCCAGCATGGACGTGCCCACCTCTGGTCAATCTCCCTCAGCAAAGCCGACCCCACTGCCGTCACCACGGGAATCCATGGTCCTTGCTACCGACGCGGCAGGAGCGGACCTTCTGGTCATCAATCCCGCAGATTCGGGCAGTCCCGTTGAGCAGCGGATTCCCGTCGGGCAGGCACCTTGGGATGTCGCGGTGAGCGACACGCGTGCCTTCGTCTCCACTGCCGAAGGAGTGGCGGTAGTCGACCTTGTGGAGCGGCGTCGTACTTCACTGATCCCGTATGTGAATCCGGCCGGTTCCATCTCGCAGGGGGAGTATCGGCCAGGCGGTACGGGTATTGCCGTGAGCGCGGACGGAAGCACGGTTTATGTGGCGGTGCTCCGGGCGGACGGCACCTCAGCGCTGGAGAAGGTGGATGTCCAGGAAGGGCGGACCATCGGTACCGTTGAGGTGGGACTGCGGCCGTTTGACATCCTGCTCTCCGCCGACGGCTCTGAGGTCTACACGATCGACCATGATTCCTTTTCGGTCCACGTCGTCAATACCGAAACCCTCATCGTGCGGCGAATCGAGGTAGCGCCGTTCGGCACGCAGGGCGGCCTGGCCTCCTGGGAGAAGCCGCACTATGGCGCAATTGACGACGCCGGGAACCTCCTTCTGCCCTATCAGGGCCTGGCGCTCGCCATCGTCAACCCGGCCTCGGGTGCTGTCTCCGTGGAGGAGATGACCGCCAACTCGCATCAGCACGGAACGGCTCTGGTTGACGGCACCCTCCTTGTGATCGGAACGGGGGCATTCGGCAATGCCACCGGATCTCCGAACCTCACGGTCCGGGACACCGAAACTAACGCTGAGCGAATCGTGCCGCTGGACCGGTTGCACGAGACCGTGGTGCCGTGGACCGATCCCGCGACCGGCGAGGCCTATGCGCTGCTCTCCGGGGGCTACACCCGGGACGGTTTCTGGCCCGGTGTCACCCTTGTCGATCTCGAAACGTTCGAGCAGCAGGAGCTTGCGGTGCCAGGGAGGCCGCAGTCGCTTGCCGTGATTCCCGTCGCCCCCTGAAAGTTTTTGTCGCCTTGTTGAGGCGTAGAGGCGGCGAAAGCAGCAAGTAGGCGACAAAAACTCGGGAAGGGGCGCGGATATGACTCAAGATATCCACATACCCGGGCACGGCTGATTTTTCCTGAGTGCGGCGTGGCATCAAAGGATGATGAAACAACCTCATCCCCTACCTTCTCCACTGGATCAGCGCCCGTTCACGGTGCAGGAGTCGATGGCCCACGAAATCCCCTATTCGCGGCTCCGTGCGAAGGACCTGACTGCGCCCACGAGAGGCATCCGTGAAGCTGTCGGTCAGAACGCTGACGTTCTCAGTCGCGCCGAAGCCTTCATACAGCTCAATCCGGGCTCCTGTGTCAGTCACGTGAGTGCCGCGAGGCTTCACGGCATTGCCGTGCCGGGTCAACACGAGGATGTGCTGCATCTCGCACGCCCTGCACGCGGCTCTCTTACCCGTCGGAACGGGGTTGTCAGTCATCGACTGGCGCTAAGAGCAGAAGACACAGTGATCATAAACGGGTTGCCAGTTACAAGTGTCTTCCGCACCTTCGTCGATCTGGGAACTCTGTTGCACCTTGATGACCTGGTGGCTGCGGGTGATTCGATTGTCAGCGAGCACCACCGCCATTTCGGAGAGCCTCGCCACCCCATGATTCCTGTCGCTGGACTTCGAAAACTGGTTGAGCACACGAGCAAAATTCACGGTATCCGGGCGGCACGGCTTGCGATCGACCTGATTGAGCCCGGAGTCGATTCGCCCCCCGAGACCCAGATTCGGCTGATGCTCGGCCGTGCCGGTCTGCCCGTTTTCGTCCCCAATTGCCGGATCGACACCGAGATTGGCCTTCCCGTCTGGGCGGACCTCGGCTGCCATGAGTTCAAGACCTGCATAGAGTACGACGGCGGACATCACCTTACGCCCGAACAGCAGCAGTACGACGCCCGGCGGGATCAGCGCACCCGCGAAGCCGACTGGGCTCAGGTGAAGCTCAACAAACTGGATATTCGGAAGGGGGAGCAGTGGATTACTTCGCTGGCGCGCGGGGCACTACGTTCCCAGGGCTGGCCCGGGTAGGCAAGGGGGGGCGCCATCGTCGCCGGGAGTTTTTGTCGCCTACTTGCCGATTAGACGGTGTCGAAGCAGCAACTAGGCGACGAAAACTTCAAATAGGGGTCATCCTTTTGATGGACGCATGACGCGTGCAAGATCATCCGGTTGGTCGGTGCCCTTCGCGGTGAAGCTCCGTAGGGTTGGGTGTATTCCAAAACTTTCCCTTCCCCAAGGATGCCCATCATGATTGAGGCAGCAGAACTGTCCAAGCGCTATGGCGCAAAAACGGCGGTAGACCGTATCTCCTTCAACGTTAAGCCCGGCCGCGTGACCGGTTTTCTCGGTCCCAACGGCGCCGGTAAGTCGACCACAATGCGCATGATCGTCGGGCTCGACAATCCCTCAGGCGGCGACGTCCGCGTCAACGGCAAGCACTACGCCGAGCACTCCGCACCCCTGCGTGAAGTCGGCGCCCTGCTCGATGCCAAGGCGGTCCACACCAAGCGCTCCGCCTACAACCATCTGCGGGCGATGGCTGCCACTCACGGTATCCCCAATAGCCGGGTCAAGGAGGTCATTGAAATGACCGGTCTTGGACCTGTGGCGAAGAAGCGTGTCGGAAGTTTCTCCCTCGGTATGGGCCAGCGGCTCGGCATTGCCTGCGCGCTTCTTGGAGATCCGCATACGGTGATCCTCGATGAGCCGGTCAACGGACTCGACCCGGAGGGCGTGCAGTGGGTCCGGCACCTCGCCAAGGGCCTTGCGTCCGAAGGCCGTACCGTCTTTCTTTCCTCCCACCTGATGTCGGAAATGGCGCTCACAGCGGACCACCTCATTGTCATCGGCCGCGGCCGGATCATCGCTGATGCTCCCATCAGCGAAATCCTCGACGCACAGGGTCAAACCCGCGCCCGGGTCCGCACCGACCGACCAGCCGAGCTGGTGCGGGCACTGGCCGCGGACGGCGTTTCGACCCAGCAGCTTGAACCGGAACTTCTCGAGGTCACCGGGGCGAACTCGCGCCGGATCGCGGAGGTCGCTCTTGACCACCAGATCCTCGTCTACGAATTGACACCGCTGCAGGCCTCGTTGGAGGACGCATACATGCAGCTCACCTCCGATGAGGTCGAATACCACTCACACACTCTTCCGGATGCTCCTTCCGGCGCCGACTCCAAGGAAGGCAAGTAACCATGTCGCATACAGCAACCGCACCCGCGCCGGAAACTGCCGGCTCCCACCGCGGCCCCGCCAAAGGATCCGGCGTGAACTTCGCGCGGGTACTCAAGTCCGAGTGGATCAAGGTGACAACCGTCCCCTCGACGGTGATCATGCTGAGCATCACCGTGGTGGTCATGGTTGGCCTCGCGGCGCTGTTCGCCTGGCAGACAACTATCCTGTTTGATCTCCAGTCCGATCCGGAGGTGGCTGCCCAGGTGCAGGGAGCGCCGGACGCAACCTCGATCGTTTCCACCATCCCGGGCTCCGGACTGATTTTCGGCCAACTGCTCATGGGGTCCCTGGCAGTGGTCCTGATTGCCTCCGAGTGGGGCACCGGGATGATCCGGTCCACCATGGTCGCGGTCCCCAAACGTATTCCGGCGCTGCTGGCGAAGCAGCTCGTTTTCGCTGTCATCGCATTTATCCTCGGCGCGGGTTCAGCTTTCGTCGGCTACCTCGTTGCACAGCCGATTCTCGCCCCATCAGACCTGGCCTTCGGCCTGGATACTGACGGCGTGCTGCTGCACATCATCAACACGGGTTCGGTTCTGGCCCTGGTCGCCATCATTGCCATGTCCATCGGAACCCTCCTGCGCAACACCGCCGGCGGAGTTGTAACGACCATTGGCCTCCTGTTTGTCCTTCCGATCCTCGTGGCCACGTTGCTGGCAGGTATCGCTGACTGGATCCCTGACGCCGCGCGGTTCCTACCGAGCAGTGCCGGCGAGCAGATGGTGGCAATCACCATCGCTGAAGACGCCCTCAACCAGTGGCAGGGTGCGCTGGTACTCGGCGGCTGGGCTCTCGTGCTGCTCGTCATCTCGGTGGCGGTCACCAAGAAGCGCGACGTCTAGACGAGTAGACCTGCGCACCACATAAGCTCACTCCATGAGTGAAAAAGCCTTGGTGAAGGAGACTGCGGAACGAACGGCCGCCGTCTCCTTCACCGAGATTAACGCCCGGCGGCTCGGCCCCATCCGCCGGTACTTCCGGTCACATCCGCGTGTGATGGATGTCGCCGTCGTCGTGCTGTTCCTTGTTGCCAGTGTGCCCAACGTCGTCCTGGCAGCGGACCTTCCCCTGGGGTGGTGGGGTATAGCGCCTCTCGGCGCCGCCGCCCTCATCCTCTTCTTTCGGCGCCGACGGCCACTGGTTGTCCTGGCGCTGTTGTGTTTGATCGAACCCGTGGCGCTGCTGATCTCCGACGGGCGCGCAACGGTGGGCATCAGCATCTGGTTTGCGCTGTACGCGGTTGCGGTGGCTTTCCCTATCAAAATTGCAGCTGTGGCGTTTGCTGCCGCACTGGTCACCTCGGTGGTTCCCCTGCCCTTTATCCCGGACCTGATGCCCGACGACGCTCCCTTCCTCATCTGGGTTGTCGTGGGATTCGTGGTCATGTGGTACGTCGTGGCCGTCGGCATCGGCATGACCGTCCGCCGGGAGAGGCTGCATGAGAATGAGTTGCGCGAGTGGGCTGAACGCAACGCGGAACTTGCCTCCGCGAACGAGAGGAACCGGATCGCCCGTGAGATGCATGACGTCGTCGCGCACTCCCTGTCGGTGATGATCGCGCTGTCCGATGGCGCCGGCGTCGTCATGAAGCGGGATCAGGATCGAGCGCGGGAGGTACTGGCGGAGCTCTCCGCCACCGGGCGCACAGCGCTGGCGGATATGCGGCGGGTGCTGGGTGTTCTCCGTGAAGGACCGGACGCGGCCCCGCTCGCGCCGCTGCCGGCCGGCGGTTCACTCGCCGGTCTCCTTGAGGGATTTCGCGCGGCAGGGCTGCCTATCCGGGTGCAGCTGAGTGGGCCGGGCCTGCCCGAGGATGCCGCCTTCCAGATGACCGTCCACCGCATTGTCCAGGAGTCATTGACCAACGTGTTGCGGTACGCGAAGGGGGCCACCACGGTCGACGTCCTGATCGCCAGACTGGGCAGCACCGTCAGGGTGCGGGTGTCCGACGACGGCCGCGGCGCCATGGAACCGCTGCCGTCAGTGGGAACCGGGCAGGGAATCACGGGCATGCGTGAGCGGGCCGCCATTTACGGCGGCACAGTGAACTGTGGGCCAACGCCGTCCGGAGGATGGGTTGTTGCCGCAGAACTACAGGTTCCCATTGAGAACCGACAGGAGAAGATTGCGTGAGCGAGCCGACAAGGGTGCTGCTGGTGGATGACCAACCGCTGCTGCGGATGGGCTTCCGCCTGATCCTCGAGGGCGAGGAAGACATGCACATCGTCGGTGAGGCCTCCGACGGCGCTGAGGCTGCACGCCTGGCAGCACGGCTGGAGCCGGACGTCGTGTTGATGGACGTCCGCATGCCGGTGATGGACGGGATCGAGGCCACCCGGCGCATCACCCAGTCAGGCGCGTGTGCCCGGATCATCATCCTCACCACCTTCGACCTTGATGAGTACGCGTTCGCAGGGCTGCGGGCAGGGGCTTCAGCCTTTCTCCTCAAGGACGTCGCGCCCAACGAGTTGGTGCAGGCCGTCCGGGTGGTCGCGAGCGGGGATGCCGTGGTTGCGCCGAGGGTCACCCAGCGGCTGCTCGAGGAGTACGTACGCTCCCGCCCCGACGCGCCGAAGCCTCCCCGCGACCCGCTTTTGCAGGACCTGACGCCGCGTGAGCTAGAAGTGCTTGGCGCCATCGCGGAGGGGCTTTCCAACGCGGAGCTGGCACACCGGTTCTTCCTCTCCGAAGCCACCGTGAAAACCCATGTGCGCCGGATTCTCACCAAACTTCATCTGCGGGACCGCGTCCAGGCCGTCGTGTATGCCTACGAAACCGGTCTGGTCACCCCAAGCCAGGGGCTCGATTTCTGAGCTTGCCGGCTTCCGGGGCAGCACGCGGCGGCCAGTAGGCTTGCAGGCATGACTGCCGCTCACGCTCATATCGCAGACCTCGGCGCTTACGTTGCCGCCTCACCCTCCAGCTTCCACGCTGCCCACGAAGGCGGCATCCGACTTCAGGCGGCCGGCTTCAACCAGCTGCATGAGGACGATCCCTGGGACGGGGGACCCGGCCGCTTTTACGTCATCCGCGACGGCGCGCTGATCGCCTGGATCACCCCGTCCACTGCGACGGAGACCACCGGCTTCCACATCCTCGGAGCGCATACGGACTCCCCGTCCTTCAAGCTGAAGCCCAAGCCCACCATCGGACGGCACGGTTGGCTACAGGCCGGCGTCGAAATCTACGGCGGACCGCTGCTGAATTCCTGGCTCGACCGTGAGCTGGCGCTCGCCGGCCGGCTGGTGACGCACGACGGCGCGGAGCACCTTGTGCACACAGGCCCGCTCCTGCGCTTCCCTCAGCTGGCCATCCACCTGGACAGGGCTGTCAACGACGGCCTGAAGCTCGACAAGCAGCAACACATGAACCCGGTCTGGGGCCTTGGTGATCCGGGACGGGCGGACCTCCTGCAGCTTCTTGCGGTCGACGCTGATCTCGAAGCAGCGGAGATCGGCGGCTTCGACGTGGTGGTTGCGGACACTCAGCAGCCCCGGGTCTTCGGCGCGGACGGCGAGTTCTTCGCCTCGGGCAGGCTGGATAACCTCTCTTCCGTGCACGCCGGGATCACCGCCCTCATTCAGGCAACAAGGAACGACGCCGGTGGCGCACCCATCGCGGTGCTGGCCGCCTTTGATCACGAGGAAGTCGGCAGCGGATCACGCTCCGGCGCGAGCGGGCCGTTCCTGGAGGACATCCTGCATCGGATCTCGTCGGGATTGGGTGCCGGTGAGGAGCAGCGGCGGCGGGCTATCGCGTCGTCGTTCTGTGTGTCATCGGATGCCGGCCATGCAGTCCATCCCAACTACGCCGAGCGCCACGATCCGGCAAATCACCCGGTCCTGAATGGCGGGCCACTGCTGAAGATCAACGCGAACCAGCGCTACACCACCGACGCTCCCGGCGCCGCCTATTGGGCGCGGTTGTGCAGGGATGCGGGCGCGCCGTACCAGGAGTTCGTGTCGAACAACGTGATGCCGTGCGGATCCACCATTGGACCGCTGACAGCAACCAGACTTGGCATCCGGACGGTGGATGTCGGCGTTCCACTGCTGTCCATGCACTCGGCCCGTGAGCTCTGCGGCGTCGAGGATCCATACCAGCTCACCCGGGTGATGCAGCGGTTCTTCACGGTTTCCTGACACGGTTTGCCGGCCCAGCCACTTGTCCACAGGCGGTTCGGAGAGCTGCCTCATGTCCGGTAGTATTGATAAGTCCGTGCCAACGTGGAACCGCTGAAAATGAGTGGTTTCCGCGCGCGGATCAACGCTAAAGAACCTCCTGTTGCGGAAAGACCGCGACCGTTTAGCCCAGAGGAGGTGGGTTCACAAATGCGTGCATATGAACTGATGGTAATCATCGACCCCGATGTCGAGGAACGTACCGTTGAGCCAACACTCGAGAAGTTTCTGAATGTCGTCCGTAACGGCGAAGGAACTGTGGACAAGGTAGACATCTGGGGACGTCGCCGCCTTGCCTATGAAATCAAGAAGAAGTCCGAAGGTATCTACGCCGTCGTCAACTTCACCGCTACCCCGGCTGTTGCAGCTGAACTTGATCGCCAGCTTGGTCTGAATGAGACCATCATGCGCACCAAGATCATCCGCCCCGAGGAGCAGAAGGTTTCCGCCGAGTAATTTCGGCTATCAAACCAGGCCCACTCCGGTGGGCCCGTGACCGTAGGAGGCACCATGGCAGGCGAGACCACTATCACGGTCGTCGGTAATCTCACCAGCGACCCGGAACTTCGTTTCACCCCGTCAGGCTCTGCAGTGGCTAATTTCACCATTGCGTCGACGCCGCGGACCTTCGACCGTCAGTCCAGCGAGTGGAAGGACGGCGAAACGCTGTTCCTCCGGGCGTCGGTCTGGCGTGAAGCGGCTGAGAACGTAGCGGAGACCCTCACCAAGGGAACCCGTGTTGTTGCTCAGGGCCGCCTCAAGTCACGTACGTATGACACCAAGGAAGGCGAGAAGCGCACCGTCATGGAGTTGGAGGTGGACGAAATCGGTCCATCCCTGCGCTACGCATCGGCCAAGGTAAGCCGTACCCAGCGCTCCGGCGGTGGTGGCGGCGGTTTCGGTGGAGACAGCGGCGGCGGCTTCGGCGGCGGCAACTCCAACCAGGGTTGGAACGGCGGCGGCGGCCAGCAGGCCCAGCAGCCGTCCCAGGACCCGTGGGGTGCACCGGCCGGCGGTAACTCGTCCGGTTGGGGCAACGGCCCGGAATCATCCGAGCCGCCTTTCTAGACCTTCCAGGAACGGTGCCGCACCGGCGGCGTTCCACTTTTGAAATTCCCATCCCGCAGAACCGTTCTGCGGGCTCCACCAGACATAAGGAGCACCACGATGGCTAAGGCTGAACTTCGTAAGCCCAAACCAAAGTCCAACCCCTTGAAGGCCGCTGACGTCACCGTCATCGACTACAAGGACGTAGCACTGCTGCGTAAGTTCATTTCCGACCGCGGAAAGATCCGTGCGCGCCGCGTTACCGGCGTGACCGTGCAGGAACAGCGCAAAATCGCCCAGGCAATCAAGAACGCCCGCGAAGTTGCACTCCTGCCTTACTCCGGCGCAGGCCGCGGCTAAGGAAAGGAACACACCATGGCAAAGCTTATTCTGACCCAGGAAGTCACCGGTCTGGGAACCGCAGGCGATGTTGTCGAGGTCAAGAACGGTTACGCACGTAACTACCTTCTGCCCCGCGGCTTCGCCCTCACGTGGACCAAGGGCGGCGAGAAGCAGGTGGAGTCCATCAAGGCTGCACGTTCTGCCCGCGAACACGCTTCACTCGAGGACGCTCAGCGTCAGGCTGCTGCTCTGCAGGCAAAGCCGGTCAAGCTGACCGTCAAGGCCGGCGAGTCCGGTCGTCTCTTCGGAACCGTCAAGGCCGAGGATGTCGCCAAGGCTGTTGAGGCCGCTGGCCTTGGCGCCATCGATAAGCGCAAGGTCGAATTGCCGGCACACATCAAGTCGGTCGGCAGCTACCAGGCAAACGTTCGTCTCCACGAGGACGTAGCCGCAGTGATCGATCTCGACGTCGTCGCCAGCTAGAGTTACGCATAGTACGCGCAAGGCCCTCGTTCCTTCGGGAGCGGGGGCCTTCTGCTTGCCGCCGGATCAGCTGCTTGTGAAGTTCTCACTGACCATGAACTCGTGACCCAGGGCGATGAGCTGAGCGAGAACGTCCTGGTCGACGTCGTCGAGCTTATTGATGTACAGGCATCCTGCACCAGTTCTATGCTTGCCCAGCTCCGGAAGAAGCTCGGCGGCTTGTGGTGCGTAAGTGAGCCCGTAGAGCGCGAGGTTGGCGCTGCGCGGTGAGAACCCGACGGCCAGGGCGTCCCCCTCGCGGCCGGAAGCGTACTTATAGTGGTAGCTTCCGAACCCCACCATTGACGGACCCCACATCACCGCTTCCAGCCCGGTGATACGGCTCATGAGGGCCAGGAGCGTTTGAGCGTCCTGCCTGCGGCGTTCATGGGGTACTGAATCGATGAAGTCCTGTGGGGACGCGGCGGTGGGTACAGTCTTGTTGTCTGCCATGGGTGGAAGTATCTCAGGGTTAAGACGTACACCGGACCGTACCCGGTGCATATATCTCGCAGGTGGAGTATTCCCGTGTCCGTACGTCTATGGCCGGTCCATCAGTGTAGGGGCATAAAGGGCCGTCATGCTTTCTATTCGTTGTGACGCACGTCATGTCTAGTGGCGTACGGGTTGTGGATAGTCAGTGCATAAATGCGCCGCCGTAGGGCTCTTTTGCTCGTCTGTCAACACGAAAGTGCGGGCTGAATGTTGGCGGAATAAACTTCTTCTCCACAGGTGGAATGAAGCATTTACCCAAGTCAGCCCCACATTGTGGATTAATATTCTTTCTACTCCACAGAGATATCCCCAGCCTGTGCACACAACACGCCGAACAATTGCCTGTTTATACACACCCCCTGTGGATAACTCACTTGGCAGAGCGGAAGCTGGGCACTAGCGTTGCGGGGTATCCCATACCGCAAGGACTGTCGGTGACGGCTGGTATCTATAGTTATTCAGCTCGGATCCACCACTCCTCGGCAGACGCCCTGGGCAGGGATCGGGAAAGTTTCGGGAAGGAAGGCCGCACACGTGTCTTTGACTCATGCGGATTCATCAGAAGACACTCGTTCACCGCAGTTCTCCCGAACGCCTCCACAGGATCTGGTTGCTGAGCAGTCCGTCCTCGGCGGGATGATGCTGTCCAAAGACGCAATTGCCGATTGCGTCGAGGTGCTACGCGGCGTGGATTTCTACCGCCCGGCACACGAGAGCATCTATGAAGCGATCATCGATCTCTACGGTCGTGGAGAGCCCGCTGATGCCGTGACCGTATCGGACGAGCTCACCAAGCGCGGAGAGATCTCCCGCATCGGCGGGCCGGCCTACCTTCACACGCTGATCCAGTCTGTTCCCACGGCCGCCAACGCGGGCTTTTACGCTGAAATCGTTCGCGAGCGTGCTGTCCTGCGTCGCCTGGTTGATGCCGGTACCAAGATTGTCCAGCTCGGCTACTCCAATGACGGAGAGGTGGATGACCTCGTCAACGCCGCCCAGGCCGAGGTCTATGCAGTAGCCGAACGCCGCACCGCTGAAGATTATGTGCCCCTGAAGGACATCATCGAGGGCACGGTCGACGAGATTGAGTCGGCTGGCCACCGTGGCGAGGGGATGACCGGGGTACCGACGGGCTTCTACGAATTCGACGAACTTACCCAGGGTCTGCATGGCGGGCAGATGATTGTGATTGCGGCTCGTCCTGCCATGGGTAAAGCGCTTGCACTAGACACCCCGCTGCCCACGCCCAGCGGCTGGACAACCATGGGTGAGGTGTCGGTGGGGGACCAGGTGATAGCAGCAGACGGTAGCCCAACCGCGGTCGTAGCTGCCACGGAGGTCATGCATGGCCGACCGTGTTTCAAGATAACGTTCGACGACGGTTCGACCATCGTTGCTGACGAAGAACACCAATGGCTGACCGATACCCGAGCTTCCCGAAAGTCCGCGCAGGCGGCGTCCGTAGGCCACAGCGGTGTACGCAATCAACGGGTGTTCCCCTCTGTTCGCACTACACGGGAAATCGCGAATACGCTCCGGTGCAATACCAGCGATCAGCGACTCAACCATTCAGTGCGCAATACCCGTCCGTTGGCCCTGCCTCATGCTGAGCTCCCGATCGGCCCTTACACTTTGGGGGCGTGGCTGGGTGACGGCGCATCGGCGACCGCTCGAATAACCACGGCTGACGAGGAGGTGCTCCTCCGTATTGGCGGCGAGGGGTACGTGACGAAGCAGATTACCGACATCACCTATTCTGTACGCCTTCCTGAGCAGTACATCTTCCATGGTGTTTGTGTCGTTTGCAGTCGCCCGTTTGAAAACAAGGTTCGCCATGTCCGGACCTGCTCGCGCTCGTGCGGTGCTCGGGCAAGTGCTGTATCGGCCCCGGTTCCTCCTAGCGTTTGCATGGATTGCGGTGAGCGGTGCGCCGGCGGCTTGCGTTGTATGGCGTGTCGTAACGGCAACGGATCTTTACAAGCCCAGCTGCGCACCCTTGGAGTGCTTGGGAACAAGCACATCCCTGCCCAGTACCTTCGAGGGAGCGAGGCGCAGCGGCGCGCTCTCTTGGCCGGTCTGCTGGATACGGACGGTACCGTTACCGCGAATGGCTGCGTGCAGTTTGCGGTCACGCACGCTCGCTTGGCAAAAGATTTCCGTGAGCTCGCGCTCAGCTTGGGCTACCGCACCGGCTGGTGGGAAAAACCTGTCAAAGGTCGTAGCGCTTCTTCGTCGACGTGCTTCGTCATCACTTTTTCCACTGATGACACTGTATTTGGGCTCACTCGCAAGCAGATTCTCCACAAAGAGCGGGACTGTAGGTCCACGCCGAAGCGGACTCAGCGGTTCATCACCTCGGTGGAACGCGTCGAGTCGGTACCTGTTCGATGCATACAGGTAACGAATGACGAGCATCTGTATCTGGCAGGCAGGTCCTTCGTCCCCACTCACAACTCCACGTTCGCTTTAGACTGGGCCCGTTCTGCCGCCATCAAGCACAACATGACTACCGTCTTCTTCTCGCTCGAGATGGGTCGAAACGAGATCGCAATGCGTTTGTTGTCTGCGGAAGCCACCATCGGACTGCAGGACCTGCGTAAGGGCACCGTAAAGGATGAACAGTGGGGCAAGATCGCCACCACGATGGGACGCATGAACGACGCCCCGCTCTTCATCGACGACAGCCCGAACATGTCGCTGATGGAGATCCGCGCAAAATGCCGCCGTCTCAAGCAGAGGCATGATCTGAAGCTCGTTGTCCTCGACTACCTGCAGTTGATGTCATCCGGAAAGCGTGTCGAATCACGGCAGCAGGAAGTCTCGGAATTCTCGCGAGCCCTGAAGCTCCTGGCGAAGGAACTGAACGTTCCCGTCGTTGCACTGTCACAGCTCAACCGTGGCTCTGAACAGCGAACAGACAAGCGGCCAATGGTCTCGGACCTTCGCGAATCGGGCTGCCTCACTGCTGACACGAGGGTGCTGCGATCGGATACCGGTGCGGAGACCACAATGGGCGAGCTGTTCCGGACCGGTGCCCGTGATGTGCCTGTTTGGTCTTTGGATGACAGCCTCCGGTACGTGGAGCGCCACCTCACGCATGTTTTCTCGACCGGCACAAAGGAGGTTTTCCGTCTAACGCTGGCCTCCGGGAAAACTATTCGAGCCACTTCCAACCACCCGTTTTTCACCTACGACGGCTGGCGTGCGCTCGGTCATCTCAAGGTCGGGGACCGACTGGGTGTTCCTCGCCATGTCAACGGGCCGTCAGAGCGGACCCATTGGGATGATTCTCAGGTCATCCTTCTCGCCAATAAGGTGAGGGACTTCGTTCCGGAAGAGGTCTTCGCTTTACCCAAGGCCCAAATTTCCCTGTTCCTGAAGCACCTGTGGGCCACCGACGGTTCTGTGACCGTGAACCGGGCGGCTACGGGCGGCCGCATCTACTATGCGTCGACCTCACGGCGGCTCATCGATGACGTAATGCGGCTCCTTCTTCGCTTCGGTATCAGCGCCAGGGTAAAAACGGCGACCGCCAAGGGCAACTACCGTCCGGGTTACACGCTCGACGTCTCAGGCGGTGACGATCAGCGCCGGTTCCTTCAGGAGATCGGCGTCCATGGTGCCCGGGCGGCTTCATGCGAGCATCTGCTTGAGATCATCCGGGACAAAACAGCCAACACCAATGTTGACACCGTTCCTCTGCAGGTTTGGGATGATGTGAAGTCCATCCTCGCGGAAAAGGATATGACCCACCGTGAGTTCCAGGCAGCCATTGGGACCCAATATTGTGGATCAACCCTCTTCAAGGCCGCTCCGTCGCGGCAGCGATTGGCAAGGGTGGCGGCCGTGTTGGGCTCAGCGGAGCTCGACGTCATGGCAGTCAATGATCTCCTCTGGGACAGCGTTGTCAGTATCGAACCGGACGGTGAGGAAGAGGTATTCGACGCGACTGTCCTTGGAAACCACAACTTCGTTGCCAACGGCATTGCCGTTCATAACTCGATCGAGCAGGATGCCGATATGGTCATCCTGCTCCACCGCGACGACGTCTATGACAAGGAATCGCCGCGAGCCGGAGAAGCCGACGTCATTGTCGCCAAGCACCGTAACGGTCCCACCAAGACTTTGGTTGTCGGGTTTCAGGGCCACTACTCGCGGTTCAACAACATGGCAGCGGACACCGGCGGGTTCTAGGGGGAAGGGTGATCACGGGAGACGGCTGGGCTTCAGCCGATGAGGCACGCCGGCCTGCGCCGGGTCAAGCTCCACCGGGCTCACCAGGACGGCCGGCCCTCGGCGCAGCACCCCACTGGCGACAGGCTGACAGCGCACGCCCCCGCGGCCACGCATGGCCGCATGTGCTCCAGGAGCTAGCATCCGGTCCATCCACGCACACGGATGCGCGGGCCTGCCGCCGCGCAGCGTCACCCGGTCCGGGCCCGACTCGAGGGTGAACTCCTGCCCAACCAGGGGCGCCAGATGTGCACCCCTCAAGACCACGTTGCGCCGCGTCAGCAGCGGATCGAAAGCACCCTCACCCAGTTCTGCCGCGATCGCCTCCAACGCCTCGACGGCGAACACCGTCACCGCAGCGTCCATGTGCGCCGCCTTGCCGAAGAAGCGGTCCCCGACGATGCCCTTGCCGGCCACCACGTCGACATGCTCGGCGTCCACCGTTGGCACGTCCGCTGCGCCATCACGCGCGCGGCCGAAGTAGGCGTGCTGGCCGGACACGAGCAGATGCAAAATCTCGACCTCGTACCGGTAGACGCTCATTCATCCAAACTAACGCCTACTGTGGCTGAGCGCAGCCGCTTACCCGCCGGCCACGGACTGAATGATCATCACCTCTGAGCCGGGTGCAACCGGTGTAGAAAGACCGTCCGCCCGGCGCACGTCTTCACCGTCCACGTAGATATTGACGTAGCGGCGCAGCGCCCCGGTCTCATCACGGATCCGACGGGCAAGGACAGGTCTCCCGTCGGCCAGTGTGTCCAGTACCGCAGAAACCGGAGCGGGCGCCTCCAGCGGAATCTCGACGGCGGACCGGTCATCAACCAGCGGCCGCAGCAGCGTCGGAATCAGGACGGTGACAGGGCTCATGGTGACCCGACGCCAGCAGCGGCGCCAACGACGACGGCGGCACGCACGCACAGCACATCCGGCAGGTGAGCCGCCACCTCAGTGAAAGTATTCCCTTCGTCCGCGCTGGCGTAGACAGAACCGCCCCGCGTTCCGAAGTAGACGCCGACCGGCTCCGCAGTATCCACGCCTGCGGCATCGCGCAGTACGGCGTTGTATTCGCTAGCGGGCAAGCCTCTGTCCAGCCGGGTCCAGGTGGCACCGGCGTCGTCCGTGCGGTGAACGGCAAGCCGTGCATCCGGGGGGATGCGCTCTCCGTCGGCCTTCAGGGGAATAACCCAGGCGGTACCGCCGCGGCGGGGATGGGACAGCATCACGAATCCGAAGTCAGCCGGCAGTCCGTCAGCGATCGATTCCCAGGTTTCTGCGCCGTCGTCGGTCCGGTAGACACCGTGGTGGTTCTGGGCGTAGAGCCGTTGGGGATTCTCAGAATCCCGAGCGATCTTGTGAACACACTGACCGAATTCCGGGTTGGGGTCCGGCATGAAGTACGCCGAGATGCCCTTGTTCCGCGGTTCCCAGGACTGGCCGCCGTCTGTGGAGCGATAGACGCCGCCGGTACTCATGGCCACGTGAACGGTGTCGTCGACCGGGCTGGGCATAACCGTGTGCGCCGCGGCGCCGCCGAAACCGGCGCCCCACTCCGAGCGGTGCGGATGGTCCCACAGCCCGCGGTTGAGCTCGAAGTGCTGCCCGCCGTCAGTCGATTTCCACACGGAGATCGGTTCACAGCCGGCCCAGACAACCCCCGGCCGGCCCGTTGTGTCCGGCTGCAGCTGCCAGATCCGGCCAAGCGCGGTGTCATCTGATTCGGCAAACTTGATGGCGCCCTGCTCGGGTTCGGACCAGGTCGCTCCGAGGTCATCCGAATAGACCACGGTGGGTCCCCAGTGCCAGTCCATCATTCCCACCAGGATGCGCGTCCTCCCCTCGCGGGTATCAATTCCGATGCTCGGGATCTCGGACATGAGGTGGTGGGGCTGTGAGAGCGTCCAGTTCTGCCGGTCGGTGCTGGTTGCAAGCCAAAGGCCCTTTTTGGTTCCGACGGCAAGGAGGGTGGTTTCCATGGGTACTCGATTCGCGAAGGTGAAAACGCGGTCGCCGTGGACACACCAAACGCACGACGGCACCGCATGTAGACACCGTAAACAATGGCACAGCACCCAGCGGCTGTACAGGGGTTTTGCTGGGTATGCTTCTATCCCATGGCCGTGTATATCGATCCTCCGCTCTGGCCCGCGCACGGCACGCTTTTCTCGCACCTCATCTCGGATACCTCGCTCGCTGAGCTGCACGCATTCGCAGCCAGTGCCGGCATTCCCGAGCGCGCGTTCGACATAGATCACTACGACGTTCCGGCCCGGCGCTACCGCCGGCTCGCCGAGCTCGGTGCCCACGAGGTTGACGGCGGAACGCTGGTGCGGGTCCTGATCGCCAGTGGGCTACGGGTACCTGCACGACGCCGGCCGGACCGCATCCGCCGGTCCCTCCTCACGCGATGGGAGCAGACCCTGCCCGGCACGTCCCGGCTCGGCGCGGAGTTGCTGGGCCGGTGGTCGGAGCCGCACCGCCGCTACCATACGCCCGAACACCTGCTCGATGTCCTAGAGGCGCTGGACCTCCTTTTCACCGAGAACGACGGCGCCGAAACCCGCCTGAATGCCCGGCTCGCCGCCTGGTTCCACGACGCGGTGTATAACGGCCGTGCTGGGGAGGATGAGGCGGCGTCGGCCGCGCTCGCGGGGTCCCTGCTCGAAGGTGTCGTAGAGACTCATGCGGAGGTGAGGCGCCTGGTGCTGCTGACCACTACGCACGCACCGCTGCAGGGTGACCGCCCGGCCGAGTTGCTGTGTGATGCGGACCTTGCGGTGCTGGGCCGTGCTCCGGGCGGGTACCGGCGGTACCTCGCCGCCGTCCGGGAGGAGTATGCCCACATACCGGACCCGGAATTCGCGCGGGGGAGGGCCGCCGTCGTCGACCGCTTGTTGAATCTTGATCCCCTTTATCGCACTGCCGAGGGGCGGCGTCTGTGGGCGGTGAAGGCTCGGGTGAACCTTTCCGCCGAGGCAGCAACCCTGCGCTGAACGTCCCGGCTCGATTACCGGCGTCGTGGCACAATTGTTGACACTGTTCACATTTGTTTAGGCGCCTCACGAGGGGAGGAGATGGTGTGACTCATCGGAAGCGCAGCACATACCGTCACGGTGACCTGCACCGCGCCCTGGTGGCTGCTGGTACTGAACTTGCCCGCGAGGGCGGGCCCTCCGCCGTCGTGCTCCGTGAGGTCACGCGCCGCACGGGCGTGACACCCAACGCCGCCTACCGGCACTTCGCCGACAAGCGGGCACTCCTCCATGCCGTGTCGATGGCAGCTCAGGCGGAACTGGCGCGTTCCATCGAGCAGGAACTGTCCCGGATTGAATCAACCGGCGACGTCGGCGACGTGGCCAAGGCTCGGCTCCGCGCCGTAGGAGCCGGGTATCTTCGTTATGCACAGACCCAGCCGGGCCTTTTTCGTACTGCGTTCGCGGAGCATGCGGACCTGCGCGATGCCGCTGCCCCTGATTCGGCCGGCGACAGCGGCCTGACACCGTTCCAGTTGTTGTCTGCGGCGTTGGATGGTCTGGTCGAGGCGGGTGTTCTTCCGGCGGAGCGGCGTTTGGGAGCTGAGTTCCTGGCGTGGTCGTCGGTGCATGGGCTCGCCATGCTCGTCATTGACGGACCGCTGCAGGGACTGGATGAGGAGCAGCGGACCTTCGCTGCGCGGCGACTGCTGGAGATGGTTGAGAAAGGGCTATGACCTTAGGAGAGGTCCGTTGGCCTCCGCCCGGCCTCGCGTGCGCGCTCCCTGTAACGCAGCATGTGGCCGCGCGCGATCAACGCGATCGCCGCCACCACGATGACAACGCCGATAATCAGCAGCACTATGGAACCGCCATCGACAGGCTCGCTGCGAGCGGCGGACCGCGCAAAACCTGACATCCCCTGCGGTATGAAGAAGGTGCTGAACAGAAGGAGTGCAGCACCAACGATGAAGTGCTTGACTCCAGCTTTCACGGACATCTCCTCATCTGGCTGAACAGCTATTCAACCAGTACCCAGCGTAGCTATTCGGAGCCAGGATGGCCCATCCGTTTTGTCCTGCCCAGGGCCTAGGCTGGGATTCGTGTCCACCACTGTCCCCGACCGCCGCCAGCTTGGCCGCTCCATTCTCCGCCTTGCCGTACCTGCGCTGGGTGCTCTCATTGCGGAGCCGCTCTTCCTGCTGGCGGACTCCGCGATCGTCGGTCATCTGGGCGTAAACGAGTTGGCCGGCGTGGGACTCGCATCAACAATCCTTCAGACCGCCGTCGGACTTATGGTTTTCCTCGCCTACTCGACAACGCCTGCGGTTGCGCGGTTCCTCGGCGCCGGCCGCATGCAGGATGCACTCGCAGCAGGGCGCGACGGCGTCGGGCTGGCACTGTTGCTGGGTGTGACCCTATCGGTTCTCGGATGGATCCTCGCGCCAGGGCTCGCTGCCGCAATGGGCGCTGAAGGCGAAGTTCACCAGTTCGCGGTGGATTACCTGCGGTTCTCCATGCCGGGGCTGACAGCCATGCTTGTTGTACTCGCGGCAACAGGAGTGTTGAGGGGGCTCCAGGATACACGCACGCCGCTGGTAGTGGCCGGAGCCGGGTTCGGCGCCAATATCGTCCTGAACTACCTACTGGTGTACGGTGCGGGGCTTTCCGTTGCAGGTTCCGCGCTGGGGACGAGCATTGCGCAATGGGGCATGGCAGCGGTCTATCTCGTCATCATCTATCGCTTTTCAGGCAGGCACTCGGTTTCGCTTCGTCCTACCTGGCGGGGCCTGAGGGCAACGGCACGCGTCGGTTCATGGCTGATGCTCCGGACCGCCAGTCTGCGGGTGGCGATCCTCGCAACGGTGGTGGTGGCAACGTCGCAAGGGCCCGTGTCCCTTGCAGCCCACCAGCTGATCATGACCATCTTCACTCTCCTCGCCTTCGCGCTGGATGCTCTTGCGATTGCGGCACAGGCGCTCATCGGGAAGGAGCTCGGTGCTGGCAACCGGCCTCTCGCACATGCCCTCACCCGCACCATGATCCGTTGGGGAGTTGTCTTCGGCGTGCTCACCGGACTGATGCTGGCAGCCGCTGCACCGTTCATTGACTGGATTTTCACCTCTGACGAGGGCGTCCGGGCGGCCTTCACCATAGGCCTCTGGGTACTCGCCGCAGCGCAGCCGGTCTGCGGCTACGTCTTTGTGCTGGACGGAGTGCTGATCGGTGCGGGTGACGCGAGGTATCTGGCGCTCGCCGGCGTCGTAAATCTGGTTCTGTACGTTCCACTGCTGGTTCTGGTGTTCGCAGCCGGCCTGACGGGACTGGAGGGGATCGCCTGGCTATGGGCAGCGTTCGGTGTCGGGTACATGCTGGCGCGCGCACTGACTCTGGGCTGGCGGGTCCGGAATGATCGCTGGATGGTGACCGGGGCCGCCTGAGACTAAACTTGCATCGTTCCTCAGGCGCACGGAAAGGCAGGACATGAGCGTGGAAAAGGCAGGCAGGCCCGCACTGACTCTGCTCTGGCGTGCTTTTCTGCTTCACGCCGCAGTGGCCGGTGCTTTCGGGCTGCTGACCATCTTCTGGGGACAGCCCTCCGTCCATGTGATGTCCGTCGCGGGAGGGCTCTATTTTCTGGGGCTGGCCGCCGCCGTCTACTTCACCGAGCAGAGCCTGTTGCTAGAGGGCGCCATACCCGCGTGGCTCACCCGAACGGTGCCGGTGTTCCTGGCAATTGCCGGTCTGCTCAATCTGTGGGTGCATGCAGACCAGGTGTTTGCCCAAGCCGGGGCGCTTGCATTGATCCTGATGGGTTTGGTGTACCTGAATATCTGGTTCAGGAACCGCGGCGCCTATATTGCTGCCCGCGATTTCCTCCTGATCGGGATCGTGACAACGTTGACCGGAGCTCTGCTGCCGCTGTTCCAGCCTCTCGGAGCGCATGCCCTGCTCGGTGTGGCCGGCGGCGGCGCGGTGATTTCCGCCGTCGTGCTTGCTCTTGCAGCCCTCAGCTACCGGCATGACGCACGGGAAGTTACCGGTCCCGTAACCCACGCCAAACCCGTAAACTAGATTTCTACTATTCGTAGAAAACATTGAGGAGAAGGAACCGTGTCCAAGCAGGTCAAGGGCGTCAAGGGTCCTCTCATTTTTTCGGCCGTTCTGGCAGCAATAGCGGGGATCGCGACCATGGTGTTCGCCACCGGCGGTGGCACCCGGGAGCTGCGGGTGGACCTGGGCCTGACCGCCGCGGGCATCGCCTTCATCGCCTCGATGGTCATCTGCGCGCTGTTGCTGATGACGGAGAAACCCAATGAAGATCACCTCGGGAAGGGCACGGGGATCAATCGCTCGTCCTCGAAGATTCCCGGCGGATCAGCCAACCTCGATGAGCACGGCAACCCCCGGGGCACCAAGCCGAAAAGCACGGACGACGACGCCCGCTAACACGCAAGCGAAGACGGCAGGCTGCCGTCAACCGGATCAGAGGAGGCGCGGGAACCAGGGCGCTTGCGCGAAAAGGTGAACTCTGGTTCACTTATTTTCACGGAGGGGAGTATCCCCTAACCAGTCCATCGTCATTCCGGCAGCCCCAGCGCTTCCCGGTGGACAGGCCGGCAGCGGCCGGGAGAGACCTCCAGTTGGTAGTAACTGACTGGAAGCAGGTACCCCATGAACGTGCCCTTGTGGCTGTGGTTTGCTGTCATTGGCCTCATACTCCTGATGTTGACGTTCGACCTCGTTGCGCACCGGCGCGCGCATGTCATTTCTGTCCGGGAAGCTGCAATCTGGTCTGCTGTCTGGGTCCTGATGGGCGTGGCGTTCGGTGGAGTGATCTGGCTCGGTTATGGCGCTGAGTTCGGCCAGCAGTATTTCGCCGGATACGTGATTGAGAAATCTCTCGCTGTCGACAACGTCTTCGTGTGGGCCATCATCTTTGCCTTCTTCGGAGTTCCCCGCGAGTTCCAGCACCGCGTATTGTTTCTCGGCGTGCTGGGAGCCTTGGTTTTCCGAGGCATTTTCATTGCCGCCGGTTCGGCCATCATTGCCAGTGCGGAGTGGGTTCTCTACCTGTTCGCCGCGTTCCTGATCTTCACCGGCTACAAGATGCTCAAGCAGCGCAACGAGCACATTGATCCGGAGAAGTCACGCACGCTGAAGCTGTTCCGCCGCTATGTCCCGATGACCGACGCCTTTTATGGTCAGCGTCTTCTCATCCGCAAAAAGGGCGTACTGCTTGCCACTCCGCTGCTCGCGGTCCTCGTCATGGTAGAGGTGACGGACATTGTGTTTGCGGTCGATTCCATCCCTGCGATCTTCGCGGTGACGGATGAGGTGTTCCTGGTCTTCACCGCTAACGCGTTCGCTATTCTGGGCCTGCGTGCCATGTACTTTCTGCTTGCCGACCTCATTCACCGCTTCATCTACCTGAAGGTAGGGCTTTCCCTGGTGCTGGTGTGGGTGGGAATCAAGATGCTCCTCAAGGTGGACGTCTTCTACATCCCGACGGCGATTTCCCTGGGTGTCATCATCACCATTTTGGCCATCTCCATAGGCGCGAGCCTGCTGGCGACCCGCGGGGAGGAACGCCGGGCGCTTCCCGGTCCGCTGACTTCCCCCTTCCGCACGGCCACACCGGAAGAGTTCGAAGATCTGCAACCGGTCTGGGGTAGAAAAGGTGTAGCGGCGGGAACTGACCCCCGCAACGACACCTAAAACGACAACGGGGAGGCACTATGCCGGAGGCTGGACCGGACCCCCATCCCGGAGATGGCCCCCCGGCTGCGACGGGCGGTGAAAGCCGCCCGTCGTGGACCATCCTCACGAATCACGGGCACGTGCTCCTCGCGGTGGCAGCCCATCCGGACATTCTGGTGGAGGACCTTGCGCTCCGGGTGGGAATCACCCGCCGTGCCGCCCTGCACATCCTCAAGGATCTCGAGGAAGCCGGGTACATCCACCGTCTGAAGGAAGGGCGCCGCACACACTACGTCGTGGAGGGTTCCCAGCCCTTCAGGCATCCTGCGGAATCACACCACGACGTCGGCGCCCTCCTCCGCATCTTCAAGGATGACGAAGTGGCTTCCGACTCTAAACGCCCGTCCGGTCGATAGCATTGGATCCATGGCGCCACATGTTCACATCACCGGCGACAGCGAAGCTGATGAGCTGCTGTCCAACAATCCGCTCGCGCTGCTGCTGGGCATGCTCCTCGACCAGCAGGTAGCGATGGAAACGGCCTTTGCGGGGCCGGCCAAGATCAAGGCACGGCTGGGCGCGCTGGATGCCGCCACCATCGCAGAGTACGACGCCGACGCTTTTGTTGAGCTCTGCCGGACCCCTCCCGCTGTGCACCGCTATCCCGGCAACATGGCGGCCCGGATCCAGACACTCTGCCGGACGGTGGTGGATGAATGGGGTGGCGACGCGTCGGCCATCTGGACGCGTGGTGAACCTGACGGCGCCGAGGTGCTGAAGCGGCTGAAGGGCCTGCCGGGCTTTGGGGTCCAGAAAGCGCAGATTTTCCTTGCGTTGCTCGGCGAACGCTATGACTTCACGGGCTCCGGGTGGCGGGAGGCAGCAGGCCACTACGGCGAGAACGGCTGCTTCCGGTCCGTCGCGAACATCACTGACGCAGAGTCACTGGCGAAGGTTCGTGAGACCAAACGCGCGGCGAAGGCAGCCGCGAAGCAGAAAGCATAGCTGGTGCGTCATGACCGTAGCTGGTGTTGACTCATAACCAATTCTCAGCGTAACGTCATCACCGTAAGCACACTTTGGTTATGACGTTATGAGGGACACCCATGAGAAGCGGTACAGCTACCGGACTGTGGTTTGCGCTGCTGTCAGCCGCCTCCTTCGGCGTGTCAGGGCCCTTCGCCAAATCGCTGCTGGAGATCGGATGGAGCCCTGGTGCCGCCGTCGGAATCCGTATCGGTGGCGCAGCCCTGGTGCTGCTTGTCCCCGTGGTGGTTGCGCTCCGAGGCCGCTGGGGCACGCTGCGGCGCAACGCACTGACGCTGATCATCTACGGCGCAACCGCCATTGCGCTCTGTCAGTTCTTCTACTTCAGTGCTGTTCAGCGGATGTCAGTCGGCGTTTCACTGCTGCTCGAGTACCTCGCGCCCGTGCTCATTGTCGGATGGTTATGGCTCCGCTCCCGCAGGGCGCCGAGTAGGCTCACCATCTGCGGATCCATCACCGCCATGCTTGGACTGCTTCTTGTCCTTGACCTGACCGGCGATCAGCGGTTGGACCCCATCGGGGTTCTGTATGGACTCGGAGCCGCGGTCTGCCTCGCGGTGTTCTTTGTAATGTCGGCAAAAGCCGACGACGACCTGCCGCCACTGATAATGGCCGGCGGCGGTATGCTGGTCGGCGCTTTCACGATCCTCGTGCTCGGGCTGATCGGCGTGATGCCTTTTGCGTTCGAGTTCCGAGACGTGACCCTCGCAGGCTGGCAGACGTCCTGGCTGGTTCCCGTCCTGATGCTGGTTCTGATTGCGACGGTGCTCGCCTATGTCACCGGAATCTTCGCCGCTCGGGGCCTTGGGTCGAAGGTGGCATCCTTCGTCGGTCTTACTGAAGTGATGTTCGCCGTCCTGGCATCGTGGCTCATTCTCGGCGAGCTGCCCTCAGTCATCCAGCTGCTCGGCGGTGCGCTGATTGTCGGCGGCGTGATCCTGGTCCGCATCGACGAACTCCGGCAGGCGGCTGGCTCCCGCGACCCGCTCGACCAGGCAAACGTCGTAGAACCTGTACCGACAACGCCGGGCAGCTAGGGAGTGGGACCAGCGGAACAGTAAGTCCGGCTGGCCCCACACCAAGCGCTATTTCCCGAACCGGCGCAACCGCAGCGAGTTCGCGACCACCAGCACCGAGCTGGCCGCCATGGCCGCGCCCGCGACCATCGGGTTCAGCAGGCCCAGCGCGGCAATCGGAATGCCGATCGTGTTGTAGAAGAATGCCCAGAACAGGTTGGACTTGATGGTGCCGAGCGTCTTCCGGGACAGCTCGATGGCCTGGGCTACCTGTTCCAGGCTGTTGCCCATCACAGTGAGGTCAGCGGCTTCAATCGCCACGTCTGTGCCCGAGCCCATCGCGATGCCAAGGTCAGCCTGCGCCAACGCAGCGGCATCATTCACGCCGTCACCTGCCATGGCAACGGTTGCCCCATCCGCCTGAAGCCGCTTCACGGCCTCTACCTTGCCCTCGGGGAGCACATCCGCCATGACGTCTTCGGGAGCGATGCCTACTTCCGCGGCGATTTTCCGTGCCACGGCGGCGTTGTCACCGGTGAGGAGCATAGGCCGCAGCCCGAGTTGCTTGAGCCGCTCAATGGCAGCGGCTGAGGACTCCTTGACGGTGTCCTGCAGACTGATCAGCCCGGCAACCTCACCATTGACGGCAACCCAAATGGCGGTGGAACCGGCCTCCTGCTCCGCAGCAAGAGCCGAACGGTGCGCCTCGGTGATGTCGACGTCGTTCTCCTCCAGCCAACCGGCACGCCCGGCCAGCACGACAGAACCGTCAACGGTCCCACGCACACCGCCGCCTGCGGAGCTGATGAAGTCGCTCACCGGCGGGTGCCCCGGAGCGGCGGCCGCAATGGCCTGCGCAATGGGGTGTTCGCTGGCGGACTCCACAGCCGCAGCCAGCGACAGCACGTCTTCCCGGCTGCGGGAACCAAGCACGACGACGTCCGTCACGGACAACCGGCCGCTGGTCACGGTGCCGGTCTTGTCCAGAACGATGGTGTCGACCGTCCGGGTGTCCTCGAGGACCTGGGGACCGCGGATGAGGATGCCCAGCTGGGCGCCCCGGCCCGTGCCGGTGAGCAGCGCGGTCGGTGTTGCGAGCCCCAACGCGCACGGGCAGGCAATGACCAGCACTGCGACGGCGGCCGTGAACGCTGCTTCGACATCACCGCTGAAGACGAGCCACGCCGCGAAGGTGAGCACCGCGATCACAAGGACCACGGGCACAAAGACTGCGCTGATGCGGTCGGCGAGCCGTGCGATCGGCGCCTTGCCGCTCTGCGCCTGGCTCACCAGCCGGCCCATCTGCGCCAGGGTGGTCTCGCTGCCGACGCGGGTTGCCCGGATGATCAGCCGGCCGGACGTGTTGATGGTTGCGCCGGTGACGGTGCTGTCCGGGCCAACCTCGACGGGCACTGACTCTCCGGTGATGAGGGAGGTGTCCACGGCGCTGCGCCCCTCGACCACAAAGCCGTCGGTCGCGATCTTCTCACCCGGCCGGACAACGAACTCATCACCATGCACCAGCGACGACGCCGGCACCTTCACTTCGACAGGCTCACCGCCCTGTTGGCGCAGCACGGTGGCGTCCTTGGCCCCGAGATTGAGGAGGGACTTCAGTGCATCACCGGCCCGCTGCTTGGCGTTGGCTTCCAGATACCTGCCGAGCAGGAGGAAGGTGACCACGACGGCGGCAACCTCGAAATAGAGCGCGTGCCCGCCCATATCCATACCGACATGCGCCGTGACCATCGGGTCAGCGAGGAGCTGGCCCAGTGAGAACAGATAAGCGGCGGTGACGCCGATCGACACCAGCGTGTCCATTGTGGAGGAGAAGTGCCGCGCGTTGATGGCCGCGGCCTTATGGAAGGACCACGCAGACCACGTCACTACCGGCGTGCTGAGGGCAAGCACCACCCAACCCCAGTGCGGGAACTGGAGCGCCGGGATCATCGAGATGAGGAATACCGGGACGGTCAGGATGGCAGCGGTGATCAGGCGGGGACGCAGCTGGGACGCCGTGCCTCCGTGCGACATGTGATCATGGTCCATCCCGTCCGCCGCGGGTTCGCCTTCCGTCGATGGCCCGGGACCGTGCGGCGACTTCTTCAGTTGCGCGGTGTATCCGGTGGCATTCACGGTGTTGACGATGTCTTCATCCGAGATGTGCGCAGGAACCGTCACCATCGCGGATTCCAGTGGCAAGTTGACGCTCGCCTCGACGCCGCTGAGCTTGCCGAGTTTGCGCTCCACCCGACCCACGCATGAAGCGCAGGTCATGCCCTGGATATCGAGCTCAACTACCCTGGTTGCGCTCGCGGTTTCTGTAGTGTCCGGTGTGGTGGTCATGATGGTCCTTCCAGGCCGGCTTTTCGCCGGAGTTCTACTACGCGTCGTTGGAAACGACGACGTAGCCGGCTTCCGCCACGGCTTCGCCGATCTGCTCTGAGTCGATGTCACCCTCCGAGGTGACGGTTGCGGTGGAAATTCCACCCTTGTTCAGCTCAACGGAGACGTTCTGGACGCCCTCGATGGCGGAGATCTCCTCGCTGACTGAGTCAACGCAGTGGCCGCAGGTCATTCCCGAGATGCTGACTGTTGTGGTGCTCATGATTGTTCTCCTTCGGTGATGTGCAGGAATTACCGCAACAGCCGGCTGATGGCCGCTGTTGCCTCCTGAACTTTTTCGTTAACTGCCCGGGGGTCTCCGGACGCCTGTGACTCATTTGCGGCACCGACGACGCAGTGAGCAATGTGCTCTTCAAGGAGCCCGATGCTGACCGCATGCAGTGCCTTGTTCACGGCGGAAACCTGGGTGAGGACGTCAATGCAGTACTTGTCCTCCTCCACCATCCGCGCAATTCCACGGACCTGCCCCTCAATGCGCTTAAGCCTGAGGAGGTAGGCCTCCTTGTCAGCGGTGTAACCGTGTTCCGTTGTTGTCTGCGTCATGATTCCTCCCGGTTGTCACTCCAACATATACCCGCCGGGGGTATGCGTCAAGTACCCCTAGGGGGTATGGATTGGGAACGATTCGCCCGGTGCCCTACGTTAGATAACAAGACACGAAAGGCAACCCCTCATGACCCTCAACCTTGAGGCGTGGCAGAAGCGCGTCCTCCTCCTTCTCGGCCTCATCGCGGTGGCCGCCCTATTTGCCCTCGCCTTCACCGCGGGCAGGGTGGCGGCAGATCCTGAGACGCCGGGGACCAACAGTGCGGACGCTGGATTCGCGCGTGACATGCAGGTCCACCATTCCCAGGCCGTGGAGATGTCGCGCATCGTGCGTGACCAGACTGACGACGTCGTCATCCGCACTATTGCGTATGACATCGCCATGACCCAGCAGCACCAGGTCGGCCAGATGTACGCCTGGCTGGAGGAATGGGGTCTGCCGCAAAGCAGTGACGCGGATCGGATGGCGTGGATGGCAGGCAGCGGACACACCGCACATGCCGATGGCGGCACAGGCGCCGAGGGCGGGGATGACGCCGCCGCGGACACTCTGATGCCTGGCATGGCAACGCCCGAAGAAATGCAGGCGCTCGCCGAGGCGACCGGCGAGGACGCTGAGCGGCTGTACCTCGAGCTCATGATTGACCACCACATAGCCGGTGTGGACATGGCCCAGGCGGGAGTGGATTTGGCGGAGGACCCGGAACTCCGCGAGCTCGCCCGCAAGATGGCGGCGGGCCAGCAGATTGAGATCGTGGAGATGGAAAAGCTCCTGGCGCAGCTCTAGGCCACCCGCCCGGTACATTTAGACCCGAACCCTTACAAAAACAGAAGGAAATCAGCGCGTTGAATAAGAAACGAGCTCAGGAGAACGTGGACCGGCAGGCACGGTTGAAGGCGCTCCAGTCACAGCAGCGGGCCAGCGAACGGAAGCGGAACAGCCTGATCTTCGGCGGCATTGCACTGGTGATTGTCGCCATCATCGTCGCTGTCACCATCGTAATTGTGCAGCAGGTGCGGGAGAACGATCGCCTGGATGCGCTCGCCGAGCAGCCCATTGAGGGTCTTGAAACCATCGAGGTGACATCCTTCGAGCACGTCCCCGGACCCGTTGAGTATGAGCAGGATCCTCCCGTCGGTGGGAACCACAACGCCATCTGGACCAACTGCGGCATCTACACGGAGCCGATCCCCAATGAAAACACCGTCCACTCCCTTGAGCATGGCGCTGTATGGATCACGTACCAGCCGGATCTGGAGCAGTCCGAGATCGATGCCCTCACCGATCTCGTGGGGGAGCGGAGCTACGTCCTCCTGAGTCCTTACGAAGGCCAGGAATCGCCGATCATGGCGAGCGCCTGGGGCCTTCAGCTGGGCGTTGACTCGGCTGACGATGAGCGTCTCGTTGCCTTTCTCACCAAGTACATCCAGGGCGAGCAGACCCGCGAGCCGGGTGCGGCCTGCAGCGGAGCGCTTGACCCCTCCGCCTAACCCTTACCTTGAATGAGCAGGACAGGCCCCTTATCCCTCGGGATAGGGGGCGTGTCCTGCTTAATGAGGCTCAGGCGGCGGACGGCTTGCGCAGACTCCAGAAGGCTAGGCCGGAAGCGGCGAGCATGAGAACCGCGCCGATTCCTGACGTAAGAACAACGCCGCTGTCGAACGCGTGGAACGCCGACTCCAACAGGAGCGCCCCGCTCTCCGAAGGCAGTTCCGACGCGACGTTGATGGCGCCGCCCAGCGTTTCTGTCGCCGTCGTTCCCTGTTCAGGACTCAGCCCGGCAGGAAGCCTCAGGTGCTCCTGGTAGGAAGCGAGCAGGATGCTGCCGAGGAGCGCGGTGCCGAAGACGGAGCCGACCTCGTAGGCAGTCTCCGAGATGGCTGACGCTGCGCCCGCTTTCGCTGCCGGCACGCTGGACAGGATCAGGTCGTTCGACACCGTCTCGGATGCCCCCACGCCCGCGCCGAGCAGCACGAAGGCCGCAAGCAAGGCGCCGATCGATCCGCCCTGGCTCAGCAGCGCGACAAACGCATATGCTCCCGCCGAAAGCAGCAGGGCAGCCGGGACCACCACATGTGGTGCAACTTTCCGGACCAGCGGCACGACGGCGAGTCCCGCAACGATCGTCATGACCAGGCCGGGCACCAGGACCGCGCCGGCCTCCAGCGGACTGAGCCCGAGCACCAGCTGCAGATGCTGAGACACGAAGTAGAGAAACCCGACCAGCGAGAAGATTGCCAGCAGGTTCACCAGCACCGCACCGGTGAATGGCCGCACGGTGAAGAGGCGCACGTCGAGCATGGGATTCTGCCGCCTCAACTGGCGGCGGACAAACGCGGTACCCGCGGCAAGACCAACGACGACGGCGGCAGCAACCACCGCTGTGGACCCGCCTTTCGCGAAGGTCTTGATGGCGAAGACGATGGGCAGCATGGTGCTGACGGAGAGCATGATGCTCAGGTAGTCGACGCGGCCCGGGTTGGGATCCGCTGACTCCGGAACCAGCAGGGGCGTAACAACGAGAAGGACCAGGAGTACGGGAACAGCCAACAGGAACACCGAGCCCCACCAGAAATGCTCCAGGAGTGCGCCGCCCACCAGCGGACCGAGGGCAGCACCCGCCGAAAAACCGGCTGCCCAGACCGCGACAGCGAGGCGGCGCTGGTTCCGGTCGAGGAAGATGTTTCGGATGAGGGAGAGCGTTGACGGCATCAGCATGGCGCCGAACACACCGAGACCAACGCGGGCTGCCACCAGAAACTCGGCCGTGGGTGCGAAGGCGGCAACCACGGAAAAGACAGCAAACCCGGTGGCGCCGATCATCAAAAGCCGGCGCCGTCCGAATCGGTCGCCGAAACAGCCCATTGCAACCAGTAAGCCGGCGAGGACCAGCGGGTAACTGTCGATGATCCACAGCAGGGTTGTACCGCTGGTGTTGAACGCAAGCGAGATTTCCGGCATGGCGAAACTCAGGACCGTATTGTCCACTGCCACCAGCAGCACCGGCAGCATCAGAGCCGCCAGCGCCCACCACTCACGGCGACCGGCACGCGGAGGGACAGCGAGCGAGCGGGTGGCAGCCGGGACAGAAGTGTAGAACTGGGTCATGGGTTTAAGCTATACCGTCCAGCCGGTACAGTAAAGCGAATCGGCGTCAGTATGATGAAGGTCATGGCCAGTGCCCGCGAACGAATTCTTGACAGCTACGAAAGCATCCTCATCAGCGATGGGGAGCGCAGTGCCACCATGGAATCGGTGGCCGCGGCAGCGGACGTGTCCAAGGGTGGGCTGCTCTATCACTTCCCATCCAAGGAGGCCCTCGTTGACGGGCTTGCTGATCGCCTCGAGAGTCTCGTTGCCCGGGACCGGGAGGCAATGGCGGCGGATCCGGAAGGTCCGGCGCGCTATTACGTCCGTACCTCCATGTATGAGAACAGCCCCCTGGACCGGGCGCTCGTAGCCATGGCGCGCCTCGCTCAGCAGGGCCACCCGAAAGCACAGGAAACCTTCGCGCTCATTCAGGAGCAGTGGCTGGGTGCCCTCGAATCCGAGCTCGGGAGCCGCGCCGTTGCCCGCGCCGTGAAGCTGTTAGGAGACGGACTGTATTACGACGCCGCGTTCTTCGCCGGCGCGGCTTCCGAACAGCAGAGCGGGGATGACCTCAAGGACGTCCTCGCAATCGTGGACCTGATCGTCCGGGAGGGTGCACAGATCCAGCGAGGGGCATAGCCGCTGTGCTGAGGGCGCTTGAATTCGAGGCCACCGCTGCCCTGGAAACACGTGCCGGGTCTACGATGCTTCCATGACTCAGCGGCAGTGGTCCGGGCATGTGTTCATTGGCATGAGCGTCGACGGGATGATCGCAAGGGCCGACGACAGCCTCGATTGGTTGACAGGCGACGCATCAGCCGGGGAGGCCAACAATCCGGACGTATCAGGTTTCACTGGATTCATGGCTTCGGTCGACCACCTGGTGATGGGCAGAAGCACCTATGACGTGGTGCAGGGGATGGGGGAGTGGTTCTACGGCGATACACCGGTGCTCGTTTTGAGTACCACGCTCGAAACGGATGACCCCCGTATCCGGATTGTGCGCTCACTCGGCGAGGCCACTGCGCTGCTGGATGACGACGGCGCCCGCAACGTCTATGTGGACGGCGGCAGAACTGTGCGCACCTTCCTTGCCGCTGGTTTGATCCGAACTCTCACCCTCACGCGGGTTCCTGTTCTCATTGGCGAAGGGAAACCACTGTTCGGCGCACTCTCGGCCGATGTGCGGCTGCAGTTGGACGACGTGAGAGCACTCAAGGACGGGGCTGTGCAGACCCGTTACACGGTCCTCTGAAAATTTCCGCAATACCCCTTGACCCCTGCACCATGGAGGAATAATCTACAACCAAATGGTTGTAGATCAGCTTTCGGAACCTGAAGTGGACCGGTTGTTCCACGCACTCGCGGACAGCACGAGACGCAGCATTGTGCTCCGAGCAATCAGCGAGGAGTACTCAGTTTCAGCCCTGGCTGCGCACTACGCCATGAGTTTCGCGGCGGTGCAGAAGCACGTAGCGGTGCTGGAACAGGCGTCGCTGGTCACCAAGGAGAAACGCGGAAGGGAGCAGATGGTGCGTGCCAACCGGGAAACAGTTCGGAAGGCGCGGCAGCTGCTTGACGAGTTCGAGTTGATCTGGCGGCAGCGCGTCGACCGGATCACCGAGATCCTCGCAGAGGATGAGTAGTCGATATCAGGAAAGGTAGTCATCATGGCTGTCATCAGTACCGAAAAGGACCTCGAGGCGCTCAGCCTCACGATCGTTGCGGAGTTTGACGCCGCCGTCGAACGCGTCTGGCAGATCTGGGAGGATCCGCGTCAGCTCGAGCGTTGGTGGGGCCCGCCGACGTGGCCGGCCACGTTCGACAAGCACGAGTTCCGCGAGGGCGGCTCGTCAAGCTATTTCATGACGGGCCCGGATGGGGAGAAGAGCCGCGGCTGGTGGAAGTTCACCGCGATTGATTCGCCCCGGCGGCTGGAGTTCAACGACGGCTTTGCCGATGAGTCCGGTGCCCCCACGGGCGAAATGGGGGAGACCCACGCCGTCGTCATCCTGGAGGAGGTTGAAGCGGGCCGCACACGGATGACGGTGGCATCCAGCTTCGAGAGCGCCGAGCAATTGCAGCAGATGATCGAGATGGGTATGGAGGAGGGGCTCAAGGAGGCAATGGGCCAGATCGACGAGATCCTGGCAGAGCGGGCCAGCGTGTGAGGCCGGAAAAAGCAATGGCCCCGGCGGATATCTCCGCCGGGGCCATTCACCTGTCAGCAGTCAGGCCTTCACCGCAAGCACGTTGCAGCCAGCGCCCAACAGGATCGACTGCGCGGTGGAACCCATGATCAGCTTGCCCACCGGTGTTCGGTGACGCAGCCCGATCACGATGAGTTCGGCGGCATGGCGAACAGCCGCCTCCAGCACGTCCTCCGCGGCCGTGTCCTTCGACGTTCCGTGATGGACGGTGAAGTCCACTCCGGAAGTCCGCAGCGTGTCCTGCAGGCGGGACATGTCGTCGTCGTCGGCGTAGGTCGGGTCCACCAGGCGGTCCGCGCGGGTGGTGTTGACCACCACGAGTGTCGCGCCGCGTTGGCGAGCCTCGTCAACCGCGGCTGTCGCGGCGGCGTCACCCAGCGCATTCGGCACGTAACCGAGTACAACAGCACTCATTTTCCGCCTTCTTTCAGCTCGACGGTGGCAACAGGGGTTTCATCGGCCACCTCGGACTCCATGGCCTTCTGACGTTTCTTCAACCAGAAGGAGAGGGCAAAGATGACAATGAGCACCGCGTAGATGGTCGCGGCGATCGGTGTGCTGACCAGTGCGGTTGGATCACCCTGCGAGATGGCAAGCGAACGCCGGAGCTGATCCTCGAAGATCGGACCGAGGATGAGTCCCACCACCATCGGAGCGATCGGATAGCCGTAACGGCGCATGAAGAATCCGAGTACGCCGATAACCAGCAGGACAAACACGTCCACCGGGGTGAAGTTCACTGAGAAGGCGCCCATCGCAGCGAAGACCATGATTCCGGAGTAGAGGTAGGGCCGGGGGATCTGCAGGATCTTGACCCAGATACCCACGAGCGGCAGGTTCAGGACCAGCAGCATCAAGTTGCCCACGTAGAGGCTCGCAATCAGCGCCCACACCAGTGCACCCTCAACCTCGAACAGGAGGGGTCCGGGCTGGATGTTGTAGCGCTGGAACGCGACGAGCATCATGGCTGCAGTGGCCGTCGTCGGAATGCCAAGCGTCAGCAGCGGAACCAGGACACCGGCCGCGGCCGCGTTGTTGGCAGACTCGGGACCGGCGACGCCCTCGATGGCGCCCTTGCCGAACTGCTTCTTCCGCTCGCCCTTCGCGAGCTTCCGCTCGGAGGCGTAGGACAGGAAGGTTGCGACGTCCGCACCGCCGGCGGGAATGGTTCCCACCGGGAAGCCGATGAACGTTCCGCGAAGCCAGGGTTTCCAGGACCGCTTCCAGTCCTCCGTGCGCATCCAGTTGGTCCAGCGCCCGGCCACGGGAATCACCTTGACGGGACCGTGGCGGAGGCGGGAGGCGACATAGAGCGCCTCACCCACCGCGAAGAGCGCCACTGCCACCAGAACGACGTCGATACCGTCCGCCAGGAACGGGTTGCCGAACGTGTACCGCTGCTGGGCTGTCAGCGCGTCGACGCCGATCAGGGCAATGAACAGGCCCAGCGCCAGCGACGCAAGCCCCCGCAGCACGGAGGCACCGAGCAGTGCCCCGACGGTCAGGAACGCAACGATCATGAGCGCCACGTACTCGGTGGGCCCGATCTGCACTGCGAATTCAGCGACATAGGGTGCAACGAAGCTCAGTAGCACGGTGGCGACCGTGCCGGCAATGAACGAGCCGATCGCCGCCGTCGCCAGTGCCGCGGCGCCCCTGCCCGCCTTGGCCATCTTGTTGCCCTCAAGTGCGGTCACAATGGAGGCTGATTCGCCGGGCGTGTTCAGGAGGATCGAGGTTGTGGAGCCGCCGTACATGCCGCCGTAGTAGATGCCCGCAAAGACGATGATCGCCGCCGTGGGGTCAAGGCTGTACGTGATGGGCATGAGCAGTGCCACGGTCATGGCCGGGCCGATGCCCGGCAGGACGCCTACAGCGGTACCCACCAGCACGCCACCGAGCGCGTACAGCAGGTACATCGGCTGCATCGCAACGCTGAAACCCTCAAGCAATGCCATGAAATTATCCATTGAAGATTTCAACTCCTTCCAGGAGGAAACCGGCCGGCAGCGAGACGCCGAGGAGGCCGGCGAACACGAACTGGAGGATCAGCGCGAGAACGACGGCGATGATTGCGTTGCGCCACCACGGCTTGGCACCGAGGGACCAGGCGGCACCGAAAAAGAGGACGGCGGCCGCTACCGGCCAGCCGAGCGGAACAATGAGTGCGATGTGAATGGCGAGGAACCCGACGAGCTTGCCGACGGTGAGCCAGTCGGTCTTTACGTTGGGGTCAATGTCCTCGCCTTCCTCGGCAGCACCGGTGTGTCCGCGAAGGAGCTGGATGACCAGCCCGATGCCGATGGCCACCATGATGCCGGAGACGATGAACGGGAAGACACGGGGGCCAACAACGCCCGCGGACGGCGGGATGGGAATCTGCGCGCCGGCAACGAAACCGACGACGCCGACGCCGACGATCATTCCCGCGAAGATCAGTTCGCCGAGTGGCCGGGCGGTCGCGGCTTTCGTGCCGCTCCCGCCCGGCGCCTCGTTGATTGAAGAGCTCATCGCCGTTACAGCAGACCGATCTCGGTCAGCGTGGTCTTTACGGCGGCGATGTCTTCGGTCAGGAAGGCGTCGAACTCCTCGCCGGCAAGGAAGGCGTCGTCCCAGGCGTTGGTTTCAAGCGTGGTCTGCCAGGCTTCGGTTTCGGACATTTCGGTGACCAGTTCGGTCAGCTCGGCTGCCTTGGCCTCGTCGATGGTTCCCGGGGCCACAACGCCGCGCCAGTTGGTCAGCACCAGGTCCACGCCCTCATCCGTCAGGGTGGGAACGTCCGGCAACAGAGCTGCGGGCTCTGCACCTGACACTGCGAGTGCACGCAGCTTGCCGGCCTTCACCTGTTCGGCGTACTCGCCGACGCCTGAGATGCCGGCAGACACCTTGTTACCGAGCAGCGCAGCGAGCGACTCACCGCCACCGGAGTAGGGAATGTAGTTGAGGCTATCGGGGGCGATTCCGGCCTCTTTCAGCATCTGGCCTGCGAGGATGTGGTCAGCGCCGCCGGCTGATCCGCCGGTGATGGAAACGCCCTGACCGTCCTTCTCGACTGCGGAGAGGAGATCGTCGATGCTCTGGAACGGTGAATCGGCCGGCACGACGACGATCAGCGGTTCTTCTGTCAGCCGCGCAATGGGCGTGGTGTCTTCGATACGCGTTTGGGCTGCATTGGTTTCGACGGCGCCGACCATGACGTAGCCCATCACCATGAGTGTGTTGGGGTCCTGCTCGGTGGCCAGCTGCGCAAGCCCGTTTGTGCCGCCCGCGCCGCCGACGTTCACTACCGAAGCGTTGCCCACCAGGTCGTTATCCTGCAGATCCTTCTGCATGGCACGGCCGGTCTGATCCCAACCGCCACCCGGATCGGCGGGGACGATGATGTTGAGCCGGTCGATTCCGGACTCGGCTTCCGTGCCGCCGGACGTGCTGCCGCAGGCGGACAGGGCAAGGACAGATGCGACGCCGATGGCGCCTACAGCCGACAAGCGCTTCATTGTGCTCTCGTGCTTCATTGGGTGGAACCTTCCTACGTTCAATACCGACATGTGATGCGCCTCACCACACGTTCCGGTCCAGCGTAGGAAGGGAAGAGCCGCGCGGGAACCATACGGTCACAACGTGCGTAGTGGTCTTTATGGTCATGAGAAAGTTCCGGATCCAGCGTTGGCTTTCCGCCGGATCCATACACCCGATCATGCGAGAATGGAAGGATGATCCGGTCAATGTCGCTTAGATCACAGCTGTTCTTCCTGCAGCTGCTGATTGTGCTGATCATTGTGCTGGTTGCCGGCACCGTCGCCGTCCGGCTGCAGGAACAGCAGATTCGCGATGCCTACCAGGGCCGCATGGTCGGAGTGGCGCAATCAATCGCCCAGTTGCCGTCCGTCGTGGACGCGTTCGACGACGAGGATCCCAGCGCGGTCATCCAGCCGATTGCTGAACTCACCACTCAGGCCACTGGAGTCACGTATGTGGTGGTGACTGACGACGTCGGAATCCGGTATTCACACCCGAACCCGGACATGATCGGTCAGATGGTGTCCACTGATCCATCCGTCCCGCTGTCCGGTGAAACTTTCGTGGGCACGCAGACCGGAACACTCGGCGAGTCCTGGCGCGTGAAGGTTCCCATTCGGGGGGAGGACGGCACCGTGATCGGGACGGCCTCCGTGGGCACCCTGGAGTCGACTCTCGCGGCGGATCTGCAGGAAGACCTGCCTGTGCTCCTCGCCTGGCTCATCGTGGCTGCCCTTGCCGGAACCGCTGGATCGATCTGGATCTCACGGCTGGTCTGGCGTCGCATCTACAGGCTCGAACCGGAAGAAATCGCAGCGCTGCTCGAGACCCGTGACGCCATGCTGCACGGCATCGGTGAAGGGGTGGTCGCGGTTGATGAACGCGGACGGCTTGCCGTGCTCAATGACGAGGCCAAGCGGTTGCTCGAGCTGGGAGATGAGGTGAAGGGGCAGCCGGCAAACGCCGTCCTGGAACCCGCCCTGGCCGGCATGTTCGGTTCGGCAGGGGACGCCGATGAGACCGTTCTGGTGGGTGAAAGGGTGCTCCTCGCCCGCTCAAGCGACGCCGTCGTTGACGGTCGCCGCGTGGGAAGCGTGCTGGTGTTGCGCGACCGCACGGAACTCCACCAGCTGCTGCTGGACCTGGATGGTGCGCGTGATGTCACGCAGGCCCTCCGCAGCCAGGCGCATGAGTTCGCAAATAAGATGCACGTCATCTCGGGTTTGCTCGAGCTTGGCCGCACAGACAAGGCGGTGGATTTCATTTCCCGCTCAGGCCATGGCGGGTCGGTGGTGTCCGGAGACTTCTCGCCCGGTGTCAGCGATCCGGACACCGCAAGTCTCCTCATGGCCAAGACCACCATCTGCGCCGAAAAGGGCATCAGTTTGATCGTGGACGAGGCTTCGGCCTTCGAGGCGGACGGCACCACGGATCCGGTAACGGTGTTGGGGAACCTCATCGATAACGCCGTCGACGCCGTCGGTTCCAACGGGACAATCCACGTCCGGCTCACCTCTGACGCCGGCGGCTGTTCCATAGCGGTGTCCGACGACGGCCCCGGGATCCCCGAACACCTGCGCTCGCAGGTGTTTGCAACGGGGTTCTCAACCAAGGACGCCGCAGGCGCAGGTTCCCGCGGCTTCGGGCTGGCGCTCGTGCAACGCGTTGCAGAGCGCCGCGCGGGCAGCGTGACGCTCATGGAGTCGGTGCTGGGCGGCGCTCACATTGCGGTGACGCTCGGCCCGGCGCCTGTTCCGCTGGAGCAGAAATTTCCGAGCTCAGTGGAACCTCACGCCGCCGGGGTGCTCGCTCCGTGAGCCTGATTCGAACGCTGGTCGTCGACGACGATCAGGAGATTGCCGGTGTGCACTCAGGGTTCCTGCTGGCGCACGGAGGCTTCGACGTCGTTGGCGTGGCAAATTCCGGCGGCGAGGCGCTTGAGAAGGTGCGTGAAATGAAGCCGGAGCTGATGCTGCTCGATATTCATTTGCCGGACATGTCCGGAATCGACGTGCTGCGGGCCGCCCGCACCATCCCCGGTGACCCGGTGGACATCATTGCCATCACAGCCGCCCGGGAACTGGAAACGGTGCGTGCGGCAATGGCTGGCGGGGTACTTCATTACCTCGTCAAGCCATTCAACTCGAAGGTCCTGATGCAGCGGCTGGACGACTACGTTCAGCACCGCGCGAGCATCGCGGAGCACAGCTCCGTTTCTGCCGGTCCCCTGGATCAGGACCGCATCGACAGGTTGCTCTCCGCGACGCCGGCGAGGACTCCGCCGACGCCGCCTCCGATGCTGACAGAATCCTTGCCGAAAGGGTTGTCCCAGCCCACCCTTGAATCCGTGGTCGGTGCGCTCCGGACCTCCGGCGTCGGCTTCTCTGCGTCCGAGGTTGCCGCCCAGCTCGGTCTCGCAAGGGTGAGCGCGCGGAGGTACCTTGAGTACCTCGTGACGAAGGGCAGCGCGCGCATTGTGCCGAAGTACGGTGCGGCGGGCAGGCCGGAGAAGTTCTATGTGTGGACGGGTGCCCAGCGCTAGACATGGCGCAGGTACCGGTCAGGCGCCTTCAGGAATTCACGCCAGTTGTCCACGAGCGCCAGGTCCTCCCATTCCCGCTCCCGCAGCCCCCATTCGCCCACCTCGAGAATCTGCGCCTCCGGCAGGGCGGCGAGAAGCGGGGAGTGGGTCGACAGGAGCACTTGGGACTTGCCGTCCGCGAGCAGCTGCTTGAGCACCCCCACCAGCGCCAGGCATCCGGAGAAGGACAGCGCTGATTCCGGCTCATCCAGCACCCATAGGCCGGCTCCGCGGAAACGGTCGACGACCAGTTCCAGGAAGGATTCCCCATGGGACATGTCGTGGAACGCTGCATCCCCACGGCTACTGGGGTTTTTCTCCAGGTAGGTGAAGAATCCGTGCATGGTCTCCGCTCGAGGTCCAGCCCTTCCTGCAGAACCTGCGCAACCGGCGCCAGCGTGGCTGGCCATACAGTGCGTGCCAAGGTCTTGTCCCGGGCCTCCTCCACGCGCCGGACGGGGTACCGGTCGAATGCCATGGCCCCATTCTGGCAGTCCGCACTGACAGCTTCTGCCAGTCTGTGGATGAAGGGTTCACTTGTGGGCCGGCGCGGGTTAGGCTCGGACTTGTCAGGTCAGGCGGGTAGAGGGCGCCGGACAGAACCGAAAGTACGCAAGGAAAATTCGCCATGTCTGAAAACACCTCTGTTGATAACAACCGCAGCATCCGGGACTGGGCAGACCTCGCCGAGGAAATGTGGTCCTACCTCACCGGTAAGGGCGCTGCCGTCAATTACAGCTTCATCGACATGACCGTCGAAGTGCCGCGGGACATCGGCCCGGACGCACCCCGCGCAACCTGGAAGCTGAACGGAACCGTACGGGTCACCACCAGCGACAACGACGCCGCGGGCTCCGACACCCACCGGAGCTGACCCGTGTCACAGCGGGTACGCCTCGACATCGATCTCGCCTTCTCATTCTCGGAGAACGACGACGGCGGATCCACCCGCGCCACAAGCGGCACCGTCAGCGCGGCCGGGTCCGAGGTGACCATCTACTGCGAGGATCCAGCGGTAGCAGGCTTCGGGGGTATGCCCTCTCTGGAGAGTGTCCGCGAGCTCGCAGCGAACCTGGCCACCAAGGGCCTCACCGTGACCATCGCCGGTCCTGCCGGAACCCTGGTAAGCATCGGCAAGGTGGAAACGTCCATGGCCCAGCGCCTGATGACGCGGTCAGCGCACATCCGTGCGGGCTCAATCACGGCACTGGCTCCTCTGATCCGGGGCGGCAGCCGCAAATCCAGCGTGCCGCTACTGCCGCCGTCGACCCCGTTTCCCCTCGTTCCCACGGTGAACCGCCGCATCCGTCGCCAGGTGACCACCACCCACCACACGAGGGGCAGCGGGCGTCCGCGCCTCATCTTCGTGCAGGATTCCGAGACCTGGAACGGGCAGGTCCCTCGTGAAGTGAATCTGGTTGGGGAGAAGCTGGTGATAGGAAGCTCGCCGGACGCCGACCTGGTGCTCGACGGCCTGCTTCCCGTGCATGCCACAGTAGAGCACAACGCCGACGACGAGTACGTGCTCATACCGCATGGACCCGTTCGGGGAAGTGTGCGGTCGGACGGACCGTCCATCCTGCGGACCGGCGCACGTGTCCAGCTCGGTGACTGGTGCCTCGCATACTTCCGCGAGGAATATGCCGACCACGGGCGTCCATTCGGCGGCCGCAGCGGCGGCGAGATGGCGTACCAGCGGCCGCAATACGATCCAAGATCAGGCACGGTCGAGGAAGACGGCTCCTTCGGCATCGGAGACTACCGGCAGAATCCGCGCTGACGATGGACAGTGTGGAACTCCTCCTCGAAGCAACCGGGGAGGAGCTTCTGCGCTCAGATTGGGACATCCTCAAGCGGGCCGGCTTACCTTCCCAGGCACGGCATACCGCGGCTTCGAACCGCGCTCATATCACCCTGCTGGCTGCGCCACGGATTCCGGCTGAGTATGACAGCACTCTTGCGGCGCTCGCCGAGGCGCTGCCGTTTCCCATCCACACGGCGGGTCTGGTGCTGTTCAGGACCGGCCGGGGCCAGGTGCTGGCGCGCCTCGGCGTCGTCAGTAGAGCACTTCTTGACTTTCATCAAACCGTGCACCAAGCTCTCGACGGCGTGCCGGGTGTCACCGGGAACTGCGTCCCTGACCGCTGGGTACCGCACATCACGCTCGCCCGCGGCATGACGCCGGGGCAGGTGGCTGAGGCATTGGACTTGCTGCCCGGCGATCACGGCCAGCTCATTCTCCCCACCCTGCGGCGCTGGGACAGCCATGAAAAAACGACGACGGCGCTTGGCAGCACGACCGGTTAGCGGAGGTGGTCCACAAGATGTTCCGCAATGCCCGTGTAGGTTGCTGGAGTGAGAGCGAGCAGCCGTTCCTCGGCCTCCGCTGAGAGCCCCAGTTCGAGAACGAATTCACGCATTCGAGCTGCGTCAACGCGGTGTCCACGGGTGAGGTCCTTCAGCCGCTCGTAGGGGTCTTCCATGCCCGGAGTTCCAGCGATCGCCTCGGCACGCATCACCATCTGGACGGCTTCCCCAAGGACCTCCCAGTTGGTGTCCAGGTCAGCAGCCAGCACGGACTCCGCGACATCCAGGCGATCGAGCCCCTTGGAGACGTTGGAGATGGCCAGCAGTGAATGCCCGAAAGCCACACCGATGTTGCGCTGGGAGGAGGAGTCGGTCAGATCGCGCTGCCACCGTGAGGTCACCAGGGTGGAGGCCAGGACATCCAGGAGCGAGCAGGAGATCTCAAGGTTGGCCTCTGCGTTCTCGAATCGGATGGGATTGACCTTGTGCGGCATGGTCGAGGAACCGGTTGCTCCCGCTACCGGCACCTGCGCGAAGTAACCGATCGAGATGTAGCTCCATACGTCCGTGCAGAAGTTATGCAGGATGCGGTTGAAGCGGGCAACGTCGGCGTACAGTTCGGCCTGCCAGTCGTGGGATTCAATCTGCGTGGTCAGCGGGTTCCACGTCAGGCCCAGCCCTTCCACAAATTCCCTGGCGATGCTCTGCCATTCCGCGCCCGGCACGGAGGCGACGTGGGCGGCAAAGGTGCCGGTTGCCCCGTTGATCTTCCCCAGGTACTCCGTACGGCGGACGCGTTCGAGCTGCCGGGACAGGCGGTGCGCAACGACGGCGAGCTCCTTGCCCAGCGTGGTGGGCGTGGCGGGCTGTCCATGGGTCCGCGACAACATGGGGACGGCCCGGGATTCTTTGGCCATTGCCTTGACCTGGTTCACGAGCGCCTCCGCCGCAGGAAGCCAGACATTCTCCACTGCGCCCTTCACTCCGAGAGCGTAGGACAGGTTGTTGATGTCCTCTGAGGTGCAGCCGAAGTGGACGAGGGGTTTCAGACGGCTGATGCCGATGCCTTCAAGCCGGCTTCCAATGAAGTATTCAACGGCCTTGACGTCATGCACGGTGACCCGCTCAATTTCGCCAAGCTCGCTGACGGCGCTGCCGTCGAACGTGCTGACAATCTCCCGGAGCGCTGCTTCCTGCACGTCTGTGAGCGGAGCCGTTCCAGGCAGGACACTCTTGCCGGTGAGGTGGATGAGCCACTCCACTTCAACGTGAACGCGATCCCGGTTGAGTGCAGCTTCAGACAGGTAATCGACCAGCGGAGCAACTGCTGGACGGTATCTCCCGTCGAGGGGCCCAAGGGCGATCGGCACCTGGCTGTCACCCTGGTGAATCGATACGGACGCAAGGTTGACCCGGGAGGAAGGAGTGTGCGGCATGTGACCAATCATTCCATGACCGGCGGTATACCTCCCATGCGTGACAACTCCTCCACAGGCACAGGATTCCTGCGGGATATCAACATACGCCCCGCCTGCCGAGCTCCGGACCTTCGTCGGCGCCTAGCGTCATGGGCAGATACAACAGCGAGGTGAGGAGAGTGCGGAGCATGTATCTCAGTATGTCGTCGGGCTTAATTTGCGAGCAGGAGCCTAGCGAGGCAGCACGCGACTTCGCCAGACAACTGCGTCTACAGGCCGATGTTGTCGACGCCGTGCGCGAGCGGCTCGGTGTCGCTCGGAGTATCGGCTGGGAATCTCCGGCAGGACGCAATTTCCGCGCATATCTGATCGAGAGGGAAACCGGCCTTCGCAGCGCATCAGTTCTCTTGCGTGAGGCCGCTGTATCAATGGAGGGGTATGGGGTTGCACTGCGTATGGGCGAAACAACAAACGGCTCGCAAATATGAGCACCGAGCATGACCTGACACCCGTGCACACGTCACCGGACGTCGACGGCGTCGCAAGGGTTATTGGCGGCGTCGGAGGCATCCGCTTCCAATGGGATGAGCTGGACAGGGGAGCGCAGATTGTTGCAGACGCTGGGCAAGAACTAAGCAGTGTGGCCGAGACCGTTGCCGCTGTGGACGCCCGATTGTCGACGCTCCAGTTGATGGCAGCAGGCAACGCAGTTGCTACCGCCGCGTCGTTCTCAACTGGCGCAGCGGCCGCAGAAGCGATCAACCTGGCGCGCCGAAGGCTCCTTGACAGCAGTTCTGAGCTCCGGAGCACCGCGGACAAGATCCGGTTGAGCCGCTTTGCGTATGAGGCGGCTGATGTCGTGGTTCGTGGGCTCATCGGTGACACGCGAACTGCTGGAGATCCTTTTGGTTCGCTCCCACTGGTGGCTGCTCCGTTGACCGTCGAGCACACACGATCGGAGACCGCACGCCTGGATGGAACCGTCGACAACTTGTTGGCGCAGGTCTCCCACGCCAGCGCAGAGCCAGGAAGCGCCTTCGAGATCCTTGAAGTGGCGGGCGAATCAGAATCTACCTATGTTGTGGTGATTCCAGGCTCGGAAGGGAGTAGTTGGGAAGAACCTTTCAGTTTCCATGGCGTGGCAGAGGCGCGAGAAATGAACAGTGCGTACGTCGGCGATGCTGTGGCTCGCGCTTTGGAAGGCGTAGATGCCGAAGAGGGCGCCACAGTGGTTCTCGTTGGCTACAGCCAGGGCGGCATGCATGCGATGAACCTCGCCAACAGCGGCCCTGTGTCTGAGAAGTACTCCATCGCTCACGTTGTGACGGCGGGATCGCCGGTGGAACTGGAGGAAACCCCCGATGAGACCACATTCCTCCATCTTGCCCATACCTGGGACATCGTGCCCCATGTAGACCTCCTTCCGCGTGAAGACCAGCCCAACCAGGTTTCCGTGGTCCTCGACCACCACGCCAAACTGGCGGAAGGAGAAGAATTTGGTTTAGGCCCGGCGCACAAGATCGACAGTTACCGAGAAGGCGCACAAGCCGTGGACCTGAGCACGCACCCTTCAATTGCACCGGTTACTGCGGCGCTCGGCGCGGCTGTTACGGGAGCCTCGGCCAAGCGTCACGTTTTCCAGATCACCCGTCCTTCGTTGCTGGGCCCGCAGCCGGCGCCGCCCAACGCACCACGCAGCGAACGGAAGCTGGGCCCGGTGCTAACGCCTGGTTCCGGTGATCGAACCCGCAACAAGTGAGACAAGGCTGATGATGATCGCTCCCAGGATCGCCGTCCAGAAGAAGTCGTCAACCACGAAGCCGATAGGCGTGAAGGAGGTCAGCCAGGAGGTCAGCATCAGCATGCCTGCGTTGATGATGATCGTGAAGAGCCCGAGGGTAAGGATAGTCAGGGGCAGTGAGAGCAGGGACACGACGGGCCTGACCAGCGCGTTGACAATCCCGAATACCAGACCAACGAAGAGGTACGAGAGCACGCTTGCGACGGTTTCATTGGTGGACACTTCAGCAGCGGCTTCCGACCCCACCTCGATGCCGGGCAGCAGCCATGCTGCCACCCAGAGGGCAAGAGCATTGATGAGTACCCTCACTATGAACCTGAGCATGCACCAATGCTGTCACATCTCCGGTTGCGGTTCATCGATCCGGCAGAAGTTCCGGTGTTCCGCCGACGCCCGACGTGCATCCCCTGCCCAGTACGCTTGTGCACATGAGTGCACCCGAACACCACACCGATGCTGCTGCGGAAGAGGTCACCCGCATCCACCCGCGCAGCGTACTTGGCCGCCTACCCCGTTACGCCGCCGGGAAACCCCCGGTAGTGATCGAGGGCCTACAAAGCTTCAAGCTTTCTTCAAACGAGAATCCGCTTCCACCGCTCCCGGCAGTACTGCAGGCGATTGGCAGTCAGACGGCAGTCAACCGCTACCCGGATCCCATGACTACAACACTGCGCACCGAACTCGCGGCTTTTCTGGGAGTGCCTCCCGAGGACATCGTCACCGGCGCCGGAAGCCTCGGAGCGCTGAATCAGATCCTCGCCGCGTTCGCAGGTCAGAACGATTACGACGCACCCGACGAGGTCATCTACCCCTGGCGGTCTTTCGAGGCATACCCGATCTGCGTCGGACTGGCCGGAGCCATGAGCGTGCAGGTCCCACTGCTTCCGGATTCGACCCATGACCTCGACGCGATGGCATCAGCAATCACCGACCGCACCCGGGTGATCCTCCTATGCACACCGAACAACCCGACCGGCCCGGCGTTGGCAGAGCAGGAAGTGCGCGGTTTCCTCGCCAAGGTGCCGAGAAACATCGTTGTGGTGCTGGATGAAGCGTACGTGGAGTTTGTTCGGAAAGAAGAGGCCGTCGAGGGCCTTCAGCTATACCGCGATTACCCCAACGTCATTGTCCTTCGCACTTTCTCCAAGGCTCATGGCCTCGCCGGGCTGCGGGTCGGGTACTCCATCTCCCGGCCGGCACTCACCGAGCACCTTCGTGTCAGTGCAACCCCTTTCGCGGTGTCCCAGATTGCCGAGCATGCGGCAGTCACCTCCCTGCAGCACATTGACGAGGTTCGGGAACGGGTTCAGACGATCGTTGACGAACGCAACCGCGTGGTCGACGGGCTGAAGCACCTCGGCTGGGAGGTGCCGGAGGCCGAGGGTAACTTCATCTGGCTCGCGCTCGGAGAAAACACGCCGGAATTCGCAGCATTGGCGGAACAGCAGGCTCTCTCCGTCCGGCCCTTCGGCGTAGAAGGCATCAGGGTGAGTATCGGCGAACCCGAGGCAAACTCACGGTTCCTCGAGCTTTGTGCAACGTACACAAAGGGTCCGGGAGTTTCCTAGCACTTCACAAATAGGACGTGGGCGCCGTCGTCGTTACTCTTGTAGGATTGCGCATGCACTGCAGTGCATGAACGGTCGAATAGATATAACGCCCACGGAATATTACCTGCGAGGATCCACAGTATGGCCACATCCCGCCTGCCTGCGGCCGAGTTTGATGCAGAGGAGCAGCTCGACGCCCGGCACCTGCCGGAGTTCCCTCGGGACCCGTCCGGCATGGTGCAGATGCTCTCTCCTGAAGGGGAGCTCAAGAGCTCGGCCTTCAGGGGCTATCTCCCCGCGGAGGATGAGCTGGCCGCGCTGTATCGGGACATGTACCTGATCAGGCGCTTCGATCAGGAAGCTACCGCACTTCAGCGTCAGGGAGAGCTTGCGCTGTGGGTGCCGATGCGCGGCCAGGAGGCAGCGCAGATCGGCTCCGCACGCGCCATGCAGGTCCAGGACTACGCGTTTCCCACGTACCGCGAGCATGGCGTCGCGGTGGCGCGCGGAGTCGCCCACGCGGACCTGCTCAAGCTGTTCCGGGGCGTCACCAACGGTGGATGGAACCCCAAGGACACCAACTTCCATCTGTACACACTGGTACTCGCGGCCCAGTGTCTGCACGCCGTCGGTTACGCCATGGGCATGCAGCGGGATCAGTTCGCGGAGCCATCGTTGCCAAAAGCCGCGACGGTGGCCTACTTCGGAGACGGCGCCAGTTCCGAGGGCGACGTCCATGAATCGATGGTCTTCGCCGCGTCCTTCAACGCGCCCGCGGTCTTCTTCTGCCAGAACAACCACTGGGCCATTTCGGTACCCACGGAAGTCCAGTCCCGGGTTCCCCTGGCGCACCGCGCTCAGGGGTACGGTTTCCCCGGGATCCGTGTTGATGGCAACGACGTCCTCGCCGTGCAGGCCGTCACACGCTGGGCGTTGGATCGCGCGCGAAACGGCGGGGGACCTGTGCTCATCGAAGCCTTCACCTACCGGATGAGTGCACACACCACTGCCGATGACCCCACGAAGTACCGCCTCGCCACCGAGGAGGAGCAGTGGGTCGCCCGGGATCCACTCACCCGTGTAGAACGTCACCTGCGCGCAGCCGGCACCGGTGACTATTTCTTTCAGCAACTGGAGGAGGAGGCGGTGGGGCTCGCCAAGGACCTGCGCACCGCCGTCCTGTCCATGAGCGCGCCCGGGCTTGAGCACCGCTTCGCCACAACGTACGCGGAGGCCCATCCACTCATCCAGGAGGAGCTGAAAGCCTGGAGAGACTATGAAGCGGGCTTCGACGTCGAGGGAGGTGCCCGCTAATGGCAGTGATGACCATAGCCAAGGCAATCAACGAGGGCCTCAGGGCCGCGCTCGGCGCGCACCCTAGTGCCCTCCTCATGGGCGAGGACATCGGGGATCTCGGAGGTGTCTACCGGGTCACGGAGGGGCTCAAGGCACAGTTCGGGGCGGAACGCGTGGTGGACACCCCGCTGGCCGAGTCCGGGATCATCGGCACTGCCATCGGTCTTGCCCTGCGGGGGTACCTCCCCATCTGCGAAATCCAGTTTGACGGGTTCGTGTTTCCTGGGTTCAACCAGATCACCACTCAGCTGGCAAAGATTCACGCCCGCAGCGACGGACTGTTGACCGCGCCGGTTGTCATTCGTATTCCCTACGGCGGCGGGATCGGGAGCGTGGAGCACCATTCAGAGTCGCCCGAAGCGCTCTTCGCCCACACCGCAGGCCTGCGGATCATCACCCCGTCCAATCCGCATGACGCGTACTGGATGATTCAGCAGGCGGTGGCCTGCGCGGATCCGGTGATCGTTTTTGAGCCGAAACGCCGCTACTGGCTGAAGGGGGAAGTGGACGTATCGGCGGTGCCCGCCAGCCCGTTCCAGGCAGAGGTGCTCCGCGAAGGCACCGATGCCACCATTGTGGCGTACGGGCCGCTGGTACCGGTGGCTCTCGCCGCAGCGAACGCGGCCGCTGAAGACGGCACAAGCGTCGAGGTCATCGATCTGCGGTCCATTTCACCGATCGACTTCGACACCGTCACGGAGTCGGTACTCAAGACCGGCCGCCTGGTGATTGCGCATGAAGCTCCCACTTTCGGCGGCATCGGCGGCGAAATCGCAGCCCGCATCACCGAGCGCGCGTTCCTGTCACTTGAGGCGCCGGTCACCCGGGTCGGCGGGTTCCACCTGCCGTACCCCACTGCCCGAACCGAGGAACACTACCTGCCGGACCTCGACCGCATCCTGCACTCACTCGACACGGTGCTCGCCTACTAGAAGGACTCCCATGACGCTGAACACCTTCAATCTCCCTGACGTGGGCGAGGGTCTCACGGAGGCCGAGATCGTCCGGTGGCAGGTTCAACCCGGCTCAACCGTCGCCGTCAACGACGTGATCGTCGAGATCGAAACAGCCAAATCGCTTGTTGAGTTGCCGTCTCCCTACGCCGGTGTGGTTGCCGAACTCCTTGTCCGGGAGGGCGAGACGGTCGAGGTGGGCACCCCGATCATCTCCGTTTCGGACTCTGCACTCGCCGAGCCCGGCGCCACAGACGATGCCCCGGCCGCGGCCCACGTCCCCGGTGAACTTGTCACTCCACCTGCAGCGCCAGCAACAACGGCTGCGGACGCCAACGCACCCCTGGTCGGAACCGGACCCAAGGCCGATTCCTCCCGCCGCAGGCCGCGCAGCAACCGTCCCGCCGGCACGCAGGCAACCCCCATGACGACGACGGCGCCCGCACCCCCGGCGGCGCACGTCACCGATGTGCAATCCCCCGCGACGCCGACTTCCCGCACGGCCGCAGCAATATCCGGGGCAGTGCGGCGCGCCCTCGCGAAGCCGCCCGTACGGAAGGCCGCCCGTGATCTTGGCATCGACCTGGCCGACGTTCCCGCTACCGGCGGCTCAGGTGAGGTGACCAAACAGGACCTGCTGAGCTACCAGGCCCAGCGGGACGCTGAGCAGGACCACGCGCCGTCGTTCTGGGGTGCAGCCACCCGTCCGCAGGGGGAGCGGATCGAGCGCATCCCCGTCAAGGGTGTCCGTAAGGCCACCGCGCGGGCGATGGTGGAGAGCGCCTTCTCAGCACCGCATGTGAGTATCTTCGTCGATGTTGATGCCTCCCGGACCATGGAGTTCGTGAAGCGGCTCAAAGCCTCCCGCGACTTCGAGGGCATCAAGGTGTCACCGCTGCTCATTCTCGCGAAGGCCGTCATCTGGGCGGCGGCGCGCAACCCGTCGGTCAACGCAACCTGGACGGACCGGGAAATCCTGGTCAAGCACTTCATGAATCTGGGAATTGCAGCGGCGACGCCGCGCGGACTCATGGTGCCGAACATCAAGGACGCACAGGATCTTTCCCTGAAGGAACTGGCGGTGGCGCTGAATGATCTGGCGGCCCGTGCGCGGGCCGGCAAGACCCAGCCGGCGGAGATGCAGGGCGGAACCCTGACGGTTACCAACATCGGTGCGCTCGGTATCGATACCGGAACACCCATCATCAATCCCGGTGAAGTCGCGATTGTGGCCTTTGGAACCATCAAGCAAAAGCCGTGGGTGCTTGACGGCGAGGTGATTCCCCGCTGGATCACCACCCTCGGCGGATCGTTCGATCATCGCGTCGTCGACGGCGATCTCAGCGCCCGCTTCATGGCCGACGTCGCGTCGATCCTGGAAGAACCCGCTCTACTCCTGGATTAAGTTTCCCGGACTGGATCCCTGGGCGTTCGGGGCGATACGGCCTCGCAGTGTTTTATGCGCGAGCCGCGTTTTCCTCGATCGCGGTCCTCAGGATCGGGGCGAGTCGACGGATGCCCTCTTCGATGTCTTCGGGTGAGACGGCGCTGAAGGCGAGGCGCAGCTTGTTCGACGGCTCGTCGGACGGAGTGAAGGCGGCACCGGGAATGAAGACCACTCCCGCGTCGATGGCCTGGTAGAGCAGCGGGTAGGTGTCCAAGCCGTCCGGCAGCGTGACCCACACGAAGAAACCGCCGTCCGGCGTTGTCCAGCTGACGCCCTCGGGGAGGTGCTCGGCAAGCCCCTTCAACATGGTGGAACACCGCTCGCTGTACAGCGACCGGGTGTTGGCGAGGTGGCCCTGCCAGTCGTAGTCGCTCAGATACGCCGACACCAGCATCTGGGTTAATGGCGATGGACACAGCACCACTGCCTCGCACGCAAGGTAGAACCGGCGGTGCAGATGCCGGGGCACAAGCGCCCAGCCCAGACGGACTCCGGGCGCGAAGATTTTCGAGAATGATCCGAGGTAGATGACGTCATCAGGATTTTCCGCCCGCATCGGCGGCAGCGGGTGACCGTCGAAGCGAAGCAGACCGTAGGGGTTGTCTTCAAGAATCAGGATGTTGTGCGCACGGCAGATGTCGACAATCCGTTGGCGACGGTCAGCTGCCAGTGTGATGCCGCTGGGGTTGTTGAAACTGGGAATCGTGTAGAGCAGCTTGATGCGGCGGCCCTCGGCGAGCAGGTCCGCGATCCGCTGTTCAAGAAGCTCCGGAACCAGCCCCTGCTCGTCCATCTCGATGGCTTGAACGTCCACCTGGTAAGCCTCGAAGGTGTTGAGTGCACCGACATAGGTTGGGTCTTCGCACAGGATCACATCACCCGGGTCACAAAACACCTTGGCTGCTACATCCTGAGCTGACTGCGAGCCTGTGGTCACGACGATGTCCGCGGGATCCGCATCAGTGATGCCTTCGGCGGCCATTACGTCGCAGATCTGCCGGCGCAGCTGTTCCATGCCCTGACCGCCGCCGTACTGCAGGGCCTCCAGCCCGTGTTCGGCGATGATCCGCTCGGCGGTCTTGCCGAGGTCCTGCATGGGGAGGGATTTCAGATAGGGGCTGCCGCCGGCCAGCGAGACGAGCCCTGGCCGGATGGAGATGTCGAAGACATCGCGAACGGCTGACTGCTTGATGTTTGCGGCTCGCTCGGAGAACAGATTCTCGTGCCGGTGAGCTGAATCCACGGCCCGTTCGAGGGCCACTTCAGTTTCGGCGGGCAGCAGCGTTGAGTTCAGTTCATCCTGGGAGGTCACGCGATGAGTCTAGAGGACGCGTTCACTCATAGGCAACGGAAGTTTTCTAGATCCACCCAGCCTGGTGTGCCTTGATACCTGCCTGGAACCGGCTGTCAGCGTGGAGAGTCTCGAGCATCCACGCAATGTGGCGGCGGCAAGTCCTGACGTTGATGTCCAGGCGCCGGGCGATGACCTCATCGGAATAGCCCGCTGCGAGACCTTTGAGGATAGCCTGCTGCGTGCTGTTGAGAGGGGAGACGGTCGGCTCGTCGATCAGGAAGGGCTCGCTGAGTTCCCAGGCGAACTCGAACAGCTGGGTAAAAATGTGGATTAGATGCGGGTCTCGAACCACTAGTGCGGCCTTGTCGTCATGTCCCAGCTGACGGGCTACGAGGGCGAGTTTCCGGTCGAAGATCAGCATCCGTAGCGGGACTCGCGGCAGGGCACCGAAACGCCCGCCTCCGGCGGTGATGGCAGCAACTGCCTTGCGCGTCGGAACGTGGTCACGGGTGCTTACGTCATACAACGTTTTGCGCTCCACCCCCAGTCTCAGCAGTTCCAGGTCCTTACGAACGTTTTCTTCCTGCACATCGGCCGTGGATCCCTGCCCGGGCTGGGCAATCAGCACCTTTTCCGTGACATCCCTGCCATAGTCGATCAGGACGCGATGGATCAGATGAGGATCTTCCAGCGTCTCCACCGAGGAGCTGGTGATAACACTCTTGCGGGCCTCAAGATAGGTGGGCACGAGGGTGGAGAGTTCCCGCCGGCGGGCAGCTATCCTCGCCCGCAGATCCTGCACAGCGCGCTCATCGGCGTCAACAAGATCAGCCAGAGCAACGTCCGGAGAAACGGCGATGTACGCGTGTGCGGAGGCGCCCTGCTCGCTGAGCAGCCGGCGCTCCACGAGCACTTCCATCGCCGAGTCAATCTCCCGTAGGGTGTACCCAAGCGCCTCGGAGGCCTCGGATTTCATCCATCCCGGGTGGCCAACGGCATACCGGTAGAGCTCAATGGATATGCCGTCGAGCATCCCGGTTTCCCTTTCCGACTGTCGCGTTTCTCTAGGGGTAGCCTACAGACCTCGGGGCTGGGCTCGCCGTGCCCGTCCCGAAGTTGGCCGCTGAACGCCAAAATCGGTGCTGTAAAAACATGACATGTCAGGTTAATGACATCGTCCTGTCTGCAAGCCGGTGCAGGAATGAAATGGAACGCAAACCGCGGTATTACCGGGCGGACGGGCTCGCCTTGGACAGTCCGCCGGGAACGTCTGAGACGGCATTTGTCCTCATCAGGCCATGTCCTGAATAGGGCGCCTTCTCAGCTGGACAACCCGCAACCGCCACGCACATGCTGGTTTTACCGGCTCGACGGCGAGCCGGATCGCGTCACATGCAACCTGACGAAAGGGAACGTCCAGTGAAGAAGATTATCGGCGCAGCCGCAGGGATCCTTGTCGCAGCAGCGGTTCTTGCACCGGCAACCCCGGCAGTTGGAGCAGCTAGCTGGGACTGGCCAAAGACGGTAACCGCAAGCTGGGACTGGCCGAAATAAGACCAACCACACAGCGATTCAGGTCTTCGTCGCGAAGCTGAAACGCCCAAAGACTCGCCCCAGCGGGGGTAACCATTAGCCCGAAGGAGGATGCCATGAGTCAGCTGACCGCAGTTCGAACCGCCTCACGAACCGCACTCAGCACTCAATGGTGGCATCTTTCCACTCATGCAGGCGGCTTCGATGTAGCGGACGGCATCATTGGAGACCTGGTTACCCCGCTGGCGGCGCAGGCCCACGTACTGCGGGCCGAAAGATGGTTCTATACGCGGAGTGTAGAACCATCGTCATCTGTTCAGGTACGGCTGCACATTCTGGCGCAGCCCGCCACCATCGAACGGTTGCAAACAGTCCATCAAGTACTTCTGAAGCGCAATGGCGGCGCTCTGGCCGCGGCGCCCTCCCGGCAATCTATCTCAACTCCCGCTACGCATGGGTACTATCTGCGCGGGGCGGAAGACGCGGATCCCCAGCTTGAGTCTGAGCTCTTCAAGTATGGCGGCGTTGAAGGCCTGCAGCTGGCAGAGGAAGTTTTCGAACTCTCCTCCGAGCTCGCTGCCTGGGGCACACAGCGCTTCACCAAGATGCACAGTCGGTCCGCTTTCGCCGCGCTGGTTCTCTTCGACTCTGCACGCAGCATGATGAAGGGCTCGCGATCAGCCAGTTGGGCTGATCGGCGCCGAATTTCCTGGGATTACTACTGGGACAGCCATCTCAGGACCTGCACGCCGGATCTCGGTGCCCGCGGCCCCGCCGTCCGGGAGGCCATGGCCAACCAGGTGAGCGCCAAGACGCCCGCATTCCAAAGTCTGATGGCCGCTACCGCCGCCGAGTCAGCGGTCCACAATTGGAGACGCCGGTGGTTCCGCACACTGGACGCCTATCTGTATCGCGCGGACAGGGTCCGCGTCAGCCGCAGCGCCCAGCACCTGACGGTCCATCACGCGCATATGACACTGAACCGCCTGGGTTTCAGTCCCCGTGAGGAAGCAGTACTCGGTTTGTATGCCCGTACCTGGAGCGTTGAACGGGAACGCGCCCTGTTCAGCCGGAACTGACCTTCGTCCTGCTCGATCGTCGCCACCCCAGACGAGAAAGGAAAAGTGCACGCATGGCCTACAACGAAGACGTCATCCTCGCCGCAGACGCACACGACCTGAGCGAGGCCCTGGGATGTTCCCCCGATACGGTCGAGGACCTTCGGGGCATGGGTGTGATCGCCTCCCAGGGAGAGCTCTGGGACGTGGGAGCGGCCCGCGACTATCTGCGCGATGCTGCGTGGGCAGGCAGTCTCTGGCACTAGCCGAGCAGGGCCCTCTCCGGAAGGACCGACGCTCAAGCTACTTCGGGTCGAGTACTCCGCCGTCGCGAAGACGGCTGATCAATGAGCCGAGTTCCATGCGCAGTGTTGTGCTCTTCTCGGCGAACAGATCATCCTCGAGATCACGTGCCTCGGTGAGCGCGCGGCGGCCGGCGGCGGTCATCGAATACCTGGCGTTCTCCGCCTTCACGAACTCCAATTGGCTGAGTTCGGCGAGGGAGCGTGCGGTGATCTCCTCTGACAGGAGGCACTGCGCTGCAACATCGGGGATGGAGGCTGCAGACAACTCCGCCAGACCGCTCAGGACCGACAGGTCAACCGGAGTCAGCCGGAGTTCGGCCAGCTGGGAATGCAGGTGCTCCTGGACAAAATGTGCTGCCGTGGTCAGCATGAGCCGCGTTGAATGCGTGTGCAGCGGCGCGCCGTCGTTTTCGTTGATTTCAGCAGTGCTGAAGGGATCGGGCAGGTCGATGCCAGGATCAGAAGGTGTGTGCATGCCGGGGTCCGAAGCGGTGGCCATAGGGTCCCTTAAGGTGAGAGATTCAATAGCCACTGCTTGACCGATAGATGATCATAGTATGGCTTCACCCGTCCGCAAATTCGGACCGGTGAAACAAATCCTGGTGCTCAAGTCCCGCCGTGGCCCTAGGGTTGGGCCATGGAGAAAATCAGGACTGCCCTCATCGGATTCGGCCTTGGTGGGCGGGTATTTCACGCGCCCTTCATCAGCACCAACAGCCGGTATTCACTCGATGTTGTCGTGACATCCAACGGGGACCGTATTGCGCAGGTTGAAGCCCGCTATCCGGACACGCGGACCCTTTCCACCGTCGATGAGCTGTGGCAGCAGCTGGACCTGCTGGATCTCGTTGTCGTGAGTACGCCTCCGGCCACTCACGCCCAGCTGGCCGAGCGGGCGCTGAGGGGAGGCGCCGCCGTCGTCGTGGATAAGCCCTTTGTCGTTGATTCAGCGGACGGTGAGCGGCTCATCGCGCTGGCACAGGCGGAGGGGCAGTTGCTGACGGTCTTCCAGAACAGGCGCTGGGACGGCGATTTCCTGACCGTGAGAAAGCTGCTCGAGGCGGGCAAGCTGGGCCAGGTGCGGCGGTTCGAATCCCGGATGGAAACCTATAAGCCGCTGGTCACCAAACCCTGGAAAGCAACCAGCGGAGCCGAGGAGGGCGGCGGTATCCTTTATGACCTCGGCCCGCACCTGATCGATCAGGCATTGCAGCTCTTCGGAGATGCTGAGCTCATTCATGCGGAACGTGCGGCCCACCGCGAAGCCGAAGGGCCGGACGATGACGTCTTTGTGGCCCTGAAGCATTCCTCAGGCGTGATCAGTCACCTCTGGATGAACGCACTCGCGCCGCAGGCGGCCCCGCGGTTCCGGGTCACGGGCTCCGGGTCCGCGTACACCAAGTGGGGAGTGGACGTTCAGGAAGCAGCCGTTGATGCAGGCATGCTGCCCTCCGATCCCGGCTACGGTGTGGAGGACAAACTCGCCTGGGGCCTGCTCGGATTCGACCACGAGGCAACGCGGCATCCCACGGAGGACGGCAATTACCCCGCGTTCTATGACCTTCTCGCGGCTGCGCTGCAGGACGGCGGGCTCGTCCCGGTTGATCCGGCGGACAGTCTGCGTGCCCACCGGATCATCGAAGCGGCTCACGCCGTCTAGACGAGCTGGCGCCAGTCCTCGGTGAGTTCGAGGCCGTGTGCCTCGGACACTGAGGAGTGCGCCACCGCACCGCCCGCAACGTTGAGCCCGTATGCCAGGGCAGGAATAGCCTCGAAGGCACCCCGCACTCCGCGATCAGCCAGCGCCACGGCATACCGGAGGGTCACGTTGGTCAGCGCGTAGGTGGACGTGTTGGGCACGGCGCCGGGCATGTTACCTACGCAGTAGAAGAGCGACTGGTGCACGGTGAACGTGGGTTCCTCATGCGTGGTCACGTGTGAATCCTCGAAGCAGCCGCCCTGATCCACGGCAATATCCACGAGGACGCTGCCCGGTTTCATCCGCGACACCATGTCATTGGTGACGAGCTTCGGCGCCTTGGCGCCCGGGATAAGCACCGAGCCGATCACCAGGTCTGCCTCCAGCACCGCCCGCTCGATCTCGAAGGCGTTGGACGCGATGGTCCGGACGCGGCCCGCATACTGGGCGTCGAGCTCCCGGAGCCGGGCGATATTGATGTCCAGAACGGTGACGTCCGCTCCGGTGCCCACAGCCATGGCGGTGGCGTTGGTTCCGGCAACACCTGCACCCAGCACCACAACCTTTGCCGGCCGCACGCCGGGCACGCCGCCCAGCAGCAGGCCCGGACCACCCGAGGGCGCGGTCATGACCTGCGCTCCAACCTGAACCGACAACCGCCCGGCCACCTCGGACATGGGGGCCAGCAGCGGAAGTGCCCGACCATCCTGGACGGTTTCATAGGCAATTGCCGTGACGCCGGCTTCGATCAGAGCATGGGTCAACTTCGGTTCAGCGGCGAGGTGAAGATAGGTGAAGAGGATGAGGCCCTCCCGGAAGCGGTGGTACTCCTCCGCGATCGGCTCCTTGACCTTCATGACCATGTCAGCCCGCGCCCACACATCATCGGCATCGTCGACGATCTCCGCGCCAGCGGCCACATATTCATCATCGGTGATGTTGGACCCCACACCGGCCGACCGCTCCACCAGGACCGTATGGCCATGGGTGCGGAACTCGTGCACGCCTGAGGCCGTAATGGCTACGCGAAACTCGTTGTTCTTCACTTCTTTGGGGACGCCGATGATCACGGGATTCTCCGTCTGCTCTCGAATTGACTGAAGTTGACCATGGAACCTGATCAGCAGGCTTGTGGCCTGTTTCCTCAAGGATACGAGCGGTTCCCTCCGCCGGACAGGGCGCCTGCCGCTCACTGAAGGAGGGCGAGCACGACGACGCCGGGTGCCGCCGTCGTCGTTTGTCTTGCCTTCCGCGCAGGGAAGCGGAAGGCGGACCGCTGTGACTGGCATCACTAACACGGACCCGTCATCCGTTCCAGTCGACAGTTGTCGAGTTGTGGAGCGCCAAGTGTCGCCGTCGCGGTCCTAGGATGAGTCAGTGCAGACAACACAGGTGGAGCTCGAGGTGGAGCGGATTGCCGCACGCCTCGGCCGCGGCCTCTCCCTGGAGGACCTCGACGGCGTCCTCCTCGCCTACAGCAGCCACCAATCCTCCGCAGACCGCGTGCGGGTCAACTTCCTGCTCAGCAAGAAGGTCCCGGCGGACGTGAGCGCCTGGCAGGTGCAGCACGGAATAACGACGGCGGTGCGCCCGGTCGCGGTTCCGGCCAATCCCGGACTCGGGATGCTTGGGCGGGTATGCGTACCGCTGCTGGTGCGCGGCTTCCGCGTCGGCTACCTGTGGGTGCAGCAGGACGCCGGCGAAGACAGTGCCGCTCATATTCTCAAGCAGCTGCCCGGGGTACGCGAGGACGTCGAGCTGCTTGCGGCCCTGCTGTTGGAGGACAACACGGCCGGTTCCGAGCACCGCACGCGCCGGGAGCGGGTCTTCCTCGCTGCCGCCACGGGTGAAGGTCAGGCACTGGAGGAGTGTGCGGGCTGGCCGGAATTTGACGGCACTTCGCCGTGGCACGTCGAGGTGCTGCTCGATCGTTCGACGGCACACCGGGAGGAGGGCACCGATGATGGGACGCTGGCACGGCGTACCGCAGCTTTACAGGCCACCGTCGGGGCCGACGTCGTTGTCTTCAGTGCCGGTGAGGCCTCCCATTCGGTCCTGCTGGTCCGTCATGATGCGGGTCAGGCGGAGCTGGCCGCGATCCGGCGCCGGTATGGTGAGCGGCTGGCCGCTGTCGCGGGTGCAGCAGGCTTTCCGTTGACGAGCGGGGCCAGCGAGCCGTTCACTGCCCCTGATGGCCTGGCGGGTGGATACCAACAGGCGCGATCGGCGGCGCAGGCAGCCGCGGTCGATCCCTTGCTGGGCGATTCCGTGCGCTACCGCTCGATCGGCGTGTACCAGTTTCTGGCGGGCGGCGGGTGGCAGGCTTCCTCGCCGCGGTCGGTCTACTTCGAAGAACTTGAGGATTATGACCGCAACAATGAGCTGCTGCCCGTTCTGGAGCTGTTGTTCGACAAGAACGGTTCAGTGCAGGACGTAGCGGGCCAACTCCACCTGCATCGCAGTAGCGTGTACAACCGGTTGTCCCGCGTCCGTTCCGTGATCGGCGCTGATCCGCTCAGCGGGCCGGTCCGCCTTGAGCTGCACCTTGCTTTGAAGGCGCGGCGATGGTCACGGCGTCCCCGCATCTGATTTCTTCTGGGCGGCGAGCCACGCGTCGATGGCTTCCCGCCTGATGCGCCGGTGAGTTCCACGGTATTCCACCGGGATCACGCCGGCGTCGGTCAGGTTCCGCAGATAGGTATGTGAAATTCCGGCCGCTTCCGCCGCCTGCGAGGTGGTCAGCGAGTCAGCGACGGAGGTCACCGTCACGGAGTCGCCCGCCGCCAGTCTCTGCAGAAGATCGACGACGGCGTCCCTCGCTTCACCGGGAAGCTTGACGGCCGTGCCGTCCACGAACACCGTGACATCGTTGCTCTCAGCCAGGGTTCGCGCCAGCGACAGGCGCTGCGTGGTGGGGAGAGCCGGGGCGGTGCGGGAGCGGGATCGGATCATAACGCTATTCTGCCAATCCGGTTGCTTCGAAACACTAAGGACTTCCGTAATTAGCGCACAAACGCTATCGTTATTAAACCTTAACTAAGCGAGCTTAGTTGTTGCTTCTCAGAACGACTGCAGTTGGACGGTGGCAAACAATGACGATTATCAACCCGGACCATCGAAGTACCATGTTGCCCTCAACGGGGCAGCTGGCCGAGCGGGATAGCGCTTTGCCGTGGTGCGGAACCTGTGGAACCGATGAGTTCCTGATCTACGAGGACTTTGTTCCTGCGCGTGTTTCCTCTGGAGGGCGGGATCTGCTTCCTGCCAGTGTCAGTTATTCCTGCTCCGTCTGCGGATCCTTCAATGGACATCAGGTTCCACCCATGTGGAGTCCTCCGCACTGGTTCTGGTACAGCTGAAGACCGTAACTCCGCACCGTTGAAAGCCCTCCGTCTCCTCGGAGGGCTTTCCTTTTATTACCCACACTTTCCCCGCGCATGACCGCCTAGCCGCGGCCGATGAAGGGCATGCCGCTGGCCGTCATGACCACTGTGCCGATGTTGGCTGATGGCGGTAGCTGCGCCATATGCAGCACGGTGCGGGCGGCCTCTTCCACCGGGAACGTGGGTTCCACCCGACGGGAGCCGTCCGCCTGCAGCGCGCCCTCGCCAACGCCGAGGGTGGTCATAAGCCCTGTGGAGGTATTGCCGATGTCGATCTGACCGCACGTAATGCCGTAGGCGCGTCCGTCCAGTTCGATCGACTTGGTCAGCCCTGTCACTGCATGTTTTGTTGCGGTGTACGCCGCCGACCGCGGCCGTGGAGAGTGGGCAGCAATGGACCCGTTGTTGATGATGCGCCCGCCCTGCGGGTCCTGCTGCTTCATGATGCGGAACGCTGCCGCCGCGCACAGGAACGAACCCGTCAGGTTGATCGCCACCGTTGACGTCCATTCCTCCGGGCTGATCTCGTCAACTGCGCCCGCGGGACCAATGGTTCCCGCGTTGTTGAACAGGAAATCGAGCCTGCCCCAGCGTTGATGTACGTGCGCGAAGAGGTGGGTGACGTCGTCGGGCCGGCTGATATCGGTTGGAAGTACGTCAGCCAATTCCCGGCCCTGTGCGGTCGCCTCGAGCGGTTCACGACGGCGGCCCGCCAGGGTCACTGCCCAGCCGGCGTCCAGGAATGCGTGCGCCACCGCCTTGCCGATGCCGGAGCCTGCACCGGTGATGACGGCAATGCGTGGAGACTCAATCGGCAGTTCATTCATGACGTTCCGGTGCCCTTTCTGGTTGGCATTCCCATCTTGGCAGGCATTCGCCCTATAGTAATGGAATAATAGTTCCATATCGCGAAAGCGCGGGTTGGAATGGGCCCGGAGGGACAAAGGCCATCTGCCGCATTGCAAGGGTGCGATGCCGGTCAGGCAGTGAATCGAGCGGGCAGGTTCCGCGCAGCGAAAGAGGGTTTGGCATGGTTGCTGATCAGGGGATTGTGGGTTCGGGTGTTGGTGGGGATTCGGATCCTGAGGAGACGGCTGAGTGGATTGAGTCCTTTGATCAGTTGATTGATCAGCGTGGTTCTGATCGTGCCCGTGATGTTTTGGGGCGTTTGCTGGCGCGTGCTGGTGGCCGGTCGGTGGGTCTTCCCAGTGTTGTGACTACTGATTATGTGAACTCGATTCCGGTCGATGAGGAGCCTGAGTTCCCTGGGGATGAGGAGATCGAGCGGAAGTACCGGGCGTGGATGCGGTGGAATGCTGCGGTGATGGTGCATCGGGCGCAGCGTCCGGAGATCGGTGTGGGCGGCCATATTTCCACGTATGCGGGTGCGGCGACCCTGTATGAGGTGGGGTTCAATCATTTCTTCAAGGGTAAGGACCACCCCTCGGGTGGGGATCAGGTGTTCTTTCAGGGCCACGCGTCGCCGGGGATGTATGCGCGGGCGTTCCTGGAGGGCCGGCTGACCGAGGAGGATCTGGACGGGTTCCGGCAGGAGAAGTCCAAGGCCGGTCATGCGTTGTCCTCGTATCCGCACCCCAGGTTGATGCCGGAGTTCTGGGAGTTCCCGACGGTGTCGATGGGGATCGGGCCGATGAACGCGATCTATCAGGCGCAGTCCAACCGGTATCTGCAGAACCGCGGGTTGAAAGACACCAGTGATCAGCAGGTGTGGGCGTTCCTGGGGGATGGGGAGATGGATGAGCCCGAATCGCGTGGGTTGTTGCAGTTGGCGGCCAATGAGAATCTGGACAACCTGAACTTTGTGATCAACTGCAACCTGCAGCGCCTGGACGGGCCGGTGCGTGGTAACGGGAAGATCATGCAGGAACTCGAGGCGTTCTTCCGCGGTGCGGGGTGGAACGTGATCAAGGTGGTGTGGGGCCGGGAGTGGGATGACCTGCTTGCCAGGGACACCACCGGGGATCTGGTGAAGATCATGAATGAGACCGCTGACGGGGATTACCAGACCTACAAGGCGGAATCCGGTGGGTTTGTGCGCGATCACTTCTTCGGGAAGACCCCGGCCACGAAGGACCTCGTGGCGGATATGGATGATGCGCAGGTGTGGGGACTCAAGCGCGGCGGCCATGATTACCGGAAGGTGTACGCGGCGTACAAGGCCGCCACCGAGTTCAAGGGCAAACCGACCGTGATTCTGGCCAAAACGGTCAAGGGATACGGGTTGGGTTCACACTTCGAGGGCCGTAACGCGACCCACCAGATGAAGAAACTCACCCTTCAGGACCTCAAGGACTTCCGCGACCACCTGCGCATCCCCATCCCCGACGAAGCACTCGAAGCCGACCTCTACAACGCGCCCTACTACCACCCCGGACCCGACTCCCCCGAAATCAAATACCTCCTGGACCGGCGCCGTGCCCTGGGCGGATTTGTTCCTGAACGCCGTACCGAGGCGGCGGCACTGGAGCTGCCGGGGGACAAGGCGTACGAGGTTGCGAACCGCGGCTCGGGGAAGCAGCAGGCCGCCACAACGATGGCTTTCGTCCGCCTCCTGAAAGATCTCATGCGGGAGAAAGGGCTGGGGTCCCGGATTGTCCCCATTGTTCCGGATGAGTCCAGAACCTTCGGCATGGACGCCTTTTTCCCGACAGCGAAGATCTACAACCCGGACGGCCAGAACTACCTCTCCGTTGACCGGGAGTTGGTTCTCGCGTACAAGGAATCGATTCAAGGCCAGATCCTGCATCCGGGGATCAATGAGGCCGGTGCGGTGGCTGCCTTCACGGCTGCGGGTACCGCCTATGCAACCCACGGTGAGCCGCTGATTCCGATCTACGTGTTCTACTCAATGTTCGGATTCCAGCGCACGGGAGATTCCTTCTGGGCAGCAGGAGACCAGATGACCCGCGGGTTCATCATCGGCGCCACCGCAGGCCGCACCACCCTCACCGGCGAAGGCCTCCAACACGCCGACGGACACTCACCCATCCTTGCCTCCACCAACCCCGCCGTCATCACCTACGACCCGGCCTACGGGTATGAACTCGGCATCATCATGCGTGCAGGACTGGAGCGCATGTACGGCGCGAATTCCGACGATCGAAACGTCATGTACTACCTGACCGTCTACAACGAGCCGATCATCCAGCCGCCGCTTCCCGCCGGGTTGGATGCCGACGCCGTGGTGCGCGGCGTGTACAGGCTGAAGCCCGGCAACGATGACGGCGGCCGGCCGAAGGCGCAGATCCTCGCCTCCGGCGTGGCCGTCCCGTGGGCGCTCGAGGCGCAGGAACTCCTGGCAGACCACTGGGGTGTTTCGGCCGATGTGTGGTCGGTGACTTCGTGGACGGAGCTGCGGCGTGACGCACTCGCCGCCGAGGAGGAGGCCTTCCTCAACCCCGATGCAGAGGCCCGCGTTCCCTTCGTCACCCAGCAGCTTGGGGACGCACCCGGACCGATCGTGGCCGTCACCGACTACATGAAGGCTGTTCCGGATCAAATCCGCCAGTTCCTGCCGCAGGACTTCGCCACACTCGGAGCGGACGGGTTCGGCTTTTCCGACACACGCGCCGCAGCCAGGCGGTACTTCAAGATCGACCCAGCCTCCGTCGTCGTACGCACTCTTCAGCTCCTCGCGAAGCGGGGAGAAATTGACGCGGACGCACCACGCCAAGCGATGGAGAAGTACGCACTCCTCACCCTCCCCTGACGTTTTTGTCGCCTAGTTGCGGCCTGGAAACACTTTTACCTGCAACTAGGCGACAAAAACTTCTGCAACTCAACGGGTGGATTACATGGAACGTCATCTTCGTGCGGCGTGATACTCCTGTGCCTACACTGGCCGTGGTCATGAGTGCCAGCACCAAGCCCCGGCTTGCTGGCCAGCAACCCTCCAGCTGCGGTGGGGTGCTCCGGGTGAAGACCTGGCCGCCCGGCACCAGCCGGACGGCAAGCGCGGCCCGCGGTGCTCCCACCATGCCGGGCCCATGCCAAAGGAGCCTTGAATGTCCAACCAATGGTCTTTCGAAACCCGCCAGATCCACGCCGGCCAGGAACCCGACAGCGCCACGGGAGCCCGCGCCCTGCCGATCTACCAGACCTCGTCTTTCGTCTTTCCCAGTGCCGAAAGCGCCGCCAACCGATTTGCCCTTGCCGAACTGGCTCCCATCTACACCCGGATCGGCAACCCCACGCAGGATGCTGTCGAGCAGCGGATCGCCAGCCTCGAAGGCGGGTTGGGCGCGCTGCTGCTCAGCTCAGGTCAAGCGGCGGAGACCTTTGCGATCCTGAATGTCGCAGAGGCCGGCGATCACGTAGTTGCCAGTCCCAGCCTGTACGGCGGAACCTACAACCTGCTTGCCCATACGCTGAAGAAGTTCGGCATTTCGGTCACCTTCGTGGCGGATCCGGACAATCTGGACCAGTGGCGGGACGCTGTGCAGCCCAACACCAAGCTGTTCTTTGCGGAGGTCGTCTCCAACCCGCGGCAGGACGTACTCGACATTGAGGGCGTGTCCCGGACTGCGCACGACGCCGGTGTGCCGCTGATCGTGGACAACACCCTTGCCACCCCTTACCTCATCCGGCCCCTGGAGTGGGGCGCGGACATTGTTGTCCATTCGGCCACCAAGTACCTGGGCGGCCACGGTACGGCGATCGCCGGCGTCATCGTTGACTCGGGAAAGTTTGATTTCGGCAAGGATCCCAACCGTTTCCCGGGCTTCAATACGCCGGACCCGACATACAACGGTCTGGTGTACGCACGGGATCTGGGTGCGGATGGTGCCCTCGGGGCCAACCTGTCCTACATCCTCAAGGCCCGGGTCCAGTTGCTGCGGGACCTCGGCTCGGCGGTATCCCCGTTCAACGCGTTCCTGATCGCCCAGGGCCTGGAAACCCTGAGCCTGCGGATGGAGCGGCACGTCTCCAACGCTGTCGAAGTGGCTCAGTGGCTGGAAGCGCGTGAGGATGTCGAGTCGGTTGCCTATGCCGGGCTGCCCTCAAGCCCCTGGTATGAGCGCGGACGCACGTACGGCCCGAAGGGAATCGGCGCCATCGTGTCCTTCAACCTGGCCGGCGGTGCGGAGGCCGGGAAGCGCTTCGTCGATGCCCTTGACCTGCACTCGCATGTGGCGAACCTCGGCGACGTGCGCTCGCTGGTGATCCACCCGGCGTCGACCACCCATAGCCAGCTATCGCCGGAGCAGCAGGTCATTGCCGGCGTTAACCCCGGGCTGGTGCGGCTCTCAGTGGGTATTGAACACATTGATGACATTCTGGCGGACCTTGAAGCCGGTTTCAGGGCAGCCAAGGAATTCCTGGACGCCTAAGGAGCTTGGGAAGCTCTCAGGAGCGCGCCCAGGCGAGCAGCTTGTCCAGCGGCCACGTCGTAATGATGCGGTCCGCCGGCACGCCGTTCGTTTCGGCGCGCTCCGCCCCGTACTGGAGGAAATCCAGCTGACCGGGGGCGTGCGCGTCGCTGTCGATGCTGAAGAGACATCCGGCTTCGAGTGCCAGCTGGATCAGGTCATCCGGCGGATCCTGCCGCTCGGGACGTGAATTGATCTCCACCGCTACGTTGTTCTCGGCACAGGCGGTGAACACCTTCCGGGCGTCGAACTCGGACTGTGGACGCTGGCCGCGGGAACCCTGGACAAGACGGCCCGTGCAGTGGCCAAGGACGTTGGTATGGGGATCGCGAATGCCGCCCAGCATGCGTGCGGTCATGGTGCGGCGGTCGGAGCGCAGCTTGGAGTGGACACTGGCGACAACGATGTCCAGCTCATCGAGCATCTCCGGCGACTGATCCAGTGTTCCGTCTTCAAGGATGTCCACCTCGATGCCCTTCAAAAGGCGGAAGCCGTTGCCGCCGTCGTCGTTGTTGATCTGGTCCACGATCTGGAGTTGCTCCGTGAGGCGCTCCGCGCTCAGGCCGTTCGCGATCTTCAGGGTGGGGGAGTGGTCCGTGAGCGCCAGGTATTCATGATTGAGCGCACGCGCGGCGTCGACCATGAGCGGGATGGGACTCCCGCCGTCGGACCAGTCGCTGTGACTGTGCAGGTCACCGCGGAGGAGGGCCCTCAGCTCCGAGCCGCCGCTGACCAGGGCTTCTTTCGAGCGCTCGCGGAGGTCGGCGAGATAGGCCGGCACTTCACCGTTGAGCGCTTGGGTGATGACCTCATGGGAGCGCGCTCCGATGCCCTTCATCCGCTTGAGCCGGCCGTCGCGGGCGCGTTGTGCGAGTTCGTCGGGCTCCAGCTCGGCAATGGCCGCTGCGGCCTTGCGGAACGCCTGAACCTTGAAACTCGGAGCCAGTTCCCGTTCCAGCCAGAAGGCGATCTCATTCAATGCGGCGGTGGCATCCATAGGCCCATCTTCCACCATTTACGCGGTGGTGGCCTGGTGCAGGGAAGCAGCTCTATCATGTGATCCAGGTAACGCTTGACAGCTACCATGTGATCAGGGCTACAATGAAATCGGAATAAAAATTCCACCATATAGAAACTGAACCAGAGCCACACGGTTCCTGGACTGTCGCCGGAAACATCGAGTCAAATCGAATTCGTTCGAGGGTAAGGGTGTTCAGCGCTGGCGATAGCGCTTCATAGAAAGCTGACACCCATGCCTCTTGCAACCCTCAATACCTGTACCCCCGAAGTGGCCGCTGCCCAACTCACGCCATGCGTTGACATCCCGCGCTGGGTTGAGGCCATCGTGGACGCGCGGCCCTTCTCCTCGGAAGCCGACCTGATTGCGTTCGCCGAAAAGGCAGCCTATCCCTGGACGGAAGTCGAGATCGACGGCGCCCTGGCGCATCACCCGCGCATCGGTGACCGGGCGCAGGGGAATACCACTGAAGCCACCATGTCGCGTGGTGAGCAGGCCGGCGTCAGCACCGCCGTCGAAACCCAGACCGCGCTCCAGGCAGGCAACCGTGCCTACGAGGAGAAGTTCGGGAGGGTTTTCCTCATCCGGGCCGCCGGTCGAAGCGCCGAGGACATCCTCGCCGCTCTCGATGAGCGGCTGCAGAATACGCCCGCGCAGGAGCTGGAAATCATCGCCCAGCAACTGCGTGAAATCGCCATCCTTCGACTCAAGGGGGTCCTCGCAGCATGAGCCGCAGCCACATAACCACCCACGTGCTCGACACCGGTACGGGACGTCCCGCCGCCGGCGTCGCTGCCGCACTGCACCGGCTGGGTGCGGATGGTTGGGAGGACATCGGGGAGGGAAACACCGACGACGACGGCCGCATCACCTCCCTGGGCCCTGAAGCGCTGGAGGCGGGCACTTACCGGATTGACTTCCAGACCGGCACCTACTTCGCGGCGACCGGCACGGAAACATTCTTCCCCTCCGTCTCACTGATCTTTGAACTTACCGACCCGGCGCAGCACTATCACGTGCCGCTCCTGATTAGTCCCTTCGCCTATTCCACCTACCGAGGAAGCTGACAATGACGACACCGACCATCGAAACAAACGCCAACACCAACGAGAACACCGCGGGCAACAGCGGCCGCATCGTCCTGGGCCGGAACCAGTACGGCAAGGCCGAATGCAGGCTCGTGAAGATCACCCGCGACACTGCGCGGCACCAGATCGAGGACCTGAACGTCACCTCACAGCTGCACGGCGACTTCGAGACCGCCCACACCGAGGGAGACAACTCACACGTTGTCGCCACAGACACGCAGAAGAACACGGTGTACGCGTTCTCCCGTGAAGGTATCGGCTCTCCTGAGCAGTTCCTCCTGCGCCTCGGCAAGCACTTCACCGAAAGCTTCGACTGGGTTTCCGGCGGACGCTGGGAGGCGGAGCAGTACTTCTGGGACCGCATCAGCGACCACGATCACGCGTTCTCGCGCAACAAGTCGGAGACCCGCACGGCTGTGCTGCTCATTGAGAACGGCACGCGCCACATCGTCGCCGGAATCGAGGATCTGACCGTATTGAAGTCGACCGGCTCTGAGTTCCACGGGTTCCCGCGGGATCAGTACACCACTCTGCAGGAAACCACGGACCGCATCCTCGCGACCGATGTGACCGCCCGTTGGCGCTACGCAGCAAATACCACGGACATCGACTTCAACGCGGTGTATGCCAGCGTTCGCAAGATCTTCCTCGATGCTTTCGCCCAGACCCACTCGCTCGCTCTGCAGCAGACCATGTTCCAGATGGGCAAGCAGGCACTGGAGGCACATCCGGAAATCGAGGAGATCAAGCTCTCCCTGCCGAACAAGCACCACTTCCTCGTGGATCTCGAGCCGTTCGGCGTCGACAACCCGGGCGAGGTCTTCTTCGCGGCCGACCGGCCGTACGGACTGATCGAGGCGACCGTAGAACGCGAGCGCGCCGAAGGATCAACCAACGAAGCAGCAATCTGGGCAAACATCCCCGGCTTCTGCTGAGAAAACGGCTGGGGCGGACCGTCAGGGGTCTCCGAACTCGGAGGAACCGCTGCCCCAACCGCGAATGGCCGGACACAAGCCCGTGTCCGGCCGTTCACCCCACTACTCATGTGAGACAAGGAAGTCATACTCATGAAAGCAGTCAGCTCTATGAAACATCAGGCTAAACCCCAGCGCCCCGAGGATGAACGGCTGCCCCTCGGACGATCGTTCGCCTACGGGTTCCAGCACGTCCTCACCATGTACGGCGGAATCATCGCCGTTCCGCTCATCGTCGGAACTGCCGCCGGCGTATCCCAGGACGACATCGCCGTCCTGATTGCCTCCTGCCTCTTCGTGGGCGGCGCCGCGACTATCCTGCAGAGCTACGGTGTGAAGTTCTTCGGCTCGCAGCTCCCGCTGGTGCAGGGCGTCTCCTTTGCAGGCGTTGCCACCATGACTGCGATCATCAGCGGCGGTGGAGGGCTACAGACCATCTTCGGCGCAGTCCTCGTGGCCTCCGTAATCGGTCTGGTCCTTGCGCCGTTCTTCGCGAAGATCATCCGATTCTTCCCGCCGGTAGTGACCGGCGTGATCATCACCACCATCGGGCTGACCCTCATGCCTGTCGCTGCCAACTGGGCAATGGGCGGAAACCGCAACGCTGACAACTACGGCAGCCTCACGAACATCGGGCTGGCCGCCGGAACGCTGGCTCTGGTTCTCCTCATGAGCAAGCTGGGCAGCGCGGCTATCTCCCGCCTGTCGATCCTGCTCGCCATTGTGGCAGGCACCATCATCGCGGCGCTCCTGGGTCTCGCCGATTTCTCCAACGTCGCTGAGGGCGCCATCTTCGCCTTCCCGCAGCCGTTCGCCTTCGGCTGGCCTGTCTTTGATATCGCAGCGATCATTTCGATGACCATCGTGATCCTGGTCTGCATGACTGAAACCACGGCGGACATCCTCGCCGTCGGTGAAATCGCTCGGACCAAGGTCGACTCACGCCGTATCGCCGACGGCCTCCGCGCCGATATGCTCTCCAGCGCCGTCGCCCCGATCTTCAACTCGTTCCCCCAGACTGCCTTCGCGCAGAACGTGGGCCTGGTGGCAATCACGGGTATCCGCAGCCGCTACGTCGTGGCCGCGGGCGGCCTCATCATGGTTATCCTTGGGCTCCTGCCCATCCTCGGACGCCTGGTTGCCGCAGTTCCGACGCCGGTACTCGGCGGAGCTGGCATCGTTCTCTTCGGCACTGTGGCAGCGAGCGGCATCCGCACGTTGGCAAAGGTGGACTACGAGGGCAACATGAACCTCGTGATCGTTGCGGTGGCGCTCGCGTTCGGCACAATTCCCGTTGTGTCTCCCACCTTCTACGACGCCTTCCCCACCTGGTTCGGCATCATCTTCCACTCTGGGATCAGCTCGGCGGCCATCATGGCAGTGCTGATGAACCTGCTCTTCAACCACCTCAAGGCCGGTAATCCGGAGCGCGCTTCCGTCTTTGTTGCCAGCCCACCGCGCATGGTGCGGGAAGATGAACTCACCGCCCTCCAGGACGGCGACAGCTTCCAGGGCGGCAAGCTCGTGGCAGCGGACGGTACCGAGATCCCCGTAGTGACCGCGGCGCAGTACACCGTAGTCAAGCAGAAACTCGATAACGGCGAGATCAGCTGCGTCGAGGACATTCGCAAAATCTGCGACGAGACTCCAAGGCACCAGCACTGACTTGGATCCCTGCCTGCCCTGGCGAGAGTCAGGGCAGGCAGGGACCACAAACCTGGATCAGCAGACAGGACCACTGAGCTGACGGCACACCCCGCCGTCACGCGGTGGTCCTGTGCCGTTTCGTGCCCCTTAAACGTCATCCCCTGACAATCACGGAACGGAAATCCAATCATGCAACGCATCTGGGTGCGAGACCCGCTCGCCATCTTCACCGCGAATGAATCCGACGCCGGAGGTGGACTCGTGATCGAAGGCGCCGCCATTGTGGAACTGGTCCGGACGGGAGCAACGCCGGCCGCCCGGTACGACTCCGTCTTCGACGCCCGGAGCCACGTGGTGCTTCCCGGACTCATCAATACGCATCACCACTTCTACCAGACACTCACCCGCGCGTGGGCGCCGGTGGTCAACGTGCCGCTTTTCCCCTGGCTGGTGAACCTCTACCCGGTATGGGCGCGGCTCACGCCCCGTGATCTCGAACTGGCGACGACTGCGGCGCTCGCTGAGCTCCTCCTCTCCGGGTGCACCACGGCCGCGGATCACCACTACCTGTTCCCGGGCGGCATGGAGGAATCGATCGATGTGCAGGTGTCGGTGGTGCGCAGGCTCGGCATGCGCGCCACCCTGACGCGCGGTTCCATGACACTGGGGGAGGACGACGGCGGCCTGCCGCCCCAGCAGACAGTGCAGGACCCGGAAGTGATACTCGCCGACAGCGAGAGGCTTATCCAGCAGTACCACGAGCGCTGTGCAGGCGCTCAGGTCCAGATTGCGCTGGCGCCGTGCTCACCATTCTCGGTCACGACGGAGATCATGAAGGCCAGCGCGGCGCTGGCCAGCTCTCACGACGTCCGGTTGCACACCCATCTCGCTGAGACGCTCGACGAGGAAGACTTCTGCCGGGAGCGGTTTGGCATGAGGACGGTCGAGTACCTCGACAGCGTCGGCTGGTTGGGGCCGAGAACCTGGTTGGCGCACGGCATCCACTTCGACGCCGGCGAGATTGCCCAGCTCGGAGCCGCGGGAGTCGGCGTAGCGCATTGCCCAACGTCGAATATGCGCCTGGCCTCAGGGATCTGCCGGGCCATCGAACTCGAGGAGGCCGGCGTAGCGGTGGGCCTTGGTGTGGATGGGTCCGCCTCCAACGATGCATCCAATCTGATCCTCGAAGCGCGCCAGGCTCTCTATATCCAACGGCTGCGGTACGGCGCCGAGCGCGCCACCCCTTCCCGTGCTCTGGGGTGGGCAACGCGCGGATCGGCCGCCGCGTTTGGCCGGAGCGACATCGGGGAACTGGCTGTGGGCAAACAGGCTGACCTTGCGATGTTCCGGCTGGATGACCTTCGATTCTCGGGCAGCCACGACCCTCTGTCGGCGCTGCTGCTCTGCGGTGCTGACCGCGCCGACCGGGTGATGATCGGTGGCCAATGGCGGGTGGAGGACGGCGTCGTTGTCGGGCTGGATCTCGAATCGCTGATCGCTGAGCACACGGCAGCAGCACGGCGGCTGGTTGGCTGAAAGCTGCAGCACCCCTGATCCTGGCAGGCGCATGCAGTGCATGCAGAGGATGCACTTTTCCGGAAGACCTTCCGCCTGCCAGGGCGGTTCCGGTGCTTGCGACTCGCCGTTCAATCGCTCTATCATCTGTTTCTCATCTGCGCTTCCTAGGCTGGGACAAGACGTTTCCCGCCTATCGGAAGGCCGTGTGGACACGCAGCCCAGAATTGATGACGCTTCACACGCGCACCGCCGTGCACTGATCGTCAGCACATCCCGTGACCGCGGTGCGCTCGCGGCCGCTCGTTCGCTGCGCGCAGCCGGTTGGACCGTGGGGGTGGGCACGCCTGAGGGAAGGGGGATGCTCTGCTCCTCACGCGCCGTCGCCGTCTGTCACACAGTTCCTCGTCCCCGAGGCGACGGTAAGGCCTTCATCAACGGAGTAGCGGCCGCGGTGAAGGCCGGCGGGTATGACGTGGTTTTCGGCGGCGGCGACGACTGGATGGCTGCGCTCGCAACCTACCGGCACCAAATCCCGACGACGGTGGCACACCCTTCCCCGGACGCGGTCGAGCGGGCGCTGGACAAGGTCCTGCTCGCGGAGAGCGCCGGCCGGGTGGGACTGGCGGCGCCCCGCACAGTGCCTGCCACGCCGGAGGCGATCGCTGACTGGGAGGGTCCCGTTGTGGTGAAGTCGCGTGCGCACTGGTCTCCGGGGCAGACGAGGCCGCACCGCATCGAGGCGCGGTTGTTCGACAGCATGACCGCCGCCAAGGAACGCGTCAACCACATGGAGGAACTCGGCGCTGAGCCGCTCCTCCAGGAGCCCATACGAGGACAACTCGGTGCGCTCATCGGCTTTTTCCGCGACGGCCGCCTTGAAGGAAGGGTCCAGCAGGAAACGCCGCGGCTCTGGCCCACACCCAACGGAGCGTCAGCTCGTGCACAGACAGTCGCAGTCGACGCGGTGCTGGCGCAACAGGTTGACGCGCTGCTTACGGAGATCGGCTGGTGGGGACTGGTGGAGTTACAGTTCTTGACAGACGACGACGGCGTTTCCCACCTGATCGACTTCAACGGCCGGTTCTTCGGGTCCATCGCTCTCACCAATGCAGCCCGCCCCGGCCTGGCCGACGCATGGGGCAGGCTGGCTCTGGGCGAGACGGTGCCGCATCTTGCGGACGCGCCCGCCGGCTTTAGGTACGCGTGGACTGCGGGAGATTTACGCCGCGCGCGCATCGAGCGGCGGGGCGGGCTTGCCGCGGACCTCATCGACACCGTCCGTTGGGCAAGCCGTGCACAGCACAGTGTGTGGGACGTGAAGGATCCGGGCCCCACCCTGAACCTGATTTTTGCGCGGTTCACGCGGGACAAACCGGTGACGCTTCGCCCGTCCGCCGCATAAGCAACAGCGTCTAGTAAGCAACAGCGTCGAAGGCAGCACCCCCGCTCAGCGGCGTCGTGCCGCCCGCAGCATGTCGAGGGGCACCCGGCCCTCCGGAGCACGCAGCACAACCAGCCCGAGCGCGTAGGTGCCGCACACCCCAAACACCACGACGACGGACGTCATCAGCGCCGGACCGGCAACGAGGCTCGCCAGGACAACCCCGACAGCACCGGCAACAGCCGCCAACAGGGCAGCGCGGAGAAGGAGGACGAAAGCCTCGCGCAGGTTCACGCCGTCGTGCCTGCTTCTGAGAAGCCACGCATTCGCAACGGCGGCGAGGACCAGTGAGGCGCTGGTGGCCAGCGCAATGCCTGCGACTCCCATCACCGGTGCCAGCAGAATGTCACCCACAACGTTGACCACCATGGCCAGCACGGAGATCACTACGGGAGCCCTGGCGTCGCCCAGGGCGTACGCGGTACTCACTACTACCTGGCGGATGCCCAGGGCCAGGAGTGCCGGCGCGTACCAGAGCACTGCGGTGGCGGTGGCCTCGATGTCCTCCGGGGAAAAGGCGCCACGGCCGAAGGCCACTTCCACGAGCGGCTCCGCAGCGACCGCCAGGACAACGCAGAGTGGAACCAGGATGGTCACAGTCACTGAGAGGCCGCGGTTCACGAGCCGCCTGAGCTCTGGAAGATCGCGCACCGAAGCGCTGATCGCCGGATACAGCGGCACGAGCAGGGACGCGATCAGCAGCTGTTCGGGGAGGTTTACTAGCCGCCAACCGTAGGACAGCGCAGTGATAGCGCCCTCCTCAAGCGTGGAACCCACCGCCCGGTCCACCAGTGTGTTCACATTCCCGACGGCGCTGCCGACCAGCATTGCCGGGACCAGTACGGCGATCTCCCGGAAGCCTGGATCCTTCAGCTGCAGGCGGGGGCGCACCCGTGTGCCGAGGCTGCGCAGCGGGGGCAACTGCAGCAGGAGCCGTGCGCCGGAGCCCACAACGAATCCCACGGCGAGAGCCGCAATGCCGTAGCGGGGGCCGAAGAGCCCGGCCGCCGCGATCATGATCAGGTTGAACGGGACGCCCTGGAGGGATGCCCAGGCGAAGCGTCCGTGCGACTGGGCCAGTGCGGCCAGCAGATCGGTACCCGCCACGAGCACCGTTGCCACCAGCACGATGCGCGTGAGCGTGGCAGCTGTGGCTGTGGTCTCGGCGTCGAATCCTGGTGCGAGCAGCGAGGCCACAGGACCGGCGAAGATCGCCATGACCACGCCGCCGATCCCGAGCACCACCATGGTGAGGGTGAAGGCGACATCGAAGCCGGTGTGTCCCCTGCAGTTGCCGTCTTCAACCGCTGCTTCCCGGGAGACCACGGGTGTTGCGGAGCGGGCCATCGCGTAGGCAACCAGGCCCAGCACGATGTTCATCAGCCCCTGCGCCACGAGATAGGCGTCGAGCTCGGCACCCGCCCCGAAGATTGCTGCTATGACGACGTCGCGCAGGAACCCGAGGAGCGTGGAAACTGCAGTCAGCCCGGCGACAAGGACGGCAGCCCTGGAGATCGACTTACCTCCGAGTCTGGCCACGGGATCCCACGCTATCCTGTCTGGGCGGTGAAGCGCTGCATCCACGCCCGTTCCGCGCACGATTGGCGGGATACGAAACCGCTGTGTGCAGGTTTGCTGGCCAACGCCCCCTATCTTCGGCGTGTCTTGGAGGACACGCCGTACCAGCGCTCCAAACCTGCATGGAATGGTATGCGGCCGGCGATACTTCCGCAGCAGCTTTGCGGCGAGGGGGTCAGGTGGCGCCCTGCTCGGCATGGCGTGCCGCCGTCTCGATCCGCTCCCAGTGCTCAGCCCATTCATCGGCGCTGCGCTGCGGCATATTGGGGTCATCCGGCCCGCGGCCAGTGGCGCCGTCGAGCTGTTCACGCAGAATGTCAGCGTGCCCGAGGTGCTGGGCCGTCTCAACGCACATGTGCACGAGCATCTGCTGCAAGGTCACCTGCCGGCGCTCAGGTGCCCACCATGGGACCTCCCCGACGGCGTCGAGCGGCAGTGCCTCGATGGTGGCGTCAGTGTGCGCCGCGGAGAAGTGGTGCAGCTCGATGATCTCCTCCCGGGTCTCCTCAGCGGTGAGCCACAGATCGGCTTCCGGGGCGGCGTCGTCGTCGAACCACGGCAGCTTCCGGCCGCTGGGCCGGTTGAAAACCTCACCGAAGTAACCCAGCTGCACGCTGGCGACGTGCTTCACGAGGCCCAGCAGGTTGGTGCCCGTGGGGGTCAGTGGCCGGCGCGCGTCATAGTCGCCGAGGCCGTCCACTTTCGCGAGCAGGTCAGCGCGGCGCAAGCGCAGGTAGCGGTGCAGAACCTTCTTGTCATTCATGGGTGGCACTCTACTGGCTGCACCTAACTTGCGAGGTTGAGGTCATCCGAGATCGCCTGCGCGGCGGAGCGCAGCAGTGGAATGGCCTTGTCAGCGAACCCTTCGTCCACGCGGGAGATTGGTCCTGAGACGGAGATGGCAGTAGGGGTAGGAGCGTTGGGCACGGCCATCGCGAAACAGCGAACCCCCAGTTCCTGCTCCTGCTCATCAATGGAGTAGCCGCGCTCGCGGATGTTGTCGAGCTCGGAGAGGAGCTGGTCCACGGACTTGATGCTCTTCTCCGTGGGCGTGGGCATGCCAGCCCTGGTCACGATGTTGCGCACGGTCTCATTGTCGAGCTGGGCCAGGATGGCCTTCCCGACGCCGGTGTCATGGGTATGCGCCCGGCGCCCCACTTCGGTGAACATGCGCATGGAGTGCGACGACGGCACCTGAGCAATGTAAACGACCATGTCGGAGTCGAGCACCGCCATGTTCGAGGTCTCGCCCAACCGGTCCACGAGCATTTTCAGCTGGGGACGCGCCAGCGCGCCGAGCTGCTTGTTGGCGCCCTCGCCGAGGCGAATCAAGCGGGGGCCTAGGGCGTAGCGTCGGTTGGGGAGCTGCCGGGCGTAGCCCTTCATCACCAGGGTGCGCAGGAGCCGGTGGATCGTGGGCAGGGGGAGATCCGTAGAGGAGGAGAGCTCGCTCAGCGTGACCTCACCGCCGGCGTCGGTAATCAACTCCAGCAGTTCAAACACGCGCTCCACCGACTGGACGCCGCCACCTGCAGCCTTCTCGGCCATTTGGCACTCCTTGCTAGAAACTATCCGCACAGCGGAATAACTTCTCCAAAGATACCCTACTTCCGCAGAGTGGAAATTGGTGTTGGGGCCGTGGGCCCGTGCGGCCCTCGGCGCAGAAACTGCCCGCAAGTGCGGCCCCGCCGGTTCGAACCGGCAGTCCTGCACCTCCGGGCCGTTTCTATGCTCCGGCCCCCAAGGCGCCCCGCTTGCAATTCCACTTAGTAGATAATAATATCCACAATACGAAATAACTTATCTGGAGGATCATCAATGGCGAGTCCTAGCCCCGGTTACTCAATCACCCTGCGCGTTCAGGCGCCGTCGAGCTTCACAGCTACTGCTGAGCTGGCCGCCGCCGTCGGCTCCGCCGGTGCATCGATCACTGCGCTCGATGTCACTGAGTCGCACCATGACAGCATCGTGGTGGACGTCAGCTGCAACACCACCGACGCTGCTCACGGCGAGCGCGTCCGTGACGCCCTCAACGCCCTCGACGGCGTGAACGTGAAGAAGCTGAGCGACCGCACCTTCCTGATGCACCTCGGCGGGAAGCTCGAGGTTGTCCCCAAGGTTCCCCTGCGTAACCGGGACGACCTCTCCCGCGCCTACACTCCCGGCGTCGCACGCGTCTGTATGGCAATTGCAGAAAACCCCGACGACGCCCGCCGCCTCACCGTCAAGCGCAACACCGTCGCTGTGGTGACGGACGGCTCAGCGGTGCTCGGGCTGGGCAATATCGGCCCCGCCGCCGCACTGCCCGTCATGGAGGGCAAGGCCGCACTCTTCAAGCAGTTCGCCAACGTGGATGCCTGGCCGGTCTGCCTCGATACCCAGGACACCGAAGAGATCATCAGCATCGTCAAGGCACTCGCGCCCGTCTACGGCGGAGTGAACCTCGAAGACATCGCAGCTCCCCGGTGCTTCGAGATTGAGAACCGGCTGCGCGAGGAGCTGGATATTCCCGTCTTCCACGATGACCAGCACGGCACCGCCATTGTGACGCTGGCCGCGCTGACCAATGCCCTCCGCGTTGTGGACAAGAAGATCGAGAACGTGCGGATTGTCGTTTCCGGCGTCGGCGCCGCCGGATCAGCCATCATCCAGCTGCTGCAGGCCCAGGGTGCGAAGAACATCGTGGCGTGTGACCGCAAGGGCGCCATCCACAGCGGGCAGAACTACACCGACGAGCACCGCCGCTGGATTGCCGAGAACACCAACCAGAATGCTTTCTCCGGGACGCTGCATGAAGCACTGAACGGCGCGGACGTCTTCATCGGTGTCAGTGCTCCGAACCTCCTCGGTGAGGAGCAGGTGAAGTCCATGGCTGACAAGGCGATCGTCTTTGCCATGGCCAACCCTGACCCGGAAATCGACCCCATCGTCGCTGCCCGGCACGCCGCGGTAGTGGCCACCGGCCGCAGCGATTTCCCGAACCAGATCAACAACGTGCTCGCCTTCCCGGGCTTCTTCCGTGGGCTGCTCGACGCAGGGGCGTCCGACATCACGCCGCAGATGCTGGTTGCCGCAGCGGATGCAATCGCCGCTCGGGTGGACGATGATGAACTCAATGCCAGTTTCATCATCCCGAGCGTGTTCGATCCGCACGTGGCAGGTGATGTGGCAGCAGCGGTTGCCGCAGCGGCGCACGCCGCTCATCAGGGTTCAGCCGCAGAATCAGCAGAGTAGGAGCAGGACATGTCGATTGAAGTCACAGATACGACGCCGGCACCCGGCGCGGAGGCCATCCTCACCACAGAGGCGCTCCAGTTTCTTGAGAAGCTGCACCAGCAGTTCCGTGACACACGGAACGAGCGCCTGGCCGCGCGCGGCAAGCGCCGCGAGGACGTGGCCCAGAGCGGCCGCCTCGATTTCCTTCCCGAAACGGCCGAGATCCGCGCAGGCGACTGGACCGTCGCCGAAGCGCCTGCCCAGCTTCAGGACCGCCGCGTCGAAATGACCGGCCCGGCGTCGCCCGCCAAGATGGCCATCAACGCTTTGAACTCCGGCGCCAAAGTCTGGCTCGCCGACCTCGAGGACGCCAGTACCCCCACCTGGCACAACGTCATCGACTCACAGCTCAACCTCCACGGTGCCGCCCGTGGCACACTCAGCTACACCTCACCGGAGGGCAAGGAGTACGCGCTGCGCACGGACGCACCGCTGGCTGTCGTTGTTGCCCGTCCCCGTGGCTGGCACCTGCCCGAGAAGAACATCACCATTGACGGCGAGCCGGCCATCGGCGCCCTGGTGGACTTCGGTCTGCATTTCTTCCACAACGCCAAGCACCTGCTGGAGAACGGCAGCGGCCCGTACTATTACCTGCCCAAACTGGAGAGCCATCTCGAGGCCCGGCTGTGGAACGACGTTTTCGTGTTCGCGCAGGACTACGTGGGAGTTCCGCAGGGCTCTATCCGTGCCACCGTGCTCATTGAAACCATCCCTGCCGCCTTCGAGATGGACGAGATCCTCTACGAGCTTCGCGACCACGCCTCGGGCCTGAACGCCGGCCGCTGGGACTACCTGTTCAGCATCATCAAGTACTTCCGTGACGGCGGGGAGTCCTTCATCCTCCCGGACCGTGCGTCCGTGGTGATGACGGCACCGTTCATGCGGGCGTACACCGAGCTGCTTGTCAAGACCTGCCATCGCCGGGGCGCTTTTGCCATGGGCGGTATGGCGGCGTTTATTCCCAACCGCCGCGAACCTGAGATCACCGCCCAGGCCATCGATAAGGTCCGCGCGGACAAGACCCGCGAAGCCAACGACGGATTCGACGGCTCCTGGGTTGCGCACCCTGACCTCGTGCCCGTGTGTCGCGAAGTGTTCGACGCCGTTCTGGGGGATAAGCCGAATCAGATCGACCGGCAGCGGCCTGAGGTTGAGGTGACCGCCGAGCAGCTGCTCGACGTCGAATCCGCTGACGGCGATGTCACCGAGGTGGGATTGCGTGCCAACCTCTATGTCGCCGTCGCGTACGTGGCGGTATGGCTCTCGGGTAATGGAGCTGTTGCCATTCACAACCTCATGGAGGATGCCGCGACGGCTGAGATCTCGCGCTCGCAGGTCTGGCAGCAGATCCGGAACAAGGTGGTGCTCGCGGACAGCGGCAACACGGTCACGCCGGAACTGGTGAACTCGATCCTCGCAGAGGAAACCGAGCGGCTGCGCGGCGAAGTCGGCGACGAAGCCTTCACGAAGTTCTACGAGCCGGCCAGCCGCCTCATCGCGGACATCTGCGTCTCAGACGAGTACACGGACTTCCTGACTCTTCCCGCCTACGAGCTGGTGAGCTGAGTGGAGTTCGCTCTCGGTTTCGACGACTACGCCGCGATCGATTCGAAGCTCGCGGACACGGACCAGCTTCTGCGCTTCAGTTATCCCGGCGACAACGGCTCGCGCCAGCCGGTCCACACGGTGTACGTACCGGCGGACCGGTACCAGCCCTCGCTTCCCGGTGACTGGGGCAGGGAGGCGGCTGCCGCCGTCGAGCGCTCCGGTGGCATGAATGCGCTCTGCGCTGCTCTGGGCGTAAGCGACGACGTCGGCACGCTGGTGAGCGCGAAGCTCACCGCTGAGCCGATCGAGGACCTGCGCCTCGACTTCGAGGACGGTTACGGCAACCGGCCCGACGACGAGGAGGACGCCGACGCTTCCCGCGCCGCCATCGCGGTGGCCCGGGCTGTGCGCGACGGGATTGCTCCGCCGTTCATCGGCATCCGGTTCAAGTGCTTTGAGGAGCCAACCCGCCGACGCGCGCTGCGCACGCTGGATCTCTTTGTGGGCGGACTGTTGGCCGAGGGTCCGCTGCCCGACGGCCTGGTCCTAACGTTGCCGAAGGTTTCGACGGTGTCCCAGGTTGAGGCGATGGTCTTCGCCTGCCAGCGGCTGGAAGCGGTGCATGGACTCGCCCCGGGCAGGCTGCGGTTCGAGGTACAGATGGAAACGCCGCAGCTGATCCTGGCCGCTGACGGCACCGTACCTGTTGCGCAGCTGCTGCACCGGGCCGAGGGCCGTGTCTCTGCACTGCACTACGGCACCTACGACTACAGCGATTCACTGCAGATCGCCGCGGAATACCAGTCGATGGAGCATCCCGCAGCCGATTACGCGAAGCAGGTCATGCAGGTGGCGGTTGCGGGTACCGGTGTCCGGCTGTCCGATGGCTCAACGAACATCCTGCCCGTCGGCAGCGATGCCGAGGTATCCGCGGCGTGGGGTCTACATGCCCGGCTGGTGCGGCGCTCGCTGGAGCGTGGCTACTACCAGGGATGGGACCTCCATCCCGCCCAGCTGCCGAGCCGGTTCATCGCCACCTATGCGTTTTACCGGGAGGGACTGCCGGCAGCGGCGAAGCGTCTTCGCAACTACGTGCATCAGATCGAAAGCGCAATCCTCGACGAGCCTGCAACGGCCCGTGCGCTGGCACGCTTTGTCCACCGCGGCGTGCTGTGCGGCGCCGTGACGGAGGCTGAAGTGAACGAGCTGGCCGGCATCTCCTTTCCTGACCTGGAAGCACTTGCGCATCCGCGGAAACTTCCCGAAACAGCTGAAAACATCTAAGGACTGAAAGTTGAGCAACTACTACGCACCTGAAACCGTCCTGCCTCCGCAGACAGATCTGCTGACCGGCCGCGCCGTCGTCACCGAGGCCTATACCGTGATTCCCCGCGGGGTCCTGCGCGACATCGTCGTGAGCGAACTCCCCGAATGGACCGGTACCCGCACCTGGGTCCTGAACCGGCCGGTGGCAGGCGGCGCGACGACCTTCGCCCAGTACCTGCTGGAGGTCTCGCAGGGCGGTGGCTCCACCAACCCCGAGCCCGAGGCCGGGGTTGAGTCCTTCGTGTTCCTCCTTGAGGGTGCATTGACCATCAAGCTTGAGGGTGAACTGCACGACCTCACTCCGGGCGGCTTCGCCTTCATCCCGCCGGGTGCTGAATGGGAAGTGTCCAACTCCGCGCCGGAGCTCGCCAAGTTCCAGTGGATCCGCAAGGCGTACCAGCCGTTGGCCGGGCACACGCCGAAGGCCCGCGTCGGCAATGAGAAGGACATCGAGCCCGGCGCCATGCCCGGCACCGACAACAAGTGGCGCACCACCCGCATGCTGCCCACCGATGACATGGCGTACGACATGCACATCAATGTGGTGACTTTCGAGCCTGGAGCCGTCATCCCGTTTGCCGAGACCCACGTCATGGAGCACGGCCTTTACGTGCTGGAAGGCAAGGCCGTATACCGGCTGAACCAGGACTGGGTGGAGGTCCAGGAGGGCGACTACATGTCCCTGCGCGCGTTCTGCCCGCAAGCCTGCTACGCCGGCGGGCCGTCCAACTTCCGCTACCTGCTGTACAAGGACGTGAACCGGCAGATCAAGCTGACCTGAGCGGCAGCGGCTTATGGAGGGCCTGTCAACAAGTGTTGACGGGCCCTTCCTGCGTCAACTAATGTTGACGTTATGGAGGTGGAGCGAATGAAAACACTGGTGGCGTCAATGGATGGAAAAGGTCCCGCCGACGCACTGCATGCTGTCGCGCAGCTGCAAAAGGAAGTCTCACGGACGGAAGCATCCCTGGTTCGCGCGGGGCGGCAGGCCGGCCTGTCCTGGGAAGCTATCGCGCTCTGTCTCGGCGTCAGCAAGCAGGCAGTGCACCGCAAGTACGGTAAGCGCTAACGCCTTCCCAGTTGGTCGCGCAGCTCGCGAACATCGGCTCCCTGCCCGAAAGCGCCAGACACCACCGCACCGCCCATCAGCGCTAGCCCAGCAAGGGCGGGGTAGGGAACCCGCCGGGTTCCTTGCCCCACTTCGGGAATTCTATGGGTTCGCGGTGGCAGCCTCCTCCGCAACATCGCCCAACCTTTTGCGGACCGCAGTTGGGGCTGACGTATGGGCCGTTATCGGCATCGCTCGAATTCCTAATCAGGGAGTGCAGACTTACCCTGTTTGGACGGGAGTTGATGGCCAGATTCGACCAGCGCAGCAACGACCCGTATGCCGAATACTGGTTCGCCGAGGGCCTTCTAAATCTGGTCGGAACTAAATCGGTCGGACCGCGGTAAGGCGGAAAGGGACCGGCGGGATCCAGTAGCACTCGCCATTGATCCGGGGAAGCTTGGTGCTCCGCCGTTCTCGCACCCAGTGCGCTAGCAGTGTGGGTAGCAGAGTCGAGGTCTTCTACAGTGACATCCAAGTACATCTGCTGATGTTATGGTCCTTCCGGCCAGGACGGGGCAGCGTAGTTATCGACGCGCATTAGCTAGTGCGGGGTCGACGCTAAGATCCGTACTGCGCAGCAGTGCCGCGGTATTGACTATCGCGCCGATCGCGCTACAAACCGTCGTTGGAGGTTGCGTTCCATGAGTGGGCATAGATTTCGTGGTGAGTACTTCGCTTCTGCTGGGAGATCCTAAGACTCGAACGGCTGTTCGGCCTCATTGGAGCGTCCCGCCGTGAACCGACTGTGCCGCGCCCAGGAGGAAGATCAGCTCGCTCAAGATGTTGATCCCGAAGTCATGGTCGATCAGCTATGGGGTGCCTGCTATCACCGGCTCTTGATTCCGGATGAATCGCTGACCGGGGTTTTCGCAGATGCATTGACAAGGAACATTCTGCGCAGCGTCACGCCGAGGGAACGCCCGGCGCCCGGCACCCGGTGCCGTTGACGCCGAGACGTGACGCCGGGTGGCTGCCCAAAAAGTTGTCCAGCGTTTCCGCACCGGGGTTTTTGGCACGGTGGAAGGGCCCGGCGGGAATAGGACCATGCTATGGGCAGGCTATCGCTGCCTCGTTCGCGCCGATGGAGCTTGCGGACGGGGTTCCGCGCGCTGGTGTCCTTTGTGTAGGAAATGGGCTCTGGTTTGGTTCTGATCCCGACGCAACGGCCCTTCATCGACCTGCGGGCTGGAAGGGGCTCTCCTAGATAAGCGTGAGGCCGGCACTGGCCAAGGCGCCGAACGCGATCCCCCACAGGACGATGGAAATGCTCTGCCACAGAATGACTTTCTGTTTAGACGCGCCAGCGGTGACCATGAGCATCGAGGTGATCTGGCTGGGCAGGATTGCCTGACCAAGCAGGCTCACTCCGGCCACCCCATATTGGTCGAATCGGCGCATGAACTTCTCATGTCTTGGTGACGGCTTTGTGCGTTTTTTGGACCACCAGGAGTAAATATTGTGCCCAAAGGAGACCAGGAGAAACATGCTGATAAAGTTCCCCAGGACCGCAGCGCTCAGCGCGACCACGAACGGGAGCCCAGCAACAAGCCCCAACACCGTCCCAAAGTAGGACTCAACAAAGGGTAAGGCCCCGGCCAGGAATATTATCGTCCATTGAAGCAAAGGCGGCACACCGATGGTGGCATCCTGCAGTCCGTCGATCAGCTCTTGCACTTGGTCCCCTTCACTCAGCTTCTTGGTCCTCTTCATGAAATATTTTAGAAGTGCTAAAGTCAACTTATGAATCGTGACTACGAGGAGGCACAGGTGTCTTCAAATGAGCAGCCAGTCAGCCTGCAGGAACGTCAGCTCTACTCTGTTCAGCGCTCTCAATACCGCCTCACGAGGTGGTTCGGCGTATGGATGTGCGTCGTGGGTTTTGTCCTCATTCCCTCCGGTTTCGTGCTTCCGTGGCCGCTCGAACTGAGACTTCTCGTCATCGGCGTAACGATGGTTGTCCTATGGGCGGCTTCTTTGTTTTTCCGCGCACGCAAGGTTATTCCTAATTCCTGGCATGTAGGGCTGGCCATCGTGTTGTGGGTCTTGCTGTCGATAGCTCTCGATGTGCTGGTTCCGGCGAACTCCTCTCTTGCCGTTGCGGTTTCCGCTGCCGTCGCAGCGACGCTGCCCTTCTACGTGATCGGTTCCTACTTCCTTATTCGCCGGCCGGCAGGTAACCATGACACATACACGGCATGAGATAGATCCGGTTATCCATTCGCCGGTGCGTTTCTCCATAGTGGCGTTCCTCATCGGGCTTGATGAGTGTGAGTTCAGTGCGCTTCGTGATGCCATCGAGCTCAGCGACTCGAGCCTGTCCCAGCACCTGACGGTTCTGGAAACTGCGGGTCATATCGAAATTTCGAAGCGGAAGGTCGGCCGCCGTTCGCGCACATATATTCGTTGCACCGATGGTGGCCAGGGAGCCTTTCGGAAGAACCTGCAGGCGCTGGCTACCATCGCGTCGAGTAACGCGGAATCCCTGTCGGCGCAGAGTTAGGTATGGGTGCGCTTGAAGGCAGCGACGAACATGGCCGTTGTGAACTCGTCGTAGGGCGAGCGAGACCAGTCGCCGTAGAGGCCGGATAATTCGAGTCCGTTCTCCTGCACGATGCTTGAGATGATGTGTGGGTCGATGAGGTGAACCTGTTCGAGGAAGTTCCGGTCACCGCCGCCGTCGCTCCATGTGTGGTCCAGTGTTACCGACAGCCGATTATCGTCCAGTTTCCCTAGTGAGTGCAGCTGGGCGGCAGCATGCGGATATTCGGCTTTGGCTTCGAAGGAGGGGACCTGATCGAATACCCGGAGCAGCGGTGGAGGGTTGTAGGACTCGATGACTAGGTGTCCTTCGTCGGCCACGTTCGCGCAGGCCCGGATCAGGGCTGCCCGCTGCTGGTCCAGGGTGGGTAGGCAAGCGATGCTGCCTAGCACCGAATAGACCAGCTCAAATTTTTCCTCCCCTAGGGGTTCCCATGTGGCCATGTCACCGAGGTGTACCTCGACCGCGTACGTGTCAAACTCCGTCAGTTTTTCCTGCAGGACATCCAGCATGCCTTGTGAGGCGTCAACTCCGACTATGGGATGGCCTTTGGCGGCAAGGCGCAGGGCTACCCGCCCTGTGCCGATTCCGAGTTCCAGCGCTTTTGCCGAGTGCTCGGGCATTAGAGCGCCCAGGAAGTCCGCTGTGGAGCGCGCCATGTCTTCCTGGTGGAAAATCTGGTCGTACACGTTGGCGTAGTGCCCGTCGTAACTCATGCGTAGCTCCGCTCGAACGGTAAGGAGGGCTGTGGCGGGATCATGCGGCGATCCGTAGCGTTTGGTGTTCGCGCTGCACAGCTCGGCTGCTTTCGCGCGAAACGAACAGGATGCTCGGGCGGATGGTTTCGTCGTACCCGCCGGAGCCGACTATGCAGAATTGGTAGCGGTCGAAGCGTTCTATTTCGCTGGCGGATTCAGCCTTACTGAGAACGTAATCTTCGAGCACCCTGTAGGCGCTCAATTTGTGGATGGATTCTCCATCTACGTAAGGGAAGGCCCGCAACAGATCGGCCATGACGTCGAACATCCCTTTCTCTGTTCGATGTTCGGGGTGCCAGATCAGTTGTAGGGGTCGTCGTTGGCCGACTTGGTGGACGTCCACCCATCCAGAGAGCTCCTCGTCGTTCACGCCACGGCAGAAGAGGTGGTAGTCGGATCGTGCCGGTGTCGGCGCGAAGAACCTCCAGCTGGGCACGAGCGAGAAGAAATCGTGCGATTTCATCCTTGAGAACGCGTCGTTGGGGAACTGGGCCAGAAGGGTCGTGACAATATGCCCGCCCAAAGCGGCTGCTAGGACGTGCCGTACCGGTATGTTCATGCTGCTGTCTCCTCGTTCGTCGTTTGCGGTATCGCGGTGATGAACTCGTGAATGTGCTGAGCACATTTCAGGGAGTGTGCCCGGTTGCTGAGCATGGATTCGTGCGTGACGTCATCGACAACGACATGGCGCTGACCGGCGAGTTCCTGGTGGAGCCGGTCAAGGACACTGTCCGAGGTGATGGTCCGGCCAGCGGATATGACCAGGCTGGAATCGATCGTTGCGACTTCCGACGCGTCGTCGGGCATTTCTCCCAGCACAGCGTTCCACTCCATTTGGCCGCCGTACCAGAGAGCAGGGTCCGCGTACTGATCAAACGCTTCCTTCTTGACCTGGTCGGGAAGGGTTCGTACCCAGTCCGGGTGTACGAGAAATTCGCCGAGCCGCGCCGTGATCAGCGAACGAAAGAGTACAAGGTGGTCGGTGAAAGTTTGCTTGCTGTCCGCCTGAAGGGCCGAGGCGCGGAACTGATTGGGATGGGTGGGGTCCAACGCCACCGTCCCCACAACGGATTCGGGTGCTCTCAAACCAGCGCGCCTGATGAGTTCAGCGCCGAAAGAATGGCCGATAAGGATCAACGGGCGACCCTCCCGGCGACTCCGGACGTGCTCGATAACATCGACCAGCTCATCGACCGCATGATCAATCTGGTAGTGGCCCTGGGCTGTGCCCGCATCGGGAAGATATGCGGCACGGATGTAGGTTGCGCTGGATACGCCGCGGCTGTGGAGATCTTGCTGGATCCAGTGGAACTGTTCGGGCAGGCCAAGCAACCCGTTTTCGAAGACCACAACCGGACCGGTCCCGGTGTCAGCAGTCAGCTCAAGCGGCAAAACATTCCCGTGACGGGTTGCTACTTGCTCCCTCTTGGCCAGAACGTCCCGCAAGCGGCTCCGACGCCGCCCGTAACCTACCCATCCCATGGTGAGCGCCGCCGCCATTCCGGCGGTACAGTATGCAGCCAGGGTGCGCAACGCCTCCCGCCGCGGGCTGCCTTCAATGGTATACCGCAGGGCGGGATGAAGGGATCCGAACGCGAAAGCAAACCGCCACAATCCCATGGCCGGACCGTTCACGATATGGAACAGCATGCCCGTAGCTGAGAAGGCCCGCGACAGGGGAGTGGGCAGGAAGTATATCGCCGGGAATGCGCACTCCCACACGAGGACTCCGTAATTGGCGGCCTTGGAGATCAGCGGGTGGCTTTCAAGTAGCTTCCAGAGCCCCTCATGGCCGTACGTCTTAGTTCGCACAATGTCCTTGACCGCGCTCCCGTCGCGCCAGGGCCTGCCACACATCTTGGCCCACCCGGCCACCGCGTAGGACATGGTGCACTGGATGGATTGGAACCACAGAATCACATCGCGGGATGCGTCATCGCTGACCAGGCGCGCAATCGCGTTCGTGCCCTGGGTGACGGTCGTGGCCTGGTCCGCGCCATCGGCCCCGTATCGGTCGATCGGAGAAAGCAACCCCGAAATGAGCGTGGAAACAACACTGGCCGCGGCCCGCGAACCGTTGTTGGTTGCGGTCGGCCAAGATGGCCCGGCTAGGAGGAACAGGTTCGCGCTGGCGCGCACCACGTGCAGGATGGTGTTCACTGTGGGTTGCGCAAGAGGATTCAGGACGGATACCAACCGTGGTGCCCGGACCGATTCGCTCTCTCGGCTGATCTGCCACGCGCCGATATTTTTGCGCTTCGTTGCACGGTTATACAAGACCTCACAGCTGGAGGCCAGAGCCGGTATGGCACCGATCCGCTCTGAAAGTGTTAAGACGCTGTTGTGAGCCGGGCTCACCACAAAATTGGGTATGGTCACGTTTCCCCCATGGGTGACATTGATATTCGCTCGATGCAATGATGGAACGTGAGCGGCCCAAGCGTTGACCAGGACCGCTCACGTCGTGAGTGCATCCTAGAAGCTGGCCGAATTATCCCGTGCGGCCGCGTTCGTAGGCCTCCACCAGGAGGCAAATGACGCCGTAACCGGCAAAGACCGCGGCCGGGCATCCAAGAACCGGGTCCGTGCTGGCCTGCTCGGGCAAGATGCGGCTTTGCCCTCCGGTCCTCTGATCACCGATTCTCTGCAAGGACTGCGCAAGTACGCTTCCTGCTGTCAGTGAATCCCGCTTGTGGCCCCCCATGGAATGACGCATTCCGCTGCCTTTCATCCGTACCACCGTCCAATCTCCTCCGCGGCGGCGACCAGAGTCATTCCGCCCCAGAACGCCAGCCCGGGCGTTGCCATCTTCGGACTTGCTTCATCGACATAGATCTTCGAATGAACACCTGGGCTGAGGCGTTCGGGAGCCAGCTCCCCAAGGTAGCTCACGATCGTTCCTGACATATTCCCCCCTTGTTTGAACCCTGAACGGGTTGAGACCGATTCAGTCTCCGGTCAGACGGCTGATCAGGTCGCAAGCGACCATGCCGAGCGCGAATAGGGCCGGGTATCCAAGTTTCGGTTCGACCACATCCATTTGGATGCGCGAAGCTCCGGTCGGACGCGGAATCCCTGCTAGCTCGGTACCTAAGGCAGCATTCATTTACCTATCTCCTCTCAAAAATTGGATCCATAGGCCGATTGCCTATGCCCATTCAATTCGAACCGCGCCCCAGCGGCCCGTCAATGGGTACCTCGCTGAAATGATTTAGTGGTTATAAAATCGTTACATCATGGGGGATCGCGGGACGGTTTCTGCCGCTCTAGTCTGGAAGCATGCTCACCACTTCACTGGGGATCCTCGTCTACGATGCCGACTGCGGATTTTGTAAACGTTCAGCGTCCGCGATCGCCCACCCCGGCATCGTCGAAACCAAACCATGGCAAAGTATCCGCGACCTTTCTGCGCTCGGCCTTCCTACCGAAACCAGCTGCTCAGCCGCCTACTGGATTCCCCCTCAAGGGCAGGTTCGGCGTGCAGAAGCGGCGATCTCGGCCGCGCTCGTCGCCCGAGGTGGGCTGTCCAGGATCCTCGGCGCTGTCATTGGCGTGAAACCGCTGCAACCGTTGGCCGCGTCCATCTACCGACTGATCGCGCGGCACAGACACTCCCTTCCTGGCGGTACAAACGCCTGCCGCCTGCCATGAAAACTGCCACGATCAGGAGTACGACAAGAGCCCTGGCATCGAAAGTCGTGTCGGTGCTGGGCGCCCTCAGCTGGCTTTGACGATGGGCAGTTCAGACCACTCGGTGGCGTAGCGGGGGATTGTTGTTTGCGACTTATGGTCCAGTCCGGTGGTTTGAGCAGGCCGGCGGTCCCTAAGTCGATGCTGGTAGGGCCGTACTTGTCTTTGATTTCGCCCATGAGGTTTCCGATTTCTCGGCGTTCGTGGACGGTGACGAATTCTCGAACAGGTTGCTGCCGGGTTCGATGGGAACTTCGGTCCCGGCATCGATGAGGTCAGCGAGCTGTGTGTCGTTGAGGCCGTTGAAAAGGCTGATTCCCCGGAGCTCGTTGACGTCCATCAGATTGTCCCCAGATACCGGTGCACCAAATAGACGGACATTGCGCCCTCGCCGACCGCTGACGCCACCCGCTTCATTGAGTCGAGCTGCACATCTCCGGCCGCGAAGACGCCGGGGACACTTGTCTCGAGCGCGAACGGCGCCCGCGTCAGCGGCCAGCGCTGGGGATGACCGGCGTTGAGCAGGTCATGCCCAGTGACCACGAAGCCTCTGCTGTCGCGAACGACGTCGTCGCCAAGCCAGCTCGTGCGCGGTGAGGCACCAATGAAGATGAAAAGCCAGCTTGAAGCGACCTCCTCAGTCAGCCCGGTGTCCCTGTCCGTGATCTCCAGGAATTTCAGGTGTCCGTCCCCGCGAACGGCCCTCACCTCGCTTCGGTAGCGGACCTCAATGGTGGGCGAGGAGGTGATGCGCTGAATGAGGTAGGAGGACATCGTTGCCTCAAGAGTGCCGGATCGGACCACGAGCACTACCCGTTTTGCGAAGCGGGCCAGGTTCAACGCTGCCTGTCCGGCGGAGTTCGCGGCACCGACTACGTAGACATCGTCGCCCTCGCACTGGCCGGCTTCGCTCGCGTTCGCGCCGTAGTAGACGCCTCGTCCGCTGAGCGTCTCCAGGCCTTCAGCTTCAAGCCGACGGTAGGACACTCCGGTCGCGATGATGAGCGCCCGTGCCTCGATATCCCTGGAGCCGAACAGCACGGCGCGTACCTGGCCCCGGGATTCGAAACCCACCACGTCGTTAGCGAGCACCACTTCCGCTCCGAACCGGGACACTTGCGCCATGGCACGCTGGGTGAGGTCGGAGCCGCTCAACCCCTTCGGGAAACCGAGGTAGTTCGACTTCCAGTGCTTCAGCGCCCGACGACGCCCGCAGGATTCTGAACTCGGCCCATACCTGCTGCGGAGGTCCCGGGCGACCGCCGCGGAAACCTGCGGAACGTCGTCGACCGTCAGGATGCTCGGCTACGTCATGACCGACGGTCCCTGGTACCAGCCATGTGGCATGACCCATCTGCTCAGGAGACCTAACGTGAAGCCTATCCAGAGCAGTTCCGCGAGTCCATGACTCTGTCCGTCTTGTTTGCAGGTCCCCTTACGGGATCATGCCGGCTGATAGACGGGATAGTCCGTATAGCCCTCGGCGCCGCTGGTGTAGAAGGTAGCCATGTTCGGCTCATTCTCCGGCAGACCCTCCTTCCAGCGGTACACCAGATCCGGATTGGCAATGGCCGCACGGCCGACGACGACGGCGTCAGCCAGGTCATTCTCGACCAGTGAGATGGCCTCATCCCGGGTAGTCATGACGCTGAAGCCGGTGTTCAGGAGGAATGGACCGTCAAACTGCTCACGCAGTTCCCGGACCAATTCACCGGCAGGCTCGTTATGAAGGACGCTGAGGTACGCCAGTCCCAGCGGTGAGATGGCCTGGGTCAGGGCGGAGTAGGTCCGGCGGAGATCCTCGCGGTCCAGCTCTGTTGCGCCCTGGACATTGTGCTCGGGTGAAACGCGGATGCCCACCTTCTCGGCTCCGACTGCCTTAGCGACGGCTTTGACCACCTCAACGACGAACCGCGCGCGGTTCTCCGGTGAGCCGCCGTACTGGTCCTCGCGCTGGTTTGCCGCGGGAGACAGGAATTCGTGCAACAGGTAACCATTGGCGCCGTGGAGTTCAACGCCGTCGAACCCTGCCCTGATCGCATTCAGTGAGCCCTGAACAAACTCCTCAATAACTCCGGGAAGCTCGTCTTCCGTAAGCGCGTGGGGGACCGGATAGGGCTGCTTTCCCTTGTAGGTGCGGGTCATGCCGTCGATCGCGATGGCGCTCGGTCCAACGACCGTGCGGCCTCCGTTGGTGTCCTCGTGTGTAACCCGCCCGGCATGCATGACCTGGGCAAAGATGCGACCGCCCTCGGCATGGACGGCGTCAGTGACCTTGGTCCAGCCTTCGATCTGCTCGTCCGTAACGAGGCCGGGCTGACCCGGAAAGCCCTGGCCGGCATGGCTTGGGTAGGTTCCTTCGCTGACGATCAGGCCGAGCGACGCGCGCTGGCGGTAGTGCTCGACGACGATAGGTCCCGGAACGCCGTCCTGGCCGGAACGGCAGCGGGTGAGCGGAGCCATTACCAAGCGGTTGGGCAGTTTCAGTTCGCCTACGGTGATCGGGGAGAACAGCATGGGGGAGTCCTTTCGCGGAAGCTTTCACTGTGAAAGCGCAGTTGCCCCGGCAACTATTCCGAATGGGACGTGGATCACAGTGGGCGCAACTGATGCTGCAGCTACGTCAGCCCGTTCGCGATTTCCTGCAGCGCGCTGAGGTGCTTCCTGAAAGCGGCTTCACCCTCGCGGGTGAGCTGAAAGACCGTTTGCGCCCTCTTGCCGACGAATGACTTCTCCACGCTGACATAGCCGGCTTCTTCGAGAACGGAGGCATGCTTGCTCAACAGGGGGTAACTGACGTCCAGCGCTTCCTTCAGTGTTTGGTAGTTTGCGCTGTCGACGCTTGCCAGCGCGGCGAGGATGGAGAACCGAAGCGGTGAGTGAACCACATCGTCGAGTTTGGCCCGCGATTCTGAGAGGCTCATCGCCCGCGTGCCACCAACCAGATGCCGCAGGCGATAGTCGGCGCCGCGCACAGTACCGCCAAGAGAATCGACCACCACAGATTTACCTGCCCGTCGCTTTCATGCGTCAGGAAAAGTGAGGCCACCAACATCACGCCTGCCCAGATCCCCGCGGCTCGCCACATCTGCGAAAAGTATTTTGGTCTGACGGTCCGGGCGGCTGATCGCCTCCAGTTCACTATTCCTACCACTACGTAGAACGCGATCAAGAGCGCTATTCCTGCCGCACCTTCCCACCAGGCAAATCGCTGGAGCACTGTGAAGAGACCAAGCCCGAGAAGGATTCCCCACAGGACGGTCCAGAAACCTTCGGCACGCGTGGAAGTGGCGCGCAGACGTGTGGACCCGGCGTCGGCGGCGTGCAGCATCCGCCGCGCCTCCGCGGCCTCAGTGCTCTTCGGCTCTTCCCCATGACGTGCCATGGCACCACGGTAGCAAGCACTTAACGATTTGGAAAGTACTTGTTCACCAGTGGCGCTGCTACCGCAGAACGACCGTGCGGTTGCCGAGCAGCACGATCCTTCCCTCACAGTGCCAGCGCACCGCATTGCGCAGCGCGGCGCATTCGGCGTCGCGGCCCACGGCAACCAGGTCCTCCGGCCCGTAGGTGTGGTCCACCTCGATAACCTGCTGGGAAATGATCGGGCCCTCGTCCAGTTCCGCATTGACGTAGTGGGCGGTGGCCCCGACGGTCTTTACGCCCCGCTCGTAGGCCTGGTGGTACGGCTTGGCGCCCTTGAAACTCGGCAGGAAGGAGTGGTGAATGTTGATGACCCTGCCCGCCATCCTGTTGGAGAGCTCATCGCTGAGGACCTGCATGTAGCGGGCAAGGACCACCAGCTCGACATCGAACTGGTCGACGATGTCCAGGAGCCTTGCCTCGGCCTCCGGCTTGGTGTCCTTTGTGACGGGCACATGGAAGAACGGAATTCCATGCCATTCGACCAGTCCTTCCTGGTCACGGTGGTTGGAGACGACGGCGACAATCTCTACCGGGAGCTCGCCCGTGCGGGTGCGGTAGAGCAGGTCATTGAGGCAGTGGCCCATCTTTGACACCATGACCAGGACACGGCGTTTGCGGCCCTGCGGCTCAAGCTGCCAGTTCAGCTGCCACTGTTCGGCCACCGGCGCGAAATCGCGGCGCAGGTCCTCCGTGGTGAAGGGGTCCGTGGCGACTGCGTCAGTTTGGGATCCAGAGGACCCGAAGGAGAAGTGGACGCGCATGAAGAAGTGCCGCTGCGCTTTGTCCCCGTACTGCTTGATATCGAGGATGTCGCAGCCGTGCTCGAACAGGAATCCCGAAATGGCGTGGACGATGCCGGGGGACTCGACGCAATCGACCGTGAGGACATGCTCTTCCTGGGACGGCGGGGTTTCAGTTAGCACGGGATGCTCCTTTGATGTCTGACCCATGGTCAGTGCCGGAGGGCGTCGGGTCAAGGCTGTTGAAGCTGTAGAGATGGATACCGGCGAGCCTCGCGGACTGGCTTTTCAGCTCGGCTATCAGGCTCTCCGGCGCATAATGGTCACCGACCAGCAGCTTGCGGGCCAGCGGCCCTTTGCGGCTGAGGAACTTCAGGGAGCTCCCGACGCCGATCTGCGCCGCCAGCGACACCAGGCGGGTTCGCGGAACCGCTCCTGCCACGCCGGCCCAGACGGGCAGCTGCACTCCTACCCGGCGCAGCAGTGCGACATAGTCAAGGATCCGCGGAGCTGAGAAGCACATCTGCGTGACTACGTGGGACGCAAGGTGCTGCTTGGCCAGCAGGGCATCCACGCCCGCCCCCGGATCGAGGAAGGGGTGGCCCTCAGGATAACCCGCGATTCCCGCCCGGATCAGGCCGCTTGAATACTGCTCGATGTCTTCCAGCAGTGGCAGCGCCGAGTCATACGGGCCGGCAGGATGTTTCCGGTCCCCGCCGATGACAAACACTTCCCCGATACCGGCGTCGCTGCAGTTCCGCAGGATCCCGGTGAGCTCCGCCCTGCTCTGAACGCTTCGCGCGGCGAGGTGCGGGATCGCCGTGTACCCGAGACCAGCCAGCTGCGTCGCGGTGCGAACCGTCCGTCCAACGCCGTGATGCGGAAGACAGGTCACGGTGATCGGGGTACTCGGGGCCACCGCAGCGGCAACCCGCTCGACGATTCCCTCGGAAGGGATGATTTCAATTCTGGTGGGGAACATCATTGGTCCTCTCAGTGCATCAGGATCCGGCTGGAACTCAGCCGTGTGCAGCCAGCAGGGTGCTGGCTTCCTGGCGGGTACTGCCGGAGCTTTCAATGTGCGCGAGTTCGGCGGGGATCTCCCACCCCTTCTTGCGCATTGCGGTGGCCCAGAGCCGGCCGGCGCGGTACGAGGAGCGCACCAACGGCCCGCTCATGACGCCGAGGAAGCCGATCTCGTCCGCTTCGTTCTGGATGTCGACGAACTCCTGGGGCTTCACCCAGCGGTCTACCGGCAGGTGGCGTTCGCTGGGACGCAGGTACTGAGTGATGGTAATCAGGTCGCAGCCGGCGTCGTGAAGGTCACGGAGTGCCTCGGAAATTTCTTCCCGGGTTTCGCCCATGCCCAGAATGAGGTTGGATTTCGTGACCATGCCGAGATTCCGCCCCTGCGTGAGCACGTCGAGGGAGCGCTCATAACGGAATGCCGGCCGGATCCGCTTGAAGATGCGCGGCACGGTCTCGACGTTGTGGGCAAAAACCTCCGGTTTGGAATCGCAGATCGCCTGGATGTTTTCCGGCTTGCCGGAGAAGTCCGGAATCAGGAGCTCGACGCCGGTGCCCGGGTTGAGTTCGTGGATCTTGCGGACCGTTTCCGCGTAGAGCCATACGCCCTCATCCTCGAGGTCGTCACGGGCCACACCCGTCACGGTGGCGTAGCGCAGCTGCATGGCCTTGACCGAGCGAGCCACCTTTGTGGGTTCGAACCGGTCCACCGGGGAGGGCTTGCCCGTGTCGATCTGGCAGAAATCGCAGCGGCGCGTGCACTCGGAACCGCCGATGAGGAAGGTGGCCTCCTTGTCCTCCCAGCACTCGAAGATGTTGGGGCAGCCGGCCTCCTCGCACACGGTGTGGAGGCCTTCCTTCTTCACGAGGTTCTTGAGCTGGACGTACTCCGGACCCATCTGGACTTTTGCCTTGATCCAGTCCGGCTTGCGTTCCACCGGTACTGCAGAGTTGCGCTGTTCTACGCGGAGCAGCTTGCGGCCTTCTGGTGCCAGAGTCATGGGTTCTCTTCCTTCGACTTCCGATTCAGCATTCGACGACGTTCACGGCAAGGCCGCCGAGTGCCGTTTCCTTGTATTTGGAGCTCATGTCCTTGCCGGTTTCCCGCATGGTCACGATGACTTCATCCAGAGATACCCGGTGCGAGCCATCTCCCCAAAGAGCCATCTTGGCAGCATTGATTGCCTTCGCGGCAGCAATCGCGTTGCGCTCGATGCACGGCACCTGAACCAGTCCTCCGATGGGATCGCACGTCAGGCCGAGGTTGTGTTCCATGGCGATTTCCGCCGCGTTCTCAACGTGGGAAGGAGAGCCGCCCATCACCTCGGCGAGGCCGGCCGCTGCCATGGACGACGCCGAACCAACCTCGCCCTGGCAGCCCACCTCCGCTCCCGAAATGGAAGCCTGCTCCTTGTACAGCACGCCGATGGCGGCGGCTGTCAGCAGGAACTTGATGACGACATCGTCCCGGTCCTCCTGCGTCGCGTTCTCCATGCCGGGCGCGAAGTGCAGCGCGTAGTAGAGCACGGCGGGAATGATGCCGGCGGCTCCGTTGGTGGGCGCGGTGACCACCCTGCCGCCTGACGCGTTCTCCTCGTTGACGGCGAGGGCAACGAGGTTGACCCACTCCTGCCAGTACTTCGGGTCCCGGTCCTTGTCCTCCTTGAGCAGCCGCTCATGCCAATCCGGAGCACGACGGCGGACCTTCAGTCCGCCGGGAAGCAAGCCTTCTCGCTTGATCGCGGAGTTCTTGCACTCCTCCATCACCTGCCAGATGTGCAGCAGGCCGTCGCGGATTTCCTCCTCGGAGTGCGTTGTCTTCTCGTTGAGGAGCATGATGTCGCTGATCCCCAGGCCGGTGTTGCGGCAGTGCTCCAGCAGTTCTGCCGCAGTGCGGAAGGGGTAGGGCAGTTGTTCCTTCGACTCCTCGAGCTGTTCCGCAGCGGCGTCTTCCTCGCCTTCCCGCACGATGAAGCCGCCGCCCACCGAAAAGAACGTTGCCTCGTGGAGTATCTCGCCGTCGTCGTTTTTCACTTGGAAGGTCATGCCGTTGGTGTGGCGGGGCAGTACGGTGAGGGGACGCAGGACCATGTCTTCGACGTCGTAGGGCAGGGAAGTGCCGCCGGCCAGCTGCAGCATTCCGGTGTCGGCGATGGCAGCCAGCCGTTCCTCCACTTCGTCCGGCAGGATCAGCTCGGGGTGGAAGCCTTCGAGCCCGAGGAGGACGGCGGTCATGGTGCCGTGTCCGCGGCCCGTTGCTGCGAGGGACCCGTAGAGGTCCACCCGCAGTGACGCCGCCTCCGCCAGTCTGCCGGAGGCCTTGAGCTCCTCCGCGAAGACGGCGGCAGCCCTCATGGGGCCGACGGTGTGCGAGCTTGAGGGCCCGATCCCGATGGAAAAGAGGTCAAAGACTCCAACAGCCATTGGTCATTCCTTACTGCTTGGAAGGTCAGAACTTTTGTCCAGATATGGAGACCTAAACGTCTCCGAACTCTCGTTACCTGGACAAAAGTTCAGAGGTCAGGCGAGGTCGGCAACGTCGGGGTAGAGGGGGTGCGCGGCGGCGAGTGCTTCCACACGGGAGCGCAGGCCGGAGAGATCAGCGCCGGCGTCGGCAATCAAGGCCTCGGCAATGATGTCCGCGACCTCCGCGAAGGCTTCTGCGCCGAAGCCGCGGGTAGCCAGTGCAGGCGTGCCGATGCGCAGACCGGAGGTCACCATCGGGGGACGGGGATCAAAAGGCACCGCGTTGCGGTTCACGGTGATGTCAATTTCCGCCAGGCGGTCCTCGGCCTGCTGGCCATTGAGCTCGCAGTTGCGCAGGTCCACCAGGACGAGGTGCACATCGGTTCCGCCGGAGATGACGCTGATGCCCTTCGCAGTGACGTCGGGCTGGACCAGGCGTACGGCCAGGATCCGGGCGCCCGCAAGGACGCGCTCCTGGCGTTCCTTGAACTCCGGCGAGGCTGCGATCTTGAAGGCAACTGCCTTGCCCGCGATGACATGCTCCAAAGGTCCGCCCTGCTGGCCCGGGAACACCGCGGAGTTGATCTTCTTGGCGATGTCGGCGTCGTTGCTCAGGATGATGCCGCCGCGCGGACCGGCGAGGGTCTTGTGCGTGGTGGAGGTGGTGACGTGCGCGTGCGGTACGGGGGACGGGTGCAGCCCGGCGGCGACGAGGCCGGCGAAGTGCGCCATGTCCACCATCAGGTAGGCGCCCACCGAGTCGGCAATCCGCCGGAACTCGGCGAAGTCCAGCTGGCGGGCGTACGCGGACCAGCCGGCAACGATGAGCTGCGGCTTGTGTTCCTGTGCGAGCCGCTCCACTTCCGCCATGTCGATCCGGTGGTCATCCTCGCGGACCTGGTACGGAATGACGTTGTACAGCTTGCCGGAGAAGTTGATGCGCATGCCGTGCGTCAGGTGCCCGCCGTGGGCCAGGTTCAGGCCCATGATGGTGTCGCCGGGCTTGATCAGCGCGTGCATCACCGAGGCGTTTGCCTGGGCGCCGGAGTGCGGCTGCACGTTGGCGTACTCGGCGCCGAACAGGGCCTTCAGGCGGTCGATCGCCAGCTGCTCGATGACGTCCACATGTTCGCAGCCGCCGTAGTACCGCTTGCCGGGATAGCCCTCGGCGTACTTGTTGGTCAGGACGGAACCCTGTGCCTGCATCACGGCAGCCGCGGTGTGGTTCTCAGACGCGATCATTTCCAGACCGGTGCGCTGGCGGTTCAGTTCGTCGTCGATCTTGGCGGCGATCTCCGGGTCCAGATCGGACAGCTGTGCGTTGAGCGACGGTGAGACAACCTGCTCGAAAGCGACCGTGGCCCCGCTCGTGCCTGCCGGGCTCACAGCTCGCCGCCATTGGCTGCTGCGTACTCTTCAGCTGACATCAGCGGGCCTTCTTCGGTGACGGCCACCTTGAACAGCCAGCCGTTGCCGTACGGATCGCTGTTGATCAGTTCCGGATTGTCGACGACGTCGGCATTGGTTTCGGTGACCTCGCCGGAGACCGGCGCGTAGAGGTCTGAGACGGACTTGGTGGATTCCACCTCGCCGCACGTCTCACCGGCAGTGACGGTGTCCCCGACCTCGGGAAGGTCCACGTACACGATGTCGCCGAGGGCGTCAGTGGCCACGGCGGTGATGCCGATCGAGACGGGTCCGGAGCCGTCGCCGGCAATCCATTCGTGCTCGGCGGAGTATTTCAGGTCGGCAATAACCTTGCTCATGTGTTTTTCCTTTACAACGAGGAATCTGTGGGTTGGGTGGCTCCGGCAGGGCCGGCATTTTCGAAAGCGTGCGTTAAGCGAAGCAGCACGCGTGAAAATGCCGACTCTGGCGGAGGTGCCGCAGGACTACTTCGAACGCTTGTAGAACGGCAGCGCGACAACTTCGAACGGCTCGGGCTTGCCGCGCAGGTCGATGTCCAGAGCAGTGCCGGGCTCGCTGAGTTCGACATCGACGTAGGCCAGGGCGATCGGGTAGCCCAGGGTGGGGGAGGGCTGGCCGGAGGTCACTTCGCCCACCACCTTGCCGTCTTTCAGCACGGGATAGTGGCTGCGGCCTGCGCGGCGTCCGAGGCCCTTGAGGCCCACGAGCTTGCGTCCGGTGGTGGAGCCGGCGCCGGCTGCCTTGAGTTCAGCCAGCGCGGTCTTGCCGATGAAGTCGGATTCCTTGGCCAGCGAGACGACCGGGCCAAGACCTGCGGCGTAGGGGTTGCCCTCGCGGGAGAGTTCGTTTCCGTACAGCGGCATGCCTGCCTCAAGGCGCAGGGAGTCGCGGGATGCGAGGCCGGCGGGGATGAGGCCTTGCCCGGTCCCGGTCTCCAGCAGAGCCTCCCACAGAGCCGGGGCATCCTCGTTCGGTACGTAGATTTCGAAGCCGTCCTCGCCGGTGTACCCGGTGCGGGCCAGGAGCAGTTCCTTGGCTGCGCCGTTCCCCTGAATCTCAACCTCGACCGCCGCGTAGTACTTGAGTTCGGTGACGAGTGACTGCTGTTCGGCGGGCACCAGCGTGAGCAGGATTTCCTCGGCTTTGGGTCCCTGGACAGCGATCAGTGACGTATGGGCAGAGACGTCGTCGATGGTCACATCGAAGTTGGCGGCCCTTTCAAGCAATTCCGCGGCGACCACTGGCGCGTTGCCGGCGTTCGGCACCACCAGGTACTTCTCCTCCCCGCGGCGGTAGGAAATCAGGTCGTCGATGATGCCGCCGTCTTCCTGGCAGATCAGCGAGTACTTGGCTTTTCCGACTGCCACTGCTGAGAGCTTCCCGGCCAGTGCGTAGTCAAGGAAGGCCGCGGCGTCCGGGCCGGTGACCCAGACTTCTCCCATGTGGGAGAGGTCAAACAGCCCGGCCGCTTTGCGCACTGCGTGGTGCTCGGCGAGTTCGGAGCTGTACTTCAGGGGCATCTGCCAGCCGCCGAAGTCGGTGAATGAGGCGCCGGCCAGCTTGTGCTGGTCGTAGAGTGCTGTGTACTTCTCAGTCATCGAGGAATCCTTAGTCTTCGAAAGCGGTGAGGGGAGGGCAGGAGCAGACCAGGTTACGGTCTCCCGCGGCGCCGTCGATGCGGCCAACCGGCGGGAAGTACTTGTCCTGCCGGAGGGAGGAGATGGGGAAAGCGCCCTGCTCGCGCGGGTAACGGCGCTCCCACTCTGAGGTGACGACGGCGGCAGCCGTGTGCGGTGCGTTGCGGAGCGGCGATTCCCCGATAGTGAAATCTCCGGTGGCGACCTGCTCCATTTCCTTGCGGATGGTCACCATTGCTTCGATGAAGCGGTCGATTTCCGCGAGGTCCTCGGACTCGGTCGGTTCCACCATCAGCGTGCCCGCCACGGGGAAGGACAGCGTGGGGGCATGGAACCCGAAGTCGATGAGGCGCTTGGCAACGTCCTCGGCCGTGACCCCCGTGCGCGCTGTGAGCTCGCGAAGGTCCAGGATGCACTCGTGCGCCACAAGGCCGCTCTCGCCGGTGTAGAGGACCGGGAAGTGTTCGGTCAACCGGGCGGCAATGTAGTTCGCTGCCAGGAGGGCGGACTTGGTGGCTTCGGTGAGGCCCTGGCCGCCCATCAGCTTCACATACGCCCAGGAGATTGGCAGGACGCCCGCGGAACCGAAGCGGGATGCGGAAATCGCAACACCGTGCCCTGCCTCATGGGCGGACTTGTTCGCGTCGCCCGGCATGAACGGTGCCAGGTGTGCCTTTGCAGCCACCGGCCCGACGCCGGGACCGCCGCCGCCGTGCGGGATGCAGAAGGTCTTGTGCAAATTCAGGTGAGAGACGTCCCCGCCGAACTTGCCCGGCTGGGCAAGGCCAACGAGCGCGTTCAGGTTTGCGCCGTCGACGTAGACCTGGCCGCCGGCCTCGTGCACCGCATCGCAGACTTCACGGACGTCGGCGTCGTACACGCCGTGGGTGGACGGATAGGTGATCATGATCGCGGAGAGTGCATCCCGGTGGGCTTCGATCTTCGCCCGGAGGTCCCCGTGGTCGATGGTGCCGTCCGAAGCCGTGGCTACGACGACAACCTTCATACCCGCGAGAACGGCGGAAGCAGCGTTGGTGCCATGTGCGGACGCAGGGATCAGGCAGACGTTGCGCTGGCCCTCGCCGCGGGAGGCGTGGTACCCGCGGATAGCGAGCAACCCGGCGAGCTCACCCTGTGAACCGGCGTTGGGCTGAATGGAGACCTGGTCGTACCCGGTGATCTCAGCAAGGTCGGCTTCGAGTCCGTCGATCAGCTCGCGCCAGCCTTCGGTCTGGGAATCCGGGGCGAAAGGGTGGATCGAAGCGAATTCCGGCCACGAAATGGCCTCCATTTCGGCGGTGGCGTTCAGCTTCATGGTGCAGGAGCCCAGCGGGATCATGGTGCGGTCCAGCGCGAGGTCGCGGTCCGAGAGCCTGCGGATGTAGCGCAGCAGCTGAGTCTCGGAGCGGTGCGTGTTGAAGACCGGGTGCTGAAGATATTCCGAGGTGCGCACCGCGGCGGCGGGCAGCTCGAAGCCTGCGGCTTCCCTTACCTGGCCGGCGCCAAAGGCGGCGGACACGGCGGAGAGGATTTCCGGCGTCGTCGTTTCATCGACTGAGATGCCGACGGTGTCGGCATCGACCAGGCGCAGGTTGATGCCGCGGGATTCGGCGGCGGAGACCACCTTGGCGGCGTCGCGGGGGACGCGGACGGTGAGGGTGTCGAAGAAGGAGTCGCTCACGAGTTCCCAGCCGGCGGCCTTCAGCGTGGTGGCGAGCGCACGGGCGCTGCTGTGGACGTTCTGGGCAATGGCCTTCAGTCCGTCCGGGCCGTGGTAGACGGCGTAGAAGGAAGACACGATAGCCAGCAGCGCCTGCGCGGTGCAGATGTTCGACGTGGCCTTCTCGCGGCGGATGTGCTGCTCGCGGGTCTGAAGGGCCAGGCGGTAGGCGGTGGCGCCGGCGTTGTCCTTCGAGACGCCGACGATGCGGCCTGGAAGGGTGCGTTCCATGCCGTCGCGCACGGCCATGTAGGCGGCGTGCGGTCCGCCGAAGAACAGTGGAACACCGAGGCGCTGGGTGGAACCGACGGCGACATCCGCTCCCTGCTCACCCGGAGGGGTGATGAGCGTCAGTGCGAGGAGGTCAGCGGCGACCGTGACCAGCGCACCGCGCTCCTTCGCTTCTGCGATGACGGAGGTCTGGTCCCAGACACGGCCGGAGACGCCCGGCTGCTGGAGGACGACGCCGTTGATGTCGCCTTCCGGGAGTCCCTGCGAGAGGTCAGCGACCTCAACCTCGAATCCGAGCGCCTCTGCGCGGCCGAGGACGATCGCAATGGTCTGGGGCAGGCAGTCCGCGTCGAGGACCGTCTTGCCGTCCTTGACGGCCTTGTTCTTGTTGGCCCGGCGCATGAGCAGCACGGCCTCGGCCACCGCCGTGGCTTCATCGAGAAGGGAAGCGTTGGCCACCGGCAGGGCAGTGAGATCCTGCACCATGGTCTGGAAGTTGAGCAGCGCCTCGAGCCGGCCCTGCGAGATCTCGGGCTGATAAGGCGTGTAGGCCGTGTACCAGGCGGGCGCCTCGAGGATATTGCGGCGGATCACTGCCGGCGTGACGGTGTCGTAGTAGCCCTGACCGATCATCTGGACGGCGGTCTTGTTCCTGCCCGCAAGCCTTCGCAGTTCGGCCAGCACCTGGACTTCGCTGAGCGCACTGTCCAGCCCGAGCGGGCTTTCCTGACGAATGGAATCGGGAACGGCACTGTCAACGAGGCCGTCGACGGTGTCATAGCCAACAGCCTTGAGCATCGTGCTGATGTGGTCCTGGCGGCGCGCACCGATGTGGCGGTCTGCGAACGTGGGGACGGATGACTGGACTGTCATATGAGGAACTCCATAACTCAGGTGGCGCAAAACACCACGATGACTTGGGTTCCTCCCCGCTCTGTATTGGACCTGAGAGTTTCCGTTTTTCCTGATGTTCTCAGGATCCACTTGCACCGTCGGTGAGCCCGGTTTCCCGGACTGCTTTCCAGAGTTGCCTCGCCGCGGCGGTACGTGGGCCTGAGAGATTCCTGGGGAGGATTTGCTCCTACGGCGCCTGCTGAACGTACCGGCAGGACTCTCCCGCCGCGGATCGAAAGCGTGCGTCACTGACAGGTGACGCGATTCACAGACTACCGGTTGGTTGAGTCTTCACGCAACTCCTGTACGACTGGGTCCGTCTAGTTCAGTGACTTCTCTACGTCAGCCAGTTCTGTACGCTCCCAGAGGGCAGTCTCGTATCGATGGCCAGCGGCACTAGCGCTCGATGCCGCATCCACTGCCTCCCTGAACTTCAACAACCGAAGTCGCCGCTCTTCCTCGGCAGCAGGACTTGTTGTGCTCAAAACTTTGCTCCTTTCTATCGCATGGTGGAAACGAAGTTCCGCTCGGTGGGTGTACGCTAGGTCACACCGAAACTACGTAACGAACAGTTTGACACGCTTCAGGCAGTTCGGTTGGCGCGTCGGTCCGGTTAGTACGGGAGCGTGAATGATGGACGGAATCAAGGTAACCGTCAACGGCAAAGTCCGGGACTGCAGCGGAACAAACCCCCACATTCGATTACTCGACTGGTTGCGGGACGAAGGGCTCACGGGATCGAAGGAAGGCTGCGCCGAGGGGGAGTGCGGCGCCTGCGCGGTCCTCGTAGCCCGCCCGGACGGATCCGATCGCAGCCGATGGACCTCGGTCAATGCGTGTCTCCCGCCGGCACTGGCCTTCGACGGTCAGGAAATCGTCACCGCTGAGGGTCTCGGGAACGTCTCCGATGCGTGCACGCCGGAAGATCTCCACCCTGTACAGCGCGAGATGGCGGAGCGCGGCGGCTCGCAGTGTGGCTACTGCACCCCGGGATTTGTCTGCTCGATGGCTGCTGAATATTACCGACCGGAGCGCTCGCCGGCGCAGGAAGACAAGGAGACAGGAACCGCCGTCGTCGGTGAAGAGCATGCAACCGACCACGAATGCGGCCCCAACGGGTTTGACCTCCATGCGCTCAGCGGGAACCTGTGCCGCTGCACCGGCTACCGGCCGATCCGTGACGCAGCGTACGCGCTGGAAACACCAGATGATTCGGATCCGCTGCTGGACCGCCAAAGCCGACCGGCCCCTGCTGCAAAGCACACACGCGTCAGCGGTGAATCGGACTTCATTCGTCCACAGTCGCTTGATGAGGTCCACCAGACGCTGCGCGACAGTTCTGACGTGAAGCTTGTTGCCGGTGCCACGGACCTCGGCGTTGAGGTGAACTTGCGGCATTCCCGCCCGCCGCTGGTCCTCGCGATTGATCGGCTGGAGGAACTCCGGGCGCTGACGTTCGACGCCGATTCCATCGAGATCGGCGCCGCGCTGACACTCTCTGAAGTCGAGCGGGCGCTCGACGGCCGCGTCCCGCTGTTGGGTTACCTTTTCCCGCAGTTCGCCTCCCGGCTGATCCGTAACGCCGCGACCTTCGGTGGGAACCTCTCCACGGGTTCGCCCATCGGCGACTCCGCGCCGGTTTTCCTGGCGCTCGACGCAAGAATTGTCCTCTCCTCCACAGACGGAGAGCGCGAAGTTCCGTTGTCCGAGTACTACACCGGCTACCGCCAGAGTGTTCGTCAGCCGCACGAAATGCTCCGCGCTATTCGCATCCCGTTGCCGCTCGCCGAAAGCACCGCGTTTTACAAGATCGCGAAGCGGCGCTTCGACGACATCTCAAGTGTGTCCGTGGCCATCGCACTGCAACTCAGCGGCGGCGTCGTAACCTCCGTGCGCATCGGACTCGGCGGTGTGGCAGCGACGCCAATCCGCGCTCTCGCGACGGAAGAGGCGCTCGTCGGTCAACCCTGGACGTCGGACACGGTGGCCGCCGCCGCCGTCGTCATGGCGGGTGAAGGAACGCCGATCGATGACATGCGGGCCAGCTCGCTGTACCGCTCGGCGATGCTGAGACAGGCGCTGCTGAGATTCCATGCTGAGAACGCTGAAGATCTGGAGGTGGCCAAGTGAAGTCGCTGTCGGATCGCCCAGTAAACCCCGTGGTCGGTGTCCCCGTATCCCACGAAAGCGCCGCAGCCCACGTCACCGGTACGGCTCTGTATACGGATGACCTGGTTGTCCGCAGCTCGAACGCGCTGCATGCCTGGCCGGTTCAGTCGGCGCATGCTCACGCCCGCATAGCTGGCCTGCGCACCGAGCCCGCGCTGGAGGTTCCGGGCGTCGTCAGGGTACTAACGGCGACGGACGTTCCAGGCGTGAACGACGCCGGGATCAAGCATGACGAACCGCTCTTCCCCAGCGAAGTGATGTTCTACGGCCACGCCGTGTGCTGGGTGCTGGGGGAGTCGCTAGAAGCCGCGCGCCTCGGCGCGGAGGCGGTGGAGGTCGATTACGAGCCGTTGCCGTCGTTGATCACTGTTGAGGAAGCCATCGCGGCCGAGAGCTTCCAGGGGAACCGCCCGACGGTTGCTCGCGGCGAGCCGGACAAGGCGCTCGAGGATGCAGCGCACCGGTTCAGTGGCGAGTTCCAGTTCAGCGGGCAGGAGCACTTCTACCTGGAAACGCACGCATCGTTCGCCTACATCGACGAGTCCGGGCAGGTGTTCATCCAGTGCAGCACCCAGCACCCCTCCGAGACGCAGGAAATCGTGGCGCACGTGCTGAACCTATCCAGTCACGACGTCACAGTGCAGTGCCTCCGCATGGGCGGCGGATTCGGCGGCAAGGAGATGCAGCCGCACGGCTTCGCGGCCATCGCGGCGCTCGGCGCCACGCTTACCGGCAGGCCCGTCCGGCTGCGGCTGAACCGCACCCAGGACATCACCATGTCCGGCAAGCGCCACCCCTTCCACGCCACGTGGGAGGCAGGGTTCGACGACGACGGTCGCCTCCAGGCGCTGAAAGCCACCCTCACGAGCGACGGCGGTTGGAGCCTCGACCTCTCCGAACCTGTGCTGCAGCGGGCGTTGTGCCACATCGACAATGCCTACTACATCCCGAACATCGAGGTGAACGGCCGGATCGCGAAAACCAATAAGACGTCGCAGACGGCGTTCCGAGGCTTCGGCGGTCCGCAGGGGATGCTCGTGATCGAGGATCTACTTGGCCGGTGCGCGCCGTTGCTGGGGCTGGATCCGAGTGAGCTTCGTCATCGTAATTTCTATGAGCCCGGGCAGAGCACGCCGTACGGGCAGCCGGTGCGGCACGCCGAACGCCTTCAGGCGATCTGGCAGTCACTCTCGGACCGTGCGGACGTTGCCCGGCGCCGCGAGGAGATCGCGAAGTTCAACGCCTCGCACCCGAATGTGAAGCGGGCGCTAGGCTTGACCCCGGTGAAGTTCGGCATCTCCTTTAACCTGACCGCGTTCAACCAGGCCGGCGCGCTGGTGCACGTGTATAAGGACGGGTCGGTGCTCATCAACCACGGCGGCACGGAGATGGGCCAGGGCCTGCATACCAAGATGCGGCAGGTTGCGGCGACTGCGCTGGGGGTGCCGCTGTCCTCCGTCCGGCTCGCGCCAACGCGGACGGACAAGGTGCCCAATACGTCGGCGACGGCGGCCAGCTCCGGAGCGGACCTCAACGGCGGTGCGATCAAGAATGCGTGCGAGCAGATCAGCGAACGGCTGGCGGAAGTGGCCGCGCGGAAGCTGAACATCCACCCCGACGATGTCCGGTTCGATGACGGAAAGGTCACCGGCATCGGCTTCCATGATTCGGCGATGACCTTCGCGGAGTTGGCACGTGACGCGTACTTCCAGCGAGTTTCCCTGTGGGCGGCCGGGTATTACCGGACGGAAGGACTGCACTGGGACAGCGCCCGCATGCAGGGCGAACCGTTCAAGTACTTCAGTTACGGCGCGGCGCTCGCCGAGGTGGAAGTGGATCGCTTCACGGGTGCTTACCGCCAGTTGCGCACAGACATAGTGCACGACGTCGGCGACAGCCTCTCTCCGATGATCGACGTTGGGCAGATTGAGGGCGGTTTTGTGCAGGGCGCGGGCTGGCTGACGCTCGAGGATCTGCGCTGGGATGCATCCGACGGCGCCAACCGCGGCCGGATCACCACGCAGTCCGCCAGCACCTACAAGTTGCCGAGTTTCTCCGAGATGCCCGAGGAGTTCAACGTGCACCTGTTCGAGCGGGCGACCGAGAGCGGTGTGGTCTATGGCTCGAAGGCCGTCGGTGAACCGCCGCTGATGTTGGCATTCAGCGTGCGGGAGGCTCTTCGGGAGGCGGTCGCGGCCTTCGGGCCCGGTGATGTCGAAGTGGAGCTCGCAAGCCCGGCCACCCCGGAAGCGGTGTTCTGGGCGATCGAGCGGGTGTCCGCGCCGTCGTCGTCCTCTTCTTCCTCGGGTTCCGGTGACCTTGTCACGTCCACGAGTTCAGCGCAGTGACATGGACTGGCTGGAGGCTTTGCAACGCCTGAGGTCAACGGGACAGCCAGGTGTGCTGGCGACCGTGTCCGAAGTGCGTGGGCATTCGCCCCGGGAAGCCGGGGCGAAGATGCTAGTGGGGTCGTCGTCGAGTTGGGGGACCATCGGCGGTGGGAACCTTGAGGCGACCGTGATCGATCGGGCGCGGGAGATGATGGCGGGCGGCGTTTCAACTGCCGAGAACGTCGAGTTTTCGCTCAGCGAGCACGCGGTGACGCAGCACGGGAGGCAGTGCTGCGGCGGGAAGGCTCGGGTGCTGCTGGAGCCGTTCCTGTCGTTGCCCACGGTGGCGGTGTTCGGCGTCGGGCATGTGGGGTATGAGCTCGGGAGGGTGCTCTCGCGGCTGCCGATGAACCTGTACCTGGTGGACAGCCGCGCCGAGCAGTTGCTGCCCGAGCGACTTGCGGATGTGACTTCTGGTGTGGCGACCGTGCACCCGGTGCATACGCCGGTGCCGGACTCGTTCCTGGGTGAGTTGCCGGCCGGTGCGCACGTGTTCATCATGAGCCACGATCACTCCGAGGATTTTCTGCTGTGCGATGCCGGGTTGCGGCGGGGGGATCTTGGGAGCGTCGGGCTGATCGGCTCGAAGGCGAAGTGGTCCCGGTTCCAGCAGAAGCTGGCGGCGGAGGGGTACGCCGAGGCCGAGATCGGGCGGATCCAGTGTCCGATCGGGCTGCCGGATGTCACTGGGAAAGCACCGGCGGTGATCGCTGTGAGTGTGGCGGCGGATCTGCTGCGGCGGCTGTCTCTCCCTGCAACGATCCAGACAACACTGATGAAAAGAAATGATTCGCATGACTAAGTTTTCAGCGTAGCTCCGGCATCCCGAGGTTGGCCCGGTCCAGCGTGGTCTTGAGGGTTCATCGTTTGCTGGATTTGCAGCGCGAACCAAAGTTGAGCCAAAGATGAGGTCTCAGCCATATCGAGACCGGTTAGTTCACCGATCCTGCGGATCCGGTAGATGATCGTTTGCCTGTGTGTGAACAGGGCAGCGGCAGTCTTCTGCCATGACCGCTGTTGATCCAGATAGGTTTCCAAAGTCTTGAGCAAGTCCGCGTCTTTTCCTTGCTCATACTCCAAAACCGGTCCGAGCAACCGTTGAACCAATGCTTGTCCCTCTTCCATGTTGGTCAAGCCAAGCCAGGATGGACCGCTTGCGTAGCGGACCAGCGACTGGCCTGATGCGCCGGCCGTTCCCAGCGCCCACAGCGATTCCTGCAGAGCACGCTGCAGCTGGGACGCGGTCGCGGGCCGGCTAATACCGATTGTGACTTGGTCTGGCAGTACATGCCATAGCAATTCATCGCCGCAGTCTGGCGGGAGCACAATATGCAGGGTATCGAACTGGCGGAGCGAAAGGTGCGCAATCCCGTGACGCCAGAACCCCACGTGGGTGGCAGTCAAGTGGGCTTCTTCAAGTCCGGAAACAGAGACCAGGACGAACTCCCCACTAGAAAAATCAAGCCTCGCGAGACGGCTCTCCAAGTCGGACAGAGCGTAACGGTCCTCGAAAGCCTGGCTCAGGAATTCGGCTCCCAGCCGCCGCTGGTCTTCCAAAGCGAGCATGGTGCGCGAAAGCTCCAACCCCAGTACGGACGCGGCATGCAGTAGCACGACGGCGTCCGGGTGCTGGTCTTCCTGCGGCAGGACAATCAACAAAGCGTTCTCGTGTGTTGGCACGTCAGTCAGTAGCACGTGACGATCCTCGACACGATGCCATTGAAACTTTCTCCCCGCACCGGGAGTCATATTGATCAACGGTTCAAGTCGCGCGGCAAGCTCGGCTGGCAACAATTCCCCGCCTGGATGCCACGGATGAAAACAGCGGCGGTCGATTACGTAGATTAGGGAGCCCAATTGTGCCGCGACGCCTTGCACCAGGGCGTGCCATTGGTGAGCGAGTGGTCCAGCGAGCCGCAGAAGATCGTAGATCCTTGCTGTCTGGCGGAGCTTACGCGATTCCTCCAGTAGGGAGGATTCAGCGACCGATCGTGCAATGGAGATGAAGGGCAAGGGGTAGGGCACGTTGATGACCGGAAGAGGCAGGCGGTCGCACGCTTCCAGAAAGGCAGCGGTCAACTCCGGCGCATGCATTTTTTCTCCGATGGCCAGGGCGCTCGCGCCGGCTGTTACCAAGGCTTCCGCCAGTCCGACCTGACCCGCGGCATCCGGCGGGATGGAGAGTCCGTTAGTCATGATGATTTCACCGCCGGTGACCCATTCCCACAATCGGGGTAGGTCGGAGGTGTGCGCCCACGTAATCCGTTGGTGCAATCCTTCCGAACCGGCGATAAGGGTCAGTCCCAAGTGTGGTTCGGCTAGAAGTTCGGCGACAGTCATCGACATCTTGGTGCTCCCAGTCTGGACCGAACGGAGTCATCGACGCCGCTCATACATATGTCTAAACTCTCTCGCACTTTGTAGTCAATCAGCGGATGGTTGGTATGGCGCCGATCACAAACAATAGAGGTATCAGGATCGAGCTCAAAGATGAGCACTCACGAGAGAGGGCGGCCATGACTGCAACTAGCAATCTCATTGATGATGCCCCGCTTACTAGATTTCATAAGAAGCTGACGTTCTTTGCGTCCGGTGGTCCGTTCATCGATGGGTACGCTCTGTCGATCATTGGGATCGCATTTATCACCATGACGCCGAGCCTGCAGCTCACGACAGCAGAAATAGGGTTGATCGGGGCTGCGAGTCTCATCGGGATCTTCTTCGGCGGTGCCATCTTCGGATGGTTAACCGACAAAATCGGGCGCCACAAGATGTATATCGCAGACCTCATCGCGCTTGCCCTGTTCTCGTTGCTGAATGGTCTTGCGACTGAGGTGTGGCAGGTCGTTCTCTGCCGGTTCCTTCTCGGCATGGCGATTGGTGCTGATTACCCGATCGCGACCTCACTCTTGGCGGAGTTCCTCCCCCGCAAGGTGCGCGGTCGTTTGCTCGGCGCCACCTTCGTCGTCTGGGCCGTTGGTGCGGCCGCTGCTTTCGCCGTCGGATACCTGCTGCGGGATATAGGTCCTGACGCCTGGCGTTGGATGGTGGCAAGCCCAGCAATTTTCGCGGTCGTGACGCTGCTGTGCCGGCTGGGTACTCCGGAGTCTCCTCGCTGGCTGCTCTCTCGCGGTCGTCAGGACGAGGCACGAGCTGTCATCAAGAAGGTTTATGGGGAGCAGTATGACCTCAGCGACATCTCATCCGACGTCGAGGGAGAATCAAAGCAGGGCCGCTTCACGGACATCTTCAAGGGTGAACTCCTGAAGCGCACGCTCTTCGTCTCGATCTTCTGGACGGCGCAGGTGATACCGCTCTTTGCCGTATATACCTTCGCGCCGGACTTGCTGGCTTCCTTCGGTTTGACGGGGGACGCGAACCTTTATGGCGGATCCTTCCTGATCTCCATGTTGTTCGTAATCGGCGGGATACCAGGACTGTGGTTGGTAGAAAAGATCGGACGACGCAAACTGCTGCTGTGGTCCTTCGGGGTCATTGTTGTAGCGCTGGGTATTCCAGCGTTCATTCCGAACGTTCAAGCCGCTCCGCTGTTCATCGCACTTGCCATCTTCGCGCTCGCCTCCGGTGCGTCAAGCTTTCTCGAGGTCGTGTACCCGAACGAGCTGTTCCCAACAGAGATAAGGGCGACCGCGGTTGGTTTCGGTACAGCAATAAGCAGGGTCGGTTCAGCCGCCAGCACATACCTCATGCCCGTTGCCATCATCAGCTTCGGGGCTGCTGGATCGCTGCTCATCGGGGCACTGGTTTCCTTGGTGGGACTTCTGGCTACATTCCTGCTGGCGCCCGAAACTGCCAACAAATCCCTCCACGAACTCACTGGAAAAAAAGCGCCGGGCATGATGCCGGCGGAATTAGCAAAAGAAGGATCACCGCTATGACTATCAGTAACCCTATCGGCCCCGTCGATGCGACAAAGGTTCCTCGCTACGCAGGCCTCGGCACATTTGCCCGGCTTCCCCAAATTGATCGGGTGCAGGACTATGACATCGCCATCGTGGGAGTTCCTTTCGACGGCGGAACGTCATTCCGGCCAGGCGCCCGCTTTGCTCCGGCAGCTGTCCGTGAAGCATCCCGGCTGCTGCGTCCTGGTTACCATGTGGAGCTGGACGTCGAACCAGTGAACGAGAGTCAGGTTGTTGACGCGGGGGACATCGCCTGCACGCCGTATGACATCACCCGCGCCGTGCAGGAAATCGAAGAGCAAGCCTTTCCGCTCATGGGACGGGACCGGAGGCTCATCTCGATCGGGGGGGATCACACCATCGCACTACCGATGCTGAGGGCGGTCAATAAGGTACACGGACCGGTAGCCCTGCTGCATTTCGATGCGCACTTGGACACCTGGGATACGTACTTTGATCAGCCGGTCACACACGGCACCATGTTCCGCCGGGCATTTGAGGAAGGGCTGTTGGTGGAGGACCGGTCAATACATGTAGGAATCCGGGGCCCCGTCTACGATCGCAACGATTTCCTTCGCGACCACGAGTTTGGTTTCCAGATCCTGCGCTGCTCCGATCTAGATGTCATCGGGGTTCCTGGTGCAATCCAGCGCGTCAAGGAACGGTTAGGGGGCACGCCGGTCTACGTCTCCATCGACATTGACGTCCTCGATCCCGCGTTCGCGCCGGGAACTGGCACACCCGAGATGGGCGGTCTGCACTCCCGCGAGCTGCTCGCGCTGCTCCGGGGCCTCAATGGAATCAACATCGTCGGCGCCGACGTGGTGGAGGTTGCACCCGCCTACGACCACGCCGATGTCACCAGCCTCGCTGCCGCAACCGTGGTCTTCGACCTTCTGGCGCTCATGGTCAACCGCGATAAAGGCGCTACTTTCGATGAGGAAGAGTTGTTACTGACGGTTGATCACTGAGAACAATGAGTCGGGACGAAAGCACCTAAAGGTGCGTTCCTCCCGACTCATTGTTAATCCCGCACACCTCGACGTCTCACGCCGTGATGGACAGCTCAAGCCCACAGCGTCGCCGTCGTCGATCCCTTCATCCTCTATGACGAAGTCTTAATCGGCACAATGTATCCACCGTTCTTCGAGAACGTGGCAGTGGTCCAGGTGGTGCCGCCGATCGTCACCGCTACCGGAATCATTCTCCAGCCGTAGCTCACGATCTTTGATACCGCCCGGAGCTCAGCGCACTGCTCCTCCGGCACCGTTACGAAGTGGAACGGTGCCGCCGGGCCCCGCCAGTACCAGATCTCGCCCTGAAAGGTCAGCTTCACGGGTGAGCATACTGCCGAGGGGAAGGTCACCCGCCCATCCATATCGTGATTGGGCCGCGAGCGAAGTAGACGAGGAACCCGGCTGCCACCACCCAGAGGAGCGGATGGATCTTGCGGCCTTTCCGGAGGAGGCCCGGATGATGACCCAGCTGATGAAGCCGGCACCGATGCCGTTGGCAATCGAGTGGGTCAGCGGCATGGTGACGAAGGTGAGGAACGCGGGCAGCGCGATGGAGAAGTTCCGGAAGTCGGTCTCGCGGATCTGCGCCACCATCATGGCGCCGACGACGAGGGCTTCCGCTGCTACCTCCGGGGGTACCACTGCCGTCAGTTTGCACATCGAGTCGGCAGAAATAACTAGGCCGTCCCGGCGGGGACAAACTGCACCCGCGGAAGCTGCTCGAACACGGGCTTCGCGAACCAGTAACCCTGGAACAAGCGGATGCCGGCGGCAGCCAGGCACCTGAACTCCGCCTCGGTCTCGACGCCTTCTGCGAGAACAGTTATGCCGAGCTCCCGAGCCATAGCCAGGATGCCGGTCACTACGGCTTGGCGGGACGGACTGTTGTCAATGCCTCGAACGAGTTTCATATCGATCTTGATGAGGTCAGGTTGGAATTCAACCAGTAGGCCCAGCCCGGCGTGGCCGGCACCGAAATCGTCGATGGCCGTGGTGAAACCGTGCTTGCGGTATTCAGTGACGATGTTGGTGAGGTGAGCGGTGTCCGTCACCTCCTCGTTTTCCGTGAATTCGAACATGATCGACGACGTCGGGAAGCTGTATCGCTCTGCTGCCCGGAGGGTCGCCCGGAGGCATGCGGCGGGTTCGTAGACTGCATTCGGCATGAAGTTGATCGAGAGTTTCAGGTCTTCGCCTGCAGGAAACAGCCGCGATGCGAGTTCTATCGCCTTGACCCGGCAATCCTGGTCAAAGCGATACTTCTGCTCCGCGGAAACTTTGGACAGGACCTCAAAGGCGCCCTCGCCCGATACCCCTCTGACGAGGGCCTCATATCCCCACACGCGATGCTCAACCGCGTCATAGATGGGTTGGAAAGCCATGCTGAAGTCAAGGTCGAGTTTCGATGATGTCGCGCAGCCGTTACATGCCATGCGGAATGGCCCCCTCACTGGTCCCGTCCACAATAAGACACCTAGAGGGACATGGCACTCAACTGACGCGCCGCCGGATGAGTCGGTGGCGGCTCCGGCTAAAGGGCCTTGTATACGCTGGATCGATGTTCGATGCGATGAACATACAGAATGTGCTCTTTGCCGTCGAGGGTGAACAGCACGCGGTAATCCCCCCGGCGTGCGGTGCGCATACCTAGGAGTTCATTCGTGAGGGGCTTGCTCAGCCGGTGAGGATTATCGGCCAGGACTCCGGTGACGAATTCGACGATTGCGGTGGCAGCGTTTTCCGGCAGCTGACGAAACCCCTTCAATGTGGGACTGGTGACTTTAATCTTCCATCGGTCAGGACCGTTCGACCGTGCTTTACTCACCGGGCGGCAGCCCAAACTCACGCCGCAGTTCATCGCCGCTCACCGTGTTGCCTTCCGCGATGTCACGTTTAGCCTGCTCGAGGTCTTCTCTTATGCGAGGCTGCGAGAGCCAGAAGATGGTTTCCTGAAGGGACTCCAGATCATCAGCGGACATCAGAACGGCAGATGGATGCCCGTGCCTAGTGATGTGGATGATTTCGTGCGTCCTGTCCGCCTCGTCGACCAAGGACGAGAGTTTGTCTTTCGCTTCGCTCAGCGGCACCGTTCTCATCCCCTTATTCTAGCCTGAAGTCTGGCTAGATTAGGAGGATGAAGCAGCCGTGCGCTTAGCCCACTCCTCGCAGAGGATAACCTGCTCCTGCTCGCTGAGCGTGTCATAGGAGCGCGCGCCTGCAGTAAGACGGTTGGGCTGGCTGCTTCTCGTCATATGGGAAGGGTAGCGCCGCGCCCGACTGATCTAATACCCGCCCATCGCCCTTCCGTCGTGCACGGCCCCAGCAAGTCACGCACCTATCGACAGCACAACCGTCACCGTGTCGCCGTCGTCGATTTGCTCGTCCCGTCGCACGAAGTCCTTGATCGGCACAATGTAGCCGCCGTTCTTGGGAAACAGGGACGTGGCCCAAGTGGTGCCGCCGATCGTCACAGACGCCGGGATCATCCCCCAGCCGTAGCTGACGATCTTCGACACCGCCCGGATCTCCACGCACTGAAGGTCCGGCACCGTCACAAAGTGATACGGTGCCGGACCTCTCCAGTACCAGATCTCGCCCTCGAAGGTCAGCTCCACGGGGTCAGCCTAGACCCGATTTACACGAGGGGAAGGTCTATCCGCCCATCCAGATCGTGATCGGGCCGCGCGCAAAGTAGACGAGGAACCCGGCTGCCACCACCCAGAGGAGCGGATGGATCTTGCGGGCCTTCCCGGAGGACGCCCGGATGATGACCCAGCTGATGAAGCCGGCGCCGATGCCGTTGGCGATCGAGTAGGTCAGCGGCATGGTCACGATGGTGAGGAACGCGGGCAGCGCGATGGAGAAGTTCCGGAAGTCGATCTCGCGGATCTGCGCCACCATCATGGCACCGACGACGACGAGAGCTGCCGCCGCTACCTCCAGCGGCACCACTGCCGTCAAAGGAGTGAAGAACATGGCGGCCAGGAAGAGAGCTCCCGTCACCACTGAGGCAAGGCCGGTCCGTGCACCTTCACCGATGCCGGAAGCGGAGTCGATGAACACGGTATTGGAAGAGGCCGACGTCGCGCCGCCGGCAACCGCACCCACGCCCTCGATCACCAGCGCGGACTTCAGGCGAGGGAAGTTGCCGCGCTTGTCAGTCAGACCCGCCTGTTTGGCAAGCCCGGTCATGGTGCCCATCGCGTCGAAGAAGTTCGTGAACACGAGCGTGAACACCAGCATGGTCGCAGCCAGGATACCGATGCGGTCGACCGCACCGAAGAGGTCGAACGCTCCCACGAGGCTGAAGTCCGGCAGCGAGACGATGTTCGAGGGGATGACGGGAGCATTGAGGTGCCACCCTGCAGGGTTGTCCGGTCCGCCCGCACCCAAACGCAGCGACATTTCGACGATGATTGCGATGACCGTGGTGACGATGATGCCGATGAGCAGCCCGCCCTGGACCTTCCGGGCGATCAGGATGCCCATGGTGACCAGGCCGATGATGAAGACGAGCGTCGGCACGGTGGTGATGGAGCCGCCGTCGCCCATTTGTACCGGCGGGCCGCCGGCCGTACGGGTGACGAAGCCGGAGTCCACAAAGCCGATGAAGGCGATAAACAAGCCGATTCCTACGGTGATTGCAGCCTTGAGCTGGCGCGGTACGGCGTTGAAGATAGCGGTTCGGGCTCCGGTCACTGCGAGCAGGACGATCAGCAGGCCGTTGATGACTACGAGACCCATGGCTTCGGGCCAGGTGACGTCGCCCACCACCGAGACGGCGAGGAAAGAGTTGATTCCCAGCCCGGCGGCGATGCCGAAGGGTAGATTCGCGACCACACCGAAGAGGATGGTCATGACGCCGGCGGTCAACCCGGTGACGGCGGCAATCTGTGTGGCTTGAAGCCAGCCGCCTTCGACGTCGAGTGCCGCGGCGTCGGGGCTGAAGCCGCCGAGAATCAGCGGGTTCAGAATGACGATGTACGCCATGGTGAAGAAGGTGACAAAGCCGCCGCGGACCTCGCGGCTGTTTGTCGAACCGCGTTCGGTGATCTTGAAGAACTTGTCGAGCGGGCTAAGCGTCCCGGGTTGTACGGGCCGGCGTACTGAACGGGAACCTCGGGGCTCAGGGTGGCCGCCGGTCTCGGTGAGGATTGCCATGGCGTGCTCCTTAGTAATCCACGCGGGCAACGAGGTTGCTCCACGCTTCGAAGGGTGCCAGGGCAGTTACTTCCGCCGAGGGCGTGAGTTCGTAGTGGCGCACCGGCATGATCCGGTCCTCCACAGGGGTGGCGAAGAAGTCGTAGAAGACGGCGTCGTCAAACCCGGCCTGCGCGGCGTCGTTCCGGTCTGCAGCGAAGACGACGGCGTCCACCCGGGCCCACAGCGCGGCCGAAAGGCAGAGCGGGCACGGTTCGCAGCTTGTGTAGAGGGTGCTGCCGGATAGGTCGAAGGTTTCCAGCGCTGTGCAGGCGTTGCGGATAGCCATCACTTCCGCGTGCGCCGTTGGATCGTTGGTGGCGGTAACCCGGTTGGCTCCTTCGAAGGCCCGACCGTCGAGCGTCACGATGAGCGCACCGAACGGGCCGCCGGAGTTGTGGACGTTATCAGTGGCCAGGGAAATTGCCCTGGAGAGGAACTGCTCTTCTTTGGTGGTGGTAGTCACGGTGATTCTCCCGAACGTGGGGCAGCAATCACTCGAGTCCACGGGCGCCAACGATTCAGCGTGTTCTGCGACCAGACTGCTGCGGGGTATGGGGATTTGCAGGTCCACCTGGTAGATAGCTCCGATTGGAGCCCGCCGTTGGCTTCGTTGTACGACGTTAGCAGTCAAATGTGACTTGGGCCATAGTTTCGATGAAACTTTCTTTTCATCCAGCGGAATTACTCTCCCAATGCTGGGTCACATTCCGACACGACATGCCGCAGGGTGCCCGGGCTCCCCGGTTCGGGAGCAATCGGCTGTCAAAATTTTCTCGGAAGTACAGCAAATTTGAGAGGTCCACACATGAGTGCCCAAGACAACACAGCAGCCCGCCTGAAGGCCATCGTCCAGGTCCTGGCGGAAGAGCCCGGCACCCCGGTGAAGGGTAGCGATGTGCTGGCAGCCGCGGTTGCCCGGATGCCGCTCAGCCCGTGGGAAAGCGAAGTCCTCAGCGGCGGCGTTGCACGCGGCGTGAAGCGTCTGTCCGCAGCGACAGCCACGCTGGTCAAGGAAGGCCTGATCCTGAAGGGCCGCACCGGATGGACCATCACCGAAGAGGGCTCCCGCTATGCAGCCGCGCCAGGCGCCGTGGCGCTCGCCGGTAACTTCGGCCACCGACTGGGTGCCGAGGACTGGGCACCCGCAGCCGACCAGGTGCAGATGGCGTACAGCCCCGTATCCCAGAGCTGGGAACTGACCGCGCAGCTGCCCGCTGGCACTTACGAGTTCAAGGTCGCCATCGACCGCTCCTGGGAAGAGAACTACGGTGCGTTCGGCATCAGCAATGGAGCAAACCACGTACTGCAGCACGACGGCGGTGTGGTCACCTTCCGCTACGACCACCGCTCAAAGGACGTGGAAGTGACCGTCCTGGACGGCGCGCTGGTCTAGCTCTCCTCAGGCTCTAGCTTTCCTCGTCGCCGGGCTCGCGGGCCGGGTTCTCCCGGCCCATTTCGTCCCAGTGGCCTGAATTGTCGGCGGCTTCTTCCGGTTTGTCTCCGGGTTGGTCGCCGCCGACGAAGGCCGCAGGGACAGCGCCGGCCGCGTGCGTTCCCTGCTCTTCGCGGATGTTTTCAGCGTCTCCTGCGCGCGGATCAGGTTCCAGGACCGCCTCGCGGCGGTCGTCGTCGTGCGCTTGGGTACCGTCAGTGGTGTTGTCCGTCATGAGGGCGATCCTTTCACCCTTGCGGGGGGCGCGCTAGCGTAGCCGTACTCCGGCACATGGATGCTTGAGTATCCTCCTACACACCGGAAAGAGAGCTGTCATGTCTGTGCTGCCCACGGCCGAATTGCATCTGCACATTGAAGGGACGCTCGAGCCGGAGTTGATCTTCGCACTCGCCGGGCGCAACGGTATTGAGCTGCCCTATGCGGATGTTGAGGAGCTGCGCAGCCAGTACCAGTTTGCGGATCTGCAGTCCTTCCTCAACCTTTACTATGGCAACATGGCTGTCCTGCAGACGGAGCAGGACTTCGCGGACATGACGCGGGCGTACCTCGCCCGCGCTCAGGCAGCGGGCGTTCGGCACGCCGAAATCATGATGGATCCGCAGGCGCACCTGTCCCGCGGTATTTCGCTGGCCACCTGCGTCAACGGTGTCGCGTCGGCGCTTGCGGGCAGCGAGGAAGAGTTCGGCATCAGTACTGAACTCATCGCTGCGTTCCTTCGTGATGAGCCCGCCGAGGAAGCGCTCGCCGTGCTCGAACAGTTGCTGGCGATGGAGGCTCCGATCATCGGGATCGGGCTGGATTCCGCGGAGGTGGGGCATCCTCCGCGCGACTTCGTTGCCCTCTATGAGCGGGCACATGAGGCGGGGCTGAAGTGCATCGCGCACGCGGGAGAGGAAGGACCGCCGGAGTACATCCGGGAGGCGCTCGATCTGTTGAAGGTGGCGCGGATCGATCACGGCATCCGGTGCATGGAGGACGAGGAACTGGTGCAGAGGCTTGCCGCCGAGCAGACACCGCTGACCGTCTGCCCGCTGTCGAACGTGCGTCTGCGCGCTGTCGATACCCTCGCCGATCACCCGCTGCCCCGCATGCTTGAGCGGGGGCTGAACGTCTCGGTGAACTCGGATGATCCGGCGTACTTCGGCGGATATGTGGACAACAACTTCATCCAGCTGCAGTCAGTCTTCAGTTTCGACGACGACCAGCTCGCGCAGCTTGCCGCAAATTCCGTTCGTTCCGCGTTCATCACGGACACACGCCGCCGGCAGCTTCTCGCGGAGATAGAGGCTTGGCGGGCCGGTCGGCAGTAATGCGAACTGACGCTCAGGCCAGCACGTCCTTGGTGCTGAACCGGCCGTAGGCCAGGGCGCCAAACACCACCACGTAACCAATCTGAAGCAGGGCATTCGCCGCGAACGAGTCCCACACAATCGGGTCCCTCAGCAGGTCCGCGAACCCCAGCCAATATTGCGTCAACAGCCACGGGTGGATCCACTCGAGCTGTGGAAGCTGCCCCATCACCTGGCTGACCACTGAGGCCACCACGGTCGCCGCCATCGCACCCACCGGAACGTCGGTGAGCGTGGACATGAAGAGCCCTACGGCGCACAGTCCGAGCAGCGACAGCGTCACGTAGAGGCACACCAGCGCAATGCGCAGCAGCGCTTCCGGCACGCCGATGCTGGTGCCGGAGAGCAGGGTCACCGGCCCAATCGGAAACAGCAGCGCTCCCATGAGGGTGCCGACTATCGCTACCGTGAAGGTCGCCGCCAGACAGAAGACGACGGCGCCCACATACTTCACGGCCAACAGCCGCCCCCGCGCCACGGGAGACATGAGCAGGTACCGCAGGGTGCCTGTGCTCGCCTCGCCCGCGACTGTGTCACCGGCGACGACCCCGACGGTCAGCGGCAGGAACAGCGGGATCGCAACGATGGTCGCGACGACGGCAACGAAGAGCCCGTTCTGGCTCACCTGGTCGAGGAATGCGGGCCCTCGCCCGGGTGACGGACCGGAGGACAACCTCACGGCAACGGCGATGAGCACCGGTATGGCTGCGAGTGCAGCCAGCAGCGCCCAGGTGCGGCGGCGGCGGAACAAAACGGACAGTTCGGACGCCAGGAAGCGGCCTCCGGCACTCTTGCGAGGCGCTGAAACAGCTGTACTACTGGACAACGTCGAACCCCTCCCCGGTGAGCGCAACAAACAGATCCTCGAGCCCAGCCTGATCAACGCTGAAGCCGTTCACCCGCACATCCGCCTCGACCAGCTCGCGCACCACCCGGTCCGGTGCCAGCCCTGCGGGAAGCAGCGCGGTGACGCTATGCGCGTTCGGGGTGGCGCCGTCGTCGTCGGGTGTTGTTCCCAACCGGCGGAGCACAGCGGAAGTCTGGGTCACATCGGGGGTGTTCACACGGATGCGCGGCTCACCGGAGCGGCGCAGTTCATCGAGGCTGCCCTGCGCCACGAGCGAGCCGGCGCTGAGCACCGCGGCGTGGGAGCAGATCTGCTCGACCTCCGTCAGCAGGTGGCTGGACACGAAAACGGTGGTGCCTTCCTCGGTGAGGGAGCGCACGAGGTGCCGGACTTCGCGCGTGCCCTGCGGGTCGAGGCCGTTGGTGGGCTCGTCGAGGACGATCAGGTCGCGGTGCGTGAGGAGCGCGTTGGCGATGCCGAGACGCTGCTTCATCCCGAGCGAGTAGCGGCCTACCTTTTTGCCGGCGGCCTGCGAAAGCCCCACCCGTTCGAGTGCGGTCTCAACACGTTGCCGGCGTGTGGAGGGGGAGACGTAGCGGTCAGCGGCGTCGAGGCGGAGGAGGTTCGCGGTACCGGAGAGGAAGGGGTAGAAACCCGGGCCCTCCACGAGCGCGCCGACCCGGGGGAGTACCTCCTGCAGCGCTCGCGGAATGGGTTGCCCAAGCACCCGGACATCGCCGGACGTTGCTGACGCGAGACCGAGCAGAATCCGAATAGTGGTGGTCTTTCCGGAACCGTTGGGGCCGAGGAAACCGAACACTGATCCGCGCGGCACCGCGAGATCGATGCCGTTGACCACGTCCCGGCCGCCCAACCGCTTGGTCAGGCCTGCTGTCTCGATGACGAGGTCGGCGGCCCCGCTCACTGTCCGGAAGCTACTGCCTGCAGGCGTTCAACGGTGACGGAGCCGGCGAGGATGCGGCCGTCGTCAGTGATGAGGACGTTCACCAGCGCGGTGGACAGGAGCTGACCGCCGTCGACTGCTGTGCTGAGCTGCATCAGTTCCGCTGGAATCTCCTGCTGACCGGCAGGAACAACGACGACGGCGTCCCATCCTTCGCCTACCACTGTCGGCTTTTCTGCAGCTTCCTTGTCAGCGTGCTCGCGCTGGTGCTCGGCTTTGTGATCGCCTGGATCCACCTCGGTCACCGTTGCGCCTTCCGGCGGGGTGAAGGCGAACAGTTCTGCTGACGGTTCCTCGTAGCTGATTTCGGTGAACGTGGAGCTGTACGCCGGGTCGGTGGAGCCGGCGGCAGCGACGGTGACCCCGAGGGCAAGGCCGGTTTCGCCGTCGACTGCGATGCTGACCGAACCCACGAGGGTCTCGGTGGAGCGCGGAGTCAGCACGAGATCGTAGACGGCACGCCCGGCGACCATGCGGTCCGAGCCGACGGTGACCTCGGTGGACGGGTCGATCTTCTCGAGGAAGTGGGCGGCGACGTCGTTCGGGGCGGACGTGGCGCCGTCGGGCTTTTCATGGTCATCAAGCGTCGCGTGAATGGCCTCGTTCTCATCCGAGTCGTAGTACCAGAGGTCATCTCCGTTGCGGACGACGTTGCGTTCTTCAAGCGGATCGAGCACCTGAAGGCGGGCCTGATCAGGACCATTGACGAAAACCTGGGCGGTGTGGGATCCGGTGATGAGCCCCATGGCGGCGCTGGCCGGGGAGGGTTCGCCGCCGTCGTCGTTAGTTGTTCCGCCTGTTGTCCCGCCGCCAGGACTCATCGCGCCGAGAGCGGAGAGGTCCGGAAGGCCGAGGTTTGAGCTTTGTTCCACGGTGCCGGAGAAGGCGTCAGCGTCTTTCTCCTGAACCAGCGCGAGGACTTCAGCGGCGGTCTTGTCAGGAAGATCAACCGCCGCGTTGGCGGTGAAGGGGGCCACGAGCGCTGCGGCGCCCACCGCCCCGGCGGCAACGACTGCCGGCGTCCACTGACGCCATGATTTTCGCCCTGTACGAGTCATTGCGAACTTCCTCGTTCTGGTGGTGGTTCTGGGATGCGGTCCTGCGCGCCACGCTACACCCGTAACCTGAGAATTGCGTTGGAGTTTCCGCCCTTCTCCACCCGGAAGTTTTGTGCAGGTCCGGTGGGTCGAGGGCGTCGTGAAGTCGCCATAAATGCGCAAAAGTTCCGGGTTCAGCTAGCGTGAACAACCATGGACAACGAGACGCAAGGACGCGTCGACGCGACCGCCCGCCCCAACCCGCATTCAGTGACGCTGCGGTTCCTGGCCGCACCGACGGACCTCGGGCACAGCGGCTCCGTGGACGCAGGCACTGTGCTGGAGTGGGTGGACAAAGCGGCCTATGCCGCGGCCGTCGGCTGGGCCAAGAGCTACTGCGTGACGGCGTACGTGGGGAACATCCACTTCGCGGACCCGGTGAACATCGGCGACATGGTCGAGGTCGAAGCGACAATCGTCTACACCGGTAGGTCCTCGCTGCACATCCGGACCGTCGTCTCCTCGGGCGAGGTCAAGGGCGGCGCGGCAACGATGCGCAGCCAGTGCCTCGTGATTCTTGTTGCCGTGGGGCCGGACGGCAAGCCTGTACCGGTGCCACAGTTCGTGCCCGTAACAGCTGCGGAAACAGAGCTTCGTGACCAGGCGGTTGCCCGGATAGAAGTACGGGATTCGATCGTCGCCGCCATGAGCGGGCAGCAATATACCGGCGCCGGAACCGCCGAGCGCGTCACGCTGCGCTTCCTTGCGGCGCCGACGGACGTGAACTGGGGCGGCAAGGTTCACGGCGGAACCGTCATGGACTGGATCGACGAAGCGGCCTACGTCTGCGCCACGCGCTACTGCGGCCAGGACACGGTGGCGGTCTTCTCCGGCGGCGTGCGATTCTACCGGCCGCTGTTGATTGGAGACCTGGTCGAGGTGGAAGCACGCCTCGTGTACACGGGAAACAAGGGCATGCACATTGCGGTGCACGTCCGCTCCGGCAAACCCACGGGACGGGACATGCAGCTGACCACATACTGCCTCACGGTAATGGTGGCCAGGGATGACACGGGCACCGCCGTCCCCGTTCGGCAATGGATTCCGGTCTCGGACGAGGACAAGCGACTCGCTGCACACGCCCGTGAACTGCTCGAAATCCGGGGCCGGGCGCCGGGGAGCAGCCTTCCGAGCCACCTGTCCGGATAGCGCTGCCGATCGGGCAGGCATCAACCATTCGGTTGATCTGCACATCAACCGACGGACAAGCCGCGAATCAACCGGCCTCCCGATGTAAGCACACCCGAACTGGCCGAGAGTTGAAGAGGCAACAAATGCCGAAACTGCAACTCGAAACCAGATCGGAAGAAGTGATACGGGATGTATCTAGCTCTGCGGGATATCCGCTTTGCCAAGGGCAGGTTCGCCCTGATGGGATCGGTGGTGGCGCTGATCAGCCTGTTGCTGGTGATGCTCTCCGGTCTCACGGCGGGGCTGGCCAACCAGTCGACGTCGGGCATTGAGCAGCTGAACGCTACGACCATCGCGTTCGGCGCCCCGTCCGGTAACGAACCCAAGGCTTCCTACACCGAATCACAGGTCACCTCTGAGCAGGTGAACGCATGGGTGCAGGCTGATGGAGTGAGCCATGCAGAACCGCTTGGCATCACGCAGACCCGGCTGGAGTCCGGCGGGACCGCCAACGTGGCAGTTTTCGCTGCCGATCCCGAGGGAGAGCTCGCGCCCGCGGGCTTGGAGCGCGGCGAGGCAGTCATCAGCGCACAGGTTGCCGAAGATCTCGATATTGCCGTCGGCGACACGGCAGCCATCAGCGGCACTGAGCTGACCGTCACCGGGATCATCGAAGACCAGTGGTACAGCCATACTCCCGTGGTCTGGACCACTCTTGCGGACTGGCAGGACCTTGCCCACGTGTCGGATCCGGACGTCGTCGGCACTGTGATCACAGCAAATTACGACGACGATGCTTCCCAGGCGACTCCGCTCGCGGCGATTGACGCCGCCGCAGACACGGTCAGTATGACAAAGACAGGCAGCTTCTCCGCACTGGGTGCGTTCTCCTCGGAGAATGGCTCGCTGACGATGATGCAAGGGTTCCTCTATGGGATCTCCGCGCTCGTGATCGTTGCTTTCCTCACGGTGTGGACGGTCCAGCGGACCAGGGACATCGCCGTGCTCAAGGCGCTCGGCGGCTCTAACGGCTATGTGCTGAAGGACGCCATGACGCAAGCCGCCCTCGTGCTGCTCGCGGGTGCAGCGCTCGGCGGTGGGCTCGGCGTCATCGGTGGACTATTTGCCGCGCAGGCCGCGCCCTTCCTCACCACCGCAGCCACAACGGTATTGCCCATCACCGGCGTCATCGTGCTCGGACTGGCCGGATCCGCGCTGGCCGTGCGCCGGGTGACCAAGGTCGACCCGCTGATTGCGCTCGGCGGGAACTAATCAGCCGGCACCGGCTCGTACCACTCATCAGTTCAGTGAAGGACATGCCATGAACACCACTCCCAGCCCAGCCCTCACCATGCAGGGCGTCACCCTTGAATACCCAGACGGCGAGAACGGAACGCTCAAAGCGCTCGACAGCGTGAACCTGACCGCCGAGGCAGGCACCGTCACATCGCTGGTCGGTCCATCCGGCTCAGGAAAGTCCAGCCTCCTGGCCGTGGCGGCAACTTTGATCCGGCCGACCAGCGGGTTGATCACCATCGACGGGACTGACGTTACGGCCCTGGATGACAAGCATCGAACCACGCTGCGCCGCGAAAACATCGGCATCATCTTCCAGCAACCGAACCTGCTTCCCTCGCTGACCGCCGTCGAACAGTTGGTGATCGGAGAGCACCTCCGTGGAAACGCCGGCAAACGCGCTACCTCCCGCGCCATGGAGATGCTCGACGTCGTTGGCCTCTCCGATTCCGGCGGACGGCGCCCCCACCAGCTCTCCGGAGGGCAACGCCAGCGGGTCAACATAGCCCGCGCCCTGATGGGCCAGCCGACAGTGCTCCTCGTCGATGAACCTACCGCAGCGCTGGACAATGAGCGCTCGGAGTCCATCGTGCGGCTGCTGTGCCGCATCACGCGTGAATTCAATGTGGCCACTGTCATGGTCACTCACGACACCGAGTTCGTGCCCCTCACCGACGCCGTTGCCAGCATGCGTGACGGCCGCCTCACCGATTCCCGGCTCATCGCGGCCTAAGTTCGACAACCTCATCTCAGCCACTACTTACAGGAGAAAGAAGCACCATGGACACCATCCTGAACATCCTCCACGTCGCTACGGCCGTTTTCATCATTGGTCCGATGGCCATACTCCCGATGACCGCTCTGCGCACCATCCGCACTGGGGCGGCCAGCCAGGTGACGACGCTCGCGAAATCGACTGCGCTCTTCACCTACCTGTCTCTAGCCGTGGCCTTTTTCGGCTTCGGGGTGCTGGGAATGGCGGACCCGCAGTACGACCTCTCCGTCACCACCCCGTGGGTGATGGCGTCACTGATCCTCTACGTCATCGCCTTCGCGCTGAATCTTGTCCTCGTTGTTCCCGGTCTGCGGAAAGCAGCTCACACCATGAGCGTGAACGGTGGTCGCGGCGCCACCTACCCGGCGGTTGCCGCCGGATCAGGTACGGTCGCGCTCCTGCTCCTTACCACTGTTGTCCTCATGGTGTGGAAGCCCTGACCGATAGCGGTCAGCCGATAGGGTTGAGCGATGCGTCACTATACGGCGGAAAGCTATGTTCGGATGCCGTGGAAAAATGGCGCCGGCTTCACTACTGAGGTGGCGCGCTCCGGCCCGGTGGAAGGGTACGACTGGCGGCTCTCCATAGCCGACATCGCCACCGACGGGCCGTTCTCCTCCTTTCCGGATTATTGGCGAGTCATCACGGTGCTTGAAGGTGCCGGGATGCACCTGACGGTGGATGGTCAGCCAAGTGAAGCGCTGGGTCCCTTCGAAGCCTTCACGTTCGACGGCGCCGGCAGGACTGAATGCGCGCTGGTTGGTGGCCCTATTCGCGACTTCAACCTGATTTACCGGAAGTGCCGCATAGACTCCCGGCTCACCTGGGTCGAATTGTCGAATGCGCAGCACCTGGTCACGGACGCGCCGACGATCCTCATCTTCGCTGCGGCGGGACAGGCGGCACTTAGATGCTCCCAGGGAAGTGGACTTCTACTCGGCGAGCAGGAACTCGCAAGAATCGAGAACGGCACCGGCGCGATGCTCTCCCTCGATATCGAGGGAGAGCGCGGCGGTCACGCTGCTGTCATCGAGCTATGGACCCGGGAGGGCGAAGGCGGGAGTCTGCCGGAGGGTTAGTAGCTCACCGTGGGTCCATCGCCGTCGGCAGCGGGTACAAACTGTGCAGCTAGGGCCTCAGATCCCCTTGCCAGCAGGGCGACGTCAGCGCCGACCAGGATAAAACCGGCGCCGGCGTCCATGTAGTGTCGAGCGGTGTCGGGATTGAAGGCGTTCACACCGGCAGGCTTGCCGGCCTTCTTCGCCGCATCAAGACAGCGTTCGACGGCGGCGCGCACCTTCGGATGCTCCTGCTGGCCGAGCAGCCCCATGGAAGCGGCGAGGTCGGCGGGACCCATGAAGATCGCGTCGACGCCCTCCACCGCCAGGATGTCCTCCACAGCTTCAACAGCTGCTGCGGACTCGATTTGAACCGCCACGCTGACCGTTTTCCCGGCCCGGGCAAGGTAATCGGGAACGCGGTTCCAACGGGCCGCCCGCGCCAGTGCCGAGCCAACGCCGCGCACACCCTCCGGCGGGTACCGGGTGGCAGCCACAGCGGCCTCGGCCTCGGCCGCCGAATGAACCATCGGGATGAGTAGGTTTTGCACGCCGAGGTCCAGGTATTGCTTGATCAGGACAGTGTCATTCACGGGTGGCCGCACCATGGTGTGCACCGGGTAGCCGTGGATGGCCTGGAGCTGGGCGAGGATTGTCTCCAGGCTGTTCGGGCTGTGCTCGGCGTCAATCAGGATCCAGTCGAGGCCCGCTCCCGCGCACAGCTCGGCGATCAGCGGGCTACCGGAACAAACCCACATGCCGGCGAGCGGACGCTCGGCCGTAGCCATCACGTCGCGGAAAGTGGTGGTTAGTGGAAGTGGCATGTCACAGCTCCAAGTGGCCCGTAGTCGGCGTGCACGGTATCGCCCTTATGAACCCAGAGCGGACGGGTGAAGGAGCCGGCGAGAATGATGTCTCCGGCTAACAGACTGTCTCCGTGGGCGGCGATCTTGTTCGCCAGCCAGTGGACGCCCGCGGCAGGATGGTCCAGAACGCCGGCTGCTACGCCGGTTTCCTCCACCGTCTGGTTCTTATAGAGGATGGCGGAAACCCAGCGAAGGTCGACGGCGTCGGGTTTCACCGGACGGCCGCCCACCACCATCGCGCCCATCGCGGCGTTGTCGGAGATGGTGTCCACGATGGTCCGGCCCTCCATCTCTATCCGGGAGTCCAGGATCTCGAGGGCCGGAACCACATAGTCCGTTGCATTGAGCACGTCGAAAATGGTGCAGCCGGGGCCCTTCAGCCCGTCCTTCAGCACGAACGCGAGTTCCACCTCAACACGTGGATGGGTGTACTTGTCCCACTCCACCGAGCACCCGGTCTCCAGCACCATGTCATCGAAGATGGCGCCGTAGTCGGGCTCTGTGATCCCGGTAGCGGCCTGCATCGCTTTGGACGTGAGACCGATCTTGCGGCCTACGAGTTTGCGCCCGGCTTCCTCGTTGCGGCGCCGCCACAATTGCTGGACAGCGTAGGAATCCTCCACCGTCATGTCCGGGTAGCGTGCGGTCAGCAGGGGAACCGGGGTGCGGCTGCGGCCGGCTTCCACCAGTTCGTCGGCGATGGCCTCGATTGTTGCGTGATCCAGCATGATTACAGCTGCGCCCCGAGCTTGAACCCCTGCGGCTGGCTGTCCGCGCCGTCGTCGTCCTGCTTCCGGGTGTAGGAGAAGCCGTCGGCGCCAACGGTGACCGCCATCTCGCTCTTCTCCTCACGCTCAACCACTGGCTGGGGGTTACCGTCAAGGTCCAGGACCAGGGAGGCTTCCGTATACCAGGACGGCACAACCGGATTGCCCCACCAGTCGCGGCGCTGGTTGTCATGCACGTCCCAGGTGATGGTGGGATTGTCGGGATCCCCGGTGTAGTAGTCCTGGGTGTAGATCTCGATGCGGTGGCCGTCCGGGTCCAGGATGTACAGGTAAAACGCGTTGGACACGCCGTGCCGGCCGGGGCCGCGCTCAATCCGGTCACTGATGCGCAGCGCGCCCATCTTGTCGCAGATCTGGATGATGTTGTGCTTCTCGTGGGTCGCGAAGGCAACGTGATGCATGCGTGGTCCGTTGCCGCCTGTCAGCGCCGTGTCATGGACGGTCTGCTTGCGGTGCATCCACGCGGCGTAGGTGACACCGTCGGAATCCTTAATGTCCTCGGAGACGCGGAAGCCGAGGTCCTCGAGGTACTTGCGGCCGCGGGGCACGTCCGGGGTCACCTGGTTAAAGTGGTCCAGACGGACAAGCTCACCTGCGGAGTAGAGATCATAACGCTGGGTCAGGCGCTCCACGTGCTCCACATCGTAGAAGAACTCGTAGGGGAAGCCCAGCGGATCCTCGACTCGGACGGAATCACCGATGCCCTTGGTGAAGCCTTCCTTGCGGCGTTCGGTGCGGCAACCCAACTCCTTGTAGTACGTTTCCGCAGCGTCCACCTCAGCGGGGGACTTCACGCGGTAGGCGAAGGCGGCCACGGCGGCAATCGGTCCCTTGCGCAGCACGAGGTTGTGGTGGATGAACTCTTCGAGGGGTCGCAGGTAGATGGTGTTGTCGTCTTCCTCGGTGACGTGCAGGCCGAGGACGTCAACGTAGAACTCGCGCGACCTGGCCAGGTCGGTGACCACGATCTCCATGTAGGCACAGCGGACAATGTCCGGAGCCGGGGCGGCGGGCGTGGGAACGAAGTTGGTCATGATGTTCTCTCTTCTTCGAGCAGTGCAGGAAAGTTACTAGCCCTCGTTGGCGGCGGAGTCTTCGACGCTGCCGAACTTCGGGGTGTGGACGGCGCCAAGGGTGATGTGTACGGCTTGCTGGTCGGTGTAGAAATCGATGGAGCGGTAGCCGCCCTCATGGCCCAGGCCGGAGGCTTTCACCCCGCCGAACGGCGTGCGGAGGTCACGGACATTATGGCTGTTGAGCCAGACCATGCCGGCCTCCACGTTCTGGGCGAAGTTGTGCGCGCGGGTGAGGTTCTGGGTCCAGATATAGGCGGCCAGACCGTACTTCGTGTTGTTCGCGAGGACCAGCGCTTCGTCGTCGTTCTCGAAGGGGGTGATTGCTACAACCGGGCCGAAGATTTCCTCCTGAAAGATCCGTGCTTCAGGCGCGACGTCGGCAAAGACAGTCGGAGCGATGTAGTTGCCTTCGGGCAGATTTTCCGGACGACCGCCGCCGGCAAGGAGCCGGCCCTCGGATTTGCCGATCTCCACGTAGGAGGCCACCTTCTCGTAGTGGTCGGGGTGGACCAACGCGCCGACCTGCGTCTTCGGGTCATGCGGATCTCCGACGACGATGGTCTTCGCGCGCGCCGCGTACCTCTCGCAGAAATCGTCGTAGATGGCGCGTTCCACGAGGATGCGGGATCCGGCGGTGCAGCGCTCGCCGTTGAGGGAGAAGACGCCGAAGAGCGCGGAGTCAATGGCGGCGTCGAGGTCCGCGTCGGCGAAAACCACGCACGGTGACTTTCCGCCGAGCTCCATCGACAGGCCCTTAAGGTTGGCCGAGGCATTGCGGAAGATCGTTTGCCCGGTGGTGGTCTCGCCGGTGAAGGAAATCAGCGGAACATCTGGGTGCTTGACCAGGGCGTCGCCCGCTTCCTCGCCGAGCCCATTGACCAGGTTGAAGACCCCGTCGGGGAGCCCCGCGTCCTTGAAGATCTGCGCCCAGAGGGAGGCGGAAAGGGGCGTGAACTCAGCCGGCTTGAGTACCACGGTGTTGCCGGTCGCCAGCGCGGGGGCCAGCTTCCAGGATTCGAGCATGAACGGTGTATTCCACGGGGTGATCAGGCCAGCAACGCCGATGGGTTTCCGGTTGACGTAGTTGATCTGGGATCCGGGAACCTTCATGGCGTCGTCGAACTGGGCCACGATGAGGTCGGCGAAGAAGCGGAAGTTCTCGGCTGCCCGCAGCGCCTGGCCCTTGGCCTGGGTGATCGGAAGGCCGGTATCGAAGGTCTCGAGCTCGGCGAGGCGGGCTTCCTGCGCTTCCACGGCGTCAGCGATTTTGTTCAGGACGCGGGCCCGTTCGCGGGGCTTCATCTTCGGCCAGGGACCGTTCAGGAACGCATCACGTGCGGCGGAAACCGCGAGGTCGATGTCTTCCTTCTGGCCCGCCGCTGCGGTCGCGTAGTTTTTGTTGGATACCGGGTCCAGGACATCGAAGGTCTTGCCACTGAGTGAGTCGACGAAGTTGCCGTTGATGTAGTGCTGGATGTGCGTGGGCAGGTCCTTCGGCACGTAATGGGTCTCAGAAACGGTGGACGTCATTGTTCTCTTCCTGACTGCTGGAATCTACTGGGTGGTGGCGGGCGCTTGCGCGAGGTAAGCGTCGAGAGTGGCAGAGCGGTGTCTTCGCGCCGCGCGTTCAATGGCGTCGGCGTCGGCATCCGATTCGATGAGTTGGAGCAGGTCTTCGTGTTCGCTGACCGATTCGCGTGCGCGTCCGGGGACAAACCGGAACGTTGAGGACCGCAGCGTTGCGAGTCGATTCCAGCCCCGATGAACCAGATCAAGGATGTGCGGGTTGGGGCAGTGCTCAAACAGAACGCTGTGAAAGTCCTGGTTGAGCCTTGTGAAGCGCACGGGGTCGAAGTGATCAAGGCAGTCGTGCATTTCCTTGTTGACGGCCCGCGCCCGCGCGACCGCCGCGGAGTCAATCAGCGGCGCGGACAGCGCGGTGGCCGCCCCCTCCACAATGCTGAGCGTCTGCATTGTATAGAGGTACTCCGTAGGGTCGATCCCGGAGACTGTGGCGCCGACGTTGCGCTCGAACTTCACAAGCCCTTCGGCTTCCAGCCGCCGAATCGCTTCCCGCACCGGCACCACGCTGAAGCCGAGGTCCTCGGCGATCTTCGCCAATACGAGCCGGTATCCAGGGGAGAAGGTCCCCTCGACGATGCGAGCCTTGATTGAAATGTATGCCTGCTCGGATTTGCTGCCGGGCTTGATGTCACCGGCGGTCTGTACAACGACGGATGGCCCGAAGGCGATATCAACCACCTGATGCTCCTTCCGAAGCTGAGGCCGCCCACTCCTGGTATTTCGCTTTCCACTCCGGGTTCATCGGAAAAAGCCCGTCAACGCCGTTGCCCTGCTTGACCATCTCGAAGATGAAAGTCTCTTCCTTTTCCTGCTGGATGCAGTCCTCGACGAGGTCTTCGGCCAGGGCCGGTGGGATTACGATGATGCCGTCGGAATCAGCCACGATGATGTCTCCGGGCTGCACGGTGGCTCCGCCGCATGCAATGGTGATGTCCGTGTCCCACGGAATGTGCCGGCGGCCTAAGACCGCGGGGTGGGGATTGGCGAAGTAGGTTGGCATATCAAGATCAGCGACGGCCGAGAAGTCCCGGACGCCGCCGTCCGTGATGATGGCTGCCGCACCGCGTACCTGGGCGCGCAGGGCCAGGACGTCACCCACTGTTCCCGTGCCCTTCTCGCCGCGTGCCTCCATAACGATGATCTCGCCGCCGTTCACTGAATCGATGGCGCGCTTCTGCGCATTGAAGCCGCCCCCATGGGTTTTGAAGAGGTCTTCACGATTGGGCACAAAACGCAGAGTGCGGGCCAGGCCCACAACCCGGCGGTCCGGGCGCGTGGTCTGCAGACCGTCGATGCTGACGTTGTTCAGACCGCGCTTGCGCAGCTGGGACGACAGGGTAGCGGTGGCAACGCTTTCGAGTTTTTTCCTGAGTTCCGGCGACAGTGCCTGCCTGCTCGGTTCCAAACCGGCGGCCTCGCGTGATCCGTACGCCTCTTCACGCTGGGCGTCATCCGCCTTGGGCTGCGCGCCGAAGTCCGCGAACGGCGCGGTTCCCTCCACCACTCGGGTAGTGAGCTTGCCGCTGCTGTAGCTGCCGGCGGTGACCTCGATCTCGACGACGTCACCGGGCTGGGCGACTGACGCTCCGGCGGGCGTGCCGGTGAGGATTATGTCGCCCTCCTCCAAAGTGAGGAGCTGCGAGAGGTCCGCAACGAGCTGGGCAAACGGGAAGAGGAGGTCCTCGGTGGTGTCATCCTGCACCAGGTCACCGTTGTGCCAGGTGCGCACCCGCATTGCGGCGGGATCGACCTCACCCGCGGGGATGAGCTGCGGCCCGACGGGGGTGAATCCGTCACCGCCCTTGGAACGGAGATTGGAGCCTTTGTCTGCGTAGCGGAGATCATAGACGCCCAGGTCATTGCTTGCGGTGATCCACTCCACGTGGCTCCAGGCGTCCTCCAAGCCGACCCGGCGTGCCGGCTTGCCGATGATGAGGGCGATTTCCCCTTCATAACCGAGCAGTTCGCAGCCGGCCGGGCGTTCGACCGAACCGGGCGCTTCGGAGGATCCCACCGCGAGCGACGACGGCGGCTTGAGGAAGTAGGAGGGCTTCTGGGGGGTGCGCCCACGCTGCGCGGCGCGGCTCGGGTAGTTGATGTGGACGGCGATGACCTTGCGGGTGCGGGCAAGGAGCTGGGTGCTTGCTTCGGTGGTCTGTGACTCCGTTGTCATGCCGCGTACTCCTCATTAGATCCAGGTAATGTTTCGATGTACGAAATCGTATACGATAACTCTGTCTTGTGAAGTGCGGCACGTCAACCCCCGTTCACGTGTTCGGAACGGTTGTGCTGTGCATCATGTTCGTCGTACAGTTTTGGCACCGTCATTCGATTATAGAAATAGCTGTTCAGATAGTGAACACGGTGACGGGCATCCCCAAAAGTTTCACAAAGAAGTGAGTGAGGACAGCGCGTGCACTTCCATCATCATGGCTACGTCTCCGGTGATCCACGTGTCCAGGCGGCAGCCGGCGTCGGCGTAGATCGGCCCGAGGAGTTGCCGGAGGAGGTCGATGTCCTGATTGTCGGCAGCGGTCCGGCCGGCATGCTTGCCGCTGCGCAGTTGTCACAGTTCGCGAATATCACCACGCGTTTGGTGGAGCGCCGCCCAGGGAGGCTCGCAATTGGGCAGGCGGACGGTATCCAGGCCCGTAGCGTTGAGACTTTCCAGGCCTTTGGGTTCGCCGAGCGCATCATCGCCGAGGCGTACCGGATCACCGAGATGGCGTTCTGGAAGCCGGATCCGGCGGATCCTTCACGCATCATCCGAACGGCTCGCCCGCTCGATGACCCGACGGGCATCAGCGAGTTTCCACACCTCATCGTCAACCAGGCGCGGGTGCTGGACTACTTTGCTGAGTTCATGGCAAACGCACCTACCCGCATGACCCCGGACTATGGACTCGATTTCCAAAGCCTTGAGGTCGATGAAGGCGGAGAGTACCCCGTGACCGTCACCCTGCTTCACACCGCCGGGCCCCGCGAAGGGCAGGAGCGCACGGTCCGCGCCAAGTACGTGATCGGGGCGGACGGAGCACGCAGCAAAGTCCGCCAGGCGATTGGGTGCACGCTCGCCGGTGATGCGGCGAACCACGCATGGGGCGTCATGGATGTCCTCGCCGTCACCGACTTCCCGGACATCCGGCTCAAGTGCGCCATCCAATCCGGTACGGGCGGAAGCATCCTGCTCATTCCGCGCGAAGGGGGCCATCTGTTCCGCATGTACGTGGACCTCGGTGAGGTGGACGCGCACACCAAGGGTGACATCCGCAGCACCACCATCGAGGAGGTCATCGAGAAGGCCAACGCAATTCTGCACCCTTACACGCTCGATGTCCGCAACGTCGCCTGGAACAGTGTTTACGAGGTTGGCCACCGACTCACGGACAGGTTCGACGACGTCCTTCCGGAGGACATTGGAACCCGCACCCCGCGCGTCTTCATCACCGGAGACGCCTGCCACACACACAGCGCCAAAGCCGGCCAGGGCATGAACGTCTCCATGCAGGACGGCTTCAACATCGCCTGGAAGCTCGGCCATGTGCTGGAAGGCCGGAGCAAGGAAAGTCTGCTGTCCACCTACTCGGCGGAACGCCAGGTGGTTGCGAAGAACCTCATCGACTTCGACAAGCAGTGGTCCTCGCTCATGGCGAAGAAGCCCGAAGAGTTCGAGGACCCCACCGAACTCGAGAACTTCTACGTCCGAACCATGGAGTTCCCCGCCGGATTCATGACGGAGTACTCGCCGTCGATGATCGTTGCCGAGGCAATACATCAGGAACTGGCAACCGGCTTCCCCGTGGGCAAGCGCTTCAAATCTGCACCGGTAGTCCGGGTGTGCGACACCAACCCGCTTCACCTCGGCCACCATGCAACGGCTGACGGTCGTTGGCGGATCTACGTCTTCGCGGACGAGCCACTGCCGGGCAATCCATCGAAGGTAACCAACTTCGCCGAGTGGCTGACGAACTCACCGGAGTCACCGCTCGCACCAACGCCCGAGGGAGCCGACCTCGACGCGTGGTTCGACGTCAAGGTGATCTATCAGCAGGACCACCAGAGCATCGACATCAACGCCGTGCCAGCGGTCTTCAAGCCGGAAGTCGGGCCGTTCAAGCTGAACTACCTGGAGAAGGTTTTCGGCACCGACCAGGCGGAGGACATCTTCGAGCTGCGCGGGCTGGACCGTGGCGGCGTCGTCGTCGTTGTCCGCCCCGACCAGTACGTGGCCAATGTGTTGCCTCTGACGGCGACGGCGGAGCTGGGCGAGTTCTTTGCGGGAATGTGGGCGGGCGTGCCGCGCTGAATGTTGTCGCTACTGCTGCAACCTACTGAGTAGATATTTGTGCATGTAGGGTAACTCGAAGTCGACGAAGGCTGAATCGTTTCCAGGTCGACGTTATTGCCTTCCTTATACCGCGTGGTCTGAATGTAAATTTGGAGGTACCCACGCTTTGTCTACCTGCGCGCGCACTGTCCCGTTGATCACGCGTTCCAGCTTAAGGTGAGTCGGGGGCGTGCGCGGCACCTGTCGATTCGAGCATGCGGGCCGAGCGCTCGTCGTCGAACTATTCCCTCACTGATCCCAGCCGATATACACTACGCGCGGGGGAAGCAACCGGGCGTCCCACTGCCCGGTTTTCCGGGGGTCTCACTTCGAGGAAGCCAATGAGCCGTCCCCGTCTTGTCCGTGCTACGGCCACCGTTGTCGCGGCACTGATCGCCAGCCAATTTCTCAGTCTCCCGGCTGACGCTGATTTCCAGCCTGCCGTCCCGCAAGAGACCGTAGAGTCGGAAGCTCTCACCTCGCCGACACTGGTGCTCGAATCGAACGCCGGGCACGTAGTGAATTCCACGCTCACCATACAGCCGGGCGACTGGAGCCCCCTCCCTGCCGACCTCGCCTACTCATGGACACGCGACGGCCGCATCATAGACGGCGCCGCCAGCGCCAGCTACACGCTGACCGATGAGGACTTGCACAGATTTATTCAGGGCTTCGCCACGGGCAGAGACGAGAGCGGCACCTTGCTTGCCCGCGCGACTGAGCAGATTGGCCCGATAAGACCCGCTCAAATGCTCACCCACCGGGGACCCGTAATCACCGGTATCCCGCAGGTAGGTTCCACGCTTGCGGAGGTTGGACCGGAATGGGGGCCCGCACCGGTTACACGAGCTCACCAGTGGTTGCGGAACGGAGCAGAAATTCCGGGAGCGACGGAATCTACCTACATTCCGGTGGAAGCAGATATCGGCGCGAACATCAGTGTCCGAGTGACGGGATCGAAACCCGGATATGTCACCGCGGTTCAGCAATCCAGCAGCACGGGCCAAGTGCAACCGGAAGGCTTTTCGGTAACGGTCCCGACGATCCTGGGCACTGCCAAGGTTGATCAAACACTGACCGTCGTACCAGGGATATGGTCCCCTGCACCGGAAACGTTCACTTATCAGTGGAACCGCAATGGCGTCCCGATCGCCGGCGCCACCGCAGAGAAATTTACGACGACGGCTGCCGACTACATGAAGTACCTCACCGTCACGGTGACTGCGACCAAAGAAGGTCTCCCGCCGACCTCGCTGACATCCGCTCACACAGGCATTCATCGCGGGGAATTTATCTCGCCCGTTCCCACCATCGCGGGAGCCCCTCGCGCCGGCAGTACCCTCTCGGCTATCACTGGCGACTGGACGCCGGGAGCGACTCTCTCGATCCAATGGCAGCGTAACGGGGCCGACATCACCGGGGCGATCAGCGCTGACTACACCTTGCAGCGCGTTGACATCGGAGCCGCGATATCCGTGAGAGTAACCGCCACCAAGGCGGCATACTTTCCATACTCGACATCTTCCAAGCCCACACCTTTCATTACCGGCACCCTGAAGGAGTTTTCCGGCGACGGCCATTCAGACGTGCTCGCGCGTGACTCCGCGGGAAGGCTGTGGCTGTATGCCGGAAACCCACTGGGTGGATGGAAGCCCCGGAAGCAGGTGGGTTCCGGCTGGAACGTTCTCACCAGCATCGTTGCACCCGGCGATTTCAATGGGGATGGCTTTGCGGACGTGCTCGGCCGGGATGTCAAAGGCGGCCTGCACGTATATCCCGGAAACGGTGCAGGCGGTTGGGAGCCGCCCGCCGCTGTCGGCTCCGGTTGGAATGCGATGACCAGCATCATTGCACCAGGAGACTTCGATGGTGACGGCAACGCTGACGTGCTGGCGCGTGATCGGCAGGGCGCTCTCTATCTCTATCCCAGTGACGGCTGGCACTGGTGGCTTCCGCGGGTGCAGGTTGGTACCGGGTGGAACGCTATGACTGCGATCCTCGGGCCGGGCGATTTCAGCGGTGATGGCAACGTGGACATCCTCGCACGCGACGCCAGTGGATACCTTTGGCTCTACCCGGGCAACGGAGCCGGTGGGTGGAAGACTCGTGTGAAGGCCGGTTCAGGGTGGAACGGATTCACCAGCATCCTAGTCCCCGGTGACTTCGACGGAGACGGGCATGTCGACGTGATGGCGCGCAGCTCCGACGGAGCGCTCTGGCTGTATCCAGGTAACGGAGCCGGCGGCTGGAAGGCCCGTTCCAAGGTCGGTTCCGGATGGAACATTTTCAGTACAATCCTCTGACCGGACCACGTCCACCCACCTGAATCGTCACCGCCACGGATCGATGATCGTCATCCCCGCGGGCTTGGCCCGATCGAACCCGGGCAACAGGAAAGCGGCCTCCGCGAGTCCAACGGTGCGTTCAATCAACAGGTCCGGCCGCAGCGAACCTTCCTCGATGAGCGCCATCATTCCCGGATAGTCGGCGGCGGCCATGCCATGGCTGCCCAGCAGATCAAGCTCCCACGCAATCACCCGTGCCATCGGAACGCGGGGATTGCCGCCAACTGGAGGCAGCAGCCCGATCTGCACATGCCGGCCCCTGCGCCGAAGACTCAGAATGGCGTCAGCGCAGGTCTGCTCACTGCCCACCGCATCAATGGCGACGTGGCTTCCGCCGTCGGTCAGTTCAGCAACAGCGGACGGGATGTCACCGCCGTCGGCCGTGAGAACGTGCTCCGCGCCGAGGGCGGACGCCACGGCAAGGGCCTCGGCGTGACGGTCAACGGCGATCACACGTGCGCCTACCGCGCGTGCGATCATCACCGCGCTCAAACCCACACCGCCCGCACCTACAACGGTCACCCACTCGCCGGGTCTAACCTGCGCGCGGCTGACCAGCGCGCGGTACGCGGTAGCGAACCGGCAACCCAGGCTGGCCGCCGTCGTGAAATCTATCCCTTCGGGAATGGCCATCAGATTGGTATCGGCAGCATACAGGCCGACGTACTCGGCGAAAGATCCCCAGTGTGTGAAGCCCGGCTGCTGCTGGTTGGGGCACACCTGGGCATTTCCGGTCAGACACCATTCGCACCGGCCGCAGCCGCACACAAAGGGGACCGTCACACGGTCACCGGCCTTCCACCGGACGACGTCGGCGCCTACCTCGGTGACGATGCCGGCAAGCTCATGGCCGGGAACGTGGGGAAACGCTATGTCCTCGTGGCCCGCCCAAGCATGCCAATCACTGCGGCACAAACCTGTTGCCATCACTTTGACCACGACGCCGCCCGGAGTGACCGCTGGAGCCGGTACCTCCCGAACATCGGGCCGGCCCTGAACCTGGTCGAAAACTACTGCGCGCATCCTCGGAGTCTAAGCGTGGAATCGCCCTTACTTGTCCGCAGAGCGGTCAGGCGGAACAGGCGGGTAGTACGGGAAGGTCGGGTAGGCGTATCCGGCGCCCCAATACGGCAGGTATCCGTAGTACCCGTACACGTCCTCGTAGTAGGAGGCCTCGTCGACGAGCTCAGGATCATAACCTGGAGCTCCGGCGACCAGTTCGCGGGACTGGTCAATCGTGACCTCATCGGCAATACGCGTGATCGCCTCGACCGGGATGAACGACTTCTCCTTGCCGATCCCGAGGAATCCACCTGAGGCGACCACCAGGAAGCGAACCTTTTTCTCGGCGTCGTCAATCAGCAGTGCATCGATCTGCCCCAGATCTTCGCCGTCCTTGTCCTTGACGTTGAGTCCGCGGATGTCTTCCTCGGCGGTCACCGTCTGATCGCTGTCGCTTAGCTTGATCAGTTTGGCGGGGTTGTTCGTAGCCATGTGCCTCTCCTACTCTCGGTTTCCTCTATGGATTCGGTGAGTCGGAACCCGACCGGGGCTGTCAGCCCCACTTCCCACCGAATCACGGGCCGGAGGATCAGGCAAGGGCGCGGTCAGATGTATGGCACGTCTACGCGCCACGGAGAATCCCGGAGTAGTCCAGCGAGGGGCGAAGCTTCGCTACTGGATAGCTACGTAACGTCCAGCAATCTCGCTCAGCGCCCTAGATGACGCCGCAGCTCCTGATGGATTTCGTTCCGCTCGTTGATGACAATCACAAGTATGAGTAGCTCGCCGCCGTCTACGCGGTAGCAGATCCTGTAGTTGCCTACTCTGATACGGAATATGCCGGAGTAGCCCTTGAGTTGTTCGCATCCGGGCGGATGAGGTGATTCCGCCAGGCTTTGAATCGCTTCTTCAATATTCTGCGCATCGGACGGCTGTTGTCTCACTAACTTGGACAAGAATTTGTCTGCTGAACGAAGGAGCGCAATGGAGTAAGTCACTATGCGGGGTTAGCGCCACTGCGGCGGATGAAGGGCACTCGCTCGTCCTTCCCGGAGTCAAGGTTTGCGAGGGCGATTTCAACGCTCCTCGCGTCGATAAGATCCTCCAGTTGTTCGAGCAACTCGGCAGATGCTGCCGGCACCACGGCTGCGGCGCGATGCCCGTGTTTGGTGAGGTAGGTGGTCTCGCCGCCGAATTCTGCACGAGCGGTCACGGCGCTGAGTGCAGCCCGGCCCTGACTTACCGTCATGTCTGTGGTCATGTACAAATTGTACATCGCCACGCTGAAACGAGATGGCCCAGGACTAGCCGGAGCTAACGACGACGACGGCCGAGCACGAACCCGCCGACGCCCGCCGCCAGCGCCACTCCGGTGCCGAGCAACACCCCTCCCATCGTGGGACTGAGCAACAGCGGCCCATTGCTCAGGACGCCGTTCGAGGTGATGTGGAATTCCTGGCCCTGCCCTCCGACAAAACCGAAGTCCTGCGTGGGAGCCGGCTGGGAACCGATCACCAGAAACACGCCAAGAACCACCAGCAGCGCTCCCACAGACAACACCGCGATCGCTTTCCGCCAACCGGAATCAGTCCGCATCCGGAGCCTCCCTCGCGAGCCGGCCGCCGTAGGCGCCGGCGCTGATCATCAGGCCGCCCAGCACCAGCAGGCCAGCGGCGGTGGTGAGCAGATCGGAGGAGGAGGCGCCGTCGTCGTACGCGATCACGAGCTCCGAACCGTACGCGATGCTCGCTTCAGACTGAGCGGTGGGAAGCGGGAGAGCGGCTGGCGGCCGGCCAAACAGCAGCGACACTCCGGCCAGTATCAGGAGCGCGGCGACCCCCAGCAGCGAGATCAGCAGCGGCCTCATGTGCCGCGCCGTCCCCGCAGGTAACCGAGGGCTCCGGCGCACAGGATGAGACCCGCTCCGGCGAGGGACGCTCCGAAGATTTCACCCGCAGTCGGGTCGGGTGCTACGACGGCGTTGTTTGCCAACGGTGCATAGGCGAACCAGCCGAACGTCGCAGGCGGCGCGGTGGCCCCGGCAACAAGAACGAGCACAAGCCCGACGACGGCGATGCCAAAACCGGCTGCAATCAGCCGGTTGGCGCGGATCCAGTTCATTTCCCCCCTCGGCGCCCCTCCACAAGGAGCGGACTGTTCCGAACAATAACGGGTGGGAGAGCGGATGACTACAACTGATCCGATAACAGTTTTGCCATCCGATAGCGGAAGGCCGCTATCGGATGGCAAAAAAGCTAACGGGAGGCGCGAACGGTATCGCGCGAAGGTGAAACTAGACCGCGAACCCGCCCACGAGCGTCCACGCCACAAGGGTGAGTAGGAAGCCGGCAACGCCGAGGATGGTCGTCAGCACGGTCCAGGTCCGAAGGCCATCCGCCACGGAGAGGCCCAGGAAGCGGGTAACAATCCAGAAGCCGGAGTCATTCACATGGCTCAAACCGAACGCTCCGAAACCAATCGCGATCAGGATGAGCGCCGTCTGCACGGGGGAGTAGCCGCCGGCCGCGACGGCCGCGCTGAGAAGTCCCGCCGTCGTGATGATGGCGACGGTTGCCGAACCCTGCGACGCACGCAGAACTGCGGCCAGGATGAACGCCATGATAATGATGGGCAGACCAACGGCAGCGAGACCCTCAGCCAGCGCCGTGCCGATCCCGGAAACGGTCAGCACCTTGCCGAAGACGCCGCCGGCGCCGGTCACGAGGATGACGATCGCGGTGGGAGCCAGCGCTGAATCCATGACCTCGCCGGTGTGCTGGGAGGACCAGCCGCGGCGGATGCCCAGGAAGTAGTAGGTCAGGCCCAGAGCCGTCAGCAGCGCGATCAGCGGTGAGCCGATGAAGCCGGCGAGGTCGCGGCCGAAGGTATCTTCGGGCAGGAGGATGGCGCCGACCGTCCCGACCATGATCATCAGGATGGGAAGCACGATCAGGGAGATGATCATCGCGGGGCTCGGCGCGGTGCGGACCTGCGTTGCTACTCCACCGGTGCCGCCGGACGCTGTGTCGCGCTCGACGTCGGACTCACCGGTACCGAAAAGCTTGAACTGGGCGGCGGTTGCGGGAAGCATCTCGTACTCGCGGCGGTTCAGCCTCTGCGCAACAAAGTAGCCCAGTACGCCGACTGGGATGCAGAGCAGCAGGCCCAGCACCGTGGTCCATCCGATATCCGCGCCGAGGATCCCGGCTCCTCCCACAACGCCGGGGTGCGGCGGAACAACCACGTGGATGGCGAGCATGATGGCGCCCACCGGCAGGCCGAACTTGACCGGGTTCACGCCCGCAGCCTTCGCGAATCCGTAGATGATCGGCACGAGGATGATGAAGCCGACATCGAAGAACACGGGAATGGCCAGCAGGAACGCCGCGGAGGTCAGTGCTGCAACCACGCGGCGCGGGCCGAGCACCGAGGTGAACTTCCCCGCCAGCGCCTGGGCGCCGCCGGAGATTTCGATCATCTTGCCGAGCATGGCACCGAGGCCCACGAGGATCGCGACGTTGCCGAGCGTTCCACCCATACCTTCAGTCACGGTGCTGACGATGTCGCCGAGCGGAATGCCCGCAACCAGCGCCACCAGCACGCTCACCACCAGCAGCGCGAGGAACGCCGGAATCTTGAACTTGATAACTCCCACGAGTAGCAGGGCAACGCCCGCTACTGCAATGGCGAGGAGAGCGAGAGGGCTCATAAGGGGTGTCTCCTATGACAACGGGAGCCTCGCGGTGAGGCTGCTAGTAAATACGACGACGGCGGGAGCCGCCTGAGAGCGAACGGTGCGCTCAGTGATGGTGCAGTGAGCGACGACGTCAGGCGCTGCGCCTCGTGGGCGCAACAACTCGGATGACGGCGGAATCATCCGCAGCGGCGAGGCCCTGGGCCTGACCGAGAAGGTAGAGCTGTTCAGCCGCGGCCGCGACCGGCGTCGCCAGCCCGGCGCCCCGCGTGGCTTTGCCGACAATCCCCATGTCCTTGACGAAGATGTCGAGCCGGCTCAGTACTTCGGCGCCGTCCTCGCTGTAGGCCTCGAGGATCCGCGGGCCGCGGTTGGAGAGCATGAAGGATCCGGCGGCTCCAGCCTCGAGGGCGGCCAAGGTTTTCTGCTGGTCGAGGCCAAGGGCGTCGGCCAGTGCCATCGCCTCAGCGGCAGCGGCAATGTGAACGCCGCACAGCAGCTGGTTCACCGTCTTCAGGGCCTGGCCGTCGCCCGGCTTGTCGCCGACGATGCTCAGCGTTGACGCCAGCAGCTCCAACACCGGGCGGGCCGCTTCCACAGCCGAAGGGTCGGCGCCCACGACGATGAGCAGGTCCCCCTCCCCGGCCCGCTTCGGTCCGCCGGACAGCGGCGCGTCAACGAGGGCAACGCCGAATTCCGCGAGACGCGAGACAGTGCCGGCGATCGCCTCGGTGCCGACGGTGCTGGTAAGAATGACGACGGCGCCCGGCTTCAGCGCTGCGGCGACACCGTTTTCGCCGAACAGGACCTCGGTGAGCTGCTCGCCGTTACGGACGGCCAGCAGGAGGGCGTCGGCGCCGTGCGTCGCGTCCCGCCCGGAAGCGAAGGTGTGCACACCGGCGTCGTTCGCCAGCTTGAGCCGCTCCTCGGCGATGTCGAAGCCGTGCACGGTCAGCTGTGTTGCGAGTCGGGTTGCCATCGGCAGCCCCATCGCGCCGAGGCCGAGGACGGTGACCTGGTAATCAGTGGTGCTCATCTGTATCTCCATTGGTACGTACTGGGTTGAACTGTGCAGTGGGAAAGCCGTCAGAAGGTGACGCTGAGGGTGCGCGTCACGTCTGCGAGGGAGCGGTCGTCGCCGACGTTCCCCGCGAAGACGATGTAGGGGATGCCCTTGGCGGGGCCGTCAACGGGCGCCCAGAGGCTCACGATTCCGGGCAGCATGGGACCGCGCACAATCGCGTGGCGGATCTCGAGGCCGTGGGCTGCAACATCGGATGAGGTGATGCCGCCCTTTGCAATGACGAAGCGGGGAGGGAACGCCTTCAACGTCCGGTTGACGACGTCGACGACGGCGGCAGAAACGGTGCGCGCAATGCGCAGGCTCTCGGCCGGGTCATCGGCGCGCACCAGGAGCCGACTGGTGTGCACAATGACGTCCGCGCCGTTGAGGGCGGTGCTGACGGTGTCCACGACCTCGTCGAGGTAGCGGTCCGCCTCAGCGGTGAACAGGCGCTCGACATCGATCTCCACGATGCGGGCTGCGCTGTGCTCGGTGGTCAACACGTTCAACTGTCGTGTGGTCACGCCCACGTGGGAGCCGACAACAATAAGGCCACCCGCAGTGCCCGGGCTGGTACCGGCGAACGCTTCGTCACTGGTGAGCGGCTCGCGGACATCCTGCCCGATGCGTGCGCGCATGAACGGCGGGCCCACCCGGTACAGCAGGCGCTTGCCGCGCCGCTCAGCTTCGGCGAGGCCGAGCGAGAGCGCGCGGAGATCGTTCTCGGTGACGATGTCCGCGACGATCGGAGTGGAGCCGGTAGCGCCGTCGAGCGCGTCGGCGATGGCTGTCGCTGAAAACTCCGGATCGCTGGTTTCGCTGCCGGCCCGGATGATGTTCAGGTCGAGAACGATCACGTCACCGGAGGAGAACCGCCCGCCGGACTTCTCCTCCACATACTTCGGCAGCGCGGAGTTCGTGAAGCCGAAGGTTGCGTCCTTCGCAAATTCGGTCTCGGCGACCGGAATGAGTTCGTCATCGCTTCCGCGCGTGTAGTGCACTCCGCCGATGGTGATGCGGCCGGCGTCGGGAAAGGCGGGGATGATGACGACGCCGTCGGTAGCTTCACCGGACATCTCGGCCACGGTGGCGGCAATAACGTCCGGCTCCAGCGGATAGTGCCCTCGTAGGGTGGAGTCGCTGCGGCTGACGAAACTCACGCGAAGGTCGGATCCTAGTCGGGTAGAGGCGTCGAGCGCGTTGCGGACCACTTCCTCATTGCGGGCGGCGGCTTCCGCGGGATCAAGGCTTCGGGTGTTGGTTAGCACGTACACCGCAGGCTTTCCCTCGCCGAACGCCCAGGTGAAATCCTCGGTCTCCCAGCGGGTGAGGACCGGCAGATCCGAGACCGACTGCGTGCCGGTGGGGTCGTCGTCGAGCACTACAAAGATGCGGTTCTCAAGCGTTTGCGCCACCGCGTCGGCGGATACGGCGAGCTCGGCCGGGTAACCGGCGAGGAGGTTCGTCTCGGTAGTCACTGTGCACTCCGTTGTGTATAGCTGGCCTTTATTCTAAATGTAAGATGTCAGACATCTTGCATATCGATTAGTGTGACACAGGCCATGCAGACACGCAAGTACACTTGGCTGGTTACTGGAAGAGGGGGAGCATGGCACGCAAATCGCTGGTCGATGAAGTTGCTGATGAACTGCTCGACCGCATCGTTGCCGGTGAATTCCCGCCTGGATCAGGTGTCCCCGGCGAACTGGAGCTGAGCGCGCGGCACGAGGTCAGCCGCATGACCGTCCGCGAAGCGATGAAGACTCTTGTGGCACGCCGGATTCTCCGCGTGGAGCGTGGGCGGGGGACGTTCGTGAACCCGCTGAACCAGTGGTCGTCCCTTGAAGCTGTGCTGCGTGCCGCGTCGGAGGGCCAGGAGGATGCTGCGGTGGCCGTCCAGCTGATCGAATTGCGGCGCATGCTCGAAACCGGCGCCGCCGAACTCGCCGCGAGCCGCATCACCGCCGAGGAACTCACCGAGATGGACGGGCAGCTGGCGCAGATGCGCGCCGCCCATGAAGAGAACGACGTCGACCGCTTCGTCGCTGCCGATCTCGCCTTCCATGATCTGATCCTGCATGCGTCCGGAAACGTGTTTGTTGCGGTGCTGTTTGAGCCGCTGACCCGGATCCTTGCCTCCCGGCGCGCGCAGACCTCGAAGGTGGTCCAGATTCAAATCAACGCCATTGCCGAGCACGCCAACATCATGGACGCCATGCGCTCGCATGACACCGAACGCGCCCGGCTGGCCATGGATCGGCACATGGAGCAGACGCTCAATGATCTGTTGGCGTACGTCCTGGAACCCTGACATTGTTGCTCGGTGCGCGGAATGCGCTTACCGTCGAAACCATGCCCGCCCTGAAGATCTCCCACGTTGGCTGGGACGCTCCCGAAACCCGCCCGCGGATGGCCAACGACGTCGACGCCCGCCCCGGCTTAGCGCTCACCAACCGCAGCATTCTCCGGAACGGTGAACCGTGGATTCCCGTCACCGGCGAGATGCACTACAGTCGCCAGCCGCGCGAACGCTGGGCCGATGCGCTGCGGCTGATGAAGGCGGGCGGCATCAACGTCGTCGCCACCTACATCTTCTGGATTCATCACCAGCCGGAGGAACACGGCACTCCAAGCTTCGAGGGCAACCTCGACCTCGCGGCGTTCGTGCAGCTGTGTGAGGAGATTGGGCTCGAGGTCATCCTTCGCCTCGGCCCGTGGTGCCATGGCGAGGTCCGCAACGGCGGTCATCCGGACTGGGTGGTCAACGCGGACTACACCGAACGCACCAACGATCCCCGTTACCTCGACGCCGTCAGAACCTGGTTCGGGCAGATCGGCGGAGAGGTGGCCGGGCTGTGCGGCAGTGACGGCCCGGTGATCGGCATCCAGCTTGAGAACGAGATCTATGACAGGCCCGACCACATTCTCGCCCTCAAGGACATCGCCCGGGAGAGCGGGCTCTTCGCGCCACTGTGGACTGCGACGGCGTGGGGCAGCGCGGACATCCCGGTGGGCGAGGTGTTCCCGCTCTACGGCGGCTACTCGGACGGCTTCTGGGTGGATACGGATCAGGGCTGGGATGAGAGCTTCCGGGCCCACTTCACCTTTTCCCACCAGTGGGATGACCCTGGAATCGGCAAGGACCTAGCGGGTGAGAGCTGGACCGGCGTCGTCGGCGCCAAGCATCCCGACTTCCCGGCCGCCACCTGCGAACTCGGCGGCGGAATGGCGAAGGCCTACCACCGGCGTCCGGCGCCGACCGCACGGGATATTGCCGCCGTCGCGCTCTGCAAGCTCGGCAGCGGGTCCACCTGGCAGGGCTATTACATGTTCGTGGGCGGCACCAACCCGCGCAAGGGCCTGCAGGAGTCCCACGCAACCGGCTACCCGAACGACCTGCCGGAACTGAACTACGACTTCGGCGCACCCGTCGGCGCCCACCTCCAGATTCGGGAAAGCTTCCACCGGCTGCGGAACCAGCACTCCTTCCTGGAGGCTTTCGGCTCCCGCCTCGCGGCGATGAATGCCACCATCCCGGAAACTGACGACGATGAGGGCGGCCTGCGCTGGTCACTGCGCAGCGACGGTGGGAGCGGCTTTGTTTTCATCAACAATCACCGGCCGCATGAGCCGTTGCCTGCCCGGACCGGCGTGCAGTTCGAGATCGGATTGGATGACCGGAGTGTCCTGTTGCCGCACCGGCCGGTCGATCTCCCGGCCGGGGAGTTCCTGTCCTGGCCGGTGCAGCTGGAGGTGGCAGGCGTCGTCGTCCGGTGGGCCACGCTCAACGTGCTGACCGTGCTTGAAGCCGAGGGGGACCCGCCGGTCTTGGTGCTCGCCGCGAATGACGGCGTCGATGCCCACCTGGCGGTGCCGGGCGGGTACAAGGTTGAGGGCCATTCCAGTGTGCCGGTGGGCGGGGAGCGGGTGCTCGAAGACCTTCGCCCGGGTTTCTTCACCCTGACCAGTGAGAGGGGTGGGCGGTTGCGCGTGCTGGTTCTTTCGGCGTCCCAGGCGCTGGAAGCGTGGACGCCCACTGTCAGCGGCCGTCGTCGTCTGGTGCTTTCGTCTGCCCCTGTGGTGGAGCGGGATGGCGGACTTGCGGTGTATGCGCACCAACCCGGCACCGTGGCCGTATTCCCTCCCACGGGAGAAGCGGACGACGACGGTTTCTCGCGCGACCCGTTCACCGTATCGTCCGAGGCGCACGAAGTGACGATCACGCGGACAGCTCCCGCTTCCGCACCGCCGGCACGGCCCGTAACCGTACCGGGGCGCGCCTCCGCGCCGTCCCCCGATGACTTCGCTGCGCATGCCGCCCGCTACACCATCAGCGTTAGCGGCCAGGCGACGGCAGGGGAGCGCTCCCTGCTGCGCCTTGAGCTGGTGGGTGACACGGCGTCGTCGTTGTTTGAAGGCCGCGAGGAAGACGTCTTCTGGGACGGTTCGGTGTGGGACATCGACATCACGCCGGCTCAGGACACCGACCGGCGGGTGGTCGAGGTGGCCGTGTACCCGCTGACGGCTGATACGCCTACCTGTCTTCCGGAAGCGGCGCAACGGATCAAGGCATCCCTGGCGGAGCCGTCAGCGGAGATCTGCAGCGCCTCGGTGCTCACGGGTAGGCTCACGCCGCTGACATAGCGGCTAGTCAGGCGGGTGCACGCGGTCCCGCACCGGGGCTGTCAACAGCTCTAGCCCGACGGCGCCGCGATGGGCCCAGAATTCTTGATGGAGCGCTCTATTGACATGTGACCCAGGTCATCTGTAGATTGACTGAACCGCCGATGGAGCGCTCCATCAAACTTTCGCACCATTCTCCACGCAGGCTAATCGCGTCCGTTTCCAGAAGGCCAGCCAGTGGAATCCAGCACGCCCTTTCCCCATCGAAGCACGCACACAAAGGAGTGACCGTGAGCCTTTCACGACGCACCAAAATGATCACCGCCCTCACCGGCACTATGACCCTGGCATTCGTTGCCACGGGCTGCGGCAGCAGCAGCGATGAACCGGCCAGCGCCGAGAACCCCATCGAGTTGTCCATCACCACCTTCGGCAACTTCGGCTATGACGATCTGTATGCCGAATACGAAGAAGCCAACCCCGGCGTAACCATCGAGGCCAACAACATCGACGGCAGCGCCAACGCCCGCGTCGATGCGTTCACCAAACTCGCAGCCGGATCGGGTCTGAGCGACGTCGTCGCCGTCGAGGAGGGCTGGCTCGGCCAGATCATGGAGGTGTCTGACCAGTTCGTGGACCTCAATGAGCACGGTGCCCAGGACATCAAGGAGAATTGGGTGGACTGGAAGTTCGAGCAGGGCACCGATCCCAACGGCCGCGTCATCGGCTACGGCACCGACATCGGGCCGCAGGCACTGTGCTTCAACCAGGACCTCTTCGAGGCAGCAGGTTTCCCCACGGACCGCGAAGAAGTTGCTGAACTCTTCGGCGGCGACGACGCCACCTGGGAGACCTACTTCGACCTGGGCCGGCAGTACAACGAGGCCACCGGCAAAGCCTGGTATGACCAGTCTGCGTTCGTGTGGAACTCCATGGTGAACCAGATGGAGGAGGGCTACTACACGGCCGACGGCGCGCTGAACGTCGAGGGTAACGAGGCCATGCGCGCCAAGTTCGACCTCCTCGCAGCCGGCACAGCCGACGGGCTGTCCGCCAACCAGAAGCAGTTCGACTGGGGCAAGGGCAAGGCTTTCGTTGACGGCTCCTTCGCCGTGCATGTCTGCCCCGCGTGGATGCTCGGCACCATTCAGGAGCAGCTCGAATCCGCAGGCGGAGGACCCGAGAGCGGTTGGGACGTAGCTGACGTCTTCCCGGGCGGCGCTTCCAACTGGGGTGGAGCTTTCCTCTCCGTTCCTGAAAGCTCGGAACACCCGGCAGAGGCAGCCAAGCTGGCAGCATGGCTGACCGCCCCGGAGCAGCAGGTCAAGCAGTCCGCCGCAGCGAACAACTTCCCCAGCACCATCGAGGCACAGCAGCAGATTGTGGAAGACGCCGTACCCAATGAGCTCTTCAATGACGCTCCCTACGGTGCCATCTTCGCCTCACGGGCCGAGGGCGTCGTCGCGCAGTTCAAGGGTCCGAAGGACTCGGTGATTCAGGAGAACGTCTTCGCGCCGGCACTGAAGATCCTCGATACAGGCTCCGGTACGGCTGACGAAGCCTGGAACGAAGCCGTCAAGCTCCTCAACGAGCTCGTCGTCAACAACTAGCACACCGGCCGTGGGGCCTCCGGAGTACCGGAGGCCCCCTCATGGACTGGAATCGTCATGACCACGACACTGAATCGACCGGCAGCCGGGACTCCCGCTGCCAGCAAGACCGCACCGACCTTCCGCCAGCGCCTGAATGTTTTCGATGTGAAGGCGTCGCCGTACCTCTATATAGCCCCGTTCTTTCTCCTGTTCGGGCTCGTGGGGCTGTTCCCCCTCGGCTACACCTTTGTTGTCTCCCTCTTCGACTGGCATCTGTTGAAGGGTCAGGGCGAGTTTGTGGGACTGCAGAACTTCGTCGAGGTACTGCAGGACAGGTTCTTCTGGAACTCACTGTTCAACACCGTGAGCATCTTCCTGCTCTCCACCATCCCGCAACTGGTGGTCGCAACCGCCATTGCGGCCGTCCTGGACCAGAATCTGCGGGCCAAGACGTTCTGGCGCATGAGCATCCTGCTCCCCTACATCGTTACTCCGGTAGCGGTTGCCATGATCTTCGCGAACATGTTCGGCGAGCAGTACGGGCTCATCAACAACATTCTGGCGAGCATGGGCATTGACCGGATCATGTGGATGAACGAGACCCTGCCCAGCCACATCGCCATTGCCACCATGGTGAACTGGCGCTGGACCGGCTACAACGCCCTGATTCTCCTCGCAGCCATGCAGGCCGTGCCGCGGGACATCTATGAATCCGCCGCCATTGACGGCGCCGGGCCATTCCGCCGCTTCTTCAGCATCACCCTGCCGAGCATCCGCCCCACCATGATCTTCGTGGTCATCACCGCAACCATCGGTGGCCTGCAGATCTTCACCGAACCCAAGCTCTACGATCCCAGGAGCGCCGGTGGAACCGCACGTCAGTTCCAGACCACCGTCCTCTACCTGTGGGAAATGGCGTTCCAGCGCCAGAACTTCGGCAAGGCTGCGACCATCGCGTGGCTCCTGTTCCTCATCATCGTCCTGTTCGGCATCGTGAACTGGCTGATCTCGCGCCGCATTGCAACCACGGGAGACGAACGCGGCTCTCGCCGCGGGGCACTCAGCCGGCGCAGGAAGAAGTCCTCGGCTCCCGCCGTCGTACTCCCTGCCGTCGGAACGCAGCCGCCGGCACCGTCGGGGGAATCAGCGGCTGGAAACCCAGCCAGCACAGACGACGCGACCACAAGGAGTGGAAAATGACCGTCATCGACAGGACGCAGACCACCGATCGCAAGAAAGGTACGCGCCCGCCGGCTCTGCGGAGAAAGCTGCTCGGCAACGGGTACCGTCCCGGGTTCCTGACCTACGGGTTGCTGTTTGCCTTCTTCCTCGCCTCGGCGTACCCGCTGTGGTGGTCCGTCATCATCGGCAGCCGGTCCAATTCGGCACTCGCCGGAACCTGGCCGCCGCTCCTGCCCGGCGGCAACTTCTGGAGCAACGCCGGCGAAGTCTTCGACACCATCCCGTTCTGGCTGGCGCTGGGCAACAGCGTCCTGATCTCGGGAATCATCACCGTTTCGGTGGTGTCCTTCTCGACCCTTGCCGGCTACTCCTTCGCAAAGCTTCGCTTCAAGGGGCGCAACGGTCTGATGGTCGCGGTGATCGCCACCATGGCGATCCCCACCCAGTTGGGCATCATCCCTCTGTTCATGATGATGCGGACCCTGGGCTGGACCGGCGAGATCGGCGCCGTCGTCATCCCCACGCTGGTGACGGCGTTCGGTGTGTTCTTCATGCGTCAGTACCTGGTGGACGTCATTCCCGATGAGCTGATCGAATCCGCGCGCATGGACGGGGCATCCATGATCTCCACGTTCTGGCACGTGGCGCTTCCCGCCGCGCGGCCGGCCATGGCGATTCTTGGGCTCTTCACCTTCATGACCGCCTGGACGGATTTCCTCTGGCCATTGTTGGTGCTCGACGCCGGCAACCCCACCCTGCAGACGGCGCTGAGCCAACTGCAGGCCGCCCGGTACGTCGATTACTCGATCGTGCTTACCGGTGCGGTTCTCGCGACACTTCCCCTGCTGGTGCTCTTCGTCATCGCAGGCCGACAACTCATTTCAGGAATCATGCAAGGAGCAGTGAAAGGCTAATGCCACTCGACGCAACCCGCCCCCTACCCATCAGCGGTGAACCCGTATCAGGAAGCGCGGCCAGAACCTGGCCGGAGGGGTTCCTCTGGGGATCAGCCACCGCAGCAGCGCAGGTTGAAGGAGCAAGCCACCAGGGCGGTAAGGAAGATTCCGTCTGGGACGCCTTCGCCCGTGTACCCGGGGCTATTGCCCACGGCGACACCCTGAAGGACGCGGTCCAGCACTATGACCGCATGCCCGAAGACGTCCGCATCATGAAGGAGCTCGGGCTGGGCTCCTACCGGTTCTCCACCAGCTGGGCGCGCGTCCGGCCGGGGGACCGTGGGCCAAACCCGGAAGGCCTGGACTTCTACTCCCGGTTGGTGGATGAACTGCTCGACGCCGGGATCCTCCCCTGGCTGACCCTCTACCACTGGGACCTGCCGCAGGCCCTTGAGGAGAAGGGCGGCTGGGCCAACCGGGACACCGCGTACCGCTTTGTGGACTACGCGAACGACGTCTATTCGGCGCTGGGCGACCGGGTGCAGCACTGGACGACCTTCAACGAACCCTTCTGCTCCTCCCTGCTTGGGTACGCTGCCGGAGTGCATGCGCCGGGCCGGCAGGAACCGAGTGCTGCCGTTGCCGCTATTCACCACCAGCACCTCGCGCACGGCCTCGCTGTCAACACCCTGCGCTCTCGGGGGGCCGAGCAGATCGGCATCACGCTGAACCTGAGCAACTCGATCCCGAAGGACCCAACGGACCCCATTGACCTCGATGCCGCGCGCCGGTTCGATTCCCTGCAGAACCGGATCTTCCTCGACCCGATCCTGCGCGGGGAGTACCCCGAAGACACCCTCGCGGACCTCGAGCAGTTCGGCATCCGGGACGTCATCCAGTTCGGTGACCTGGAAATCATCGGAACGCCGATCGACTTCCTTGGCGTCAACCACTACCACGACGACCTCATCAGCGGTCACCCGACCGGGGGCGGCGACGGCCACTCCGGCGGCACCACCCGCAAGACGTCCTCATGCTGGATCGGCTCTGAGGACATCGCCTTCCCCAGCCGCGGCCTGCCGCGCACGGCGATGAACTGGGAAGTGAACCCGGACGGGCTCCGGAAACTGCTGGTCCGCCTCGGCGAGGAGTACCCCACCCTCCCACCGCTGTACGTGACGGAGAACGGTGCAGCCTACGACGACGCCGTCAGCAGCGACGGCGCGGTGCATGATACCGAGCGAACCGCGTTCGTACTCGACCACATTGCCGCCGTCGGTGAGGCAATCGATGCCGGCGCGGACGTCCGCGGCTACTTCGTCTGGTCCCTGCTCGACAACTTCGAATGGTCGTGGGGCTACGGCAAGCGCTTCGGGATTGTCCGGGTGGATTACAACTCCTTTGAACGGACCATCAAGGACAGCGGCCACGCCTACCGGCAGCTGATCAGCTCCGCGAGGGCCAATGGGGAGGTGGAACAGTCAAGGGTGCAGGTGCTCACGCCGTCAGGAGCCTGAGCCAACCTAGACTGGACCCACAGGTTCCAGCACCATGCACGGAGATGATTGTGAAGACAGACGCAAGCCGGTCGCGGCCCGCGCCGACCCTCGAAATGGTGGCCGCGCTGGCCGGCGTCTCACGATCAACGGTGTCCCGGGTGGTCAACGATGCACCGAACGTTGACCCGGACATTGTGAAGTCCGTCCAGAGCGCCATCTCCACACTGAACTACATTCCCAACCGCGCTGCCCGTTCGCTTGCGAGCAGGCGCACCAACTCGGTTGCAGTGGTGGTTCCGGAGTCCACCTCGAAAGTGTTTGCCGACCCGTTCTTCGCCACCCTGGTGGAAAGCATCGCGCAAACGCTGGTGGAGACGAAGTACACGCTGAACCTGATCGTCTCGTCTGAAGCAAGGCCTGAAAAGACCAGAAGCTACCTGTTGGGCGGGAACGTTGACGGTGCGCTGGTGGTCTCCCACCACAGCGGGGACCACTCCTGGACGAGAATCAGCGATTCGCTCCCCGTGGTCTTCGCGGGACGTCCTTTCCGGGGTGAGGGTGACAGCTACTACGTCGAGGTGAACAACCAGGCCGCTGCGGCACGCGCCGCACAACACCTGGTTGACGCCGGACGCACCTCCATCGCCACCATCGCCGGTCCGCAGGACATGTACCCGGGGATCGACCGGCTGCGCGGCTGGGAGACTGCCCTGCGATCAGCCCGGCTGGACACCTCGCTGGTGGAAGTCGGCGACTTCACGCAGGCCTCCGGCAGGGAGGCGATGCGGCGGCTCCTGGACCGCGGGCAACGGATCGACGGGCTCTTTGCGGCCAACGACCAGATGGCGGCCGGTGCCTGCTCGGTGCTCACCGACCGGAACATCCGCATCCCGGCGGATATCGCCGTCGTCGGCTTCGATGATGACTCCTTTGCCACCTCCGTAACGCCCGCCCTGACTACCATTCACCACCCCATCGTCGAAATGGGACACCGGATGGCCGAGATCCTCCTCGCACTGATCGAGGGGGAGCCGGCGGACCGCGTGAACCTGCTGCCCACCTCGCTGGTGGTCAGGGACTCCGCCTAACCTTCCAAGGAAACCCATGCGCCAACACATCCTGCCCGTTCCGCCCTGCGCTGAGCCCGGAGCTGACCCGCTGAAAGCCACCGGGAAGAACCTGCGCTGGGGCGTCGTGGCCCCGGGCACCATAGCCCGACGGGTTACTGCAGACCTGGCGCTACTGGAAGACTCAGTGCTGCACGCGGTGAGCTCCCGCAGTGAAGCGAATGCTGCCGGCTTCGCCGCCGACTTCGGCTTCGCAACCAGCTACTCCGACACGAAGGGCGTGAGCGGTTATCAGCAGTTGTTCAATGACCCGGATGTGGACGTGGTCTACGTTGCCACGCCGCATAGCCAGCACCGCGAGGTGGCAGAAGCGGCGCTGACCGCGGGCAAGCACGTCCTGTGCGAGAAGCCTTTCACCGTCAACGCTGCGGAAGCCCGGGCGCTCGCCGACGTCGCAGCGGCCAACGGCGTCTTCCTGATGGAAGCGGTCTGGACGCGCTTCCTGCCGAGCATCAACCGGGCGTGGGACATCATTGCCTCGGGGGAGCTGGGAGAGGTCCAGTGGGTCCAGGCGGACCTGGGTTTCGTGTCCGCTTACGACCGGAACTCCCGCCTCTGGGATCCGGCTGCCGGCGGCGGCGCGCTGTTGGATCTTGCGGTCTACCCGCTGACGTGGGCGCTCGGAGCGCTGGGGGTTCCTACCGGCGTCGCGGCCCAGGCAACCCTCACTGACGACGGCGTGGACATGCGGAACGCCCTGACGCTTTCCTATGAGAACGGGGCGAACGCCCACCTGATCACCTCGATCGTTGCCGCCTGTCCCGGCACCGCTACGGTGAGCGGAAACGCAGGCTGGCTGACTGCCTCCACCCCACAGTGCAATCCTTCCGACCTCACCATTACGACGACGGACGGACGATCCCGCGTCGAGTCCTTCGGCCAGGTGGGAAGCAATTATGTGTACCAGCTGCGCGAAGTCACCCGGTGCATCCAGGACGGACTGACCGAAAGCCCCACCATGCCGTGGGCTGACTCGGTTGCCACGATGGAGCTTCTCGACGACGTGCGCGGGCAGGTCGGCATCCGGTACGGGAGCGACCAGGTCACGGTGTAGTTCGCACGTTTCGCTGGAGCGGAATGGAGCGGCTATCGAGAGCTGACCGTGCGCGAGCCAATGCATCCGCCTCCGCACCGGCCACTTCGAGCGCCAGAAGGCCCGCTCCCACGATCGGGGGAGCGGTCACCAAATGCAGGTGGGTGCGGGGTGCCTGCTCCTCCAGACCTGACCTGATCCTGGTGAGGAGCCGGCTGTCGTTCGCAGCGAGCACCCCTCCGCCCAGAACAACGGGCACCGGAGCGTCAAGCAGATCGAGACGTCGAAGCGCAGTGACCGCCAGGACAACGATCTCATCGGCTTGGCGGTCAACCACTGACGCGGCGACGTCATCCCCGGCCGTCGAAGCTGTGAACAAAACGGGAGTGAGGTCCGCAACCGATCGCGCGGGGATTTTCCCGAGGTGGATGGATTCGATGACTTCGCGCACGGAGTTGAGGCTGTAGGCAGCGGGAACCAGCTCGTCCAGGGACGTCCGTGGCCCCCGGCCGTCTTCTGACCTGGCTGCATGCCACAGTGCAGCTGCGCCCAGGTCCCCTCCGCCGCCCCAGTCTCCGGACAGCAGGCCAAGGGCGGGAAACCGTGCCGTCCGGCCGTCAGCTCTCACTCCCACTGCGTTGATTCCGGTTCCACAGACAACCGCGACGGCATCCGGGCTGTCGGTTCCGGCCCTGAGGAGGGCAAAGAGGTCATTGTCGACGAACGCTCGTCTACCGCCTGCTCCTCCCGCCCAGTCATCTTCGGCGATGGCCGAGGAGAATTTCTCAATCTCGACCGGGAGGTCCATACCGGCGAGATAGACGTTTGTCTGCAGCAGCGGCCGGTTCCCGATAACCGCCATCGCCTCGGCAGCAAGCGCCCGGACCAACGCGACAGATGCGTCGAGGCCTACCGTCTGGGGATTCGCGCCACCGCCACGCGCGTGAAAGACCACCTCACCCTCAACCGAGAGCACTGCAAGGTCCGTCTTCGAACCGCCGCCGTCAACCGCTATAACAACAGGGCAGCCGGGCTGGTTCAACGGGCCCACGCCAGGTGCTCACGGTTGGCGGCAAGCAGTGCATCGGTGAGCTTCTCCGCCTTATCGAACTGGCCAACCAGCGGATGGGCGAGCATCGCCTTGAGCACCCGCTCCCTACCGCCGTGCAGTGCGGCGTCGAGGGCCAGCCGCTCGTAGGACGCCACGTGGCTGATCAACCCGGCTATCTCCTCCGGCAGCGTGCCGATCGGAGGCACAGCCAACCCACCGGACTGAATGACGGCAGGGACCTCGATCACGTGATCGTCCGGCAGGAAAGGCAGCGTGCCGTCATTGCGGACATTGACAACCTGAACATCGCCCCGCCCCGAGATCAGCGACGACATGAGGTCAACCGCTGCTTCGGAATAGAAGGCGCCGCCCCTCAGGGACAGTTCCTCCGGTTTGATGTCCAGCGCCGGGTCCGCGTACTTTCTCAGCAACGCATCCTCAACCTCCATGACAGCCTGCGCCCGGGATGGCTGGCTCAGCTGGTCCCGGAGCACCTCGTCGTGGACGTAGAAGTACCGCAAGTAGTAGGACGGCACAGCCTGCTGCAGGGACAACAAGGCGGGTGGTAGCTGCACCTCCCGCGCCACTTCCTCGAGATGTTCTCCGAGGATTCGGGGGAGGACGTTCACGGAGCCGCCATCCGTTTTCAGGTTGACGCCCAGTTCCCAGGTGAGGTGATTGAGACCCACATGATTCAGGGAAACGTTGCTGTAATCAGCGTCGAGGAGCGCTGCGAACCGACGCTGGAAACTGATGGCCACGTTGCACAGCCCCACGGCCCGGTGCCCGGCCTGGAGGAGTGCGCGCGTCACTATCCCGACCGGGTTGGTGAAATCGATGATCCAAGCATTCGGCTTCGCCTTCTCGCGGATGATTTCAGCGATTTGAAGTACCACAGGCACGGTCCGCAGCGCCTTGGCGAACCCGCCGGGGCCGGTGGTCTCCTGCCCCACACAGCAGGCTTCATGGGGAAACGTCTCGTCGCCATGGCGTGCGGCCTGCCCGCCGATGCGCAATTGCAGGAGAATGACGTCGGCGTCGCTGACCCCCTCTTCGACGCTGGAAGTGGTCCGAATCTTGCCGGAATGTCCCGCCCTCGAGAAGATGCGGCGGGAAAGACCTGATACCAGCTCGAGCCTCGACCCGTCGGGATCAACCAGCCAGAGCTCTTCGATGGGCAGCATCTCCCGGAGGCGGGCGAAGCCATCCACGAGCTCGGGCGTATAGGTCGACCCGCCCCCAACAACAGCAACTTTCATGGTCATCCCTTCCATGCGATGCGCGAGCTTCTGAACTCAATCCTCGCATTGAGTTCACCGGGGAAGCGGCTCGATATCATCCGGTGAACTGTCAGTTGCCAGGCGGGCGTGCGTCTCCACGTCGTAGCGTTCAACACCGTAACGCAGTTTCGAGCGCTCAACTCCCTCCGCCTGGAATCCGGCGCGCGTTGCCACCCGGCACGAGGCAGGGTTATTGACCCGGTGCCCCAGCTCCAACCGGAAGAGGCTTTCGGAAAATGCCCATTCCGACGCCGCCGCGAGACCTCTGGTGATGAGTCCCCGTCCGCGGAACTCGGCGCTCATCCAGTAGGAGACCCAGGCCGTGCCGTGATTGAACTCCATTGAGCTGATGCCGACATCACCGACCGCTACGCCGTCGACCGCTACTGCGAAATGGCGGGCTGAAGCGCTTTCGACCGCCAGCTGGTTTTCGATGTACCGTCTGCAGGCGTCGTGGGTAGCGAGATCCTGCTGCCCGAATTGGATACGTAAGTCATCGCTGCAGGCTACGGCGCGGTGGAGGGCGACCGTGTCGTCGGGCGTCCAGCGCCGGAGGACTGCGCCTGTACTGTTCTGCACGTCTGGCACTCCTTGCCTGAGCTTGTCGGACCTGTTTCAGCGTAGCCGCGGGCACCACCGGCACCTCTTCACAAAGATAGCAAGCGTGCTTATGATCGTACGCACGGGCCCCTTCCATCGTGCTGGACCTGTTCCACTCATCAAAAGAACGCAGGAAAGGGGACTGATCATGACAACCGCACGAGACCGCAACTACCCTGAGGACCGGGTCGGCGAACTCGTCGAATTGATTTCCTACTGATTCCTCCCGACAGGAGCAGGGGAGGAACTGAGCGAGGAGGAGCCAGACATGTCGATCGAAGACAATGAGCCGTTGACGGCAAATGATGCCGACCGGATTGAGCAGCAACAAGCAGTTGGTGAGGATTCCGTCGAGGACGTGAGCGAGCAGCCGCTTGAGGCGGGGGCCCGCGAAGCTAACGAGGCGGACGTCGTCGAACAGGCGCAGGCGGTTTACAGTGAGGACGATTATCCGCGCGGACCAGTGGGAGAAGAATCTGTCTGACAGGAGAAGCTACCGGTGAGTAGCACATGACGGTATGATGAAGTCCTCAACTGCCCAGGCGATCGTCGCGAGGCACTTCTTTGAACCGGCTGTCATCCTGTGATCGTCCCGGTCCATGTTCGCAAAGGATGATGGTTTTCTTGGAGGCATTTCCAGGAGCGCACCGGCCCCTCTATGAGGTGAAGGCGAACCTGTTCAAAGGCATGGCACATCCCGTACGCGTGCGCGTTCTTGAAATACTCTCCGCGTCGCGGGACGTCTCAGTGACGGATCTTATGGCGGATATGGGCGTTGAAGCATCCCGCCTTTCCCAGCACCTTTCCGTGCTGCGGACGCACCACCTTGTTGTGTCCGAGCGGCGCGGCAGCCAAGTCTTTTACAGCTTGGCCTATCCGCGTGTCGCCGACCTGCTGGCGACGGCGAAGATGCTGTTGGGTGAGGTCCTTGAGTCTACGCAGCAGCAGTTGCGGACTTCGGAGTGGGTTGCGCAGGAATCCGTCGAAGCCAGGGAATCCCAGCAGTCCGCTCCCACACCGTAGCGAGACTCGCACCGTAGCGAGACTCGCGCCGAAGCGAGACTAAGCGGTAGCGCGACGCCGCACTTGCCGCACTTGCCGCGCCCGCGGCGCCCGTGCGGCAGGGTCGGAGCAATCCTGGATGTGTCCCATGGCGGCATGCTCACGGACGGCGGTTATGGCTGTTACCACGTCACCTTTGTGTCCGTACCCGGCTGAGGTTACGAGAATGCCGCCTCGCTCATCCATGAGGCGAAAGCGGTACAGCTTGTCGGCGTCCCTGAAAATTTCGAAGTTACCGGCCACGATTTCCTCCTCCGGCGCAGAGGCGCATCAGCGCGCCTGATGACTTTAGGATTTCATTAATTCGTAATATAAGAAAGTCCTGTGACGCCGGAGGACACACTCCTCCAACCTTTTCCCAAGGTTTGAGGCTCTAGCGGTTGGTCCAGCCCTGCCGCGACAGCCAGTTCCCGCACAGCGCTGTCCACTGATCGGGGCCCGGTTCACCGCCGGCCAATCCCAGCCCGTGTGAGCCGTGAGGGAAGACGTGGACCTCGGCTGGCACGCAGTGCTCGATCAGCGCACGTGCATAGGCGAAGGTATTCTCCACGGGCACCGCGCCGTCGTCGGCCGTGTGCCAGAGGAACGCCGGAGGCGTTGCGTCGGTAACGTTCAACTCCGGTGACATTTTTCGCAGCAGATCCGACGACGGCGAGCGGCCCAGCAGATTGTCGATGCTTCCCTGATGCACAGCATCGGTAAAAGACACCACCGGGTAGCAGAGGATCGACAGGTCGGGGACGGCGGAGGGGACGTCAAGCGCTGGAGTCTTCGCGGACGTAGCTGTCGAGAGCGTGGCGGCAAGGTGTCCACCGGCTGAGAACCCCAGCACTCCTACCCGCCCGCCGTCCACGGCGATACCGTGATCCCCGCCCCGAATCCAGAGCATCGCTTCCTTGGCGTCGATCAGCGGCGCAGGATGTTGATGAGGTGCAACCCGGTATTGAAGGACGAATGCGTGGATGCCGAGCCCTGCGAGCCATTCGGCAACGGGCTCCCCCTCATGGTCAGATGTCTTGCCGTAGCCGCCTCCCGGAAGCACGAGGACCGCAGGAGCGCGAACATCGGCACCATCCACGGCTGGGATTACTGCCAGGTTTGCGGGAGAGGGGCTCGGCATAGGTTCACCGTACCCAGTGGGGATATGGGCTCAGCCACTCCGCGCAATAAATGACGCCGCCGCGGGAGCCAGCGATGCACCAATCTCCAAAGGGCTGCGCTTGGCGCCCTTGACCGCGAAGGAGTGATCGGCGTCGGGCACGTACTGCAGCGTTGCCCGGTCGCCGAGCTTCGCGACCACCCGATTCAAGAGCTCCTTCCGCGCGAACGCGTCGTTGCTTCCCTGCAGGAAGAGCATCGGCATGTGAATGTGGACCAGGTGTTCGTCGCGGACCTTCTCCGGTTTTCCCGGCGGGTGCAACGGATAACCGAGAAAGATCAGTCCGGCGGCGTCCATCCCCTCCGCTGCTGCCATGGACGCCATTCGGCCGCCGAAGGACTTCCCACACGCCCACACCGGTCCCTCCCGCGTGCGCTCCTGCGCATGCGCCATCACTTCCCGCCAGGCAGCGATCGCCTTCGGAGGGCGGTCCGGGAATCGCCGACCCTGCTCCATATAGGGAAAATTGAAGCGCAAGGTGGCAAAGCCGGCGTTGTTCACGGCATTGCTGAAGCCGAGGAGGAAAGGGTGGTCCATGCCCGCACCGGCACCGTGGGCGATGATCACGGTTGCCGTCGGAGTGTCCGGCTGTTCGTAGGTGCAGGAGAAGTCAGCATCGTCAACGCGCAGGATGAAGTGCTCGGAGGAGGACATCTGCCCATCATGCCGTAGGTCCTCCTGTGCAGGTGCCGATCAACGCATACTGAAGCCATGGGAACTCCGATAACCCGGGACCAGTTGCTGCAGCTTCGGCTCGCGCACCACTTCCCCGTGAGCGACGGCCGACCATCATCAGGATTGCCCGGCCCGGCCGACGTGGTTGGCAGGATGCTCGCAGTCCAGGCGCAGGACTTCGGCCAGGCGCTCTGGGCGGTCGGCTCGCGAGTCAATGGTTCCACTCGGCAACGAGTCCTCGCTGTCCTCGATAGTGCGGACGTGGTGCGGTCTGCGCCGGTACGGGGCACGCTCCACTTTGTGCGGCCGGCTGACCTCCGCTGGATGCTCGGGCTGACGGCGGAGCGGATGATCAAGTCTGCGTCGCGGCGCCTGGCGGAACTCGACCTTAATCAGCACACACTCCACCGGGCCCGGGATGTAGTGAGTGAGGCGCTCGCGGGCGGTATGGCGCTCAGCCGGGACGAGTTCCTGGAAACCCTCAACAGGTCAGGAATCTCCACCAGCGGGCAACGGGGTTACCACATCATCTGGTATCTGGCACAGACGCAACTGGTCTGCTGGGGGCCACCGGACCGGTCCCAGCAGGCGCTGGTGCTGCTTGATGATTGGGCTCCTGATGACAGCCCGCGGCCGGATCGGGAAGAGGCTCTGCGGTGGTTCGCCCTCCGGTACTTCACCGGGCACGGCCCGGCACGTCTGCAGGACTTCACCTGGTGGTCAAAGCTCACTCTCGCTGACGCGAAAGTTGGCCTGGCTCAGGCGCGCAGCGAGCTGGTGGAGTACGTCTACGACGGCGCGAGCTACTGGGCGCTGCCCGGCGTAACCGAGCCGGACCCGATGGCCGGAGGCGGGCTCCTGCTGGCTGGGTATGACGAGTACATCCTTGGCTACCAGGACCGCGCGCCATCACTTCCGCCCGAGTACGCCTCCCGCATCCAGCTGGCCAAGAACGGGGTGTTCAAGCCGGCACTTCTGCTGGACGGCCGCGCCGTAGGAACCTGGCGGAGAAATCCGCGGGACAACACGGCGGACATTGCCCCGTTTGCCGAGTCCGCAATCAGCGGCACCGAAGCGTTCGACGGCGCCATCACTGCTTATGAGCATTTTCTTGCCGATGAGCCGCACGCCAGAAAGCCGCGAGAACTCAACCGGACCCGAGGTTAGTCACCCGGACCAGTCTCCAGCCCTCCCAGCGCGGATCCCGGCAGACGTCGAAGACAAGGATGGGTGACGCCGGCCCCGTTTGTGCCCGGAACCGCCAGTACTGCTGTGTCATGATGCTGCCCTGGCCCATGATTCCCGAAGGGCCCGGCTCCCACCAGTTTCGGGAGCTTGTCCAGTGCATCGGGTCACCCAGAACCTGCCAGATGCCCGCCCTCCAACGAAGCGCGAGCGGCTCCCCGCGGGACGTGAAGCGGACGTCTGCCTCCTCATTGAGCGACCGCGACCCGGGCTGAACCTCGTCTACATGCTGCGCCGTCATTACCCTTCACCTTCTTCAGTGCCGGGTTTAAAAGTAGAACATATTTTCGATTAAGTCACCCCGGTTAAAAGAACATGTCCGGACCAGGCAGGCCAGCAGCCTGTCCAGTCCGGACGTGTTCCCGATGAAGGGGTTAGTTCTCCTGCTCGCGCCGGTTCAACTCCAGGTTGACCTCCTCAAGACGCGCCTCGGTTTCCGGCTCCGGGAGGCCTTCTGCATACTCAGCCTCGAGCTCGCGGTGAATTCTGCTGTTGAGTACCTCGACCTCGACATCATCCAGCACGGTCAAGTCTTCTGGGAATGGGTCTTCGGGGGAAATCTTGTGGTTGGTTTCCATGGGTCACTTTCGCGCTCATTACGGTTCTCTGTCGAAGTGTAACCATGCTGTTGAGCGTTGCGCGAGATCGTATGACGGAACGCGCTGTTCACACGCACACCAGTACCTTCAGGACCGCACCGCAGTCAGCAGGTCCTTCTCCTCCACCAGCGGCACAGACAGCGATTTGTAACCGTGCTCCCCGAACAGGACCGTGATCACATCGTTCTCGTATCCCATCACGACGCCCTCGCCCCACTCGCCATGCCGCACGGTGCTCTGCAGCGGGAAGAGGTGCTTCTCGCCGTCGTCGTCAGTGTGCTCCGCCGACCGTCCGGAATCGCAGTTGTCGCACGCACCGCACAGGCCCTCGTGCTCCTCGCCGAAGTATCCGAGCAGGAACTTCCGCCTGCAACCGCGGTACTCCGCGTACTGCCGCGCCATTTCCACACGTGAACGGTCCACTTCCTGCCGCCGCTTCTGATGCTCGACGACATCGGCAATGACCTGCCCGGCATCCGTTGCCACCGCGCGGTACTTCCCGGAACGCTCACGAAGCGCTCCCACCTCAACCAGCTGGTTCAGGAGTCCGGAGAGCTTGCGCTGGGTCAGCCCGGTCGCTTCCCGGATTCCGGCGGCATCGAGTGCGCTTTCCGCTGCCCGCAGTGCGGCGAACAGCTGACGAAGGCCGTCCTCCTGCACATTCTTCGCAGCAAAGAACCGGCGGATCCCAAGATCCTCAGGGCGGTAGTGAAGCACGACGGCGGCCGGCTCACCGTCCCGCCCGGCACGCCCCGCCTCCTGGTAGTAGCTGTCGAGGGAATCGGGAATGTCCGCGTGCACCACGAACCGCACGTCCGGCTTGTCGATGCCCATCCCGAATGCCGTTGTTGCCACCATGACGTCCAGCTCACCGGCGTGGAAGGCTTCATGCAGCGCGGTCCGCTCGGACTTCTTCCGCCCGGAGTGGTAGGCGTCAGCGCGCACTCCCGCACCCCGCAACTCCTGTGCGTACTGCTCCGTCTGCTTCCGGGTGGCGGCATAGAGCAGGCCCTGCCCCTCAAGGGAGGCCGCCTGCTCCAATACTGCGCGCTGCTTGTCGCGGTCGGACTCGTGCTGCTGCACGCTGAGGTGGAGGTTTGGCCGGTCGAAGCCCTCAGCGATCACGACGGCGTCCGTCAACTTCAGCCGCTCCTGAATCTCCTGCCGCATCGGGGGAGAGGCGGTGGCCGTCAGCGCGATGACCGGCCGTTTAAGACGCTCCACCAGCGAGCCGAGCTGGAGATAGTCGGGCCGGAAATCATGCCCCCACGCGGAGACGCAGTGCGCCTCGTCGATCACCAGGAAGGACACGTCCAGCGCCGTCAGCCGGGCCGCTGTTTCCTCGCGCGCCAACTGCTCCGGCGCCAGGAACAGGAACTTGGCGCGGCGCTCCTCGTCCGGATCTTCTGCGGCTGCCCATGCCTCATCGATCTCGCTGTCCGTCGCGGTGGAGTTCAGGACGTAGGCGCGGATTTCGCCGAGTGTCTCATTGATGGCCTCCGCCTGGTCACGCTGGAGGGCGATCAACGGCGAAACAACGACGGCGACACCCGGCGCTGCCATTGCAGCCACCTGATAGATGGCGGACTTTCCGTAACCGGTGGGAAGGACGCAGAGGAGGTTCCGGCCGCCGTCGGCTGCCTCCAGCGCCTTGCGCTGTCCGGGAAGGAGCGAGTCCCAGCCAAAGTGCTCCCGCGCGGTGGCTTCGAATTTTCTGCTCATTCGGCGGCCGCTGTAATGAGGGCAAGCAGCACTGAGTAGATCACCATACCCGCAAGGAACCAGGGAAAACTCGAGCCGCGGTTTGACGGCAGTTCCTCTTTGAAGACGTTCAAGAGCACAGAGCCTCCCAGCAGGGCGGTCAGAATGGCGACGACAACCGTGCTGGTCGGCGCAAACAGGGCTGACAGCAGCCAGCCGAGAAGGAGCGCGCCCGCCAGAACCACCCGGCCGCTGGCAGCGAAGCGGTGCGGATAGTTCTCCTCGAGGTGCCGGTCCGTGAGCACAAAGTGCAGGCCCATGGCGATGGCGAACAGGATTGCGAAGAGGTACCCCGTTTCAACGCGCAGCGCCATCGTGTACGTGATCAGCGCGTTGTAGAACGCGAACGCTCCGAGGTGCAGCCAGTAGACGCCGGCGGAATCCGGCCGTTTGCTGGTCCGCCGCGAGGTTGCCAGCCGGTCCAGCCCGTAGAACACGGTGAAGCCGGTAAGCGCAACGACGAAGATCCCCAGATCAAACAGCGGCGTGACCTCGATGGTGTCCTCGAGCAGCTCGCCGATCGCCTCGTTACCTTCCGCGATTTCCGGGAGCAGGTGGAGGAAGACGTACGCGACGGCGAGTCCTCCCGCGAAGGAACCGGTCACGCTCTCCGGAACCAACGGCAGCTTCCGGATGCGCGGGGCGGCGAGGTGCAGTGCCGCCAGTACGAGTGCGATGACCAGCGAAGCGATCAGGGCCGCGGTGAAGGTCATGACTATCCAGCTTCCGCCTGGGGCTTACGGTTGCTGCGTTTGGTCACCACCGCACTGATGAAATACAGCACGACGCCGACACCCACCAGAATCGCCGCCCGCAGCCAGATCTCCGCTGACTGCTGGGTGAGAAGAAGGACGCACGAGGCAACGCCGAGGTAGGGAATCACCGTCGGAATGCGGAAGTGTTTGTGCTCGACCCGGTCCCGGCGGAGTACCAGTACCGCGATGTTCGTGCTGATGAAGACGAATAGGAGCAGCAGCACCACCGTCTCGGCCAGCGAGGCGAGGTCGCCGGTGAGGGTCAGGACCATGGCAACCGCCGTCGTCGCAATAATTGCCACCCACGGCGTGCGCCGGTTGGGCAGAACCTTGCCGAGCACCGGAGGAAGGAGACCTTCCTCGGCCATGCCGAAAGTCAACCGGCTCGCCATGATCATGGTCAGCAGCGCACCGTTTGCAACGGCGACGAGGGCGATCAGGCTGAACAGCCACGGCGGGATCCCGAAGCCGGTGGCCGTGACCACGTCGAGCAGGGGTGCGGTGGAGCCGGCCAGGTCGTCGGCGGGTAGCGCGGCAGCGGACACCAGTCCGATCAGCAGGTAGACGGCGCCCGCCGTCGCGAGGGCACCGAACAGGGCTTTCGGGTAGACGCGTGCGGGGTTCTGCACTTCCTCGGCGACATTAGCGGAGACCTCGAAGCCCACGAACGAGTAGTAGGCGATGAGGGACGCTCCCAGGACGGCAACGGCAGGGTTGGCGTTGGTCGGGAATTGGGAAATCTGCTCGGGGTTGCCGCCGCCCTGGCCGAGGAATACGGCAACCAGGACGATCACGAGCACCAACCCGGACACTTCGATGACGGTCATGACCACGTTGGAGCGCACGGATTCCTTGATACCGCGCGCGTTCAACAGTGCCAGCAGCGCGAGGAACACCACTGCCGCCCATCCGGGTGGAACGGCGATGAAGGCGGAGAGGTAATCACCCGTGAATGCGAGGGTGAGCCCGGCCGCGCTGGTCACGCCTGCGGCGAGCATGCAGAATCCCACGACGAAGGAGATGAAGGGGGTTTTGTACGCCCGCTGCGCGAAGACTGCAGCTCCGCCCGCCTTGGGGTACTTGGTGACCAGCTCCGCGTAGGACCCGGCGGTGAGGAGGGCCAGCGCGAGTGCAACGATCAGCGGCACCCAGATCGCTCCGCCGACCTCGGCGGCGATGACGCCCACCAGGGCATAGATGCCGGCACCGAGCACGTCGCCGAGGATGAACAGGTAGAGCAGCTTGCCGGAGATGCCCTGGCGAAGTTTCGATGGAGCTGTTTCTGTGGTCATTCTCTCCCCCTCCTCAGATTGGTTCGGAGCCTGCGGGAGGCAGGTCCGGGTTCAGCGGTTCCATTCTTGGATCCTCATCGGTCCACACCTGCAGGACGGCCCAGGTGACGGCTGCGATCGGAACGGACAGCACGGCACCGATGATGCCGGCGAGGATGGTTCCTGCTGTCAGCGCGAGCAGAATCACCAGTGCATGGAGTCGCAGTGACTTCCCCATCACGATGGGCTGCAGGAGATCGCCTTCCAACTGGTTGACCGCGACGACGACGCCGACCACGATGAGCGCGACAATCGGCCCGTTGGCCACCAGCGCAACGAGGGCAGCCAGCACGCCGGCGAGGGTAGCCCCCACCAGCGGGATGAACGCACCGATGAACACGATCATGGCCAGCGGCAGGGCCAGCGGTACGCCGAGGATGAGCAGCGCGATGCCGATGGCCACCGCGTCAACGAGCGCGACGATTGCCGTTCCGCGGACGTAGCTGCCGAGTACCTCCAGGGTGCGGGCGCCTGAACGGCGCAATTTCTGCTCGCGCTCGCCCTTGAAGGGTCGGAGGAAAAACTCCCAGATCTTCTTGCCGTCCTTCAGGAAAAAGAAGAGGATCACGGCCATCAGGGTGGCGCCGGTGAGGAATTCAGCCACCACGGAAACACCGGAGATGGCGCCTGAGCGGAACTGGGCGCTGGTGGCGAAATCGATGATCGCGGTGCGCGCCTGGTCGAGCTGTTCCGGCGAAATAGGGAAGGGTCCGCTGGTCAGGAAGGCCTGCAGTTCGTCCAGGCCTTCGGTGGCCGCGGCAATCAGCTCATCGGCCTGGCTGCGGACCGAGAAAACGATGATGGTGATGACGCCGGAGATGGCGATCAGCAGGGCAAGGAAGGCGATGGCCGTGGCGAGTGCGCCGGGCACTCCGCGCCGGCGCAGCAGATTGACGAACGGCCCGATGGCGGCTGCGAGGATCAGCGCAATGATGACCGGAATCACGAGCAGCCGGATTTGGAGCAGCCCGTAGATGGCCACCACCGCAAGGGTCAGAATCAGCAGAATCTGCGCTGACCGGGAGGCGGTCCGGCCGAGACCGTCCGTCCAGGGGCTTGATCTGGTGCTGTGCAAGCGGGAGCCGGCCATAGGTTTCCCCTTCCCCGGAAGTATTCGATGTGCTGCGGGCAACTAAATGCTAAGCATACTGTGTAATTTCTGGAGGGACGTCAGCGCGGTGCTGCGGCAGCGGTAGGTCCGCACGTCCGCAGCAGGTGAAGCGGGGTCAGTACTCGATGCGGTTGGCCAGCTCGGCCCAGGCGCGGAAGGGGTTGGCACCGGAGGAGTCCGGAAGGACAAGCTGCCGGACCTGCATGGACCGTTCCTCCACAGGTTGAGTGAAGAAATCGTGGAAGCGGGCGTCGTCGAAGCCGGCCCTTGCAGCATCGTGCCGGTCTGCCGCGTACACAATTCCGTCAACGCGGGCCCAGAGCGCGGCGGACAGGCACAGCGGGCACGGTTCGCAGCTCGTGTAGAGCACGCACCCGCTCAAATCAAAGGTTCCGAGCGATGAACAGGCGTTGCGGATGGCCATCACTTCGGCATGGGCAGTGGGGTCATTATTCGCGGTCACGCGGTTGGTTCCGTCAAACGGACGCCCATCACCGGTGACGATGACAGCTCCAAAGGGACCGCCGCCGTCGTGCACATTCCGGATTGCAAGATTGATGGCGCGGGCAATGAACTGTTCCTCTCCAATGCTCATTCCCGAACCCTACACCCGGCCATTGACCTTGACGCAGCGTCAACCTATACGGTGAGGGAAAGGCGCACGGAGGAGCATATGGACAGGTCGATTCAGGACGTCGCGCGGCTGGTCGGGACCACCAGCCGCACCCTGCGGCATTACGACCGGCTGGGCCTGCTGCCGCCGTCCAGGGTGGGCAGCAACGGCTACCGCTATTACGACGACGGCGCCCTGGTCCGGCTGCAGCGGATCCTCCTGCTGCGCGACCTCGGGCTGGGGCTTCCTGCGATCGCGGAGGTACTGGACAGGGAAGCGGAGCCTGCCCGTGCGCTGCACAAGCACCTGGAGCTGCTGAGGCAGGAACAGGAGCGGCTGGCGCGGCAGATCGCGTCGGTCTCGCTGACCATTAAACAACTGGAAGGAGGTGAACAACTGATGGCTGAGAACATGTTCGACGGCTTCGACCACACGCAGTACAAGGACGAGGTGGAGCAGCGGTGGGGCAAGGAGGCGTACGCCTCGGGAGACCGCTGGTGGACCGGCATGAGTGATGCTGAGCGAGCCGGGTGGAAGGACCGGACGGCGCAGCTCAGCGCTGACTGGACGTCCGCTGCGGAGCAGGGTGTCGCGGCTGACAGCGCTGAGGCGCAGGAGTTGGCGCGGCGGCACTACGAGTGGCTTGCCGGCGTGCCCGGCCTGCCGTCGTCGGGCAGCGGGTCCTCGGGCAACGGGCCCTCGAAGGAGTACGTCACCGGACTCGGTGACATGTATGTCGCCGATGACCGCTTCGGCGCGAACTACGGCGGCCGGAAGGGCGCGGAGTTGGTGCGCGACGCGCTGAAGATCTTCGCCGGCCGCCACCTCTAGCGGCAGAGACGACGACGGCGGCACCCATCGTGGCGCCGTCGTCGTCCGTTGTTCCTTTGTCGGTGTGAATCCGTAAGGTGCAGATATGACGATTTCCGCTGCTGCTGACCGCGCCTGGTCGGATGAGGCCATCCGGCGCATCGAGGCCGAGGGCAACCGGTCCGCTGACACCCACCTGCTTGCACTGCCTCTGCCGGAGAGCTGGGGGATTGACGTTTACCTCAAGGACGAGTCGACGCACCGGACGGGAAGCCTGAAGCACCGCCTTGCCCGGTCGCTCTTCCTTTTCGGACTCGTGAACGGCTGGATCCGGGAGGGCGCCACCATTGTTGAGGCGTCCAGTGGATCCACTGCAGTTTCCGAGGCGTACTTTGCGCAGCTGCTCGGGCTGCCGTTTGTTGCGGTGATGACCCGTTCCATCAGTCCCGAGAAGATCGCGCTGATTGAGCAGTATGGCGGAACGTGCTCCTTTGTTGACGGGGCCTCGGAAGTGTATGCGGCAGCCGAGCGCATTGCGGCGGAGACCGGCGGCCATTACATGGACCAGTTCACCTACGCGGAACGTGCCACGGACTGGCGCGGCAACAACAACATCGCCGAATCGATTTTCCGGCAGATGGAACACGAGAGGTTCCCTGTCCCCGAGTGGGTAGTGGTCGGCGCAGGAACCGGTGGAACCAGCGCCACCATCGGCAGGTACCTCCGCTACAACCGCTATCCCACGCGGCTTGCCGTGGTGGACCCGGAAAACTCGGCTTTCTATCCCACCTGGGCGGAAGGGGTCGCCGCTGTCGGGAAGCCGTCGCGGATCGAGGGGATTGGCCGTCCCCGGCCTGAGCCGAGTTTCGTACCCTCGGTGATTGACGCGATGATCCAGGTCCCCGATGCCGCCTCTGTTGCCGCTTCCCGGCACCTTCGTGCCTGGACGGGGATTTCGGCCGGCCCGTCTACCGGGACCAACCTGTGGGGAGTGTGGAAGCTCGTCGCCGAACTGAAGGCAGCGGGTCAGCAGGGGAGTATCGTTTCCCTTCTCTGCGACTCGGGTGAGCGTTATGCGTGTTCCTATAACGACGACGCCTGGTTGGCGACGCGCGGACTGGATCCGGAGCCTGCGCTCGGGCTGCTGGAGGATTTTTTCGAAACCGGGGAGTGGCCGGTTGCCACGATGAGGAGTGTCAGGTGAACCAGCTGTTGAGGGTCCAGAATTTCGGTGTGTCCAGCGACGGCTTCGGAGCCGGTGAGAACCAGAGCCTGGAAAGGCCGTGGCCCGTGGCAGAACGAGGACTGGCAGGGCTGGTGGGGTAACGAACCGCCCTTTCATACTCCAGTGTTCGTGATGACCCACCATGAGCGGCCATCCTTCGCCCTTTCCGACACCACGTTCCATTTCACCGGCGCTGATCCGGCAACGGTGCTGGCCGAAGCGCGGAAGGCAGCCAACGGCAAGGACGTCAGGCTGGGCGGCGGCGCGACCACCATCCGGGAGTTTCTCGACGCTGATCTCGTGGATACGTTGCATGTAGCTGTCTCGCCGGTTGAACTCGGCGGCGGGTCGCGCTTGTGGGAATCGCCCGATGACCTGCTGGACCGCTTCCATGTCGACGTCGTTCCCAGCGCCAGCGGCGTAACCCATCACCTGTTCTGGCGGCGCTGAACCCTGGCCCGTGGACGTCCGCTCATCGAACGTCACCCGCGGTTGTACCCTGAAATACCAGGGAAATACAGGAGCGTGGCATGTCAACGGATAAAAACTCCCGGGCGCGGGAGGCCGCTGACACCGCAGAAGAGGTGTCGGACCATGCAGTGCTCGACGCCGTCGCGCGTTTCGGGTTCGCGGTTCTCGCCGTCGTCCATATCCTCATCGGCATCATTGCCTTGCAGATCGCGTCCGGGGGAAGCGGCGAGGCTGAGCCGACCGGTGCGCTGGAACAGTTGGCTGGTGGAACGTCCGGCCCGTGGGTCATGTGGGCCTGCGCGATCGGGTGCCTCGGACTCGCCGCCTGGCAATTGAGCGAAGCGACCCTGCGCGCCCGCCACCTGCCCACCGGGGAACGGGTCTCCAAGACAATATCTTCCGGATCACTGAGCATTATCTACGGCAGCATGGCCTTCACCTTCGCCCGGTTCGCCTTCGGCGGCGAAGTCGATTCGAGCGAATCCACTCGCGATTTCACCGCCGCGATGATGGGCTCGCCCTTCGGAGTCTTCGTGATCCTTGCCGTAGGCGGCACCGTCTTCGGCATTGGTGTCTACTTTGTCTTCAAGGGGCTCGCGCGCAAGTTCCGGCCTGAGCTTCGGCACTTCGAAGACACGCACCGCGGGGCCCTCATCGAGGTGCTGGGCGTCATCGGGCACGTTGCGAAAGGGATTGCCCTCATCCTGGTGGGCATCCTGTTCGGCGCCGCCGTGATCACCCATGACCCCAGCCGGTCCACCGGACTCGATGGAAGCCTGAAAGCGCTGACGGACCATCCCTTCGGCGATGCGCTGCTGGTCCTCATTGCCGTGGGTCTTATCTGCTACGGCATTTTTGCGCTGGTGCGGGCGAAGTTCGGGCGGATGTAGCCCCCACCCGTTTCTGGAACTTTTGCGCAGGTCCGGCGACTTCGAAGGGGTAGGAAGCCACCGGATCTGCACGAAAGTTGCCGGGGTTGGAGTGATCAGGCCGTTGCCTGAGCGGGCGGCCGCTCAGGTAGCTTTCTCTCCTGTCACAATCCGCCGGATGATCTCGATCGGGAGTTTGGGCTTCCGGTTCTCATCGGTCAGCCCGTTGGCCTCCTGCAGTGTGTCTGTGAGTTGTGTGTAGCAGAACCCGGCCAAGACGGGGCTGGCATGCAGGGCCGAGAACAGGTTGTTGAGCTGATCACTGAACCCTTCAGCAGACTCGACCGTCGAGTAGCCCCAGGTGCTGATCGAGCTATTCGGGGCATAGGAGACGCCGCCGAACTCCGACACCATCACCGGTTGGTCCCGGATGCCGGTGGATAGAGCCAAAAGGCGTCGTCCAGCCGGCCCAACGCCGTCGATCAGGGCGTTGACGGTGTCAGCGTCCCGGTAGTTCGCAAGCAGGCCGTCGTGCGTGGTGGTGTAGTCGTGGATCGTCAGCAGATCCGAATCGGCGTGCTCCCAACCGTCGTTGGACACCACGGAGCGGGTGGAGTCGAGTGCTTTGGTGAGGTGGTACATCGCCTGGACAAAGTGCAGCTGCGCCCGGTTGTGTGCAACCTGCTGCACACCCCAGCTCTCGTTGATCGGAACCCAGGTCACGATGCAAGGGTGGGACCGGTCGCGTTCAACGACGTCCATCCACTCACGGGTAACACGCTGGACCGATGCGGTCGAGAACTCGAACGGACTTCCCATCTCGCCCCAGACAAGCAGGCCCAAGCGGTCAGCCCAGTACAGGAAACGGGGGTCTTCCACTTTTTCGTGAAGGCGGGCGGCGTTAAATCCGAGGTCCTTAATCAGCTGCACCTCAGTGCGCAACGCGTCAGCGTCCGGTGCCGCCAGGAGGGAATCGGGCCAGTAGCCCTGCTCAAGCACGGACCGGACGTAGTAGGGGCGGTCGTTCAGGAGGAAGCGTCCGCCCGCTTCGCCGACGCTGCGCAGGCCGAGGTAGGACCAGATTTCTTCCAGCACCTCTCCGTCGGAACCCAGCACAGTGACCCTCGCGTCGATCAAGCGTGGATGCTCGGGTGACCAGAGCAGGGATTCATAGGCTTGGCCGTTTGCCTGGTGCGCGATTGCGCAATGCAGGCTGACGCGGTCCTGGTTGGTGAAGACCTGGTAGGTGCCGAGGTGCTTCGTGCGGTGCGTGAGCTCAACCCGGACGCTCACTTCCTTACAGATGTCCTTCAGGAGGTCCACGTCTACCTGCACCGATCCCGCGGGGACGTCTGACTGCCAGGCCAGACTGCGCACATGCGTGACGGGAACGGCTTCGAGCCACACCGGCTGCCAGATGCCGGTGGTGCGGTGGTACCAGATGACGTGCGGGTCTTCGAGCCAGTCCTGCTTGCCGCGGGGCTGCGACACGTCCTGCGGATCATCTTCCGCGCGCACCACGAGGACTGCGTCGTCAGTCGTCCGTGTGTGTTCGGTGATATCGAAGGAGAACGGAGTCTGGCCGCCTTCATGGGCGCCGAGCAATTGCCCGTTCAACCAAACGCTGGCCCGATAATCAACGGCGCCGAAGTGAAGGAGGATGCGGTCGTCGTCGTTCAATCGTCCGCTGGCGGCCAGATCATCCTGGCTGATGACGCGCTTGTACCAGACCACCGGATGAAATCCGGTATCTGCGATCCCGGACCGGGCGGATTCCGGCGGAAACGGAACCGTGATGGTGCGGTGGAAGTCCACCTCGCCCGAGTGCCAGGCGTCGCGCAGGCCAACATTGGCGTCGTCGTGCTCGAAATCCCATTCACCGCACAGATCCTGCCAGTGGCGCCGGACAAGCTGGGGGCGGGGATAGCTACCGTCTTGGCTGCTGGCGGAGAAGGAGGATGAGTTCGACATGCGGACAATCCTGACGCATTTTTACAGCGCTGTAAAGTCTTCGCCTTCTTTGAGGAGCAAGAAGTTGGCTGTTGCCTGGCTTAAGAGGCGGTGGGGGCCGGTGCGCTCTGGCGGATGGACAGGGAGTGCGGTACGACCCGGTGCCGTCCAATCCCCTGATACCCCTTGATGCGCTCGTCGAGCAACTCAAGGGCAACCTCCGCCAGCGCGCGCTTGCTTGGAGAGACGGACGTCAGGCTCGGTGTCGTATAGGAGCCGATGGCGGTGTCGTCCCAGCCGACAACTGCAACCTGCTCCGGAACTGCGACCGCCTCATCGCGGAGGGCTTGCAGCGCACCGATGGCGAATTTGTCGTCCCGGCATACGATGCCGTCGAAGCGCAGACCCCTCGCCAGTGCCTCACGCACCGCGGCAGCGCTGGCCTCAGGTGAGAAGTCCTGTACGGAGAGCACCAGATCCGGGTTCAGGTTCACGCCCGCTTCAAGCAGGCCCTGCTGGTAGCCGAGGAGGCGTTGATCTGTTGAACCCGTGATGTCATGTGCAACCACTCCGAGGAAGACGATCCGCTTCCGGCCAAGGGCAAGAAGATGCCGGACCCCATCCGCGGCAGCCGCGACGTTGTCGATCATCACGTGGTCAGTGGTGACGGGCATGATCGACTCGCCCAGCAGAACCAGCGGCGTATCCCGATGCAGCCTGGCGATTTCCAGCGTGGTCATCCGGACCGGGTGGAAGATCACTCCATCCACCAAGCCGGCCTCGCGATCCTTGAGTACCGCGTGTTCGGCCTCGACATCGCTCAGCGTCTGTTCGATGATCACCCGGTAACCCCTGCGGGTAGCCTCCTCGGCGATATGCCGGGACAGTTCAGAGAAGTAGGGGTGGTCTATCTCGGGCATGGCCAGGGCCAACATGCCCGTTCTGCCGGTGGCGAGGCGTCTGGCTGTGAGGTTGGGCCGGTAACCCAGTTCGTCGATCGCAGCCTGGACCTTGCGGCGAAGTTCCGGCGCGACATGTGGGTAGTTATGCACGACGTTCGAGACCGTCTTCATGGACACGCCGGCCCTCTCGGCCACGTCCGTCAGTCGAACCCGTTTCATCGCTGCCCTTCTTGTCAGCCTCTAACCCTAGTCGAAGTCGTTATGTTGCCCGGCGCTGCAGCATGCCAGGTCTCGATTGGGAAACAACACTAGACATCGTCGTTTACAGCGCTGTACATTTGCCAGATGCCGTGTAGCTGGGTAAGCCCCAGGCCGCAGTGGCGTGCAGACCAGTTGCGCACACTCAAGGTGGAGCGTTTTACCGAGGAGGACAAAGATGACCTATCCCAAGCGGTCTTTCCGCAAACGATTCCTGAGCTCCAGCGCCCTTGGTGCAGTGGCTCTACTCGCTCTGACCGCCTGCGGCGGTTCGGGCGCACAGCAGGCGGTCGAACAGGAGTTCACCGGGGAGTACACCGGACCGGCAGTCGAGCTCTCCTACTGGAACGGATTTACCGGCGGTGACGGCCCGTACATGGAAAAGATGGTTGAGGACTTCAACGCCGAACACGAGAACATCACGGTTGTCTCCAACACCATGCAGTGGGCGGACTTCTACCAGCGACTTCCGGCGGCGGTGACCGCAGGCGAAGGTCCCGACGTCGGCGTAATGCATCTCGACCAGTTGGCCACCATGGCTGCACGTAACGTGATCGTTCCGGTGGACAATCTCGTCTCCGGACTCGAACTTACTGCTGATGATTTCACCGAGGAAGTATGGAACGCCGCCGTGTACAAGGACCAGCGCTACGGCGTCCCGCTGGATGTCCATTCACTGGCGATGTACTACAACACCGAGCACTTCGAAGAAGCCGGAATCACTGAGGCGCCTACGGATGCAGCCTCTTTCGAGGAGGCACTGGTCAAGCTTGAGGATGCGGGCTTCGAGAACCCGTTCTGGATGCCGGCGAAGTGGCCGGCTCACCTGATGGACCTTTCACTGCTGTGGCAGAACGGTGGAGACCCGTATAACGCGGAAGAGGCCACCGCAACCTTTGATTCCGAAGCCGGGGTTGAGTCACTTCAGTGGATGAGGTCAATGGTGGAAGAGGGCTATAGTCCCGACGACGTCGCCATCGATTCCCAGTACGTTGCGTTCAAGAACGGGGAAAACTCGATCACCTGGGATGGCATCTGGCAGCTCAACGACCTGGAAGCCTCAGGCCTTCCTTACGCGGCCGTCCCCATCCCGGCAATCGGCGAGGAAGACGCTGTCTGGGCCAACTCCCACAATTTCTTCCTCCCTCGCCAGGCTTCTGCGGACCCCGACAAGCAGGCCGCCGCGCAGGTCTTCATTGCCTGGATGAGTGAAAACTCCGACGAGTGGGCCAAGTCCGGCATGATCCCAGCACGGGAATCGGTGCGTGAGAGCGGCGTTCTTGACGGCATGCCGCAGGAAGCGATCGCGGAGAAAATCGACACCATGCGCTTCCTGCCCCCGGTACCCGGCATCGGTACCGTCCAGACCGAGACCCTTGAAGTCGCGGTGAGCAACGCCATCCTTGGGGAACAGGAGCCTGAGCCTGCTCTGACTGAGGCCGCCAAGCAGGCGACCACCCTCATGGAAGAAAACCAAGCCGCATTCGGGAACTGACACAGCCATGAATTCGACACAGCAAGCGGGTGCCCTCGAAAAGAAGAGGGCACCCGCCCGCCCGGACCAGACAAACTCCAGAGGAATCAGGAAGCAGGCCCCAGCCACCCCGTGGCTTTTCCTGGGACCTTATCTGATCCTCTTCGTGGCGTTTGTACTGCTACCAATCGTGTTCGGTGCGTGGATCAGCCTCCATTCCTGGGACTACACGTTGCCACTGAAGCCATTTGTCGGAGCGCGAAACTACGCACAGCTGTTTGATCCCGCGTCGGCGGAGTCGCAGAACTTCTGGCGATCAATGAAGGCCACCGGCATCTTCACACTCTTCAGCGTGCCTCTGCTGCTTACCATCCCGCTGGCAGTAGCGCTGCTTATGGCGAAGAAGTTCCCTGGCCGCAACTTCTTCCGGGCAGTTTATTTCGCTCCGTACGTCTTGGGCGTAGCCGTTATCGCAGTCTTGTGGCGCTACCTGCTCGACAACAACATCGGTCTGGTCAATTACTACCTTGGTCTCCTCGGTCTTCCGGACGACATCGCCTGGACAACCTCCACACCCGCTGCCTGGGTAGCACTGGTCGGCGTGACGGTCTGGTGGACCCTTGGATTCAATGCCGTGATCTACCTCGCGGCATTGCAGGACATCCCCGCTGAGCTTTATGAGGCTGCCCGGGTTGACGGCGCCAACAGTTGGCAACAGTTCGTCAATGTGACGCTTCCGGGCCTGCGCCCTGTGCTCTCCTTTGTCACGATAGTGACGCTCATCGCCTCTGTGAACATGTTTGGCCAGTCCTATCTGATCACCCAGGGTGGCCCTGCCCGTGAAACCCGCACCGCGATCTACCAGATTGCCGAAACCGGATTGCGTAACTTCTCCATGGGCAGTGCCGCGGCAATGAGTTACGTGCTCACCGTGTTCCTGATGGTCCTGAGTCTGATCGTCTTCTGGCTGTTCCGTGAAAAGCGGGAAAAGAAGGTAAGCAAATGACACACTCCACCGACGCGCGGCCCGCACGGACGGAAGCTGCCGCCGCCAAGCGCCCATCCAACCGCGGCCGCACCATCCTCAAACTGGTGTTTCTCGGGCTTGTGGCCCTCATCTTCATCAGCCCGATCATCTTCATGATTGTCACTTCGTTCAAAACCAGGGGAGACGCAACGTCGATACCCCCAAGCTGGATTCCCAACCCCTTCTCGCTGCAGGCCTACGAGAGCATTCTCGCTCCCGGCACCAACACGCCCGTCTTGCGGTGGTTCATCAACAGCATGGTGGCAGCCGCAGTGCATTCGGTTCTTGTGGTGGTGACAGCTTCGCTTGCCGCCTACCCGCTGGCCCGCATGAATTTCAGGGGCAAGGGCATCGTGTTTGCGGTCATCGTCGCCACCTTGCTGGTGCCGCCGGTCATCCTCGTCATCCCGAACTACCTCATCGTGAGCGACCTCGGCTGGCTGAATTCGCTGGTCGCGATCATTGTGCCGACAGCCGCTTCCGCTTTCGGTGTGTTCTTCATGCGGCAGTTCTTCATCTCCCTCCCAGAGGACCTGGAAGAAGCTGCGAGACTCGACGGTGCCAACCGGTGGGAGATGTTCACAAAGATCATTCTTCCCCTGGCCAAACCGGCTATGGCAACCCTGGCGCTTCTTGCCTTCCTTGCGAATTGGAATGACTTCCTGTGGCCTGTCTACGTCCTGTTCAGCCCTGACGTACAGACGCTGCCGGCGGGACTTTCGACTCTGCAGTCCGCCAACTCGGTGCGGTATGACCTCCTGATGGCCGGTGCGGTGGTGGCCAGCGTTCCGGTGCTTGCCCTGTTCGTCTTCCTCCAGCGGTTCATCATCGAGGGAGTCTCGCGGTCCGGGGTCAAAGGTTGAGGCGCAGCCTGCGCGCGCAGTTCCTTGGTGCTGGCGCAGCACTGGCGGCGCTCGCTCTGGGCGCCTGTGCCGGATCGTCTGGTCCGGGCGGATCCTCCACACCAACTGAGGACAGCCCCGCCGCGGAGCCGGTCATTGACCGGAACTTCCCGGATCCGGACGTGCTGAAGGTCGGTGACACGTACTACGCGTACGCCACCGAGGACAACGCGAAGAACGTTCAGGTTGCGCAATCCACCGACCTGGAAAACTGGACGGTCCTCAACGCGGACGCCCTGCCGGACCTGCCCTCGTGGGTGATTCCCGGAAAGACCTGGGCGCCGGAAGTTACCGAAGTATCCGAGGGCAACTACGTTCTTTACTTCACGGCAACGAACTTCGACCCGGCGCTGCAGTGCATCGGGGTCGCCACGGCTATTGATCCGCTGGGCCCCTTCGAGGTGCAGGGGGACGGGATGCTCGTTTGCCCCGAGGACGAGGGCGGTGCAATCGATGCCAGCACCTTTACCGACGACGACGGTCTCCACCTCGTGTGGAAGAACGACGGCAACTGCTGTGGACTGGACACCTGGATCCAGACCGCACCGCTGAGCGCCGACGGTCTCACCCTCACGGGCGAACCACAGAAGCTGATCAAGCAGACCCTGGAGTGGGAAGGCGATCTGGTGGAGGCGCCGACGGTTGTGCCACGGGATGGTGGTTATGCGCTGTTGTATTCAAGCAATTCCTACGCGGATGACCGGTACAACGTCGGAGTGGCAACCGCCGCAACCCTTGATGGGCCGTGGGATAAAAGCGATGAGCCGATCCTCTCGACCCAGTCCTCAGAATTCCGGTACATGGGTCCCGGGGGCCAGGACGTGGTAGCCGGACCGGACGCATCCGACTACCTCGTGTTCCATGCGTGGGATCCGGCCTTCACCTACCGGGGCATGTATACCGCGCCCATCGAGTGGGACGGATTGATGCCCCGCGTCGTGCTCAACGACTAGCTCCTGGATTCGAACAAGATCATAGATGAAAGAGGAAGCAGTGAACGAGGCAGTCAACAATGTAGGGGACGTGCAAATCCCGGTTCCTGAAGGTGCCGATGAGGAAACTGTTGACGCCGTCACCGGGTTATACATGGACGGTGTAATCGCCCGAAAAGGGGCTTTCTCCCGCCACTGGGCCGCCCAGCTTCATGAAGACATCGACATTGCCTACCAGGAGGCACTGTCCAGACCCGGTGGTGCGGTTGGTCGAGGCCCGAAGCGGCACTACGTTGAAATCCACCCGGAGCAGTTCCGGGGGTGGGTGGAACTGGTCGATCACCCATGGGTCCGTATGGTCTGTGAATCAGTTCTCGGCCCGGACTACCAGTTCGTCGAACTGGGATTCGACGTCCCCGGCCCCGGTGCCATGAACCAGCCCTGGCACAGGGATTTTCCGATGCCGGAGGAGACCCGTGTGAACAAGAGACTGACGTCGCTGGCCTTCAACGCAACCGCAGTCGACACGGACGAGGACATGGGCCCGTTTGAGGTTGCGCCGACCACACAATGGGATCTCCCTGTCGGCTTTGAACATGACATGTTTCCTCCGAAATCGGCGTACAGCCGGTACGATGGGCTGGCACAGCGAAAGTACCCGAAGATGGGGGATATCTCCGCACGGTCGGCGTTGACCATACATCGCGGTACGAAAAACTACTCGCAGAAGTCCAGACCCGTCCTCGTGCTCGGCGTGGATGCCCCCGGAGCTGGGAACGCTGAGCACCATGACATGGCAGTTACCAAACGATTCTTCGACAGTCTCCCCCAGCGGGTGCGGTACCACCTTGCCTGCCCAGTTGTAGACGAACTGACACCGATCACTCAGAAACACTCCATCGAAGGGCTCATGATGGGCGAGGCATAATGCGGAGCTGAGAGGGTTAGCGAGTGGGGAAACTTGGGGGGGACACACACCTGCCCGATTAGTTGCTGCGGCAGCGTGGGGCGGAGCAGCGCTCGTGCTGAGCTCGTGCTCGGCTGTATCCGCCGCGGTGGGCGAGGAATCGAAAGACACTGCCGAGTACCTCGTCCACGCCCAGTGCCGCGGAACGGACCGGCTGACCTTCTCCTACACCTCTCAGGCCCGCAGCGAGGGCATGACGGGCTTTGCGTGTGGTGGTCCCACCTGGTTCAACGTGTCTGTGCCGGAGCCCGGCTACTTCATCACCTTCAGCGGGGACCCGGCCGCTGCCGCCGGCGTGGAGTACATCTTCGCTGTGGCTGAACAACCGAAGTAGGCCGAGTCGCCACGGATAGAGTGGCGTTGTGGATACCGACACTCTCCTGAATGCCCTGCTGGTTCTCGTTTTCGTGCTGATAGGCGGCGTTTTCGCAGGCACCGAGATGGCCATCGTCAATCTTCGCGAGGGCCAGATCAAGCGCATCGAGGAGTCCGGGCCCAGCGGCATGAGGACAGCCAAACTGGTTCGCAACCCGAATCTTTTTCTCTCCGCCGTGCAGATCGGCGTCACGCTTGCAGGATTTTTCTCGTCGGCCTACGGCGCCTCGACTCTTGCCCCCGATCTCGCGCCGCTGCTCATCAACATCGGCATACCGGACGGCACTGCCGACACGGTTGCCCTGATTCTGATGACCCTGGTCATCGCCTACCTGTCCCTCGTCCTGGGTGAGCTCGCTCCCAAACGACTGGCCATGCAGCGCGCCGTCGGCTTCACGAGGGTCCTGGCGCCTCCGCTCAACATGTTCGCGCGAGTGATGCGCCCCGTGATCTGGCTGCTCTCGGTGTCCACCAACTCCGTCGTGAAGCTCGTCGGCGGGGATCCGAATGCCACCACCGAGGAGTACACCGCCGCGGAACTGCGGCAGCTGGTTCAGGAAACCCCGGATCTGCGGAGGGAACACCGTCAGATCCTCTCTGATGCTTTCAGCGTCGGAGACCGCCTGATCGACGAGGTGAAGCGACCGCGCACTGACGTTGAATTCCTCGCTGAGACCATGCCGTTAAGTGAAGCTGCTGCGGCAATCCGTGACCTTCCCTACACGCGATACCCGGTGTACCGGGAGTCCATCGACGACGTCGTTGGTTTCATTCATATCCGCGACCTCCTCAGCCACGAAGGGTCGGGCGGTGATGCCATAGCGTCGATTGCCCGGCCGATCCTCGCTGTGCCGGGTTCGAACCGAATTCTGCCCACACTCAGCCAGATGCGTGGAGGAGGGCACCACATAGCCCTCGTCGTCGATGAATACGGAGGCACTGATGGCATTGCCACGCTTGAGGACCTCCTCGAAGAACTCGTCGGAGAAATCTATGACGAGTACGACGACGAGAAGGCTGACGCGTCCGCGCGGCACACGCTCAGTGACGGTGGCAGCGTCGTGTTGGACGGCGGTCTGATCATCGAAGAGGCTTCCGAGGAGATCGGCGTGGACCTTCCCGACGACGGCCAATATGAGACGCTTGCCGGCCTGGTTCTTGACCGGCTTGGCAGAATGCCGAAGACCGGCGATAGCGTAGAAATCGAGGGACTGCGTTTCGAAGCGGCGGAGATGGCGAGCCACCGGATCGAACGTGTCCGTGTCACCCGTAGTGAAGCGCCGGACGAGTCCAAGGATTCATCAGAGGGTTCCTAGGGAACACCAACCGCTGTGCGGACAGTGCGCCGCGCAGGCACGGTGAGGACGGCGAGGCTCGCAATCACGAGTCCAACGCCAATCCACCCTGCCGCCGGCAGCCTTTCACCCACAATGACGACGGCCAGCATCGCCGCCACGACCGGTTCCGCCAAGGACAGCGTGGTCGCCGTGCTTGCCATGACCCGCGCGAGGCCGAGCCCGAAGAAGACGTAGCCCAGGAACATGGGCACCAGCGCCATGTAGGCGCCGACGGCAAAGTTGTGCCAGGACTCAAGCAGCGGCGCGCCGGTGAGGAAAAGCACCGGCATCAACAACACACCGCCCGCCCCGAAGATCGCACCCATTGCAACCCCGGAACGCACGCCCCGCTGCATAGTCCGGTGTGCCGCCCACGAGTACAGCGCGTACGTGACCCCGGCGAGCAGCCCCAGCAAAATCCCGGCAGTGGTGTTGCCTGCACCCGTGTCCTGCGCCGGCTCCACGAAGGTAAGCAGCACTACTCCCACCAGCCCGACGCCGGCACCCACCGCCCAGCGCCGCGTCAACCGGTGCCCGTCAATGACGCGTTCGATGACCGCCGACGCGATGGGCGCCGAGCCGATTGAAATGACGGTACCCACGGCAACACCGGCCAATCGCATGGAGCTGTAGAAGGCGAGGGGGTACACAGCTACGGCGACTCCGCCGAGCGCGATGGTGGGCCACCGCCGTCGTAATTCGTGGCGGGCGCGGACCAGCCCCGGTCCGGCGAGGGCTGCCTGAAGCAGGCCGCCGACCCCCATTGCCGCCGCGCCGATAGCGAGCGGGCCGACGCCTGGCGCGAAGCTGGCAACGGTGCCGGTGGTTCCCCACAGCACCGCCGCGATCAGGACAAACACGGCGCCGATGCCGGCACCCGGATGGTGGGTCACTGCTGCTCGCTCGGCGTCATGCGGATAAGCCTATCCACGCAAACATTCCCGGCGTGTCTTCCCGCAGAAGGGGTCTCAAGCCGCCGTCGGGCTCTATTCTCAATTCGTTCGCACGGCATCTCTCGGGGGAATCATGAAAAGCAAGGCACTAGTGGTGCTGTCCTTCTGCGCCATCTTCGGCGTTACAGGCTGCTACTCGCTGGATACCGGCGTGGTTGAGCGCGATGAATCCGGTCAGGTGACGGCGCCGGCGGAGTTTGACGCCATGAACATCGGCGTGGGCGACTGCGCAAACTACCCAAAGGAACAGGAAAAGGCCTCCGAGGAGGAAAGCTACAGCTTCTCCGAGATCACGGTGCTGCCGTGCAGCAGCGAGCACGACCTGGAAGCGTACGCCACAACCGATCTTCCCGACGGTGATTTTCCCGGCGACTCCGAGATCGTCGCTCTGGCAGAAGAGTTCTGTTACAACGAATTCCCCGGGTTCATAGGAACGGAGTACGAGGAGTCGTCGCTCTATTTCGAATCCTTCACGCCGACAAAGGCCAGTTGGGCGTTCGACGGTGACCGCGAGATCCTGTGCCTCGTCAGCGGCGATGAAGGCGAGCTGCTCACCGGAAGCATGAAGGGTTCCGGGCGATAACGTCTTAGCACGCAAACGCGCCGGTGATTGTCAGGATCGTGGGGGCGTCCCCACGATCCTGCCGGTTACCGGCACTTTTGCGGTAGCGATGCGCAGGGTTCAGCGCCGGTCGGCGTCCCAGATCCCCAGGCGCCCGCACATTCCGAAGGCTCGCGGCTCAGGCCTCGGCACGGCACGCACGACGGCGGCATCACCCAGGTGCGAAGCGTCCCCTTCCGCAAGGGCTGCCAACTGGGACCGGGTTGTCTCGACATCGGCAAGCACCGTGTCCGTCCACAGCTTCGTCCACTCCTCCACTCGGGGCTGCACCAGTGCGGAGGCTGCGGCGTAGAACGCATCGAGCGGTCGGCGGTCGCCTTCCTCCAATCCAGCAAGCAACTCCGCATAGCCCTTGATCGCCAGATCACGGCGACGGCGGGCCGCCTCGCCGCGCTCCGCCTCGGTGCCCTCAGGCAACGTGACCGCTGACCGGTACCTTTCGGCGTCGGAAACGATCTCGAGCGGAAACGTCAGCACAGCGTCGCCGGCCTCCGGCAGCCCTGAGTTCTGCATGACCGTGAGGATGCGGAGGTCCCCTGTGTTGATGAGCCGGTGCACCGTCCCCGGGCTGAACCACAGCACCGATCCGGCACTCAGCGGATCCCGCGCATAGCCCTCCGAAGAGAGGGTGTGAACCTCACCTGATCCGCCGATCACCACGTAACCCTCGTTGGACACAGTGTGCAGGTGCGGCGTCCCGCCGTGGTGGCCGTCGTCGGTCTCCCACTCGTACACCCGCAGGTCGCTCATGCCGACCGATCCCGGGAAGAGAGGGAGCCGCGGCGATCCGCTCACAGGGAGGCGCCCTTCGCGATCCGCTCGATGTCGTCGCGCTCGCAGATCCGGTCCACGAAGACGTACCGGTGCTGCAGGCGAAGCGACTCCCCAGGCGCCAGCGTAATTTCCTCGTCGAAGGCGGGGGAGGGCGACAACGCAGCAAACGGCTCGCTACGCACGAACCACTTTAACGGAACCGACGACGACGACGTCCCGGCCAGCGCCACGATGGTGGCACCGCCGTCGAGCTCGTCATTCTGCCCGGCGAGGGCAATCCAGGGCGCAGAGGTGCCCATCATCGCTTCACCCTCGGCACCATCGGGACCGAAGATCGAGCAACCGGTCCAGCTGCGCGGGCCCCGCCAGAAGAACCCGGTGTACCCGGCGTTGGCGCGGCCATGGGTGGTAGGGCTGCCAAGATCAAGCGATCGCTCGGAGATGTTGGTCAGTTCCGTGGTGAAGTCCAACTGCCAGGACTGCTCCTGCACATCGACGCTGGAGAAGACGGTCTCGCGCTGCTCCGAGAGCCAACGCTCACCGGCGGAGTTGCGCCAGGTCAGGGCTTCACCCAGTGAGACTCGGTCGGGCGAGGCGGAGAGCCCGGGGAACCCCTCGTGTTCGATCGAACCGAGGTTGTCCCGCCACTGGTAGTCCGTCTCCGGAGAGAACGTTGGTCCGCCCCAGAAGTTCTGCCCCGAAACATGGGACCAGGTCATCTGCAGGCCCTTGTGCCAGCGGTGATCCCACGGGCGGAAACCCGTAAGCGGCGCACCGCTCAGGGTGCGCAGCGGGTGCAGGTACGGTTTCGGTGCCTCCGAGCGGGTGGCAGGCGGGATGAACACGTACGTCGCCAGGTCAACGGCGCCGCAGGAAATCACCAGCTCGCTGTTGGATGGACGGCGTAGCTGCAGTTCAGGCATCGAGTGTCTCCTTCAATGTGGCGGAAGCACCGTTCATCGACCAGTAGAACGGATTCTCCCGGGTCAGCTCGCTGCGCTGCACTCGTCGGCCAGTAATCGCTGACTGGTACAGGCCCGCAATCAGTTCAAGCACCCGCCGTCCGTCGTGACCGGAAGCCGCGGGGCGCTCACCGCGCTCGAGGGAGGACACGAGTTCCTCCAACTGCACAGCGTGTGAGCTGGCGAAGTTTCGCGTCGGCGCCCAGGAGCTCACTGCGTCCGTATCAACGTGCGGAGCCGGCGTCCATTTCCAGTGCGAATTGTCGTACCCGTAGAGGTGCTCCACCTCCACGGTGGCATCGGCGAAGTCGAACCGCAGGTAGCTGGTCTCCCGCGGCGACAGCACGCTGTTCACCACCGATACGATCGCTCCGCTTTCGAACGTGACGTGTGCAAAGGAGACGTCCTCGGTCTCAACATCACGGCCCAGGGTCGCCATGGTCGCGCTGATTTCGGTCCAGTCGCCCAGCAGGGACAGCAGCAGGTCCATCTGGTGGATGCCGTGGCCCATGGCGGGTCCACCGCCCTCGGTTTCCCACTTACCCCGCCACGCGACGTCGTAATAGGCGGTATCCCGGTACCAGAGCGTGTGGCAGATGCCCACCAAAGGAGCCCCGAGATCACCGGCAGCGATCTGCGACCGCAGCGTTCGCGCTGCTGAGCCGAAGCGGTGCTGAAAGACGTAGGACGCATACGGGCCCGCGGCGCTTTCGTGCTCGAGGATTGCGTCATACTCGGCCAGGGAAAGGGTCGGCGGCTTTTCGCACCAGACTGAGGCTCCGGCGTCGAGCGAGCGGATGACCGCGTCAGTGTGCGAGCCGGGCGGCGTGCACACCAGCACGAGATCCGGCTGCACCTCCTCCAGCATCGCGGCCACGGAGGTGAAGGAGGAAGGCGCGCCCCACTCTGCTGCAACTTCCCGCGCCCGGTCGCCGTCCATGTCGACGATGGCTGCGATGTCCACCCGATCGCCGAGGACGCGCAGCCCGGGAAGGTGCTGCCCCTGCGCGATGCCTCCTGCTCCAACGACGGCGGTGCGGACGGGTCTGGTGCGAACTGCCACTGTGAATCCTTTGCTAGGTCAGTGCTGTTTCGGTTTGTCGGGAAGGTTCATAACGCGTGGTCTGGGCTGTGCTACGGACGGCGGTACGGATGTCGTCCAGCGTGGCCCCCGTCCCGAGAGCTCCCGCGCCCAGTGCGCCGTCGGCACGCGCTTGAACCAGCACGTTGCCAAGGGCCGTGGCCTCCACCGGCCCGGCAAGAACGGGAAGCCCCGTGGCGTCCGCGGTGAGCTGGCACAGCAGCCGGTTCTGCGAACCGCCGCCGACAATGTGTACGACGTCGATCGGCTTACCGCTAAGTTCTGCCGCCTGCTCGAGCGTGCGTGCATACACCTGCGCGAGGCTGTCCAAAATGCAGCGAACGACGGCGGCAGGAGACTCAAGCGCTTCGCCCGCCGCGCTGCGGATGCGGTGTGGCATGTTCTCCGGCGCGATGAAGTCGTCGGAATCGGCGTCGATTCGTGGACCGCCGGCGGGCAGCTCGGCAGCCTCAGCGAGAACTTGCTCGAGGGTCACGGATCGCCCCCACTCACGCAGGCACTCCTGGAGCAGCCACAGTCCGCCGCAGTTGCGCAGGTACCGGATGGTGCCGTCAACGCCGCGTTCATTCGTGAAGTTGGCGGCACGGCCGGCTTCGGTGAGGATCGGCTCCGACAGCTCCACCCCCACCAGCGACCAGGTGCCCGAGGAGATGTAGGCAAAGTTGTCTACTCCCGCGGGCACTGCGGCCACGGCGGATGCTGTGTCGTGGGAGCCCACGGCGATGACCGTGGTGGCGGAATCCAGCCCTGTCCGTTCGGTGATGGAGGCCAGCAGGGTGCCCAGCGTTTCCCCCGGTTCCATCAGCGTCGGGAAGATTCTCCGCGGAATGTCGAGGGCATCGAGAAGGTGGCTTGAGAAGTTGCCGGTCGAGGCGTCCAGAAGCCCGGTGGTCGAGGCGTTTGTGATCTCGGTCCGGCGCTTCCCGGTCAGCCAGAAGCCCAGCAGGTCCGGAATCAGCAGTGCCTGGACGTTCTCAAGGGACGGCTCGGCCGCCAGTTGATAGACGGTATTGAACGGGAGGAACTGCAGGCCGGTGGTTTCATACAGCCGGTCGAACGGAACCTCTCCGTGCACCCGATCGAGAACCCCAGTCGTGCGCGAGTCACGGTAACTGTGCGGCTGGGAGGCGAGAGCGCCGTCGTCGTTCACCAGGCCGTAGTCCACGGCCCAGGTGTCGACGCCGATGCTCACCACCCGTTCGCCCTTTGCGTCTGTGAGTTCGCGGGCGAGGGTGAGGCCGTGCAGCACCTCCACGAAGAGGGCGTCGATGTCCCAGCGGAGGGCGCCGTCGGTTTCCTGCACGCCGTTCGGGAAACGATGGATGACCTCAAGTGACGGGCCGTCGGTGCCCATCCGGCCGAGGATAACCCGGCCGGATGAGGCACCGATATCGACGGCTGCGTAGACCGACTTCATGCTGAGCCGATTACCGGAGGAAGGCGGCGGCTACGCCGGCATCGACCGGAACGTGCAGCCCGGTGGTGTGGGACAGTTCGGCGGAGGTGAGGACCGCGGCGGCGTTCGCCACGTTCTCGGGCAGCACCTCGCGCTTGAGGAGGGTCCGCTGGGCGTAGTACTCGCCGAGCTTTTCTTCGTCCACACCGTAGACGGCGGCGCGTTTGGCTCCCCAGCCACCGGCGAAGATACCAGAGCCGCGGACCACGCCGTCGGGGTTGATGCCGTTGACGCGGACACCGTACTCGCCGAGTTCAGCGGCCAGCAGACGCACCTGATGGGCCTGGTCGGCTTTGGTCGCTGAATACGCGATGTTGTTCGGCCCGGCGAAGATAGAGTTCTTGGAGGATATGTAGATGATGTCCCCGCCCATCTCCTGGTCGATGAGCACCTTGGCGGCGGCCTTCGAGACCAGGAACGATCCCTTGGCCATCACGTTGTGCTGCAGGTCCCAGTCTTTCTCGGAGGTCTCCAGCAGCGGCTTGGAGATCGAAAGCCCGGCGTTGTTGACCACAAGGTCCAGTCCGCCGAAGGCCAGGACTGCGGCGTTGATTGCTTCCTGGACCTGCTCGGGATTGGTGACGTCGGCCTGGATGCCGATGGCGACGTCCGGCCCGCCAAGTTCCTCGGCGACCTTCTCGGCGTTTTCGAGGTTCAGGTCGGCGATGACCACGCACGCGCCCTCCGCTGCGAGGCGGGTGGCGATGGCCTTGCCGATGCCCGAGGCGGCGCCGGTGACCAGTGCGATGCGGGTGGCGTGGGACTTCGGCTTGGGCATCCGGGCGAGCTTGGCCTCTTCCAGCGCCCAGTACTCGATGCGGAACTTCTCGGACTCATCGATCGGGGCGTAGGTGGAAATGGCCTCCGCGCCGCGCATCACGTTGATGGCGTTGATGTAGAACTCACCGGCCACGCGGGCGGTCTGCTTGTTGGCACCGTAGGAGAACATTCCGACGCCGGGAATCAGGACGATGGCCGGGTCGGCTCCGCGCATGGCCGGTGAATCGGCGTCGGCGTGGCGCTCGTAGTACCCCTGGTAGTCCGCGCGGTACTCCTGGTGAAGTTCCTTCAGGCGTATCACGGACTCCTCGACGGAGGCATCCGCGGGCAGGTCCAGCACCAGCGGTTTGACCTTGGTGCGCAGGAAGTGGTCCGGGCAGGAGGTGCCCAGCGCCGCCAGGCGGGGATGTTCAGCTGCGCTCAAAAAGTCCAGAACGGCGTCGTCGTCAGTGAAGTGCCCCACCTGCGCGCGGTCGGTGGAGGCCAGGCCACGGATCACCGGGGCGATGGCGGCGGCCTTCGCGCGGCGCGCCTCAGGCGAGAGCGCGGCGTAGCCGTCGAGGGGCTCACCGAGCGCCTTTGGGTTTCCGTTCTCGGTAATGTAGCGCTCGGCGGTTTCGATCATCCACAGTGAATTGTTCTCGGCCTCGTCGGAGGTTTCGCCCCACGCGGTGATGCCGTGCCCGCCAAGGATGGTGCCGACGGCCTGCGGGTTTTCGGCCTTGATCGCGGCGATGTCCAGGCCGAGCTGGAAGCCCGGACGCCGCCAGGGCACCCACACCACCTTGTCGCCGAAGATCTTTTCGGTGAGTGCTTCGCCGTCGACCGCCGTGGCGATCGCGATGCCTGAGTCCGGGTGCAGGTGGTCAACGTGTGCGGCGTCGACGAGGCCGTGCATGGCGGTATCGATGGAAGGTGCCGCGCCGCCCTTGCCGTGCAGGGTGTAATCGAACGCCGCGACCATCTCGTCCTCACGGTCAAGGCCAGGGTAGACGTTGGTCAGGGCACGGAGACGGTCGAGGCGGAGCACCGCCAGGCCCTGTTCCTTGAGGGTGCCGAGGTCACCACCGGAGCCCTTTACCCACAACAGCTCAACGTTCTCGCCGGTGACGGGGTCGGTATCGCTGCCCTTGGCGGAGGTGTTGCCGCCGGCGTAGTTCGTGTTGCGTTTGTCCGCACCGAGCCGGTTGGAGCGGTTGATGAGGTCCTGAACGGTTTGGTTAGTCATGGTTACGCGCCCCATCCTGCCTGCTGTCCGCCCTCACGGTCAGCGTTGATGATTTCCTGGTAGCCGCTGGCCGCGTAGGCAGCCATGGGGTCCGCGGGAAGTCCGCGGGATTCACGCCACTGGGCGAGTGCCGGACGGACGTCGGTGTAGAAGGCGTCCATGAACAGTGCATGCGCGCCGAGGACGTCGCCTGCTTCCTGCGCCTTGGTCAACGACTCCCGGTCAACGAGCAGCGCACGGGCCGTCATCTCCTGCACATTGAGGACAGAGCGGATCTGGCCGGGGATCTTCTCTTCGAGGTTGTGGCACTGGTCCAGCATCAGCGCCACGTTGGCAGCCGGGTCGAGGGCGCCGCCGCGAGCCACCTCGTACATGATGCGGAACAGCTGGAACGGATCCGCTGCCCCCACGATCAGGTCATCATCCGCGTAGAAGCGCGAGTTGAAGTCGAAGGATCCGAGCTTTCCGAGGCGGATCAGCTGCGCCACGATGAACTCGATGTTGGTGCCGGGAGCGTGGTGGCCCGTGTCGAGGCAGACCATGGCCTTCTCACCGAGGGCCAGGGTGTGGGCGTAGGAAGTTCCCCAGTCAGGGACGTCGGTGTGGTAGAAAGCCGGTTCGAAGAACTTGTACTCGAGAACCATGCGCTGGTCATCACCGAGGCGCTCGTAAACCTTTTGCAGGGAATCATGCAGCCAGTCCTGGCGTGAGCGCATGTCGCCCTGGCCGGGGTAGTTGGTGCCGTCAGCCAGCCAGATCTTCAGGTCCTGTGAACCGGTGACGTTCATGACGTCGATGCACTCGTACATGTGGTCGAGGGCCTTGTTGCGGACGGCGGCGTCGCTGTGGGTCAGGGACCCGAACTTGTAGATGTCATCCTGGAACGTGTTGCTGTTGATGGTGCCCAGCGTGATGCCGAGGCCCTGCGCAAAGTCAGAAAGCGCGCCGTAATTTTCCACCTTGTCCCAGGGAATGTGCAAGGCAACGGAGGGCGCAAGGCCGGTCAGCTCGTTAACCTTGGCGGCGTCGGCGATCTTCTCCTGCACAGTGCGCGGAGTGCCGGGAGTCTGAAATACCTTGAAGCGGGTTCCGGAATTGCCGTAAGCCCAGGACGGCACCTCAATAGCGAGGTTCTCCAGGGTTGGCGTTATGCGGCTCAGGTCAACCATTACTTCTCTCCATTTACAGCTGCCGGCTGCAAGCCCGCGCGCATCGTCGTTGTTTTGCACTGACTTTTCACTAGGCCTGAAGGAGGCGGCGGTGACGGTCAGGAGATGAATCAGATATTGAATCGATTCATTAGTACGTTTCAAAGGTATCCTTGGCGATGAGTGGTGTCAAGCATTCTCGTGAAGAGTGCACATTTTCGTCCACCGCTTGTCTACAGCCCGTCACTTCCAGGAATCGAGGGTCTGCCCGGATGGTCAGTATCAAAGACGTTGCCGACCAGGCGCAGGTTGCCGTGGGCACAGTATCGAACGTGCTCAACAACCCGGACCGCGTAGCTGAAAAGACCCGTGAGCGGGTGCTCAGCGTCATCTCGGAACTGGGCTTCGTGCGCAATGATGCCGCTCGCCAGCTCCGTGCCGGGCTCAGCCGCACCATTGGGCTCATCGTCCTCGACGTCAGTAATCCGTTCTTCTCTTCGCTGGCGCGCGCCGCCGAAGACCGGGCGGCGGAGTCGGACAGCACCGTGCTGCTCGGGGACAGTGGGCATGACGCCGGCCGCGAAAGCCGCTATCTCGATGTGTTCGAGCAGCAGCGGGTCAAGGGTGTCCTGATTTCGCCGGTAGGTAACGTCGATTCCCGGCTCGAACAGCTGCGCGCCCACGGCGTGCCCGTGGTTTTGGTGGACCGGGTGGACCCGCAGCGCCGGATCAGTTCAGTGTCAGTGGATGATGTCGCCGGCGGTTACATGGCGGTGAAGCACATGCTCTCGCGCGGGCGGCGGCGCATCGCGTTCATCGGAGCGTCCACCGACATCCAACAGGTGGCAGACCGTCTGGCCGGAGCGCAGCAGGCTGTGGAGGAGTACCCGGATGCCGAGCTCGAGGTAGTGGAAGCCGCCGCAATGACCGTGCTGGCGGGGCGTGCAGCCGGTGAACTCCTTGCGGAGCGCGGCAGGGAAGGCCTGCCGGACGGCATTTTTTGCGCCAACGATCTGCTGGCCATCGGCGTGATGCAGGCTGTGCTGCTTATCCGCGGGTTGCGGATTCCGGAGGACCTCGCGCTGATCGGCTACGACGACATCGATTTCGCCCAGTCTGCGGTTGTTCCGCTGTCCACAGTGCGGCGGCCAACGGAGCTGATGGGGCGCACCGCCGTCGAACTGTTGCTTGAAGCGATTGACCGGACCTCACCCGAAAGCCGGCAGGTCATCTTCCAGCCCGAGCTGGTCAGCCGGGGGAGCACCCTCTAGCCCTTCCTCCTTCGGGAACTTTTGTGCAGCTCCGGCGAGTCCGACGCCGGTTTGAGTCACCGTAGGTGCGCAACAGTTGCGGGCAGGCGAGCTCCTTGGCAAGTCGCAGTGGTAGCATCCATGAAACGATTCATACCCGCTCGACGAGGAGAACTATGGAACGCGTCTGCTTCCAGTTGCAGGTGAAGCCCGACCGCCTTGAGGAGTACAAGGAGCGCCATGCCGCCGTCTGGCCGGACATGCTCCGCGCCCTCAAGGACACCGGCTGGAACAACTACTCGCTCTTCCTCCGGCCGGATGGCCTCCTGATCGGGTACGTCGAGTCGGATGACCTCGCCGCAGCCCAGAGCGCTATGGCCGAGACCGACGTCAATGCCCGCTGGCAGGCCGAGATGGGCGAGTTCTTCGTGGAGCTCGACGGCCGGCCGGACGAAGGATTTGTGCGGATCGAGGAGGTCTTTCACCTCGAGGACCAGCTCGACGCCCACGCCGAATGATCATCAGCCCGCAAAGTAGCCGGAAAATGGCAGGTTCGCCGGGAAGACCCCACGAACGTGCCACGCACCGGCGATCCTGACTCGAAAGGTCCCTCCAATGACCCGCATCCTCCGCGCTGCCATCCTCGGCACCGGCGCCGTGGCGCACCTCCATGCCGAGGCGCTTGCCGCGATCGACGGCGTCACTGCGGTTGCTTCAGCCGACCCCAGCGAGGAGCGGGTCCGTGACTTCAACGCCCGGCACGGAATCGCAGCCGGGTACGGCACCCTGGAGGAGCTGTTGGCCAAGGAGGCTGTCGACGTCGTGCATATTTGCACTCCGCCGGCGGGACATGCGGAACAGACAAAAGCAGCGTTCGACGCCGGTGCTCACGTCATCGCCGAAAAGCCGCCTGCGCTCTCCCTCGCAGAGGTGGACGCCATGCAGTCGGACGCGGTGGCCGCGAACCGGAAGCTCGCCGTCGTCTTCCAGCAGCGAACCGGCACGGCCGCCGCTCATATCCGGAACCTGCTGCGGTCGGGTGAACTCGGGAGGCCGCTAACCGCCGTCTGCCATACACACTGGTACCGCGGTCCCGAGTACTTCGACGTGCCGTGGCGCGGAACGTGGGAGACCGAGGGTGGCGGCACCACGCTGAGCCACGGCATTCACCAGATCGACTTGCTCGCCTACCTGCTCGGCGAGTGGAGCTCGGTGTCCGGCCAGCTGTTCCGGCTTGACCGGGAGTTGGAGACCGAGGACACCTCGTGCGGCGTCGTCGTCTTCGAGAATGGCGCCATCGCGTCGGTTCTGAGCACTGTGCTCGCGCCGCGGGAGTCGAGCCTGATCCGCATCGACACGGAGCACGCCACCATCGAGCTCGAGCACCTCTATGGCCACAACCACGCGAGCTGGAAGCTGACGCCGGCCCGCCACATCAGTGCGGAACGGGCGGCGTCGTGGGCGCTGCCGTCGAATGAGGTGCCGAGCGGGCACGATGTGCTCTTGTCCGAGGTCTACGAATCACTTCTTGCCGGGGCCGATGTCCCGCCGGTCGCCGCTGATCCTGCACGTGCTATCGAGATTGTTGCTGCCCTCTACGCATCGGCCGGGCGGGGTGCTCCCGTAACCCGCGGGGAACTCGCTGCGCCAGACTTTCGCGGGAGCATGCGCGCTCCCGTAACGGATCTGCGTCCCGGTCGGTGAGCGCACCGCTGCTCGCCGATCCGCTCGGCGGGCCGACTGATCCGTCGGTCATCCGCAACGAGCAGACCGGACAGTGGTGGATGTTTTACACCCAGCGGCGCCCCGCCGATTCGGGCGCGGGCGTCGAGTGGGTGCACGGCAGCCGGATTGGCACGGCCGTATCCGACGACGGCGCGCGCTGGCTCTACCGCGGTGTGGTCGACGGTCTCGACCCGGCTGGGGAGCCCGGCCCGAACACCCACTGGGCGCCCGAGGTCGCGTGGGACGGAACCCGCTACCACATGTACCTCACGTGGATCAGGGGCGTGCCTTCCACCTGGGCCGGCCATGAGCGGCGCATTGTGCATCTGGTCGGCGACGACCTCGAGCACTGGAAGCACCGGGGCTTCCTTGAGCTGAGTTCGAACTACGTGATCGATGCGGCCATCGCCCGGACCGCCGACGGTCTCCTGCGCCTCTGGTACAAGGAAGAGGCGGAAGCATCTACTACCTACGCCGCTGTCAGTCCCGACTGGGACAACTGGTCCGTCGAAGGGCAGGTCATCGGTGGTGCGCCCCATGAGGGCCCGAACGTCTTCGAGCTGGGCGGGTTCTTCTGGATGATCGTGGACGAGTGGCGCGGCCAGCGCGTCTACCGTTCGGATGACGGTCTTTCCTGGTCGGTGCAGGGCTTGATCCTCGATTCGGCCGGCGTGCATCCGGAGGATAGGCAGGTAGGCAGGCATGCCGACGTCGTTGTTTGCGGTGTTGAAGCCGTTGCGTTCTATTTCACCCACCCGGAATGGGACGGAAGCAACGACGTCGAACTGCAGGCTGGCGCGCTGCGCCGGTCGGAGGTGCATCGGGCGCGGCTGTGGGTTGCGGCCGGCGTGCTGCTGTGTGACCGTGATGCGCCGGTAATTGCGTTGGGCCGACGCATGCCGGAAAGAAATATGCGGGACAAATAGCGCCAGAGGGTAGCTTTCCGGCGTAACAGGCGATTTACTGGCATTAAGTTGTTCGAATCAACAATCTCCGACGCCGTTCATGGTGAGGTAGGTGTTGAACCGGCAGCTGATCCTGGTGCCCGTCCCCAGTGTTTCGGCGACTTAGGGCACAGTCACAACAAAGGAGCGCAATGAAGCGATACACCAGTAAGGCAGCCCTCGGAATACTTGGAGCGGCACTCGTTGTGCCGGCCCTGGCAACGGCTCCGGCGCAAGCCGAGTCCGCGCCGGTCCAGACCGAGGTGACTGAGGACTACGACGTCCTCGTTGTCGGCAAAACCACGGGCTTTCGTCACAGCAGCATCGATGAGGCGACTACGGCGATTATGGCCCTCGGCGACGCGAACGGTTTCAGCGTCGACGTCTGGGATCCGCCAACCTCGCCGAGAAACCAGGGGCAGCCTGACCGCACGCTGCCAAGCACACCGTTCACCAGCGCATCGGACCTTGCAAAGTACGAGACCATCGTCTTCGTTTCCACCGTCGATGGCACCAACAGCCTCAACCCTGCGACACCGACGCTGCTCGACGAGGGTGAACTGGAGGCGTTCCAGGGTTACATCCGCTCCGGCGGTGGCTTTGCCGGCGTCCATGCGGCAACGGATTCCATGCACACCGTTCCCTGGTACAGCGAACTCACCGGCGGGGGTGCGCGGTTTGTCAGCCATCCTGCCCAGCAAACAGCCGTTCAGGTAGTGGAAGACGGCACTCATCCTTCGACCGAGCACCTGTCAGGAACCTGGACGCGCTTCGACGAGTGGTACAACTTCAACCAGAGCCCCCGCGATGCCGTCCGTGTCCTCACCAACCTCGACGAAACCACGTACAACCCGGGCGGTAACGCCATGGGTTCCGACCACCCGCTGTCCTGGTGCCATAACTTTGAGTCCGCCCGCTCCTGGTACACCGGTGGCGGTCACACTGAGGCATCGTACGTTGACCCGGTCTTCCTCGAGCACCTGCTGGGCGGCATTGCCTGGTCAGCCGGAGCGGTGAACGGCGGCGGTGACTGTGTCACCTGGAATGAGGTCGAAACAACGACGGCGGACCTGCTCGCTGAAGGAGCTATTTCATCGAAGGCGGCAACCCAGATTGGAAAGCAGCTGGATAAGGCGCGGGCACTCGCCGAGGCCGGTTCGCATGACGATGCTGCGGAGAAGCTCAACGCGGCTGCCGCCCAGGTTCGGGCGCACGTCAACCGTGGCTCAGACGCCCACAGCTTGCTGCTCGGCAAGGTGCAGGACCTGCAGGTTTGGCAGAGCGAGTTGAAGTAACCCCGGCTTCCGCCGCGCTGGCCGCTGCGTAACGCGCCAGTTCGGCGGCATCGCCGATTATCCTCACGCAGCATGGCCGGAACTGGTTGCGCAGCATAGCCGCGCAACCAGTTCTGGCCGCACGTCGCTCATTCAACGTCGGAAGGTCATCGATCCTCTTGAGAAATTCACTCCGTCGCTCCCGCAAGGCGCGGGTCCTTACCGTCGCCGCCGCGGCCTCGGTGCTGATAGCCGTTACCGTTGTGCTCACCGTTGCACTTGCCGCAGGGGGTGCCGGTCCTTCTGAAGCCGGTCCTTCTGAAGCCGCTTCGCCCGAAGCCGGTTCCATCGAAGCGATAGCTGAACAGTTGGCCGCGGGGCAGGAGCGCGAAAGGGCTGAGCTCAATGCCGATCTGGCCGAAGCAGCCGAAGAAGCCCAGGGACGGATGGCGCAGGTGCTGCAGGAACTCGCTGCCGCTGTACCGGTGCAGGAGGGCGAGGGTCCGGCCCCAGCCAGTGTCAGTGACGTGGACCGGTGGAACCACGAGCTGGCCCTTGCCGTGTCTGCATTGGAAACCGTCGACGAAGGAACATCTGAACAGACGGTTGCGCGGGAGGCCTTCATCGGCGCCGCGCAGTTGCTCCTGTCGACGGCGGCTCACTATGAGCAGTTGCTGATAGCGCCCGCGGAGGAGCGGGTAGCGCTCACCGTCACGGTGGCTGAGCAACATGACGCGGCCGTGCGCCTATGGCAAGCCGGGGCAGCGCAGCTCGATACCCTCGCCGTAGAGTCAGGCGGCTCGCACGTACACCTTTTCTTGGCTCCGGATGGTGACCCCGACGCGGTCCCGTTGGAGTTCCGGGAGCCCGAAGAGCCAGAGGAGTAGTCGCCTAACCACGCGGAGCTAATCCGCTCGTAAGCACACGGATGCGGGACGCAGGTCCGGTCGAATTTCGGGCCGTCAGCGGATTGAAACCAGATTGCCGCCCGGCGAACGGGAGCCTCAGCACATCGACCTTGGAAAAACCTTGACCGGTCGCGAACCTTCACCTAGCGTTGAGAAAGCGCTTTCCGTTGAAAGGATTCAAAGATGAACCCGCGCCTTCGCGTCATCCCCGTACCCACAACGCTCGCACTCAGTGCAGCCCTGATCGCCGGAGGTGGCGGCGTTCCAGCCGCTGCAGCTCCGGCCCCCGATGCCCAGGTAGGCATCCAGCTCGAACACCTCGACCGCGGCCTCGTTGCGGCAGCAACCTCCGAGGGAACCTTTCTCAGCTGGCGTCTTCTCGCCACGGAGGTCACCGGTGCCAATGGAACCGGCCAGACCGGCGCGGACTTCGCCGTCTACCGCAACGGCGAGAAGATCGCCACGGTCACCGACAGCACCAACTACCTTGACCCCGACGCGACGGAAGGGGCCACCTATCAGGTTGCCGCCGTCGTCGGCGGTGTGGAACTGCAGCGCAGTGAAGAAGTGGACCCCTGGGCACAGGGCTACACCGATATCCCGTTGCAGAAGCCGGCCGACGGCGTAACCCCCGCCGGTGAAAGCTACACCTACTCCGCGAATGACATGAGCCTTGGCGACGCGGACGGCGACGGCGACTACGAGTACGTAGTCAAGTGGGATCCCTCGAATTCGAAGGATGTCTCGCAGGTCGGGTACACCGGCAACACCTACATCGACACGTACACCATGGACGGAACGCTGCTCCATCGCATCGACCTCGGTGTCAACATCCGCTCCGGCGCCCATTACACGCAGTTCATGGTCTACGACTTCGACGGCGATGGCCGCACCGAGATGATGATGAAGACGGCGCCGGGCACCTCAGTCACGCAGTACACGGACGGTGTAGCCGGCGAGCCTGAGTACATCACGATGCCGGCCGATGACATCGCCGCCGGTTACAGCAACACCGACGATTACCGGAAGAGCGCGGCCGACTACTACGAGCACGTCGTGGACATGTTCGCCACCTGGCACGAGCACCCCGAGGTGGTCGCGGGCAACTGGCCCGCCACACTCGAGGAAGCGTTCGGCATCGAACAGCGCTACGAGTACCCGCTCTCCGACGCGGATGCGCGCGCCATGGCGGACTACTTCATGGATGTCTACGCGCCCAGCCGCAGCGGCAGGAACAACCTCCGCGCCTTCGAGGGCTTCATCCTCAGCGGCCCTGAATACCTGACCGTGTTCGACGGCGCCACTGGAGACGAGCTTCAGACAGTGGACTACGAGCCGGGCCGGCACGACGACGGTCTCATGTGGGGCGATTACGCTATGTCCCGTATTGAGCCGGGCAACCGTGTGGACCGCTTCCTCGCGGGCGTCGCCTACCTGGATGGCCAACGCCCGTCAGCCATTTTCGCCCGCGGCTACTACACCCGCTCCACCATCGCCGCCTACAACTGGGACGGCACGAACCTTTCCAAGGTCTGGAACGTGGACAGCGGCTGGACGCCGATGACAAACCCGTTCAATGACGGCCCGCACGGCCGCCTCGGCACCGACCCCGAGTTCGGTTCCATCACCACGCAGGGCTTCCACTCGCTCAGCGCCGCGGATGTGGACGGCGACGGCAAGCAGGAGATCGTCTACGGCTCAGCAACAATCGACGACGACGGCTCCCTCCTCTACAGCTCGTTCGACACCATGCCGGAAGGCAGTGCAACGCCGGGTGCCGCGGCCGGCCTCGGTCACGGAGACGCGATGCACGTGACGAACATCGACCCGAACCGCCCCGGTCAGGAGATCTGGACGGTCCATGAGGGCGGACGGTTCGCCCCGTACGGTTCCGCCATGCGTGACGCCGCAACGGGCGAAGTGCTGTTCGGTGCGTACTCCGGCAAAGACACCGGCCGCGGCATGATCGGTGACGTGCGTTCCGATGTCGATGGCATTGAGGTCTGGGCGAGTATGCCGGGTGGCAGTGATGGCTCGGGCCTGCTGAGCTCCGACGGCGAGCAGCTGGGAGCCCGCACCCCTGGTACCAATATGAGCATCAAGTGGGCCGCGGACATGACCACGCAGCTCGTCAACCGTTCCGGCGACGGATCACCCACCATTGACGATTGGACCCGCGGAACGCTGCTGAACGCGGAGGGCACCCTGACCAACAACGGCACCAAGGGCAACCCGGCGCTTGTGGCGGATGCTTTCGGTGACTGGCGTGAGGAACTGTTTGTCCGCACGGCCGACAGCTCCGCAATCCGCGTGTTCCTCAGCACCGAGGTCACCGGCCACAAGCTCACCACTCCCATGCATGATCCCCAGTACCGGGCGGAGGTTGCGCGCCAGAACACCACCTACAACCAGCCCTCCTACACGAGCTACTACTTCGCCTCGGACATGGACTTCGCGAATGTTCCCGTGCCGGATGCCTGGACTCCGGGTCTCATCGGGTACCTGCAGGCCACGCTTGAGTCGTTCATCGAGAGCGGGGATGTTGCGGGACCGGTCGCGAAGCAGCTCCAGGCCTCGCTGGCCCAGGCGCAGGAGGGTGTCGAGCAGGGCAACACGGCCAACGTCGGGAAGGCAATGGATCGCTTCGAGAAGTTTCTGAACCAGGGCAAGAAGCCCGACGTCGTTTCAGATTCGGCTCGCGCCGTTCTTGAGAACGGGGTGCAGACGGTGCTTGGAATGGTGAGGTAAGCCAGGGCCAGGTTCCCGGAACTTTCGGGCAGATAAGGCGGGTTCAGCGCAGCTGAACCCGCCTTATCTGCGCAAGACTTCCGTTCTCCAACGGTAGTCTCCCGCCGTTTCTTCAGTTGAGCGCGGGAGTGTCCGTCGGAATGACCCCGTTCGCATAGAGATCCGCCGCGATATCCTGCAGCGCCCGCAAGGCCACGCGTTGCGTGAGCGGTCCGTAGGAGATTCTGGCTACGCCCAGTGACTCGTACTCGCCCGCCGGCAGCGCCCCCGGCAGGCCGATGACGCTGAGCTTGCGCTCTCCGAGACCGGCGACGAGACGTTCTGTCGACTCCTGATCCAGGACACCCGGTACAAACACGAGGCTCGCGCCGGCGTCGAGGAAGGCTTTGCCCCGCTCCATCGCATCGTCGAGGCTGTCCGAAAGGGGGCGATCACCGCCGCGCACAATCGCGTCTGTGCGGGCATTCAGCTGGAAAGCTATACCTTCCTGCTCCGCAACCCGCACGATGGCCTCCACGTTCGCGACTGCCTCGGCCAGCGGAACCAGCCGGTCCTCAACGTTCGCGCCGACGACGCCGACTCCGATCGCTTGGCGGACCGACTCGCCTGGGTCTCCGAAACCCGCGTCCAGATCGGCGGTGACAGGCAGGTCAGTCGCTTGCACGATCCGAGCCAAGGCAGACAGCGCAAGATCGAAAGGCATGGTGCCATCCGCAAATCCGTGACTTGCCGCGATCGAGTGCCCGGCGGTAGCGATCGCGCGCGTTCCGGGCAGGTCAGCAACGGCTCGGGTGCTAATGGCGTCCCAGACGTTGACGACACGGAGAATTTCGGGGGCTTCGTGCAGGGCCTTCAGCGAACTGGCCTTCTCAGAGGTTGTCATGATGGTGACTCTACTTGAGCGGCCGCGCCCTCACTGTTGGCGGTAGCCAAAGAGCGCGATGGCTTGCGGTGCGTGAGATGCCGAAGTGAACCTTGGCACCGTCAGACGTCGTTACGGGTGAACGCAGCGGCCCGGACTACGTCGTCGCTCTCCAGCCCCGCGCCCAGCGCTCCGCCCACGGTCGCCAGGGCTGCGGTGAGCAGGCTCAGCTGCGCGTACTCCGCCAGTCCCACAGACTCACCGACGACGGCGGCGAACACTCCCGCGTCGACCAGCAGCACCGCTGCCAGGAAAGACAGGACAAAGAGGGCCCCGAAGAAGGTCACCACACCGATCACTACGGTCGCCGTCGTCGCCAGATTGAACAGGGTGACCTGCTCCCGCTCGACCCTCCGGCGTGGACGCTCCCATAGGTCCGCGCCGATCATCAGGGTGAGCGTGACGGCACCGACCGCGAGCACGGTCAGCAGGATCAGACGAAGCGGACCGTAGGCGGTGGCCAGCAGCCAGAGGTCGCTCGTCGCGAGGGTCACCACGCCGGCGGCCGCCGCAGCCGTCAGCGCACGGGACAGGGTAACCGCAAGCCGCCACGGCCTATTCGCGAGGATCAGCCCGAGCAGCACGCGGGCGTTGCCAGCGACCACCCGGCCGGTGAACTGGAGCGGGTTTTCGTCCGCATGATCTGGGAGGTCGTCAGCCATCTCGCGTGCGCGGCGGGCGCGGTCTTCCGCTTCGTCGTCGTCGTCCCAGCCGGCCAGCGGGCCCACCAGCCGGGCCACCGCCGTCGTCATGGATTCCCTGCGGCCCACCGCACGGAGCGCCGGCAGCGCCACCAGCCCCACCCTGTGGACAGGGCTGATTTGGGTGAGCACCGGCTTCCGCCCGCTGCGGAGCGCCAGATCACTGACGACGACGGCGAGATCCCAGTCTTCGTCCAGCAGCCGGTCGCGCGCCGTTTCCAGCAGCTCCGACGGCGCGCGTCCGTCGAGGGTTTCGACCACCATCGACACGCGCCACGCGACTCCCGGGTAGGACTCACGGAGCAGGCGCGGCAGCGCATCAGTCAGATCCTGAAGCGAAGCCGGGTCAAGCGAGGGGGGTAGGACGACGCCGAGCGTCAGCTCAGGAACATCTCCGGGCTGCGGCGGGGGAGTATCAGGCACCGCTCAATGATCCACGTTTCGGAAGTTTCGTGCAGCTTCGGCGAGCTGGAGCGCATCCGAATCCGCCGTATCTGCGCAAAACTTCCCAGGGGGTCAGGCCGAGGCGAACACCTCGCGCTGAAACCGGATGTGCTCAGCGGCCTGGACCGCGCCGCCGTTCTCATGCCCGTTGTAGGGGAAAACGTTCATGGACTTCGGCCCGGCGTAGGAGTTGTAGGCGGCGTAGACGCAGGACGGCGGGCAGACGTCGTCGAGCAGTCCTACCGAGAAGAGCGCCGGCATGGTGGCGCGGGCGGCGAAGTTGACGCCGTCGAAGTAACCCAGAGTGGTGAAGACTTCCTCCTCGCGCCCGCGCTGGATGCCGAGATAGCGCACCAGCTCGCTGTACGGAGCAGTGTTGACGATCTCCGTTGCGCGCCGGACGTGGGAAAGGAACGGCACGTCCACGATCGCGCCCAGCGGTGCATGCTCCAGGAAGGTGGGGGACAGGGCGGCGGAGGCCAATGCAATCGCCCCGCCCTGGCTCCCGCCGGAGATCAGCACCCGCGAAGGATCAACGAACGGGTGCGCCTGCGCCGCTTCGACCGCGCGCACCGCATCGGTGAACAGCCGCCGGTAGTAATACGTCTCGGGGGATTCAATACCGAGCGTCAGGTGCCCGCCGAAGTGGGGCCCGCTCACACCGGGGTCGGGAGTGTCTCCACTGCGGTGCCCGGCGCCCTGTCCGCGAAGATCCATAACAAAATGCGCGACGCCGGTGCTTGGGATGGCAGTCCACTCACCGAGCAGACTCCTGCCGCCGCCATAACCGATGTAGGTGACGACGGTGGGCAGCGGACCGGAGGCCGAGCGCGGCCGGAGCATCCATCCCTTGATGGCGTGCCCGCCGTAGCCGGCGAAGGTGACATCCTCAGTGACCAGTTCGGAGTAACCGGCGTCAACCTTGTCGAAACGGGCATCGAGTGAGAAGGCCGCCGTCTCCGCGAGGGTCTTCTCCCAGAACGCGTCAAAGTCTGCGGGTTCAGTGCGATCCGGTGCGTACTGCTCGAGCTCGCGGAGGGGGAGGTCAAACTGCGGCATCTGAAGAATTCCTTCGCTCATTATGTCTCGGAAGTATCACAGCTCACATTATTCTAGGAGTAGGCCTTGCGCATTGAGACGATTCAATTTACTCTCGATGGAGAGCGCTTTCCCGTGATGTGCACCACTGTACCAGCGGCCCAAAGAGCTTCACCTCAAATCTGAGCCGTTCCCAGGAGGACAAAGATGTTCAATAAACTTTCACGACGCGCCGGGTCCGGCGTAGCGCTCACCATGGCAGCAGCTCTCATGCTGACCGCGTGCGGCGGCAACGGCGGCGGCGAGGCCGGCGGCACCCCCGATCCGAACGAGGAAGTCACCCTCAACTTCACCTGGTGGGGCAATGAGGACCGCGCCGAGCGTTACAACGAGGCCATCGCTCTGTTCGAGGAGCAGAACCCGAACATTGACGTCAACGGAACCTTCATGGACTTCCCCGCCTACTGGGAGAAGCGCCAGACCGAAGCAGCGGGCGGCGGGCTGCCGGACGTCATGCAGTTCGACTACAGCTACCTGCGCCAGTACGGACAGAACGGGCTGCTGATGGATCTCACCGAGTACGTCGGCAACGGGCTGACCACCGACACCATCGACGAAACCCTCCTGGCAACCGGCAAGCTCGAGGATCAGACCCTCGCTGTGCCCACCGGCTACAACGCCTGGTCGCTCTTCGAGAACCCTGCGCTGATCGAGCAGGCCGGCGTCGAGGGCTACGAAGGCGGCACCTCGTGGGAAGACTACGAGGCGTACATGGCCAGCGTGAGCGAAGCCGGCGACGAAATCTGGGGCGGTACCGACTACACCGGCCGCATCCAGAACTTCGAGCTGCAGCTCCGGCAGGAAGGTCGCGAACTTTTCACTGAGGACGGCCAACTGAACTTCACCCAGGAGGAACTCGCTGAGTTCTGGGCCAGCGCATCCGATCTGCGCGAAAGCGATGCAGTGATCCCCGGCCGCAAGCTGGAGGAAGTGGCCCCGAAGTCCGGTTTCGGCGCAAATCTGACCGCCAGCGAGATGACCTGGTCCAACTTCATGGGTGGCTACCTTGGCGACACCGGTGCTGAGGACTTGACCATCCTCGCACCGCCCACCAGCGATCCTTCCGTGAAGGACCTCTACCAGAAGCCCTCCATGCTGCACGCGGTTGGCGCTCAGACCGAGCACCCTGAAGCTGCAGTGGCTCTCGTTGACTTCCTGATCAACAGCCCCGAGGTCGGCGAGATCTTCGGCGCTTCCCTGGGCGTTCCGGCTTCGGAAACCGCTCTCGAAGGTGCCGCGCTCGAAGGCCCCGAGCTTGAGGTCAAGGAGTACCTGGATTCGGTGTCTGACCGCATCGGCGAGCCGCCTGCAGCTCCGATCGTGGGTTACGGCGCACTGGAGAACACCTTCCTGACACTCGGTACCTCGATCGGACTGGACGCCATCACTCCTGAAGAGGCCGCCCAGCAGTTCTTCGACGAGGCTGCCGTTACGCTCGGCAGCTGAACACCGACCTTAGCTATCACCGCTATTAGGAGCAGGCTATGACCACGGGATCGGCGCACGCGCCAACACACACCCGCACTACCGCCGAACCCGGCACCCGTCCGGCGGGCAACCGCCGGACGGGTGGGCAGCCCCGACGCAAAGGCAACAGGGAGAACGTCGCGGGGTACCTTTTCCTCTCCCCATGGTTGCTTGGGCTTTTCGCGCTTACTCTGGGCCCGATGCTGTACTCGCTGTACCTCGCATTCACGGACTACAACCTCTTCACAGCCCCCGAGTGGACCGGCCTGGGCAACTTCGAACGGATGGCCGGCGACACCGTCTTCTGGGGCTCGGTCCAGATCACCATGATCTACGTCCTTGTCGGCACACCCATCAAGCTGGCCGCCGCACTCGGTGTGGCTATGCTGCTGAACTACAAGACCAAGGGCACCGCGTTCTTCCGCTCGGCGTTCTATGCACCGAGCCTCATTGGCGCATCGGTCAGCATCGCCATCGTGTGGCGGGCAATGTTCTCCGCGGACGGCCCGGTGGACAGCGGCCTGAGCCTCTTCGGCATCAACCTCGGCGGCTGGGTGGGTGTCCCGGCCCTGATCATGCCGATGATGATCCTCCTCGCGGTCTGGCAGTTCGGAGCCCCGATGGTCATCTTCCTGGCGGGCCTGAAGCAGATACCCACCGAGCTGTATGAAGCGGCGTCAGTGGACGGCGCGAAGGCATGGCGCAAGTTCCTCAGCGTCACCCTACCGATGCTCTCTCCGGTGATCTTCTTCAACCTGCTGCTCGAAATGATCGGCGCATTCCAGATCTTCGCGTCCGCCTACATCATCGGTTCAGGAACCGGCGGACCTGCCGGCGCCACCAACTTCTATACCGTTTACCTCTACACCCGCGCCTTCACGAACAATCAGATGGGCTATGCCTCGGCAATGGCGTGGGTGCTCCTGATCGCCGTAGGCATCCTCGCGTTTATCCTTTTCCGCACCTCCAAGAGCTGGGTGCACTACGGAGGTGACACAAAGTGACCACGATCGAAACCAATCCGACCGCACTTCCACCGGTCGAGGCAAACCGGAAGCGACGCCAGCCCCGGCGGAAGACCGCAGCAACGGTGGCCTGGATCATCGGCATCGTGCTGCTGACCGCCGTCGTGCTCTATCCGCTCCTGTGGATGATCTCGGCTTCGTTCAAACCGAGCGCCGAGTTCGGTGCGAACAACAGCTTCCTGCCCCAGAACCCTACCTTCGATAACTTCTTCAAGGTCATGGAGGGCGTTGCCGGTATTCCCACCTGGAAGTTCTTCTGGAACTCCACCATCCTCGGCATCGGCGCGGTGATCGGCACCGTCATCTCCTCATCCATGGCCGCCTACGCGTTCGCCCGCCTGGACTTCAAGGGCCGCCCGCTGTTCTTCACCATGATGATCGGCACCCTCCTGCTCCCGTTCCACGTGCTGATCATTCCCCAGTACATGATCTTCCGTAACCTCGGGATGATTGACACGTTCTTCCCCCTCCTGGTCGGCAAGTTCCTGGCCACTGAAGCGTTCTTCGTGTTCCTTATGGTCCAGTTCATCCGTAACCTGCCCAAGGAACTCGACGAGGCAGCGCGCATTGACGGCTGCGGCCACTGGCGCATCTTCTGGTCCATCACCATTCCGCTGATCAAGCCGGCGCTGATCACCTCCTCGATCTTCGCGTTCATCTGGAGCTGGAATGATTTCCTCGGCCCGCTGCTGTACCTGAATTCGCCGGACAACTACCCGCTGCCGCTGGCACTGCGGGTGTTCAATGACCAAACCAGTGGTTCCGACTACGGCGCCACGGTGGCGATCGCGGTGCTGGCACTGCTGCCGGTCATGCTGTTCTTCGTGATCTTCCAGCGGTTCCTCGTTGACGGCGTTGCCACCCAGGGCCTGAAGGGATGACACCCCGCAGCGTCCGCAAACGGCGTGAACGACCCCAACCAGACGGCACCCAGCTCAAGTGGCCGGGTGCCGAGGGGAAGTTTGCACTGTTCGCGGAAGTGCTGTGGATAGGTATCCTCACGGTCGCCGGCGGCCTGCTGCTGGTCACGCTGCCGGCGGCGATCGCAGCCTCCAGCCGGCACCTCCACCGCTATCTGCTGGCCGAGCGTTCCACGCTCGGCCAGTGGTGGTCGGACTTCCTGTCCGCACTCCGCACCGGCTGGGTGGTGGGATTGACGACGACGGCGCTCGCCCTGGTCCTGCTCTTCAACCTCCTGCTCGCCGGCACCCAGGTGCTGCCCGGCTGGCAGGCGGTATTCGTCGTCGGGCTCGTGGCACTGGCCGCGTTCGCGCTGACGCTGCTGCAGTCGGCGGTCCGCTGGACGCCCGAGAAGGGCTGGCGGCAGGCAGTGCGGGATGGGGTGCAGGCTTTCGGCTCGGACCCGGGCGCGATTGTCCCGCTGCTTGTCGCACTGGCGCTGACCGTCATCGTGACCTGGCAGTTGCCGCCGCTGATTGTGCCCGGGATGGGCTGCCTTGTTTTTGCTGTGCTCGTTGTGAAGGAACGCGAGCGCAAGCGCTAGATCCTCAACACTCCCGAAAGGAACACCGTGCACTACGGCGGCGATTACAACCCCGAGCAGTGGCCTGAGTCAGTCTGGCCGGAAGATGTCGAGCGGATGCGTGAGGCCGGGGTCACCATGGTGAGCCTCGGGATCTTCGCGTGGTCGCGGATTCAGCCTGCGGAGGACGTCTACGACTTCGAGTGGCTTGACCGGGTTATCAATCTGCTGCATGAGGGTGGGATTGCCGTTGACCTTGCTACTGCGACGGCGTCGCCCCCACCGTGGATGACCGTTGCCTATCCGGACATCCTTGCCGCAGACGAGAACGGCGCACCGTACTGGCACGGAAGCCGGCAGCACTACGCGCCGTCGTCGCCGTCGTACCGTCGTCTTGCCTCGGCCCTGGTGCAGCGCCTCGCCGAGCGGTACGTGGACCACCCGGCGGTGGTGCTGTGGCACGTCAACAACGAGTACGGCTGCCACCTCAACCTGGACTACTCCGACTCCGCGCGCGATGCCTTCCGCGTCTGGCTCGAGCGGAAGTACGGCACGCTCGACGAGTTGAACGCTGCCTGGGGCACCTGGTTCTGGGCGCAGCACTACGAGACCTTCGACCACATCTTCCCGCCGCGCAAAGCCCCCTACAGCCACAACCCCGGTCAGTTGCTCGATTTCCGCCGGTTCACCTCGGACATGCTGCTCGAGTGCTACACGATGGAGCGGGACATCATCCGCGCCGCCGGAGCAACGCAACCCGTCACCACGAACTTCATGGGTGCCTTCAAGCCCGCCAACTACTGGGAGTGGGCGTCGGAGATGGACGTCATCTCCGACGACTGCTATCCGGACCCGAACGAGCCCGAGAGCTTCCGTGCAGGTGCCTTTCAACGGGACCTGATCCGCTCCTTCAAACCGGACACCCCATGGCTGCTCATGGAGCAGTCCACGAATGCGCTGAACTGGCGGCCCACCAACGCACCCAAGGCGCCCGGGCAGATGCAGGCGTTGTCCATGCAGAGCGTCGGCCGCGGCGCGGACGGCATCCTGTTCTTCCAGTGGCGGCAGTCCCGTGCGGGCGCCGAGAAGTTCCACTCAGCGATGCTGCCGCACGCCGGCACGTCCACCCGTACCTGGCGCGAGGTCGTCCAGCTGGGCGAGGAGCTTGCGTCCCTGCCCGCGCTACCCGCCGGCTCGAAGGATGCCCGCGTGGCCATCGTCTTCGACTGGGAGAACTGGTGGGCCATCGAGAACCCGGACCACCCGGTTGTCCTCGATTACGTGGAGTGCGTTCAGCGCTGGTACAACGCCATCCATCGTCAACACGTGCAGATCGACTTCGTGCAGCCGACGTCGGAGCTTGGGCAGTACGCCGTCGTCGTTGCACCCCAGCTGTACCTGCTGAGAACCGACGGCGCCGCGAATCTCACGAGCTTCGTTGAGGGCGGCGGGCACCTGCTGGTCACCGCGTTCAGCGACGTCGTCGACGAGCACGACCGTTTCCGCGAGGGCGGGTTCCTCACCCAATTGGGCCCGTTGCTCGGTGTCACGCTGGAGGAATTCGGGGCCCTGGTGCCCCCTTCCGCCGCCGGACCGGGTCAGCGCACTGCCCCCATCGCCTTCGGCTCCGAAGCCTTCGACGGCCTGTACCTCGCGGAGGAGATTGCCGCCGTCGACGCGGAGGTGCTCGCATCTTTCAGCGGCGGGCGTACCGAGGGCCTGCCGGCCTTCACTGGTCGCAAGACCGGCGCCGGCAGCGCCTACTACCTCGCAACAGTGCCCGACGACGACGGCGCCCGCCTGGTGAGTGCGCACGTGTTCGCAGGTGCCGGCGTCGTTCCTGTGCTTGGAGGGCTGCCGGAGCTGGTGGAAGCAGCGCAGCGCGGTGACGTGGTGACACTGATTAACCACGGTACTGACGCCGTCGCAATCGAGGTGTCCGGTGTGGACCTGCTCACGGGGGAGGCCGTGGACAAGGTGCATCTGGAGTCGTTCGGGTACGCGCTGGTGCGCCGGGGGTAGGTCATCCGCCCGCGGGCCTGGTCGCTTTCCCGTCCAACCACAGCTCAGCCGATTCGTCCCGATGCGTGCCGTCGGAACCGACGTGCTTTTCGCTGATCTGCGGACCTTTCTTGATGACGTGGACCAGCGCCATGGCATGCCCGCGGCCCAGGCCGTAGTCCGCCTTCAGCCAGTCCACTATTTCCCCCGCTTTGACGGCAGGGCTATCAAAACCGCGCTCCTTCGCCTGCTCAACCAGCTCACGTGGAGTTCTGCCGGTCTTGTCTTCAATAGCGTCGAGGTAAGCCTGGAACGACATGCGGTTTCCTTACTGGCTTTTGTAGGCCGGGTTGTCGGGACTGAACTTCCTGAGCCTAAGGCAAGGTCCCTTGCGCTGTGGCGGGCTAGCCGCGATGCGGGAGCACTACCCGGGAGCACCTAACCTAGTGAGGACGCACACGAAGGAGTGGACTTAAACCATGACGACCGCCAGTACCCAGGACCAGCCGACCGGCGATACCCCGATGCTTCCCGACGAGGGCCACGTTTCGGCAGCTGTGGCCGACGCGGTGGCGGAGCGGGCCGGTCACCTGTTTGGGCTCATGGGCAATGGCAACGCACATCTGATCAGTCGGCTCACGAGGCGCGGCTTCCCGTTCACCTCCGCCCGGCATGAATCCGCAACCGTTGCCATGGCTGACGCGTATCACCGGGCAACGGGTGGGGTGGCTGCGGCAACCACCACGTACGGCGCCGGCTTCACGAATGCCTATACGACCCTGGCCGAGGCACGTATCGCCCGCATCCCGCTCGTTTTGGTGGTCGGGGACGCACCGGCGGCCGGCCAGCGTAACTTCGACATCGACCAGACGATGGCTGCAGAAGCGGTCGGGGTCACCACCCTCGTTGCCCGACCAAGCAACGCTACCGAGACCACGCACCGCGCCTTCGACCTCGCGCTACAGACGGTGCAGCCCGTCATCGTCGCCATCCCGTATGACCTCGCGACGGCACCGCTCACCGAACCCGAACCGCTTGAGCCGCTGCCCGGCAAGGCAGTGTGGCCGCCGGAAGAGTCGGACCTTGACCGGGTGGCCGAACTGCTTGCCTCGGCGAAGCGTCCGATGGTGGTCGCCGGCCGCGGGGTGGTCCTCGCGGACGCCGCGGCGCCGCTCAAGGAGGTCGGTGACCGGCTCGGCGCCCTCTTCATGACCTCGGTCATGGCGATCAACGCCTTCGACAGCGAGTGGGACCTCGGCGTCGCCGGAGGCTTCACCCGCCGCCACCGCCTCGAAGTGGCGCGCAGGGCGGACGTCGTGCTGGTGGTCGGGGCCAGCATGAACATTTTCCAGACCCGGTATGGAACCCTGTTTCCGGAGGGAACCCGGATCATCCGCGTGGACAACGAGCCCGACGAAAATCACCCCATCGTTGTCGATTACATCCGCTCCCATATCCGCCCGTTCGTTGAGGGCCTCCTGGAACGGGTTGCACCGCCCGCAAGCACCTGGCGCCAGGAGATTCCCGAGGTCGCCGAGGCGGAGTTCCGGTCCTCCCATCCCATCGAGGATCCCGTCGAGTTCGGTCCCGATGGGCGGCTCAACCCCCGGGCGGTCGTCGCCGCGCTCGAGGACATCCTCCCGGCCGAGCGCTCAGTCGTCATGGACGGCGGGCACTTCATCGGCTGGGCGCCCATGTATCTGTCTGTGCCCGATCCCCACGCCATGATCCTGGTGGGCACCGCCTTCCAGTCCATCGGCATGGGGTTCGGCTCTGCCGCGGGTGTGTCGGTGGCGCGCCCGGAGCGCACCACCGTCCTGGTCAGCGGCGACGGCGGCGGCCTCATGGGCCTGGCCGACTTCGAGACCTTCCTCCGTGCCACCCGTCGGGGCGTACTGATTGTGCTCAACGACTCCGCGTACGGCGCCGAACTCCACCAGTACGCTGCCAAGGGCCTGCACAACCAGGCGATGCTCATCGACGAAGTGGATTTCGCCGCCGTCGGGCGCGCGCTCGGTGCCAAGGGCTCCAAGGCGCGCACCCTCGCCGACCTCGCCGAACTGAAGACCTGGCTGGCAACCAACGACGACGGTGTGTTCGTCCTCGACGTCGCCATCTCCCAGGAGGTGGTTGCCGAATTCATGGCGGAGTCGGTGGCGATCAAGAAGTAAGCCGCGTCCGGCTACTGCCCTGCGCAGTCGCGTAAGGCGGAAGCTTCATAGTCAGGCACCGGCCGGGCTTGTGCCTCCTCCAGTGTTTCCGCTATGCCGTTCTCCTCGATATCCTCGATCAGCCAGTCCATCTCGCTAATTTCCCGCCGCTGGGCCTCGCTGATCTCGACGGCGAGCTGGCACACCCGCACGTCGGCCAGTTCGGCGCGTTCGGACCGGGTGATGGCCAGCGAGTGGTGCGGGATCATCGCGCTCATGAAGTCCTGATCATCCACGGTGGTCTGGCTGCGGTCGAGGAAAGCGCCGCCGCCCAGCAGCAGGAGGCTGACCACCACCACGGCCACGTTCGCCTTTGTGTTCTTGTACATGTTCAACATCCAGCCGAGCATGATCAACCCCATCGTGCCGCCCATGGCGAGTGTCATGAACACCCGGCTCTCGCTGAAGCGGATATGGCTCCATTCCCAGGAGCCGATGAACATGACAAAGTACATCACCACCATGGCGGTCAGGATCATAGCGCCGAACCGCAGGTACATGTTTCGCATCTGGTGGGATTTCCGCTCGTCCTGCCTCTGTTCGTTGGACTGCTTCTTCTCCGTGCTCGACATTGGACTCCTCCTTCAGCATCGCATCGGAGCCGGCGCCGCCGGGTAGGGCCGCGCTTACCGGCTGTAATTCAACAGTAGGCTGATGAATCGATGCTCGCACCTGCGTGCCCGCCGCCTGAGGCGATCAACGCACGACGACGGCGCTCACCTCTCCCTGTGCCACGGTCACCTGATACGTGGTCGACGAACCGTCGGGGGAGGGCACCTCAACCCTGGAGCGATGCCCCTCCTCGACTGCGAAGGCGCTGAACTCGACGTTGGCTGCCCAGTCGTAGTCCGGCCGGTTGGAAACGCTTCCCAGGGGCAGGATGGTTCCTGGCCGAACGAACACGGGAGCTTCCATCACCGAGAAGGAGCGGCTGTGCCAGCGGGGGCCCTCAAGGGTGTCACCGGACTCGAGATGGGTCCACGTTCCTTCTGGGAGGTAGAACGAGTGCTCGCCGCCGGCCTCCAGCACCGGCGCAACCAGCAGGCTACTGCCGAGCATGTACTGCCGGTCGAGGTGGGCACACCCCTGGTCCGCAGGGAACTCCAGGAACATGGGCCGCATCACCGGGGTTCCGGAGGAATACGCTTCCTCGGCTGCGCCTGCCAGATACGGCATCAGATGCATCTTCAGTTCGGTGAAGTGCCGCAGCACATCCACCGACTCCTCATCCACGAGCCACGGCACCCGGTAGGAGTTGGATCCGTGCAGGCGGGAGTGTGATGAGAGCAGCCCGAACGCGATCCACCGCTTGAACATCTCCGGCTCCGGCGTGCCCTCGAACCCGCCGATGTCATGGCTCCAGAACGCGAAGCCCGAGGACGCCAGAGACAGTCCTCCGCGCAGGGATTCGGACATTGCGGCGAAAGTGGATTCGCAGTCCCCGCCCCAGTGCACGGGCAGCTTCTGACCGCCGGTGGTCGCGGACCTGGCAAACAGGACCGCTTCACCGACCCCCAGCTCCTTCTCGAGCAGCTGGAACACCGCTTCGTTGTACAACTGGGTGTAGTAGTTATGCATCCGCTGCGGGTTCGAGCCGTCATGCCACACCACATCGGTGGGGATGCGTTCGCCGAAGTCGGTCTTGAAGGAGTCCACTCCCTGCCCCAGCAGGGTGCGCAGCTTGTCCTGGTACCAGAGGACGGCGTCGGGATTGGTGAAGTCAACCAGCGCCATCCCGGCCTGCCAGAGATCCCACTGCCACACGGAACCGTCAGCCCGCTGCACCAGGTAGCCGAGCTCGCGGCCCTCCCGGAATAGGTGGGAGCGCTGTGCAATATAGGGGTTGATCCACACGCACACCTTGAGCCCGCGCTCGTGCAGGCGCCGCAGCATGCCCTCGGGGTCCGGAAACGTTGCGGGGTCCCAGACGAAGTCGCTCCAATGGAAAGCCCGCATCCAGTGGCAATCGAAGTGGAACACCGAGAGCGGCAGGTTCCGCTCGGCCATGCCGTCGATGAAGGACATGACGGTGTCCTCGTCATAATCCGTGGTGAAGGACGTGGACAGCCACAGACCGTAGGACCACGCAGGAATCCGCGAGGGCCTGCCGGTCAACTCCGTGTACCGGCGCAGGATCTCCTTCGGTGACGGCCCGTAGATCACGAAGTACTGGAGCTTCTGGCCCTCCACGCTGAACTGCGCACGGGAGACCACCTCCGAGCCGATCTCGAATGAAACCCGCTCAGGATGATTCACGAACACCCCGTACCCGGAGTTGGTCAGGAAGAACGGCACGTTCTTGTAGGCGAGGTCACTGGAGGTTCCGCCGTCCTCGTTCCAGACGTCCACCGACTGGCCGTTCTTGACGAACGCGCCGAAGCGCTCGCCGAGCCCGTACACATTGGTGCCCACGCCCAGGGTGAGCTGTTCATGCACAAAGGCGCGACCGGCGTCGTCGGTGATGAAACCGACGCTCCGCGGCACAGAACTGGTGAGCAGCTTTCCGTCGCCGGTGAAGTCAACCGTCCAGTCACCGCTCAGGCTGACGGACGCGGTGAGCGCACCGGAGGTCAGGGTTGCGTGCGTTTCGTTGACCGCGACGTTGACCGCGGGATGCGCGTCCTGCAGTTCAAACCGTGGATTGGGATCGAGTGCGCCCTGGAAATGCTCGATCGTCACGCCGATCACGCCTTCAAGCGGCGAGGAAAAGGAAACCGTCAGCTGAGGGCAGTTCAGCGCATCGCCGCGGGCATTGATCCGCTGCGTCGGCGCATAGATTTCCAGGCCGGAATCGGTGGCAACGACGTCGGAAATGTCCCGTGGATGCAGGGCGGTGAGGCCCTTGCGGTACATCCAGTAACCGTCAGTGAATTTCATGCTGTTCCTTCAGATGGTGCGTTCAAAGTTGGAGGATTGGTGTCGAAGCGCTTCTCTTTCGCGGACGGGTGAATCGTTACGAATGCGAATCGAAGCGTGTCGAAGCTAGGATGGAAGCCGTGGCCACCATGAATGATGTCGCCCGGGAGGCCGGGGTATCGCTGAGCACTGTTTCCTACGTACTGAGCGGAAAGCGAACCATCTCCGAAGAGACCCGGCTGGCTGTTCAGAGTGCAATCCGGAAGCTCGACTACAGCCCTCATTCCGGTGCCCGGGCGCTCGCCTCCAACCGCTCCAACGTGCTGGGCCTGATGGCGCCGCTTCGCGCGGACGTGAACGTCAGCGTGATCATGCAGTTCGTGGCGGCCGTGGTCACCACGGCGCGCACCTACAACCAGGACGTCCTTCTCCTGACCCAGGACGACGCCGGCGGACTGGAACGCGTCACGTCGCAGTCCATGGTGGACGGGCTCCTCATGATGGACATCGAAGCCCTCGATCCGCGCATCCCCCTGCTCGCCAAACTGCGCAAGCCGGCAGTTCTGATCGGCCTCCCGGATGATCCGCAGGGGCTCAGCTGCGTTGACTTCGACTTCGCGGGCGCCTCCCGGACTGCTGTGCGGCACCTGGTGGACCTGAATCACCGCAGTATCGGTTTCATCGGATCCCCGCAGGCCTCCCTTGAGCGCCACGCGACCTACGCCGACCGCGCCCGCAAGGGCTTCACCGAGGCCTGCGATGCCGCCGGTGTCAGCTCTACGCTGCGTGCCTGCGAGCCTTCCATGCCAGCCCTCACCGAGGCGCTCACTGCAGTGCTCGACGACGACGGCGCCGCCACCGCAGTCACTGCCCTTGTGGTGCATAACGAGGGACTGCTTCCGCTGCTGCATGAGGCCCTGGCCGGGCGCGGCTTGCGCATTCCCGAGGACATTTCGGTAGTGGTGATTGCCCCGGAGGACGTGGCGCTCGCCGCAACGAAGCCGTGGACCGCCGTCTCCATTCCTGCGCACGACATCGGCCGCGCCGCCGTCGAAATGGTCATGGATCGGCTCAACTCGGACAAGCCGGTTGAGGTGCGGCTGATTGTCCCCACGCTGGTTCAGCGGGAGACCACCAGCGCGCGCTGACCAGTTTGCCGGCGTCATCCTTTCACCGCGCCGATCATGACGCCCTTGGTGAAGTGCTTCTGCACAAACGGGTAGACCATGAGGATCGGCACCATGGCGATCACGATGACCGCCATCTGCAGGGCGAGCGATGGCGCCACGCCCTGGCCGACGTCGATCTGCCCCGGCACGGACACACCTTGCAGCACGTAGGAGCGCAGGACCACCTGTAGTGGGTTCTTGGAGCTGTCATTGATGTAGAGCACCGCGTTGAAGAAGGCGTTCCAGTAGCCGACGCCGTAGAACAGCGCGATCACGGCAGTCACCGCCTTGGACATGGGCAGCACGATCTGGGCGAGGATGCGCCACTCGCTGGCCCCGTCGATGCGCGCGCTGTCGAGGATGCCGCGGTCAATCCCCATGAAGAATCCGCGCAGGATGATGATGTTGAAGACGGACACCGCACTCGGCAGGATCAGTGCCCAGTAGGAGTTGATGAGGCCGAGGCCGGAAACCAGCAGGTAGGACGGGATCATTCCGGCGCTGAAGAACATCGTGATCAGCAGGGTGAACAGGATCGGCGTATGAGCAAAGGAGCCCGGCCGTGAGAGACCGTAGGCGCACAGGATCGACACCACCATGCTGAGCAGGGTTCCGGTGACGGTGATGCCGACACTCACCAGCACGGCGCGGGTCACCACGCCGCCGTTCAGGATCTGGCGGTACGCGTCGAGTGAGAATTCACCCGGGATGAGGACGAGGCCGCCCGCCTGGGTGATGGTGCCCTGCGAGGAGATGCTCGTGAGCAGGATGGTGTAGAGCGGGCCGAGGACTGCGAGCACCACGAGGGTCAGGATCACTACCTTTCCCGCCTTGGTCGCAATTCCCGGTTCTTCTTCCCACGCGGGCCGCGAAGGACCGCTACGGCGGGGCCGGGCTGGCTTGATGATCGTTGTCATGACTTGGAATACACCCCGTTTTCACCGAAGAGATGGGCCACCTTGTTGGCGGCGAGAATGAGCCCGAGTGAGATGACGCCCTTGATTAGCCCGGCGGCAGCTGCGTAGCTCCAGTCACCGTTCTGGATGCCGGTGTAGTAGACGAAGGTGTCCAGCACCTCCGCAGCCTCGGCGCCAACGGCGTCGCGCTGCAGGATCATCTGCTCGAACCCGACTGTCAGTGCATCGCCGAGGCGCAAGATGAGCAGCAGGACGATGACGGATCGCAGTCCCGGAAGCGTCACGTGCCACATGCGGCGCCAGCGGTTGGCGCCGTCTACAGCCGCGGCCTCGTACTGCTCGGGGTCGATGGCGGCCAGGGCGGCCAGGAAGACGATGATGCCCCACCCCGCGTCTTTCCAGACCGCCTGGGACGTGATGAGGAACAGGAATGTATCCGGGTTGGTCATGATGTCCATGCCGCTCCAGCCGTTGGCCCGGAGCATCTGACTCAGGAGCCCCGCGCCGCCCAGCAACTGCTGGAAGACGGACACCACGAGCACCCATGAGAAGAAGTGCGGGAGGTAGACGATCGCCTGAATGGTGGCACGCATGGCCGGCCGAAGCAGGGAGTTGAGCAGCAGTGCCAGCGCAATCGGGACGGGAAAGAAGAACACGAGCTGGAAGCCCGTGATGACCAGCGTGTTGCGGACTGCGTTCCAGAAGTTCGGATCGCCGAACACCCGCGCGAAGTTCTCCAGGCCCACCCAGGGGCTGGCCGGGATGCCGATGAACGGCGAGTAGCTCTGGAACGCAACCACATTGCTGAGCAAGGGCACGTAGGCAAACACAACCAGAAGGACGACGACGGGAAGCGCCATCAGCACCAGCGAGCGGTCGCGCCGGAACCGGGCTTTCAGACCCTGCTTGCGCCGGACGGGCGGCGGGGCAGGCGGGCTTGCGACGTCGTCGTGCTTGTCTGCAGCCAGCTGGGCGCGGCGGATGGATTCTGTGGTGGTCATGGCCGTGTTTACGCGGTCAGGAAGCCGGCGTAGAACTCGCGGAGCTTTTCGCCGCCATTCTGCTTCCAGGTGGCAATCTCCGAATCGAGGTCCTTCAGGCTCTTGCGGCCGCGGGCGATGTCCTTGGCGAGGTCGTCGAACGGTGCGCCGAGGGATCCGTACTGCGGCGGCTCCTGGATCTGCATGCCGAAGAAGACGTCTTCCTGGACGAAGGGGGCCTGGCGGGCTTCCCACTCGGTCTTGGCCTCGACGAAGCCGGGATACTGGACCTGCGAGTTGACGGTGGGCGGGCTGACGAGGAACTGGTACGTGCTCGTGACTTCCGCGCGTCCGAGGTCAGTCATCTGCGGGATGTTCCGGGCGTCGCGCTTGAAGTGCTTGCCCTCGACGCCGCTCGTGATGAGGAGGTTCTCTTCCGTTCCGAAGGGCGCGGCCATGAAGTTCGCAAGTGCCAGGAGTTCTTCAATCCTGGCGGTGTCCTCGGTCTTTTTGATGAAACTGAAGATTCCGGCCGGTTGGCCGCTGAATAGGGTGGGATCACCGCCGTCGGGCGCAAAGAAGTCCATCGGCTGCATATTGAAGTCCGGGTTGGTGGGCAGTACGCGGCCGAGTGCCTCGTGCCAGCCGCCGACGCCGTCGACCGTCATCAGCGTGGCACCGGACTCGAAGCGCGGCTTTGCCTGCTGGGCGTTGCCCGCAACAGCGTCCGGGTGGACAGCGCCGGACTTGAAGAGCTTGATGATCCACTCGAGGGCGGCCCGGTATTCCTCGGTCTCGAACTTGTTCACCAGCGTGCCGTCCACGAGCTTCCACTTTGGGACGACCCCGTGCATGATCTGCGCGCCGTTCCAGACGTCCTCGGAACCCCAGCGGTTCTTCGACGGGTCAGTGATTTCCTTGGCGATGGTGATGTATTCATCTGCGGTCTTCGGCTGTTCGAGTCCCATCTCCTCGAACAGGTCCGTGCGGTAGAAGAACGCGTCATTGACCAGCGGCGTGGGCATGGGCAGCCCGTAGAGTCCGCCCTCGAAGCAGCTGTACTTCCACGCGGCCGTCGGAATGTTGGCCAGGTTGGGGTACTTCTCCACCTTGTCGCCCGCGAGGTAGGGGGAGAGGTCCGTGAACAGACCCTTGGCTGCCTGTCCAAACCGCGGCGGGATGTTCCAGGAGGGGATGACCACCCAGTCGGGAACGTCGCGCGGGGAGGCGAGGACGGTCTGGATTTTATCGCCGTAGGTATTGCCGTCATTGGCCTGGAACTCGACGGTGGCGCCAAGGCGCTCATTCACCGCCTGGTAGTACGCGTTGTCCGGCAGGCCGCGGGGAATGGCCCACCACGCGGGCGACATGGCCGTGTAGGGTGCCGCCGCTTCCGGGAGGCTTCGGGACGGACTTCACCAGTTCGGTGGGGATGGTAGTGAATCCCTGCGTGGACCCTTTGACACCCGGGATGTCCGGCTGGACCAGGTTCATCGGAATGTACTTGGGCACCAGCTTGGCGACGGCTTCCGCCAACCCGCCCGCGGTCGTTGCCTGCGGAGCTGAAGCACCGGTGCTGCATGCGGTCAACAGTGCCGGGGAGGCGGCGAAGAAGGCAGCTCCGCCCAGCAGGCCGAGGAAAGACCGGCGACCGAGGGGCTTGCGGGTGATTGTGCCGTTCGCGGCGTCCGAGATGTTTGGCATGGTGCACTCCTTCGTGTCCAGGCGCGCCGATAGGGGCGCTTGCATGGTTGCAATCAGAATTGGCGGCGCGTCGTCCGGGTCGATTAGTCGAAGCGCTTCGATTGATCCAACCGTAGGGCATCTTTTGTCTCGAGACAAGAGGAAATTGTGTTGCGTATCACAGCGCGTAATGTCAGCATGGTGGTCGAACAGCGCTGTGCAAGCGCTTAAACAATTCTCCCAAGGATCGGAACTTTTTCGTGACCGAAACCCGTATGGCCATCCGTACCGCGCAGAGCATCCTCGCAACGCTCGCCCGGGCCGAGAAGATTGCTCTACTCCATCAGCACTCGCCGGCACTTCCCGACGCCGGTCTGGCCTACTTCCATACCGGCGCGGAGGCGGCGCACGGGGTTGCCTGGCTCGGTGACGCGACGGTCTTTCCGCAGACCGTCGGTCTCGCGGCCAGCTGGGACGAGGACCTGCTGCGGCGGGTGGGGCGGGCTGTCGGCGTCGAGATGCGCGCAAAAAAGGCCGCCGATCCCACAGTGAGCCTGAACGTCTGGGCGCCCGTGGTCAATCCGCTCCGGCACCCGCTGTGGGGGCGGAATGAGGAGGGATTTTCGGAGGATTCCGGGCTCACTGCTTCGCTGGCCACCGCTTACTGTGAAGGCCTGAAGGGTGATTCCGCCGAGCAGTGGCTGACCGTACCAACGCTGAAGCACTTCCTCGGGTACAACAATGAGCGTGACCGCAACGTCACCTCAAGCCAACTGCCGCCGCGCGTCCTCCACGAGTATGAGCTGCCTGCCTACCGGCTGCCCATCGAATCGGGGGCTGCGGGCGCCGTCATGCTTTCCTACAACCTGGTGAACGGGCGGCCTGCGCATGTGTCCGACCTGGTGACCGAGCATCTGCGCACGTGGCGGAACGGGGAAACGCTCGCGGTGGTGACGGACGCCGGCGCGCCGTCCTCCCTGTTCACAGCGGAGAAGTATTTCGACGACGGCGCCTCTGCCTATGCGGCTGCCCTGTGTGCCGGCGTTGACAGTTTCACGGACGACGGCGACGACTCCGCGCCGTCCATTGCCTATCTTGAGGAGGCGCTGGATCGCGGGCTCATCTCTGTTGCGGATATCGACGCGGCGGTCCTTCGCTTGCTCACGCTGCGTGAACGCACGGGTGAGTTCGAGCCCGACGGCGGCGTGTATGGATCCATTCCTGCTGAGGCGCTGCTGACCTCCGAGCACGCTGCGCTGGCGCGGGAAGCCGCTCGCAAGTCCGTAGTGGTTCTGCGGAACGACGCTTCCGATTCCTCTGTTGATGTTTCAGTTGATGCTTCAGTTGATGCCGGGCCTGTCCTTCCCTTGGGGGACGCACCGGGAACCATCGCCGTCATCGGATCGCTGGGATCCCACGTACTCAGCGACTGGTACAGCGGAACGCTGGTGAACCCCGTGAGCATCGCGGCCGGCATGGAGGAGCGGTACGGAAGCGTCGTTGCAGAGGAAGGACTGGACCTGGTTGCGCTCCGGAGTACCCGCACCAACCGGTATCTAGGCGTGCCGGACGGATCGGCGGCTTTGACAGCTTCGCCGGGGTCTGCGGGGCCGGCCGAATCTCTGGTGCTCAAGAACTGGGGGAACGGCGAGTACACGCTGCGCTCCGCTGTGAATGGGCGCTTCGTTTCCGGGGAGAGCGGGTACCTCCGTGCAACGTCGGAGCGGGTCGGCGGCTGGGTGGTTCAGGAGACGTTCGCGCTGCACCCATCGGTTGACGGCTCGGTCGCCCTGCGGCACGTCGGGTCCGGGAAATGGGTTCGGGTAGAGGAAGGAACGGGTAGCGCCGTTCTCGTTCCGGGATCCGAGCAGGACGCCGACCGCTTCACCCTGCGCACCATCCGGTCCGGTACCGAAGCGGCACGCAAGGCTGCGGCATCGGCGGATGTCGCCGTCGTCGTCGTCGGTAATGATCCGCACCTGGGCGGGCGGGAGACGATCGACCGAACCACGCTGGACCTACCGCAGAGCGAACAGGAGCTGATCCGGGTGGTGCGGGAGGCGAATCCGCGAACGGTGCTGGTAATCGTCTCGTCCTACCCGTATGCACTCGGCGAGCTGGCGGAGGTGCCGGCAATCGTGTGGTCGTCCCACGGCGGGCAGGAGCTCGGGCGTGGTGTGGCGGACGTGCTGAGCGGTGACCATGAGCCTTCCGGGCGGCTGCCGCAGACCTGGTGGGCGCGGGACGCGGATCTCGCTGACATTCTCGACTACGACATCATCGGCTCCCGGTCCACCTATCACTACAGCACTGCTGAACCGCTCTACCCGCTGGGTCACGGGCTGGGTTACGCCGCTGTGGAGTACGAGTCGGCATCGTATGGTGACGGTGTGCTCGCGGTGTCCGTGCGGAACGCCGGTGGGCGGGATGTTCATGAACTGGTGCAGGTGTATGGCACCTCGGATCTGCCGGGCTACCCCAGGCGGCGGCTTGTTGCGCACGCGAGGGTGTCGCTGAAGCCAAGGGAACGGACGGTGGTTTCGATTCCGGTGGCCGAGGAGAAACTTGCAGTCTTCAGCCCGGCTGCGGGGCGAATGCTGGTGGAGCCGGGAACGTATGACCTGCTGATTGGACGTTCCGCGGTGGACCTGCCGTTGGCGGTTGCCCTCGAGGTTGACGGCTTGGGTAGTCCGGCGCGGACGCGTGGCTCCTGGATCCGGGCTGAACTCTTCGACGAATCCGTAAACGCCCTGCTGGTGCCGGAGACGCCCCTGCAGGGGACTGCCGTGACCGTCGCCGACCCCGCCCTGCTGCGTGCTTTGCTGACTTACCGCGGGTGGGGCGGGGATGCGCCGGCGTCGGTCTCGGTGCGCATTGCCCGGAGTGCCGGTGGGTTGCTGCGGATTGTGGTTCCCGGGCCTGCGGATACGTGGCGGGAATGGGGTTCGGCGTCCGTTGCGGCTGGGTACGCCGGGGACGTGGAGATTCCTCTTGCCGGGGGTTGTGATGCCATGCCGGCGGTGGTCCGGCTGGTTATTGAAGGAGGCGTCACCGTGAGCGAGCTTCTGGTTCCTGCCGCCTGATTCAGCTCCGGTTGCTGGCTACTTTTCCTCGGGCGCTGCCGGTCCCTCGCGTTCCTCGTTTCGTCCCTCGTTGGCGTCTCCGTTGCGTTCAGCGGCTCGTCGCCGCAGGAAGCGCCGCGCCGGTCCGGCCCAGGACAGGAGGAGGAGAATCGTGAAGAGGTGGTTGACCAGACCGCCGAGCACCTGAAACGGAATGATCTGCACGAGCGCGGTGACAACCAGCACACCGAGCAGGACGTTCTTGATGATCTTGAGTGCCTGCGGGCTCAAGGGTCGCGGCCATTCGATCATTGCCGTAAGTTCGTCATGCCTGTGCGCGCGTTGCATCGGTCCCCTCTCCTCCCTTAAGGCTATCGCGCCGGCATGCGGCCCGCTGCCCGTGCGGCCCTCGCGCTGCCCGCAAAAACTGCCGGGAGGTGCAGGGCTGCCGCTTCGAACCGGCAGCCCTGCACCTCCGGGCAGTTTCTGTCCCGGGTCCGGTTGACTCACATCACATCCAACCCCTACCATTTCATTAGACAGAAAGTTTCTTCCACATTACGGAAGAACGATCAGGCCGAAAGAACGCAAAGGGATCGACGATGACCTACACCGTGAACTGCTCCATCCTCCTCACCGAACTGCCGCTGCTCGAGCGGCCGGCTGCTGCGAAGAAGGCCGGCTTTGACGCCGTCGAGTTCTGGTGGCCGTTCGAAACCTCCACGCCGTTCGAGGCTGATCTGCAAGCCTTCGAGAGCGCGATCACCGATGCAGGCGTTCAGCTCACCGGCCTCAACTTCAACGCCGGCAATATGCCCGGCGGCGATCGCGGCTTGGTCTCCTGGCCGGAGCGGCAGGATGACTTCCGCGCGAACGTGCCGGTCGTCGTCGGGATCGGTGAGCGGCTGGGCTGCATGGCTTTCAACGCGCTGTACGGCAACCGGATCGATGGCGTGAGCGCCGAGGAACAGGACGCGGTCGCCGTCGACAATCTGGCTTTCGCGGCTGACGCCGTTGCTGCAATTGGCGGCGTTGTTCTTGTGGAGCCGGTCAGCGGTGCCGAGAAGTACCCGCTGCTCACGGCCCAGGACGCGCTGAACGTGATCGCGAAGACCGGCAAGAGCAACATCAAGCTCCTCGCCGACTTCTACCACCTGGCGGTCAACGGCGATGACGTTGCGCAGGTCATCGCGAACCACGCCAAGGACTTCGGCCACATCCAGATTGCCGACGCCCCCGGCCGCGGAGCTCCCGGAAGTGGCAACCTCCCGCTCGGAGAGTGGATCTCCCGCAGCCGCGAACTCGGGTACGAGGGCTACATCGGGCTCGAGTACAAGGAACCGGCGGACACCGCCTTCAACTGGGCCATCCGCGAACACGCCTCCCGCTAATCCCCACCCGCTCCCTAACCTCGCAAGCTCGGCCAGGGAACCCGGCGGGCGTGGGCCCAGCACAACACTCAAGGACAAACAGAATGAGCAAAGTAACAGTCATCGGACTCGGCATCATGGGCCTGCCCATGGCCATCAACCTCGTCAAGGCCGGCCACACCGTCACCGGCTTCAACCGCAGCTCCGACAAGATGGACAAGCTTGTCTCCGAGGGCGGTTCAGCGGCAACCAGCATCGCTGACGCCGTCAAGGATGCCGACGTCGTCATCACCATGGTTCCGGATTCACCGGATGTCGAGGGCGTGGTGAGCGGGGACGACGGCGTTTTCGCCAACGCGAAAAAGGGCGCCCTCTGGATCGATGCCAGCAGCATTCGCCCGGATGTCGCGGTTGAGCTTTCCAGGCAGGCGCGCGACGCCGGTCTCAAGCCGCTGGACGCGCCGGTTTCCGGCGGCGAGCAGGGCGCCATCGACGCCGTCCTCTCGATCATGGTCGGCGGAGAGAAGGAAGACTTCGACGCCGCACAGGACGTTTTGACCGCCGTAGGCAAGACCATCGTGCATGTGGGTCCGTCCGGCTCCGGCCAGACCGTGAAAGCCGCCAATCAGCTCATCGTCGCCGTCAACATCGGCGTCCTGTCTGAAGCGATCGTCTTCCTCGAGGCCTACGGCGTAGATACCGACGCCGCCCTCAAGGTCCTTGGCGGCGGTCTCGCCGGCTCCAAGGTGCTCGACCAGAAGGGCCAGAAGATGCTGGACCGCAACTTCGACCCGGGCTTCCGCCTGGCCCTCCACCACAAGGATCTCGGCATTGTCACCTCAGCCGCCCGCGAAGCCGGCGTTGCCACCCCACTGGGTGCCGTCGTCGCGCAGTTGGTTGCCTCGCTCGTCAACACGGGCGACGGCGGCCTCGACCACTCCGGCCTCTTCAAGCTGATCAACCAGCTGTCCGGCAAATAGACCCCAAACTTTCGTGCAGATCAGGCGAGCCGACGACGTTGGAAGTCACCTTAGCTGCGCAAAACTTCCCGAAGTAGGAGCACACCATGCCTAAAATGCGCGCTGTCGACGCAGCCGTTGCGATCCTGGAGAAGGAGGGCGCCACCACGGCGTTCGGCCTGCCCGGAGCAGCAATCAACCCCTTCTATTCCGCGATGCGCGCCCACGGCGGCATCCACCACGTCCTCGCCCGCCACGTTGAGGGCGCCTCGCACATGGCGGAGGGTTACACCCGTGCCAAGCCGGGCAACATCGGCATCTGCATCGGCACCTCCGGCCCCGCCGGAACCGACATGATCACCGGGCTCTACTCGGCCATGGCAGACTCCATCCCCATCCTCTGCATCACCGGCCAGGCACCTGTGGCCAAGCTGCACAAGGAAGATTTCCAGGCCGTGGATATCGCCTCGATCGCCGGACCGGTCACCAAGATGGCCGTGACCGTCATGGAAGCGGGTCAGGTTCCCGGCACCTTCCAGAAGGCGTTTTACGAGATGCGGACCGGCCGCCCGGGGCCGGTGCTGATCGATCTGCCGATCGACGTCCAGCAGACAATGATCGAGTTCGATCCCGACACCTACGAGCCGCTCCAGGTCCACAAGCCGGCAGCCACGCGCAAGCAGCTGGAGAAGGCCCTGGACATGCTGACGGCGGCTGAGAAGCCGCTGATTGTGGCCGGCGGAGGCATTATCAATGCCAACGCCTCCGAGCAGCTGGTGGAGCTCGCCGAACTGCTGAACATCCCCGTGATCCCGACGCTCATGGGCTGGGGCACCATCCCCGACGACCACGAGCTGATGGCCGGCATGGTGGGCCTGCAGACCTCACACCGCTACGGCAATGCGACCATGCTGGAGTCGGACTTCGTGATCGGCATCGGCAACCGGTGGGCCAACCGCCACACCGGCGCGCTCGATGTTTACACCAAGGGCCGCAAGTTCGTTCACATCGACATCGAGCCCACGCAGATCGGCCGCGTCTTCGCGCCGGACTTCGGCATCGTGTCCGACGCCGGTGCCGCCCTCAGCGGTCTGGTCGAGGTTGCCCGCGAACGCAAGGAGCAGCAGGGCCTGCCGGACTGGAACGCCTGGGTGAAAGACTGCGCGCAGCGGAAGTCCATGCTGCAGCGCAAGACCAACTTCACCAACGTTCCGGTCAAGCCGCAGCGTGTGTACCAGGAAATGAATAGCGCGTTCGGCCGGGACACCCGCTACGTTTCGACCATCGGGCTCTCCCAGATCGCCGGCGCGCAGTTCCTGCACGTCTACGAGGCACGCAACTGGATCAACTGCGGCCAGGCCGGCCCGCTGGGGTGGACCCTTCCCGCAGCGCTGGGCGTGGCTCAGGCAAGTCCGGGGGAGACCGTCGTTGCGCTTTCCGGCGATTACGACTTCCAGTTCATGATCGAAGAGCTGGCCGTCGGCGCCCAGTTCCAGTTGCCGTACATCCACGTGGTGGTGAACAACTCCTACCTCGGCCTCATCCGTCAGGCACAGCGCGGGTTCGAGATGGACTACCACGTGTCCCTCGCCTTCGAGAACGTGAATGCACCCGAGCTTGACGGCTACGGCGTGGACCACATCAAGGTCGCTGAGGGCCTCGGCTGCAAGGCGATCCGCGTCCGTGAGGCTGATGATCTGCAGGCTGCTTTCGAGAAGGCCCGCGCCCTCATGCAGGAGTACCGCGTGCCGGTGATCGTAGAGGTCATCCTCGAACGCGTCACCAACATCTCGATGGGCGCCGCGGGAATCGACGCGATCCACGAGTTCGAGGACCTTGCCGAATCCTCTGACGACGCCCCCACCGCCATCTCCCTGCTCGTCTAGAGGACTGGTTCAATAGCGTCATGCGAATCGTCATTGCACCGGACAAGTTCAAGGGCTCGCTCACGGCTCCCGAGGTGGCAGAACGGCTGCGTGCCGGGCTGCTGACAGCGGACCCGGCGCTCAGAGTGGACACTGTCCCAGTGGCCGACGGCGGTGAGGGCACACTCGATGCCGCCCTCGCCTCCGGGTTCGACCGCCATACGGTTCCGGTTTCCGGACCGACGGGCGAACCGATCGAAGCTCCGATTGCCATTCGCGGTTCCACGGCGGTGATCGAGATGGCGCTCGCGTCCGGCCTTGCCGTTCTCCCCGGGGGAGTGCTGCGGGCCCGCGAAGCGACCAGTCTCGGCACCGGTGAACTGATCCGCTACGCGCTTGACTCCGGCTGCACCAGCATTGTGCTGGGCGTCGGCGGCAGCGCGAACACAGACGGCGGCGCCGGGATGCTTACCGGCCTCGGCGCCGCTTTGCTCGATGGCGCCGGCGCCGCGCTCCCCGCTGGAGGCGCGGCGTTGGCTGACCTGGCCTGGATTGATGTGTCCAACCTGGATCCGCGGCTCGCCACTGTGGTGTTCACCCTGGCGTCCGACGTCGACAATCCCCTCCTGGGCCCCAACGGTGCTGCAGCCGTATTCGGCCCCCAAAAGGGAGCAACGTCCGACGACGTCGCTCACCTGGACGGTGCCCTGGCCCGCTTCGTTGAGGTGCTGGAGAAGGAACTGGGTCCGCGTGCCGCCGCACTGGCTGCGGCGCCCGGTGCCGGCGCCGCAGGTGGTGTCGGTTACGCAGCCCTTGCTGTACTGAACGCCGAGCGCAGACCGGGTATCGACGTCGTACTGGAGCTCACCGGACTCGCTGAAAAGCTGGACGGTGCGGATCTGGTGATCACCGGCGAGGGGAGCCTGGATGAGCAAAGCCTCGGCGGGAAGACCCCACTGGGAGTGGCCATGGCGGCCGGGGATATCCCGGTGATTGCCGTGTGCGGGCGCACAACGTTGACTCATGAACAGGTCACAGCGGCAGGGTTCAAGAGCGTGTACGCGCTAACCGACCTGGAGCCCGACGTCGGCACATGCATCGCCAACGCCGGGGTATTGCTTGAGCAGGTAGGGCAAAATATTGCCGCCTCCATTGGCGTGGGGGCCGGAAACGGAGGAAAGCCATGAGCAGCGAAACATACGATCTCGTTATCCGCGGTGAGCGGATCCTGACCACAGCGGGGATCGCGCCGCGGGAAATCGGCGTTCGGGACGGCGTTATTGTGGCAATGGAGCCACTGGGCAACGGGCTCGATGGCACCACGGTAGTGGAACTCGCTCCCGATGAGACTCTGATCCCGGGGCTGGTTGACTCGCATGTGCACGTCAACGAACCAGGCCGGACAGAGTGGGAGGGCTTTGCGTCCGCCACGAAGGCTGCTGCTGCCGGGGGAGTGACCACCATCATCGACATGCCGCTGAACAGCATCCCGCCCACGGTCACCGTGGACGCGCTCGAGCAGAAGCGGGCCGTGGCGGAAACCCAGTCCTTCGTCGACGTGGGCTTCTGGGGCGGCGCCATTCCCGGCAACACGGCGGACCTCCGTCCACTCCATGATGAGGGCGTCTTCGGGTTCAAGTGCTTCCTGCTCCACTCCGGTGTGGACGAGTTCCCACATCTCGAGGCCGATGAGATGGAAACGGACATGGCGGAGTTGAAGACCTTCGACTCCCTCATGATCGTTCACGCCGAAGACTCCCGCTCCATTGACCGCGCACCGTCCGCGGAGGGGGACCAGTACTCGAAGTTCCTCGCCTCCCGCCCACGCGGTGCCGAGAACGTGGCTATCGCCGAGGTCATTGAACGTGCCCGCTGGACAGGTGCTCGTGCGCACATCCTGCACCTGTCGTCGTCGGACGCGCTGCCCATGATTGCAACGGCCAAGCGCGACGGCGTGCACCTCACGGTTGAGACGTGCCCCCACTACCTGACGCTATTGTCGGAGGAGATTCCGAACGGGGCCACGGCATTCAAGTGCTGCCCGCCGATCCGTGAAGCGTCCAACCGGGAGCTGCTGTGGCAGGGGCTCATTGACGGGACGATCGACTGCATCGTGTCCGACCATTCGCCGTCCACCCTGGACCTCAAGGATCTCGAGAACGGCGACTTCGGCGTAGCTTGGGGCGGCGTTTCCTCGCTGCAGCTGGGTCTCTCGCTGATCTGGTCGGAGGCGCGGAAGCGGGGCATTCCGCTTGAGCGGGTTGTGGAGTGGATGTCGGCCCGTCCGGCCAAGCTGGCCCGCCTGCAGCGCAAGGGTCAGCTCGCGCTGGGCTACGACGCGGACTTCTCCGTTTTCGCAGCGGATGACACCTTCGTGGTGGACGTGAACAAACTCCATCACAAGAACCCCATCTCGCCCTACGCGGGCAAGGCCTTGTCCGGGATCGTCCGCACTACCTACCTCCGCGGTGAGGTACTGGATCTCGAGAAGCCGACGGGTCGGCTGCTCCGCCGAGGAGCGGCCTGATCCGACACAGGACATGCATCGAGTGGGCGCGCAGAACCACCTCTCGTGCGAGCGCAGGTAGTTAGCGCCTCCTCGATGCGACAGACTCCGGAAGGGTGCTAGCACGTCCGTCCGGGAACGCAGAAGGCCCTCCCTTTCGCCGCGGGAGGGCCTTTTGCATTGCTGGACTACCTCTTGCCGTGCTGGACTACACGGAGTCAGGCGACGTTCAGCTGCTCCCGCAGACGCGCCACATGGCCCTTCGCGTCAACGCCGTACTCCGCGTGCTGCACTGTGCCGTCCGGACCCACAACAACAGTGGACCTGATGATGCCGACGACGGTCCCACCCTTGAACTGCTTCTCGCCGTATGCGCCCCAGGCCTTGGCGACTTCATGGTCCACGTCCGAGAGCAGGGGAAACGCGAGCCCGTGGTTGCTGGTGAACGAGGCGAGCTCCTCCGGGCCATCCGGCGAGATGCCCACGACGCTGAAGCCCGCGCCCTGCAGCGACGCGAGGTTGTCCCGGAAATCGCAGGCCTCGGTGGTGCAGCCCGGTGTCTCCGCCTTGGGGTAGAAGTACACGACAACGCTGCGGTCGCGGAACTCGGCGAGGCTGACCGACTGCCCGGCAGCGTCAGGAAGGGTGAACGAGGGGGCCGGATCTCCGACCATAAGCTGATTACTCATGCGCTGCTCTTTCGTCTGGTGATATTTCATTACTGTATTGTGAAAAGCTTAGTTTCCACAGGTGTAGCGGTCAAAAGACTCTTTTGGTCGTAGTGTTCACCATTCCATCCGGCCGGACGGTGGATTACGACGACGCCGGTTGCGTAAGGTTCTAGGTATGGCCCCCCTTCGTAATAGCCGCGCTGCTGCGCTTCCCGCCAAGCTGTCCCGTTCCTGGCTGCTCGCCTCGGCGGCATCGGAACAAAACTTCGCGCCGGCGCTCGCCTCCGAGGCCGATTCGGTGGTCTTCGATATTGAGGACGCCGTGCCCGCGGAGTCCAAGCCGGAGGCGCGTGAGCGGGTGGTTGAGGCCCTCTCTACCGGCATGACGGCCTGGGTTCGGGTCAACGGTATTGAAACCGATTACTGGGCCGATGACCTTGCGGCGCTGTCCAAGGCGCCTGGTTTGCGCGGCGTCATGCTTGCCATGACGGAGAAGCCGGAACAGGTCACGCACACTGCTATGCGGCTCCAGGCAGGCACTCCTGTGCTCGCGTTGGTGGAATCGGCGCTGGGCATCGAGAATGCTACGGCCATTGCCAGCGCTCCCGGCACCTTCCGCCTGGCCTTCGGAGTGGGTGATTTCCGCCGTGACACCGGCGCCTCGGATGACCCGATGGCCCTGGCCTACGCCCGCGCCAAGCTGGTGGTCGCCTCCCGCGTGGGTCAACTCCCCGGCCCGATCGACGGACCGACGGTTGGCGCCCTCGGCGATGATCTGTTGGAGGCCTGCAAGGTCACCGCATCGATGGGCATGACCGGAAAGCTCTGCCTGCGCCCCGACGCCGCGGACACCATCAACCACGGCCTTTCTCCCAGCGAGTCCGAGATCCAGTGGGCACACGAACTTCTTGACGCCCACGCCTCCGGCGCCGTCGTTGGGGATGGCTCCTACCTGCCACGGCTTGCCCGCGCCCAGAAAATCTCCTCCTTGGCGGACTCCTACGGACTCTGGAACGCCTGACCTTCTCCAGCACAAACAACGACGGCGACCGCTCACCGAAGGGTGAGGGTCGCCGTCGTCGTCATGGCGGTGTGGAATCAGCGCCGGCGGTACCGGTTGACCATGGGGCAATCGAAGGGATCGCGCGCTGCGAGTCCCACCCGGTTGAGGTAGGAGACAACCGCACCGTAGGACGCCGCTACACCAACCTCGGTGTAGGGGACCTTGAGGCGTTCGCAGTGCTCGCGCACAATCACCGCTGCCTTGCGCAGGTGTGGGCGCGGCATGTCGGGGAAGAGGTGGTGCTCAATCTGGAAGTTCAGGCCGCCGAACGCGTTGTTGATGAAGTTGCCGCCGCGGATGTTGCGTGAGGTGAGGACCTGTTTCTGGAAGAAGTCCAGCTTGCTGTCTTTCGGGATGACCGGCATGCCCTTGTGGTTCGGCGCGAATGAGGCGCCCATGTAGATGCCGAAGACCGCCATTTGCACGCCGATGAACGCGAACGCCATGCCGACGGGCAGGAACCAGAACAGCACGCCGAGGTAAAGACCGAAGCGCGTCGCGAGGAGCGCAAGCTCAACCCAGCGGCCCTGCACTGCGCCAGGGCGGAACAGGGTGGCGATCGAGCGCGCGTGAAGGTTCAGGCCTTCGAAGGTGAGGAGGGGGAAGAACAGGTAACCTTGGCGGCGGGTGATCCAGGCCTGGATCCCCTTGGCCTTGGCGGCGTCTTCCTCCAGGAACGAGATGGTGTCTACCTCGATGTCCGGATCTTTGCCCACCACGTTGGGATCATTGTGGTGGCGGGAGTGCTTGTTCATCCACCACTGGTAGCTGATTCCGACGACCCCGGCGGCGAGGATGCGACCGGACCAGTCGTTGGCGCCGCGCGAGGCGAAGATCTGGCGGTGGGACGCCTCATGCGCCAGGAACGCGATCTGCGTCATGACGACCCCCAGTGCACCAGCGATCAGCAGCTGGAACCAGGTGTCACCGAGCAGTGCGAAACCGGTCCAGGCCGCCCCTAGGGCAAGGCCGAGAAGCACCATGATCGAGATGTAGAAGCCGCGCTTGCGGGTCAGCAGGCCTTCCTTGCGCACTTGCTTGAGCAGCGTGGCGTAGGAGGCAACGACGTCGTTCGGTTTGGCAACACGGACGGAGCGCGCGGGCGAAGTGATGGTCATAAAAATCCCTGAGGTCGAGAATCGACTTCCCAGCCGTGAAAGGGTCCCCATTTCCCCGAAGATCCTCCAATGCTACAGGCGCTGCCTGATGGTGCGCTGGAAATATGCAGTCTGCTGACTATTCAACGTCACGACCGCGGACGCTAAAACGCCGGCCTGCTGCCTCGCCGACCGTCACTAACGGTAGGCGTGCAGCAGGCCGGCGAACGGCTGACCCGGAAAGGGGAAGCGGTTACTCGATGACTGGGATGGACTGCGCCTTCAATGCGTCGATGGTCTGCTGTTCACCGCGCTGCAGCGCCTCCGTGAGGGTGGACTCGCCGCCGATAGCAGCGCCGAAGCCGTCAGAGACGTCCGTGTAGGTCTGCGTCATGGTGGGGCCCCAGGTGAATTCCGGGTCGACGTTCTTGGAAGCTTCAGCGAAGACGTCATAGACGGCCTGTCCGCCGAAGAACTCGGACTCACCAGCGAAGGCTTCGAGGTCCGCTCCCGCCGTCGCAGCCGGGTACAGTCCGCCGAGCTCGTTCGCCAGCGCCAGCGCTTCAGGATCGGTGTTCAGCCACAGTGCAAACTGCGAGGCCTCGTACGGGTGATCCGATCCCTTCAGGACTGCGGTGGACGAGCCGCCCCAGTTGCCTGCAGCACTCTGGCCGGCGTCCCACTGCGGCATGGGCGCAACAGCCCACTTACCCGCGGTATCCGGTGCACCGCTCTGCAGCGTCGAGGTACCCCAGACTGCGGAGACCCAGGTCCACTGGTCGCCTTCGTTGAAGGACGCGTTCCACTCGTCGGAGAAGGAGGGGAGGGTGGACACGAGGTCATCCTCGAGCAGCCCCTGCCAGTACTCGGCCACCTGCGTTGACTCTTCGCCGGTCAGGTTGACCTCCCAGCCGTCGTCCTCGCTGCTGAACCACTCGCCGCCCGCCTGCCAGACGAGGCCGGCGAACCAGTTCACATCCGAACGCGGGAAGTTGGTGATGTAGCCGCCTTCCTCACGGATCTGCTCGGCGGCGGTTGCATACTCTTCCCAGGTGGTCGGAACTTCAATGCCGGCCTGCTCGAAGAGGTCCGCGCGGTAGAAGAGGGCCATCGGTCCGCTGTCCTGCGGGATTGCGTAGACGGCGTCTTCCTCACCGAAGGTCACCTGGTTCCAGGTCCAGTCGATGAACTGGTCCCCGGCATTACCGACGCCCTCACACGCGGCGATGTTCTCGAGCCCGTCCTGGACACGGAAGTTCGGGAGGGCGTCATACTCGATCTGGCCGAGGTCCGGCGCGTTGCCCGCCTGCAGCTGGTTGAAGAAGTTCTGGTACGTGCCGGAGTTGCCGTTGGGGCCGGTCTGAACCTCGACCTGGATGTCCGGGTTCTCCTCGTTCCACAGCTTCACCACCTCGTCCATGCCTGGAACCCACGTGGTGAAGGTCAGTTCCACGGGCTCGCTCGAGGGCTCGCACGCTGCTGCTTCGGGAGCGCCGGAGCTGTCGCCTCCACCGGCGCAGCCCGCGAGGGCCAGAGCGGAGACCATGACGACGGCGGCGGTGGTCTTTCCGTGATGCATACGCATTCTGTTTTTCCTTTGTGTATGGACGGTGCCGGCGACGGGTGTCTCCGGCAGTTTCTTGCGGTCTTGGTTACTTGACGCTTCCGGCACCGAGTCCGCTGCTCCAGAAGCGCTGCAGACCGAGGAAGGCGATGATGAGGGGCAGGATGGAAACGAGCGCACCGATGATCACAAACGTGCGCAGCTCCGGGATCTGGCTGATCTGGCTGTTCCACGCGTACAGGCCCAGTGTCACCGGGAAGAGAGCCTGGTCGCGGAGCATGATCAGCGGGAGGAAGAAGTTGTTCCAGATGGTGACGAACTGGAAGAGGAAGATCGTGACCAGCGCCGGCGCCATGAGGCGGCTGGAGACGGTGAAGAAGGTTCGCACCTCGCCGGAGCCGTCCAGCCGGGCAGCCTCGAGGAGTTCCCCGGGGACCGAGGCCGCGGCGTAGATCCGCGCAAGGTAGACGCCGAACGGGCTGACGAGGCTGGGCAGGAAGACCGCCCAGTAGGTGTTGGTCAGGTTCACTTCGCTGAAGATCAGGAACAGCGGCAGGGCCAGCGCGGTGGCCGGTACCAGTACTCCGCTGAGGACCACGTTGAAGATGGCTTCCCTGCCCTTGAACTCGTACTTGGACAACGCGTAACCGCACATCGCCGCAATGATGGTGCCGAGGAAAGCACCGACCCCCGCGTACAGGGCGCTGTTCAGCAGCCACTTGACGAAGAGTCCGTTTTCATACGCGAACAGGCCGGTGATGTTGGTGAAGAACGTGGCAACGGAGTCTGGGGTGAACCACAGCGCGGACGTCCCGGTGATGTCCCCGCCCGATTTCGTCGAGGTAACCAGCAGCCACCAGATCGGGGTCAGGAAGTACAGCGTGAAGACGCCCATGATGAGCATGGCTGCACTGCGGGACATGATGCTCTGCCGCGGACCCCGGGAGCGGGACTTTTCCGGGGCTGACAGGGGAACGGCTGCCGTGCTCATTGGGATACCTTCCGCTGGGTTGCCTTCAGGAAGACGAAGGAGAGGATGAAGGTGGCGATCGCGAGGACAACCGAGAACGCAGCGGCGAGGTTGTAGTTGGGGATCGACGCCGTGGTGTAGACCGCGAGGTTCGGTGTGTAGGTGCTGCTGATCGCCGAGCTGAAGCTGCGCAGGGTCTGGGGTTCGGCGAGGAGTTGGAGGGTGCCGATGATGGAGAACACCCCGGTGAGGATGATCGCGGGAGTCACCAGCGGGATCTTGATCCGCCAGGCGATCTGCGCGTTGGAGGCGCCGTCAAGCCGTGCCGCCTCGTAGATTTCCGTGGGAATAGCGAGCAGCGACGCGTAGATGATGAGCATGTTATAGCCCACGTACACCCAGGTGACGATGTTCGCGATGGACCACAAGACCAGGGACCCGTCGAGGAAGTTGATTTCCGAGGTGACCGCGCTGAACGGTGAGAGTGAGGGCGAGTAGAGGAATCCCCACATGATGGCCGCAATGACGCCCGGCACCGCGTAGGGAGCGAAGAAAGCCAGCCGGAAGAACTTCTTTCCCTTGAGGAGCGGCGAATCGAGCAGTAGTGCAAACAGCAGCGCCATGCCCAACATGATCGGCACCTGTACGACGCCGAAGAGCAGCACCCTGCCGACCGAGGCCCAGAACGCCTGGTCCTGGAAGACGAGCGCGTACTGGCTGAATCCGCCGAAGACCTGCTGCGGCGCCCCGAACGTGCCCTCACGTTCCACCACCAGGAGCGACTGGATGATCGCGAAGATGATCGGTGCCGCGTAGAAGAGGATGAAGAGCACGGCGAACGGCGCCACGAAGACGGCAACCGCTTTGCGCGTGCTGCGCCGCTTGTTGGAAATGTGCCGGGAATTTTTGACGGTGCCCGGCGGGTTGGTGCCCGGCGGGTTCTGGGCCTGGTCCAGGGTAGCCATCAGGAGGCCTCCTTGCCTGTTGATACGGTGCTGCCTGTCGAGTGGGTGCTGCCTGTTGAGTGGGTGCGTACAACGCGGACGGTGCCCGCCGGAACAACGACGACGTCGGCAACTTCCGTGCCGAGCACCAGTTCAGTTCCGGTGACCCGGTGCTTGTAGTCGTGCGTGGTGTGGTTGATGACGAAGAGATAGTGTGCGTCCCCGGACACCCGCTCGACAGTTTCGACGCCGCGCGTCCCCGAGGCAGGAATCCCGGCGGAGCGGGCGGCGTCGCTGAGAACTTCCAGCAGGGTTTCCTTGCCGAGCGAGGTGCCCAGGTACCAGGCGTGGCCGTTTCCGAAGGAATTGCGGGTGACGGCAGCGGTCCCGGCGAGGTGACCCTCGGTGATGGTAAGAACGGCTTCAGCGCCTGTGGTGCGGAGGGCTTCGCTCCACAGTGCCGCCGTCGTGCCGTTTGAAAGCTGCAGTTGCTGGCCGGCGGTCAGCGGGTGGAACTCCTCGACGCTGATGCCGAGCAGGTCACGGAAGGCACCGGGGTAACCGCCCGGGCGCACCCTCTCGTTTTCATCCACGATGCCGCTGAAGAAGGAGACGACGGCGGTGCCGCCGCCGCGGACGTAGTCGGTGAGCCGGCCGGCGTCGTCGTCGGTGACGAGGTAGAGGGCAGGGACAAGCACCAGGTCATAACCGGTGAAGTCGCCGTCCGGCGGCAGGAAATCGGCGGTGATGCCGGCATCCCACAGTGCGCCGTAGAGTGCGTGCACCTGATCGAGGTAGCGGAGGTCGGCGGAAGGGTGGGAGTCGGAATCGCAGGCCCACCAGGCCTCCCAGCTGAAGATCACGGCTGCCCGCGCCGTGACAGTGCTGCCTGCGACTTCACGTAACCGGCCCAGTGTCTCGCCCAGTTCGGTGACCTCGCGCCAGATCTTCGAGTCCGTGCCCGCGTGGGGGAGCATGGCCGAGTGAAACTTCTCGCTGCCCTGCAGGGAGGCGCGCCACTGGAAGAAGCACAAGCCGTCCGCACCGCGGGCGAGGTGGGACAGGGAGTTGCGCAGCAGCTCGCCGGGCGCCTTGGCAATATTCCGGGGCTGCCAGTTGACTGCGCTGGTGGCGTGTTCCATCAGGATCCAGGGCCGGTTCCGGGCCAGACCGCGGGTGAGGTCGGCGGCGAGGGCGATCTCCTGCACAGGGTCCTCGAGCCGGTGGTCCGGGTAGTGGTCATTCGCGATGACGTCCATCTCCGGCGCCCACTGCCAGTAGTTCTGGGTGCGGATGTGCGCGGTGACCATGAAGTTGGTGGTGACGGGCAGCGTGCTGTGTGCGCGGAGGGTATCTGCCTCGGCCCGGTAGTACGCGAGGAGCTCGTCGGAGCTGAAGCGGCGGAAGTCCAGGACCTGCGTGGGGTTGGGTGTGGCGTGCGGGGTGCGCGGTGGGAGGATTTGTTCCCAGGCCGAGTACCGCTGGCTCCAGAACGCCGTACCCCACGCAGTGTTCAGGGCGTCCAGGGTGAGGTAACGGTCCTGCAGCCAGCGCCGGAAGGATGCGGCGGACGTGTCGCAGTAGCACAGCGCATTGTGGCAGCCGATCTCATTCGATACGTGCCAGAGGCGCACTGCGGGGTGCGCGCCGTACCTCCGGGCAACTGCTTCAACCAGCGTGAGTGCAGAGGACCGGAAGACGGGGGAGCTGGGGCACCAGGCCTGGCGCCCGCCGGGCCAGCGCGTGGCGCCGTCAACCGTCACGGGAAGGATCCCGGGGTGCGCCGTGGTGAGCCATGGCGGCGGGGAAGCGGTTCCTGTTCCCAGGTTGACGCCTATGCCGTTCTCATGGAGGAGGTCCATGATGGCGTCCAGCCGGTCGAAATGGAAAGTTTCGGCGTCGGGCTGGAGTTCCGCCCAGCCGAAGATGTTGACGGCCACCAGGTTGACCCCGGCCTCGCGCATCAGCCGCACGTCTTCGGTCCACGTGGCCTCGTCCCACTGTTCCGGGTTGTAGTCGCAGCCGAACACCAGGCCACCGTTGGGCGCTAGCTGAGTGATCGGTGAGGTGGAGGTCGGCACGTGAGGTCCTTGACTGTTCGCTGTTGCTTCTGTGAACGTTCCCAGAAAGCGCGAAGCGCGATGTTCTACGCAATCTGGGAACGTTCACAGAGTAGTCTGCGTCACACCGACGTGTCAACGTTTTTATTCGGATCCACCGCTTCGACAGCTCCGTTACAGTATCGGTATGGACTCCACTCGCGTGCGCCGCCGGCGGGCAACAATCAATGATGTTGCCTCCGCGGCGGGCCTGTCCCGGGGGACGGTCTCGCGTGTGGTCAACGGGGAGAAGTACGTCTCACCCGAGGCGAAGATGGCCGTGGAGTCGGCTATCGCGCAGGTCGGTTACGTGCGGAACTCGGCGGCCCGGAACCTCGTGCGGCAGGAGTCCCGGGCTATCGGCCTCATCATCCACGAGCCGCACTCCCTGTTGTTCGAGGATCCCAACATCGGATCGATACTCCTCGGCGCCAACTCGGTGCTTTCCGCCGCGGACTACCAGCTGGTCTCCCTGATCATCGACACCGCACGGGACAGCCAGCGGGTAGCGGACTACCTGCGCGGCGGGCTTGTGGACGGCGCCGTCATCATTTCTGCGCGAACCTCCGATCCCATTGCGACGGCGGTGCGGAACCTGAAGATTCCGGCTGCCTTTGTCGGCCATCCGCCGGGTACGCCGGACATTCCGTATGTGGGGATCGATAACGTGGCAGCCGCCCGGACAATTGTGCGGCGGTTGTTGGACACCGGCAGGACGCGGGTGGGCATGATTGCGTGTGCGCTGGACCGCGATTCCGGCCAGGACCGGCTTGAGGGTTTCCGGACAGCGCTGGGGCCGGCATTCGACCCGGATCTTGTTCTTGAGTTTCCGCTCTACACCTATGCTGCCGGCGCTGACGGCATGGCCGAACTCCTGCGCAGGCGCCCGGATATCGACGGCGTTTTTGCCGCCTCTGACGCGGTGGCCGCAGGTGCCATGGCCACCCTGCAGGAGCAGGGCAGGCGGGTGCCGGACGACGTCGGGATAGTTGGCTTTGATGACAGCAGTTGGGCACTGCGCTGCAAGCCCCAACTGTCCACGGTCAAGCAGCCGGCGGACCTGCTGGGGCGCGCGGCCGCAGAGCTTGTCCTCGCCCAGATCGAGGGCAACGAGGCTGAGGTGCGGATGCTCAACACCTCTGTGGTGTGGCGGGAGTCCGCCTGAGGGGCACCCGCACCTACCTCAGTGGCCGCCGCCAAGCTTGCCTGCCATGCGCTCGCGCATCAGCACGCTGGCATCGTTGAGGCCGATGATGTCGACCTCCTTGCCGTGGTGATGGTATTTCTCCGTGATGGCGTCAAGGACGGCAATCGTTGACGCGTCCCAGAGGTGGGAAGCGTGCATGTCGATGATGACCTTCCGCGGATCGTGTGCGTACTCGAACTGCATGTACAGGTCGTTGGAGGAGGCGAAGAACAGCTCCCCGTCCACTACGTAAGTTGCGACTTCCTCGCCGTTCAGTTCCAGGACCGTTCGCTCCACAGTGACAAAGTGGGCCACCCGCCGGGCAAAGAGCACCATCGCGGTCAGCACGCCGACGCCGACGCCGATCGCGAGATTGTGGGTGGCAACTGTCGCAACCACGGTCACCACCATGACCAGCGTCTCGCTCTTCGGCATCATTTTCAGGGTGGACGGCTTGATGCTGTGCCAGTCGAAGGTTGCGATCGACACGAAGATCATGACGGCCACCAGCGCCGCCATGGGAATGATCGCCACAATGTCGCCCAGGGCCACCACCAGGATGAGTAGGAAGACTCCTGCGAGGAAGGTGGAAATCCGGGTGCGCGCACCGGATGCCTTCACGTTGATCATGGTCTGGCCGATCATCGCGCAGCCGCCCATGCCGCCGAAGAAGCCCGTGACCATATTGGCTGCGCCCTGGCCCCAGCTTTCCCGCGTCTTACTCGAGCGGGTGTCGGTGATGTCATCCACCAGCTTCGCGGTCATCAGTGATTCCAGGAGCCCCACGAGAGCCAAGGCCAGTGCGTACGGGAAAATGATCCGCAGTGTCTCGAGGTTCAGCGGAATGTTGGGAATGAAGAGGGACGGCAGGCTGTCGGGAAGCTCACCCTTGTCGCCAACGGTTGGTACGACGACGGCCGCCAACACTGTGATGAGAGTCAAGACAACAATGGCCACCAGAGGAGCGGGAACGGCAGTAGTGAATCGGGGCAGCCCGAATACAATGAGCAGGCCGAGGGCGGCCAGCGGGTACACGAGCCACGGAACACCGAGAAGCTCCGGCACCTGGGACATGAAGATCAGGATGGCAAGAGCATTGACGAAGCCCACCATGACCTGTCGCGGGATGAACCGCATCAGTTTTGCGACGCCCAGCACGGCCAGCAACACCTGGATCAAGCCGCCGAGGATGACCGCGGCAATGAAGTAGTCCACGCCATGGCTTGCCACCAACGGAGCGATGACCAGCGCCACTGCGCCGGTTGCCGCCGAAATCATCGCCGGTCGACCGCCCAGGAAGGCAATTGTCACGGCCATCGTGAAGGATGCGAACAACCCAAGCCGCGGGTCAACGCCAGCGATGATTGAGAAGGCAATAGCCTCGGGTATCAGCGCCATGGCGACAACCAGCCCGGCCAGGACCTCCGTCTTCAGGAGTCGCGGCGACTTCAGGGTCAGCAGGACTGACTGCCGCTGTTCGGGCGTCAGGGTGGGCTTCGAGCCGAGTGTTGTGGCCACGTGGGCTCCGTTTCACAGGTCGGGAAGGCGCGCCGGCCTTCATGCAGGTTTGACTTCATGCAGGTTTGAAGTGCGCAGCGCTGCACAGGGAAAGTTCCGACCGGGGCGATGGGAGGCCGGGCCTGACCTCAACTCTACTGTGGACTATTCGGCAGTACGGCGGAACGGGACTGCCGCCGCCCACCAGTACAGGGAGGGTGGTTGAAGGGCAAGCCCGTGCGTCGTACGTTCCGTTGAGTCAGGCTAGTCCGTTAAAGAGCACAATCCGGGCCCTGCGAGGGAAGACTTCCCTCTGATGGGCCCGGATTGAACTCGTGTTGCTGGTGAACTACCGGCGGACGCTGCGGTTGCGGCGGCCCGAAAGTGACTCAGCGACGCCGATCAGCAGAACCGCGGCGATCACCGCAAGGATGAAGCCGAGAATGTTCAGCTCAAAGATTCCACCGGTGTGGAAAAAGCTCGCTATCAAACCGCCGATGACGGAGCCGGCAAGTCCCAGCAGCAGGGTCGCGAGCAGTCCCAGGTTCTGCTTACCCGGTTTGATGAGCCGAGCGAGTGCCCCGATAATCAACCCGGCAATGATGAAACCAATCATGATGCCTCCTATAGGTGAGTGTTTCCTCCGAGAACCCTAAGCCTGCTTTCTAGTGAGAGCAACTCGTTGCGGTGGTGCGAGGCCCAATCGCAAAGAAACTGCCCCGAGGTGCAGGGTCGCCGGTTCGAACCGGCGACCCTGCACCCGCGGGCAGTTTCTGAGTGAGGCAGGACGCCCTACCGCTAACGCGCGGCTGGTCCCGTGCTTCCGCGGCGCCTGAGCTCAGGCTGGAACGTGGTGTGCGAGGGCTCATCCCCGCCATCCCCCAGGAGCCGGCGCATCTCGTGCCACGCCTGCTCGCCGATGTCATTGATCGGCACCGCCGCAGTGGTGAGCGGGGGCGTGGTGTAGTTCGCGAACGGGATGTCATCGAACCCGGTGATCGAGATCTCCCCGGGCACATCGATCCCGCGTTCATGCAGGCCGCTCAAGAGCCCCATGGCAACGAGGTCATTGAAGGCCAGTACGCCGGTAGCGCCGGTTCCGAGGACGTTGTCCACCGAGGTGTGCCCGGCCTCGAAGTTCGACCCTCCGGAGAGGACCGTCAGCTGAATCTCCGGGTTGTCCACACGGAACTTCTCCAGCCCCTGCAGGCGTGCCTGGTTGGACGCGCTCCGCTCAGGCCCTTCCAGGAACGCAAGAGTGGTATGGCCGAGCTCCACGAGGTGCGCGGCCAGATCCTGCACGCCCTGCCCGTAGTCGACCACGAGGCTGGGAGTCTCAGTATCCGCCGTCGAGCGGTTGACCAGAACCAGCGGGCGCAGCGACGGAAGGAGCGCCTCCAGTTCTGCCTCGTTCATGCGTGGTGCACAGAGTACGACACCGTCACACCGCCGTCGTGCTTCGCCTGCCAGAATCGATTCCTCGCTGGACACTTCGGAGGAGTCCGCGATGAGCACGCGGTAGCCATCCTGGGCGGCGGCGCGGCTTACTCCGCGGAGCATCCCCTGGAAGGTGGGGTTGGCCAGATCCGGCACGACGACGCCGATGGTGTCGGTCTTGCCCAGCGCCAGGCTCCGCCCCACCGCGTTGGGCTGGTAGTTCAGTTCCGCGGCGGCGCTCCGGACCCGGGCCGCTATGTCCGCGTCCACGGAGAAGTTGCCGTTCATGACGCGCGAGACCGAGGCCAGCGAGACTCCTGCACGCTGCGCGACGTCCGTGATGCCTACCCTGCGGTTGGCTGTTTTCCTGGCCATAGGTTCCTCATCCGGGCTGGAGATCGGCGTACCGGCAACGAATGGTTGACGGGTACGCCGGTGTGTTGATAGAAAGCATATAACCTAATTCAGAAAACGTTTTCTCACAGTTTCCACTGACAGTTACTTCTCACAGTCACGGTGTCGCATCTTCCGCTGATGCAGGTACCCGAAGGAGCCCCATGAGCACCGCCCCCCATACGCTTCCTGCCCAGCAGCAGGCCGATTCGACGTCGGAACCGCGAGATCGCACCCGTCTGGTGATCGTGGGCACCGGCTCGCGGGCGGAAATGTATGTCCGCGCTGCGCTCGGCGATCATGCGTCCTCAGCCGAGCTCGTGGCAATCAGCGACACCAACCCCGGACGGGTGGAGTATTACCTCGATCTCGCCGAGGAACTCTCGGCGGAGACAGACGTCGCGCAGTTTCGCCCGGAGGAGCTGACGCAGTTCATCCGGGACAACGGCATTGACCGCGTCATCGTGACCACACCTGACTACACGCATGCCGATTACATCGTCGAGGCGCTGGAAGCGGGAGCGGACGTCGTCGTCGAAAAGCCGCTCACCATCAATGCCGAGGGCTGCCGCCGGATCTGCGAGGCGATCGAGCGTACCGGCCGCGGCGTCGTCGTGACCTTCAACTACCGGTATTCGCCGCGCAACAGCGCGCTGAAGGAAATTATTCAGAGCGGCGCAATCGGCACCGTGACGTCCATCGACTTCAGCTGGATGCTGGACACCGTCCACGGCGCTGACTACTTCCGACGCTGGCACCGGCAGAAGGAGAACTCCGGCGGGTTGCTGATCCACAAGGCGTCCCATCACTTCGACCTCGTGAACTGGTGGATCGACGACGTCCCTGAGCGCGTTTTCGCCAGCGGTGGGCTGCGCTTCTACGGGGACAGCAACGCTGTTGGGCGCGGGCTGACGGACCGGCCCGAGCGCGGAACCTCAGACTCGGCCGCGGGGGATCCGTTCGCCCTCGACCTGCGCGAGGACGAGAAGCTGAACAACCTCTACTACGCCAACGAACACCACGACGGCTATCAGCGTGACCAGGACGTCTTCGCCCCCGGAATCACCATTGAGGACAACCTTGCCCTGGTGGTGGACTACGCCTCCGGAGCGACCCTCAGCTACTCGCTGAACGCGCACAGCCCCTGGGAGGGCTACCGGGTTGCCGTGAACGGAACGCTGGGCCGCGTTGAACTCGAGGTCGTGGAGCGGGCCGCAGTTTCCGGCAGCACGGATCAAAAGAACGTCGTCGATCCCAGTGCCACACCCGTGCAGGAAGACGACGCCGTCCGGATCAACGGCGAACGCCTCATCCTGCAGCGCCACTGGGAACCCGCCCTCGAAGTGCCGATTGTGAACGGAGAGGGCGGCCACGGCGGCGGTGATGCGCTGCTGCTCACGGACCTCTTCGAGGGCCCCGGCGAGGACCCGCTGGGCAGGCCGTCAGGCTATCTGGACGGTCTGCGCGCCGTCGCCGTCGGTATTGCTGGCAACGCCTCACTCGAATCCTCGCTGCCAGTACGCATCAGCGAACTCGGCCTCGGAGCGGACCTCGGAGCGGACCTCACCGCGAACCGTGCCGCCGACCGCGCGTCCAAGGCCGCGGTGCGCCGTGGCTGAGCGGGCACAGACTACCGTCCTGGTCACGGGAGGCTCCGGCAGGCTGGGCCGAAGTGTGGTGACCGGCCTCGCTGAGGCAGGCTACGACGTCGTCTCCGTGGACCGCGCGCCGGTTCCGGACGGCGTGTTCCCCACTCAGATCCGACAGGAAGCGGCTGACCTGTTGGCTCCCGGCGTTGCGCGTAGCGTGCTGGAAAACCACCGGGCCGACGCCGTGATCCACCTTGCCGCGATCGCCGTGCCCTTCAGTGCGCCGGAGGACGTGATCCTGCAGACCAACAGCCAACTCGCCTTCCAGGTGATGGACGCAGCGACCACCCTCGGCGTCGGCAGGATCATCACCGCGTCAAGCCCCACGGTCCTTGGCTACGGCGCACCCGCCGGTTGGATGCCGGAGGCCTTCCCGCTGAATGAGCAGACAACACCGAAGCCCTGGAACGCGTACGCGCTCTCCAAGCTGCTCGCCGAGCAAACCATGCGCATGTTCGCGGCCGCGCAGGGCGAGCGGATCCGGTACGCCGCATTCCGGCCCTGCTACGTTATCTCGCCGGAGGAATGGGCCGGTGCGCCGACGCAGCAGGGGAACACCGTCGTCGAACGCCTGGATGATCCCGCGCTGTCCGCGCCGGCCATTTTCAACTACGTGGACGCACGGGATGTTGCGGATTTCCTTGATGTGCTGCTGCAGTCCATGGATAGAATCCCGAACGCTGAGACCTTCTTCGTGGGCGCAGCCGATGCACTGGCGCGCGAGCCGCTGTCCGAGCTCATCCCGCGCTACCTCCCCGCGGTGGGTGCGCTCGCCGGGAACCTGCACGGAACCAGCCCGGCCTTCTCGATCGACAAGGCGCGCAAGCTGCTCGGCTGGGAGCCGAAACGTAGCTGGCGTACGGAACTCGTTCCATCGGAGCTCGCTACACCGGAGCTCGCAGCCGCAAGCCAGGAAGCACGGTGAGTCATGCAGTTCAAAGAGGCCATTCCTGCCGCCGGCCGTGAGCTCGTGGGCGCATGAACGTCAAGATCACCGGCCTGTCCTCGCGAGTGGTCACGGCGCCGCTTCGGCGTGCCTGGGGAGCGGACGTGCCGGAAAACCACTTCATCGCGACGACGGTGACCACTGACGACGGCGGTGTGGGACACGGCTTTTCGTGGACGCCCACCATCGGGCCGCAGGCAGTGCTCGCGTTGCTCGAACATGACATCGCCCCCTTTGTGGAGGGCCTATCTGCCCGTGCGGAGGAGGTGTGGGACGCACTCTGGGTCCGGCTCCATGAGGCAGGCGGGGGAGGGCTGACCACCATCGCGATGGCCGGCGTCGACCTTGCGCTGTGGGATCTGGCAGGGAAGCAGGCCGGGTGTTCCGTACCTGACCTGCTGGGCCGCCGTCGGGAAACCGTACCGGTGTATGGATCGGGAGTGAACCTGCACTACACGCTTGAGGAGCTCGTTGAGCAGTCCCAGCGGTGGGTCACGGAAGGCCGGCAGGCGGTCAAGGTGAAGGTGGGTAAGCCGGACCTGCGCGAGGATGCGGAACGGATCGCCGCAGTCCGCGAGGTCATCGGCCCCGACCGCGCACTGATGATCGACGCGAACCAGCGGTGGGACCTGCCCACAACCCTGCGGGCGCTTGAACGGCTGGCGGAGTACGGCCTGCACTGGCTCGAAGAACCGATCCGCGCAGACGATCTCTCTGCCTACCGGCGGCTGCGGCGCTCCTCGCCGGTGCCTATCGCACTGGGTGAAAACGTGCACACCATCTACCGGTTCCGGGACTTTATCGAAGCGGACGCCGTCGACATCATCCAACCCAACATCATCCGCGTCGGTGGAATCACTCCGTTCCGGCGGATCGTCGAGCTTGCCCGGGCCAACAGCATCGCAGTGGCTCCGCACCTGCTTCCGGAGCTTTCCGGGCAGCTTGCCTCCACTCTCGCAGAGACGGCCTGGGTGGAAGCGGTCGACGGCGCCACCATGACTGAGCTGGGTGTCCTCGCCGGTCCGTCGCCGGTCAGCATCACGGAATCCGGGCTTACGGTGACCGGCCAGCCGGGGCTGGGCCTGGAGATCGTACCTAACTCACGGGGCTTTGTGGAGTGCGCGGCCGGCTGACGCGAGGAGCAGATCCACGAGTGTTATCAGCTCCTCCAGTGCCGCTGCCGGGTCCTCGTCCGGGAGGCTTCCCCGCCGCGGGGGCTCACCCTTCTCGATACCAGCGACGACGTCGACGGCCAGCTTCCAGCGAAGTGCAACCGCGGCGTCGAACCCCAGGCGGATGTTCTTGAACGTGACAGTGGGTGCTTCTGCCCTGAGGGCTGTGGAGTAGGTGTCCAGAGCCTCTTCAACCAGCGGCATCACCACGCTCGCGAGGGCATCGCCACGGCGGACCGAGGAGAAAAGCAACGAAGCCAGGTCTGCTCCCACGGGGCCGGGACCGATGGATTCCCAGTCGATCAGAACGGTCCGGCCGCGCGAGTGGAAGACGTTCGCGCCTCCAGCGTCGTGGTGGCAAAGGGTATGCGGAAGCGATTCCAGAATCCCGCGGTAACGGGCTTGGTTGAGGACCAGCTGCTCGGCGGCAGCCAGCCGGTCACCGAGATGGGCGGCTGCGCGTGGGTCCCGGCGACGCAGTGTGGCGAGGCCCTGCTCAATGGCCTCAGGCTGGCTATGGCGGTCAATCCACCCAGAGAAGTACCAGGGTTCTGGGAGCCGGCGCCCGGCCCACAGCCCACCCATACCGCCCAGATCATGCGCTGCGGCGAGGACAGTCTCCGCGTCCAGCGGCCTTGCACCCTCATGGCGGATTTCCTCAAGCCAGAGGGTCATCCCTCCCTCCGCATCACGCAATTTCCCGTGCATCCGTGGTGTGCCGATGCCGGGAGCTATTCCAGCCAGCACTCCGGAGGCGTATGCGTTGACCTCACGCCGTCCGTTGTCAAGAAGGTACGCGGAGGCCAGGGCCGGCCCCGCGGTGCGCTTCTCGATCATGGACCATGCAACGCGTTCACCCCCAACGAGCGCGTGTCCCTGGATTCGGCTCACCGTCCGGTGGGCGAGGAAGGCGTCGTAATCCAGCGGGATCCGCTCGACGTCAGCCAGAGCAGTAACGGGGCCACCCACGGCGTCGGTAACGGCTGCTTTCAGCTCGTAGAGCGCATCGTTCACGGTCACACACTAGCGTCCGGTCCGGGGAATAAGCCCGAGGATGTATGCATTTGCATGTACAACGTCGACCGCCGGGGCCGACCGGAACCTTCCGGAGGATCACCATGACAGCTCACACCACGGGCCTGCACCACGTCACCGCCATTGCGGGTGACCCGCAGGCCAACATTGACTTCTATATCCGCGGACTCGGACTTCGGCTCGTGAAGAAGACGGTCAACTTCGATGACCCGTCCACCTATCACCTCTACTACGGCGACGACGCCGGCCGACCGGGCTCGCTGATGACCTTTTTTCCGTGGGGCCAGGTGGCGCCCGGGCGGATCGGTTCCGGGCAATCCACCACCACCGCCTTCTCGGTACCTGAGGGAAGCCTCGGCTGGTGGCAGAACCACTTCCGCGACCTCGGCGTGGAGTCCTCCATCTCGCGGACGTCCGCGGATGAGGAAAGGCTTTCGTTGCGTGATCCCGACGGGCTCCAGCTTGACCTCGTGGCCTCCTCGACCTCCGATCCACGCAACCCCTGGGACTCGTCCTTTGTCCCCGCCGAGCACGCCGTCCGCGGACAGCACTCATCCGTGCTGACGGTTACGGACCCCGAGCACACCCTGCGCGTCCTCACCGAAGACCTCGGGCTGCGAATCTCCGACGAGTCTCCCGGACGCACCCGTCTACAAGCAGGCGACGGCGGCCCAGGCAATATTGTCGACGTTCTTGCCGATCCTGCCGGGCCCTACGGACTCGTGGCGGGCGGAACCGTGCACCACATCGCCTTCCGGGTTCCGGATAAAGCCACGCAGGAGCTGTGGCGGCAGGATCTCGTTGAGCGTGGGTTCGCCGTGACAGCGATTCTCGACCGTCAGTACTTCACCTCGATCTATTTCCGGGAGCCTGGCGGAGTGCTTTTCGAAATTGCAACGGACACTCCGGGCTTCAACGTCGATGAGCCGCTCCTGGAACTCGGGCGCTCACTGAAGCTGCCGCCGTGGCTCGAGCCCTCGCGCGAGGACATCGAAGCCTCGGTGGCGCGTATCGAGGTTCCGGAAGACAACAACACGCTTGCCGAAGGCGAGGCCAGTGACGCGGCTACCGTCCCGTCCGGGCAGCCCGGAGGCGTCGCCTGATGACCACACCGCAGCTCACCGACTGGCCGCACCTCTACCGCGAGGGTGATTCCGGGCGCCCACTCCTCCTGATGCTGCACGGCACCGGCTCACACGAAGAGGACATTGCGGCCCTCGCGGCGCAGCTGGATCCGGCCGCAGCGGTGCTTGCGCCACGCGGCAGGGTGCAGGAGAACGGCATGCTGCGCTGGTTCGCCCGGCGCGCGGAGGGAGTGTTCGACGTCGACGACGTCATCCTCCGTGCCGGTGAACTGGCCGGTTTCATCGCTGAGGCACGGGAACACTATGACGTCGGCAACCGGGAGATCATCGCCGTCGGCTTCTCCAATGGTGCCAACATCGCGCTGGCAACGGCGATGCTGCACCCGGAAGCGCTGAACCGCGTGGTTGCGTTCTCGGGCATGTACCCGTTCGGTGAGCGGAGCACGGAGGTTTCCCTCTCCGGCAGCCGGTTCATCGTGCTGAACGGGCGGTCAGACCCGATGGCGCCGCTGAGCAGCGTTGCCACGCTGATGTCCGAGCTGGAACGGCAGGGCGCCGACGTCGAACAGGTTCTTCGGGAGGGCGGTCACGGTATCGATCGCGCAGACCTGGAAGCGGCGGTTGACTGGCTGGGCCGCCGCTGACCTCCAGGAACTGCATCGAATATCAGGAACTTTTGCGCAGCTCTGGTGGGTTCCACGGCGCTGGAACCCACCGGAGCTGCGCAAAAGTTCCCTAGATCTCGAGGGTCATTGGCCGCTGCAGGCCGTTCACCTCGACCGTCGGCCAGCGCTCGTCGACGCTGAGCACCCGGATCCCTTCGGCAGTGAGCAGCACGGTGTCTTCGATCTTCACTCCGGGGCCGGACGGGTTCCAGGTGAACGCCTGATTGGGCACCACCTTGTCATCCGTCGACGCCGTAACCCGCGGATCCCTGCCCGCATAGCCGGCGGGGCCGCCCTGATGGTGCAGCCGCCACTGATCCGGCCCGAAGCCGTGAGCGGCATAGGAACTGTGGATGACCTCGAAGATTCCGTCCAACCGCGCACCCGGCACGGTTGCCGCGAAAATGTCAGCCTCCACGGCAGCAATGCGTGCTTCGGCGTCGCGCTCGGCGGCCGTTGACCCGTCAAACCGGACCCAACGCGTGACGTTCGCAACCATTCCCCGACGCCGCGCGCACACGACCGCCATCGCCCGCCGACCCAATGGCGACGACGTCGGCAGCGGGTGCCGGAAAGCCGACCGCTCACGCCCATTGCAGAGCAGAACCAGTGGCTCAGCGCCCATGGCGATGACCCGCGCGCCCAGTTCAGCGGCGATGTCCCGTTCCGGTGTATGCGGCCTGGCAGCGGAGAGCACATCGGTCAGCGCACCCGCGACCTCCCTGTTCAGTTCTGTGTACTGCTCCACTTCCACGGGAAGCAGCGACTGCCTCGCGTCGCGCAGCTCCCGCCGCACGCTCGCCTCATCCAGCGGCTGCGACGGGGACAGCCGGCTCATCACCTCGTGCATGGATCCGTGCCAGGGAACAGGATGAACGACGACGTCGGCCGGCAGCTCCTCGCGGATCAGCCGGTCCGCTTCGTTATTGAACGTAACCAGGTGGTCCCGTTCGCGGTCAACGAGCAGCATGGCGATGGGATCCCCCGCGAGGCTGATGTGCAGACGGCTCCCGCCCAGGTACCACGTCATCGCCGTGTTGCTGGTCAACAGCAAGGAGTCATGGCCTGTGCGGTCAAGGATCTCAAGAACCCTGCCGCGCTTGATGGCGCCCTCGTCGACAGAGTCGTCGACGCGCGCGGCAGTTGGCTCCGCAGTTGGAGCCGAAAACATCTCAAGGCCGGGGGCTGAAGTGGTGGTCATGGGTGCCTTTCTTCGGCCGCAAAGGTGCGGACGGCGTCAGGAGTCAGGGTGCGGGCGGCGTCAGGAGTCAGAGCGCCGTCGGCAATGAGGATGGTGACGGAGCGGGTCAGGGGAGCCTCGCGCGTGGTGGTGACCGGCCGGTCCCAGGCGAGGGTAAGCCCCACCCCGGGGTAACCCTCGGCCCTCACGAACCAGGGGTCGATCGCGTTGTCGTTGGGCAAGAAGAGGAGCGTAGCGGGCCGCCTGCTGAAGGTGCCACTCCAGTTCCTGCAGCTCGACGCCGTCGAACACTTGAGCGCGGCGCACCGTGACGGGCGGTGCGGGGATGGGTGCGGGTACGCCGAGGGCTTGGGCAAGACTGGCGCTCGCGGTGTTGTGTCCCTCGTGTCTACCGAGTTGCCGCAGAGCTGCGGGCCAGTCCTCGAAGCCGGCGATCGGGCTCGGGGTTGGCGTCATCGACGGTCCGCGGAGCATGAGGTGGGCCGGGCCACGAACCCGGCGGCCGGGTCTCCCAGGACCATCATTGACCATCTGCCGAGAATGAGCCGGGCCAGTCCTCGAGGCGAATTCGCCTGATCCGGCGCACCTCGCCGAGAGTTCCCCATTCGTCCCGGCCGAGGCGGGACAACGGTTCGAGTAGATCCACACGGGGGTGATCGCCGTCGAGCACCTGTTCGGAGACGGCTGCGTGGACCACCTCACCCAGGATCAGCGTGCAGTTCCCGACGGGAATGAGACTGTGCAGACGGCACTCCAGCGCAACGGGAGATTCGTATACGCGCGGAGTGCTGATCAGGGTGCTCGCCTCGCGTTGCACGCCAGCGGCGTCGAACTCGCTCACCTCCGGCTCGAACGCGGTGCCCGTTGCGTTGACGCGCTCGAACAGGTTCTCCGGCGTGAAGTTCACGGTGAATTCGCCGCTTGCACGGATGTTTCGCAGGCTGTCCTTCTCGCCGACAGACGTGAACTGGATGATCGGCGGGTCTGTTGACGCGACGGTGAAGAAGGAATGCGGTGCGAGGTTGTCCACACCGTTCTCCGACCGCGACGCCACCCACGCTATGGGCCGCGGCACAACCGTCGCTGTCAGTAGCTTGTAGAAGGCGGCGGCTGAGTGCTGGTCGCGATAGAAGTCCCTGCGCATGTACCGAGCCTAAGGTGCGGCGGTGCAGCATCCCACTGGATTGCGGGTTCCACTGGGAATGTCTGGACACTCCCAGTGAAGCCCGTCTTTGAGTGGGACGCTCGGCATCAAGCACGCGAGGGAAGGCTTGCAAGCAGTTCATCAAGGCGCTCGTAGCCCTCGGTCATGCCGCCTTCCATGCCGGACTGCGCCATGCCGTCCCGGGCCTCCTGGGAGGGATAAACGGAATGGCCGACGAGCTTGCAACGCCCGCCGCCCAGGTCCTCAAAGGTCAGGAACTCAATGCTGACGACGTCGGGATAGCCGAGAAACTCAAAGGTCTGGATAGCGAACTCGTTGTCCCGCACGGTGTGGAACACGCCGCTGAAGTCATAGCGCTCACCGTCCGGGCTGACATGGGTGTAGCGGTAGCTGCCGCCGGTGCGGAAATCATAGTGGTCGATCTCCGCCTTCATTCCGCGAGGCCCGAGCCAGTTCGCGATCATCGCGGGATCCCGGTGCGCTTCGAAGACGGCTTCGACCGGGAAATCGAACTCCCGCTCGACGTCAATGTAGGGAACGCCTTCCGGCACGGAAAGCTTCAGTGGATTGCTCATGGTTGGTCCTTGGGTGAATGGCCATCTCTGGCCTGAGATCCGAGTAGATCATCGAGTGCGCGGAACTGGCTCTCACGGGTAAGCCTGTATTGGTCAATCCACGCGGTGAGCGACTCCAGCCGTGCGGGGTTCAGGTGCACGGGGCGACGCTGGGCATCACGCGAGCGGGTTACCAGTTCAGCCTGTTCAAGGACCTGAATGTGCCTGGAGATTGCCTGCTTGGTGATGTTGAACGGTGCAGCCAACTCGTTGACGGTTGCCGGGCCCCGGCTGAGATGAGCGATGATGCTGCGGCGCGCCGGGTCTGCCAGAGCCATGAAGGCCCGATCCAGACGATCAGCGTCCACGTCCATGGTCAACTATTTCCTTTATCAACAAATTGGTTGAATACAACGGTAGACCTGCCGCGTCACGGAGTCAAGGATCGTTCCCGGCACCGGGGCGGACGCAGGGGCCTTACCTCGTGAGCAGTGTCTCAAGATCCAGTGGTGCTGACCCGGTGAGTTCCTGCACCGCCGTCGTCGTCCGTTCCAGCTGGCCGGAGGCAATCGCCGTGTAAGTGCTGACCCACGCGTCCAGCTGCCAGTCCGGCACACCATAAGAGGCGCGCGAGGCATAGGCTTCCTCGACCGTCTCCTCCTCGTAGCGGGTTGCCCGGCCGGTCACCCGCGTGATGATTGCGGCAACCTCGCTGAGCGAGAGGGCTTCGGGGCCGGTGAGATCCCAGGTCCGCCCTACGTGCGCCTGCGGATTTCCAAGCACGACGACGGCGGCACGCGCCACGTCTGTCCGTGCCACTGCTGCCACCCGGCCGTCGCCGGCAGGTCCGCGCAGTACGCCTTCGTTCCCAGCGAAGAGGGGCAAAACATCGAGGTAGAAGTTGTCGCGAAGGAATGTGTAGGCCATTCCGGAGTTGCGGATGTGCTCCTCCGTTGCCCAGTGGTCCCGGCCCAGCGTGAAGGTTGCGTCCGGCGCGGCGGCAAGGAAGGAGGTGTAGACGATGTGCTGAATACCGGCTTCGGCGGCGGCATCGATGAAGGTACGGTGCTGATCCACGCGGTCCTCGGCTTCGGCGCCGGACACCATGAACAGCACCTCACTCCCGCGCAGCGCCTCAACCGCGGCCTCCCGCTCGGCGTAGCTGGCCTGGGCAAGCTTCGCTCCCGGCAGATCGGGCGCCCGCGCCGGGTCCCGAACAATGAGTTTCTGTTCATATCCTGCGCTGGACAGGAGGCGGGCTACTTCGCCGCCGACGTGTCCGGTTGAGCCGGTAACTGCGAGTCGTGGAGTCATGTTGGGTGAAGCGCGCGATCAAGCAACAATATTCCGAATTCACCCTGACTTTCCCGCAGCGAAACATGGACGACGAAGGGACGTCGTCCGTCATCCCTACCGTGGAGCGGTGTCCAGACTCTATGTCGCAATCGGTGATTCCTTCACGGAGGGAGTGGGGGACTGGGACTCCCGCTATCCCAACGGCGTCCGTGGCTGGGCGGATCGTGTGGCCAAACAGCTGAGCAAAAAAGACCCAAGCTGGCGCTACGCCAATCTCGCGATCAGGAGCAAGCGGCTTCGGCAGATCGTCGACGAACAACTGCAGCCTGCGCTTGACCTTCACCCTACTGTTGTCAGTGTGTACGCCGGCGGAAACGACATTCTCGAACTGCGCGCCAGCATCACCCCGCTCATGGAGACCTACGAGGAAATGGTGTCGCGTATTGCGGCGGCTGGTGCCCGCCCGCTCCTCTTCACGGGCTTTGACGTGCGGCTCCACCCGGTCCTCGAACCGATGCGACGCCGGAACTGGATCTACAACGACCACGTCCGCCGGATCGCCGAGACGTACGGCGCACTCCTTGTGGATTACTGGTGCTTCGATGAGTATCACGACCCGCGTTTCTGGGACATCGACCGGCTCCACATGTCACCGGCAGGCCACAGGAACATGGCCGCCCACGTACTGCGCGAGCTCGGCATCGACCACACGCTCACGTCCAAGCCCCTGCGTCCCCGGCAGCGGCTGACCATGACCGAGCTGCTCCGCCGGGAATCAGCGTGGTGGGGCGAGTGGGTGATCCCGATGTTCGGACGGCGCCTGCGCAACGTGACCCTCGGAGATTACCTTGAACCGCGTTGGCCGGTGCCCATCCGCCCCGCAGACGGGTTGAAGCGGCTGGCAGCTGAACATGCCGCACGCCGTGCGTGCAGGGACTAGCACGACGTGCTTTGGCCTCTTTTCCGTACACTGGATTGATCATGACTTTCATCAACAAGTACCGCACCCCGATTGTCTGGCTCGTCGTTATCGCCATGGTGGCCTCCATCGGAGCCGGCTTCTTCGTCACCATTTTCTAGAGCTACTTTCGCTGCACTCACCACAGGCGGCCGGCACCCGGAACCTGAATCCGCAGCCACCGGTATCCGTAGGCGGGAAGTTCCACCGTGAGCGTCTCGCCCGGCTGGATTTCCGCGCGGGTGTCCTCGAGCAGGTCCGTGAGGATGCCGCCACCGCTCGGCACATCGCCGTCGTTCAGTTTTACCGACACTTCGGCGGGCTCGGCCGCAAAGTTGTGGAAGATGAACAGGGAGTTCTCCTCCCAATCACAACGGTGGGCCAGCACAGCGGGGTTGGGGGTGTCGATCAGCGAAAAGGTTCCCCAGCCCAGCTCAGGGCATTCCCGGTAGCGGCGGATCAGGATGCCCATGAAGCTGAGCAGGGAAGACGGATCCCGCCTTGCGGCCACCACGTTGACTTGGCCGGGCCCAAAATCGCCTTCCACGAGAGGTGCCACCAGCTTGTCCGGCGGCGCGGAGGAGAAGCCTGCGCTGTCCTCATCTGTCCATTGCATCGGGGTGCGTACTGCCAGCCGGCCCTCGGCTGCCAGGTTCTCGCCCATCCCGATCTCCTCGCCGTAGAAGAGCACCGGCGTCCCGGGTAGGGAAAACAGCAGCGAATACACCATGCGGATACGCTGCGGATCCCCGCCCAGCATGGGAGGGAGCCGCCGCTTGAGGCCGCGGCCGTACACCTGCATGTTCTTCTCAGGTCCGAAGGCGTCGAAAACTTCCTGCCGTTCGGAGTCCAGCAGTTTGTCCAGGGTCAGCTCGTCGTGGTTCCGGACAAATGTGGCCCACTGGCTGTCGGGATCGATCGAGGGCCGGTCCGCGAGAGTACGTGCCAGCGCGCGCGCATCGCCCCGGGCCAAGGACAGGTACATCTGCTGCATGGTCACGAAGTCGAACTGCATGTTGAGCTCATCAGCGGCATCCCCGAAGAACTCAACCTGCTGCTCATAGGGCAGATTGACCTCACCGAGAAGCACCGCGTCACCGGTGCGCCGGGAGAGGAACCGGCGGAGGTTGCGCAGGTAGTCGTGCGGATCCCCGGCCTGATGATCAATGCCCTTCGTCTCGAGGAAGAACGGCACAGCGTCCACGCGGAATCCCGAAAGGCTGAGTTCCAGCCAGAAGCCCATTGCCTTGGCGATCTCGTCGCGGACGATGGGATTCGAAACATTGAGGTCCGGCTGGTGCGAATAGAAGCGGTGCAGATACCACTCACCCGTCTTCCGGTCCTTGCTCCAGATGGAGTTCTCCTTGTCCGGAAACACCACCTCGCTGGAGGTATCCGGCGGCGGGTCTGATCGCCAGACATAGAAGTCGCGGTAGGGGTTGTCCTTCGAGGATCGGGCCTGTGTGAACCAGGGATGCTGGTCTGAGGTGTGATTGACCACCAGATCCGCAATGACGCGCATCCCGCGGTCCTTGGCAGTACGGATGAACTCCACCAGATCGCCGAGGGAGCCCAGCCGCCCATCTACGCCGTAGAAGTCCACGATGTCGTACCCATCATCACGCTGCGGCGAAGGATAGAACGGCATCAGCCAGATGCACGTAATGCCGAGTTCGGCGAGATAATCCAACCGCTGGGCAGCACCGGCGAAGTCACCCACGCCGTCGCCGTCGGAATCACAGAACGTCTCGATGTCGAGGCAATAGATGACGGCGTTCTTCCACCAGAGGTCCGAGGTGTCCGTGACGCGCATCAGCGGACCTCCGGCAGGACATGCTCGGCAAAGGCCTCAATAAACGGCTTCTGCTCCGTCCCCACGTAGTGCAGGTACAGCTCATCGAAGCCGAGGTCTGCGAACTCCCGCAATCGTTGGGCATGGACCGCGAGATCTGCTGAGATTTGTACGGTGCTTCGAAGCTGCTCCTCGGTGACTTCCCGGGTTGCCTCCTCGAAGTCGGACGGGCGGGCGAGATCCCACGTAGTGGGTGGGGTCAGAGAGTTTGACCCCCATTGGACGCGCGCCACCTCGAGAGCTTCATCCTCGGTAGGTGCCCAGGAGAGGTGTACCTGAAGGATGAGTTTGCCCTGGCCGCCGTTGCTCCGGTAAGCAGTGATCATTTCCGTCAGCTTCTCGTGCGGCTGGTTCACGGTCACCAGTCCGTCAGCCCAACCGGCGCTCCGCGCCGCGGTTTCGACACTCACGGCCGGGGCTATCAAGGGTGGCTTGACCTCCGGCGCATCCCAGAGCCGCGCCTGTTCTGCGGTGACCAGGCCGCGGTGGGTAACCTCCTCGCCGTCGTGCATTCGGCGGATGATGTCTATGCACTCCTCCAGGCGCTGCTGTCGGATCTCTTTGGCGGGCCAGGAATCGCCCGTGATGTGTTCGTTCAGATTCTCCCCGCTGCCCAGCGCTGCCCAGAAACGGCCGGGAAACATGCTCGCCAGCGTGCCGCTTGCCTGCGCGATTATGGCGGGGTGGTAGCGCTGGCCGGGGGCAGTGACGACGCCGAAGCGCAGGTTGGTGGTGGCAAGCGCGGCTCCCAGCCATGACCAGGCAAAACCTGAGTGACCCTGGACCGCGGACCACGGTTCAAAGTGGTCGGAGCACATAGCGGCGTCGAAACCAGCCTGCGCAGCGAACTGCACATCGGCGAGGAGCTGTGCGGGGGCTATCTGTTCGTGTGAGGCGTGAAATCCGATGAGGGGCATGCGCGGACCTTTCCATTGGCGGCTCTTGAACGGGTGAACCGGTCCGTCCTAGTGTGATCAGTAGGCTTAGCAATATGTGTCGAGCCTAGCTGTACGGCAGAGAGCCCCTCAAGGGTGCTGCCCAAACTTCCATATGTACCAGGAGGAAAGCATGAGCGATCAGTACACCTTCCAGAACCCTGTGACCCGGTTTCCCGAGATCTCTCCGCCCAAGCAGGACCAGCCGGAGCCTGGGCTCGACCAGCAGCTTGAACCACAAAGCGACCGCGGGGAGGAGTCGTACCGCGGCACCGGCCGTTTGGAAGGCAGGAAGGCGTTGATCACGGGAGCGGATTCCGGGATCGGCGCCGCCGTGGCTATCGCCTTCGCTCGGGAAGGCGCCGACGTCGCGCTCTCCTACCTCCCGGAGGAAGAGGCGGACGCCGAAGAGATTGTGCGCCTGATTGAAGAGTGCGGCCGCACGGCGGTAAAGCTGCCCGGCGACATCAAGGACGGCGAGTTCTGCAAGGAACTGGTGACAAGCGCGGTGGAGGGCCTGGGCGGCCTCGACATCCTCGTCAACAACGCGGGCAAGCAGATCGCGGTGGAGCGGCTTGAGGACATCGACGACGAGCAGCTTGACCACACGTTCAAGACGAACATCTACTCGTTCTTCCGCATCACCCGGGAAGCGCTGAAGCACCTGCCGGCCGGGTCGAGCATCATCAACACCACGTCGATCCAGGCCTACAACCCGTCGCCCACCCTCCTCGACTACGCCAGCACCAAAGCTGCAATCAACAACTTCACCAAGGGCCTCGCCCAGCAGTTGGCGCCGCGCGGCATCCGCGTGAACGCCGTCGCGCCCGGTCCTTTCTGGACACCGCTGCAGGTCTCGGATGGGCAGCCGAAGGATGCTCTGCCCGAGTTCGGAAAGTCCACCCCGCTGGGACGTGCCGGCCAGCCCACCGAGCTCGCGCCCGCGTATGTCTTCCTTGCGTCGCCCGAGTCGAGTTACGTGCTTGGCGAAACCCTGAACGTCAACGGTGGGAGCCCGACGCCGTAACCCGGCTTGTGCGAGCCGCTGTGGGGCCGCTCTGTAGCATCGGGAGAAGAGAGCATCCGGAGTGATTCCCGGGCGGGGCCGTCTCAGTCGGGGAAACGGGACGGCCCCGCTCGGGGGGGCTCTGGCAATGCCAGTGCCGGCAGGAGGAGAAGGTGGTCTCGCCCTCCTCTGTCCTGCGCCTTCACTATGGCGAGCGCACCTTGGGAAATTCTTGGGACGCCTTCGCAGCGAAAATAAGTGTGCTTATTACTTCCCTTCCGTCGGGGGCTCGGGTTAGCGTCGAAAAACGAGGTTCCGCGCTCTCCAGCCCGGACAGATGAGTTGGCCGAACAGATCCGGAGCCACAATCACGGAGGTATCCCCGTGTTCTTTCACAAGCAGGAACTACAGTTCAAATCCACACCCGACAAGCCAGATGCCGTGTACGCGAGGAAGCTGCAGGAGGTTCTCGGCGGGCAATACGGCGAGATCACCGTGGCGATGCAGTACAGCTTCCAGGCGTGGAACACGCACATTCCGGGCAAGTACCGCGACTTGCTGTTCGGGATCGGATCGGAAGAATTCGGCCACGTCGAGATGCTGGCGACCATGATCGCCCAGCTGCTGGAGAAGGCGCCTCTGGGTATCACCGACGACGCCGTCCAGTCCGATCCGGCGATTGCCGCCGTCGTCGGTGGTACTGACATGCAACAGGCGATTGTCGCCGGCGCCGGCGCGCGGCCGGTGGATAGCATGGGCAACCCCTGGTCCGGCAGCTACATCACCGCGAGCGGCAATCTGCTGGCTGACTTCACGGCCAACGCCAACGCTGAGATGCAGGGCCGTCTGCAGGTTGCCCGGCTCTACCACATGACCGACGACCACGGCATCCGGGACATGCTCTCCTTTCTCCTCGCGCGTGACACCATGCACCAGAACCAGTGGATCGCAGCGGCTCGTGAGTTGCAGGAAGAAGGCTCGGAGAACCTTCCTGTGCCGAGCAATTTCCCCCTCAAGAAAGAGGAACGAAGCGTGTCCTACCAGTACCAGAACTTCTCCGATGGGAAAGCGGCCGCCGAGGGTTCCTGGGCGTCCGGTCCTGCACCGGACGGCAAGGGCGAATTCACGTACCACGACGGACCCACGACATCGGCGCCCATGCCGCCGCCCACCCATCCGGATTCTCGGTTCTACGGAACGACTGAACTGCCGAACACCATGGAGAAGATGGCCGGGAGCATGCAGGACAAGCTGAACAAGGAGTAGGTTTCTACCTTCGGTTGAACAGCCCGTCATGCCTTGCGTGGCGGGCTGTTCCGCGTGCGCACGTCTTAAAATGAACAGCAGGCTTAGTACTATGGTGGTGATGGGGACGACGTCGTCGGCCCACCGGGTAGAAAGGGGTTTGCCATGAAGAGTCCTGAACCACGCGGGGTCGCCAGCGCGGCATTGTTGGAGTTGCTCCCGCAGGCACCGGAGGGTGAGGGCATCGAAGCCCTTCACAAGGCAGTGCGTGCCGGGCTTGCCAGTTCTGCCGGAATACTGGCGGATGAAGACCTTCAGCTGACCCTCTTTTGCCTCTATGAGCTGCATTACGGCGGCATCGACGGAGCGCACTCCGACTGGGAGTGGGAACCCGGCCTTCTTGCGGTCCGCCGGGAGATGGAGCGGGACTTTGAAGCTGCCCTCCGCGCCGCCGTGGAGCTTCCCTCGCTGGAGCCGCGTGACAGCGAGGGCGTGACAGCCGTTCTGTTCGAGCTCACCGCGGGTGATACTGGACCGAGCGTGTCCCGGTTCGTTGCGAAGAAGGCAAGCCTTGAACAGGCGCAGGAGTTCCTGATCCACAAATCGGTCTACCAGCTCAAGGAAGGCGATCCGCACACCTGGGCCATCCCGCGGCTGAAGGGGCGCGCCAAGGCGGCAATGGTGGAAATCCAGGCGGATGAGTACGGCGGCGGGCGGCCGGACCGCATGCACTCGGCGCTCTTCGCGCGCACCATGCGCGGCGTGGGACTTGATGACACCTACGGCCGCTACGTTGACGCTGTGCCGGCCCTGACCCTCGCATCCTCCAACATGATGTCCCTGTTTGGGCTGCACAGGCGGCTGCGCGGCGCCATTGTGGGGCATCTCGCAGCGTATGAGATGACCTCGTCCCAGCCCAACCGCCTGTATGGCAACGGGTTCCGGCGGCTCGGATTCGACGAGGACGTGACCTGGTACTTCGACGAACACGTCGAGGCCGACGCCGTCCACGAGCAGATCGCTGGGCGGGACCTCGCGGGCGGATTGGTGGAGGCCGAGCCGGAACTGCTCGAGGACGTCTACTTCGGAGCAACGGCTGCCCTCACCCTCGACGGCATGCTGGGCAAGCACATCATCGCCAGCTGGGAGAAAGGTGAATCGTCCCTCCGGGTAACCGCGCCCGTTCCGGTATGACACTGCCCGCAGCAACCTACATCCTGCCCCTGCGGTGGACTGGGGACTGCGGCCTGGCCGCGCTCGCTGTATATCTCGGAGAGGTTGCGCAGCAGGCTGAGGTGCTCGTAGTGGACGGATCGCCGGCTGAACTGTTCCACCGGCATGCAGCGGCCCTGCCGCCGGCGGTTCGCCACCTCCGGCCCCGGTTCACCTGCCGCAATGGAAAAAGTGGCGGGGGTGCTGACCGGACTGGCAGAGGCCTCCTATGAACGGATCATCATTGCCGACGACGACGTCCGCTACGATCCGCCTGCGTTCCGGCGGATGCTGGAGTTGCTTGAGGACGCCGACGCCGTCCGTCCCCAAAACTACTTCCTCGCCCTTCCGTGGCATGCCCGCTGGGATACCGGGCGAACGCTGCTCAACCGCGCCCTGGGCTCCGATTTCCCGGGCACCCTGGGCGTCCGGCGCTCCACCCTGAAAGCCACTGACGGCTATGACGGCGACGTCCTGTTCGAAAACCTCGAGCTCCTGCGCACGGTGCGGGCCGCCGGTGGGAAGGAAATTCGCGCGGATGACCTGTTTGTCGGGAGAGTCCCGCCTCCCGTCCGTCATTTCCGCCGGCAACGGATCCGGCAGGCCTACGATGACTTCGCCCAGCCGCCGCGGCTCCTCCTCGAGCTGTTCCTGCTTCCCGCGCTGTTCCTGCTGGTGCGCCGCTATGGTGCGCTTGCCGTCTCGGCGGTTGCCGCCGTCGTCATCGGTTTGGCAGAGACAGGACGACGACGGCGGGGCGGCAGGCTGGTTTTCCCGGCGACAGCCTCCCTGTGGGCACCGGCGTGGATGGCTGAGCGAATGCTGACCGTCTGGGCGGCCCTGTTTCTTCGCCTGACCGGCGGGATTCCCTACGCCGGATCGAAACTGGCGAAGGCCGGGAACTCACTGCGCTTTCTGAGGCGTAGACACGCGGAAGTAAGGCTGCCGGGCCACAGCGTGCTCTTGTGGGGCCCGGCGGGCTTCGCTACCGTCAAAGAGGACCCATCGATAAGCGCGCTGGTTCCGTCCGGCAACCAACACGCCCAGCAATCTTCACCGAGACACTGGAGGCGAGTGCATGACCAAGAAGGACCGCATAGCTGAACCATGGGGCACGCGGACCCCATATGCGTCGGGTGAGCAGTGGCCCGTACGGGTGGACATGCACTTGGAGGAAGGCCTGAGCGCTGCGAACGTCGATCGCTGGGTGCAGACTGCGTCCATTCTTCACTCCAATGGTGATGCACTCGACATTGCCGTGAAGGATGACCGTATCGCCGGAGTTCGCGGGAGGGCTGATGATCGTGTCAACCACGGGCGACTTGGGCCCAAGGACCTGTATGGCTGGCAGGCCAACTCGTCTCCTGACCGGCTGACCAAACCGCTCATCCGCAAGCGCGGCAAGCTTGTCGAGACGGACTGGGACACCGCGATGGACAGGATCGTGGGGAAAACCTGGGACCTGCTCGACGAGCAGGGAGCCAGCGCAATCGGCTTCTACACCACAGGCCAGCTGTTCGCTGAAGAATACTACACCCTCGGCATCGTCGCCCATGGCGGACTCGGCACCAACCACGTGGACGGCAACACGCGCCTGTGCACTGCCACTGCGGCCGCCGCCCTCAAGGAATCGTTCGCGTGTGATGGCCAGCCCGGTTCCTACACGGACATTGATCACGCCGATGTGATCGCACTCTACGGCCACAACATGGCAGAGACGCAGACGGTGCTCTGGACGCGGGTCCTTGACCGCCTTGCCGGTCCCAACCCGCCGCAGATCATCTGCGTGGATCCCCGCCTGACCCCGGTGGCCAAGGCGGCAACGGTACACCTCGCTCCGCGCCCGGGGACCAACGTGGCCCTCATGAACGGGCTGCTCCACGAGATCATCGAGAACGGTTGGATCGATTCCGACTACATCGAGGCGCATGCAGTCGGCTTCAGCGAACTCGAGAAGCGGGTCAAGGAATACCCGCCGGAGGTTGTGGAACACATCTGTGATGTGCCGGCTGACAAGATCCGGGAAGCTGCACGGATCATCGGACAGGCCGAAAGGCTGCTCTCCACTGTGTTGCAGGGCTTCTATCAGTCCAACCAGGCCACGGCCGCAGCCGTTCAGGTCAACAACATCAACATCATCCGTGGAATGCTGGGCAAGCCCGGCTGCGGAATCCTGCAGATGAACGGCCAGCCAACCGCTCAGAACACCCGCGAGTGCGGCGGTGACGGGGACTTTCCCGCATTCCGCAACTGGTCCAATGACGCCCACGTGAAGGATCTCGCGAAGGTCTGGAACGTGGAACCCATGCAGATTCCGCACTACTCGCCGCCGACGCACGTAATGCAGATGATGCGCTACGTCGAGGACGGATCCATCCGCATGCTCTGGGTCAGCGGAACTAACCCGGCTGTGTCACTCCCGGAACTGCAGCGGGTGCGTTCAATGTTGACGCAGGACCGCCTGTTCCTGGTGGTGCAGGACATCTTCCTGTCCGAGACCGCGCAGCTGGCTGACGTTGTCCTTCCTGCGGCCACGTGGGGAGAGAAGACCGGTACCTTCACCAATGTGGACCGTACGGTGCACCTCTCTGAGAAGGCCGTCGATCCGCCAGGGGAGGCCAAGCCCGACCTCGACATCTTTCTCGACTACGCGCGCCGGCTGGACCTCCGCGACAAGGACGGCCAGCCGCTGGTCAAATGGCATGACCCGGAATCCGCATTCGAGGCCTGGAAGGAATGCACGCGTGGCCGTCCGTGCGACTACACCGGCATTACCTATGAAAAGCTCCGCGGAGGCTCGGGAATCCAGTGGCCCTGCAATGAGGAGAACCCGGAGGGTTCCGAACGAATCTATGCCGACGGCAAGTTCTGGAGTTCGCCGGAGTACTGCGAGAGTTACGGGCGTGACCTCGTGACCGGTGCGCCGCTTGAACCCGACGAGTACAAAGCCATGAATCCTGAGGGCAAGGCGATCATCAAGGCGGCTGAATACATGCCGCCGCATGAGATCCCAAGCGAGAAGTACCCATTCCAGCTCATTACCGGCCGAACCCTCTACCACTTCCATACCCGGACCAAGACGGCGCGAGCTCCGCAGCTCCAGGCCCCCGCTCCCGAGGTATGGGTGGAGATGTCAGACCACGATGCCAAGGCGTTCGGTATCTCAGAGGGAGATCAGACCCGTGTGTCCACGCCACGCGGGTCTGTTGAGGCGAAGGTGAGGATCAGCGGCATCCGCGACGGCGTGCTGTTCCTGCCGTTCCACTACGGCTACTGGGACACGGACGGGGGTCATAAGCCGGACAAGGCCGGTCGGGCGGCAAATGAGCTGACAATCACTGACTGGGATCCGGCGTCGAAACAGCCGATCTTCAAAACGGCGGCAGCAACCATCCGGAAGCTCAAATCCGGCAAAGGGCATTCGGCAGCGCCGACAACGACGGCGTCTGCTCCCGTCCGCCCGATCGGGTGGGAAACGAAGGGCTCGCATAACGCCGAGGCCCAGGAGACGCTGAATGGCGCTGGTACGGGAGGGCAACGATGAAGATCGGTCTGGTACTCCACGAGCTGCATCGCTCGGAGAATGACCTGGCACTTGAACTGCTGCAGGTCTCCGAACGCAACAAGGTGGATCATGAGATCTACCACCTGGGCAGGGACCTCGCGAGGTGGTCACAGGACCACGTCCGGGAGATCGCCGAGATCGGCAGGAACTACGGCCAGAAGCTTGATCCCGAACCGCGGCAGGAGTTCAACCTGGCTGAGAAAGTTCGCGAGGCAGGCAGCGATATTCTCGGGCGGCGGAGCGCCCCGGCATTGTTGATGCTGCGTGACCTGCGGGAAATCTATATGAAGGCATCCGGTGTATCAGCGGACTGGGAGATGCTCGCCCAGGCCGCGCAGGGGATCAAGCACACGGATCTCCTCGACGTGACGAAGCGGTGCCATCCCCAGACGCTGCGGCAGATGCGCTGGGCCAACGCCATGTTGAAGGTGAACTCTACGCAGGCGCTGATCAGCTAATCCGCCCAAGAAATTGTGCAGCTCCGGTGGGCCGACATCGTCGGATCCCACCGGAGCTGCACAAAACTTGCCCTTGCGCTACCGGTTGTCGATGGCGTCGTAATCCGTGCGGTCGATCTTGCGGTGATACCGCATACCGGCCAGGCCACCCAGCACCGCACCGGCCAACGCTGCAAGCAGCGCCACAACGACGGCGATGATGCCGGCCGTGGTGAGCGTGCCCTCATTCAGGGGCAGGCGGGGGAAGCTGTTCAGGTTGGCCAGGACATCGAACTGCGATCCGAAAATCAGGCCGAGAATGGCAACGAGGATGGCAATGATGATGGCCCACAGCCACACTGCAATGCCCTGCTTGGCGCCGTTGAAGCGGGCCATGCGCCCTGCAACGTATCCGCCGCAGTAGTAGGCGACGAGCAGTATGACAAGCAGGATGATCGCACTTGTGATTCCGACCGTCTGGGCACTCTGTGATGCCTGGTTGGTTGCCTCATTCAGGCTGGTGTTGGTCGACAGGCCGAACGCCGCGCCTGCAGCCGCTACCAGTGCGGTGAGAATGACAGCCATGCCGGTGGCTGTCAGCCAGCCGAAGAAGGCGGCGCCGAACTTCATGCCGCCGAACGTCTCTTTCTCGCGCTGGTGAAGCGCATCCCGCTCCGCTCCGACGGGAACCGGCGTGACGGCGCGGTCGCGGTCATAATCCCGATTGGCGTCGGGATCGAGGTCCCTTCCACGACGGTCGTGGTCCTTCCGGTCACTGGTGTGTGACACGGGTACGGCCGCTGTGTGGCTCGAGCGGTCATCGCGCTGGGAGCGGTCGTCAACGCCGTCGTTATTGCGGTCAACGTCCATCGCCCGGGTCTCGGCCTCTGGCGTGCGCGCGTCGGAGCGCCGGGAATCACCGGCGTCCAGAGGGGCGGACTCATCCGCATGTTTGGGGCGGTAGTCCCGATCGTTGTTCCCTGTTCCTGGTGTACTCATGGTGCCTCCTGATGTCAGGGCCCTAAGGCGACTTCATAAGCAACCTTAGTATTACGACGTTGTGCATACAAGGGCGCCGCTCCGCGCGGTGGCATGCTTGGGGGTATGGATTGGGAAATTCTTGTCACCGTGATCTGCGGGTTGGCCATCGCCGTCGGAGTGGCTGGCGTGGTCATCCCCATCCTCCCCGGCAGCATTCTCATCATCGGTGCGCTGTTGGTGTGGGCTTTCACCGTGACGAGCGGTCCCGGCTGGACTGCGCTCGCCGTGGGCGGGGTGTTCGCTCTGGCCGGACTCCTGGCGGGAACCATATTGACGGGGCGAAAGCTGCGTCAGCGGAAGATTCCGGGGCGGTCCATCACTGTAGGGCTGGTGCTGGGCGTCGCGGCGATGTTCGTCATCCCGGTGGTGGGATTGATTGTCGGATTCGTTGTTGGCCTGCTGCTCAGCGAAGCCGCAAGGCTGCGCGATTTCAGGGCGGCTGTAACCTCCAGCGGCGAGGCCTTGAAGGCTCTGGGCCTTGGAATCGTGGTGGAACTCCTGCTTGCGTGCGCGGCGGGCAGCGCATGGATCCTTGCCGTCTGGGCACATTTCGCCATGCGCTGACCCGCCACGGAATGAACGCCTACCGCCGGTAGCCGCGGTTCTTCCCACGCGTGTTCTTGGCGTTGGTTTGGCCCTGTTGGCGCTTGCCGAGCAGTTTCGATGCAATGACCGGTGCGAGCATCCAAAGAATTTTCTTCAGCATGTTGTTCCGCCTTTCGTGGAATGAACCTCCATAGTAAGCACACTGATCAATTCTGTGCGGGATCGACGGTGACGAAATTCCTGAGGGCCTCGAGTTGCGCAAGCCTGCACTCGGGCTTCAGATACATCATGTGACCGGCCTCGTGGTAGTGGTGCGAGATCCTTGCCCGAGCCTCATCATTGAGCGCCATATGGGCGAATACGTACTCGGCCGCGAAGTGCGGAGTGGCGCCGTCCTGGTAGCCGTAATCCACGTGTACCCGCAGCGTCGGATTGTGGACCATGAGCCGCTCAAGCACGTCACTGACGTCAACGGGTGCGCCTTCGAAGGTCCGGTAGCTCCAGGGCTGGACCCGCGCGGTAAGGATCTCGTACGGGAGGTCATTCTCATACCCAAGCTCGGCGCGCACGTAGTGGTTGATCGCCGCCGCAAACGGCCCTGTGATGGCGCGCATGCTCGGATCATCCGTGGAGCTGGAGGACTGCGGGTTGGCCGGCGGCGCTGTGAAGCGCCCATCGATCCGCCCCACTGCGAGTCCCTCCGCCCGCAGGAGCTCAGCCGCGAATTCGTGGTACGCCCAGCGCAGGTTCGTGCGGCGGATGAAGCCCTCGTCGAGGGTGGTGAGCGCGCTCAGGCGGGTGACGGCGTCGTCGTACTCGGGTTGGGTGAGCCGGGCGCCCTGACTGAGGGCATAGCCGAAATCGCGGGAGGCGTACTCCTCCGCCTCGCGAACGACATCGGTGAGCTCCCTGCCGGGGTGGCGGCCGTGATAGTGGGCGATCGCCGCGTAGGTGGGGAGGTGGAGTGCATACGGGGTGTCGCTGCCCGGGAAGAAGCGGAGTGTTGACATGTTGAGCACCGTGGAAATGAGGCCGAGGCCGTTGACCGCCATGCCATAGGCATCGAACAGGCGGCCGGCAACGGCGACCGCCCGAAGGGTTCCGTAGGACTCGCCCACGAGGTACTTGGGCGAGAGCCATCGATTGTTGCGCGTAGTCCACAGGCGGATGACTTCCGCCACGAGGTCGCGGTCCTCGACGAAAGCGTGGAACTCGTCGGTCTTCTCACCCTCAATCACCCGCGAAAAGCCTGTGCTCACCGGGTCAATCAGAACGAGGTCGCTGTGTTCGAGGAGGGTCTCGGGGTTGTCAACGAGACCGAAGGGCGGGGGAGTCATCGCCCCGACATCACCTGAGTCCACACGGCGTGGTCCCAGCAGTCCGAGATGGAGCCAGACCGAAGAAGAACCTGGACCGCCGTTGAACGCGAAAGTGACCGGCCGCTCAGAAGTGCTGTTGTCCTTGGTGTACGCGACGACGAAGATCTCGGCCTTCGGCTTGCACCCCTCCGATTTGCCGTCTTTGGTTTCTTCACGCCGCAGAACTAGCCGGCCGGTGGTGGTGGTGTATTCGAGGCCCGAGGCAGCGGTGTGCTGCCGTGTCACGAAGTCGTCGCTGACTTCCTTGACGGCGTCGGGCTCCGTTTTCTCGACGGTGGTATTTTCAGTTGCGAATTCTTCTGCCATCCCTTGAGCCTATCGGTGGTTACGGAAGGCAACTACCCCCGTTTGGAAGTTTGCATGGTCGGTTCGATGTCAGCGCTCCATAGATGATTTTGTTCCGGACGGGCGAAGAAGAGCGCTGCGATCAAACCGATGACGACGACGGTTCCAGGCAGAAGCAGCGACTCACCCATGGCTGCCGCATATTCCGCAGACCGCGCCGGTGTGCCCACGGCGCCGTTTGCCGCCAGGCGTGCCTGCATGATGGCCGCGATGCCCGCGCTTCCAATTACGGCTCCCACCTGACGCGTGGTGTTGTAGACGCCGGATCCGGCGCCGGCGAGCGACGGCGCGAGATTGCGTGTGGCTGTCAGCGAGACCGGAGCCCAGATGCCTGCGCTTGCCAGGCCGATCAGCGCGACAGGCAGCAACAGCAGCCAGATGGGGGTGGTCGGTGTGAGCAGTGACGCAAGCCAGAACAAGGCAACTGCCATGCCGGTGAAGCCGAAAATGGCCATGTACTTGGGGTTTCCGCGTTGGACGAGCTTTCCGATGAAAGGAGCCAGCGCACCGGAGATGATCGCCATGGGGGCCAGCAGCATCGCAGCCTGCGTGGGTGAGAGGTTGCGAACGTTCTGCGCATAGAGCATGAGCGGCAGGCTCATGGTTGTGATGGTGAAACCCATGGCTGAGATTGCCGCATTGGCGAGCGAGAAGTTGCGGTCGCGGAAAAGCTTCAGCGGCACCAGCGGTTCTTTGCGGTTGTAGCGCTGCCATACCAGGAAGGCAGTGAAAAGCACGGCACCTGTGATGATGAGGGACCAGACTGAAATGGGACCGGCAATAGGACCCCAGTTGTAGGTCTGACCCTCCTGAAGACCGAACACCAGGCAGAACATTCCTGCTGCACTGAGAACCACGCCGAGGAGGTCGAAGGAGTGGTTTGTGGTGGTCAGGTTTGGAACCAGGCGGTAGGCCAGGAAGAATCCGATGACGCCGACAGGCAGGTTGACGAAGAAGATCCATTCCCAGCCGAGCGTGTCAACAAGGACACCACCCAGGATGGGGCCGGCAAGAGTGGCGATGCCCGCCACGGAGCCCCAGAGACCCATGGCTGAGCCCCGTCGGTCCGGAGGAAAGATGCGGGTGATGACGGACATTGTCTGGGGCGTCATGAGGGCCGCGCCCAGCCCCTGGAAAACGCGGGCGAGGATAAGTAGTTCGATGGTCCCGGCGAAACCGCACATGGCGCTCGAAGCAGTGAAGACTGCCAGTCCGGCGAGGTAGATCCGGCGGGGCCCGAACCTGTCACCCAACCGTCCCGTGACCAGCAGCGGCACGGCGTAGGCAAGGAGATAGGCGCTCGTGACCCAGATGGCGCTGTCTATGTCTGCCTGCAGGCCCTCCATGATGGCGGGCGTGGCGACAGAGACAATGGTGGAGTCAACGAGGATCATGAAGAACCCGATGACGAGCGACCATAGCGCCGGCCAGGCCCGGATCTCCGGAGCGGAGGATTGCATGATTCGAGGGTACAGCCGGGCTCTGACAGTTGGTTCTTGTCCCGCATGCTGAGGTATCTTGGTTGCTCCGGGGCTTTAGCTCAGTTGGTAGAGCGTTTCGTTCGCAATGAAAAGGTCAGGGGTTCGATTCCCCTAAGCTCCACTCGTCCCGTCGTGGGCACCTTCCGCCACATACCCTTTCCGTCGCGGTATGTTGATTCTGCACCGGCCTGGCAGGAAGAAGTCATCCACGGGTCCACTGATTACGAATCCCTTAATCCGGATCCAGATGAGAAGAGGCGGAGATGCCGGACACGGACCTTTGGACGACGGAACGAATGCTCACCACCGCTGCCCGCCTGACCGAGAATGCCTGGAACGAGCGTCTTCACGCGCTCGGAATTACGCATGCCGCCTTCATCACGCTGCGCACCGTCGAGGCTCACGGCCCGCTGTCTCAGGTTGAGCTGGCTGACCATCTTCATGTCACCGCGCAGACTGTCGGGCGAACACTGGCACGCCTCGAGCAGCAGGGTTTGGTCTACCGCCACAGCAGTGAAAGCGATCGCCGAACCTTCGTCGTCAGCCTTACCGAGCCTGGCAGATCGCTGCTCTCCGAGGCGGAGCGTCACGAGCGGGAATTCGCGCTCGACCTGCAGCGTGCGTCTCCTGAACTGCGCCGGCTGTTGATGAAGGTTATCGAGGATCTGCTTCCCGCCCGTTTCCCTCCGAACGGCGTGGAGCAGGCAGGCCAAAACAGCTGAACTAGGCGACAAACCGCTGGCGCTGTACGGAATCCGTACAGCGCCAGCGGTTTGTTTTTCAGGAGTTACGGCGTGTTCGAGCTGCTCTGAACGTTGGACTTGGCATCCTGAGCCCGGTCCTTGACGTCCGAGGCAGCGCTCGTGCCTTCTTCCTTGACTGTATTGGCTGAGTCCGTGGCGGTCTGCTTGACCGAGTCCATGGCCTGCTGTGCCGGCTCCTTCATGTCTTCGGCTACCTGCTTGGCGGCGTCTGTCACTTCGGAGACGAGAGGCTGTGCCTTTTCCTTTACAGCCTGGGCGGCTTCCTTTTCCTTCTGGCTCGCCGGGATGAGCGAGGAGGCAAGGAGGCCGGCTCCGAAGGCGATCAAGCCCGCGGCGAGAGGGTTTCCCTGCGCCTTCGAGGTGACGCGCTGCGGTGCGTCATGAAGTGCGTCACCTGCATGGTGTGCCGAGTCTTTCATTGACTGTGAAGCGCCGTGCGCACTGCCCTTGGCAGAGTGCGAGGCATCATGGGCTGAGCCCATCACGCTGTTCTTGACGTTGCCAAGCGCGCTCTTGACCTTGTCGGTCTGCCGGTGGGCAATGTTCGACGGACTTACCTTGTCCGCGACGGCGTCAACATCAGTGCCCAGTTCGCGGCGGGTGCGTTCGATGTCCGCACGGATTTCATCAGGTGTCTGGTTCATGGCGTGTGCTCTCCTGGTTTCAACGTAGGCGGAATTTCCTTGGCTGTCTCAGCGGTCTGCGGCATGCCCTTGATCGACTTCATTTCCTTCTTCCCCTTCAAGGCGAGGACTGCAGCGATGATGCCCCAGATCACGGCAACAATCACCGAGGCCCACCCAAGGCTCTCGATCCACTCGGCGAGGCCCCACATCAGAGCGAGGGAAAGAAAAAGAAGCACGAAGTGCCCAGCGACTGCGGCGCCGCCGAACATCCCAGCGCCCTTGCCCGCGCGCGTTCCTGACTCACGCAGTTCAGCTTTCGCGAGCTCGAGTTCCTGGCGCATCAGCGTCGACAGGTCACTGGTGACCTCACTGAGCAGCTGCCCCAAAGAGGCATTCGAACCCTGGTCATTGTCCGGGCTCGGCGGCGGCGGTTGCGCCGCATGTGATCCGTGGAGGTGTGGCTCGGTCATTAGCGGAAGTCCCTCCCTGATTCAGTGCCGGTTACTCCGGGCTGGCTAAGCGGAGTGGTTGGGGTGACGGTAGGCGTGGTGGTTGGCTGGGCCACCGGCGGTGTGTCGATGCCGGCGCCATAGGCCGGCTGGTCGGTTCCGTACTCGTCAGGCACCGGCGGGTAGGTAGCGACGTGCTGGCCGCCTGTTGCCGATCCGGCGGGGCTGCCGGTCGAGGGTGAGCCGCTCGAATCGGATCCGCCCTGAAGGCCGCGTGCGAGGCGTCCCGCGAGGAGGCCTGCTCCGGCTGCGACCATCAGGAACGCACCGGGCCGACGGCGGGCAAAGCCGGTAACTTCGTCAAGCAGTGATCCCGGATCACGTCCCTCAAGCCATGAAGCAGCGCTCCCGGTTCGCTGGGCTGCCTGCTGAACGAGATGCTGGGCGGTGCCGCTCTCGGAGTTCTGCGCCATGGAATTCAGCTCATCGCTGAGGGAGCGCAGACCGTCGGTGACGCGCTGCTGCTGGGTTCCGGCCTGGCTCTTCAGGTCGGAGCCAAGCTCGCCGACAAGGTTCCTGGCCTGGGCGCCGGCCTCGTGTGCCACGTTCTTCGCTTCTGACCCCGCGGTCTGTGCGACGCCCTTGGCTGCGTCTGCGCCCTGCCGCCCTACATCCTTGGCTTCATCCTTTGCAGCAGACTTAGTGGACTGTCCGGAGGACGAGGTGTTCTGCGCGCCCGGCGTTGAAGTAACCAGCGGGTCTTCTGACCAGTTCTGTGTGCTCATAATGACTCCTTTATTGATGTGGAGGACTTCTGGAAGGTAAGCCATCGCATCTACACAATAAGCATGCTTAGCATATGATCACAAGACCGCAACGAAAACTCCCATTCAAACCGCCAAGCTCGCAGGGACCTGTGTGGACAGCCAGCTTAGTATTCTGAGCGGGAGTCGGCTAGGGCTACAAGCGCAACCAGGGAGACTCATGACTGGATCATCCGCATCACCGGGATCATCACGGAACGACGACGTCAGTATTGTTGCCTGCCCCGACGGGCCTCTGCTCGTAAGGGGAGAGGTGCCCATCGTCACTCCCACGGGCGAACCGGTGCCTCGTCGTCGTAAGACTGTGGCGCTGTGCCGCTGCGGAGCCTCGACAATCAAGCCGTATTGCGACGGGACACATAAGCTCATCAACTTCCGCACGGAGCCGGAACTGCCGGACCCGGCTGACCTTCCGGATGGCCGGCAGTAGGGCTCAACGCAAAAGCCGCCGGTATCGCTGTCAAAGCGACACCGGCGGCGTTTCACCGTAATGCGGTCTGCTTACTCCGCGATGTACATGCCGTTCCAGCCGTGGCCGGCGATTGAGCGGCTGTCGAATCCTCCGTCGCCGTCTCCGTTGTAAAGCCACAGCGTGCCTGCGGTGTCCCGGGCGAGCAGGTCCGTGGTGGTGTCTGCTCCCCACGTGCCGGCACCGGACAGTGCGGTCATAATGTTCCAGCCTTCGCCTGCCACGCGGCGGGTAGCGAATTTGCCTGTCCCGGTGCCAGGGTAGAAGAACAGTGTGCCGGCCTTGTCGCGCGCGATGATGTCGGCGCGACCGTCACCGTTGAAGTCACCGGGACTGACGATGGCGGCCATGACGTTCCAGCCGGAGCCGGGCTGCGTGCGTGCCTTCCAGCCTCCCTCGCCGTCACCTGGGTAAAGGAACAGTGAGCCGTCTTCGGCTCGTGCAATAACGTCCACGTTGTCATCGCCGTCGAAGTCTCCCGGGGTGGCCAGTTCAGTCATGACGTTCCATCCGGCGCCGACTTGAACACCTGAGCGGATGGAGCCGGTTCCGGTGCCCGCGTAGAGCCACATGCGGCCGGCTCCGTCACGGGCGAGAATGTCGGAGAACTTGTCGCCGTTGAAGTCACCTGGCAGCAGGATCGAGCTCATGATGTTCCAGCCGTAGCCCAGCCGGATGCGAGGTTCGAACTTACCGGTGGACGTTGTCGGGTACAGCCAAAGCTCACCATTGGCGTCACGCGCCACGACATCTGGATTCCCATCGCTGTCCATATCCGTCCGGGTGGGAGCCGGTGCCGCTGCCGGTGGTTCCACCGTGACAGTATCCGTGGTGCCGGAAGCGATGAGCATGCCGTTCCAGCCGTGGCCGGCGATTGAGCGGCTGTCGAATCCTCCGTCGCCGTCTCCGTTGTAAAGCCACAGCGTGCCTGCGGTGTCCCGGGCGAGCAGGTCCGTGGTGGTGTCTGCTCCCCACGTGCCGGCACCGGACAGTGCGGTCATAATGTTCCAGCCTTCGCCTGCCACGCGGCGGGTAGCGAATTTGCCTGTCCCGGTGCCAGGGTAGAAGAACAGTGTGCCGGCCTTGTCGCGCGCGATGATGTCGGCGCGACCGTCACCGTTGAAGTCACCGGGACTGACGATGGCGGCCATGACGTTCCAGCCGGAGCCGGGCTGCGTGCGTGCCTTCCAGCCTCCCTCGCCGTCACCTGGGTAAAGGAACAGTGAGCCGTCTTCGGCTCGTGCAATAACGTCCACGTTGTCATCGCCGTCGAAGTCTCCCGGGGTGGCCAGTTCAGTCATGACGTTCCATCCGGCGCCGACTTGAACACCTGAGCGGATGGAGCCGGTTCCGGTGCCCGCGTAGAGCCACATGCGGCCGGCTCCGTCACGGGCGAGAATGTCGGAGAACTTGTCGCCGTTGAAGTCACCTGGCAGCAGGATCGAGCTCATGATGTTCCAGCCGTAGCCCAGCCGGATGCGAGGTTCGAACTTACCGGTGGACGTTGTCGGGTACAGCCAAAGCTCACCATTGGCGTCACGCGCCACGACATCTGGATTCCCATCGCTGTCCATATCCGAGCGCTCGTTTGAGGTGGCAATTGGACTTGTCGCCGGGTAGGTATCGGCAGCAGTGATGGTGACCGAAGCCGAAGTGTTGGAGACGGAATTGATACGCACAGCGGTTCCGGCGTGCGTCATGAAGGTGCTGCCCGCTTGCCACGCGGTGTTCTCTGCGTAGTAACCCGAGTACGGCTTGCTTGAGGGCATCAGGAGCAGCGACGAAGCTTCGGTGAGCCCGCCGCTCTGAACAATCTTGACGCCACGGTTGCCCAGGGTGGCGGTTCCTGCGTCAAAACCGACCGGGGTACGCAGTTCGAGGTAATAGGTTTCGCCACTCCTCGGATCCGTGAACTTGACGGCCCGGTTGGAGGCCGAACCGGCCCAGGGGTAAAGGGTGTAGGTCTTGCTCCCGGAGGCCACGCCGGTGTTTCGGATTTCGTCCCCGCGTCCGAATCCACCGTAGTCCCAGAAGCTCGAGCTGATAGCGGGAGTTTCGAACCAACGGGAGATGCCCATGAGATCGGACGTGTCGCCGTAGCTCCGGATCGAGCACCCCGAGCTGAAGCTTGCAGTGTCCGGTTGGCCGCTCGTGCACTGCAGCGAGTCGGAGTGCATGAGGCCAAGTACGTGCCCAAACTCGTGCGTAACGACGTTCGTAGTGAAGTTGCTGACCTGCGGCATCAGAATGCGACCACTGGTTCCGTTGCTGCTCCAGCCGTAACCGAGGTAGCCCTCCTTCAAAGGCGTTGGAATGAAGACCACCAGCGCCGTGTATGGGCTGTAGGACCAGCGAAGCTCCGATGTCACCTTATTCATGATCTGGTCATAGGAATCGGTGGACTTGGCGGCCGATGCATGGTCCCACACCCGTGAGGCGACCGACATGGAGAGCCGGCCGTTCGACATGCTCCTCCAGTAGGTGCTCGAGACCGCGATCGAGTTCTCGGCCGTCAAGCGCGGAACTGTCGCGGTGCTATCCGCCAGGTCGACTGTCACCAACCGCACCTTGATGTCACCTGCGCGCGAGAGCGTTCCGCCGGCGCCGAGGGGTGACATGGCCGCCCCTTCAGTCGTGGAAGTGAACGAGTGGCCATCCTTCGCCAACGGGCCCTCGAAAGTGTGGTCGGGATGGGCCGGGAACCCGTCCGGGAAGAGCTCATGAATGTCCGCGGCTTCGGCCGGCGCTTCCTCCACAGTCGCGACCTCGGCCGGCGCTACCTCGGCCGGCGCAGTCGTGGCGGGTGACACATCCTGGGGTTCCGGGCTCTGCACGGGCTCCTGGGTTGCGGCTGGCGACGTTACGACCGGAGATGGCTGAACAGATTGTGCCACTGCCGGATGTACCCCGGCCGAAAGGCTTGCGGCCAGGAGCAAAACGCCGGTGAGCGCAGCTGTAGAACGCTGAAGTGAAAGCATGGAAGTCCTTGGTGGTACGAGTGTGGGGTGGGGCTGGCGCCGCCGTGTCCCCCTACGACGGCGCCCGGGCTGTTTCGAGACCATCAGCCCTAAAGGCCCCGCACCAAGTATAGGTTTAGCTATCTCCGGTAAATCGCCGGGAATTCGCAAAGGATTGTCCAAGGAAGCTCAGTTTTCCCGCAGGATATCCGCAAGAGGAATAGTGAGCGAGAAATGCTCGGCAATTCATAATTGCCTAGCCTAATTATTAGGCAAAAAGCAAATGAAATCAGGAAGCGGTGCGGGCAGTGTGCGTACGCTCCGAGTGGCCCGCCAGACGCGGATCCAGCCGGACAACGACTGCGGCCTCCGCCGAAACACCCGGGCGGTTCAAGGCCATCTGGGCAAGAGCCAGCAGGAAAACTGGAAGAGAGAGCAGGATGAAAGTGAAGAGCGCGTACATGGCGATGATGGCGTGGATGGGGGAGTTGAACAGGCTGGCGATGAACGCCGCGCTGCCAAGCCACGTCCACAGCCAGAAGAGCACGACGGCGTAAATCACCGTACGGGCACGCCTGTATTTCAACGGATAATGCACCCGCCGTCGCTTCATTTTATGTGACCCCCAGGTCTCGCGGATCCCGCGCCCCGCGAGTTCCTCTCATGATAGTAAGCCCCGGGAAAGTATTTGTCGCCTAGTTGCCCTTCCAAGGAGATTTAGGCAGCAACTAGGCGACAAAAACTGTTAAAGGAACCGAACATGATCCGGTGTTAGATCCTCTACTCGTGTTACCCCGAGCAGCTGCATGGTGCGCGTGATTTCCTTTGCCAGGATAGTGATGGTGCGGTCTACGCCTGCCCGTCCTCCGGCCATGAGCCCATACAGGTATGCCCTGCCGATCAGGGTGAAGTCCGCACCAAGGGCGAGGGCGGCAACGATGTCGCCGCCGCTCATGATGCCGGTATCGAGCATGATGGACGTCTTGCCGTTCAGTTCGGCGGCGACGTCCGGAAGCAGCCGCAGGGGGATAGGGGCGCGGTCCAGCTGTCGGCCGCCGTGATTGGAGAGCACAATCCCGTCCGCACCGTGGTCCACCACCTTCTTGGCGTCGTCGAGCGTTTGAATGCCCTTGACCACGAGGTTGCCCTTCCACACCTCACGCAGCCAGTCGAGGTCATCAAAGGTCAAAGTGGGATCGAACATGGAGTTGATCAGGTCAGCGACGGTGCCCGAGTAGCGGTTGAGTGAGGCGAACGCGAGTGGCTCGTGTGTCAGGAAATTGAACCACCAGGCCGGCCGATAGGACGCGTCGATGACCGTCTTTACGGTGAGTGCCGGCGGGATGGTCATGCCATTGCGCACATCACGCAGGCGGGCGCCGGCCACCGCAGTATCAACGGTGACCATCAGCGTGTCATTGCCCGCCGCTGCTGCACGTTCGATGAGCTCCATGGAGCGCTCGCGATCCGTCCAGAGGTACAGCTGGAACCAGTTGCGCCCCGACGGCGCTGCCCGCGCTACGTCCTCGATGGATGCAGTTCCCATGGTGGAAAGGGTGTAGGGGATTCCGGCGGCTTCGGCTGCCTGGGAGCCTGCGTATTCTCCCTCCGACTGCATCATGCGGGTGAAGCCGGTGGGTGCGATGCCGAACGGCAGGGCAGACTCCTTGCCCAGGACCGAAACTGAAGTGTCGACCTTCTCGACGTTCCGCAGGATCCCGGGGCGGAACTCGAGGTCAAGGAAAGCTTCGCGCGCCCGCCGCAGGGTGATCTCCGCTTCCGCCGCGCCGTCGGTGTAATCGAAGGGAGCAGTGGGAGTGCGACGCTTGGCGATGGTGCGAAGATCGCCGATCGTGTTTGCACGCCCCAACCGGGCACTTTGGCTGAACTCCGGCTTCTTGAACTGCATCAGAGGGGCCAGGTCAGCAACTTTGGGGATCCGGCGCTTCAGCGCTTCGGGCGTGTAGGACATGGGAAACCTTCGGGTCGGCGTGTGGTCCGACCACACTAGCTCGATGTGGTCTGACCACGCAAGGTAGCCTTATTTGATGCGCACCCACCAGCTTGTTCAGTCATGGCTTGAGGAACAGCTTGCGGCCGGGCGCCTTGCCGTTGGGGACCGGCTGCCCGGTGAGCGCATGGTGGCGGAACAGTTGGGTATCTCGAGGGCGTCGGCCCGCGAGGGGATACGGGTGCTGGAGGCAATGGGGATTGTCCGGGCCGGCGTCGGATCCGGGCCGGGTGCCGGCACGGTGATCACTGCCAATCCCGGTGCCGCACTGGGCGCAGCACTTCGCCTGCACATGGCGACCTCGCACCTGCCGATCGAGGACATCGTCCAGACGCGCCTGCTTCTGGAAACCTGGGCGGCAGCCCATGCCAGGCCCGCAGCGCCCGCAATGGAGAATGCCGCGGCGCTCCTCGAGGCGATGGAGTCTTCAGCTCCGGACGAGAAGGAATTCCTGCGGCTCGATGCGCTTTTTCACGTTGCTCTGGCTGACGCGGCCGGCAACGTGCTGATTGGCGCCATGATGTCTTCGCTCAGGGAATCCATTGAGGGCTACACGCTCCGCCTCACGCGCACCCTGCCTGATTGGGCGGCGACCTCCGCCCGCCTCCGCGCCGAGCATCGCTACATCCACAATGCAATCAGGAACGACGACGGCGCACTCGCTGCGGAGATGGTGGCGAACCATATCGAGGGCTTCTATAAAGAGGCCGGGTTCTCCGGGTCCTGATCGCTGGTCTTCCGCTACTGATCTTCCACTGCGTGGAGTCCACTCCGCCCGCGGACCTGACGCTGCGGTTCCGCCAGTTCCTCAATTGCGGCTTGCAGGTGCGAGCGTAGCTCGGGAGACAACAGTGCCTCATCCGATACCAGCGTGCGCTCGATGTTGCGGCCCTTCTCCAGCGTCGCGAGACCTTTTTCGGTGATGCGGACTGTCTGGCTGCGGCGGTCGTCATCCCCGCGGGTGCGTTCAATATGCCCCTTGGCCTCAAGCCGATTGAGAGTCTTCCCAATTGTCTGAGCCTGCACATGCACCAGTTCGGCGAGCTGCGCCTGCCGGAGCGGCCCGTAACCTGCCAGTACGGCCAGGGCAGTGAACCCGGCGTGGGTGACGTCCAGTTCAGCCAGGCGTTGGTTCCACGATTGCTCAACGAGCCGCGCTGCTGTCGTGAGAAGCCGGCCTGTCGACCAGGCTGAAAGATCGGGCATGCGCTGTCACCTTCCCTGTCGATTCATTTATCCATCTAATCATCAGCTTACTTATGATTGCTGTGGAATCAACCGTGCAGGGCGGGAAAGGTAGCTGTCAAGCCTCAGGAATTTGAGAGAAGTGCCCTCAGGACAGCTTCGGAAGCGTCAGCCGCGTACCCTGCTGCACCGTCCATGGCGGCCGCAATTGAAGGAGCGGTGTCCGCCAAACTACGAGCCTGCCCTACTCCGTGCGCTGCCAGATCGGCGTCGGACAGCGTGATGCGCCCGGCAACTGCAAGTACCGGCAGGCCGAGATCCCGTGCGCGGTCCGCCAACCCGAGCGGAGCCTTTCCGAATTGCGATTGCGCGTCGAGTGAACCTTCACCGGTGAGCACCACATCAGCGTGAGCGAGCTTTCCGTCCAGCCCGGTGAGGCCGGCAACCAGCTCAAAGCCAGGCTCCAGCGAGGCTTTTGTGCAGGCCAGGAAGGCGGCAGGGAACCCACCGGCGGCTCCTGCGCCGGGCTGCTGAACGTCCACCCCCGTGGTGTTTTCCAGAAGGTGTGCCCATCGGGTCAGTGCGGCGTCGAGCTCCGTGCGGAGGCCGGCGTCGGCACCTTTTTGCCCGCCGAACACGTGCGCAGCACCGTCGGGGCCGAAGAGCGGATTCTGTACGTCGACGGCGATCCGCAGCCGGACACGGTGAAGACGGGGATCCAGGCCGGAGAGGTCCAGGGCCGCCGCGCGTGCCAGAGCCAGCCCGCCCAGGGGAAGTTCCCCGCCGTCGTCGTCAAGGATCTTGGCGCCCAGGGCACGCAGGGCGCCCGAGCCGCCGTCGGTCATCGCCGACCCGCCCACGCCCAGCACAATCTCCGTGGCGCCGGCATCGAGAGCAGCAGCCAGCAGCTCACCGCTGCCGTAGCAGTGGGCCGAACCGGCCGTGGCTCCGCTAGGCGTGATGAACTCGAGCCCACTTGCACGGGCCGTCTCGATGACGGCCGTAAAACCGGTGAGCGCCCAGGGGGCGTCCACCCAGTCGGTCAGCGGTCCGCGGACCCTGGCCTGCCGCCTGTCGCCTCCGGCTGCGAGGACGGCCTCGAGGGTTCCCTCACCGCCGTCCGCGATGGGCTGCAGGGTGAGGTGCGCATCCGGCAGTACGCGGCGGACGCCGGCGGCCATCGCTTCGGCGGCTTCGGCTCCGGTCAGCGTGCCCTTGAATTTGTCCGGTGCTATCAGGATTCTCATGGCGCCGGGCTAAGCTCCTGCGGATTCGCGGATGATGACTTCTCCGGGGATCGGTGCCGGAGGCGCCTTGTCAGGATCCAGTGCAAGGTTCGCCGCCTCTTCACCCAGCTGCTCGAGAGGTAGGTGCACGGTGGTCAACGCGGGGAAGTAGTCGCGCAGGGTAGGGATGTCATCGAAGCCGGTCACCAGGGCATCCGCGGGGACCGAAACGCCCAGGGCGCGCAGGCCGGCGATCGCGCCGATTGCCATCACGTCATTCACCGCCAGCAGGCAAACGCCGCGTTCCCCCTTGAGCTCGTCCCAGCAGCGTTGCGCGGCGTCGAAGCCGCCCTCACGGTCGAACCCACTGACGACGACGGCGGCAGGCTCCAGCCCCGCTGCCTTCAGTGCGCGGGTGAAGCCGGAGACGCGGTCCCGTGCGGTATTCAGTTCGGTGGGCCCGGCCAGGATGGCGAACCGCGTAACTCCGAGCGAGACGAGTGAAGCTACGAGGTCCGCCGCGCCGTCGGCATTGCCCACCGGTACGGTCAGTCCGGAGCCGGGGGAGCCGCCGATGGTCACGACGCGCCCGCCGTTCTGCTGGTACCGGGCCAGCTCGTGCTCAAGCTCGGGATCTGCCTGTGCCCGGCGGGAGCCGGCCAGGATGATGGCATCGGTGCGATGGGAGGCGAAGGCGGCGACGGCGTCGTGCTCCGCGCTTTCCGAAGGATCGGTGCTGGCCAGCAGGACCTGGCGCCGATAGTGCCGCGCCGCGTGCTGGACGCCGCGCGCAATGGAGGAGAAGTAGGGGTCCGAGATGTCGTGCACAACGAGGCCGACCAGGCCGGTGGAGGAGCGGGCGAGGGCCTGCGCCTGCGCGTTGGGCACGTACCCGAGTTCGAGCGCCGCGGCGCGGACGCGTTCGGCGATTTCTTCTGCCGGGCGCCGGGAGGAGCCGTTCAGCACGCGGGATGCCGTGGCCAGGGAAACTCCGGCATGGCTGGCCACACCGGACAGGGTTACAGCGGCCACCGGGCTCCTTCGCGTAGTACATGCTCCCGCTGGGTGTGCGGCAAGCGACCTTCGGTGCGGTCGGAAGCTCACTCAGCGGGGAGGGGTTGACGTGGTCTCGATCACTACCCTATATTGGAAAGCGCTTTCCACCAACATTCTTTCCTCTTCGGGAGTACAACGTGACTGAGACCAAGACCATCCGCATCGCGATGAATGGCATCACCGGCCGGATGGGGTACCGGCAGCACCTGCTGCGCTCGATCCTGCCCATCCGCGAACAGGGTGGCGTCACCCTTGCGGACGGGTCAAGGGTGCAGGTTGAGCCCATCCTCGTAGGACGCAACGAAGCGAAGATCCGCGACCTGGCCCAGCAGCACAAGGTTGAGCACTGGACCACGGACCTGGACGGGATCATTGCGGACCCCACCGTCGACGTCGTCTTCGATGCCTCCATGACCTCGCTGCGCGCCGCGACCCTCAAGAAGGCCATGGCTGCCGGCAAGCACATCTACACCGAGAAGCCCACGGCCGAGACCCTCGCCGAGGCCGTAGAGCTGGCGCAGATCGCCCAGGAAGCCGGGGTTACCGCCGGCGTTGTCCACGACAAGCTGTACCTGCCCGGCCTGGTGAAGCTGCGCCGCCTGGTGGATGAAGGCTTCTTCGGCCGTATCCTGTCCCTGCGCGGCGAGTTCGGCTACTGGGTCTTCGAGGGTGACCACCAGGCGGCCCAGCGCCCCTCGTGGAACTACCGCAAGGAAGACGGCGGCGGCATGACCACGGACATGTTCTGCCACTGGAACTACGTGCTCGAGGGCATCATCGGCAAGGTCAAGACCGTCAACGCCAACACCGTCACCCACATCCCCGCCCGCTGGGATGAGCAGGGCAAGGAATACAAGGCAACCGCCGACGACGCCGCGTACGGAATCTTCGAACTGGAGACACCTGCGGGGGAGCCTGTGCTGGCGCAGATCAACTCCTCCTGGGCTGTCCGCGTCTACCGGGACGAACTGGTTGAGTTCCAGATCGACGGAACCCACGGTTCAGCCGTTGCCGGGCTCAACAAGTGCGTTGCCCAGCAGCGGGCCCACACCCCCAAGCCGGTGTGGAACCCGGATCTTCCCGTCACGGAGTCCTTCCGCGACCAGTGGCAGGAAGTACCCGCGAACGCCGAGCTGGATAACGGCTTCAAGCTGCAGTGGGAAGAGTTCCTCCGCGACGTCTCCGCCGGCCGCGAGCACCGCTTCGGTTTGCTGTCCGCAGCCCGCGGCGTCCAGCTCGCCGAGCTCGGCCTGCAGTCCTCCGCTGAGCGCCGTACTCTCGACATCCCGGAGATCACGCTATGACCTCGCTCTACCTCCCCACTACGGCCGGTTCGCTGGAGCGCTACGAACTCGCACCCGCTCGGGAATGGGCCAAGCCAGCGGCGCCGCTCACCGCCCGGCACGCGTACGCGGCTGCACACGTTATTCCTGAGGTCACCGCCGACAACACTCCCGGTGCGCCCGCGGTCCTCGACTGGGACACCACGCTCGCCTACCGTCGGGAACTCTGGTCCTACGGGCTCGGCGTCGCCGACGCCATGGACACCGCGCAGCGGGGCATGGGCCTCGACTGGGCGGCCACGCAGGAACTGATCCGCCGCTCCGGTGCGGAGGCTGCCGCCGTCGTCGGTTCGAATGCGGACGCTACGCGCGGCAAGACGGTCCGGGACCTGCTTGCCTGCGGTGCCGGCACCGATCAGCTGTCCATCGCGGACCTGCCGTCGGGGCGGGCCGGGCTGAACGCCGTCGTCGAGGCCTACCGCGAGCAGATCAAGGTGGTGTCCGACGCCGGCGCGAAGGTCATCCTCATGGCGTCCCGCGCGCTCGCCGCTGTGGCGCAGAGCCCGGCGGACTACCAGTACGTGTACGGGATCCTGCTGGCTGAGGCGGACGAGCCTGTGATCCTGCACTGGCTCGGCACCATGTTCGATCCGGCGCTGGACGGCTACTGGGGCAGCAACGACGTTTCCGCTGCGACCGACATCTTCCTGGACCTCATCCGCGCGCAGCCCGAGAAGGTGGACGGCGTCAAGGTGTCCCTGCTCGATGCCGCCCACGAGACCGCCCTGCGCGCGGCCCTTCCCGCGAGCGTGCGGCTCTACACCGGCGATGACTTCAACTACCCCGAGCTCATCCACGGCGACGGCACGCATTACTCGGATGCGCTGCTGGGCATCTTCGCGGCGATCTACCCTGCCGCGTCGGCAGCCCTGCAGGCGTACGACGACGGCGATGCGGACCGTGGGCGCGCGATCCTGGACTCGACTCGGGAACTGGGCAAGCAGATCTTCAGTTCGCCGACGTTCTACTACAAGACCGGGGTTGCGTTTCTGTCCTGGGTCAATGGGCATCAGCCCGGATTCCAGATGGTCGGCGGCCTGCACTCCGGGCGTTCAGCGCTCCATCTCACCGAAACCTTCCGCCTTGCCGACAAGGCCGGGCTGCTCGCTGATCCGGACGTCGCCGCGCACCGCTTCGAGTGGCTGCTTGCGAGCTATGGGGTGGGCGCATGAGCCGCCTCTCGCTGAACACGGCGACCACGAAGAACATCACCCTGGCGGAGGCGGTTGCGTTGTCCGCCGACGCCGGGCTGACGCACATCGGGCTGTGGCGGGACCGCGTGGCGGAAGCCGGGGTGGACAAGGCCGCGCGGCTCGTTTCCGAAGCCGGACTGTCCGTCTCAAGCCTGTGCCGCGGCGGGTTCCTGACCGCCGCGGATGAAGCGGGCCAGGCAGCTGCCCTTGCCGACAACACGCAGGCGATCGTCGAAGCGGCAACGCTGGGCACCCGTGAGCTGATCATGGTGGTGGGTGGACTGCCCGCTGCCGGTTCGCTCGCCGGCGGCACTGCCGTCGACCCTTCGGCGCCCGGCGCCAAGGACGTGGCCGCCGCACGCCGGCGGGTTGCCGACCGCATCGCCGAGCTGGTCCCGGTGGCCCAGGAGCATGACGTCCGCCTGGTTCTCGAGCCGCTGCACCCGATGTATGCGGCGGACCGCGCGGTGCTCTCGACGTTAGGCCAGGCGCTGGATCTGGCAGCCCCGTTCCCGGCGGAGACTGTCGGCGTGGTCGTGGATACTTTCCATGTGTGGTGGGATCCGGCGCTCGAGTCCTCGATCCAGCGTGCCGGGGCCGAGGGACGTCTTGCGTCGTACCAGGTGTGCGACTGGAACCTGCCCATCGCAGCTGATGCGCTGCTTTCCCGCGGGTACATGGGGGACGGCTACATCGACTTCGAGACGATCACCCGCTGGGTTGCCGCGACCGGTTACGCGGGACCTGTCGAGGTCGAGATCTTCAACCAGGAGATCTGGAATTCCCCGGCGTCTGACGTACTGGCCACTGTGAAGGCCCGCTACGAGTCCCTCGTCGAGCCCTACCTGTAGGTCTGCCTGCTCTAGAGCTATCTCTCAAACGCGGCGGAAAGGTGCAGGATCGTCGGATCAATCCGGCGATTCTGCACCTTTCCGGCGTTTCTGCGTGGACCATGAGTCGTTAGGCTGGGGCGCATGAGTGGAAGAGACGTGCTTGTTGAGGCCTTCGGTCGCATCCCGGACGCCGTGTCCCAGGCGGTGGACGGGCTCGACGCCGGCCAGCTCGCCTACCGGCCACGCCTTGCCGATGGCGCCGGTTCTGCCGGCAACAGCATCGCGTGGCTGATCTGGCACCTCACCCGCGTGCAGGACAATCACCTGGCCGAGGCTGCCGGGCGTGAAGAGTTGTGGCTGGCCGACGGCTGGGTCGAGAAGTTCAACCTCGACCTGCCGCGGGAGGACACAGGTTACGGCCATTCCTCCGCGGACGTGGACAGGGTGCGCCCGGATTCCGCTGCGCTGCTCCTTGACTATCACCGCGCGGTGCACGCCCGGACGCTGGCTTTCGTCGAGAACCTTAGCGAAACGGACCTGAACCGGATCATTGATACGTCTTGGGATCCGCCGGTCACGCTGCGGGTGCGGCTGGTCAGCGTCATCGAGGACTGCCTGCAGCATGCCGGCCAGGCGGCATACCTGCGGGGTCTCCTGGCCTGAGGCAACACCGCCCACCTACCTACCTACCTACCGCAAACCCGTTGCCTTCCCGCATCTGACGCGGCATCCGGGCCGCGGCGTTGGCGGGAAGGCAACGGATTGGCAGGTTGTGGGGCGCGTGTTTGCCGGCGGGAGGTCAGAGTCCGGTCACCCGAGTCCGGTCACCCGAGTCCGGTCAGCCGAGCCCAGTCACCCGCAGCGTGAGGTTGAGCCGCCCGTTCAATCCCAACCCAGGATCCGCCGTGCCGGGATACGTCTTCATGACGCCGTGGTACGCCATCCGCGATTCGCCGCCGAACACGAAGAGGTCCCCGGACTCGAGCCGAACGTCCGTCCAGGGCCTGTTCCGGTTCTGCGTGTTCCCGAAACGGAAGAGGCAGCTGTCGCCGATGCTCAGCGATACAACCGGTGCAAGGGACTTCTCCTCCTTGTCCTGGTGCATGCCCATCTTCGCCGAGGAATCGTAGAAGTTGATTAACGCAGCGTCCGGATCGTAGGCGTCGTCGCGTGAACCATACGCCGCCTCGACGGCGTCCCGGCCCAACTCAGCCAGCCACGAAGGGAACTCGGCGACCGGCCCGCCGCCGACGTCGTCGGCTGTCCTGCTGTAGCGGTAGGGCACCCAATGCCAGCCCAGGCACACGGTCTGCACCGACATCTGCGAACCGTTGGGCATCCGCGTGTGCCGCATCGGAACCGGGCCGGACGCCCACTCGCGGCACGCGGTCACGAGCTCGCGCTGGCGCTCCGGATCCAACCAGTCCGGAACGTGCACTGCGCCGGGAGCGACGACGGCGGGATCGCGGGGCAGAAGGGACGCCATGGGTTAATTGTCCCGCATAGTTTTGTCGAACACCGTCTGTGATCGGGGCATTGTGTGTACCGGCGCCGGGGGCTACGCTCGCTCGCATCGATGCTGTTGAGGAGAAGTCATGGCCAGTCGCCAGTCCTACCGAGATGGAACACCCTGCTGGATCGATCTCGTCAGTTCTCAGCACACGGAGGCAGCGGACTTCTACGGCCGGTTGTTCGGCTGGGAGGTCGAGGACATGGGCCCCGACTACGGGCACTACACCAAGTTCCTCAAGGATGGCCGGGCCGTGGGCGGGTTGATTTCGAATACCCCGGGCTCGGGCTTCCCTGACGGCTGGATCACCTACTTCGCGGCCGGCGACGTCCGGGCTCTCACTGAGAAGGCGCAGCTTGAGGGAGCAGAGGTGCTGGTTGCGCCGTCCGCTGTCTCGGACCAGGGCAGCGTCGCGCATCTTGCGGACCCATCGGGCGCGACCTTCGGTCTCTGGCAGGGCGACCGTCTGCCAGGATTCGGCGTGCATGGTGAACCCGGAGCTGCAGTCTGGCACGAACTGACGACGCGGCTGTACCGGCAATGCGTGGACTTTTACGGGCGCGTGCTCGACTGGGAATTACAGGTGGAGAGCGACACGGATGACTTCCGGTACACGACGGGTCTCGTCAATGGGGAGCAGCAGGCAGGCATCATGGATGCGGCCAACCTCCTGCCCGAAGGCGCACCCTCCGCCTGGGGCGTTTACTTCGGCGTGGAAAACACGGACGACGCCGTTGCCCGCGTCCGCGAACTCGGTGGCACCGTGAAGAGCGAACCACAGGATTCCCCGTATGGCAGGGGGGCCACGGTGGCGGATCCAACCGGCGTCGTGTTCCGGATCAACTCCCGCTAGGGCCCGCACCCGCCACGAGAGCTACCCCCGGGCTGGTCCAGCGGATCCGTTCCCCGGGCGCACATGAAGTGGCGCGAAGGCTACGGCGTATGCGCATTGGCAACGAATCGGCCGGGGGAGTCCATGACCGCGCGCGTGAAGGCACCAATGCACTGCTGCAGTGCGGAACGCGGATTGAATGCATACGTGCCGTCACCGAAAAGCTCGAAGGTGAAGTGGCCCGCGTATCCGTAACCGTCCAGCGCCGCAACATAGCCACTCAGCGGCAGCTCACCGTCACCCCAGGCTAGGTGCCCCGTCGGGCGGCCGTCGACAAGGTGCACATGCCGGACAAGGGCACCGAGATTGTCGTGGTAATCCGCCACAGTCTCCCCGGCAGCTGCCATGGCAACGGTGTCCAGGACAGCACCAAGATTACGTGCAGCGACGTCGTCGATCATGCGGCGCAGCGCTGCTGAGTCGTTCACCAGGTTTGATTCGACCCGTTGCAGGGGCTCCAGAACACAGTCGACTCCGAGAGTGCCGGCGTATGCGGCGATCTCGCCTACGGCGTCGACCGACCGCCGCCACGCCGCATCCACGCTCTCGTCCTCGAAGCCGCGGCCCGGCGTAAGAAAGAGCAACGGTGCCTGAAGTTCCGCGCACACCTCGGCTGTCCGGCGGAACAGGGCGATACTTTGCTCGCGCAACCACGGGATGGGCGAGGCGATGTTGACCGGGTACATGACCTGCTCTGCGGTGACGCAGTGGACCTGGAGACCGCGCTCACGCAGTTGGCGGCGGATGGTTCTCAGATCGGTCGCTGAGAGCTGCGGAATGTGGAACTGGGGAGCGATGCCCCATACTTCCAGCCTCTCCCTGTCGAGGTCCACCATGTCGTCAAGGAATGTCTCGAACGGCAGGTGCTGGTATGCGAAGTTGGAGCCGGTGATTCGGTCTGTCGACAGATTCGAGGTGCCGTCGGTGAACTTACTCGCCGATAGATTACTTGCCGATTCCATCGGCGAGTCCTTTCACGAAGTACCGCTGGCCGAGGAAGAAGAGAAGAACCACGGGGACAGCGGCAATCACCATTCCGGCGAAGACCACCGGATAGTCGGTCCCGTGCTTGCTCATCAGGCTGGTCAGGCCCACCGGAAGGGTCTGGACGCCTGTGCCGCTGGTGAAGACCATCGCGAAAAGGTACTCGTTCCAGGCGAACAGAACGTGCAGGATCACCGTTGAGACGATGATCGGCTTGCACATGGGCAGGATGACCCGCCAGAAAGTGGTCCATTGAGTGGCTCCGTCCACTTTGGCGGCCTCATCGATCTCGCGGGGCAGATCGATCATGTATGCCCGGATGAGGAAGGTAGTGAACGGGATGCGAAACGCGGTGTAGAGGATCAAAAGCGCCCAGAAGGTGTTGTATAGGCCCAGGCTCTGGAACATTTTCACCAGTGGAACGAGCGCGACGGCGGGAGCAAGCATGAGCCCACCGAGAATCGCCGTCACGATAGCCCGGTTGAATGGGATGTTGACCCGTGTCAGTCCGTAGGCCGCCCACGCGCTGATGAACACCGTCGCGATGGTTGAAGTGACGGTCACCAGGACGCTGGTCATCAGGTAGTTGCTCACGCCCCTGTTCCAGGCGTCCGCATAGTTCTGCCAGTCCCAGGTCAGCGGGAGCGCAAAGGGATTGCCGAAGAGCTCGGAATTCTGCTTGAAGCCGTTCAGCACCATCCACAGCAGCGGGTAGATCACTACTACCGCCAGGCCGAGGAGGAAGGTCCACATGAAGACCTTCGCGATAATGCCGAGGAAAGAGGATCGGGTCACCATTCCACTCTTCTCCTGTGTGTGATCCAGAGCTGCGCGAGAGCGATGACGAGGGTGACCAGGAAGATCACCATGGCGATCGCGGCCGCGTAACCGAAATCGTTGCGGACAAAGCCACTGCGATACAGCCAGGTAGCGAGCACCTGGGTGGAATTGTTCGGACCGCCGCTGGTCATGACCATCACCTCGTTGAAGACCTGGAACGCTCCGGAGATGGTGACGATGGTCATCAGGCCGGTCATCTCCCGCACCAGCGGCACGGTCACCGTGAAGAACCGGCGAATGACCCCGATCCCGTCAATGGAGGCGGCCTCGTAAAGCTCCGACGGGATGCGCTGGATCGCGACGGCGAACAGGAGGGTCGAGTAGCCGAACCCCTGCCACTGGCTCATGGCGATCACCGCAGTCATGGCGGTGCTTTCCTGGCCAAGCCAGGGCTGGGTCAGAGCCTCCAGGCCAATTCCGCTGAGCACATAGTTCAGCAGGCCGAGGTTCGGTTCATAGATGAAGTAGAAGAGAAGACCGGCGACCGTGAGCGAGATGGCAGACGGGACAAAGTAGACAGCCCGCAGCGCACGCCGCCAGCGCTCCCTGCGCACGCTTTCGATGATGGCGGCCAACGCGAGCGCTCCGCATACCTGGAAGACGATTGAGATCGCGGCGTACAACCCGTTGTTGCCCAGTGCTGACCAGAAAATCGGATCGTTCATCAGCTTGACGTAGTTGTCCGCGCCGACGAAGGTCTGGCTACCGCTGTAGATATCCCATTCGACGAAGCTGAACCCGAAGTTCTGGACCAGCGGCAGGTACACGAAGACGGCGAGGAGAACCAGAGCGGGCAGCACCCAGGCGAAGCCCAGAACCCGTTTGAACCCTGACTGCCGTGCCGATGGACTCGTCCCGGACGGGGAGTGGGGCCGGGGCACCCGCTTGGTGCGGGTGCCCTCCACGGTCAGCATGGGTTACTTCGCCGAGTTGGAGGCGTTGCGCACGCTCTCGAGCACCTCTTCGGGTGTCGAGCTACCGCTGATGATCGCCTCTCCACCCGCAAGCCACGCGTCAGCAACTTCCGGAACGGTCACTGTATCCAGCCAGACGACGATCTGGCTTGCGTCGTTGACCTGGCTGATGCCGTCGTTGACGGCGACACTTGAGGTTTCTGGCGTGACCGCACCGAGGACGGTGCTGGGCTGACCAAATGGCGGTGACGAGAGAGTTGCGGCGCTCTCGGGAGCGGTGACGAACTTCATGAAATCCACGGCCAGTGCCGCACGCGGAGACTTGGCGTTGATGAGGTATCCCTCGGGTGAACCTTCGATGGCGTCCGGGTCCCCTTCGGCCCCTGCCGGCACCGGCAGCTTGAAGATCCCGAAGTCCTCGGGAGTAAGCGCATTGCCGTCCGCCGTGACGGTGTCGAACTCGAGAATCTCCTGGTAGTACATGGCGGCCGACCCGCTTGCGAGTGCTTCCTGCGCTGTGGTGTACAGAACGCCGTTGGTGCCGTCGCCGCTGTCAGTGCATTCATCGACCAGCGTCTTGAACTGTTCGAGCGAAGCGACATATCCCTGGTGATCCAGCGTGGCGGTCTCAGGGTTGAAATCAGCCTGCAACACATCGGCCGGCACGTTGTAGGCGAAGAGCTGCTGAAGATAGTGCAGCCCCGGCCAGCCGTCCTTGTTACCGAATGCTATGGGCTCGAAGCCGGCCTCCCGAAGAGGGCCGCAGCTCTCAATGAGCTCCTCGAACGACGTCGGAACCTCAATTCCCGCCTTCTCGAAAGCCGCCTTGTTGTAGCCCATGAACTTGCCGTTGTTGTAGAGGGGGACACCGAAGTACTTGTCGTTGTACTTGAAAGCGTCCAGTGAGGCTTCGCCGAAGCTGCTTCCCCACTCGGTGTCCGGTCCTATGACGCCGGTAAGGTCCGCAGCGAGCCCGCCGGTGACAAAGTTCTCGGCCCAGTCGCCCGTCCAGCTGAAGTAGATGTCCGGCAAGGCTCCCGAGGCGGTGAGCGTCTTGGTCTTGTCCTTGATGCTTTGGTCCGTTTCCTGGATCAGCTCAATGTCGACCTCGGGATGGAGCTCGGTGTACTGAGCCGCCAAATCTTCGAAGTACGGCTGCAGCGGCTCTCCGGCGAACTTCGTGAGGATGCTCAGGGTGCCGGAGTACTCGGGCTCGGCGCCTACATCGGCGACGGCGGTGGTGGACTGGTTGGCGCATCCGCTGAGTCCCAGCGCCGAAGCCATAACGAGCGCGATGGTCGCCAGGGAATCTCGTTTCTGCATGGTGGTCCTTCATGTTGGACGAGCGGGGCCGTGAACCACCTGAGTGAGTCATCAAACCCGCCGTTGGATGTGAGAACAGGTACTGCGTGATTTCGATGACTATACAGAGCATCTGGTACCGGTACCAGAGTTTCCCGAAAATAATCCCGGAATCTTTCCGGTGGTCAAGTGGGAGCCCACTTCTCCCTCTGAGAGTGGCTGGTTCCTGTGCCGGTGTATCAATTCTGGAGAGTCGCATCTACTGGATCCCTTGACGTGCTTTATTTGGTGTGCCAGCATCAGTCATGGCTGATACCGGTATCAGAAAAGCCTTCCGCTACGACCGGTTCTCCTGTCGCCTACCCCTCCCTCCGAAAGGAAAATGATGCTCGGTTTTGACGAGTCAGCATTCCGCAAGCAGATCGCCAGTGCAGTGTCCCTACGCCCGAACATCGAGGAGCTGGTCAGCTCCCTTACCGCGAAGGACGTCAGCAACGTTTTCCTTATCGGTGCCGGTGGGACCTATGCAGCCATGTGGCCCTATGAGCACCTCGCACGCCGGCACTCGACTCTCCCGGTAAAGGCCGCCATAGCCGCGGAGCTGATCGTGTCCGGTGACGCGACCCTCGGTGAGAATTCAGTGGCAGTGTTTGCCTCGGTCTCCGGAACGACGGACGACAGCCTGCGCGCTATCGAGTACTGCAAGCAGCGCGGTGTCTACACCGTGGCGTTCACCGGTTACGCGGATTCTCCCATCGCACAGGCGGTCGATGCCGCACTCATCTCCGAGCCGAAGACCTGGCCCTTCGACATGCAGATGCTGCTCTTCATGACCCGGCTGCTGTCCGAGCGTGGAGAGTTCGCCGGCTACGAGAAGTTCGCCGATGAAATGGCAGGTCTCGACAACGTCCTTGTTGAGGTCGCCCGCCAAGCGGAACCGATTGCAGCCGCTTTCGCCGATGCACACGCCGATACTGACTACCACTTCCTCGTTGGTGGCGGAAACCTCTGGGGCTTCACGTACCTCTACTCGATGTGCATTCTCGAGGAGATGCAGTGGCTGCGCACCACCCGAGTGCACAGCGCCGAGTTCTTCCACGGATCACTGGAGCTGCTGGAGAAGGACACGAGCGTCATCATTTTCCAGGGCGAGGACGAAACGCGGGCGCTCACGGACCGCGTCGAGGCATTCGCCAAGAAAGTGTCCGACGACGTCACCGTCTTCGACACCAGGGATTACCCCCTGGAGGGCATCAGCGACGAATTCCGCGGACTCCTTGCGCCGGCGGTTCTCGATACGGTCACCGGTCGAGTCAGCAAGCACCTCGAGCGGGTACGCAACCACTCGCTGGACCTCAGGCGCTACTACCGGGTTGTCGAGTACTGATTCATACCAGACTGGGCGCCTGTTCCGCGGAGCAGGCGCCCAGATACCAAAGGGCGGTTATGGAGCACATAAATCACTGGACAGGTGAGGTTTCGTGAGGGTTCTGGGATTCGGGGACAACATCGTTGACCGGTACCTCGATCGGGGAATGATCTATCCCGGCGGCAACTGCGTCAATTTCGCCGTGTTCGCCCGCCAGCTCGGGGCACAGTCCTCCTACCTGGGAGTGTTCGGATCGGATGAACACGGACAATTCCTCCGGAACGCGATCGAGGCCGAGGGGGTGGGTACTCACCGGTCACTCGTCAGGGACGGGCCGAGCGGAGTCTCATCCATCAGCATCGTCGAGGGAGACAGGGTGTTCAGCGGTTGGAACGGCGGGGGCGTGACGGTATCCGACCCTCTCGAACTCGACGAGGACCTGCTGCGCTACGTCGCAGAATTCGACCTGGTCCACTCGAGTGTTTACTCCCGCTCCGAGAAAGAGCTGATGAAGGTCCGAGCCTCCGGCCCCCTGGTCAGTTATGACTTTTCAAGCGAAGAGGAGTTTCGCACCACGGACTACCTCGCCGCAGTGTGTCCGGCTATCGATCTCGCGCTCATCTCCTGCTCCAACCTGTCGGACCCGGATACCCGGCGGCTGCTCGCTGCCCTGGTGGAAGAGGGCGCCGGCATGGCGCTTGGCACCCGCGGCTCATCAGGAGCGCTCGTCTATAACGGCCGAAACTTCATCGGCGCCCCGGCAGCCCCCATTCCTGCAGCAGAACAAGCGATAGACACCATGGGTTGCGGAGACGCTTTCCTGACGGCCTTCGCCGTCGCCCTCGTCGCGGAAGGATGGGGACGCTCTACGCGCCCCGAGGATTCGGCGATACGGCGGGCGCTCGATGCCGGCGCCGCTTTCGCCGCCCGGCAATGCCTGGTGGAGGGCGCGTTCGGCCGAGGTGTCGCCGATTCCGGCATCGCGGTTACGATGTGACATGCTGACCCGGATGCGCCGAATTATCGACAGAATTATCAACAGAACGGCAGTGTGAATGGCGGCTGAACGTGATCGCAGCGTGGCGCCGCCAACAATTTCCGAGGTGGCCGCGGAGGCAGGAGTGGGCCGCGCTTCGGCCGCCCGTACGCTGGGCGGGTATGGCTATGTCAGCCCGGAGCTGAGGGAACGCGTCCTGGCTGCCGCCGAAAAGCTGGGCTACCGGGCCAACGCGCTCGCGCGAAGTATGTCGACCGGCGTGAGCCACACCCTTGGTCTCATCGTGGCGGACATCGGCAACCCTTTCTTCGCCGGGGTCACCAGGGGGATCAGCGACTTCTCGAGGCAACGGGGCTTCGACACCATCGTGTTGAGCACGCACGAGGACCTGGAGGAGGAGAAGGCAGCAGTCGGGGTTCTGATCGACAAACGCGTCGATGGGATGATCATCGCCTCGGCGGCCGTGGAGCGTGACGATGTCGCGCACATACAGGATGCGGTTGCCCGTGGGATACCCGTGGTTCTGGTCGACCGCGCGGTCGAGCATCTCGCACTCGATTCGGTCGTGATCGACAACCGGGAGGCGAGCCGCCGGGCAGTTAATAACCTGATCGAGCATGGCCACAGGCGCATCGGTTTCATCTGGGGACCGCCGATCAGGAAGCCGGTCACCACCAGGCGGGCGCTGGCCGCTGCGGCCGCCCGAAACCTTTGGACTGACGGCGAGCGGCTCCGCGGTTATCTGGACGCACTTGACGACGCCGGCATGCCTTTCGACGCCGACCTTGTCATGACCGGACGCAAGACGGAAGAGAACGCAGCCGCTGCCGTCACCCGGATGCTGGCCCTCGACGACCGCGTAACGGCCCTGTTCTGCACGGAGAACGACGCGCTGACCGGTTCCCTCCGCGCGATCAGGGCGAGCGGGCTCAGTTACCCCTCGGACGTATCGCTCATTGGGTTCGATGACAGCTCGTGGGCGGCCGTCATGGAACCTCCGCTCACGATGATCGCGCAACCGATGCTGGAACTGGGAGCGCGCGCGGCCGAAACCCTTTTGAACGAGATCGAAGGAGCGGTTCCTTCACGCGCCATGCACACGCTCGAAGCCCGTTTTATAGAACGCGCGTCGGTGGCCAAGTGCAGCGTGTGAACTATCGCTGGTGCTTTTCGCGCAGGTAGTGCAGCTGCGCCGCCACCGACTGTTCCGCTGCGCGGCGCACGGAGGGATCGACGTCGGCATACACCCGGTCGGTAACGGGGCCGACGTCGGCCTCTTCAGCGGTCAGGTCGAGCGCCAGGAGCGCGGCGCGCACCTGGTCAAGCCGCTCCATCCTGTGGGCACGGTATGCGCGGGCGGCGGCGCCGAGATCCGGCAGCGGAGGTCCGTGTGCGGGCAGTGCCGCCGCGCCGCCCAGCGATTCAAGCGTGTCGAGGGAGCGTAGATAATCACCGAGGGTTCCATCCGGATAACTGAGCACCGTCGTGCCGCGTCCCAGGATGGTGTCCCCGGTGAGGACGGAACCGTTGGGGCCGTCGTCGGGCAGGTGAAAACACAGGGAGTCCGCGGTGTGTCCAGGGGTAGCTACAACCTTGATCTCGACTCCGGCTGCGGACAGGATCTCCCCGTCATCGAGCGGGCGGCCGCCATGGCAGCATCCGGGACTAGCCGCTCGAACCGGCGCGCCGGTCAGCTCGTGGAACAGGGCACTGGCCTCTGTGTGATCCCAATGATGATGGGTGATAAGCACCAGTTCCACCTGGCCTGCCGATTGGAGTGCGGTCAGGTGCGCGTCGTCAGGCGGTCCCGGGTCAACCACCACCACCGCTGGTGAATCAGGAGCAGCGATGACATAGGAGTTTGTTCCGTCCAGGCTCATCGGCCCGGGATTGGGTGCAAGGCGGTAGCGTGTGAGCGGACTGCTCCGGGTCAGGCCGTCCTCCGGATGGGGCACCGGCTAGCGGACCGTCTCACGGATCTCGCCGAAGGGAACCTCGGAGGAGACTTCAGCCTGGGTGTCAGGCCCCAGATTCGTGGTGATGAGGACGCCGTGCTCACCGCCGGCGATGGACTGCTTGAACACAGGAATCAGGGCGGCGGCCGTGCTGTCGTCCAGGCCTGCAAGGTAGGCGCGGTAGGAATCGGGAAGCTCTGAGTAATCCGTCATGGTCCCCAAACTACGCCCGCGTGCGTCCCGCAACAACCGCCGGACTTCTTGATCCGACACCTGATCGAAGGTGCGGTACGCGCTGCCGACCGCAGGTAGGTTAGTGGCGGCCCATGGACTGATCAGCTCATCCACCAGGCCGCTCACAACTTCAGTGGCAGAGGCAAGAAAAACCGGCGCGGCAGCGACGATGCGCTGTGCGTCGGCCTTGCGAAGAGCAGCGACCGCGGCGAGCATCGTGGCGCCGGTAGCAACGCCGTCGTCAATCAGCACCACCGTCCTCCCGGCGACGGCCAGCGGCGCCATGCCCTGCCGGTACAGGGCTTCACGACGCTGTAGTTCGGCGTGCTCACGCTCCGCGACGGCAGCGAAGACCGTGTCTGCGTCCCGCACTTTGGCTAGCACATGGGCGTTCCGGACCGTCTCGACGGAACCTCCGATCGACGCAAGAGCCCCCATCGCGAGCTCCGGAAACGAGGGGACGCCGACCTTCCGGACCATGACCAGGTCCAACGGTGCGCTGAGCGCTTCAGCCACCACGGCGGCGACCGGAACACCTCCTCGCGGCAGAGCCAAAACGAGCGGTTCGAGGCCGGTAACCGATGCCTCAAGCGCAGCCGCAAGTTGCCGGCCGGCGTCCGCTCGGTCGGCGTATCGGTGTGGTTCCTCGTGAGCTTGCTTCATCGTGGGCGCCGGTCGTGAGGGGGTCTTTCATTCGAGCTTAGAGGATGATAAACCGGCAGTAGCCTTAGCAATCCAAGTCAGACGAAACCGAAGAGCAGGAATAGCAGGAGAAATAACAGGAGAGAGGTACGTCATGGCAGAGCGGGGAAACACAACCCACGGTCCGCAGGTGGACGACCAGATGAAGCACGAAACCCAGGGTTTGGTGCAGGGCAACCACCCAACCAGGGCAGAGGACTGGCGGGAAACCGAAACCGTGGATGACAGCGACAGCACCGAGGCGGACGATCAGCCCGTCTATGTTTCGCAGGATGATGACCGCAACGCTGATGAGGAGGCGCAGTGACCAATACCCTGCACACGCTTGCAGATGTCTATCGGAAGCCCGGGCCCTGGGTAACCATCTACACGGATGCGAGCACCGGGAATGTCGATTCGCTTCACGCCGACGACGTCCGGCCCGAAAACATCGCCTCGGCACTTGAGGAGGCAGGGGCCACCAAGGACGACCGCAAGGCCGTCGCGGAGGCGCTCCGCCGGTCCGCGAAGGGCCTGCCGGATCCCGTGGCGCGGCTGATCGTGGTGGCGAATGGTTCGGTGGAACTGGATGAGTTCCTGCCCGGGCCTCTCGCCCTACCGGAGTTTACTTCGGTCAACGAGGTGCCGAACCTGTGCCCGCTGCTGTGGCACCGTCCGGACGACTTCGCTTACGTTGTGGCTGAAGTGGGGCGCGACGGCGGTGAGATCCACCTGCGCCGCGCAAACGGACTGCAGGATGACAGCATGACCCACATCGAGGGAGACACGGAGAACCTCAAAAAGGTTCCGAGCGGCGGTTGGTCGCAGGGCCGCTACCAGCACCGCACCGAGAACATCTGGAAGGCGAATGCTGCTGACATCTCCGGGGAAATCGACAAGGTTGTCCGCAGCTGCCGCGCCAGGCTTCTGGTTGTCGCAGGGGACATCCGTGCCCGCAACCTCGTGGCCGAACAGCTCAGCGAGCAGTCCAAGGACATCCTCACCGTCGTCGAAAGCCATAGCCGTACGGAGGGAGCGGACAAGGAAGCGTATGCACAGGAGATCAACAAACGGGTAGCGGAATGCATTGCGCGCCGGCAGGCGCAGCTGCTGGAACGGCTGAACAACCAGAAGGGACGCGCAAACCCGGAGTCAACCGAAGGCATCGGCTCGGTGGTGCATGCGCTGCAGCAGGCGCAGGTCGACACTCTCCTCCTGGAAAGCCAGGGCCTCAACGGTCACCGGCTGCTGGCCTTGGGCTCGGAGCCGTGGACCGCCGAGATCGACGGCGAAACCGCTGGCGCCCCCGTGCTGGGTGAGGTGCCGGCGCCGTCGTCGTTGTTGCGTGCTGCGGTACTGACCGACGCCGAAGTGGCGCTGTTCCCCTCCGGCGCGCTCGACGGCGGACCGGTGGCGGCGTTGCTGCGCTGGCCAGTCGGGCCAACGGTACCGACAGCCGGCTGATGGCGGACCGGCTGGTAGCTGACGGCGTTGTTGAGCGGTTGGCGGCGTGGGGCGTCGATCGCGTGTTCGGTTACAGCGGTGACGGGATCAACCCGGTGCTCGGCGCGCTTCGGCGCGCCGGGTCACCGGAGTTCATCCAGGCCCGCCACGAGGAGAACGCCGCCTTCATGGCGGTTGGCCATGCCAAGTACACCGGCCGCGTTGGCGTGGTGCTCTCCACGCAGGGCCCGGGAGCCGTGCACCTGCTCAACGGCCTGTATGACGCCCGGATGGACAGCGTGCCCGTGGTTGCATTGGTGGGGCAGCAGAGCCAGACCGTACTGGGTTCTGCGTACCAGCAGGAAATCGACCTGCAGAGCCTGTTCAAGGATGTTGCCTCCGGTTTCCGTCAGCAGGTCAACAGCCCGGACCAGGCGCCCATGGTGATCGACCGCGCCTTCAAGGCAGCGCTCGCAACCCGGTCTCCCGCCGTCGTCATCCTGCCCCACGACGTGCAGCAGGAGCCTGCACCCGAACTGGAACACGAGCACGGAGTGATCCCGTCCGCTCCGCTGTGGAGCCGTGGGACCGTGATCCCGCAGGAGCAGGACGTGCACGACGCCGCCGCCCTCCTCAACGCGGGATCAAAACTTGCGCTGCTTGTTGGGCAGGGCGCGCGGGGTGCGCAGGCGGAGGTGGCGGCACTCGCTGAGAAGCTGGGCGCCGCCGTCGTAACCAGCCTGCTCGGCAAACTGTACGTCGACGAGACCATGCCGTGGGCGGCGGGCACCATGGGCCATCTGGGGACAAGCGCCAGCGGATGGGCCATGGCCAACTGCGACTCCCTGCTGATCATCGGATCCAACGACCCATGGACGGAGTTCTATCCGCCGCCGGGAGCCGCCCGCGCGGTGCAGATCGACAGTGACGCCAAGGCCATCGGAAACCGCTACCCCGTGGAGGTGGCGGTGACGGGGGACGCCGCCGAGTCACTCCGGGCGCTGCTGCCGCTTGTCCACGAGCGTCTCGGGTGGCGGGGCGAGGTCGAACGCCACGTCGACGCGTGGCGGACTCTTTCCGAAGCGAGGGCCTTCACCGCTGCCAGCCCCGTGAACCCTGAGCGGGCCATCCGTGAGCTGAACGGGCGGCTCCCCGGGAACGCACAGGTGGCGGTCGACGTCGGCAGTTGCGTCTATTGGTACGCGCGGCAGCTGCACCTGCCGCCGGGAGTGCCGGCACATCTTTCCAGCACGCTCGCGAGCATGGGTTGCGGTCTTCCATACGGCCTGGCGGCAAAGCTCTCTGCGCCGGACCGGCCGCTGGTGGTACTCACCGGCGACGGCGGCTTCCAGATGACCGGGATGGCCGAACTCATCACCGTCAGCCGGCTTTGGAAGTCCTGGACAAACCCGGTCTTTGCCATCTGCATCCTCAACAACCGTGACCTGGCCGAAGTCAGCTGGGAACAGCGGGAAACCGAATCTGAACCGCGCTTCGGGGACAGCCAGGAACTGCCTGACGTGGACTACTCGGGGTACGCAAAGTTGCTCGGCCTGGACGGGGAGCGGGTTGAGTCTGCTGATGGCGTCGGGCCGGCCTGGGACCGCGCGCTTGCCGCTGACCGTCCCTATGTGCTGGATATCCGCACGGACGCCGATGTGCCGCTGCTTCCGCCTTTCCCCGCCGGCCAGGAACTGGCCAAATCAATGGAAGAGGCGCTGGAAACGGAGGGAAACTCCCACGCCCTGGAGTTGCTCCGCGAGTACGTCAGGCTGGAGGCGGAGTCGCAGCCGCGGGACTGAGCTACGCCCGTCGCTCCCGCCGGTAGTTGCGGAACGTCAGCAACAGGCGGTGCGCCGTGATGACGAGCGCGAGCCACGCCAGTCCCAGCGTCCACGCCACGGCGACATCGGTGACCCAGTGGTGCCCCAGGTAGACACGCGTGAGTCCCATGATGAAGGCAAAGAGGACGGCGGCAGTAATGGTCAGCGCCCGCGCCCGCTTTGAATGCTGGCGCAGCACCAGCAGGTACGCGGTGATCCCCGAAATGACGACTGCGTTCAGGGTGTGACCGCTGGGGAATGACGGTGACATCTCGAACGGCGGCACCGCGTATTGGAGGTCGGGCCGCAGCCGCCCGATGGCATCCTTGCCGAGGACCGTCATCAGCAGGGAACCTCCCGCGGCGACAACCATGAGAATCAGCGGCGTGACGGACCGGCGGACCAGGGTCAGCGCGAGTACTGCACAGGTAGCAAGGATGGGCATGCCGATCGGTCCGCCCAGATGGGTGAACGCTGTGGCCGCACCATTGAGCCAGGGCTCGCGCAGCTCAAGCGCGGCGTTGAGTGCAGGCCGGTCCAGGGCAGCGATCCCGTCCTCCTCCACCACCGCCTCGTAAACCTCCGCGGACGCAACCGTGAGGGACACAGCAGCGCCGATGCCCACCACGAGCAGCAGCAACAGCGCCCAGCGCGGCCCGATCCACTGCGCCACACTCCGGACGCACGTGACGAGGAACCGGCCGAGCGGGGTAGTCCACCGGGTAAGGTCTCGCGTGCCGACGTGATGGTCTTCGTTCTCCGGGTCCTGGAATGACATCCTTCGAGGTTAGCAACGCGGCCCGAACCCTGCAGGGCTGCGAACGCGCCGGGCGTAGGCTGGCCACCATGTACACACCGGTCCAGAACCTGCTGCGCGGACTGCCCGTCTTCCCCACAGACATGGCCTCATTCAACACTGCTGCCGCCCCGAATTCTCCGCTGGACCTGTTCACCGACTGGCTCAGCGCCGCGATCGACGGCGGAGTCCCCGCTCCGCACACAGTCACCGTTTCAACGACCGACGACGACGGCCATCCCGCCGCCCGCGTTGTCATCCTCAAGGACCTCGACCAGCGCGGCTTTTCCTTCGCGACCAGCAGCGAAAGCCCGAAAGGCCGACAGCTGCGGAATACACCGCATGCCGCCCTGACTTTCTTCTGGCAGTCAGTCGGCAGGCAGGTCCGCGTCAGTGGCACCGTGACGCCAGGAACGGCGGCAGAGAACGACGCCGACTTCCGCCGTCGTCATCCCAGCGCACGTGCCCTGGTGCTCGCCGGCGAGCAAAGCGCAACTATCCGGCCCTCAGAGTCCGTGAGCGCCGCCGTCGAACGCGAACTGGAAGGGATCGAGGACAAAGGCTCTGCGACGTGGACTGTCTACACGGTGGCACCTGAGCGGGTGGAGTTTTGGCAGGCGGACCCGGAGCGACGCCATACCCGCCTGCTCTACGTGCGCAGCGGCGAGGGCTGGCGGCGCGAGCTCCTCTGGCCCTGAAGTTTTGTGCACCTCCGGTGACTCCACTTCGACGGAAGTCACCGGAGGTGCACAAAACTTCCGGTTGAACGCTAGTGGCCGAAGGAGTCGGAGTCCGTGATGTCGCCCTCGCCGGTGTCCAGAGCCGAGAGGAACTCGACTTCGTCCTGGGTGAGTTCGAACCCGAACAGGTTGATGTTCTGCTTGATGCGCAGTGGATTGGCGGACTTCGGGATGGCCACCAGTCCCAGCTGAATGTGCCAGCGCAGCACAATCTGCGCCGGAGTCATGCCGTACTTGTCCGCAAGCTGATCCACGGCGGTACTCTGCAGCAGGTCACTGCCCTTGCCCAATGGGCTCCATGACTCGGTCACGATCCCGTGCTTGGAGTGGAAGTGCCGTGAGTCCGGCCGCGTGTGGCGCGGGTCGAGCTGGATCTGGTTGACCTCCGGAACGAGACCCGCGTCGAGGACCCGCTCGAGATGGGCGGGCTTGAAGTTGGAGACGCCGAAGGCCCGGATCAGGCCTTCCTCCCGCAACCCGGCGAGTCCTTTGACCGCGTCCACGTAGCGGTCCTGCTCCGGGTTGGGCCAGTGCACCAGCAGCAGGTCGATGTAATCGACGCCCAGCCGGGCCGCACTCTGCTCGAAGGCTTTCCGGACGCCGTCCACGCCGTGCCACTGCTTGTTGAATTTGGTAGTGATGAAGACCTGGTCCCGCTCAATCCCGGACCGCCGGATTCCTTCCCCGACCCCGGCCTCGTTGCCGTAGTTCTCCGCGGTGTCGAAGAGGCGATACCCGACGGACACTGCATGCTCGACGGCGGTGGCCGCCTCCTCATCATCAAGCGGCCAGGTGCCGAGACCGAGCACCGGAATGGATGCACCGCTGAGGAGCTCTATGGTTGGTGCCGCTGCGTCAGTCATGTTCTCCTCGTATCGTTCGGGTGTGCAACTTCTTCCCAGCTTTCTAGCTGGGACCATGATGCGTCAATCCGGCGACCGATTATGGCCGGAAGAAACGGTGGTGCCGGAAGGAACCTGAGGGCAGACTGGGACCGTGAGTCAAGGCCACAGCCCCTGGGTGCTGCACGTCGATCTGGACCAGTTCATTGCCGCCGTCGAAGTGTTGCGGCGGCCCGAGCTGGCGGGCAAACCGGTGATCGTGGGCGGCCGCGGAGATCCGACCGAGCGGGCCGTGGTCTCCACCGCGTCCTACGAGGCCCGTGCGTTCGGAGTGGGGTCCGGCATGCCCCTGCGCATCGCAGCCCGGAAAGTGCCCGACGCCGTGATTCTGCCAGTGGACTCCGAGGCGTATCTGGCCGCTTCCGACACCGTTATGGCGGCGCTGCGGGCCCAACCGGAGGCCACCGTTCAGGTGTTGGGGTGGGACGAAGCCTTCGTCGGTGTGACAACCGATGAACCCGAAACCTACGCGCGGCGGGTGCAGCAGGCGGTGCTGGACGCTTCGCAGCTGCACTGCAGCGTGGGGGTCGGAGACACTCTGGTGCGGGCTAAGGTTGCTACCGGTTTCGCCAAACCCGCCGGCGTCTTCCGTCTCACGAAGGAGAACTGGCTGGAGGTGATGGGTAGCCGGCCAACCATTGACCTGTGGGGCGTGGGACCGAAAGTATCCCGCCGCCTCGCGACGCTCAACATCACAACGGTTGCTGAGCTCGCCGCCTCCAATCCGGGTGACCTCGTTCCTGAGTTCGGCCCGAAGATGGGTCCCTGGTACGCGCAGCTGGGACGCGGGGACGGCGAGCGGGTGGTTGATGACACCCCGTGGGTTGCCCGGGGGCACAGCAGGGAAACGACCTACCAACAGGATCTGACCGAGCCTGCACAGGTCGATGACGCCGTACGGGAGCTCGTGGCCCATGTGCTTGAGGATGTCATCGCCGAGGGCCGGCCGGTGATCGGGCTGACCCTCAAGGTGCGGTACGCGCCCTTTTTCACCAAGACGTACTCCAAGCGGATCCACGAGACGTTCGATCGCGATCTGGTGCTCGCCGGCGCGTTCGACCTCGTTGCGAAGATCGAGCCCGCTCGGCCGATCCGGCTCCTTGGTTTCCGGGCCGAAATGTCCATGCCGGAGGAAGCACGAAAGGGACATACGCCAACGCGCAGCGGTTGGTGAGTGCGCCGCCGTCGTGCGCTTGACCTGGAGCCTGCTCCTTCAACAGCAGCGGCTCCCCGGAAGCGGAAGCAACCGGGGAGCCGCTGGTCATGCGATCGAGCGAAGGTAACTAGGAAACCGTGACCGGTTCCTTGCGCTCGGAGACGCCGCGTACCGCTGCGTCGAACTCGGCTTCGATCTCCGCGTTCGGCTTCCAGGTCAGGCGGCTGATTACGACGGCGACAATCAGGTTGGCGAAGAACGCCGGCACGATCTCATACATCGTGGCCGCCAGCGGGGAATTGCCCCAGGCGAAGACGACGACGGCGCCGACGATCATCCCGGACAGCGCGCCCGGCATGGTTAGCTTCCGCCAGAAGAGCGAGAGCAGCACGGTGGGGCCGAAGGACGCACCGAAGCCTGCCCAGGCGAAGGCGACGAGCGCGAGGATCGATTCGTTGCGGCCCGAGGCGAGGACGATCGCGACGATCGCGACCACCAGCACGCCGAGACGGCCGAGGATGACCCCCTGCTTGGCGGTCAGGTTCCGCTTCGAGACCATGTTGTAGAGGTCCTCAACGAGCGCGGAAGAGCACACGACGAGCTGCGAGGAGATGGTGCTCATGATCGCTGCGAGGACGGCCGCGAGGACAATGCCTGCCACGAAGGGGTGGAAGAACGCCTGCGACAGCGCCAGGAACACGGCCTCGGGGTCCTCGAGCGTCAGCTGCGGGTTCTGCTCGAAGTACGCGATGCCCACAAGGGCGGTGGCAACGGCGCCGAGAACGGTGAGGATCATCCAGCTGATGCCGATCCGGCGGCCGGCCGTGGCATCCTGCGGGGAACGCAGCGCCATGAAGCGGACGATGATGTGCGGCTGGCCGAAGTAGCCAAGGCCCCACGCTGCGGCGGAGATGATGGCGAGGATGGACCCGCCGGCTACGAACTCGAGCATCGACGGATCGATGGCGCGGATGGAGTCGGTCATGCCGGTGAATCCGCCAACCTGAACGAACCCGATAATCGGAACGACGATCAGCGCAATGAGCATGAGGATTCCCTGCGCCACGTCAGTGAAGGTGGCTCCCATGAATCCGCCGAACAGCGTGTAGGAGATGGTGACCGCTGCAACCAGGATCATGCCGAGGGTGTAACTGGAGTTGAAGGAGGACTCGAAGAAGACACCGCCTGCAACCATGCCCGAGGAGACGTAGAACGTGAAGAACACCAGAATGATGACGCCGGAGACAACGCGGAGAACGCGTGAGCGGTCCTTAAGCCGGTTTTCCAGGAAGCTCGGCACGGTGATCGAGTTGTTGGACACCTCGGTATAGCTGCGCAGCCGCGGAGCCACGAACTTCCAGTTCAGCCAGGCTCCGATGGTCAGGCCAATGGCAATCCAGACCTCAATCAGGCCTGACAGATAGATAGCGCCCGGCAGTCCGAGCAGCAGCCACCCCGACATATCGGAGGCGCCGGCGCTGAGCGCAGCTACCCCGGGCTTGAGGCCGCGGCCGGCGAGCATGTAATCATCGAGATCGGACGTTTTCCGGTACGCGTACCAGCCGATTCCCAGCATGGCGGCCATGTAGAGCGCCATGGCAAGGTATTGGAAGGTCTGGTCAGTCATGGGTTCCTTTCACAGAATTCTTGGAACTGGCTGAGTGCAGCCGTCCACTATTCCAAGCCAGCACCCAGTTTGGCTAATAAAGTGACCTGGTTCACCGTTATTTCTGCACAAAAAAGAGAAGTTACCCGCGGGTAATATAGGACAATGCACCTGTTATTTCGGACCCTCTGGCTTCTGTTTGCCTCACGCCGCCGGGCGAAGGTGAGCATCTGGGATTCAACCTCCCTCCCGCAACGCGTTCAATTGACGGACATCGACATTGCGATGCACGTGAACAACGGCATGTACCTCTCCCTGATGGACCTGGGCAGGTTCGACCTCATGATCAGAAGTGGCATCTGGAAGCTCATGCGCCGTAAGGGCTGGACGCCCGTGGTCAACGCCGAGACAATCACTTTTCGGAAGTCACTCCAGCTCGGTCAGCGCTACACCATCGAGACGCGGATCATGGGCTTCGATGAGCGCGCCATCTACTTTGAGCAGCGCATGGTGCATGGCGGCGAGATCTACGCCCGCGCGTACATTGCCACCCGCCTGCTCAGCTCAAAAGGACCGGTGTCGAATGCCGAAATCTTCGAAGCGATGGGCAATCCGCCGGCGGACATGGCGCTTCCGGAGTGGATTCATGAGTGGCGCATCAATACCGCGCTCCCCAGCACCCGGCGTCCTGCCCTCCACGACTGGGTTCGCTGAGTGCTGGGTCGGTGAAACTGACGCTGCTTAGGTTCCGTTGAGGATGGCGCTTGCCACTACGAAAATCAGCACCGCGGCAATCACCACAATGATGCCGGCGAGCATGACTGTGCTGATTTTCTTCTGACGCTTCGGTGAGAGTTTGGCGTCGTCGTTATCCTTCTTGCCCGGTGTCTGGCTCATGGCTCTCCCTACTCGCGGTGCGGTGTCCCCTCCATCCTAGGAACCGCCGGCCGTAATGGGAAGGATGCTTACTAATTTTCAGCGGTAGTTCCGGTGCAGATTTTCTCCGCCGGCTGTGCCCACCGGGTGATCGGCAATCCAGGGGCCGGTTCCTTCGGACTGGTCAAGGACGCCCTCTTCAAGCCACGTATGGCGGCCATCGAGCACCTTCCCCGCGAGGCGCGTGTCCGCGTTGTCAGTGTTCCTCCACAGGTCGGTGAAAAGCTGCTCGATCCGCATCCGAGCTTGCCGACAGAACACCTCGGCAAGCTCGCCTGCCTCCCGCCGGCCCTCCCCCTCAAGGTGCTTGGCATGGGAGCACGTAGCCGCCATCGCAAACAGTTCCGCTCCAATGTCCACAATCCTTCCGAGGAACACCTGCCGGTGCTCAAGCTTCGCCTGCCACCGCGCCATGCCGAGGAAGGTGTGGCGGGCAAGGCGCCGGGATGACCGCTCAACGTAACGCACATGCCCGGCGAGCCGTCCGAAATCGGAGTAGGAGCGCGGCGACAAGCCGGGCCCGGCAAGAAGGCGCGGGAGCCACCCCGCGTAGAAACTGCTGGCGCCCGCCGCCGCCTTCGCCTTCGCTTTGAGGTCAGCGTCCGGCGACGCCAGGTCACCTGCCGCCGCAAGGTGCGCGTCGACTGCCTCACGGGCGATGAGCAAGTGCATGATCTCCGAGGAACCTTCGAAGATCCGGTTGATGCGCAAGTCCCGCAGCTGCTGTTCCACCGGGACGGCCCGTTCCCCGCGCGCCTTGAGGGAAGCTGCGCTCTCATAACCTCGACCGCCGCGGATCTGCATCAGTTCATCAGCGATCCGGTAGGCCATTTCGCTGGACCACAGTTTCGCCAAGGCAGCTTCAATACGAACATCTTTCTGCCCGGAATCAGCAAGTGCCGCGGAGAGTTCGAAGACGGACTCGAGGGCGAAAGCGGTTGCCGCGATGAAGGAAATCTTCTGTGCGACTGCCTCGTGCCTGCCGATGGGCCGGCCCCACTGGACGCGTTCGCTTGACCATTCACGCGCAATCTTCAGCGACCACTTGCCTGCGGCCGCGCAATTAGCGGGGATGGAGAGCCGCCCGGTGTTCAGGGTGGTGAGCGCAATCTTGAGTCCCTGGCCTTCCCTGCCCAGCCGGTTCCGGATTGGAATTTTGACGTTCTCGAACCGGGTAACACCGTTCTCTATGCCGCGCAGGCCCATGAAGGCATTCCGATGCGTCACCGTGATCCCCGGAGCATCCGCCTCCACGACGAAAGCGGAGATGCCTCCCCGACCGCCGCTGTGCGGAGGCACTTTCGCCATCACCACGATCAGCTCGGCAATCACTCCGTTGGTGGTCCAGAGTTTGCTGCCGTTGAGAACGTAGGTGCCGTCGTCGTCGTTACGGGTTGCTGTTGCGTTCATGCGGGCGGGGTCGGATCCGACGTCCGGCTCCGTGAGCAGGAAGGCCGAAATTGCGCCGGATGCGCAGCGGGGGAGGTACTCCTGCTTTTGCTCGTCGGTGCCGAACATACGCACGGGTTCAGGCACTCCGATGGACTGGTGTGCTGAGACCAGCGCACCGAGGCTGGGGTGAACGGAGGTGAGCAGCATCAGTGCGCGCCCGTAGTAGGCCAGTGACAGGCCCAGACCACCGTATTCCTTGGGAATTTTGATGCCGAAAACGCCGAGTCCGGCGAGGTCCCGAAGGTACTCGTCCGGGATTCGCGAGTCCCCCTCGATTCGCTGACCGTCCATCGTGGACAGCAGCGAGGTGAGCTGCGCGAGGAAGTCCCCGCCGTCGTCGTCGGCATGTGAAGAAGCATGTGAAGAAGAGGGGTGCGGGTGTATGAGGGAGATGTCGCAGCGGCCCAGATAAAGGCCTTTTGCAAAGCTGGGCCGGTTCCATTCCGTTTCCCGGGCGGATTCTGCCACCTCCCGGGACGTGCGCTCGTTGACGTTGTCCTGAAGTGCTTCGGCGCTCATGGCAGCCCCCTTCAACGGCAGGCTCCGCCAGCCGGAACCCGGCCATGGGTAAATGCTACTCCCCAGTAGGAAAACGGAATCCTACCGTCACAATCCGAGTTAAAAAGAACGGTCCTTATCATTTCCCAAGGAATGTCCAAGGTGCACGACGCAACCTTTCTGAACCGAGCCGGTAGTAAGCATGGTTTCGGTCTCACACGAGGGAGCCCACAATGTCAATCCATCAACCGGCGGCTGGTCCCGCCACGGGGCGCCGCACGCATCATCCCAAGAATGTCACTGCCTCGGTGTTGGCAGGCGCGATGCTGGTCGTTGCGCTTGCACCGCTGGCAGCCGCACCGGCGAATGCCGCCCTGTCCGGCGTAGGGCCGGTCAGCACTGAACACGGTTTTCCGGAGTGGTACGACGACGGCGACGTGAAACTCGCACTCTGCTACGTCGACGGCTGCCTCGAAACCCTTCCTGACCCCACCGCAGCACCTGTCCAACCGAACTTCCCCGGCGAGGCGTTCTGGTTCGCTGCCGGTGCAACGGTCGGAGATATCGGCTCATACGAAGCGGCGCTGGAAGCAGCGCATGCCAATGAGGAAGCCATCGACGGCGACCAGATCGGGTTTGCCCGGCTCCGGTTCCGGTTCAACGGTCTTCAACCCAACACGGCCTACACCATCACCCACCCCTACGGTGTGGATGTCTTGACCACCGACGCCCTGGGCGGGATCAATGTCACCGAAGATGCTGGCGAGTGCCAGCCGGGAGACGCCTGTAACTGGGCGGGCGTGGGCAACGCATTCCTTGGTGATGCGGCAGGGCAATCAGCGAAGTTCCTGACACAGGTCGGAGCGCCGGCAGGCACCCTCGGAAGCATCGAAACGGCCCGGCGCGTCACGGGTTCCGTTCTCAACACCAACTTTGTCTCGGTGGTGGGTCCGGAAGGCGAAGTAGGCAGGACTGAGCTGTTCACAGTGCAGGGCCTGATTGCCAACGTTGATACCGGTGCTCCATCCACGCCGAACCTGGCCGACGCCAGCGATAGCGGATCATCAAACACGGACGGCATCACCAGCGACACCACACCAACGTTGAACGGCACGGCTCCGGCTGGTGCAACAACAGTTGAAGTCCTGATTGACGGTGCGTCAGTAGGCACCGCCACCGTAGCCGCCGGTGCCTACTCGTTCACAACCGCAATGCTTGCCGATGGCCAGCACACGGTGCAGGCGCAGGTAGCCACCACAACAGATCCGGACGGATTGGCCACGTCGGGAACTATGAGGGTCACAGTGGACACCGCGGCGCCGACCACCACGATTGTTTCCCCGTTCCCCTCGAGCCCGGGTGCGGACACTACGCCGACCTTCAATTTCTCGAGCAACGAGCCAACGGCTACGTTCGAATGTGCGCTGACACCGTCGAACGCCATCTTCACGGCGTGCACCAGCCCCAAGACCTGGGACCAGCAGCTCAGCGGATCCCATCGGTTCGACGTGCGGGCAACAGACCGCGCCGGTAATCTTGGGGCGGCCGCAACACGCACCATTCAGATCGGCACCACAGCAACGCCACCGCCTCCTGCCGGCACGGCAGAGCAGAAGGACATGAACGGGGACGGCAATCCCGACCTCGTGGCACGCGACTCCAGCGGACGACTGTGGCTCTACCCCGGCAACGGGACCGGCGGATTCCGGGCACGCACCCTTATGGGTACGGGCTGGAACATCATGAGCGTAATCTTGCAGCCCGGTGACTGGAACAGCGACGGCCGGGCTGACCTGATTGCTAAGGATACCGCCGGAACGCTGTGGCTTTACCGCGGCGACGGCACCGGGGGAGTCGCCCCCCGGGTCCAGATCGGCGCAGGCTGGAACGTCATGACGGCTATTGCCACGCCGGGGGATTTCAATGGTGACAACCGGGTTGACCTCATCGCTCGGGATAGCAGTGGACGGCTGTTCTTCTACCCCGGAAACGGCGCACTCGGCTTCGGTGCCCGCACCCAGCCCGGGTCCGGTTGGAACATCATGACGTCGATCTTCGGCCCGGGCGACTGGAACGGTGACGGACGAGCTGACCTGATGGCCCGCGATGGTGACGGGCGGTTGTTCCTCTACCCGGGTAACGGCCGCGGCAGCTTCGCTCCACGGTCGCAGCCCGGCGCCGGCTGGAACATCATGAACTCGATCACGGGCGCCGGCCAGTGGGATGCGGGTACCACCGCGGACCTCCTGGCTCGGGATTCCAGCGGTCGGTTGTGGCTGTACCGCGGTGCCGGTGCCGGCGGCTTCTCCGGATCACGTACTCAGATCGGCAACGGCTGGAACGGCTACACCATCGTGCAGTAGCTGAACGAGTACAACCGAATAATCGAGATCCCCTCCCGTGCCGGCGGGAGGGGATCTTCGCGTGCAAGCACCAAGTCCCGCGAGCCAATAGATTAGGACCATGGCCAAGCTCACACCGCTCCAGCAACTTGCCGAGCAGCACCGCGTCGGAATCACCTTCAAGGGCTGGGACGGCACGCCGCAGACGGTGAGCGATGAAACACTGATCGCGGTCCTCACCGCCCTCGGTGTGCCCTGTGCAACGAACGACGACGTCGCCGCCTCCCTCCGCGCAGCCGAACGTGCGCCGTGGCTGCGCACGCTGCCTGCCGCCGTCGTCATCCGGGACGGTGACGCCACCACAGTTCCGGTCACCGTGCCGGCCGGCGCCACGCCCTCTATTCACGTCCTGCTGGAAGACGGAACCGAGCGAATGCTGCCTGCGGGTTCCGCACGCACCCGCGAGGTGAACGGGACAGTGGCCAGCCGGTTCATGGTGGAGATCCCGCTCGATCTCCCGCTTGGTTGGCACACCCTCACGGTTGGGTTCGAATCCGGTACCGCCGACTGCGCGCTCGTTGTGACACCGAGAAAGCTCACCACCGCCGATTCCCTGACGCGGACGTGGGGACTGATGGCCCAGCTGTACTCGGTGCGGTCACGGTCCTCGTGGGGCATCGGGGACCTCGATGACCTTGCGAGGCTGGCGGAAATCTCAGCTGACAAGGGCGCCGGGTTCGTGCTGATCAACCCGCTTCATGCCGCCCAGCCCAAACCGCCGGTCGAGGCGTCCCCCTACCTGCCGACAACGCGCCGGTTCTTCAATCCCATCTACCTGCGGGTGGAGAACGTCGTCGAGTTGGGGGACCTACCGGAGGCGCAGGCGCACACCATCGACGATCTGGCGGCAGAGTTCCGGGCCGCAAACGAGAACGCGGACATCATCGACCGGGATCCGAGTTATGCTGCCAAGCTGCAGGCACTCGAACTCGTGTTCACTGTCCCACGGCAGCCGCAGCGCGAGGATGCGTTTCAACGCTTCCGTTCCGAAGCCGGTCCCGGGCTGGAGAACTTTGCCCTGTGGTCCGCGCTCGCAGAAACGCTCCCCGAAGGTGCTGCGGAGTGGAGCGATCCGGAGTTCCTTGAGGCACAGCGGACCGTGCTCGAGGACCGCATTGAGTTCCACGCCTGGCTGCAGTGGTTGTGCGACGAGCAGCTCGAAGCCGTTCAGCAGGCCGCAATGGAAGCCGGCATGAACCTCGGCATCATGCATGATCTCGCGGTGGGCGTTCACCCCGCAGGTGCTGACGCCTGGACCCTGCGTGACGTTCTGGCGTCCGGCATCAGCGTCGGCGCGCCGCCGGACATGTTCAATCAGCAGGGCCAGGACTGGGCGCAGCCGCCCTGGCACCCGGAGCGGCTCGCAGAGTCCGGCTATGCCGCATACCGAGACATGCTGCGCACCATCCTGCGCCACGCGGGCGGCATCCGGATCGACCATATCCTCGGCCTGTTCCGCCTGTGGTGGATCCCGCAGGGTTCGATGCCCGGCGACGGCGCTTACGTGTACTACGACCATGAGGCGCTCATCGGCATTCTTGCCCTTGAGGCGGCGCGGGCGGGTGCCGTTGTTGTCGGTGAGGACCTGGGCGTCTTCGAGCCGGGCGTCCAGGAGTACCTGGCAGAGCGCGGGGTGCTCGGGACTTCCATCCTCTGGTTCGAGTACGACGACGACGAGCCGCGCCCTGCCGAGCAGTACCGGACGGCGTGCCTCACCACCGTCACCACCCATGACCTGCCGCCGAGCGCGGGCTATCTCGCGGGCAGGCACGTTGAACTGCGCGAGCAGCTCGGTCTGCTGGGCCGGCCTGTGGAGGAAGAGAAGTCCGCCGACCGGCAGGCTCAGGAGCGGGTGCTTTCGCTTGTACGGTCCACGACCGGCTCTGTGCCCGCGACCGTGCAGGAGACAGTCGAGGCAATGCACTCCTTCATTGCGCAAACCCCGTCGGTGCTGCTCGGGGTGGCGCTCACCGACGCGGTAGGCGAGGAACGCACGCAGAACCAGCCGGGAACCACCGCCGAGCAGTATCCCAACTGGCAGGTTCCGCTGGCGGGGCCGGCCGGCGTCGTGCTCGTTGAGGACCTGCCGGACCTGGAGCGGTTCGATGACCTGGTGCGCGCTCTTCAACGGTGAACCGGTTCTACCGCTTACCGCACCAGAGTGACCGTTCACCGCACACCGATGTTGTTTGCCTCAGGCAATATGTGAGCTAATGCACAATATTCCATGGTGGGGGCCAAGGGGACGACGGCGTCCACAAGTAGAGGGAGAGGCATTCCGTTCATGAGCTGGCTCGATAGGGAACACACAATAGCTCCACCCGGATTCAACCGTTGGCTGATCCCGCCCGCGGCACTCGCGGTGCACCTGTGCATCGGCCAGGCTTACGCCACCAGCGTCTACAAGACTGCCCTCGTGGAGCACTTCGATGCGAGCCTGACTGAGATAGGCCTGATCTTCTCCATAGCGATCGTCATGCTCGGACTGTCCGCCGCGGTGATGGGCACGTGGGTGGACCGCAACGGTCCGCGCAAGGCCATGTTCACCTCGGCCATGTTCTGGGTGAGCGGGTTCCTCGTTGGAGCCCTCGGCATCTTCACCAACCAGCTCTGGCTCGTATACCTCGGGTACGGCGTGATTGGCGGAATCGGGCTGGGTATCGGCTACATCTCGCCTGTCTCCACACTGATCAAATGGTTCCCCGACCGGCCGGGACTGGCTACCGGAATGGCGATCATGGGCTTTGGCGGCGGTGCGCTGATCGCGAGCCCACTGTCCACCCAGCTGCTGAGGATGTTCGACCCGGAGTCGGGTACCGAGGGTTGGGTCGCCAGCGGTGAGGCTGTCGGCATGCTCTTCGTGACCCTCGCGGTGATCTACCTCATTTACATGGTCTTCGGAGCCTTCACCATCAAGGTTCCCGCTGCCGACTGGCGGCCGGACGGCTTCGACCCGAGCACCCGGAAGACCAGTGCACTGGTCACCAGCGACAATGTTTCCGCGAAGAACGCCATCCGTACCAAGCAGTTCTGGCTGATCTGGATCGCGCTGTTCTGCAACGTGACCGCGGGAATCGGAATTCTTGAGCAGGCTGCCCCAATGATCCAGGACTTCTTCCGGCAGTCAGACGGCGTCAGCGCCGTGTCCGCGGCTGTAGCGGGCGGCTTCGTAGGCCTGCTGTCCATCGGCAACATGGCGGGTCGCTTCGGATGGTCGACCCTGTCCGACCACATTGGCCGCAAGCGCATTTACATGATCTATCTGGGCGTCGGCGCTGTCCTCTATACCGTTCTTGCTCTCGCAGGCTCCTCCACCACGGTGCTCTACGTGCTGTTGGCCTTCGTGATCATTTCCTTCTACGGCGGCGGCTTCTCCACGGTGCCCGCGTACCTCCGCGATCTCTTCGGCACGTTTGAGGTGGGTGCAATCCACGGCCGCCTCCTGACCGCCTGGTCAGCCGCCGGTATTGCCGGACCGCTGATCGTGAATGGTTTCCTCGATGCACGAGGCACCCCCGGAGAGCTTGTCGCCGCCGACTATCAGCCGGCCCTGCTGACCATGGTTGGCCTACTGATCATCGGATTCATCGCCAACCTGATGATCAAGTCCGTGGACTCACGATTCCACGAACCGAAGAAGACCGCCGAACCCGCAATGGAGGCATGAGATGGAAATGAGCAAGGCTCGACTGACTTTTGTTTGGGCGCTGGTTGCAGTGCCCCTGGCCTACGGGATCTTCACCACCCTCACCAGGGTTGCCGCGCTCTTTACCGGCTAGCTGCGCTGGAACTGAGGTGTACGCCGGCGTCGTCGATTCGTTCGACGGCGTCGGCGGCCTCATAGAAGTTGTTGCCGATGCCGGTGCCATCCACATGGATGTAACCGAGGCGAAGGAGACGCTGCGCGCGTTCCTCGTCCACCTCCTCCGTGCTGAAGGCGCCTGCGAGGAAACTGACGAGTCCGCCTCGCTCCTGCGTTTGGCCTTCCGGGGTGACTGCCTGCGGATCACCCATTTTGACGCTCTTCACCGTGCCGATCTTCTTGCCCTCGGCATTGATGACGTCCATACCTTCTCGAACTTCACTGAGGTCATTCATCGGTGAATCTCCATTCTGTTCGGGTATACGTCCTTTCACCCTAGAACGGAGACGCCGCCGCGGTCGAGGGCAGCGCAACGGCAGACGCGCAGCAGCAGCGCAGCGAAACAGCAAAAGCGCCGGTGCGTGGCAGGAACGTGGGGACATCCCCACAATCGTGTCACTCACCGGCGCTTCTGGTCGACGGGAGCTATTCACCGGCGCTTCTGCGCGGACGTCAGCGCGTGGAGGCAAGCTCCGCCGTCGGGATGGCTTCCTTCGCGGGGAACGACGGCGGGTGGACACCCGCCATCTCCTCCATGACGCGTACTACCTGGCAGCTGTAGCCGAACTCGTTGTCATACCAGACGTAGAGGACCAGGTTCTTGTCATTGCAGATGGTCGCGAGGCCGTCGACCGTGCCGGAGCGGCGTGAACCGACGAAGTCGGTGGAGACAACGTCAGGGGAGTCGATGTAGTCCAACTGCTTGCGCAGGTCGGAGTGCAGCGACATCTCTCGGAGGTAGTCGTTGACGTCGTCCTTGGTGGTCACGTTCTCAAGCGACAGGTTCAGGATCGCGATGGAGACGTCCGGGGTGGGTACGCGGATGGAGCTGCCCGTGAGCTTGCCCTGCAGTTCGGGCAGAGCCTTGGCCACGGCTTTGGCCGCACCCGTCTCGGTGATGACCATGTTCAGGGCAGCCGAACGGCCGCGGCGGTCGCCCTTGTGGAAGTTGTCGATCAGGTTCTGGTCATTGGTGAAGGAGTGCACCGTCTCCACATGCCCGTGCACTACGCCGAACTCGTCGTTGATCGCCTTCAGTACGGGGGTAATGGCGTTGGTGGTGCACGATGCGGCAGTGACGATGGTGTCCTCGGCCGCGATGTCCGTGTGATTGATGCCGTGGACGATGTTCTTCAGGCCGCCCTTGCCCGGTGCAGTCAGGAGGACCTTCGCAACACCCTTGCTCTGCAGGTGCTGGCCGAGGCCCTCCTCATCACGCCAGCGGCCGGTGTTGTCGACGACAAGCGCGTTGTTGATGCCGTAGGCGGTGTAGTCGATGGTGGATGGATCATTCGAGTAGATGACCTGGATCCGCACACCGTTGGCGGTAATGGTGTTGGTTTCCTCATCCACCTGGATGCTGCCCTCGAAGGAGCCGTGCACCGAGTCTCGGCGCAGCAGGCTTCCGCGCTTCATGAGGTCATTGTCGGCGCCCTTGCGGACCACGATTGCGCGCAGGCACAGTCCGTGCCCGCCGCCTGCCTTCTCGATGAGCAGCCGGGCCACCAGGCGGCCAATCCGGCCGAAACCATAGAGGACGACGTCGGTGCTCGTCCGTGTGTCGGCACCGCGCTTCCCGACGACGTCGGCGAGTTCTGAGCGGAGGAATTCCTCCAAAGAGGAGGTGCCGTCCTCCTCCTGATGTGACCTGTACTTCTGGGCCAGGCGGGCGACATCAATGGCTGCTGCTCCCAACTCCAGGTCGGCGAGCGTACGCAGCAGCGGTGCGGTCTCTTCGAGGAGCAGCTCTTCCTTGCTCATGCGGCGCGCGAACCGGTGTGCCTTGAGAATGCCCATGGTGGACTTGTTGATAAGGCTGCGTCCATGGATGCTGGTCACCACGTTGTTCTCGCGGTAGAGGCGGCCGATGACGGGAATCATCCCTTCGGCGAGAGCCTCCCGGCTCATCCAGGTGTCGCGGGTGACGGAAGGTTTGTGATCCACGATGATCAGGTCCTCTCTTTCGCCGGGGTGTCCGGCGGTGACGTAAATCTAGGATACTGACCCTGCGACGCCGGACGGAACGCGGGAGGCCGCGAGATGGCCCGTGCGCCACACGGGGCGCGGATTTACGCCGGATGTTGTTAGGCTCTGTGATGAATGGCATATCGGGGGATGCCTGTGCGGCCGGCTCGTACTCGGCGGCATCAGCGGTGAACGGTCGACGTCGCTTCCTGCGCCGTCGTCGCGATAGACGGGGTAGCGATGCACAAAGCAGGACCAGGCACAGAGACGCTCAGCGATCTGCTGTTTCGTGTGGCGGAGGGGGACCAGAGCGCTTTCGCCGGGCTCTATGAACAGATTTCCAAGCGGGTCCATGGACTGGTGCTGCGTGTTGTGCGTAACCACGCGATCTCTGCCGAAGTGGTCCAGGAAGTGTTCCTGATGCTGTGGGTCTCTGCTGACCGGTACAAAGCCGAGCTCGGTTCCCCTGAGGCCTGGATCTTCACGCTTGCACACAGGCGTGCGGTGGACCGTGTGCGCAGCGAGCAACGGTCGGTGGCACGGGATGCGCAGTACGCGCAGAAGGAATACTTCGTTCAGGAGCCCGTGGATGAGCGGGTTCATCACACCCTCATGAGCGAGAGCGTGAAACGCTGCCTCTCCTCCCTGACTGACCTGCAGGCGGAAGCGATCAGGCTTGCCTACTACGGCGGTCTCACCTACACCGAAGTGGCTGAAGCTCTGCAGGTGAAAGTTCCGACCGCCAAGTCCCGTATCCAGTCCGGACTGGTGTGCCTGCGCCACGCAATGGAAGCCGATGGCTACGGAGCGCGCTCGAGGTAGCACAATGGATCTCTACCGGGTCCGCTGGACCCGGCTCCAAGCATGTGTAAAACGGATAGCTGGAAGGCGGCAATGAATCCCTATCTGCAGCAGTGGTTCACCGCCCGTGCGGTAGCTGATACGGCTCTCGATCTCGATGACGTATGGACGGGTTACACCAACCTGGGCGGTTGGTGCGATCGCGTGGAATTCCAGGCCTACCTCTCCGGCCTGGCGCTGATTGACGAACTTCAGCGGGACATGGTGTCGCACGCCGTGAACGAGACACTCGACGGCGTCAGTTCGCCTGCCCGGCGCGCCGCCTACTCGACGGACGACGTATCCCTGGCTACCGGGGTGATCACGGAGAGCAGTTTCGAGAGCTGCACGGATGCTGCGCTGCGAAGGTTCGTGACGTCGTCGTACGCGTATCTTGAAGGCGCTGACGCGGAGCGGCGCCGGCTCGACTCACTGACACAGACGGGCCTCCTCGGAACGCCCGCGGAAGAGCGGTTTGACCGGATCACCCGCGAAGCGCAGCGGGTGTTCGGCGTGAGTTCCGCATCCCTGGCGCTGATCGGCGAGCATCAGCAGTTCATCAAGTCGGTGACGGGACCAATCGGCCAGAACGTGCCGCGGGACATCTCCTTCTGCAACGAGACTATCCGGGAGGAGCGCATGCTCGTGGTGAGGGATGCGCTGGTGCATGAGCAGTTCCGGACAAACCCGCTGGTGCTCGTTCAGCCGCACATCCGCTTCTACGCGGGCTATCCGCTCACCGGTCCCGAGGGGTGGCGCATCGGGTCCCTCTGCATCATCGATGACAAGCCGCGTGCCTTCTCCCTGGAGGATGAAATGGCCCTGCGCATGTTGGCCGGCCAGGCGCAGCGCGAACTTGAAGCGAGCTACTGCTAGCTGCGGGATCCACAGCAGGCCCTCATCCAAACGAACTAGACCGTCCGGGGGAGCCGGTCCTGCGCCTCCGCTGGCTACACTGGCGCAGGAACAATGCGGAGGGTGCTGCACGTCAACATGGTGAAGATACTCAAACGGCTCACCTTCGGGTTGGACTCCGAGGAGCGGCGGTGGGAGCGGCCCGGCCCTACCGGTGACCACCTGCGCCGGGATGTGATCGGCGTCGTCATTTTCTTCCTGGTGAGCGCCCTCGCACTGGAACTGAGCCGCGGCGTAGGGGCTATGGCCGAGGAGCGCAGCCCAGTCTGGCTCCAGCACGCGGTTCTTGCCCTGATGATCTTCCCGCTCGTGTTCAGGCGGCGCTTCCCGGTGCTGGTCATGCTCGTCATGTCAGCGCTGTTCATCATCCTCAGCCTCTGGATTCCGGCGCTCTCACTGCAGCTCTCCTATCAGGTGGCGTACTTCGCGTCGCTGTACTCGGCGGTTGCCTGGGCGAAGGACCGCAGGGTGCTGTGGCTCGGAACCACGGTTGTTGTGGTCGCCATGACGCTGTGGCTCATCCTCTCCCTGACGGTCGCGAATACGTATGACGGGCTGCTGGACCGGGTGGCAGAGGGGGACGAGACCTGGCGCGGGATCTTCGACCCACTGACCTCCGCGGCGCTCTACTACTTCATGGTGAACTTCGCCTATTTCGGCGGCGCCATCCTGGCGGGCATGTCCTCCTGGCGCAATGCTCTCCAGCGGACGCAACTGGCGGACCAGGCAACGCAGATCGCCAGGCAGTCCGCTGAACTTGCACGCCGTGCGGTCATCGAGGAGCGGCTGCGCATTGCCCGCGAACTGCACGACGTCGTTGCACACCACGTGTCGGTCATCGGTGTGCAGGCCGCTGCCGCACGCCGGGTGATGGACCGGAAACCGGAGGTCGCCGCCGAGTCCTTGCGCACCATCGAGCAGGCCAGCCGCCAGGCCGTCACCGACATGCGCAACCTGCTCGGCGTGCTCCGGTCCGAGACGTCAGTACAGAACCCCCACAACGACGACGACGCTCGCCATCCGGAGCCCGGACTCGCCGACATCGCGGCTCTGGCCGGGAACCAGCAGGACGGCGGCCCCGAAGTCACCTTCTCGAGAGTGGAGGACGTGCCGGGGGCACTCGATGAGGTCTCTGCACCGCTCGCGTTGTCGCTGTACCGGACAGCGCAGGAATCATTGACGAACGTCCGCCGGCACTCCACAGCCTCGGCCGCGGTGATGACGCTGCGCACCGGACGCACGGGCGAGCAGCGCTGGGTGGAACTGGAAACCGTGGACAACGGAAGGCCTCGGCAGCGCGTGGCGGCCGGCTCCGGTTACGGGCTGCAGGGTATCCGCGAACGCGTTGCTCTGCACCGCGGCACGGCTGAGATCGGTCCCCGTTCCGACGGCGGCTGGCGGGTACGTGCCCGCTTCCCGCTGCAGTGAGCAACCCACGAATCCAACCGACCTTCCCCCCTCAACCGAAATCTCAGGAAAGAACGTGATGAACACCATCCGCGTGCTGCTCGCCGATGACCAGGGGCTGGTCCGTGCCGGCTTCGCTACCATCCTGTCCATCGAGGAGGACATCGAGGTGGTCGGCCAGGTGACCAACGGGCAGGAGGCGGTGGACTTCGCCGCAGCCAACGACGTCGACATCATCCTCATGGACGTGCAGATGCCGGTACTGGACGGAATCAGGGCCACTGAGCAGATCACGGCAGCGGGCCGGGGGAAGGTCATCATCCTGACCACCTTCGAACGCGATGACTACCTATTCGACGCGATCCGCGCCGGTGCAAGCGGCTTCCTCCTGAAGAATGCCGATCCGGATGACCTTGTCGCGGCGGTTCAGGCAGTCGCCGGCGGGTACGCGCTGCTGGCGCCTGAGGTCACCCTCCGCGTGATCGAGCGCTTTGCCCACCATCTGGAATCCGAAGCACCGGCACCGGTGGCGAAGCAGCCAAGCGCCGGGCAGCTCCGACAGCAGAGCCTGCTTGCCTTACTGACCCAGCGCGAGAAGGAAGTCCTCGAGTGCATGGCCGCGGGCCTGAGCAATGCCGAGCTGGCACGGAAGCTCTTCCTCGCCGAGGCCACCGTGAAATCCCATGTGTCCTCGCTGCTGGCCAAGATCCAGGTCCGGGACCGGGTACAGGCCGTGGTCTTCGCCTATGAGAGCGGGCTCATCCGTCCGGGGGAATAGAGGTTCCGCCTTACGGCTCATCCGCCCTGCATCCTGTTTGCCTACTGTTGATGACAGAAGGCTCAATCGGGAGGAAACCAATGCTGCAGGTGCACAACCTGACCCGGCGCTTCGGTGAGAACACCGCCGTCGACGACGTCAGTTTCACAGTCCCTTCGGGGAAGATGACCGGGTTCGTGGGTGCCAATGGCGCCGGAAAAACCACCACCATGCGCATGATCATGGGTGTGCTCACCGCGCATGCCGGAGCAGTCCTGATGGACGATCGCCCGGTCACGGCGGCTGACCGCGCCACTTTCGGATACATGCCGGAAGAGCGCGGCCTCTACCCGAAACAGCCAATCCTCGACCAGCTCGTCTACCTGGGCCAGCTGCACCGGATGAGCCAGGCGGATGCACGGTCCCGCGCGCAGGACCTGCTCGAGCGGTTCCAGCTCGGCGACCGCGGGAAGGACAAGCTGGAGTCCCTCTCACTCGGCAATCAACAGCGCGTCCAGATCGCGGCGTCGCTCCTGCACAGGCCATCGGTCCTCATCCTCGATGAACCGTTCTCCGGGCTCGATCCCGTTGCCGTGGACTCCATGGTGGACCTGCTTCGCGAGCACACCGCGCAGGGTGTCCCGGTCCTTTTCTCGAGTCATCAGCTCGACCTGGTGGACCGCCTCTGCGACAACCTTGTGGTGTTGCAAGAGGGGCGGCTGGTCGCTGCCGGCACCGGGGATGACCTGCGCGCCACGGCTCCCCGCCGGCACAGGCTGACGGTCTCGCCCGACGCCGGGTGGGTCCGGGAGGAAGCCGGAGTGACGGTCATCGACGTCGCGGGCCGGGATGCCGTCGTCGAGCTGGAGAACGACGATGACGCGCAGCGGCTGCTTGTCGCCGCCATGGCACGCGGAAGCGTGCATGAATTCAGCAGGATCAGGCCGAGCCTGAGCGAAATCTACCGGGGGGTATCCCAGTGAGCACCGAAACAACTGAGCGGCGCGTGCAGCCGGGGGCGCCGTCGTCGTCCTCGTCGGATCGCAACGCCCAGCCGGCCTGGCTGATTGTCACCCTGCGTGAGGTGATGGTGAAGGCAAAGGACCGCGGATTCGCGATCTCCACCATCGTGACGCTGGTACTGATTGTTGCCGGCGTCGTGTTCAACGCCTACATGTCCAGCCGCGGTGAGGACTTTACGGTGGCTGTGACCTCGGAGGCTGGACAGTCGGTGACCGCGCTCGCGGACGAGGACGGCCGGGCCGACGACGGCAACACGACGTTCACGGCGATCGTCGTTGAGTCGGAGGAAGCAGCACTCGAGGAAGTCCGGTCAGAGGAAGCCGACGCTGCGCTCATTCGGGACGGTGACGGTGCGTGGACGCTGACGGGCAGGAACGAGATTCCCAGGAGTCTGAGTGCCGGGATCAGCGCGTCGCTGGAGGCTTACATGCTGGAAGCGAATGCAGCTGCGGCCGGAACGTCAGCAGAGGAGTTGCTGGCAGGTTCCGAGCTGGAGGAATCGTTGCTCGACGGGAACGCGGAGGATCAGGCCGTGGCAGACGTGGCCGGTTTTGCCTTCAGCTTCCTCTTCTACATGGCGTCCATCATCTTCGGAATGGCCATCGCCAATTCGGTTGTGGAGGAGAAGCAGAACCGGGTCGTCGAGATCCTCGCGACTGCAATACCCGTGCGGCAGCTGTTGTACGGCAAGGTCCTGGGAAATACCATCCTGGCCATGGTGCAGCTCGCGCTGTACGGCGGGGCGGCACTGTTGGCCCTGAACCTGACTGATACGGCGGACCTCGTGGGGAGCATCATTCCGGCGTCGGGATGGTTCATGGTGTTCTTCCTCTTCGGTTTCCTGATCCTCGCCTCGATGTGGGCGGTACTCGGTTCGCTGGCCAGCCGGCCGGAGGACCTGACCAGCAGCTCGACGCCGGTGATGGCGCTGATCTTCGCCGCGCTGGGCGCGGGGTTGTTCGCTTCGGGGCAACTGTTGGTGGTGGCGTCCTACGTGCCGGTGGTGTCATCGGTGGCCATGCCGATCCGCATGCTGAACTCCGAGGTCGCGCTGTGGGAGCCGATCCTGTCCCTGGGGATCGCGCTCGCGGCCGCGGCAGCTCTGCTTCACCTCGGCGAGAAGATCTACCGCCGGGCCATCATGCAGGGCGGCGGCGCGCTGTCACTACGCAAGGCCATGAAGCTGGAGCAGTAGGGGTCTGGTTGCAGTTTCCGCTTTCCGCCCGGGCCGTTCGCGGGGGACAATTCCCTGTGGAACCACGTTGTCATCGCAGGACGCCCACGCACTCGAAAGAAGGAAACGGTCATGGCTGGATTTGGATCGCTCGGCAAAATCGCAATGGGACTTGCGCGTAATCCCAAGGTCAGGGAAGCCCTCAATAGCCCTCAGGCGAGGCAGATGGGCAGCAAGGTTGTGGATCGGGTAGCCGAGGCCGCAGACAAAGCCACCAAGGGTAAGCACCAGGACAAGATCCAGAACGCCCGCGGTCAGGCCCAGAAGCATTTGGGCGGCCCGGGGGACGAACACCAGGGCCCGCGCCCCTGAGCATTGACCGAAGCAGCGGATTTCATTGACGCCGCGCTCCAGCGGGAAGCCTCGTGGGAGCGGGCAGATGCGCTGAACTCGCTGGACGACGGACTCCGCTACTACGGCGCTTCGGTCGGCGCTGTCCGGGGCGCCGTTCGTGATGCCCGCCGCAAGTTCCGGCATCTGACACACGATGAGGTGGCCTTTCTCAGCTCCGAGCTCTGGGGCAACTCGCCGGTGTTCGAGCGGCGGCTCGCTGCAGTGGTCCTTCTGCAGTCGAGCGTTCCCATGCTCCGGAACACTGACCTGACGAGGATTGAAGGTTTTCTGCGGGAGTCGCGGACGGAATCTCTGGCCGCTCCGCTGGCGGCCGACGTCGTCCGGCCACTGGTTGCACGCCTCACGGGACAGGAGCGCATGAAGGCGTTGGCCGTCGTCGGCCGTTGGGCGCAGGACCAGGAACCTATGCTGCGCAGGGCCGCAGGAGTGGTCCGGCAATCCCTTCCCGCCTGAATGAAACATTGCGTCATAAAGAGAAGTATCAGGTAGGGGTATTCGCGTTAGGCTCCATCAATGACGCATACCCAGCGATCGATCCCCGTGCTCGATCTCAGCACAGCCCGCCGCCCCGACGGCTCTTTCGACCAGGACTTCATCGAGCAGCTGCGCGAAGCCGCCCATGCCGTGGGGTTCTTCCAGATCATCAACTACGGCGCCGCTCCGTCCCAGGTGGATGACCTGTTCAGCGGGATGAAGCAGTTCTTTGATCTACCGGTGGAGGAGCGGCTCGCACTCGATAACCGCAACTCCCCGCACTTCCGGGGCTATGCCCGGCTCGGAACCGAGGTGACGCGCGGGCGCGCGGACTCCCGCGAGCAGATCGACTTTTCCCCCGAGCGCGAGCCGGTTCCCGACTACCCGGAGGACCAGCCGTACTGGCTGCTTCAGGGGCCCAACCAGTGGCCGGGAGAGAGCCTGCCGGAGCTCGAGAGCCGGGCGATGGGCTGGGCTGACCTGATGTCCGAGGTCGGTGCGGAGCTGTTGTCGGCGATCGCCGTTGCCTTGGGCCAGCCGGAGGAGCACTTTGCGGACCTCTTCGAGTCCACTCCGGCCTGGATGGCCAAGCTCGTGCACTATGTCGGCGGGCTGGAGGGTGCCGGCAGCCAGGGCGTCGGGCTCCATGCCGACTACGGCTTTGTGACGCTGCTCCTGCAGGACGAGGTGGGCGGACTTGAGGTGCTTCCGCCCGGTACGGACACCCCGATTCCGGTCGAGCCCATTCCGGGGGCGCTGGTGGTGAATCTCGGCGAGATGCTGGAAGTGGCCACCGGAGGCTACCTCGCAGCGACAATTCACCAGGTGCAGGCGCCGCCGCCCGGAGTGGACCGCTACTCCGTCCCGTTCTTCTGGTCGCCGCGCCTTGACGCGGTGGTCCAGCCCGTTTCGCTTCCGCCCGAGTTGCAGGCTGCAGCCCGCGGGATCTCCGATGATCCAGACAACCCCATGCTGTCCTCCTACGGCATGAACGTGCTCAAGGGGCGGGTGCGTGCCCACCCCGACGTCGCCGAACTGCACCATCCGGAGCTGGGAAAGGTTCTCTCCAAGCGCTGATCAGAGAAAGCGTCACGTCAGCCGGCGGCGCTTGGGGAGCGGGATGCGGTCGAGGTCGTTGGCCGCGATAACCAACGTGCTGTTGGCATTTGCACCGACGACGGCGGCACTTGCCTGATCTTTCAGCACTCCGACATCCGGGTAGCGGGACGAGAAGTGCGTGAGCACCAGCGTGCGTGCGTGTCCGTTCGCGGCCAGCGTGCCGGCCTGTCCCGCGGTGAGGTGCAGGTACTCGGCGGCGAGGCCGTCGTCGTCGTCGCTGAACGTGGACTCTGCAACCAGGAGGTCCGCGTCCTCGGCGAGTGCGTCGGCGCCCTCACACTCAGCGGTGTCCATGACAAAAGCGAAGGTTTGCCCCGGCTTCGGGACGCTGACCTCCTCAAGCGCAGTGTCGCCGATCCGCCCCTCGCGCTGCAGGCGGCCGACGTCCGGACCCGTGATTCCTGCCGCGATCAGGCGTTCCGGCACCAGGCTCCGCGACGCCGGTTCGCTGAGCCGGTAGCCGTAGGCCTCAATTCGGTGCCGCAAGGGTTGCACCTCAAGCCCGTCGGCGACGGCACCGGCGGATCCGTGTGGGCTGAGCCGGAGGTCGAGACCCGGCGTCGCGAGGGAGACGAGGGCGCGGACTGCTTCCTCGCCGGACGCGGGGTAGTGCAGATGCACCGGGTGGGTGACGCCGTCGAGCACCATGCGCGAGAGTACGCCCGGCAGGCCGAAGCAGTGGTCGCCGTGCAGGTGGGTCAGGCAGATGCGGGTGACGCTGGACGCGCTGACTCCGGCGTAGGTCATCTGGCGCTGGGTGCCCTCGCCCGGATCGAAGAGCAGCCCCTCGCCGTCCCAGCGCAGGAGGTACCCGTTGTGGTTGCGGGTCCGGGTGGGAACCTGGGAGGCGGTGCCGAGGATCACGAGTTCGCGCATGGAGTCGAGTCTGTCAGCTCACACTTCGGGCTCGTAGCCGATGAGCCAGTGGAGCCCGTGACGGTCAATGACCTGTCCGTCGGAGGCGCCCCACGGTTTTGGTGCGAGGGGATCGACCACGGTGCCGCCGTCGGCCAGTTTGTTGAACCAGGTATGGAGAACAGCCGGTTCAGCGGTTCCCAGCAAAGAGAGCATCATGCCCTCGAACCGGACGCTCTTGTCCCCGGCTCCAGCATCCGAACCGGCCAAAGCAACTACGCCGTTGAGCTCTCCGTGGGCAATGGCATCAGGAGTGCCCTCGCTCCTGCTGAACTCCTCATGCGTATACAGGGCGAGCTCTCCGCCGAAGACGCCGGCGTAGAAGCTCAGGGCTTCACGCGCAGTACCGGGGAAACTCACATATACCTTCGGCGCTGTCATTGGCTCAGCCTACTCAAACGGGCGAGGTTCGCTCCTCGTTTCCGGATCCGGACAGTTCGGCCAGTCGCTTCAGTTCGAGCAGTTGCTTGCGCATCATGAACAAGTCTCCCCACGCGAGGACGTACCTGCGGAGCCTCCTCAGCGGTCCGGGAGGCGGGGGAACAAGACCCAGGCGAATAGTTCAACAGGTGCGGCATCAACGTCGATGGCTCTCACCCAGCGCTCGCCCGGACTGACCACCGGAAAATTTTGTGGGGCCAGCTCATCAAGGGAGCCGTTCGGATACCACCACCACGGGATGCGTTGCGGCTTCCTGCGATTCGGCTGCATGGGTCGAGTCTGCCACCGCTGACGGGGATGTCCAGCATCCCCACCGGGCCGCAGCGAGCGGTAACGTTGATGTACTACGGCGGCGGAAATCGCAGGAGGAATCATGGACGGCGAAACCGGTCCAGAGAACGATGTTCAGGACGGCCTGCAGAACGAGCACCACCCGGTGTCGCGGGATCCCGAGCCGGTGGGTCGGGATGATCGGCCGGACGATGAGGCCGACGGCGAGGCTCGCGGCGTCAACGAAGCCGCCGGACCGGCCGAAGAAGAGGACCGCGACGCTGAGGATGATCGCGATCTGACGACAGACACCAGCCCCAGCGACTAGCGCTGCTCGGTGGTCTGATCCGCCGGCACGTCGAACGCGCGCCAGCCGCCTTTGCGAAAGACCGGGGTCCCCACAAGCAGTACGACGACGGTGAGCGCCACGGTGCCGAGCATGACAACCGCCATGGATCTGGCGTCACCTCCGAGTAGGCCCACGAGCGGGCTCACGATTCCTGCTACCCCTGACTGCAGCGCGCCGATAACGGCTGCAGCCGTACCCGCCATGTGCCCGTAGGAGTTGAGCGCGAGAACCGATGCGTTGGCCGGAATCATGCCCTGGGTGCCAAGGACCAGCCACAGCGCTGCGCACAGCCCGATGACACCGCCGAAGCCGGTCGCCGCCACGGCGACAAGAATCAGGGCGAAAACGAGTTGCGCAACGGACGCGGTGCGCAGCAGCCTGGCCGGCGCAACCTTGCGGACCAGCGACGCGTTCAGCTGGGCGGACAGCACCAGGGCAACGCCGTTAAGCGCGAACACCAGTGCAAACTGGCCCTGGCTGAGGCCGTATTGGTCCTGAAATACAAAGGGGGAACCGACCACGTAGCTCATGATCACGCCCAGCCCCAGTCCGGGAATCACAGCGAGGGACATGAAGCGGACGTTCCTCAGCAGCTGCCAGTAGCCACCGGCCACCCGGGCGGGCCGTGCGGGCCGGCGCCGTTCAACCGGAAGCGTTTCGGGCATGAACCGCCAGACGATCACCACGAGGGCTGCGCCGATGAGCGCAAGCGCGTAAAACACCGCGCGCCATTCCCAGACGCCGGCGATGGCTTGCCCGATGGTGGGAGCGAAGAGCGGTGCAACGCCGATCACGAGCATGAGGCGGGAGAGGAGCCGTGCCGCATCAGACCCGACAAACCGGTCACGGATGACCGCGATGGCGACGACGGCGGCGGCAGCGTTGAAGAAGCCCTGCAGCACCCGCAGCACAATCAGCGTGCCGATGTCCGGCGCGATCGAGCAGAGCAGCGAGATGACCACGTGCAGCGTGATCCCGACAAGGAGTGGGAGCCGCCGACCGAAGCGGTCGGACAATGGGCCGATCACCAGTTGCCCGACACCGCCGCCCAGCAGCATGCCGGACAGCGTGAACTGCACGGCCGCCTGGCTCGCCTGTAGGTCCTCCGCTACCGCGGGAAGCGAGGGTAGATACATGTCGGTGGTGACCGCGGGCAGCGCGGCCAAGGCGCCCAGCATCAGGATGTACTTGATCCCGGGTACATAGCGGGGAGTTTGGGCCTGGGGCGCAGGCAGTTCAGTCACCCGATCAACTGTAAACCGATTATGAGCCGCGCGGCGGGGGAGTTGAAACGTTACGCGGCCACCGCCATGCCTCCCCGCTAGGGTTGGAGGGTGAGTTCATGGGGGACTGTCCTGGAGGCCGAGCGCCTCGTTGTCGGCTACGCCGGTGCGCCGGTCTGCGGTGAGATGTCGGTGGCAGTCGGCGCCGGGGAGATACTCGGCGTCGTCGGATTCAATGGGGCGGGGAAGTCGACGGCGGCACGCACGCTTGCCGGCCGGCAGCTCCCGATTTCGGGGGAAGTGAAAGTCCACGGATTGCTGGCAAATCCCGACGCCGTTGCCTTCCGCCGGGAGGTGTCCGCCGTCTTCGACGAGGACCTGTTCTTCCCGTCCCTTACCGTCCGCGAACACCTGCTGCTGGTTGCACGCGGGCATTCCCTCCCCGATCCTGAGGAGCAGGTGGAGGAGGAGTTGAGCTTCTTCGGCCTGCAGGAGCGGGCGGACGTCGTGCCTGAATCGCTCTCATCGGGCCAGCGCCGCCGCACCCTGCTCGCTGCCGGTTTGATGCGGCCGGCCTCGCTGCTCATCCTCGACGAGCCGGAACAGCGGCTGGACCCGGTGATGCGCGAAGCGCTTGGCCGGCGCATCCGGTCATTGGCGGACGGCGGGGCAACGGTAGTGCTCGTCACGCATGATCCGCAGCTCCTGCTGGACACGGCAACCTCCTGCCTGGTCATCGATGACGAGGTGACCCTCGCAACGTCGGAGGTGGCAGCGGCCATCATCGCGGGCGCCTGATGAGCACGGTGACGGAGACCGGCACGGCCGGTCGGGCCGGGGAAATCGTCAGGTTCACTCGGCGGTCCGCTCGCCGCTACAACCGGTCCCGGACCTCCCTGCCTGACCTGTTCGTCGACGTTTATGTCAGCGTTCTTGCTCTCGGGTGTGCGGTTGCCCTTGCGGTGTCCTTCGTGCTCGCGCTGCGTGGTGAATTCGCTCAACGCTCAACCACGGACCATGGACTCATCGCCGACCCGGTACTCGTCCTCCCCAGCCAGGCGCTGGAGGTTCTGCTGACCTTCGCGGCGCTTGCCGGCGTCGTCCTTCTTGGCCGGAGGCTGGGACCGCTCGCGGTGGGCGGTCCGGAGAGCACGTGGTGGCTTTCGCTGCCCGTAGACCGGCGGCCGATGGTGTGGGGTCCGTTCCTGCGGCGTGCCATGCTCGCCGGTGCTGGCGCAGCTCTGGCCTACGCCCCGGTCAGCGTCCTGGGTGCTCTGGATCGGACTGCTCTGAGCCATGCCTATGCTGCCGCAACGTTCGGAGCTCTCGTGGTGGCCGTGGTAGGCATTGCCGCATTACTCCAGGGGAGGCCCCAATCCGTTGGGTTGAAGGTGGCGGCGGGAGGCCTTGTGGTTGCCGGTGCGCTGGCCACGGTGCTGCTGCCGTCAGCGTGGTCGTTCGGTGCAGGACTGGTGATTGCCAGCGCACTGTTGGTGCTCGTTTCATCGCGCGCGGGGTTTGTCCCCGGCGGCGAGCTCACCCGTGCCGGAGCCGTGTCTGGGCACATAGGATCATCGCTGTATTTCATGGATTCGAATGAGTTGTTCCGTGCCGTCCGAGCTGAGTCACGTACCGCGTACCGCCGCGGTGCCCGGTTTTTTGCCCGGCCCACGCGGGCGCCGCTCGCAGCACTGCTGCGCGCCGACGTCGTTGCCTTCCTGCGCCTGCACCCTACGCCGACGACGGCGGTGCTCTGGCTGGTTGCGTGTGTCGCGGTGATGCTTGTGGACGGCGGAATGCCGGTCTTTGTGCAGCTGGGCGCTGTCGTTCTCGCTGGATGCGCAGCCGCGTCGGGTTTTGGGACGGTAGCGCGGAGAGCGGCACTGGTGCCGGAGCTCGATGGGCTGGTGCCGGTGAACCCGGCACTGGTTCGGGCCAGCCGGGCTGTCATGCCAGCCGCCACCATGGTGCTGTGGATGGCACTGCTCGGCGGGGTGCTGGTGGTCCTCGGAGCGGCTGGACCGATGTTGATCGTGGTGTCGGCACTCGCCGGAATCGGGATGGGTGCGGGTACCGTTCGTGGTGCCAGCCGCCCTGCGACGGACTGGTCAGCGCCACCGGTCGAGACGCCGTTCGGCCCCGTCCCTCGCGCGCAACTGGCAGCCTTGCTGCGCGGTGTGGACGTGACGGTTCTGAGCCTGATGCCGGTGGTCCTCACGCTGTACCTCGGCGTGGTTGCGCTGCCGGTGCTTGTTGTTCAGGCGGTGATCAGCGGCGTGGTGTTCCTGGTGGTTGCCATGACCAACCCGCACGGCTAGCCCTAGTAGGCTCTTTCGGTCTCTGGGAGACGAGTGGCAGGATTGTGGGATGACTCACCAGTGGCTGAGCGTCAGGTTCATCTCGCGAATGTTGGAAGACATGCGGCACAAGGTGCCTGGATTCTCGGGAGCCGTGCTGGTTGACGCAAAATATAGTGCTTACGATGATCAGCCACTCGATGAACCAGATGAGTGGGGTGATCTCGCCTCATTCCGTGAGGCCGCCGCTCGATCTTGAGCAGTGAAGGGTCAAACTTCGATCGCCTCAACGACGAGTCATCCAAGGGCGACTGCGACGTAGGAATTCATCGACTGCCCTCAGGGCATTCCACCCGTTCCGACCTGCCCCTGGACGCCGGCTCCCGGAAATTGGTGCGGGTTCTGCGGGCGGTCGTCGTTGAACGGCTTGTCACTCGATTCTTCCCCGTAGGTGCGGGCGCGGCTGAGGTCTCGTTTGCGTGCTTTCATACCGAGGAAGAACATTGCGATTCCCTCCAGCAGCAGAAAGGCGCCGACAGCTGCAAGGAACCAGTCCAGTCCGCCCGCTGTGCCCTCAAGGATGGTGCTAAGCGGGGCCAGGAATAGGAAAAAGCCGGCAAGCAGCGATGTGCCGCCGGTGAGTAGAAGTTTGGTGTAGGTCATGACGTTCCCCCTTGAATGGTCGTATTCCATTCAAACAGCCGCAACGGCACAGCGGAACCCGACCGGGCGCTTGAGCGTGGTTCGCCGCCGTTGCCGACGGCGAACCACGCTCCTAATAGCTGAATCGGCGGGGGCTTTCAGATCCGGCGATTGTGTAACCGTTCCAGCCGGTTCCAATTCGATCGGGAGTACTCCATTTACCATCCCATAACCCGTAGTAGTAAAGAATTCCGTCGTGCGTTCGAGCTAAAAGGCCAGGGTGGGTAATTTGGGTGGGGCAGTTACAGATGAGTCCGTCCCCCTGATAGCCGGAATACGCCGCGACCTCATTCATTACGCTCCAGCCCGTACCAACTACCGGGTGGGGCTCATTGATGAAGTTTCCGTTGCCATCGGTTCTGTACCGGAGCAATTTCCCTGTTGCAGATTGTTGGGCCAGGATGTCCGCTTTGCCGTCGAAGTCATAGTCAAGGAGTTGATGTGGCAGAGAACGGCTCCATCCCCGACCTTCAATCACTCGTGGAGACAATGCGCCTCCGGAAAGATTGGGGTAGTTGTACAGGATTTCTGTGTCCAGATTCACCGCAATTATCGACGGATACTCATCGGATACTTTCCACTGGCCAACCGAGATGTCGTACGATCCCCAACCTGTTCCAATGGTTGTCCGGGTGAAGCCACCCGCCGGGGCGCCGTAGTAGACGTAGAGGTTGCCGTTTTTGCCAACTGCGACAATGTCCTGGATCCCGTCCTGATTCCAGTCGGCTGTTTTCAGGTCCCTCATGACTGTCCACCCGGAGCCGACCTGTCGGCGGCTTAGTGGATCATCCGGAATCCGGGCGTCGCTGCTGTAAGCCCACAACGTTCCGTTGGCGTCGAAAGTGACAATGTCCGCCTCGGTAATGGACGGGGTAACTGTATGTGGCGTCGGCTCAGCCTGCGCTGGAAGAGCGGTAAAAGTGGTGGAGAGGATAAGGGTGGAAAGCAATCCCACCCGAATTTTGGACAGCAATGTCATCGAGAGTTCCCCTGGGATTAGAAGTGAATAGCTCCATTATTAGGGGCTATAACCGATACGCCGTGCCTTACTCCAGTACCGATCCAGTAACGGCGATAAAGATTCAGTAACTTCAGAAAATAAAACCTCTAAACCGGATCAGCCGCCGCTGCGAATTGCGACATGTAGAGCCGGTAGTACGCTCCCTGTGCTTCAAGTAGGTCCGAATGGCTGCCCTGCTCCACGATCCGGCCGTCCTCCATCACGAGGATGATGTCAGCGTCGCGGATGGTGGACAGGCGGTGGGCGATGACGAAGCTCGTACGGTCTGTCCGCAGCGCAGCCATGGCATGCTGTACCAGTAGCTCCGTCCGGGTATCAACCGAGCTGGTGGCTTCATCAAGGATCAGCAGCGAAGGACTTGCGAGGAATGCCCGCGCGATGGTGATCAGCTGTTTTTCACCCGCACTGACGTTGTTGCCTTCCTCGTCAATGACGGTGTCATAGCCGTCCGGCAGCGCGCGCACGAAGCGGTCCACGAAGGTGGCTTTTGCCGCGTGCATCACCTGTTCGTGGGTGGCATCCAAATGGCCGTAGCGGATGTTCTCGTAGATCGACCCGCCAAAGAGCCAGGCATCCTGCAGCACCATGCCCACCCGGGAGCGCAGCTCCGCGCGGCTGATCCGGGTGATGTCCACGCCGTCCAGGGTGATGCGCCCGGAATTGAGTTCGTAGAAGCGCATCACGAGATTCACCAGAGTGGTCTTGCCGGCGCCGGTCGGACCCACGATCGCCACTGTCTCACCCGGTTTGGCCGCAAAGGAGAGGTCTTCGATCAGCGGACGATCCGGCGTGTAGCTGAAGCTCACATGCTCGAATTCAACGTGGCCCGTTGTCCGGGCCGGCAACGAGGCTATGGCCGTATCAGGGTCCTGCTCCTCGGCGTCGAGCAGCTCGAACACCCGTTCAGCCGAAGCAACTCCTGATTGCAGCATGTTCGCCATGCCCGCCATCTGGCTCAGCGGCTGGTTGAACTCCCGCGAGTACTGGATGAACGCCGTCGCCTCGCCGAGGGTCATCGAACCGGAGGCGACGCGCAGTCCACCTACCACTGCGATTCCCACGTAGGACAGGTAGGAGATGAACTGCATGACGGGCATGATCATCCCGGAAACAAATTGCGCACCGAAGGACGCCTTGTAAAGATCCTCGTTCTTCTGGTCGAACTGCTCGAGCGATTCCTTCTCCCGGCCGAAAACCCGAACCAGGTCATGACCGCTGAAGGACTCCTCAATGTGCCCGTTCAACTGGCCTGTGTTCTTCCATTGCTCCGCGAAAAGCTTCTGGCTGCGGACGCCGATCAGCCCCGCTCCCAGCGCCGATAACGGCAGCGCAACCAGCGCTATGAGCGCGAGCTGCCACGAGACCACAAACATCATCACAGTGATGCCGATCAGGCTCAGCGCCGACATGATGAGCTGAGCGAAAGCCTGCTGCAGCGCCTGCTGGACGTTGTCGACGTCGTTGGTTACGCGGGAAAGCAGGTCCCCGCGCTGCCGGGTGTCGAAGTAGTTCAGCGGGAGCCGGTTCAGCTTGGCCTCCACATCCCGGCGCAGGTTGTAGACCACCCGCATGACGACCTTGTTCAGCAGGTATCCCTGCAGCCACATGAAGACCGAAGACACCAGGTACATGCCGAGCACAAGCAGAATGAGCCGGCCGAGCAGGGTGAAGTCGATGCCCGCGCCGGGGGTCAGCTCCATACCGGAGAGCATGTCAGCGAACTGATCCTGGCCTTCTGCCCGCAGCCCTTCAATAACCTGTTGCTGATTGGCGCCGTCGGGAAGGTTGCTGCTGATAACGCCGCTGAAGATGACATCCATGGCGCTGCCGAGCACCCGCGGTGCAATGACATTGAGTACGACGGCGATGACCACCATCGCGAGCACCACCACAATGGCGGTTCTTTCCGGTGCCAGCAGGCTGAAGAGCCGCTTGGCGGACGGCCAGAAATGCTTGGCCTTCTTTGCCGGGGTGCCGCCGAACATGTCACCGTCAGCTTCGGAAGGCCGGAACTCCTCGTCGAGCACCTGTGCTTCTGCGTCCGCCGCGGCGCCGGGTGTGGGGGCAACAACCGGGTCGATGGTCCGGTCTTCATCGGGACGGAAATCTTTGTCCGTGCTCATGCCACCTCCTCGGCCGTCGTCTGCGATTCAACGATCTCCTGGTAGGTAGGCGAGGTCTCCAGCAGCTCCTCATGCGTACCGCGGGCGACGATCTCGCCGTTCTCCATCACCAGGATCTGGTCGGCGTCCGTGATGGTGGTGACGCGTTGGGCCACGATTATTACCGTGGCGTCCCTGGTTTTCGATTTCAGCGCGGCCCTCAGGCGGGAGTCGGTGGTGACGTCCAGGGCCGAGAATGAGTCGTCGAAAAGATACACCTTCGGTTCGGCTACCAGTGCCCGCGCGATGCAGAGCCGCTGACGCTGCCCGCCCGAGACGTTGGTGCCACCCTGCGAGACCGGAGCCTCCAGCGCGTGGTCCTTCGCGCGGACGAAATCCGCTGCCTGGGCGACCGTGAGCGCGTCCCAGAGGTCGTCGTCGTGCGCGTTGGGGTTCCCAAACCGCAGGTTGTGCGCAATGGTGCCCGAAAAGAGATAAGGACGTTGCGGCACCAGCGCCACCCGGTCCGTGATGTCCGGGCGGGCCATGTCGGTGACCGGCACGCCGTCCAGCAGAACCTGGCCGCTGCCGACGTCGAAAAGGCGGGGGAGCATGGAAATCAGCGTGCTCTTTCCGGCGCCGGTGCTCCCCACAATGGCAGTGGTCTGCCCAGGCCGGGCAGTGAAGCTGATGTTCTTGAGGACGGGCTCCTCAGCACCCGGGTACGCGAAGGTGACGCCGCGGAATTCGACCACGCCGGCCTTGGAAGCGGGTTGCAGCGGGCGGTCCGTTTCGTGGATGGAAGGTTCGATGTCCAGGACTTCGCCGATGCGTTCGGCACAGACGGACGCCCGGGGGATCATCATGGCCATGAACGTGCCCATCATGACTGCCACGAGGATCTGGAGCAGGTACTGCAGGAACGCTGTGAGCGCGCCCACTTCCATTTCTCCGGCGGCGACCCTGATGCCGCCGAACCACAGCACCGCCGCAGTGGCGAGGTGGAGGATCATTCCGATGGCCGGGAACATGAGGACAAAAAGGGAGCCGACGGCGAGCGAGACGTCCGTGAGTTCCCGGTTTGCCCGGCCGAACCGCTGCGCCTCGTACGGCTCACGGACAAACGCGCGGACCACACGGATGCCGGTGATCTGCTCACGCAGCACACCGTTGATGTTGTCGATCTTGACCTGCATGGTGCGGAACAGCGGCATCAGACGCCAGACCAGGAAACCGACGACGACGAACAGCGCCGGCACGGACACCCACACCAGCCACGAGAGCGCCGGTTCTTCACGCAGCGCCATGAAGATGCCGCCGATGCACATGATCGGCGCCGCAACCATGAAGTTCAGGCCCATCAGGACGAGCATCTGCACCTGCTGCACGTCATTGGTTCCGCGCGTGATGAGGCTGGGGGCCCCGAAGTGGCTGACTTCCTGCGCCGAGTATCCGGACACTCGGTGAAACACGCTCTTGCGGAGGTCGCGGCCCAGGGCCATGGCTGCTTTGGAGCCGAAAAAGACTGCCGCGATTGCTGCGGCCACCTGGATGAGGCTGACCCAGAGCATCACCATGCCGATGTTCCAGATGTACTCGGTGTCGCCCTCGGCAACCCCCTCATCGATAATCTGCGCGTTCAGGCTGGGCAGGAAGAGGGCGGCGATGGTCGAGGCCAACTGCAGCACAACGACAGCCGTAACCAGTGGTGCGTAGGGCCGCAGGTATGAGCGGACCAGGGTGATCAGCATGAAGCCGGTTCCTCGAATAGTGGGCTGATGTGGCGGGAGGCCCGTTGTGTTGAGGTGGGATCAGCGCGTCGAACCAAAAGAACCGCACTTCAGATTAGTCCTGAGCCTGCGTCCGGGCATCAACCGAAAGGAGGATCCTGTGCCGGTCAGCGGGTTGGCGTGTGCTCGCTCAGCGCGGTTGGCCTCCCTTCAGCGACACCGGATCCACGAGTGTTCCGGCTTCCTCGCGCATCCACCACAGCCCAGTCGTGCGCTTTTCCTCCCGCGTGGTGAATCGGTAGCGGAAGATGCGCGCTCTCACGTAGCGGGGCGGCTCGCCGCCGAACGGATCGTGTCTCAGAAGCTTGAGGATTTTCGGGTCCGCTTGCAGGAGCTTCACCAGCAGCGGTGTGAACCAGCCGCCGTCGGATCCGAGAGCCAGGAACCACATGAGCCAGTCGAGGCGCAGGTGGTACGGCGCGTACTGGCGCGGCATGCGGCCGGGATCGCCCGGTTTGCCCCGAAACCCATACTCCTCCCAGTGGGAGGAGGCAGCGCCGTCGTGCTCTACATTGTCCTTCGTTCCTTCGATGATCACCTCGTAACGCACCTTGGTGACGCTGCCGAACGCACCGTACGCGTTCACGAGGTGGAAGCGGTTGAAACTGGCGTTCATCAGCTGCCGCTTCGCGAAGAGGTTCCGCAGCGGCTGCCAACTCAGGTAGGCGATGAAGATGGCCATGAGAACGACGACCGCGGCGAACCAGATCGGCGTCGTTTCGTACGTCGGTGCGATGGTGAAGCCCACAGCTTCGTAGAAGGAGTCCGGCACCGCGCCGAAGGTGAGGACGATGGTGATCCAGTTGAGCCAGGCGAAGTTGCCGGAGATCACCAGCCAGCCCTGAGTCACGATGATGATGACGGCCGCGACCCCCGCGACCGGCTGCGGCGCGAAGAGGAAGAACGGCACTACCAGTTGGGTGAAATGGTTGCCGGCGACTTCCATCCGGTGCAGCGGCTTCGGGAGCAGGTGGAAGAAGCGGCTCGCCGGATTCGGCATGGGTTGGGTTTCGTGGTGGTAGTAGAGGGCGGTGAGGTCTCGCCAGGACCGGTCGCCGCGCATCTTGATCATGCCCGCACCGAACTCGAGCCGAAACACGAGCCAGCGAATCGCCAGCAGGACCAGCAGCGGCGGAGCTACCTCGTTGGAACCGAGAAAGGCAACGAGGAATCCGGCCTCGAGGAGCAAGCTCTCCCAACCGAAGCCGTAGAACACCTGACCGATGTTGACGATCGACAGGTACAAACCCCAGAGGACCAGAAACGCGAGCAGGGGGAGCCACGGCGGGCCGGTTTGGGGAATTCCGATCACGATCAGCGCCGCAATTCCAGCGCCGACCCAGCAGACCGTAAGCAACATCCGGTCCGAGTAACGCCATCGGAACAGCGTGGGGCCGGCGCGTTTCCCCGCCCGCTCAATGAAGCGGGGAGCAGGCAGCAGCCCGTTTTCCCCGAGCAAAGCTGGGAACTGGTTGATGGCGGAGATGAACGCGAGGAGGTAGATGGCGGCCACCCCGCGCTGGAGGATCTGCCGCCCCACTTCGTACCCCTCGGCGTCGAGCACGCCGCTCAACCACTCCATGGGTCAACGAAACTCCTGCCGGGCGGGAGCGTCAAGGGCCGCAGATTCCTGGACCACTACCTGCGCGGTTTTCTCAGCGGCACGCTCAGCGATAGCGCTTGCGCCATGCGATAGCATTCAACCGCTATCCGATGGCCGAATTGCTATCGGGAACCAGCTCGACCGTCGATGAAACGGCCGTGGCCGATTTTTTGGGGGACTTCATGAAGGCATCACTGGTAACTTCCTGCACGCTCGCAGCAGCGCTGCTGTTGACCGGCTGCAGCGGCGGCTCCGATGACGAGCCGAAGGCCGGCCGAGCGAGCGCGAGCGCCCCGGCTTCGGTTCAGGCCCCTGACAGTGCGACGCCGGCACCCACCAGCGCAGCGATGACGAGTGCGCCTGCCTCCTCGGTGACAGCTGCGGCACCCGTAGATGTCGAGGCTCCAAATAAGGCAGAACTTGAGGCGAGAGTGACTGCTTTGACTGATGCGCTTGGCGATCCGTTCCAGCTCGTCTCTGCAGAGCAGGCCGCTGCGGGACTTGAAATCGTGCAGTCCGCGATGGAGGGCGCAGACATTCAGCCGGCCGAGTGCAAGGACCACGCGACCGGCAATGCTGCGGCATCCGCGGACCTGGCAGCTGGAGCGGTCAGCGGTGTCGGAGCTGCTGACTCATCGGGCGGCTACCTGGCGGTCGTCGTGATGGACGGCTCAACGGAGGACGCAGTTCAGCAGGGGTTCAACGTCAGCCGCGAGGCGCTCGAGAAGTGTGCTGAAGTGACCGCGACCATCCAGGGCAACACCATTACCTCCATCACGGAGGAGGTGCCGCTGGACCTGATCGGCGAAGAATCCTTCGCGCTTCGGGTGACCCAGGAGCTGGGCGGGCAGCCGGTCTTCCACAACCTCTCAGTTACAGCGCGCGGTAACGGAGTGATCGCAAACGTACAGGCGATGAGCCAAGGCGAGCTCGACGGCGTCACCCAGGACCTGCTCGGGACTGCCCCGGCTTTAGTTGACTCGGGGTCTTAGGCCGCGGTGAGCGCGGACCGGTTGATTGTTTCATATTCGACTGGCGTGAGTTTCCCCAGACGCCGCTGCCGGCGTCGGCGGTGGTAAGACCGCTCGATCCATGTCGTGATGGCGAGGCGCAGATCCTGCCGTGTGAGCCAGCGTTGACGGTCAAGGACGTTCTTCTGCAGCAGCGAGAAAAACGATTCCATGGCGGCGTTATCCGCGCACGCGCCGACCCGGCCCATCGAACCGGTCAGCCCGTGATGACGCAGTGATTCCACGAAACGGCGCGACCGGAACTGGGAACCGCGATCGGAATGCACCACTGTCCCTGCAGGGCGGCGTGCCCGTACGGCGTTCTCCAACGCCGCGACTGCCAGCGATGATTTCATGCGGGCGTCCATCGAGTAGCCAACGATCCTGCCGGAGTAGACGTCTTTCACCGCGCAGAGGTAGAGCTTGCCCTCGGTGGTGGGGTGCTCGGTGATGTCCGTGAGCCACAGTTCGTTCGGTGCTGTAGCGGCGAAGTCCCGTTCCACCAGGTCATCATGAACCGGTGGCCCGGGCTTGCGGTTCAGGCCTCGTTTCTTGGAGAACACCGACCAGATGCCATGGTCCCGGCACAGGCGCTGGACCCTGTTCTCGCCGGCTGTGACGCCCTTTTCTGGGAGTTCGTCGGCGATGAACCGGTACCCGAACGCCGGGTCGTCGGCGTGAATGTCCAGGGCGGCATTGATCAGGTGGGCGTCCGACCAGTCCCGGTCGGTCACCGGGTTGGCTCTCCACCGGTAATAGCCTTGCTTGCTGAACTTCAACACCCTGCAGGTCACCGCCACGGGAATCCCTTCGGCGGCAAGATCCGTGACCAGCGGGTACGTCATTTTGGGTTGATGTCCCTCGCCAGGTAGGCGGCGGCACGACGCAGGATCTCGTTCTCCTGCTCCAATAAACGGTTGCGTTTCTTCAGATCCCGCATCTCCGCGGACTCCGCAACCGCCGGACCAGCGCCTGCATCCTTCCGATCAGCTATCGCCATCCAGCGCTTCAACGTCGTGACCGACAGCCCGAAATCCTTCGCTATTTGAGTTAGCGGGGCCTCGCCCTTCCGGGCCACATCAATAACATCCTGGCGGAACTCCGCCCCATAAGCCGTGGGCATGGTCAACATCCTTCCACGAGCACAAGCTCGCTAGGTCAAGGAGTCAACAAAACCGGGGGCAGTCCCCTCGCTGACCTTTCGGCTAAGTTGCTTGAGCCGGCGGGTTCCTAGGTGCGGTCACGTTGCGATAGTGATGTGGGCACCGGATAGGGGTTGCGGCAGCCAGTAGGTGTTAACCGCTATCCGGTGGCCAAGGTGCTAACGGGAGTGAGCGTTCGTAGCCTCAGCTGCCCGCGGAGCGATGGTGATCGAGGTGACTTCCTTCAGTTGAGGGGCGGCATGGTTTCCACCGCTGACGACGCCGGTGTCCCACCGCAGCTTCAACCCCTCCTCCGTCACTTCCAGGCTTGCGAGGTTGTTGTCGAACCAGGGTTTCTTCAACGTTGACCAGTGGAACGGCGGCTGCGGAACAAATCGCGCCAGCACGCCGCCGAGCGGACCTGCCACCCGTGTGGACATAAGCGCTGCGACCCAGCGCAGTGCCGGCCGCAGCGGATTCCGGATCGGAGAGCAGACCGCCTGCAGGACGCGGGACTGCATGGGTTGGTCCACCTCCTCGATGTAGGAAAAGTGAACGTCACCGGACAGGAACGTCACTGTTTCGGGAGCCGCGCCGCGCTGGCCTGTGGCTACCTCCGTGGCCATGGTTGCGACGGCGCGAAAGCTCTCGGGAAACGCTGCCCAATGCTCCAGATCGATCGCCTGGCGGACCCACTCACCGACGGCCGCGAGACGTTCACCCCAGCGGCCGTCAGCGAGCACGGCGTTCCAGTCCTCGATGTGATGAAGCCCCCGCGGAAGCAGGAACGGAAGCGACGTGGCGACGAGCAGATGCCGCCGGTCGCCCTGCATCCGCTCGTCGAGCCACCGCAATTCCTTCCGGTCCAGCATGGAGCGCTGGCCGGGTTGCAGGACGCGGGCAGCCCGTGAATCCAGGACAATGAGCCGGGTATCGCCGAAGTCCCTGCAGAAGCTCCAGCGGTAGCGTTCCGGATTCCGGTCCGCCTCTTCCACGACAGCCTCGACGATGGAGCTGAGTTCAAGCTCGCCGGGTCCTTGGTGAGACTTGATAGCTTGCCAGATTTCATCGGCCGCGCGTTCTGACGGAGAAAGGTTCCCGAGGTGCTGGTATACCCAGTAGGACGCCAGGCCGGAGACAATGCGGTCCCGCCACCAGGGGATCGTTGCAACCTTCCTCTTCCACAGCAGGGACGAGTTCCAGTCATCCCGGATGTCGTGATCATCGAAGATCATGGCGCTGGGAAGAGTGGACAGCAGCCAGCGGATTGCAGGGCCGGACCATGCGAGCCGGTAGATCTGCGTGTATTCCTCGTAGTTGCGCAGCTCGGCATCCAGCTTGGTGTCGATGCCTCTGTCATCCCGGATCAACTGAAGCATCTCGTCGCTTGGAATGTCCGCGTACACCTGGTCGCCGAGGAACGCGATGAGGTCCGGGCGCACTGCCTCATCCCGGGCGGCGAGGTTCAACGCGAAGGCCAGCAGGGAGTCGACGCCGTGCGTCTTGTGCGCTGCGAGGTCGTTCACTTCGCTGGTTCGGCAGGAGCCGTATGCGAGCCGGAAGGGTCGCTCCGGGTCAAGAGTTCGAATGATCGGCGTAGGGAAGGGCGACCCTTCCTCCGGCCAGACCTGCTGGCCGTCAATGGCCACTGTGTACGGCGAGCTGGATCCCGGCTCAAGCCCCTCCACCTCAACCAGCGCATAGTGGTGCCCGTGCACAGAAAAAGTACCCGCTTCCCACTCACGGCCGGCAGTGCTGACCCGAACCCGTGCAGTGTCACGCGTTTCCACCCACACACTTGCCGTCGTTTCGTCGACATACCGAAGCATGGGGCCGAGTACCAGCGAGCTGTCCATACCTCAGTTCTACCCGTGCACTGCGTGCCGGCGCCATCGCTGCGCTGCCGCCCTCAGCCGACGTAGTCCTCCCAAAGGCTTTCGACGTCGTCGTTTTCGGTGGCCGCGCCCCGCAGCAAAAGCTTCCCCGTCGATTCGAGGTGGCGGCGCATTGCGAGGGCTGCGGCGTCCGCGTCGCCGCTTTCGACCGCGGTGAGGATTGGCAGGTGCTCGGCGTAAACGTCCTCGAGGGAGCGGGAGGTGCGGATGGTGGACATGCCGATCAGCCGCGTCGCGTCCCGCAGGTTCTCGATAATGCGGATGGTGTGGCTGTTGCTCGCTAGGTTGAGCAGGAGCGCGTGGAGGTGCTGGTCGTGCAGGAGGAAAGCCCCTTCGTCGCCATTCCGGACTGCCTGCTGCATGGCTTCGCGTTCCCTTTCGAGGGCGGCGCGGTCTCTTGCTCCGGCGCGCCGGGCGGCCTGGGCAGCCGCAGGGACCTCAAGGGCCACGCGCACCGCCATGATCTCCGCCAGTTCGCGGGCCCCCGGGAGGACAACCCGGAAGCCGCGGTTCTTTTCGATCGCCACCATTCCGGTCTCGGCCAGCCGGAGCAGCGCCTCACGGACGGGGCTGCGGGACACCCTCAACTTATCCGCCAACTGGTACACCGAGTACAGCTCGCCGGGCACAAACGTGCCGTTCCGGATGCCGTCCCGCACCGCTTCGATGGTGCGTTCAGTGAGCGACGGTGGTCGCGGCGTCTGTGCAGGAGGCATGAGCCAAGCGTAGCCGCGGAAAGAGAGCGGGATGAGTAGTAACATGTTACCCATGGCGACGACGCTCACAGCTCCCCGGTCCCTTGTCTCCGAACTGCACTCCCGTGGCGTTGGGGACGCGCGCGCCGACGCAACCTCGCGTGCCGTCTACTCAAGCGATGCCTCGCTCTACCGGATCCAACCTGCCGCCGTCGTCTTTCCGCGCCACCTCGACGAGGTGCTCACCACGCTCGAGGTCTGCCGGGAACGTGGCATCCCATTCACATCGCGCGGCGCCGGGACCTCCTTGGCGGGCAACGCAATCGGCCGCGGAGTGGTGATCGATTTCAGCCGCCACCTCAACCGCGTCCTGGAGTTCGACGCCGAAAGCCGGACCGCCGTCGTCGAACCCGGCGCTGTCCATGCCACGCTGCAAAAGGTGGCCCTTGCCAGCGGGCTGCGCTTCGGACCAGATCCGTCAACGCACACGCGGTGCACAGTGGGCGGAATGATCGGCAACAACGCGTGCGGATCGCGCGCCCTCGCCTACGGCCGGACGGCCGACAACGTGACGCACCTCGACGTGATGACCGGCTCCGGTGCGCGGCTGAGACTGGGACCGGGGGAGACGCCGTCGTCTGCTGAAACGGACGCGCTGCGCTCGCTGGTGAGCGGTAATCTCGGGACAATCCGCACTGAACTGGGCAGGTTTGGCCGGCAGGTGTCCGGGTACTCACTCGAGCACCTGCTGCCGGAGCGTGGGTTCGACCTGCGGCGGATGCTGGTGGGTAGCGAGGGGACGCTCGCCGTCGTGCTGGAAGCCGGCGTTCGGCTGGTGACGGATGCACCGCATAAAACCATGGTGGTACTCGGATTCGAGAACATCGGCGAGGCCGGTGACGCCGTGACCTCGGTCCTGCCGTTCAAACCCACGGCGTGCGAGGGGCTGGATTCCCGCATCGTCGAGGTTGTGCGCTCGCGGAAGGGACCGCAGGCCGTGCCTGAACTGCCCGGCGGAGCGGCGTGGCTGTTCGTCGAGATTTCTGGTGATGACGCAGCCGAGGTTGCAGACCGGGCTGCTGCGGTGAGCCTGGTTGCCACTGCCCGCCACTCCCGCATCATCACCAGTCCTGCACAGGCGGCCGCGCTGTGGCGGATCCGGGAGGACGGCGGCGGGCTGGCCGGACGTTCGCCCGCGGGAGCGCCCGCGCATGCCGGGTGGGAGGACGCGGCCGTTCCGCCGGAGCGCCTCGGCGATTACCTGCGCGAGTTCGACGAACTCCTGCTCACCCATCACCTCACAGGATTCCCGTTCGGCCACTTCGGCGACGGCTGCGTCCACGTGAGGCTGGACTTCCCCTTCCAGCACGACGACGGCGCCGCAGTCTTCCGCGCTTTCCTCACCGATGCGGCGCGTTTGGTCGCATCGTACGGCGGATCTCTGTCCGGCGAACACGGCGATGGGCGGGCGCGCAGCGAGCTCCTCCCCTTCATGTACACGCCCGCGGCCCTGTCCTTGTTCGGCAAGGTGAAGGGCATTCTCGACCCGGACAACATCCTCAACCCGGGAGTGCTCGTTGATCCTGAGCCGCTGGACGTGAACGTCCGCGTAGCTGAGGCCGGCCCGCTGCGTACCGGACTGGCGTTCGGTTACGAACATGACGACGGCGACTTCAGCCAGGCGGTCCACCGCTGCACCGGCGTGGGCCAGTGCCGCGCCGCGCACAGGGATAACCAGACGGTGATGTGTCCGTCCTACATCGCGACGCTGGAGGAGAAGGACTCTACTCGGGGCCGCGCCCGGGCGTTGCAGGAGATGATCAACGGCAGCGTTGTTGGCGGTGCGGCTGTCGGTCACAACCACGGCAAGCCGAACTGGCGGGCGCCGGAGGTTCATGAGGCACTCGATCTGTGCCTGTCGTGCAAGGGGTGCGCCTCGGATTGTCCTACGGGCATCGACATGGCGTCCTATAAGGCGGAAGTGCTGCACCAGAGTTACAAGGGTCGGATCCGACCGGCGTCGCACTATTCGCTCGGCTGGTTGCCGCGGTGGGCAATGCTGGCCTCGGTTGCACCGCGCGTTGTGAATGCGCTGGTGAGCCTGCCGGGTCTGGGGAAGCTTGGGTTGCGGCTTGCGGGAGTGGACCAGCGCCGAAGGATCCCCGCCTTCGCGCCGCAGACGTTCCACAAGTGGTTCGGGTCGCGGCGGGTTTCGGTGGCCCTTTCGGCCTCCGGACCCGACGGCCGCCCGCAGGTCCTCCTCTGGGCCGACTCCTTCACGAACAACTTTTCCCCCGAAGTGGGCAAGGCGGCGGTCCGGGTGCTCGAGGACGCGGGATATGAGGTCCTGATCCCTGAAAAGCCGGTGTGTTGCGGACTGACCTGGATCTCGACCGGTCAACTCGACAGCGCCCGGAAGATCCTGCGCTCGTCGGTGGAGACGTTGAAGGAGTATGCGGAGCGAGGGATACCGATCGTGGGCCTTGAACCTTCGTGTACCGGGGTGCTGCGGTCGGACTCGATCGAGCTGTTGGGCCGGGCCGTTGCGGGGCAAGTCGCGAGTGCCACGCACACGCTCGCGGAACTGCTGGCCAAGACGCCGGACTATGAGGCTCCATCGCTGGAGGGAACCACCGTCGTCGCGCAGCCGCACTGCCACCACCACGCCGTCATGGGCTGGAGCCCCGATGCCGCACTACTGGAAGGTGCGGGCGCCTCCCTTCAGAAACTTGGCGGTTGCTGCGGCCTCGCCGGGAACTTCGGCGTGGAACGCGGCCACTACGAGGTGTCCGTTGCGGTAGCTGAGCAGCAGTTACTGCCGGCGGTTCGCGCGGCGGCGGCTGACGCCGTCGTCCTCGCTGACGGGTACTCCTGCCGCACTCAACTGGAGGACCTCAGCGAGCGGAAGGGTATCCACCTGGCGCAGCTGTTGGCGGAAAAACTGCCGGCGAAGTAGCCAGCGAAGTAGGAGTCCACTGTAACGGTTCGGTAACTTAATCAGCTTGTTTACCTGTGACGTGCGTCTCTTCGGTAGAACTGGGAGGGCCTTAGTTGCCGTACGCAACTCGGTCATCGCCGTCGGCCCAGAAGCCGATGTATCACTCGCATAGGGGACAACATGCACGTACGCAAGCAGTTACTCGCAGCAGGATCCACCGCCACGCTCGTTGCCGGTGGTCTTTTTTTAGCGCCGCGCCGGCCTCCGCCGTTCACGACTCGCCGGAATGTATTTCCGCGCAAAACCAGTTCACTGCAGCCCTTCACAATGCCGAGCTCAATGCCGAGCTCGAAGTTGAGCTTGCCGTTGCCCTCCAGAACCTGCTGGACGCTCAGGAAACGCTGGACATGCTCGAGGTCGAGGGGACGCTGACGCTTGCGGAGCTGGAAGTTCTTATCGGTGACGCTCTGATTGCTTTGGAGACAGAGCAACTTCCAAACATCAACGCCATCATCAATGCAGAGGCCGCCGCCAACAGTGCGGTGGGGCAGGCTCAGCTACTGCTCGACGCCGTACTGGCTGGCGGTGAATTGGACGCGGCTGCCTTGGCAGCACTGGGCATCAACCTGAACGAGTTCCTGCTCCCTCAGGTACTTGATGTCGAAGGCTTGACTTTAGCCGTGAACGCCGCCGTGACCGCGGGGGACCTCACGCAGGATGAAGCTGACATCCTCATCGCCGACATCAGCGATGGTGTGTTGGAAGATGCGACAGTTGAGGCGCTGGCGGACATCGAGCTCGATCCAGCTGATTTCCAGCTTGAGGCCGAGGTCGATCTGGTCGAGCTGGAAGCGGCCCTTCGTGCACTGATCGCTGACTTGCAGCTTGACATCGCGGCAGCCGCCGAAGCGCGCCTGCTGCTCGATCTGTTGGTCAGCGGCGACATCACGGCAATCCTTGACGCTGAAGCGCGGTTCGAAGCTCTGCTGGGTGTCGATCTCGATTTCTCTGCGCTGATCGACCTCGAGACGGAGCTCTTTGCTGCTCTGGCCATCCTCGAAGCTCAGGCGAACCTCGATGCAGCCATCGCTGTGGTCAACGGTCTTGCTGTGCAACTTGATGCGCTGGACGTTGACCTGCTCGAGCTCGAAGCACTCTTCGCAGCAGCAATCGAAGCGTGCACCGGAGCTGCCGTAGGTGGAGGCGTTGTCGGCGGCGGCGACAAAGATGACGATGATCACGACTACGGCAATGGAGCAGGCGGAACCGGCGGTGCCGTAACAACGGGCGGCACAACCGGCGGCGGCGCAGGCGGTACCGGCGGAACCAATCGCGGAATGAACGTGCAGACGGCCGTACCGACCGCCAGCACCGACCCTGCAGGAATCGGCGCGCTTGCGGCGGGTATCGGCTTCCTGGTCGTGGCCGGCACAATGGCTGCGCGTCGGGTCCACAACAGCTAAGACAGCAGAGAATGCGCAGGGGCGCCGTCCCGTTCGGGCGGTGCCCCTGCGTATTCGGCACCAGTTCGGAAAGACCGCTCCACCATGAGTAATGCACATCGCGCGCCCACCGGGCCGGGGGAGAAAGACCGCAGGATTCCGCGGCTGGCGATTGGCGCCGTCGTTGTGGTGCTGTTCCTCGCCCTTCTGGTTTTCGGGATTCAGCTGTTCGCCGGGTCCGGAGGAGCAACTCCGACAACCACTGCTCCGACAATCGCTGCTCCGGCTTCCGCCCCGGCCACATCTTCGCAATCACCGTCACCCGAGGCCTCAACACCCGCGCCGGAAGTGACTCTCCCTCCCGCGTCCGCGCCGCAAAAGCTCAGCATCGAATCGGCGGATATCTCCGTTCCCGTCCTCCCGTTGACTCCAACAGATGCTGACCTGGCAGCGCAGTCGCTGGTTCCGCCGGAAACCCTCGACGGCTACTGGCTCACGAACTACGGCGCGCCGGGAGAAGGGTCCGAGAACACGGTCTACATCACGGGCCACAGCTGGGAGGACCGTGACAGTCCCTTCAACCGGCTCAGCTCAGAGGTTGAGGTTGGGGATTCCGTTGTACTCACTACTGCCGAGGGCAAGATCAACTACGTCGTTGACTCCGTCACCACCCACAACAAGGACACATTGAAGAACAGCGACATCTGGAACATCGTCCCGAACCGGCTTGTGCTGATCAGCTGTTACACCGAGGACCTCTGGGGAAAGAACGTGATCGTCACCGCCGTACCGGAGGTGTAAAGCCCCTGCACGTTTGGCCCGTTGAAAAGGGGGTACGGGGAAGCTATGACCATCAACCTCGTGCTGACGCTCTTTGCCGGTGCGGTGCTCGTACTCTCCGCCTTCTCCACCCTGGCGCAGCGGGTAAGCCTGCCTGGCCCGGTTCTCGCGCTGCTGTTCGGCGCGCTGATCGGGCCGTATGCCTTCGGAGTCCTCAGCATTGAGGACTTCGGTGTTCCCCAAGGCACGCTGCTTGAAGAGGCGTCGCGAATTACCCTCGCGATCGGGCTGACCGGCGTAGCACTCCGCTTGCCGCACGGGTACTGGCGGAAGAACCTGCGCTGGATCGCGGTCATCATTCTGCTCGGCATGATCGCCATGCTCGTAGTGGCCACCGGTGTGCTTTGGGCGTTGTTGGGGGTCCCGTTTCTCCTGGCCCTCCTGCTGGGTGCGATCATCACGCCGACAGACCCCGTGGTTACTACACCGATTGTCACCGGATCCCTCGCGGAAGAGCGCATCCCCGAACGCGTCCGCCACAACCTTTCTGCGGAGAGCGGGCTCAATGACGGGCTTGGCTATCTGTTCGTCATGCTCCCTGTCCTGCTGCTGACCAAACCGGGACAAGCTTGGCACGAGATGCTTGTGAAGGTGCTGCTGTGGGAGGTGCTGGGAGCGATGCTCTTCGGGGTTATTGCCGGTTTCGCCCTTGCCAAGCTTTTCGTCTGGTCAAAGAACGTGGGGCTCATGGAGGAAAGCTCCTACCTGGGCTTCTTCGTGCCTTTCGGCCTCCTCATCCTCGGCGCAGGGAAACTGCTCGGCACGGACGCCATTCTCGCCGTCTTTGTTGGCGCCGCGGTATTCGGACAGGTGATCCCCGAGCGGGACGAGGAGCAGGAGGACAAGATTGACGACGCCGTTGCCCGCTTCTTTCTCCTGCCCGTCTTCATCCTGCTGGGGCTCGCCTTGCCCATCGGTGAGTGGGCCGCTCTCGGCTGGATTCCGCCCGTTGCGCTCGCCGCTGCGGTGCTGCTGCGGCGGATCATCACCCTGTGGGCCCTGCGTCCCCTGATCTCATCGCTGCACGACGTCCCTGAGACAACGTTCCTGAGCTGGTTTGGACCGGTGGGAATCTCGGCGCTGTTCTATGCGACCCTCGCCGAGCGGCACACCGGCAATCACGAGATCTTCATCTACGTCACCCTCGCCATCACATTGTCTGTCCTCATCCACGGAATCTCGACCGCGCCGCTCAGTGCCTGGCTCAAGCGAAGGGAGCCCGAGCGGAAACAGGAACACGAAACGGGGTAACCGGCACTCAGATCAGGCTGAGCGCACAGCTGGTTCAGGCCCGGCGCAATTCAATATCCAACGCGTCCCGGCTGACCCTGGCGAGCGCCGCGTTTACGGCCCCGGTCAGCACAATGTCCCCAGCGAGCGAGGACGCCACCACCCGCGGCGGGAAGTGCGACGTCGTTGCCACCTTCGCTTCAATCTGCTCGGCCAGGCGCGCGATAGATGGCGCTACCGCCCCGCCGATGACCACGGTGTCCGGGTTGAGCAACGATGCGAGGGTTGAGATGACGCGGGACAGCCGCTCCGCCAGGCGATCCACGATTTCAATTGCGACGGCGTCACCGGCTTCCGCTGCCGCGAACACGGCCTCCGCAGAGGGCCCATTTTTCTTCGAGCGGCCCTTCGACAGGGTTGTGGCCCGGCCTGCGGCCAGAGCCTCTGCCGCCCAGGCGCGGGCAAGGGGAGCGATGGCCGCCGGGCTGCCAACGCCCTCCACTAGGTCGAGATAGTGCATTTCCCCACCGCCGCCGAGCGATCCGTGCAGGAGATGTCCGTCTTCTATGACCCCGGCACCGAACCGTTCGCCGGCGAGGAGCACGAGGAAGCTGCCATCCGGGTCCACGGTGCCGTTGTAACGTTCGGCGAGGGCTGCGAGGTTGGCGTCATTCTCAATGAAGGACGTGCACTGTGGGCGCCCGGCAAGCACCGCTTCCTGATCTACTGCCATCCGCTCCCAGAACGGGTTGCCCGTCGGGATGGTGCCATGGCGGCTGACCGGGGCCGGGATGCCGAAACAGACGGTCAGGACGCGGGAAGGGGCGATGCCGCCGTCGTCGAGCGCTGAATCTATGGCGAGCTTTAGAGCTGCGGTGCGGGGAGCGGGATCCGCGTTGTCGATATCCGCTGTGAAGGCCGCTCCACCGCGGCCAACTACCTCCCCGCGCAGATTGGCGACGACGCTGCGGATATGGCTGTAGCCGGCGTCGATTCCGAGGACGTATCCGGCGTTGTCGTCAAGGGTGAAGTGCCGGGCCGGTCGGCCTTTGCCGGTGGCGGCGAGCGCGGGCTGCTCGCGGATCCAGCCGTCGCGGAGCAGGTCATCGCAGACCCCGAGAACAGTGGCGCGCGTGAGCGAGGTGGCACCGATGAGTTCATTTGCGGTGACGGTGTTCCCGGAGGGGGCGCGCCGGATCGCGTCGAGGATCAGCCTCGCATTGGACCGGCGCAGCATGGTGGTCGACGACGCGCCCGCGGCAAGCGATCCTTCCCTGGGGTTTACGTTCACTCATCCAGTAAACACTGTTGCGGGGGCGCTACTTCTTCTGGCGGCGGCTTCCGCCGTGCCAGTCTTCCTCCACGCCGGCATCTGCATCGGTGATCCCGAAACTGCGCAGCTGTGGACGTTCGCGGAGGCTTCGCTTCAGTTCGGCGAAGCCGGGGAAGCTGGCCAGAGCCACCACGTGGTCCCACAGTTGCGCCGCCTCACCGCGGGAGGGGAGCCTACTGATCACCGGTCCGAAGAACGCCACGCCCTCCGGCGGCTCGAAGTGGATGATCGGAGTGCCGACGTCCTTGCCCGTATGGGAAAGCGCCCCGTCCGTCTCTGCCTGGATTATCGAGTCGAGTGAGCGGTCGTCGAGCGCGTCCGCCAACGACGACGGCAGGCCGGCCTCCGCGAGGATCGGCTCGAGAAATTCACGGGTTCCGTGATATCCGGTGGCGCCGGATTGCGACGGGTCGTCCCGTTCTATATCGAAGATGTGGGCGCCGAGGCGGGCATAAAGGGTAGCGACGGCGTCTGGCCCGTGATCCTTCCGGACCTGCGCGGCGACGCGGAGCAGGCGCAGGCCGGCAGTGTGCCCGGCCTCGTAGCCTTCGGGGAAGTGTGAGTCATAATCGACCGACGCGTTGAGCAGGCGCAGGGAAATGAAGCGCCACTCGACGGAGTAATCCCGTTCCTCCATGACGAGACGAACCCACTTGCTGGTCATCCAGGCGAAGGGGCAGACGGGGTCGAAGTAGAAGTGGATGTCGGCTTTGCCCATGGTCTCGTCGCTCATTTCGCCACTATAGGGGCGGCGGCTAACCGAGTACCACTGTGCCGTCGTCGTTGATGCGCCAGCCGGGGTTGTGCGCGATTTCCCAAATGACACCGTTCGGATCCTGGACATGGGCGTGGAAGATCCCGCCGAACTGGCCCTGCTGCGGCTGCTTGAGTACCGAGCCGCCCGCCGCAGTCATCGCGTCGACGGTGCTTCGGACGGCGTCGGGGCTGTCGACGTTGTGCGAGAGCGTGACACCCGTGGGGGCCGGCGCAGCAGTGGCGCCGAGATCCTGGGCGAATTTGTCGGCGTGGAAAAGGCCCAGCAGCAGTCCCGGCGCGACCTGGTAGAAGAGGATCTCACCCGGTACATCGAGATTCGCCTCCCACCCGAGGCCGTCCCGATAGAAGGCGCGGGCTGCGTCGAGGTCGCGTGTGGCGAGGGTGATGAAGTGAAGCCGCTGGTCCATGGGAATGATTGTTCCACCACCAACGCGGGCGGGTTGCTGGCTTAGGCGATCGTCCGCTCCCACCCGATTGCCGGGGCCACGTGGTCTGCAATGTTGCGCAGCAACTTGGCGTTGTAGTCCACACCGAGCTGGTTGGGCACGGTGAGCATGAGGGTGTCTGCGGCACGGACGGCGTCGTCGTTGGCCAGTTCCGCGGCGATCTTGTCCGGCTCGCCGATGTAGCTCTTGCCGAATCGGGACATCGCGCCGTCGAGCACTCCCACCTGGTCGCGCGTCTCGCGGAGCGCGCTCAGGGCGAAGTACTGGCGGTCCTCGTCGTCGACGATCGGGATGACGCTGCGGCTGACCGAAACGCGGGGCGCAAAGGAGTGACCGGCTTTGTTCCACGCGTCGCGGAACAGCTGGATCTGCTCGGCCTGAAGCTGGTCGAACGGCACACCGGTGTCTTCGGTCAGCAGGGTAGAGCTCATGAGGTTCATGCCTTGCTCTGCGGCCCAGACGGCAGTTTTCCGTGTTCCGGCACCCCACCAGATGCGTTCGCTGAGCCCGGGGGAGTGCGGCTGGACCGGGAGGAGGCCGGAGCCCTGGCGCGGGTCTGCCTGCGCGATCCCCGCGCCGCTGATTGCGTAACGGAACACCTCTGTGTGACGGCGGGCCATGTCAGCCGGCTCTTCGCCGTCGGCTGGCACATAACCGAAGTTGGCCGCGCCATTGAGCGCGGGCTCGGGTGATCCCCGGCTGATGCCGAGCTGGAGCCGGCCGCCGCTGATGAGGTCCGCTTCGGCCGCTTCTTCTGCCATGTAGAGCGGGTTTTCGTATCTCATATCGATGACGCCGGTCCCGATTTCGATGCGCGAGGTGCGCGCCGCGATTGCGGAGAGCAGCGGGAACGGCGCCGCCTGCTGGCGGGCGAAGTGGTGGACCCGGAAGAATGCGCCGTCGATGCCGATCTCCTCGGCCGCTTCGGCGAGTTCAATGCCCTGAAGCAGCGAATCACGGGCAGTGCGCGTGCGTGAGCCTTCGAGGGGTGACCAGTGGCCAAAGGACAGGAATCCGATGCGCTTCATACCCGCCACAACCACGCCGAACGGCGGTGCATTCCTTTCAAAGCCTTGTCGCCGGCTGCACTTGTTGGAACACTGTTCGTGTAGGGAGAGACGATGACCACCACAAAGATTCTCAGGACCAGTCGGTCCCAAATCATTCGGATACCCGAAGCCCTGCAATGGCCTGACAATGTGAACGAAGTTGTGGTCATTCAAGATGGCCCATCGCGGATAATCACGCCTGTAGATCGGTCATGGGACTCCTGGTTTGCCGACCTGCCAGCGGACGGTAGCTACCCGGCTGAGCGGGAACAAACGTCGGAATAGCGTTCGCACCTTCCGCATGAACTTCTAGTTGCCGCTCGTACGCCTCGCCACTTCCCGGTAGCGCGCCAGCACCTCCGGCGTCGGCTCCGCCTCGATGAGTTCGACGTCGCTGGTCCGCCAGTCCGGCAGGGCGCCATCCAGCGCGCCCGCGGCCTGGCGGGCAGCGCCGTCCGCCACGTACTCGCCCGGACTTGGCACCGACACCGGTAGTCCGAAGACGGCACCGACAACCTGCCGCAGTGCTTCCGATCGCGCGCCTCCGCCCACGAGGATGACCCGCCGCGCAACAACTCCCGCGTCGGTCAGCGCCTGGAGCCCATCCGTGAGGGAGCAGACCACGCCCTCGACGGCGGCTCTCGCCACGTTCGCGGGCGTGTAGTTGTCCAAAGTCAGGCCGTGCAAAGAACCGGTGGCATCGGGCAGGTTGGGAGTGCGCTCGCCGGCAAAATAGGGCACCAGGGTGAGGCCGTCCGCGCCGGCAGGCGCCTGCAGCGCGAGCCGGGCGAATTCCTCATGGGCGACACCGAGCAGGCGCGCGGTCGCGTCAAGCACGAGGGTGGCGTTGAGAGTACACACCAAGGGCAGATAGTTGCCGGTAGCGTCGGCAAAACCGGCCACCAGACCGGAAGCGTCCGACGTCGGGCTGCCGGACACCGCAAAAACGGTGCCTGAGGTGCCAACCGAAACAACGACGTCGCCCTCCGCCGCTCCAACCCCCAGTCCCGCCCCAGCATTGTCACCGGCGCCGGCGCCGATGATGCGCCCTTCCGGATCCTTCCGGAACTCGAGCGGACCGAGGACTTCGGGAAGGACAGGGACATGTCCCAGCGTGGCTTCGAGTACCTCGGTCAAGTACCCCTTCGAGGCGGACCAGTAAGCCGTCCCGGACGCGTCCGAACGGTCGGTAGCCAGCTCCTTCAGCCCTTCGGAACCCGACCCCGGGCCGTGGCCGGCGAGACGCCAGCTGAGCCAGTCGTGCGGCAGACACACGGCCGCCGTTTTCGCGGCATTCTCCGGCTCGTTCTCGGCGAGCCACCGCAGCTTCGTCGCGGTCAGCGACGCCACCGGAACGGTGCCGGTTGTCTCGGCCCACCACTGTGCGCCCTTCTCCCGGACAAGCGCCGCCGCTGCTCCCGCCGAGCGCGTGTCATTCCAGAGCAGCGCCGGCCGGACAACCTCACCATTGGCATCCAGGCACACCATGCCGTGCTGCTGGCCGGCGACTGAGACCGACGCGACGTCGTCGAATCCGCCCGCCGCTGCAATGGCTTCCTGTAGGGCAGTCCACCAGGCGTCGGGGTGCACTTCGGTGCCCGGCGGGTGCTGCGCTGAGCCGGAGCGCACCAGTTCGCCGGTTTCCGCATCCCGGATGACCACTTTGCACGACTGTGTGGAGCTGTCTACTCCGGCTACCAGGGCCATGACTGTTCCTTCACTGCATTTTCACCCTCGGAAGGGGAAAGTTTTTGTCGCCTAGTTGCTGCTATAACTGCTCGAAAACGTCAACTAGGCGACAAAAACTTCAGGTGGTGGGGTGGAAAGTTAGAAGCGCGATCCGAGGAGGTGCTCCATGGCCAGCTGGTTCAACCGGATGAAAGCGAAGGACCGCTCGGAGGCCTTCTCGGCGTCGAAATCCTCAAACGCAGTCCGGTCCGCGAGAAGATCAGCGGTGGTTTCCCCCGCTGCCAGAGTGGTTTCACCGAGTTCGACGACGCCGGATGCCTTCAGCGCCTCCTGCACCTCCGGATCGGCACGGAAAGCGAGAGCGCGTTCCTTGAGCAGTAGGTACATGGACATGTTGGCCCGGGCTGAGTTCCAGACGCCGTCGTAACCGTCGGTGCGGGACGGCTTGTAGTCGAAGTGGCGCGGGCCCTCATAGCGTGGACCGCCGTTGGGGAAGCCGTTCTCCAGGAGGTCGACCGTGAAGAAGGCGCTGGAAAGGTCACCGTGCCCAAACACGAGGTCCTGATCGTACTTGATTCCCTTCTGGCCGTTGAGGTCAATGTGGAAGAGCTTGCCGGCCCAGAGCGCCTGCGCAATGCCGTGGGTGAAGTTCAGGCCCGCCATCTGCTCGTGACCGGTCTCAGGGTTCACACCCACAATGTCGCCGTGCTCGAGTTCGGCGATGAAAGCCAGGGCATGGCCCACCGTCGGCAGGAAGATGTCCCCGCGGGGTTCGTTCGGCTTCGGCTCAAGGGCAAGGCGGAGGCCGTAGCCCTTCTCCTTGATGTAGCCGGCGACAGTGTCCACGCCTTCCTTCATTCGGTTCAGGGCAGCCGCCAGATCCTTGGAGCCGTCATACTCCGCACCCTCACGGCCTCCCCACATCACGAACGTCTCGGCGCCGAGCTCAGCCGCGAGGTCGATGTTGGTCAGTACCTTCCGCAGGGCGAACCGGCGGATAGAGCGGTCATTGCTGGTGAAGCCGCCATCCTTGAACACCGGGTGGCTGAACAGGTTGGTGGTCACCATCGGAACCTTCAGACCGGTCTCAGCCAATGCGTCGCGGAAGCTGCCGAGAATGCTTTCGCGCTGCTGGTCCGTGGAACCGAACGGGACAAGGTCATTGTCATGGAAGGTGACGCCGTAGGCGCCGAGTTCGGCGAGATGGTGGACCGCCTCAACGGGATCGAGCGCTGCGCGCGTGTCGGTGCCGAAGGGGTCGGTCCCGGTCCATCCGACGGTCCAGAGGCCGAAGGTGAAGCGATCTGCCGGTGTGGGCTGAGGTGACATGGATGTACTCCGCACTGAGTTGAGCTGAATGAAGCGATAAGTTCGTGACTAAAACATATAGCCGCACTCTCCATCCGTCAACACCTTTCGGCCCAGATTTCAACCGGTGAAGTGCTATGTTTACGTCCAGGACAAATAGGGTGAGGGGCTGGGAGTGAACGAGCGTAGCGGCACTGAGGATCTGCGGCGCCGCAACCTCTCCGCCGTGCTCACCGCTGCCCACCGGCACGGCCCCCTCACCCGCGCCGCCCTCGTTCAGCGCTGCAACCTCACCCGGTCCACCATTGGCGCCCTCGTTGGCGAACTGTCCGCTCTTGGCCTGGTGTATGAGACGGATTTTGCTGCTGCGAGGGTTGGCCGCCCCAGCCCCATGGTCCACGCCAGTGAACGCGTCGTTGCGCTGGCGGTCAATCCCGACGTCGATGCGGTGACGGTGGGCGTCGTTGGCCTGGGCGGCATGGTCCATCGCCGGATCCGCTACAACACCTCATCCATCCCTTCGCTGGAGGAGGCGGTCAACATCACGCGCGCCGTCGTGGAGGGGCTTTCGGTGGAACTGGCGGGAAGCGAGCATGTGCTCGGTCTGGGCCTTGCCATCCCCGGACTGGTCAACGCGGAAGTAGGCCAGGTGTTGCTCGCGCCGCATCTCGGCTGGAAGGATGTCGACGTCGTCGGGCCCTTCCGCCAAGCGCTGGGCATGCCCGTTGTGGCGGCCAATGATGCGACGCTCGGCACACTCGCCGAGAGTATCTTCGGCGCAGCGGCGGGCTACAGTGACGCGCTCTACCTGAACGGCAGCGCCTCCGGCATCGGTGGCGGCGCGATTGTCGGCGGGCAGCCTTTGGGTGGGGCGTCCGGGTACGCCGGCGAGTTTGGGCACATGGTGACGCGACCCGGCGGGGAGCAATGCCACTGCGGCCGCCGTGGGTGCCTTGAAACCGAGGTCAACCTCGATCGGCTGCTGAAGGTTGTCAACCTGAACCATGCCCAGGCGGAACAACTCGAGGACGCCCTGCTTGCCACCCAGACATTCCCGGTGCTGCGCGAGATCCGGCGGCAGACAGACCTGTTGGCCATTGCGCTTGGCAACCTCGTGAACGTCTTCAATCCGCAGATAATTGTGCTCGGCGGCTTCCTCGGCGTGTTGCTTGCCGCGGACAGGGAGCGGTTGAGCGCGGCTGTAGCGGCGGGACCGATCAGCGGCCTGGGCACTAAGGTGCGCCTCGAGCGTGCCGCCCTCGGCGCCGAACTGCTCCTCGTGGGAGCCGCAGAGGCAGTGTTCGCCGGGCTCCTCACCGAACCTCGAAGCGTTGCGCCCGGTCAGGAAAGCGGTGCCAGGCCCAGCTGATCCGCCACCACACGTCCCTGATGAATCACCGTACGGTCCCACGGCCGGTCCATGACGGCCGAGGTGACGGTTTCACCCGCAAGGAGCAACAGCTCAGCCGGGTCGCCGACCTGGAGGCCCGGCCGGTCGCTGACGCTGGTCAACCTTTCCGACCCAGGATCCATAGTTGCCGCACCGCCGATACTGGCGACGGCAAAGCAGTGCTCAATGAGCTCGTCCGCCCGGTATCCGTTGGTGAACGCGAGCTGCCAGGTGCGCTCAAGCATGTCCCCATTGCCATAGGGGGACCAGTAATCGCGCTGACCGTCCTCGCCGAGCCCAACACGGACGCCGGCTTCAGTGAGCTGCCGCAGCGGCAACGGGTCCCGAACTGACGGCGCTACCGTCGCCATGGCAATGTCCGCCTCCGCGAACTCGTCGATCAGCCGGCGGGTGGTGCTTTCCGACACGCTGCCGAGTGAGTACCCGTGGGAAATGGTGACCCTGCCCTGCATCCCGGCGGCCCGGGTCCGCTCGAGGATGAGGTCCGCGCTGTAGACGCCGAGCTCGCCCGGCTCATGGAGATGAATGTCGATCGGCACCTGGTACTTTTCGGCCAGCCCGAAAACGATGTCGAGATGGCGCACGGGATCCCTGTCCAGCTGGCACGGGTCGATCCCGCCGATCACGTCCGCGCCCTGTTTCAGGGATTCCTCAATCAGCGGCACCACGCCCTCTTCAAGCAGGAGGCCAGCCTGTGGGAACGCGATGATCTCCACGTCAGCGCGTGCACGGTGCGTCTCCCGGGCGGCGACCACCGCGTCGAAACGTTCGAGCCGGCAGTCGGCGTCGATCTGCGCGTAGCTGCGTACCCGGGTGGTGCCGTGCTCAATCATGGTGGCAAGCGTGAAAGCGGTCCGGTCCGCGATGGGTGCTTCGGCCGTGCGCCAATTCTCGCGATCATTCAGCATCATTCCCCACACACCCGGGCGGCCGGTATGCGGCCGGAACGGCAGCCCGAGCCGTGTCGAGTCAAGGTGGACATGGACATCGGAGAAGGATGGAAGCAGCAGGCGCCCCCTGCCATCGACGACGTCGGCGCGTGTCTCGCCGCCCGCGGCAGCACCCCCCGGTGCCGTTGAGGAAGGCCGGATGGCGGCAATGCGCCCGTCCTGCAGTTCCACGTCCGACAGTTCGCCGCCCCACGGGCGTACCTGGTGCAGAATCATTGGGAGCCTCCTCGCTCACGCGCCAAGGTTGCCGGCGGCAACCAGCCCAGTCTAGCGACGGTTGCCAACGCTCACGGAGCGGGAGTGGGCGGAATCTCCGAAGCAGGCGGGCGCCGTCGTCGTACGCCGACCGTCACTCCAATCGATGCAGCGGTGACCAGCACCAGCGCAATGATTTCCCGGGCGCCCAGCGCCTGGCTGAGCACCAGCAGTCCCGCGAGCGCGGCCATGGCCGGCCCCAGGGCGGACAGCACGCCGAACACCCGCGTGGACAGCCGCTGCAGTGCGAGCATCTCCAGTGCATAGGGGAACGCGCTGGAGAGCAGGGCAACACCAACGAACACCGGCAGCACCAGCGGTGACACGAGAGCGCCCGCGGCGGCGGACGGCGCACCGAACGGCAGGACGATCACCGCTCCGATCGCCATGGACACAGCCAGGCCCTCGACGCCGGGAACCAGCCGCCCCACGCGTGCGCTGGCGAGAATGTAGAGGGCCCAGAACGCGCCCGCGCCGAGCGCAAAGAGGATGCCGGCGAGCGGCAGGACGCTGCCGTCGTCGAACCCCAAAAGAACGACGCCGGCAAACGCCAGCAGTGCCCACGCCGCGTCAGTGAGGCGCCGGGTCTGCACCAGTGCCAGCAGGAGCGGGCCGGTGAACTCGAGCGTCACGGCCACGCCAATCGGGATGACGCCGATGGCGAGGTAGATAAGGCTGTTCATCCCTGCCAGCGCGACGCCCAGCACCGCTGCGGCTGCCCACTGCTCGCGCTTCCACCCGCGTACCTTCGGGCGCACAACAGCCAGCAGGATCAACGCCCCGAACAGCAACCGGAGGAACACTGCGCCGGTGGGGCCCACGGCGTCGAACTGCGTCCTGGCCAGGGCTGCACCGAACTGGACGGACAGCACCGCCATGATCATCAGCACGGGAGCAGGGATGGAGGAGGTGCGCATACCTACATTCTGTCCGGATCGCGGCCCCGAGCATCACCAACTCGCGTCGATGTACTTCGTTGTCAGCTTTCTGACCGTTGCGTCGCCGCACTCCTTGACCTGCGGAAGTGCTTCGGCCACGGCGTTCAGGTGTCCGCGTTTCAGGCTCGATTCAAGTTCCGCCGCGAGTTTCGCGAGCCGGGCGGCGCCGATCATGGCCGAGCCAATCCGCACGCTGAGCAGTGCGTCGAGGGACGCGGCTTCATCATGTCGTTGCACGGCCTCCGCGAGGCGGAGGTACCGTTCGTCCCAGAAGGCAACGAAGTCGCGCACAAAGGAATGCGCAGGACCGGGATCCTCGAACTCATCCTCCAGCCTGTGCAGAACCTTCCGGTCCACAAGCGGAGCGCGTTTGTTCTTCGACATGCGGCTCAGCGTAGGAGAGGAAGCATGGGAAAACATCGGTATGACGACGGCGGCGCAACAGTGCCGACGATGCCGGGCTTTTCAAACCGGACCCCTTCCTCTACAGTAATTGGACATAAACGAATGTCATTCGTTTTAGCACGGCGCCACCCGTGTAGAGAGGACATCATGAGGATTATCGAAAGCGACGTCGTCGTCGTTGGTGCAGGACCGTCAGGACTGACTGCAGCGAGGGAGCTGCGGAAGGCCGGCCACTCCGTTACCGTTCTTGAGGCGCGGGACCGCGTGGGCGGCCGGACCCATACCGATGTGATCGACGGCGCTGTCCTGGAACTCGGCGGACAGTGGGTGTCGCCGGATCAGGAGGCGCTGATCGGCCTACTCAAGGAGCTCGGACTGGAAACCTACTCGCGCTACCGCGAGGGTGAGTCCGTCTACATCGGAGCGGACGGCAAGGCCGTCCGGTACACCGGCGAGATGTTCCCCGTGAGCCGCCGGACGAGCGCGGAGATGTCACGGCTTATCGACGAGCTGGACCGCCTGGCTGCCCAGATGGATCCCAAGGCTCCGTGGGAGCACCCGCAGGCCAGGGAGCTGGATACCGTTTCCTTCCATTCCTGGCTCCGGCAGCAGTCGGATGACGAGGAAGCCTGCAACAACATCGGCCTCTTCATCGCGGGCGGCATGCTCACCAAGCCGGCTCACGCTTTCTCAACGCTGCAGGCCGTGCTGATGGCCGCGTCCGCCGGCTCGTTCTCGAACCTGGTGGACGAGGACTTCATCCTCGACAAGCGTGTTGTCGGCGGAATGCAGTCGGTGTCAGAGCGCATCGCAGCGGAGTTGGGGGACTGCGTCGTCCTGAACAGTCCCGTCCGCACCCTCCGCTGGTCGGAAAGCCAGGACGGAACCACCACGGTGACCGCCATCTCGGAAAGCGTCACTGTCAACGCGCGGTACGCCGTCATGGCCGTTCCGCCGAACCTGTACTCGCGGGTCTCCTACGAACCCCCGTTGCCGCGCAGGCAGCACCAGATGCATCAGCACCAGTCACTGGGCCTGGTCATCAAGGTGCACGCCGTCTATGAGACGCCGTTCTGGCGCGAGGACGGACTGTCCGGCACCGGCTTCAGTGCAGGGTCGATTGTGCAGGAGGTTTACGACAACACCAACCACGAAGACTCCCGCGGAACCCTCGTTGCCTTCATTTCCGATGAGAAGGCCGACGCCATGTTTGAATTCTCCGTCGAGGACCGGCGCCGGCAGATCCTCGAGTCCATCGCCGGGTTCCTGGGACCGAAAGCCCTGGAGCCCGAGGTGTACTACGAGTCGGACTGGGGCTCCGAGGAATGGACCCGGGGCGCGTACGCAGCCAGCTATGACCTCGGCGGCCTGCACCGCTACGCCAAGCACCAGCTGACCCCGGTGGGCCCCATCTACTGGTCCAGCTCCGACCTCGCAGCCGAGGGCTACCAGCACGTCGACGGCGCTATCCGCATGGGTCAGCTCACTGCCCGAACCCTGACGGAGGCGCTCCAGAAGCAGCGCGCACTCATCGGATGAAAGCTTCGCCGACCACCACCACCGTCATGCCCGCCGACTGGGAGCGGCATGAGCGCACCTGGATGGCGTTCCCACCCTCCAATGACACGTTCGGCGCGGCCGGCAGCGAAAGCCTCGGCCGCGCACGTGAGGCCTGGTCCCGCGTGGCCCGGACCATCGCCCGCTACGAGGGTGTGACCGTTCTTGCTGCTCCAACCGACGCCGAAATCGCCCGCGCAATGCTGGGCGACGGCATTCCCGTGCAGGAGACAGAGCTCGACGACGCGTGGCTCCGCGATTCCGGGCCTACGTTCGTCCATGCATCGGACGGTTCCACGCACGCCGTCAACTGGATCTTCAACGGTTGGGGCGCCCAGCACTGGGCGGCGTGGGAGAAAGACCAGCGCGTCGGCCGTGCGGTGGCCGCGCACGCGGGTACCCCGGTTGGGGACAGCACGCTTGTGAATGAGGGCGGCGGCTTCCACGTCGACGGCCGTGGAACGGTCCTGCTCACCGAGACGGTCCAGCTCGATCCCGGGCGCAACCCGGGAGCCACCAAGGAATCCGTCGAAGCAGAGCTTCACGCCCGTCTGGGCACCCGGCACGCCGTCTGGCTGCCGCGCGGGCTCAGCCGCGATTATGAGGAGTTCGGCACCCGCGGTCACGTGGACATCGTTGCCGCGTTCACGCCGTCGGGCGCTGTTCTCCTCCACAGGCAGGACAACCCCGAACACCCCGACTACGAGGTGAGCCGCTTCCTGCGGTCCGAACTGGAGAGAGCGGTCGACGCCGATGGTCACCCTCTGGAGATCATCGACGTCCCAGCCCCCACGGTCCTCACCGACGACGACGGCTTTGTGGACTACTCCTACATCAACCACTACGTGGCGAACGGCGCAGTGATCCTGTGCGCCTTCGATGACGAGAACGACGCCGTTGCCGCCGACGTCCTCGGCCGCGCCTACCCGGGGCGAACCGTTGAACTCGTCGACGCCCGCGACATTTTCTCCTTCGGCGGCGGCATCCACTGCATCACCCAGCAGCAACCCGCGGCGCGAGCCACGGCGGGCCGGAGTGAGGGGAACCGCTGATGGGTTTCAATGTCGTCGAAGCCGGTATCGCGGATCTTCGCGCGGCACTCGAGACCGGCCAGGTAACCAGCGAGGAGCTCGTCGGGAGCTACCTGAACCGCATTGCGGTCTATGACAAGGCGGGCATCCGGCTCAACTCAGTCGTCGTCATGAACCCGGATGCGCTGGAAGAAGCGCGGGCCTCTGACCGCCGCCGGCAGAAGGGTGAAACTCTCGGTCCGTTGGACGGCATCCCGTACACCGCGAAGGACAGCTACCAGGCTAAGGGGCTCACGGTTGCTGCGGGTTCCCCGGCGTTTCAGGGCCTTATCGCGCAGCGGGACGCGTTCACCATTGAGCGGCTTCGCGGCGCCGGCGCCATCCTCATCGGCCTCACCAACATGCCGCCGATGGCCAACGGCGGAATGCAGCGCGGCGTTTACGGACGGGCTGAAAGCCCCTACAACGCCGACTACCTCACCGCCGCTTTCGCGTCCGGCTCCTCCAACGGATCCGGCACCGCGACGGCCGCCAGCTTCGCCGCCTTCGGGCTGGCTGAGGAAACGTGGTCATCAGGCCGTGCTCCGGCGTCGAACAATGCACTGTGCGCGTACACGCCCTCGCCGGGTGTCATCTCGGTGCGGGGAATCTGGCCGCTCGTGCCCACCATGGACGTGGTGGTTCCCCACACGCGCACCATGGCGGACCTGCTCGAGGTCCTCGACGTCATCGTCGCCGACGACACCGAGACCCGCGGCGACTTCTGGCGCGTCCAGCCCTGGGTGTCCGTTCCGCGCGCCTCGGAGGTGCGTCCGCCGTCGTACCGGTCGTTGGCCGCTGACCGCAGCGCACTGAAGGGGAAGCGCTTCGGTGTGCCCCGCATGTACATCAACAAGGACAACCCCGCCGGCACTGCAGCGGCACCCGGCATCGGCGGCCCCACCGGCCAGCGGATCGAGACGCGGCAGTCGGTCATCGAACTCTGGCAGGCAGCGCGGCGGGATCTGGAGAACGCGGGCGCCGAGGTGGTCGAGGTCGACTTCCCCGTGGTCTCCAACTACGAGGGTGACAGGCCCGGTGCGCCGACCATCAGCACCCGCAAACTCGTCAGCCCCGAATACCTCAAGCACGAGATCGGAGACCTGTCCGCCTGGGCCTGGGAAGACTTCCTGCAGTCGAACACCGATCCGCAGTTGGCGTCACTTGCCGACGTCGACGGCGCCACGATCTTCCCTGCGCCGGACGGCGCGCTGCCGGACCGGTATACCGGCTTCGACGACGACATCGCCGAGTACCCGGACGTCATCCGCCGGCACGGACCGGTGTCCCTGACCGACATCCCCCATCTGGAGGAGGGGCTGCGTGGTCTGCAGGAGACCCGCCGGCTGGACCTTCACGAATGGATGGATGAGAACAGACTGGACGCGGTCATCTTCCCGGCAGCGGCCGACGTCGGACCTGCGGACACAGATACCTCCGTTGCCTCCGCGGACCTCGCGTGGCGCAACGGAGTGTGGGTGTCCAACGGCAACCTGGTGCCGCGCCACCTCGGCATCCCGACGGTCACCGTTCCGATGGGCGTGATGGCCGATCTCGGGATGCCGGTGGGCCTGACTTTCGCGGGAAAGGCGTATTCGGACAACGAGCTGCTGCGGCTGGCTGCTGCCTTCGAAGCAACTGGCTCACGCCGGGTAGCTCCACCCAGGACGCCGCAGGTCTGACCGGTCGGTCATATAGTCGATCCATGGAACAACGCATTCTTGGCAAGACCGACCGCCCGGTATCGACGATCGGACTCGGAACGTGGCAACTCGGAGCCGACTGGGGCCAGGTGGACCAGGAGGACGCGCTCGCCGTGCTGGAAGGAGCGGTCGACTCCGGTGTAACCTTCTTCGACACTGCCGATGTCTATGGCGACGGTCGGAGCGAGCAGACCATCGGCTCGTTCCTCAAGGCCAATCCCGGGCTGGATGTCACTGTGGCAACGAAGATGGGCCGGCGGACGGACCAGCTTCCCGAGAATTACACCCTGACCAACTTCCGGTCCTGGCTGGACCGCTCGCGGCGTAACCTGCAGCAGGACACCCTCGACCTCGTTCAACTGCATTGCCCGCCGACTGCCGTGTACCGCAACCCGGAAGTGTATGACGCCCTGGATACCCTCGTGAGCGAGGGCGTTATCCGCAACTACGGCGTGAGCGTCGAACGGACAGACGAAGCGCTGGATGCGATCAAGCGCGGTAACACCGCGACGGTGCAGATCATCCTCAACGCCTTCCGTCTCAAACCGCTGGATGAGGTGCTTCCGGCGGCTGCGGCGGCCGGTGTCGGAATCATCGCCCGCGTTCCGCTTGCCTCGGGGCTGTTGTCCGGAAAGTACACGAAAGACACCGAGTTTCCGGAGGATGATCACCGCAACTACAACCGCACGGGTTCAGCCTTCGACGTCGGTGAGACGTTCTCCGGTGTGGATTTCGAAACTGGGCTGGCGGCAGTTGACGAGTTCAACGGGCTGGTTCCGTACGGCGTGAGCACCGCACAGGCCGCTTTGGCCTGGGTGGTTGCGCAGGAGGGCGTCACCACGGTGATTCCTGGCGCCCGCACCTCGGCACAGGCTCGGGCAAATGCTGAAGTTGGCGCGGAAAGCACATTGGCGAATGAGATGGGCGGCGGTGTCCTGGACATCTACAACCGGTACTTCAGGGAGGCCGTCCACCCCCGGTGGTAGGAGCGTCAGAGGGAAGCGAGCAGCCCCGTCACCCTGTCCAGTGCACCGGGAACCAGAGAGTAGTAGGCCCAGGTGCCGCGCTTTTCGCGGTGCAGCAGGCCTGCTTCGACGAGGACCTTCAGGTGGTGGGAGACAGTCGGCTGCCCGAGGTCCAGTGGTTCGGTCAGGTCGCAGACACAGGCTTCGCCTGACTCTCCAGCCTTCACGATGGACAGCAGCCGCAGCCGGTTCGGATCCGCCAGGGCTTTGAACACGACGGCTCGCTGCTGCGCGTCCTCAGGGCTGATCGCGGGCTGCTCCGACGGGAGGCAGCAGGAAGCGTCCAGGCTAGAGTCGAGGGTTTGCGCGGTGGTCATGAACCTATTATGCACCGTTGATTGACAATGATCGATATAGCTGGTGGTATTCAGATCGATTCCCATCAATCCTCATTCGGAGATCCCAGATGACCACTGAAACCGCCAAGAAGCCGTCCGTCCTGTTCGTTTGCGTCCACAATGCCGGCCGCTCACAGATGGCCGCGGCGTTCCTCACCACCCTGTCGAAGGGCGCCATCGAGGTGCGCTCCGCCGGTTCCCAGCCGGCCGACAAAATCAACCCGTCGGCGGTTGAAGCTATGGCCGAGGTCGGGATCGACATGAGCAGCGAGATCCCCAAGGTCCTTACGACCGAAGCCGTGCAGGAATCGAACGTGGTCATCACCATGGGCTGCGGCGACGAATGCCCGTACTTCCCCGGCAAACGCTATGAGGACTGGGTGCTGGAGGATCCGGCAGGCAAGGGCGTCGAGTCCGTCCGGCCCATCCGCGACGAGATCAAGAGCAGGATCGAAACACTCATTGAGTCCCTGACTCCCGCATCAAGGTAGCTGCACCGGGATCTGACCTCGTAACGCGAATGCCCGACGGCGGAGCTTACGTTGCGGGCGCGGTCTTCTTCTTGCGCCTCGTGAACTTGGTCAGCGCTTCGACGACGAGGTCGTGATCTGCCTTCTGCGGAAGACCTGAGACAGTAGCGACGGCCACCGGCCCGGTGCCCTTCACGTAGACCGGGAACGCACCACCGTGTGCAGCGTAAGCGGACTGGTCGAACCACGCGTTGTCTTCCATCCGCCCGCCGCCGCGCCGTCCGCGAAGGCCCACCAGCAGAGAGGGAATGCCGAAGCGCTCGGCAGTCCGTGACTTTCGCTCAACCCAGACGTCGTTATCCGGTGTGGCGCCAGACAGCGAAACATGGAACAGGATGTGCGCTCCGCGCCGGATATCTACGGCCACCGGCAGCTCACGTTCTGTCGCAAGCTCGATGATCAGCAATCCGAGCGCGAGTGCGTCCTCCTGGCTGAACTTCGCCAGCTGGAGTTTGCGGGTTTCCTCCTCAACGCGCTCAATGAGAGCTTCGAGGGCGGAGGGAGACTGCTCTTCGGAGGTGTCCGGGTCGAACTCGGCCGCGGCATTCTGGTTCTCAGTCACGTAGTGCTCTCCTTGGCGTCAGACCTAGAGTACGAGCCTATCGGAGTGGTGCTGCTGCCCAGGAATACCTTTTCGCCCGCGTACGTTGTCCAGCCCTGAGACCGAATACGTCACCACGACCCCCAGGAGTTCTACCCATGCCCATGACCGTTTCCGCTTACGCCGCTCCCTCAGCTACCGAGGACCTCGTCCCCACCACGATCGAACGCCGGGATGTTGGACCCGACGACGTCCTGATCGACATCAAGTTCGCGGGCATCTGCCACTCGGACATCCACACCGTCCGGGGCGACTGGGGGCCTCAGCAGTTCCCGCTGGCACCCGGGCACGAGATCGCCGGTATCGTCGCGGAGGTCGGCGCCAACGTGACCAAGCACGCTGTCGGCGACCGCGTGGGCGTCGGCTGCATGGTCAACTCCTGCCGTGAATGCAAGAACTGCCTGGCCGGCGAGGAGCAGTACTGCCTCAACGGCAACGTGGGCACTTACGGCGCGGTTGACCGCGACGGAACCATCACGCAGGGCGGTTACTCCACCCAGGTTGTGGTGACCGAGGACTTCGTTCTCCGTATTCCCGAGGGCATCGAGCTCGACGCGGCCGCCCCCCTTCTGTGCGCAGGCATCACCACCTTCTCGCCGCTGAGGCACTGGGGTGCCGGTCCGGGGAAGAAGGTAGCCGTCGTCGGACTTGGCGGTCTCGGTCACATGGCCGTCAAGCTAGCTCACGCGATGGGTGCGGAGGTGACGGTTCTGTCCCAGTCGCTGAAGAAGCAGGAGGACGGCCTGCGTCTCGGCGCGGATGCGTACTACGCCACGAGCGACGAGAACACCTTCACGGATCTCGCGGGCTCCTTCGACCTGATCATCAACACGGTCAGCGCGTCACTGGACATCAGTGCCTACCTCGGACTGCTGAGCCTCGACGGCGCGCTGGTCAACGTTGGTGCTCCGGCCGAGCCGCTGCCCGTTCAGGCCTTCGCGCTCATCGGCGGCCGCCGGTCCTTTGCCGGATCGATGATCGGCGGGATCCGTGAGACCCAGGAGATGCTCGACTTCTGCGCCGAGCACAAGCTCGGTGCCGAGATCGAGGTCATTCCGGCCGACAAGATCAATGACGCCTACGAGCGCGTGCTGGCATCCGACGTGCGGTACCGCTTCGTCATCGACACCTCAACGCTGTAGTAGTCCCAGTAACAGCAGGCGGCCTGCCCGAGCATTCATCGCTTGGGTAGGCCGCCTTTTCGTCACCGAACGGATTAGCACGCATTGGGTAGGGACAAGCGACCGAATGACCTACGTTTGAGCTACACAACTGATCGCAACTCACTCAATGCAGGAGGAACCCATGCTGTGCCCGGTGGACAAGATTGAACTCGTGATGTCGGAGCGAAGTGGCGTGGAGATTGATTACTGTCCCACCTGTCGCGGAGTTTGGCTGGACCGGGGGGAGCTCGACAAGATCATCGACCGCGCCGGCGCCCTCACCGCGCAGCCTGCCGCCCGCCCGCACGCGCCGAGCGCACCGCCCATCGCCCCGCCGCTGCCTTCCCCGCTGCTGGGAGCCGAGCGCAGGGATGATGACTACGGCCGTAGGGATGACGACTACCGACGCCGCTACGATGACGATGCCCGCCGCTACAACAACGACCGCCGGGGTGAGGACCAGTACGGACGCAAGCCGTACCGCAAGAAGAAGGACAACTGGCTAGGGGAGATGTTCGACTTCTGATCAGATGAAGCCGAAGGCAGGCGGAAAAAGAACGACGACGACGGCGGCCCACGCGCCATAAACCGGCAAGTACCGCGTCTGCCAGTTTTCGAGCTGCCCGAATGGGCGCCGTCCCCGCAGGAACCCGACGGTCAGCCAAGCGGCGCGCACCAGATGCACCAAGAGCAGGAGGTTGAGGCCGAGGGCGGCGATCTTGTTGGGACTGAAGCCAAACTCGGCAATGCGGGTGAGCATCGCAGTCAGCATGACGGCGTCCACCGCGATGGCTGCAATGACAAGGACCAGCTGCAACGCGTCGAAGAAGCCGGGCCGGGCGAGGGAATCCCGCGCTGAGATCGAGTACAGCAGCAGGGACAGCACCAGGATCAGGATCGCGTCCATGAGGATGAGCAGCTCGCGTTCGACGTCCACCGGGCCACCGACAGCGGTGATGACGCCCAGGAGCGCCAGGAGCATCACGATGGTCAGCGGTGTGAAGATGTGCGTGAGGACCGGAGCGATGTTCTCCACGACGTTCTGTTTGGCTTCGACAAGCCAGGCCGCCACCACCAGTGCGCCCGGCACGGCAAAGGGCAGGATCCACTCGGCCAGGACGGGTTCAAAATCGGTGCCGATGAGCGTGAAGGCGCCGAGTGTCAGGCCAATCAACACGGCGCCGCCGAGGGCAAGCAGGGTGTAGTAGATCGCGAACTCGCCCGTGAAGCGGACAAAGTCCATACGGCGGCTGTCGGAGCGCCATCGCCCTCCGACGTACGCCAGCCCGGCCAGCAGCCACAGGATCACCGGAGCATGCAGCACCGCGAGCAACTCCGTGGACCCGCCAACGGAGAACGGATAGGCATTGAGGATAACTGCGAGGACGCCATAGGGGATCAGGAGTGCAGCGCCGGCTCGCGGTGTCAGGCGCCGCTTCCGCGCGAAGTAGCCGGCGATGAAGGGGACTACCAGCAACCCCAGGTTCCGTGCGAATACGTTCTCGTTTTCGATCAGGAGGAACCCAACCTTGACTGCGATCCCCGCACCCACGGCCAGCGCGAGAACGACTGCCGGCTCGCGCCACGCAGGGGTGCTGCCGTCGTCGTCGCGTGTTTTCTCCGGCAGGAGGACAAGCTGCTTCCACAGCCGGTCCGAGTGTTCGCGTGCGAATTCCTGCGAGACGGCGTCAAGGTTTCCGAGGCGCTTAATCGCAACGAGGAAGGCTTCCTCGTCATCAAGTCCAGTGGCTTGGCGTTCCGCTATCTGTTCGCGGAGGTGGTCTTCGAGCTCGTCGACGTCGACAGGGGAGATGGCCTGGCGGCGCTGAACGTAGCTGCGCCACCGGTCAATCTGAGCCTCCAGCTCTGCATGATCTGCCATCACGCCCACCCCTCCGTCACTGCCGGTGGCGTGGGGGAGGCGTGCCAGACCTGTCGCAATGCGTCGGCGACGACGGTCCACTGCTGCTGGCGTTCAGCGAGGGCTTCCCTGCCGGTCTGCGTGATGGCGTAGTGCTTACGACGGCGGCCGGCGTCCGAGGTGCCCCACGTTGCGTTGACGTAGCCGAGCCGCTCCAGCCTGTGCAGGAGTGGATAGAGCATGCCGTCGGTCCATTGCATGCTGCCGCCGGAAAGCTCGCCGACGCGCTTGAGGATGGCGTACCCGTAGAGATCGCCCTCCGCGAGGATGCCCAAGACGAGCGGGGTGGCGGAGGCCGCCACGAGGTCTTTGTCGATGCGCACTGCTACTCCACATACCTAGAGGTGTTAGGTGTGTGAAGCATAGCAGTGCAAGGTATGGGTGCTGCTTGCAAGCGGGAAGGGCGAGCGGCGTCGTCTTCAGCCGCGGGGGCGTAGCTGGACTGCCGGCATCGTCGGTGCCGGTAGCGGTTTCGGCTGACCGGCAGGGAAGGGGCCGAAGAGCGGGTAAGGAGTGCCGTCGTCGTACTTACCGGTGTTCGAGGGGGCCGTTTCGGCACCAATTTCCGCTTGCCAGGCAGCGCGGTAAGCGACCACCTCTTCATGCGAGCGGCCGACGAAGTTCCACCACATCACGATCTGCTCGCCCAGCGGTTCGCCGCCGATCAGGATGAGCCGTACCGGGTCCGCTCCGGCCTTGACCGTGAGGGACTGCTCCCCGACAGGCAAGTAGGCAAGATGGTTCACCGGCACCTGCGACCCGTTGAGGGTCAGATCACCGGCATCCAGCAACACGCCGTGCTCGAAGGCGGGGGTCAGCTGCAGTTCCAGGCGGGCACCGGACTCCAGATTGATCTCGGCGGCCAACAGCGGCGGTGTGTAGGTTTCGATCGGGGAAGCCGAACCTGCCAGAGAGCCGATGAAGACCCGCAGCGTGGTTCCCTCGCCGGTGACCGGCTCCGGTTCGTAGTGCTCAAAGGTGGGCGGCATGTGCCGGGTTGAATCGGGCAGGGCGTACCAGAGCTGCACACCGTGGAGGAGCGTGGTGTCTGGGGTGGAGAACTCCTGATGCGAGATCCCGCGACCGGCGATCATGAGGTTGACCTCGCCGGGACGCACCAGGGCGTCGGCGCCGGAGGAATCGCGATGGCTGACTCCGCCGGTGAAGAGCAGGCTCACGGTGGCCAGGCCGGTATGCGGGTGCCGGGGGACCTTCATTCCGCCCGAGGCGGACACCGGGTCCGGCCCGTAGTGGTCCAGAAAGCACCATGACCCGATCAGGCTGCGCCGGCGCTGTGGCAGTGTCCGGCGCACGGTCATTGCCCGCGGACCACCGAGCGGTACGTCGCGGGGGACCAGCAGTTCGGCGGTCAACGGTGCCCGATCCCCTCGGCAGACGATCTCCTCAGGATGCACGTCCAGATTGGTCATGCCTTCGCTCCAGTCAGGTAATTTGGTTCTCACTGAATGGTCTCAGTGAATTATCTCGATTGCATCCTCGTCTTCCAGCTGACTGCGCGATATCTGCTCACAGCGCTGCGATGACGAGCCGGCGGTGCCTCAGCGGAAAGCGGTCTCATCATGTCTCAGGGTTACGTATGACGGCCGTGTGGGCAGCCATCCGGTCTTCACTGGCGATGGCGCTGGCTCTGCTGGTGACACAGGGAGCGGGCGGACCCTCTGCGTGGGCCGTGCCGCCAGCCAATGAATCCGGGGTAGTCGGCAGCCAGAGCCCGGTGCAACCCTTGGCGCCGACGGAGTTGGAGGATGGCCGGTACTTCGGCCCCGAGCTTGATTACTCCGGTGCCGATGCGGCCGGGTATGTGGATCAGACCGGCGTGACGCCGTCGTTCTTCAGCAGGCCGTTCTCCTATCCGTTGCAGGAAGCCCTCGTGCGGAACCTTCGTGACACTGCGCTGCAGGCTGCCACGCTGGGTTCCGCCGTTGTTGTCACCCTTGAACCATCGAAACCGCTCGCCGAACTCACCGAGAATGACGCCACGGACCTTGCTGGGGTGCTGGAGCTCGCCGGTGAAGAATACGGCACTGCCTTCTTTGTCCGGTTCGCGCCGGAAATGAACGGTACCTGGTATGAGTGGGGGCAGCAGCCCGAGGACTATGTGTCGGCTTTCCAGACCGTCGCTTCGGCTGTGCACGCCGGTGCGCCGTCCGCGGCGATGCTGTGGGCGCCGTCGTATGCAGCCGGCTATCCCTTCACGGAGGCGTACGGCGCCCTTGAAGGAAGCGAGGACGCCAAGGTCCAGGCGCTCGATACCAACGGCAACGGGTTGGTCGAGACCGGCGACGACCCCTACCGGCCCTATTACCCGGGTGATGACGCAGTGGACTGGGTGGGGCTGAGCATGTACCACTACGGCAGCTACGAGCCCGGCGCGGTTGCGGACATCGATGATCCCCGCGAGTATTCGGGAGCGATCATCACCTCCGTGCTTCCCGAGCAGGACAAGTTCCGGAGGCAGCTCGAAGGAACGTACGGCATGCCGCCCGGAGCACCGACGATCGATTTCGCGAAGGAGTACGGGGCGGAGCGGGGCCAGCGCTTCTTCGTGCAGACAGCTGCGCTCTATGACCCGGCGGATCCCGACAGCGCAGAAGAAACGGACATCAAGACGGCGTGGCTAGAGCAGCTTTTCGATCCTGCCATCGCCGAGGAATATCCCGAGATCGGGATGATCTCGTGGCTGGAGCTTGTTCGCCCGGAGCCTGAAGCGGAGGGCCGAACCGTCGACTGGCGGCTGGGAGCGGAGGAGGCAACCTCGGCTGCCCTGCGGCAGACACTTCAGGAGGCCCCGGATGTCCTCCTGGCCCCCGTCGTCGACCAGTACGTTCAGGAGGAAGCCAGCGAGACGGCGGCGGAGGTGTCGAACCAAGGTATGGGCACCACGATTGTGGTGTGGGTTTCCGCTGCGGCCGTCGCCCTGGTGGTTCTCTGGCTGATCGCTATGGCGGTGCGCCCGGCGAGGCGTCGTCAGGACTGATCGGAGAGCGGAACCGTTCTGTGTGTTCATTATCATGTTCTACCTGAGTTCACATGAAGGAAACATTCGGAGGGCGCTTTCCTCCGGCGCTATCCTTTCCCGGGTACCTCAGCAGCGATAGGAGAGTCGAATGGACTCGACAATAGAAGCGATCCGCAACGACGTAGTACGCCGGAACCCCGGTGAAACGGAATTCCACCAGGCCGCGGACGAGGTCTTCGATTCCCTCGGCCCGGTGCTCAAGAAGCACCCCGAGTTTGTCCAGGCATCCATCCTCGAGCGGATCTGCGAGCCTGAGCGGCAGATCATCTTCCGCGTGCCCTGGGTCGACGACTCGGGCAAGGTCCGTATCAACCGCGGTTTCCGCGTTGAGTTCAACTCCGCACTCGGCCCCTACAAAGGCGGCCTCCGCTTCCACCCGTCGGTATACCTCGGGATCGTCAAGTTCCTGGGTTTCGAGCAGATCTTCAAGAACGCGCTCACGGGCATGCCCATCGGCGGCGGCAAGGGCGGATCCGACTTCGACCCCCGTGGCCGCAGCGACGGCGAGGTCATGCGCTTCTGCCAGTCATTCATGCTGGAGCTCTACCGTCACATCGGTGAATACACGGATGTGCCCGCCGGGGATATCGGCGTGGGCACCCGCGAGATCGGTTACATGTTCGGTCAGTACAAGCGGATCACCAACCGCTATGAGTCGGGCGTTCTGACCGGCAAGGGCACTGGCTGGGGCGGTTCACTGGTTCGTCCGGAGGCAACCGGCTTCGGTGCCGTCCTCTTCGCCAAGGAGATGCTCGCTACCCGCGGCCTGAGCTTCGAAGGCCAGCGCGTGGTTGTGTCCGGCTCCGGCAACGTAGCGCTGCACGCAATCGCCAAGGCCCAGTCTCTGGGCGCCAATGTCATCACCTGCTCCGATTCCTCCGGTTACGTCGTCGAGGAGCAGGGTATCGACGTCGAACTCCTCCGCGACATCAAGGAAAACCAGCGTCTGCGCGTCAGTGATTACGCCGAGCAGCGCGGTTCCGGAGCGGTGTTCGTCCAGGACGGTTCCATCTGGGATGTGGACGCGACCGTAGCGCTGCCGTGCGCCACCCAGAATGAATTGGACGACGTCGCCGCGAAGCGCCTGCTCTCACGCGGACTGATTGCCGTGGCTGAAGGCGCCAACATGCCGAGCACGCCTGAGGCGATTGAGTTGTTCCAGGATGCGAAGATCCTTTTCGGTCCGGGCAAGGCGGCAAACGCCGGAGGTGTGGCGACGTCGGCTTTAGAGATGCAGCAGAACGCCAGCCGCGATGCGTGGACCTTTGAGCACACCGAGCGCCGGCTGGAGGAAATCATGGCCAACATCCATGAGAGGTGCGCTACCACGGCTGACGAGTACGGACTGCCGGGCAACTATGTTGCGGGCGCCAATATCGCCGGTTTTGTGCAGGTTGCCAACGCGATGCTGGCGCTCGGGGTCGTCTAACGGCCGTGCTGTTGCCTAACCGCCCGGTGAGGCGTTTCTTACCGGGCGGTTAGACGGAACTATCCCTCGCAGTCGGCGCAGTACTTGTTGCCGTTCTTTTCCCGGGCGAGCTGTGAACGGTGTCGAACCAGGAAACAGGACATGCAGGTGAATTCATCCTGCTGTTCCGGGATGACCTGTATCTGAAGTTCCTCTTCGAGGACAGCGCCAGGCAGATCCAGGCCTTCAGCTGTGTCTGTCTCATCTGCATCGATCGCCGAATTCTGAGTGGAGGCGCTGCGCTGGGCTTTGAGTGCCTCCAGCGACTCGTTGGCCGGCTGATCCTCTTCGCGTACGCGCGGTGCGTCGTAATCCGTAGCCATGGGTGCTCGTTTGTCCTTTGCTGCTTGAGGTGCTGCAACAGGCTACACGTATTTTCTGGACTCATCCCCGGAAAAACAGTATGCGGCGTCTTTGACGAGTCACATCCGCCAGAGGCGAACACTCCAACCAAGGATGTGCAAGCCCGGACCTAGAGGTGGAACGGCGCCTCGTTCTGGTCACAGATGTCGCGAATGTGACTCACGAGCCCGCCGCTGAGCGGAATGCCGGCCGCCAGCCGTTCGGTCCGGACCGTCCGTTCGATATCCCCGGGCACCAGTACCGGGCGGTCCGGCGCTGCCGGCGGCTCCGCACGAAGGAGGTCGACAATCTGCGACACCGATGCCGCAAACTGCTCCGCGTCCCCGAAAAACGCGGGATCGATCACCAGGCAGAAGTGACCAATGTCATTCGGATCCGAGGGCTCCCTCAGCGGGGCAAACGTTGCACCAGCGAGCGCGCCGGCCAGGATCTGGACCATGAGCGCGAGCCCGTATCCCTTGTGGCTGGAGAGCTGTTCCGTCCCGCCGAGCGGACTCAAGCCGCCTTCCTTCTGATCCCGCAGCTGGCTATAGCCCGCGTGGGAGTCGGTGACCGGTTGGCCGGCGCCGTCCAGCACCCACCCGGCAGGCAGCGGCTTCTCGAGGTAGTCGTACACCTTCACCTTGTTCATCGCGACGGTGCTGGTGGACATATCGAGGAGGAACGGCTCCGCCTCGTTGGCGCTGGGCGCGGCGAACGCCAGCGGATTGGTTCCGAGCACCGGCCTCGAACCGCGGGTGGGAACCACCGTCTTGGTAGGGGTGGTCGAGGTGACCAGCCCAATCTGACCGGATTCCGCGGCGATCCTCGCGTAGTAGCCAGCCGCCCCGAAGTGGTGCGACCGCCGTACGGTCACAACTCCGACGCCGGTCTCCCGCGCCTTGGAGACAGCGAGCCGCATTGCGGTCACCATCGCTGAATGCCCAAGATTATGCCCGCCATCGACGACGGCGGTGGACGGACCCTCACGCTCAATCACAGCTTCCGCGCGGGTGTCGAGTTTTCCTGCATCGATGAGCCGCTGGTACATGGGCAGCATGGAGATCCCGTGGGAATCGATGCCCGCAAGATCGGTGTCCACCATTACTTCGGCGGTGATGTGCGCGCGCTCCGGAGCCATACCCCACGCGGAAAGTACCGCCAGAATCTGCTGCCGGACAGTGCCTGCTGAGTACTGCGTCATCGGTGCCTCCCGCGGCCTGGTTCTACTTCATCCCTCACTGACAACACTAGGACGAAACCCCGCTACGCCGGCGCAGCAAACTTACGACGGCGGTACTCGGTTGGGCTCACTCCGAACCTCCGTTTGAATGCAGTGCTCAGCGCGAAGGGGCTGCCGTAGCCGATCTCACCCGCGATCCACGCCGTGGTGTGGTGCGGGCCGGCAAGCAGTTCGCTGGCCAGAAGCATTCGCCAGTTGGTCAGGTACGTCATGGGTGGCTCTCCGACGCGCGAGCGAAAGCGGGCCGCGAGCGTAGCCCGCGATACATTCAGTCGCCGGGCGAGCGACTCGAGCGTCCACGGTTCAGCGGGCAGTTCATGGAGCAGCTCAAGGGCCCGCCCGACGACGGCATCAGCACCCGCTGACAGCCAGCCTGTTGCACTTTCGGGGTGAGCGCCGGTCCACGCACGCACGGAATGGACCAGGAGCACATCCAGCATCCGATCGATCACGCTGCCTTGTCCGGGAGCGTCCGTTGCAACCTCGCAGGCAAGTAGCTGCACCAGCGCGGCATTGACTGCACCGGCCGGTATGACGGCGATGCGCGGCAATGCTGCCGTCACCGCGGAGCCGACCTCGGCGTCGGTCTCATACGTCCCGATCAGCATGGTGGTCTCGCCCGACGCAGTGTTGCCCCACGTCCGGACGCCGTGGCTCATGCTCAGGTGGACCGGCTCGCCGCCGAGCGTGGTGCACGCCTGCCCGGGATGAATGACGATGCTCGCCGCCCTCCCGGGCTCATCGGCCACAATATATGGACCGGGCCCGCGAACGAGCGCAATATCGCCCGCACTGAGAGCCGTCGAGTTCCCGTCTGCCGCCAGCCACGCACCGCCGGTCAGCATAGCCATCACCGTCAACGGCGCCTGATCCTGGACATCGAGAGACCACGGCGGGTTCATCGCCACCTGTAATGCGAAGGCCCGCCGGGCATGAGGTCCGTCGAGGAAGTGCGTCAAGGGATCCATGAGCCTGACTCTAGACGATTGCGTATGCTTCTGCTGTGTACGACTATGGGGAGTCTGCCTGAGGCAGGGTTTGCTTGGTGCATGACTGCTGATCTCTTTCAAACCGTTGCAACTACTACTGCGGCAGTGTGCGCTGGCGCAACAGGCGGGGTGTACGTTGCGTTCTCCTCCATGGTGATGCCCGCGCTCAACTCTCGTCCGGGGAGCGAAGCCATCGGCGCCATGCAGCGCATCAACGTCCAGGCGGTCCGTCCACCGTTCATGGTGCTGTTCTTCGGCGGCGCTGCCGCTTCGGTAGTGGCGGGGCTGACCGCGGGTACTACGGATACCTACGGTCTCGTGCGGTTGGCGGGAGCAGTGCTGTCGCTCGCCAGCTTCGGTGTGACTGCGGCCGTGAATGTTCCGCTCAACAACAGGCTTGCCCGAGTCGCGGGCGCTGGTGATCTAGCCTGGCAAGCGTTCGAGCAGCCATGGACCCGTGCGAACACCGTGCGGGGCGTGCTGGCGCTCGCCGGGGCTGCTGCCCTCGCAGGTTCCCTAACGCGGTAATCGATTCGGCGACCGAACAGGCCACTGAGCCAATTCTCATCGACATCGTCTCGGACGACATCACGGGCTGGGATATCGTCGCCAACCTGGGGCCGTTCGCCATCTTGATCACCGGACTGATCGCCGAAGGCACGTCGTACGGTGCAACGGTCTGCCCAGCCGCAGCAGGACGATGAACAGCTGCAGATCCTCGCTGCCCGCCTTCGCGTTACCACCGACAGCAAGCTGGACAAGGAAACCCCGAAGTGGGTCAAGGAGCTGGCCGCGAAGCCGCTCTGATAAATCTGCAGAAGCCCCGGACGGGTGCCTCCTTTCCGGGGCTTTCTGCTGTGCGGACCACTGGACCCGCCTAAGGTGAACGTCATGCGCTCCAACGAAACCATCGAACAAATCAACGCAGACGGGCTGATGCCTCCACGAGGCAAGTACAGTCACGTCACCATCGCTCACGGCACTGCCTACATCTCCGGTCAGTTGCCCGTGAACAGCGAGGGGGAGCCGGTCACTTCCGAGAGCTTCGCGGTGCAGGCCAAACAAACGCTGAGCAACCTCGATGCCTGCCTGGCATCGGCGAGACTCAAGCGAACCAGTCTGGTCCAGGTGCGGGTGTACCTGACGGATTTGGCTCACTGGAAAGAGTTCGACGAAATCTATGGCGAATGGATCGGTTCCCATCGCCCCGCCCGAGCCGTCGCAGGGGTAAACGCGCTCAATCATGGAGCGGCGCTCGAAATGGAAGCCACCGCCGTCGTCGATTAGAGCCACACGCTGCCCGAGAGACGAGACGAGCCCCGCACAGATCAGATCTCGGCAGTTCCCCGGAAACACGTTGTTGTGGCGCCGCCCACCCAGACGGTGCCGTCGTCGTCGGCTGTGATGGTGATGTCTCCCGCCCTGCCCAGCCGGGAACCCTGCGACACCCGATAGGTGCTCGGCATTGCACCGGTGCCGGTCAACCATTGGCCCACTGAGGCGTTCATGCTCCCGCACACCGGGTCTTCGGGAACGCCGAGAGCGGGCGCGAAGGTACGCATCTCGTAGGCATGCTCGGAACCGTCGGGATAGGCGCCGACTGCGCCGATCATCGCCGTCGGGATCCGCGACAGATCAGGTTCCAGATCGAGCACCTCCTGCGCGGTGGCCAGCCGGATGACCGCCCAGCCCGGCCCGTTGTCCACCCACTGGTGTGAGAGCACCTGGTCCTCGCGGATGCCGAACGCGGCGACGATCCCTGCGAGGTACTCGCCCTCCAGGTTCCCGGTGCGTCGCGTGGGTGGAGCGGCGAAGGACAGGATCTCGTCGCCGCGCCGGACATTGATGAGCCCCGCCGTGCACTCCTGCACAACCAGGTCATCGCGCCGCGGCGTACCGCCAGCCTCAAGCCAGGCGTGCGCTGAACCGAGCGTCGGATGACCGGCGAACGGAAGCTCACCTCCCGGGGTGAAGATCCGTACGCGGTAGTCCGCTTCCGGATTGGTGGGCGGCAGCAGGAACGTGGTTTCGGAGAGATTGGTCCAGCGAGCCACGCGCTGCATCGCGTCGTCGCTCAGCTCCTCACCATCCAGTACGACGGCGACTGGATTTCCTAGGTACGGAGTCGGAGAGAACACATCAACTTGTGCAAAGGGACGGGAGGAAGTCATGCGAGGAAGTCTGTCAGGACTGCTCGAAGGAGACCAGCCCCGGCCCCCTCTGGCCGGATAAGACGCTAGCGATCGTTCGTATACCGCAGCAGAACCACGCCGTTGCTGAACCTCCGCGTTTCCTCGAGCTTGAGATTCAGCTGGACCTTGGGATCTTCGAAGAGCGGCCGGCCTTTGCCAAGCACTACCGGATGGACGCAGATGCGGTACTCGTCCACCAGGCCGAGCCGGAGAAAGCTGGCTGCGAGGTTGGCTCCGCCCAGCGCGATATCGCCGCCGATCTGCGCCTTCAGCTCGGCGATCTGTTCAGGAACGACGTCGGAAATCACCGTCGTGTTCCGGCCCGCCTCCGAAAGGGTTTGTGAGAACACATACTTGCGTGCATCCCGCCAAATCTGTGCGAACTCGATCTCCGGTTCGGAGGCATCCGGATTCTGGTCAGCGGTGGGCCAGTACTCGGTCATCAGCTCATGGGTGACGCGTCCGTCGAAGAAACCGGCCATCGCGCGGCACTGCTCGTTGAAGTAGCTGTGAAGCTCTTCGTCCACCCGGTGCCAGCTGATGTCCCGGTCGAGTCCTTCGAAGTAGCCGTCCAGGGAGACGGACATCATGAGGATGATCTTGCTCATTCAGGAACCTCCGGAAGCAGCGGGAGGCGGCAGGGCCGTCGTCGTACTGTCCAGTGAAGCACTCACACGCCTTTCGGAACAGGGAACAGATGCTCTCTTGTCCATCAGGAATCAAGGAAAGTTCTACCGGGGGATAACCCGTTGCGCCCGGACTGCGAGACGGGATTTTTATCGTTGACAGAAAAATTGAGCAGGACTATGGTTGCCGATACAACGCACTTATTTCTTATTCTGTTACTGATTCTGTGAAAACCGCCGGCACGCGCAGGTGGGTTTTTCCCTCGTAGGTTCCCACTCACTCTTTGTATTGCAACGGAGTGCCATGAGCAGTGTTGGTCTGTTATATGTTGGCGCAGTTCTTTTCATTAACGGTCTCATGCTTATTGGAGTGGTTCCCGGTAAATCGGCAGCCATTTTGAATTTCTTCGTCGGGATTATGCAGGTTGTCTTCCCGACCATCATCCTGATTCAGGCCAACAACGACTTGCCGACGATCTTCGGCGCCGCTGGCCTGTATCTTTTTGGTTTCACATACCTGTATGTGGGAATCCTTCAAGCGACCGGAATCAGCGGCGAGGGTCTGGGCTGGTTCTCTCTCTTTGTTGCAGCCTGTGCGGTGGTGATCGGAATCCTCCAATTCACCCTGGTCGCGGACCCGGTGTTCGGCGCAATCTGGCTGACCTGGGCGGTCCTGTGGTTTCTGTTCTTCCTGCTGTTGGGGCTGGGTAAGGACTCCCTGGCCTACACCACTGGCTGGTTCACGATCTTTGTGGCCCACATAACCGGCACCATCCCTGCGTTTTTCCTGCTGGTAGGCAGGTATGAGACGAACACCAACCTCGCCTTGCTGGTGACTGTCGCAGCAGTTGCTGCTCTTGCGGCGGCGTTCTTCCTTGGCCGAAGAGGCATCCCGCATGCCAAGCCGTCCTCACAGGACAGCCTCGCGGTACCTGCCTGATCATTCATCCGACACAGAAGGGCGCGTTCTGCATGCCGATCTATGAGTATCTCTGTCCCCAATGCGACGTGTTTGAGGCCATTCGTCCCATGAGTGCAGCTGCGGAATCGACCGAATGTCCGCAGTGCCGGCAGACCGCCCGCCGGAGGATGAGCGTGCCAAACATTTCCCGGACAGGCTCGGCAGCATTCCAACTGATCGATTCAACGTACCGTTCGGCATCGGAGCCCCAGGTCGTTTCCGGTGCGCTTCCCGCAACGGGTAATCGAAAGACGCAACGCTATTCCTCCAATCCGCTTCACAAGAAACTACCCCGGCCCTAATCCGCGGGCCAGGCAGCATTTTTAAAGGAGATGCAATGCCCGACGTTATATTTCCCCTTGA